>NZ_JACHLZ010000001.1:0-2400000 GCF_014204755.1 Brachybacterium aquaticum
GTTCGCGCAAGATCGCTTGCAACCGACGGGTGCATGCGGAGATCCAGTTCACCGACCCGGTCCGTGACTACGAGCACATCGAGGCCCGCTTCCGCGAAGAGGAGTGGAGCTTCGACAGGCTGTCCACAGAGAAGTACCTGGTGAGCATCCCGGTGTACAGCGCCGCAGTCGCCGCTCTCGACGTCGCACGCGGCAAGGTCCTCGACTTCGGAGAGAGCGTGGCAACGCTCGAACTCCTCTCCCTGCGATCTCAGAGCCGACCGCCGTCGGCGCGATTCGTCTATCGGTCGAAGCGGACGCGGAAGGAGAGCGTCTCTCGGATGCTCGCCACGCCTCCACGATTTGGCGCGGCGCCGAGGCAGGTTCCGGCCCCGGTATGGGAGGTCCGCGGTGAGTTCGAACTGCCGCCTCGCCTTCTCGATGATCTCGAACCTCGATTCACCCCACACTACGCGGGCGGTGAGCTGGAGCTGCGCGAGGTCGCCTCACCGCCTGACCGCCCAGCTGCGGCGGAGGAGGTTCAGGGGTGGAAGAGCGTGCTTGACTCGACCTGGCTGTTCGTCGTGCTCTCAGCTCTCGTGGTGGTCTCCCTAGGGTTGGGGCCGGTCGAGACCGTGCCCTGGTGGGTGAGAGGTCTGCTCTATCTCGTGAGCACCGTTCTCGGAGTCGTCGCCGGACGGGGAGTCGCGAGGAACGTCTCCGGAAAGCTCGCAAAGATCGGGACCGTCCTGCTCCTGCTGCTCGCGATGGTGATGGTCGGGGCTGTGTTCTGGGCGCTGTACCTCGGGAACGACGGATATCCGTGGACGCAGATGCTGGTCGCGGTGGCTCTATTCGGAGTCGCCCGGGGGATCTTTCACCTGGTTGTCCTGCGCCCGCGCGTCCGGGTGATGCTCAGCCTGTCTGTCGCGACGGCGCTCGTCGCCGTGAGCTTCGGCGTGGCCCGCTTCATGCTCTCCGGCATAGGCAGCGATTTCGGTGTGCCGGTCTCCATGGTCGCCGTGCCCGATTGGGTCGGCCCGGCCGCGGGCCTCCTGCTCCTCGCTCATCTCCTCGTCGGCGTGATCCTCGCCGGAGCGCTCTGGGGGTGGGTCGAGTACTTCGGCATCTCCACCGCGTTCAGGACTGCCCCCGACTTTCTGGGGATGCTCGGGGGCATGTTGTTCTTTGTGATGCTTCTGGGGGCGTTCCTTGCTGGTCTGAGGACCTGGGAGATTCAGTACCGGGAATGGCTGAGCGGGTTCTCAGAGGGGACCACCCCGTCCGTTACCGCGGATTTCATGTACCGAGCGTGCGTCTCCGAGTTGCCGACCACTCAGGGGAGCGGGAAGCCGACGTCGCTTGCGACCGACCATCCCCTCGTGGTGATCGAGGGGACGGACGGTCCGGGCTGGGTCTGGGACGCGACCGCATCGGCAACGCAGTCTTCGACGGCGACGATCCCGATCGCCACCGACTCCCTCGAGCTTGCTCGGGTCAACGACGACGTGACCGAGTGCGCGGCCCCGTGAGCGGCTGACCCGCGTGGCCGCCCGACCTCAGCGCGTCCCGAGCCTTTGGCGGGCCGTGCGGCCTCGGGAGGCGACCGGCACCGCGCCGACCATCTTCGCCAGGCCCACGGCCGCGCCGTTGCCGTAGAAGGTCTCGATCCGGTCCACCGGCACCGCGTAGGTCTCGTGCCAGATCCCGACCGCGCCGGGGTGCTTGCGGGCCGCGACGTTGAACGCCTTCCACGCCGGCAGGTGCGCGAGCGAGCCCATGCGCGCGTACTCGTAGAGATGCTCGGTGCTCTTCCAGTACTGCACCACCCACGGGCCCGATGGGCCGATCATCGCCTCGGCGCCGAGGAAGCCCAGGTCCTTGCCCTCGCCGCGCTCATGGGCGGCCTTCGCCCGGCCGAGCTCGGCGAGCATCCGCGGCATCGCGGTGAAGACCGGACCCCACAGATCGGGCCGCCACGGCTTGCGCACGGTCATGCCGATCTGAAAGACGACCAGCTCGTCGAGCCCGTCGAGCGGGGCGTGGGTGAGGTTCGGGGGCCGACGGGCAGAGTCAGCGGCGGAGCCGGACGAGGCGTCGCGGGACGAGGCGTCGAGGGGGTCCTGCGGGGTCGCGTCGTGGAGCATGACGTGTGCCTCCCGGCTGATGGTGACTTCCAAACTGGAAAGTGTTACTTTCCAACAGTGGATGCGGGCTGCCGGGCCGTCAAGGGGGACGGTGTCACGGTCTGTGGCATCGTCGGCATGGCGCGAGGGGATACCCCGCCCTGGCTGGGTGGCGCACGGGGCGCGACGCGGAGGACACGATGGCCGACGTCGCGGGATATCGTGCGAGGGCGCGGTCCCGGATCGGGACCGCGAGGCACGAGCAGGACCACGGTGAGGAGCGCGGCGCTATGAGGATCTCCGAGCTCTCCGCGCGCACGGACGTCGCCGTCGGCACGATCAAGTACTACCTGCGTGAGGGTCTCGTGCCGCCGGGGCGCTCCACCTCGCGCACCACCGCCGAGTACGACGAGACGCACGTGGAGCGGATCCGCCTGGTCAGGGCCCTGATCCAGACGGGCGGGCTCGGCCTCGCCGCGGTGCGCCGCGTCATCGAAGTGGTCGACGGACCCGCCCCCGAGCGCCTGGACCTGCTGGCCGTCGCGCAGCAGGCGCTGCTCGGCGAGCCGGAGAAGGGCGGACCAGCGGAGGGCGAGCCCGCTAAGAAGAGTGGGCCTGCTGAGGAGCGCGGGCGTGCTGAGGCGGGCGAGCCTGCGGAGCAGGAGCCGGTGGCGGGCTACCGGATCCGGCACGGCCTGCCCCCGTCGGCCGACGTGCCGGGCACGCCCGATCCGGGCAGTCGCGCCGCCGCCTGGCTCGCCGAGCACGGCTGGGCGACCTGGCCGGACGACCGCCTCGCCGCCCGGCTCGAGAGCGCCTGGCTGGCCTGTGACCAGGCCGGGATTTCCGTGGACGAGGCGATGATGCACGCCTACGCCGATGGGATGGAGCAGATCGCCCGCATCGACGTCGACTCGGTGCCGCGGGAGGCCGAGGACGCGGTGCGGCGCGTGGTCGTCGGCACCGTCATGATCGAGCAGGTGCTCTCTGCGCTGCGCCTGCTCGCCCAGCGCCAGGTGTCCTGGCAGCTGCTCGGCCCGGAGCTGCCGGGCATCCCCGGGGGGCCGGCTGTGCCCGAGACACGCCGCGCTCCCGAGGTGCCGGATGCCCCCGAGTCGCCGGATACCCCCTAGATGCCGGGGCGGGAATGACCGGCTCCGTGAACTCCGCGCGCGGCCCGGTGCGCCGCACGATGCCTCGCCCGATGGGCTGCCCGGCCCACACACTGACTCACCCCCGCCGATTCATCGCCGCACGAGGTACTCCATGAGCGAGACGCCGCTTGCGAAGTTCTGCGTGCGCACGAGGTCCAGGCGCATCGGGGCGTAGTCGCCCGGGGCGAACAGGGGCACGCCGTTGCCGAACAGCAGCGGCTGGCGCTTGAGGATCAGGCGGTCGATCTCGCCGCGCAGCTGCGTGGCCAGCTGCGCTCCGCCGCACAGCCAGATGTCCTTGCCGCCGCGGTGGCGCAGCTCCCGCACCACCTCCACCGGATCCTCGGCCGTGACCCGCAGGTTCTCCGCCTCCGGGAGGTCACGATGGGTGAACACGATCTGCTCGAGGTGGGAGTAGGGGTTCGGGGCGCCCGGCAGACCGACCCCGTGGGTGTTCGCGCCCATCAGCACCGTGGAGAAGCGACCGATGTGCTGGTCGAGGCCGAGCTGCGCGGCGCCCGCGGTGGGGACGGCGTCCGGGAACTCCGCGAACTGCGCGTCCATGTGGTCGCCCTCGTAGAGGAAGTCCCCGATCTGGTGCTCAGGCCCGGCGATGTACCCGTCCAGGGGCACCGCCACGTAGTACACGAGCTCGCGCATGGGAGCCTCCCGGCTGTGCTGACGCCGCCGCACGGAACGCGGTGGCTCGTGCCGTCGACGCTAGTGGTGTCCCGGGCTGGTGTCGCGCGAATACTCCGGCCACGCGTGGCCGTCCACTCACCTCGACTTGCCGCGTGGGGGAGACTCGTGGGAATTCGCGTGCCATTCCGCCATGTCCTTCCCGCATGCTCAGGTGGCCTGGGTCGGAGCGCTCGCCTGCGTGGGAGAGTTGCGGGAATCCAGGCGTGATTCCGACATGTCCTTCCCACGCGCCGAGGCGGGGGCGGGCGCAGCGGGTGCACCCGGGCTCGCGCCCCGCCCTCAGAGCATCCGCGACCGGGTCAGGAACCTCTTCCCGTCGGGGGACTCGAGGCTGAAGCCGCCGCCGCGGCCGTCCACGAGGTCGATGGTGAGGTGGGTGTGGCGCCAGTAGGCGAACTGCTCGCGGCTCATCCAGAAGTCCAGCGGCGAGGTGGTGCCGTCGGGCAGGGGCACCTCGACGTGGCCCATGCGCACGTCGGCGTCGCCGGTGATGAGGTCGCCCTCGGGGTAGCACATGGGGGAGGAGCCGTCGCAGCAGCCGCCGGACTGGTGGAACATCAGCGGACCGTTGCGGTCGATGAGCCGCTGGATCTGGGCGACGGCGGCCTGCGTGAACGCGACGCGGGAGAAGTCCTCGCCCTCGACGGTCGGCTCCATCTCCAGGACGTCGTCCGCACTGGTGGGCTCCGGGAGCGGCGGCGCGGGCGGCTGGCCGGGCTGCGGTGCCGGTGCAGATGGCTGCCCGGGCTGCGCCGCCGGCGGCTGTCCTGGCTGCGGGGCGGGCGTGGCGGATCGCCCGGGCCGAGGGGCGGGGGTGGTGGAGGTGTCGGTCATGATCGTCTCCTTCCGTGCGCTCCCGGCGGTGACGGTCCCGCCGGGCCGCGGCGACGGATGTGTGACATGGGCCACCAAGATAGTCCTCGCGCGCCAGGCATAGGGTGGAGAGCATGGAACATCGCCACCTCGGCCGCTCCGGCCTCAAGATCAGTGAGATCATCTACGGCAACTGGCTCACCCACGCCTCCCAGGTCGAGGACGACCGCGCCCGCGCCTGCGTGCGTGCCGCCCTCGACTCCGGCATCTCCACCTTCGACACCGCGGACACCTACGCCAACACCGCCGCCGAGGTGGTGCTCGGCGAGGCGCTGAAGGGCGAGCGTCGCGAATCGCTCGAGATCCTCACCAAGGTGTACTTCCCCACCGGCCCCAAGGGGCACAACGACACCGGCCTGTCCCGCAAGCACATCCGCGAGTCGATCGACGCCTCGCTGCGCCGCCTGCAGACGGACTACGTGGACCTCTACCAGGCGCACCGCTACGACGACGCCACCCCGCTCGAGGAGACCATGCAGGCGTTCGCCGACGTGGTCCACTCCGGCAAGGCCCTGTACATCGGCGTCTCCGAGTGGAACGCGGACCAGCTGCGCGCCGGGCATTAGCTCGCCCGCGAGCTCGGCATCCAGCTGATCTCCAACCAGCCCCAGTACTCGATGCTGTGGCGTGTGATCGAGGAGCGCGTGGTGCCCACCTCCCGCGAGCTGGGGATCTCCCAGATCGTGTGGTCCCCGGTCGCTCAGGGCATTCTCACGGGCAAGTACAAGCCCGGCACCCCCGCCCCTGAGGGCTCGCGCGCCCGCGACGAGAAGGGCGGCGCCGACATGATCAAGCGCTTCCTGAACGACGAGGTGCTCACCGCGGTGCAGGGGCTGCTCCCGATCGCGGAGGAGCTCGGCCTCACCCCGGCGCAGCTGGCCGTCGCGTGGGTGCTCAGCAACGACAACGTGGCCGGCGCGATCATCGGCGCCTCCCGCCCCGAGCAGGTCACCGAGAACGTCAAGGCTGCGGGGATCACGCTCGATGCCGACGTCAAGGCCCGCATCGACGAGGTGCTCGGCGAGATCCCCGAGACCGACGCGGCGCTGACCCAGTCGCCCGGGGCGCGGCTGAGCTGAGCTGTCGGCCGGAACGATGGTGCAATGACCGAAGGGCCGGTCCGTCGCGATGACGGTCCGGCCCTTCGGCTTTCGCTGCGGTGCGTGTCGAGGGATCAGCTCTTGGTGTCGATCCCCAGCTGCGCGGGCGGCAGCTCCTCGCCGGACTTGCCCTGGAGGGTGTGGCCGTCGGCCCGCATCTCCCAGAACGTGGCGCCCTCGATGCCGAGCTTGCGCGGATCGAACTGCGGGTCCAGGCCTGCCTTCTTCTGTTCGCGGTAGTCCTTGAGCGCCTTCAGGGCGGGGCCCTGGATGACCAGGATGCCGACGATGTTCAGCCAGGCCATCGAGCCCACGCCGATATCGCCCAGGCCCCACGCCGCACCGGCGCTGGTGACTGCTCCGTAGGCCACGGAGACGAGCACCAGGGCCTGCAGCAGGCGGAGCATTCCGCGGGCGAGCACGCGGTTCTTCATCTTGCGGGTGAGGTAGTTGAGGTTCACCTCGGCCATGTAGTAGTAGGCCACGATGGTGGTGAACACGAAGAACCCCAGCGCGACGGCGATGAACGACGGTCCGAGGCCCGGGAAGACCGAGTCGAGGCCGTTCTGCACGAAGCCCGGGCCGGGCTCGACGCTGGTGCTCATCTCGGCGGTGCCGCTGCCGATCACCGGAGAGGTGCCGTCGGCCCACTCCTCGTTCGAGAAGGTGTTGAACATGCCGGTGGAGATGATGATGAACGCGGTCGCCGAGCACACGAACAGGGTGTCGATGTACACCGAGAACGACTGCGCGAAGCCCTGCTTGGCGGGGTGGGACACCTCGGCGGCGGCCGCGGCGTGCGGGCCGGTGCCCTGGCCGGCCTCGTTGGAGTAGATGCCGCGCTGGACGCCCCACTTGATGGCGAGGCCGACGATCGCGCCGAAGATCGGCTGGACGCCGAACGCGCTGGAGAAGATCAGCCCGAACACGCGGGGGATCTCGGTGAAGTTCATGAACAGCACCACGAGCGCGATGATGATGTAGAGGATCGCCATGGCTGGCACCACGAACGCCGCGAAGTGGGCGATACGCTTGACGCCGCCGATGACGATGAAGCCCAGGACGATCACCAGACCGATGGCGGTCACCCAGGTGGGGATGCCCCAGGCGTTGTCGATCGCGGAAGCCATGCCGTTGGCCTGCACGCCCGGCAGGAAGAAGCTCATCGCGAGGATGGTGACGATCGAGAACAGGATCCCGTAGAACAGCGACAGGCCCGGGGCCTTGTGCTTGTAGGCCTTCTCGAAGTAGTACGCCGGACCGCCGCGGTACTCGCCGGTGTCGCGGTCCTTCTCCTTGTAGATCTGGCCGAGGGTGCATTCGATGAACGAGGTGGCTGCGCCGAGGAAGGCGGAGGCCCACATCCAGAACACGGCGCCGGGGCCGCCGAAGGCGATGGCGGTGGCGACGCCACCGATATTGCCCATGCCGACGCGGCCGGCGAGCGACATCATCAGCGACTGGAACGACGAGGTGCCGTCCGGGGAGGTCTCGCCCTTCTTCAGCTGGGCGAGCATGTCGGGGATGTTCCGCACCTGGAGGAGGCCGGTGCGGATGGTGAAGTAGAGGCCGGCGAGAAGGCAGAGCCCGATCAGGGGGATGGACCAGATCAGGTTGTTCGCGCCGTTGATCATTTCGGCGATCATGAGGGCTCCTGGGAATAGGGGAAGCGACGGCACCCTTGGCATCACGTGCAGGGGTGACTGCAGTCACCTCTTAGTGCTGGATGGAGCATACCGGACACCCAGGGCTCTGAGGGTTCTTTCAGCCTCCCGTGGCCGGGTCGTTATGCAACTCGTTTTCCGGGTGCTTGTATTCGTCCAGGTGGAGCTGTCGTGCGGCGCCGAGGGGAGTCGGTGGGAGGGCATCCCGCCGCCCCTTCCGGCGTGTCGTGACCGGAGTCGCTCAGCAGGGGCTCGAAATCGGGGCTGGAGAGCCGTTATACTTATTGCGACCCCTCGTGCGGTGTCATCTTGCTGAACTCCCCCAGGGCTTGACGGCAGCAAGGGCAGGCGAGCTCTGACAGGTGCACGAGGGGTCCTTTCATGCCCGCACACAGGCACGGGGGGTGCCTGTGGGCTGAGCGCCCGACGTGACCAGTTGGTCGCCGTGGACCGCCACGTGGGTGGAGCTGGGTGGGATAGCGGCCGATGTGCCAGCACCGGGGCGGTCGCCCACCGATTCCCCGCCCCTGATTGATCCAGGTCATGGACCGGGTGGGCCGCCGACGCGTTCACTGGCTCGGTCGGCCCCAGCGGGCCGGCCCGGGGAGCCCCAACGAGGTGTTCCTCGGCCGGTTTTTCTGACATCGGGTGATCCAGGCCTCGCGGCGGGCAGCGGTGAGGCGTAGCGTGATGGCGGACACAGTGCGGATGCGGGGGCGGTCGCCCGTGCATCATGAGCGCGGTTCGTGCGTTTCCGGATGGCTGAGTGCCATGCCGGGGCTTTGTGGTATTCGGAAATGCAATAGATTCCCCCTCGCAAATCGTCACGAATCCACACCGATCGCGACATCGGGGGCGACGCTCCGCGTGTCGTCTGAATGAGGTGCCGGGATGCACAGACGCATTCCCAGGTTGATCCACCTCATGGTGCCGTGGCGAACGATCCCCTCGCGTGATCCTGGCCGAAAAGTGCTCCCACCTGGTCGGACAGATCCTTGACGTTCCCTGGGAATCCTGGGTACTCTCGGAAAAGCTGTCGACCGGTATCCGGGCCGCGTCGCACCTCGATAGAACGGATCACTGGTGTGAGTGTCGTTGAGAAAAGTGATCAGCAGAGGAATCGTGCGGAGCTCTCGATCTCCAAGGGATGGGTGCAGGGCGTCGCCCTCGTGCTCATATTCGGCTTCTTCGTGATGGGCGTGCTGGCGTACCGCACGTACACGGATTCCATGCCCCTGCCGCAGCAGGTCGTCAGTGAGGACGGCGAGGTGGTCTACACCCAGGAGGAGATCACCAGCGGTCAGAACATCTTCCTGACACGCGGCATCCAGCAGTACGGGTCGATCGTCGGCCACGGTGCGTACCTGGGCCCGGATTACACCGCCGAGTACCTCCGCCTGAGCACCGAGCACATCCACGAGCAGCTCGAGGCGCAGGGCGTGCAGGAGCCGGCCGCCGCGACCTCCGAGATGCAGCGCACCAACCGGTACGACGAGGCCACCGGCACCCTCGTGCTCACCGACGAGCAGATCAGCGCCTTCGAGGAGATGAAGCAGTACTACGGCGACTTCTTCGGCGATCCCACCACCTCCCAGGGCCTGATCCCCAACGCCATCACCGATGAGCAGGAGATCCACGACCTCACGGCCTTCTACGCCTGGACGGCGTGGGCCAGTGCCGCCGAGCGCCCCGGCCTGGACTACTCGTACACCAACAACTGGCCGGCCGAGCCGCGGGTCGACAACCACCCCACGGCCGACATCCTGGTGTGGTCGGCGATCTCCCTGGTGGCGCTGCTGGGCGGCCTGGGCATCCTCTTCGCGATCTTCGGCCGCTGGAGCAGCAAGCTGGGCTGGAAGGGCAACGACACCACCGCCCTGAAGTTCCTCCAGCCCGGCGAGGTGGGCATCACCAAGGCCCAGAAGTCCACCGCCTGGTTCTTCCTGGTGGTCTCGCTGCTGTTCCTGATCCAGGCCACCGTCGGTGCCTCCGTGGAGCACTACCGGGTGGAGCTGCAGGGCTTCTTCGGCTTCGACCTGGCGCAGATCTTCCCGTTCAACCTGGCACGCACCTGGCACGTGCAACTGTCCCTGCTGTGGACGGCGGCCTCGTTCCTGGCCGCGGCCATCTTCCTGGCCCCGATCATCGCGGGCCGTGAGCCCAAGGGGCAGCACTACCTGTCCTACGGCCTGCTGGGCGCTCTGGCGCTGGTGGTCGTGGGCATGTTCGGCGGCACCGCCATCAGCATCTACGGCCCCGAGTGGGCCAAGGGCTCCCCGTTCCTCTCCCAACAGTGGGAGTACCTGGACCTGCCCCGCTTCTTCCAGATACTGCTGGTGATCGGGCTGTTCCTGTGGTTCCTGATCATCTTCCGGGCGATCCGCTCGCGCCTGCGCACAGAGTCGAAGTTCAACATGCCCTGGCTGTTCGCCTACGCGGCGCTGGCCATCCCCGCCTTCTACGCGGTGGGCCTGCTGGCCAACAACGAGACCCACCTGACCGTCGCCGAGTTCTGGCGCTTCTGGGTGGTGCACCTGTGGGTGGAGGACTTCCTGGAGCTGTTCACCACCGTGATGGTGGCCTACCTGTTCGTGATGCTGGGCGTGGTGCGCCGCCGCATTGCCATCCAGATCATCCTGCTGGACGTCATCCTGTACTCCGCCGGCGGCGTCATCGGCACCATGCACCACCTGTACTTCTCCGGCACCCCGGTGGAGCACATGGCCCTCGGAGCGGTGTTCTCCGCCCTGGAGGTCATCCCGCTGACCTTCCTGACCGTCGAGGCCTGGACCTTCCTGCAGCTCGGCGCCCGCCAGGAGTCCCGCTCCAGCGCCCCGTTCCCGCACCGCTGGGCGGTCATGTTCCTGGTGGCCGTGGGCTTCTGGAACTTCCTGGGCGCCGGCGTGTTCGGCTTCCTGGTGAACCTGCCGATCGTCTCCTACTACCAGATCGGCACCTCACTGACCGCCAATCATGCGCACGGCTCGATGATGGGCGTGTACGGGATGATGGCCGTGGGCCTGGCCCTGTTCGCGCTGCGGTACATCATCAAGCCGAGCAAGTGGCCCGAGAAGCTGGCCAAGATCTCCTTCTGGTCGCTCAACATCGGCCTGGCCTGGATGATGTTCGCGACGCTGCTGCCGCTGGGCGTGCTGCAGCTGTGGGCGTCGGTCAACCAGGGCTACTTCGAGGCGCGCACCCTGGGCTACCTCACCCAGCCCGGCAACCTGGCGCTGGAATGGATGCGCATGCCCGGCGACGTCGTGTTCCTGATCGGCGGCATCCTCCCGTTCGTGTACATCGCCTGGCTGGGCGTGCGGCACGGCATCAGGGCCACCGTCACCCGCATGGAGCCGGAGACCCTGTTCGTCGAGGAGCACCCGGAGGCCCGCGAGGATCGTACGGGCGACGCCACCGTGGGTGCCGCAGCGGCCACCGCCGGCGCCGCCGGGCAGCTGGGCAACGTGCCGCCCAGCCGTACCCGGTACGCCTCGGATCGTCGACGCGACGACGGTGAGGGGCCGGCCTCGTGAACGAGCTGATGGGTGCCATCGAGCTGCCGGTGCTGCTGGCCGGCGGGTACGCCGTCGTGCTGGTGCTGGTGGCCTACGGGATCGACCTGCTCGCCAAGCGCGCGCACGTCGCCAACGACGAGCAGCAGACCCAGGGCTTCGTGTACCACGAGGACCACGACGCCTGGCTGTGCCCGGAGGATCAATGGCTGTGGCCGCAGTCCTTCGACCCGGACAACCGCGTGATGCGGTACCGGGGCAGCCCCCTGGTGTGCAACTCGTGCCCCGTCAAGGACTCCTGCACCACCTCCGACGACGGCCGCGAGGTGGGCCGCACGGTCGATGCCTGGCCCTCCTCGGAGTCGGCCCGGTTCCATCGCGGCATCGCCTGCGCGGTCTCCGTCCTGGCCGTCGTGTTCCCCCTGGTCACCGCGTTCACGGTGCAGAACTGGATCAGCCAGGTGGTGCTGATGGGGATCGCAGTGGTGGTGGCCCTGGCCGGGCTGCCGCTGTGGTCGCACCTGCGCCACTCCCCGGTGGATCCCGACGGCGTGCTGTTCAAGTCCCTCGACGACAACCTCGAGGAGCGCGCGGTGGCCGCTGAGGCCCTCCAGCGCCGCCGCACCAGCTACGCCTCGGACCGTCGGTCCGACGTCGACGCCCCCGTCCCCCTGGTGCTCGGACGCACCCGCTACGCCTCAGAACGGAAGAAGGCCCAAGAGAATGTCTAGTATGCCCGGCTACGTGATCATCCTGATCGTGGTGGTGGTCCTGCTGCTCGTGCTGCTGGCCGCCTCGCTGAAGGTGGTGCGCGAGTACGAGCGGCTGGTGGTGTTCCGCCTGGGTCGCCTGCGCGGACCGCTCGGCCCGGGCCTGGTGATCATGCTGCCGTTCCTGGATCGCTCCGTGCGGGTGGACCAGCGCGTGGTCACCCTGACCATCCCGCCGCAGGAGGTCATCACCCGCGACAACGTCACCGCTCGCGTCAACGCCGTGGTGATGTTCAAGGTGGCCGATCCGGTGCGCTCGGTGATGTCGGTGGAGAACCACGCGGTGGCCACCTCCCAGTTCGCCCAGACCACCCTGCGCTCCGTGGTGGGTCGCGCCGACCTGGACACCCTGCTCGCCCACCGCGCCGATCTCAACGAGGACCTCTACCAGTCGATCGCCCAGCAGGCCGTGCCGTGGGGCGTGGACGTGGTGGTGGTGGAGATCAAGGACGTGGAGATCCCCGAGATGATGCAGCGCGCCATGGCCCGCCAGGCCGAGGCCGAGCGTGAACGCCGCGCCAAGGTGATCAGCGCCCACGGCGAGCTCGAGGCCTCCGAGGAGCTGCGCGACGCGGCCCTCACCCTCAGCGAGGCCCCCGCCTCCCTGCAGCTGCGCTACCTGCAGACCCTGCTCGAGCTGGGAGCGGACCAGAACTCCACGGTGGTGTTCCCGCTGCCGATGGACATCGTCGGCCCCCTGATGGGAGCCCTGAACCAGCTCGCGCCCGACGAGAGCGAGACCCGCCGGGATTCCACCCCCACCCGTACCCAGTCCGACACGCACGGACTGGCCGTCGTCGACGACCGCGCAGAAGGACGATCACGATGAATGACACCGCACCCACCACCGCACCCCGAGCCGTGGACGACGACGCCCCGGTGCCGCCCGGGCGGCCCATCCGCCTGGAGCCCACTCCACCCGGCCTGTGGCGGGTGCTGCTCGGGGTGGTGGTCGCGCTGCTGGCGCCGTTCTTCGGCATCCTCATCGGCAGCGGCATCGGCTCTGCCGAGGGCGGCAACCGGATGGACCCCCTGTACTGGGGCTTCTTCATCGGCGGACTGATCGGTGCGCTGGGCCTGGTGGCAGCGGGCCTCGGTGCGATGGCGCTGATCCGCCACGCGCGGGCCAAGGGCTACGCCGAGGATGCCGAGGCGCACTGATGAGCACCTCCGAGCTGCAGGCACCGGGCGTCGCCGCGCCGAGCGGATCCACCGCGTCACCGGCCGACGCGCACTTCCGCTCCGACGGCGCCGCGGACCGCGCGATGCGTCGCCTGCTGGGGATCAAGGGCCGTGACCTGCGGTCCGGCGAGGGCGCGCACACGGCGTTCCGCATCTCCGTGGTGATCTCCGCGCTGCGCTGCGTCATCACCTACGTGGCGATCCCGGTGCTGATCCCTATCCTGAGCCTGGCCGGCTGGGTCGCGGCACCGGTGGGGATCGCCCTGTGCGTGATCGCTGCGATCAACGGCGTGATCAGCGTGCGCCGCTTCTGGCGCGCCGACCACCGCCACCGCTGGACCTACACCGCCTTCATCGGGGTGGTCTTCGTGATCCTCACGATCTCGACGATCACCGAACTGGGACGACTAGGAGTGATCTGATGAGCACCGTCCACGACACGAACCCTGAGACCGCCGGCGCCCCCGCCCCCGCCCCGCAGCCGATCGACGGCTGGGTGCCCGAGGAGCGCGAGCCCACCGCCGCCGAGAACAACTTCATGAGCTTCGCGCTGTTCGGCTTCCTGATCCTGTTCGGAGTGGGCTGCTTCATCGTGTTCTGAGCCGCCGGCCGGATCCTCGACCTTCGAGGGCCGGGGGTCGGCCATCCGGTCGATGGCACGCGCCGCCCGGCCGACGATGCTGGGGGCATGACGACGACACAGCACACCGAGCAGCCCACCCTGTACCGCGGCCGGGTCAAGGGCCGCGACTACGAGGTGCGGGCCCACCACGGGGTGGTCGACACCCGCGCCACCGTGATCATCGACGGCATCGAGCTCGACGCCGAGGCGCTGCAGACCCAGGAGACCGTCGGCAAGGTCGTGCACACGGTGCGCCGGCCCGATGCGACGGGGACGCTGCGCAACGCCGAGCAGATCGTGGTTCGCACCGCCGGGTTCGGCGGCAAGGGCGAGGTGGACGTGCTGGGCGGAGCGGACCCCACGGACATCTCCCGCACCCCGCTCGCGCCCGAGAAGGGCAGCGCCTCCTGGGAGCGCGAGCAGCGGCGCGTGGCGCATCCGGTGCGGTTCGCCCTGGTCAGCGCGGGGGCCGCCGCCGTGAAGTTCCTGGTGCCGCTGCTGGGCATCGGCGCGCTGCTGAGCGGGATCCTGCGCCCGGCGAGGGAGGGGATCGCCCCGTTCCTGCAGCCGGTGCGCGAGCTGATCCAGGGGGTGCTCAGCCCGATCGGCAGGGCACTGGCATGGCTGCAGGAGACGCTGCTCGGGTGGGTGCCGGAGCTCTCGCTGCGCCTCCCGTTCGACGTGCCAGGGTGGGTGGTCGACGTCGGCATCCCCGTGCTGGTGGTGCTCGCGGTGTTCACGCTGACGCTCTCCCGCACGCGGTCGCGGGCACGGCAGCTGGACGGCACGCCCTGAGCTGCTGTTCACCGCCGCCCCGCACGCCGATCCTGGAAACGGGCATTTCTCGCCCCGTCAGCAGCCACCAGGGAGGGAATCATAAGCACCATCCAGGACCTGATCTCGCTCGAGGGCAAGGTCGCGATCATCACCGGGGCCTCGCAGGGGATCGGTGAGGCGACCGCCCGCCGCTACCACGAGGCCGGCGCCACCGTCGTCATCGCGGACCTCAAGGAAGCGGAGTCGGCCGTGATCGCCGACGACCTCAACGGGCAGGGTCCGGACTCGGCCCGCGCGGTCGGCATCGACGTCACCGACACCGCCGCGGCCGAGAAGCTCGTGGCCTCGGTGATCGAAGACTTCGGTGGCGTCGACGTCCTGGTCGCCAACGCGGGCGTGTTCCCCTTCGCCCCGATCGCCGACATGGACGCCGACATGCTGCGGACGGTCTTCGACATCAACGTCGTCGGCGTCCACAACTTCCTGCGCCCGGTCACGAAGCACATGGTCGAGTCGGGCCGGAAGGGCAAGATCGTCATCACCCTGTCGATCGACGCCCTGCATCCGTCGGCCCCGGGCCTGGGCGCGTACGACACCTCCAAGCACGCCCTGTACGGCTACATGCGGATGGCCGCGCTGGAGTACGCGGAGGCCAGCATCATGATCAACGGTCTGGCACCCGGTGGCATCCTCACCCCGGGCGTGACCGGCGGCGCCGACACCACCGAGCTGATCGAGAACTCGGGAGTGCCAGTGGGGCGCTGGGGCGAGTACGCCTGGGGTGCGGGCGCCCGCAGGGTCCGACCGGGGGATCGCCCCACCTCGATCCGGCGCCAGCACCGACGAGGTGCCGACGCTCGCCGGCGGGACGCCGCTGCGCCCGGGAGAGCGCTCGCGTCCCTGACCGCCCGGCACTTCCCTCCCACTCGCCCGATGCGTAGCGTGGCCGTGCACAGCACCCGAGGGTAGGAGCCGCGATGAGGATCGAGACCACGCACCGGGTGGGGCACCCGCAGCCCGAGGTGCAGGCCTGGTACGGACGTCCCGGTGCCCTGGTGCGCCTCACCCCGCCGGGGCTGGCCTCGATGGACGCCCCGGGCGAGGGCGGGATGCGCGCCGGCCGCCTCGTCGGCACCCGGGTGGGGCCGCCCGCGCTCCCGGATCTGCTCCGCCCGCACTGGATCCTCCGTCACGCCGAGCACGACCCGCAGGCCGGGCGGTTCGTGGACCAGCAGGCGCGCGGCCCGTGGCGCACCTGGCGGCACGAGCACCGGCTGGAGGCCGACGGGTCCGGCACGCTGGTGCACGACCGCATCGAGATCGAGATGCCGCGCCGCCTGGAGCGGCTGGAGCCGGCTGCGGCCTCGCGGATGCGCCGCCTGCTGGCGTTCCGCAGCCGGCAGCTGCACGACGACCTCGCCTTCCACGCCGCGTTCGCCCACCTCCCGCGCCGCACCGTCGCGATCACCGGCTCCTCCGGCCTGATCGGCACCCAGCTCGCCGCGCTGCTGGAGACGGGCGGGCACACCGTGCGGCGGATGGTGCGGGAGAACAGCGTGGGCGCGGGAGAGATCTCCTGGGACCCGCGCAGCGGCGAGCTGGACCCCGCCGACCTCGAGGGCGTGGACGTGGTGGTCAACCTCGCCGGTCGCTCGATCGGCACCCGCTGGACCCGCTCCGCGCGGCGCGAGATCCGCGACTCCCGCGTGAACGGCACCTCGCTGCTCTCCCGCACCCTCGCGGGGATGCGCGACGGCCCCACGGCGCTGGTGCAGGCCTCCGCGATCGGGCTGTACGGCCCGCGGCGCCCCGGTGAGCTGCTCACCGAGGACGATCCCGGCGGCGAGGGCTTCCTCGCGGATCTGGTGCGGGACTGGGAGGGCTCCACCCGTGCCGCGCGCGGCGCCGGGGTGCGGGTGGCGCACGTGCGCACCGGACTGGCGCTCAGCGATGGGGGCGGCTCCCTGCTGCCGCAGCTGCCGCTGTTCCTGGCCGGGATGGGCGGGCGTCTCACCGACGCGGAGGCGATGCTCTCCTGGATCTCCCTGGACGACGTGGTGCGCGTGTTCGCCCACGCCGCGCTCACCGCCGACCTCGACGGTCCGGTCAACGCCGTCGCCCCGCGGCCGGTGACCGCGCTCGAGTTCGCCCGCGCCCTCGGCGCGGTGCTGCACCGGCCCGCCCTGCTGCCGGTGCCGCCGTTCGGGCCGCGGGCCGTGCTGGGCGGCGCCGCCGCCGACGAGCTGATCCGCACCGACCAGCGCGTCTCCTCCGCCCGTCTCGAGGCGAGCGGATTCGCGCCCGCCCATGCCGAGCTCACCCCGGCGCTGCAGCACCTGCTGTGGCGGTGAGGGTCCGCGCCCGCTTCCCGGCCGCGCTCGCAGGCGCGCTCAGAGATGCTCGGTGGGCAGCTCCCGGAGCCGGCGCGCGTCGCGCTCCACGTCCTGCGCGGCGCGGCGCAGGGCGCGCTGTCGGCCCAGGGCGTTGACCACCGCCGCCAGCAGCACCAGGGCGGCGGCGCCGACGGGCAGCCACATCGCCACCTGCGAGCCGGCACGCTCGGCGACCGCGCCGGTGAGGGCCGAGGCCCCGGACTGGCCGACGATCGTCGCCGAGCCCAGCATGGTCATCACGGTGGCGGAGCGGCCCTGCGGGGAACGCTCCGCGGCGAGGCTGTAGAGCGTCACGATCGTGGGCCCGATCCCGATGCCCGCGATCGCCATCGCCCAGACGACGCCGGTGAGCCCGCCCGCGAACCCGAAGCCGATCATCGCCGCGAGCATCAGCGAGGAGAACACCAGCCACCGCGCCGCGAGCGTGAACCGCTGCGGGAACAGCCCGATCGACAGCGCCAGGATCGTGGACCCCACCCCCATCACCCCGTACACCAGACCGGCAGAGTCGCCGTGGCCGGTGTCGGCGAGGAAGGAGGTGAGCGAGGTGAGCACGGTGCCGAAGAAGAGCCCCACGCCGAGCGCGCCGGCCACCACCACCAGCACCCGCAGGCCGCGCAGCTCCCGCGCGGGAGCCTGCTGCACGGGCTCCTCGGAGGTCGGGGCGGAGGCGCGGGCGGTGGGATGCAGGGCGAAGGCGGTGACGAACACGAGGGTGAGGACGGCCGCACCGATCATCGGCGCGGCCGGCGTCATCGTCGTGGCCAGCAGCCCCACCACCACCGGGCCGAACACGAAGGCGGTCTCGTCGGCCGCGGATTCGTAGCCCATGGTCGCGTTCAGGCTGTGGGCGCGCCGCGGGGCGGGCAGGCGCGTGAGGATCAGGTGCACCAGGCGGCTGCGGGAGAACGGGCCGATCTGCGGCGAGGTCGCGCCGATCACGAACCCGACGGCGAGGACGGCGAGGTCGGGCAGCGGGCTGAACGCCACCCAGGCCAGCGTCAGCAGGGCCAGCGAGTTCAGGATCCCGGAGGCCAGGATCACGGGGCGCTGACCGATCCTGTCGGCCGCGGCGCCGAGCAGCGGGCCCACCAGCGCGGAGCCGAGCCCCAGCACGGCGGAGTTCAGGCCGCCCAGGGCGATCGACTCGCGGGCCGAGACCACCAGGGTGAGCGTGCCCACCACCATCATCGCGAAGGGGAACCGGGCGATGAAGGCGATGGGGAAGTACCCGGTCCCGGCGGCGGCGCGCAGGCTGGGGGCCGGAGCCTCGGTCGACGGGGTGCTCGGCGGCTGGTGCGCGGCGGGGCGGTGCGGGCTCGGATGCGATGAGGTCATGGATCCTCCGGACGGGTGGTGCCGCCTTGGACGATCCCCCTGGGGGACCCGAGGTAGATGCACTGCAGGGATGGGGACTTTGCGAGGGTATCGCCCATCGCGGAGGCGATGCCAGGGCTCCGCGGGTGAGGTCACAAGGCTGCGGGGCGCGAGTCGCGGGGCTCGCAGGAAGTGATCCTGTCCAGGGGATGCGTCAGCCGCTCCACACCTCGACCAGAGGGCGGTCCGTCGGCACCAGCGCGTCGCGGAGTCCTGCATCGAAGGTGGCGCGACGGGTGCCGTGCGCGGCGGCGAGCCCGGTGAGATGGAGGTCCGTCACCTGGCGGTGGCCCATGAGGACACGGGTGTCCACGGTGGTCGAGGCGAGGGAGCCGGTGTCGGGCAAGAACCCCCATCCTGGGACCTGCCGGATCGCCGACCGTGCAGCGCCGGCCGCGACGTGTCTCGAAAGCATGCAGTTCGCCGAGGTCAAGGCCACCGCTTCGGTCATCGACTGACGCCCTCGCGGAGAGGCGGGACCGCCCGCCTCGACCGCTCGTGGGCGGAAGGTTCCGCGAAAGATCGCGTCCCTGGCGCGACCTCGGCGCTGTGGAGCGGTCGGGGTCACGCCAGGGACCTGAAAGTTCGTGCAGGGTGCTGCGGGATCGGGCCCGGCGCCGGGCTGGTGCCGGCACAAGGCTGCGGCGAGGTGCCGGCGCCGGGCTGCCGCGCTGGGCTGGTGCCGGCTCCCGGCCGCGGCGCCGGGCCGGCCCGGCCTGGATCAGGCGCCGACGGGAGCCTTCTCGCGCCCGGCCCCGGTCGCCCCGGAGGCTCCGTCGGCCGCCTGTGCCTCGGCGTCGGCGGCCACCTCGGCCTCCACGCGCTCGTCGGCCTCCGCTTTCTCCTCGGCCTGGATGACCTGGAAGGAGGTGCGGCGCACCGCGTCGTAGGCGGCCTTGTCCAGGATCTTCTCGCGCTTGGCGACGATCACGGGCACCAGCGACTGGCCGGTGACGTTCAGGGCGGTGCGGCCCATGTCCAGGATCGGGTCGATCGCGAGCAGCAGGCCCACGCCCTCGAGCGGCAGGCCCAGGGTGGACAGGGTCAGGGTCAGCATCACGGTCGCGCCGGTCATGCCGGCGGTCGCGGCCGAGCCGAGCACGGAGACCAGCACGATCAGAAGGTAGTCCGTGATCGACAGCGGCACCCCGTAGAAGTTCGCGACGAAGATCGCGGCGAGCGAGGGGTAGATCGCGGCGCAGCCGTCCATCTTGGTGGTCGCGCCCAGCGGCACCGAGAAGGAGGCGTAGTGGCGCGGCACGCCCATCCGCTCGGTGACCGTCTGGGTCATCGGCATGGTGCCCAGCGAGGAGCGGGAGACGAAGCCCAGCGAGGTCGCCGGCCACACGCCGCGGAAGAACGAGGCGATCGAGAGGCCGTTGGCGCGCAGCAGCACGGGGTAGACCACCAGCAGGACGATCAGCATGCCGATGTAGACGTCGGCCACGAACACGCCGAGCTGGCCGATGGCCTCCCAGCCGTAGGAGGCGACGGCGTTGCCGAGCAGGCCGACGGTGCCGATCGGGGCCAGACGGATCACCCACCACAGCAGCTTCTGCACGATCTCCAGGGCGGAGCCGGTGACCTTGAGGAAGGGCTCGGCCTTCTTCCCGACCGACAGCACCGCGATGCCCACGGCGATGGAGATGACGAGGATCTGCAGGGCGTTGAAGCTCAGGGAGACGGAGCCGTCATCGCTCGCGCTGCCGGTGATGCCCAGGAAGTTCGAGGGGACGAGGCCGGTGAGGAAGTCGAGCCAGCCGCCCTGGGTGGAGGAGGCCTCGGCGGCGTCCGCGCTCACGCCGGAGTTCTCGCCGGGATTGGTGAGGGCGCCCAGCGCGATGCCGATGGAGACCGCGATGAGGGCGGTGATGCCGAACCAGAGCAGGGTCTTCCAGGCCAGGCGCGCGGCGTTGGTGACGTTGCGCAGGTTCGCGATCGAGGTGACGATCGCGAGGAAGATCAGCGGCGGCACCAGCGCCTTCAGCAGCGTCACGAAGATGCCGCCGATCGTGCTGAGGGTGGTGGTCAGCCAGTTGTCGCCGTCGGGGTTCGCGTCGGTGGCGGGGACCGGGCCCATCTGGGCGGCGACGAGGCCGAGGACCACGCCGAGGACCAGGCCGATCAGGACCTGCCAGCCGAAGGGGATGCGAGCGATCGCGGTCAGCGGGTTGCGCCGACGCTGCGAGGCCTCAGGGGAGGAAGTCGTGTGTGTGCTCACGGCGCTCGACCGTACGCCGGGGTTATCGCCAGATCAACAAAAACCGTAGGCGGTCACATTAGGGGAGCTTGGGGGTTGGGTGGAGGTGCAAGGTGTGCGGTGGGGGCCCTGCGGGCTCGAGTCGCACTTCGCGGGGGCGGCGAAGAATGCGCTCTGTGCGTGACCTCAGCGCCGTACAGCCGTCGAGGTCACGCACGGAGCGCAGAGTTCGCAGCCCCGCTCGGGACCGACCCTCAGTCGCGCCCCCAGGCGCGGACCGCGCGGTCCTGCCCCTCCTGCCAGGTGGCGAGGCGGGAGGAGTACTCGGCCTCCAGCTGCGCGAGCGGCCCGGTGCCGAGGAGCTGCCGCAGCGGCGGCTCCTCCGCGTCGACGAGCTCCAGGATCGCCGCGGCCGAGGCCTGCGGATCGCCGCCGCCCGAGATCGTGGCACGGAAGTCGCCGAGCGCGTCCCGGAGCGTGTCGTAGGCCGGCAGCGGGTCGGCGAAGCGCGCTCCGACCGGGCCGAAGTCGGTGGCGAAGGAGTCCGGCTCGACGAGGGTGACCTCGATGCCGAACGGTGCGACCTCCGCAGCCATGGCCGCGGTGATCCCCTCGATGCCCCACTTCGAGGCGTTGTACGCCCCGACGTAGGGGAAGGAGAGCACACCGCCTGTGGGGAGACCTGCAGGATGTGGCCGGAGCCCTGCGCACGCAGGAAGGGGAGCGCTGCTTGCGCGACCCACACGGAGCCCAGGAGGTTGGTCTCGAGGGTCTGGCGCAGGGCCTGCTCGGACAGCTCCTCGACGGCGCCGTACTGGCCGAAGCCGGCGTTGTTCACGATCACGTCGAGCCGGCCGAAGTGCGCGTGCGCGGCGGCGACGGTGTCCAGGACGGCCTAGCGGGTCGTCGGCCCTCTGCCCTCGTCGCGCGGGCGGCCGGGTCCTGGAGCGACCGTTCCTCCCCACTGCCCCGTCGTCCACCTCCGACACCGTCCCGGACGCGCCCGTCGGCACCCTCGACTAGCCTGTCCGGGTGGCCACCGCTCTGTACCGTCGTTACCGCCCGGAGTCCTTCGCCGAGGTGATCGGCCAGGACCACGTCACCACGCCCCTGCGGCGTGCGCTGCGTGCCGGGCGGGTCGGCCATGCCTATCTGTTCTCCGGCCCGCGCGGCTGCGGCAAGACGACCTCCGCGCGCATCCTCGCGCGCTGCCTGAACTGCGCCGAGGGCCCGACGGACACCCCCTGCGGGCAGTGCGACTCCTGCCGTGACCTGGCCCGCGGCGGTGCCGGCTCGCTCGACGTGGTGGAGATCGACGCGGCCAGCCACGGCGGTGTGGACGATGCCCGCGAGCTGCGCGAGCGCGCGTCCTTCGCGCCGGTCCGCGACCGGTTCAAGGTGTTCATCATCGACGAGGCGCACATGGTCACGTCGGCCGGCTTCAACGCGCTGCTGAAGCTGGTGGAGGAGCCGCCGGACCACGTGAAGTTCGTCTTCGCGACCACCGAGCCGGACAAGGTCATCGGCACCATCCGCTCCCGCACCCACCACTACCCCTTCCGCCTGATCCCGCCGCAGGTGCTCACCCCGTACCTCGAGGAGGTCTGCCAGGCCGAGGGTGTGCAGGTCGGCGACGGGGTGCTGCCGCTCGTGGTCCGTGCCGGCGGCGGCTCCGCCCGCGACACCATGAGCGTGCTGGATCAGCTGATGGCCGGCGCCGGCGAGGAAGGCCTGGACCACCAGACCGCGATCGCGCTGCTGGGCTTCACCGACACCGCGCTGCTGGACCAGGCGATCACCGCCGTGGCCGAGCGCGACGCGGCGGGCCTGTACTCCGCGGTCGAGCAGGTGCTCGCCACCGGCCACGAGCCGCGCCGCTTCGTCGAGGACCTGCTCGAGCGGATGCGCGACCTGATCGTGCTCGCCGCCGTGCCGGACAAGGGCGCGGACCTGCTGCCCCAGGTCCCGGCCGACGAGCTCGAGCGCATGCGCGCGCAGGCCGCCCAGTTCTCCCCGGCGGACCTCTCCCAGTGCGGCGACCTCGTCCACGAGACCCTCTCCACCATGAGCGGCGCGACGTCGCCGCGCCTGCACCTCGAGCTGCTCGCGGCACGGCTCGTGCTGCGCGATGAGCGCGCGGCGCTCGCGGCGGCCGACGGGCCGGCTCCCGGCGCGTCCGGCCGGGGCGGCGGCGCTCCGGCGGGTGGTGGTGCCGGAGCTGGTGGCCCTGCAGGTCGCGGAGGTGCAGGTCGCGGCGGTGCTGAGCGTGCTGGAGGCGCGCCCGGCGGGGGTGCTCCCGCCGGTGGTGGCGGCCGCGAGGAAGCCCGACGAATCGCGCAGGAGCGCGCGGAAGCCGCGCGTCAGGCGCGGGGAGGTCGGCCGACGGGTCAGCCCGGCGGCGCCCAGCAGGGCGCGGGCCAGCAGGCACAGTCCCGTCCCACCGAGCCGTCGGCACCCTCGGCTGCCGACGCTCCCGGCGCGGCGATGCAGGCTCCCACCCCGACCGACCGGTCGCAGGGCGACGCAGCCGCTCCGTCGCAGGACCGCCCCGCGGACGCCTCTCCCGTGGATGCCTCTCCCGCGCAGCAGCGTCCCGCGGACGCTGCGCCCGACTCCCGGCGTCAGGCCGCGGCGTCGTGGGGCTCGATGATCCCCGGCGGTGATCGCGATGGCCGCGGTGACCGTGGTGACCGGAGCGACCGGGGTGGCGATGGGCGTGCGCCTGCACCGTCAGACTCCCCGCGTGAGTCGCAGGACCCGCAGTCGGCTCCGCGGCAGCAGGCTCCTCGGGACCGCGCACCGCAGGGCGCCGCACCGGCAGCCGCTGCGTCGGCCCCCGGAGCGCAGGGCAGTGGTGCCCCGTCGGCCGGTTCCGTCGGCGGACTCGACGCCGACACGGTGCGCGGCCACTGGTCGGCAATCCTCGACGAGCTGCTGCAGATCCGACGCGCCAGCTGGGCGCTGATCGCACAGAACGGTCACGTCCACGGCGCTCAGGGCAATACCCTGCTGATCGGCTTCCGCACAGAGGGCCTGGTCAACGCGTTCCATCGCGGCACCGCAGCCCAGAACCTCGCCGACGCCGTGCGCCGCATCATGCACGCCGACGTCACCGTCGAGCCCGTGGTCGGGGAGGACCCCGGCCCGGGCGGCGGCAACGGTGGTCCTGGCGGCAATGGTGGCCCGGGCGGGAACGGTGGCGGCAGCAGCTCCGGCAGTCAGCCTTCCAGCGGTCGCCCGACCAATGACCGTCCCACCGGTGACCGCCCTGCCCCGCGCAACGGCGGTGCGCCGTGGGGCGACGCCGCAGCATCGATGCAGCGCGGCGGCGACTCCGCACAGCGCGGTCAGGGCACCGGTCGCGGCGCGTCGACCCCGGTGAGCGGCACCTCGGGCCCCGGCGGCGGAGACGCGCAGCAGGCGCAGTCCGCCGGTCAGCGCGCCTCCGAACGGGCGATGCAGGCTGCCGCCCGCGCGGCCGGAGGCAACCGGGGCGGCGACGGCGCAGCACCCGTCGACGACTTCCCGCCGGAGCCCGACGACCCCTACCCGCCGGACCCCGACGAGTACGGTCCGCCCGCGGATCTGTACGAGCCCGCCGGCCGTCACGAGCCCGTCGGCCGTCATGAGGAGGGAAGCCGCAACGACGAGGGCGGCCGTCTCCAGGAGGGCAGTCGGGAGTCCGGCCGCGACGGCTCCGGCGCAAGCGCGACTGCGGGGGCGACGTCGTCGCCTGAGTACTCGTCCTCCGCTCCTGCCCCGGCTCCTGCCGCGAGCCCGGCGCCGGCGAACGGCTCGGGCAGGTCCGACGGCGAGGTGCTCGAGGTCGAGGACGCCGGTCGCGACGACCTGCCGGAGGGGGAGCCGCGCACCTTCGGACAGAACGCGATCCGTCGTGCGATCGCCGAGGGGCGCGTCGTGCGCTCCCTCCCCGCCGCTCATGTGCAGGGCGCTGGGGGAGCATCCGACGACGGGGACGATCCCGGCGCAGGCCCGACGCCCGGTGGCGTCGCCTACGGCGGCGCGAGCTCCGCGGCCTCCCAGGACCTCGACGACTCCACGACCTCGCCGGACTCCGCGGACCCCGCGCCGCCCGGAGGTCTCGGTCAGCCGGTCGAGCACGACGTCGAGTCCTCGGGCATGCCCACGGGCGATGCGAGTTCTGCGGGGGAGGCGAGCGGTATCGGCTCTGCCCCCTCGCGCACCTTCTCCGAGAGTCCCTCCACGCCGGCGCCCGCGCCGACCTCTGCCGGCTCTGCCGCCGCGCGCGCCGCGGCGTCGTGGGGTGCGGCCGCGGCCGTGTCCGGCGGGTCGTCGGCCGGTGCCGGGAACGCACCGAGTGCAGGCGCGCCGTCGGCCTCCGTCGCTCCGACCGACCGCTCCGCCCCGGCCGCGCCCCGCAGCGGTGCGGCGCTCGTGCGCGAGGCGGCGCTCGCCTCCCGCACCGCAGGTCAGCGCGTACGTGGGCCCCGTCGGCCCGAGCCCGAGGACCCGTCGGCCGAGGTCGACCCCACCGGCGGCGCCACCCGTGACGACGAGGACGCCGTGGTCGCGACCCGCAACGGCCGTGAGGTCATCGAGACGATGCTCGGCGGGCGCGTGCTCGAGGTCATCGACGAGACCCAGAACCGGTGAACCCGCTCGCGGAGCCGTGGCGGCTCCCGGGAGCGGGGGACACGGGACTCCGCCTCGAGGCGCTGCCTCCGCGCGTGCTGCACGCGCTCGCCGCGACCGCTCCCGGTGACGAGGCCGCCGCGGGCGCCAACGGCGTGACCGGCAGGATCTCCGGCCCGGGCATGCGCGCCCTCGACGCGATGCGCCGCGAGCACCCGATCCTCACGCCCTGGCTCGTCGGCCCCGAAAGCCGCGGCCTGTGGGTGCGCCGGAGTCGGCAGATCCTGGAGACGTCGCAGGATGCTCCATGGATCTCGCGGCTCATCGTCGACCCCGCGCTCCGCGAGGCCGTGGGGATCGCCGGATTCCACGGAGCTCCCGATGCGGAGGGGATGGTGGAGGTCGGGTACCGGGTAGACCCGGCGCGACGCCGGCAGGGCTATGCGAGGCGGTCGCTGGAGATCCTGCTCGACGTCGCCGCGCGGGAGCCGGAGGTGCGCACCGTGCGTGCGAGCATCGCACCGGACAATGCCGCGTCCCTCGCCCTCGCCATGAGCTGCGGGTTCGTGCAGTTGGGGGAGCAGTGGGACGAAGAGGACGGGCTCGAGCTGGTCCTCGAGGTGAGTGCCTGAACCTCAGCCCTCGCGCGGCTCGAGCAGGGTGAACAGGTCCGTGCGCAGGTGCGCCGGGTTCATGTCCGGGTGGGGCTCGGTGACGTAGAACTCCCAGAACGGGTAGGTCATCTGCTCCTCGGACTCGCCGATCTCCTCGGTGAACGCGCCCCACTTCTCCGCGAGGCCGCCGTACCCGCCCACGTGCGAGATCCAGCCGACGCGGCCCGCGGGCAGCGTCGACCCGGTGACCTCGTAGCCGCTGGGCAGCTCGAGTGTCCCCTCGAGGGGGCGGTCGATGGGGAAGCCGACCTCGAGGTCGGCCGTGGCGACCGGGGCGCGGTGGTGCAGCGCGAACGCCGGACCGATGGGGTGGATGCCCTGCTCGGCAAGGGCCTCCTCGAGGTGTGCGAAGGCGCCGTCCATGAGGGAGGGCATCTCGTACATCGGGAAGTCCTTCTGCACGACCACGGCCGTGGGGACCTCGGGGGCCTGCTCGATCCGGCACTCGGTGGCGGGCTCGGCGGCACCGTAGGGGTGCGGCATCGACGTCATCGGGGCAATCCTGTTCGAAGTCGGCGAAGGGCAGTCCCATCCGGTGACGACCCTCTCCGACCGTATCGTGCGCACCCGGGCAGTGCCAGGAGGCCTCCCCGGTGTGCGTGCCGCGGTGCGGCGGGTGGGGTCGCGCCGAGACGGGACGTGAGGGCGCAGCGCGCGGGGGAGAAGTGCTGGAATGGCGCTCGCATTCCGACAAGTGTTCCCCGCGGGCGTGGAGCGGGACCCGAGTGTCCTTGGTCCGTGAGTGCGGAGCGCGGCGTGCGGGGGAGAGGTGCTGGAATGGCGCGCGCATTCCGACAAGTGCTCCCCGTGTGTGGGAGGGGAGTTCGCGTCGCCGCACGCCCCGCACGCGCCACGCTCCTCCCGATGTCGCGTGCGTCCCCACTCACCGCCAGGGCGCCCCGCCGTGTCGGCCCCGCGAACTACAGTGGGAGGCGTGTACGAAGGCATCGTCCAGGACCTCATCGACGAGCTCGGCAAGCTGCCGGGCATCGGCCCCAAGTCGGCGCAGCGGATCGCGTTCCATCTGCTGGACGCTGACGACGCGGCCGTGCGCCGGCTCGCCGAGGTGCTGGTGAATGTCAAGGACACCGTCCGCTTCTGCGAGGTGTGCGGGAACGTCTCCGCGGAGGAGAAGTGCCGCATCTGCTCCGACCCCCGCCGCACCGACGAGGTGCTGTGCGTGGTGGAGGAGTCCAAGGACATCGTCGCCATCGAGCGGATCCGCGAGTTCCGCGGCCGGTACCACGTGCTCGGCGGCGCGATCGACCCGATCGGCGGCGTCGGCCCGAACGACCTGCGCATCGCCCAGCTCATGAGTCGCCTCGGCTCCGGAGAGACCCAGGAGGTCATCCTCGCGCTGGACCCGAACATCGAGGGCGAGGCCACCGCCGCCTACCTCTCGCGCCTGCTCGCCCCGCTCGAGGTGACCGTCACGCGCCTGGCCAGCGGTCTGCCGGTGGGCGGCGACCTCGACTACGCCGACGAGATGACGCTGGGCCGCGCGTTCCTCGGCCGCCGCGCCGTCTGAGGGCCGACCCGGAGCGACCATGATCCCGGAGCGACCATGATCCCGGAGCGACGATGACCCCGGAGCGACGATGACCTCCCCCCACTCCAGCCCCCTCGCGCCGCTGACGGATCTCCCGCCCCCGCCCCTGCTGCCGCGGGAGGACGCGCACCTGGTGCCGCCCGGGGAGATCATGGTCGACTCCCGCCGCGCGATCCTCACCACCCTGTTGCGCCGGCTGTGGGCGCCGGGGCTCGTGCTTCTCGGGCTCTGGTACGTGCTGGTGGGGCTGTACGTGTTCGGGGCCTCGCCCGCGTTCTGGTCGCTGTCGTTGCTGGTCGCGGCCGCCGAGCCGCAGGCAATTCCCCAGGCCCTCGCGGTCCTGAACTTCACAGGCGACAGCCTGGCGATCGCGTTCCTGCTGGTCCCGGCTGCGGCGACCGTGCTCAGCCTGCTCGGCGCGCTCGCCGTGCCGCGCCTGGTCGCCCCGCTGCAGCCGCGCCGCTTCCTCTCCGAGCGCGAGTTCCAGCGCACCGTCGCCGCACGCACCACCGCCGCGCTCATGACGCTGCCCGTGCTCACCGTCCTCGCCCTGCCGCTCACGGTCGTGGCAGGCCTGCCGCAGCCGTGGACCGGCCTCGGCGCCGGGCCGCTGTCCTGCTGGTGCCTCGCCGTGCTCGCCCTCCAGGCGGGATGGGTGCTCGTGCGGCGCACCGTCCCCGCCTCGCGCCTGCTCGGGATCGAGGACCACGAGTCCCTGCACACCACCGCCCGCATCGGCCACGACCCGGACGCCCGACGCGCCGCTGCCGCGCAGGTCCTCGCCCAGGACCGTCGGCACCTGCCCCCGAACCCCGGCACTCCCCAGGCCTCCCGCGCCGCCACGCCGCGCGGCGCCGCCGCGGCACTGCTCCACATCCTCCGCGCGAGCCTGGCCTGGGTGGTGCCCACCGCCGCGGGGCTCGGCTGGATGGTGTTCGGGATCGCCGACCTCTGGGCGGTGATCCAGGGCCTGTCCAGCATGGACCTCACCCAGGTCACCACCCTGCTGAACTGGCGCCTCGCCGTGGTCGCCGTTCCCGTCACCGCGCTCGTGGTGCTCGGCGCGGCGCTCGCCCCCGCGCTCGCCGTGCGCCTGTCCGAGTCGCAGCGCGCACTCGTCATCGACCAGCGCACCTACGCCGACTGGACCCATCGCGCCCGCGTGAACCCGTGGGAGGCGCGGGTCGCGGGCCTGACAGGCTGGATCACCGCCGCCTGGGGGTGGGCCGGGACCGTGCTCGCCGCGCTCCTGCTCGCCGTGCTCTCCGCCTCCAACGGGATGACCTGGTCCGGGATCGTGCTGAGCGCCCTGGTGGTCGTGCCGCTGCTGGGCGTGGCCGCGTCGCGCGCCATGCGCACGGGACTGCGGGACGTGCTCTACGGACCGGCCGGTGACCACATGCGCCGAGAGACCCCGTACGCGCTGGTCGCACCGGAGATCGGCACCCGCGCCGACCGGGCCGCGGACCCGGCCGTGCGGGCCGCGCTGCGCAAGCGCCTGCAGGCCGACGGGGGCGATCATGCCCTGGAGATCTTCGACCTCGACGCGGCCGGCCCCGGGGAGCGGCTGTGGGTGGACGACGCCGAGCTCGGCGCGACCGACACCGCGATGCGCAAGGCCGACCTCGCCCGCGGCCGCCTGCCCGACTTCGGCTCCGAGGGCTCCGCCTTCACCGGCGGCGGGCTCCCGGCGTCGGACGGGGCCGACGAGGTCTCGCGACTGCACGACATCCCCGACTCCGTGACCGGCCTGCGCGAGGTCGGACGCGACTGACGAGCGCGGCGCGACTGACCACCGCGCCCCGACTGACCCGTCGGCCGACGGATCCGCCGGCGCGGCGCCGCCCCTCGCCGCCGCCCGCCCACTCGCGGGGCCGCGCGCCCGTCGGCCGCTCAGGCGATGCGCGTGCCCTTGCCGAGCCGCGAGATCGGCACGGCGAGGGTGCGCACCGCGACCGCGGTCGCGCCGATCCCGGCGAGCGCCCAGAGCGAGAGGCCCATCGGCCACACGGGGCGGTTGGGCCGATCGGCCACGATGGGCGCGCAGTCCTGGTCCCACACATAGTTGCTGGGGTGGGTGATCGTCGCGGCGCTGCGCATGCCCAGCTTGAGCAGCCGCAGCGCATCGGCGTTCTCGTCGTCGAACTGCCAGTAGTCCTCGGGGATCGGCGGCGCCGCCTCGGCCAGCAGCACCACCGGATTCCCCCACATCAGTGGCAGGGTCAGATCGATGCGCGGGACCTCGCGGGTGCGCTCGTACTGGATGCACTCGCCGGGCCCGTCCTCCGTGTACTCGCGCTCGTAGATCGTCACCTGCCGCTCCTCGGTGACGAACACGGCCGTGCCGCCCCAGGCGACCGGCAGGACCACGGTCACGCCGAACACGATCACGTAGGCGAGCACCACCGAGCCGAGCTGCCGGTTCGTCACGGCCGACAGGCCCAGCCCCACCGCGGCCACGCACAGCGTCAGAAGCGCGATCACCAGCACCAGGCGCAGGAAGTAGAACACCCCGATCCCGCCGAGCACCGCGATCGGCACCACCGACGGCAGGGCGAGCACCAGGAACGCGAGCCCGGTGAGGAACCCGGCCAGCAGCTTGCCGAGCACGATCTCGGTGGGACTGAGCAGGCTCGCCTGCAGCGTCGCCAGCGTGCCGGCGGTGCGGTCGCCGTTGATCGAACCCGCGGTCAGCGCCGGCACCACCAGCAGCATCGCGAACAGCACCAGGATCATCTGGAGGCTGAACACCACCGCGGCGACCGGCTCGACCTCGCCCCAGCCGGTCGTGGTCAGCGTCGGCGCAAGACCGAGCACGCCGATCCCGATCAGCACCACCGTCCACACCGCGAGCGCCGCGTACCAGCGCCCCGACCGCAGACGCTGGCGCAGCTCGAGCGAGGTGACCAGCCACAGCCCCTTCGGCCGCAGCGTCAGCGTCCCGCCGCCGCGGCGGCGAGGGGCGGGCGCGGCCTGGGTGGGCGGGAGCGTCTGCGTCGGCGGGAGCGTCTGGGTCGGGACGCCGGCAGCGGGCCCGGTGGTCGGCTGCGGGGCGGCCGACGGGGGCTGGTCGGTCGGGGGCTCGCCGTACGAGTACGGGGAGCTCTGCGGGCTCGGGTCCTGCGGGCGCGGGTCCTGTGCGCTCGGGTCCTGCGGGCTCGGGTCCTGCCCGGCCGACGGGGGCGTGGTCATCACTTCGCTCCTTCTCGTCGGGCGGCGTCCGAGGCGAGGTAGGCCGCCTCGAGCCTGCCGGTGGCCGGCCCGAAGCCGACCACCTGCGCCCCGGCCGCCGTGAGGTCGCCGAGCAGACGCGCGGCGGTGGCCTCGTCGGGCAGGTGCACGATCACCTCGGCATGCCCGGAGGTGGTGCGGTCCGGGGAGAGCACCTCGCCGTGGCGCACCCCGACCTTCGCCAGCGCCTCTCTGAGCGCCTGGTGGTGCAGCGACGCGATCCGCCAGGGCCGCGGCCGGGTGGCGAGCGCCCGCAGGCTCGAGGCGTCCACGACCCGTCCCGCATCCATGACCACCACGTGATCGGCCATCTCCTCGAGCTCGGAGAGGATGTGGCTGGAGACGAGCACGGTGACCCCGTCGGCCGCGAGCCCCCGCACCACGTGCATCAGCCGCCGCCGCGAGGCGGGGTCCAGGCCCGAGGCCGGCTCGTCCAGGATCAGCACCCGCGGCGAGTGGACAAGTGCCCGTGCCAGGCCCAGGCGCTGCTTCTGGCCGCGCGAGAGCACGTGCGCGGGCTGCTGCGCGAGCGAGTCGAGATCCAGCAGATGCAGCAGCTCGACGATGCGGGGACGCAGACGCTCGGTGGGCAGGAAGTACGCCCGGCCCATCACCTCGAGCACCTCGGCGACCCGCAGCGAGTCCCACGCCCCGAACTGGTCCGGCATCCAGCCCACCGCCGCACGCACCGCGGGCGAGTCCTCGGCCGGGTCGATGCCGTCCACGAGCACCCGGCCCGTGTCGGGGGCCAGCAGCGAGGCGAGCATCAGCATCAGGGTCGACTTCCCGCAGCCGTTCGGCCCGACCAGCGCCGTCACCGCCCCGCGCGGCGCGGTGAAGCTCAGGTCCGCCACCGCCTGCACGCTGCCGAAGGCGCGGCTGACGTGCTCGGCGACGATGCCGGGGTCGTCCGCGGAGGGCCGCGGTGCGGGGTGCGGCGAGGCGCCGGGGACTGTGGTCTGGGTCATGCGCACAGAGTCCCACGCCATGACCTGTTGCGGGAGCGAGTTCCCGGGCACGGTTCGGGCACGAATCGTGGGGGAGTCGTGGAGGGTGTCCGGGCTCGACCTCGGTGAGCGGACGGTCAGGCCGAGGCCGGCAGCCGTAGGCACGGCACGACCCTCGGGATGACCCGCCAGTCCGCCTGGGAGCGCTTCCGCGCGAGCGACTGACCCGCCGCCCGGCGGAGGGTCACTCCGCCATGGCGGCGTTGCCCTCCTCCTGTGCCTGCGGGATGCCCTCCTCGGCGCTGAGGCGGCCGATGAAGACCTCCTGGAAGATCGGCATCGCGGCGATGAGCCCGGCGTTCGCGCGCGCACCGGTGTCGGCCGGGGCGGCATCCTTCGCGGCCTCGACGAACACGCTGACGTCCACGCCCTTCTCGTTCCAGAAGTCGATGTACGCCTGCTGCGCGTCGACGTGGCCGGGGAAGGAGACGCCCTTCTCCGCGAGCGGCAGCTGCCCCTCCTTCGAGCCGAGCCAGGTCAGGAGCTCGGTGATGCCCTCCTGCTGCGCGTCGTCGGCTTTCGCGTTGCCGACCGCGACCACGCCGTGGACCAGCGACTTCGGACCGTCCGGTCCGGAGACCGGCGCCGCCAGCGCCCACTCGAAGGAGTCGGCGACGCCCTCGGAGATCGCGGGCAGGCTGTACGGGCCGGACTGGAACAGGCCGAGCTTGCCTTGCGTGAACAGGTCGCGGGTGAAGTCGCCGTTCTCGTTGGTGTCCGCGGCGCTCGGGGCGATCTGCGCGACGTTGACGAGGTCGGCCATGTACTGGAACGCCTCGATGCCCTCCGCGGAGGCGAACGTGTACTTGTCGTCCTCCTCCCAGCGGGCGCCGTTGGCCGCGAGCATCGGGCCGATGATCGCCTGGCGGTCCGCCTGCGAGTTGAAGCCGAACTGCGCGCGGGTGTCGGGGTCGAAGCCGTCCTCGCCCGGGTGGCGGCCCTCGCCGTCGAGCGTCAGCTGCGTCCCCGCCTCGCGCAGGGCGTCGGAGTCGGCGGTGGGGTCGAAGGCGAGGGCCGACGGGTCCACGCCCGCCTCCTCGACCAGGCCCTTGTTGTAGAACAGGGCGATCGAGTCCCAGATCTGCGGCACGCCCCAGAGCCCGCCGTCGCGCGTGTACAGGTCCACTACGGCCTGCTCCCACTGGGAGGCACCGTCGGGGATGACCTCGTTGATGTCCAGCAGCGCCTCGGAGTCCTTGAGCTGGATGTAGTTCGCGGAGTTCACCCAGTACACGTCCGCCGCGTCGCCGCTGGCGACGTCCAGGGGCAGGCGGGTCCAGTAGTCGCCCCACGGCACCACGTCGATCGACACGTTCCAGCCGGACTGCGCGGTGAACGCGGCGAACGACTCCTCGTAGGCGGCCACGGCGTTCTCGTCCCACAGCCTGAAGGTCAGCGTGCCATTGTCGCCGCCGGTGCTGCCGCCGGCATCGCTGCCTCCGCTGCTCGAGCCGCCGCTTCCCGAGCCTTCGCCGGACGGGGAGCAGGCCGCCGCGGTGCCGAGCAGGCCGGCGGCGGCGAACGAAGAGAGGAGGGTGCGACGGTTCAGCATGGTGAGGTCCTTCCGGGCGGTGGTGTCCCGTCCATTATGGTCACGGCGTCGCCGGGACGGCTGACGGAGTTCACACGAGGCCACGGCGCTCGCACAGGGCCACTTCGCTTCGGCCGCGCGGCGTCGGCACTCGGCGCGGTACCGGCCGAGGGCGCATCGCCCATCCTCAGCGCAGCGTCGCCTCGCCCATGGAGCGGGTGATCTGCTTCTGGAAGGTGACCATGAGGATGACCAGCGGCAGCATCGCGAGCGTGGTCCCGGCCATGACCAGGGTCCAGTTGTTGTTGTACTGCGACTGCAGGGCCGAGGTCGCCACCGTGATCACCCGCCACTGGGGCCCCGAGGTGATCACCATCGGCCACATGAAGCTGTTCCAGTGCGTGACCACGGTGATCAGCATGAGCGTGACGATGATCGGCCGGTTCAGCGGCACCACCAGGTTCCACAGCAGGCGCAGCGTGCCGGCGCCGTCGATCCGCATCGCGTCCATCAGCTCGGAGGGGATGCCGCGGAAGTTCTCCCGCAGCAGGAAGATCGCGTAGGGCGAGCCGAGCACGAACGGCAGCACGAGGGCCCAGAAGGTGTTGCGCAGCCCCACCTCGGAGAGCATCAGATACAGCGGCACGACGACCACCACCTGCGGCACCATCAGCGTCGCGATGTACACCCAGAACAGCAGGTCACGGCCGGGGAAGCGGAGCTGGGCGAAGGCATAGGCGGCCAGCACCGAGAACACCATCTGCCCCACCAGGATCACGGCGACCATCTGGACGGTCACGGCGACGGGGGTGACGAAGCCGTCGGGCGAGGTGAACAGCCCCACGAAGTTGTCCAGCACCGGCGGCGAGGGGACCGACAGCGGCCCCTCCTGCGCGAACTGCCTGCTGGAGGTGAACGCGGTCATCACCGAGAACAGGAACGGCCCGAGGGTGAGCACGGCCGCGACGATCAGCACCAGGTAGGTCGCGCCGTGGCCGAGGAGCCGGCGCGCGGTGAGCGAGCCGGCGCGCGGGGCGCGGCGCGCAGTCGGGCGGGAGCCGCGGCCGACGGGGCGCCCGTCGGCCGGGGTGGTGCGGCCGACGGATCTCCCGTCGGCCGGGGTCGTGCTGCCGACGGATCTCCCGTCGGGCAAGGTCGGATCCTGCGCTGTCATCGCGTCCCTCCTCTCAGCTCATGTCGTAGGTGATGCGCTTGGAGAACCAGCGCTGCTGGATCACCGTGATCACCACCAGCAGGAGGAACAGGATCACGGCGACCGCGCTCGCACGGCCCAGCCGGCTCGCGCCGAAGGCCTCGTTGTAGATGAGCGAGGCGACCACCTCGGTGCGGTGCTGCGGTCCGCCGCCCGTGAGGGCGTAGACCATGTCGAACACCTGGAAGGACGCGACCACCTGCGTGACCGCGAGGAAGAACGTCGTCGGCCGCAGCAGCGGGATCGTCATGAACCACAGCTGCTGGGCGGCGTTCGCGCCGTCGATCCGGGCGGCCTCGTAGATCGAGCCGGGGATCCGCGTCAGCCCCGCCTGGAAGAACAGCGAGATGTAGCCGACGTTCTGCCAGATCGCGACGAAGGCGACCGCGGGCAGGGCGAGCGACGGATCGGTCAGCCACTCGATCCGCACGCCGAGGATCTGGTTCAGCGCACCGACCGACGGCTGGAAGATCCACTTCCACACCACGCCGAGGGCGAGCGGTGCGCACACCCACGGGATCACCACGATCACGCGCACGATCGCCGAGCCCGGCAGCGCCCGCACCAGCTGCGTGGCGAGCACCAGGCCGATCGCGAGGGAGACGGGCACCGAGATCAGCGTGAAGATCGCCGTGACCAGCAGGGAGTTGGCGAGCGTGCCGTCACTGAACAAGGAGAGGTAGTTGTCCAGGCCCAGGAAGCGCCGCGAGCCGTAGAGGTCCCAGTGGAACAGCGAGACCACGAACGCGAGCACCACGGGCAGGATCAGGAAGCAGGTCACGCCGATCAGGCTCGGAGCGACCAGCAGCCAGCCCATCAGGGGCCTGCGGGCGTTCAACTCCTCCACCTCCTGTCTGCGCCGTGCTCCGGAATCACCGGGTCAACGTATCGCAGGGGCGAGGTGGGCCGGGTGCGAGTCCGTCGGCGTGCCCGCGGGTCCGCCGGTGTCGTCGGACCGTGCGCCGCGGGCTCCACTACGCTCTGGCCATGAGCTCTGCGACGGACGCCGTCGGCCCCGCGGCCGCGGCCACGGATCCCCACGCCAGCATCTACGACCACGGCTTCGTGCGCGTCGCGGCGGTGACGCTGCCGGTCGCGCTCGCCGACCCGGCCACCAACGCCGAGCGCCACCTCGAGGTGCTGCGCGACCTGCACGCGCAGCAGGTGGGCCTGGCCGTGTTCCCCGAGCTGTCCCTCACCGGCTACTCGCTGGACGACCTGGTCATGCAGGAGCCGCTGCTGGACGCCGCCGAGCAGGCCGTGCTCGACGTGCTCGAGGCGAGCCAGGAGCTGATGCCGATCATCGTGCTCGGCGCCCCGCTGCGCGCCGAGGACCGCTCCCGCGTGTACAACTGCGCGGTCGTGATCCACCGCGGCCAGATCCTCGGCATCACCCCCAAGCAGAACCTCCCCACCTACCGCGAGTTCTACGAGCGACGCTGGTTCGCGCCCGGCGACGACGCCTGCGACATCGCGGTACGGCTCGGCGGTGAGGAGCAGCACCTGTCCCCGCACGGGATCATCACCGTCGAGGACGTGCCGGGCCTGAAGCTCTTCGTCGAGATCTGCGAGGACATGTGGGTGCCCGTGCCGCCGTCGGCCGAGGCCGCGCTCGCGGGCGCCACCGTGCTCGTGAACCTCTCCGGCTCGCCGATCACCGTGGGCCGTGCCGAGGACCGCAAGCTCTTGGCCCGCTCCTCCTCGGCCCGCTGCCAGGCCGCGTACGTCTACGCCGCCGCCGGCGAGGGCGAGTCCACCACCGACCTCGCCTGGGACGGGCAGACCTTCGTGTACGAGTGCGGGGACCTGCTCGGCGAGTCCGAGCGCTTCCCGCGCGGGGTGCGCACCACGATCGTGGACGTGGACCTCGACCGCATCGTCGCCGAGCGCCGCCGCCAGAACACCTTCGACGACAACCGCCGCACCCACGCCGAGTCGCTGGCGAAGTTCGAGTCCTACTCCACGACGAATCTCTTCGGGCCCCACATCGATCCCGGCTTCTGGGACCGGGTCGAGAAGGAGGGTGCCGACGAGGACTGGGGGGAGGGGCTCGAGGACCTGGTGCTGCTCGGCGGCCGACGTCGGGCGGCGCAGGCCCGCCACGACGCGCGCGCCGCGGAGAAGGGCTACGAGTCCGAGCCGCTGCGCACCCCGCCCGCGACCGGTCCGCTGCGCCGCCACCACGACCGCTTCCCCTTCGTGCCCGACGACCCCGCGCGCCTCGCCCAGGACTGCTACGAGGCGTACAACATCCAGGTCGCAGGCCTGGTGCGGCGCCTCGAGGCGATCGGCGGCGGCAAGCCCGGCGGCACGAAGCCCGTCATCGGCGTCTCCGGGGGCCTGGACTCCACGCACGCCCTGATCGTGTGCGCCCGGGCGATGGACCTGCTGGGGCGCGACCGCTCCGAGATCCTCGCCTACACGATGCCCGGCTTCGCCACCACCGAGCACACCCGCTCGAATGCCGAGCTGCTCTCCGAGGCGATCGGCGCGAGCTTCGAGACGATCGACATCCGCCCCGCCTCCACGCAGATGCTCAAGGACATGGGCCACCCCTTCGGCCGCGGCGAGGAGGTCTACGACGTCACCTTCGAGAACGTCCAGGCCGGCATGCGCTACGACTACCTCTTCCGCCTCGCCAACCACCACGGCGGCATCGTGGTGGGCACCGGCGACCTCTCCGAGCTGGCGCTCGGCTGGGCGACCTTCGGCGTGGGCGACCACATGTCCCACTACGGCGTGAACGCCGGTGTCCCCAAGACCCTCATCCAGCACCTCATCCGCTGGGTCATCGCCGAGGGGATCTTCGACGAGGCGACCGGGACGGTGCTCCAGGCGGTGCTGGACACCGAGATCACCCCGGAGCTCATCCCCACCAAGGCGGGTGAGAAGGCGCAGTCCACCGAGGACTCCATCGGCCCCTACGCCCTGCACGACTTCACCCTCTACCACCTGCTGCGCCGCGGCTACGGCCCCGGCAAGATCGCCTACCTCGCCCACCAGGCCTGGGGCGATGCGTCGGCGGGGGAGTGGCCGGCCGGGTACGCCGACGAGGACAAGCGCGCCTACTCGCGCGAGGAGATCAAGCACTGGCTGACCGTGTTCACGAAGCGCTTCTTCTCCAACCAGTTCAAGCGCTCCACCCTCCCCAACGCCCCGAAGGTCCTCGCCGGCGGCGCGGTCTCCCCGCGCGGCGACTGGCGCATGCCCTCGGACGTGACGAGCCGCGCGTGGCTCGCGGAGATCGAGCGGGACGTCCCGGGGGAGTGAGGCGGGGAGAGCTGGCGTGAAGCGGGGCGCGTGGCGTGTGCTTCGTGCCGCCCCTCCCTGTGCGCGGGGAGCATTTTCTGGAGTTCGCCTCCGGTAGCGACAACTTCTCCCCGTTGACCGGGGTGCGTCGCCCAGGCGTCTGGGCGACGAGGCTCGTAGGGACTCGGTGCCGTAGCGCTCGGGGAGCACTTGCTGGAATGCGGGTCCGGCAGCGACAACTTCTCCCCGCGGGCTTGCGTGGCGCGGGTGCTGCGGCGCGGGTCAGCGGGGCAGCGGGTCAGTGCGCCGCCGCTGCCGGTCAGCGGGACGTGGCGAGGAGAGGCCGATGCACGGAAACGCGCTTCCCCCAGGCCCTCCCCGCCACCCTCCTCGGGGATATCCCCCCAGCTCACCGCATGTTCACCGATCTCCATGAGGTCTCCACCTCAGTGGTGGTGCTCCGGGCCGCGTCGAGGCGCAGGATGCACTCGCCGCTCCGCTCGCGGACGTCCGCGGGGACCCGGTGCGGGCCCCGTCGTCGGCCCGTCGAACGGAAGCGTGATGTCTCTCCTCCACATGCTGATGGACCCCGCCCAGCTGCTCGCGCACTTCGGTACCGCGTTCTGGGGGATCGCCCACCTCATCGTCTTCATCGAGTGCGGGCTGCCGTTCCCGCTCTTGCCCGGCGACTCGCTGCTGTTCGCGGTGGGGATGTTCTCCCACGGCGGGCAGCTCGGCGTGCCGCTGATCGTCTCGCTGCTGACGCTGATGGTCGCGGCCTTCGCCGGCAACGTCGCGGGATACGAGATCGGTCGCGGCGTCGGCGCGAGGCTCTACGAGCGCGACGGCCGCTTCCTCAAGCGCAAGCACTTCGACCGCACCATCGAGTTCTTCGACCGCTACGGCCGGCGCGCCCTGGTGCTCGGCCGGTTCGTGCCCGTGGTGCGCACCTTCATCACCGTCGTCGCGGGCGCCGGGCAGATGCCGCGCCGCGTGTTCCTGACCTGGTCCGCCGTGGGTGCGGCCCTGTGGGTCACCCTCATCACGACGCTCGGCTACGCCTTCGGCGAGGTCGCCGTGATCCGCGACCACCTCGAGATCGCCGTGCTCGTCCTCGTCGCACTCTCGGTGCTGCCGAAGGTGATCGAGGCGCAGCGCCGGAAGCTGCGGGGACCGGCGCGGTCCGACGCCGCGTCTGCTGATGCTGCGGAGTCCGACTCCGCGGAGTTCACCTCCGCAGAGTCCACCTCCGCGAAGGTCGACGCCGTCGAGGTGGCCTGAGGGGTCGTCGTCCCCGTCGGCCCCGTCGGCGGGGGACATGTGCTGGACTCATCGCTCGATGACGACAACTCCTCCCCGCCGACTGGCGGCGGCGCGGCGGTCGTGGCGGCCGCGGCATGCCGGAGGGCACTTCGCCGAGCTCCGGGACGTGGAGCCCTCGGCGCTCATCTCGCGTCGGACATGGGGAGCGGGTCGGCTTGTGAACCGGGATCGGTGCGCAGCCGCCCGTAGGTGTCGACGTCGATCCGCTCGCCATCGATGAGGAACTTGCCGCGCTCGGTTCCCTCCCTGACGAATCCGGCTGCTCGTGCCACGCGACCGGAGGCGGGGTTGTTCACGCGGTGCCCGAGCTCGAGCCGTTCGAGACCCCGGGTGGTGAGCGCCCAGTCCGCGACGGTCGCCGCCGCGCGACGCATCCACCCGCGGCCGCGCGCGGACTCCGTCATCCAGTACCCGAACCATCCACTGAGGTTGGCCTCGTCGACGCTGACGCACACGAGTCCGACCAGTGCGTCGTCCGCGGCGATGGCCCACCCCTCGTGCGGCGAGCTCTCGGAGACGAGGCGTGCGACGTAGCGCTCCGCGTCCACCAGCGTCGCCACGTCTCCCTGGCGTTCCATGTCAGGCGCGGAGGCGAATGCCGCGTGCACCGCGGCCGCGTCGGCCACGCGCAGTCGACGCAGCGCCACGTGGGGTTCGACGGTCATGCCGACTGCAGCGGTGCGATCGCGTCGATCTGATCGGCGACGCGGGCCTCCGCGATCTCCAGGTCGTACCTGGTCTGCAGAGTGAGCCAGAACTGCGGATCCACCCCGAAGTAGCGTCCCAGGCGCAGTGCAGTGTCCGCCGTGATCGCGCGCTTGCCGTGCACGATCTCGTTGATCCGCCTGGGCGGCACTCCGATGGAGACAGCGAGCTTGTTCTGGGTGATGCCGAAGCCGTTGATGAAGTCCTCCATCAGGACCTCGCCGGGGTGGACCGGGGGATAGAGCTTGTCCGGCATGAACACTCCTCAGTGGTAGTCCACGATCTCGACGTCCTCCGGGCCCGCATCCGTCCACGTCAAGCAGATCCTCCACTGGTCGTTCACCCGAATGCTGTGCTGGCCGACCCGGCCCCCCTTGAGGGCCTCCAAGCGGTTGCCCGGCGGTATGCGCAGCGTTTCGAGAGTGGTGGCGGCATCGAGCAGATGCAGCTTCCGATTCGCGGTCCTGTGGATGCGCGGATCAAGTCTCTTCGCCGGTTCGCGACGCCACACGCGCTCGGTGCCCCGGTCGGCGAACGACCTGATCATGGGAGAAGTGTATGTCGCCGGGCGTCAATAACGCCAGGCGTTATGTCAGATTCCTGGCGCGTCACCGGATGCTCCGCTCGGCGCTGGCCGGTTCGGAGGACGGCGCATTGGCCCGTGCGCCGCTCTCCGTGAGAGGACGGATCACCGGCCCGCTGACAGCGAGCGGCGGATGCCACCCCCGGCGGGTGAGCACGTCCCGCAGCCTGCGCAGCGCCCGCTCGCAGCCGTTGCGGAGATCGGCCGCGACCGTCTGCACCTCGATCCAGCCGAGAGCCTCGCGCTTCTCGCGCCGCTGGATGTCGAGGTTCTGCTGCTTCTTGGTGCGATGGCCGGCCCCGTCGTGCTCGAGGCACACCTTCCACTCGGGCCAGCACATGTCGGGCTCGTAGAGGTCGTTGCCCTCGACGACGAGTCGCTGGTTGAGCACGGGCTCGGGAAGCCCGCCGCGGATGATCGCGAGGCGGAGCCGCGTCTCCATCGGGGAATCGCTGCCCACCCGGGTCAGGTCGAGCACCTTGCGCAGCATGGGTCGGCCGGAGCCCCGATACTGGCGCACCGCGTCGCGGAGGTCTGCAGGAGTGGCGTACGGATCGAACCGCCCCTCGTATTCAGGCCGGGGTTGCCTGACCAGGTGATCGGCGATCTCGACCAACTCGTCCAGCGTGAGCTCCTGCGCGAGGTCGATCCAGGTCCGCACCCGGCTCGTGACGCGCACGCCCCGGTGGGTCACGATGTCCTCGCTTCGGATCCGCTGGCGGTTCCACGTCAGGAGCTTGTTGCTCTGCCGGCGGTACCCGTTGGCGGTGAGGTGGACGGGGTCGGGGTCGGGCTCGGGCGCGGGTTCAGGTGTCGGTGCGGGCTCGGCCCAGGGGTCGGGCTCTGCCCAAGGGTCGGGCTCAGGCGTGCGCGAAGCGGACCACGTCTGCTTCGTGAACGGCAACGGCATGCCCCACAGGCGCGCGGCGCTCAGACCCCTCGCCACCGCCATCGGGTCGTTGCGAGTGACCGCTCGCAGGGCGTCGACCTCGGTGACGTCCACAGTGCGCCGGGCGTACAGGCCGTAGCCCAGGTGGCGAAGATCCTGCGCCCGCAGACGGCCGACGGTCACTCCTTCCCGTCGTGCTTCCGATGCGCTGAACACGGCATAGGGCAGTGATCGCGGGAGGGGTGCTGAACGTCGGGCCATGCGCTCATGGTCCGACGGGGCGCGTGATGGGGCCCGTCCTCCTCCACAAGCACCAGGTCACGAGCATCAGCGACGGTTCCTCCCCAATGCGGGGCCGGCATCTTCGCGGTGTCGACGCCAGGCAGTGGAGTGGGGGCCGGCGACATGGGACTCCTGACCCAGGTGCTGGCGGCGCGGAGTTCCGGGCGCAGGTGCCGGCGGGCCGTGGCCCGGGTCCCCGGAGCCAACGCATTCGGCGTCGTCGTCGATCACGGGTGATCCGCGGGGAGAGGAGTCGGAATCCATGCCTCGCTCCACGGCGCGCGGGGAGAAGGTGTCAAATCGCCCGTGCAATTCCGGCAAGTGTTCCCCGCGCGACGAGCCGGGACGGCCCCAACGCTCACGAGTCTCGGTCCCAGGGCATTCAGCGGGGGAGACATGCTCGAATCCACGCCACGGCACCGACGCGCGGGGAACAGTTGCGGGAATTCCTGGGCGATTCCAGCAATTGTTCCCCGCCGACAGCGCCGTTGGCCCCGCCAGTAGCGCCCTCGGCCCCGCGGGCGCGCACCCGCGCTCCGCTCACAGCGCCCATGCCCCCGCCGGTGCAGACACCGCTCCCGCGGGCGCACTTCCCCGCGCCACCACCACACCCCGCAATGTCGCCCACGCCACGTCCTCCTCCCGATGTGACCTGCCCGTATGTCTCAGATGGTGGGGTCCCGGGCCAGATCCGTCGGCCCCTCGTAGACTGGCAGGCGGTCCCGTGCACCCGCCGGCACCCGCGCGGCGAGCACCGTCCCCACGGCGCGCGCCGACCGTCCGCAGCGCCGGACCCCCCGCTCCGTCCGCGCAGCACCCGGCGCGGCACGCACGCACCGCACAACGGCAGCACCCAGCACCACCCCACACCCGCACCACCAGAAGGAACACCGCCCATGAGCCTGGTCGTCCAGAAGTTCGGAGGATCCTCCGTGGCTGACGCCGACTCGATCAAGCGCGTCGCCCGCCGCATCGCCCTGTACGCGCAGGCCGGCCACCAGGTGGTCGTCGTCGTGTCCGCGATGGGGGACACCACCGACGAGCTGATCGATCTCGCCGAGCAGGTCACCCCCAACCCGCCGCCGCGCGAGCTGGACATGCTGGTCACGGCCGGTGAGCGGATCTCGATGGCGGTGCTGTCGATGGCGCTGAACGACACCGGCGTCGAGGCCCGCGCCTACACCGGCTCGCAGGCGGGGCTGATCACCGACGAGGTCCACGGCCGCGCCCACATCCTCAAGGTGACCCCCGGCCGCATCGAGGAGGCGCTGTCCGAGGGTGCGGTCGCGATCGTCGCCGGCTTCCAGGGCGTCTCGCAGACCACCAAGGACATCACCACCCTCGGCCGCGGCGGCTCGGACACCACCGCCGTCGCGCTCGCCGCGGCGCTCAAGGCCGACGTCTGCGAGATCTACTCCGACGTCGACGGCGTGTTCACCGCGGATCCGCGGATCGTCCCGTCGGCCCGTCGCGTGCCCGTCATCTCCAGCGAGGAGATGCTCGAGATGGCCGCCAACGGCTCGAAGATCCTCATGGCCCGCAGCGTCGAGTACGCGCGCCGCTACGGGGTGCCGCTGCACGTGCGCTCCTCCTACTCGGGTCGCCTCGGCACGATCGTCGCCGACGATCTCGAGCGCGAGATCCCGATCGACCCCACCGTCACCCTCCGCCCCGCGGACGTCGCCCGTCGCGACGCCGCCGACCCGACCAAGGAGCTCCCCATGGACGACATCGCAGCACCGGGCCTCGAGGCGCCGATCATCTCGGGCGTCGCGCACGATCGCAGCGAAGGGAAGATCACGGTCGTCGAGGTCCCCGACGCCCCCGGCAAGGCCGCGCTGCTGTTCGACGTGGTCGCCTCCACCGGCGCGAACATCGACATGATCGTGCAGAACTCCTCGACGGTGGACGACACCGTCGCGATCTCCCTGACCCTGCCGGAGGCCGACGCCCCCGCCGCGCTCGCCGCGATCGAGGCCGCGCGCGAGTCGATCGGCTACAGCGAAATCCGCTACAACGATCAGATCGGCAAGGTCAGCATCGTCGGCGCCGGCATGCGCTCCCACCCGGGCGTCTCGGCGAAGCTGTTCCGCTCGCTCGGCGAGGCCGGCATCAACATCGACATGATCTCCACCTCGGAGATCCGCATCTCGGTCGTCACCGAGCAGTCGCGCCTGGACGATGCGGTGCGCGTGATCCATACGGCGTTCGGCCTCGACGCCGAGCAGACCGAGGCCGTGGTCTACGGAGGGACCGGACGATGAGCACCAGCACCAGCGAGCCCCAGAACTCCCCGTCGGCCGACGGTGGCGCCTCCGGCGCCTCGGGCACCCCGGCGGGCGTCCCCGACTTCTCCGCCACTCCGGGATATGCGGCCGACGGGCCCGTCCTCGGCGTCGTGGGCGCGACCGGTCAGGTGGGCCGTGTGATGCTCGCCCTGCTCGCCGACCGCTCGGTCACCCACTCCTCGATCCGGGTGTTCGCGAGCGCGCGCAGCGCGGGGAAGACGGTCTCCTATGCCGGTCTGGACCTCGTGGTGGAGGACGCGGAGACCGCGGACATCACCTCCGAGGAGCAGCGCGTGGACGTCGCGATCTTCTCCGCCGGCGGCTCCACCTCCAAGGCGCTCGCGCCCCGCTTCGCCGCGGCTGGCGCGGTCGTGGTCGACAACTCCTCCGCGTGGCGGCGCGACGACGAGGTGCCGCTGGTGGTCTCCGAGGTGAACCCGGAGCAGGTGGCGAACCCGCCCCGCGGCATCATCGCGAACCCCAACTGCACCACCATGGCCGCGATGCCGAGCCTCAAGGTGCTGCACGACGAGGCGGGTCTGGCGCGCCTGAAGGTCGCGACCTACCAGGCGGTCTCCGGCTCCGGCGTCGCCGGTGTCGCGGAGCTCGCCTCGCAGGTCAGGGCCGGGGTCGACCGGGTCGAGGAGCTGGCGCTTGACGGGTCCGCCGTGGACCTCGGACAGCCCGGGGTGTATAAAGCGCCGATCGCGTTCAATGTCGTCGCCCTCGCCGGGAACCTGATGGACGACGGCACCGGCGAGACCGACGAGGAGCAGAAGCTGCGCAACGAGTCGCGCAAGATCCTCGGCATCCCCGATCTGCCGGTCGCCGGGACCTGCGTGCGCGTGCCGGTCATGAGCGGCCACGCCCTCGCGATCCACGCCGAGTTCGATCAGCCGATCACCCCGGAGCGGGCGCGCGAGCTGCTCGAGGCGGCGCCGGGCGTGAACGTCGTCGACCTCCCCACCCCGCTCGAGGCGGCGGGCAAGGATGGCACGTTCATCGGCCGTATCCGCCAGGACCAGTCGGTCCCGGAGGGCAAGGGGCTGATCCTGTTCGCGGTTGCCGATAATCTGCGCAAGGGCGCCGCCCTGAACGCGATCCAGATCGCGGAGCTGATCGTGTCCCGCTGAGCGATGACGACGTAGACCGAGAAGGAGAAGCATCGATGACGACTGCTGCGAGCAGTGGCACCCCGGGAGCCGGGACGGGCCCCGCCCCGTTGTCGACGGTGTTCTCCGATCGGGTCGGCGACGAGTCGCCGGGCGCATCGGCCGGGACGGTCGGTCCGCTGCAGCAGGCGCTGCGCAACCTCGACTCGATCGCCGAGGCGCAGGGCCTCGGGGACCTGCGCACTGCCATCGGCGGGACGGCGACGGCGGAGGCGGGCACCTCGTGGTCGGCGGCCGACGGGGAAGCCGCCTCCGGCACCTCGTCCCGCCGCGAGGAGATCCTCGACGCGGCCTCCGCGCTGTTCGCCGAGCGCGGCTACCACGGGGCGAGCCTGCGTGACATCTCCCGCCGCGTGGGCATCTCGCACCCGGGGATGCTGCACCACTTCAACTCCAAGGAGGTGCTGCTCGGGGCGGTGATCGACCGGCTCGAGGCGCACGCCCAGGGGCTGCTGGACTCGGTCGAGGTCATGCAGTCCTCGCCCACCACGCTGGTCGCGGCGCTGGCCGGGCCGTGGGATCCGCGGGAGCACTCGATGGCGCTGCTGGCCACGCTCTCCGCCGAGGTCGTGAACCCCGACCATCCGGGCCGCTTCCGCATCGCCCGCCTGCGCCTCGTCCACGAGCACGTGCTGGAGCAGGTGTTCCTCGGTCTGCAGGAGCGCGGGCACCTCATCGACGGCGCGAACCCCAAGTTCCTCGCCCGCTCGCTGTTCTCGCTCCTGCTGAGCCTCACCGTGCGCGAGCACACCGTGCGCGAGCTGCAGAAGCGCGCCGATGGCGACCCCATCACCGACGTCCAGGAGTTCGTGCAGCTCTGCTGCCGGGGGGAGTGAGGGGCGGGCTGTGCTCTACGGGCCGGCTGCGCCGTACGGGCTGCCTGCTATCTCCGCCCCTCACCTGTCGGCCCGACTTGTGCGCGCTCACGGTCGATCCACGGCCCGGCATCGACCGTGAGCGCGCACAAGTCGCCGCCGTGGGTGGGCAGTGGGTGGGCCGTGGGTGGCGAGTCTGGCCGCGGTGGGTCACGAGCTCGTTCCCGAGCCTGAACACGCCGCACCTGCGGGGCAGCTGGACAGGCGTCGCTGACCTGGGGTCCCACCGATCGGTAGACTCATCGATCGTGAACCTGCGCGGAAGTTCCCGATGAGTCACGGCTCGGTGCCCGAGGACCGGACCTCCGGCCTGACCGGTGGGCCGGAGCCGGACGACGCGCCGGACGCCGATGCCGCGCCGGGCGCGGACGGACCCGACGCCGAGCATCACGCCCCGCGCCGCCGCCTCCAGGCCCTGGCCGGGATCACCGTGCGCGGCAGCGACGAGAAGCCCGTCGGACGCGTCCGCGACATCTACCAGCGCGACGCCGGCGACGACCTCGCCGCGCTGAGCGTGGTGCCGCGACAGCTGAGCTCCCGCGCGGTGCTCATCCCCGTCGCGGCCATCGCCTCGCTGCCCACCCCGGGTGAGGAGAGTCGCGAGAAGGGCAAGGGCGAGGCGATCCACCTGCTGGTGGACACCGCGACCGCGAAGGCCGGGAAGCGTCCGCCGGACACCGGGCACCTCACCCCGCAGGACCTCCGCGACGCCGCCGAAGCTCTCGGCCTGGATCCCGATGACGGCACCCGCCTCCTCGACCCCGATGGCGGAACGGCCAGCCTCGATCCGGATTCCGCTGCCGAGTCCGGGACGAGCAGGCCCGACCACGCCGACGCGGCCAGCAGGCCCGACCACGGCGATGCGGCGGGCGGGTCCGCCCACGCCGACGCGGCGGGCGGGTCCGCCACCCCCGAGCGACCGGCGGCCGGATGAGGATCCTGCTGCTCACCCACTACTACGCGCCCGAGTTCGGGGCACCGCAGCGCCGCTGGTCGGCGCTGGTCGGGCGCTTCCTCGCCGCCGGGCACCAGGTGACTGTCGCGGCGCCCGTGCCGCACTACCCCATGGGCCGGCCGTCCGCCGAGCAGCGACGCGAGCACCCCGTGGGTGCCGTCGAACGGGGCATGCACGGCGAGACCGTGCTGCGCACCGCCTACCTCCCCCATCGCGGGGACATCGCCACCCGCACCGCGGATCACCTGGTCGCCGCGGGGGATGCGCTGCTTCGCCTCAGCAGGCGCTTCGCGCGTCCCGCGGACCGCCCCAATGTCATCGTCGCCACCGCTCCTGCGATCCCCACGCTGCTGCTGGGCAAGATCCTCGCCGCGCTGTGGGAGGTGCCGCTGGTGGTCGAGATGCGGGACGCCTGGCCGGACCTCGTCACCCAGGTCGGCGGCGCGGGCCCGGATGCGGCAGGCGCGACCCCGTCAACGACCGCCGCGGCCCCGTCCGCGAGCCCCCACGCTTCCTCAACGACCGTCCAGGCCCCGTCCGCGGGGAACAGTGGTCGGAATGAGGGGTCCATTCCCGCAACTTCTCCCCGCGTACCCGAGGTCGATGCTCAGCGGCTGCCCGATGCCGGGCCAGCGACCCCTTCCGCCCCGCCCGCGGGGAACAGTGGTCGGAATGAGGGGTCCATTCCCGCAACTTCTCCCCGCGCACCCGAGGTGGAGGGGAACCCCGCCACCCCCAGTGCCGACCCCGCCACCCCCAGTGCCGCCCCCGCCACCCCGGATCCCATCACTCCCCTCGACCCGGACACCCTCGCCGTCGAGGCGCTGGTCGCGGCGTCCGCCACCTCTTTCCCGGTCGAGCTGCCCGTCGCCCTGCCGCTGCACCGCCGCCTCCTCGGCCGCTGCGTCGCGGTCGCGAAGGGCGCTGTCCACCACCAGGTCACCGACTGGCAGGCGGGGGCACGCGCGGTGGTGACCACCACCGGGCGCTTCGCGGAGGTGCTGCGCACGCGGGGCATCGACCCGGTGCGCGTGGTCCGCAACGGCACGGACCTGTCGCGGATCCCGCCGCAGCGCGATCACCTGCCCGGCGACCACGAGGAGCTGCGCTGCCTGTACTTGGGCAACATGGGTCGCTCGCAGGGTCTGGACACAACGGTCCGGGCCGCCGCGCGCCTGGCCCGCGAGGGCATGAAGATCCAGCTCAGGCTTGTCGGCCACGGCGTGGAGGCCCAGGCCCTCGCAGATCTCGCCCGCGAGCTCGACGCCCCGGTCACGGTGCTGCCCCGGATCCCGCACCGCGAGGTGGGGGAGCAGTACGCGTGGGCGGACACGGTGATCGTCTCCCTGCGCTCGTGGCAGCCCTTCGCCTGGACGGTCCCCTCGAAGCTGTACGAGATCCTTGCGACCGGCCGACACATCACCGCGCTGCTCGAGGGCGAGGCGGCGGACGTGGTCCGCGACGCCGAGGCGGGGGACGTGCTGCCGCCCGAGGACGAGGACGCCCTGGTGGAGCTGTGGCGCGAGCTCGCCGCGGACCGCTCCCGCACGGCGGTGCGCACGTCGGGCAGGGCGTGGGTCGCCGAGCACGCCGACGACGACCAGCTGGCCCGGGCCTACCTCGAGATCCTCGGCCGCGTCGTCGCGAACCCCACCCGGTAGCCCCTACAGCTCCGTCTCCGCCCCCATCACCACGGTGCGCGTGGTGGGCAGCTGCAGCACCTGGGTGCGGTTCGCGCCCGCGCGCTCGAGGGTGCGGAACAGGCCCCGCTGCCAGCGCGGCATCGCCGGGTCCTGACCTGGCTCGATGCGGAACACGGACAGCACGTACATCGGTTCCATCCCCGCCAGCGCCAGCTCCGGCACGTGCTCGACGCACCCCGCATCGCACTCCGGCCCGTGCTCCCGGCCGAGCCGCTCCACCGCCTCGGCGAGCGCGGCAGGGACGTCCTGCGAGTCGTGGAACCCGACCAGGTGGGTGAGCTGCACGATCCCGGGGCCGAGCACCCGGGCGGAGGAGCGGTCCTCGGCGCGGGCGTGGGGGACGCCGAGGTGCTTCATGGTCAGGAGGACCACGTGCTCGTGCAGCACCCGGTTCATCGCGACCCCGGTGCGCAGCGCGAGCGGGACGGTGGCCTCGTTGCCGTGGGGGTAGACGACCAGGCCCGGCACGCGCGGGACTTCGCGGCTGCCGCCCGGGCTGATCTCCGCGATGAACTCCGCGAGCGGCCCCTCCATGTCGCGTCGGCGGTCGAAGAGGATCCGCGAGCCACGCTTCCACACCAGCATGATCGTGGTCAGGGCCGCGGCGATGACCAGGGGGATCCAACCGCCGGCGGGGATCTTCACGACGTTCGCGGCCAGCAGCACGAGCTCCAGCCCGCCGACCACCACCGCGAGCGGCACCACCTGCCACAGCGGCCAGCTGAGGATCCGCCTGGCGTACAGCAGGAACAGCGCCAGGACCAGGATGATCGTGGCGGTGACGGCGAGGCCGTAGGCGGCGGCTAGCGCCTCGGAGCGTCGGAAGACGAGCACGAGCACCAGCACCCCGGCGAAGAGCAGGGTGTTGATGGTGCCGATGTAGATCTGTCCGCCGTGCGCCTCGGAGGTCTGGGTGACCTTCAGGCGCGGCAGCAGGGACAGGCGCGTGGCCTGGCGGGCGACGGAGAACGCTCCGGAGATCACGGCCTGGGAGGCGATGACGGTGGCGAGCGCGGCGAGGGCCACGAGCGGCACCCGCAGGGCGTCCGGCACCATCGAGAAGAACGGGTTCACGACGGTGCGCGGGTCGGCGAGGATCAGCGCGCCCTGGCCGTAGTAGTTCAGCAGCAGTGCGGGCAGCACGAGCGCGCCCCAGGCCAGGGCGATGGGGCGCCTCCCGAAATGGCCCATGTCCGCGTACAGCGCCTCCGCGCCGGTGATCGCGAGGACCACCGCGCCGAGCGCGATGAACGCGACGCCGGGCCGGTCCACGAGGAACAGCAGCGCGTAGTGCGGGGAGAGGGCGCGCAGGATCGAGGGGTTCGCGAGCAGGTGCGGCAGACCCATTGCCGCCAGCACCACGAACCACACGATCATCACCGGCCCGAACAGCCTCCCGATCCGGGCCGTGCCGCGGCGCTGCACCGCGAACAGCGCGGTGAGCACGATCAGCGCGCCGGGCAGGATCACGGAGTTCGGCACGGAGCCGGCCACCTCGATCCCCTCGAAGGCGGAGAGCACGGAGATGGCGGGGGTGATCACGGAGTCGCCGAAGAACAGCGCCGCCCCGAGCACGCCGAGCACGAGCGCGACCGCGGCCTCGCGCGGTCCGACGCCGCCTGCGCCGCGGAGCTTGCGCAGCACGAGCGCGGTGAGCGCGAGGATCCCGCCCTCGCCCTGGTTGTCGGCCCGCATGATCAGCCCCAGGTACGTGAACGTCACGATGGTCAGCAGGCACCACGTGACCATCGAGACCACCCCGAGCACGTCCGACTCGGTCGGCGCGACGGCGTTGTGGTGCAGGGCGAACACGGTCTGCAGCGCGTACAGCGGGCTCGTGCCGATGTCGCCGAACACGACGCCGAGCGCGCCGAGCGCCGCGACGGCCAGCGGCGTGCGGGCCCGCGGCAGGCCGCGGTGGTCGAGGTGGTGGTGGCTGTGGTGGTGGGCGCCGGCGTGCGGGCCGGGGGTGCCGGCGGGGTCGTGCGGGCCGGGGTCGGCCGACGGGGTCGCGGCCGACGGGGGCTCCGTCGCCTCGGCGTCGGCGGGTATTGCGTCGGCCGACGGGGGCCGACCGGACACAGCGGGGGAGGGGGCCGCGGCAGGGACTGCGGCCGACGGGGAGGGCTCCGGATGCGGGGACGAGGGCTCGTCGGAGCGGGGCGAGCGCGAGGGGTTCTCGGGCACGGAGCGAATCCTGCCACCACCAGGGCTCCACGTCCCCACTCCGGGGGCACGGGTTTCGCTCCGTGCGTCACAGACCGCGTTCCATGGGTCGCTGCCGGCGGACTTGCGCGCGCTCACGGTCGATGTGTGGGGCGACATCGACCGTGAGCGCGCACAAGTCGGGGAGGGGGGGTGGCCGACGGGCCGGGCCGTCGGTCCGCCCCGACCCAGCCCTCCTGACCTCCGTCACAGCGAACCGTCCAGATCTGGTAACGAACCAAACGGTTCGTTAATCTCGGGGGCATGACGAACTCCCAGGACTCCGCCGCGCCCCCCGGCGGACCCGCGCCCGTCGGCGGACCCGCGCCCGTCGGCGGACCCGCGCCCGTCGGCGGTGCCTCTCCCACCGGCGCCTCTCCCACCGGCGCCTCCCGTGCCGGCACCACCCCCGCCGCGACCGCCCCCACCCCGCCCCTCCCCGGGCGGCGCGAGTGGGCGGCGCTCGTGGTGCTGATCCTCGCGGTCACGCTCCTCGCGGTGGACGGCACCGTCCTCTACCTCGCCGTCCCCTCGCTCACCGCGGACCTCGCCCCGACCGCCACGCAGATCCTGTGGATCGGGGACATCTACTCCTTCGTCCTGGCCGGTCTGCTGGTCACGATGGGCAACGTCGCCGACCGCATCGGCCGCAAGCGCCTGCTGCTGATCGGTGCCGCGGCCTTCGGTGTCGCCTCGATGATCGCGGCCTTCGCGCCGAGCGCCGGGATGCTGATCCTCGCCCGGGCCCTGCTCGGCCTCGCGGGTGCGACGATCATGCCCTCGACCCTGTCGATCATCCGCAACATGTTCCACGACCCCGCCCAGCGCACCCGCGCGATCGCGCTGTGGTCGGCCGGGACCATGGCGGGCAGCGCCGTCGGCCCGCTCGTGGGCGGAGCGCTGCTGGAGTTCTTCTGGTGGGGATCGGTGTTCCTCATCAACGTCCCGGTCATCGCGCTGATCCTGATCCTCGGCCCGTGGCTGCTGCCCGAGTCGAAAAACCCCCGCTCCGGCCCGATCGACCTCCTCTCCGCCGCGCTGTCCGTGGCCGCGATCGTCCCGCTCGTCTTCGCGATCAAGCAGGTCGTCGGCGGCGGGGAGCTCCCCGCCGCAGCGCTCGCCGCCGTGCTGGGCCTCGCCGCGGGCGCAGTCTTCCTCCGCCGGCAGAAGCGGCTCACCGTGCCGCTCATCGACGTGAACCTCTTCCGCATCTCGGCGTTCACCGGCGCCGTCGCCGCGAGCACCCTGTCGGTCTTCGCGTTCATGGGCATGCTCTACTTCTTCTCCCAGTACCTCCAGCTGGTGCGCGGCTACTCGCCGTTCTTCGCCGGGCTCGCCGAGATGCCCGCGACCCTCGCCTCCCTCGTGGTCGTCGCCGTGGTGGGCGTGGCGCTCGCACGGCTCGGCCGCGGACGCGCGATCGCCGTGGGCCTCGGCGTCGGCGCGGCGGGCCTCGCCTTCCTCGGCGTCGCCGAGGGGCTGCCCGGCTACCTCGGCATCGGCATCGCCCTCGCGGTGATCGGCCTCGGCACCGGCCTGGCGATGACGCTGTCGACCGACGCGGTCGTCGCCGCCGCCCCGCCCGAGCGCGCCGGCGCCGCCTCCTCCATCTCCGAGACCGGCTTCGAGCTCGGCGTCGCCCTCGGCATCGCCGTGCTCGGCTCCCTCCACACCGCGATCTACCGCGCCTACCTCACGATCCCCGCCGGCACCCCCGCCGACGTCGCCGCCGCCATGCAGGACTCCCTCGCCGGCGCCACTGCCATCACGGACGGGCAGAACACCGCGCTGCTCGCCCTCGCGCAGGACGCCTTCACCCACGGCACGCAGGTCACCGCCTACGTGGCCGCCGTGATCCTCGCCCTCGCGGCGGCGGTGGCGTGGCGCCTGATCCCCTCGGACACCAGGAGCACCTCGTGAACCCCACGACGACCCCGTCGGCCGACGACCCCGCGCCCCAGCGCGCTGCCGATCACGCGCCCCAGCGCGCCGACGGCCCCGCGCCTCAGCGCGCTGCCGATCACGCGCTCCAGCGCGACAAGGAGCGCACGCGCGCGGCGATACTTGAGGCGGCGCTGCGGATGATGGCCGAGCACGGCACCGGGGTGAGCCTCGCCGCGATCGCGGAGGACGCCGGGGTCTCCAAGGGCGCGCTCACCCACCACTTCCGCTCCCGCAACGCGCTCGAGGAGGCGCTGGTCCACGACGTCAACGACCGCTTCCGCGCCGAGGTGCTCGCGCACGTGGACCTCACCGAGAACCGCCCCGGCAAGCTGCTGCGCGCCTACGTGCGCACCCTCGCCTCGGACAGCGCCGCCGCTCGCGAGATCTTCTCGCCCTCTTCGCTGCTGCTCCAGCTGGGCAGCCGCCCCTTCGTCGAGGCGTCGATGCAGGAGGACGCCCGGCGCTGGCGCGAGGCGCTCTCGGCCGACGGGCTCGACGAGGCCACCGTCGTCGTGGTCCGGCTCGGCGCCGAGGGCGTCGCCTCCAGCCTTGGCAGCCCCTACCTCACCGACCGCGAGCTGGACCTCGCCCGCGAGCGGCTGCTGGCGCTGACCGAGCCCGCCTGAGCGGTGCGGCCCCGGACCGTCGGGCCGCGGTCGCGGGCGCCCGGGCTGGGAGGCCGACGAACCTGTGCGCGCTCACGGTCGATGTGCGGGCTGACATCGACCGTCAGCGCGCACAACTCGGGGCCGGGCACACGGGGTGCGCGCATTCGGCCGAGGGGCGGAGTGCGTAGGGCGCGCGGCGGCGGCCGACGGGGCCTGTGCCCGCCTCGGCTGGGCTTAGGCCCCGGCCAGTGCCTCGCGGGCGGCGCGGAAGGCGGGCAGCACGACCTCGTCGCGCAGGGCCTCCCTCTCGGCGGCCGGGGCGAAGCCGGCCTCGAGCCCGGTGAGGACCACGGCCTCGACCTCGTCCAGGCCCCAATCCAGCGCCTCGACCACCAGCGCCAGCTCCCGGGCGGTGCCGGTGCGGGACATGAGGCGGTTGTCGCTGGACAGGGCGATCGCCATCCCGTGACTGTGGAGCAGGCCGACGGGGTGGTCCGCGATGGAGTCCGCGACGCCGGTCTGCAGGTTCGAGCTCGGGCACACCTCCAGGACGATCCGCTCGCGGTGCACGCGCGCGGCGACCGGCCCCAGTGCACCGGACTCCGCGATGTCCTCGACCAGGTGCACCCCGTGCCCGAGCCGCTCGGCGCCCGCGTCCAGGGCGGCGGCGATCGAGGCGGGCCCGTCGGCCTCCCCGGCGTGGATGGTCACGCGGAGCCCCGCGGCGCCGGCCGCGGCGAAGACCTCCGCGAAGCGGGAGGCGGGGAAGCCCTTCTCGGGGCCGGCGAGGTCCAGGCCCAGCACGCCCGTGCCGCGGCGCGCGGTCGCGATCTCGACCAGGTCGTCGCTCGGCTCGAGGTGGCGCAGGTAGCACAGCAGCTGGCCCACCACGATGCGGTGCCCGGCCTGCTCGGCTGCGGCGACACCCTCGTCCAGGCCGTCCTGGACCGCCTGGACGGCCTTGTCCAGGGTGAGTCCGGCGCGGGTGTGCTGGTGAGGGGCCCAGCGGGTTTCCGCGTACACCACCCCGTCGGCCGCCATGTCCTCGACGAACTCGCGCGCGATGCGGCGCAGGTCGCCGGGGCGCTGCATGAGCGCGAGGGTGCGGTCGAAGGTGGAGAGGTAGGCGGGCAGGGAGCCGGAGTCGGCGGCGGCGTGGAACCAGTCGGCGATCGCGTCGGCGTCGGCGGCGGGCGGGTCGATGCCGAGCTCATCGCTGAGCTCGAGCACGGTCGCGGGGCGCACACCGCCGTCGAGGTGGTCGTGCAGGGCGACGAGGGGGAGGGTCCGCAGGACGTCGGGCGAGAGGCGCATCCGTGCAGGATACGCGGGGGAGGGGGTGCTTCAGCCGGTGCGCGGCCCATGCGCGGCCGGTGCGCGCCCGGGGCGTCAGGCCGCGAGGTCGCTGTCCACGAAGGACTGCACCAGGTGGCTGGGGATGGGGCCGACGGTGACCTCGTCGGGTCCGCTGGTGCACGTGATCCACGTGGCGCCGTCGCGGGTGAAGATCGTCAGCGCGTCGCCATCGGTGTCGGTGAGCTCGATGCTGTTCATGGTTCTCCGTCCTGATGCGGCCGGGGCGGGGTCGCCGTGGTGGCCGTCTACCTGTTCCACGCCGAAGGTCCCGGATCATGACGCGGTTCCGCGAACCTTTTTAGGCGTGCGTAAATTTCCGGCGGGTAGGGGCTGAGATTCGGGCATCCCTGGGGAATACTTGTGGGGTCGCCCGGCGGAGCCTCTGCGGTCCCGGTGGGCGACCGGGGCGCTCGCGGGGGCGGGCGCGCAGGGCGCTTCCTTCGGGGGGAGGGGGCGCACAGGAAGGGAATCGGCACCGCGATGGAAGCACACGGACGGCTCGACGCAGGGGGCGCGCTCGCGACCCCCTCCTCCCAGCTGCGCGAGGAGGAGTCCCGCTACGAGGGCGCCTCGGACGACGCGTTGCTCACCGCCGTGCGCGACGGGGACGTGGGGGCGTTCTCCGTGCTCTACGACCGTCACCTCGACGAGGCGCTCGCCCAGGCCCGTCGGCTCGGCGGCGGCCACGACCCGCATGACATCGCCCATGAGGCCTTCGCGAAGATCCTGCGCGTGGTGAGGGACGGCGGCGGTCCGCGCGAGGGCTTCGTCGCCTACCTGCTGCGCACGGTCCACAACGAGGCGATGGACCGCCACCGCCGCACCCACGAGGTCCCCGTCGAGGACGTGGAGGTCTACGACCAGGAGGGATTCACCTCCCCGGATGCGGCCGACGGGATGGGCGAGCGGGACCTGATGGCCACCGCGATGGAGGCGCTGCCGGGGCAGTGGCGGCAGATCCTGTGGGCCACCGAGGTGGAGGGCGAGTCCCCGCGCACCCTCGCCCCGCAGCTGGGACGCAGCGCCACCGCCGTCGCCCAGCTCTCGCGCCGCGCCCGCGTAGGCCTGCGGGTCGCCTGGCTGCAGGCGCACGTAGACTTCGCCTCCGCGCCGGAGGCCTGCGAGGGCCTGGTCGAGGATCTCGGCGCCTATGAGCAGGGCGCCCTTCCGGCCGGTCGAGCCCGCAAGGTCGAGGCGCACCTCGAGCACTGCGCGCACTGCCGGGAGGCGCTCGAGGACCTCCGCCTGCTCTCGGTGCGGATGCGCTCGGTGCTGCTGCCGCTGGTCCTCGCCTCGCCCGAGCTGCTGCGCAGCATCGCCCCCGCCCGCGCCGCGCTCGCCGCGCAGCTCGCGCTCGGCACCGGGGAGCCAGGGAGCGCCGCGGTGGGCTCGGCCGGCTCGGGCTCGGCGGGTTCCGGTGCGGCCGGCTCCGGTACGGCCGACGGGGGCTCGGGGTCCGTGGCGGCGTCTGCCCCGGTGCCGTCGGCGCCGGTGTCGACCGGGCCCGTGCGCGCCTTCGCCGCGAGCCTCTCCGCCCACGGCGGGTCGCTGGCCCTGATCGGTGCGACCTGCGCGCTCGCCGTCGGCGGGTACGCGCTGCTGCCGCGCTCGTCGGTCGAGTCGCCGGAGGTCGGCCAGTCTGTCGGGGGGGCGGCCGCAGCCGCGGAGCAGCTCGACGCGGCCGACGGGCCCGCGACCCCGCACCGTCCGGTGGCCCTGCCGTCGGTCGGCCTGACGGGGACCTCCCAGGGCGCTTCGACGGGACGACCCCGCGAGGAGCCCACGCGCTCCCGCGACCCCCGGACCCCGGCAGGGACGAGCGGTGGGTCCACCTCGGGCTCGACCACCGGCGCGAGGAGCACGGCGCAGGGCACTGCCGCCGACGGCACCTCCGCCGACGGCACCGCGGCGGGCGGCACGTCGGCGGGTGGCGCCGGCACGGGCCTCGAGGGCGCGGACGGGATCGCCGCGGGCGGGGCGGCTGGTGCCGGCAGCACGGCCTCCGGGGTTCCCTCGGGTCTGGTCGACGAGAGCGGCACCGGTCCGCTCGTCATCACCTCCACGCCGGCGCCGTCGGAGGAGACCGGCACCCCGCCGTCCGCCGAGACGCCCGCGGACCCGTCGGCCGGTCAGCAGGCCGGGACGCAGCCCTTCGGGCCCACGGTCCCCCGGCAGACCCCCGGCGACAGCTCGACCCCTGGCGACACCTCGACCCCTGGCGACACCTCGACCCCTGGCGACACCTCGACCGACGGTGACACCTCGAGGCCGGGCGACACCTCGACGCCCAGCGGCTCGACCCCCGGTGGCATCACGGCTCCCGGGGACACCTCGACCCCGGGCGACACGTCGACCTCCGAGACCGGCGACGAGTCCGACGGCTCCGGCGGGGGCAAGGGACCCCGGCCCGAACCCGGGAACCCGCCGCTCCAGCATCCCGGAGCTCCCTTGGGCAGCAGGCCGCCCGTGCCGAGCGATCCGCCCCAGGTCACCCCGCCGAGGACGCCTGATCCCGAGGACGGGATCTCCCCGGGGGAGCCGACCGGGAAGGACGACTCCACGGAGCAGGACGACTCGACCACGAAGGACGAGCAGCCCGGGAAGGACGAGCAGCCCGAGTCAGCCGACCCCCGCAGCACCGTGGAGCTCGAGCACGGCGACGAGCCCCGGTCCGAGGGCGGGATCGCGCCGGAGAAGACCGCACCCGAGGAGACCGCGCCGGAGGAGTCCGAGGAGCCGGTCGGAGGGATCGGCGTTCCCGGCGGCGAGGGCGAGCAGAAGGTCGACGACGAGCAGGGCGACCAGCAGGTCGACGAGGCCGGCTGAGCCCTCGTCGAGGTCCGGGCCCGGGTCACCCCGGTAGGGTCGAGCGCGACACGATGCCGTGACCTCGAAGGAGCCCGCCCATGACCCTCTCCACCGTGACCGTCGTCGGTGCCGGACGGATGGGCGCCGGGATCGCCCAGGTGTTCGCGCTCGCCGGACTGGACGTGACCATCGCCGACGTCAGTCCCGAGGCCGCGGGCGACGCGCTCGAGCAGCTCGTGTGGGAGGCGGGGGAGTTCGAGGCGCAGGGCCTGTTCCCCGAGGGCAGCGCAGACCTCGTCGGCCGACATGTCACGGCCGCCGAGTCGATCCCTGACTCGGTCCAGGACGCGGACTTCATCGTCGAGGCCGTGTTCGAGCGCGTGGACGTCAAGCACGACGTGCTCGCCACCATCTCGCAGCACGCCCGCGCGGACGCGATCATCGCCACCAACACCTCCACCATCCCGGTGAAGGAGCTGGCCCCGGTGGTCGTCGGGCCGGAGCGGTTCCTCACCGCCCACTTCATCTACCCCGCCCCGTTCATCCCGGGTGTCGAGCTGGTGCGCGGGGAGGCGACCACCGAGGAGACCCTCGAGGCGGTCGAGGACCTGCTGACCTTCTGCGGCAAGCAGCACGCCCGCGTCGCCGACGCCCCCGGCATGGTCATGAACCGCCTCCAGCACGCGATGATCAAGGAGGCGTGCACGCTGGTCGACGAGGGGGTCGCGACCATCGAGGACGTGGACACGATCGTCCGCTCCACCTTCGGAGTGCGGCTGGGGTTCTTCGGCCCCTTCGGCATGATCGACCAGGGCGGCCTCGACATCCACGCCGCCTGCTACGCCACCTACGAGCGCACCCTCGGGGAGCGCCTCGCGACCCCGCGCCTGCTGAAGAAGGCAGTGGAGTCGGGGAGGCTCGGCGTGAAGAACGGCCAGGGGCTGCGCGGCAGCTACGACGAGCAGACCGCGACCGAGCTCGCCACCTACCGCAACCTCGCCTACGCCCGCATGTCCCAGCTCCAGCAGGAGCTTGGCGACGCCCCCGACGCCACCCGCGACTGACCCCGGTCCGGCGGCGCGCCGCCGCGGTGCGTCCGTCCGCCGAGCGGCCGACGGACTTGTGCGCGCTCACGGTCGATGTCGGAGTCGACATCGACCGTGAGCACGCACAAGTCGGGGAGGTGCGGCCGACGGGGCCTGGCAGCCCGGCCGACGGGGCCTGGCAGCCCGGCCGACGGGGCCTGGCAGCCCGGCCGACGGGGCCTGGAGTCCCGCCGGCCGGGCGCCGCGACCGCCGGCCGGCCTTCGGCCCGTCAGCTCACAGCGCCCGCCACAGGCTCGCCACGGCCTGCCCGCCGCCGATGCACATGGTTGCGAGCCCCAGCTCCTTGCCGCTGCGGCGCAGATTCAGGACGGTGCGCCCGGAGATGATCGCGCCGGTCGCGCCGATGGGGTGGCCCCACGCGATCGCGCCGCCGAGCGGGTTCACGACCGCCGGGTCCAGGTCCAGGTCCCGCACGAGCGGCACGGCCTGCGCGGCGAAGGCCTCGTTCAGCTCCACCCAGCCCAGGTCCGCGGTCGTCAGAGAGTTGCGGGCGAGGACCTTGTCCACCGCGGGCTTCGGGGCGTAGCCCATGATCTCCGGCTCGATGCCCACCTTCGTGAAGTCCACCAGCTCCGCGAGCGGCGCGAGGCCCCGCTCCTTCGCGACCGAGGCGCGGGTCAGCACCAGCGCGGCGGCGGCGTCGTTGATACCGGACGCGTTGCCGGCGGTGACGGTGCCGCCCTCGCGGCGGAACACGGGACGCATCGCGGCGAGCTTCTCGAGGGTCACCTCGCGGGGGTGCTCGTCGGTGTCCACGACGGTGTCGCCGCGTCGACCCTTGACGGTGACCGGGGTGATCTCGTCGGCCACCGCGCCGGCATCGAGCGCGGCGCTGGGACTCCAGCGCGTACGCGTCCTGCTCCTCGCGGGTGACGCCGTACTTGTCGGCGACGTTCTCCGCGGTCACGCCCATCGGCACCTCGTCGAAGGGGTCGGTGATCAGGGTGCTGGTGCCGTCCATGAGCACCCGGTCGCCGAGGGTGTAGCCCTTCCGGGCGGAGTAGTCCAGGAACGGCTGGGCGGACATGTTCTCCGCGCCGCCGGCGACGACGATGTCGGACTCGCCGATCATCAGCTCGGCCGCGGCCAGGGCGATGGCCTGCATGCCCGAGCCGCACAGGCGGTTCACGGTCATGGCGGTGGAGGTCACGGCGGCGCCCGCGGTGATCGCGACGCGGCGGGAGATGTAGGCGTCGCGCCCGGTGGCGCCGACGCAGCCGATGATCCACTCGTCCACCTCGTCGGCCGCGACGCCGGCGCGCTCGAGCGCGGCCTTCGCGGCGGTGGCGCCGAGCTCGTGGGCGGGCACGCTCGCGAGCGACTTCCCGAAGGAGCCGACGGGGGTGCGGGCGAAGCCGAGGGCGACGATCGGGTCGTCACTGGTGCGCATGGGGGGTCTCCTGCTCTCTTGGAGTCTCGTGGGCGGTGCCGCTCAGGCGGCGAGCTGCACGGTGAAGTCGGGCTCGGTGAGCGCGCGGACCTCGTTCTCGGTGACGCCGGGGGCGAGCTGGGTGAGCACGAGCCCGCTCTCGGTCACATCGAAGACGGCGAGCTCGGTGATGATCCGGTCCACGACGCCCACGCCGGTCAGCGGCAGGGAGCACTCGTTCACGATCTTGGCGGAGCCGTCCTTGGCGGCGTGCTGCATCATCACGACCACGCGCCGCGCACCGGCGACCAGGTCCATCGCCCCGCCCATGCCCTTGACGAGCTTGCCGGGGATCTGCCAGTTGGCGATGTCGCCGGTGGCGGTGACCTGCATGGCGCCGAGGATGGCGGTGGCCATCTTGCCGCCGCGGATCATCCCGAAGCTCATCGCGGAGTCGAAGATCGCCGCGCCCTTCAGCAGGGTGATGGTCTGCTTGCCGGCGTTGATGAGGTCGGGGTCCTCGTCGCCCTCGTAGGGGAACGGGCCCATGCCCAGCACCCCGTTCTCGGACTGCAGGGTGATGTTCACGCCCTCGGGGAGGTTGTTGGCGACCAGGGTCGGCATGCCGATGCCGAGGTTCACGTAGTCGCCGTGGTTGATCTCGGACGCGGCGATCGCCGCCATCTCGTCACGGGTCCAGGCCATCTCAGGCCACCTCCTGCGTCTCGGTCTTCTCGGCGTCGGCGCCCGGGCGGGGGCGGGTGGTGCGCTGCTCGATGTCCTTCGCAGCGGTCGCGCGGGAGAGGTGGTGCACGAACACGCCGGGGGTGTGGATGTCGTCGGGCGCGAGCTCCCCGAGCTCGACGATGTGCTCGGCCTCGGCGAAGGTGACCTTCCCGCACATCGCCGCGAGCGGGTTGAAGTTCCGGGCGGTCAGGCGGTAGCGCAGGTTCCCGGAGACGTCCGCGGTGTGCGCGTGGACGAGGGAGACGTCGGCGGTGATCGCGCGCTCGAGCACGTAGTGCTGGCCGTCGAACTCGGCGGTCTCCTTGCCCTCGGCGATCGGGGTGCCGTAGCCGGTGGCGGTGTAGAAGGCGGGGATGCCGGAGCCGCCGGCGCGCATGCGCTCGGCCAGGGTGCCCTGGGGCACGAACTCCACGTCCAGCTTCCCGTCGATGAACTGCTGCATGAACAGCTTGTTCTCCCCGACATAGCTGGCCAGCACCTTGGCGATCTGCCCGTTCTCGAGCAGCAGCCCGAGCCCCTTGCCGTCCACCCCGAGGTTGTTCGAGGCGATGGTGAGGTCGGTGACCCCGCTGTCGCGCACGATGGTGATCAGATCGGTGGGGATGCCGCTGAGGCCGAATCCCCCCACCGCGATGGTCATGCCTTCGCGCAGCACGGCGCTGAGCTCGGCGGCGACGTCGTCCGAGACCTTGGACATCGCTGTCCCTCCTGTCGGGTTGCGTGGTCTGTCGGTGCAGATGGTCTGTCGGTCCCCGCCCCGCCCGCGCGGCCGCGATGCCGTGAGGGGAGAGGGCAGGCCCGATCGAGCCTAGGCGTGCGCGGGTGACCTGCGCCACGGAGGGTGGGACAGCGCTCCGGCGGGGGAGTTGTAGGGATCTACAACGGGCGGCCGACGGGGCCGGGCGGCCCACGGGGCAGGTCGCCCGCACGCCGGCCGCCGGAGTTGTGCGCGCTGGCGGTCGATGTCGCCCCGAGTATCGACCGTGAGCGCGCACAAGTCGGGGCCTCGCGGCCGACGGGGCGGGGCGGGCCCGGGCGGCCACTCCGGGCGGCGAGCGATCGGCCGACGCGATCGCCGGCCGACGGCGACCGCCCGTCGGCCCCGCAGCCGGCCGAGCTGCGCGGCGCGCTGGAGGAGGCATAGCGGCGCGGGATCGACATCGTTCACGGCATGGACGAGGGCGCGCGGGGCCGGCTCGTCCAGGGCGTCTCCGGCATCGCCTCGGACGGCACGGAGCTGTTCGTCGCCGAGCTCGTGGACCTCGGGGACTCCACCGCGCTGACCGTCGGCCACTTCTACGACCACTATGGGATCGGCTGAGCCGCGCTCGTCATCGATCACGCCATCCGGAGGCGACGTCCTGGGCGAGCGCTTTGAGGTTATCCAGCTCGCGCCAGTCCCCATCCCTGATCACGTCGACGGCAGTGCGATCGTCGAACTCGCTCAGAGGGATGGTCAGCCACTCCACGACCACCCACGGGTCCGGTGCGGCAGGCAGCAGGATCTGGAGTATCCGCTTCATCGAGGCGGGGACGTGCCCGTCGGTGAACTGGAACTCCGGGAACACCTGCTGCCCATCGCTCGTGGTGACCCGGAGCAGCGTGTGCCGCTCCACCCTTCCGGAGATCGCCTGGCGGGAGACGCCGCCGAGGAGAGCGGCGACCCGGGCCGTGGAGAGGTAGGTGCTGTAGGGGTCGGTGCCACGTGTCGTCTCGCGAACGCCTTGTGCGCTGGCGCGAACGACCTCCGACGCGCTCTTCTCGGTGAAGACGGTGATCTCGCGCGCCTCGATCATGCGGTCGACCTCCCGGGCGTACCGCTCGACGACCTGATCCCGCCAGGACCTGGGCGATGGCGCAGACCTCGGTGACGGTACATGTGCGGTACTCATCCGGGCCTCCCGTCGGTGTCGACTCCACATCGTCAACGTCTGTCAATGTTATGTCGCGCAGCGGTGACACGCCAGAGGGGCGGCCGGCATGGGAGCAGAGCAGTTGCTTCCAGCTCCAAGGCCTTCCACGCCGCTCACAGTGGCATGGCCCCCGCAAGCTCCCCACGGGACATGCCGATGTCCACGCGAGCGGCGCGCACGAGGCCGGCGGCGTCCGTGCCGCGGTTCAGCATGCCGCGATCATTCCACCGCCCGCGTATCCGGACACCCCCGCCCCAGCCCTGGCAGACTGTCCGTTATGCGCGGAATCATCCTCGCGGGCGGCACCGGCTCGCGACTGCATCCCCTGACCATCGGCGTCTCGAAGCAGCTGATGCCCGTCTACGACAAGCCGATGATCTACTACCCGCTGAGCACGCTGATGCTCGCCGGGATCCGGGACATCCTCGTGATCACCACCCCGGAGGACCAGGCCGCGTTCCAGCGCGTGCTCGGGGACGGGTCCCGCTTCGGGATCTCGCTGGACTACGTGGTCCAGCCCTCGCCCGACGGTCTCGCCCAAGCGTTCCTCCTCGGTGAAGAGTTCCTGGACGGTGAGAAGGCCGCGCTCGTGCTCGGCGACAACCTCTTCTACGGCCAGGGCATGGGCGCCCAGCTGCGCCGCTACGCGGACGTCGAGGGCGCGGCCGTGTTCGGCTACTGGGTCAGCGACCCCCGCGCCTACGGCGTGGTGGAGATGGGGGAGGACGGCCTCGCCCTGTCGCTCGAGGAGAAGCCCGCCGAGCCCAAGTCGAACCTCGCCGTGCCGGGCCTGTACTTCTACGACGAGACCGTGGTGGAACGGGCGAAGGCGCTCAAGCCCTCCGCCCGCGGCGAGCTCGAGATCACCGACCTGAACCGCACCTACCTCGAGGACGGCACACTCCAGGTCGAGGTGCTCACCCGCGGCACCGCCTGGCTGGACACCGGCACCTTCGACGACCTCGCCGCGGCCGCCGAGTTCATCCGCACCGTCCAAAAGCGCCAGGGCCTCTCGATCAGCGCCCCGGAGGAGATCGCCTGGCGCCGCGGCTACCTCACCGACGACGAGCTGCGGGAGCGCGCCCAGCCGCTGGTGAAGTCCGGGTACGGTCAGTACCTGCTGGACGTCCTGGACCGTGAGACCCGCCTCGGAGGAACCCGCTGATGCCCGCCCACCTGCTCGTCACCGGCGGCGCCGGCTTCATCGGAAGCAACTTCGTCCACCACGTGCTAGCCGCGACCGACGCCCGCGTCACCGTGCTGGACAAGCTCACCTACGCCGGCAACCCCGCGTCGCTGGCGGGACTGCCCGAGGACCGCATGCGCCTGGTCGAGGGCGACATCACCGACGCCTCTCTCGTGGACGAGCTCGTCGGTGGGCTGACGGGCGAGGACGACGCGATCGTCCACTACGCTGCCGAGTCCCACAACGACAACTCCCTGAACGACCCGAGCCCCTTCCTGCACACCAACCTCACCGGCACCTTCACCCTGCTCGAGGCCGCGCGCAGGCACGACGTGCGCTACCACCACATCTCCACCGACGAGGTGTACGGCGACCTGGAGCTCGACGACCCGGAGCGCTTCACCGAGCACACCCCGTACAACCCCTCCAGCCCCTACTCCTCCACCAAGGCCGGCTCCGACCTGCTGGTGCGGGCGTGGGTGCGGTCCTTCGGGGTGCGGGCCACGATCTCGAACTGCTCGAACAACTACGGCCCCCGCCAGCACGTGGAGAAGTTCATCCCCCGCCAGATCACGAACCTCATCGACGGGATCCGGCCCCGCCTGTACGGGGAGGGCCTGAACGTGCGCGACTGGATCCACGCGGACGACCACTCCTCCGCCGTCCTCACCATCCTGGAAAAGGGCCGCATCGGCGAGACCTACCTCATCGGGGCCGACGGGGAGGAGTCCAACAAGGACGTGGTCGAGACGATCCTGCGGCTCATGGGCCGCGACGCCGGCGACTACGACCACGTCACCGACCGTCCCGGTCACGACCTGCGCTACGCGATCGACTCCACCAAGCTGCGCACGGAGCTCGGCTGGGCGCCGGCCTTCCGCGACTTCGAGGCGGGACTGGCCGCGACCATCGACTGGTACCGCGGGAACGAGGACTGGTGGCGCCCGCAGAAGGCGGCGACCGAGGCGAAGTACGCGAAGGCGGGCCAGTGAGCGGGACATCCGAGGCCAAGCAGCTGGCCGTCCACGAGACCCCGATCCCGGGCCTGCTGGTCATCGACCTGCCCGTCCATGGCGACAACCGCGGCTGGTTCAAGGAGAACTGGCAGCGCGAGAAGATGCTCGCCGTCGGCCTGCCGGACTTCGGACCGGTGCAGAACAACATCTCCTTCAACCAGGCCGAGGGCGTGACCCGCGGGATCCACGCCGAACCCTGGGACAAGTACATCTCGGTGGCGACCGGGCGCGTGTTCGGTGCCTGGGTGGACCTGCGCGAGGGCGATAGCTTCGGCGCCGTGTACTGGCACGAGATCACCCCGGACGTCGCGATCTTCGTGCCCCGCGGCGTCGGCAACGCCTTCCAGACCCTCGAGGCACCCTCCGCATACGCGTATCTGGTCAACGACCATTGGTCGGCGGCCGCGCAGGCGCAGTACACCTTCTTGAACCTCGCCGACGAGACCGTCGCGATCCCCTGGCCGATCCCGCTCGACCAGGCGGAGCTGTCCGGAAAGGACCTCGCCCATCCGCGGCTCGCCGACGTCACCCCCGTGCCGCCGAGGCGCACCCTCGTGGTCGGCGCGAACGGGCAGCTCGGCCGTGCGCTCGCAGCGCGCTGGGAGGGACGGGCCGACGTCGATCTCGTCGGCCGCGACCGCCTCGACATCGCCGACGCGGAGTCGGTCGCCGCCTTCGATTTCGCGCCCTACGGCACGATCGTCAACGCCGCCGCCTACACGGCGGTGGACACCGCCGAGACGGCCGACGGGCGCGCCGCCGCCTGGGCGACCAACGTCGACGGCGTCGCCCGGCTCGTCGAGGCAGCCCGCGCCCAGCGCGCCACCCTCGTGCACGTCTCCAGCGACTACGTCTTCGACGGCACCGCCGCCGTGCACACCGAGGACGAGCCGCTGAGCCCCCTCGGCGTCTACGGCCAGACCAAGGCCGCCGGAGACCGGCTCGTCCAGACCCTTCCCGACCACTACATCCTCCGCACGAGCTGGGTGGTGGGGGAGGGGAAGAACTTCATCCGCACGATGGCGAGCCTCGCCGAGCGCGGCATCGACCCGAGCGTGGTCGACGACCAGATCGGTCGCCTCACCTTCACCGATGACCTCGCCGCCGCGATCGAGCACCTGCTCGAGCTGCGCCCCGAGGTCGGGGTGTACAACCTCAGCGCCGCCGGCGAGCCGCTCTCCTGGGCCGGGATCGCGAAGCACGTCTTCGCCCTCACCGGCCACGACCCCGAGCGGGTCACCCCGATCGCGACCGTTGACTACTACGCCGGGCAGGGCAGGGCCGAGGCCGATGGCACGATCGCGCCGCGGCCGCGGGGGTCGGTGCTGGACCTGGCGAAGATCGAGGCGGCCGGGTTCGCGGTGCGGGAGATGGGGGAGGGGCTGGCGGGGTACCTCGGCGTCTGAGCCGGGTGCTGCCCCGGCTCATGAGTTCTTGAACAGTTCTCGTAGGTCGCGAACACCTCGAGACCGAGGACGGCGAGGACGCACTGGAAGGCCATACGGCTATTGCAGGCGGGGTGGCGCCCACCAGGTCGCATGCAGGGGGCAGGGGACGGACGGCATGCCCTCGGTATGCTCTCGAAGTCCCATGTCGTCGTGCCCCCCGAACGGAGGATCGTGCCCAATCCCCGCCGCCTCTTCCGTAACGTGCGACTCGTCGTCGACGCCGCGGTACAGCACCTGCACGACGATCCGGCATTGTTGGCGATCCAGATCAGCAGGCGGCTTCCGATGGCGGTGCGCCGGCGGGTCGGCCTGGCCCTCCACGGTCTCGGGACCCGCCTCCCCGGTGCCGCGGGCACCGCTGCGCTCGGTGCCTTCATGGCGGGGGACGTCGCACGTGCGGAGGCCCTGATCGAGAAGTCCGCGCCGTCCCGCTCGAGGCTTCGGAACGAGGTTGCCGTCCTGCTGGACCGCACGGACCTGATCCCGCCTCGGGCCCCGGCGGCGACCCGAGCCCGGGCGGCCTGGGCTATGGGCGACTTGGACGGAGCGATCGCGCTGCTCGAGGAGAGCGGCCGCGGGGACAGCGTCCAGACGGCCCGGTACCGGAGCGAGCTCGAGCTCCTGGGGCAAGACTTCCATCTCGCGACGAGAGATAGTTCGGCTCCGATCCCTTCGCGCACGGTCCCAGACGGGCGATACCGCGCCCTTCACTTCCTCACGAACTCGCTCCCGCACACGCAATCCGGCTATGCGCTGCGCACCCACAGCATCCTCACCAGCCTCGCGGAGCACGGGATCGAGTCCGTTGCCCTGACCCGTACCGGATACCCGGTGATGGTCGGCAAGGCGCAGGCCGCCCAGGAGGACCTGGTCGACGGGATCCGCTACCGCCGTACCCTCCCGACCCGGCTCGGGACGACACCGGCGGACAGGCTCGAACAGGAGGTCGCAGAGGCGCTCGAGCTCGTGCGCGAGTTCCGGCCCGACGTGCTCCATGCGACGACCGACTACCGCAACGCGCTGGTCGCTCAGGCCGTGAGCTCCACGACCGGGATCCCCTGGGTCTACGAGGTCCGGGGGCTGATGGAACAGACCTGGATCGCCTCGCACCGCAGGCTCGAGGCACGGGTGAAGGCGGCGCACTCCCAGCGCGTCACCGCCACCGCGTGCACCGAGGCAGCTCTCGCCCGTGACGCCGCAGGCGTCGTCACCCTCGGGGAAGCGATGGCGGGCGTACTCGTCGGGCGCGGCGTCCCTGCGGAGCGGATCGTTCTCGTCCCCAACGGGGTCGACGAGACCCTCCTCGGCGAAGAGCTGGATGTTGCCGCCGCTCGGAGCGCCGTCGGCGTCGATCTCCCGGAGGGGGCGTTCGTCGTTGGTGGCGTGAGTGCTGTCGTCCCCTACGAGGGGCATCATGTGCTGCTCCGTGCTGCGGCATCCCTGCTCGAAGATCCCGAGACACCGGCGCAGCTGAGGGAGGGACTGCACGTGGTCGTGGTCGGGGACGGCACCGCAGCACCGGATCTTCTCGTTCTCGCCCGTGAGCTCGGGATCTCGGATCGGGTGCACCTCCCAGGCCGGGTTCCCCGCCCGGAGGCGAGGCGCTGGGTGCAGGCGATGGATGTGGTGTCTGTTCCCCGCCTCGACCTAGAGGTCACCCGCTCCGTCACCCCGCAAAAGCCGATCGAGGCCATGGCGCTGGGCCGCCCTGTGATCGCGAGTGATCTGCCGGCGCTCCGCGAGACCGTCACCGGCGGTGACGGCCAGCGCCACGCAGTCCTGGTGACGCCCGGCGATGCCGAGAGCCTCGCCGGAGCGATCCGCTCCCTCCACGGGGATGAAGGGGCGCGTCGCGACCTCGCCGCCGAGGGGCGTGTCCTCGCACGCGAGCGAACCTGGTCGGCGCTGATGAGACGATACGGGGCGTTATACGCGAGCGTCGCGCAGGAACGAGGAACAGGAATGACACGTGGCTGAGGCCAGATCCGCCGCACAGGTCGTGCAGAATCTCGAGGCCCGCGGGTTCGCCACGGAGGGACTCTCACCGGTAGGCGTGCGGCCGCCTCTGGGCCAGTACCTACGGGAGCTGTGGGACCGACGGCATTTCATCTGGGTGGACTCGCGCCACCGGCTCGACACCAAGAACTCGCGCAACCGGCTCGGCCGCATCTGGTTGATCCTGCGGCCGATGCTCGACGCCGCGCTCTATTTCTTCGTCTTCGGCGTGCTCATCAGCGGTGCCCGCGGAGGCATCGAGAACTTCGCTGCGTACGTGGTGGTCGGGGTTCTCATGTTCCAATCCACGATGCGCAGCCTCAGCCAGGGACCGGGGCTGATCCGTGGTGGAAGCGCCATGATCCGCGCCTTCTCGTTCCCTCGCGTCGCGATCCCGCTGGCCTGGGCGATCCGCGAAGCGCTGCAGATGCGGTACACGCTCCCGGTGACCCTGCTCATGATCATGGTGATCCCGCCGAACGAGATGCCGGGTCCGGCATGGCTTCTGGTGGTTCCGATCTTCGCTCTCCAGATGCTCTTGAACCTGGGGATCGCGCTGCTCATGGCCCGCCTCGGGTTCGTCTTCCCGGACACTTCGCAGCTGATGGGCGTCGTCGCGCGCTTCCTCATGTACGGGTCCGGGGTGATCTTCCCCGTCGAGCACTACCTGGGGCGATTCGACAACCCATGGTTCGATGCCGCGATCGAGGCGAATCCGATCTACCAGATGCTGAGGCTGTACCGGAGCGCGCTCATCGACAACGCTGTGGCGCCGTTTCACTCGTGGCTGATCCTCGCGGCATGGTCGGTGGGGATTCTTGTCATCGGTTTCTTCGTGTTCTGGCGAGGGGAGGCGAGCTATGGCGACGCCCACTGACCGCACGGGAGCCAGCACTGGAGCACAACGCAGCGAGGAGGACGAGACGAGCTCGGAGCGCTGGGTCGCTCCGGACAGCTCCCCGCTCACCGTGGTCGCACACGATGTGCGAGTGCGCTACCAGACCCCTCGCACCGACCGCACCCCGTCGAAGACACTGCGCGGGCGACTGACGCGCCGGCAGATGGTTTCCGTGGCGGCCGTCCGCGGGGTCTCCTTCACTGCGCGCTCGGGCGAGTTCATCGGCATCATCGGTCGCAACGGCTCCGGGAAATCGACCCTGCTGCGCGTTCTCGCGGGCCTCGAGGCGCCGACGAGCGGTACTGTCCTCACCTCCGCGAAACCAATGCTGCTCGGGGTGAGCGCAGCCCTCATCCCTGACCTCACGGGTGCCCAGAACATCACGTTGGGCGGGCTTGCGATGGGTCTCAGCCCTGGGCAGGTCGAGGAGATGTTCGAGCCGGTCGTCGAGCTCTCCGCTCTCGGCGATGCGATCGATCTGCCGATGCGCACCTACTCATCAGGAATGGCGGCTCGGCTCAAGTTTGCGATCTCGCTCGGCGCAGATCCGTCGATCCTGATGATCGACGAGGCACTCTCCACGGGTGACGCGACGTTCGCCGAGCGATCCAAGCGCGCGATGGACGACATGCTCGCTCGGGCCGGCACGGTGTTCCTCGTGAACCATGCTGCGCAGACGATCGAGAACATGTGCTCCCGTGCGATCTGGATGGAACGGGGCCGGATCGTGCTTGACGGGGACGCCGTCGAGGTGGCGCGCAAGTACCGATGGTTCGCGCACAATCTCGCCCAGGGCGACGAGGAGAAGGCCGCCTCGCTCCTGCACGATGCGATGGAGGAGGGTGCAGAGGAGCGGCGGCTGACGGAACTGCAGTTCGAGGACCCGGCCACGCAGGACCCCCCGTCGCAAGGGCGCCGACGCTGGCGCGAGATCCCCGAGCTCGAGCCCGATCCCTTCATGCGGGTCTTTGCCCGGGATTCCGAGGAGAAGACGTTCCCTTCAGATCGCGCGCCCCGGTGAATCGAGGTTGAACGGAATGAGAAAACATGGAGTGATGAACACTTGCTGCACACACTCGGTGACCGTGCAGACACTGTGATTGCCGGATAATGGTTCCTGACTAATTCGTCTCCCAAGGAGTTCTCGATGACATTGCGGGTTATGACCATTTACGGCACCCGTCCTGAGGCCATCAAGGTCGCGCCGATCATTCGGGCGATCCAGGTCGACGAGGAGATGGAAAATGTCATCGTGGTGACCGGTCAGCATCGGGAGATGCTCGATCAGGTGAACATTCTCTTTGGAATCGAGCCGGATCATGACCTCGACATCATGTCCGGTGGGCAGTCCCTCAACGAGGTCGTCGCCAAGGTGATCACCGGGGTGGACGCGATCCTCGTGGCCGAGAAGCCGGATGTGGTCATCGTCCAGGGGGACACATCGACAGTGATGGGGGCGGCGGTCGCCGCTTTCAACCGGCGCGTCCCGGTGGTCCACCTCGAGGCGGGACTGCGCTCCGGTGATATCCACTCGCCGTTCCCGGAGGAAGCCAACCGTAAGCTCACCAGCCAGATCGCGGCGCTCCACCTCGCCCCGACGCAGACCTCCAAGTCGAACCTTACCCGTGAGGGCGTCCGCGAGAACGACATCGTGGTGACCGGCAACTCGGTGATCGACACGCTCAAGTACGCGACGGAGAACTTGGCCGTCCGCTTCGAGGACGAGCGGCTCGAGGCCCTGCAGCAGGAGCACCTCGCCGAGAAGGCCGGTCGGATTCTGCTCGTGACCGCCCATCGTCGGGAGAACCTCGGTGCCGTCATGGAGGGGATCGGCCAGGCCGTCGCCGATATCGCGCGGAAGTACGCCGATCTCACGATCATCCTTCCGCTGCATCGGAACCCGAAGGTGCGCGCCGCGATCCGTCCGGCGGTCGACGGCCTCGACAACGTACTGCTCCTCGAGCCCCTGCCGTATGCCGAGTTCACACGCGCGCTCAGCCTTGCGGACGTGGTGCTCACCGACTCGGGAGGAGTGCAGGAGGAGGCTCCGAGTCTCGGAAAGCCTGTCCTGGTGATGCGGGACAACACCGAACGACCGGAGGCCGTGGTCGCCGGCACGGTGAAACTCATCGGCACCCACCCGCAACGTCTCGTGGACGAGGTCTCGATGCTGCTGGACTCCGAGGAGGCTTACCTCGGCATGGCCAACGCCGTGAATCCGTACGGTGACGGCGACGCGGCGAGGCGCACGGTCGAGGCGATCCGATGGAAGTTTCTCGGTGCCGGGGAGCGCCCGGTCGACTTCCACGCCTGACGGAACTTCGGGGCGGGTCGAGGCGCCTGCCCCGGAGGGATCACTGCGAAGCGCTGGTGCCGCCCGGGATGCCGGTGCGGAAGCCGAGCTCTCGCAGCGCCGCAGGGGGGCTCTCCGCCTCGGCGAGTCCTGTGATGACGCGCTCGGGCTCGGCGCGGGGGACGTGCCGGTGCCCTTCGCCGTCGTCGCGCAGGAGGTGGAGGACCGAAGGGTCATCAGCATGGCGCTGCGCGAAAGGCAGGAACTGATGGTCGTGGTACATGCGGTCACCGGTGTTCTGGATGATCGCGATGGTGTTGGCAGGGCTGCCGTTCCACTCGCTGTCCAGAGCGGTGGGAACGAATTCCGCGCGAATGCGCAGTTGTGGCGTCCGTGAGACCGCAGAGTGGCAGTGCACGAGATATTCGCGGACGGCGGCCCGGGGTTGCATCCTGAAATCCAGGCGAGGATTGCACAGGAGCGCGAGGCTCTCGGGGAAGTTCTGTGACAGCTCGCCCGCCGCGAATCCTCCGCCGGACGCTCCGAAGAATACCGTGCGGGTGGAGCCGAGCTGCTCCAGCACATGCTTGATGATCGGGGTGGACAGTGTGCGGAAGCGCCCTTGCGGACGGTTCCCGAGATACCAGCCGAGCTTCAGATCGGGGTGCATTGCAAGGGACGGATCTGCGATGGCGAGGAGGTTGACGCCGGTCGCTGCGGCAAGGCCTCGTCCCGAGAACACGGGGAGTGTGGTGACGTGGTCCGGCGCGGCGGCGTGGAGTGCGATCAAAGTGGTGCTCGCTCCGCGGTCCTCCACGAGCAGGTCGATGGGCAGCCCGCGGTGGATCTCGTGAGGGCCTGGACGGATCTCGCTCGCGAGGAACTCCCCGACGGAGTCATGCTCGATCGCACCGGCCGGGGTGACGTGCCGGCGTCGTGGCTCAGGAAACGGCGGGAGCAAGGGACGCGGTCTCTTCTGCGGGGACGGGCCGGCGAAGCGACTCGGACCAGGCGGCGCTGAGCATTGTGATGTCCCACCGTGCCACGCGCTGCCGGGAGGTGAGAGCGACCTCCTCCCGGGCTTCGGGGGAGCGCAGCGCGAGGATCCGGTCACGGGCATCCTCGAGCGTCGGGGCGATGAGGTCGGCGCCGAACAGCTCGGCCACGCCTTCGCGGTCCCAAAACACAGCGGCGGAGCCCGAGGCCATGCCTTCGGCCGGGGCGAGATGGAAGCTCTCGAACTCGTCGACGCTAGGGGACAAAACGGTGCCGATCCCGCGGAGCCAGGAGGCGATGTCCGGGCTGAACTCGTCGAAGACCACGTGCTCCCGCAACCTTTCGTCATCTGCGAGTCGGTCGAAGAAGTCCAGGTAGAGGTGACGCTGGGCGGGCTTGTCCCACTCGTAGCCGTACTCCCACGGCATGCGCCCCTTGAGGTGCAGGACGTATCGGTCATCGACCTCGAGGAGCGCTGAGAGCAGATCCAGCGCGCGGTCGGGACGCTTGCCGAAGGAGACGAAGCCGATCATCCCGAGGTGGAACTCGGCCCCGGGGAGCTTGGGGCGATCCAGGTCCAGCACGTCCAGGGCGTTCGGGATGACGCGGGACGAGAGGGTGCCGAGACCGAGCGCGGTCTCAGCCCGGCGGCGGAAGTAGTCGGAGACATAGACCATCTCGTCGATCGCCGAGATGTCCACCTGGCTCCACCAGGGGCCGTTGATCTCGAAGCGATGGAGGCGGGAGACGAGTCGCTGGTGGGGCTTCTTGTGGTTGCTGTACCAGGCGAGGTTGGGACCCGCCCACTCGCAGAAGATGACGTCGGCCCACTCCAGCAGCTCGGTGCTGGCAGCGGTGTCGTGCTCCGCGAGCTTCGTCCAGCGATCGATGCGCAACTCGAAGGCGGGGGAGCGCTCCATCCAGTCCAGGATCTCTCCGAAGAACTTCAGGTCGTGGGAGGCGACGAGGACCCTGGTGGGTACTCCGGTGGGTCGCTGGTCCGGGAGCGCTCCGCCCCGGTGGAACGAGGTGCGGAGCCGTTCGGCCGAGCGGGAGAGTGAGTACGGGGCAACCTTCGCCGCCGCTGCGCGACGCGCGTCTGCGAGCACAGGCAGAGCGTCCCGGATCGCCAGGGCGGCGGAGACGGGATCGTCATGACAGTAGAGCGGGTAGTCCTCGCCCCAGACCATGCGATTCGACATCGAGGCGTTCAGGAGCGGAGGAGTACCGGCGGCGGAGTACTCGAGCGCCTTGGTGGAGAGCTCGAGGCTGCTGTCGAGGGCGCTGGAGCGCCAACTGATGCCGACGTCCGCGCGGGAGATCTGTGCGACTGCGCTCGCACGGTCCATCCCCCCGAGCCACGTGACGCCGGGGACATCGCCGCGTGAGACGCGATCGAGCGCCTCCTGCATCGACGGTGCCCATTCGGGGGCGGATGGATCCACTTGGAGCTTGTCCCCGATGACGGCGAGTTCGGCTTCGACGCCGAGCTCACCGAGCAGGCGTGGTAGGTCGAGCATCTCCAGGGTGCGCCAGTTGCGCGCGAGCTTCCCGCTGTAGACGAGACGCAGCGGACGCCCCAGTGGTGCATCCTCGGCAGTGGGTTCGGCGAAGAACTGATCCGGGACAGTGGGGGTGAGCAGCACGGTCTTCCCCGCGGCGGCGGGAGCGATGCTCTCGAGGTATGAGCGTGCGTCCTCGGTCTGCGCGAACATGCGGTGCGATCGTTCGGTGATGCGCTGCAGCTTCGTGAGGTTGTTCGTCGAGAGGCGGTCGGCGGGGTACGGGAGATCAGTGATGTAGGCCCAGTGGACCTGGGCGAGTGCATCGTTCCCGCTGACGAACGCTGCGACATCTGTGCCCCGGGTGACGATCGCGTCGGGCTCGATTGAGCCGGCGAGACCGGCGATCCGTTGAGCGGCACGGCGCGGGGGGAGGGACTCGCGCGAGGAGGAGGGCTCCGCGCCAGGGCGTGCTTGGAGCGGTGGATGGAAGGTCACGTTCGGGAGATCGCGGACGGGCATCAGCACACGGCCCGTCACGTCGTCCTCCTTGAGCAGGAGGTGGACCTCATCGAAGATCCCCGAGAGAATCTGGGCCATCGTGGCGAGCCAGATGGAGGAGCCGTCGGTGATGTTGGGGCTGACGTCGCCGTACAGGAGCACGCGCTGCGGGCCGTCGTGGAGGGGCATGGACTACTCCGAGAGGGTCGAGACGATGTCGAGCGGACGGTCAGACGCCCAGGGAGCGCCGGACGCTTGTTCCCCGGGGCGGAGCGTCAGGTGGGCCTTGTCGCGCAGTTCCGCATCGAAGTGCCACGTCGCGTCGTCGTCCTCGAGGAGGATGACGAGCACGGAGTTCTTGCGGGCGGCGAGGAGGAGGTCGCGCAGCGCGCGATACCTCCGCGCGTGCGAGGCGTGCAGTGTTCCGTGCCAGATCCCGCTGTGCAGGGCGCGTGACTCGATGACGAGGAACGAGGTGCCGGGGTCGAGCTCCAGCAGATCCGGTCGGAGCGCCCGCACGGAGTAGCTGTTCTGGAGCCTGGCGAGGGTCCCGGGGAGGGCGATCGTCTGGACCAGAGGACGGGTCTCCGCATCCGAGGAGGTCTGCTCGAGCAGTGCGCAGAGTCTGCGGCGGCGGTGGGGATCCGGGGCCACGGAGGCGGCGATCCTCCCGGCTGTGAGGCCGGTGTCGTCGTGCTTCAGCGGCACCGAGGCGCGGTTCTGAGAGGGAGCTCGGCGGGGCCGGACGGAGGAGGAGCGCCCCGCCGCGTCGTCGACCGGGCGAAGGCTCTGCTCGTCCAGTACGGTTTCGAGGCGTGTCACCGTCTCGTGGACACGGTGGAGGTCCTTGCGGATGTTGCCCACGGTAGCCTTGGTGTGAGGGCCGGAGCCCACGAAGTACAGGACCCGCGAGAGCTCCTTGCGCTGACCCCGGTCCGCCGCGGCGACGTCCTCACGGATCGCGGCGAGCTGGCGATTCGTGAGCGCCCGGCGGGCCTCGCTGCGCCGGTCCGTCTGCCAGAGCGCGATCGCGAGGAGCGCGAGGGCGGCACCTGCTGCGGCGATCAGGACCCCGTCTCCGATACCGGCGATGACGAGGGCGAGGGTGCCGGCGGCGATGAGGGCAGGCACCAGTGCGAGGACGGCCTGCGAGGCCGAGGTCGGGCGGAGGGCCCGCAGGCGCTTCACCGCCAGAGTCCCTTGGTGTCGATCACGACCTTCTCCTGGAGCTTGTCCCGGTCGAGGGCGCGGAAGGGGTCGTGATCGACGAGCAGGAGCACGATGTCCGCGCGCTCGACGGCGTCGTCGAGCTCGGCGAGCTCCACGTTGTCGTGTCTGTCGAACTCCGGGGGGAGCGCGTCGATATTGGGCTCGACGACCAGGACCGTCCCCTCGCCGAGGCGCTCGGTGAGCGCGACGGCGATGTTTTTGCTCGGCGACTGCCGGAGGTCGTCGATGTTCGCCTTGAAGGCGAGTCCGAGAGCCGCGACCGTCGGGTTCTTCAGCCGATCGGCACGGGCGAGCACCTTGGCCAGCACCGCTTCGGGCTTCGAGTCGTTGACGGCGCGCGCCGTGGCGATCAGCCGTGAGTTCTCGCGGTCCGCGGAGACGATGAACCAGGGGTCGACCGCGATGCAGTGCCCGCCGACGCCCGGGCCGGGCTGGAGGATGTTCACCCGCGGATGATGGTTGGCGAGCTCGATCAGCTCCCATACATCGATCCCTTGCTTCTGGGTGATGAGGGAGAGCTCGTTGGCGAAGGCGATGTTCACGTCGCGGAACGCGTTCTCGGTGAGCTTGGCCATCTCCGCGGTCCGTGAATCGGTGAGGAGCAGCTCGCCTCGGCAGAAGCTCGCGTAGAGATCGCGGTTCAGCTCAGCGGCCTGTGGGGTGAGCCCGCCGATGATGCGGTCGTTCTCGACCATCTCGATCATAATGCGTCCGGGCAGAACCCGCTCAGGCGCGTGGGAGAAGTAGAGCGAGGTGGGCAGGCCAGGGTCTCGAGTGAGGTCAGGTCGCGCCTCGAGGATCACGTCCGCCATGTGCTCGGTGGTGCCGGGAGGAGCGGTGGACTCGAGGACGACGAGCTCGCCACCGGACAGCGTCGGGGCGATGCCGCGCGCAGCTGCCTCGATGTACGACAGGTCCGCTTCGTGGTCAGCGAGGAACGGGGTGGGCACGGACACGATGTAGGCGTCCGCCTCGGGGGTCTGGGCCTGCGCGGTGAGCTTCCCCTGCGCGACGGTGCCGGCGACGACCGTCTCGAGGCCCTCCTCGACGAAGGGCACCGTGCCCGCGTTGACCGCGTCGACGGTCCGCTGGGACACATCCACACCGATGACCTTCTTCCCCGCCTGCGCGAGGACTGCCGCCGTAGGCAGGCCGATGTAGCCGAGGCCGATGACGGCGACGGTGTCGAGAGGGTGCTGCGAACTCACTGAAGTGGCTCCTGGAGAGGGCATGAACGCCGGGACGGATCGATGGGGGAGGCGTCGCGAGTATGCTACGTTCCGTCGATTCGCAAGGCCTCGGTGGAGATGCCCATCTCTCGCTCGTGGGACGCGGGCGTGATGAGTACTCACAGTTCACCTGGACGTCACCGTGATGATTACTGCACGTCATCGGATGCGGTCCTCGCACCGTCCTCTCTTCTCAGCGCGACCTGCGGGGGAAGAAACCGTCGGACTGCCTGTTCACCTGCTCGTGGCCTGCGCGGGAGCGAGTGTTCTTCCGCGACGCGCGCTCGCTCTGGAGAAGTACCTGTTGGGATGGTCGGGGTTTCCCGAGAATTCACCGACTGGTTAGAGTTCGGCCATGGTGCCTTCTCTCCTCGTCCTGGTTCCCGGCCGGCTGGATCTCCGAACCGCGATGCGTGCGATGGATCGGGGGGACGCGGCATGACGCGCATCGCGATGCTCGGAGCAGGAAGCTGGGGCAGTACCTTCTCCCTCGTCCTCGGTGACGCCGGCTGCGATGTCGTGGTGTGGGCGCGTCGTGAGGAGGCAGCCCGTGCGATCCGGGAGGAGCATCGCAACGCCGAGTACCTGGGGGATGTGGAGCTTCCCGCATCGGTGACCGCCACCGCGAACGTCGCCGAGGCTCTCGAGGCGGTCGACGGCGTGGTGCTCGCGCTGCCCACCCAGCGGCTGAGGGACAACCTCGTGGGGTGGAAGGACGACGGCATCGCCCTTCCCAAGGTCCCGGTCCTCTCTCTCGCCAAGGGGATCGAGCGGGGGACCGATCAGCGCATGAGCCAGGTGATCGCTGAGGCGGTCGACGTGGACCCGGCACTCATCGCGGTGCTCTCGGGGCCCAATCTCGCTGGCGAGATCGCGGCACGGCAGCCCAGCGGGAGCGTGATCGCTGCGGCGGACGAAGCTCTCGCCCATGAGGTCGCCGCGTGGTGCGCCGCGCCCGGGTTCCGGTCGTATGTGTCCCAGGATGTCGTTGGCGTCGAGATCGCCGGGGCGATGAAGAACGTCATCGCGATAGCCGTCGGGGCTGCGGTGGGCCTTGGATACGGGACAAACACCTGCTCCACCCTTATCACTCGCGGCCTCGCCGAGATCACCCGGCTCGGCGTCGTCCTCGGTGGCCACCCCGCAACGTTCGCGGGTCTGGCGGGCATGGGAGATCTCGTCGCTACCTGCACGTCGCCGCTCTCGCGCAATCACCGCCTCGGCCACGCACTCGGCCGGGGGCTGGACGTCGAGGCCGCACTCCTCGAGGTGGGGCAGACCGCCGAGGGCGTCGCCACGGCACGAGCCGTGGACGAGCTGGCGCAGCGACTCGACATCGACATGCCCATCACGAAGACCCTCGTGGGCGTGGTCGACCACGGCGTGACCATCGAGGAAGCCACCTCGTATCTCCTCGCACGCTCCGTCAGGCCGGAGTGAGGCGCGGAGGTGGCTCGCGAGACAGCGACGCGGCGTATCCTCGGAGGGGTCGCTGCGGCATGGAGACGAACACGACGACCTGAGGTCAGCGTGGTGATCCCGTGCAAGGACGCCGAGCCGTACCTGGAAGCCGCGATCCGCAGCGCACTGAACCAATCCGTGCGGGACATCGAGGTGATCGTCGTCGATGACGGGTCGACGGACGGCTCCCGAGACGTCGCCTCGGGCCTCGCCGCGCGCGACCGTCGCGTAGTCGTCCTGGACGGGGAGCAACGAGGTCCGGGGTCTGCACGTAACCGCGGTGTCGAGAGAGCTCGCGGGACCTTCCTCGCGTTCGTCGACGCGGACGATGTCATGCTCCCCGGCGCCCTCGAGTCAATGCTTGCCGCAGCTCGCCGGAGTGGTTCCGATGTAGTGAAGGGCTCGTACCGACGGCACAGCGCGATGGGGTCCCACCGGCCCAAGCTCACGGCGCGAGTGCACGCCGAGGAGCGGCTGGGCACGACGCCCGAGGAGTTCCCGGATCTGCTCGACGAGCCGGTCCTCTGGAACGGGCTGTATCGGACCACATTCTGGAAGAGCAGAGTGCATCCGATCCCGGAGGACGTGAACTACGAGGACCAGGAGCCGAGCCTCGCCGCTGCGCTGCAGGCGCGGAGCGTCGACGTGCTGCCCACGGACGTTTACTCGTGGCGACTGCCGGAGGAACGGGCCACCCGGTCCCAGTCGAAGTCGAGTCTTGAGGACCTCGCGGACCGGCGAACCGTTCTCCACCGAATGCGCGTGATGCTGGACGAGCACGGCGCCTCCCATGCAGTTCGCCAGCACTTGCTGGCGGTCTGGCTCGGACGTGACCTCCTCATGTACGCGGAGAAGGTCCCTGGCGCGGTCCCGACGTTCAGGGAGGAGCTCCGCCTGATCGGTGCTGAGCTCACCGCGCTGGTGGATGTGGGGACCTGGAACACCTTAGGGTTCTGGGAACGGATGACAGCTTGGGCGCTGAGCCACCCCGATCCGGAAGTGCTCGATGACGTGCTCGCCACGCGGTGGGAGGAGACGAGCGCGCTTCCTCTCTTCCTCGACCAGGACACAGGCGAACTGCGTGCCGCGCACCCCCTTCTCGAACGGTGGCCAGAGGTCCCCCAGCACGTGCGGGCTCTCTCGCCACTCGACATACGGCTTGTCTGCACCGCCCGGAAGATGCGGTTCGCCGACGCTCACCATGTCGAGATGAAAGCCGAAGTGCACCTCGCGGGTCTCGACCCTCGACGCTCGCCGTTGGATGTCGAGATCGCTGCGGTGAGCGTGGACGGCACCGCGGAAGTGCACGGAACGGTGGAGCGGGTGAAGGCACCGTGGGCGGACCTTGTTGCGAACGACCCATGGCGTTCCTACACCTCGGCAGGTATTCGAGCGCGAGTCCCGTTGGCGGATGCGGAGGCGCAGCAGTTCTGGGTGCGCACCACGGTGGGAGGCAGGGCGCTCGAGGCGGTGGTACCGCTGCCGGTGACCTCGCTGAGCTACCGGCTGGGGCCCGTCGAGGGGAGCCGGCAGTCTGCCCTCATGGCTGCCGACGATGGTGCCGCGCTGGTTACGGCCATCAACGTCTCACCGTTCGTCATCCAGCGAGTGCGCACTGGCCCCGAGCACGTCGAGCTCCACGTCCTCTGCACGGATCTCCCGGTCCTCGATGGCGAGGTTCGAGCCGTTGCACGCCGTCAGGGGACGGAGATCGAAGGGCGGATCTCGCGCGACTGGACGCAGTTGGAGATCCGGTTCGATCTGCCTGGGATGAAGGAGGGGCCAACCTATCGAGGGGAGAGGGGCTTCGAGGTCCAGATCCTCGTGGGCGGACGTTCCTTCCCCGTCTCCTGGGATCGGAAGGTTAAGGCAGCGAGGGCCCGGGCGGTGCGTGCCATCCCCGACAGGGCAGGCGATCTCCAGATCGAGCAGCGTTTCGCACGCGTGACCATCGACGGTGTCAACGTCGAGGGGCCCGTCGCTCGACTGTCGGGCCGCGTTGATCCTCCCGGGCTCGTACCGCAGATCTGGCTCGTCTCCTCCCGTGCGCGCGCACGCTTGGAGCCAGTGCAACGGCGGAAGGGGCGATGGAGCGCAGACGTGGATCTCTCGGATCCCTCGCTCGCCTCCGATGGCTACTTCGTCCGATGGTCCCTCACCCCGGAAGAGCAACCCGAGGGGTGGGCTCGTGCCGGACGTGACCTGCGGAAGGGTGAGCACTACGTCGAGGGCACGTGCCGCAGTGTGCGGCTCTCGCCGAAGCAGGGCGGCCCGCTCGGAATCACTCTGGGCCCCCCACTTTCACGGACCGAGCGCACGCGGGCGGGCAGAACACGGCTGATCGCGATGGACTTCGGCCCGTTGACGCCCGGTATCTTCTTCGAGTCCTTCAACGGGAAGTCCTCGGGTGGGAACCCCCGGGCGCTCTTCGACGCGCTTCTCCAGGAGACCGAGGGGCCGCTGTGGTGGTCCGTAGCGGACGGGACAGTCCCTGTGCCACCCGGTGCGACTCCTGTGGTCGCAGGATCTGAGCCCTGGTTCCGGGCCCTCCGCACTGCACGTGTCCTGGTCACGAACAACAACTTCCCTCACTGGTTCACCAAGGTGCCAGGGCAGATGATCGTGCAGACGTGGCACGGTACCCCGATCAAGAAGTTGATCCACGACGCCCCATCCAACTTCACTCCCCTGGTGTATCGCCGCTTGATCGAGCGCCAGGCGGCGCAATGGGATCTGCTGCTGGCCCAGGACGAGGAGGCGGAGCGTCGCCTCCGATCTGCGCTCAGGTACGACGGACCCGTGCGTCTCGGAGACCAGCCTCAGAACGTCCGCCTGGAGCAGGGGGCGAAGGGCCGCGAACGAGTGCGCGATGAGCTCGGCATCCCGACAGGAGCTCGTGCGGTCCTGTATGCGCCGACCTGGCGAGAGAAGATGCGACGCGCTTCGGGCGAGGACTCGCTGAAGGCACTCATGGATCCCGCAGGTCTAGCGGCTGAGACAGGCGCGTGGGTGCTCGTGCGGAGCCACCACATGAACGGGCTCCGTGCGGAGGGGGCGCGGGTGATCGATGTGGGCAGCTACCCGCATGTCGAAGATCTGATGCTGGCCAGCGATGTGCTCGTCTCCGACTACTCGAGCATCTTCTACGACTACCGACTCACGGGACAGCCGATGATCGTGCACGCTCCCGACCTCGAGTGGTACCGCGACGTCGAGCGGGGCTTCTACGGACGATGGCCCGTTGACCTGAGCCTTCCGATGTCCAGGACCCAAGAGGAGCTCACGGTCCTCGTCAACGGCGCGCTGACGGTTGCACACCACCGACCAGACCCGGTCAGCACTGCGAGGGAGAACATCTCCTGGCTTCGAGGCGAGGTCCTGAAAGCGATCCACGGCACAGACGGGTCACATCATCCCGCACAGCAGGATGACAACTGCCCACTGAATCCCTGAATATTGGATGAACACACGGCAACGGGGGTCCTTGACGCCCAGGAAAGGCAAGTCATGCAGCGCGTGATCACCTACGGCACCTACGACCTGCTCCACTACGGGCACATCGAGCTCCTCCGACGTGCACGGTCCCTCGGTGACTACCTCGTGGTGGCGCTGTCCACGGACGAGTTCAACGCGGGCAAGGGCAAGAAGTGCTACTACTCGTGGGAGGAGCGCCGGCGCATGCTCGAGTCGATCCGCTTCGTGGACCTCGTGATCCCCGAGACCACCTGGGAGCAGAAGGTCGACGACGTGGCACGCTACAACATCGACACCTTCGTCATCGGCGACGACTGGGAGGGCAAGTTCGACTTCCTCCGCGACCAATGCGAGGTCGTCTACCTGCCGCGCACGCCTGACATTTCTACCACCCGCATCAAGACAGATCTTCACCAGAGGGCCTGAGGGAACGTAAAACGATGATGTTCAATAATCTTAATCCCGCTCTCCGCAAGCCGATGCAGAGGTTGTGGCGGGCGACAATTCCCGAGTCGACGAGGCGCGAGCTATTCGCCCGCCGAAGGGCAAAGAATGAGTCACTCCTGTCAATTATTGTGCCGGTATACAAGGTCGAAGATTACCTAGATGAATGCATAAGTTCACTGGTTGAACAAACATATTCAAACCTCGAAATCATCCTTGTGGATGATGGTTCGCCAGATAATTGCGGCGCGATGTGTGACGCTTGGAAGCGGGAAGACGGTCGCATAAAAGTCCTACATCAGGTCAATGGCGGGCTCTCCAATGCGCGGAATAATGGCGCAAGGCTTGCGACCGGAAAGTACCTCGCCTTTGTAGACTCAGACGACATCGTCCCCAAAGACGCATTCAAGCTCTTGGTCGAGTCCCTGGAAACAACCGGATCAGATGTTTCCACCGGAAACGTACAGCGCTTCCAGAGAGGACGCCAGTGGCAGGCCTGGAATCAGACCTACAGCCATCGGCGAGATAATTTTGGCGCGCTGGAGGAGGATCATAAGGTCGCAAGGGCGGTCACCCTTGAGAGCCATCCGGAATTGCTGTTCGACACCACTGCTTGGAATAAAGTATTCCGCAGGGATTTCTTCCGTCGATCAAAGATAACCTTTCCCGAGGGCAAGCTTTACGAAGACATGCTTCCTATGGCGCAGGCATTCTCGGCGGCCCGATCGATCGACGTCGTGCTCGACACTACGTATCTTTATCGCGAACGCGAAGACAAGACTTCTATAACCCAAAAGCGCGGCGAGGTTAACAATCTCGGCGACAAGATGGAGATGGTCGACAGGATTCTAGATCTACGCCTCGGCCTCGGCGCGCCCGCCAAAGAAGTGCAGACGATTGTATTCAAGGCCCTAGAGGGAGATCTGCCAGTATACTCTCCTTACCTAGGGAGGGCGAAAGACTTTGACGCGATCTACATGCGCAGCCTAAGAAAGTACTGGGGACTGGCGACGCGAGAGACGAAGGACCGGCTCGCCCTCGACAGAAGAGTGCTGTATCTTACCCAGCTTTTTGGTGACCCTAGCGAGGCAGAGACCAACGCGGGAGAAGTCCGAAACCGATTCCACGAGATTCCGATTATCGCAGGCGATGCGGGCCTCGTTGCCGACATTGATTGGGATCCCAGGTTGCTGGGAGTCCTCGCACCGGGAGGCGATGCGTCGATGGAACGCTACGTCTATCTCCGGCAATGCATCACTGACGCAAGGGTCGGCGGGGGGAGGATGCAAATAACCGGGTTCGCGTTCCTCGAGTACGTGCCAGATCCTCAAGAAGCGACAATCGAAGTTTCTTTGCGTAATGCTGAAGGAACGAATGTTTCGCTGGAGCCGCAATCGTTCCCATCCCCTGAAGCCAATGGCTACTGGGGATCCGGGAATGCGGATCGCACAGATTGTGGGTTCCGGATCGACCAGTCCCTAGATTCCATATTCGGTGATGTCCACCTAGAATCCACTCAACGTTGGGATGTGTGGGTGCGAGTGCAATATCGCGGGCGCTCCTGGGAATCTGTCGCCTTCGCTTACTGGCGTGGTGGGACCATTCGGGCCGGAGTCAGTGCCCACGTCGGAACAGCGCATCACGGAATGTTTTCATGGCAGCCGTGGGGTAAACCGCTTGCTTTCATAACGCATCCCCCTCGCGTGGAAGTGCTCGTGGTCAGAGTAGATGATAACCTCATCGACATCGAGCTTTCGCCCACGAAAGAAAGAATTACGGGCGCCGCTATGATGCGCTCGTGGGATTCGGGCGAGATCAGTGGTAAATTGCTCGGAACGGGCAAGAATGGCGGACTCCTCGTTCAATTTGATACCCACGACATGGCGGATCGAGGCGAAGCAGGCGGTAATCTAAACGCGTGGCGCCCTTCGGTAACTCTGGATGACGGCAGCACCTTGTACCCCTCTTGCGCCACCGACTCAAGCAGCCTGCTAACTGACTCGGCCGGGTGGGAGGTGCGCAACAATTCTGCCCAAGAGTTGCTACTTATTGACAAGTGCTGCCTATTTGAAGTAACCGAAGCACATTTCGAAGAAAATAGACTCATCCTGTCGGGGGTCAACTTCGGCGGCGACGCAATGGACCACAAGGGAGAATTCTGGGGCGCCGATGGCAATAATATCCGCCATTGCGAATTCGTAAACCTGGAGGGCAACCGGTTTGAGTTTCGTGTGAACCTAGAAGTGGAGGACCGGTTCGGCAACGCGGCAGCATGGAAGCCCGGCGAGTATAGAATTCGCCTGTGGCATGCAGACGGAACTCACTGCAAGCAGCGAGTACGCTCCTCCACTGCCCTCCTCCAGTCCGCCCTGCCGCTTGAATGGACCGGGTCTCTTTGTCACGCGCGCCTGCACGTCCTCTCAGATACACTGGAGTTCTCACTAGGGATCAAGGCCCCACTCACCATTCATGAGCGTGGGCGATACAACCATGACCGTATGCGTGATGCTTGGCGCGGGTTGGGAGACGATGATGTCACCCCGCGTGAAGCGGTCGTGTTCTCTGTAAATATGGGTGGGCCCGCGGGAGATTCGGGACTTGCGATTTTGCAGGAGATGCGGAAACGCGATCTCCCACTCGAGTATTTTTGGGCCGTTACGGACACCTCGATTGATGTGCCGCTGGGCGTACGTAAGTTGGTCAGAGGTTCATCTGAATGGTTTGAACTGCTATCTACGGCACGCGTTGTTGTGAACAACTACGGTGGCATTGATTCCTACGGTGATCGCGCTTTCCAGTACTATCTGCAGACCTGGCACGGAACTCCCTTAAAGTTCATTGGGCGCTCGGAGATAGAGCAAGAGGCCCGCTGGGCTGCCGGCAAGGCTGCACGGGCTCGTAGAGAGGCGGGGGAGTGGGACGCGCTGATCTCGCCCAACAAGTTCTTCACGTCTATAGCGAGCCGAGAATTCTATTACGAAGGGAAGGTCCTGGAGATCGGGTACCCTCGTAACGACCGGCTTGTGAACTCAACCCCCGAGGAGAGGGCCGAGCTTCGAGCGAGCATCGGGATACCTGAGGAATGCCGCGCGGTGCTGTACGCACCAACTTGGCGTGATGTTGGGGCGAGCGGTTATGCGAGTCCTATGGTTGAGTTCTTTGATCCAGAGGACCTCGCTGAACAGATAGGTGGGAAGACCACGTTCCTCGTCCGGGGACACTCATTCAACCTTCGCGCTGGGGCCGGGCGGAGAGAGGACAGGTCGCGTGTCATCGACGTGACATCGTATCCAGATGTAAATGAACTCATGATTGCTTCGGATGTCTTGGTCACAGACTATTCGTCCATCATGTTCGACTATCTGTGCACCGGCAAGCCTATTGTTTACTTTGCTCCCGATCTGGACGAATATCTTGCGAATCGTGGCATGTACATGGAGCTTCAAGATGTTCTTGCTGGTCCGCTTGTGCAGAACGTGCCCGATCTGGTTTCAGAACTCGTCCACCTTGACACTTTCGAGGAAAGATTCGGTCCGCAGTATGAGGCGTTGGCGGAAGCCTTTATCTCGTGGGACGACGGCAGGGCAAGCTCACGCGCAGTCGACGCCATCCTGAATGCGATCTCGGACCCAAATAGGACCAAGCAACAATAGTTTCTATGGTCACTAAAGCAATGTGGGTGACGAACGGAGAGTTATATGCACTATCTTGTTGGAGGGGCGGGAGTCCCCAATTATGGTGATGAGTTGATCATTCGATCATGGGTCGACTGGTATCAGAACGCATTGGGGCATGCTTCAAACGGTGAGCTCATCGTTGCAGGGGCGAGTCAGCCGGTACTGCCGTGTGACTTGCAAGCGCGAGCGGTTCGGTAAGTTCCTATTTTCCAGCTTGTGAATAGTATCGCGTAATGGGCAAGGCTTTGCTTGCCGTTACTGGATTTCGTTGAAAGGCGTATTGTGGCTACTGCCGTTGTGCTCGGGGATATTGGGTGGCGATATCTTTATCATCTTGGCGACGAGGCGATGACGGAAGCGGCTGTTGCGGAGCTCCGGAGGCGGGATGTAGAGCCTGTTGTCGTGGCTGGCAGTCCTGCCGTGGCTCGAGAGATGTATGGGGTCTCATCGGTTGCGAGGTTTGGTTTCCGGTCGAAGTGGAAGATGGCCGAGCATGAGGAGTTGCTGAGCAAGGTCGAACGCGATCTAGATCGCGGCGAAGCCTCTGAGTCATCCCTCCTTGAGGCATTGCGGAAATGTGACATCGCTATCATTGCGGGCGGAGGAAATCTAGCTTCTCAATTCCCAAGTCATGTCTTTGAGCGCTACGCCTTTGCGCTCGCGGCCACGAAGTTTGGTAAACCTCTCGTAGTCCTTAGTCAAACTATTGGCCCAACGATTGAGGGCCGCGTGGGTGAGCTGGTTCAATCCGTACTCCGCATGGCTAAGGTTGTCGGCTGTCGAGAGTCGATTTCGTATGACCTCACATTGGGTCTTGATCTTGATGGGCAGAAGGTTGTCCGAAGTTTTGACGACGCCATCTTGTTGAATGCCGACGGCGCGGATCGCGATGAGGCTGCGATGTATGCCCCGAAGGGAAGGCCGTTTGTCATCGGGTCTTTTCCTGGTCGTAATGGAAGTCTTCCCTGGTCGGAGGAAGAGCATGTTGCGCGCGTTTCGGCACTGTTGGACAAGTTTGCGCTCTCCCATGGGTGTGATGTCTTGCTGGTGCCCCATATGGCTTCGTTGCCGGCGGGGCACGATAAGGCGGATCAGCTATCCCATGCAGCAATCGTTGCCTCGAGTCAAAGCGGTCTGGTTCGTGCGCTCCCCGGCATTCGGGCAAAGACGCTGGTAGCGCTGATGGAGATGTCGCGGGCGTCGGTCTCTTCGCGGTATCACCCGGCCGTGTTCGCTTTGCCTTCAGCTTCGCCGGTTGTCGGTGTTCCAACTTCGCGGTACTCGCTTGTGAAGCTGCAAGGAGCGCTAGAGAATGCTGGTATGTCCGCGCTCGCAGTGCCTACGGCTGCCTGGAATCTGCTTCTGCCTGCGTTGGATGAGGCGTGGGACAGGAGCTCAGAGCTTTCTTCGCATCTCCTGTCGATTAGGAAGTCTGCGTCGGCGTATCAGTGTGGTTTGTGGGATGGTGTGGCCGACCTTGCCCTAGATGGGACATTTAACATGCCGTCCGGCTTCCCTGTGGCGGACCAGATGCCGATGGCTGGTGCGTGGAGCGTGGAGGCGCAGGGTGCAATGACTGTGTTCAAGCAGTGGCTGCAGGCGTCGGCGTGACGCGGAGCGTTTGTAGTCTTTCTGTTGGGCCGTAAACCTATCCGGGACCGTTCATGAATCGGACGGGATCGATGAAGGCCTTGACTCGGCCCAGGTTCTCTGCCGCTACTTTGCGGGTTCGGGCTCTCGGGCGAGGGCCTCGTAGTGGAGCGTCTCGGACTCTACCGGGGTCAGCAGCCCCAGGGGGCCGTGGAGGCGTCGGTTGTTGTACCAGTCGACCCAGCCGGCAGTGGCGAACTCGACGTCTGAGAGCGTCCGGAACGGGCCGTGGTGGAAGACGGTGGTGCGGGTGCACTCGGTCTTGAACAGCCCATTGACCGTCTCCATGAGCGCGTTATCGAACGCATCGCCGACGGTCCCGATCGAGGGAGCGATGCCCTCGAGGTCGAGGTGCTCGGTGTACCGGATCGACGTGTACTACTTGGGTTCAATCGGTCGATGCAACACCGGGTTGGTGGAGTGAGCGTAGTTGTTCTTCGAATACCTCGGCAGGGGTCTTCCACTCGAGGACCTTGCGGGGTCGGTTGTTGAGCGCGTGCGCGATGGCCTCGAGGTCCTCAGCGGACCATCGTGAGAGGTCCGTGCCCTTGGGGAAGTACTGGCGCAGCAAGCCGTTGGTGTTCTCGTTCGTCGGCCGCTGCCATGGCGAGTGGGGGTCGGCGAAGAACATCTTCGTGCCAGTCTCCACGGAGAACTGTGCGTGACCAGAGAGCTCCTTGCCTCGATCCCAGGTCAGGGTCTTCCGCAGCTGCTCGGGCAGCGTGGTCATCGACGCACTGAGCGCCGCGTTCATCGCGAGAGCGCCGTAGCCGCCGAGCGATGGACCGTTCTTCACGTAGGGCTGCTCGCCCCAGCCCTCCATGCGGGGCAAGTGGACCAGGATCGTTGAGCGGCTGCTGCGCTCAACGATCGTCCCGATCGCCGACCGGCCAGTGCCGATGATCAGGTCGCCCTCCCAGTGACCGGGCACGGCGCGGTCTGCGGCTTCCGCGGGGCGTTCGCTGAGGACCACATCGGCCGTGACATGCCCACCGGGCTTGTTCCGCGACCGGGCCCTGGGCCTCCGTAGCGCGCGACCGGTGCGCAGGCACGTGACCAGTTCCCGCTTGAGAGCGCCGCGACCCTCGATGAACAGCGACTGGTAGATCGCCTCGTGGCTGATGCGCATGGACTCATCATCGGGAAAGTCGATCTTCAAGCGCTGTGCGATCTGCTCCGGGCTCCAGGCCAGCGCCCACCGCCGGTCGGCACGGTGCGGCTTGTTCAGCCCTTTCCACGGGGCCGGGGTGGGGCCAGTGACGATCGTGCCGTCGGGTCGGCGAACGTTGCCGGCGAGCCGGTCGTGGACGTACTGGCGCAGCTGCGTGTTCTCAAGCAGCTTCGCGGCCTTGGTCAAGTCCCTGGAAGTGGTGTAGCGATCCTTCGTTTGGGGGTCAGGCGGTCAGGGCGGGCAGAGAGCTTGTGGTGACCTCCTCGGTGCTGGTTTCGGGGACGACGGTGAGGCGGCAGCGGGCGAGGACGTCGAGGCCGAGGTAGCGGCGCCCCTCGGCCCACTCGTCGGTCTGTTCGGCCAGGACCGCGCCGACGAGGCGGACGATCGCCTCGCGGGTCGGGAAGATGCCGACGGAATCGGTGCGGCGACGGATCTCCTTGTTCAAACGCTCGGTGGGATTGTTCGACCAGATCTGGACCCACACGTCCTTGGGAAACCCCGTGAACGCGAGCAGATCTGCGCGGGCGGCATCGAGGTGCTCGGCCACGTCCGGGAGCTTCTCGCTGACGTAGCCCAGCAGCCGCTCGAACTGCGCGTTCACCGCTTGTGCGTCGGGCTGGTCATAGACGCTGTGCAGCATCGCTTTCACCGCCGGCCACATGCTCTTGGGCGTCACGGCCATGAGGTTCGCGGCGTAGTGGGTGCGGCACCGTTGCCAGGCCGCGCCGGGCAGGTGCGCAGCGATCGCCTCGACGAGTCCCGCGTGCGCATCACTGGTGACCAGGCGGACCCCGGCGAGGCCGCGAGCGACGAGGTCAGCGAAGAAGCCGTTCCACGCCGCTCCGGTCTCGGAGGTGGCAACACGCATGCCGAGGACTTCGCGGTGCCCGTCGCCGTTCACGCCGGTCGCGAGCAGGACGACGGCGTTGATCACGCGCCCACCCTCGCGGACTTTCATCGTCAGCGCGTCAGCGGAGACGAACGTGAACGGCCCGGCCTCGTCCAAGGGCCGGTGGCGGAACTGCTCGACATGCTCGTCCAACCACTCCGCCATCCTGCTGACCTGCGACTTCGAAAGACTGTGGATGCCCAGGGTCTTCACGAGCTTATCCATCCGGCGCGTGGAGACACCGGCGAGATAGCAGTCCGCGACGACCGTGATCAGGGCGGATTCGGCGCGCTTGCGCCGCTCGAGCAGCCACTCGGGGAAGTAGGTGCCAGAGCGGAGCTTGGGGACCGCGACGTCGATCGTGCCGACGCGGGTGTCGAGGTCGCGGTGGCGGTAGCCGTTGCGCTGCGCGACCCGGCCGCTGCTGGGGCGGCCGTACTCCGCGCCGGCGACAGCGTCTGCGTCCGCGGAGAGCAGGGTATTGATCACGTCCTGGAGCAGGCTGCGCATCAGATCCGGGGACGCTTCAGCCAGGGCTTCACCGAGCAGGCCGGAAGGGTCGACAATGTGAGGAGCGGTCATCGTGATGACTCCGTTCGAGAGTGCTGTGGAAGGTTCACTCGAAGGATCACACGGTGGCCGCGCCCACGTCCGAGACGATCACGGGGCCACCGCGCTACACCACTATGCGGGACTCAACTGCGGCCTTGGGCCGCTTGGCCGACTGTTGCGCCTTCCACTGGGCAACCGTGGCCCGGTATTCCAGCTTCCCGGCACGAGTCGCAGCGTTGCGGCGCAGCTCGCGGGAGACGGTTCCGGGGTCACGCCCGATCTCGCGGGCAATCTCTCGAACGCCCTTGGCCTGGGCGTGCAGGATGGCGATCTCCTCGCGTTCTTCGAAGCTCAGGTATCGGCCGATGGGCTCAGCCAGCGAGATAGGCGACATCCCGCCAGCGTGGCGATACCAGCGGGACCCGACTGGCACGGACACGCCGACCGCGAGCGCCGCTTCTGCCGACGTGATGCCCGTGGCGATCAGGCGCCAGAACTGCCGTTGCACCGCCCGGGACGGGGCAGGGCGTCCGGGCGAGCGCATCGGCGGTCTCAGCGCCCGGTCAGCACGCACTGACGACGAAGCTCCACCGGCGCGTCGCTCGTCTTCTTGCTCCAGTCTCCCGTGGCCATGCTCGAACACCTCCGAAGTCGAGGTGTTGCGACGACCAGTTGAATCCGCCCTGAGATCCGGCATCGCTGTGATGGATCAAATCACCTGGTGAGACCTGGTTTCCGTCGCGTTCCCGCTGCCACAGCGCGATCCGCAGTGGCGTCATGACGAGATCGGTGCGCATGCTCGAGGACGCGTGCCAGCCCACGATCCGCTGAGCGAACACGTCAACGACGCACGCGACGTACACGAGCCCGGCCCAGGTGCGAACGTAGGTGAAATCGGTGACCCAGACCAGGTTCGGAGCCGGGCCGTGAAGTCGCGATTGAGCAGGTCACCCGCCCGTTTCCCATTAGGGTTCGGGATGGTGGTGCGCAGCTTCTTCGCCCGCCGAATACCTTCGAAGCCGAGGGTGCGCATCGCCCGGTCCACCGCCCCACGGGAGGTGCCGGCCAGGCCTTCCTGACGGCGGAGCAGCGCGACCCACTTCCGCCGCCCGTAGAGCCCTTCAGGGGTCATCTGCCACCGCTGGGTGGTGGCGTTGAACGTCCAGGCCAGCTCACGGATCTTGTCCTCGACCAGAGCGTCTGTGACCGTCCGAGCGGCGACGCGGGCCGGGTGCTTCCAGGACCGGTAAGTGCCTGCAGCGATGCTCAGGCCCTGCTGACGCAGGACGCGGAGGACCGGCTCGACTGCATAGCCCTCGGCTCGCATCTCGTCGATGAACGCGCAGATCAGCGGTTTCGGGGGTCGAGCTCTCCCGCGAAGAAAATTGAAGCCCGGCGGAGGATTTCATTGTCCTCCCGCAGCCTCTTGTTCTCCGCTTTCAGGCGTTTGACCTCGGCAGACTCCTCGCTGGTGACGCCCGGGCGGGCCCCGTCGTCAACCTCGGCCTGGGCCAGCCAGCGCCGCACGGTCTCCCGCGAGACACCCTCCTGACGCGCGACCGCGGCAGTGGCCGCCGTGAGAGTGGGGTATTCCTGCTGGTGCTCGCGCACGAGCCGCACGCACCTCGCGCGCAGCTGGGGATCGATCTTCTTCGGCATGCTGTCCATCCTCTCGGACTCAAACAGCAGCGGCATCAAACCTGGGATGCTTCTATGTTGTGTCAAGCCGCGGCGGCGGCGTCCGGGACGGGGTGGGCAACTGTGAGTGATCGGAAGATCTGGCGGCTGATGTAGCGCTTGAGGCAGCGTCGGATCTCTCTGGATGTCTTGCCCTCGCTTTGGCGCCGCTCGATGTAGGTGCGGGTGGCAGGATCGGTGCGCATCCTGGTGAGCACGATGGTGTTCAGCGCGCGGTTCAGCCGTCGGTCTCCACCGCGGTTGAGGCGATGCCTCGTGGTGTTACCCGAGGAGGCCGGGATCGGGCAGACTCCTGCGATCATGGCGAATGCGGCCTCGTTGCGTATTCGGCCGGGGTGCGACCAGACCGTCAAGATCACGGCTGCGGTGACTGCGCCGACTCCTGGCAGGTCCAGCAGCTCGGGAGCTGTGGTCTCCACGAGGTGAGTGATCCGTTCACGGTTCTCGGCGAGGTCCCTCTCGAGCGTCGTGATCTGCTTCGCGAGGCGTGTCGCTTCGGCGCGGGCGGTTGCTGTCCCCAGCGTCTCTTCTCGGCGACGCCAGCTCGCGATCGTCGCGATCTGCATTCCGGTCAAGGCCCGGCGTGCATCGATTCCAAGGTCGTGGGTTCTCACGAGTGCGGTGAGGGCGTTGATGCACCGCAATCTGTCGGCGTTCTGTTGGTCGCGGGCACCGGTGAGGACTTGGAGCGCCGACTGCAGGTCACCGGTGCGACGATCTCGCAACGTCGTCAACGGCATGACGAGACTCGATCGGGCGGCGAGTAGCGCGTCGAGGGCGTCGGTCTTGCTTCGGGCTCGTGCACGACGCGGGGTCGGTGCCTCGACGACTCGGTAGCCGACCTGCTGCAGCACGTCGCTGAGAACTGCCCCGTAAGAGCCGGTTCCTTCCACGGCGATCAGCACACCGTCGAGGTCTCCCTCGGTGCGGCGCGCGATCCATTCTCGTGCGCGTCGCAGCCCTGCAGGGCTGGTCGGGAAGACATTCTGATCGATGAGGCCGCCGTTCGGAGCCTCGATGATCGCGTAGGAGTGGGTTGCGGCGTGGGTGTCGACTCCGACGACGTATCGGTAGAAGTCCCCTACGGTGGCAGGCAGACTGTTCATGACGATGTTCCTCTCGAATCGCTGGGACGGGACGTCGTTGCCGGCGTCGGCCCAGGATGAGAGTCACTACGAGGCGGGCCTGTAATGAGCCACGCCGCCGAGATCGAGCTCCCGGCGGTGGACATGCTTCTGATCAAGCCATCGTGGTGGGCCAGGGCTGGCGCCGGCACCCGGCCCCCGCCGGACAGATCCCGGGAATGACACCCCGCAGGGGTCAGCCGATTCAGGAGTCACGACGGGCGCCGGGCTACCAGCACCAACCCTGCCAGCCAGCCCCGGGCCGGCCACCACGAACACTTACAGCCGATTCACATTTGCGAAGAGCCCGTTAATCGGGGGACGGTCCTGAGCCTGTGGACGCGCTCTCTTCTGGGATGAGCTCGAGGGCGGTCACGGTGCCGGGAGAGGTGGTGACAGTTATCGGATCCTGGGAGCCGAGCTGGAGGGACCTGAGCTCACTCGAGACATCTGCCGACGCTCCGAGCGTGCTGCGGGAATCCGAGAGGTCAGTGCCTGCGAGTCGCGACGCGTACCTCACTCTCCACGTCTCAGGTTCCTCCTTGGGCATCCCGGACGGGCCGCAGAGTCGTACAGGCAACGGATCTGCGGTGACGGGATTGCGCAGGTCGACGATTAGGAGCGAGAGTGAGCCGTCGTCACCGAGTACCCCATGCGCCATGACAGTGCCGCCGCCGGAGACGGTGGGCGTGAGCACCTGTCCGTCCGGGATCTGGCTGAGCAGCATGAGCGCCAGGAAGCTGCCCTGGCCCTCCACGATCTGACCGGGGTTCTGGTACGGGCCCGTCGCGCACAGCGGGCTCATGGGGGCGCCGCCGTCACAGGCCTGCAGCGTCGAATGGAAAGCGATGCGCTCCACCCCCAGCTCGGCGATGGTCAGCGAATAATCGACGGTCCACAGGGCCTGCGCATGGGTGCGGGAGACGTCAGTGGTCCCTGGGCATGACGTCGGGCCCGTCTCCTCCATCCACAGCGGCAGGTTGTGCTCGTCGGCGACCTCGACGCCCTGGCCCACGATCTTCCGAGCCTGGTCCCTGATCGCTGGTGCAGTGAGATCCTCGACCGTCGGATTTGCGATCGAGTCCTCCTGGCCGTCGCAGTCCCACAGCGGATACCAGTGCATGGACAGGGCCCGCTGGTCAGGGATGCCGGACTCTGCGAAAGCTCGCCACCAGGTCGCGTCATACGCGCCGGGGCCCGCGACGGAAATGCCCGGAACGTCCTCCTGCAGAGCATCGGAGTACCCCCGCAGCGAGTCCTGATAGGGCCCGGGCCCCCACAAGTCGGTGCGGACGGCCAGCTGGGGCTGGTTCTCGTGGAAGAAGCCGTTGGGCTCATTGCCGATCGACACCGCGAGCAGCCTGTCCCCGAACGCCAGCTGCGCATGGGCGGCCATGTCGGCGGCGCGGGCAGGGTCGTCGTGCCCCAGATCCAGTACCAGGGTGACCTCGGCATCGACGTCCTCGGCGACGTTCGCGACCCGCTCCAGGTCCTCCGGCGTGACCGTCACGTCCGCCCAGCCCGGTGCGGGCTCGTCGGCGGAGGTCCACCACATGCGGCGGTCCACGCCGTTGCCGCCGAAGCGCAGCACGGGTCGGTCGAGCTCTGCAAGGGTGAGCGTCAAGTTCGATTCCGGGGAGTCCCACATCGGATTCGCGAGCTCGGTGGCATCGAAGCTCAGCCCCACCGTTCTGCCGAAGCGGGGAGCGTCGGGCTCCAGTGCGAGCGAGACGGTGATGCCGTCACCGGTCGCGTCCTCGAGTGGGGTGAGCGTGAACGGGCCGGGATCGGGGTCGTAGCCGGGCAGACGGGTGGACTCCCACGGAGGGGGAGAGGTCGGCTCAGGAGAGGCGGTGGTCGTGCTGCTCGGACCGGCGGAGGGAGCGGCAGGCTGCTGCGGCCGCAGCACGAGGATGTCCACGGTCGCTACGAGAGCGAGAACGAGGACAGCGGCGAGCAGAGTCCAGCGGGCCCGGGTCATCGCCTGCCACCTCGCCCGTTGTTGCGCATCAGGATTCCGCACGGCACGCGTCAGAACATCACGTGTGCGTCGTTCCGCCCGAACCAGGCGACATCCGCGGTGGCGAGGAGTTCCTGGTCGCTCGCCGACCAGGCGTGCCCGCCCGATGCGCCGCGGCGCATCTGCGTGAAGTTGAAGCGGTCCGCGGAGTAGATCCGGCCGCCGGCCTCGGCAACGGCGGTGAGGAAGCCGGTGTCCTCCCCCCGGTTCACGTCATGGAAGGGGTGCGCGCGGAACACGTCGCGGCCCGCGGTGATCGTGGGCCCCATGACCCGGTCGGTGAAGCGGTGCTCGAGCCACGGGAAGCGCAGCAGGGTCGCGTCCGAGCCGGCGAGGTACATGTAGTGCGCGTGCTTGCCGACCACGTCCGCGGCGGCGAAGTCCCGCGCACGCAGCAGGTCGTGGAGGTAGAACTCACCGTAGAGGTCGTCGTCGTCCATCTTCGCGCAGACCGTCCCGTCGGCCCGCTCGACCGCTGCGTTCAGGCACGCCCCGAGAGTCCAGTCGCGCGGCGCCTCCAGCACCACCACGTTCTCCACGCCGAGCTTGCGAGCGCGCTCGGCCGTCGCTCCGGGCGATGCGAAGCCGTGCGTGACCAACAGCAGCTGACGCTCCATGCCCACCTGGCGCGCCACCTGATCCACTAGGTGGTCGAGCTGGTCCGGCCGGTTCGTCGCCGCGAGGACACTGACCGTCGGTAGACCGGCGGAGCCGGACTGCTCCCCGAGCCCCACCGACTGAAGCACCTGCCGCGCCCGATGGGTGTATGTGTGCTCGTGCCAGATCCGGCGCTGTGCACGATGCACCATCCGGTCGCGCAGCTCGGAGGAGCGCACCAGTGCGCGGACCGCGTGGGCGGCCTCCTCCCGCGTGGCCGCGACCGCCACCTCGTCCTCGTCGAAGAATTCCCGGATCGCGGGCGAGGGGGCGGAGACCACCGGGGTGCCCGACGCCGTGATCTCGAAGATGCGCCGCGCGCACATTGACGGGCTCGTCACCACCGAGTTCACGTTGAGGAACACCTTGTAGGCCTTGTAGGCGGTGAGCATCTGCTCGTAGGGCAGCGAGCCGACCACCCGCTCCGCGAGCTCGCCGGGGAACTGGTAACGCTCGTCGTCCCCGAGGAAGCGGGAGAAGATCTCCAGCCCCTTGTCCATGCGCCCGGAGGCGTCCAGCGCACCGCCCAGCAGCATGTCCATCTGCTCGCGACGCTCGGGGAACTTGTGCGCGAAGTACATGCCGGCGAAGGCGACGTCGCGCACCTGATGGCCGTGCTGCGGACGGATCGGATTGTGCACCGCGGACTGTGCGGCGAAGGGAAGCACGGCGACGCGGTCATGGCCCAGCTCCTCCCGATAGCGGGGCAGCAGGGTGACGTCGGTGGTGAAGACCTGGTCGAACAGCTTCGCCGTCTCGAGGAAGTCCCTGAAGTGCGGCGGATCCTCCTTGTTCCAGAAGACCGTCGGGATCCCCACCTCGCGGCAGTGGGAGACCAGCTCACGCAACGGGGCGGAGGGGGCACTGGAGCCCGTGAGATGGTACTGCCAGGCGTCCTGATTGCCATGCCAAGCGGACTCCACGAAGAGCAGGTCGACGGGGATCCTAGCCAGCTCTTCGCGCCATCCGCTCGGTGTCACGGCGACCGTCTCGAACTCGTAAGACCAGGCCAGCATCGAGAAGTCGTCGAGGATCACCGCGGCGCGCAGTCCGGGCAGACGTGGACGGCGCTCAGGCATCTGCATCTCGGGGAACGTCAGTCCTTCCCGCTCGTCCCCACTGCCGATGCTGCTGGCCGGTCCAAGTGAGGCGGTGCGCCGACGTCGCCTCCAGTCCCGGAACTGGCCGAAGCCCCCCGTGCGCAGATGCCAGAGACCGGTGCGGAGCGTCCGCAGCGGGGACGAAGACGGCACAGGAATCGAAACCTCCGGAGGTGAGGGGCAGTGCAAGGATCATCCTATGAGGCGGCGTCCAGCGGTCTGGACGGAGTCGCCCATCTGGTAGGCCGCTCTCCGGGCATCGTTGCGTTGACCACGGGTGGAGGGGGAGTGCGGGCGGGTGCTGGGGCCGCTGAGTAGTCTGTGCTCACCACCGAGCCCCCGTTCGTCGGCCCGCACCGGGCCGCGGGCCCCAGCGCCAGAGGATTCCTGTGTCCGACCAGCCACCTTCCGCCGCTCCTGCGGTCCGTGCGGCCGTCTACGGCAGCTGCGTCGCGCGGGACACGATTGACCTTGCGGGATCTGGTCGCTTCGACGTCGTCGCCTACATCGCTCGGCAGTCACTGATCTCCGCCGAGGTCGATGCGTCCTCGCACTTCCCCGCGGATCCGGGCGTGGACTCCGATTTCCAGCTCCGCATGATGACCGGGGACTTCGCGGGAGATCTGGAGAAGCGCCTCGCCGAGGCGGCGCCGGACACGGATGTGCTCCTGTGGGACCTCGCCGACGAACGGCACGGTGTGCATGTCTTCGAGGACGGCAGCATCGTCACCCGCAGCATCGACATGGTGCGGGCTCCTGAGGTGGTCGGCGCCGTGGAGGGAGCCCGCCATATCCCCTTCGGGACGGACGAGCACTATGAGCTGTGGGCGCCTCGCGCGGAGCAGCTGCGAGAGGAGCTCCAGCGACTCGGCCTCTTCGACAGAACGATCGTGCTCCAGGTCCCGTGGGCGCTCGTGACCTCTGACGGCCAGACGACCCCGTGGAGCATGGGGAAGTCCGCCCGCGAGGCGAACGTCGAATACCTGCGCTACTACCAGCGGCTCCGCGAGCTCGGGTTCACGATCATCGAGCTGCAGCCGCTGGGCGTGCTGGCAGACCCCGAGCATCGCTGGGGGCTCGCCCCCTTCCACTACACCCAGGAGGTGTACGAGGAGGTCGCGCAACGGGTGCTCGAGACTCTGCGGAGGGACGAGTCCGACTGACGCCGGGAGCGTTCTCCGGCGGGACGAGGTCCCCTCACCGCCCCGGCGGCACCTCACGCTGATCCAGCGTCTTCTGCAGGAACACCAGGTCCAGCCACTTGCCGAACTTGGCGCCGACCTGCGGCAGGTGGCCCACCTTCTCGAAGCCGAGCTTCTCGTGGAGGATCAGGGAGCCGGTGTTGCCGGCCTCGATCCCGGCGACCATCACGTGGATGCCCTGCGCGGCGGCGCGCTCGAGCAGCGCCTCCATGAGCGTGCGCCCGAGCCCCTTGCCGCGCTGGTCCCCGCGCACGTACACCGAGTGCTCCACGGTATGGCGATACCCGTCGAACGCCCGCCAGGGACCGTAGGTCGCATAGCCGAGCACCTCGCCCGTGCCGGCGGGCCCGTCGGCCGCACCCGACGTGCCGACCCCGTCGGCCGACCTCGCCCCGTCGTCCGACCCGAGAGCGACCAGCACCGGGAACCCGGCCGCCTGGCGGTCCGCGAGCCAGGCGGCGCGGTTGTCCGCGCCGATCAGCTGCTCGTTCCACACGGCGGTGGTGTGCGCGACCGCGTCGTTGTAGATGGCGGCGATACCGGGAGCGTGGACGCTCTGGGCGTCGATGATCTGCACGAGGGGTCCTTCTGCTCGGGTGCGCGCCCGAGAAGCGGGCGGGCGCGGCCCGTCCCGGTGGCAGCTGTGGCCGGCTCAGCGGGGGTGGGGCGCAGACTCGATCATCGCACCGCCGGGGCCGGCGCCGTGAACAGCTCGTCGTCCGCGGGCACACCCTCCCGCACCTCGCCGTTCTCGCCCACATAGGTCCAGGTGAACGGCAGACCGGTCGCGGTGCGCAGATCCGGGCCGTCCATGAGCTGGACGTGCACGTGCGGGTCCGAGGAGTTGCCCGAGTTCCCGCACCGGCCCACCACCTGCCCGGCCTCGACCTGCTCACCCACCCCGACGACCGGCGAGTGCTGCTGCAGGTGGGCGAGGACCGCGACGGTCCCGTCGGCCGACCGCACCATGACGTGGTTGCCGAGCAGATGCCGCGGCGCGCCGACGCTGCGCACCAGCGACTCGACCAGCAGGTACGCGAGCCCCGGCACGGACTGGCGGCTGAGGTGATCGCGGGCCGCGCCGTGCACGGCGATCACCTCCCCGCCCACGGGGGAGAGGACCTCCTGGCCGAAGGACGGGAACGTCTCCGGGCGGCGCATCGGCCGGTGCCACGGGTCGAAGCGCCGCGGCTCGGCGCCGACGGGCTCGTGGGTGATGTCCAGCGCGTAGGTCTGCGCGAGGGCATGGGTGTGCGAGGGGACCTTCGAGGTGGGCGAGTTCAGGCCCCGCCACCGCCCGCGCACCGGGATCGCGATCGGGCGGGGCGGGACGCCTGTGCGGGGGCGCTGGCGGCGGGGGCCGACGACGATCCCGACCAGACCCACCACCAGCAGCGCGACGCCGAGCAGGTACATGGGCCCGATCCCGCGGCCCTGCGTCACTGAGACGACCACGAGCACGGCGCCGAGCAGGGCGGCGGGGAGGGACAGTCGCTGCAGGGCCGGCATGGGGGAGCCTTGTCGGTCGGGGGCGGGTGTGGCTCCACCGTAGGTGGGGTGGTGGTGGGGAGGCCAGGGGGGGCGATGAGCGATCGGGATATGCCCTAGCCTTCACGGGCTCAGCGTAATCGCTGGCTCCAACCGCGATCAATCATGTGCAGATGCTGTGTCCGTGACCTTCAGAATCTGCTCCGTGCCATAGAGGACAAACTTGAGGTAGTAGGGCGCGTGCGGCTGGGTGAAATCCTGCGAGGCTTCGATGAGGCTGATCTGTAGATCCCCCTTCGGCACATCCCACTCTTTCTCAGCGAAGCTGACTGCTGCTGACTGGACGCTGATTGGGAGCTCAGTCCAGAGGGCCAACGACGAGCTGGAAAGGATTTCCTCGCTGTCTGCATCGGGGCCCGCTGGAGCGGCGAACGACCGATTGGGCTGAATCGGTACCGCATTGGCAGAAACTCGGAGGGCTGTAGTGGCTTTGGCCCGTTGGCCGATCGTCAACCCTCCAGCCCCGAAAGTCGGCACCCAGACGAGGCCTGTGATCGCCATAAGGGTGAACAAGGTGAGGAGCACGAAGAGGACACCCGCGATCACTCCGTCGACCGGGGCGGAGACGCTAACAGTGCAACCTTCTATACCCTCGCAGGCCGGAGCTGCTGCAAGGTTGGTTCGTGGCCAGAACAAGTAGTAGGCGACTACCAACAGGAGAATTCCGGCGATCACACCGGACGCGCCACGAGCCTTTAGTGTCAGCCGTCTATCTTCGGTGGCCCCGTTGCTGTCCTTTTTAGTGACATCAGTAGTCATGGCCAGCTCCCGCTTCTATGCAAACGACGTCGTCTCGACGTCGTCACTTCTGCGGCGGGTCACACCATCGTGAGCGCGTCGGAAGTGGCGACCGGAGCTGAATATTACGCCCGGGGTGAGGCTTCGGTCGAGAGGCAATCTACGGGCGTTTCCGCAGTCGTTCCCTGTCTCGGTCGACCCTGATGTGCTGGCACCGTCGGCCGAGGGCGCGAACGTGAGCTCAAAGCTCAGGCGGCGGGCGTAGTTCGGTGCCGGGCCACGTACCTCGCGAAGTCCCACGGCTCCTGCTCGTGGTCGCCGTCCAGGAAGGCGAGCGCCGCCTTGCGGCCCTTGCGGTACAGCAGCTCCCGCTCCTCGGCCGAGAGGTCGAACTGGGTGGGGCGCACCGCGGCGGTGTCGATGAAGATCGTGCGGTGCACGGCGTGCTGCGCGTCGATGTGCATCCGGTCGTAGAACCCGGTGACCGTGTCCACCACGGCCTTGCCGAAGCTCAGCGGGCCGGCGATGCGGTTGCGGGTGCCGAAGTCCGCCTCCGGCTTGGCGGAGAGCTTGATGCCGAAGGTGGGCCAGCGCGGCACCTTACCGTCGGGGCGGTCGAACACCGCGACCGGGAAGTTCGAGAGCATCCCGCCGTCCACCAGCACGGACTTCAGCTCGGCGCCGTCCTTCCAGGTCACGGGCCGGAAGAACAGCGGGATCGAGGAGGAGACCCGCACCGCGTCCGCGATCCGCAGCCGCTCCGGGGTGAGGCCGTAGACCGCGGCGTCCGTGGGCAGGAAGCGCAGGCGCCCGGAGGAGAGGTCCGAGGCGGTGACGACCAGGCGGAACTGCTCGGGGCGCGGCGGGGTCGCGGCGTGGTCGTGCGGAGCGGGGTCGAGGTCGTCGGGGTCGGCGACGCGGAGGTCCGCGAAGGTGCCGGACAGGCCCGGGGCGCCGTACTGGGCGAGCAGGTCCTCGAGCCACGTGGTGAGGCGGTCGCCGCGGTGGATGCCGTTGTGCAGCAGGATCGACAGGCCCTTGCCGACCAGGGACCGCGTCCACCAGGCGCCGTCCTCGAAGAGGCGGTAGTCGGTCTCGCGGAGGATCTGCACCATCGTGCGGCCGCTGACCCCGGAGGCGGCCAGGGCTCCCGCGATCGCGCCGGCGCTGGACCCGGCGACGCGGTGGATCCGGTAGCCGCGCTCCTCGAGCACCTCGATCGCACCGGCAAGGGCGATGCCCTTCACGCCGCCGCCCTCCATGACGAGGTCCACGCGCTTGTCCATCGGTGGCGTGGGGGTGGGGGTGGCGCTGGGGGAGGTCATGGTCGCCAGGCTAGGGGAGAGGTGGGACGCGGGACGTGGTGCGGCGAGGGCGGGAGGGGTGCGGGCGCGCGGGGGAGAGGTGCTGGAATGACGCCGCAGTAGCGACAAGTGTTCCCCGCGGACGTGCGGCTACGGGTGGCGTCGCGGAGCCGTCGGGAGTGTGCGGGGAAGAAGTGCTCGAATAGCGCCGCAGTAACGACAAGTGTTCCCCGCCGGCTGGCCGGGGAGGGCGGCGGCGAAAGGATAAGCCCTAAAGTTTCTCGGCCCAGCCGGGAGATGAACCTTAGCGCTTGTCATCGCACGCACCCGGAACATCACGATGCCCGCCCCGGCAGCAGCCGGGACGGGCATCGTGATGCGCAGGGAGCAGGACGCCTCAGCGCCCCGTCACCCGCCTCAGAGGGTCTTGGCCAGCGGGTCGAAGTCTGCGGGCACCGCGGGGATCTCAGCGACCGAGGACTCGACGGTGACGAACTCGCCGCTCGCGGCGGACTCCTCGGCCGAGAGCATGATGTCCAGGACGTGGTAGCCGACCTCGCCGGTGGCGACGTGCGGGCGGTTCTCGTTGATCGCACGGACCATGTCCAGCAGGCCCAGGCCGCGGCCGGTGACCGGGCCCTCCTGCGGGATCTCGATCCACTCCTGCTCCGGCGGGCGCTCGCCGAAGGTCTCGAAGGGGCGCACGTAGGCGATGCGGCCCTCGAACATGTTCGGGTCGGGCACGACCAGCGAGCCCTCGGTGCCATGGATCTCGACGATGCCCTGGCGGGCCAGCGGCGAGTCGAAGCTCAGCAGCGAGGTGCCGGTCTGGCCGGCCTCGAACTGGGTGAGCACCGAGATGGTGGAGGGCACCTCGACGGGGAAGGTGGTCCCCGCCTTGTCGCCGACGCGGATCTCCCGCTCCTCGGTGGCCTTCAGGCCGATCGCGGCGACCTTGTCCACGGTCCCGAACAGGCTCACGAGAGTCGTGAAGTAGTACGGGCCCATGTCCAGCAGGGGGCCGGCGCCCTTGGCGAAGAGGAAGCCGGGGTTCGGGTGGAACACCTCGGGGCCCTGCCACTGCATGGAGGTCTGCGCGAACAGCGGGCGGCCGATGAGGCCGTCGAGGATCGCGCGCTTGGCGGTCTGGACGCCGGCACCCAGCACCGTGTCGGGCGCGGAGCCGATGCGCAGCCCGGCCTCGTCGGCCTGCGCGAGCAGGGCCTTGCTGGCCTCGCGCTCGAGGCCCAGCGGCTTCTCGGTCCACACGTGCTTGCCCGCGGCGATCGCCTGGGAGGAGATCTCGGTGTGCACGGCGGGGATCGTCAGGTTCACGACGACCTGCACGCCCGGGTGGTCCAGGACGTCCTGGGCGGTGCCGGAGGCGGGGACGCCGTACTTGGCGGCCTGCGCGGCGGCGCGCTCGGTGTCCAGGTCGCCGAGGATCAGGACCTCGACGTCCGGGAAGGTGGTGAGGTTGGTGAGGTACTGGTCCGAGATGACGCCGGCTCCGATGAAGCCGACGCCGACGGGGCCGGTGAAGGGGGTGGTCACTGTGCGAGTCCTCCGTCGATCAGGAAGCGGTAGCTGTTCTCGATGTCCTCGAACACGTCGCCGGGGACGTTGTCGTATTCGATGACGGCGTACTTGACGCTGGTCGCGGCGTTCATCGCGTCGATGGTGGGCACCTCGCCCTCGCCGGCGTGGCGCTGGTCCAGGGAGGAGGAGTTGAACTTCGGCGCGTCGGGCGCGAAGGGGTTCGACGGCGGCTTGATGCCGTCCTTGACGTGGATGGCGACGAGGCGGTCGCCGAGCTCCTTGACGAGCCCCACCACGTCCTGGCCCCCCACGAGCGCCCAGTACAGGTCCAGCTCGATCTCGACGGCGGGGTCCACCAGCGACAGGAAGCGCTGGTAGGCGGTCTGGCCGTCGAAGTCCGCGAGGAACTCCTGGGCGTGGTTGTGGTAGCCGACCTTCAGGCCGAACTCCTTGGCCTTCTCGGAGGCGGCGTTGAGGCGCTCGGCGATGTCCTTCACACCGTCCTCGGTGAGCCAGCGCTCGGTGGGGACCATCGGGTCGATGACGGTCTTCATCCCGATCTCGGCCGCGGCCTCGAAGACCACCTCGTTGGAGGGGGTGGGGATGGAGCCGTCCGGGGTCCACAGCTCGTCGGAGAGCAGCGGCGCGTGGCCGGTGGGGGAGTCGAGGCCGGAGGCGTCCAGCGCCGCACGGATCTCCGCGGGACGGCGCACGAAGTCGAAGGCCTCGACGTGCTTGAGGCCGATCTTCGCGAGCTTGTCGAGGGAGCCGTTCATGTCGGCGGAGAACTCCGCGGCCAGCGTGTACAGCTGGACGGAGGCGAGGGGCAATGCCACGGGAGACCTGCTTTCGTACGTCGTCGTCGGGGGCGGTCCGCACCGCGCGGGGCGTCGATGCCGGTGCCGGGCCGTGCGGCCCAGGGTGGCACGAATGTGCACCCCGCGGGAGGGTGGCGCCAGCGTAGCACCAGATCCCACCAGTTGGAGGTTTTTGGTGGTGCGAGTTTTAGTTGATGGGTACTGTGAGCCCATGAGCACCGACGACGGTCCCCTGGACACCTCCCGCATCGGCCGTCCCGGCTCCTACTCCAAGGGCATCGCGAGGCGCCAGGAGATCCTCGACCGAGCGATCGAGGTGTTCCGCGATCGCGGGGCCGACGGCACCTCTCTGCGCCGCATCGCCGAGGCGATCGGCGTCTCGCATGGCGCGCTGCTGCACTACTTCTCCTCCCGCGAGGAGCTGCTGGTGGCCGTGTACGAGCATGCAGAGCATCGACGCGACCTGGAGGAGCAGGCGTCGGCCGACGAGGGCGCGACCGAGGGCGACGGTGAGACCGAGGGCTCCGCGGACGAGCGGGACGGGAAGGGCTTCGCCGTCGACGTGCTCACGAACGCGGCGCTCGCGAACCTCGAGGTCCCGGGCCTCGTCCAGCTCTACTCCACCCTGGTGGCGACCTCGCTCGAGTCCGAGAAGGGGCCCTCCCGCGAGTTCTTCACCAGCCGCTTCGAGCGTGTGCGCTCCGACCTCACGGAGCGCCTGCGCGAGGACCAGGCCGCCGGACGGGTCCGCGACGACCTGGACCCCGCCCGGATCGCGGCCCTGATCGTCGCCGCGTCGGACGGCCTGCAGATCCAGTGGCTGCTCGAGCCGTCCATCGCGCTGAAGGAGACGCTGGAGGACTTCGCGGTGCTGCTGGCGCCGCCGGGCGAGCGGACCCCGTGACCGCCGCCCTCCCCGCACCCCGCCGCTTCGGCCCCCTGCGCGACAAGCACTCCCGCCCGTACCTGATCACGGCGGGGCTGTCGATGATGGGCGACAACATCGAGCACGTCATCACCTACTGGGTGCTGTGGCAGGTGTTCGCCTCGCCGTGGCTGGTCGGCTTCCAGCTGATCAGTCACTGGCTGCCCTTCCTGCTCTTCTCCGTTGTCTTCGGCGGGCTCGCCGAGAAGTACGACTGCCGACGCCTCATCCAGATCGCCCAGCTGCTGTTCGCGTTCGTGTCGCTGAGCTGGGGGCTGCTGTTCCTCACCGGGACGCTGGAGATGTGGAGCGCCTGCGTGCTGCTGGTGCTGCACGGCTGCGCCGGCGCGTTGTGGGGTCCGGCCGAGCAGCTGATGCTCCACGACTTCGCCACCCCGGAGGAGCTGCCGAGCGCCGTGCGGCTGAACGCCACGTTCAAGAGCCTCGGTGTCCTCGCTGGGCCGGTGGTCGGCTCGGCGCTCATGCTCCTGCTCGGCACGACGTGGGGGATCTTCGCCAACATCCTGTTCTACCTGCCGATGACCCTGCTCATGCTGCGCACCCCCTTCACCGGCCACACCCGCTCCGGCTACGTGCGTCGGGAGCGGATCTCGATCCTGGACACCCCGCGGGTGCTCGGCACCGTGCGCCGCGATCCGGTGCTGGTGGGGATGATCGCCCTGGCCGGACTGATCGCCGTGTGCATGGGCACCTCGCTGCAGGTGGTCATGCCGTCCGTCGCGGACGGCCTCGGAGCCGGGGACGAGGGCGGCCTCGGGTACGGGGCGCTGCTGTTCGCCAACGGCGTCGGCGGGGTGGTCGGCGGAATCCTCATCGAGGCCACCGGCGTGCTCCGCGTCGAGGTGCGCAGCGCCGTCCTCGCCGCGATCGTGTACGGGCTGACGTCGATCATCGCGGTCACCTCCGGAAGCTACGCCCTGGTGCTCACTGCGCTCGTGATCGGCGGGGTCGCGAACCTCGCCGCGACCGCGGTCGGCCAGGCGCTCGTGCAGATCCGTGCCCCCGAGGAACAGCGCGGCCGCGTGGTCGGGGCGTACTCGATGATCGGCAGCGGAATGCGCACCGGCAACGGCATCACCCTCGGCGCGATCGGCACTGTGCTCGGGGTGGGCGGCGCGGTCGCCGTCGGCGGCGTCGGCCTCATCGCCGGCACCGCGCTCATCGCCGCTCTGATCGCTCTCCACGCCCGGCGAGGGCGCGCGGCCTGAGACATGCGGCGACGCCCCGGAGATTCCCCCGGGGCGTCGTGGTCAGCTGGTGCGGAGCTGGGCAGTCAGCCGTTGCGTCGGCGCTGGAGCCAGATCGCGCCGACTCCGCCGAGCAGGGCGAGGACAGCGACCGCGGCCGGCAGCATGACGCTCGTACCGGTCTCGGCGAGCTCGCCGCCGCCGTCGGACGCCTCGGAGCCCTCACCGCCGCCGTCGGATGCGGCCGGGGCGGTGGCGCCGGTGGCGTCGGTCGCCTGACCGTTCTGCGCTCCGGTGGCCGGGTCGATCACCGCATGCGCATCGGCCGGGGCGGTGCCCACCTGGCCCTCGGAGACACCGTGCGCGAACAGCGAGGTCATGAGCAGGGCGAGGTTGCCCTTCTCGACCTGCGCCTGGGTGTACTCCGGGATCGCGGCCGGGAAGTCGTTGGTCGCATTGCTCGGCGCGGCCGGGGGCTGCTGCGGGGCGTGCGCCGCCGGGGCGGGCCGGCCCGCGGCCGACGGGTCACCGCTACGCGGGAACGGGTTCGTCGCCGTGCTCGGTGCGGCCGGATCCGTGGCCGTGGGGGACTGGGCGCTGGCGCCCGGCGGGGGAGTGTTCTGGCCGGAGGTGCTGTCCTCTCCGGCGCTCGCCGAGGGCTGGCCGTTGTTATTGGTCCCGCCGGTCTGATCGCCGGTCTGCTGGCCGCCCGTCTGGCTCTCGTCGGTCGAGCTGCTGCCTTTGTCCGCCCCGTCTCCGGAGCCGTCGGTGCTCTGGCCGTCGTCGGCGCCGTCGCCCGGGGTCGGGGTGGTGGTGCCGTCGTCCATGGAGGGAGGGGTCGTCTCCCCACCGTCACCGGGCTCCTCGGCGGGCGGATCGCTGGGCTGCTCGGGCTCCGGGGTCGGCTCCGGAGTGGGCTCGGGATCCGGGGTCGGCTCCGGGTCCGGAGAGGGCTCAGGATCCGGGGGCGGCTCCTCCTCGGGCGGCGCAGCCACGGTGAACCCGACGGTGTCCTGCACGCTGTTGACGGTGACGATGGCCGAGTAGTCGCCCTCGGTCTCGGGAGCGAAGGTCGCCGAGACGCCGCCATCGGAATCGGCGGTCACATCGGCGTCCTCTTGGGAGTCCGAGTTCCCGGGAATGAAGATCTCGATGGTCCCGGACCCGGGGTACGGGGCGAAGCAGGTACCGGAGATCGTCACGGACTGACCGACGGTGATCGACGACGAGGACGCGCTGGCCTGCGGATTCTGGTCCTGGCAGTCCGCAGACGGGGCGGGGTCCCCGCCCCCGTCGGACGCGTCGCCCGGCGCCGCGAACGCGGCCGTCGGCCCCATCGCGCACGCCGCAGCGAGCAGGAGCCCGGCGCTGACGCGGGCGGTGGTGCGGCGGACGATCATCGGAACCTCTCAGGTGGCATGCAGGACCGGTCATACTGTATGGGGCGACAGTGCTCCCGTGACCCACGATGTGTTCATCGCGCGGCAAACTCTTCATGAACAGCCGTCCGGGAGCGGACCCGAGGAGCCGACATGATCGAGAATGTGCCCGGCGACCCCGAGCCCTCCACCGACGAGCGCCCCACCGGGGAGACCCTCACCGAGGCGCAGGTCCACGAGATCGCCGAGGAGGCGGACGCGGTGGTCCGCGAGATCGCCACGATCGTCGAGGGCAAGGACGAGGTCGCGCGCATCGCGGTGCTCGTGCTGCTGGCCGGCGGGCACCTCCTGGTCGAGGACATCCCGGGCGTCGGCAAGACGATGCTCGCCAAGTCCCTGGCCGCAGCGCTCGGCGCCGAGCGCCACCGCATCCAGTTCACCCCCGACCTGCTGCCCGGCGACGTCACCGGCGCGAGCGTGTTCAACCAGGCCAGCGGCGAGTTCGAGTTCCGTCCCGGCGCCGTGTTCACCCAGATCCTGCTGGCCGACGAGATCAACCGCGCCTCTCCGAAGACCCAGTCCGCCCTCCTCGAGGCGATGGAGGAGCGGCAGGTCAGCGTCGACGGCACCACCTACGCCCTCGCCGAGCCGTTCATGGTCGTCGCCACCGCCAACCCTGTCGAGATGGAGGGCACCTACCGCCTGCCCGAGGCGCAGCGCGACCGGTTCCTCGCCCAGACCTCCATGGGCTACCCGGTCCCGTCGGCCGAGGCGCGGATGCTCGCCGCCCAGGCCGGCCCCGTCCCCATCGGGGACCGCGACATCCTCGACGCCGTCACCGAGCGCACCAGCCCGGAGCGGATCGCCGCCCATGTGCGGGCCGTGCGCGCCGTCCACGCCTCCCCGGTGGTGCTCGACTACGTGGTGCGTCTGGCGGATGCGACCCGCTCCCACCCGCAGATCACCCTCGGCGCCTCGCCCCGCGCGGCCGTGCACCTGGTCCGCGCGGCGAAGGCGAAGGCGGCGCTGTCGGGCCGCACCTACGTCACCCCGCAGGACGTGCACGACGTGATCATGCCGGTGTGGCGCCACCGCCTGCACCTGACCCCGCAGGCCCTCTCGCGCGGGGCGAGCGCGGGCGATCTGCTGGATCAGGTGCTGCGCAGCACGGCGCAGACGTGAGCCCCCGAGCGGCCACCGGGGCGCGACCGGGCAGCCTCCTGCGCCCCACCGGGCGCGGCCTCGTGATCCTCCTGGCCTGCCCGGCGCTGTGGCTGCTCAGCGACCTCACCCGCGTCACCCCCGCGCGTCAGCTCGCCGCCGCGCTCCTGCTGATCCTCGTCGTCTCCGCGGTCTCGATGGCCGTGATCTCGGTGGGGCTGCGCGTGAGCAGGCGGGTCGTGGACGATGCGGTGCCCGTCGGCGGCGTCGCCCGCGTGATGCTCGAGGTGACCGGCAGCGCCCTGATCACCACCCTCCCGCTCGGCCGCGGGATCGTGCGCGAGCACCTGCCGGCCGCGCTCGGCGGCCAGGGCGACCTGCCGCTCGCCCGCCGCATGCCCCACGTCCTGCACGTCACCCGCCGCGGCGGCCACGACCTCGGCCCCTGCTCCCTCATCGTCCGCGACGTGTTCGGCCTGTTCCACCTTCGCCGCACCGTCGTGGACGCGCAGCGGATCACGGGCCTGCCCGTCGTCGCCGAGATGACCCCCGCGGCCGAGCGCGCCACCGGCATCGCCCCCGAGGCCGTCGTCGGCGTGGCCCCGGTGCCGGGCATCGGCGAGATCGGCCCGATCGCCCGCCCCTACGCCAGCGGCGACGACATCCGCAGGATCCACTGGCGCGCGAGCGCCCGCGTCGGCCGCCTCATGACCCGCGAGGACGAGCCCGCCGCCGGGCGCAGCGCCGTGGTCGTCCTGGACACCACCCGCCGCGAGGGCCTCACCGCCCAGGTCGAGGACGCGCTCGTCTCGCACGCCGCGACCGTGCTCGAGGCACTGGGCCTGAACGGTTGGGAGGTGCGGATCGTCGACGCCGCCGGCGACGAGATCACCCGCACCCAGCGTCGACGGGGCATCCCCGGCCCGTCGCCGCTGGGGAGCGAGGCCGATGCCCTCGAGCGCCGCGCCTCCCTGCTCGCCCTCGCCGACGTCGACTTCGACGACGACATCGCGGCCGACGGGGTCGGGCACGACCACGCGGCCGGGCACGCCGAGCTCGCCATCGCGCTCGGGCCCGACACCGGCGAGCCCTTCTCCGGCCTCGAGCTGGACCGCTTCGCCGGCCGCGCCACCCACCGCACGGCGATCGCGCTGCGCCCGGCCCTGCCCGACGAGGACGAGGACGGGGGGCGCGGGGCGCGGCGCGCGCGCCGCATCGGCCCGGCCGACGGGGACGATTTCGGCCACGCCCATGAGCGCTACGCGCAGCAGCTCGCCGCCGCCCGCGCCGAGCGCCCGCCGCGCCACTCCCGGATCTGGACCTGGACCCTCGTGGGCGGCACCAGCGCCGACACCCTCAGCGACCTGCTCACCGCGGCCGAGGAGGAGACGGCATGAGCGGGAAGAGGGTGAGCGGGGAGCACACGAGCGGGAAGAACGAGAGCCGGGAGGAGACGCCGTGAGCCCGCTGCTCGGCCGACCCACCCTCGAGGGCGGCGCCCTGACCGGCCGCGCGCTGCTGCTGCTCGTCGCCGTGCTCCTCGCCGCCGCCCCCATCACCCAGCTGCTCGCCGGGTCGTCCTGGTTCCTCATCGCCATGACGTGTGCGATGCCGGTGATCCTCGGCGGGCTCGTGCTGCGTCACCTGCTGCGCCGCACCCTGCTCGTGCCCGTGCTGCAGCTGGTCCTGATCGTGGTGCTGCTGCTGGTCGTCGAGACGTTCGTGGGGGTAGCGCCCTGGAGCGAAGGGCCGCTCGCCGTGATCGCCGCCCAGCAGGAGGTGTTCCGCCTCGGCGTGCGGGAGCTCGCCTCCGGCGTCGCGCCGCTGCTGCTCGGCCCCGAGGGGACCGTGCTCGCCGTCGCCATCGGCGCGCTCGTGGTGCTCGTGCTGGACATGATGTTCCTCGACCTCGGCTGGCACACCCCCACCGGGCTCGCGCTCATGGGGTCACTGCTCATCCCTTCGTTGCAGCAGCCCGCCGGCGGTCCCTGGTGGCAGGTGGTGCTGCCCGTCGCCGCCGGTGCCGCGATCCTCGCCACCCGCACCGCCCACGGCGACCCCCGCTACCTCGTGGGGGACCGGCGCCCCCAGGCCGGGCCCCTCCACCGCCCCTGGCGGACCCTCGGCGCGGCGGCGCTGAGCGTCGCGCTCGTCGCCGGGCTCACCCCGCTGCTCGCCCCCGCCCTGCCCCAGCTTGTGGAGCCGCGGGTCGCCCTGAACGTCGAGCTGCTGAACCGCTGGCAGGACCCCGACGCGCCCGCGCTCGGCCCGGTCATGGTCGACGACTCCGTCTCGGTGCGCCGCGCCCTGCTCGAGCAGAGCGACACCGAGGTGCTGCGCTACACCACCACCTCCACCGACCCCTCCTACCTGCGCCTGCGCACCCTGAACAGCTTCGACGGCGAGACCTTCCGCGCCACCGCCTCCGGCGAGGGCGTGGACCTGGGCCTGGACGCCTTCTCCACCGCGCGCGACGACGGCCGGACCCTCGGGGACGCGTCGGGCGACGTCACCCGGATGCAGATCCAGAGCTATGCCGGGGACCGCCTGCCCGTCCCCGAGAACCTCCGCCGCCTCGACGCGGACGACCCCGCGCTGCAGGACGCGGTGTCCCTCGACCCCGTCAGCGGCGAGGCGAGGACCGGTGCGACCGCCATGGGACTCGTCGGCCAGCAGTACGAGATCCTCTCCGAGCCGACCGCCGCCACCCCCGACGAGCTGCGCACCGTCCCCGACTCCCAGCTCCGCGCCCCCTTCGACACCGGCTACACCTCCAGCGACGAGGTGCCGCAGGTCGCCGCCGACCTCGCCGAGGAGGTCGCGGCCAACGCCGGGGCCGACAACGCCTTCGACACCGCGCTCGCCTACCAGGACTACTTCCGCAACACCTTCGCCTACTCCCTGACCGTCTCCACCCCGCCCGGCGCGGACCCGCTGGAGTCCTTCCTCGAGGACCGCATCGGGTACTGCGAGCAGTTCGCCGCGGCGTTCGCGCTGATGATGACCTCGCAGGGCTACCCGACCCGCGTGGTCATCGGCTTCACCGCCGGGGACGTGGACGGCGAGGAGCGCACCGTCACCGCCCGCAACGCCCACGCCTGGCCCGAGGTGTGGTTCGGGCCCGAGTACGGCTGGGTCCAGTTCGAGCCCACCCCCGCCGCGGCCGCGAACGGCGTGCGCACGCCCGCCGTCACCGATGCCACCGCCGGGGCGGACGACGTCGAGGCGCCGACCGACGCCCCGACCACCGAGGCGCCCAGCGACTCGCCCTCGAGCACCGAGGAGGGAACTACCGAGGAGCAGTCCTCGGCCGAGGCGCAGGCATCGGACGCCGGCGGCGTCTCGACCGGGACCGTGCGCCGCGTCGAGTTCGGCATGTTCACCGTGCTCGGCCTCGGCGTGCTGGTCACGGTCGCGGCCGCGGCCACCGTGCTGATGATCCGCCGACGGCGGGTGACAGCGCGCGAGGAGCGCTGGGCGGCGCTCGCTGAGGGCGTCGGGGGCGGCGCGGCCGACGGGGGCGGGGCCGACGGGGGTGCGGCCGACGGGGGCGGAGCCCCCGCGCCCGGTGGACGCGGCGGCGCGCCCGCCGACCCGTACTCCGCCGAGCGCTTGCGACGCCGGGCCGGGGAGCTCGCCTGGTCCGAGCTCGAGCGGGAGCTGTCCGTGCGCCGGCTCGCTATCCGCTGGCTCGGGATCACCGGCGCTTGGGGCCGCCCGCCGCAGCAGCTCACACTGGACCGCACCCTGCCCCCGCACCGCGCCCTGGACGACCTTCTCGACCAGATCGCGGCCGGGTCCCGCGAGGTCACCGCGGAGGACCGCGCCGCCGCAGGCCGTGTCGCCGACGCCCATACCGCCGCGGTCTACGCCGCCCGGTTGCCGGAGGCGGGGGAGGGGGCGGCCGGTGCGGTGAGCGCTGCCCCGTCGGCCGCGCCCGCGTCGTCGGCCACGACCGAGCCCGCCGCGTCGCCCGCGACCCGCCCCGCGCGCCCCGTGCACCCGCTGCGCCACGACGCCGATCGTCTCGTCGAGCTCATCCGCACCGCGCGCTGACCGAGTCCCCGGTAAGGGGTCTCCGAGCCCTGCGTCGAGCGCTGACCCCGGTTGCTGAGGCGCTGACCCCGGTTGCTGAAAAGGCATGAGCGTCTGTGTTCCATAGGTGGAACACAGACGCTCATGACTTACGGGTAACCCGCCCGCCCGGCGAGTTGTGGGTAGCTCACCGGGCCGGTGGCGGGGTGGGGTGGGGCGCGCCCCGGGGCACGGTGCCCCGCCGCTCAGTCGCCCGAGCCGGAGGCGACGTCGGCCGCGCCGGGGGCCTCGTCGGCCGCGGCCTGCGCGACCGGGTCGGCCGAGCCCGCACCCTCGCCGTAGAGGCGGTTGGGGGCCTGCTCTTCGAAGATCTTCGCGGCGCGCAGCGAGTCGACCTCGCCGACCACGGGGTTCGGCTGGTGTGTGCCGCGGGTGCCGCCGTAGAGGGAGATGAGGTTCATCGCGACCGCGCGCTGGTTGCGGTGGCCGAGCATCTTGGTGATGTGCACGGCGAGCCAGGCGCCCCACCCCGGGGAGCCAGCGAGCCCGCCGAAGTGGGGGATCTCCGCGATCGCGGCATGACGGCCGATGGTGGCCATGGTGCCCAGGTCCGTGTAGGAGAACTTCTTGCGCGGCGTGCCCGCCACCTCGGCGGCGATGTTCTTCGCGGCGGCGCGGCCGGTCTGGATCGCGGGCTGCGCGAGCTGGGGCAGGGCCTCGTCCTGGGCGGCGATGTCGCCGGCGGCGTACACCCCGGGGAAACCCTTGACCTGCAGGTAGTCGTCCACCGCGAGGCGTCCGCGCTTGTCCTGCGGCAGGCCCCACTCCTTGACGTAGTCGGGGATGCCCACGCCTGCGGCCCAGATGGTGATGTCGGACTCGAGCACGGTGTCGTCGTCCAGGACCACGTGGTCGTAGCCCACCGCCTTCACGCCGTGGCCGAGCTTGAGGATCACGCCGCGCTTGCGCAGCTCCTCGGCCGCGTAGCCGCGGTACTTGGTGGAGAACTCCTTGAGCAGCTCCTCGCCGCGCTGGAGCACGGTGACCTGGAGGGTGCCGGGGTCCATCTCCGGGTAGAGGATGTCCAGCTCCTGCATGCGGAAGTCCGCGAGTGCACCGGCGATCTCCACGCCCGTCGGCCCGCCGCCCACGATCGCGACGTGCAGCTTGTCGTGGGTGGTGGAACCGCGGCCGGTGCCCGCCTCACGGCTGGAGCGCTCGAGCTCGGAGAAGACGCGATCGCGGATCGCCAGGGCCTGCGAGCGCGTGTACATCGGCATCGCGTGCTCCTCGGCGCCCGGGGTGCCGAAGAAGGTGGTGGTCGCGCCGTTGGCGACCACGAGGTAGTCGTAGGAGAGCTCCTGCTCGCCGCGCTGGCCCTCGTCCAGCGTGACGACCTTGCGCTCGGGGTCCACGTTCAGCACCTCGCCCTGGCGGTAGCGCATGTTGGGGACCTTCAGGGACAGGCCGCGCAGGAACATGGTGACGTCGCCCGGGTTCAGGCCCGCGGTCGCCACCTGGTAGAGCAGCGGCTGAAAGGTCTTGTAGACGTTGCGGTCGATCAGGGTGACGCGCACGCGCGCATCGCGCAGGCCCAGCACGGCATTCGCGCCGGCGAAGCCACCGCCCAGGATGACCACGTGCGGCCAGCTCGCACCGTCCTTCGCGGGGACGGTGGGACGGCGGCTGAGGAACGGCATCATCATGGGGAGACTCCTTGGGCGACGGGATCCCGGGGCCGGGCGCGGCGGGTGGCCGGCCAGGTTCTGGACCGCGTCTGTCGAGGGGAGAGCGGCGGAGCTGAGCGGGCTGCGGGCGGGGCCGGGGGCGGTCCGCGGAACCGGATCCGAGATCATCGGGGCCGGATCCGCGACGTGCGGAGCTCTCGGTCCGTCCTGAGTCCTCGCCGATGCTACCCATTCGCGGGGCCGACGGCACGAGCCCGAGGGGCGGTAGTGGTCAGGCATCACAAGCGCGGGGTGCGGGTCGGGGTCGCCTCGGGGAGCCCGGCGAACGCTTGCCCGCCCCGCTCCCCACGCTCTCCCGCCGTCATCCGACAAGCGTCAAATCTTGGCAAAGCGCGGCTTTGCCGCAGGTCAAGCGCGCGGGGCCAGGTGGGCGTCTCAGATGAATTCTGGATGACAGCTCGATACCGGATGGGCGAAACCGGGGACGGAACGGCTGTCGATGGGGTGAGATGACATGGCGCACACGTGCGTCCCCTTCTCGACTCCCGTCGCCCCTCCCTGTCTCCAGGAGCCTCCTTCATGATCGACAACCCCGTCCGCCGCGTCGCGCGCGGCGCGGCCGTCGGCCTCGGCGCCACTGCCTTCGCGTTCGCGACGGCCGTGGTCCCGATCAGCGCCGCTGCCGCCGCCGAGCCCGGCGACCAGGTCACCCTGCTCGGCTTCAACGACTTCCACGGCGCCCTCAACGGCGGTGCGGCCCTCGCCTGCACCGTCACCAACGCCCGCGCCGAGGCCTCGAACTCCGTGCTCATCTCCTCCGGCGACAACGTGGGCGGCTCCGCCTTCGTCTCCGCCGTCGCGAACGACGAGCCGACCATCGACTTCCTCAACGCCCTCGGCGTCGACGCGAGCGCGATCGGCAACCACGAGTACGACCAGGGTCAGGACGACCTGAAGGACCGCATCGAGCCGCACACCGACTTCCCGGACCTCGCCGCGAACGTCTACCAGGCCGACGGCACCCGCCTCCACGAGGCCTACACCGTGGTCGACCAGGGCGACGTGAAGGTCGCCGTCGTCGGTGCGGTCACCACCAAGACCGTCGCCAAGGTGAGTCCCGCCGCGATCCAGGGCCTCGAGTTCCGCGACCCGGTCGACTCGGTCAACGCCGCGATCGACGAGATGGATCGGGATGGTGTCGAGTACGACGTCCTCGTCGTCTCCTACCACGAGGGTGCCACCGGCTCCGCCGAGGTCGGCTCCGCCCCGGCGAGTACCGAGGCCATCTTCGACAAGATCGTGAGCGAGACCTCTGCCGAGGCTGATGCGATCTTCAACGGCGACTCCCACCAGACCTACGCGTACAACGCGCCGGTCCCCAGCCAGGAGGGCGAGGTCCGCCCGATCATCCAGACCGGAGCCAGCGCTGCGAACCTCGGCACCGTCACCCTCGAGCTCGGGGCCGACGGGGACTGGGACGTCTCCGAGGACCCGAACCTGATCGCCACCTCCGGTGTGGATCCGGCCAGCTGCGCCGGCGACCCGGTCTTCGACGCCGCCGCCGGTGTCGCGGCCGACGCGATCGACGAGGCCGCGGTGCTGGGCTCCGTCGAGGTCGGCACCATCGGCGGTGACATCACCACCTCCTGGAACGACTCCAAGGCCACCTACGACGAGAACGGCGTGCGCGTCCCGCTCGCCGACGTCGCCGGTGCCAACCAGGCCACCACCAAGGGTGATGACCGCACCCGCCACTCCGCGGCCGGCAACATGCTCGCCGACTCCATGAAGTGGTACCTCGAGGAGTCCGGCAAGGCCGGCGAGCACGAGGTCATCGGCTGGATGAACCCCGGCGGCATCCGCGCCGAGCTGTGGGACGCTGCCGCGGGCGCCGAGGGCGATGGCGTGGTCACCTACGCCGAGGCCAACAACATGGTGCCCTTCGGTAACACCCTGAACTCCGGCGAGGTCACCGGCGCCCAGTTCGTGCAGATGCTCGAGGACCAGTGGAACGATGACACCGACGCGTTCCTCGCCTTCAGCGTCTCGAACAACGTCGAGTACATCTTCGACTCCTCCGCCGACCGTGAGGGCCGCATCATCCAGGTGCGCGTGAACGGCGAGCCGATCCAGGACGATGCGCTTTACACCATCGTCACCGCCAGCTTCCTCTTCGAGGGTGGCGACGGCATGAAGACCCTCGCCGGTGCCCAGGACGTGCGCGACTCCGGCGTTCTGGACCGCGATGCCTTCACCGAGTACCTCGGCGCCTTCCCGGATCTCGCCCCCGACTACTCGCAGCGTCAGATCGACGTGCAGGTCCTCGAGGCCGGCGAGTACGATTCCGCGGCCGGCATCGACCAGGACCCGGTCCTGCGCCTGTCCCGCCTCGAGTCCCTCAGCCTCGGCGCTCCCCGCATCACCTCGGTGACCGTGGACGCCGGCGAGTACGGCACCTTCGAGGCGCCCTACGAGCTCGATGACGAGACCGGCAAGTACCGCGCCGACGTCACCCTCACCGACTGGCTGTGCGTCCCCGCGGACACCCAGGTGCCGCTGACCGTCACCGCGATCCCCGAGGTCGGGACCGAGATCGTCTTCGAGGTCGAGTCCTTCACCTGGACCTCCGGCAGCGCCCCGAGCGAGCTCTGCGGCGACGACGATGACGACACCACCACCCCGCCGCCCGGCGACGATGATGACGACGACACCACCACCCCGCCCCCGGGTGACGATGACGACACCACCACCCCGCCGCCCGGCGACGACGATGACGACTCCACCACACCGCCCCCGAGCGACAACGGCGGTTCCGACAACGGTGGCTCCGACAACGGTGGGACCAACAACGGCGGGACCAACAACGGTGGTTCCAACAATGGTGGTTCCAACAATGGTGGGACCAACAACGGTGGTTCCAACAATGGTGGCTCCAACAATGGTGGTTCCAACAATGGTGGCTCCACCAACGGCGGCACCAACAATGGCGGTTCCAACAACGGTGGCTCCAACAACGGTCGCTCCGACCTGCCCCGCACCGGTGCTCCCGCCGGCGCGATGGCCGCAGCTGCCGGTCTCCTGACCCTCTCGGGTCTGGGCGCCCTCGGCCTGCACCGCCGCTTCACCCGCGGCTGACGCACCACCCACCACGCACGAGGGAGGGGCCGGATCTCCTCGCGAGGTTCGGCCCCTTCGCTCGCTCTGCCCGCTTCCCTTCTCGAAGCTCCCGCCCTGGCGCAGCCGCCGGGGCGCCCTTCCCCGGCATCCCCGCCGGGGCGCCCCGTCCCGGCGCTCGTCGGCCGCGACGACATCACTCTTCCCACCCCTCTCCCACTCCCAGGAGCACCTATGTCACCCCGCCTCACCGGCGACGCGCTGCGCACCCCGTTCACGCGCATCGGCATCACCGCCGCCGCCTTCGCCCTCGGGCTCTCCGCCCTGCCTGGCATGTCCCCGGCCGCCAACGCCGCCGTCGTCACCCCCGGTGACGTCCAGATCAACGAGGTCTACGGCGGTGGCGGCAACTCCGGCGCCACCTTCAAGAACGACTTCGTCGAGCTGGTCAACACCTCCGACCAGGACATCTCGATCGACGGGTGGATGCTGCACTATGCCTCCGCGGCCGGCGACCGCATCGGCGGCCGTCTGGCGCTGACCGGCACCGTTCCCGCCGGCGGCACCTTCCTCATCCAGCTCGCCGCAGGCAACGGCAACGGGGCCGACCTCCCCACCGCAGACCTGACCGGCGGGCTCAACGCCTCCGGCACCACCGGCGTCTTCCTTCTCACCAACACCTCCGGTGAGCTGGTCTGCGCGGGCGCGGCCTGCGCCGAGGATCCCGCGGTTGTCGACCTCGTCGGCTGGGGCTCCGGCGCCACCCGCTTCTCCGGCACCGCCCCGGCGCCCGGCACCACCAACGCCACCTCGATCTCCCGCGTCGCCGCGACCGGCGAGAACTCGACCGACTTCGTCGCCGGCGCCCCCACCCCGGCCCCGTCCGGCGGCTCCACCACCGATCCCGAGGATCCCGAGGACCCGGAGGAGCCCGGCCAGCCGGGCGAGACCCGCGAGGTCTCCATCGCCGAGATCCAGGGCACCGGCGCCACGAGCCCGCTGGTCGGCCAGACCGTGACCACCGAGGGCGTCGTCACCGCCGTCTACGCGACCGGCGGCCTCAACGGCTACGTCATCCAGACCGGCGGCACCGGCGGCGCGCTCGACTTCTCCACCCACACCGGCTCCACCGCCGTGTTCGTGTACTCGTCCGCCACCGCCTCCCAGGTCGCCATCGGCGACTCGGTGCGCGTGACCGGCCAGGTCTCGGAGTACAACGGCTCCACCCAGATCTCCGTCGGCGCCACTGGCCTTGCGAAGCTCGACACCGCCCTCGAGCCGGTCCAGCCCGCCACCCTCACGGGCGGCTTCCCCACCGAGGAGGCGCAGCGCGAGTCGATCGAGCACATGCTGTACCTGCCCGGCGAGGGCGACTTCACCGTCACCGACGTGTACAGCACCAACACGTACGGCGAGGTCGGTCTCGCCATCGGCGACGAGCCGCTGTGGCAGGCCGGCGACATCATGCGCCCCGGCGCGGAGGCCACCGCCTACTACGAGAGCCGCGCCGATCAGCTGGTGCTGCTCGACGACGGCCGCACGACCAACTTCCAGTCCAACCCCACCCAGCCGATGAGCTGGCTGACCACCGAGGAGCCCGTGCGGGTCGGGGCCCACCCCACCTTCACCGAGCCCGTCGTGGTCGCCTACTCCTTCAAGCAGTGGCGTCTGAACACCACCACCCCGTGGGAGTCGGCCTCCACCGACGGTGTGGACTTCGAGAACACCCGCCAGGACGCCCCCGACGAGGTGGGCGGCGACCTCCAGCTCGCCACCTTCAACGTGCTGAACTACTTCACCACCCTCGGCGCGGACACCCCCGGCTGCACCCCGTACACCAACATCCACGGTGACGGCACCAACGTGCGCGGCGGCTGCGACCTCCGCGGCGCATGGGACGAGGGCGACCTCGAGCGCCAGCAGTCCAAGATCGTCGACGCGATCTCCGGCACCGGCGCCGAGGTGGTGGGCCTGACCGAGATCGAGAACTCCGCCCGACTCGGCGAGACGCCCGACGAGGCCACCGCCACCCTGGTCGCCGCGCTGAACGTCAAGGACGGCGAGGGCACCTGGGCCTACGTCCCCACCGCGGAGGCCTACGCCGCGCAGGGCCTGACCGGTGGTCAGGACGCGATCACCAACGCGATCATCTACAAGCCCGCCGCGGTCACCCCCGTCGGCGGCGCGCAGATCCTCGCCGGCGATCCCGCCTTCGACAACGCCCGCGAGCCGATCGGCCAGGTCTTCGCGCCGCTCGGTGAGGGTGCGGATGGCGAGTCCGTGCAGGGCGAGCCGTTCTTCTTCTCCATCAACCACTTCAAGTCCAAGGGTTCCGCGGACGCCGAGGACGCGGGTCTCGTGGCCGACCCGGTCCAGGGCAACTCCCGCACCTCTCGCCTCCAGCAGGCCCAGGCGCTGCTGACCTGGGGTGAGGAGACCGCGGCCGCGGCCGGTGTCGAGGACATCTTCTACGGCGGCGACTTCAACTCCTACACCCAGGAGGACCCGCTGCACCTGTTCTACGACCAGGGCTTCATCAATGTCGGCGAGACCTACGACGCCGAGAGCTGGTCCTACAGCTATGGCGGCATGGTCGGCTCGCTCGATCACGTGCTCGCGAACCCGTCGGCCGCTGAGCGCCTCACCGGTGCCACCGACTGGCAGATCAACGGCCCCGAGTCCGTGATGACCCAGTACGCCCGCTATCAGAACAACGTGGTGGACGTCTACGAGTCCGGTCCCTTCGGGTCCTCGGACCACGACCCGATCATCGTGGGCCTGAACGCCGAGTTCCCCGCCGCTCCGGAGGAGCCGGGCGAGCCGCAGGAGCCGGGCACCGGCACCGACAACCCCAACAAGGGCCCGGGCAACAACTCCGGCACCCCCGGCGGCCAGAACTCCGGCAACGGGAACTCCAACGGCAACGGCCCCGGCAGCAACAACGGGAACGGCAACGGGAATAACGGGAACGACAACCCGAACAAGGGCCCGGGCAACAACTCCGGCAAGGGCAAGGGCAACAACTGAGCCCCTGCTCGTCCCCGAGGGGCCAGGTCTGACAGGCTTGTCCTGACGAACCCGCCCCGGTCCTGAGCGGCACGACGCGCGTCCCCCGACGCGGGCCGTGCCGCTCAGGCCACTCCCGGGCCGCGCCGTCGGCCGACGGGATGAGCCCGGCCCGTCGGCCGACCTCCGACCACCCACGACGAACGGATCGCATGACCGCCACCCCCGGCCCCGCCACCCTCTCCCGCCGACTCGGCCTCGCCGACGCCGTGGTCATCGGCCTCGCCTCGATGATCGGCGCCGGAGCGTTCGTCTCCCTCGGCGCCGCGCAGGACCTCGCCGGGGCCCTCGCCCCGCTCGCCGTGCTCGTCGCGGCCGTGGTCGCTCTGTGCAATGCGACCTCCACCGCGCAGCTCGCCGCCCAGCACCCCACCTCCGGCGGCACCTACCACTACGGCCGCGCGCAGCTCGGACCCTGGTGGGGCTTCCTCGCCGGCTGGTGCTTCGTGATCGGCAAGATCGCCTCCTGCGCCGCGATGGCCCTGGTCATCGCCGCCTACCTCGCGCCCGAGCCCGCCCAGCGTCTAGTCGCCGCGCTCGTGGTGGCGGTGCTGACCGCGGTGAACCTCGTGGGCATCACCCGCACCGCGGCGCTCGCCCGGATCCTCGTCACCGTCGCGATCGCGGCGCTCGTGCTCACCGGGGTGCGTCTGCTGGTCGGCGGCGTCGGCGATGGCGCTGCGGGCGGTGGCGATCCTCTGGCCGATGCGATCCCCGGCCCCCTCGCCGGAGCCGCCGCCGGACTGTGGGACGGGGGCCTCGCCGCCGTGCTCGGCGCGGGCAGCGGCGGCGTCGGCGGGATCGCGCTGGCCGTGATCCAGGCGGCGGCGCTGATGTTCTTCGCATTCGCCGGGTACGCGCGCGTGGCGACCCTCGGCGAGGAGGTCACCGACCCGCGCCGGACGATCCCGCGCGCGATCCTGCTCGCCCTCGCCGCCGTGTGCGGGTTGTACGTGGTGCTGTCCGTGGTGCTCGTGCTGGTGGGGCCCGCACCGGGGGGCCAGGGCTGGGGCCCGGCGCCCTTCCTCGCCGCGCTCGACGCGGTCGGCGCCGGCGGCATCTGGCACGTGATCGTCACCGTCGGCGCGGTGGCCGCGGCGAGCGGCGCTCTCCTGGCGCTGGTCGCCGGGGTCTCCCGCACCGTGCTCGCCATGGCCCGGGAGCGCGACCTCCCTCCGGTTCTCGCGCACGTCAGCCCCCGCTTCTCCGTCCCGCAGCGCGCCGAGGTCGCGGCGGGCGTCGCCGTGCTGCTCCTGGTGCTGTTCGCGTCGAACGTGCTCGTCGCCGTCGCCGCCTCCTCCTTCGGGGTGCTGCTGTACTACGCGATCGCGAACCTCGCCGCGCTCACCCAGGTGGGGGAGTGGCGGCTGTTCCCGAAGGTCATGCAGTGGGTGGGCCTCGTGGGGTGCGTGCTGCTGGTCGGCGCGCTGCCCGGGCGGACCATCGTCGCGGGGCTCGTGGTGATCGCGGTGGGTGTGGCGTACCGCGTGGCGGTGCGGAGGGTCGCGGGGCGCGCAGCGGGGTGACGCCGCGCCGCAGCTTCGGCCCCGCCCCCGGGCAGGGTGCTTGAGGCGTCGCTACGCGGCAGGTGTAGCGACGCGTGAAGCGTCGTGCCCCGTGAATGGCGACGCGTGAAGCACCGTGGCCCGTGAAAAGCGACGCCCCAGGCACCGTGCCCCGTGAATGGCGACGCGTGAGGCACCGTGGCCGGCCGCAGGTCGCCGTGCGGTGTCCCTGTCTCCGGGCAGGGTGCGTGAGTTGTCGCTACGTGGCAGGTTTGGCGACGCCCCAGGCACCGTGCCCCGTGAATGGCGACGCGTGAAGCACCGCGGCCGGGCTCGGGTCGCCGTGCCGTGCACCCGCCCCCGGGCAGGGTGCGTGAGTTGTCGTTACGTGGCAGGTTTGGCGACGCCCCAGGCACCGTGGCCCGCGAATGGCGACGCGTCAGGCACCGCGCCCCGGGCGCAACGCCACGCGTGCCGTCGAGTCGCACCTCGCCCCACTCCCCGTCGCATAAGACTTGACTTATATATCCGTGGAGGGCGATGCTGTCCCCGTGCACGCGCTCGATGTCCTCGGCGACCCCGTGCGGCGCAGGATCCTCGAGCTCCTGGCCGACGACGGGGAACTCAGCGCCGGGGAGATCGGGCAGGTGGTGCAGGAGGAGTTCGGGATCAGCCAGCCCGCGGTCTCCCAGCACCTGCGCCTGCTGCGCGAGCACGGCTTCGCGTCCGTCCGTCCCGAGGGCAGGCGCAGGCTGTACGCGCTGGACCCGCGCGGCCCCCAGGAGGCCCGTGAATGGCTGACCCCGTTCGAGCGCTTCTGGCTCCCGAAGCTCGACGCCCTCGGCACCGAGCTCGCGCGCGGGAAGCGCCAGCGCAGACTGGCCGCCGAGGCCGAAGAGAACGGTACGGCCGCAGCTGAAGTGGAAGCTACGGCCGCAGCCGAGGCGGAAACTGCGTCTGAGGCCGATGCCGCCGATCGCGCCGGCCCGGCCCCTGCCGCCGACACCACCACCGACCCCGATCGCGGCACCCCGCCGCCCACCCAGAAGGAGACCTGACATGGTCGACGTCCCCACCCAGCTCGCCGCCGTCACCCGCGCCTACACCACCGGTGAGCGCGACGGGCAGCCCGCGCACGTGCAGTCCCTCGAGCAGACCTACCCCGCTGCGCTCGCCGACGTGTGGGAGGCGGTCACCACCGCCGACCGCATCCAGCGCTGGTTCCTGCCCATCTCCGGTGACCTGGAGCTCGGCGGCCGCTACCAGTTCGAGGGCAACGCGGGCGGGGCGATCACCGCCTGCGAGCCGCCGGCCGACGGGGTCGCCGAGTACTCGGCGACCTGGGAGGCCATGGGCGGCGTGTCCTGGCTGACCGTGCGCCTGACCGAGGTCGACGACAGCCACACCACCTTCGAGCTCGAGCACACGAGCCTCGTCGCCGACGTCCCCGCGGAGATGTGGGAGATGTTCGGCCCCGGCGCCACCGGCGTGGGCTGGGACGGTGGGCTGCTGGGCCTCGGTCTGCACCTCGGTGCCACGGAGGGGTCGCTCTCCCCGGAGGAGGCGCAGGCCTGGGCGTTCACCGATGAGGGGCGCTCCTTCTACCGCGGCGCTGCCGACGGCTGGGCCGTGGCCGAGGCCGCCTCCGGCGTGGACGCGGAGACCGCTGCCCGCCACGCGGACGCCTGCTACGGCTTCTACACCGGCACCGGCCAGGAAGGCGAAGGCCAGGAGGGCTGACACCAAGCAACTGAGGTGCCACCCCGCCGGTGACCGCCGGAACCCTGGCGTTCGCGGGCATCACAGCGATCACGGGCGGAATACGGAGGAGCAGGTCCGATTCGGGGCCTGCTCCTTCGTATTTCGCCACCAAATGCCGTCGCCACTGGGGGAAGCAGGCATGCGGCGATCCGTGAGGAGACGTGGGCCGCCGCGATCCGTGCTGTGCCGCGGAGGGCCTCCGCACTGCGCAGGCCGCCCCGGCTCTGCTCAGGACGCCGCGGCCCTCACCCCCGCCGCAGCTCCCTCGGCAGCTCCTCGAGCAGACGCAGCCACAGCTCCGACGCGGTCGGATAGCTGGGCACGGCGTGGCGCAGCACGTGGATCGGCACGCGGCCGACGATCGCGATGGTCGCCGCATGCAGCAGCTCGGCCGCCTCGGGGCCGACGAACGTGGCCCCGACCAGCGTCCCCGCTTCCCGGTCCACCACCAGCTGGGCGGTGCCGGTGACGTCGTCGCGCAGCAGCGCCGCCCCGGCGGCACCGCCGAAGGGTACGCGCGCAGTGACCACGTCGAGGCCGGCGCTGGTCGCCTCGGCCTCGGTGAGTCCGACGGCCGCGACCTGCGGATCGGTGAACACCACCTGCGGCACGGGCACGACCTCGGGGACGGGCTCCGGCTCCTCCCCGGTCGCCTCGGCGCGGATCGCCTGCCCGATGACACGGGCGCGGTACTTGCCCCAGTGCGTCAGCGGCGCCTCGCCGCTCGCATCGCCCACCACGTGCAGCCACGCGGGCAGAGGCGCGCCGGTCGCATCGTCCGAGGTCGCGGCGCCCGACGCGGCGGACCTCGCGTCGGCGCCGGTGATGTCGGCGGGGGAGAGGCCGAGGCTCTCGAGACCGACGTCGTCCAGGCGCGGGCGGCGGCCGGTCGCGATGAGCACCTCGTCGGCCGACACCTCGCGGGTCGCGCCCGCCCCGGTTCCGTCGGCAGCGCGTTCTCCCTCGGCCGACGGGCCTCCGGCCCCGCCCGTGCCCGCGACCTGCAGCGCCACCCGCCCGCCGTGGATCTTCCCGAGCCCGGTCTCCTCCGCGCCGTCCCGCTCGCCGGAGACGACCGACGCGCCGAGCTCCACCTCCACGCCGAGCGCCCGCAGGGCCTTCAGCACGTGGCGCCCGGCGAAGGGCTCCATGCCGCGCAGCAGCGCGTCGCCGCGCACGAGCATCCGCACCCGGGAGCCGAGCGCGGCCATCCAGGTCGCGGCCTCGACGGCGACCACGCCGCCGCCGACGATCACCAGCTCCTTCGGGATCTCGACCACCCCAGTGACGTCGCGGGAGGTCCACGGCGCGAGGTGCGCGAGGGCGCGGGGGAGCACGGGCACCGAGCCGGTGGCGAGGACGACGGCGCGCTCGGCGCGCAGCCGCTGCGGGGTGCGCCCGTCGGCCGAGTCGCTCGTGCTCTCGACCTCGACCCGGACCTCGACCTCGCGCTCGCCGACGAGTCGGCCGTGCCCGCGCACCACCCGCATGCCCGCGCCCTCGGCCCAGGAGACCTGGTCGGCGTCGTCGTAGTGGGAGACCCAGTCGTCGCGCCGGGCGAGGAGGGCCGGGACGTCGACCTCGGGCGTGGAGATCCCCGGCAGGTGCGCGGCGGCGTCCGCGACGGCGAGGGGGCGCAGCAGCGCCTTCGAGGGCATGCACGCGTAGTAGGAGCACTCGCCGCCGAGCAGCTCGCCCTCGACGAGGACCGCGGTGAGGTCGGTGCCCTCGATCGCGTACTGGGCGACGTTCTCGCCGACGGGTCCGCCGCCGAGCACGATCACGTCGGCGGTGAGGACGTCGGAGTCGGCGGGGGTGGTGGCAGGGGTGGGGGTGTCGTCGGAGGCCATGATCTGCACGCTACGCCGTGCGCGGCGCGGGGTCACGGGGCGTCGCCCGCTCACGGGGCGTCGCCCGCTCACCGCCCTGCGTTCACGCTCCTGCTCTCACCGCCCCGCGTGCCCCGCGAGCACCTCCCGCACCACCGCGGCCGGGTCCGCAGCGTCCATCACCGCGCGGACCAGCGCCGTCCCCGCGACCCCCACCTGCGCGAGCGCGGGGACGTCCGCCGGGGTGACGTCCCCGATCGCGACGATCGGCAGAGAGGAGGCTGCGAGCAGCGGGGCGTAGCCGGCGACGCCGAGCGGTTCGCGGCCGGAGTCCTTGGTGGGGGTGCGGCGGAACGGTCCGGCGCCGAGGTAGTCCAGGTGTTCACTCAGCGACTCCGCGGCGCGGACCAGGTCGAGCGTGCCGGTGGTCAGGCCGATCACGGCGTCCTCGCCGAGCAGTTCGCGGGCGTCGGCGACGGGCAGGTCGTCCTGGCCGAGGTGGACGCCCGCGACCGGGGCGCCGCGCCGACGGGCCGCCCAGGCCACGTCCGCCCGGTCGTCGACCAGCACCGCCGTCGCCGTGTTCGCGGCGTGGACGGCATCCGCGACGGCGAGGACGAGCTCGAGAAGCTCCGTCGTGGACGCGTCCTTCGCCCGCACCTGCACCACCCCCGCGCCCGCGGCGGCGGCGTCGGCGGCGACCTCGACGGTGCGCCGGCCGGTGCCGGAGGTGACCAGGTAGCAGCGCAGGTCCAGGTCCGGAGGGCGCAACCTTCCGCCGCGACTCATCGATTCTTCGCTCATCGCCCCACCTCGTCCAGTGCGTCCAGCATGTGCATGCGGAAGCTCCCCGGACCCGGCGCCCGGGCGGCGGCGCGCTCGCCGGCGAGGTCGAGCCAGGTCGTCGCGGCCCGTGCCGCCTCGAAGGGGTCCTCCCACGCGGCCGTGCACGCGGCGGTCAGCGCGCCGAGCAGGCAGCCGGTGCCGGTCACCCGGGCGAGGAGCGCATGGCCGCGCGCGATCTCGGTGCGTCGGGAGCCGTCCAGCACCAGGTCCACCGCGCCGGAGACGGCGACCGCCCCGCCGGTGCGCGAAGCCAGCTGCGCCGCGGCCTCGGCGGCGTCTCGGCTGGTCGCGGTCGAATCCGCGCCGCGCCCGCCGGTCCCGGTCCCGGCCAGAGCGAGGATCTCCGAGGCGTTGCCCCGCACCACCGTCGGCCGCTGCTCGACCAGCCGGCGCGCGAGCGGCGTGCGCACCGGCGCGATCCCGATCGCCGTCGGATCCAGCACCCACGGCCGGCCGTCGCGCGCGGCGACCTCGACCGTCGCGGGGATGCCGTCCATCGCGTCGGTGGAGAGGGTGCCGAGGTTGATCGAGAGCGCGTCCGCTACGGCGGTGACCACGGGCGCCTCCTGCACGGTCTCGGTCATCATCGGCCGCGCCCCGGCAGCCAGCAGACCGTCCGCGACCAGCGACATCGACACCGTCGCGGTGAGGCAGTGCACGAGCGGCGCCCGCTCCCGGACCGCGGCGAGCACGGGCAGGACCGCCTCGAGCTCCGGGTCGGGGCGCATCGAGTCGAGAGGCGGGGCGTAGGTCATCGGCGGGTCCTTCCGGCGACGGTGTCGAGGTCGGCGTCGACGTCGGTGGGGGACAGGCGCGGGCCGAGCGCGGCGCCGACCATCACCAGCAGTCCGCCGAGCGCGACCAGCGCCATGACGGTCCCGTGCCGGCCCAGCCACGGCTCGAGCAGGGGGACGTAGAACGGGTAGAGGGCGGGCAGCACCAGGGACAGCGAGTACCCGGCGCCGTAGCCGGTGGAGCGCACCTCGGTGGGGAACCGCTCGGAGAGGTACGCGGAGATCGGCCCGTAGGCGGAGACGGTCGCGACCTGCAGCAGCGCCGCGAACGCCGCGGCGACGGCGAGGGTCGGCGCGGTCACCGCCCACAGCCACAGCACGGGCCCGGCGACCATCGCGACCCCGCCCCACACCAGCAGCAGCGTGCGCCGCCCGACCAGGGTGGAGAGGTGCCCGGCCAGCGCCATCACGAGCGCCTGCGCGATCGACGCGAGGCCCATCGCGATCGGCACCGCGGTGGGGTCCAGCACGGAGTCACTGCCGAACCGCGCGGTGAGCAGCAGCACCGTCGAATCGGTGAGCAGCCACAGCCCCGTCATCAGCACGAACACCTGCCAGAACGCGGGCGCCCAGCGCCCGGTGAGCAGCGCGCGGATCCCCGCGGGGCGGTCGGCGGGGCGGCCGGCGTGGCGTTCGGCCGACGGGGCCTGGCGGCCCGGTCGCCGGGGTGCGTCGGCGTCGACGGGCGCGCTCGCGGCCGACGCGCTTGCCGTGGCCGACGCGCTCGCCGCGGTGCGCCCGTCGGCCGGGATCGTGCCGGTTCCTTCCCCGTCGGCCGACGTGCCCTCCTGCTCCTCCCGCGCCTTCTGAGCGCGGCGGAACAGCGGCGCATCGGCGACGTGGCGCTGGTAGTAGACGAGCATCCCGAGCGACAGCGCGGCGCCGAGCACGAACAGCAGCCGCCAGCCCCAGGCCGCGTACTGGTCCGGGCCGAGCAGGGTCAGCAGCGCCGCGACGGCGAAGGCGATGGTGGCCTGCGCCCACGGCGCCATCGAGAGGATGAGCCCGCTCATGAGGCCCCGTCGGCGCGGCGCGGACCACTCCATGGCCAGCGGGATCGCGGCCGAGTACTCGCCGGCGACGAAGATGCCGCCGAGGAACCGCAGCGCGAGGACGAGCGCGACCGTGCCCGCGCCGAGCAGCTGGTGGGTGGGCATCGCCGCGATCAGCAGGGCGCACAGCGCCGTGCCGGCGATCGCGACGCGGGTGGTGCGGGTGCGGCCCAGCCGGTCGGAGATCCGGCCGAAGACCACCCCGCCCACGGGTCTGCCCATCAGCATCGCCACGATGATCAGCGCCCCGGTGGAGGCGGTCGCGGCCGGTCCGGCGAGCACGAGCATCGCCGGTGCCAGCGCCGTGACCGGCAGGAACACGTGGATGTTGTCGATCCAGTTGCCGACCACGCCCGCGCGCAGCGCGGCCCGACCCTCCGGCGGGAGGGCGGTGAGGTCGCGGCGCGGCGCAGTGTCGCGTGAGGGGGCGGCGGCGCTCATCGGGCGACCATCGCCAGGCGCGCACCGCTGCCGAGAGCCGACGGGTCGACCCGCCGGGCCTGCTCGAAGAACTCCAGCTCATGACGGCACGCGAGGAGGTACGCGCGCACGGCCTCGGCCCGCACCTCCGGCGTCGCCGCTTCCAGCTCCCGCTCGACGGCGGCCTGCGCCCCGAGCACCCCGGCGACGAAGCCGGGATCGCGGTAGGTCTCCAGCCACGCCGCGTAGGGGTGGTCCGCGGCGACGTCCGGCAGGGACGCCCCCACCTCGGCGTACAGCCAGAAGCAGGGCAGCACCGCGGCGGCCGCGACGGCCGGCGGCGCGGTCAGCGCCCGGGCCAGCAGGAAGTCGGTGTACGCGCTGGTCACGGGGGAGGCGGGCAGGTCCGCGGCGGAGGGCCGGTCCGCGAGCCAGGAGCGGTGCAGCTCCGCCTCCACCTCGATGCAGCCGCTCGAGGACTCCGCCCAGAACTGGGCCTCGGCGGGGTCGCCTGCCCGGTCGGCGAGGGCCTGCAGCGCCTCGGAGTAGCGGTCGAGGTACTGCGCGTCCTGGGCGAGGTAGAAGGAGAACTGCGCCTCGGGCAGGGACCCGTCCACCAGAGCGCGCACGAAGCCGGAGTCCGCGATGTCGGCGGCGAGCGGGGCGCCGGCCTCCCACAGCGCGGCGGTCCAGGGGCCGACGGGGGCGATCGACGGCGCGGGCATCTCGGCCGCGACGGGCCGGGCGGGCCCGTCGGCCGTGCCGGACCTGGCCGACCCGTCGGCCGTGCCGGATTTGGCCGACCCGTCGGCCGCGCCCGTCCCCGACGCACCGGCCCGCGCCGACCCGTCGGCCGACGCACCCGCCGAGACCCGCAGGTCCGTCGGCGACTCGAGCCGGGCCGGGATCGCGTCGGCCGCGAGCCAGGGCGCGGCCGAGCCGGCCGACGCGAGCCGGCGCGCGCGATGGGAGTGGTCGACCGGGCCGTGCCCGGAGCCGACGCGAAGGTCGGCGCCGTGGGTGATCGCCTCGTGCAGCCAGTCGGTCGCCCAGGCGAGCGCGGTCGCGGGGTCGTCGCCCGCACCGAGCCGGGTGGCCAGCGCCGCGGCCAGCGAGCAGCCGGTGCCGTGGGTGCTCTCGGTGTCTACGCGGCGGGAGGAGGCGGCGTGGCGGGAGCCGTCGGGGGAGATCCAGGTGTTGGTGACCCGCTCGTCCTCCAGGTGGCCGGTCTTCACGACGACCGCGACGCCGGTCCGCTCGGCCCAGTCGGCGGCCTGGGCGAGGGCCTCGGCCTCGGTGGCGGCGCGGGGCGAGCCGGTGAGCACGGCGAGCTCGTCGATGTTGGGCGTGACGACGGTGGCGAGGCGGCAGAAGTGCAGCATCGCCTCCTCCGCCTCGGCCGCCAGCAGACGATCACCGCTGGTCGCGACCATGACCGGGTCGACCACGAGCACGTCGGGCCCCTGCCGGGCCACCCAGTCCTGGACGGTGCGGATGATCTCGGCGGTGCCGAGCATGCCCGTCTTCACGGCCTCGAGGGTCACGTCATCGCCGACCGCTTCGAGCTGTGCGGCGAGCATCGTCGCGGGCGGGAGGTGGATCTCCCGCACGCCGTGGGTGTTCTGGGCGACCACCGCGGTCACCGCGGCCATGCCGTATCCGCCCGCGGCGGTGATCGACTTGAGGTCGGCGGCGGTGCCGGCGCCCCCTGTCGGATCGGTCCCCGCGATCGAGAGCACCCGCGGGATCGCGGGGGGCACGGGGGCAGACGGAAAAAGGGTGCGAGGATCCGAGCTCATGCGGACATCCCTTCGCTAGTACGAACTAGATCAGGTTCCACGGGTGTGATCTCAGCGCCTGGGCGCACCCCGTGTCCGCGTCCGAGTCTAGGCGAGGGCGCGGAGAGGGGGCGGGGGTGTCCGTCGGAGGGTGCGGGAGAGCAGCCCCTCCGTCCACGACGACCCGGCCGCGCCGCCGGCTGTCCCACCCCGCTCGTAGGCTCGGGGGCATGAAGATCCTGCACACCTCGGACTGGCATCTGGGGCGCACCCTGCACAAGGTCGACCTCCACGAGCACCAGGCCGCGTTCCTCGACTGGCTGGTGGACCTGGTGCGGGACGAGCAGGTCGACGTGGTCGTGGTCCCCGGGGACGTGTACGACCGGGCGGTGCCCGCCGTCTCGAGCGTGACCTTGCTGGACCGGGCCCTCGCGCGCCTCGCGGACACGGGCGCGACCGTGGTGCTGACCAGCGGGAACCATGACTCCCCGGAGCGGCTCGGCTTCGGCCGCTCCCTCATGCGCGCGGGCATCCACCTGCTCACCGACGTGCCCGGCATCGAGCATCCCGTCTCCGTCGCCGACGAGCACGGCGAGGTGATGTTCTTCGGCCTGCCCTATCTCGAGCCGGATCGTGCGCGCACGGAGCTGGCCGGGGAGGGGGAGGAGCCGCTGGCCCGCAGCCACGAGGCCGTCACCCGCGCGGCGCTGGACCGGGTGCGCGAGAAGGCCGCCGCCCATCCCGGCGCCCGCACCGTCGTGCTCGCCCACACCTTCGTCACCGGCGGCGAGGCGTCCGACTCCGAGCGGGATCTCTCCGTCGGCGGCGTCGACTCCGTCCCCGCCGGGGTCCTCGCCGGCATCGATTACCTCGCCCTCGGCCACCTCCACGGCTGCCAGGACCTCACCGGCCTCGTCGGCGCGCCGGCCTGGTACTCCGGCTCGCCGCTCGCGTTCTCCTTCTCCGAGAAGAACCACCGCAAGTCGGTGCTGCTGGTTGAGCTGGGAGCGCCCACGGCCGACGGGGGCCGGGCCGAGGCGTCGGTGCAGCGCATCCCCACCCCGGTGCCGCGCCGCCTCACCGAGCTGCGCGGCACCCTCGAGGAGATCCTCGCCCGCCGCGACGAGCACGCCGGGGACTGGCTGAAGGCCGTGGTCACCGACCCCGCCCGCCCCGCCCACCTGCAGGAGCAGCTGCGCGAGGCCTACCCGCACCTGCTGCTCACCGAGTACGCGCCCGAGGGGCGGGAGGCCCGTGAGGGCACGCCCGTGGTGCGGCGCGAGCAGAACCCGCTGGAGGTGATGGACGAGTTCCTCGCCCACGTCACCGGCGGCACCCCCACCCCCGCCGAGCACGACGTGCTCGACCGCGCCTACACCGCCGTGCGCCGGCAGCAGGAGGCCTCGTGAAGCTCCACCACCTCCGCCTCACCGGGATCGGCCCCTTCGCCGGCACCGTCGACGTCGACTTCGCCGCCCTCGGCGCGAGCGGCATGTTCCTGCTCGAGGGGCCGACGGGATCGGGCAAGTCCACGATCCTCGACGCGATCGTCTACGCCCTCTACGGGCAGGTCGCGGGCGCTGCGACGAGCGCCGACCGGATCCGCTCGCAGTTCGCCGCGCCCACCGAGCCGAGCGTCGTCGACCTCGTCTTCGAGACCGCGTCGGGCCTGCACCGCGTGCGCCGCAGCCCCGAGTTCCAACGCCCCAAGCTGCGCGGCACGGGCACCACGAAGGAGCAGGCCAAGGCCGTCATGTGGCGGATCGGCTCTCCGCAGGCGCTTCCCGACGTCATCGCCGACCGGGCCGGAGCAGGCGCCGGCGTCGAGGTGGTCGCCAGCCGTCTCGACGAGGTGGGCCGCGAGGTGCAGCGGGCCGTGGGCCTGACCCGCGACCAGTTCACTCAGACCGTCCTGCTGCCCCAGAACGAGTTCGCCCGCTTCCTGCGCGCCGGCACCGGGGAGCGCCAGCAGGTGCTCCAGCGCGTCTTCGGCACCGAGACCTACGCGGCCGTGGAGAAGCAGCTCGAGGAGATGCGCAAGCAGGCCAAGCGCCAGGTCGACGCCGCCCAGCAGACCCTGAACGGGGCGCTCGCCCGCTTCACGGAGGCCACCGCGCTCGACGGCGGCGATCCCGCTGTGACCGCTGACCAGGACGCTGCCGCACCCGACGCCGCCGCACTCGACGCCGCCGACGGCGAGGGCCCTGCCGCACCCGCCGCGCTCCTCTCCTCCGCCGCGCTCGCCGAGCACGCGACCGCCCTGCGCCTCGAGCCGCTCGCCGAGGGCGCGGACGCGCAGCTCGCCCACGTCACCGCCCGCGCCGCCGAGGCCGCCACCGCCTCCGCCGCGGCGCAGGAGAGGGAGCAGACGGCCCGTACCGCGGCCGACGCCGCTACCACCGCGCTTGCGCGCATCGACCGGCGCCGCGTCCTCGACCAGCTCGCCACCCGCCTCGAGGCGGAGAAGCCGCAGGTCACTGAGGCATCCGCGGCGATCGAGCGCGACCAGGCCGCCCGGCCTGTCGTCGACGTGCTGCGCCGCCGCGACGCCGCCTCGTCGGCCGCGACCGAGGCGATCGAGGTGCTCACCGCCCTCGCCGCCCGCACCCAGGGCGACCACCCCGACCTCGTGGCGCTCCTCGAGCGGCCGATGGGGGAGGGAGCGGCGACCGAGAGGCCGGAGGAGGAGCCCGACGAGAGCACCCCCTCCCTCTTCGCCCTCGACACGACCGGGACCCTCGAGGGACCTGCGGAGACGTCGTCGGACGGTGCCGCGGAGGCACTCGCGGCCGCGGCCGACGAGGCGACCGGCGCCGCGGGCGCCCTGGCCGACCTCGTCGCCCTCGAGACCGCCCTGCCCGAGCGGGAGCAGGCCCTCGCCGGCCGGCGCGACACCCTCGCCGCGCGTGAGAGGGAGCTCGAGACCGCGACCGCGCAGCTCGCCGAGCGTCCCGCGCAGCGCACGGCCCTGGTCACCGAGCGCGATGAGGCGCGCACCGCCGCCGCGGGCCTCGCCGAGGCGAAGCTCGCCCTCGCCGCCGCACAGGAGGTGCTGAGGGCCGCGACCGCTGCAGCCGCCCAGGCCGCCGCGGTGTCGACGGCGGAGGAGAAGGCGCAGACGTCCCTGCGCACCGCCCGCACCCGCGCCGAGGAGGAGGCGACGCTGCGCCGCCGCCGCTTCGCCGGGATCGCCGCCGAGCTCGCCACCGATCTCGAGGACGAGACCGCCTGCCCCGTCTGCGGCTCCCTCGAGCACCCCCACCCGGCGGACCCGTCCGAGGACGCCGTCAGCCCCGAGCAGGTCGAGGTCGCTGAGGCCGCTCGCCAGCAGGCCGAGAAGCTCCAGGCCGCCGACGCGCAGGCCCTCGCCCTCGCCCGCCAGCAGCTCGAGCGACTGCGCGAGCAGGCCGGCGAGCACACCCCCGAGACCGCGCGCGCCGAGGTCGAGACCCGCACCGCCGCCGTCACCGCGGCGACCACTGCGGCGACCCGCTCCGAGGCGCTCGAGAAGCAGCTCACCGCCTTCGACGCCGGGACCGAGAAGGCCACCCGTGCGAGGGAACAGCTCGCCCTCACCGTCACCCGCGAGCGCACCGGCATCGACGAGGCAGACCGCGCCCTCACCGCCGACCGTTCGCGGCTCATCGAGGCCCGCGGCGAGGACGAGACCATCGCCGCCCGTCGGCGCCGCCACACCCTCCGCGCCCGCGCCGCCACCGCGCTGCGCGAGGCACTTCGCACCCGGACAGGGGCCGAGCAGCGCGCCGCCGAGCTCGCCGCCGAGGCGGACACCGCGCTCGCCACCAGCGCACTCGCCACCGCCGAGGCCGCCCGCGCCGCCGTGCTCCCGGCCGAGGAGCGCAGCCGCCTGCAGAAGCTCGTCCAGACCCGCGCCGTGGACGAGGGGCGCCTCGCTGACGGCCTCGCCGAGGACGGCATCGCGGGGACCGTCGCCACCGACGAGGCGCGTGAGCAGGCCGAGACGGCGGTCAGGTCCGCGACCGAGACCCTCGCCGCGGCGCAGTCCGCCGCCCGCGAGGCCGCAGGGCGGGCCGCGCAGAGCGCCGGTATCGCCCAGCGTGCCGGCGCCGCCCGGGAGGCCCTCGCCGCAGCGTCCGTGCAGGTCCGCACCGTCAGCGAGGACGCCGGCGTCGTGGTGCGCGTGGCCGACCTCGCCACCGGCCGCTCGGCCGACGGGGAGCGGGTGCAGCTGTCCACCTACGTGCTCATGTGGCGGCTCGACGCGGTCATCGAGGCGGCGAATGCGCGCCTCGCCCTCTTCTCCGGCTCCGACCTCGAGCTGCTGCGCGACACCGGCGCCCGCGGTGCGAAGAAGACAGGCCTGGACCTGCTGGTCCTGGACCGTCGCACCGACCAGGTGCGCGTGCCCGAGACCCTCTCCGGCGGCGAGACCTTCTTCGTCTCGCTCGCCCTCGCCCTGGGCCTGGCGGACATCGTCACCGGCGAGGCCGGGGGAGTGCAGATGGAGACCCTCTTCATCGACGAGGGCTTCGGGTCCCTGGATCCCGCGACGCTCGAGACCGTGGTGCGGGAGGTCCGACGCCTCGCCGAGAACGGGCGCACCATCGGAATCGTCAGCCACGTCGGCGACATGAAGTCCCAGATCGCCGAGCAGATCCACGTGCGCCGCGGCGCCGACAGCCGCTCCACCCTCACCATCACCGCCTGACGCGAGGGTGGGGCCGCGTGCTACTCGGCCGCGGGCGGGGGCGTGCCTCGCTGTCGCGGGTGGGGGCGTGCTACTCCGCCGCGGGCGGCAGCACCGCGTCGAGCACCTGGCGCAGCCGCACCTCGTCCAGCGGTGCCGCGCCGAGGGTCGCGAGGGTGAGGTAGCCGGTGATCAGGTCCGCCGTCACCTCCGGCGGCACCGCGGGCACCTCCTCCCCGTCGGCCGATGCGCGCTCCAGCCGGGCGACGACCACCGCTCCGGCCGGGCGGGTGAGCACCTCGTCGAACAGCTCGCGCTGATCCGGCCCCGCGGCTGACGCGGTCGCGAGCGCGCGGGCCACCGACCGACCGCCCGGCGCGAGGATCGTGCGCGCCCGCTCTGCGAGCCAGGCACCGAGATCGGCGCGCAGGTCACCGGTCTCCGGCACCGGCGAGGCGAGGGTGCGGTTCGCGTCGCTTCAGCGCGGCGAGGTTGTAGTTTGCGTCGTCAGAATGTGAAATTGCGACGCAAACGTGCAGCTCCTCGGTGGGTGCTCCGGCGGCGGCGCGCCCTCAGTCCCTGTGGCGCCCGGCGCGGCGACGGTCCGCCCGACGTCGGCCGCGCTCCTGCTGCGCGCCGATTTCGCCGAAGAGCGCGTCGTGGTCGTCGAGCGTGCGACCGTCGGCCGCACCTCCGTCGCCCGCGCCCCCGTCGCCCCCCGCGCCCCCGCCGGCCCCCGTCCCGCCGAGAGACTCGGGCCAGTGGCGCTCCTCGCGGCCGAACAGCGGCACCCCGAGCCGGGTCAGCAGCGGCGCGCAGAGCGCCCCGATCCAGGCGCCGGCGGCGTTGGTGAACACGTCGTCGATGTCCGCGATCCGCACTCCGCAGGGGTAGAGCCCCCACGCACCGGTGTACTGCGTGACCTCGATGAGCACCGAGAGCATCAGGCCGATCGCGAGGGTGGTCGTTGTGTCCAGGCGGAACACGCCGCGCAGGATCATCCCCAGCGGCACGAACAGGGCGATGTTGGCGAGCAGCTGCATCATCGGCCAGGAGGTCGCGACCTCGAGCAGGCTCGCGCCGCCGGCGCGGACCTCGAGGATCCTCGCCACCGCCGCGAAGGGCTCGGCCCGCAGCTCGCCGCCCACGCGGCTCCGGCAGGTCGCTGCGATCTCGTAGGCGGGGGCGATGGTGAGGCCTGCGAGGGCCATGGTGTAGATGCAGATCGCGGCGATGGCGGCGAGGCGCGTCGGCCGCACCCTGCCGAAGCGGCGGCGCTGCAGGAGCGCGGCGACCGGCGCGACGGGCACGAAGACGGCGATGCCGCCCACGATGCCCACCAGGGCCAGTCTCGCCAGTTCGGTCATGGCAGAACGCTACGGGGCCTACCCTGGACGCCGGCGCGTCGCCGCGGAGCGCGCGGGGACCTACCATCGGACCATCCCCTCGCCACCCAGGAGCCCGTTCATGATCACTCAGACCGGCGCCGCCGCGCGTCCCTTCGCCGCCTCGGCCGCGGTGCCTGGATCCCGCATCGTCGGCACCGGCCACCACCGGCCCGACCGTGTGATGACCAACCGCGACCTCGAGCAGCTGGTCGAGACGAGTGACGAGTGGATCCGTCAGCGCACCGGCATCGAGGAGCGCCGCATCGCCGACGAGGACCAGGACGTCCGCGATCTCGCGATCCCCGCCGCTCGCGCTGCGCTGGCCGACGCGGGCGTCGACGCCGCCGACGTCACCCAGGTGATCGTCGCGACCTGTTCGAACCTCGAGCGCTCCCCGAGCGTCGCCGGTCGTGTCGCCCAGGCTCTGGGGATCCCCGCCCCGGCCGCCTTCGACGTGGGCGCCGCCTGCTCCGGCTTCGAGCACGCCCTGGCCGTGGCCGACATGTCCCTCCGCACGGGTGCCTCGACCACCACCCTCGTCATCGGTGCGGAGAAGCTCTCCGCGGTCACCGACTACACCGATCGGACCACCTGCATCCTCACCGCCGACGGCGCAGGGGCGATGGTCCTCACCGCGAGCGAAGAGCCCACGATCTCCCCGGTGGTGTGGGGGACCGTCCCGGAGCTCGCCGACGCCGTGGTCATCGACGAGGTCGACGGCAAGGGCCCGTACTTCTCCCAGCAGGGCCGGCAGGTCCTCGGCTGGGCGCTGCGCGAGGCGCCGAAGATCTCCCGCCGGATCGTCGACGCGGCGGGGCTGACCATGGAGGACATCGACGTGTTCGTCCCGCACCAGGCGAACCTGCGCATGATCGAGCCGCTCGCCGCGGCGCTCGGGCTGCGCGAGGACGCGGTCGTCGCCGACGACATCATCACCTCCGGCAACACGTCGGCCGCGACCATCCCGCTGGCCATCTCCCGCCTGCGGGAGGCGGGCAGGATCCCGTCGGGCGCGACGGCGCTGCTGGTCGGATTCGGCGGCGGGTTCTCCTGGGCCGGCCAGGTGGTCCGCCTGCCCTGAGGGCTCAGCGGACCAGAGCCGCGACATCCTCGGGCATGCCGTCGGAGCCCATGGTCCTGGCCCACGCCCCCGAGGAGTCCCGGCGCACGCTGGCGTTGCCGTGGTCGGTGGAGAGGATCCAGAGCACGTCCGCTCCGCTCTCCCACAGCACACCGGGAACGTAGCGCTCGACGTGCTCGAGGTCGTCCCGCCACATCTCCTCGCCCTCGCGGTCGCAGATGATCGGGTGCAGGACGTCATCCTCGGCGACCAGTGCTGCGACCACCTCGCCGGAGGGTGACGTCCGCGTGCGGTCGAGCGTGACCAGGCGCTGGTCGGACTCCCGCGAGCTGCAGGCGGCGAGAGAGGCGACCAGGGCGACGAGCACACCGGCAGCGCGACGTCGGGACACCATGCGAAGGCTCCTTCCCGGCGGGGCCGCGCGCGGCACGGTCCGCCGCGCCGCATCCCGCGACATGGCCCATCATGCCCCGCCCTCACCACGACGGGATCCCGCATCGGGTCTGCGACGACCGTCCCGCGCAACCGGCCTGCACCGACAACGCTGTGCACCGAGCCCGGCACGGAGCGGCCCCAGTCCCCGCCGTGCCGAGAGCTCTGCTCCTCGGCGCCGATAGGATGGAGCCCGCCGGCTCGGCGCCCTCCCCTCATCCGCTCCGGGTGACCCAGGGAGGTTCTCACGTGGCCACCTGTTCATCGGCCCCCATCAGCCCTTCCCCGGAGGACCCCGTGGTCGACTCGCTCACCGTCCAGATCATCGTCACGGTCCTCGCCGGCCTCGCCTACGTCGTCGGCCTCACCGGCATCATCGTGCCCGTGCTGCCCGGCACCATCACGATCGTCATCGCCACCCTGATCTGGGCGATCGTGCTGGGCGGCGCGCCCGCGTGGATCGCCTTCGCGCTGGTGCTGGTGTTCTCCGCGATCGGCATGGCCACCAGCTACGTCCTCACCGGCCGACGCCTCCACGCGGCCGAGGTGCCGATGCGGCCGATCTACATCGCGATCGCCTGCGCCATCGTCGGCTTCTTCGTCATCCCCTTCCTCGGCCTGCCCATCGGGTTCCTCGTGGGCCTGTACGTCGCGGAGTCGCTGCGACTGAAGGACTGGAAGAAGGGCCTGGACAACACGATCATCGCGCTGAAGGCGCTGGGCCTGGGGATCCTGATCGAGTTCGGCATGGCCATGCTCTCCTCGATCACCTTCGCGGTCGCGATCATCGTCCACTTCGTCACCGCATGACCTCTCCGGCCGACGACACCACCGCCCCCGCACGCCCCAGCGCACCCACCCCCTCGCAGCACCCCGCCGTCCTGCTCCCCGGCCTCAAGCGCCTGCTCACCGGCGCTTGGGAGCAGAAGCGCTGGTTCGTGCTCGCCACCCTCGGCGCGATCGCCTTCGCGCTGCTGCAGATCGCGACCAGCACCGTCATCGGCCGCGTCACCGATGAGGTGGTCGTGCCCTCGTTCCTCTCCGGTGAGGCCGCGCCCGCGCTGCTGCTCGGCGGCGGCGCGGCGATCCTCGGCATCGCGGTCGCCCGCGCGGTCACCGTCATGGCGCGGCGCATCTTCGCCGCCGCCACCCAGTACGACCTGTTCCGCCTCTACCGCGAGCGGCTCGCCGCCGTGTACGCGCGGGTGCCGCTGCTGTGGCACCGCCGCCAGGCCACCGGCACGCTGCTGAGCTCGATGTACTCCGACGTCGAGGCGACCTTCTTCGCCATGGCGCCCTTCCCCTTCGCGCTCGCGACCGTGGTCATGCTCGTGTACGCGACGGTGGTCGTCGCCCGCATCGATCCGGTGGTTCTGCTGGTCATGCTCGCGCTGATCGTGCTGCTCATCGTGCTGAACGTGCTGCTGCAGCGCTTCGCCACCCCGATCGCCATGCGCTCCCAGCAGCTGCGTGCCGAGGTCGCCGAGATCGCCCACGAGTCCTTCGACGGCGCGAACGTGGTGAAGTCGCTGGGCCGCGAGGACGTCGAGGAGCGGCGCTTCACCCGCACCGCCGAGGAGCTGCGCGAGACCGGCATCCGCTTCGGCTACATCCGCGGCTGGTTCGATCCGGCGATCGATGCGCTGCCGAACCTCGGCATCCTCGCCGTCGCGGTGCTCGGCGCGTGGCGCATCGGCGACGGGCACCTCACCGCCGGGCAGCTCGTCGAGGTGTCCTACCTGTTCACGCTGATGTCCCTGCCGATCCGCTCGTTCGGATGGGTGCTCGGGGACCTCTCCCGCACCGTCGTGGGCGGCGGCCGCGTCCAGCAGATCCTCGACGTCACCGAGCAGCGCACCTACGGCCCCGCCCCCCTCCCGGACGGCCCCGGCGTGCTCGCCATGCGCGGCGTCTCCTTCGTCTACCGCGACGACCCCTCCCAGGTGATCCTCGGCCGAGGCACCCGCGCCGAGGACCTGCGGGTGCGCGAGGGCCACGCCCTCACCGGCGTCACCCTCACCGCCGACCCGACCGCCGGCACCCGCGTCCTCGCCGTCGTCGGCTCCACGGGCTCCGGCAAGTCGACCCTCGCCCTCCTCGCCGCCGGCCTCATCGAGCCGACCTCCGGCACCATCAGCCTTGACGGCGCCGAGCTGCGCACGCTCACCGCCGAGGCGCTCACGGCCGACGTCGCCCTCGTGCTCCAGCAGGCCTTCGTCTTCGACGACACCGTGCGCGAGAACGTCACCCTCGGCGAGGACATCGACGAGGAGACCGTGCGCTGGGCGCTGCGCGTCGCCCAGGCCGAGGCCTTCGTCGACGCCCTGCCCGACGGGCTCGACACCGAGCTCGGGGAGCGGGGCGGCAGCCTCTCCGGCGGACAGCGCCAGCGCATCGCGCTCGCTCGGGCCCTCGCCCGCAGGCCCCGGCTGCTCATCCTCGACGACGCCACCAGCGCCTGCGACCCGAGCGTCGAACTCGCGATCCTCGACGGGATCCGCCGCGAGATGACCGAGTCGACCCTGCTGCTGGTCGCCTACCGCAAGTCCACGATCTCGCTCGCCGACCAGGTCGTCTACCTCGACCACGGCCGCGTCGCCGCGACCGGCACCCACGAGGAGCTGCGCGGACGCTCCGAGGGCTACCGCGCGCTCGTCGACGCGTACGACGAGGCCGCGATCTCCCACAGCCTCCTCGAGGCGAATCGTCCCGAGCCGGGCGACGGCCCCGATCCCGCCGAGGGCGTCGACGCCGCCCGCGCCCGCACCCTCGAGGACGCGGTCGAGCGGCACGGCGCCGGGCGCGTGCGCCGCGAGGAGCACGGGGCCGACGAGGACACCGGCTGGGAACCCCCGACCAGGACGGGCGCGCTGCGCGCCGTCGGCCGCGGGGACGGATCGGCCGACGAGGGACGCCCGGCCGGCAGGCCCCGCGGGCCCGAGGGCCGCGCCCTCGTCGGCCGCCCCGAGCGCACCGCCGACGCGAGCCGCATCGTCGACGCGCCCCCGTCGGCCGCCCCGAAGGACGAGGAGGACGCCCGATGACCGCCGCGAACGCCCGCGCCGGCTCCTCCGCGCTCGACGGCGAGACTCGCACCGACGAGGGCGCGCTCTCCACCATCGGGCGCGGCCTCGCGCTCACCCCCGAACTGCTGCGCGGGCTGTGGATCACCCTGCTGCTCGCCGTCATCGCGACCGCCGGCAAGGTCGTCGTCCCCATCGCCGTCCAGGCGATCCTCGACCGCGGCATCATCGAGCCCGAGGTGCCCGACCTCGCCTTCGTCACCGGCGCCGCGGGCCTCGCCGCCCTCGTGCTGCTCGCCACCGCCACCTGCAACGTCCTGATGAACCGGCGCCTGTTCCGCCTGGCCGAGACGTCGCTGGCGACCCTGCGCACCCGCGCCTTCCGCCACATCCACGACCTGTCCCTGCTCACCCAGGGCACCGAGCAGCGCGGCGCGCTCGTCTCGCACGTGACCAGCGACGTCGACACCGTCAGCCAGTTCATGAGCTTCGGCGGGATCATGCTGGTGGTGATGAGCTTCCAGCTCGTCCTCGCCACCGGCGTCATGGCCTTCTACTCCTGGCCGCTCGCGCTCGCGGTGTGGATCTGCTACCTGCCGATCCTGTTCCTCATGGGCGCCCTGCAGAAGCGCATCCGCGCCCGCTACCAGGTGGTGCGCACCAAGGTCGGCGCCATGCTCGGCGCGATCTCCGAGTCCCTCGTCGGCTCCGCGACCGTGCGCGCCTACGGCATCGAGGAGCGCACCCGCGACCGCCAGATCGACCGCATCGGCGAGGTCCGCGACGCGCAGATGGCGGTCCTGCGCCCCCAGTCCGTCTCCTTCTTCCTCTCGGAGACGGCCGACGGGCTCGCCACCGCTGTCGTGGTCGTGGTCGGCATCGTGCTCGGGACCGGGGCTCTCGGCATCGACCTGCCTGGCGCGGAGCTCACCGCCGGCGGCGTGGTCGCCTTCGTCTTCCTCGTCTCCCTGTTCAGCCAGCCCGTCCGCATGGGCATCGAGATGCTCTCCGAGGCGCAGAACGCGGTGGCCGGCTGGCGTCGCGTGCTCGGCGTGCTCGACACCCCGGCCGACGTCGCCGACCCGGCCGGCTCCATGGACCCCCACACCGGCCGACGCACCGACCCCGTCCCCGGCGCGACGCCGCTGCCGGTCGGCCCGCTCGACATCGAGATCCGGGAGCTGCGCTACCGCTACCCGACCGGGCCCGAGGTCATCCACGGCCTGGACGTCACGATCCCCGCCCGCTCCCGCATCGCGATCGTGGGCGAGACCGGCTCCGGCAAGACCACCCTCGCCAAGCTGCTCACCCGCATGATGGACCCCACCTCCGGGTCGATCACCGTGGGCGGCGTGCCGCTGCACCTCGTGCCCTACTCGTCCCTGCGCTCGCGCGTGGTGATGGTGCCGCAGGAGGGCTTCCTCTTCGACACCACCGTCGCCGGGAACCTCCGCTACGGCCGCCCCGACGCGACCGACGAGGACATGCACCGGGCACTCGCCGAGCTCGGGCTCCAGGCCTGGGCCGACGAGCTCCCGGAGGGGCTGGACACCCCCGTCGGCCAGCGCGGCGAGTCCCTCAGCGCCGGGGAGCGGCAGCTCGTGGCGCTCGCCCGCGCCTACCTCGCCGACCCCGACATCATCGTGCTCGACGAGGCCACCAGCGCCGTCGACCCCGCGGCCGACGTGCGCCTCGCCCAGGCGATCGACGGCCTCGCCCGCGGCCGCACCACGCTCACCATCGCTCACCGCCTCTCCACCGCCGAGCGCGCTGACCGGATCATGGTCCTGGACCACGGCGACCTGGTGGAGCACGGCACCCACGACGAGCTGGTGGGGATCGAGGACGGGATCTACGCGGGGCTGCACCGGTCCTGGACCGCGCACCGCGCGACGCGGTGAGGCGGGGGCTCGCTGCGGTGAACCGTCGGCGACGGGTGGGCGTCGCGGCGGCTCCTAGACTGCTGGTCGTGTCCGACCCGCTCACCCCCGCCGCACCTGATCCCGTCTCGCCGCTGCACCCGCCGGTCCCCCCGATCTCTGCGCGGGACGAGCCGCGCTTCGGCAGCGCCGAGCGCAAGAGTGCGCTCGCCGGAGCCTTCGCCGACCAGGGCGAGGACTACGACCGCCTCCGCCCCGGCTACCCGGCACCGGTGCTCGACGCGATCCTCGAGGCGGTGCCTTCGCGTGGGTCGAGTGCCCCTGCTCGCGCCATCGACCTCGGCGCCGGCACCGGCAAGCTCTCCTGGGCGCTGGTCGCGCGCGGGCTCCAGGTCACGGCCGTGGACACCAGCGCCGCCATGCTCGCCACCGCCCGACGGCGCGGCGCATCCTCCACAGGTGCAGGCCCGGACCAGGCGCCGTCGGCCGCAACGCCCGCCCCCGACCAGCCCCCGTCGGCCGCCCCGATCCTCACCACCCACCTCGCCCCGGCCGAGGCGACCGGCCTTCCCGATCGCAGCGCCGAGCTCGTGACCGTCGCGCAGGCGTGGCACTGGTTCGACGCGGAGGCGGCGTCGGCCGAGGTGCTGCGGCTGCTCGCGCCGGGCGGGGTGCTCGCGCTCGTGTGGAACATGCTCGACGTGACGATCCCCTGGGTGCACCGCCTCTCGCGGATCATGCACGCCGGCGACGTCCACCGCGAGGACTTCCGCCCGACCGTCGGCAGCGGGCTCGAGCTGGTGGAGCGGCACGCCATCACGTGGGAGGACCCGATGCCCACCGGCGACATCATCGACCTCGCCCGCACCCGCAGCTACTTCCTCACCGCACCCGAGACGCAGCAGAAGAAGGTGCTCGCGAACCTCGACTGGTACCTCCACGACCACCTCGGCCACGCCCGCGGCGACGTGGTCGGCGTCCCCTATCGCACGGACCTCTTCCTCTACCGCGCGGGGTGAGGGAGCACTGGCGCGCCACGTGGCGGGCCACGGTGCCTCACGCGTCGCTTCCCCGTGGTCACGGTGCCTGGCGCGTCGCTACTGGGCACATTTGGCGACGCCTCAGACGCCCTGCCCGGCCCGGTCGTGCGCTGCCTCGGCGCGGTGCGCCCTGTCGCGTCGCCCGCGTCAGCCAGCGGCGGCGCGCTGTGCGCCGGACCAACCAGCGTTCACCAGCTGAGCACGCACTTCGCGCACGGCGCCCTCGCACCGCGGTCCGAGGTCCCCGTGGTGCAGGCGCACCTCGGTCCACCCGCCCTCGGCCGCCCGTCGCGCCCGGCGGATGTCGCGTGCGACCTGCTCCGGGTCGTTGTGCACGCGGCCGTCGTACTCGGCGCACACCCGGTACTCCGCCCACTGGAAATCCGGGGTGTGCAGCGTCGTCCCGTCGGCCCCGACGAGCGGGACGTTGAGCTGGGGAGCTGGTAGCCCCGCCCGGGCGAAGGCGAGGCGGAGCACGGTCTCCATCGGGGAGTCGGCGCCGACGCGCACGAGGTCGGCGGCGCGCTGGAGAACCGGGGCGTACCTGCCCGTGCCCTGAGCGCGCAGGTCGTCGACAGTGCACCAGGGGGCGGTGCGTCCTGCCTCAAGCCCGGGGCGAGGCTGGCGCACGAGGCTGTCGCCAATGCTCACGAGACGGTCGAGCTCCACGCTGCCGGCGAGATCGCGCCAGGTGCGCGCCCGGCTGGTGAGCCGGAGCACGGCGGCGCGCCCCGGATCGGTGCCGCCGCCCGGGAACGGCGCCTGGACGCGGCGGTGCTCGATGTCGTCCGACGGGAAGGCGAGCTTGCGCCAGGTGATGACCCTGTCTGAGCCTCTCCGGCCCTCGGGGAGGGAGACCTGGACGGGCCGACTCCGCGTGTCATGGGGGTGGGGGAGCGGCATGCCGTGCAGCCGCGCCGCGGACAGGCCGACGATCACGGCGCGCCGATCGCTGCGGCACAGTGCCAGGGCGATGTCGAGCTCGGTGACCACGTGCCCTGCCAGGGCGTACAGACCTCTGCGCAGCCGCACCAGGTCCGACCGACGCAGCCGCTCCGGATGCACCCCGGCCGCAATCGCCTCCTGGCGGGTGAAGACCGGCCAGGGGATGCGTGCGGCGAGGGGAGCAGAGGCGCGGGACATGGGCACAGCATCGCCGTCGCACCCGACGGCGGCGGTGAGTCATCCACAATGCGCAGGTGGGGCGGTGCTTCAGTGCAGACGCTGCGGTGAGGCGCCGTCGCACTCCGCTCCGGGAGCTCCGTGCACCTCTCCACGCGACCTCTGCCCGGGGCAGGGCGCTTGAGTCGTCGCCACGTGTGCGTGGTAGCGACGCGCCAGGCACCGTGCCCGGGGGATAGCGACGCGTCAGGCACCGTGGCCGCGGGACAGCGACGCGTCAGGCACCCTGGCCCTATGAACACCTCGACGTGAGGGGGCAGGGTGCTTGAGATGTCGCCAAGTGCGCCCGGTAGCGACGCGTCAGGCGCCGTGGCCGACGGATAGCGACGCGTCAGGCGCCGTGCCCCCGCCTCGGCGATGCGTCACGCCCCGCCCGCATCCGACGCCCCGCCTGCGTCCGAGGCCTCGGCATCCGTGGGCGCGAGCGACATGTCCGTGACCCGCCAGCGGTCGCCGTCCCAGGCCATCATCGCGATGAGCTGCCCGGACACCGACTCCAGTGCGTTGGCCTGCAGGTTCGGGTCGTCGACGAGGATCGCGGAATCCTCGGTGAAGTCCGCGACCGCGGTGCCGGTGGCGGGCGGCTCCCCGGTGCCCTCGAAGGTGGTGGAGTGGACGGTGAACGCGCCGCCGACCATGTAACCGCCCTGCTGGTCGAGCACCTTCGCGTTGTCGAGGAAGGTGGCGCAGACCGTGCAGTTGGGGTCCACGGAGTCCTCCCACACGGAGGTGTCGCCGCTGGACATCATGTAGTCGTAGGACTCGAGCAGATAGGTGAGGGTGGCCTGGGCGCCCTCCGCGGTCTGCTCGGTCATCCCTGCGGGCTCCTCGGGGCGGGGGAGGTCCGGGCGCTGGGGCTGGTCCGCGGGATCCGCCGTCGGCCGGTCGTCCGGGTTCTGCGCCGCCTCCTGCGTCGACTCCTGTGCCGCCTGCTCCTCGCCGCTCGATCCCATGAGGCGGCTGAGCCCGAGGGCGCCGATGGGCACGACGAGCAGCAGCGCGAGCGCGATGACGATGAGGCGTTGGACGGGGCGATTCACCCCACCCACGGTAGACGACCCGCCTCCACGTCCCCCGGGCGCGGTGGCCCTCGCCACGGCGGCGTCCGTCGGCCACCGCCACCCCCGCACGCCCCAGTCGGCCCCCGCCGCCCCCGCACGCCCCGTCGGCCGCCGCGTGGCCACCGCCACCCCGCACCCCCACCGAAGTCGGATGCCACCGCGCACTCGCGCGGCCTATGCTTCGCAGGTCGTCCGCCGCCGCAGCGTCGGCCGACCCCTTCGGAAGGATTGACGTTGACCCTGCTGCGCATGGTGCTGAGGAGCCTGAAGCCGTACTGGCTGTGGATCGTCCTCGTGGTGCTGTTCCAGATCGCGGGGGTGCTGGCCGCCCTCTACCTCCCCACTCTCAATGCCGACATCATCGACGACGGCGTCGCCAAGGCCGACGTGCCGGTCATCTGGCAGCTCGGCCGGCTGATGCTGCTGATCTCGCTCGGCAACATCGTCGCGCTCGTGCTGGCGAACTACTTCTCGGCCCGCTCCGCGATGAACGTAGGCAGGGACCTGCGCTCGCAGGTGTTCGCGCGCGTGAACTCGTTCTCCCCGCGGGAGCTGGGCGAGTTCGGCACGCCCTCGCTGATCACCCGCTCCACCAACGACGTCCAGCAGGTCCAGATGCTGGTGTTCTTCTCCCTGAACATGCTGGTGCAGGCACCGGTGACCGGCATCGGCGGCGTGATCCTCGCGCTGCGGGTCGAGCCGGGGATGGCCTGGCTGATCGCAGTGATGGTGCCGGTGATGCTGGTGGCCGTCGGCATCCTGATCTTCCGCGCCGCGCCGCTGTTCAAGCAGATGCAGGGCAAGATCGACGACATCAACGGCGTGCTGCGCGAGCAGATCACCGGTATCCGCGTGCTGCGCGCCTTCGTGCGCGAGGACCGCGAGCGCGAGCGCTACGCCGTGGTGAACGACCAGCTCACCGACCTGAACCGCCGCATCGGTCTGCTGATGATCCTGATCAACCCGATCATCATGTTCATCCTGAACATCTCCAGCGTCATGGTGCTGCTGGTCGCGGCCCCGCGCATCGACTCTGGCCAGATGGAGGTCGGCTCGATCACCGCTTTCATCGCGTATCTCATGCAGATCCTCATCGCGGTGATGATGGCGACCTTCATGACGATGATGATCCCGCGCGCGATGGTCTCCGCCGAGCGCATCACCGAGGTGCTGGAGACCGAGACCAGCGTCGTCCAGCGCACCGACGGCATCCGCGAGCTCTCGGGCCGGCTGGAGCTGACCTTCGAGGATGTGTCCTTCACCTATCCCGGCGCCGAGCGTCCGGTGCTCGAGGACATCTCCTTCACCGCCCGTGCCGGGCAGACCGTCGCGATCATCGGCGGCACCGGCGCCGGCAAGACCACCCTGCTGAACCTCGTCCCGCGCCTCATGGACACGACCACCGGCCGGGTGCTCCTGAACGGCGAGGACGTGCGCGACCTGGATGCGCGCGTGCTGTGGGACCGGGTGGGGCTCGTGCCCCAGCGCCCCTATCTCTTCTCCGGCACGGTCGCCTCGAACCTGCGGTTCGGGGATCCGTCGGCCGACGAACAGGCCCTCTGGCACGCCCTGACCGTCGCCCAGGGCCGTGACTTCGTCGCCGCGATGCCCACCCAGCTCGACTCGCCCATCGCCCAGGGCGGCACGAACGTGTCGGGCGGCCAGCGCCAGCGTCTGTGCATCGCGCGTGCGCTGGTGGCGCGGCCGTCGCTGTACCTGTTCGACGACTCGTTCAGCGCGCTCGACCTCACCACCGACGCGAAGCTGCGCGCCGCCCTCGCCCCCGAGACCGAGGACGCGCTCGTGCTGATCGTCGCCCAGCGCGTCTCGACGATCACGTCGGCGGACCTCATCCTCGTGCTCGACAACGGCCGCATCGTCGCCCAGGGCACCCACGCCGAGCTGCTGGAGAGCTCGGAGACGTACCAGGAGATCGTCCGCAGCCAGGGCGTCGAGGAGGAGGTCGCGTGATGAGCGAGAACGAGAAGAGCCCGTCGGCCGACGCGCCTGCCGGCCGTACTCCGGCCGACGACCGCACCCCCGCGCAGGGCCCGTCGGCCGACGCGACCCCGACCTCCGGCGCCCCCGCACCCTCCGGCGCCCCCGCAGATGCGCAGGCCCCTGCCCCCGCCCGCCCCGCGGGCGACGAGGCCGGGACCGCCGCAGAGATCGCCGCGGAGAAGGACGCCAAGCGCGGCCTGCGCCCCGGGCAGAGCGCGAAGAACTTCTGGCCCTCCGCCAAGCGCCTGATCGCCGAGATGGGCCCCGAGCGCAAGTACCTGATCGCCGCGATCCTCATCGGCCTGGTGTCCGTGGGGTTCTCCGTGGTGGGCCCGCGCATCCTCGGCCACGCCACCGACATCATCTTCACCGGCCTCATCTCCCGCGGCATGCCCGCCGGCACCGATCCGGAGGAGGTGATCGCGGGCCTGCGCGCCCAGGGTGAGGAGCAGTACGCGGACATGCTCTCGGGCATGACCCTTACCCCCGGCCAGGGGATCGACTTCGCCGCGCTCTACCAGACGCTGGGCCTCGCGGTCGGGTTGTTCGCGATCTCCGCGCTGCTGATGTGGCTGCAGGGCCTGGCGCTGAACCGCATCCTGGTGCGGATGGTCTCGCGACTGCGCCGCCAGGTCGAGGAGAAGCTGCACCGCCTGCCGCTCGCGTACTTCGACAAGATGAAGCGCGGCGAGATCCTCTCCCGCGTCACCAACGACATCGACAACATCCAGAACACCCTCATGAACACGGTGACGGGCCTGGTCAACTCGATCCTCACCGTCATCGGCGTGCTCGTGATGATGCTGATGATCTCCTGGCAGCTGTCCATCATCGCGCTCGCCGTGATCCCCGTGGCGCTCGTGCTCACCGCCGGCGTCGGCTCCAAGGCGCAGAAGCTGTTCGCCCAGCAGTGGGACGCCACCGGCGTGCTGAACTCCGAGGTCGAGGAGGCCTACACCGGCCACTCGCTCGTGACCGTGTTCGGCCGACGCGACGAGGTCGCCGCCCGTTTCGAGGAGCGCAACGACCGCCTGTTCCGCGCCACCTTCGGCGCCCAGTTCGTGTCCTCGCTGATCATGCCGCTGATGATGTTCGTCGGGAACCTCAGCTATGTCGCGATCGCGATCGTGGGCGGTCTGCGGATCGTGTCCGGCCAGCTCACCCTCGGCGACGTGCAGGCGTTCATCCAGTACTCGCGCCAGTTCACCCAGCCGCTCAGCCAGGTCGCTTCGATGGCGACGATGCTCCAGTCCGGCATCGCCAGCGCCGAGCGGGTCTTCGAGCTGCTGGACGCGGACGAGCAGGAGCCCGAGACCGCGAAGGCCGGGGCGGCCGACGGGATCGGGGAGGGCCGGGTCGAGTTCGAGCACGTGCGCTTCTCGTACGGCCCCGACCGCGAGCTGATCCGCGACCTGTCGCTGGTCGCCGACCCCGGCCACACGGTCGCGATCGTGGGGCCGACGGGGGCGGGCAAGACCACCCTGGTCAACCTCGTGATGCGCTTCTACGAGGTCGACGGCGGACGCATCACCATCGACGGGATCGACATCCGCGACCTGACCCGCGCCCAGCTGCGCGAGCGCACCGGCATGGTCCTGCAGGACACCTGGCTGTTCAAGGGCACCCTGCGCGAGAACATCCGCTATGGACGGCTCGACGCGACCGACGAGGAGGTGATCGAGGCCGCGATCGCGACGCACGTCGACGACTTCGCCCGGCAGCTGCCCGACGGCTACGACACCATCGTGGACGACGACGAGTCGACGCTGTCCGCCGGTGAGAAGCAGCTGGTCACGATCGCCCGCGCCTTCCTCGCCCGGCCGAGCCTGCTGATCCTCGACGAGGCGACCAGCTCCGTGGACACCCGCACCGAGGTGCTCGTGCAGCAGGCGATGAACCGGCTGCGCGAGGGTCGGACGAGCTTCGTCATCGCCCACCGCCTCTCCACCATCCGCGACGCGGACCTCATCCTGGTGATGGAGGCCGGCGACATCGTCGAGCAGGGCACCCACGAGGAGCTGCTCGAGGTGGGCGGCGCGTATGCGCGGTTGTACCGCTCCCAGTTCGAGGGCGCCGCGGTGGACCTCGATGCGGAGGTGGCGGCGGGGACGCAGACCTCCGACAGCGAGCCCCCGGCCACCACCGGTGCGATCCCGCTGGGGTGAGTTGAGGGTGGCGTGAGGTGCCGTGGCGTCCAGGCGCGGGTGCCGCGGTGCGTGAGGCGTCGCCGTGCCGCGGTAAGGGCGTGCGGCGCGGCGCTGCCTCACGGTCACGGTGCCTTACGCGTCGCTATCGCGCGGCCACGGTGCTCGAGCTGTCGCTATTCCTTAGCCACGGTGCTTGAGGCGTCGCTACACGGCGAGTTCAGCGACGCACCAGGCACCGTGGCCCGGCGGGGTGGCGATGTGGAGGGGTGAGACGGGGCGCCGGATCGGCGAAGCGTGGACGCGACCTGTCTGTCCACGGCATCAGCCCCTGCACCGCGCCCCGTCGGGCGGTGACCCACCCGACAGCGAGTTGTGGTCATGCAGTGTTGTGAATACTATTCACGAGTGACTTCCTCCCGACCCCGCCGCCGCACCCTGCTGCGCGCCGCGCCCCTGGCCCTGGCCACGGCCGCGCTGACCCCGGCGCTGGCCTCCTGCACCCGGGCCTCCGAGCGTCTGGACGCCGAGTCGAACGCTGTGCCCGAGGTCGACCTCAGCGACATCGCCGAGGTCCCCGAGATCGCGGCCCTCGTCCCCGCGGACATCCGCGAGCGCGGCGAGATCGTCAACGGCGCCGCCCTGAACTACGCCCCCGGCGAGTTCGTCGGCTCCAACGGGCAGGCGATCGGCTACGACATGGACATCCTCGCCGGCATCGGCGCGGTCCTCGGCCTGCGCACCCGCACCGAGGCAGCGGTGTTCGCGCAGATCATCCCCGCCGTCGGCTCCACGTACGACGTCGGCATCTCCAGCTTCACCATCAACGAGGAGCGCCTCGCGGCGGTGTCGATGGTGTCCTACTTCCAGGCGGGCATCTCCTACGCGGTGCGCACCGGGAACCCGTACGACATCGACCCCGAGAACCTGTGCGGCAAGCGCGTCGCCCTCCAGGTGGGCACCTACCAGGAGGAGCTGTCCATCGAGCGCTCCCAGGAGTGCCGCGACCAGGGCGAGCGGGCCTACGACATGCTCGCCTACGCCTCCAACTCCGACGCCGCCACCAACGTCGCCGGAGGCAAGGGCGACATCCTCATGGCCGACTCCCCGGTGACCGCGTATGCGGTGGCCCGCTCCCGCGGGACCCTCGAGGAGATCGGCGAGATCGAGGAGTCGGCGCTGAACGGCATCGTCGTCGCCAAGGACCAGCCCGAGCTGGCCGAGGCGATCCGGGCGGCGCTGCAGCACCTCATCGACAACGGCCACATGGAGCGCATCCTCGCTGCATGGGGCAACGAGGCAGGAATGATCCCGACCGCGGAAGTGAACCCCCAGCCGTGAGCACCACCCAGACACCCAGCCCCTCCGCCCCCGCCGAGCGGGCCCAGGGATACACCCCCATTCGCGCCAAGGCCGCCCCGCGCCCGGGCACCTGGATCTCCGCCGTGATCGTCGCGCTGCTCGCACTGGCGCTGGTCTCGTTCCTCGTCACCAACCCGGTGCTCGAGTGGAACACGGTGGCGACGTACCTGTTCGACATCAAGGTGGTCCAGGGCGTCGGCTGGACGCTGCTGCTGACTCTGCTGTCGATGGTGCTCGGCACCGTCGTCGCACTCACCGCCGCGATCATGCGCCGCAGCGCCAACCCCGTGCTGCGCGGCGTGAGCTGGGCGTACATCTTCGTGTTCCGCGGCATCCCGGTCTACACGCAGCTCGTGTTCTGGGGCCTGTTCACGGTGATCGTCCCCAAGATCGTGATCGGTGTGCCCTTCGGGCCCGAGCTGCTGAGCTTCTCCACCCGCGACCTGCTCACCGCCTTCTGGGCCGCAGTTATCGGCCTGGGCCTGAACGAGGGCGCCTACCTCGCCGAGATCATCCGCTCGGGCCTGAACTCCGTGGACCGCGGCCAGACCGAGGCGTCCAAGGCGCTGGGCATGAGCGATGGCCGGATCCTGCGCCGCATCATCGTGCCGCAGGCCATGCGCGTGATCGTGCCGCCGCTGGGGAACGAGACGATCGGCATGCTGAAGACCACCTCGCTGGTCCTCGCCGTGCCCTTCACGCTCGACCTCACCTTCGCCACCAACGGCATCGCCAACAAGCTGTTCACCCCGATCCCGCTGCTGATCGTCGCGGCGCTGTGGTACCTCGCGATCACCTCGGTGCTCATGGTGGGTCAGCACTACCTCGAGAAGTACTTCGGCCGCGGCTTCGACGCCCGCACCCCCGGCAAGGGCGGCGGCGCGCCGGGCGGCAAGCGCTCCCGCCAGGCCGCCGTGACCTCCGCCGGCACCACCCCCCAGAACTCGCTCCCGGAGGTGGAGCTCTGATGACGAGCAACGACACCGCCCAGACCCCGTCCGCCGAGGGTGCCGCCTCCGGCGCGCCGGTCGTCATCCAGGTCCAGGACGTCCACAAGTCCTTCGGCGACCTGCACGTCCTCAAGGGCTGCGACCTGACCGTCCGCGCCGGCGAGGTGGCCGTGCTCGTGGGCCCCTCCGGCTCCGGCAAGTCCACCCTGCTGCGCTGCATCAACCAGCTCGAGGAGCCCTCGGCCGGCCGCGTGCTCATCGAGGGCGTGGTGCAGGGCTACCGCTCCGACCCCCTGCCCGACGGGCGCTGGCAGAAGCTCTCCAATGCCGAGATCGCCGCCCAGCGCTCCCGCATCGGCATGGTCTTCCAGCGCTTCCACCTCTTCCCGCACCTCACGGCGCTGGGCAACGTGATGGAGGCGCCGGTGCAGGTGCGCGGCCTGCCGAAGGCCGCCGCCGAGAAGAAGGCCCGCGAGCTGCTGGACCGGGTGGGCCTCGGCGACCGCGCCGACCACTACCCCTCGGAGCTCTCCGGCGGTCAGCAGCAGCGCGTCGCCATCGCCCGGGCGCTGGCGATGGACCCCGAGCTCATGCTCTTCGACGAGCCCACCAGCGCCCTGGATCCGGAGCTGGTCTCCGAGGTGCTCACGGTGCTGAAGGATCTCGCGGCCGACGGGATGACCATGGTCGTGGTCACCCACGAGATGGGCTTCGCCCGAGAGGTCGCCGACCACGTCGTGTTCATGGACGACGGGGCGATCGTCGAGGAGGGCACCCCTGAGCAGGTCATCGACCACCCCCGGTCCGAGCGCCTGAAGGGATTCCTCGCCTCGGTGCTGTGACGGCGGGCCGGCTGCTGCCGGGGTTGCGGCTTCCGCCGGCGGTACTGCTGCACGAACCACCGACAGCGGTGCTGATGCTGGGGATGTTGACGGCCCCGCCCTGAAGATCTGTCACCAGCGTCGGAGCTCGCGCTATATGAAGTTGCTCCGACGCTCACGACATTTTCTCAGAGCCCCTTGTCCGCAGCAGCTCCAGCGCCACTCACCTCCGCCGCAGCTGCTCCACCTTCCGCCGCCCGAAGGCGCCGACCTCGCTCATGGCGGCGAGGATGTCCTTCTGCGTCTGCTCCCACCGCCTCCACACCTGGGCGTAGCTGAGGCGGAGAACCTGCAGGCCGTGCCGGGTGGTGGTGAGGTCTCTGGTCCGGTCCCTCTCGAACGCGTCCTCTCCGGCATGGTGCTGGTGACCGTCGATCTCGAGGAAGATCTCGCCGGCGTAGATGTCGAGGAACCCGACCCTCTCTACATACGGCTGCTGCTCCACTCTCAGTCCGCGTCGTCTGAGCCACCTCGCCACCCTGGTCTCGGACCCCGAGTCGCTGGCCGTGGAGAGCTCTCCGATCCGGGAGCGATATCTGTGGGGAGTGCGGTCCAGGAGCTGCTGCACCTCGGCGGGATCCAGCAGGCCTCGTTCCATCGCGGACTCCAGGAGCACCGCGGCGGTCTCGCCGGTGCGGCAGCGGATTGCATGCTCGAGCGCGAGGAGCAGAGAGGCGACCGCATCGGGCTCCGGCCAGGTCCGGCCCGCTGCATGGTGGGCGGTCATCGTGCGCGGCAGCGCGACGGTGTCGTCGTAGCGGTACACGTGCAGACGGTCCTCGTCGGAGTCGTGCGGCGTCCAGAGGCCGTGCATGCGCGCCGCGTCCACGCAGGTGGGTCGCTGTCCGAGGGCGAGCGCACGGACCACCCGCTGGTCTGCGTCGGGAGAGGCGAACCACCCCCGGGCGATGCGGCGCATCTCTCCGCGCTGCACCGCCTTCCGCAGCGTCCAGTCCGTCCACCCCTGGGCGAGGAGCTCGGTGCGGGAGGCGACGGCGAGGTCCGAGGAGGTCAGGCGAAGCGTGCCGCGGCCCTGTCGCGGCGGTCGGGTGGGGAGGTAAGCCCCTGCGGGCAGTACCAGTCGGCTCGGTCCCTGCATGCGGCGAGTGTGGCCGCTGGTGGCGAGGTCCGGTGGGCGGGGGGGGGTGTGTGTGGAGAACCAGGGGATGGGGAGGAGAGGTGGGGCCCGGGAAACGGTTCGGGTGGGGAGGGGCCCTGGAAAAATGTCGTCAGCGTCGGAGGTCGCGCCATACGGCGCTGCTCCGACGCTGACGACAGAACTTCAGGGCCGACCCCTCACCGGCACCGCCCGGCAACGGCAGGAGACACCGGCACCGGCCGCAGCCTCGCCCCGGCTCAGGCCACCGGCCCCTCACCACTCCAGGATCTGCCAGCGCTTCTTCTTCGCCACGGCGTACAGACCCAGGTCCGGGGACACCGCGGCGGGCGTGCCCACGAGCGCCAGCCAGGCGGCGTCGGCGTGGGAGTCGCCGTAGCCGTAGGAGGCGGAGAGGTCCGCGCCGTGCTCGTCGGCGTACTTCAGCAGCCAGTTGCCGCGGGCCTCGTCGACCAGCGGGGGAGTGGCGAGGTAGCCGGTCATCTGACCGGAGGCGTCCTCGTCCATGTGGGTGGCGATGACCTCGTCGAACAGGTCCTGCAGCGGCTCGACCAGCACGTCCAGCGCACCGGTGACGAGCACGGTGCGGTGCCCGGCGGCGCGGTGGCGCTCGATGGTCTCCAGCGCCTCGGGACGGATCGAGGCGCGGATGCGGCGCCCGGCCTCGCCCTGCATGAGGCGGCGCAGGTCGTCGCTGCGGTAGCCCTTGTAGCGGCGGTTGACCAGGCGGATCAGCTCGGAGCGGTCCCGCTTCTCGGCGCGCAGGTAGCCGGGGACGGCGGCGAGCAGACCGCTGAGCTCGGCGGGCCAGGTGCGGCGCGGCTTGGTCGCGCGGACCACGGCGAAGTACTGCTGGACGATGTTCGTGGCCAGCACGGTGCCGTCCAGGTCGAACACGGCCAGGGCGTCGGCGCGCTCGGCGAGCTGGGGCGCGGGGCGCGCGGCGCGGCGCTTCTGCGCGGACTTCGCGCGGGAGTAGGCCTTGGTGAGGTCGGTGACCGCGGGGAGATGCTGCTCCTGGAAGTACTCGCGCCAGGAGATGTGGGTGACGTCGAAGTCGTGGGTCTCGAGGAAGTCCGCCGGGAGCTCCTCGCGCAGGGCGCGGGTGTTCGCGTCGTCGAAGACCATCTCGGTCTTCGTGTACTGGCGGTACAGCTCGATGTACTTGCGCAGCGTGGTCAGGCCCGAGGTGGCCTTGTGGAGGTTGGAGGTCCACTGGCGGGTGCGCCTGGTGGCGGGCAGGTACGCGACCGCGGCCGCGCCGACCTTCGCCGAGAGCTCCTTGGCGCGGAAGCGCTGCTCGACCATCTCGACCGCGGGGAAGCTCCACTCGGGCACGGAGATGGGGTTGCCCTTGTCGTCCTCGAGGGGGTGGGCGACGAAGTACTCGCGCACCGCGGAGACCATCTCGTGGAAGGGCAGCGGGTTCGAGGCGCCGGAGACGACCTGGAAGTAGGCGTCCTCGCCGCGGCGGGTGGTCTCCTGGGTCGCGAGCGCCACGATCACGTTGACGACGTGGTCGACGGGGATGACGTCGAGGATCGAGTCCGCGAGGCCCGGGAACTCGGGGAGCATGCCGCGGGCGTAGGCCATGATCAGGGGGTCTGCGACCTTGTAGCCGTCGATCCAGCCCGGGTAGGGCTTCTTCATGGCGGACTCGATGATGGAGGGGCGCACGAAGGAGACGCGGTGGCCGTTGCCGGCCCACAGCTCCTCGGCGACCTGCTCGGCCATCGCCTTGGTGAAGGTGTAGATGTCGGTCCAGCCGACGGACTGGGCGCGGGTGCGGCCGAAGTCGACCAGGCGCTCGTCGACCCAGGCGCGACGCGCCTCCTCGGAGGAGGCGGCGACGGCCTTGGGGCCCATGCGTCCGTCGCGCAGCTTCGCGGCGCGGATCTGGGAGCGCAGGGTCTCGGGCTTGCGGGACTCGGCCTCGACGCGCTCGCGGGCGCTGAGCGCGGCCTCGTACTCGGCGCGCCAGTCGACGTCGGCCTTGAGGGAGCCCTCGCGGCGCAGGCCCTTGGAGATGCCGCCGACGTAGGCGGTGGAGACGTGGATGACGTGCGGGTCCTGGCCGGAGGCGAGGAGCGCCTCGTAGAGGTTGCGCGCGCCGCCGACGTTGGTGCGGAAGGCCTCGTCGATCGGGGGGTCGAAGGAGACCGAGGAGGCGGAGTGGATGACCGTGTCCAGCGGGACGGTGATCTCGGGCATGTCGGTGAGGTCGCCCTCGAGCACCTCGACGCGCTCGTCGAAGAGCGACTTCACCACGGCCTTCCCGTCCACCGGGTCGGCACCCTCAGCACCGGACCCCTTGGAGATCTCCTCGGCCCAGGAGGCGAACACGGGCTTGCGCAGCAGCTGCTCGAGGCGCTTGCGCCCGGTGACCGAGCCCTTGGGGCGCACCACGGCGAGGACGCGCACGTCCTCGGTGGTCTCCAGCAGGGAGCGCAGGACGGCCTGGCCGAGGAACCCGGTGACGCCCGTCAGCAGGATCCGTCGGCCTCCGTGATCGGAGCCGCCGGCGGTGGCGGTGGGCTCGACGGGCGAGGTGCTGTGCGTCATGTGATCCTCTGCGGAACGGGTACGGCGGGAGCGGTGAGGGGCGGCCCGGCGGCGGTCGTCACGCGTGCGCGGCACGCTCGGCGGGCTCCCCACCAGGGGGCTTCTCCGCGCTGGTCAGGGCGGCGCTAGTGTATCGTAGCCGCCATGCATAGGGCCCTGATCACCGGCGGCACCGCAGGCATCGGGGCCGCCTTCGCCAGAGCGTTCGCGGGGCGGGGGACAGCTCTCGTGCTGGTCGCCCGCGATCCCGAGCGCCTCGCCGAGACCGCCGCGCAGCTGACGCGCGAGCACGGTGTCGAGGTGGAGACCATCGTCGCGGACCTCGCCGATCGCGAGGCGCAGCAGCGCGTGGCGGACCGCCTCGAATCGGACACCGATCCCGTGGACGTGCTCGTGAACAACGCCGGATTCTCCGTCCGCGCCGGACTGCTGGACGAGGACATCTCCCCGCACGACCTCGGCTTCGAGGTCATGATCCGCGCAGTCCTGAAGCTCGGCGGTGCGGCGGGCCGGGCGATGAAGCGCCGCGGCCACGGCTGGATCATCAACGTCGGCTCCGTCTCGGCGCTGGTCACCCAGAACAACTACTCCGCCATCAAGGCGTGGGTGGGCAACTACTCCGAGTCCCTCGGCGTGCAGCTGGCCGGCACGGGAGTGCAGGTCACGGCGCTGATGCCGGGCTGGGTGCGCACAGAGTTCCATTCGCGCGCGGGGATCAAGGGCTCCTCGATCCCCGGGGTGCTGTGGCTGGACGCGGACCGGCTCGTCGAGGACTGCCTGAAGGACGTCGCCCGCGGCAAGCCGGTGTCGGTCCCGTCGCTGCGCTGGAAGCTCATCTCCGCCGTGCTGCGCACCACCCCACGAGGCCTCGTGGCCCGGCTGAGCGAGCTGCTCAGCCATCGTCGCAGCCGGGAGAAGTGAGCACATGATCGTCCCCAGGAGCACGACCCCCGATGACGACCTCCCCGAGGAGGTGATCCCCGAGGGGCTGCCCGTGTTCGGCACGCTCGGCACGGATGCCCGCGCCGACGGGGACAGCTCCGAGGAGCTCGTGGACGGCGAGGAGCCGACCCCGTCGGCCGACGGCGCCGGCTTGACCGACGGCGCCCGCTCGATCCACGGCGCCCGCTCGATCCACGGCGCTGGCTCGGCCGACGGCGCGGGCTCGGCCGGCGGGTCCGACGCGACCTCCGAGGTCGGCGCCGCCGACGAGTCCCCGTCGGCCGACGACCTCCCGACGAGCGTGCCGGGCGACGCTTCCGCCGGCGACCCCACCCCCGACGGCCCCGCCGCCGGCTCCGCAGCCGGCGCCCCGGCAGCCCCCTCCGCCAAGCCCTCGTCCTCCGCGGCGATGACCGCCGAGGAGCTGCGTCAGCGCTCCAAGCGCCTGTTCGCCTCGCTCTCGGCCCGCTCCCGCGGCGAGGGCTGGGAGACGCCCGAGGGGGAGCTGGCCAAGTACCGCTCCCGCTGGCGCTCGGGGATGCGGCGCATCCTCCAGCGCGTCATCTTCCGCGGGGTGGTGAACTCACAGCTGACCACGTCGGCCGTGGTGCCGCGCCGCGTCCGCTCGGTCCGCGGCCCGTTCGTGCTGGTCTCCAACCACACCAGCCACATCGATGCGCCGATGCTGATGCAGGGGATGCCCTGGGCGCAGGCCCGGTTCCTCTCCACCGGCGTCGCCTACGACTACTTCTTCACCAAGTGGCACCGGCGCCTGTTCGTGCGCCTGCTGTTCAACGCCTTCCCGATCGACCGCGGCGGCAGCCGCAAGCACGCGGGCTTCTCGCGGCGCCTGCTGCGCGCCGGCGTGCCGATCCTGGTGTTCCCCGAGGGGACGCGCCAGAAGGACGGGAAGATGTCCGAGTTCAAGCCCGGCGCCGCGGCGCTCGCGATCGGGGTGGGCGTGCCCGTGATCCCGGCCGCGATCGTCGGCGCGCACGAGGCGATGCCCAAGGGGCGCAGCTGGCCGAAGAAGGGCCGGCCCCCGGTCGCGGTGGTGTTCGGTGAGCCCATGGTCAACCTCGAGGACGAGACGGCCGTGGACTACATCGCGCGCATCCGCGCGCGGGTGAAGGAACTGTACGACGGGCACCACGACGAGGTCCTGGGCATCGCGCCGCGGGACGAGGAGGAGAACGCATGAGCGCATCGGTGGACGCAGGCGACGTCAAGCGGCACAAGTGGTGGGGCTGGGGGCTGGACGACGTCGCCTTCAACTGGCGCAACAAGCCCGGCTTCGCACCGCTGGCCGACGAGAAGATCGGCCTGGACCTGCGCACGATGCCTGACCCTGTCGAGCCCGACCTCGCGGACTTCCCCGTCCCCGCCACGCGCCTGGACCCCGCCCACCGCGCGGCGATCGTGCACGTCGTCGGCGAGGCGAACCTGCGCGACGACGACGAGTACCGCGTGGTCCACTCCTTCGGCCGCTCCCTGCCGGACCTGTTCCGCGTCCGCCACGGCGACTTCACCCGCCTCGTCGACGCGATCGTGTACCCCGGTGACGAGGACGAGGTAGCGGCGGTGCTGCGCCTGGTCATCGAGCACGACCTGGTGCTGATCCCCTACGGCGGCGGCTCCTGCATCTCCGGCTCCCTCACCCCGGACATCTCCGAGCAGCGCCCGATCCTCTCGATGAACCTCGGCCGCATGGACCGTGTCCTCGAGATCGACGACACCTCCGGCCTCGCCCGGGTCCAGGCCGGCGTGTACGGCCCGGACCTCGAGGAGCAGCTGAACGCCGAGGGCTGGACGATGGGGCACTTCCCCGACTCGTTCACCTACTCGACCGTGGGCGGCTGGGCCGCGACCCGCTCCTCCGGCATGCAGTCGGACAAGTACGGCGACATCGAGCAGATCGTGCGCGGCCTGCGCATGGTCCACCCCGACGGCGTGGTGCGCACCAAGGCGATCCCCGGCCGCGACGCCGGTCCGAGCGTCCACGAGATGGTGCTGGGCAGCGAGGGCCGCCTCGGCATCATCACCGAGTGCACCGTGCAGGTCCACCGCATCGCCCCGGTGCGCCAGGTCATCGCCTACATGTACCCCGACTGGGAGCATGGGATCCGCGGCATGCACGCGATCTCCCGCTCCGAGGTCAAGCCCACCTTCACGCGGCTGTCCGACGGGCCCGAGACCCGCTTCAGCCTCGCCCTGGTCAAGGAGCCCAGCTCCACCAAGGGCAAGGTCGCCGCGAAGGTCCAGGACGGCCTGTTCGCCTACCTGCGCTCCAAGGGCTGGGACACCACCGAGGAGATGTGCATCAGCTACGTCTGCTTCGAGGGCAGCAAGGAGCGCGTCGAGCGCGAGAAGGCGATCGTGAAGAAGATCGTCTCCCGCAACGGCGGCATCACCCTCGGTGCCGGGCCGGGCGCGGTGTACGACCAGAAGAAGTTCGACACCCCCTACCTGCGCGACTTCCTGCTGAACTACCAGGTCTTCGGCGACGTGTGCGAGACCGGTGCCAGCTGGTCGACGCTCAACGAGGTCCACTCCAAGGTGTACGACGCCTACTACCGCTCGCGGAAGGAGGCAGGCGGCCCGGGCTTCATGTTCTGCCACATGTCGCACAGCTACCACGGCGGCGCCTGCCTCTACTTCACCTTCGCCTTCCCGTACACCTCGGACGAGACGGCGCTGGAGGAGTACTACGGCGCGAAGAACGCCGTGCAGCAGACCTTCGTGGACATCGGCTCCGGCGTCTCCCACCACCACGGCGTGGGCGTCGAGCACCGTCCCTGGATGGAGCAGGACCTCGGCGAGACCGGAGCCCGCATGATCCGCGGCCTGTTCGCGGACAACGACCCGGGCCGGAACCTCAACCCCGGCAAGGTCCTCGAGCCCTGAGCCCCTCGGGCCCCGAGTCCAGCGACCTCGTCATGACCAGCACTGATCCCGCCCCGTGCGCCGCACCTGCCGTCATCGCGCAGGGTCCGGCGGGTGGGGTGTGGGTGCTGCGCCACGGCGAGTCTGTCGCGAACGTCGCGGGCCTGATCGTCTCGGTGCCCGGCCCGCGGGCGCTCGAGGAGGTGGGCCTGACCTCTCTCGGCCGCGAGCAGGCCCGCGCGGCCGGTTGCCGTGCGCTCGGGCACGGCTTCGGCCCGGACACGCGCGTGGTGACCAGCGACTTCGCTCGCGCGCGGCAGACGGCCGAGGAGTTCGCCGCCGTGCTCGGCGCCGCCGCCCCGACCATCGATGAACGCCTGCGCGAGCGCAGCTTCGGCGCGCACGACGAGGGCCTCGCGACCGCGTACGAGACCGTGTGGGCCCGCGACCGCGACCGCACGCCCCAGACCGACGAGGTCGAGGAGGTCGGCGGCGTCGCCGCCCGCGTGCTCGCGGCGCTGCGCGACGCCGACGCCCTCGCCGCGGGTCGGGGGTCGGCCGACGGGCTCGCGGCCGTCGCGAGCGCCGGCGCCGAGGGTGCGGCCGACGCCCGCCCGGTCGTCCTCGTCGCCCACGGGGACGTCCTCCAGATCGCGCTGGCCCTCGGCGAGGGCCGTGACCCGCACGAGCACCGCGAGGTGCCGCACCTGGGCAACGCCGAGCTGCGTCGCCTCGGCTCCGGCCGTGGGGCGGCGCCCGTCGGCAGGACTGCCGCCCAGTCCGGAGCCCCGGCCGGCCACGGGACCACCCCGCAGCCATGAGTAAGCGCCGCGCTCCCGACGCACCCCCGGCGGGGCGCGTCCTGCGGGTGCGCGGCCCCCTCGAGGCCGTCCAGTCGGAGACCGCATCCTTCTTCGTCGAACGCGGCTGGCGCGTGGCCGAGGACTCGCCCGGTCACCTCGTCCTCGAGCGCGGCAGCCGACGCCGCACCGTGCTCCTCGGCGCCCTCGCCGGCTCCGGCTTCCACCTCTCCGCCCCGCTCACCTTCGTCGCTGAGCGTGACGCGCAGGGCGCGGTCGCCGGGCAGGTCACCGTGATCGGATACCGCTGGGGGAGGACCGCCGGCCGGGCTCTCGGCGGCACCGTCGGCCGCTCCCGCGCCGCCCGCGCCCATGCCCGCACCGCGGCGGCCCTCGCCGCGCGCTTCGCGGCCGACGGACGCCTGGTGGACAGCCGCGAGACCTGAGCGCGGACGTCTCGCGGAACCGCTCGCAGCGAGCCGGACCCGCTCGCAGCGTCGCGGGCCCCGGCAGACGAGGAAGCGGGCACCAACAGAAGACGAGGCCCCGGCGACGTGACGAGGCCCCGGCGACGATGGACCCCGGCATGAGAAGAGGCCCCCTCTCCGTTGAAGGAGCCTGGGGTCGACCTTAGCGGCCCGATCGTGAGAATCAGGTCACATCACGGTCACGGTTCCTGTCGGCCGGGGGGCAAGGGGGCCTCCGCCCCGTCGGCCGCGCCCCGTCCCGGCCCGCCGGCCTGCCACGCCGGAGCCGCGCCCCGGCGCCCGGCCCCGTCGGCCGCCATCCGCCCGACCCGCCCCCGCGCCCCTACGATGGTGCGGACCGCCAGAGTAGGGGCGGACCGCGAACGACCAGCGACAGGACGAGAGAAGTCATGACACTGCGCATCGCCGTCTTCGGCGAGAACCGGCACGAGAAGGTCGACCAGAGGGTCCAGGAGATCTACCCCGAGGGCATGCACACGGTGATCGCGGAGGCGCTGCGGCGCCTGCTCGCGGCCGACGGGGTCGAGGCCGAGGTGCGGATCGCGCTGCTCGACGACATCGAGGAGTCCCTCTCCGAGGAGGCTCTCGCCGAGACCGACGTGCTGACCTGGTGGGGCCACATGGCCCACGACGACGTGCCCGACGAGATCGCCGACCGCGTGGTGCGCCGCGTCCACGAGGGCATGGGCCTGGTGCCGCTGCACTCCGCCCACTACTCCAAGCCCTTCACCCGCCTCATGGGCACCACCTGCAACCTGCTGTGGCGCAACGAGGGCGAGGAGGAGCGGGTGTGGACCGTCAACGGCTCCCACCCCATCGCCCGCGGCGTGCCGCACCCGATCATCGTCCCCGAGCAGGAGATGTACGGGGAGATGTTCGACATCCCCGCGCCCGACGAGCTCGTGTTCGTCTCCTCCTTCGCCGGCGGCGAGGTGTTCCGCTCCGGCGCCGCGTTCCGCCGTGGAAAGGGCAAGATCTTCTACTTCAGCCCCGGCGACCAGGAGTACCCCGTCTACCACCAGGCCGAGATCCAGCGCGTGCTCGCCAACGCCGTGCAGTGGGCCCGTCCGGAGGACCGCCCCGCGCAGCCGGTGCGGATCGCCAACGCCCAGCGCGACTGGTTCCGCGGCGAGGAGTCCGTGCGTGCGATCTGACGCCCGCTCGGACATCCCTCCCGACGACGGCGCCTCGACCCGCACCGCCACCCGCCCCGGCGGGGTCGCCCTGCCGCTGCCGGCCGACCGGCCCGCCCGGGTGGTCGTCGTCGGCGCCGGGTTGATGGGCAGCTGGTGGGCGCGCGAGATCGTCGCCAGCGACGTCGCCGAGCTGGTCGGCGTCGCCGACCTCGTCGAGGGCGCGCCCGAGAAGGTCATCGCCCAGTCCGGCGTGGAGGATCCCGCCGCGATCGCGACGGGGGCCGACGGGGTCGAGCTCGCGCTCGCCACCGGCGCGGACCTGCTGGTGAACCCCACGGTCCCTCTCGCCCACCACCCGGTCACCGTGAAGGCCCTGCACGCGGGGATCCCGGTGCTGGGGGAGAAGCCGGTCACCGAGACCCTCCCGGAGGCGCTGAGCCTCATGGCGCACACCGAGCTGACCGGTGTGCCGGTCATGGTCTCCCAGTCGCGGCGCTTCTTCCCCCAGGTGCGGCGCCTGCGCGACTTCGTCGCCGAGCACGGCCCGACGGTGATGACCAGCGCGTTCTTCTCGCTCTTCGTCGAGCATGAAGGGTTCCGCCGCAGCCAGGACCATCCGCTGCTGCGCGACATGGGCATCCACGCCTTCGACGCCGCCCGCTTCATCACCGGCACCGACCCGGTGGCGGTCACCGCGGTGGGCGCCCGCCCGAAGTGGAGCGTGTATGCGCACGACGCGACGGTGACGGCGACCTTCGAAATGGAGGGCGGGGCGCTGTTCGCCTATCACGGCACGTGGAACGCGCGCGGCCTGCCGACCTGGTGGAACGGCGAGTGGCGGATCGGTGCCCAGCACGGCTCGGCCACCTGGGACGGCACCGGCGCCCCGGTGCTCGGCACCGAGGACGAGGAGGTGACGGCGCGTCTGCAGGCCGAGACCGAGGTCGAGCGCGTCGCCGCCGAGGCCGCACCGGAGAAGGATCAGATCGCCGCGTCGCTCGTGGAGTTCGTCAGCGCCCTTCGCGAGGGCCGCACCCCGATGTGCGAGGTCCACGAGAACCTGCTGAGCTTCGCGATGGTCGAGGCCGCGGTCGCCTCCGTGGACAGCGGCACCCGCATCGAGATCGACCCGCTGCTGGAGCAGGCGAGGCTCGAGGCGATCGCCGCCGAGACCGACGACGACGCCCGCGAGATCCTGCGCTCCTGGCCGAGCGTGCGGGAGGCCCTCAGCCGGCCGTGAGCCGTACCGAGGCCCGGTCCAGGTGCGGCAGCGCCTCGTGCAGCCGCTCCTGGACCGCGCCGACGACCTCCTGCGAGGCGGCGACGGTGAGGCCCGGGTCCACCGCGATCGCGAGATCCGCCTCCAGGCGGTGCCCCGACCAGCGCGCCCGGGCGTCATGCACGGACAGCACCCCGGGCGCGCCCGCCGCGGCGGACTCGACCGCATCCAGCGTGCCCGGCTCGATGCCGTCCATGAGTCGACGGACCACGGTGCGCATCGAGGAGATCAGCACTAGCACCACGACCGCGGCGATCACCAGGCCGATCAGCGGGTCGATCCAGGGCAGACCCATCCAGGCGCCGATCACGCCGACGACCACCGCGAGCGAGGTGAGGGCGTCGGTGCGGGCGTGCTGCCCCTCCGCGATCAGGGCGGCCGAGCCGATGCGCCGCCCGGCGCGGATGCGATAGATCGCCACCAGCTCGTTGCCCGCCGCGCCGATCAGCGCCGCGGCGAGCACCCAACCCAGGTGCGTCATGTCCCGCGCAGAGGTCAGCGCCCGCACCGACTCCCACACGATCAGCGCCGCCGACAGCGCGATCATCGCCCCGATCAGCAGGCCGACGAGATCCTCCGCCCGACGGAAGCCGTGGGAGTAGCGCCTCGTGGGCGCGCGCCTGCCCAGCCGGAACGCGATGATCAGCGGGATCGTCGTGGCGAGGTGGCCGAGGTTGTGCAGGGTGTCCGCGAGCAGGGCGACCGAGCCGCTCAGCCACACGATCGCGATCTGCAGCAGGGCGGTCGCCCCCATCCCCGCCAGGCTGATCCACGCGGCGCGGATGCCGACGGCGCTGGCCTCCTCGGCCGTGCGGATCGCCTCGCCGTGGTCGTGGCTGTGCGGGGTCAGGGCGTGACGGAGCCGGGCCCAGGGGCCGGAATGGTCGTGGGAATGCCCGTGGTCGTGATTGTGGTCGTGACCGTGCGCGTGGTCATGGCCGTGAGGATGGCCGTGGCTGTGGGGGTGGCCGTGCTCGTGCTCATCGGCATGGCCGTGCGGAGGCTCGTGCGCGGCGCCGTCGTGGTGCCCGGCGGGGGCGGGGGAGTGGTTCACGAAAGCAATCTATCTGCGCAACTGCGCAGATAGCAAGGTGGTCGATAGGATGGCGCCCATGCATCCCTCTCCCGTGCATCCGGTGCCCGACGACGAGCACGCACAGATCGCCGCGAGGACCTTCCGCATGCTCGCCGATCCCACCCGGGTGAAGATCCTCTGGGCGCTCTTCCAGGAGGAGCGCAGCGTGAACTCCCTGGCCGACTCGGTGGGGGCGACCGCCGCAGCGGTGAGCCAGCACCTGGCGAAGCTGCGCCTGGCCGGACTCGTGGAGAGTCGCAAGGAGGGCACCTATGCCTTCTATCGCGCGTCCGATGCCCACGTGCACCGCCTCCTGGCCGAGACGCTCTCGCACGCCGAGCATGTGACCGGCGCGGCTCAGGGCGACGACCCCCACGGCTACTGAGCGCCGGCCCCGGCGCCGCACTGCCATCGCCCCGGCGCTGAACGACCATCGGTGATGGTCTCGGGGCGGGTGGCGAGGCGGTCGTCACGGTGCTGCGAAGGCCTCGTCACCAGGATCGGATTGACCGATGGAGGGCACGAAAAAGCCCCGTCACCTGGGGTGACGGGGCTCTTCCCGAAGTGCGCCCGGAGGGATTCGAACCCCCAACCTTCTGATCCGTAGTCAGATGCTCTATCCGTTAAGCTACGGGCGCTTGTCGGTCGCGCCGACCTGAACTACTTTAACGGTCCGCCCAGGTCTGCGCCAATCCGTGGGCCATGACCCTGCTCACAGGGCCCAGGCCGGCGCGGCCGACGGGGGCTCACCAGCCCGGCTGCTGCGGGGGCTGCTGCCCCTGGCCCGGGTTCTGGCCCTCGCCCGGAGGACGGTTCCACGGTGCCTCGCCCGACGGCCGCTGACCCGGCTGCGGACCCTGCTGCTGGGCATCGGGGCGATCCCAGGGCTGCGGCTGCTGCGGCTGACCCTGCTGGCCGGGCTGTCGGCCCCACTGCTGCTCACCCTGCTGGCCCTGCTGACCCTGCTGGCCCTGCGGGGCCGGGGGCGGCGAGGACTGTCCCCACTGCTGGCCGCCCTGCGGCGCGGAACCACCCTGCGGCGCGGAACCGCCCTGCGGCGACTGGCCGCCGAAGGGAGCGGCGGGAGGGGAGGACTGGCCCCACTGCGGGCCCGCGGACTGCGGGCTGCCCGGAGCGGCCGGCGGCACGTTGCCCGCGCCGGCGGCAGACGCTCCCGCGTAGGCCGCCGGGGCACCGCCCTGACCGGAGGCGTTCTTCTTCCGGTTGCGGATCACGAAGAAGGTGATGGCCGCGAGCGCCAGCAGGAGCAGGAAGCCCACCACCAGGACGATGACGATGACGATGACCCACGGGAACCCGCCGGCCTCCGCGCGGATGTCGACGCCGCCCGCGAACTCGGTGATGTCGGTGTAGGTGACGGAGTTGCCGTCGATCTGGCCGCCGGAGGACTCGATGATCTCGCCGGGGAAGGTGAAGGTCATCCGGAAGTCGATGCCCATGTCGGTGTACATCGGGTCGTCGAACGCCGCGGCCTCCGTGCTGGAGGAGGTGATGGTGAGGTGCAGCTCGCCGTTCTCCTCGACGAGGTCGAAGCCGCTGCCGTAGTTGTCGCTGGTCATCACCCCGGTGACGCGGCAGCCCCACTGACCGTCGGCCTCGTAGGGCTCGACCGTCGGCGCCATCTCGCCGGCCACGCCGATCTCGCCCTCCATCTCGTCGCAGAGCTCCTCGGCGGAGGAGTAGTAGCCCTCGAGGTACTCGGTGTCGATGGCGAAGTCGTAGTTGATGTTGATGGTGTCGGCGTCCTGGATGTCGAAGTCCCCGTGGAACTTCGCGCAGCCGGCGAGCACCAGCATGAAGGGAAGAAGGAGCAGGGCGACGAGCCGTCGTCGCCTCGAGATGCTGGTCATGGATCCCCCGTCGGGTTGTGCACCGTGGTGATGCTGTGGAGCGTCACCGGGCGCGACGCGCGTCACGATCAGCGTACCGGGAGGTGCACAGACGCGCGGTGGGGAGAACTCCCCACCGCGCGCCTGTGCTCGGACCTCAGAGGATCCGCACTACTTCCAGAACATGAGCATGCCGCCGCCCACCATCAGCACGCCGAAGCCCACGGCGAGGTTCCAGTCGCCGATCGGCAGGGGCAGCTGCCCGGCCGAGATGTAGTAGGTGACCAGATAGGCCAGACCCAGGATCAGGAACACCACGGCGGCCGGGGCCAGCCAGGTGGGGTTCTGGGTGGCCGCCGCGACGCGTCGACCAGCGGTCCGCGAGCTCTCCTCGGCGGCCGTGCGGCGCACCGTGGCGGAGCGGGTGGAGTCCTTGGCCTTCTCCGGGACCTCGCCGCCCGCGGTCTTCCTGGACGCCTTGCGCTTCACGGGGTCCTTGCCCTTGGTGGACGTCTTCGCGGAGGTCTCCTCCGCAGGAGCGTCGTCCCCGGTGGTGCCCGTCGCGGCAGTGTCCGTCGCGGAGGCGTCCGTCGAGGCGGCATCGGTGTCGAGGTCCTCCACCTCGGGGGCGTCGGACGCTGCGGCCTTCGCGCTCGACGTCGCCCTGGCGGACGACTTCTTCCTGCTCCTGGCCATGGATTGATGCTCCCTCGACGAGGCCGTGCGCGCGGCGCCGCCGCGCGGGTCCGCGGGGGTGCGGACCTTGGCTTAGGGTAATGGTCGTCGACGGACGGCGCGAAGCGAGGAGCGACGATGGGCACACAGGACGCCCCCGGCACTCCCGACGCCCCGGACCCCTCAGACGCCCCGGACCCCTCAGACGCCCCGGACCCCATCAGCGCCCCGGAGCCATCGGAGCCTCCTTCTCCTCCCACCGCCGACGCCGCCCCCGCCCGCACCCGACGCCTCGGCCGCGTCGGCGTCGCCGCGGTGATGGTGCTGTGCGGGGTCCTGTTCGCCACCACGGCCCGCCTCTCCGGCGGCGGCTCCATCCGCGACGAGAGCAGCGACGTCTCGGGCGTGCTCGCCGACCGCGGCCGCACCATCGAGCAGCTCACCGAGGACAACGAGGACAAGCGTGCGGAGATCGACGCGCTGCGCGACAGCAGCGGCGCCGTCGCGGGGGAGGACACCGCGGCGCTCACCGACCAGGTCTTCGACGTCGTGGGCCTCAGCGAGGTCGAGGGCCCGGGCCTGCGGATCACCCTCACCGATGCGCCCTCGAGCGCGCTCGGCGCGATCCCGGGCACCGAGCCCAACGACCTCGTCGTCCACCAGCAGGATCTCGAGGCCTACATCAACGCCCTGTGGGCCGGGGGCGCGGAGGCGATGATGCTGCAGGACCAGCGGGTCATCAACGGCAGCGCCTTCCGCTGCGCCGGCAACACCCTCCTGCTCGAGGGCCGGGTGTACTCCCCGCCCTTCGTCATCACCGTCATCGGCCCCGTCGACGAGATGAACGCCGCCCTCGAGGAGGCCCCCGGGGTGCAGGTCTACCGCGAATGGGTCGACTACGTCGGCCTCGGCGAGAAGGTCGAGGACCTCGGGGACACGACCCTGCCCGCCTACACCGGCTCCCTCACCCTCGATGCGACGGTGCCCCGATGACCGCGCGCCGCACGGACACCTCCCGCACCCATCGCGCCGCCCCGCGCGGCCCCGGCGTGCTCGGGGTGCTCGGCGAGCTGCTCGTCACCGCCGGAGTGCTGCTCGGGCTGTTCCTCGTGTGGCAGCTGTGGTGGACCGACGTGATGGCCGACCGCGAGCAGGCCGACATCCTCTCCGGCCTCGAGCAGGAATGGGGCGACGTGGACCGCGAGCAGATCGCCCCGGCCCAGGACGGCCCGCCGCCGGTGCCCGCGACCCCCGGGGACACGATGGTGTTCGGCACCATGCACGTGCCCGCCTTCGACCGGGAGACCTTCCCGCTCGCCGAGGGCGTCGGCCTCGAGGACGTCCTGAACGTGAAGGGCGCCGGGCACTACCCCGAGACCGCGCTGCCCGGCGAGGTCGGCAACGTCTCCATCGCCGGCCACCGCAACACCTACGGTCGCGTCTTCGAGGACATCGCGCGCCTGCAGCCCGGGGACCCGATCGTCATCGAGACCGACGAGGCGTTCTACGTGTACGAGGTGACCGAGTCGCTGGTCGTGATGCCGCAGGACGTCGAGGTGATCGCCCCGGTCCCGGGAGAGCCCGGCGTCGAGGCCACCGACCGGATGCTGACCCTCACCGCCTGCCACCCGATGTTCTCGGCGCGCGAGCGGTACATCGTCCACGCCGAGTTCGCCTACTGGACCGACCGCGCCGACGGCATCCCCGAGGCGCTCTCCGACGGCTCTGCCGGCTCTGCCGCCGAGGAGGGCGGGAACTGATGTACGGATGGCTCTTCCGGCACCTGCCGGGCCCGCTGTGGATGCGGATCGTGCTGACGGTGCTGCTGCTCGCCGCAGTGGTCGTGGCCCTGTTCGGGTGGGTGTTCCCCGCGATCGCGCCCTACATGCCCTTCAACGACGGACTCGTGGGCGGGGCCGAGCACGCGGCGGTGCCCGCCCCACACTCCTGACCCCGGGCGACGCGCCAGGGTTAGCGGCCGACGAGCCCGTCGGCCGCTGGACGATCGCGTCGGGCCTCAGCCCGCGGTCATGAGGGGCTTCAGCCCCGCGGAGCGCTCCACGGCGTCCTGCCCGTCGCACAGCTCGAGGAAGCGCGCGAGCATCAGGTGCCCGTTCTCGGTGAGCACCGACTCGGGATGGAACTGGACCCCGTGCAGGGGCAGCTCGCGATGGGCGAGGCCCATCACCATGCCGTCGGCGGTGCGGGCGGTGACCTCGAGCTCTGCGGGGATCGTCTCCGGCACCACCGTGAGGGAGTGGTAGCGGGTGGCTGTCATGGGGGAGGGGGCGCCGGCGAAGACGCTGCGTCCCTCGTGGGTGAGCTCGCTGGTGCGCCCGTGCATGAGCTGCGGGGCATGGTCGACCGTCGCGCCGAAGTACTGCCCGAGCGCCTGGTGGCCGAGGCACACCCCGAGCATCGGCACGGACTGCTCCGCGCAGGCGCCGATGGCGTCCAGGGAGCGCCCGGCGGTGGAGGGGTTGCCCGGCCCGGGGGAGATCAGCACACCGTCGAAGCCGCTGAGGTCCACGGCGCCGTCGGCCGTCTCGGGCACCTCGTCATTGCGGACCACCACGGTGGTGGCGCCCATCTGCTGGAGGTAGCCGACGATCGTGTAGACGAAGCTGTCGTAGTTGTCCACCACCAGGATGCGCGCGGAGTCCCGCTCAGCCGTTGCCATTGCCGTTGTTCCCGTTCCCGTTGCCGTTGTTCCCGTTCCCGTTGCCGTTTCCATTCCCGTTCCCGTTGCCGTTCCCATTGCCGTTCCCGTTGCCGTTGTTCCCGGTACTGTTCCCGGTCACGCCGGCGCCCTGGGCCTCCCCGCTCTCCGTCGGGGGGTCCGTCGGCGTGGGCTCCTCGCTCGGCTGCTCCGTCGGCTCCGGGGTCGGCTCCGGAGTCGGGGTCGGGGACGGCGTGGTCGGTGCGGGCGTGGTCGGCTTCGGCGTCGGCTCAGGCCCCGAGGAGACGATGATCGTGATCGTGGAGCCGCGGGAGACCTGCTCGTTGGCCCCGGGCTCGGTGCGGATCACCTGGCCCTCGGGCACGGAGTCCGAGGCCTCGGTGCGCTGCTCGGTGCCGAAGCCGGCATCGGCCAGCACCGACTGCGCATCGGCGAGAGCGCGACCGGTGACGTTCGGGACGGCCACGGGGCCGGGCTCGGCGGCGATCACGAGGTCGATCCGCGAGCCGTAGGGGCGCACGCCCCCGTCGGCCGTCGGGGACTGGGTGAGGACCGTGCCCGGCGCCTGCTCCTCGTCCTCGCGGGACGACGGGTCGGGGACCTCGAAGCCGCTGGCCTCGAGGGTCTCCTTGGCCCGGTCGAAGTCGATGCCCGTGACATCGGGGACCGCCACGTCGCCGGAGGCGAAGCGCACCACGACCTCGCTGCCGCGGTCGACGGTCGCGCCGCTCTGGGGGTTGGTGCGGGTGACCGTCCCCTCCTCCTGCGGTGCGTCCTCCGGATCGCCCTCGGTCATGGTCAGTCCGGCCGCCTCGATCGCGGCACGGGCCTCGTCACGGGTCATGCCCTCGAGGTCGTCGGGCACCTGCACGGAGTCCGGACCTGCGGAGACGCTGACGGTGACGGCGGAGCCGACCTCGACGCTCTCGCCCGCCGGCGGGTTGGTGTCGATGACCCGGCCCTGCTCCACGTCGGTGGACTGCGCTGGTTCGAAGGTCGGGTCCAGCCCGAGATCCGTCAGCTCCGTGCGCGCCTGCTCCTCGGTCTGCCCGGACACGTCCGGGACCCGGACCGTGTCCGGTCCGCGGTTGCCGGCGAACAGGAAGTACGCGGCGGCACCGAGCAGCGCGGCCACGGCGAGCACCACGAGGATGATCAGCCACCAGGGCCGCTTGCGCGTGTTCTCCGGCTCGACCTCGTCGCCCGAGCGCAGCGCCAGCGGACCGGTCGCGGGGCTCGGCGCGGAGGAGCCGGACCAGTTCTGGGCGGCCAGCGCCCCGGCACCGGCAGCACCTGCAGCGCCGACGCCGGCGGCGCCCACGGCGGCGAGGCCCCCGGTGGTGGCGGGCAGCGCCTCGGTGGCGTCGTCGATGGGGGAGAGGATCGTGGTGGCCTCGGGGTCGTCGGCCCCCGGCACCGCGCCGCCCACGAGCGCCGGGGCGCGCCCGGCGACGACGGCGGCGATGTCGCGGGAGAACGCGACCGCGCTCGGGTACCGCTGCTCGCGGTCCTTGGCCAGGCCCGTGAGGATCACGGCCTCGAGCGCGGGCGTGATCGCGGGGTTCAGGGCCGACGGGGGCTGCGGCTCCTCGCGCACGTGCTGGTAGGCGATGGAGACGGGGGTGTCGCCGGTGAACGGCGGGCGCCCGGTGAGCATCTCGTACATCACGCACGCGGCGGAGTAGATGTCGGAGCGGGCATCGACCAGCTGGCCGCGCGCCTGCTCGGGGGAGAGGTACTGGGCGGTGCCCATCACGGCCTGCGTGGCGGTCATGGCGCTGGTCGCGTCCGCGATCGCGCGGGCGATCCCGAAGTCCATGACCTTCACGGCCCCGGCCTCGTTGATCATGATGTTGCCGGGCTTGATGTCGCGGTGCACGATCCCGGCGCGATGGGAGTACTCCAGCGCGCTCAGCAGCGCGGCCATGATCTCCCCGGCCTGGACGGCGTCCATCGGGTGCTCGGGGTCGATGTACTCGCGCAGGGTCTTGCCCTGGACGTACTCCATCACGATGAAGGGAATCGTGACCTCGGCCCCGGTGATGGTGGTCTGCTGCTCCTCGCCGGTGTCGTAGACGGCGACGATGGAGGGGTGGTTCAGCGCGGCGGCGCTGTGCGCCTCGCGCCGGAAGCGCTCCTGGAAGTTCGCGTCGCGGGCGAGGTCGGAGCGCAGCACCTTGACGGCCACCGTGCGGTGCAGGCGGGTGTCCTCCGCGAGGAACACCTCCGCCATGCCCCCGGTACCGAGGATCCTGCCCAGGTGGTAGCGCCCACCCAGGACCACTGTCGCTTCGCTCACTCCACACCCGTCCTCGTGCCCTGGTCGACACCGATTCCATGGTCGACACCGACCGATCGGACCATCGTAGTTCCTGACGCCCCGTCACCCTCCGGCGGGGTGGGCGGGGCCACGCCGACGACGGCCAGCGCCGCCCCGGCGGCGGCCGCTCCGCCGTCCGCGAGGCCCGTGGCGCCCAGCGCGCCGAGCGGCAGCAGCCCCAGGCCTCCGGCGATCGCGACCGCGATCGCAACGACCACCAGGATGATCAGCACGAGCCCGGGCACGGACAGCCCGCCGACCCGTCGGCCCGTCGAGGTGCCGCGCACGGTGCGGGAGGACGAGGCGGTGTCCACGTCCTCGAAGGCGCCGCCCGCGAAGGCGCGCTCGGCCCCGTCGGCCGTGCTCGCGGCCGACGCGGCGTGCAGGGGCGACTCCGTGCCGCGAGCGGACGTCGCGGACTCCGGCCAGGAGCGGGGCGCGGCGCCCGGCGAGATCGCCGAGCGGGCCGAGTCGCGGGACGACGCGGAGTCGCGCGTGGAGGCCGAGTGCCGGGACGGCACCGGGTCGAGCCGGGGCGCGGAGCCGGCCGACGCGGCCGACAGCGCGGAGGGTCCCGAGGCTCCCGAGCGGTGGCGGATCCCGCGGCCGCGCCCGGACAGCGGCAGCGGCATCGCGGCGGTGCGCGTGCCGGTCGGGGAGGCGCCGGGGCGGCGCTCCTGCGGACCGGTCCCACCGGAGCCGGGGGAGCCCGGCGACCCGTCGCGGGAACCTGCCGGCCGGACCCGGTTCTCGCCGGTCCAGTCGTGGTCCTCGACCCGGGTCACCGGAATCGCGCCGGTGGTGAAGCGCGGCTCGACACCGCGCTGGATCGCCTCGAGGATCCGCGCGACCGCCGCGGCGGAGCGGGGACGGTTCGCCGGCGCCTTGGCCAGCATCATCATCACCAGGCGCCGCAGGTCGGCGTTGAGGGACTCGGGGAGCTCCGGAGGCTGCTGCTTGACCTGCGCCATCGCGATCTCGACCTGGCTGGAGCCGGTGAAGGGGCGCGAGCCGACCAGCATCTCGTAGCCCACGATGCCCAGCGCGTAGATGTCCGAGAGGGAGGTGGCCTGCTTGCCCATCGCCTGCTCGGGGGAGAGGTACTGGGCCGTGCCCATGACGAGGCCCGTCTTCGTCAGACGCGCCTGGTCCTTGCTGCGGGCGATGCCGAAGTCGGTGATCTTCATCGACCAGCCGTTGTTCTCGTCCACGAGCACGTTCTCGGGCTTCACGTCGCGGTGGACCACGCCCTTGGAGTGGGCGGCGTCCAGGGCGCGGGCGAGCTCGATGAGCAGCGAGACGACCCGCTTCTCGGGCAGCCCGCCGGGGTTCTCCTCGATGATGTCCGAGAGCGGCCGGCCCGGGCACAGCTCCATGACGATGTAGGCGCGGCCGTCGAGCTCGCCGTAGTCGTACAGCGCCGCGATGCCCTCATGGGACAGGGCGGCGGTGTGGCGCGCCTCGGCGCGGAAGCGCTTGAGGAAGCCCTCGTCCCCCGCGTACTCCTCGCGCAGGACCTTGATCGCGACCTCGCGCTTCAGCTCCTTGTCGCGTCCCTTCCAGACCTGCCCCATCCCGCCGGTGGCGATCAGGGACGTCAGCTCGTAGCGTCCTTCGAGCACGAGCCCCGGTTCGGTCCTCATGGCTGGATCACCGCCTCCATCACGTCCTGGGCGATCGGCGCCGCCGTGCGCGACCCGTATCCGCCCTCCTCGACCACGACCGCGACCGCGACCTTCCGCTGCTCCGTCTGTCCGTACCCGACGAACCACGAGTGCGGGGCGCGGTCCGTGCCCCACTCCGCGGTGCCGGTCTTGCCGCCCACCTCGACGCCGTCGATCGCTGCCGCTGCGCCGGTGCCGTCCTCGACCACGCCCACCATCATCTGCCGCATCTGCGCGGCGTTGGAGGCGCTGAGCGGCTGCCCGAACTCCCTCGGGGTCAGCTCCGCGACCGTGGAGAGGTCCGCGGTGCGCACCGCCTGCACGAGCTGCGGCTGCATCACCACGCCGTCGTTCGCGAACGCCCCGGCGACCATCGCCATCTGCAGCGGCGTCACCCGGGTCTCGTACTGTCCGATCGAGGTGGTGGCCAGCTGCGCGGCGTCGAGGTCCTCACCGATCCGGGAGGGGGTCACGCCCATCGGGATCGACAGGTCCTTGCCGAAGCCGAAGTCCTCGGCGGTGCTGCGCAGCTGGTCCTCGCCCACGGCGACGCCCAGCATCGCGAAGGACGTGTTGCAGGACTGGCGCAGCGCCTCGGCGAGGGTGGACTCGTCGTCGGGCCCGCAGGCGTCCTGCCGGCCCTCGGAGAAGTTGTTCATCACCGAGGAGGAGTTCGGCAGCTGGTAGGTGCCGGGCCCGGGGATCACCGAGTCGGCGGTGTAGTCGCCGCTCTCGAGCGCCGCCGAGGCGGTGATCAGCTTGAAGGCCGAGCCGGGCGGGTACAGGTCCCCGCCGATCGCGCGGTTTGTCAGCGGCCGGGAGGAGTCCTCGTTCAGCGCCGACCACGCCTGCGACACCGCGGAGGTGTCGTGCGTGGCGAGCTCGTTGGGGTCGAAGCTCGGCGCGGAGACCATCGCGAGGATCGCGCCGGTCTCCGGGTCGAGCGCCACCACAGCGCCGCGTCGGCCGTCGAGCGCGTCCCAGGCGGCCTGCTGGGCACCGGCGTCGAGGGTCAGCTCGACGGTCGCGCCCTGGCCCTGCCGGCCCGAGAGGATGTCGGAGATGCGGTGGTAGAACAGCGAGTCCGCCTCGCCGGACAGGGTGTCGTTCAGCGAGCGCTCGATGCCGGTGAAGCCGTACACCACCGAGTAGTAGCCGGTGACCGGGGCGTACATCGCGCCCGGATCGTAGGTGCGCAGGTAGCCGTAGGTGTCGCCGGACTCCTGGGAGGAGGCGATGGCGTGACCGTCCACCACGATCGGTCCGCGATGGCGACCGTACTCGTTGTACAGGGTGCGATCGTTCTGGCCGTGGGCGTTCAGCCGGGGCTGGGCGATCACCTGGAAGTAGGTGGTGGAGGTGAACAGCAGCACGAAGAGGACGCTGACCACCAGCCACACATGGCGCAGGGGCTTGTTCATGCCGTCACCTCCTGCGGGCTCTGCGGGGGCTTCGGGCTCTGCGGGGGGACGGGAGCGGCGGTCGCGCCGTCGACCTGGCGGGCGGCGGGCCGACGGGCCGCGTCGGACAGCCGCACGAGGATCCCGGCGATCAGCCAGTTGCACACCAGCGAGCTGCCGCCCGCGGCGAGGAAGGGGAGGGTCAGCCCCGTCAGCGGGATCACCCGGGTCACGCCGCCGACGACCACGAACACCTGCAGCGCCATCACGAAGCCGAGTCCGCCGGCCAGCAGGGTGCCGAAGCCGTCGGAGATGCCGACCGCCGCGCGGATCGCGCGCTGGACCAGCAGCAGGTAGAGCAGCAGCAGCGCGAAGGCGCCGACCAGGCCGAGCTCCTCCGCGAACGAGGAGAAGATGAAATCGGACTCGGCGTGGGGGACCACGTCGGGGCGGCCCTCGCCGAGGCCCGCGCCGGTGATCCCGCCGTTGGCGAGGCCGAACAGGCCCTGCGAGATCTGCTCGCAGGAGGAGAAGTTCGCGCTGGAGAGCGGGTCGAGCCAGCAGGTGATGCGGGTGCGCACGTGCCCCATCTGGGTGGCGGCGAAGACCGCGGGCGGCAGGAACATCACCGCACCGATGACCAGCCAGCTCAGCCGGTCGGTGGCGACGTAGAGCATCACCACGAACAGGCCGAAGAACATCAGTGACGTCCCCAGGTCCGTCTCGAAGACCAGCACCGCCATGGCGAAGCCCCAGGCGATGAGGATCGGGCCGAAGTCGGACCAGCGCGGCAGGTGGATGCCGAGCACCTTCGGGCCGGCCAGGGCGAGGGTGTCGCGGCGGGAGACGAGGTAGCCGGCGAAGAAGATGGCGAAGCAGATCTTCGCCAGCTCCGCGGGCTGGAAGCTGAAGCCGGCGATGGAGATCCAGATCTTCGAGCCGTTGCGGGCCGAGCCGATCACGGGCACGAGCGGCAGCAGCAGCAGGACCGCGCCGATCACGGCGCTGATCCAGGTGTAGCGGCGCAGCCGGCGGTGATCGCGCAGGGTCACCAGCAGCGCGATGCACAGCACCACCCCGATGATCGCCCAGAGCATCTGGCGGTCGGCGCTCGCTGAGCTGCGCAGTCCGTAGATCTCGTTGGCGGCGTGGACGCTCTCGATCATCGCGATGCCCAGCAGGTTCAGCAGCACCACGATCGGCAGGATCACGGGGTCCGCGTACGGGGCGCGCCACATCACGGCGATCTGGAGGGCCAGCGCCAGCACGACCGCGCCGATCGCGATCTGCGGCAGGTTCGCGGGCACCTCGTCGAAGCGGCCCAGTCCCACCAGGGCGTAGGCGCCGAGCCCGATGGCCACCGCGAACGCCAGCAGCAGCCCCTGGAGGAGGCGGCGCGGCCGTGCGGTGTAGGAGACGACCGTGGCCACTACGACTCCTCGCCCTCGCCGGGGGTGGAGGTGAGGGTCGGCCGGGTGTCGTCGCTCTCGGACTGCTGGGTGTCATCCTGGGCGCCGTCGGCTCCGGTGCCGCCGACGGAGGTGCCGCCGCCGGCGCCGCTGGCGTCGGAAGCTCCGCCCGCGTCGGACGCGCCCCCGGCATCGGAGGGCGCGGGCGAGACCGCGGGCGGCGGCTGGTTGGCGACGGCGGCCTGCTCGAGCCGGTCGATGATCTGATCGGCGGCCTCGCGGTCCGAGGCGGAGATGGTGTTCTCCACCTGCTGCCGCGTCACCTCCGGCAGGTCCTCCAGCGCGATGTCCGTGTACTCCAGCGGCGTGGACAGCGAGATCGGGCCCAGGTCCTGGGACAGGCCCTGGTAGAGCACCACGCGGGTCCCGTCGGTGCCCACGTGGAACTGGCGCTGCGACCACGAGTAGCCGCCCCACAGCAGGCCGCCGAGCAGGGCGACGAGCAGGCCGAGCACCACGAGCACGGGCCACGGGCTGCGGCGCGGCGGCTCCTCCTCGGAGAAGTCCTCGTCCGCGTAGGGGATCTCGGGCTCCTCGCGGGTGAGCGCGGCGGCCTTCGCGGCCGGGCCGGAGCCGGAGGTGGGGCGGTGGCGGTTGCGGGCCGCGGAGCCCACGATCTGCGGCGTCGTGGAGGGGGCCTCGACCCCGCGGGGGAGGTCCTCGAGCTCGACGACGTCGGCGATGATGCAGGTGATGTTGTCGGGGCCGCCCCCCTTGAGGGCGAGCTGCACGAGGGTGTCGGCGCACTCGCCGGGGTCCTCGATCTCCTTGAGGGTCGCGTCGATGGTGTCCAGCGAGACCAGGCCCGACAGGCCGTCGGAGCACAGCATCCAGCGGTCGCCCGCGTGGGCGGCCCGCAGCGAGAGGTCCAGCTCCGGATCGGCGTCCACGTCGCCGAGCACGCGCATCAGCACGGAGCGCTGGGGATGGCGCTCGGCCTCGTCCTCGGTGAGCCTGCCCTCGTCCAGCAGGCGCTGGACGAAGGTGTGGTCCTTGGTGATCTGGACGGTCTCCTCGCCGCGCAGCAGGTAGGCGCGGGAGTCGCCGATGTGGGCGAGGGCGAACTTGTCCTCGGCGCGCAGCAGGGCGGTGATGGTGGTGCCGAGACCGCGCAGCTGGGGCTCGTCCCGGGCGCGGCGCAGGATCTCCTGGTTCGCCTCGAGCACGCTCTCCTCGAGGGTGGCGACGATGTCGCTGGCCGGGGTGTCCGAGTCCAGCGCCGCCATGTGGCCGATCGCGACCGAGGAGGCGACGTCGCCGCCGGCGTGGCCGCCCATGCCGTCCGCGACGACCAGCAGATGGCTGCCGGCGTAGCCGGAGTCCTGGTTGTTGGAGCGGACGAGGCCGACGTCGGAGCGGGCGGCGTAGCGCAGGGCGATGCTCATCGCGGACCTCGTCTCAGCTCGATCTCGGTGCGGCCGATCCGCACCTGGGCCCCCGGACGGAACGGGACCGCGCCCTCGATCCGCCGCCCGGACACCAGGGTGCCGTTGGTGGAGCCGAGATCCTCCACCATCCACTCCCCGTCGCGCTGGAACACGCGGGCGTGGCGGTTGGAGGCGTAGTCGTCGTCGAGCACGAGCGTGCACTCCGGGGCTCGGCCGATGAGGATCGGGGTCGAGCCCAGGGTCAGGGAGGTGCCGCGCAGGGGACCTGCGGTGACGACCATCGCCGCCTGCGTCACCGACGGGTCGGTGCGCAGGGACGCGGGATCGGTGCCCGCCTGCGAGGCGGCGCCGCCGATCGGGCCGGAGGCCGGGCGCTGCTCACGGCGCGGATCGCGGCTGGAGCGGGTGACGACGGTGGTGCCGAAGAGGTCGTTGCGCAGCACCAGCACCACGACCACAACGAAGATCCACAGCGCCAGCACGAAGCCCAGGCGCAGGGCGACGAGGGTCAGTTCGCTCATAGGGCGCTCACCAGGAGCCCGCCCCGGAGGCCGGCAGCAGGACGGTCAGGCGAGTGCGCCCGATCTTGATCATGGAACGGTCGTGGAGGGTCACGGGGGTGCGGATCCGCTCGCCGTCCACGAAGGTGCCGTTGGTGGAGCCGAGGTCGGTGGCGACCAGGGAGCTGTCCGGCTCGGCGCGCAGCTCGAGATGGTGACGGGACACGCCGGTGTCCTCGAGGATGATGTCCGCGTCGCCGCCGCGGCCGATCACCGTGACCGGGCCGGTGAGCAGGTACTGCTGGCCGTCGATCTCGACGATGGGCTTGCCGGCGGAGCCGTCCTGGGCGGCGCCCGTTGCGGGCGCGACGCTCCCGCGCTCGGTGCGGGACTCGGTCTCGAAGCGTCCCTGGCGCACCTCGTCGTCCTTCTCCAGCGCCACGGACACCGCACCCACGAACATGTAGCGCTGCGTGTCCGCGTGCTCCATGAGCACGCGCTGGAGCTCGTCGATGAGGGTGTCCTGCCAGGACGCGAAACGGTCGAAGTCCTGCGAGTGCAGGTAGACGGTGTACACGTTCGGGGCGAGGGTGCGGGTGCGGTCGAGGACCTGGATCTGGTCGTCGCACTCCCGCTTGAGGCCCTGTGCCAGGTCGAGCGGCTTCAGCTGCCCGCGACCGGGCGAGAAGACGCTCGTCACGCCGCGGTCGAGGCCGCGCTCGATCCGATCCAAGATCCCCACGGTGGTCCTTCGCTCTCGCTGTGGCTGCCAGGTGCGCGCGAACAGCCCCGACTGAGCTGTGCGCCCCCCGATCGTAGCGCGTGGCCAGGGCGGAGTCGGGAGCGCCGGGCGCGGAGGGGGCGAGGGAATCGTGCAGGAGAGGTGAAGGCGGCGGTCCCGACCCGCCCGCTGCGCCCCGGCAGCACGCCGGGGCGCAGCGGGCGGGTCGGACGATCCGTGGTCCGGTCCGTGCCTCAGTGGATCAGCACCCGCTGGCCGGTGCGGAACCAGCCGCGCGCCCACAGGTAGTCCGACGCGCCCACGGAGATGCGGCTGCAGCCGTGCGAGGCGGGATAGGTGGGGATCGAGGCGGAGCCGTGGATCGCCCAGCCGCGGTCGTAGTAGCCGGGCCGGTACAGGTTCCCCAGCGGCCCGTTCTGCCAGCCCCCGGAGTACAGGCGGTACATCCGGAAGTCGCCCTTCGGCGTGGTCGCCGTCTTCCAGCGGCCGCCGGAGTAGTAGCGCTCCCCGCTGCCGGTGGAGGTGTTCAGGATGCAGGCGATGCGGCCGCCCCCGGTGAGGATCAGCAGCTGCCGGGAGAGGTCGACCTCGAATCCGCTGCCGCTGGTGATCCGGCGGCTCGGCTGCTTCCCCGCATCGAGCGCGCCCCAGGTCCTCGCCCCGACCACACCGTCCCGGCCGAGGCCGGCGGCCTTCTGCACGGCGAAGACGGCCTGCTGGGTGAGGTGCCCGAAGCTGCCGTCGGAAGTGCCGCACCAGTAGCGCAGGGCGTTCAGCCGCTTCTGCAGGGTGGTCACCGCGCTGCCGCGGTCCCCCTTGCGGAGCGTCGGTCCGGCGGCGTCGGCGGCCCCGGTGCCGAGCGCGAGGCCCGCCCCCAGCGTCCCCACCCCGATCAGCAGGGTGCGGCGGGAGGGTGCGATCGGCAGCAGTCCGCGCCCCTGGTCCGGGTCCGTGGGCGGAGCCGGTCTGTCGGTGACGGTCAGGTCCATCGGTCAATCCCCCTTGTGATGTGCCGAGCGCGGGTGGCGCCGACAGCGGGCAGGCACCCCTTGTGGGGGCCGTCACGGCCATCGTGCAACAGTCAAGGGATGGTAAACAACCCAAAGGCATGGCTGGTCGGCGCATGGATTGTGGAGGAGATGTGATGGCGCAGGTGGAGGGACGAATCGGACATATCACGGTTCGGTCACGGGCCCGTCCTGCCGTCCGGTCGGGATTCTGGACGGTTGTCAGTGGCGGGTCGACGGCGCCTCGGCACGGTGCGGCGACCGTGCCGGGCCCGCCCTCCAGGGTCGTGCCGGGCCGGCTCTCCAGGACCGTGCCATAGTGGAGTGCGTGATGACTGCGAGCCCCGACGCACCCCGCGACGAGACGCCCGTCGAGATCCCCGTCGACCTGGACTTCGTCCACGCCCTCGGCGTCACGGACGCCTCCGCCGTCCTCCACACCCAGGGCGCTGCGGACCGGGTGCTGCCGCTGGCCAGCGTCTCCAAGCCGATCTCCGCGCTCGCCGTGCTCGTCGCCGTCGAGCGGGGTCTGGTCGACCTCGAGGAGCCGGCCGGGCCCGAGGGCGCGACCGTCCGCCACCTGCTCGCCCACACCGCCGGGTACCCCTTCGAGGGCGAGGAGACCGTCGGCGCCGTCGGCGCACGCCGCATCTACTCCAACACCGGCTTCGAGGTCCTCGCCGCCCACGTCGAGGACGCGACCGGATACGACTTCGCCGACTGGGTCGAGCAGACCGTGGTGCAGGGACTGGAGCTGCGGGACCTCGAGGTCGACGGCTCCCCGGCCGCCGGCTACCGCGGCACCGTGCACGACCTGCTGGCCGTCGGCCGCGAGCTGCTCGCCCCCACGCTGATCTCCAAGGAGCTGTGGCGCGAGGCGACGAGCGTGCAGTTCTCGGGGCTCGCGGGGATCCTGCCCGGCTACGGCCGGCAGAAGCCCAACGACTGGGGGCTCGGACTCGAGATCCGCGACCACAAGGATCCGCACTGGACGGGCTCCGCCTCCAGCCCCCGCACCGTCGGCCACTTCGGCCAGTCCGGCTCCTTCCTCTGGGCCGACCCTGACGCGGGACTGGCCGCCGTCTTCCTTGGCGAGGAGCCCTTCGGGCCCGAGCACGTGCGGGTCTGGCCCGGGATCACCGACGCCGTCCTCGAGCGCTTCGCCCGGACCGCACCCTCGGGACAGGACGGATGAGCACCGGGGCGGGCGCGCTGGGAGTCCTCGACGACTTCGGCTTCGAGGCCGCGGCGATCGTGCTCGGCCCCGAGGGGGTGCGGGAGCGACGCGGTGACGTGGAGCGGATCCGGCCCTGGCGCTCGGTGACCAAGACCCTCACCGGCGTCGGCGCGGCGCTCGCCCTGCAGGAGGGCCGCGTCGACCTCGACGACCCGGCCGGCCCGCCCGGCGCCACGCTGCGCCACCTCCTCGCCCATGCGAGCGGCTACTTCTACGAGTCCGAGAACACGCTCCAGGCCCCGGGGCTGCGCCGCCACTACTCCAACCACGGCATCGACGAGGCCGCACGGCACGTCGAGCGGGCCGTCGGGCGGGACTTCGGCGACTGGGTGCAGGAGCGGATCGCGGACCCGCTGGGGATGACGGGCCTCTACTGGGAGGGGTCGGCCTCCGTCGGCGCCTCCGGCGCGCTCACCGACCTCGCCCTGTTCGCCGCCGAGCTGCTGCGCCCCACCCTGCTGGACGAGGCCCACTTCGCCGAGCTCACCCGGATCCAGTTCCCTGAGCTCGTGGGCATCATGCCCGGCTTCGGCAAGCAGGAGCCCAACCCCTTCGCCCTCGGCCTCGAGGTGCGCGGCGAGAAGTCCCCGCACTGGACCGGTGCGCACAACTCCCCGCGCACCATCGGGCACTTCGGGATGCGCGGCACCGCCTTCTGGGTCGACCCGGACGCGGACCTCGCCCTCGTGGTCGGCACCTCCCACGACTTCTGCGACGCCCACCGCGAGGTCATGCCGCGGCTGGCCGACGAGGTCCTCGCCGCCCACGCCGGCTGAGCCCCGCCCGTCGGCCGCCCTGCCGCGGGGCCGCCCCGCCCGTCGGCCGCCCACCCGGGTGCGTGACGCAGGGCACGGCAGCGGCTAGGGCCGACGAGGCGCTGCGACGCACCGGGAACCGCACCGTCTGCTCAGGAGAGCGCGAGCATGTTCGACGGCAGAGCCGTCACCGAGTCCAGGATCCGACGGTTCACCCGGGAGCACCTGCTGCCGGCGATCCACCCCGAGACCGCCGCGGTCACCCTCACCGCGCACCGCCTGCCCGGCGAGCCGATCCCGCCGCGCGAGGCGATCGCCGCCGGTGCCGAGTACGCCCCGATCGAGCTCGGCGCGCCGCTCGGCCGCGCCTGGTCCACCACCTGGCTGCACGTCACCGGCACCGTCCCGGCGCACTGGGCCTCGGACGACGCCTCCGCCCCCGAGCTGCTGGTCGACCTCGCCTTCACCCACCCCGACGACCTTCCCGGCACCGTCGACGCCGCACGGGAGGCGCTGCGCCCGGCGCTGTCCCGGCCCGCCGGGGACTCGTCCCTCACGGTGCTCGCCACCGGCCACGCCCACATCGACTCCGCCTGGCTTTGGCCCGTGCGCGAGACGGGCCGCAAGGTGGCCCGCACCTTCTCCACCGTGTGCACCCTGCTGGAGGAGGACCCCGAGGCCACCTTCTCCGCCTCCTCCGCCCAGCAGTACCGCTGGCTGCGCGACCGCTACCCCGAGCTGTTCGGGAGGATCCGCGAGCACGTCGCCTCCGGTCGCTTCGTGCCGGTGGGCGGGATGTGGGTCGAGTCTGACACCAACATGCCCGGCTCCGAGGCGATGGCGCGCCAGTTCGTCGCCGGGAAGCGGTTCTTCCTCGAGGAGTTCGGGGTCGAGACGCGCGAGACCTGGCTGCCGGACTCCTTCGGCTACTCCGCGGCGCTGCCGCAGATCGCCGCGCTCGCCGGCAACGAGAACTTCCTGACCCAGAAGGTCTCCTGGAACCAGACGAACACCTTCCCTCATCACACCTTCCGCTGGGAGGGCATCGACGGGACGGACGTGTTCACCCACTTCCCGCCGGCGGACACTTACAACGGCGAGCTGACGGGTGAGGAGCTGGCCCGCTTCGAGCGAAACTTCAAGGAGAAGGGCCGCGCCACGCTCGGCATGGACCTGTTCCGCCACGGCGACGGCGGTGGTGGACCCACCCGCGCGATGATGGCCGCCGGTCGCCGCGCCCGCGACCTCGAGGGCTCCCCGAAGGTCGAGTTCGGCACCGCCGCGGACTTCTTCGACCGCGCCCGCGCCGAGTACCCGGACGCCCCGGTCTGGAACGGCGAGCTGTACCTCGAGCTGCACCGCGGCACCTACTCCGCCCAGCTCGGCACCAAGCAGGGCAACCGCCGCAGCGAGCACGTGCTGCACGAGGCCGAGCTGCTCGCCGCCCTCGCCGCGGTGCGCACGGGGCACGAGTACCCCTATGACGAGCTCGAGGAGCTGTGGCAGCGCACCCTGCTGCTCCAGTTCCACGACATCCTGCCCGACTCCTCGATCGTCTGGGTGCACCGTGAGGCCGAGCGCGCCCACGCCGAGATCGCCGAGCGCGCCGAGCAGGTCATCGCCGCCGCCCTCGCCGCCCTCGAGGCCGGGGAAGGGGGCAGGCGGCAGGCGGGGACTCCCCGGCCGACGGGGACGCCGGGGCCGACGGGAATGCGCCGGCCGACGGGCACGGCACGGCCCCGCTGCTGCTGAACACTGCTCCGGTCCCGCGCCGGGGCGTCCCCGCCTACGCCGCGGGTCAGGCGGAGAACGGCCAGCACGCCGTGGTGGTGATCCGTGAGGGCGAGCGCACCGTGCTGGAGAACGCCGCGCTGCGCGCCGAGCTCGACGCCGACGGGTCGCTCGTCTCCCTCGTCGACCTCGCCACCGGCAGCGAGACCATCGCCCCCGGCGCCCGCGCCGCGCTGCTGCAGCTGCACCGCGACCCCCCCAACGCCTGGGACGCCTGGGACATCGACGAGTTCTACCGCCGCACCGTCCGCGACCTCGCGACCCCGCTCGAGGTCACCGCGGGGGAGGAGGACGGCGGGGCGCGCGTCGCCTTCACCTACTCGACCGCCGCCGGCGAGGGCGAGGACAGCCGCGGCGTGACCGGCGCGGGCTCCACGATCGTGAAGACCTTCGTGCTGCGCCCGGGGGACGAATCCCTCGGCATCGAGCTGGACCTGGACTGGAAGGAGCGCAAGAAGGCGCTCAAGCTCGCCTTTCCCCTGGACGTGCGCGCCGCGCACCTGTCCAGCGAGATCCAGTTCGGGCACGTGGACCGTCCGATCCCCGTGAACACCAGCTGGGACTTCGCCCGCTTCGAGACCTGCGCGCACCGCTGGGTGCACGCTGCCGAGGGGGACTTCGGGGTGGCGCTCGCCAACGACTCCACCTACGGCCACGACGTGCTGCGCACGGTGCGGGAGTTCGACGGCGGCACCACCACGACGATCCGCCAGACCCTCGTGCGCGCCCCCGAGTTCCCCGATCCGTCGGCCGACAAATGCTGCTATCGCCTGCGCGTCGCGCTCCGCCCCGGCGCCGGGATCCCCGGCGCGATCCAGGAGGGCTACCGCCTGAACCTGCCCGAGCGGGAGGTCACCGCCGCGACCGCGGCCGGGGCCGGCGCGCCGCTGGTCACGGTGCAGGACGCAGCAGGCGCGGGCGCCGGTGCGGCCCCGGGTGCGGGCTCCGGGCAGGTGCTCGTGGAGACCGTGAAGCTCGCCGAGAACCGCTCCGGCGACCTGGTGCTGCGGCTGTACGAGTCCCTCGGCGTCCGCGCGGAGGCCACCCTCGTGCTCGATCCCGCGCCGGACGGGGGCGCCGCACCTCGGGCGCCGGCGCCCGACGGCTGACACGCCCGCCCCGGGCCGACGGGCCCGTCGGCAGTGCTCACACGTTGTGGACGAGCGGTCCTTCGGGCTCGCGCCAGCCGGCGAGGATCTCGCACATCCGCACCATCCGCACGGTCGCGCGCACGTCGTGGACCCGCAGGATCCGCGCTCCCTTGCGCATCACCCAGGCCGCCGCGGCGAGAGAGCCTTCCAGGCGCTCCTCCTTCGCCAGCCCCAAGCTCTCGCCCACGAAGTCCTTGCGCGACAGGGCCGCGAGCAGCGGCAGGCCCAGGGAGGCGTACTCCTGCCAGTCGCGCAGAAGCTCGAGGGTCTGGAGCGTGTTCTTGTTCAGGTCCGGACCGGGATCGACGATCAGCCGGTCGCGGGAGACCCCGGCCTCGAGCGCCCGCTCCACGCGGGCGGCGAGGAAGTCGCGCACCTCCTCGACCACGTCGTCGTAGCGGGGGCGGAGGAAGGGCCTGCGCGGCTCGGCGACCGAGTGGGTGATCACGAGCGAGGCGCCCGTGCGCGCGACGACCGGCGCCATCCGCGGGTCCGACAGACCGGTGGTGTCGTTGATGAGGTCCGCGCCCACCTCGATCGCGGCCTCGGCGACGTCCGCGTGGAAGGTGTCCACCGAGAGCAGCACGTGCGCGGGCAGCTCGGCGCGCAGCGCGGCGACGACGGGGACCACCCGGTCGATCTCCTCGGCCACCGGCAGCGGCTCGCCGGGGGCGAACTTCACCCCGCCCACGTCCACGAGGTCCGCGCCCTCGTCGGCCGCGGCGATCCCCGCGGCGACCGCGGCGTCCAGCCCGAAGGTGCGGCCCTCGTCGAAGAAGGAGTCCTGGGTGCGGTTGACGATCCCCATCACCAGGACCCGGCGCCGGGTGTCCGGCAGCGGGCGGGGCTGCGGGGCGGTCCTCACGGCCGTCTCCACGGCTGCCCCTGCTGCCCCTGCGGTGGCCGCTGCGACGGTCGCGGGCAGCGCTTCCGGAGCGCTCAGCACCGGCTCGGAGGGGAGCGATACAGTGACGTCCACCTCGGGAGGACGCCCCGTCGGACTCTCGTCGTACCCGTTGTTCATGGTCCGTTCCTCCGCTGTTCGGGCGGGCTTCCCTCATCTTTGAGCGGTACCCGACCTGCACTAGTTTAGGGCGGACATGCACTTGCACAATCCGGCCGTGGGACCTGTCACGGGCCGGACACCGGACCCTTGGAGGACTCCCGAAATGAAGATCGTCGTCGCCGGCGGAGATGGATTCTGCGGCTGGCCCACCGCCCTGTACCTGTCCCAGAAGGGGCACGACGTCACGATCGTCGACAACCTGGTGCGCCGCGAGATCGATGTGGAGCTCGGCTCGAACTCCATGACCCCGATCCTGCCGCTCGAGGAGCGCGTGGCCGCGTGGAAGGAGGTCTCCGGCAAGGACATCGAGGTCCGCATCGCCGACCTCACCGACTACGACGCCGTCGCCTCGGTCTTCCAGGAGACCCAGCCCGAGGCCTTCGTGCACTTCGCCGAGCACCGCTCCGCGCCGTACTCGATGATCGACCGCGAGCACGCGATCGAGAACCACCGCAACAACGTCGAGGGCACCCTGAACGTCCTGTGGGCGATCAAGGACTTCGCCCCGGACTGCCACCTCGTCAAGCTCGGCACCATGGGCGAGTACGGCCAGCCGAACATCGACATCGAGGAGGGCTGGATCGAGATCGAGCACAAGGGCCGCAAGGACCGCCTGCCGTTCCCGAAGGCCCCCGGCTCCTTCTACCACCTCACCAAGGTGCACGACAGCGACAACATCATGTTCGCCTGCCGCATCTGGGGCATCCGCGCCACCGACCTCAACCAGGGCGTCGTCTACGGCCTGGAGACCGACGAGACCCGCCTGGACCCGCGCCTGGTCAACCGTTTCGACTACGACGCCGTGTTCGGCACCGCCCTGAACCGCTTCATCATCCAGGCGGCCATCGGCCACGACCTCACCGTCTACGGCAACGGCTCCCAGACCCGCGGCTACCTGGACATCCAGGACACCGTGCGCTGCATCGAGCTGGCCTGCGAGAACCCCGCCGAGCGCGGCGAGTTCAAGGTGTACAACCAGTTCACCGAGCAGTTCTCCGTCAAGGAGCTCGCCGAGAAGGTGCAGAAGGTCGGGAGCGACCTCGGCCTGGACGTGAAGATCGCCCCGACCGAGAACCCGCGCGTGGAGAAGTACGACCACTACTACAACGCGGTGCACACCAACCTGCTGGACCTGGGCCTGGAGCCGCACCTGCTGACCGACGAGCACATCGCCGAGGTCCTCAAGGCCGCCCAGGAGAACGTGGACCGGGTCAAGCGCGAGCTGGTCATGCCCACCGTCACCTGGAAGTGAGCGTCCTTCCGTGAAGATCGCGATCGTCACGGAGACCTTCCTGCCCTCCGTCGACGGCGTGGTGACGCGTCTGCGCCACGCCGTCGAGCGGTTCGTGGACCTGGGGCACGAGGTCATGGTCATCGCGCCCGACCTCGGCGTCACCGAGCACCACGGGGCGCGGGTGGTGGGCGTGCGCCCGGTGACCCTGCCGTTCTACAAGCACCGGCGCTTCACCCTGCCCACCCCCACCGTGGACGGCATCATCCGCGGCTTCCACCCGGACGTCGTCCACGCCGCCCAGCCGCTGCTGCTGGCGTCCTCCGGCGCCTTCGCCGCGCACCGTCAGCGGATCCCGCTGGTGGCCAGCTACCACACCCACATTCCCCGCTACCTGGACCTGTACCGGGCGTGGAAGTGGGGCAAGCCGGCCGTGTGGTGGCAGATCAAGCGCAACCACGCCATGGCCGACCTCAACATCGCCACCTCGGAGACGATGAAGCAGGAGCTGGCCGCCCACGGCATCCAGGACCTGCACGTGGTGCGCCGCGGCGTGGACACTGAGCAGTTCCATCCCCGCTTCGCCTCCGAGGCGATGCGCGACCGCCTCACCGGCGGGCACCCGGAGAAGAAGCTGCTGGTGTTCGTGGGGCGGCTCGCGGCGGAGAAGGAGATCCACACGCTCCGCCCGATGATGGAGCGCCGGGACGATGTGGCGCTCGCGATCGTGGGCGACGGCCCCTACCGCGGCGAGCTCGAGGCGCTGTTCAAGGGCACCGCCACCCGTTTCCCCGGCTTCATGGAGGGCAACGAGCTGGCCAGCGCCTTCGCGAGCTCCGACGCCTTCGTGTTCCCCTCGGTCACCGAGACCCTGGGTCTGGTGATCCTCGAGGGCATGGCCTCCGGCCTGCCCGTGGTCGCCGCCCGGTCGGGCCCCACGCTCGAGCAGGTCACCGACGGGGTGGACGGGCTGCTGTTCGACTCGGGGAACGAGGCGAGCCTCGATGCCGCCCTCACCCGGCTCGGCGATCCCGTGCTGCGCGAGAGCATCCGCGGCGCCGCCCGCGCCGAGGCGGAGAAGTACTCCTGGGACAACGCCTCGGACGACCTGCTGCGCTACTACGAGATGGCGATCGAGAAGCATCGCGCGGGTCGGGATGGCTGACGGCACCGTCAGTCCGGACGGCACTGCCGGCCCGGTCGACGCCGTCGGCTCCGGTGACACTGTCGGCGCGGCCGGCACCGCCGGTGGGGAGTCGCGCACCCGCGCGGTCCCTACCGGCGCTCTGGCCCCGCTCGCGCCGGTGACCCTTGCAGGGCACGGCGTGCGGCTCGAGCCCCTGGCCGAGGAGCACGTCGACGGGCTGCGGGCCGCCGTGGCCGATGGGGACATCCACCGCCTCCCCTTCGCCCCGCACGTCCCCGCGCCGGAGGACGTCGCGGACTCCGTCCGCGCCCTGCGGGGCGAGGTCGCCGCGGGCACCCGCCTCGCCTGGGCGGTCATCGACGAGCGGGCGGTCATTGACGAGCGCGCGGGTGCGGTCGACGGGGCCGGCACGACGGGTGCGTCAGGCGCGGCCGACGGGCGCGTGGTCGGGCTGACCACGTTCATGAACCTCGCCCTCGCGGACCGCGGTCTCGAGATCGGCAACACCTACCTCGCCGGCTCCGCGCAGCGCAGCCACGTCAACACCGCGATGAAGGTCCTGCTGCTCGGCTACGCCTTCGACGAGCTCGAGTGCCTGCGCGTGGAGTTCCGCGTCCACCACCTCAACCTCGCCTCGCGCCGCGCCGTGGAGCGGCTCGGGGCCCAGCAGGACGGGATCCTGCGCGCCCATCGGATCCTGCCCGACGGCTCGGTGCGGCACACGGTCGTGTACTCGATCATCGCCCCCGAGTGGCCGGGTGTCCGGGCGATGCTGGAGGGCCGGCTCAACCGCTGAGAGCCCCGGGGCGCCCTGTGGCACGGCGCTGCGCGGCACCCCGCCGCGCGGCCCCGGGCATCGCCCTGCGCCCGCCTCCCAGGGGTTCACCAGAGGGGGTCCTCCGGAGCCAGCGAGATCGGCTCCACCTCCAGGTCGCTGTCGTCCTCCATGCTCAGCGGATCGACGAGGTCGTTCCGCTCCGTCGGGAGTCGGCGGTACTCCCGCAGGGGGGAGGAGCACGTAAGCGGTTTCGCCGTTGTCGGTGATGAGCAGCGGCCCCTCTGCTGCTGTCTGCGGCGCTGCTCCCACGTCACGGTCGACCTCCCGGGACGTCATCGTCGACATGCGCGTCTCCTCGGATCGTCGGGGTGCATGCCATCTCCACAGTGCCGCGGTTCGTCGTCCGGAACAAGACTGCGGAGGGCGGAGAACGACGCCGAGAGAACACCGCCCGGCGTCGGTCCTCCTGCCGCGCGGGCATCACCCCTCGATCCGTACCCCGAGCTGCCCGGCGAAGGCGTCGGCCATCGCGGCGACCTGGTGCGGGGCGAGCGTGGCCCCTGCGAGGCCGGAGACGTCGTCGATCTCTCCGATCTCCAGGCCCCGCAGGTCCACGTCCTGCAGGCGGGAGCCGGCCACCACGATCCGGCCCACCCGGCAGCGGTCCAGCGCCACGCGGGTCGCGGTCGCGCCGGTGAGGTCCAGCTCCTCGAGCGTGCAGTCCTCGAGCAGCACGTCCTCCAGCACCGCCCCGCGCAGGCTCAGCCAGTCCACCTTGCACCCGGCGAGCCGCACCGTGCGCAGCTCCGCCTCGAAGGCGTCCAGCGCCCCCAGGCGCGACCCGGTGATCTCCACGTCCCGCCAGGTGGATCGGGCCGCGTCCAGCACCGGCGCGGTCAGGCGCTCGATCCGGGTGGTGAGCAGCCGGGCATGGGTGAGGACCGTGCGCTCCGCGATCGCGCCCACCAGCTCGCACTCGTCCAGCACAAGACCGGTGAGGTCGCGGTCGGAGAGGTCCGCGTCGTGGAGGCTCAGACCCTCCAGGCGCAGCTGGGCGTCGAGGTCGGAGGCCTCCGCCGGCTCCAGCACCCCCGGATCCGGCGGGGTGAGGACGGGACGGCGGGTGGCGGCGGGACGGCGCATGGGGCTCCTCGGGACGGGGACGGCGCGGGCGGTGCGCTGGCGGGGCACGGGGTGGGCACGGGGCGGGCCCGTCCGAGCCTACGGGCAGGGTCTTGTGAGCCGGTCGGCCGACGAGGAGGATGAGCGCCTCGCACCGGCCGTCGGTCGGCGCCCGTCGCACCGGAGTCGCTGCGATGCGTGTCCCGAGGATCCCCCCACCCGTCCTGGCGCTCGCCGGACTGCTCGCCCAGCACCTGCTGGCCCGCGGGAGACGCGTCACCGCCGCGTCCGGGGCCGTCGGCTTGGCGGGGGCACTCGACTCCGGGGCGCTCGCGCTCGGCGGGGACCTGATCTTCCACCGCGCCGGCACCACGATCAGCCCCGTCACCCCATCCGACGCGACCGTGCTGGTGACGTCCGGGCCCTTCGCCGTCTCTCGCAACCCGATCTATGCGGGGCTGCTCGGGCTGCTGGTCTCGAACGCGATCGCGCGGCGCAGTGCGGCGGCGCTCCTGCCCGCCGCGGCGTTCACGGTGCTCATTGACCGGGTCCAGATCCCTGCCGAGGAGGAGGCGCTGAAGGTCGTGTTCGGTGCGCCGTACGAGCAGTACCTGCGCGAGGTGCCGCGGTGGGGGAGGATCGGGCCGCTCGGGCGGTGAGGGCCCGTCGGCCGAAGGGGACACTCCGGCAGGATTCGAACCTGCGACGCACTCCTTATGGGGGAGCTGCTCTACCGGGCTGAGCTACGGAGCGTGGGCCGGGTGCGGGGTCCGCGCCGCGGCTGTGCGGTCCATCCTGAGGCGTGCGGGGAGGGCTGTCGAGGATCCTGTCATCGAAGGACGCACGGGGACGCTGGAGGCCTCGGGGGTTCTCATAGGCGGGCTCCGGCGCTGGAGCAGGCGCCGTGACCGTTCCTCCCCACACCCCCTCGGTCCACAATCCCGGTTCGCCCCTCGCCCCGCGCTTCCCGCTCCGGAAGGCTCGGGGCATGACCGCATCCGCACAGGAGTTCGAGCCCGGGCCGGAGGATCCCTCCCGGCAGCTGCTCGATGCCCTGCGCGCAGCAGGTCCCCGAGCGCTCGCCGAGATGCTCGGCAACCAGACCCACGTCCTGGCCGCCCTCGCCGCCGAGCCCGAGGACCTGCTGGACCCGGGCGCCCACGCCACGACCGACTTCTCCGAGCTCGTCGCACGGCTGCACGAGCAGGCCGCCGCCCTCGAGGTGCTCGAGGCCCGGGCCATGGTCGCGCTCGCCGATGCGACACATCGCGAGCTGCGCGCCGAGGAGGAGGCCCGGGCCGCGCAGGAGGCCGGAGACCAGCCCAGTCCCGCCCAGCTCGAGAAGCGGGCCTACCGCACGACGGTCCGGGACCTCTCCATGGCCACGCGCCGCTCACCCTCGGGCGCGGGGCGCACCCTCGCGGCCCGGCGCCGACTGGTCGAGTCGATGCCCACGATCCTCGGGGCGATGAACGACGGACGGCTCCGTCCCGAGAACGCCCATTTCGCAGCCCGCGCCGTCGGCCCGCTCACCCCCGCTCAGCGCGAGGAGGTGGACCGGCGGCTCGGCGCTCGCCTCCCGTACCTGGGCGACGGCGGCAGCGCCGAGTGGGAGCGCGAGGTGGGCCGGCAGATCGAGAAGGTCGACCCCGCCGGCCAGGCCCGCCGACACCAGCACGCCCGCCGCTCCCGCAGCGTCACCGTGCGCCGCGGACAGCACGGCATGGCGACCCTCTCCGCCCACATCCCGGGCCTCGACGCGGCGCGGATCCGCAAGCGCCTCTCCCGCGAGGCCGAGCGGCGCCGCGCCCAGGGCGACCGGCGCGGCCACCAGGCCATCCAGGCGGACGCCCTCGTCGACACCCTCCTCGGCCGTGACACCGGGATGGAGACCACCGAGCTCGACATCGGCGTCATCATCACCGACCGCGCCCTGCTGGACCCCGCCGCCGGCGACATCGCCCAGATCGAGGGGTACGGCCCCGTCCCCGCCGAGGCGGTGCGCGAGGAGATGCGCGAGGCGCTCGCCGCGCGGCGCGCCCGCATGGACGAGTTGCTCGGCGAGGACGGAGCGTTGGGTGAGGACGGACCCGAGCTGCGCGCGGTGCTCCGCCGGCTCTACACCCATCCGACGACCGGGGAGCTGGTCGCCGTCGAGTCCGTCGCCCGCGCCTTCCCCGCGGCGCTCGCCCGCTACCTGCTGTGGCGCGACGTCACCTGCCGCGGCCCGCACTGCGACGCCCCGATCCGCCAGAGCGACCACATCGTCCCCCACAGCCGGGGCGGTCCGACGAGCCTGGACAACGGCCAGGGGCTGTGCGGCTTCTGCAACGACAAGGAGCAGCAGACCCGCAGCGTGACCCGAGAGGACGATCCGGAGCACCCGGGACACCGGGTCACCTGGATCAGCCGCACCGGCATCACCGCGACCACCGGCGCGGAGGCACTGACGGAGCCGGTGGGCGAGTCGATGCCGGGGGCGGGACCGGAGCTGCCGGACCAGTCGGAGCCGCCCGACGTGCAGGAGCCGCCGGACGTGCCGGACCCGTCGGCCGACGGGAGCGACGAGACCGGACCCAGCCCGTGACCCGTGGGGCGACCCCGCCCCGCGAGGGCGCTCACCCGAGCACGGACGGAGGGATCAGGGCAGGTCGAACACCCGCCACCTGCTCCCGTCCCACGCCATGACCCCTTCGGTCTCACTCAGGCAGAACAGCTCCTGCTCGTCCGCGGACCAGCACATGCCGCCCACCCCGTGGTCGACCTCGAGCCGGCTCTCCTCGCCCGAGCCGCGATCCCACAGCAGCAGCTCGTCGTCCCCGAGCAGAGCGACCCGGGCTCCGGGACCGACGGCGAGATCCGCGAACCAGGTCGACGCGGTCACGGGAGCGTCGCTCAGGCTGCCGTCCGGAGACCGAACCGTCATGGCGGCGGGCTCGTCGGTGACCACGACCAGCGAACCGTCGGCCGCGAACCCCTGAGCGAACACGATCCCGGCCGGCTCGCCGAGGACCTCGGAGCGGCGCCCCGTTCCGGGGTCCCACAGCTCGACGGGATTCGGACCGTCGCCCTCGGAGCTGCTGTTCGTGCCGCCGATGGCGAGCACGCTCCCGTCGGGCGACCAGCTCAGGGCACCGGTGGTGCGCTCGCCGGGGTGCAGCACGGAGCCTGGTGCGCAGGCATCCACCTCCAGGGCCCACAGCCGCACCGCGCCGTCGGAGCCGGAGGAGACGAGGGTCCGCCCGTCGGGGCTGAACGCAAGGGCACGGATCGACGCAGTGTTGTGCCTCGGCAGTTCGTGGCCGAGGAGGTTCACCTGCAGCGTCCCCTCGAGGTCCACGATGGACACAATGCGACCGGACCCGATGGCGAGCCGGTCCCCGTCCGGGTGCCAGGCGAGCAGGCCCGTGCGTGGCGGGACGATGCGCCGCAGCACCTGACCGCTCGCCGTGTCCCACAGGACGACCCCCTGCGCCTCGGCCAGCCCCAGCTGCACGTGGTCCCACGTCTCGGAGGCGGCGAGCATCGTGCCGTCCGGGGAGAGCGCGAGCGTGTCGGAGACGAAGCGGTACTTCTCGTCCGGCGGCCGCGGGTCGACGATCACCCCGTCCGGGACGGTCTGCGTCGCCTCCTCCGGCACCTCCTCGTCAGGGCCCAGGCAGTACCCGGGGGCGCTGCGGGGCCGGAGTCCGGGCAGTCCGGGTAGGCCGGGCAGGCCGGGCAGGCCGGGCAGACCGCTCGGGCCGCAGCCGCCGAGCATCAGCGCGGCGGGGAGGGCAGAGGCACCGACGAGCCATCGCCGACGCGGAACCGCGCCGCTCCTGCGCTCACCCCGGCGCCCGGCCACGATCAGTCCTTCGCCGCCGGCTTCGCCGCCGACTGAGCCGCTGCCCGCGCCGCCACCGGCAGCACCTCGGCGATCCGGTCCAGCACCGCGGGGGTGTGGGCGGTGGAGACGAACCACGCCTCGAAGGCCGAGGGCGGCAGGTACACCCCGCCGTCCAGCATCGCGTGGAAGAAGCGGGTGAACGCCTCGGTGTCCTGTGCCTTCGCGTCCTCGTAGGTCTCCACCGGTGCGTCGCGGAAGAACACCGAGAACAGCGTCCCGGCGGTCTGGATGACGTGCGGGACCCCGGCGGTGGTGAGCGCATCGGCGACCAGGCCGCGCAGCGCCACCGACGCCTCGTCGAGGACCCGGTACGCGGCGTCGTCCAGGCCCGCGAAGGTCGCCAGCCCCGCCGCGGTCGCCAGCGGGTTCCCGGACAGGGTGCCGGCCTGGTAGACGGGACCGGACGGGGCCAGCAGCGCCATCAGGTCCTCGCGCCCGCCGAACGCGCCGACGGGCAGGCCGCCGCCGATGACCTTGCCGAAGGTCATCAGGTCGGGGGCCCAGCCGTCGCCGTCGATCCCGTAGTAGCCCTCCTTGCCGGCGCGGAAGCCGGTGAGGACCTCGTCGCTGATCAGCAGCGCGCCGGCGGCGTGCGCGGTCTCGGCGAGGAAGCGGTTGAAGCCGGTGCCGTCCTGCTCCCGCGGCGGGACCACGCCCATGTTCGCGGGCGCCGCCTCGGTGATGACCGCGGCGATCTCGTCGCCGCGCTCGGCGAACAGGGCGGTGACGGCCTCGCGGTCGCCGTAGGGCAGCACCACGGTGTCGCGGGCGGTGGAGGCGGTGACCCCGGCCGAGCCCGGCATCGCGAAGGTCGCGACCCCGCTGCCTGCCTCGGCGAGCAGGGCGTCCACGTGCCCGTGGTAGCAGCCGGCGAACTTCACGACCACGTCGCGGGAGGTGGCGGCGCGCGCCACGCGCAGCGCGCTCATCGTCGCCTCGGTGCCGGAGTTGACCAGGCGCAGCTGCTGGACGGGGCCGATGCGGCGCACGACCTCCTCGACGAGGGACACCTCCCCGGCCTGCGGGGCGCCGAAGGACAGCCCGCGACCGGCCGCCTCCCGCACCGCCTCGACCACGCCGTCATGGGCGTGGCCGAGGATCATCGGACCCCAGGAGCCGACCAGGTCCACGTACTCGTTCCCGTCGGCGTCGGTGAGCAGCGCGCCCTTCGCGCTGGTGAGGAACGGCGGCGTGCCGCCGACGGAGCCGAAGGCGCGCACGGGCGAGTTCACCCCGGAGGGGATGACGCGCCGAGCGCGGTCGAAGAGATCGCCGGAGAGGGTGGTCGAGGGGGTCATGCGGAGCTCCTTCGCGGGAGGGGCGGGGGACGACGGGCGATGGTGCGGCGCCGGGCCGCGGCACGGCGGGCGCGCCGACGGGCGCGGGCCGGGCCGCGGCTCAGGCGAACTCGCGCAGGTGCGCGGGCAGGCCGTCCGCAAACCAGCCGGCGACCTCGCTCGCGTAGTAGGTCAGGACGGTCGAGGCGCCGGCGCGGCGGAAGGCCAGCAGTGACTCGAGCACGGTGCGGTCGCGGTCGATCCAGCCGTTCGCCGCAGCCGCCTCGATCATCGCGTACTCGCCGGAGACCTGGTAGGCGCCGACGGGGACGGGGGAGGCGGCGGCGACGTCCCTCAGCACGTCGAGATAGGGCAGGCCGGGCTTGACCATGACGAGGTCGGCGCCCTCGGCGACGTCGAGCTCCAGCTCGCGCAGAGCCTCGCGGCCGTTGGCGGGATCCTGCTGGTAGGTGCGGCGATCCCCCTGCAGGGACGAGTCCACGGCCTCGCGGAACGGGCCGTAGAAGGCGGAGGCGTACTTCGCGGTGTAGGCGTAGAGCGCGGTCTCGAGATGGCCCTCGGCATCGAGCGCGTCGCGGATCGCGGCGATCTGGCCGTCCATCATCCCCGACGGGCCCAGCAGGTGAGCGCCGGCCTCGGCCTGCGCGAGGGCCATCTCGCGGTAGCGCAGGAGCGTCGCGTCGTTGTCGACCCGGCCGTCGGCGTCGAGCACGCCGCAGTGGCCGTGGTCGGTGAACTCGTCCAGGCACAGGTCCGCCATGATCACGGTCCGATCGCCGAGCTCCGCGCGCAGGCGGGCCAGCGCCCGGTTGAGGATCCCGTCCGGGTCGGTGGCGCCGGAGCCGACGGCGTCCTTGTGCTCGGGCACGCCGAAGAGCATCACGCCGCCGACGCCGCGCTCGGCCGCCTCGGTCGCGGCGCGGACCAGGGAGTCCATCGTGTGCTGCTCGACGCCGGGCATCGAGGTCACGGGCTTGTTCTCGCTCGCGCCCTCGCGCACGAACATCGGCAGCACGAGGTCGGCGGGGCGGAGGGCGTGCTCGCGCACCAGGGAGCGCATCGCGGCGCTGCTGCGCAGGCGGCGGGGGCGGTCGATCGGTCCGGGGAGGGTCGGCTGGGTCATCGGGTCTCCTTCGATCGGGGGTGCGTGGGGTGGGCGGCCGACGGGGCGGGGCTCGGAGCGGCGGGGCCCGACGGGGGCGTCTCGTGCGGCGCCGCGTCGAGCGCCTCGAGGACGGCCGCGACGAGCGCCTCGTCGGTCGGGGCGGCGGCCTGGTGGAGGGGGACGAGGCCGGCGGCGCGGACGGCCTCGGCGGTCGGGTCGCCGATGGCGATCACCGCAGTGGCGGGGTGCACGCCGAGCTCGGCCGCACGTCGGGCGATCATCGGGCTGGTCAGCACGATCGCCGCGTACCACCCTGCGACCAGGCCCTCGGTGACCGCCGGGGGCGGGTCGACGGGCTCGGGACGATAGGCCTCGACCTCCACGACCTCGTAGCCGGCCGCGCGCAGCCCCTCGGGGACGGTGCGGGAGGCGGCGGACGAGGCGGGCAGCAGCACTCGATCGCCCGGGGCGGCGGGCGGCATCGCGGCGACGAGCGCCGCGCCGGAGCCGTCGGCCACGGCGGTGGGCGAGAGGCCTGCCGCGCGCAGGGTCTGGGCGGTGCCCCCACCGACGGCGATGATCGCCGTCGCGAAGGGGGCCTCCGCCCCGGCGAGGCGCTCTGCGGCGGTGCGGGAGGTGACCACGAGATGCGTGAACGCGCCCGCGGCGAGCTGCGCGAGGGCGGCCTCGAGCTCCTCGCCGCTGCTCGGGACGAGGCGGGTCAGCGGGGCGTGCTCGGCCGTGAGGCCCTCCGCCTCGAGCAGGCTCGCGAGACGCTTCCCCCGCCCCGCCGGGCGCGTGACCAGCACGGGCCCAGCGGCGCGGGGCGGGGCGGAGGCCATCTCTGCGGAGGGCATCAGGCGCGGACCTCCGCGAGGATTTCGCCGGCGCCGCGGGAGAGCAGGTCCGCGGCGAGCTCCTGGCCGAGCTCGACCGGGACCGAGCCCGGCCCGGAGAGCGCATCGGCGGCGAGGTCCAGGTCCACCCGGGCCTCGCCCTCGACGACGTGCGTCCCGTCGGGACGGATCGCGAGGGCGCGCAGGCGCAGGACCTGCGCGGCGGCGGGATCCGCGCCCGGCTCCAGCACCGCGTACGCGGCGACCGGGGCGGAGCAGCCCGCCTCGAGCGCCCGCAGCAGGGACCGCTCCGCCGTGACCGCGGCGCGGGTGGTCGCGTCGTCGACCGCCGCGAGACGCTCGGCGAACCAGGGCGCCTGCGCGAGCGCGGCGGTGGTCGCCTCGACCGCGAGCGCGCCCTGGGCGGGGGCCGGAAGCATGACCTCGACGGGCAGGAGCTCGCTGATCACGGCCTCTCTGCCCACGCGGCGCAGCCCCGAGGCGGCGAGCACCACGGCATGGAGGTCCGCGTCCGGCCCGAGCGCCCGGTTCAGGCGGGTCTCGACGTTGCCGCGGATCCCCACGACCTCGAGATCGGGCCGCGCCCGCAGCAGCTGCGCGCCGCGTCGCGGGGAGCCGGTGCCCACCCGCGCCCCGGCCGGGAGCTGCGCGAGGGTCATCCCGTCACGAGCGCACAGGGCATCGCGCGGGTCCTCCCGCTCGGGCGAGCAGGCGAGCGTGATCTCGTCCAGCGGCGCGGTGGGCAGGTCCTTCCAGGAATGGACCACCACATCGACCTCGCCGTCCAGCAGGGCCTGTCGCACGGCGGTGACGAACACGCCGGTGCCGCCGATCTGGGCGAGGGGGCTTGTGCGGTCGCGGTCGCCATGGGTGCTCACGTGCACCAGCTCGACCTCGTGACCCGTGCCCTCCACGACCGCGGCACCGACGTGCCCGGACTGCGTGAGCGCGAGCTCGGAGGCGCGGGTGCCGAGCCGGAGCGGGGACGCGGTCACGAGAGGGATCCTGTGCCCGCCTGGCCGTCGCCGGCCGTGGCGCGGCGCTCGGCCCGGGCCCGCTCGACGTCCGACGCGGAGTCCACCGCGCTGGTGGTGGGACGGCAGATGCGTCCTGCGCAGCAGTTCACCCCGCACACGTCCGGGGTGCCCCCGAAATCCGTGACCACCCGTCGCGGGAAGGACTCGTCCAGCCGCTCCTGGACGAGATCCGCGAGGGCGGCGATGAAGCGGGGATCCTCCCCGGAGGTCGCGACGCGGCGGAAGGCGAGACCCTTCTCCTCGGCGGTCTCCTTCGCCTCCGTGTCCAGGTCCCACACGACCTCCACATGATCGGTGACGAAGCCGATGGGGACGACGACGACCGCATCGGCGGAGTCCTCCTCGGCGAGCCGGGCGATGACGTCGTTCACGTCGGGCTCGAGCCATGGGATGTGCGGCGCCCCGGAGCGGGACTGGTAGACGAGCTGCCAGTCCGGAAGCTCGGGAGCGTCATCGTGCAGCTGGTCCATCACCCATCGGCAGGCGGCGAGATGCTGCTCGACGTACCAGCCGCCCGAGCCCTCGACCCGCGTCTCCTCCGGCCCGGAGGCCTCGGCCATCGCCGTGGGCACCGAGTGGGTGGAGAAGAGCACGGCGATGCGCTCGCTGTCGTGGCCCTCGGAGGCGAGGCTCGCCAGGGCGGCCTCGACGCCGTCGACCACCGGCGCGAGGAACCCGGGGTGGTTGAAGTAGACGCGGACCTTGTCGATGGTGACCTCGCCGGCCAGACCCGTCTCCTCGAGCACCATGCCGAAGTCCTCCCGGTACTGCCGGCAGGAGGAGTACGAGGAGTACGCGCTGGTGACGAGTCCGAGGGCGTGGCGGTGGCCGTCGGCGTGCAGAGCGCGCACGGCCTCGGCGTTGTAGGGCTCCCAGTTGCGGTTTCCGAAGTAGATCGGCAGATCCACGTCGCGGCGTGCGAGCTCCTCCTCGAGCGCGGCGATCATCGCCTCGTTCTGCGCGGTGATGGGGCTCCGTCCGCCGAGAGCGCGGTAGTGGCCCGCGACCTCCTCCAGCCGCTCGTCGGGGATCCCGCGCCCGCGGGTGACGTTGCGCAGGAAGGGGATCACGTCCTCCTGCCCGTCGGGGCCGCCGAAGGAGGAGAACAGGATCGCGTCGAAGGGACGGGCCTCGCCGCGACGCGCATGGGTGGGGGAGTCGGGGGCCGCGCTGCGCGGCGCGGGCATCTGGGTGGTGGTGTCGGTCATGGTGTGGTCCTCGGTGAAGGTCGTGCGGGCAGGAAGGCGTCCGGGATCAGGCCAGGAGCGCGGCGACGTCCTCGAGGTCCTCGAGGCGGCGGCCGGTGTGGAAGGGGAGCTCGTCGCGCACGTGCAGGCGCGCATCGGAGTAGCGCAGGTGGCGCATCATGTCGACGAGGTCGTGCAGATCGTCGGCCTCGAAGGAGAGCAGCCACTCGTAGTCGCCGAGCGCGAAGGCGGCGACGGTGTTGGCGTTGACCTGCGGGTAGTCGCGGCCCAGCAGGCCGTGCTCGCGCAGCATGCGGTTGCGCTCCTCGTCGGGCAGCAGGTACCACTCGTAGCTGCGCACGAAGGGGTACACGGTGATCCACTGCTTGCGCTCGAAGCCCGGGACCATGAACGAGGGGACGTGGCCCTTGGCGAACTCGGCCATGCGGTGCACGCCCACCGACGCCCACTCGCGGTGCAGCCAGGTGCCGGGCAGGGAGCGCTCGAACTCGCGCAGGCCGCGCTGCAGCGCCTCGGGCTCGTCGGCGGCGAGCCACAGCATCAGGTCGTCCTCGGCGCGGAAGCCGGAGACGTCGTAGAAGCCGAGGATCTCGACTCCTCCATCGCTGGCAGACTCGATCAGCGGGACCGTCTGGGTGAGCGCCTCGGCGACCTGGGCGGTGGTGAGCGCGCCGTCCTCGGTCAGGCCCGAGAGGCGGCGGAACACGGTGTAGCTCGTGTACCGGGTGGTCTGCGCGATCTCCTCGGGGGTCGAGGCGGCGGCGTCGTTCATCGTGGGGTTCCTTCCGTGGGAGCGGTGGGAGAGATCGGGGTGGTCTGCGGGGCCTGCGCGGCGGCGGCGCGGGCGTCGTCGGCGCGGACGATCGCGTCGAGGCCGGTTCCGGCCCGCCAGGAGCCGACGAGCTCGAGGTCGTCCCGGGCCTCGAGCAGACTCGCGAGCGCGTCGAGGGCGGCGCGGTGGCCGGGCCCGGGCCGGCGCATCGCCCGGTCCCAGTCGATCACGGCCCAGTCCGCGAGCCGGGAGCGGGTGAGCGGGGTGCCGAGGATCGCGGAGGCGTCGGCGAGGGCGAGGTCGACGATCTCCTCGCGCTCCGGCAGCTGTTCGCCGGGACGGCCGTAGGAGAGCCGCACGAGGTGCGGGGAGGCGGCCGACGGGAGGGCCTCGCGCAGCGCGCGCTCGACGTGCTCCCACTTGGCGCTCGCATGGGTGAGGGCCTTCGCGCGGATCCCCGGGGTGCCCGACGCGACCAGTGCACCGGTCCCCGAGGGATGTGAGTCCAGGGCGGGGGCGTCCAGCACCAGGGCGACCAGCCGCACCGCGGCCGACGGCGTCTCCGGGATCGCCTCGGCGATCTCCGGCGCGGCCCCGGCGAGCAGGGAGCGGGCGGTGTCAGGAGGGCAGGCGAGCACGAGGCGGTCGGCCTCGAGCTGCTCACCGCGGGCGGTGCGGACCCGCCACGGCTCGCCCTCGCGGTCCAGGCCCGTGACCTCCACGCCGGTGCGCACGATCCCGCCCGCGGCGAGCAGCTCCTCGCGCAGCGCCGCGGGAAGGGCCGCCATGGTCGGGGCGAGGGCGTGCACACGGGTCCCGGCGTTCGCGCCGGCCGTGCGGCCGGCGTCGCCCCGTCGTCCTGTGCCGCCCCGTCGTCCCGTGCCGCGCAGGCGGCGCACGGTCCGCACCAGCGAGCCGTGCTCGGCCAGGCCCGTCGCGAGCTGCGGGGAGGCGGCGGCGAGCTCGAGCTCGGCCGGATCGGCGGAGTGCACCCCGCCGACGATCGGGGCGACGAGCCGCTCGAGCACCCGTCGGCCCATCCGGCGTCCCACCGTCTCGGCGACGGTCGCTCCGGGCCGTGCGCCGACGCGGGCGGGCAGCAGGGGCTCGAGCGCCGCGCGCAGAGCCCCCGGCCAGCCGAGCACGGCGCGGACGTCGGCGGCGAGCGGTCGGCCGGGCACCCCGAGCAGGGCGCCGGCCGGGGCGCGGTGCACCCCGGCGGCGGAGACGATCCGGCTGCCGAGCCCCGCGCGCGGGGAGACGACCCGATCTGCGATCCCGAGCTGAGCGACCAGCGCGTCGACCGCGCCGGAGGCGGTCGAGTACGCCTCCGCGCCCGCGTTCAGGGCGAGGTCGCCGGCGCCCGGGAGGGCGAGCTCCGCGACCGCGCCGCCGAGGCGGTCCTCGGCCTCGAGCAGCACCACGCGGTGTCCCGCGCGCTGGTGGCGTCGGGCGGCGAGCAGCCCTGCGAGGCCGCCGCCGACGACGAGGATCCGGGCGCTCATGCCTCGGGCGCCTCCGCGGCGCGCGCGACGCGCTGGGAGTGGAGGAAGGCGACCAGGTCGGTGAGTACCTGCGGGTCGGTGTCCGGCGGGACGCCGTGGCCGAGGTTCACCACGTGCCCGGCCGCGGCCGCGCCCGCCTCGAGCACGCCGCGCGCCTCCGCGAAGCGCGCCTCCTCCGAGGTGAACAGGACCGCGGGGTCGATGTTGCCCTGCACCGGGGTGTCGGCGGGGAGGACCTCCAGAGCCCGGTCCAGGCGCAGGCGGTGGTCCACGCCCATCGCGGTCGCGCCGGCGCCGAGCATCGGCAGCAACAGGTGCGCGGCGCCGACGCCGAAGTGGATCCGCGGCACCGGCAGGTCCGCGACGTGGGCGAGCGCGGCGGCGGAATGGGCCTGGACGTGCTCGAGGTACTGCTCCTGCCCGAGCGCTCCCACCCAGGAGTCGAACAGCTGCACCGCGGAGGCGCCCGCGAGGACCTGGGCCCGCAGGAAGCGGCCCGACAGCTCCGCGACCCAGGTCGCCAGGCGCTCCCACAGGTCCGGGCGCGAGCGCATCAGCGCGCGGGTGCGCAGGTGGTCACGGCTGGGGCCGCCCTCGACCATGTAGCTCGCGACGGTGAAGGGGGCGCCGGCGAAGCCGATCAGGGGCGTGGTGCCGAGCTCCGCCACGGTCAGGCGCACCGCCTCGCGGATCGGGGCGAGCGCCTCCTCGTAGTCGTCGCCGAGCGGGGGCAGCGCCTCGATGTCGGCCTCGGTGCGCACGGGATGGTCGAAGACCGGGCCGACGCCAGGGCGGATCTCGACGCCGAGCCCGGCTAGGCGGGCGGGGACGACGATGTCCGAGAAGAAGATCCCGGCGTCCACGCCGTGGCGGCGCACCGGCTGGAGCGTGATCTCCGCGGCCATGTCGGGGCGGACGCAGGAGTCGAGCATCGTGGTGCCCTCGCGCAGCGCCCGGTACTCGGGCAGCGAGCGGCCGGCCTGACGCATGAACCACACGCTTGGTGTGTCGCTCCTCACGCCGCGCAGCTCCTGCAGCAGTGAGGCGTCGGCCACGCCGCCGGTCGCCGTCGGGCGTGTCGCGGGATGCCCGTCGGGCAGCGCGGCACTCGCCCCGGAGGGTGCCGCGGCAGGGTCCGTGAGGGCGGCCGACGGGGTCGCGGCGGGGGCTGCGGGGGCGGCCGACGGGGGCTCTGCGAGCCCACGGCCTGCGGCAACATCGGATTCTGACAGGCGTCGACGGGTATCTGACGCGCTGTCGTGAAAAGTGGGCTCTGACGTGGGGTTCTGTGTCATGACACCCCCATTGTGCACGGCCGCGCACGGGGGTCGGCACGGGTCCGGCGCGGGAGCGCCGGCGACGGCGCCGGGAGGGCCGGGACCTTCGCCGCCGGGCCTACACTGGCGCTCATGCTCGCCGCCCTCCGCGCCTCCCACGAGCACCTCGACCTCGAGGTGCTCGACGCCCTCACCCGTGGGGCGGAGTCGCTGCCGGAGGTCATCCAGGAGCTCCAGGCCGAGCGCGCCGCGACCACGGGCGCGCCCCCGGTCGTCTCCGGCGAGGTCGTGCTCTCCACCTGCAACCGGCTCGAGGTCTACCTCGACACCGACCGCTTCCACGAGGGAGTGGACCTCGTGGTCGACGCGGTCGCCCGCACCAGCGGCCTGGACCGTGGGGTGGTCTCCCTCTGCTTCGACGCCGCGATGGACGCCCCCGTCCCGCAGCACCTCTACGAGGTCACCTCGGGGCTGCGCTCCCTGGTGCTCGGCGAGGCCGAGATCGCCGGCCAGGTCCGTCAGGCCTACGAGACCGCGCGCCGCGAGGGGCGCACCACCTCGATGCTCCACGACCTCTTCCAGCACGGCTTCCGCTGCGCCAAGAGCGTCGCCACCCATGCCCCCGTCGGCGCCGCCGGACGCTCCGGCGCGGCCGTCGCCGTGGACCGTGCCGCGCTCGAGCTCGGAGGGATCGAGGGCCGCACCGCCCTGATCGTCGGCACCGGCGCCTACGCCCGCCTGGGGCTCGCCGAGCTGTCCCGCCGCGGAATTGGCCGGGCCCTGGTCTACTCCCCGTCCGGCCGCGCGCTCGGGTTCGCCGAGCGGCACGGCGCCGACGTCGTCGAGCGCGCCGGGCTCGATGCGGCGCTGCGCGACGCGGACCTCGTCCTCGCCGCCTCCGGCCACGGCACCTCCCTGTTCCCCGAGCAGTTCCTCGGCGCCGGCCGCACCGTCGTGCTGGACCTCGCCCTGCAGTCCGACCTGCACCCGCTGGTCCGCCACCTCAAGGGCATCACCGTGCTGGGCCTGGCGGACCTGCGCCTGGGCCGCGAGGCCGAGACCGATCCGGCACTGGTCAGCGCCCGCGAGATCGTCGCCGAGAACGTCGAGGCCTTCCGCCAGCAGCAGGAGGTGCGCCGCATCGACCCGGCGCTCGCCGCCCTGCGCCGCGAGGTCTTCGACGCGGCCGACGTCGAGATCGACCGCCTGCGCCACGAGGTCTCCGGCGAGACCGCCGACCAGCTCGAGCGCTCCGTGCGCCGCATCCTCGCCAAGGTCATGCACCAGCCCGCCGAGCGGGCCCGCCACCTGGCCGAGACCGGCTTCGCCGACGAGTACGTCGCCGCCTTCCACACCATCTTCGGCATCGACATCTCCGCCCCGCAGAGCCGGGACGAGGACGCCGACGCGACCGCCGCAGGCGCGGGCGCGCCGGGCGCCGCCGCACGGGTCGAGGGATCGGCCGACGCGGCAGGCGCGGCCGGTGCGGCGGGCGCTGCGGGCGCTGCCGACATGGCCGGTGCTGCGGTCGCTGTGAGCACCGAGCCCGCCGGCTGGATGCGCGTGGACCGCACTGCGCTCCCCGGCACTGCCGTCCCCGGCCGGGACTTTCCGCTGCGGGCCCCTGGCCGCGCCTGCCCCGCAGGGCACGACCAGGCCGACTGAGCAGCGCTCAGCGGCGCCCGAAGAACCAGCGGCGGCGTCGGCCGCGCGATGGGGGCTCCTGGTCCTCCGCGGACTCCTCGCCAGGACCCTCCGCGGGTTCCTGCCTCTCCGCGGGCTCCTCGGCGTCGGAGAGCCCGTCGCCACGGGGCTCCTCGTCCGGCAGCTCCTCGACGAGCTCGTCCGGGTCGATGCGCAGACCGTCCTCGTCCACCCACACGTCGGTCCAGCCCACGTCCGACTCGTCGCGCGGCACGTAGGCGCGGCGCGGGCCGACCTGGTCCTCCACATCGGCCGGATCGATCTCCTGCGGGGCGCGGACCTCCTCGCCGCGGTGGGGGACCGGGCAGGTCCAGAAGTACGGGCAGCCGGGGCAGCCGGCCGTCTCCTCGTCCGGTGCGGCCTCGCGCTGCATCTGGACGCCGTCGATCTGCTGCAGCATCCGCAGCCGCGACTCGAACGGGTTGATCTCCACCGTGGGTCCGCGTCGCTCAGTCGTGCACGACGGGGGTGTCCAGCGCCGTGCGGACCGCGGCGGCGAGGGATGCCGCCGTCGGCTCCGCGGCGATGCCGTGCACCACGAGCTCTCGCGCCTCCGCCCGGGCGGCGGTCGAGGCGTCGGCGGCGACCACGCGGATGTCGCGGTGGATGCCGAGGTGTCCGGCGAGGTCCGCGAGCAGCGGCGTGGTGAGCACGAGGGCGTCCACGCCGTGCAGTCTCAGATCCCGCACGGTCTGGGTGTCCAGGCCCGTGCTGCGCACCCGGTGGGTGACGGCGACGGTGAGGTCCCGTCCTGCGCTGCGCAGACGCTGGGCGAGGTCAGGGGCGAGATGCGCGGGACCGGCCAGCAGCACGGCATCGCCCTCGGAGGTGGCCTCGAGCACGGCGGCGGCGAGATCGGCCTCGGCGGCGACGACGGTGAGCGCCGCCCCGGGGACGCCTGCGGCGGTGAGCGCCTCGCCGGTCTCCTCGCCGAGGGCGGTGACGGTCGCGTCCGCCGGCAGGGGCAGCGCGGCGTCGGCCCCATCGGCAGCAGCACTGCCGCCCCCGTCGACAGCAGCCCCGTCGGCCGCGAGCGCCGCAGCGACCTCGGCGAGGACCTGCACCGAGCGCGGGGAGGTGACCGCCAGGTGCCCGATCCCGCCCGCAGTGAGGGCAGCGGCGGCGGCGCGCGTATCGGTGTCGCGCTGGTCGCGCAGCTCCACGAAGGGGGTGTGGTCCGCGCGGAGGCCCTGTGCGCGCAGCGCGGCGATCAGGGAGCCGGCCTGGCCGGCAGGGGCGGGGACCAGCACGTGCGCAGCGGTCGCGGACGACGCGTCCATCGTGTCCTCCGTCGTCTCGAGGTGGAGCGGTGGGCCGGGGCAGGGCTCACGGCGGGCCCGGGGGCCGGGCCCCATTCTGCCTGAGTTCCGCCGGAACCCGGCACGGGCGGGGGACCGTAGGATCGGGGCGTCCCCGTCCCCAGGAGCCGAGGAGAGGCCCCGATGAGCACTCCGCAGGAGCGCGTCCACGAGATCACCCGCCGACTGATCGACCTGCTCGAGCACGGTGAGTCCGTCAGCTCCGAGGCGATCGAACTGCGGGCCCAGCTCGCGGAGGCCACCGCCGAGTCCGGCCACCTCGAGGACGCGTTCTACCAGGTCGACGAGCTGCTCAAGGACGCCCAGCGCGCGCACGGCGAGGACCATCCCTCCGTCACCCGCGCCCGCGCCGCCGTCGAGGTCGTCGAGACGATCGCCCGGCGCGACTGAGCGCTCCGCCCCCTGGCGGCAGGCGCCGGAGCGCGCCTCACCAGCGGAAGCCGCCCTCCCGCAGGCGTGCGTCGACCTCGCCCTGCATGGAGATCGCGTAGCTCTCGGTGATGTGGTTGACGTCCAGCGAGACGCGCACATTGCCGATCACCGGCGGGCAGGACCCCTCCGGGCAGATCAGGTCGTTCACGTCCAGCGGCACCACGGTGCCGCCTGCCGCGGCGAGCAGCTGGGCGTCCGGCCGCTCCTGGGCGAGCGGCTCCGGCAGCGGGGAGGCGCAGGAGGGGTCCTCGTCGCCCTTCTCCTCGGTGCACGCGACCGGGTCCACGCTCAGGCGGGGCTGGTCGCGCAGGGCGATGACCTGGGTGTCCAGGGCGGCGAGGGAGGCGAGGGTCTCCTCGATGCCGGGGACCAGCACCTCCTCGCCGTCCGGGGTGTAGAAGGTGGTGTCCAGCAGCACGGCGTCGGGGCTGATCTGCTCGATGTAGGCGCGGGTGTCGGCGCTGAACTGGTCGCAGACCTCATTCACCTCGGCGTCCGGCGACCAGGTGCAGCCGCCCTCCCACAGCGTGATCACGGTCCAGCCCTCGCGGGCGGCGAGCGGGGCGAGGGCGCCGGTGAGCTGCTCGACGCGGGAGTTGCCGGCGCTGACCAGCACCGGACCGCCCTCCTCGCCGGGGATCTGCGCGCAGCGGGTGCGCAGGCGCTCGGCGGGCGCGCCCTGCGGCTCGAGCGCGCCGGTGCAGGGCTCGGTGCCGGTGAACCAGTCCTTGCCGAGCGTGGACAGGGTGGGCAGCGGCTCGGCCGACGGGTCCGCATCGGGGTGGAGCTCGAAGTCGGGGTCCAGCACGCGGGCCCCGGGGTTGTCGGCGACGGCCCGGGCCTCGGCCTCGCGCTGCTGGCCGAGCACGTGCTCGCGCGCCCCGGCGACGGGGGCGAGGGCGAGGACGAGCGCGCAGACCACGACCAGCCCGGCGCGGCGGGCGCGGGCGTTCGCCCAGCCCCAGCGCCGGATCGGGGAGTCCACCAGCTTCGTGAGCAGCCAGGCGAGCACCAGGGACGCCGCGATGATCACCGTGCCGTCGAGCAGGCCGGCGCGCTCCTTCCCGGCGACGGCGAGGTGGATCGTCAGCAGCGGCCAGTGCACGAGGTACAGGCCGTAGGAGATGTCGCCGAGCAGCTTCGCGGGGCCGGTGGCGAGCAGCGTGTCCACCCCGAGGCGGTGGCCGCTGGTCCCGGCGATCAGCACGAGCGCCGCCGCGGCGAGCGGCCAGGCCGCGATCCAGCCGGGGAAGGCGCCCTGCACGTCCACGAGCAGGCCGCAGGAGATGAGGCCGGCGATCCCGGCCCAGCCCAGCCACACCCGCCATAACTGCGGGCGGGGGCCGGTGCGGCGATGGCGGGCGCGGGCGGCGCGGCGGCGCTCGGCGTGCGCCTCCCAGGCCGGCAGCATCAGGCCCAGCAGGCTGCCGGCCGCGAACTCCCACAGCCGGGTGAAGGTGTCGAAGTAGGCGATCTGCTGCTGGGTGGCGGTGGAGTGCACCGACCAGGCGAAGGAGACCACGAGCACCGCGGTGAACATGAGCGCGAGCGCCGCACGGGCGTTGCGCCGGAGCACCCTCGCGATCAGCACCGTCGCCGCGATCAGCAGCGGCCACAGCAGGAACACCTGTCCCTGGATCGACAGGGACCAGAAGTGCTGGAAGGGGGACGCGCCGGTCTCCTCGGCGGCGTAGTAGTCCACGCCCCGCTGGATCAGCACCCAGTTCTCCACGTGCAGGATCGCGCCGGCGGCGTCGGTGAGCGCGGTGAGGCGCCGGCTCTCGGGCAGCAGCCAGAACACCGCCGCCAGCGTCGCCATCGACACCACCGCCGTGGGCGGCAGCAGGCGCTTGAAGGTGCGGGCCCAGTACGCGGCGGGCCGCATCGGCGCCCCGCGGTCCACGCGCCGGGTGAAGGTGCCCACCAGGAGGAACGCGGAGAGGAACAGGAACACGTCCACGCCGCCGGAGACCCGGTCGAAGAAGACGTGGTAGAGCACCACGAGGCCGATGGCGAGTCCGCGCAGGCCGTGCAGCTCGGGCCGGAAGCGGCCCGCATGGGTCGAGCGCGCGTCGGTCGCGCCGGGGTGGGAGGAGACGGCCGACGGGGGTTGGGCGGCCGACGGGGTCGGGGAGTCGGGCATGCGGGTGGGAGGGTCCTTCCGGCGGCGCAGGTCGGTCGTGCGGCTCAGCCGCGCAGGAAGGCGGCGCAGGCCTGCTGCAGCAGCAGCGGGTCCGCGGTCGCGCACATCTCACGGGCCGAGTGCATCGACAGCAGCGTGATGCCCACGTCGATCGTGGTCATCCCCAGGCGCGTGGCGGTGATCGGGCCGATGGTGGAGCCGCAGGGCATGGCGTTGTTGGAGACGAAGTGCTGGTGGGGCACCCCGGCCTTCTCGCAGGCGGCGACGAAGGTGGCGATCCCCACCGCGTCGGTGGCGTAGCGCTGCTGGGCGTTGATCTTCAGCATCGGGCCCTCGCCGAGCCGCGGACGGGTCACGGGGTCGTGGCGCTCGGGGTAGTTGGGGTGCGCGGCATGGCCCGCGTCCGCGGAGAGCACGAGCGAGGAGGCGAGCACCTGGCGGCGGGTCGCCTCGGTGCCGCCGAGCGCGGCGTGGACCCGCACCAGCACGTCCTCGAGGAAGGGACCGGCGGCGCCGGAGCGGGTCGCCGAGCCCACCTCCTCGTGGTCGTTGGCGACCATCATCGCGATCGGGGCGGGGCCGGTGGCGGTCGCCTCGCGGGCACCGCCGGCGACGGCGAGCAGCGCCTCCACCTCGGCGTGCACGGAGCTGAGGTTGTCCAGACGGCCCGAGGCGAGGAACTCCTCGTCGGCGCCGAACAGGGCCGGGGCCTGCGCGTCGGCCGTGACCACGTCCATGCCCACGATCTCGCCGCAGCGCACCCCCGCGTGATGGGCGAGCACCTCGAGCACGTCCAGACCGGCGAAGCCGATGATCGGCTGCATGTGCCGCTGCGGGTCCAGGTGCAGGCCGTCCTTGTTCACGGCGCGGTCCAGGTGCACGGCGAGCTGGGGGACGCGCAGCAGGCCGGGGGTGTCCACGAGCACGGTGCTGCCGTCGGCCAGGGCGAGGCGGCCGGCCAGGCGCAGCTCCCGGTCCAGCCACGAGTTCAGCAGCGGACCGCCGTAGATCTCGACCGCGACCTGGGTGAGCCCCTCGGCGCCGTAGCGGGGGTCGGGCTTGACCTTCAGGGCGGGGGAGTCGGTGTGGGAGCCGACGATCCGCAGCGGGGTCGCGGTGTCCGCGCCGGCCGGGGCGGACCAGGCGATGAGGGAGCCGTCGCGCAGCACGTAGCGGTCCCCGGCGACGTTCGCGGCGTCCCACGCCTGCGTCTCGCGCAGCTCGGTGAAGCCGGCCGCCGCCAGGCGGCGGGCCCCCTCACGGGCGGCGTGGAAGCTGGAGGGGGAGGCGGTGACGAAGGCGCCGAGGTCCAGGGCGGTCCGGCGGGCGCGGGGGGAGGGGGAAGCTGCGGAGAAGGGGCTCACCCGTTCATTGAACCATCGGTGCCGCGGCACGGGAGCATGCGCAGCAGCTTCGCGTCGCCCACCTGGAGCACCACCTCGGCGGCCCCGGTCTGCGAGATCTCGTTGAGCCCGGTGTAGGTGGCGCGATTGCCGTGCATCTCCTCGGGCCCGAAGTCGAGCGCGTACTCGACGTGCAGGTCCTCCATCGCGTCGCACACCGCGGGGTCGGTCTGCGCGTCGTCCAGCTGACGGTTCAGCAGGTGCACCTCGTCCTCGGCCTGGAAGCCCATGAAGGTGTTCAGCACGGGACGGTCGGAGATCGCATAGGCCAGCGAGCTGCCGTTCCAGGCGTTGGTGGCGATGACCGCGTCCTCGGGCACCACCTCGGGCAGCTGTTCGAGCAGCGCCCGCTCGTCGGGGGTGAGCAGCTCGGTGTTGCGCCAGTGCCAGGCCATGTCCGCCCGGGCCGCGTACATGCTCGGGGAGAAGATGCTCGCGGCCAGCAGCACCAGCACCACCGCCACCGCGGCGACGGGACCGGCGGCTCCGCGCAGCACGGGCAGCAGCCGCACCGCCCAGCGGGCGAGCACGTCCAGACCCACGGCCAGCAGCGGCACCGCCGCGACCGCGACGATCGCGGTGATGCGGTAGTTGTCGCTGTACCAGGTCCCGGTCCACTGGTAGCGGAAGTCGCCCATGGGGGTGGAGCGGGTGATCACCGACATCCACGCCGCGGCCGCGAAGGCCGGCACCAGCCAGCGCGAGCGGCTGCCGATCAGCACCGCGAGGGCGCACACCAGCACCACCGCCCCGAGCGGCCACCAGGCCGGGGCGCCGTTCCCCGCGAGGGACAGCGCCTGGGCGATCGCCTCGTCCTGCGTGGCGTTCGGCTCCCACACCGCCGAGCTCTCCGAAGGGCGGAACTCCTCGAAGCCCGTCCAGCCGATGTACATCACCGCCGCCGTGACCAGCGCGAGCGGGACGAGGCGGCGCAGCACGCGCGGGCGGCGCAGCACCAGGTCCCCGGCCCGCACCAGCACCGCCCACACCAGCATCGGCACGCCGAGGATCAGCCCCACGAACACGCCCTGGGGATGGGCGAGGGCGACCGAGGCGCACGCGGCGACCAGCAGCACCCAGGTCTGCGCGGCGGTGAGGCGGTGAGGGCCGGCGGGGGCGAGGGTCGCCACGTGCGCGACGGCGGCCAACACCAGCGGCATCAGCGACAGGGACAGCAGATAGGGGAGCAGGATGCCCCAGGACATCATCGCCAGCGGGAAGGTCGAGGTGATCCCGGCCAGGGCGCCCGCGGCCATCCAGCCCATCGGGCCCGAGGCGGTGGCGGTGCGCACCAGGGTCGCCATGCCCAGCGGCCAGATCACGGCGACCGCCAGCAGCATCACGATGTTGGAGGCGAGGATGATCTCCTGGCCGGAGAGCTGCACGACCAGGCTCACCGTCTGGTGCCAGAGCGCCGGGTAGAACGTCTCCTCGCCCGGCAGGGTGGTCATCCCGCCCACGACCCAGGCGGAGCCGTCCCCGGCGCGGAGGATGTGCCGCACGGCGTTGAGGTGGAAGACGTTGTCGTAGGTCTGGCTGATCGCGTCGATCGAGCCCATCATCCGCAGGCCCTGGACCAGCAGCGAGCCGATCCCGATCACGAGGCCCGTGAGGACCGCGGCGGCCTGCCCGCGAGGGGAGGTGAGGAAGCGGCCGACGGGGGTGGCGGGGGCGGGGGAGGCCTCGTCGGCCCCCTCGATCCGGGCTGCCCCGTCGTCGTGGGAGGCGTCGTCGGCCGCGACGGTCTCGACGCCGGGCTCGGACCGGTGCGTGCGCGAGCTGCCCCGTAGGTCGCCCCGTCGACCACCCTGGGGGCCGCGCGCGATCCGGCCGATGCCCCACACGATCGCGCCGAGCACGAGGCCGAGCACGAGCGGGGACAGGACCGTCCAGGGGATGGAGAGGACGTGGCCGAGCTCGGCGGTGGCGGCGATCAGCGCGAGGGACAGGGGCACCACGGACGCGATCGCGGGCAGGGGGCGCATCCGCAGCGCGAGCACCGTCGGCAGACCCGGCGCGCCGAGCACGAACAGTGCCGCGGCCAGCGCCGCGAGCACACTGAGCACGTCCACGCGTGGCCACCTGCTTCCCGTCGGTCGGGCGCGGTCGGCCCCTGGTCCCGGGTCATGCTAGCGGCCGCACCGGGGCCCGGCGCGCACCGGTGGGGCGCGTCACGACAGGCCGTGTCATAGCAGGCAGGGTCAGGACAGCGCGGTCTCGAGCTCCCGCGTCGCGGCCGGGGCGATGACCTCCTCGACGAACAGCCGGGTGAGGTGGTCGTCGTCCATGTAGACGTACACGTCGCCGAGCACGGGGGCGCAGCGTCCGTCCGGGCAGATGAGGTCGGAGTAGTCCAGCACCGTCACCGAGGCGCCGCCCGTGCCGGTGAGCTCGGCGAGCGGGGCGGCGGGGTTGGTCGCGGCGAGCTTCTCGGTGCGGTCGGCGCCGCAGGCCGCATCGGCGTCCGCGGGGGAGCCGCCGGCGTCGACCGCGGCCTCCGCGCACTCGTACTCGTTGACCTCCCAGCGCGGGGTGTCCCGGGTGGCGATCACGTCGATGCCCCGGTCCAGGAGCTGCTGGATCGCGCCCTCGGTGCCCTCGGGCAGGGTCTCGGCGGTGCCGTCGGCGGTGGTGAGGGTGACGGTGGTCAGCACGATGTCGGGCTGGGCCGCGTCGAGATAGGCGAGCACCCAGTCGTCGTAGCCGCGGCAGTAGGGCCACCGCTCGGTGCCGGCGAGGTAGCCGCAGCCGTCCATGCTGAGGTTGACGACCTGGGCATCTCGCTCCTCGGCCAGCGGCAGCAGGGCCGGGATGTACTGGCGGGAGTGGGAGCTGCCCACCACCACGATCGTCTCGGTCGGCTCCGCGTCCGCCGGCAGCAGCTGCTGGCAGTGGGTGTTGCGGAACGATGTCGCCGGCGCCCACTTACCTCCGCAGCTCTCGGGCAGGTCCGGCCACTGGGAGCCGAGCTGCCAGCCCGCGGGGCGCAGCACGGTCGGGGCCTCGGTCGCGACCTCGTCGGTCGCCGGCGCCGACTCCGCGGCGACCGGGGGCTGCGGCGGGGTGCGCTGGAGGTAGGTCCACCAGCCGCCCGCGGCCCCGGCGACCAGGGCGACGCTCATCGTGATCGCGACCAGGGACCGCCACGGCCGCGCCTCGAGCCAGCGGGAGCGGCGCACCGGCGCGTCCACGGCGCGGGTCAGCATCCAGGCCAGCAGCACCGAGCCGGTAAGCACCACCAGGCCGTCCAGCAGACCGGCCCGCTCCTGGCCGCTGTGGTGCAGCCAGATCACCAGGATCGGCCAGTGCACGAGGTACAGGGCGTAGGAGATGTCGCCGATGAACGCGGCCGGGCGGGTGGACAGCAGACGGTCCACGCCCCAGCGCCGCCCGGAGTATCCGGCGACCACCACGGCGCTCGCCGCGGTCAGCGGCCAGATCGCGATCCAGCCGGGGAACTGCGAGGACACGTCCAGGACGATGCCGCAGGCGAGCAGCGCCGCGATGCCGGCCCAGCCCATCAGGGCGCGCAGGGTGCGGTGGCGCGGGGCGGCGCCGTCCTCGGGGCGGCGGGCGCCGGTGAGCCGGTCCAGCACCGGCAGCGACAGGGCCAGCAGCGACCCCGCGGCGAACTCCCACAGCCGCGCGGCGGTGTCGAAGTAGGCGATCTCCTGCTGGGAGGCGGTGGAGATGATCGACCAGGTCAGGGACGCGGCACCGATCAGTCCAATGAGCGCGATGAGGGGGCGGCGCACCGACCGGCCCTTCCTCGCCCGGTGCACCACCAGCCCGAACAGCAGCGGCCACACCACGAACGCCTGCCCCTGCACGGACAGCGACCAGAAGTGCTGCAGCGGCGAGGCGGTCGAGGCGTCGCGGGCGTGGTAGTCGACCTCGAGCGAGACCAGCAGCGCGTTCTGCAGGTAGGTCACAGCGGCGACGGACTGCTGCATCACCGTCGGCCAGATCGAGGCGGGCAGGAACAGCGCCGTCGCGGCGAGGGTGAGCAGGATCGTCACCGCTGCCGGCGGCAGGAGGCGCTTGAAGGTGTGCAGCCAGTAGCGCGGCACCCCCAGCGGACGCCCGCTCTCCAGGCGTCGCACGAAGGTGCCGGTGAGGAAGAAGGCCGAGAGGAACAGGAACACGTCCACGCCGCCCGAGACCCGGCCGAGCCAGATGTGGTAGATCGCCACGAGCCCCAGCGCGACCGCGCGCAGGCCGTGCAGCTCGCGGCGGAAGGCGGGGCGGGCCCGGGCGGTCTCGCGCGTCGGCTCCGCGACGGTGGCCGTCGCGTCGGGGCGAGCGGCGCCGGTGCCTGCGCAGGTGTCGGCGAGCGTCGAGCCGGCCGACGGGGCCGCGCCGTCGGGCGCGTCGGTCTCAGGGCGGGTGTCAGCGCCGGTGTCGGCGCGGGTGTCAGTGTCTGTCCCTGCGTCAGCGTCTGCTCCGAGGTGAGCGCCCGTCCCCGCACCGCCGGGCACGGTGCGCGAGGGCTCCGGCGCGCTCTCCTGCACCGGTCGCCAGGCGCCCGAGATCGAGTCGCTCGTGGACCAGGCGTCCTCCGCCTCCTGCTCCGAGTGCTGCTCGAGGGGGCCCTGCAGCCAGTCCTCGAGCGAGGAGGTCCGGGTGGGGCGCATCCCGTCGGCCCAGACGGAGAAGGAGGAGCGGGGCCGACGCGCCGGAGCCGGCCGCGAGGCCGGGGCCGAGGCGCTCTCCTGCGGGGCGAGCGCGGGGCGCGACGGCTGCGGGGCGGGCGGCGCCGAAGGCGTCGGGGGAGTCGGCTCCTGGGTCCAGTCCTCGAGGTCGTCGGCGAGCGACGCGGAGGCGGCCGGCGGGACCGGCTCGTCCGGAGAGTCCATCGCCGGGGAGTCCGTCGTCGCGGAGGCGGGCTGCTCCCATGCGGAGAGGTCCGAGGACGCACCGTGCTCGCCGCGTGCTCGCTCATCGGCGACGGCGCTCTGGCGCGCGATCTCCTCCTCGCTCAGCGCCCCCGCGCGTCGGCCGCTGCGGCGCGGTGGCGACGGCTCATCGGGCGTGCTGATCGCGATCCCCTCCCGCTGCGGTCGCGCCGGGGCCGACGGTTCCCTCGTCCGCGGATGCCGCCGAGCCGCGCAGCGTGTGCGGGGCCGAGGGGGCGGTGGTCAACGGGGCTCCTGGGGATGCGGGCGTCGGGCGGGGCTCCGGGAATCTTACGGCGCGCCCGGCCATGGGACCATGGGACGGTGACCACGCCCCCCGCCGACGCCCCGCCCGCCGTGACCCCCGCCGCCCCGCCCTCCCCGGCGGACGTGGGATTCGAGGTCACCGCCCGCCATGGGGATAAGGCCCGGGCCGGGGTGCTCACCACCCCGCACGGGGTCATCGAGACCCCCACCTTCGTGCCGGTGGGCACCAAGGCGACCGTCAAGGCGGTGCTGCCCGAGTCGATGAGCGACCTCGGCGCGCAGGCGCTGCTGGCCAATGCGTACCACCTGTACCTCCAGCCCGGCCACGACCTGGTTGACGAGGCCGGCGGCCTCGGCGCGTTCATGAACTGGTCCGGCCCCACCTACACCGACTCCGGCGGCTTCCAGGTGATGAGCCTCGGCGCCGGGTTCAAGAAGGTCCTCTCGAGCGAGTTCGCGGGCGGGGAGAAGGCCCGCACCGCCTCCGGCGAGGACGACGACGTCGCCGAGGGCAAGGAACGCCTGGCCCACGTCGACGATGACGGCGTCACCTTCCGCTCCTTCATCAACGGCGACGTGCACCGCTTCACCCCCGAGATCTCCATGCAGATCCAGCACGGCCTGGGTGCGGACATCATGTTCGCCTTCGACGAGCTCACCACCCTCATGAACTCTCGCGGCTACCAGGAGCGGGCGCTGGAGCGGACGCGTCTGTGGGCGATCCGGTGCCTGGCCGAGCACGCCCGCCTCACCGCGGAGCGCACCCACCGCCCGTACCAGCAGCTGTGGGGCGTGATCCAGGGCGCGCAGTACGAGGACCTGCGCCGACAGGCCGCCCGCGACCTCGGCGCCATGGACGTGGAGGGCTGGAGCTTCGACGGCTTCGGCATCGGCGGAGCGCTGGAGAAGGAGAACCTCGGCACCATCGTGGGCTGGGTGACCGATGAGCTGCCCGACGCCAAGCCCCGCCACCTCCTCGGCATCAGCGAGGTCGACGACCTGTTCACCGCGATCGCCGCGGGCGCGGACACCTTCGACTGCGTCTCCCCGTCGCGGGTGGCGCGCAACAGCGCCGTCTACACCCGCACCGGGCGCGTGAACCTCACCGGCTCGATGTACCGCCGCCAGTTCGCGCCGATCGACGAGACCTGCGACTGCTACACCTGCACCCACTACACGGCGGCGTACGTGCACCACCTCTTCCGGGCCAAGGAGATGCTCTCCTCGACCCTGTGCACCATCCACAACGAGCGCTTCGTGGTGCGGCTCGTGGACCGCATCCGCACCTCCCTGCACAGCGGCGACTTCGACGCGCTGCGGGAGGAGACCACCGGCGCCTATTACGGCTCCCCGCGCTGAGCGGGTGAGCTGAGCCCGTGATGAGCGAGGAGTCCCCGTGGGCGCCGCGGCCCGCGCCGACGGACGCGTCCGACGCTGACGAGCCTGCGACCGACGGGCCTGTTACCGACGGAGCAGGGGCCGACGGGCTCGCGGCGGGACGGTCCGGGGCCGACGCGACCATGCTCCTGGGCCTTGCGGTCGTCCTCGGCGCCCTCGCGGGGATCTGCGCCCTGCTCGGCGGGCACTTCGTGCTCGGCGCGCTGCGCCTGGCCGCCGGGATCCTCGCGGGCGCGGCGGTCGGCGCGGGGGTCCTCGCGCTGCTTGGGCTGCGCCGGGGACGCGCGGCCGACGGGGTCGAGGCGATCGACCGGGATGAGGCGATCGACGGGGACGACGCTGCCGAGGCGCCTGCCGCGTCCGGCGCGCGCACCTCCCGGGGACCGCTCCTCCTCGCCGGTGCGCTCGCCGCGGCGGTGGCTCTCGCACTCACCGTGCCCTCGGTCCTCGCCACCCGCATCGCCCCGCTCAACGAGGTCGCGAGCGTCCGCCTCGCCGCCCTCGAGGACGGCGACGTCGTCCACGCCGTGCCCGGAACCGACGGGCCCCTGCTCTTGCGCCGGGCCGACGGCAGCGCCCAGCTCGTGGACGACTCCGGAGCGCGCGACCTCCCGGCAGAGGCGCAGGACGTCCTCGCGCTCACCGCCGACGGGACCCGCGCGGTCCGCACCGACGGCACGACCACCGCCGTGCTCTCCCTCGCCGCCGGTGCGCCGGACTCGTCCGTCCCCGACATCGAGGTGCCCGGCGCGCCCCTGTCCTTGGACGGCGACCAGCTCGTGGTGCGCCACTGCGAGGATGGCGCCTGCCGACTGAGCGGCTACGACCTCACCGCCCCCGAGCAGGCCCTGTGGACCGTCCTGGACGGTGAGGCCCCTGGCGGTGAGGCCGCAGCCGGTGAGGACTCTGCAGACGACGACCCTGCCGGCGATGGCACTGCCGGCGAGGGATCCGCCGGCGGCGACGCGACCGCGACCCGCGGCCCCGACCCGGCGGGCCAGGACGTCCCCGCACGCCCCGAGACCGCTCCGGGGCTGCTGGACGCCGTCGCGTCCACGGGTGTGCTCCCGATCGTTCCGCTGCGCTTCGATGCCGCACAGGGATGGACCCAGCTCGACCCCGCCACAGGCTTCCCCGTCGGCCGTGTCCTCGCCCCCGCGGACGCGGAGTGCCGCGTCGCCGCCACCCTGGCCCCCGCGGACCCGCAGGCGCTGCGGGACGAGCCCGCGCAGGTGCTCACCGTCTGCGCCGACGAGGAGGGCGCACTGGTCGCGACCGCCTATCGCGACGGCGAGGTGCTGTGGCAGTCCGACGCCTCGCCGGCGGGGGAGTGGACCGTGCGGATCCAGGACGGACGGGTGCTCGCCACCGGCACCGAGACCGGCACCGACACGGCCGGCGAGATGATCGCCTCCGAGGCCGCCGCGGCGTGGACCGCACCCGGCGGGGAGGGCACCGCGCAGGCGTCCGAGTTCACCTCCCGCCTCGGCATCGACACCGCGTCCATGGTCGTCACCAACGACGCCGGACAGCTGGTCGCCTACGACACCGTCACCGGCGCGAATACCTGGACCCTGCCGCTGGCCTCCCCGGACGCCGCCGTGCGCGGGGTCCAGGGCGCCGGCACCGTGGTGGTGCTGGACGAGCTCGTCCGCGAGCACCCCTTGGACCCCCGCGGCGCGCAGCGGCTGCGCGTGATCGACGTGGCCACCGGTGAGGTGCGGCTGGAGCGGGAGGTCGCAGGCGGGATCGGCGAGCTCCGTCCCCTGCCCGGCGGTCGGGCGCTGGTCACCGTCGGGGAAGAGGCCCTGCTGCTCGGCGGCTGAGGCTCGGGGACCGCGAAGGGCAGAGTGCCGCACGCGCCCCATGGCCCGGAAGCACGGCGCCCCGGCCCTCGCCGGGAGGACCGGGGCGCGGCGGAGGAGCGCAGTGCGCTCGGACAGCGCGCTCTGACGCTGAGCTCAGGCAGCGCGCTGGGGACGTGCGCTCAGGCGTTGTCCTTCGCCCAGCGGCGGGCCATCATCGCGCCGATGATCAGCGCGGCGAACACGATCAGCGCGCGGACGATCTCGACGACCAGGAACACGATCGAGGCGGTCCCGATGGTGCCGGTGTCGGTCGCGCCGGAGATCACCACCTGGTAGGGGATGTTGATGATCCAGTACGCGATCACGGCGACGATCAGGGTGGCGGCGACGATGATCGCGCCGGTGCGGCCACGGCCCGAGGCCTGGATGGCGGCCATCACGGCGAGCACCAGCAGTGCGAGGGAGACGATGCCGTTGGCCAGCAGGTACAGGATCCCGAAGATCCCGGTGATGCCCATGACGGCGGAGCTGGACATGCCGCCGGCGAGCATGCCGCCCGCGAAGACGGCGACGTTGCCGATCAGGCGGATCACGATCACCGCGATCGCGCCGTAGAACATCCAGTCCGCCAGCTTGCGCAGCGTGGACTTCGCGCCCGTCCCGACAGTTCCTGCACCGACGGCGCTCGCTCCGGCCGCGCCGGGATAGGCCGAGCCCGCGCCCGGATAGCCGGAGGCCGCGGGCGAGGGCGAGGCCTGCGACCACTGCGGCTGCTCGGGGGCCGACGGCGCCTGCCCCGGCTGACCCTGCTGGCCCCAGCTCTGCTGACCGGACTGTGCCGGCTGGCCCCAGCCCTGCTGTCCCGGGGTCTGCTGTCCCTGAGACTGCTGCCCCTGCCCGTGCCCGTGAGCACGGACCGGGGCACGGCATGGGGCGCCGAGGCGTCCTCGGCGGGACGTCCTCAGCCGCGCGCGGGCGCGGAAATGACTCAGCCGCGCGTCGGCGCGAGGCGGAATCGGAAGGACTCCTCGCGAGCGGTCAGCACGTACTCGGGCAGCGGCTCCGGGCCGCAGGCCGCCGAGCCCACGCCGTGCAGCGCCGCCGAGAGCGTCACCCAGGTGCGCCCGTCGGTGCGCAGCGCCCCGTCGTGCGCACGGGCGTCGAGCTCGGCGGTGGACCAGGGCCGCACCGCGAGCCCCAGACCCTCCGGCGCGGTGAGCTCCACGCCCTCGGCCCCGGTGCCGCCGCGCAGCACGGCCCGCACCACCCCGGCACGGTTCCCGTTCTCCTGCGGGAATACGTACGGGACCTGCAGCTCCTCGACGCTCGCCGTGCGCAGCGCGAAGGTGGTGCCGCCGCCGGTGTCGGGGTAGGACTCGTGCGGGCCGAAGCCCTCGTACTCCACCTGGTCCGGGGCTGCGGGCAGCGCGAAGGTCCAGCCGATGCGCGGCAGCGGCAGGTCCTCCGGCCAGAACTCGACCGGGGTCACGATCACGGCGACCTCGGCCGCGTCCGCGTCGGCCGTCCACCGCTCGGTGACGTCCGCGCCGAGCGCATTGCCGTCCAGACCGACCCGGGAGCGGACCACGAGCGCGTCGCCGTCGGCCTCGATCCCGAGCAGGCGGCGGCGCGCGCCGTCCAGCCCGATCCGCTTCCACCGCGCCTCCAGCGGGTAGCGGGTGCGGGCGCGCTCGTTGTCGACCGGGGCGCGGTACAGGTCCGCGCCCGCGTGCTCGACCTCGAGCTCGCCGAGCCCCACCAGCCGGCCCAGGTCGTCCAGGCGTGCCGGACCCACCTGCCAGGTGCCGTCGGCCGCCTGCACCGGCGCGACCGCACCGGACCCGGCCGGCGCGAGCGCCGCCGCGAGACGCTCGGCGTCCACATGCGAGGCGGCGACGATCTCGTGCCCGGCCGGGACCGGCCCGTCGGCCTCGCGGGTCAGCAGCCGCACCGTCACCGACGCGTGCTCACCCTCCGGCAGCGCCACCTCGGCGCTCTGCCCCGGGGCGAGATCGGGCAGATCGAGCTCCTGCCAGGTCGACTGCGCATCCACCGACACCTCGGCGCGCAGCCCCGAGAGGTCGCGGAAGGCGTAGCGGTTCACGAGGGTCGCGGCGCGCTCGCCGACCTCGAGGCCGACGGGGGAGTAGTGGTGCTTCGCATCCAGCAGCGCCGGGGACGGGGTGCGGTCGGGCAGCACGAGCCCGTCGGCCACGAAGTTCCCGTCGTGCAGGCGCTCGCCGAAGTCGCCGCCGTAGCCGTAGATCTCGTTGCCCTCGGCGTCCGTGGTCACCAGGCCGTGGTCGATCCACTCCCAGATGAAGCCGCCGTGCAGCGCCGGGTAGCGGTGGACCAGGTCCATGTACTCCTTCAGCGAGCCGGCGCCGTTGCCCATCGCGTGCGCGAACTCGATCCACAGGAACGGCTTCGACAGCGCCGGCATCGGCTGCTCGTCCGAGCCGAAGCCCTCCTCGCCCGCATCCACGCCCAGGTGCTCGAGCATGCCGACGAGCTTCTCGCGGTACTCGTCGGTCAGCGCCCGCTTCCCGATCTGCTCGGACTCGTCATGGGTGGGGTACATGAGCGAGAAGACGTCCACGGTCTGGGCGCGGTAGTCCTGCTCGTAGATCACCGGACGCGTCGGGTCGGTGTCGCGCACCGCCTGGATCATCGCCTCGGTGACCGGGCCGGTGGAGGACTCGTTGCCGATCGACCACATGACGATCGAGGCGTGGTTGCGGTCGCGGCGCACGAACCGCGAGGAGCGCTCGCACAGCGTCTCGCGGAAGCGGTCGTCCGCCGCCGGGCGCTGCGGGGCGCCGGTGGCGTCCTCGCCCCAGGTCGAGTCGACGTGGAAGCCGTGGGTCTCGAAGTCGCCCTCGCAGATCACGTACAGTCCCACCTCGTCGCACACCTCGAGGAAGCGCTGGTGGGGCGGGTAGTGGGAGGTGCGCACGGCGTTGAGGTTGTGCTGCTTCATGAGCCCCACGTCGAGGTCCTGGTTCTCCAGGTGCTGGGTGCGGCCCACCACCGGATCGGCCTCGTGGCGGTTCACGCCGCGGAACACGATCCGCTCGCCGTTGACGCGGAAGATCTCCCCGTCCACCTCGACGCGGCGGAAGCCGAGCTTCAGGGTGACGGTCTCGGTGTCGGTGGAGACCGTCGCCTCGTACAGGGTCGGGGACTCGGCGCTCCACGGCGCGACCTCGCCCGCGGCGATCTCGCTGCCGTCGGCCGCGGCCTCGAGACAGAGCGCCGGGATCCGCACGGTCGCGGGGACGAGCTCGCCGCCGGTGCCGTAGGCGCTCGCGGTGAGGGTGCCCTGCCCGGTCGCGGGGTCGAAGTCCGCGTGGGTGATGAGGTCGTGGATCCCGCCGACGGGGCGCAGCAGCAGGTCCACGCTGCGGAAGATGCCCGACGCCCACCACATGTCCTGGTCCTCGACGTAGGTGTTCACCGACCACTGCACGACCCGCACGTCCAGGCGGTGCTCGCCCTCGGCCGCGAGCGCCTCGGTGACGTCGAACTCCTGGGTGAGGCGGGAGCCGGAGGTCACGCCGATCTCGGCGTCGTCGATCCACACCTTCGCCGCGGAGTCCACGCCCTGGAAGCGCAGCAGGATCCGCGCACCGTCCTCGCGGGCGCTCGTCCACTCGGCGGGGACGGTCACGGCGCGGGAGTAGTGGCCGGTCGGGTTCTCGTCCGGGACGTGGGGCACGTCCATCGGGATGGGGTAGACGACGTTGGTGTACTGCGGGGCGCCGTGGCCCTGCAGCTGCCACAGTCCCGGCACCTCGATGGGGGCGGGCGCGCCGAGGTCCGTGCCGTCCGCGCGGGTGCCGTAGCGGAAGTCCCAGGTCCCGTCGAGGCTGAGCTCCGGGGCGTCGGAGTGCAGGTGGGCGCGGCCGACGAGGCGGTTCCGGCCCGCGGGCAGCTCCTCCCACCAGCGGTCGGTCGGGGCGGACGGCGTCGTCGGCATGCTCATGGGGTCTCCTGGCGTGGTGGTGCGCGGGCGGCGGGGCGGGCCGGGGCGCACGATGTGGTGATGCGCGATGCGTGAACGTTCACGACTTATCGTAGCGGGGGAGTGGGGATGCGGGAAGTGGAGCGGGGTCTTCCCGCGCCCGTCGTGGGTGTCCGTTCCGCACGGACGCGCCCCGCTAGACTCGCTGATCGTGACCACGACCGAGCCGAACCGCTGGACCGACCGTCGCGTCGACGCCGTGTCCGCGCGCAAGGAGGCGTACGAGCAGCTGCGCCGCGCCAGCACCTGGCGCCTGCTCGCGGCCACGAAGGCGCCCGCGGTGCTCGCGATCCTCCAGGCCACCTTCCCCGCCGGGGACCGGCGCCTGCCCCGCAGCGAGCTCATCGCCCGCGTGGGCGCGCACCTCTCGCTGCTGCACGACGAGGATGCTGCTGTCGGCGGCGGGGTCGCCGATGCCGATCTCGGCGCGGAGGAGCTGGAGGGCCCGTCGGCCGACGGACCCGCCGCCCGCGGCGGCCGCAGCGCCGCCGAGTACGTCGACGGCTGGGTGCGCGAGGGCTACCTGACCCGGCGCGACGACCCCCAGCGCACCGAGACCACCTTCGAGCCGTCCCCGGCCACGATCGATGCGATTCAGTTCATCGCCTCCCTCGAGGAGCACCGCCCCACCACCACCGAGTCGCGCCTGCAGCTGGTCATCCAGCAGTTCGACCGCCTCGCGCAGGAGACCGAGACCGATCGCGACGTGCGCCTGGCGGACCTGCAGCGTCGCCGGGAGCGGATCGAGCAGGAGATCCGCGAGCTCGCCGAGGGCGAGCTCATGCTCCCCAGCACCGAGGCGTCGGTGGACCGGCTGCGGGACATCCTGCAGATCGCTGCGGAGCTGTCCGGCGACTTCCTCCAGTACCGCGAGGACCTGCGCGCCGTCGACCTGCACCTGCGCGAGCAGATCCTCTCCCCGGAGGGCTCGCGCGGCGAGATCCTCGAGCAGCTGCTGGCGGGCGACGACCTGCTGGGCCAGTCCACGGTGGGCCGCACCTTCACTGCGTTCTTCCGGATGCTCAACGACCCGGTCCAGACCCGCAGCACCCAGGAGCTCGTGGACCGGCTGCTGGAGCGAGACTTCTCCCGCTCCCTCTCCCGCGACGAGCGCGAGCGCCTCGCCAACGTGTTCAGCGACCTCTACGAGCCGGCGCAGGAGGTGCTGGACGTCAAGACCGAGCTGTACCGCTCGCTCGCGCGCTTCGTCCGCTCCCAGGACTTCCGCCAGCACCGCGTGCTGCTCGAGGCGCTCCAGGAGGCCCAGGGCCTTGCACTCGCCCAGAAGGACGAGGTGCCCACCCGCACCCCGTTCCCGCTGGAGCTGGACCTCTCGCGCGTGCAGATCGGCTCGGTCTCCCAGCACCGCCTGAAGGACCCCACCGACCCCGGCGCCCCCGCCGAGGCCGAGGTCCACGACGCCACGACGCTGTCCGTCGAGGTGCTGCAGGACCTGGTGCGCACCAACGACATCGACATCGTGGGCCTCACCTCCCACGTCAACGACGTGCGCGGCACCTCCGGCCAGGCCTCGATCGGCGACGTGCTGCGGGCGCGGCCTGCGGAGCAGGGGCTCGCCAGCGTCATCGGTCTGATGTTCCTGGCCACCAACCATGCCCAGGCCCGCGAGGGGTCTACGGAGATCGTCACCTGGCGCGAGCTGGACGGCAACGACTACGCGGCCCGAGTGCCTGCCTTCTACTTCCTCGAGGACGTGCCGGTGGACTGAGGGGCCGGAGGCTCCTCCGCCGTCCCGAGCTGGTCAGCCTCGAGCTCGTCAGTCTCGAGCTCTGCGAGCGCGGGCGCCGCGTCGGTGCGCAACCGCTCGAGGTCCGCGCCGAAGTCCTTCATCCGGCAGCCGCGCCCGTGCGGCGCGACCGCGATCCCCTCCTCGTCCCAGTGGGGACGGGCCCGCTCCAGCAACGGGTGGTCGCCCGACGCGCTCGTCACCCGCCACCACGGCACGCCCGCGCCCCAGGTGCGCAGGATGCGACCGACGAGTCGGGGGCCGACGCCGACCACCGCGCCGACCTCGCCGTAGGCGGCGACGCGTCCCGGCGGGATCGCCTCGACCACGCGCAGCACCCGCTCGACCGTGAGGTCGTCCATGCGGGTGCGGGGTGCGGGATCGGCCATGCGCGCCAGTCTGGCACGGGGACGGCCCGGGACCCTCGTGAGGGTCCCGGGCCGTCCCGGAATGCGTGCGCGCTGCCCGATGAGGGGCGGTCGCGCGCAGCTCAGCGCTGCGGCTCGGCGCCGTCCTCCGGGCCACGGAACTCGGGCGCCTCCGGCGGGAGCTCGCCGTTCTGCTCGCGCAGCAGCTGCTCCTGACGGAAGTACGCGTCGTCCTCACCCTCACCGAGGCGCGGGCTCTGCCCATCGCGGTCGACGGTGCGGGAGGTGTCGCGAGCGGTGTCCTGCGGGGTGTACGACTGCGCACCGCCCTGCGCCTGCTGCGTCTCCTGCGCGAGCGGGGCGTCCTCGTCGAACTGCGGATCCTGGACGACGCGGGGCTGCTGGGCGTCTCCGTGCTCTTGGCCGTACCCGTGCTCCTGGCCGGTCCGGACGTCCTGGCGGTCCTGCCCGAACTGCCCGGTGCCCCGCTCCTGCGCGGCGTAGTGCTGCTCCCGCGAGGTGTACTGGGGCGCATGCTCGGAGCGGTCATCGGTGCGCTCGTCGGACGAGCTCCACTCCTCGGCGGAGAGGCTGTCCTCCGCCCCGGTCCGATGGGTGTCGTCGCGCGGCGCGTCCTGCGCGGTGCGCTGTCCCTGCACCTCGTCCTCGCTCTGCCAGGTGTAGCCCTGGTCGGAGGAGGAGGACCCGTCCGCATCGTCACGGTGGCCGACGCGGTCCTGCGCGGTGGGACGGCCGTAGGCGATGTCCTCGGTGCCCTCGGTGCCCTCGGTCGAGCCGTGGGCCGAGGTGTCGGCGAAGCGGTCGTCGGAGGTGCGCTCCGCGCCCGTGCGCTCCGTGGAGGTGTGCTCTGCGGAGTAGTGCTCCGCGGCGGGGCGCTGCTCGGACGCCCCGTGGTCCCGGTCGTCCGACCGGGCGGCACCGCCGGCCACGGCACCCGCGCCCGCACCGGCTGCGGCGGCCGTGCCCGCGGCAGCCGCGGTGCCCGGACGGCGATCGCGCTCCGCAGCATCGTCCGCACGGTCGGCGGCGTTGCCGTGCTCAGCGTGCTCGAAGTGCTCAGGGCGCTGAGTCCGCTCGGCCTGCCCGGTGTACTCGCTGTTCCCGGAGTACTCGGAGTTCCCGGAGTACTCGGAACGGTCGGCGTTCTCGACGTTCTCGTCGGTCACCGGGCGGGCGGCGCGTCGACCATGCTGGCGCGAGCGGTCCGCCTCGTCGGCCGATCCCTCAGGACGGTCGGTTCCCTCGCGACGGTCATCGGACGGATCGAGATCGCGCTGGTCCGTGCTCTGCTGGTCGGTCCCGTGCGGGTCCGTGCCGTGCTGCGCGACGTCGCGCTGGTCGGCCCCGGCGAGGTCGGACTCGTTGCGCCCGGTCTCGGCGCGCTCGGCCTCACGATGCGTCGAATGCCCGTCGGCCGTGCGAGCCGCGTCGGCCTCGTGGCGATCATGCGCGCCGGTTTCGGCGCCCGCGCCGGCGGCACCCGCGCCCGCGCCCGCGGCAGTCCCGGCACCGGCAGCGGTGCCACGGCTCTGCTGAGCCGAGGAGTCGGTGTCGGGATCCAGGCGGTCCGCCTCGGCGCGCTGCTCCTCGAGGGCGCGGCGCTCCTCGTCGACCTTCCGGCGCTGCTCCTCGGCCTCGGCGGCACGGCGCTGCGCGGCGATCTGCTCCTGCTCGGCGGCCTTGGCCTTCTGCTCGGCCTCGAGCCGGGCCCGGTCGGCGTCGAGCTCGGCCTCGCGGGTCTTCAGATCGTTCTGCTGGAGGGCCTGCTCCTTCTGCGCGGCCTCATCGCGGATCTGCGCAGCGCGGCGGCGGTCCTCCTCCTGCTGGCGCTGTTTGCGCTTCTTGGAGGCGATGACCCCCACCACGATCAGCACGATCAGGAGGAGCACCACCGCGATGATGATGGCGATGATGGCGGGCTGGGACAGGTTCACGGTCCGCTCCTTGCGGTCGACGACCCTCCGACGGTCCCGGCGGAGGGCATCCTGCTTGTACGGGCGATTCCACCAGACGGAGGCCCGTCACGAGGGTCCTTCCTACCAATTGCGCGGAACTCGTGCCACCCCGCGACCAGCCGGTCGGAGGGGAGGCCGAACTCTGCGACGGGTCCCGGGCCCGCCTGCGGGGAGGCCCTGCGGAGGGGGCGACGGTACAGTGAGCGACCGTGACCAGTCCCGCATCGCGCATCGCCGACGACGACCTCGACCCCGCCGACGAGGCCGCCCCCTCCGTGCCCGGCGGAGCCCTGGTGGACGAGTCCCGCCGGGTGCTCGTGCACCTCCTTCAGGGCCCCTTCCTGGACGGCCGACGCGACGGCGGCCGCTACGCCCAGCTGCTGCGCGACCGCGCCGCGATCGAGGCGCGCCTGGCCGACCTCTTCCTCGAGCTGATCGTCGACGACGACGCCCAGGTCGCCTTCGTGCGCCAGAGCGAGGACGACCCCGACGCCCCGAAGCTCCTGCGCCGCCTGACCGGCATGAACCGCCTGGACTCCGTGCTCCTGCTGGTGCTGCGCCAGATGCTGCTGACCCAGTCCTCGCGCGGCCAGCGCACCGTCGTCTCCGAGGCCGAGATTCAGCAGGCCCTCGCCGCCTATCGCCGCACCACCTCGACCGACGAGGCCGGATTCGCCAAGGAGGTGCGCGCCTCGATCGCCAAGGTCCAGCGCGCGGGCCTGCTGGACGAGCAGGGCGACGACTTCGAGGTCTCCCCGGTGCTGCGCCTCATGATCGGCCCCGACACCGCCCGCGAGTTCATCGCCCTGTATCGCCAGGCGGGGGTCGACGGTCTCGAGGACCCCCGCGACGCGGCCGACGAGGACGACGCCGACGCCTGACGCTGGGCCTCCTCCCGGCGATCCCCGGGGTCTGATCCAGTCCCGGCACCCTCGACCGGGCGCGTGATCTGGAACGCATTCCCATGCCACGCTGTGCCCTTGACGAGCACCGTTGCCCCGGCCTGCCCGCAGGGCCCCCCTTCCTGGGCGGCCGTCAATTGAGCAATCCGAGGCTTGCGTAATAAGGTCAGGCTCACCTCACCTCCTCCCCGGGGGTGCCGAGAGAAGGAACCTCCCCATGTCGCGCACGTTCTCGCGCCGCTCCGTTGTGCTCACCGCCCTCGCGCTGCCCGCGCTCGCCGCCTGCAGCGGCGGGGCCGACGTCCCCGGCACCTCCGGCTCCTCCGCCTCCGACGGCGGGTCCGGGGCCGCGGCCGACGCCTTCCCGGTCACCGTCGAGCACATCTACGGCACCACCGAGATCGCCGCCGAGCCCACGCGCATCGCGACCGTCTCCTGGGTCAACGGCGACACCGTCCTCGCCCTCGACATCGTCCCCGTCGGCCTGCCGCTGGTGGAGTGGGGCGGCAACGACCAGCAGTCCACCGACTGGATCGACGCGAAGCTCGACGAGCTCGGCGCGTCCTGGGGCAGCGAGAACGCCCCGACCACCTACTCCGAGACCGACGGCGTCAACGCCGACGAGATCGCCGCGCTCACCCCGGACCTCATCGTCGCCGCCTACTCCGGCCTCACCCAGGAGGAGTACGACACCCTCGCCAAGATCGCGCCGACCATCGGCCCGCTCGCCCCGAGCTACACCGCCTCCTGGGAGGACGTGCTCACCGCCGTCGGCACCGCCACCGGCCGCAGCGCCCGCGCCGAGGAGCTCGCCGCGACCCTCACCGCCGACCTCGCCGCCGTGGGGGAGGAGAACCCCGAGGTCGCCGAGTCCACCTTCATCGCCGCGAACCTCTCGCCCACCGACCACGCCATCAGCATCTACGCCGGGGACGACACCCGCCCGCGCTTCTTCACCGCCCTCGGCATGACCCAGGCCGACGTGGTCACCGAGAACACCCCGGACGACTCCACCTTCTACTTCGAGTGGTCCGCCGAGCGCGGCGACGAGCTCGTCTCCGACGTCCTCTACACCTGGGCGTCGGCCGACACCACCATCGAGTCGCTCCAGGCCGATGCGCTGTTCGACAAGATCCCCGCCGTCGCCTCCGGCGCCCTCGTGCTCACGGCCGACGACCACCAGACCCTCTCGATCTCCGCCGCGAGCGTGCTCAGCCTCCCGTGGGCGCTCGAGAACGTCGTCCCCTCCGTCGTCGAGGCCGCACGGACGGCCAAGGCCTGAGCGGTGCCGCGCCGCACCACCGCGCTCGCGATCGCCGGGGCCGTCGTGGCCCTGGCGATCGCGTGCCTCCTCTCCCTCCTGGTGGGCGCCCGCACCGTGCCCCCGGGGACGGTGTGGCAGGCCCTCGTCGCCTTCGACCCCACCAGCGCCGACCATGCGGTCCTCGCCAGCCGGCTCCAGCGCACCCTCGCCGGTCTCGCCGTGGGTGCGGCGCTCGCGCTCGCCGGCGCCGGGCTGCAGGGCATGACCCGCAACCCGCTCGCCGACCCCGGCATCCTCGGGCTGAACGCCGGGGCCTCCGCCGCGGTGGCGCTGGGCGTCTACCTGCTGTCGATCTCCCAGGTCACCCAGTTCATGGTCGCCGGCTTCGCCGGGGCCGCCCTCGCCGCCGTGACCGTCTACGCCATCGCCTCGGCCACCCGCTCCGGCGCCACCCCCATCACCCTCGCGATCGCCGGCGCCGCCGTCACCGCCGGCCTCGGCTCCGTGGTCAGCGCCCTGGTCGTCCTCGACCAGGGATCGCTGGACCGGATGCGCGCCTGGCAGGTGGGCGTGCTCGGCGCCCGCGACCTCGGCGACCTCGCCGCCGTCGCCCCCGCCCTGCTGCTCGGCGCCGCGCTCGTGCTGCTGCCCGCCCGGGCCCTGAACGCCCTCGCCCTCGGCGACGACGCCGCCACCGGCCTCGGCGTGCACGTGGCCCGCACCCGCGTGGTGCTCGGCATCGGGATCGTGCTCCTGGTCGGCGCGGCCGTGGCCCTCGCCGGTCCCGTCGGCTTCCTGGGCCTGGTCGTCCCGCACGCGGTGCGCCTGCTCGTCGGCGCCGATCATCGCCGCCTGCTGCCGCTGTGCCTGCTCGTCGGCCCCACCGTGCTGCTGCTGGCCGACGTGGTCGGCCGCGTCATCGCCCCGCCCGCCGAGGTGCAGGTCGGCGTGATGACCGCCCTGCTCGGCGTGCCCGTCTTCCTCGTCCTGATCCGCACCCGGAAACGGGTGGCGCTGTGAACACCGCCCGCACCGCCCGCACCGCCGGCAGCACCAGCACTACCGGCGCCACCGGTACTACGAGCCGCACCCGTCCCGCCCGGCGGTGGCTGCTCGTGGCCGTGCTCGCCGCCGCGGTGCTCGCCCTCGTCATCGCCCGGGTGCTGCTGGGCACCCCCTTCGTCTACGCCGACCTCGCGGTGCGCGCCCTGCTCGGCGAGCAGATCCCCGGCATCTCCTTCATCGTCATGGACGACCGCCTGCCCGCCGCCGTCGTCGGCGCCCTCGGCGGCGCGGCGCTCGGGCTCTCCGGCACCGTCTTCCAGACCCTGCTGCGCAACCCCCTGGCGAGCCCCGACGTCATCGGCGTGACCCTCGGCTCCTCCGCCGCGGCCGTCGCCGCCATGGCGCTCCTGGACGCGCAGGGGCTCGCCCTGTTCTGGTGGACGCTGCTGGGCGGGATCGCGACCGCGCTGCTCGTGCTGTGGGTCGCCCGCGCGCACCGCCCCGGTGGCCCCGGCGCCGGGGGAGCGGGCGCAGTGGACGACCGCTTCGTGCTGGTCGGCATCGGCGTCGCCGCCGCCCTCACCGCTCTCGTGCAGTACCTGCTCAGCCGCATGGCCACCCAGCAGGCCGGCGAGACGATGCACTGGCTGGTCGGCTCCCTCTCCGGTGCGACCTGGCCCCGCGCCGGGATCCTCGCCGCCGCGCTCGTGGTGCTGATCCCCGTGCTCGCCGCGCTCGTCGGCCGCCTGCGGATCCTCCAGCTCGGCGACGACACCGCCGCGAGCCTCGGCCTGCCCGTGCCCGCCACCCGCATCGCCCTCGTGCTCGTCGGCGTGCTGCTGAGCTCCTTCACCGTCGCGGTCACGGGGCCGCTCGCCTTCGTCGCCTTCCTCGCGGGGCCGCTCGCGCGGCTGCTCGCGGGCCGGCACACCTTCGCCCTGTCCGCGCTGGTGGGCGCGGTCCTCGTGCTCGCGGCCGACGTGGCCGGGCAGAACCTCTTCGGCCGGGTCGAGATGCCGGCCGGCGTCATCACAGGAGCGCTCGGAGCGCCGTTCCTGCTGTGGATGCTCGTGCGCTCCCGCACCCCCGGAAGGGACAGGTGACCCCATGGCCCAGCTGACCGCCGCCTCCCTCCAGCTCGCCTACGACCACCGCGTCGTCGTCGAGGACCTCGACCTCACCCTCCCCGAGGGGAAGGTGACGATGATCGTCGGCGCCAACGGCTCGGGGAAGTCCACCCTCCTGCGCGGACTCTCGCGCCTGCTGCCCCCGCAGCGCGGCCAAGTACGGCTCGACGGCACCGACATCCACTCCCTGCGCGGCAAGGAGCTCGCCCGGCGCCTCGGGCTGCTGCCCCAGGCCCCGCTCGCGCCCGATGGCGTCACCGTGCGCGAGCTCGTCACCCGCGGACGGTACCCCCATCAGGGGCTGTTCCCGCAGTGGACCGACCAGGACGAGCAGGCCGTCGCCGAGGCCCTCGCCCTCACCCGCACCGACGAGCTCTCCGGGCGCATGCTCGACGAGCTCTCCGGCGGGCAGCGCCAGCGGGTCTGGATCGCCATGGCCCTCGCCCAGCGCACCGACGTGCTGCTGCTGGACGAGCCCACCACTTACCTCGACGTCACCCACCAGCTCGAGGTGCTCGACGTGGTCCGGGAGCTGAACCGCACCCGCGGCACCACCGTCGGCATCGTCCTGCACGACCTCCAGCTCGCCGCCCGCTACGCCGACCACCTCGTGGCCGTGCGCGGCGGCGCCATCCACTCCCAGGGCGCTCCGGCCGACGTGATCACCGCGGACATGGTCCGCGAGGTCTTCGCGCTGGAGGCCCTCATCGCCCCCGACCCCGTCACCGGCACCCCCATGGTGCTGCCGCTGGGCCGCGAGGGCGCCTCCCCCCGAGTCCCCGAGGAGGACCCCATGACCCCCGCAGCCGCCGCCCTCGAGAGCACCGCCGCCCCGCGCGCCGATCTCGCGAGCACCGCCGTTCCCGCCCTCGAGGCGAGCCCCCAGCTCGCCTTCCCGCTCACCGTCGCCGCCCGCCACATGGTCGGCGCGAACCTCCTGCGCCTGACCCTCACCGGCCCGGACCTGCACCACCTCGGCGTGGGCGGTCCGCTGCTGGACGTGCGGATCAAGCTGATCATCCCCGCCCCGGACGCCCGCGAGGACCACCTCGCCGCGCTGCGCCCGGACGCGCTCGCCGAGCCCGCGGCCTTCGAGGGCTGGTACCGGGGCTGGCTGCAGGTCGATCCGGCCGAGCGCGGCTGGATGCGCACCTACTCGATCCGCGAATGGCGCGGCGCGGGGCACCCCGGCAACCTCGGCCCCCACCCCGAGCTCGACATCGACATGGTCCTCCACCTCGAGGAGCCGGCCGTCCCCGGCTCCGGCGTCGCCGCCCGCTGGGCCGCCGCCGCGCAGGTCGGCGACCCGATCACGCTGCTCGGCCCGAACGCCCGCCTCGTCGGCCCCGACTACGGCGGGATCGAGTTCCGCCCCGGCACCGCCCGGCGCGTGCTGCTCGCCGGCGACGAGACCGCCCTGCCCGCGATCTGCGCGGTCCTCGAGACGCTCCCGGAATCCTTCACCGGCCACGCCCTGATCGAGGTGCCCGACGCCGCCGACGCGCAGCGCATCCTCACACGCTCCGACGTCGAGGTGTCCTGGCTGCCGCGCGGCGACGCCCCGCACGGCACCCTGCTCGACCCCGCCGTGCGCACCCTCCTCGACGAACGGCCCGAGCTGTGTGCCGAGTGCTCCGTGGGCGTGCCCCACGAGCCCGGCGACTTCGAGGAGGTCGACATCGACTCCACCATCCTGTGGGAGACCACCGAGGGCCACGGCCCCTTCTACGCCTGGCTCGCCGGAGAGGCCGGGGTCATCACCGGCCTGCGCCGCCACCTGGTCAAGGAGCTCGGCGTGGACCGCAAGCAGGTGAGCTTCATGGGGTACTGGCGCAAGGGCAGAGCAGAGGGCTGACAAGAGGGCTGAGCTGGAGGGATGACAGACTCCTCCCCATGAGAGCCGTCGTCATCGAGCAGTTCGGGCAGCGCCCCGAGGTCCGCGAGGTCCCCGCCCCCCTCGCCCCGCCGGGCGGCGTGGTGCTCGACGTCGAGGCGACCGGGCTGTGCCGCTCCGACCACCACGCCTTCGCCGGCCACGACGGCGACGTGACCCTCCCGCACGTGCCCGGCCATGAGCTCGTCGGCCGCGTGGCCGCCCTCGGCGAGGGCGTGACCTCCGTGCGCGTCGGCGACCGGGTCACCACCCCCTTCGTCGAGGGCTGCGGGCGGTGCCGGTGGTGCCGGGCCGGTGCCTCCCAGATCTGCCCGGACCAGACCCAGCCCGGCTTCACGCACGACGGCTCCTGGGCCGAACAGGTCGTGATCCGCGCCGCCGACCACAACCTCGTCCCCGTCGGCGAGGACCTGCCCGCGGAGGCCGTCGTCACGCTCGGCTGCCGCTTCGCCACCGCCTACCGCGGCCTGACCGGCCGGGCGGGGCTGCGCGCGGGGGAGACCGTCGCGGTGATCGGCTGCGGCGGCGTGGGGCTGTCGGCCGTGATGATCGCCGCCGCGCTCGGCGCCCGCCCGATCGCGGTCGACATCGATCCCGGCGCGCTCGCGCTCGCCCGCGCCCACGGCGCGGCGGAGACCGTCGACAGCCGCGGTGCTGACGGGCGGGGCCTCGAGCCCGCGGCCGTCGCCGACGCCATCATCGCCGCGGCGGGGGAGCGGCCGACGGTCACCGTCGAGGCGCTCGGCCGTGAGGCGACGACCGACGCGGCGCTGCTCGCGCTCGCCCCGCTCGGACGGCACGTGCAGATCGGGCTCTACGCCGCCCCGCCGCGCCTGGCCATGCCGCGGGTCATCTCGCAGGAGCTCGCGGTGCTGGGGAGCCACGGCATGGCCGCCGCGGACTATCCGGGCCTGCTGGACCTGGTCCGCGACGGGTCCCTGCGCCCCCAGGACCTGGTCACCCGCACGATCTCGCTGGAGGAGGCGTGCGACGCGCTCGTGGAGCTGGGCGAGCGCACCCGCCCCGGGGTGACGATCATCCGACCCTGAGCGTCGACTAGCATTCAGCGCACGCGTCGGAGGCCGCGCGCCGGGAAATCGGCGCAGGGTCGTGTCCGGCCGGATCGGACCGAGACGAGCAGGAGACGGACAACTCGATGGATGTGCTGCAGGAACTGACGCCCTATCGCGACCAGCGCGGCAACAGGATCGAGTTCGAAGGGACCCTCCCGTCGGCCGCGAAGGTGAAGATCACCTTCCGAGGCTCCGGGAACAGGCTCGTCGTCGCGGCGAGCGCCCGGGTCGTCGACCTCGCGATCGACTTCTCCGGCGACGACTCCGTGGTCGTCATCGGAGAGACCTCCGAGAAGCGCACCGGTCTGCGCTTCTCGATGCGGCTCGGGCACCAGTGCACGGTCGACATCGGCGCCAATGTCGGTGCGGAGACGCGCACCTTCATCCGGGTCTCGGAAGGCCAGAGCGTCAGGATCGGGGACGACTGCATGCTCGCCTCCGGTGTGGCCATCCGTGCCGACGACTCCCATGCCATCTACGACGTCCGCACGGGCAAGCGCACCAACCCCGCAGGGAGCGTCGACGTCGGGGAGCACGTCTGGCTCGGCAAGGAGGTCGTCGTCATGGGGGGAGTGACCATCGGCGACGGAACCGTCGTGGGGCTGCGCAGCACCGTGACGCGGGACCTGCCCAACAACTGCGTGGCCGTCGGCGCGCCGGCGAAGGTGGTCCGTCGCGACGTGGCATGGGAGCGCCCGGTCCTGACCTTCCGCGAGCCCGGGATCGATGGTGTTCCGGAGGCACAGCAGAGGTCCGAGAAGTACTGGAACCTCACGGACGACTGAGGGACGCGCACGGTCGGCGGGGGTCGGGAATCCGCCGACCGCGTTCACCTCAGGGCGCCTGCCGACCGTCCTCGGCTCGGGACTCCCCCTCCGCAGCCCTCTGCTCCCGCTCCTCGGCGAGGGTCTCCCGTGTCGCCGCCAGGGCGACGTCCTTCTTCTTGTAGCTGTCGTAGGAGCGTCGCATCTTGCGGCGGACCTTTTCCTTGTACTGCTTGTGGGACGTGCCGCCATAGGGCGGCAGGTTCTCCGCGAGCTCCTTGTAGGTGAACGGGGTGCGGGAGCTCTGGGGTGCGACGACCCCCTTCACGCCCTCGAAGAGCGTCTCGTACACCCCCATGAGCTCCTGGTGGTCCTTGGGGACGCCCTCGCGCATCGCCCGATCGAGCTGGGCGAGGACATGCTCGGCGTTCCAGTTCTCAGGAGCGATCGCACGGTCCCCGCAGCCGACCGAGTCGTAGAAGTAGGGGACCTTGAAGTTCCAGGACAGCCCCACGGAGGGGATGGAGAGGGCGAAGCTGGTGATGCTCGCGTGCAGGCGGTATGCGATCACCCCGTCACAGGCGGAGAGCTGTGCGATCAGCTCCTCCGGGGAGTTGATCGTGAAGGAGACCTTGCCGGCGGGGACGCCGCGCGTGCGGACGAGGTTGTCGAGGAACACCTCGTCGGAGAAGTGGCCGGTGGTGAAGAGCTTGTAGTCGTCCCCGCGGGCGGAGAGCCGCTCGATGATGTCGAGCCAGAGCTCCTGCTGCTCCTCCTCGGTGAAGTCGATCCCGTTGTCCCTGAAGATCGCATCGCGCGTCACGACCAGTCCGATCCGGCGTCCGGACTTCTTCGGCGGCTTCGCGGCGGCGGGCGCCTTCGGGCGTGCAGGTGAGGGGGAGGATGAGGCGGTGGGCGCAGCGGGGGATGCAGGACGGAAAAGGGCCCTCGGAGAGGGGATCTCACCCCGGCGCACCTGCTTGACCAGTGCCTTCAGGTGCGGGGGCGCGGCCTGCTTCGCAGCGGCGAGCAGGGCGGAGGGGGAGGGGTGCGAGACGAGCGCTGCTACCGCGGGCCGCTTCTCGGGTGCCGCGGGGGTGCCAGCCTTCGGCTTCCGGAAGACCAGATCCGCGAAGACTGCGGGGTCGGCCACGTGCGCGACCGGGATCCCCGTCTCCTCGGTGTACCGCTGGACGGACTCGAGGTCGTCGCGGGTGGTGATCTGCCGCACCACGGGGAGCTGCAGGGCCTTCTTGAGCCGCTGCGACTTCGCGTTCTTCACGTCGTACTTCTCCACCCCGATGCTGGAGAACAGCACGGGAACCCCGTACTCCTCGGCGAGCTCGAGGGTGGTGATGGTCTTGAGGTAGAAGTTCTGGTACGCGTAGTTGAACAGCGGCGCTCCGCCGAAGATCAGCAGATCTGATCCGGAGATGAGCTTGCGGGCGTCCGCGAGGAGGGCCGGGTCCTTGGTCTGCATGTACTTCTTGCTGATGATGCCGGCCGCCCGGCTGGAGATCGTGTACTGATCCGTCCCCAGTCCGAGGTTGAGCATGACGCCCTTCAGCAGGGAGATCACCGAGGCCTCGATGATCTGATCGCCGACGTTGTCGGAATCGTTGTTCGTCAGGAGGAGGACCTTGAGCTTTGGCACGTGTGCTCCGTTCTCATCGTGGCCACCGGCTTGTCCCGGGGCGGCGGACGGTTGCGGCGACACCCGGGATCCATCCGGAGTTCATCGTGCGTCCACCTTGCGTCTACCCGACGTACAGTATGTACGGCGCATCGGGTCTGCGGATGACCATCGTGCCGACGCCACCCCCGGAGGAGATCTCCGGCGACGGGGCGAGCGGGCCGCCGTGCTGAGGCGGAGCGGTCTTGAGGCACGCTCCTGGCGGAGCACCGCAGGCGGGGATGCAGGGACGACGCGACGGAGAGGACATCGAGCGAGTGACAGCGCGCTTGAAGGTGGCGGACATCGCCTGGGACCACATCTGGATGACGCTCAGGCTGACGTTCGAAGGAACCGATGACCCGGCAGTCCCCGACGCAGGAGGGCTCTCGGAGGCCGAGGACCCGGTTCCGCTGCCCGAGAGCGCGCCCGGTGACTCGGCGGGCGACTACCCCGACGTCCCCGGTGAGCTGGTCGGCGCCGCGCTGGCTGCGGAGGCCGACGATCCTGCGGCTGCTGCGATCGCCGAGGGGGAGGGACCGGCGGGGGACGGTGTCGGACAGCTCTCCACCGAGGCGGGGACGGAAGGGCGCGTCGAGCTCCCCGCCGAACAGGAGCTCGCCGCACAGACCCCCTCAGTGCCCTCCCTCCCGGACATCGAGAGCGGTGCCGTCGAGTTCCTCTTCGTGGACAAGAAGAATGTCCAGGTGGCCGAGGCGACGCACCTCGGCGGGCGCGAATACGAGATCCGCATCAACATCACCCGCTTCAACGGTCGTCGCCAGTTCCCGGACGGGACCTGGCGGCTCATCCCGCGCGTCGACGGCGGGCGCGGGAAAGCGGCGACCTACGACCTCTCCGGCGCAGAGCGCCTGCCGGAGCTCTCCCGGGTGTTCCTGTACGACTCGAACCGGACCGGCTACACGATCTCCTTCGGGTTCTCCGAGGCCGAGGATCCGCCGGTCCTGCTCATGCGCGTCTACCAGCTCTTCAAGCGCTCCAAGGCGCCCAAGAAGCAGGGGCCGATGAAGCGCCTGCGCACCTACCCCTCGCGCCTGAGGAAGCGGGCGACCAGCAGGAAGAACAAGAACAAGGCGCTCACCAAGTACTACACATACGTCCGCGAGCACCGCCCTGCGAACCGGAAGCCCCGGATCCTCTTCGCCTCCGAGCAGCGCCCCCGGATCAGCGGCAACCTCCTGCGCATCCGGGACCGGATGATCGAGCGGGGCCTCGACAAGGACTTCGAGTTCAGCGAATCCTTCCGCGTCCCCAGCACCAGCGACAAGCGCACGACGCTGCGTGCGGTGAAGCTCCTGGCAGAGGCCGACTTCGTCTTCATCGACGACTACTTCGCGATGTTCGACTCGCTCAAGCTGGCCGAGGACTGCACCATCGTGCAGGTCTGGCACGCGGGCAGCGGGTTCAAGGCGGTGGGATACAGCCGCTTCGGCAACTACGGCTCCCCGAAGCTGAACAATGCCCACCGTCGTTACACCTACGCGATCACCGGCTCCAAGCACCTCGTGCCCGTCTACGCCGAGGTGTTCGGCATCGAGGAGGAGGCGGTGATCCCCACGGGGCTGCCCCGGATCGATTCCTTCCTCGACCCCCAGCGCACCGAGGAGGTGCAGGAATCCTTCTACCGGGAGAACCCGGATCTCAAGGACAAGCGGCTCATCCTCTTCGCGCCGACCTTCCGCGGGCGAGGCATCCGCGACGGCTACTACGACTACGACAGGATCGACTTCGAGGCGCTCCACGACTCCTGCGGGGACGACACCGTCGTCCTGTTCCGGATGCACCACTTCGTGAACAAGCCCATCCCCATCCCTCCCGAGTACTCCGATCGCCTGCGCGACTTCTCCCACTTCCCCGACGGCAACGATCTGCTGCATTCGGTGGATCTGCTGATCACGGACTACTCGTCGATCATCTACGAGTACTCCCTCCTCGAACGGCCGATGCTGTTCTTCGCCTACGACAAGGACGTGTACTCGACCACGCGGGGCTTCCACCGCGACTACGTCGAGACCGCTCCCGGGAAGGTGTGCACCACCTTCGACGAGCTCCTGACGGCGATGAAGGACGGCGACCACGAGGAGTGGCGGCGCGAGAAGTTCGTCCGCGAGAACTTCGATCACGTTGACACCCACTCCGCGGACCGGGTCATCGACTGGCTCATCCTGGGCGAGCCCATCGGCTCCCCGGTGGCGGGACAGGACCAGATCGACGTCCCGTCGCTCGAGGCACCCCACGAGACCTCGGCGGACCGGACGGACGAGCACCAGGCAGTGAAGGAGAACGTGTCATGAGCGTCGGGATCATCTTCGCGGGCGGAAGCGGCACGCGCATGAACTCACGGGCCCTGCCCAAGCAGTTCCTCGAGGTGAACGGGCGCCCGATCATCGTCCACACCCTCCAGCACTTCGAGGATCATCCCGATATCGAGGCGGTCGCCGTCGCGATCCTCCCGACATGGCGGGACCACTTCATGAAGCTCGTCGCGCGCTACGAGCTCTCCAAGGTGAAGTGGGTGGTCGACGGAGGAGGCACGGGACAGCAGTCCCGGCACCGCGCCCTGCAGGCCGTGGCCGCTGAGCGCCCGGGCGACACCGTGGTGCTGGTGCACGACGGAGTCCGCCCCCTCATCGACGAGGAGCTGATCAGCGCGAACATCCGCACCGTGCGCGAGCACGGTACGGCGATCACCTGCTCGAAGGTGAACGAGACGATCATCGCCAGTGACGACGGCGAGGTCGGAGCGATCATCCCGAGGGAGAACCTCTTCGCCGCGCGCGCCCCCCAGAGCTTCCGGCTGGGGGAGATCCTCGAGGCGTACGACGCGGCGGTCGCGCATGGGGAGGACGACACGATCGACTCGTGCTCCGTGATGAAGGACTTCGGCCACACCCCGCTGCATCGTGTCGACGGTCCCGTCTCCAACATCAAGATCACGACGGCGGAGGACTTCTACATCTGCCGGACGTACTTCGAGCTCATCGAGAACCAGCAGATTGTGGGGTTCTGACCATGCCGTCGACCAATCCAGTGATCCGCGAGGACATCGGACGCGTGCTCGCGCGCGATCTCCCCTGGGGTGACCTCGCCGGCTCGACCGTGCTCGTCACCGGGGCGAGCGGGATGCTCCCCTCCTATGCGGTGCGCACGCTACTCGGGCTCAACGACGACCGGGACGCCGGGATCACGGTGCTCGGGCTCGTGCGCAACGAGGAGAAGGCGCGGCGCGCCCTGGCCGACGTCGTCGACCGAGCGGACTTCCGCCTCATCGTGCAGGACGTGGCCGCGCCGCTGGAGGTGGACGGCCCCCTCGACCTCATCATCCACGGGGCGAGCGCGGCACGTCCCTCGCTGCACAGCGCGGATCCGATCGGCACGATGCGCGCCAATCTGCTCGGCACGATGAACCTGCTCGACCTCGCCGTCCGGAAGGGCAGCACCTTCTCGCTGATGTCGTCCTCCGAGGTGTACGGGGCCCAGGGCGAGGACGTCGAGCTGATCGAGGAGGACAGTTACGGCGGCTTCGACATCCTCACGCCGCGGGCGTGCTACCCGGAGGGGAAGCGGGCCGCGGAGACGCTGTGCGCGGCCTACGCCGCGCAGCACGGGATCCGCTGCAGGATCGCGCGCTTCGGCCACATCTACGGTCCCGGTATGGCGCTGGACGACGGCCGGGTGCAGGCCGAGTTCACGTCCAAGGTGCTCGCCGGGGAGGACATCGTCCTGAACAGCGACGGCAGCTCGCAGCGCACCTACACCTACGTCGGGGACGCGATCGCCGGTCTCTACTACACCGTGCTCGTGGCCGAGGAGATGGTCCACAACGTCTCCGACGCCGACGGTCTCGTGTCGATCCGCGAGCTCGCGGAGGCGTTCACGAAGGTGCGCCCGGAGCTCGGTCTCCAGGTGCACACCCGGCCCTCCGACACCACCGGCCGGTACGCCGCGACGAAGGCGCTGGGGCTCAGCAGCGCACGGCTCGCCGCCCTGGGGTGGAGCCCCGAAGTCGCTCTGGACGAGGGCCTCGCTCGCACGGTCGAGAGCCACCGGGGAGAGCTCTGAAGGGCCGCATCGTGCCCGTGGCGCTGCCCGGCGACCACGACGCTCGCGTCCGGAAGGAGGACGTCGCGCTGCGGTGGGACGTTCCTGGGGACGTCGATATCATGAACGGCAGGTTGCCGAGCGGCAACGGAGAAGAGGCGGAGGCAGCGGTGGACCGGCATCCCAGAGGAGCGACGGCGTGACGATCGACGAGGCGTCCTCCGTCACCGTGCCCCGCCCTCCGGAGCCCATCGAGCGGGTCTTCTCCGCGGACTCACTCGCCGTCGCCGTGGACCGCAACGACCTCGAGCAGATCGGCGTCCGTCCACGACTGGGCGCCTATGTCCGCGACACCTGGGCCTATCGCTCCCTCATCCATGTGATGGCGGTGTCCAAGGCCGAGGCGGAGAACCAGAACACCTATCTCGGCCAGGTGTGGTCGCTCATCTCCCCGATGATCAACGCCCTGGTCTACGTCCTCATCTTCGGATTCCTGCTCAGGATCGGCCGGGAGGGGATCGAGAACACCATCGCGTTCATCGTGGTGGGAGTCTTCATGTTCCGGTTCTTCGAGCGATCGGTGATGGCGGGCTCGCACTCGCTGGGGAAGAACATGTCCCTGGTGCGCTCCGTGCAGTTCCCCCGCGCGGTTCTGCCCATGGCCGGCGTCCTCGCGGAGCTAGCGATGCTCGGTCCGGCGCTCATCGTGATGTGCGTGATCTCGTACCTCTCGGGCCTTCTGCCCATGGCCGGGCGCATCACGATCGACGGGTATTGGCTGCTGCTGATCCCGGCGGTGCTGCTGCTGTGGCTGTTCTCCACCGGATGCGCATTCATCGCGGCGCGCCTCGTCGCCGTCACCCCGGACATCGACAACCTGCTTCCGCACTTCCTGCGGATCCTCATGTACGCCTCGGGCGTGATCTTCTCGGTCGAGCGCTACCTCAGCCAATTCAGCTGGGGCTGGATCATGGAGTACCAGCCCGTGGCGGTCTACCTCTATCTGGTGCGCTCCTCGATCCTCGACGAGCCGGCCTATCCGCCGGACGCCTTCATGTGGCTGCTGGGCGTGGCATGGGCCGTCGTCGTCGCCGTCGTCGGCTTCCTGTACTTCTGGGCCGGAGAGGAGCGGTACGGGCGTGACTGACATCGATGACGAGGTCGACTTCGAGATCGACCCGGACGAGCTCGGCACTGCTCCTGCTCCCGAGGTCCCCTCGGACCAGCTCTCCCTCGTGGTGAACGACCTTCACGTGTCCTACCGCGTGCTCGGCGCGCGGAAGGTGGGGCATGGTCCGACCCGCGACTGGGGAGTGCGGGACCGCCTGGTGCGCCGAGGGGCGAAGCAGGCGCCGATCCGCGAGGTGAAGGCCGTGCGCGGCATCACCTTCGCCGCCAAGCACGGCGAGGCGATCGGGATCATCGGGGTGAACGGCTCGGGGAAGTCGACCCTCCTGCGGGCGATCGCAGGTCTGATCCCCCCGGCGGCCGGCACCGTGCACGTGGCGGGGAACCCCGCGCTCCTGGGCGTCAACGCGGTGCTCATGAAGGATCTCAGCGGCGAGCGGAACATCATGATCGGCGCACTGGCCCTTGGTCTCTCCCGCAAGCAGGTCCAGGAGCGGTTCGACGACATCGTGGACTTCGCCGAGATCGGTGACTTCGTGAGCCTGCCGATGAAGTCCTACTCCTCCGGCATGGGCGCTCGGCTCCGCTTCTCGATCTCCGCCTCGGCAGTGCCCGACATCCTGATGATCGATGAGGCGCTGGCCACGGGCGATGCGGGCTTCCGCGCCAAGAGCAAGGCAAAGATGGACGAGATCCGCGAGTCCGCGGGCACCGTGTTCCTGGTCAGCCATTCGCTCGCGACGATCCAGACGATGTGCACCCGCGTGCTCTGGGTGCACGAGGGCAAGCTCGTCATGGACGGGGCACCGAACGTGGTCTGCCGACGGTACAAGCAGTACATCGCGGAGATGAAGGAGTATGCGAAGGCGAAGAATTGAGCCTCGCACTCACTTGCGGACGACGATGTTCTCGGAGTCGATGAATCGGCCGATCGGCGAGGTGAGCGTCTCGATCACCCGGGCGACGTGCTCCGGCTGCATGATCGTGGACGGATCCTCCTCCGGAGCCAGTGTGCGACGCAGGACGGTCGCCGTGCGCCCGGGGGAGAGGCACACGACGCGGGTGTCGTAGATCGCGAGCTCCTCGCGCATCACCTGGCTCATGTTGATCACCGCCGCCTTCGACGCCGAATAGGTGAGCCAGCCCGAGCGCCCCTTGATCCCCGCGGTCGAGGCGATGTTCACGATCATCTTGAACCTGTTCCCCCGGTTCAGGAGCCACTTGACGATGAGGAAGGGCGCATAGACGTTCACCGCCATCGTCCGCTCGAAGTCCTCGATCTCCGCCTGCTGGAGGGGGACCGGGTTCGTGTAGCCGGCGTTGTTGACCAGGTGATCGATCGTGCCGACCTCCTGGTGCACGGACTCGAGAGCCGCGTGCAGCGCGTCGCGGTCCCCGACGTCGACGGTGCGGGCGATGACCCTGCGCCCCACCGGGCTGCTCGCGCGCAGCTGCTCGACCGCGGCATCGAAGTCGGCCGAGGCGCGGGCGAAGAGCACGAGGGTCGTGATCTCCTCGCTGTGATGGAGCAGTCGTCGTGCAGTCTCCAGACCGATGCCGCGCGAGGCGCCGGTGATCAGCGCCGTCTCAGACATCGGCGTCCCCCTGGGGGCGAAGCAGGAAGGCCGCCATGCGAAGGTCGGTGGGCGTGGTGACCTTGAGATTCATATCGGAGCCCTCGATGAAGTGGACGGGACGACCGCTGTCCGCCACGAGGGTCGCGTCCTCGGTGTAGATCCTTCCGCTTCGTGCGGCTATCTCGTGGGCGGCGACGAGGTCGGCGAGCGCGAACTTCTGCGGGAGTTGGACGTTGCGCAGTCGGGAGCGGTCCAGGGAGCCAGTCACCTCGTGGGTCTCCGGGTCCACCGGGGCGACGGTGAAGGGGATCGGGCTCATGAGGGCCACGTTCGGGCGCTCGTCTGCGATCAGGCCCTCGAAGTCCTCGCGGGTCACGAGGGGACGCGCTGCCTCGTGGAGGATCACATCGGTCTCGGTGCAGTGGGGGAGCATCGCGGCGACGGAGGCGTGGCGGGAGTCGCCCGCCTCGACGAGCGTCACCGGCGTCCCGATGGCGTAGTCGTCCAGGACCTCTTCGACGGCGTCCCGCCAGCCGGACGGGTAGTTCAGGACGATCTGGGTGATCTGGTCGATGCGGTCGGCCTGAACGAGGGCGTAGACGAGGATCGGAATCCCACGGAGCTTCAGCAGCTGCTTCGGCTGGTGTGCGCCAACGCGCTCTCCGATGCCTCCGTTCAACAGGATCAGTGAGTACATGTGCGTCCTCCGGTGAGCGGTGGCCGGTAAGGCGCGGTCCCGATGGGGTCCCGGCGCGGGTCCGGTCGGTGCCTCATGCGCCGCTCCCGGGGGCCGCGGGGAGATCCTGGCGGGAGATCCGCTCCCACATCTCGTCCCGCCGGGAGGAGAGGCGGCGGCACGCCTCCAGGAAGCGCTCCAGGGAGCTGCCGGGCGTGATGTCGCCGAGGTAGTACTCGACCAGCTCGAGCCGCTCGTCTCGCCCGGGGTCCTTCTCGATCAGCAGCGCGGCCAGCGCACCGGCGGTGCCGGCGCTGTGGACGTCGAGCCGGGGTGCCGTCCGCAGCAGGGCGGTCGCCGCGTGGGAGGAGAGGGGGTCGCCGGTGCGGGTGATGATCAGGGGACGGCCTGTGGGCAGCCAGTCGTTGGCCACCGCGGAGACGTCGCACAGCAGCAGGTCGGCGTCCTCGAAGTCCTGCTGCAGCGGTCGGCCCTCGCTGACCGTGCCGAGCGGATCGTGGGAGAGGAGCTCACGCAGCTCCTGATCGCCGGTGCCGAACCCCGCCACCCTCACCCCGGTGAGGGGATGGGGCCGGTAGATCACCCGGAGGCCGGCCTCGAGCATCGAGCGCACCGCGGTCGGTCCATGGCTGAGCAGGGAGCTGTACGCCGCGGATGCCTCGCCGCCCTCCCATGTCGGCGCGTACAGCACGGTGCGGCGGGGATCGCTGCGGGGAGCGATGGCCGTGCGGTCGGTGTCCTGCGAGGGGCGGCCCACGGGGATGCAGCGTGCGGGGGCGTCGAACAGCGAGGTGTACCGCTCGAGCCGGTCGATCGCGGCCTGTCCGGCGACGAAGGAGTAGTCGTAGGCCTTGATCTGGTTGGAGACCGAGACGACCTTGTCCGAGTCGCCGTGCAGGAGCGAGACGTGGATCGCCGAGCGGGAGCGCAGCGCCGCGGAGTTCAGGGCGTTGTAGTTGACGTACAGCACGAGCTTGATCCCGCTGCGCAGGATGATCGCGTCCAGGGTGGCCTCCAGCGCGATGACCACCACCGGCATCTCGACCTCGTCGCGCAGGACCGCAGCGGTGCGGGAGTCCATGCACACGATCGTCACGCCCTGGGCGCGATGCAGCTCGTGGAGCGGCCCGTACCAGCTGCGCAGCTGGTAGAGGCTGTCGGTGGTGTCGGGGAAGTAGACCAGGACCTCGCCGTCCAGGGTCGCGTGCTGCAACGCCTCGTCCTCGCCGATGCCGTCGGGCATCCCGCCCGGCAGCAGGTGAAGTCTGCGCAGCAGCTTGCCGCCGGTGCTGCGGGCACGGCGGCGCAGGGAGATCCCACGGGTCGGCATGGTCAGTCCCTCCCCGTCGGGGTCCCGGGGGCGGCGTCGGCGAACAGCGCCGTCCATGCCTCGACGGTGGTGTGCTGCGGCAGGGCGCGGCGGTATCTCCTGCGCAGGGCGCCCCAGCGCAGTGCGAGGTCGAGGTGCGAGGCGATGCTCCTCGCGAGGGCGCGACGCATGTGCGAGCCGCGCACCCGATAGGCCTCCAGAGGGGTTCCACCGCGAGTGATCTGCACGGCGTCGGCCCCCATCGTGGTGGTCCAGCGGACCTTCTTCGAGGGGACTCTCAGCGTGACCCGTGGAGCGCGATCGGGCGTGGAGAGTCGGAGGAGCGCGTGTCCGAGCGCGATGGGGAGTGGCCGCGGGGAGGTGTGGGTCGGAGCGACGGGGCTCGGGAAGTCGCACTCGTGGTGCCAGGCCTCGACGATGCGCTCGCCCTCGGAGCGTGCGCGGTTTTGATCGTCGCCGAGCCATGCGTCAGGCCCGGCGCGGAACTCGTCGATCCCGGCCTCCCACAGCTCGGCGGTCAGCAGATGTCCGGCGAGCACGTGCTTGCACTGGTGGGCGAAGGAGGAGACGATCACGCCTCGGCCGGCGCCGCTGCCTGCGGCGACTGCGAGGCGGTTCCGGTGCAGGAGCCGTGCGGGCCAGGACATCTGGGTGATGTGGGCGTTCCACGGCGGATGGTGGACGGCGGTGCCAGGGAGCACGGCATGGTCGTAGCCGCGCGCCGTGGCACGGAGGCCGTACTCCGCGTCGTCCCACTTCAGGAACAGGGGAAGGGGAAGCCCGAGGTCGGCGGCGGTCCCCGGGGGGAAGAGCGTTCCCCACCAGCCGGTGTAGGTGGCGGGGGTCGACGGGGCGAGCGCGCCCCAGTCGACGGGGGTGGTGCCGCGGAGGTTCATGGGCCCGGACTCGAGCCCGGTGGGTCGCCAGTTGAAGGTGCGCGTGTCCACCGTCTCGGAGTGGGCGAGGAGTCGCTGCGGCTTCTTCGAGGAGAACAGCGGTGCGCCGAGGATCGTCGGGCGCGGGGCGAGGGTCTGGAAGGCGAGCATCCGGCGCAGCGACTCCCCGGAGATCACGGCGTCGTCGTCGGAGAACAGCACGGCCGCGCCGGGGTTCCGGCCGGCCTCGAGCATGCCGCGCGCGTATCCGCCCGAGCCGCCGAGGTTCGGCTGGGTCACCAGACGCAGCCGCTCCTCGTGCGCGAGGAGGCGACGCAGCCGCGGATCCTGGGCGAGCGTCCCGCCCTGGTCGACGACGAGGACCTCCGTCACCACCTCCATCTCCAGGAAGCGCTCGGCCTGGGCGAGCGCGTCATCCTCGCGGCGGTAGGTCGGGATCACGGCGGTGACCGGCGGCAGGTCGAGAGCGGTCTCGAGGCGCCACGTCGCGCTGCGGATCCTCCCCTCGAGCCAGAGCCAGTCCTCCGCCAGCTCGGCGCGTTGCAGCGTGCGGCGACCATTCCTCACCGCGCCGAGCTCCCGGCGGCGGCCGGCGCGGGCGCCGACGAGGGTGATGTCCTCCCCCTCCGCCTCGAGGACCACGGCGCGCTCGCCGATTACCGGTCGCCACACCGCGGCGGAGAAGGTCTGTTCCCAGAGAGTCGCGCGCGAGGCGTCGGCGATGTGTTGGAGAGCGAGGGGCTTCAGGGTCGCCATGGAGGATGCTCTCTCCTCGAGCCGGGGCCGGGAGGCGCCTCCTGCATGGGCCCTCCTCCACGGTCGCGGCCGCCGCGCCCCGCTCGCGGCAGATCGTTGGACGGGGAAGAGTGCACGACCCCGCTCCGCCTCGGCGCCGCGGTTCGTCGTGGCGTGACTATATCAAGGTGAACGGAAGGTGAACGGGGGGAGACGCGTCGCGCGAGTCGTGGGACCGCCCGCTCCTTAGTACGCTTCCCGGGTGACCACCACGAGCGAGACCGCACAGGACGGACTGGACCTGCCCGGCATCACCGCCGACGTGCGGGAGACGGGCGCGGCGACCGATCCCGACCATCCGCACCCCGGGCAGTGGCGCCTGAACCATGTGCAGGTCTCCAACTGGGGCACCTTCCACGGCACCCACGACCTGGCGATCTCGTCGAAGGGCTTCTTCCTCACCGGCGGGCCCGGCACCGGCAAGTCCACGCTCCTGGATGCGATCAGCGCCCTGCTCACCCCGCCGCGCACCCTGCAGTTCAACGCCGCCGCGTCCGACGCCGGCCCGAACCGCTCCAAGTACCGCCGCACCGTGGCCAGCTACGTGCGCGGCGCCTGGGCCATGCACTACGACCAGGCCACCGGTGAGTTCAGCCAGGAGGTGCTGCGCGAGAAGACCACCCTGTCGGTGCTCACCCTGCGCTACGGCGACGGCATGGGCGGCACCGTCCAACTCTCGCGCCTGCTGCTGCTCCACGCCGGCCACTCCGCGGACAGCGACGTCAAGAGCCTCTACGTCATCGCGCGCAAGCCCCTGGACGTCACCGACCTGCGCCAGTTCGTCTCCACCCAGATCGAGGGCAAGGCGCTCGAGGCCGCCCACCCCGGCACCGAGACCTTCCGCCAGTTCCGGGAGTACCGCGCCGCCTTCTGCCAGATCCTCGGGATCCCGGACGAGAAGGCGCTGGGCCTGCTGCACAAGATCCAGTCCGCCAAGGAGCTCGGTGACGTCAACGCCCTCCTGCGCGACTACATGCTCGACCAGCCGCGCACCTTCGAGCTGGCCGACCAGGCCCTCGCCAACTTCCACAACCTCTCCGAGGTGTACGAGGCGCTGGTGACCGCCCGCGAGCAGCGCGACCTGCTGCGCGGCCTGCGCACCAACCACGAGGACTGGTCCGCGATGCGCGAGCGCGGCGGGGAGCTCGTGGACCGCAGGGCCGACATCGACGTGTTCGCCGCCCAGCACCTGGTGCGCCTGCTCGGGGACGAGACCGGGCGCCTCCAGCTCGAGCGCGACTCCCTCACCGCCCAGCAGCGCCGCCTCACCCAGGACGTGGCCGAGGCCCGCGCCGACCTCGCCCAGCTCAAGGAGCAGCGCCGCCGTGCCGGCGGCGGCGAGATCGACGACTGGAAGCAGCAGATCGCCGGCCTCGAGGTCGAGCGGGAGCGGCGCCGCGAGCGCGGCACCGAGTTCGCCGCCCAGCTGGCCACCGTCGAGCTGCGCACCCCGGCGGGGGAGGACATGTTCCTGGCCCTGCAGCGCGAGGTCGCGCAGCTGCGCGAGTCGCTCGAGCAGGAGGAGAAGGGTGCCGACGCCGCCCGCTGGGAGGCCGAGGCCGCCGTGCGCGAGCTCGGCGCGGCCCTCCAGCGCACCCGCGAGGAGCTCGCCTCCCTCACCTCCCGCGCCTCCAACCTCCACTCCGAGGACGTGGCCCTGCGCGACCACATCGCCGCCGAGGTGGGCATCGCTCCCACCGAGCTGCCCTTCGCCGCGGAGCTGCTGCAGGTCCGCACCGGCGAGGAGGAGTGGACCGCCGCGGCCGAGCAGGCGCTGCGGGGCCTCGCCCGCTCGATCCTGGTGCCCGACCGCGTCTACCGCGAGGTCGCCGCCGTCATCGACCGCACCAAGCTGCGCCGCCGCATCTCCTACAACCGGGTCAACACCGACCTGCGCCGCCCGGCGAAGAACATCGACCCCCGCTCCCTCGCCGCGAAGCTCGACGTCAAGGACGGCGAGTTCCACGTGTGGCTGTCCCACGAGATCGCCGCCCGCATGGACTACACCTGCGCGGAGAGCCTCGAGGAGTTCACCCGTCTGAACCGGGCGGTGCTGCGCTCCGGCCAGATCAAGCACTCCTCCACCCGGCACGAGAAGAACGCCGACCGCCAGATCAACGACCGTTCCCAGTGGGTGCTCGGCTTCGACAACCGCGCCAAGCGTGCCGTGTTCGAGCAGGAGCGCACCCGCGCCGAGCAGGCCCTGTTCGAGGCGCAGGCGAAGCGCAAGGACGTCGAGACCGAGCGGGAGCGGCGCCGCGAACGGCTCTACGCCCTGCAGTCCATCAGCTCTGTCACCTGGGACGACATCGACGCCGCCTCCGTCGCACGGCGCGTGGCGAACCTGCGCGACATGGTCCGCGCCGCCGAGGACGGCTCCGCCGCGCTCACCGAGCTCGCCCGCCAGATCGACGACGTCGAGGCGTCCATCGCCGCCAGCGACGAGGAGCTGCTCGAGGTGGTGCGCAGCGCCGGCAAGATCGCCGAGCAGGCCGAGCGCGCCGACGAGCGCCTGGCCGAGGCGAAGGAGCGCATCGAGGGCTCGAGCCTCGACCCCGCGGTGGAGCAGGAGCTCGCCGAGCGCTTCGCCGCGATCGCGCCGACGCTCGTGCTGTCCACCATCGACCAGGTCACCAAGGACGCCTCGGCGACCCTGGACGCCGAGCTGATGGACCTCACCCGCCGCACCTCCCGCGCCGAGGAGGACATGCGCACCGCCATGCGCGAGTTCTCCCGCCGCTGGCCCGCCCAGGCCGGGGACACCGCCCCCACCCTCGAGGGGGCCGAGGACTACCTCGCGATCCTCCAGCGGATCGAGGAGGAGAAGCTGCCCGAGGTCGAGGACCGCTTCTTCGAGTTCTTCACCGGCAACACCCTCGGCGACGTGCAGGCCCTCGCCACCGCGATCGCCCGCGAGCCCGCCGAGATCCGCAAGCGCCTCCAGCGCATCAACGCCCTGCTCGCCCAGGTCGAGTTCCACTCCGGCCGCTACCTGCAGCTGTCCATGCGCCCCGTGCACCTCGCGGCGCTGGACGAGTTCAAGCGGGCGCTCGAGGAGGCGGTCGCGGACACCGCCCTGAACGACATCTCCCGCGACCGCGACCTCGCCGAGGAGCGGTTCCTCTCCCTGCGCCACCTCATGGACCTCATCGGCGCCGCCCGCACCCGCGACGACCAGGTCTCCCGCGTGATCCTGGACGTGCGACGCCACGTCCACTTCCACGCCGAGGAGGTCGACGCGAGCGGCACCGTGGTCCACGCCCACGAGTCCGGCGGCCCGCTCTCGGGCGGCCAGAACGAGCGCCTGGCCACCTTCTGCCTCGCCGCCGCGCTGCGCTACCAGCTGGCCGGCACCGGCCAGGAGGTGCCCCGATACGCGCCGATCATCATCGACGAGGCGTTCTCCAAGGGCGCGGGCAAGTTCATCACCGCCGCCATGGAGTCCTTCCGCCACTTCGGCTTCCAGGTCATCCTCGCCAACCCCGGCAAGAACCCGCAGGCCCTGGCCCCGTTCATCGGCGGCGTGGGCGTGGTCTCCATCCGCCAGGACCGCTACTCCTCCGTCGCCCCGGTCGAGTTCGTGCCGGTCGAAGAGGGTTCAGAGGGGTGAGCGGGCTGAGCGAGCCGGGTGTGCCCCACGAGGGTTACTGTCCGGTAGCCTGAGTGGGGATGGGGAGTTCTCCCCATCGGCAGAACCACCCCCGGTTCGGTACCCTGGCCGCGCCGACCACCGCGATGCGGACACCGCGATGCCGCGGCAGGGCAGGTCGGCGGAGCAGGGCAGGACGGCAGCACGGGCCGCCGGTGACGGCGGTCGGACGACAGCAGCGCAAGCAGCGGAAGAGGCGATCGAAGATGTCAGCGCTTCCCCGCGAGCCCGAGGACCGCATCCCCGACCAGGACACCACCCACGGGCGAATCCGCTCCCTGCTCGCCTCGGTCACCGGTGCGCTCCTGGAGGAGCAGCCGGGACTGCTCTCCTTCCACGATCACCGCCCTGAGCGGGACCGCTCCTCGGGAGAGTCCTGGCGGGGTCTGCAGACCCTCTGCCATGTCAGCGCCCTCCTCGCCTCCGATGCCGCGCCGGATCCGCGCCCCGGCGCCGCGCACGCCCTGCTCCGCGCGGTCGAGGCGCGCGCGCTGGCCGCGGGCATGCACCGCCGCGCCGTCGAGGAGGGGCACGGCGGGATCACCGTCTCCTGGCGCGACGACCTCGGCGACCTGCTCGAGGTCGTGGTCGGCGTGCGGGTCGCGGTCCGGGCCATCAGCGCCCCCTTCCTGCCGGGCTCCCTGCACCCCGTGACCACGACCAGCCCGGTCACCGCGCTCAGTCCGCTGACGCCGCCGCCCCGCCGGGTGCGCTGAGGCCGGGTGCGCTGAGCCTCTCTAGCGCCCCGAGCGGGATCGGCAGCCAGCCCGGCCGGTTCCGCGCCTCGTACAGCGCCTCGTACACCGCCTTGTCCGCCTCGAAGGCGGCGAGCAGCACCGCGGTCGCCTCGGGCACCCCAGCCCCGTCGGCCGGAGTCCCCTCCGTCCCGGCCCCGCCGGACCACCCCTCGAGGAAGGCGGCCCGGACCGCGGCGGTCCACTGCGCGGCGTCGGCCCCGTGCTCGAGGGCGACGGCGCCCGCGACGTAGTCCAGGCTGCGCAGCATCCCCGCGACGTCCCGCAGGGGTGAGTCGGGCAGTGCCCGCTCGGCCAGCGGCCGCAGCGGCTCGCCCTCGAAGTCCAGCAGCACCCAGCCCCGCTCGGGCACCAGCAGCACCTGGCCCAGGTGGAGATCGCCGTGGATGCGCTGCATGGCGGGCCACGGCACCCCGGCCGCGGCGTCCAGCAGCGACTCCAGGTGCTCGCGATGGGCGGCGACCTGCGGCACCTCCGCTGCGACCTCCTCGACGCGGCGTCGCATCTGGGCGAGCATGCCGGAGACCATCTGCTCGTCGGCGGCGACGGTGCCGAGCGCGGCGGTGAGGTCGCGGTGCACCTCGGCGAGGGTGGAGCCCAGGTGCCGGGCCGCCTCGGTGAAGTCCTCCCCGGCCAGGGCCAGGCGCAGCGCCACCCGCCAGGCGTCCTCGACCCCGGGCAGGAACTCCTGGGCGAACAGGCCATGGGTGCGCAGCCCCGCGGTGCGCACGGTCGCCGAGCCCACCACGGCGGGCACGCGCGTCGAGCCCTGGCGCGTCAGCGCGCCCTGCAGCACCACATCGGGGTTCTCGCCGTCCTGCAGCACCCGGAACAGCTTCACGATCAGCGGCGATGCGCCCTCGGTCTCCACGATCAGGGAGGTGTTGGACTGCTCCCCGGACAGGATCCTGGAGCGCATCGCCCGGCCCAGCGGCAGCGGTGCGTCGGGCGCGGTGCGGTGGGAGGCGAGGCTCAGGCCCGGCCCCGCGGCGCCGTCACCGGAGACCAGGGTCGCGATGAGCGCGGCGCGACCGTCGGCGTCGCGGGCCGCGTCGTCCACCCGCAGCGGCCCGCCGGGCACCGCGAGCACGCCCACCTCGGCGCCCTCCTCCCGTGCGGGGGAGGGAGCGTCGGGCCGACGCAGCACGAGCGGCACCTGGTACAGCGCCTCCGCGCCGTGCTCGAGGCGCACCGCGGCGACGACCAGCACGACCACGTGGTCCGGCGCGACGCGCAGGGTCGCCCAGCCGTCGATCGCGATCGTCGGGGTGCCGGCCCCCTTGTGGGCGTACCAGCGCTGGGCGGGCATCCAGGCGGCCAGGAGCTCCGGCAGCAGGTCCAGGACCTCGCCCAGCGGCGGCAGGGCGGTCACGTCGAGCAGGGCGGTGGGGCGCATCTCGTCCATGTCGACACTCTACGGTCGGCCCCGCCGCGCCGTCGCGACTCCGACATCATCACCTCCGACATCATCGCCTCCGACATCATCGCTCCCGACGTCATCGCCCGTCATCATCGCCCCGTCGGCGAGCCCGCCCCCGGGGCGTCCCGGGCGGCGTTGCTACCCTGGGGCGGTGCCCGAGCCGTCGCCCCGCCCCGCGCCCGCGCGCCCGGGCGATCGCGCGCGTCGGGCGCTCCGCCCGCCGCTGAGTCGTCCGCCCCGTCGACCGCTGAGCAGCCTGCTGCACCGGCCCCTGGGCCGTGTCGCGGCCCTCGCCGCCGCCGGCGCGCTCGCCGCGGTGACCGCGCTGCCCGCCGCCGCGCTCGGCGAGGACGGCCCCTTCGACTTCCCGGCCGAGACACAGAGCCTCGAGATGATCCCCGGCTCGGTCACGCGCATCCCGCTGCGGGCGCTGGTGCAGGACGACGTCGAGGCCGAGGTGGACCTCGACGCCGCGCGACTGGCTGTCCCCGAGGACCTCGCGCCGGGTCTGGCGGAGAGGATGCAGCTCGGCACCGACTCCCGCAGCATCGTCGTCGAGGACGAGGGGACCTGGTCGCTGCTCGGTCAGGACCTCGTGTTCACGCCGCTGGTGGGTGTGGACGGGCCGACGCTCCCGATCTCGCTGACGGTGGGGAGCCTGCACGACAGCCGTTCGCTGCCGGTCGTGCTCACGCCGGAGCTGCTCGAGCTGGAGGAGATCTCTGTCCACGGCTCCGCTGGTGCCCCCACCGCGGTGGGCCTGCCGGGGGCAGTCCCGGCCGACGGGACCGTGCGGCTCGAGCTGGCAGGGCTGCCGGCGGGCTCCACGGTGGTCGAGGACGGCAGCCGGGCGATCGTCCCCAGCCAGGGCACCTGGCAGCTCTCCGAGGACCGCACCGCCCTCACCCACACCCCGGCAGGTCCCGGGCTCGGCCGGCAGCTCGACCCCGTACGCCTGGTCGTCGAGGACGAGGAGGGCGCGGTGGAGCGCGCCGCGCGGGTGACCCTCACCGTCCCGATCATCTCCGACCTCGACTGGTCTGCGCCCTACGGGGAGGACATCGTCTTCGTGGTCGGGGAGGGCCAGCAGTACGTCGACCCCACCACCCTGCGCCTGCAACCCCTCGGCGACCAGGAGTCCTACGAGGCCTCGGCCGACGGGACGCGCGTGGTCGTCCCCGGGGAGGGCGTGTGGGTGCTGGACCGCACCGCCGCGACCGTCCGCTTCTCGCCGGAGAGCGCGGAGGTCCATCAGACCGCGCCGATGGGCATCAGCGGCGGGGACGGCGAGGGGGCGACGGCGGCGACGGCCCTGCTGAGCACCGCCTACCCGGTCCTCACCTCCCGCGCCGAGGCCTCCGCCCCGGGCGCGGAGACCACCTTCGACCTCTCCACCGGCATCCGCGACGTGCGCTCGGACTCCCTGCGCTTCGCCTCCGCCGCCCTGCCGGAGGGGGCGACCCTCACGGCCGACGACACGGTCCTTGCGGTGCCGGGGGAGGGCATCTGGCGCATCGACCTGGAGAACCGCGCGGTCGTCATGACGCCGCAGGACGGCTTCTCCGGCGCGGCGACCCCCGTGCGCGTCACCGCGCGCGGCGTGTATGCGGACAACCCGGTCGAGGCGACGCTCGAGGCGGTCTACTCGCCCGTGATCGCCACCCTGCGCGACGACGAGGCCCGCACCCCGCCGGAGCAGACCGTCACCGTGGACGTGCTGGCCAACGACACCGCCGGCAGCGCCGCACAGCCCCTGGACCCGGCCTCCCTGCGGATCGGGTCCCTCGCGGCGGTGAACGTGTCCGAGCTCGAGGACGGGCGCGGTCAGCGCTTGGTGATCCCGGGGGAGGGGGTGTTCACGGTGGACGGCAACGGCGCGGTGGCCTTCACCCCGGCTGAGGGCTTCACGGGCCGGACCAGCACCATCGCCTACGACGTCGTGGACAGCGCCGGGGTCCCCGCCCACGCGAGCCTGGTCGTGGACGTGGACCCGGGGATCACCGTCGGTGCCGAGCAGGGTGCGCAGGTCAGCGGCATCAACAGCCTGCTGGTGGGGCTCATGCCCTCCGCACCGAGCACCGCCTTCGTGTTCGGCACGATCGTCATGCTGCTGCTCTTCGGCGGGGTCGTCTCGCTGTGGACCGGGACCCGCATGGAGGCCGACCGCCGCGACTGGGAGGACTGACTCCCGCTCGCGGGGCGGGCCGCGGGGAGCAGCCCCGGGTCAGCAGCCCTCGGGGGTCTCCACCGGCTGCTGGAGAGCGGCCGACGCGGTGCCCTCCTCGTCCAGTCCCGTGAACCCGTCGCCCAGCAGCAGGTCCACCGCCCTGCCCTCCCGGTTCCCGTCCAGCCGCAGCTGTGCGCCCTGGACCTGGGCGCGCAGGGACTGCGCGGCGAGATAGCCGTCGGGGCCGTGGACGATCGTGGCCGGGCCGCTCGCCGCGCCCGTGTTGCCGGTGCCCTGCAGGTCGTAGCCGCGGGCGGCGAGGTCCTCACCCACCCGGCCGGCGAGACCGCTGCGGGTGGTGCCGTTGAGCACGGTGACCGGCACATCGCCCGGCGCCGCGGGCAGTGCACCCGGCTCCGGACAGGTCAGCACCGTCTCCTCGGGACCGAAGGACTTCGGGGCGATCACCCCCGGCTCGGCGGCGGGCCGGCGCAGCTCCCCGACCGCGAACACGCCGATCGCGATCAGGGCGACGGTGAGCAGGGAGAAGATGGCCAGCTGCGTCGCGCGCAGGCGACGGGTGCGGCGCAGCCGCTGGTCGCGACGGCGCACGTCGTCGGCCGAGCGCCCGTAGGGGTGGGCATCGCGGTGGGAGGAGGGCTCCCGGGGGGAGGAGGACATGTGGTCGTCCGTCTCGGTGGTCGCAGCGGTGGCGGTGGCCGGGCGAGCTCAGTCGTCCAGCGGCCGGTAGCGGATGCCGAAGGCGTCCAGTCGCGGCAGGTGGGCGCGCAGGCGCTCCTCGAACTCGGCGTAGCTCTGCGCGGGCGAGCCCCAGGCGCGCTCGGCGAGAGCGCACAGACGCGGGAAGGCCATGTACTGGAACGCGGAGGCGTCGGGCAGGTACTCGGACCACAGCTGGGCCTGCAGTCCCAGGATCAGCCGCTCCTGGTCGCCGCCCAGCTTCTTGGGCAGCAGTCGGCCGGTGTACACGTCCTCGAGGGTGGTGCGGCCGCCGATGGCGAGCGGCTCGTCCGCGGGGGCTGCCTGGTAGTGGTCCAAGTACAGCAGGTCCGAGGTCGCCACGATGGTCTGGAAGCCGCGGTCGGTGGCGGTGGTGACGCCGGCCGGGTCGCGCCAGTTCATGATGATCGTGTCGTCGGGCAGGTGGGTCTCGAGGACTTCGTCCCAGGCGATGACGCGCTTGCCGTGCTCGCGCAGGACCTCGGAGGCGTAGGTCGTGAAGCGCCCCTGGATCTCGGAGATCCGGGTGAGGCCCCACTCGTTCAGGCGGGCCCGCGCCGCGGTCGAGCGCTCCCACTCGCCGGTCGGGCACTCGTCGCCGCCGATGTGGATGTAGGGGGCGGGGAAGATCGCCGCCACCTGGGTGAGGACGTCGCGCAGGAAGTCGAAGACCTGGTCCGAGACGCCGAGGACGTGGTCGGAGATCCCCCAGACCTCGCGCACTCCCACCTTCTGCTCGGGGAAGTTGCCGAGCTCCGGGTAGGCGGCGACGGCGGCCTGCATGTGCCCGGGCAGGTCGATCTCGGGCACGATCATGATGCCGCGCTTGCGCGCGTACTCGACGAGGCCCTTCAGCTCCTCCTGCGAGTAGGAGCCGCCGTGGCGCACGCCGTCGAAGGTCCAGCTGTCCTCGTCGGCGTCCATGCGCCCCACGAGGGTCTGGTCGCGCCAGGCGCCCACCTCGGTCAGGCGCGGGTAGCCCTTGATCTCCACGCGCCAGCCCTGGTCGTCGGTGAGGTGCAGGTGCAGCACGTTCAGGCGGTGCAGCGCCATCGCGTCGAGGAAGGTCTCGATCTCCTCGACCGGCAGGAAGTGGCGGGCCACGTCCAGGTGCAGGCCGCGCCAGGCGTACTTCGGGCTGTCGGCGATGGTGACGCAGGGGATGGACCCGTTCGCGCCGGTGACGATCTGGGCGAAGGTGTTGCGGCCGTCGGCCAGCGCGGCCTCGCTGCCGGCGGTCAGCGCCGCGCCCTGCGGGGAGATGGACAGCGAGTACTCGGTCAGCGGCAGATCGCTGTTGAGGCCGACGGAGAGCCCCTCCCACGGGTCGGTCGTCTCCCAGGTGCCTTCCGACCAGACGACGGAGCGGGGCAGCGGGACGAGAGCGATGGGGTCGGGCATCCGGATCTCCTGGTGGTCGAGGGCGATCGTGACCGTGCCAGTCTGCCATGGGGCAGGGCGCCTTCGGGGCTGTACGCGGCACCTTCGCCGATCACGGGCACCGTCGAGCGCGGGCGCGGTGCCGGCGTCGCGGGCATGTCGCGCGCGGTGCGGACAGGACGGAGCCCGGTCGGCGAGGCCGACCGGGCTCCGGGGCGCTGTCCTGCTCCTTCCCGGTGACGCGTGCGCGTCGAGCAGGGCATGCGCCGCTGGGTCCGGATCCGTGGGATCTGCGGGGCCGGGGTCGACCTGGTGGTCGGTCCGGCGTCCGACGGGGACTCAGCGCACGTCCGCGGGACTCAGCGGTAGGTCACGAAGACGTGCGGTGCGTTCCAGATGGAGCGCTCGACGACCTGCTGGCGAGAGCCGGAGGCGTCGATGATGCGGCCGTTCCCGACGTAGATGCCCATGTGGCCGTAGTCGTTGCCGGTGAAGGCGACGAGGTCGCCGGGCTGTGCCTCGGACTGGGAGATGATCCGGCCGCCGAAGGTGTAGCCCTTGGCCGTCTTGCGCGGCAGGTTGATCCCGGCCTGGTTGTACGCGTGGTACACGAGCCCCGAGCAGTCGAAGCCGGTGGACGGGGTCGAGCCGCCCCACGTGTAGCGCACGCCGATCTGGGCGCGGGCCGCGGAGATCACCGCGGCACCGTCCACGGACGTGCCGGTGGAGGCGCTGGAGCCCCCGGCAGGAGCGGTGGAGGCGCCGCTGGTGCCGTCGGCGGGGATGCGCACGGAGCCGCCCAGGGCGTTCCAGGTCTTCGGGCCGACCACGCCGTCCACGCCGATGCCGGCCGCGGACTGCAGGGCGCGGACCGCGCTCGCGGTGCCGGCGCCGAACACGCCGTCGACCGTCAGCGAGGCGCCGGAGGCGTTCAGCAGGTTCTGGAGGGTGCGCACGGAATCTCCGCGCGCACCCTGGCGGAGCTTCGGCTGGTCGCTCGTGGAGGCGGTCGCCACCGAGGCGGCGGCGGAGGTGCCGGTGAGGGTGGCCCAGGTCTTGGGGCCGACGACGCCGTCCACGGCGAGTCCCGCGGAGGCCTGCTGGGTGCGGACGGCCTTCAGGGTCGCGGCGCCGAAGACGCCGTCGGCGGAGAGGTCGGCACCCGAGGCGTTCAGCTGCTGCTGGAGGTAGGTCACCGCGCTGCCGCGGGCCCCGGGGCGGAGCTTCACGGAGGTGTACTGGGTGGTGGCGGGCAGGACGGTCGGCGCGGCGGGGGCGGGCACGACTCCGCGCACGGCCGAGGAGGTCGGGGCCGCGGGGGCCTGGGCCGAGGCGGACGCCGTGCCGGCGAGGGCGGCGGTCGCGGAGACGGCGCCGATGACGGCGACACCTCCCACGCCCTTGCCCACGGGGGCGGCGAGCCCTCGGTAGTCGATCACGGCACGGCCGGGAGCCCGGTGCGTGGCGTGCGCTGCGGTGCGGAACATCGGCGGGGTCTCCTTCTCTGTCGCCGCGCAGGACGGCCACGTGGCGAGGAGCCGCGGGGACGAGGGGGGCTGCGCCCGTCACACGAGGGAAGAGGAGGAAGCGACCGGTCCGGTGACGGGAGGGCGACGGCTCGGTGGGCGCCGCTTGAGAAGGGCGACGCCGCTGGTCACTTTATGTGCAGGACTCATGAAGTCGACAAGGAGGTTTACGCCGAGAAAAGCGGGAGTTTGCCAAGTTTTTGCCATCCAAGACCCATTTTCCGCGTGTTGCGCTGGAATGCAGAATTCCCGGGTAGTAACTACACCCCTGTGATTCGAGGTTCCGGCGTTTCCTCGGTGGGGTCCGGCGGGAGGGGGGTGGAGTCTGTGCAGGTGAGACGGGGTGTCTCCGGGAGTGGTGGAAATGTCCGAATCATCCATGGCGTGGGTTGCACCCTTTGTCCGAATTGCCGTATCGGTGGGTAGTACCGGGGAGTAAACGGCAGGTTTCCGAATCATGTCGACAACGGGAGCGTGTGGCGCGCGGAAGGGCCGCCGCAGAGGGTGGAGGGCGCAGAGGGCGGCGTGCACGGAGGGCGTAGAAAGCGAGGAGCGGCGGGATCCCTGAAGATCCCGCCGCTCCTCGCGGTGGTCGGGGTGACAGGATTTGAACCTGCGACCTTGCCGTCCCGAACGGCACGCGCTACCAAGCTGCGCCACACCCCGGTGGACCTCGCCGGAGCGGGTCACCGAGGAGCAACTCTAGCAGGCCCTGGGCCGCTCAGGCCCCCGTCGAGGGCCTCGGCGAGCGCAACGTGAGCAAGGTCGCCTCGGGCGGGGTGAGCAGGCGGTAGTTCGAGTGAGGGCTCGCCCCCATCCCGGCGCTGACGTTCAGCGGCACGCCCTGCCAGGTCGAGAGCCCGCGGGCCTGGCTGCGCGGCAGGTCGCAGTTCGTCACGAGGGCCCCGATGCCGGGCAGGCGCAGCTGGCCGCCGTGCGTGTGGCCGGCGAGGATCAGGTCGGAGCCGTCGGCCGCGAAGGCGTCCAGGACCCGCTGGTACGGGGCGTGGGCGACGCCGAGGCGCAGCACGTGCCCGTGCGCGGGAGCGGGGGTGCCGGGCGGGAGGGGCGCCGGCATCTCGTCGCGCTCGAGGTGGGGATCGTCCACCCCGGCCAGCCGCACCTCGAGACCGCCCAGCTCGATGCTGGCGCGGGTGTTGGTGAGGTCCTTCCAGCCGTGCGCGGAGAGCGCCGCGGCGAGCTCCTCCGTGGGCAGGTCCGGATCGGTGCGCTCGGTGAGCCCCTTGGGTCGGGCGTCCGGCAGCAGGTAGCGGGTGGGGTTCTTCGCGACGGGGGTGAACATGTCGTTCGAGCCCATCACGAAGGCGCCCGGGCGGCGCAGCAGCGGCTCCAGGGCCCGGGCGAGGACCGGCACCGCGGCGGCGGAGGCGATGTTGTCGCCGGTGTCGATCACCAGGTGCGGGCGCAGGCTCTCGAGGTGCTCGAGGAACTTGAGCTTGCGGTCCTGGTCCGGCAGGAGGTGGATGTCGCTGATGTGCAGGATCCGGATGGTGCGGGTTCCCGGGGGGAGGATCCGCAGCTCCGCCTCGCGCAGCGTGTACTGGTGGATCTCCACGTGCCGCGCCCAGACGTGCGCGGCTGCGGCGGTGCCGAGGCCGAGGGTCCCGAGGGCGCCGGCGGCGAGGACGGCCGGGCGCATCAGCCCTCGCCCTCGGACTGGCGGATCACGACGGTCTCGCCCTCCGGCAGGCGCGTGCCCGGCGCGGGCTCGGTGCCGATGACGTACCACTGTCCGACGTCGCCGCTCGGCTCCCGGCGCACCTCGGTGGAGTATCCGGCGGCCTGCAGCGTGGACTCGGCCTCGCTGAGCACCATGCCGGACACGTCGGGCACCACGCCCGGCTGGACCGCGTCGGCGTCGGCCGTCGCGGTCGAGGCGGGGGCCGACGGGAAGGCCTCCGAGGGCAGGCCCTCGTGGACGCGCGTCATGTACTCCTGCCAGGTGGGCAGGGAGACGGTGTTGCCCCACACGCTGCCGCGCTCGAGCATCTGGCCGTCCACGGAGAACCCGCCAGGGCGGATGTTGGACTGCGGGTGGCCGAACCACACGGCGGTGGACATCTGGCGGGTGAAGCCGACGTACCAGGTGTGGAACTGCGAGCCGGAGGTGCCGGTCTTGCCGCCGGCCGGGTGGCCGGGGATGGTGCGGCCCTTGCCGGTGGCGCGCGGGTCCTCGAGGTCCTGCTGGAGGACCCAGGTCATCGTGTCGGCGATGTCCTTCTCCACGGCCTGGTGGCACTCGGCGCCGGAGATCTCCATCGGGTCGCCGTTGCGGTCGACGACCTCGGTGATCGCCTGCGGCTTGCAGTAGGTGCCGCTCGCGGCGTAGGTCGCGTAGGCGGCGGCCATGTCCAGGGCGGAGATGCGCAGCTCGCCGAGGACCACCACGGAGGGGGCCAGCTCGGTGCCGTACAGGTCCTCGATGGGCATGTCCCACGTGGTCGGGTCGTACGGGTTGTAGGTCGCCGGGACCACGCCGATGTTCCGGGCGCTCTCCGCGATCTCGCACAGGTCCAGCTGGCGGGCCATGTTCGCGTACGAGGTGTTGATGGAGAACTTCGTCGAGTTCAGGACGGTCTCCATCGGGGCGATCGGGACGGAGACCGCGTTGTCCGGGTCGTAGCCGGGGTTCTCGCGCCAGGCGCCGCGGGAGAGGCACTCGGCGGGGAAGCTGGGCATCTCCTCGCGGACCGTGCTGACGCGGTCGTCGATGCTGCGGCCGCTCTCGAGCCACTCCTGGAGCACGAAGGGCTTGAAGGTCGAGCCGACGGGGAAGCCGCTGCCGCCGCCGAGGGCCTGGGGCACGTTGTAGTTGATCGCGGTCTCGCCGGGCTGGACCTGCTCGTGCGGGTTGAAGGAGCGGTTCTCGGCCATCGTGAGGATGTTGCCGGTGCCGGGCTCGACGGTGACGATCGAGTGGCCGAAGCCGTGCTCGGAGTCGCCGGGGACGCGGCGCTGGAGGATGTCCACGGCCGCGGCCTGGGTCTCGGGGTTCAGGGTGGTGCGGATCGTCAGGCCGCCGCCGTACAGCAGCTTGCGCCGCTCCTCGTAGGTGGGGGCGAAGGTCGGGTCGTTCAGCAGTGAGCGGGTCACGTAGTCGCAGAAGAAGCCGCTGGTGCCGGCGTCGGCGCAGCCCGCGGTGACGTTCTGGATCTTGAGCATCTCCTCGACGGGCTGCTCGGTGTACTGCGTGTACTCCTCCTCGGTGATGTAGCCGTCGCGGCGCATGTCGCCGAGCACGTCGTTGCGGCGCTTCTGGCCCGCTTCGGGGTGGGCGACGGGGTCGTACTGGTTGGGGCCGTTGGTGATGCCGGCCAGCAGCGCGGCCTCACCGGGGTTGAGGTCCTTGGCGCTCTTGGAGAAGTAGTGCCGGGCACCGGTCTCGACCCCGTACTGGGACGGACCGAACTGGGCCACGTTCAGGTAGGCGTTGAGGATCTCCTCCTTGGACCACTGCTTCTCCAGGGAGATGGCGAGCTTCGCCTCGCGCAGCTTGCGGCCGTAGGTCTGCTCGGTCGCGGCGAGCTGGTCCTCCTGGTCGCCGCGCTGGACCGCATCCATCAGCAGCGCGTTCTTCACGTACTGCTGGGTGAGGGTCGAGCCGCCCTGGGTGGCACCGCCGGCGGCGTTCGAGGCGAAGGCGCGGACCAGGCCGCGCGGGTCCACGCCGCCGTGCTCGTAGAATCGCCGGTCCTCGACCGCGACCACGGCGTGCTGCATATGGGGCGAGATCTCCTCGATCGGCACCATGATGCGGTTCTCGGTGTAGAAGGTCGCCAGCAACGAGCCGTCGGCCGCCTCGATGCGGCTCGCCTCGTTCAGGGGCTCGACCTCGAGCTCGGTGGGGTAGGACTCGAACAGGTCCACCCCGTCCTTGGCGACCGCGGAGCTCGCCGAGACGGCCGGGAGGAAGAAGGCCGCCAGCAGCACGCCTGCGAGCGCGGAGACGGCGAGCAGCCCCAGCAGCAGGTAGACGGTCTGCGCGAGGGCGACGGGGAGGGAGCGACCGGAGCCGGACGACGACGAGGAGCGGGCCATGGAACTACAGTACGGCGGCCCTCGCCGCGGAGGCGATGAGGCAGGCCGCGGGCGCGGGATCTTCACGGAACCGATGCCCGGCTGTGATCTGCCGGCGCACCCGCCCGAAACCCCCGCGTGATACCACCTCCGGCCCGAGATGCGCGGATTTCCGGTGCGTTTTGCCATGTGGCGACCGTCTCCATACAGTAAGGGGACGAACGGATCAGAGCAGATCCGCGAGACGGGAAGGGGACGAGGATGAGCATCGGGGGATCTTCCATCGCCGATGACAGCAGCTGGGCGACGCGCGGTGCCTGCGTGACCATGGACCCCGACGGGTTCTTCGTGCAGGGTGCCGAGCAGCATGCGGTGAAGTCCGCCTGCGGCGCCTGCCCGGTCCGCACCGAATGCCTCGTCGATGCGCTGAACAATCGCGTGGACTTCGGCGTGTGGGGAGGGATGACCGAGCGCGAGCGCCGTCGGCTGCTGCGCCGCCATCCCCAGGTGAGCGACTGGGGTGCCGTGCTGCGGCGCGCCGAGCAGGCGGTCGTCGGCGGCTGAGCCTCTCCGGGTAGGCTCGTGGCATGAGCACACTCACCCGCTGGGAGTACCTGACCGTTCCGCTGCTGATCCACGCGACCAAGCAGATCCTGGACAACTACGGCGACGAGGGCTGGGAGCTCGTCCAGGTCGTGCCGGGTCCGAACCCGGAGAACCTGGTCGCCTACCTCAAGCGCCCCAAGGGCGAGGGCTGAGCCGATGACGACCCCTGCGACTACCGACGGCGGCGGCAGCGCGTCTGACAGCGGCAGCGCCCGCGTCCGCTCCCGCCTCGCCGAGCTCGGCCTCGAGCTTCCCGCCGTGGCGGCGCCCGTGGCCGCCTACGTCCCCGCCGTGCGGTCCGGCGCGCACGTGCACACCTCCGGCCAGCTGCCCTTCGTGGACGGCGCCCTGCCTGCCACCGGCAAGGTCGGCGCGGAGGTCGCCCCCGAGCGCGCCGCGGAGCTCGCGGCGACCTGCTGCCTGAACGCCCTGGCCGCCATCGAGGCGCTGATCGGCGATCTGGACCAGATCCAGCGCGTCGTGAAGCTCACCGGCTTCGTCGCCTCGGACCCGTCCTTCACCGGCCAGCCCGGCGTGATCAACGGCGCCAGCGAGTTGCTCGGCGAGGTCTTCGGCGAGGCCGGCGCGCACGCCCGTTCCGCCGTGGGTGTCGCGGTGCTGCCGCTGGACGCCCCGGTCGAGCTCGAGCTGATGGTCGAGCTGGCCTCGCCGCTCGCCCCCACCGCCTGAGCGGCGCGGACATGGAGGAGCAGGGGCCGGACCGCGATCCGGACGCTCCCGCCGTCGAGCTGATCACGGTGCGGGCGGACAATCCCGGCCCGATGACCCTCACCGGCACCAACAGCCACGTGCTGCGCGACGGGGACCAGGTGTGGGTCGTGGACCCCGGCCCGAAGGACCCCGAGCACCTCGCCGAGCTGCTGCTCATCTGCGGTGACGGCGTGAGGCCGCAGGGCGTGCTGGTCACTCACCGCCACCTCGACCACTCGGCGGGCGCCGCCACCCTCGCCCGTCAGCTCGCCGCCCGCTCCGGGCGCGAGGTGCCGCTGTGGGCCGCGGACCAGGACGCCGTCCCCGGCTCCAGGTCGCTGCCAGCCGCGCTGATGGGCGCGCACGGGGTCGTGGGGCACGTGATCCACCTGCCCGGGCACACCGCCGACTCCGTCGGCGTGCTCGTGGACGGCGGCCGACTGCTCAGCGGCGACACGCTCCTCGGCGGCTCCTCCTCCGTCATCGTCCCGGAGGACGGCGGCTCGCTCACCGACTACCTCCAGTCCCTCGCGATCCTGCGAGCGCTGGCGAAGGACGGCCGCATCGGCGCGATCCACCCTGGTCACGGCCCCGCCTACGAGTCCCCGCTCGAGGCGCTCACCGCGATCGAGGAGACCATCGCGCACCGCGAGGAGCGGATCGAGCAGGTGCGCCGCGCCCGCACCGCCGGGATCCTCACCCTGGACCGGTTGCTGCGCGTGGTCTACGGCGAGGACCTGCCCGCACCGCTGGAGAAGGCGGCGCGCTGGAACCTGCGCGCCACCCTCGACCACCTCTCGCGCGACCGCTGAGCGCGCCTGCGGGCGCGCCCGACCTCCCGGACGGTCGGACCGGACAGCCGGAAGCCCCTGTGCTCCGAGGAGCACAGGGGCTTCTTCGTGCCGGCCGACGGGGCCGGGCGGGGTCAGCGGGCGCGGCGGCGCAGGCGCTCGACGTCCAGGATGAGGACTGCGCGGGCCTCCAGCCGGATCCAGCCGCGCGAGGCGAAGTCGGCCAGGGCCTTGTTCACGGTCTCGCGGGAGGCGCCGACCAGCTGGGCCAGCTCCTCCTGGGTGAGGCCGTGGGCGACCATCACGCCGTCGTCCGTCTGACGGCCGAAGCGCTGGGCGAGGTCGAGCACGTTCTTGGCGACGCGGCCGGGCACGTCGGCGAAGACCAGGTCCGCGAGGGACTCGTTGGTCTTGCGCAGACGGCGCGCGAGCGAGGCGAGCAGGTGACGGCCCACCTCGGGGCGCTGGGCGAGGACCCGGTACAGGTCCTGCTGGGAGAGCGAGTACAGGGTCGACTCGGCCACCACCGTCGCGGTCGCGTTGCGCGGCGCCGGGTCGAACAGGGACAGCTCGCCGAGGGTCTCGCCCGGGCCGAGCACGGCGAGCAGGTTCTCGCGGCCGTCGCCCGAGGCGTGGCCGACCTTCACCTTGCCGGAGCCGATGATGAAGAGCCGATCACCGGGATCTCCCTCGCGGAAGATGATGGCGCTGCGGTGATAGTCCTCCTGCCTCATCGACGCCAGGACGGCCTGCTTGCCGTCCTCGTCGAGCGCGGCGAACAGCGGCGACGACCGTACGATGTTCTCGTCCACGGAACCTCCTGGATGTGGGGCCCCGAACGTCGGGACCTGCTGTGCAACCCTGTGGCGGACGCCACTCTCGGCGGTGGCGGCTGTCACATGATGGTCAAACCCTATCGCGCCCGGACCGACGAGTCCCATCACCTCGCAAGGAGGAGCGCCCGCATGTCGAGCCCGAGGCCCCGCTCCGCCCCCTCGCGGGAGGATCGCGGCCCTGCGGGCGCGGCCCTCGTCGCCTCCCGGCTGGAGGACCTCCACATCGGGGCGCGCACCGAGCTCGATCATCGCGACGCCTTCGAGCTGCTGGTCGCGACCGTGCTCTCCGCACAGACCACCGACGTGCGCGTGAACCAGGTGACCCCGGAGCTGTTCTCCCGCTGGCCGGGCCCCGCCGCCCTCGCCGGTGCCGACGAGGCGGAGGTGACCGAGGTGGTCCGGCCGCTCGGCATGGGACCCACCAGGGCCCGCCGGATCGTCGGCCTCGCCCGCGGGCTGCTCGAGCGCCATGGCGGGGAGGTCCCGGACGACCAGGCCGCGCTCGAGGCCCTGCCCGGGGTGGGGCGCAAGACCGCGCACGTGGTGCGCGGGGCCTGGTTCGGGCATTCGCTGCTGGCGGTGGACACCCACGTCGGCCGCCTCGCCCGCAGGCTCGGCTGGACCGCGCAGACCGACCCGCGCCGCATCGAGGAGGACGTGGTCGCCTGGGTCGAGGCCGACGGCACCGGCGCCGAGGCGGAGGACCTCACGATGCTCGGGCTGCGCCTGATCCTGCACGGCCGGCGCGTGTGCACCGCCCGCACGCCCCACTGCGATAGCTGCGTGCTCGCCGACCTCTGCCCGAGCGCGCCGGCCGCGCCCGGGGCCGGAGCGTCGTCTGCCCCGGGAGCCCCGTCGGCCGACGGAGCCCCGCCCGACTCCGGAGCGTCGTCATGACCCGTCGCGGCCCCGAGTTTCGCGCCGAGCGCGCCCCGCGCGCCGGGCACCTTCCCGCGGACGCCCGCTTCCTCGCGCCGCTCGCCGAGCGTGCGCGACGCGGCGATGTCCTGGTGCGCCGCGACCCCGACGGCCGCGCCCCCGCGATGCCGACCGACGGCGGGCGCCGCAGCGCCGTGCTGATCCACGTCGCCGGCACCGGGATCGACGACGCCCAGCTCGTCCTCGAGGAGCGCGGCCACCGTCTGCGCTCCCAGCCCGGCCAGTTCTCCCTGCCCGGCGGGCGTCGCGACCCCGGGGACCGCGACGACGTCCACACGGCCCTCCGCGAGGCGCAGGAGGAGACGGGGCTCGACCCGTCCGAGGCGCACGTGCTCGGCGCCTTCGCCCCGATCCCCATGCCCTGGCGCGGCCAGCGGGTCACCCCGGTGCTCAGCTGGTCGCCGGTCGTGCCGGTGCTCGGTGTGCAGGACCCGGTCGAGGTCGAGCGCGTGGTGTGGGCGCCGCTGACGGGGGAGGGGTCGCTCACCGATCCGTCGCTGCGCCGCCACGGCCGGCTGCGCGGCCTCGAGGTGGGGCCCGTGTTCGAGCTGCCCGAGGATGCGTTCGTCTGGGGGTTCACCGCGATGATCCTCGAGAAGGTGCTCACCGGGCTCGGACTCGAGGGCGTGCCGCGGGACGCCGGGATCCGCGAGATCCCGCCCGAGCGGCGTCGCTGAGTTCCGGCCCCCGGCTTCTGCGTCCGCGCGGGGCTCCGGCGCCCGCGCGGGACCGGTGCGGCCGGCGCGCCGGTCGGGCCCGGCCGACGGGGCGGTGGTCGTGGTCACCCCGGGCATATCGGCTCGCCATGGCGCGTGCCCGGTCCGATAGCATGGACCGTTGCCGGACGGTCTCCGGCAGCCCCGCGGGATGTGTGTGGACGCCGTCATGGCCGTCCCTGCCGCGCCCCGGGAACCATGAACCGCAGCATGAACCGCAGACCGACGGGCCAGCAGACAAGGAATGGGATCCAGGTGCCACGAGGCAAGGTGAAGTTCTACGACGCCGAGAAGGGCTTCGGCTTCATCCTCGACGACGAGGACGGGCAGAGCGTGTACGTGCACGCCACCAACCTCCCCGAGGGGGTCACGACCCTCCGCCCCGGCGCCCGGGTCGAGTTCGACATGGTGGACGGCCGCCGCGGCCCGCAGGTGCTCTCGCTGCAGCTGCTCGAGCCCGCGCCGTCGGTCGCCCGCGCGCGCCGCGCCAAGCCCGAGGACATGGCCGGCATGGTCGAGGACCTGATCCGGCTCCTCGACGACGCCTCGAACGGGCTGCGCCAGGGGCGCTACCCCGATCGCGGCCACTCCCAGAAGATCGCCACCGTGCTGCGAGCCGTCGCCGACAACTTCGAGGCCTGAGATGACGTCCCCGACCACCGCCCCCCGCCGCCGCACCGCCAAGCCCAAGCTGGACGCGGTCTCCGCCGCGGCCGTCGACCTCGCCCGCGAGGCGCTCGAGGAGGTCACCGAGCCCGGTCAGGTCGGTGAGCACCTCCGTGTCGAGGCGAGCGGGGAGCGGCTGGTCACGCACGTCTTCGAGTGCACCATGCCCGGTTACCGCGGCTGGTCGTGGGTCGTCGTGCTCACCCGCGCCTCCCGCGCGAAGGCACCGACGGTCGCCGAGTCCGCGCTGCTGCCCGGCGAGGAGGCGATCCTCGCCCCCGAGTGGGAGCCGTGGTCCGAGCGCCTGAAGCCGGAGGACGTCGGCGCCGACGACCTGCTTCCCTACCGCGAGCAGGACGAGCGCCTCGAGCAGGGCTACGAGTCCACCGGCGAGGAGGACGAGGACCGCGTCGCGCAGTGGGAGCTGGGCCTGGGCCGTGCGCGCGTGCTCTCCCCGGAGGGGCGTTCCGAGGCCGCCGAGCGCTGGCAGTCCGGCGAGTTCGGTCCCCGCCAGACCTCCGGCCGCGGCCGCAAGGGCACCGTCGCCGCGAACTGCACCAGCTGCGGCTTCCTGATGAAGCTCTCCGGCTCCCTGCGCGGCGAGTTCGGCGTGTGCACCAACGAGTGGTCCCCGGCCGACGGCCGCGTGGTCCACCTGAACTACGGCTGCGGCGCCCACTCCGAGACCGGCCAGGAGGACGGCGAGAAGGAGATCCCGCGCGCCACCGGCGTGATCGTCGACGAGCTCGACGTCGAGGTCGAGGCGAACGAGGCCCCCGAGGCCCCTGCCGAGGAGCAGCCGTCGGCCGAGGAGCATGCCGACGAGCCCGCCGAGGAGCAGGCGACCGAGCAGTCCGACGAGCCCGCCGAGGAGCAGGCGTCGGCCGACGAGCAGGTCGCCGAGGCGCCGGTCGCCGAGACCCCTGCGGAGGAGCCCGTGGCCGAGGCTCCGGCCGAGGACGCCGCGCCCATCCTCGAGATCCCCGAGGTCGAGCCGGCCGCGGAGTCCCCCTCCGACGAGGCCCCCACCGACCAGGCCTGAACAGAGCTGAGACGGACGGCGGTCACCCTGCGGGGTGGCCGCCGCCCGTCGTCCGCGCCCCGTCGAGCCGCGCGTTCATAGCGCCGTCGCGACCCTCGCCAGCAGTGCCTCGATCGCGAGCAGCGGCGGCACGTTCCCGGCGATGCGGGTGCGGGCCTCCTGGACCGCGTCCAGCAGGCCGAGGGTGATCCGGCCGCTGCCCTGCGCGGCGACCTGGGCGATCTGGTCGGCCACGTCGATGTTCACCAGCTCCGCCCCGGTGCCCAGCTGGGTGCTGAGCATGTCGCGCAGCACCGAGTGCGCATCGAGGAGATAGCGGTCCAGCACGTCGCGGACCAGGCGGGTCTGGCGGCGCTTGGCGTCCTCCTCGAGCTGGCGCAGCTGGCCGCGCAGCGAGGGCGGGACCTTGCCGTCCTCGATCCCGGCCGAGCGCAGGAAGCGCTCCTTCTCCTCGAGAGCGACCTGGTCGGCGTGCTCCTTCGCCTCGGCGGTCGCCCGGTCCACGAGCGCCTGCGCGGCGAGGACGGCGTCCCCGGTGCGGCGCAGGGACAGCAGCGTGCGCGCGGACTCCTCGCGGGCCGCGAGCGCTCCCTCCTGCGTCGCGTAGCGCAGGGCGAGGCCGATGTGCCCCTGCGCGGCGCGGGCGGCGCGCAGCGCGAGCTGCTCATCCACCCCGTCGCGGCGGCGCAGCAGCTCGGCGACCACGTCGGAGCCCGGGAGCGTCAGGGTCACCAGGCGGCAGCGGGAGCGGATGGTCGCGGCGAGGTCCTCGGCCGACGGCGCGCACAGCATCCACACCGTCGAGGGCGGCGGCTCCTCGATCGACTTCAGCAGCACGTTGAACGTGCCGGCGGTCATCCGGTCCGCGTCCTCGACGATCAGCACCCGGTGCCGACCCGTGGCGGGGGCGCGCTGCGCGGTCATGACCAGCGCCCGCACCTCCTCCTTGGCGATCGAGAGCTTGTCGGTGGCGACGACCGTGACGTCGGGGTGCGTGTTCGCGAGGGTGGTGCGGCAGGCGCGGCACTGCCCGCAGCCCGTGCCCTGCTCGCACTGCAGGGTCGCGGCGAAGGCGCGGGCTGCGGTGGAGCGGCCGGAGCCGGGCGGGCCGGTGATCAGCCATGCCTGGGCGAGGGATCCCTCGGGCGAGGCGGCACGGCGGAACTGTGCGACCGCCGCGTCCTGGCCCACCACGTCGGCCCACACGCCCGGCGCGGGGGCACCGGACGGGGTGCCGGGGGCGCAGGCCGGGGCGTCGACGGCAGGGACGCTCGTCACTGCTCGTCCCGGTGGCGCACGGGCGGGGCCGGCTCGAAGGTGGGGTCGAACAGGTTCAGCACCTCGGAGACGGCGGCGAGCACCTGCGCGTGGACCTCCTCGCGCGGGAGGGTCCCGTCGATCACCGCGTAGCGCTCGGGGTCGTCGCGGGCGAGGTCCAGGAACTCGTTGCGCACCGCCTCGTGGAACTCAAGACCTGCGCTCTCCAGACGGTCCTTGCCGACGGGGCCGCGGCGGTCGTCCAGGGTCGTGATAGGCACGTCCAGCAGGATCGTGCGATGGGGGAGCAGGCCGTCCACCGCCCACAGCGACAGGGACGCGATCTCGGACGGCTCCAGCGCCCGGCCCGCGCCCTGGTAGGCGACCGAGGAGTCGAGGTAGCGGTCTCCGAGCACCAGACCGCCGCGGGCGAGATGGGGGCGCACCACGGTGGTGATGTGGTGGGCGCGGTCCGCCGCGTACAGCAGCGCCTCGGCGCGCGGGTCCACGTCCTCCCCGTGCAGCAGCAGGTCGCGGATCTGCTCGCCGAGCGGTGTGCCGCCCGGCTCCCGGGTGGTGAGGATCAGGTCCTCGGCGACCGAGCGGTCGGTGATGAGGTGATCGCGCAGCATCCGCATCTGGGTGGACTTTCCGGCGCCGTCACCGCCCTCGAAGGAGATGAACACGCCGCGGCGCGGCGGATGGGGGGCGGGCACGTGCAGTCCGTGCGCGGTGTCCAGGAAGCTCATGCGGACTCCTCACCGGGGTAGAGAACGCCGAGCTGCGCGCGCACGGCGTCCATGGTGGCCATGACGGACAGGGTGTCCGTCCAGCTCATGACGGGAGACTCGAGCTCGCCCGCGGCGATGCGGCGGGCGGCTTCGGCGATCTCGTAGGCCATCCCGTCCCCGGGCGGGCCGTCGTGGGCGAACTGCGCGGAGCGGCCGTCCAGGAGCGTCACCGTGAGGGTGCTCGGCGCGAAGAACGGTCCGGACAGCCGGGCGGTGCCGAGGGTGCCGACCACCACCGCCTCGGTGGGCGTGCGGGCGCGCAGCGTGGTGGACAGGCGGGCCAGGCCCCCGCGCGCTCCGCGCGCCAGCAGGCCGACGCTCGCATCGACCCCCTGGTCGGTCAGGTCCCCGCGCACAGCGAGGTCGTCGAGGTCGCCGAGGACCATCTGCGCGAGGGACAGCGGGTACACGCCGAGGTCCAGCAGTGCGCCCCCGCCGAGGGCCGGGGCGAACAGGCGGTGCTCCGGGCCCGCGTCGAAGTGCTGGCCGTGATCGGCGGCGACCTCCACGATCTCGCCGAGCATCCCGGTGGCGACGACCTGGCGCAGCACGTCGTACTGTGGCAGGAAGCGCGCCCACATCGCCTCCATCGCGAACACGCTCTTCTCCCGGGCGAGATCGAGCAGGTCGCGGGCCTGGGCGGTGTTCAGCGTGAACGCCTTCTCGACCACGACCGGCAGGCCCGCCTCGAGCACGGGGCGGGCGAGCTCATGGTGCTGGGCGTGCGGGGAGGCGATGTACACCGCGTCGAGGCCGCCCGCGGCGAGCATCGCCTCGACCGAGTCGAAGGAGCGCTCGACACCGTGCTCGGCGGCGAAGGCGGCGGCCCGCTCGGCCGAGCGGGAGACGACCGAGACGATCCGGGAGGCGGTCGCGCGATGCGCGGTGTCCGTGAACTGCGAGGCGATGTGCCCCGGGGAGATCACCCCCCAGCGCAGGCCCGCGGCATCGGCGGGATCGGGGACGGTCGGGGCGGGGAGCACCAGGGTGCCGTCCCCGACCTCGCGTGACTCGTCGGGATCGCTCATGGGGGCCAATCTACCGAGCGTCCCCGACACCGCGCTCGGTGCAGGGGACGCTGTGGAGGAGGTTGCGCGGAGGGCTGAATCGGGGCACCGCGGGATCGGTCGCCCGAGCAGCAGCGGGACGCGGACATCTCGAAGAGGTCACGGCCGATCCCTTCCGTTGTCGCCCGGAGGGGGCCGGACCTACTCTCCGAGGACCGGCAGGACACCAAGCGGCATCGGCGCCGCATCGGATCGACACGCCTTGGAGCAGACGATGACCAGTTCGCCCCGTACCCACGACGCCTCCCTCACCTCCCGCCGCGCCGTGCTCGGCGCCGGCGCCCTCGGCACCTCCGCCCTCGCCCTCGCCGCCTGCGGCGGATCCGACGGCGGAGGGGGCAGCGACGGCGGCGGCGACGCCGCCGCGGGCCCGACGCTCGACTTCGAGGAGCGCGGGCCGATCTCCCTCGCCCGCGGCAAGGACACCACCGGTCAGCTCGCCGAGTTCCTGGACCGCTGGAACAGCGACCACCCCGACGAGACCGTCACCCTCATCGAGCTGCCCGAGTCGGCCGACGAGCAGCGCGCGCAGATGATCAACAATGCTCAGGCGCAGTCCGACGCGTACACGATCGTCAGCCTCGACGTGGTGTGGACCGCGGAGTTCGCCGCGAACCAGTGGGTCGTCGAGCTGCCCGAGGACCGGTTCGACCTCGAGGGAATCCTGCCCGGCGCGCTCGAGACGGGGAAGTACTTCGACCGGCTGTACGCCGTCCCCTTCACCACCAACGCGCAGCTTCTGTTCTACCGCCAGGACCTCCTGGAGGAGGCGGGGCACACCGAGCCGCCCGCCACCTTCGAGGAGATGTGGCAGATCGTCCAGGACGTCCAGGCGCAGGACTCCTCGATCCTCGGCTACGGCGCCCAGTTCTCGAAGTACGAGGGACTGACCTGCCAGGCCTCGGCCGTGATCCGCTCCAACGGCGGCGACATCTTCGACGCCGAGGGCGCACCCCAGGCGGACTCCGCGGAGGCCGTGGAGGCGATCCAGACCATCCGCGACGGCTTCGACCAGGGCTTCATCCCTGAGGAGGCGCTGACCTACAAGGAGGAGGAGACCCGCCAGGCGTTCCAGGACGGGCGGCTCCTGTTCGAGACGAACTGGCCCTACGTCTGGGAGCTCGCCCAGGCCGAGGACGGCTCCTCGAAGGTCAACGGGAAGATCGGTGTGAGCCTCGTGCCGGGGGTGAAGGAGGCCGGGGCCTCGACGCTCGGCGGTGCGAACTACGCCATCAGCGCCTTCGCGAAGAACGCCGGGACCGCGGTGGACTTCATCGCCTTCATGAGCGAGTTCGAGCAGCAGAAGGACTGGATGCTCAACACCACCACGCCCACCGCGATGGCCGCGGTCTACGAGGACCCGGACATCGTCGCCGCCTTCGACTTCATCGAGGAGCTCAAGGCCTCCATCGAGGGCGGCGTCGTGCGCCCGAAGGTGGTGAAGTACGGCGACGTCACCCAGGCCATCCAGGACGCCGTGTACGGAGCGATCTCGGGCGAGTCCGAGGTGCAGGGGGCGATGGAGGGCCTGCAGGAGCGGCTCACCGAGCTCGGAGGCTGACCTGCGATGGCAGCTCCCCGCACCGCGCCCCCTGACGCAGCGGTGCCACGCACCGCCGCACGGCGCAGCCCGGTGACCGGTGGACAGGGGGCGATGGCGAACCTGCTCCTCCTGCCCACCATGATCCTGCTCGCCCTCGTGGTCGGCTTCCCGCTCGTGCTCTCCGCCTGGCAGTCCCTGCACAGCTCCGGCGGGGAGATCGACCCGACCACGGGGATCATCCAGCAGGGCGATACGTTCGTGGGCCTGCAGAACTACGTCGACGCCTTCACCGGCGCCGGGGCGGGCGCAGGGTTCTGGAACGCCTTCTGGAACACCACGATGTTCACCGTCGTCGGGGTGAGCGTCGAGACTGTCCTGGGCGTCGCGATGGCGCTGATCATGGCCCGGGCCCTGCGCGCGACGGGAATCGTCCGCGCCTCGATCCTCGTGCCCTGGGCGATCCCGACGGTCGTCTCGGCGCTGATGTGGCAGCTGATATTCGACGCCAACGGCATCGCGAACCGCCTCATCGGCACCCAGATCCTGTGGACCACGGAGGGGATCCAGGCGCAGGCCGCCGTGCTCATCGCCGACATCTGGAAGACCGCGCCGTTCATCGGCCTGCTCACCCTGGCGGGCCTGCAGACCATCGACCAGCAGGTCTACGAGGCGGCGAAGGTCGACGGCGCCGGACCGTGGCACACCTTCTGGCGGATCACCCTGCCGCTGGTGCGACCGGTCCTGGTGGTCGCGGTGCTGTTCCGCCTGCTGGACGCGATGCGGATGTTCGACCTGCCGTTCGTGCTCCTGGGCCGGCTGGCGAGCGGTCAGACCCTGTCGATGCTCGCCTCCGACGCGGCCTCCCGCACCGACTACGGCATGGCCTCGGCGTACTCGATGGTGCTGTTCGCCTACATCTGCCTGGTCGCCTACCTGTTCATCAAGATCCTCGGCGCCGACGTCATCGGGGAGCAGGGCCGCAGCGGGCCGGGCCGACGGGCGCGTCGCGCGGCACGACTGCGGACCACGAGCGAGGGGAGCCTGGCATGAGCACCACGACCGACGACAGCACCGTGCGCGGGGGCGTCGTCTCCCGCACCGGCGAGGTGCTCACCCCGAAGCGGCACCGGGGGCAGCTCGCCGCGAGGATCGTGGTGGGCGCCGGGATGGCGTTCATCCTCGCGTACTGCCTCGCACCCTTCTACTGGATGGTGGTCTCCTCGCTGCGCCGCCCCAGCGAGGGCCGCTCCACCCAGCTGATCCCGTGCCCGCTCAGCGTGGAGAACTACATCGCGGTGTTCGCCCCGGGCAACCACTTCACCCGCTCGCTGCTGAACTCCCTGATCGTCGCCGGCGGCACCACGGCGCTGGTGGTCGCCCTCGGGGTGCTCGGTGCGTACGCGCTGGCGCGGCTCGATTTCCGCGGCAAGGTCGCGGTGATGTTCCTGATCGTGGCGACCTCGATGTTCCCGGTGATCACGCTCGTCGTGCCGCTGCTGAAGCTGTTCACCGGCGGCTACGACTGGTTCCCCTGGAACTGGATCAACACCTACCAGGCGATGATCCTGCCCTCGATCTCCTTCGCCCTGCCGCTGGCGGTGTGGAACCTCAACGCCTACTTCCGCCAGCTCCCGGTGGAGCTCGAGCAGGCCGCGATGGTGGACGGCACCACGAGGATGGGCGCCTTCTTCCGCGTGATCCTCCCGCTCGCGGTGCCGGGCATCTTCACCACCGCGATCATCACCTTCATCGCGGCGTGGAACGAGTTCCTCATCGCCCTGACGATGGTGAACGACCCGCTGATGCAGACGGCGAACGTCGCGATCTCGAAGTTCACCGGCATCTCCGGCTACGACACCCCGTACGGCACGAAGATGGCCGCCGGCGTGATCGTGACGATCCCGCTGATCATCGTGGTGCTGCTCTTCCAGCGCCGGATCATCGGCGGGCTCGCCGCCGGTTCGGTGAAGTGACGGCCCGGTGACAGGACAGCCCCGCCGCCTCCGACCGTCGGGCCGGGGGCCGCGGAGCCGTGCAGGGGCGGGGTCGCGTCCCGTCACTTCTTCGCGGTGCTCGACCTCTTCGTGGTCGTCGACTTCCGCGTGGTCGTGGTGCGACGGGTCGCGGGCTTCTTGGCAGGGCCCTTCGCGCGCTTCTCGGCGAGCTTCTCGATCGCGATCTTCTCGGTGATCTCCTCGACCTTCTCCGTGGCGCGCAGCGACACGTTCGTGGTCCCGTCGGTGATGTACGGGCCGAAGCGGCCGTCCTTGATCACGATCGGCTTCTCGGAGGTCGGGTCGGTGCCCAGCTCCTTCAGCGGAGGCTTCGCCGCGGCACGGCCGCGGGTCTTGGGCTGGGCGTAGATCTTCTGCGCCTCCTCGAGGGTGATCGAGAAGATCTGCTCCTCGGACTCCAGCGAGCGGGAGTCGGTGCCCTTCTTGAGGTAGGGGCCGTAGCGGCCGTTCTGCGCCGTGATCTCGGTGCCGTCCTCGGCGGTGCCCACCACGCGCGGGAGGCTGATCAGCTTCAGGGCGTCCTCGAGGGTGACGGTGGAGAGGTCCATCGACTTCAGCAGCGAGCCGGTGCGGGGCTTGGGCTGCTTGGATTTGGGGACCTTCTTGCCGTCGACCTCGGCGGGCTCGGGCAGGACCTCGGTGACGTAGGGGCCGTAGCGGCCGTCCTTGGCGATGATCTCGTGGCCGGTCGCCGGGTCGGTGCCGAGCACGCGGCCGTCGTCCTTGGCGCGCTCGAGCATCTCGCGGGCCTTCTCGACGGTGAGCTCGTCGGGCGCGATGTCGTCGGAGACGTTCGCGCGGCGCGGGTCCGCGCCCTCGACGACGTTGCCGTCGGCGTCGCGCACGAGCTCCTCGACGTAGGCACCGTAGCGGCCGACCCGCAGGGTGATCCCGTCGCCGATCTCGATGGAGTTGATGGCGCGGGCGTCGATCTCGCCGAGGTCGTCGACCATGGGCTTCAGGCCGATGGGGCCCCCGTCCCCGTCGGTCCCGTCCGAGAGGTAGAAGTCGCGCAGGTAGTCCGCGCGGCCCAGTTCGCCGCGGGCCATGCGGTCCAGCTGCGCCTCCATCTGGGCGGTGAAGTCGTAGTCGATGAACGGTCCGAAGTGCTCCTCGAGCAGGCGCACCACCGCGAACGCGGTCCACGAGGGTACCAGCGCCGTGCCGCGGCGCAGCACGTAGCCGCGGTCCTGGATGGTCGCGACGGTGGAGGCGTAGGTCGAGGGGCGGCCGATGCCGCGCTCCTCGAGGGCGCGCACCAGCGAGGCCTCCGTGTAGCGCGGGGGAGGGGTGGTGGTGTGGCCGTCGGGCACGAGCTCGCCGGTGGCGAGGGTCTGGCCCTCCTCCATCTGCGGCAGACGCTTGTCGTTGCCGGACTCGTTCTCGTCGCCGTAGCGGGCGGCGTCGCGGCCCTCCTCGTAGGCGGCGAGGAAGCCGCGGAAGGTGATCACGGTGCCGGCGGCGCGGAAGGTCGCGGTGCGGTCGTTCTGGGAGAGCTGCAGCTCGACGGTGGAGGTGGTGCCCTTCGCGTCGGCCATCTGCGAGGCGACGGTGCGCTTCCAGATCAGCTCGTAGAGGCGGAACTCGTCGCCGGAGAGCTGCCCGGCCACCTCCGCGGGGGTGCGGAAGTGGTCGCCGGCGGGGCGGATCGCCTCGTGCGCCTCCTGCGCGGACTGCGACTTGTTCTGGTAGTACCGCGGCTTGTCCGGCACGTACTGGGAGCCGTACAGCTCGGCGGCCTGTGCGCGGGAGGCGCGGATCGCCTCGCCGGACAGGGTCACCGAGTCGGTGCGCATGTAGGTGATGTAGCCGTTCTCGTACAGCGACTGCGCCACCCGCATCGCCTGGCGCGCGCCGAGGCGCAGCTTGCGGCTGGCCTCCTGCTGCAGCGAGGAGGTGGTGAAGGGGGCTGCGGGACGGCGCGTGTACGGCTTGGACTCCAGCGACGTCACCGTCGCCGGGGCGTCCGTGAGCGCGGTGACGAGCTCCGCGGCGGAGGCCTCGGTGAGCACGGCCGCGTTCTTCGAGCGGGGCTTCAGGGTGCCGTCGTCGGCGAAGTCGCTGCCGGTGGCGACGCGGTCGCCGTCCACGGTCGCGATCTTCGCGGTGAACTGGGTGGCGTCCCCGCCGGTCCCGGCGAAGGTGCCGGTGATGTCCCAGTAGTCGGAGGCGACGAAGGCCATCCGCTCGCGCTCCCGCTCGACGACGAGGCGTGTGGCGACGGACTGCACACGACCCGCGGACAGCGACGGCTTGATCTTGCGCCACAGCACGGGGGAGAGTTCGAAGCCGACGAGGCGGTCGAGGATGCGGCGGGTCTCCTGCGCGTCCACGAGGTGCTCGTCGATGTCGCGGGTGTTCTGCAGCGCCGCCTGGATCGCGTCCTTGGTGATCTCGTGGAACACCATGCGCTTGACGGGCGTGGACTTCTTGGGCTTGAGGGTCTCCAGCAGGTGCCAGGCGATCGCCTCGCCCTCACGGTCCTCATCGGTGGCGAGGTAGAGGGTGTCGGCGTCCTTGAGGGACTTCTTCAGGTCCGCGACGGTCTTCTTCTTGTCGGGGCTGACGATGTAGTAGGGGTCGAAGTCGTTCTCGACGTCCACCCCGAACTTGCCGTACGGGCCCTTCTTCATGTCGGCCGGCAGGTCGCGGGGCACCGGGATGTCGCGGATGTGGCCCACCGAGGCCTTCACGTCGTAGTCCTCGCCGAGGTAGCGGCCGATGGTCCGCGCCTTCGCCGGGGACTCGACGATCACCAGATGCCGTCCGCCAGTCACGATGCAGTGTCCTTCCTCGCCGCGTCACGTCGCGGCCCGTCCGCCGGGGTCGCACGCCGTGACCCCGGATCCGCCCGGTGCTCTCCGAGCCCGTGGCGAAAGCTCACGGTACACGCTCAGGCATGGCGGTCTCGGGGACGCCCGGCGTGCGCAGCCCGAGCACGAGCGCCATCCATGCCGCCGTGCTGCCGCCGATCACGGCGGCGGTGGCGCGGAACGCCTCGAGCTGCTGGGCGGTGTCGGCGAGGTCCAGCGGCAGCCCCAGCCCGGCCAGCTGCATCGCGCCGTAGGCGAGGCCCGCCACCCCTGCGACGCCGAGGAGCAGGGCGACCACCAGGTCGGCGGCAGTGCGGGGAGAGCCGGGAGCGCGGCGCGCGAGAGAGCGGCGGCGTCCGGTGGCCGCCTCCCGGCGTGCGCGGTGGCGGGTGTGCAGCCCGTCGAGGGCCAGGACCAGGCAGGTCCAGGCTGCGGCCACCCCGATCGCCCCGACCACGTCGCTGGGCCGGTGCCAGCCGACCACCAGGGTCCCCACCCCTGCCGCGAGGGTCCACAGCACCCCGAGCGGCGCGAGCACCACCCGGGCCCGGCCGGTGGCCAGCACCAGGGCGACCATCGCGGTCGCGGCGAGGGTGGTGTGTCCGGAGGGGAAGGAGTTGGGGGTGATCTCGATGCCGGGCCCGAGCGCCTCGCGGGTGACCAGCACATGCTTGATCACCTGCGTGGTGAGGTTCGCGCCGAGCACGAGCACGCCGAGGGGGAACAGTGTCGTCGGCCGACGGCGCAGCAGCACCAGCATGACCGTGAGCGCGAGGATCCCCGCGATCACCGGGGTGCTCACCGAGCCGACGGCCAGCTCGGCGTAGGTGGACAGCCGTCCCTGGTGCGCCTCCGCGCCCGAGAGGATCAGCTGGTCCAGCCGCTGTCCGCTCGCCGTGCCGACGGCGGCGCGGGCGAGCAGCCACACCGCGACCGCGCACACCGCGGCGGTCAGGAGGGACAGCAGAGGCCGGGCGAGGGACGGGACGGGCGCGCTCACAGGGTCACCATCCCGGTGATCACCAGCTCGCGGACGATCGGCAGGAGCCGCTCGCGGGTCTCGTCGACGTCCGCGTCGGTCAGCGCGCACACGGCGGCGATCACCTGGCCGAGCGTGAGGGTGCCGTCCAGCGCGCCGACGGTCGCCGCGAGCGCCTGGTCGGCGCGGACCGCGCGCGCGAGCCCCCGACCCTGCACCAGCTCGATGAGGACGGGATCCCATTCCCCGGGCGTCAGATGGCGGCGCTCCATGACGTCGCTCGCACGGACGGGCCGCGCGGCCAGCAGCGCCTCGTCGTCCAGGTCTTCGAGCAGATTGATCGCCGCGAGCGAGGCGGCGAGGTGCTCGGCCAGGGTGCCGCTGCCGGTGCCGGTCGCGCTCTCGGTGCGCAGCACGCCGCGGCGGCGGCCTGCCTCGTCGGCCGGGCCCGACCCGTCGACAAGACTCGACCCGTCGGCCGCTCCTGCGGGCCGATGCAGGAGCACGTACCCGAAGCCGATCGCGGCCACGTCCCGGCTCGCGAAGTCGTCCAGCCATGCCCCGACCAGGGCCGGCCACTCCGGGTCGCGGACGGTGATCCCGCCGTCGCGCGCCCAGGTCCCCGCGTACTCGGCGGGGTCCTCCTGCTCGCGCTGGATCACCCAGGCGTCGACGCCGCCTGCCGACGCTGCCTCGAGCCAGGCGCGCGGGTGCGCGTCCCAGGCGCTCCTGTCCTCGGCGCTCCTGCCCTCGGTGCTCCCGGACCCGGGCGCGCCCTCCTGCGAGTCCTCTGCAACGGTCTCCGGCGCACCCGTGATCTCCCAGTTCCCGAGCATCACCGCGGTGCCGCCAGGGGCGAGGTGGGCGGGGAGATCGGCGAGCAGCTCGCCGAGCAGGGCGTCGCCCGCCCGGCCGCCGTCGCGGTAGGTCCAGGCGTCGCGGTCCTCGTCGGCGGCGCGGGGCGTGATGACGAACGGCGGGTTGGAGACGATGAGGTCGAAGGTCTCCCCGGCCGCTGGCTCGAGGAGGGAGCCCTGGCGCAGCTCGAGCTCGACCCCGTTCAGCGCCGCGTTGAAGGCGGCGAAGGCGAGGGCCCGCTCGGAGAGGTCGGTGGCGACCACGTGCGCGGCGTGCCGGGAGGCGTGCAGGGCCTGGATCCCGCCGCCGCAGCCGACGTCCAGCACCCGTCCCACCTCGGCGCGCGGGGTGATCCGGGCGAGGGTGAGGGAGGCCCCGCCCACGCCGAGCACGTGCGCGGGGTGCAGGGGCGCGTCGGTCGCGAGCTCGGAGAGGTCCGAGGCGATCCACCACGTCACGCTGCCGCGGTCGTCCTCGGCCGCGTAGGGCGCGAGGTCGATGAGGGCGCGCAGGCGCTGGGTGCCCCCGTCGGCCGCATCCCCGCAAGCCGCATCCCCGCCAGCCGCATCCCCGTCGGCCCGCTCGCCCGCGGGCCCGACGATCCCGAGCCGCTCCGCCCCTGCCGCGCCGAGCGTCGGCAGCACCTCGTCGAGGCGCTCCCGCGTCACGGTCGCGCCGAGGGTGAACACGCCCAGCAGCGTCCCGGCCGGATCCGTGATCGTCCGCAGCGCGCGGCGGGCGGGGACGGCGTCCTCGCGGCGCAGGGCCGCTGCGGCGACGGGGCCCAGCAGCTCCTCGACGTGCTCGCTGAGATAGCGGGCCGCGCGCAGGTCCGCGCGCAGGGCATCGACGTCCGCCGGCAGGACGGTCGGCGGCGCGACCGGGGTGTGGGGGGGCATGGCTACGATTGTGCCCCAGCGTCCTGGTGCCGAACCGAGCACCGGGTGTGGGATGTGCGCAGACCCTGTGAGGGGCGCGAAGGGAGCGGTGACGGATGCGGGCAGGCAGGGCATCCGAGCTCCTCGCTGATCTCAGCGCCCCGCTGATCAGGCGCGACTGCCTCACCCACATCGAGCGGCGGCCCGCGCGCGAGGGCCGCCGGGGCACGTTCGCCGAGTGGACCGACCCGCGCCTGCTCACCCATCTCGCGAGCCGCGGCATCACCGCCCCATGGATCCACCAGGAGCAGGCCGCGCGTCTCGCCCACGACGGTCGCGACGTGGTCCTCGCCACGGCCACCGCCTCCGGCAAGTCCCTCGCCTACCTGCTGCCCGTCCTCACCGCGATCGGGGCCCGGGAGCTGGACATCGAGGCGCGACGGGCGACGACGCTCTACCTCTCGCCCACCAAGGCGCTCGCCGCGGACCAGCTCACCAACATCACCGCCATGGCCGACGGCGCCGGGATCCGCGACGCCCGCGTGGCCGTGTACGACGGGGACACCCCCACCGAGCAGCGCCGCTGGGTGCGCCGCCACGGCACGATCGTGCTCACCAACCCCGACATGCTCCACTTCGGGATCCTGCCCGGCCACGAGCAGTGGGCCCACTTCTTCCGCGCCCTGCGCTACGTCGTCATCGACGAGTGCCACAGCTATCGCGGCGTGTTCGGCAGCCATGTCGCGATGGTGATCCGGCGCCTGCGCCGCATCGCCGCGCACTACAAGGCCGACCCCACCTTCATCCTCGCCTCCGCCACCACCGCGAACCCGGAGCTGTCCGCCTCGCGGCTGATCGGCCGGGACGTCGAGGCGGTCACCGAGGACGGCTCCCCGCGCGCCGGTCTCACGATCGGCCTGTGGGAGCCGGGGACCCGCGCCCGGGTCGACGGGCGCGGCGACCCCGCGCATCGGGACGACAGCGTGCTCGCGTCGATCGACGAGGAGGCGGACGAGGAGGCCGATCAGGCCGGGGACCCGTCGGGCTCGGACTCGGGCGGGGGCGCCGCCCGGCGCGAGGACCCGCTGCGCCGCTCGGCGACCAGCGAGGCCGCGGCGCTGCTCGCCGACCTCGTCGAGCGCGAGGTGCAGACCCTCGTCTTCGCCCGCTCCCGCCGCGGCGCCGAGCTGATCTCCACCGGCGCCCAGCGCCTGCTCGGCCAGAAGGCGGAGAGGAGCGGCAACGGTGAGCTCGCGAGGCGTGCGCAGCAGGTCGCCGCCTACCGCGGCGGCTACCTCGCCCGCGACCGACGCGCGCTCGAGGACTCCCTGCGCTCCGGGGAGCTGCGGGCGCTCGCCTCCACCAATGCCCTCGAGCTCGGCATCGACATCGCCGGGCTCGACGCGGTGCTGGTCGCCGGCTGGCCCGGCACCCGCGCGTCGCTGTGGCAGCAGTTCGGCCGGGCCGGGCGGCGCCAGGACACCGGCGGCGGGGCGCTGGCGATGTTCGTGGCCCGCGAGGACCCGTTGGACACGTACGTCGTCCACCACCCCGAGACCGTGTTCGGCGCCGAGGTCGAGGCGGCCGTGTTCGACCCCGCGAACCCGTACGTGATGACCCCGCACCTGTGCGCCGCCGCGTCCGAGCTCGCCATCCGCGACGGCGAGGAGGAGATCTTCGGCCCCACCGCTCGGGACCTGCTGATGACCCTCGCCCGACGCGGCGTGCTCCGCTCCCGTCCCACCGGCTGGTACTGGACCCTCAGCGAATCCGCCCACGAACTCACCGACCTGCGCGGCAGCGGCGGGGAGCCGGTGCGGATCGTCGAGGAGAGCAGCGGCGTGCTGCTGGGCACCGTCGACTCCGCGAGCGCCCACACCCAGGTCCACGACGGCGCCGTGTACCTCCACCAGGGCACCAGCTACGTCGTCAACCACCTCGACGTCGACCAGGCCGTCGCCTTCGTGCACCGCGAGGACCCGCTGCACTCCACCCATCCCCTCGCCGCGTCCTCCCTGCGGATCCGCCAGGTGGACCGGGAGATCGACTGGGCGGACGGCGTGCGGCTCTGCTTCGGCACCGTGGACGTCACCGACCAGGTCACCGGCTACCAGGTCCGCGACGTGTACACCCAGGCCTTCCTCGCCGAGCACCCCCTGGACCTGCCTCCGCGCACCCTGACCACCAAGGCGGTGTGGTGGGTGATCCCGCGGGCGCGCACCGACGCCGCCGGGATCCCGTCCGACGAGCTGCCCGGCGCCCTGCACGCCGCCGAGCACGCCGCTATCTCGATGCTGCCGCTGCTGGCCACCTGCGACCGCTGGGACATCGGCGGACTCTCCGCCCTCCAGCACGAGGACACCGGGGAGCCGTCGATCTTCGTGTACGACGGGGCGCCGGGCGGCGCCGGCTTCGCCGAGCGCGGGGCCGACGACGCGGCCGCCTGGGTGCGCGCCACGGCCGACATGATCGCCGAGTGCTCGTGCGAGGCGGGCTGCCCCGCCTGCGTGGTCTCCCCGAAGTGCGGCAACGGCAACGAGCCCCTGTCGAAGTCGCAGGCCGCCGCACTGCTGGAGCTGCTGCACGAGTGAGCCGCGGCCGGGCGCGCCGGGGCGTCGCCGCACCGGCTGCGCCGCCCGCACCGGCTGCCGCACCGCCCGCACGGGCGGCCGCTGCCGCACCGTGACCGAACCGTGACGGTGTCGGCGGGTCGGCGACGACCGCCGCACACGACAATCGGCATGTTCCCCGCACGCCGGGGCGGAGCGGCGGGGGAGCCGCCAGGGGTGGAGGAGCCACCGATGAGCAGTGCCGTGCTGGACCGCCCGGAGCAGGCGGTCCCTGCCTCGCGCCCGACACCGCGCGAGCGGCTGCGCGCCCTCGTCTCCCCGCCCCGGATCACTGCGCTGGACGCGGCACGGGCCCTGGCGATCCTGGGGATGGTCGGGGCGCACGTGGGGAATATCCCGCCCTTCGAGCTGGGGAACCCCTTCAGCTGGCTGGTCGTGGTCAATGGCAACTCCGCCCTGCTCTTCGCCGTCCTCGCCGGGATTTCCATCGCCCTGCTCACCGGCAGGCAGCGGATCCCCGAGGTCGAGGAGCTTCCGCGCCTGCGGGCGGGGCTGCTCGGGCGGGCGCTGGTGATCTTCCTGATCGGCCTGGTGCTCGAGATGCTCGGCACCTCCATCTCGGTGATCCTCACCTTCTACGGGGTCATGTACGTCCTGGCGCTGCCCGTGCTGCGCTGGCGGCCCGGCCGCCTGCTCCTGCTCGCCCTGCCGATCGCGCTGGTGGGGCCGCTGCTCTCCGCCGCCGTGGAGGTGTTCTCGCTGGGCGGGTACGGCGCCGGGACGAGCCTGGTGGTGACCGGCGTGTACGGCGTGACCACCTGGACACCGCTGATGCTGCTCGGCATGGCGCTGGGCCGGCTGCCGCTGGAGCGCAAGCGCGTGGCCGCCGCGCTCGCCGGGATCGGCGCGGTGCTCGCGATCGGCGCCACCGTGCTCGGCTCTGCCCTGTTCTTCCTGGTCATGCTCTTCTTCCCGGACTACGGCGGGGTGGTCTACAACCAGAGCTCCTCGTACAGTGCCGATTTCGGTGAGTCGGGGTCCTGGGTGTCGACGGAGTACGACCCGGGCACCGTGCCCGCGGACAGCATCGACTTCACCGACATGGTCTGCTATCCGCCGATGCCGGGCGATCCCACGGTGTTCTGCGAGCCCGCGGACTACTGGACGACGGGCGCCTGGGGGACGGAGTCCTCGGATGACCTGACGTACGTGGAGGTGGACGCCGAGACCGGCGAGATCCTCGCCGTCGACTCCGCAGGCGGGGCCGACGTCCAGGGGTGGGAGTCCTACGGGGACATGCTGTGGGAGATGGACCCCGCATGGAGGCTCGGCGACTCCGTGATCTCTCTCGAGCCGCACTCCGGCTCGACCCTGGAGATCTTCCGCTCCGGCGGGATCGCGCTGCTGGTGATCGGCGTGCTGCTGCTCGTGGCGCGGCCCCTGCGGTGGGTGCTGCTGCCGCTGTCGGCGCTGGGGTCGATGCCGCTGACGGCCTACTCCCTCCATATCGTCTCGGTGTTCCTGCTGGCCGGTCCCGGAGGCTGGATCGTCGACAACCGGGTGTGGGCGGTGACGGCGGTGGCGCTGCTGCTCGCCTGCACCCTCTGGTCGGCGCTGCGGGGACGCGGCCCGCTCGAGGAGCTCACCGCACGCGTCTCGCGTCGCATCGCCCGGACCGTGCCGGCCCCGGCCGCTGTGACGGCGCCCGACGTCGGTCAGACGACGGCGGACGCCGCCTCGACGACGGCGGACATCGGCGCGGCCCCTGCCCCTCAGCCGCCCCGCACCGATCAGCCCGGTGCCACGACCCCGGCCACAAGGGCCTGGGCGGCGACCACCTGGACTCCGAGCACCGCCTCGCCCAGTACCCCCTCGCAGGAGACGGCACCTCGGAGCGGGACGGCACCTCAGGGCGGGATGGCACCGCAGCAAGGCACGACGCCCGAGGCGGGGACGACGCCGGCTGAGGGCGCGGGAACGCCGCCGCAGTGACTCTGCAGTGACCCCGCCGCCCGCCCTCACGGCAGCTCCGCGGGTCCGGGACCGGCTCGTGCCCGGGTCGTGGCGGGTGGCAGGGGTGACGCGTCCACCTCCACGCTGACCAGCACGTCCCACTCCCGCATCTCGCAGTGCGCGAGCCGGGCGCCGTTGCGCTCGGCGACCTCGGCGGCCACCTGGCAGGGGTAGGGGTGGGCGACAGCGAGGGCGTCAGCCCCGCCGAGGGCGGCCAGGTCCGCGGCGGTCCCCGCCCGGGCATGGGCGAGGGTCCCCGCGCCCAGCAGAGACAGCGCCGCGATCATCGCGGTGGTCGCACCGGTCCAGGCCAGCACGGAGGCGCCGCCGGTGCTCATGGGGAGCCTCCCTCGATCAGATGAGGCTCCCGCCGGGCCTCCGCATCGGCGGTGAGGGTCCAGGACACTCCGGCGAGCAGGCCCGTCGGTGCGCGAAGGGTGCGGGACGTCTCCACCCGCACCCATTGGCCGTCCCCGGAGACGCTCACCGCAGTGCCCTCGCCCCCGATGCGCCGGGCCACGTCCGCGGCTGCCCCTGGATCCTCGCCGCGGGCCAGCTCCCGGGCGGCCCCGCGCGCCGCGCCCTCCAGGCGCACCTGGGCGCCGAGACCGGTGCCGGCCAGCAGCAGCACCACGACCATCGCCACCACCACGGGCAGCACGATCGCTGTCTCCGCGGTGGCGGACCCCCGGTCGTCCCGCAGACGGGACGACCGGGCGGACCGCGGCATCACGACCCCATGGACAGGGCCGAGGTGATGATTCCCATCAGCAGCGTGCGAACCTCCCCGGACGCGAGCAGCGCGACCAGGACGGCGGCGAAGCCGCAGGCCGCGAGCACCGTGATGGCGTACTCGGCGGTCGAGGCCCCGGTCTCGTCGCGCAGCCGGCGACCGAGCGAGCGGGGTGCGGCGGCGCCGAGGACGGCGACGCGCGCGAGACGGGTGCGGGTAGTGGACATGGTGCTCCTCCTTCGATCCGGGACAGCGCTCGCCGCCCCGCAGTGGCGGCCGAGGCCGCCGTGCCCGGCCCAAGTGGGCGGGGCGCACCGGGACTCTCCCGGTGGTCGGTGCCTCACATCCCGGTGGAGGTGAGGGAGAGGGTGCCGCCCAGCAGGGAGGCGACCGTGGGGACGATGCCGAGGGCCACGAAGGCCGGCAGCAGGGTCACGCCGGTGGGGAGCACGAGCCGCACCGCCAGCTCGGCGGCCCGCACCTCCGCGTCCCGGGCTCGGCCCCGGCGTGCATCCCGCGCTGCGGAGCGCAGCACCCGGGCGAGGTCGGCGCCGGTGCTCTCGGCGAGGACGGCGGAGCTGGACAGGGCCTCGAGCTCGCGAGGCAGGCCGGCGGTCGCGACCGGGGCGGGGATCCCCGCGGCCAGGGCCGCTGCGCTGCGGTGCAGCGACTCGGCGTCCGCCCCTGCGGGAAGCGCCTCGGCCACGTCGCGCACCGCCCGGGACAGCGGCAGTCCGGATTCCAGTGCCCCGGCCACGAGCTCGAGCACGACGGAGGGATCCACTGCTGCGTCGCGGGGCGGATCGGCGCGCCGCATCAGGCGCCGCATCCACCACCAGCCCGCGACCGTGAGTGCCACTCCCACGGCGCCGAGCAGTCGTCCGGCGCCCGAGCCGAGCAGGAGCCGCAGCGGATCACCGCCCAGCAGCATCCCCAGCCCCAGCCCTGCCAGCGGCAGCACCAGGAGGATGCGCGCGGTCGAGCGGGGACCGGCGAAGGCGCTGCGCCGGGCCTGCGCGGCATCGTGGAGGTCGCGGAGCGCGTCCGCGAGGTGCTGGAGCATCTGCGAGGTGGGGGCGCCGGTGCGCTCGCAGACGGCGAGGGCCGCCCCGAGCGAGGTCAGCGTCGCCTCGTCCCGCTCCCGGCTCGCACCGCGGCCTGGGCCCGGTTGCGCCGCACGGCGCGGATCGGCCCCGGCGGCGCAGGCACGGGCGAGATCGCGCAGCTGACCCTCCGGCAGGGTGCGGGCAAGGGCCGACCAGGCCTGACGGATGCTGGACCCGGAGCTGATCACGGTCGCGAGCTGCTCGATCATCCGCGCCGCACCGAGGGCCGTCGAGGGAGTGCGCCGGCCGCGACCGGCAGGAGCAGGGCCCGCCGTCGCTCCCCCCGGAGGGGTGAGCACCCAGGCCAGCACCGCGCCGAGCGGCACGAGCAGCAGTCCGGGCAGCAGGATCCCTGGCAACGAGAAGGGCAGGTCCGCGCTCATGCCGACCGCCTCCCGCCGCGAGCCGGTGCCGCGGACGCTCCGTGCCCGTGCAGCCGGGCGGCGAACGCCCCGGCCGCGGGCCCCTCGCACAGTTGTCCGTCGTCCACCCGCAGGGCGGTGACCGCCTCGAGCATCCCGTCCGTACCGCGGCGGAGCAGGGCGACCTCCTCCAGTGCTCGCACCCCCTGGCGCCTGCCCAGGTGCACGACCACCTCGAGGGCGCTGGCGACCTGGGCGGCGAGAGCCGCGCGGTCGAGGCCGCCGAGCGCTCCGAGCGCCTCGAGCCGGGCCGGGACGTCCGCAGCGGTGTTCGCGTGGACGGTGCCGCAGCCGCCCTCGTGCCCGGTGTTCAGGGCCTGGAGCAGCTCGCGGATCTCGCCGCCGCGGCACTCGCCCAGCACGATCCGGTCCGGGCGCATGCGCAGGCTCTGCCGTACGAGGTCGGTGAGCTCCACCGCCCCGGCGCCCTCGCTGTTGGCGTGCCGGGACTGCAGGTGGACGACATGGGGGTGGTCCACGGCGAGCTCCAGCACGTCCTCGACCACGACGATCCGCTCGGCGGGGGAGGCCTCGTGGAGCATCGCCGCGAGCAGGGTCGACTTGCCGGTGCCGGTGCCGCCGGTGACCAGGAACGGCACCCGGGAGGCGGTGATCGCGTGCAGCACCTCCCGGGCGTTCGCGCCCACGGCGCCCAGGCGCTCCAGGTCGTCCAGGTCCAGGCGGCGCTGGGCCGGCAGGCGCAGGGAGAGGATCGCGCCGCCGGGGGAGAGGGGAGGGAGCACGGCGTGGAAGCGGATCCCGGAGGGGAGGTGGGCATCCGCCCAGGGCACCGCGTCGTCGAGGCGTCGCCCGCCGGAGGTCGCCAGGCGCACCGCGAGATCCCGGGCCCGGGCGGGGGAGAGGCGCAGAGCGCTGCGATGCAGCCCGTCCGCGTCGTCGACCCACACGGAACCGTCGTCGTTGACCAGCAGATCGGTGACCCCGTCGGCGACCAGGTCCTGCAGCTCGCCGAGGCCGTCGACGTGGTCGCGCAGACGCCCGGTGAGCTCCAGGGTCGCCGAGGCGCCGAGTACCCGTCCCCGCTCGCGCAGCAGCCGCACCACGCGGGGCACGTCCACCTCGCCCGGGGACCGGGCGAGATCCTCGCGCACCAGCTCCAGCAGCGCCGGCAGCTCGTCGGCAGGCGCCATCCCGCCCGTGCTCATGACCCCACCGCTCCCGTCTCCCCGGCCAGCAGCTCCCGCGCTGCCCGGTCCGCGCCTCGCCGGCGCACGTCCAGCAGGGGGACGGTGCCGCGAGGGCTGTCGCGGAAGGCGGCGGCGAGCGGGAGGGCGAGGTCCTCGGCGACCTCCGCCGGGGTCAGCGGTCCGCTGCGCCGCACCACCACCCGCACCGGGAGAGGAAGGGCGCCCCACGCGCGCAGCCGCCGTGCCGCCGCCCGCACGGCGTGATCCCCGGAGGGCACCACGACCAGCAGCTCGTCCAGGTGGTCGGCGATCTCCGGCACCGCCGGGGCGGCGAGGTCCACGACCACGGTGCCGCCGAGCGGGGCGAGGGCGGCGAGGACGCGGGCGACCGCGCCCTGCTCGGGGCCTGGCCGCTCCCCGGCGACCAGCACCCGCACCTCGTCCACGACGGGCAGGCCGTCGCGCAGCGCAGCCCCGTCGTCCGGTCCGAGCGTCGCCGTGCGCGACCAGTCCAGCCCGCCCGTCCCGGGCGCCTCGACGAGCAGGTCGAGGCCGCCGCCGAGCGGATCGGCATCGATCAGGATCACCGGGCCGCCGCGCCGGGCCGCGCCGGCCAGCCGCGCCGCGAAGCTCGAGGCGCCGGCCCCGCCGCAGCCGCCCACCACACCCAGCATCCGTGCTCCGGTGCGGGTGCGGGTGAGGGAGGTCAGGCGCGAGAGCAGCTCGGCGGAGGCGGCCGGCAGCGGCAGCACCGCCTGCGCACCGGCCGCGAGAGCCAGGGGCCAGAGCGAGGAAGGGACCTCGTCGGCCGCCGTCACCACGAGCAGCGGCACCCCGCCGGGAGCGGGGAGCGAGGTCCCGTCCGCGAGGGCCTCGGCCGCCCGCACCTCGCAGGCGACCCGCGCCGAGGGAGCGGCCGCGAGCTCCGCGCCGACGGCCGTGGCATGGTCCCGCACCAGCTCCCGCAGCGCCCCCTCCGGGCCCCGGTACAGGACCGCGCCGCGGGCCTCCGAGGGGGAGCCGGAAGCCTCCGGACCGCCGACCGGGAAGCGGCTGCGACGCCGCCGGGGCGACTCGCCGGAAGGGCCTGCGGAGGCGGCCGCCGACGTGCCTCCGGGCGGGGCGAGCAGGGCGTCGTCAGCGGTCTGCGCTGGGCGGACAGAAGGGGAGATCGTGCTGGTCATGCGGCCATCGTGGCCGCTGTGGAAGGGCCTGCCCAGGCCAGTCCCGTCGGCGGTGGACAACCCCCGTTTGTGGAGGAACGGTCACCGGGACCAGGGTCCTTGCACACCCCTCACGATGCGCGTAGTGTGATCTGCACAACGACGAATACCGGCATCGGAACCCACGTACGACTGGTCCCCGCAACGGACCGGCTGTGAGACGTCGACAGCGTCACCGCAGCTGTTTCACGTGTACGCCTGATCCCGATGCAGACGGCTCGTCCGGAGCGGCGCTGGGACTAGATCGCAGCGCCGCTCCACCATGTCCGGGCCCGTGCGGACCCGCCCCCGCGGACCCTCCCCGCGGAGCTCCTCAGAACTCGAGGTCCACGACCACCGGTGCGTGGTCCGAGGCGCCCTTGCCCTTGCGCTCCTCCCGGTCGATGAACGATCCGGTGACCGCCTTCTGCACCGCCGGGGAGCCGAGCACGAAGTCGATGCGCATGCCCTCCTTCTTCGGGAAGCGCAGCGCCTGGTAGTCCCAGTAGGTGTAGACGCCGGGGCCGGGATGCTCGGGACGGACCACGTCGGCGAAGCCCTCGTCGACGACCGCGCGGAAGGCGGCGCGCTCCGGCTCGGTCACGTGGGTCTTGCCCTCGAAGAAGTCCATGTCCCACACGTCCTCGTCGAAGGGGGCGACGTTGAAGTCGCCGACGAAGGCGACCTTCGCGTCGGCGTCCGCCGCGAGCTCGCGCGCGCCCTCGGCACGCAGCGCCTCGAGCCAGCGCAGCTTGTAGGGGTAGTGGGGGTGGTCGAGCTCGCGGCCGTTGGGGACGTACAGCGACCAGATCCGCAGCCCGTCGCCGACCACGCCGCCGAGCGCCCGCGCCTCCACCACGCCCGTCTCGTCCTCGGGCCAGGTCGGTACGGCAGGCAGCTCGGTGCGCACGTCGGCGAGGCCCACGCGGGAGACGAGCGCGACGCCGTTCCACTGGTTCAGTCCGTGCGCGGCCACCTCGTACCCGGCCTCCTCCAGCACGGTGAGATCCAGCTGCTGGGGCTTCGCCTTGATCTCCTGCAGGGCCAGGACGTCCACATCGTGGCGCTCGAGGAAGGCGGCCACCCGATCCATCCGGGCCCGCAGGGAGTTGATGTTCCAGGTCGCGATGCGCATGGGCCCGATCCTACGGGGCCCGTCGCAGGCGGTGTCTCCTGGGCGGGATCGGAACGGTTCGTGGGACCCTCCGGCCGATCGTAGAATCTCGACATGGCGCGCGCACTGGTCACCGGATCGACCTCGGGACTGGGCCTGGAGTTCGCCTGGCAGCTGGCCGGGACCGGGCACCATCTCGTGCTGGTCTCGCGCGACGAGGATCGGCTGCGGGCCGTCGCCGAGCAGATCCGGGACGTCCACGACGTCACCGTCGAGGTGCTCCCCGCCGACCTCTCCGAGCGCCACGAGCTCGAACGGGTCGAGATCCGCCTGACCGACCCCGTGGACCCCGTCGACCTGCTGGTCAACAACGCCGGCTACGGGCTGCGCGGCGGCTTCCTCGAGGTGGGCGTCGAGGACCACGAGCGCCAGATGGACACCCTCATGCGCGCCGTGCTGGTCCTCTCCCACTCCGCCGCGCGCACCATGGTCCAGCGCCGCCGCGGCGCGATCCTCAACGTCAGCTCCCTGGCCGGGTACACCACCGCCGGGCCGTACGCCGCCTCCAAGAGCTGGGTCACCGTGTTCACCGAGTCCCTCGCCATGGAGCTGAAGGGCACCGGCGTCTCCGCGACCGCGCTGCTGCCCGGCTTCGTGCAGACCGAGTTCCACGAGCGCGCCGCGATGACGATGGACGGCCTGCCCCGCATCACCTGGCTGAAGGCCCCCTACGTCGTCGAGCAGGCGCTGAAGGACACCGCCAAGGGGACGGTGCTGTCGATCCCGTCGGTGAAGTACCGCACCGCGGGCGAGATGTCCCGGGTCGCGCCGCGGCCGCTGGTGCGGGCGATGACCTCCCCGAACTGGTACCACCGCCTGCAGGCCCGCTCCGTGGAGCGCTCGCGCCGCAAGGCCTCGCGCCGGAACCTCCACGCCCCCTGGCAGCGGGACGACGAGACCCCCTGAACGGCGCGGGCGCTACCCTGGCGCCATGTCGACCACCAGCACTGATCCGAGCACTGTCCCGTCGATCGCGGAGGACCGCGAGCGCCTGCGCGTCCTCATCCGCGACCTCGCCGTGGTGCGCGGGCGCGTGATCCTCTCCTCCGGCGCGGAGGCGGACCACTACGTCGACCTGCGCCGCATCACCCTGCACCACGAGGCCGCGCCGCTCGTGGGCCGAGTGATGCTGGACCTGCTGCGTCGCGAGGGCCTCGTGCCCGGCGTCGAGGCCGTGGGCGGGCTGACCCTCGGCGCGGATCCGGTCGCGACCTCGATCCTCCATGCCTCCGCGGCCGACGGGGAGCTGGAGCCGCTGGACGCGTTCGTGGTGCGCAAGGCGAACAAGGCACACGGCCTGCAGCGACGCATCGAGGGCCCGGACGTCACCGGCCGCCGCGTGGTCGCCGTGGAGGACACCTCCACCACGGGCGGCTCCGTCCTCACCGCGTGCGAGGCGCTCACCGAGGCGGGCGCGGACATCGCCGCGGTCGCCGTCATCGTCCACCGCGCGGACGCCTCCCGCGAGGCCGTGGAGAAGGCCGGCTACCGCTACCTCTCCGCCTTCGACATCTCCGAGCTCGAGATCTGAGCCCACCGGCCCCGCCGACGGAACAGCCGGAGTATCCGGAATGCAGGAGGAGCCCCACCCGATCGGGTGGGGCTCCTCCTGCGTCAGGCCTCGTATGTCAGGCCTTCTGCGTCAGGCCAGCTCGTGACGGGCCGGCTCAGACCTGGTCGACCGAGAAGGTGTCGCAGGACTGGACGGTGCCCTGCTCGTACCCGGTGGTGAACCAGGCGCGGCGCTGCTCGGAGGAGCCGTGGGTCCAGGTCTCGGGCTGGACCTGGCCGCCGGCGACATCGCCCTGGATGTGATCGTCGCCCACAGCGCTCGCGGCCGACAGGGCCGACTCGATGTCCTGGTCCGTCAGCGGCTCCATCATCGTGTTGCCCTCGTCGTCGACCGTGTTCGCCGCGTGGTGCGCCCACACCCCGGCGTAGCAGTCGGCCTGCAGCTCGAGCCGCACCCCGTCGGACTGCGGACCGGTCTGGCTGCGATCGGCCTGCGACATCACGCCGGTGAGGTACTGGATGTGGTGGCCGTACTCGTGGGCGACCACGTAGGCCTTCGCCAGCTGGCCCCCGTCGGACCCGAACCGCGAGGACAGCTCCTCGAAGAAGGACACGTCCACGTAGATGGTGGAGTCGGCGGGGCAGTAGAACGGGCCGACGTCGGCCGTGGCCGCGCCGCAACCGGTCTGGACCTGGCCGTTGAACACTCGTCCCTGCGGCTCGGCGAACCGGATGCCCGCGGCGGGGGCGAGCTGCGACCACAGCGAGTCCGCGGACTCGATGGTGGCCTGGACCAGGCAGTCGTCGCGCTCGTTGGCATCCGCGCCGGTCTGGCACTGGTCGAGTGCGCTGCCCTGCTGGGCGGTCGGCTGCTGGCCGGTGCCGCCGCCGAGGAGCTCCATCGGGTTCCCGCCCATCAGGGCGTAGATCAGCACGATCACGAGCAGCACGCAGCCGGCGCCGCCGCCGAGCTTGAGCCCGCCTCCGCCGCCCATCCCGCCACCTCGCGGGCTGAAGCCTCCGCCCCCGCCGCGACCAGCGGCGGAGACGTTGTCGGAGCGGATCTCCGCATTGGGGTTGAAGGTCATGCGCACAGAGTAGACCGGGAGAACGCTGGGAACGGTCACAATCGGGCGGCACCTCCCGGGCCGGTGCCGCCCCGGCGCAGTATCGCCCCGACGCGGCGCGGTAGCGCCGCGGTGAGCGCGCGGTGAAGGTTCCGGGCAGGTGACCGAGGGGTCGACGGTGCGTCGAGGCGGAGGCCCTAGCATGGTCCGCGGGCCGCACCCGGCCCCGCGCCGTCCCATGGCCGCGCCTTCCCACGACCGACCAGGAGCACCGCGTGAACATCGTCGACTGGGCCGTCTCGACCATGAACAGCCTCGGCCCCCTCGGCGTCTTCCTGCTGATCTTCCTCGAGAACGTCTTCCCGCCGATCCCCTCCGAGGTGATCCTGCCGCTGGCGGGCGTGACCGCCGCCGGTCCGGACCAGTCCTACGTCGTGATGCTGCTGGCCTCGATCGCCGGCTCCGTGGTCGGCGCCTGGCTGCTGTACGGCATCGGGCGCCTGCTCGGCCCCGAGCGGCTGCGGGTCATCTTCATCAAGCTGCCGCTGATCCACGTGGAGGACTACGACAAGACCGTCGCCTTCATGGACAAGCACGGCAACAAGGCGATCTTCTTCGGCCGCATGGTGCCGGGCATCCGCTCCCTGATCTCCATCCCGGCGGGCCTGTACGCGATGCCGCTGGGGAAGTTCACCCTCCTCACCGCGCTCGGCAGCGGCATCTGGAACACGGTCTTCGTGACCATCGGCTACTTCATGGGCGCGAACTGGACGGTCATCGAGCCCTACACCGACATCTTCTCCAAGGTCGTCTACGTCATCATCATCCTCGTCGTGCTGTGGTTCGCGGTGAAGCTCGTGCTGCGCGAGAAGAAGCGCCGCGAGATGGGCCTGCCCGACCCCGACCAGGAGTACATCGAGGAGCTCGAGGACGAGAAGGCCCACGACGAGAAGGCCGACGGGGACCGGTGACCGCCCCCTACCGCGAGGTCGGCGTCGGCCCCCATCCTGAGCCCTGGCCGGAGGATCCCCGGCTCGACCCCGAGCTGCTCGCCCACGGCGACCGCCGCAACGTCGAGGACCGCTTCCGCTACTGGCGGCGCGAGGCGATCGTCGCCGAGCTCGACACCCGCCGCCACGACCTCCACGTCGCCATCGAGAACCTCGAGCACGACGCGAACATCGGCTCCGTGGTGCGCACCGCCAACGCGTTCGCCGTCGGCGCGTTCCACGTCGTCGGCCGACGCCGCTGGAACCGGCGCGGCGCGATGGTCACCGACCGCTACCAGCACGAGATCCACCACCCCGACGCCGCCCACCTCATCGCCTGGGCCCGCGAGCAGGGGCGCCCGCTGGTCGTGATCGACCTGGTCGAGGGCGCGCTGCCGATCGAGCGCACCGCCCTGCCCGCGAACGCCCTGCTGGTGGTGGGGCAGGAGGGGCCCGGGGTGAGCCCCGAGATCCTCGAGGCCGCGGACCTCGTCGTCGGCATCACCCAGTTCGGCTCCACCCGCTCGATCAACGTCGCCGCGGCGGCCGCGATCGCGATGCACACCTGGATCCTCCAGCACGCCGAGATCCCGGACGGCCCGCTGCGCTGAGCCCGCACATCGGGCCCCTGTCCACGGGGGACCTGCGGCCAGCTGGGGCCCGGGGCGCTGTGGAACAATGACGACGATCGGACGACGCTGAGCGGTGCCATCGCCCCGCCGGTCGTCACGGACTCCCATCGACGAAGGAGAATCCCCATGGCAGTCGCCACCCCGGATCAGTATGCAGAGATGATCGACCGCGCCAAGGCGGGCAAGTTCGCCTACCCGGCCGTGAATGTCTCGAGCTCCCAGACCGCCACCGCCGCCCTGCAGGGCTTCGCGGAGGCCGGCTCCGACGGCATCATCCAGGTGTCCTTCGGTGGTGCCGAGTACCTCTCCGGCTCCACCATCAAGGACCGCGTCGCCGGCTCTCTGGCGCTCGCCGAGTACGTGCACGCCGTCGCGAAGAACTACCCGATCACCGTCGCGCTGCACACCGACCACTGCGCCAAGGAGGTCCTGCCCACCTGGGTCGAGCCCCTGATCGAGTGGGACCTCGAGAACCGCGTGAACAAGGGCCTGGACCCGCTGTTCCAGTCCCACATGTGGGACGGCTCCGCCGTGCCGGTGGACGAGAACCTCGAGATCGCCGAGCGCCTGCTCGAGAAGACCGTCGCCGCGAAGAAGATCCTCGAGATCGAGGTCGGCGTCGTGGGCGGCGAGGAGGACGGCGTCTCCGCGGACGTCGACGAGTCCAAGCTCTTCTCCACCCCCGAGGACGGCCTGAAGACCGCCAAGGCCCTGGGCCTGGGCGAGAAGGGTCGCTACCTCACGGCCCTCACCTTCGGCAACGTGCACGGCGTGTACAAGCCGGGCAACGTCAAGCTCACCCCCTCGATCCTCCTGGACATCCAGAAGGCCGTCGGCGCCGAGTACGGCAAGGACATGCCCTTCGACCTGGTGATGCACGGCGGCTCCGGCTCCACCCTCGAGGAGATCCGCGAGGCCGTGGATAACGGCGTCATCAAGATGAACATCGACACCGACACCCAGTACGCCTTCACCCGCCCCGTCGTCTCGCACATGTTCGAGAACTACGACGGCGTGCTGAAGATCGACGGCGAGGTCGGCAACAAGAAGGCCTACGACCCCCGCGCCTGGGGCAAGAAGGCCGAGGCCGGCATGGCCGCTCGCATCGTCGAGGCCTGCGAGAACCTCCGCTCCGCCGGCACCCACCAGGGCTGATCGACGTACTGCGAGGAACGAGCGGTAGGAGATCAGCCGATCGAGCACCGCTGATCGCAACGCACTGAGCGCGAAGAGCGCATAGAGAAGGGCCCCGGAGCAGCCGAACTGCTGCGGGGCCCTTCCCCGTTCCGCCGGGGAGGTCGCGGCCGACGGGGACGCGCGGTCCCTCAGCCCCGCGTCACCACCGGTTGCCCTGCGCCCGACCCATGACCCGCTTCAGCGCGGGCAGCACGTCGGCCAGGAAGATCCCGGCGATGATGACGCCGGCGAGCATGAACAGCATGTTGCTGCCGCGGCCGATCGGGTAGGGCAGCGACAGGAACCCCAGCAGCATCGCCACGCCGGTCAGCACGCTCCAGAACACCCTGGTGCGCTTGCCCGCGGCGACGTAGGCGTCCGCCCGGAAGCGCAGGGCGTTCACGAACGCCCAGATCTCGAGGGCGAACAGGGCCACGGCGAGCACGAGGAAGATCCAGGTCTGGATGGCGACGATCATCGCCCCAGGATACGGGCGGCCCTGGAGGAGTCCCTGACGGCGCGAGCCGTCCTCGGTGACGAGGGGCAGCGACGGGGTCAGGCCAGTGCCGGGGCAAGGCCCAGCACCTGCGGACGGGCTCAGCACCTGCGGACTGGCTCAGCGCCGCCGGTCGGGATCGGAGCGGTCGGTGATCAGCAGCTCGAGCGCCTCGGTGGTCGCAGGCGGCTCCACCGCTCGCATCTCCACCGTCATCGGGCGCGGGCCGATCGAGTCGCCGTCGGCCGCGATGACGAGGCTGGGCAGGAAGCGCTTGGCCTCCGCGGCCGTGAGCCCGGTGGCCTGCAGCAGGTCGATCGCGAGCGAGCGCAGCTGGATGGTGAGGGTGACGCCCTCGAAATGGCCGGCGCGGCCGGGGCGCATCCCCTCGTCGTTGCGCAGCAGCAGCTCGGGGGAGAGGTAGGAGCAGAACAGGCGCAGCTCCCGCCGGGCGGCGGTGAAGTCCACGTCCTCGTCGGTGGAGACGGCGCTGCGCAGCTCCTGCACGGCGTCGCGCGCGGCCAGCAGCGAGTCGGCGAGGGTGGAGTGGGCGTCGCCGCGCACGGCATCGAGGAACTCGACCTCGCGCCGGGCGATCACGCGCATGTTCCGCATCGCCCGGTCGGAGCCGACCAGGAGGTGCTGGATCCGCTCGACGTCGTCGGCATGGCGCAGACCGGAGGGGGAGAAGGTCGCCATCTCGTTGGCGACGTCGTTGGCCAGCTGCCACTCGTCGGTGTACTTCTGGGAGACGTCGCGGAGGTTCTTCAGCGCCGCCTGCGCGACGCCGCGGTCCCCGGTGCGGGCCGCGAGGGCGAGGCTGACCAGCGCGTCCTCGAGCTCGAGGTAGAAGGAGTTCGCGGCCCGGCTCTGCAGGCGGCGCGGGTTGCCCGAGAGCAGCAGGTGGATCAGCAGCGCCACGGTCACGCCGGTGAGCGCGTCGAGCACCCTCCCGCCCGGGGTCATCCCGGGGGTCGTGGGCATGATCATGACCAGCAGCGACTGGATGGTGACCTGGAAGCCGAACAGGCTGCTGTTCTCCAGGAACCGCGCGATCATCCCCGCGCAGAACACGACCACGAGGATCTGCCAGGCGCCGGAGCCGAGCAGCTGGCGGGTGAGTTCGCCGAGCAGCACCCCGACCATGACGCCGCCGGCCATCTCCACGACCTTGCGCATCTTCTTCTCGATGCCGAAGCCGATGATGATGAACGCGACGATGGAGGAGAAGAACGGGTGCTCGTGGCCCCAGATCAGGCCGCTGAGCAGGTAGGCGAGCGAAGCGGCGATGGCGGCGCGGCCCACGGTCAGCGCGTCGGCGCGGCCGCGGGAGACGCCTCCGCTCAGCCAGGTGCGGAACCGGCCGCGGGCCCGCTCGACCACCGGCAGCGAGCCGGTGGTGGTGGTCGGGGGGATGTGGGCGGGTGCGGTGCGGGCGTCGCCGGTGCGCTGCTCGCCGCGATTCTTCCTCGAGGCGCTCATGCGGTGACCGGATCTGCGAGCCGCATCTCGAGCAGCTCCTCGAGGCGGAAGGTGTCCCCGTCCCGTGCGCCGCGCCCCACGATCAGCGGGGCGGGGCTGGGCTCCGGGGCGGCGCCGCGCAGGCGGGAGAGCAGGCCCCCGTCGACGCGCAGCACGTAGTAGCGGCCCTCGGCGTCCACGGCCAGGGAGCGGTCCTGCTTGAGGTACCAGCCCTCGAGGCCGGTGCGCACGGTGCCGGAGCCGCGGTAGGGGCGGGCGCGCAGGGGCACGGGCGCGATGCCGGCGGCGCGGTAGCGGTCCACGGCCGCACGGATCATGGCGGTCGCCTTCTCGTGCTCCTCGTCGCGGGCGGCGCGGAGCGCCTGCTCCTGGGCCTCGACCACCTCACGGCGGTGCCGGGTCCAGTCCTGCTGCTCGTCCTCCGGTGCGGCCTGACTGCTCATGTCCGCCATTGTCCCAGGTCCCCGGGCTCGGGACAGGGGGACGGCGCAGGAGAGCCGTGCAGGATCCGCGAAGGGGCTGTGGAGGGGCGGGTGTCAGAGCTTCGCGGTCGCGGGGCGCTCGCCGTGGTCGCGGGGCACCACGATCGGCTCCTGTGCGGCGTCGATCCACATCTCGCCCGCACCGCCGTCGGCCTCCGCGACGGGGACCTGCACGGTCAGCGGGGCGTCCAGCGGCACGGCGCGGCGCACCACGGCCAGGGCGATCGGGCCCAGATCGGCGTGAAGGGCGGCGGAGGTGACGGTGCCGACGACCTTCCCGTCCGCGCCGCCGAGGCGCACCTCGCCGCCGGGGACGACGGGCACGTCCTGCGAGCCGTCCAGGTGCAGCATCACCAGGCGCCGCGGGGGCTGGCCGAGGTTCAGCACCTTCGCGACCGTCTCCTGGCCGCGGTAGCAGCCCTTGGCGGTGTGCACGGTGGTGCGCAGCAGGTCCAGCTCGTGGGGGATGGAGCGCTCGTCGACCTCGCGGACCTGGCGGGCGCGATGATCCGCGATGCGCAGCGCCTCCCAGGAGCTCATCCCCGCCAGGTGCCGCATCTCCCAGGGCAGCGCCTCGAGCGCCGCGCCGTCGAAGACGCTCAGCACCGCGCCGACGGGATCCTCGGGCGGGGGACCGTAGGCGACGCCGCCGGGGGCGATCGCGGGCCACGGCTCCGCCCACACCGCGACGGGCTCGGGCAGGCCCAGGCCCGGCAGCACGGCCGGGGCGGGGGAGGGGGCGCCGAGCACCCGCAGGTCGTCGCGGTCGGTGAGCTCCACGCGCGCGGCGAAGCGCATCATCTCGAGGTAGCGGCGCAGCCCGGCGCGCGCGCCGGGGTCGAGGACCAGCAGCAGCGACTCCTCACCGGTGACCACGGAGGAGGCGAGGTGCTCGACCCGGCCCTGCGGGGACAGCACGGCGAGCGACGAGGAGGTGCCGACGGGGGTGCCGGTGAGGACCTGGCTCGTGATCGTGGTCATCCACGTGCGGGCGTCGGGACCTGCGACCTCGAGCAGCTCGAGGTGGCCGAGGTCCACCACGGCCGTGCCGTCCAGCAGATGGCGCTGCTCGCGCAGCGGCGCCCCGTAGTGGGCGGGCACCGCGGCATCCGGGCCGTCGCCGAGGACGGCGCCCGCGGTCAGCAGCGGCCGGATCGCGCGGGCGGGCGCGGCGCAGTCGGTGTCAGGGGCGTCAGCAGCGGGCTCGGACGGGGTGAGGTCAGGCACGGTGGAGCTCCAGGGAGAGGTGCGGAGCGAGGACCGTCTCGCCGGGGGCGCCGCCCTCGACGGGGGCCGGCTGCTCCCACAGCCACATCAGCGTCCCGCGCACGTAGCCGAACATGCGGGTCGCGGCGACCTGCCCGTCGGCCCCGGGGAGGGCGAGCTGGACGCGCGGGCCGCGCACCTCGCCCTGCCACTGCTCGGCCTGCTCACCGCGCCGCTCGAAGCGCGCGTCCAGGCGGTAGGAGAGGTGGCTGGCGGGGCTGCCGGGCGGGGCGGCCTCGGCGGCGGCGCGGTCCTGGCCGGGCAGCAGGTCTCCGACGGTCCAGACCCCGTCCTCGCGGTGCAGGAGGGAGCGCTCACCGGTCGCGGCGGGGTCCGCCGGCGGCGCCGACTCCTCGGCGTCGCGGGCGAAGGCGCTGGTGGGCGGCAGGGGTGCGGGGGCGTCGACCCGGTGGATCACCGAGCGCCAGGCGAGGGTGCCGTCCTCCTGGGCGGAGCAGATGAGGGTCTGCTCGACGCGGAGATCAGGGGAGGAGGCCGACGGGGTGGCGAGCGCACCGCTGCCCTCCCAGCGGCCGATCAGCCAGGCCAGCGGGTACAGCGAGGGCGGGAGCGAGGTGTCGAGCGTGATGGGCATCGGTGCCGGAGGCCGCTCAGCGGTCGAACAGGCGGGAGATCACCAGCACGGCGAAGGCGAGGGTGCCGACACCCACCAGGACGACAAGGAGCAGGAAGAACAGCGACATCGCGGACATGGGGGAAGTCTAGCGTCCCGGTGCGGGCCCGGGCACGTCGGGCGGCAGGGTCGGAGTCGGAGTCCGTGTCAGAGCCCGAGTATGACGGCGAGGTGGGCGAGCACGCCCACGGTCGCCACCGGCACCGCGGCGACGGCGAGGGAGGGCAGGGGGTCGCGGGCCACGAGGGAGGAGTCCACGAGCAGCTGCGCGGCGCTCGCCCCGACGGCGGTCACCAGCCCCACCAGGACGGCGACGAGCGGGGCCATGCCGGCCAGGGTCGCGGCGAGGGCGGCCGTGACGGCGGCGCCGACGAGCACGGAGGCGGCGAAGCGCGCGAGCGCCCGCAGCGGGGTCGCGCCCAGCAGCAGGGTCGCGGCGAGGCCCGCGGCGATCGCGGTGACCACGGTCCCCGTGCCGAGATCTGCAGACTCGTTCTGCGCGATCACCCAGCAGGCGCCGATGCCCGAGACGAACACGCCCGCGACGGTGCCGGTGAGCGACTCGGTGAGCCCTCGCCGCTCCGGGCGCAGCATCTGGTGGACGAAGGAGGCGAACACACCGGTCGCGCACACCATCACCACCCCGGAGACCGGGGTGAAGCGCTCGGGGGCGAGGACGGCGACGAGGGCGCCGACGATCCCGGTGGCGGCGACGACGATGCGGGTGCCGGTGGCCGAGGGGAGCTCGAGCAGGTCCGGCCAGCCGATCCCGACCAGGAGGGCGAGGACGCCGACGGCGACGGCCATCAGGGCGGGGGAGAGGGGGCCGGTGAGGGAGACCAGGGCCAGGAGCAGCGCGAGGGCGGCGCCGAGCGGGGCGCGCTCGGGAGCGGTCACTGGGCCTCCCTCGCTGTCCGTTCCGGTCGTCTCGACGCGCAGGCGGGCATCATCCCGCCGGGCGCTACAGTGGCAGTCTACGAGTGGCCGCAGGTGAAGGCATACTCGTGCCCCGAACCCGGCGCATCCCGCGCGCCGGCCGTCGCCGCACCGCCCGTCCGCCCCTCCCCGGAAGGACCTCATGATCACCACGTCCGAGCTGTCCCCGGAGAGTCGGGACGGGGTCCGCGCCCTGCTCGATGCGGCGACCGCGCACGACGGCGTCGCTGCGCTCGACGAGGCGGCGCGGCTGGCCCTGGACGGCGCCGGCGCCCGGCACCTCCTGCTCGAGGAGGAGGGCACGGCGCTCGCCTATGCGAGCGTGCTCGCCGACGGCACGGTGCAGGGCATGGTCCATCCGGGACACCGACGACGCGGCCACGGCACCGCCCTGCTCGAGGCCGCGCTCGCCGAGCGCCCCGACGCGGGCGTGTGGGCGCACGGCGCGCTCGAGGGCTCCCTGGCCTTCCTCACGTCGGCCGGCCTCGGCGAGACCCGCCGTCTGCTGACCCTCCACCGCCCGCTCGGTCCGGATGCCGAGCCGCTGCCCGCGGCGCCGGGGTCGACCCTGCCGGGGCTGACCCTCGGCACCTTCGACCCCGAGCGCGACGCCGACGCATGGGTCGGCGTGAACGCCCGCGCCTTCGCCTCCCATCCCGAGCAGGGCGCCCTGACCCGCGCCGACCTCGACCAGCGCATGGCCCAGTCCTGGTTCGACGCAGGCGACATGGTCGTCGGCCGACGGGGCGACGAGCTCGTCGGCTTCGTGTGGGCCAAGCGCGAGGACGCGGGGGAGGCGGCGACCGCGCCGTCCGACGCCGAGATCTACGTCGTCGCCACCGATCCCTCGGTGCAGGGCCACCGGGTGGGGACCGTGCTGCTGGCCGCCTCCCTCGAGCGCCTCGCGGCCGCCGGGGTGCCCGGGGTGGAGCTGTACGTCGAGGCGGACAACGCCCCGGCGCTGCGCCTCTACAAGGCCTGGGGCTTCACCGTCTCCGGCCGCGACGTCCAGATGCGCCGGCAGGACGCGGACGATCAGCGCGCGACCGACGGAGACGCGATCGACGGGGCCCCGTCGGCCGCGACCGAGGGCTGAGCCGTGAGCGTCGTCCCCGGCAAGCCGCCGCCCGTCCTCGCCGCCGGCGCCCTCGCCTGGCGCGAGAAGGGCGAGAGGATCCAGGTGCTGCTCGTCCACCGTCCGCGCTATGACGACTGGTCGATCCCCAAGGGGAAGCTCGAAAAGGGCGAGACCTTCCCCGCCGCCGCCGTGCGCGAGGTCGCCGAGGAGACTGGGTACCGGGTGCGGCTGCACCGGCCGTTGCCCGCCTCCGTCTACCTCCTGCCCGACGGGCGCACCAAGATCGTCCAGTACTGGACCGGCACCGTCCGTGCGAAGGTCGCCCCCGGCCCGAAGGACGCCGGCGAGATCGACAAGGTGCGCTGGGTGGCGCTGGACGAGGCCGAGGACCTGGTCGCCCGACAGGGCGACCTCGTGCCCCTCGCCGCGCTGCGCCGCTTCCTGGAGGCCGGCGAGCTCCAGACCGTGCCGATCATCGTCCAGCGCCACGGCGCTGCGGTGTCCCGTGCCAAGTGGCGCAAGGGCGAGGGCACCAGGCCCCTGAACTCCAAGGGGAAGAAGCAGGCCAAGGCCCTGCCGCCGCTCCTGGACGCCTTCGACCCCGCGACCGTCGTCTCCAGCCCGTGGGAGCGCTGCCTGAGCACCGTCGAGCCGCTGGCGAAGATCGAGGGGCTCAAGGTGCGCACCAAGGACGAGCTCACCGAGGCGGGGCACAAGGACCATCCCTCGCGCACCGCCGCCGTCATGGACCGCGTGCTGCGCGAGGCGCGGCCGACGGTGGTGTGCACGCACCGCCCCGTCCTGCCCACTCTCATCGAGGCCGTGCGCGCCGTGGCCCTGCCCGGCGCCGCGCTCGAGCTGCCGCGCGAGGACCCGTACCTCGCCGCGGGGGAGGCGCTGCTGCTGCACGCCACGCCCGGCGGCACGGTGGTCGCCGTGGAGCGCCACCTGCCCAACATCGGCTGACCGCACCACTGCCGACCCGCACCACTGTCACACCGCACCACTGCCACACCGCACCACCACGAAGGGGACCCCACGACGATGAGCGACGACCGAGGCGGCTACGGCGCGCAGGACCCGTACGGCAGCTCCGATCCCTACGGCCAGAACTCGTACGGCCAGGGCTCCTCCAGGCAGGACCCGTACGCCCAGGACCCCTACAGCTCTGCGACCTCCTACGGCTCTTCCACCCCCTACGGCTCGCCGGGCGCCCCGGGCGCCCACGACCCCTACGCTGCGCCGGCCCCCTCGGCCGACGGGTTCGGCCCGTCCTTCGGCTCCCCGTCGGCCGCTCCCGCCGGCGCCGGCGGATACGCCCCCGTGGGCTACGCGCCTCCGATGCCGACCTCCGGCAAGGGCGTCGCCGGCTTCATCCTCGGCATCGCCTCGCTGCTCATGTGCGGTGGGCTCACCGCCCCCGTGGGCCTCGTGTTCTCGATCCTCGGCATGCGCGAGACGGGTCCGTCCGCCACCGCGCCGAAGTCCGGTCGGGGCCTCGCGATCGCGGGCCTGGTGCTCTCGATCCTGGGCTGCCTCGTGCTGCTCTTCCTCATCGCGTACTTCGTGCTGGTGATCATCGTGGCCAGCACCGAGGGCGGCTACTGATCCCGCTGACAACCTCGCGCCGACCGCGCGCGGACGCGAGCGGGCGCCACGACGTGGCGCAGCGCACTCCCGGGCCTCGGATTCCAGAGTGTGACCCGTTCGTAATCTGGCGTGACCTGCGGAAACAGTCATCCGCAAGGGGTGTTCACCTGCTGTTCATCCAACGACGTGCGGCGCGTCATCTGCTCTCCCTAGGTTCACCGCCGACAGACCTCCCTCAGCAGTCGAACTCCTGGGCCGTCGGCCCTCGAAAGGACACGCAGTGAACGTTCGTAAGAACAAGCTCGTCTCGCTCGCCGCGCTCGGCCTCGTCGGCGGCCTCGCCCTCACCGCGTGCGGTGGCGGCTCGGACAACGGTGGCGACTCCACCGGCTCCGGCTCCTCGGACAACGGCGGCGCGGCCACGGCCGGCGGCTACGCCGAGCTGTCCGGCAACCTCGCGGGCTCCGGCGCGTCCTCGCAGCAGAACGCCCAGACCGCATGGACCGAGTCCTTCATGGGCCTCGTGCAGGCCGAGGGCGGCGACCTCACGGTCACCTACGACCCCACCGGGTCCGGCACCGGCCGTGAGCAGTTCCTGAACGGCGAGGTCAAGTTCGCCGGCACCGACGCCGCCCTGGACGAGGAAGAGCTCGCCTCCTCCACCGAGGTGTGCAACGGCGAGCAGGCCTTCGACCTGCCGGTCTACATCTCCCCGATCGCGGTCGTCTTCAACCTCGAGGGCGTCGACTCCCTGAACCTCTCGGCCGAGGTCATCGGCGGCATCTTCGCCGGTGACATCACCACCTGGAACGACCCCAAGATCACCGAGCTCAACCCCGACGCCGAGCTCCCCGACACCGCCATCGTCCCGGTGCACCGCTCCGACGACTCCGGCACCACCGAGAACTTCACCGAGTACCTCGACGCCAACGCTCCCGACGCGTGGACCCACGGCGCGGTCGAGACCTGGCCCATCGAGGGCGGCCAGTCCGGTGACGGCACCTCCGGCCTGATCTCCACCGTCGAGGGCGGCAACGGCACCATCGGCTACGCCGACGCCTCCCAGGCCGTCAACCTCGGCACCGCCGCCATCCAGGTCGGCGAGGAGTTCGTGCCCTACAGCTCCGAGGCCGCCGCCAAGTCCGTCGACGTCTCGCCGCGCGCCGAGGGCCGCGCCGAGAACGACATCGTCGTGGATCTCGACCGCACCACCACCGAGTCCGGCGTGTACCCGATCGTCCTGGTCTCCTACCTCGCACTGTGCGGCTCCTACGCCGACGCCGCCGAGGGCGAGGCCGTCAAGGCGTACGCGTCCTACATCATCTCCGAGGACGGCCAGAAGGTCGGCGAGGAGAACGCGGGCTCGGCCCCGATCTCCGAGGAGCTGCGCGCCGAGGCCCAGGCCGCGATCGACGCGATCACCGTCGGCTGATCCCAGTCGCACAACGGGGTGCCGCCGGGTCATTTCTGACCCGGCGGCACAGCCGCGACAGCGGCGTCCCACACCTCACCCCCACCCCCGCAGTCCTGTGAGCTCTGAGGAAGGTCCCGCATGAGCACCACCGACATCGAGCCGGACGCCCCGGCTGCGCCGCCGGCCTCGATGAAGTCCGGCAGCAAGCGCTACGGCGACTCCCTCTTCAGCGGTCTGAGCGTCGGCTCGGGCCTGCTGATCTTCCTCACCCTGGCGGCCGTCGCCATCTTCCTCACCTCGGAGTCGATGCCCGCCATCACCGAGAGCCGGGAGTTCGCCGGTGCTGATGCGGAGTTCTCGCTCATCGAGGAGAGCCTGCCGCTGGTCTTCGGCACGATCCTCGCCGCGACCATCGCGCTGCTGATCGCCGTGCCGATCTCGCTGGGCATCGCGCTGTTCATCTCGCACTTCGCCCCCCGCCGCATGGCCTCCGGCCTCGGCTACATGATCGACCTGCTGGCCGCCGTGCCCTCCGTGGTCTACGGCCTCTGGGGCGGCATCTGGCTCGTGCCCAGGCTCGATCCGCTGTACCAGTTCCTGCACAACACCTTCGGCGGCGGGAACGAGGACTCGATCTTCAACTTCCTGCGCTGGCCTGAGAACTTCTTCCTCGACGGCGTCACCTGGCCGCAGAGCTTCCCGCTGTACGACTGGGCGGGCACCCCGGTGTTCGGCTGGGGCGGCGAGCCGATCTTCGGCCTCTTCGCGGGCGACCCGACCTCCCCGATGCGCAACATGGCCTCCGCCGGCGTCGTGCTGGCGGTCATGATCCTGCCGATCATCACCTCCGTCTCCCGCGAGATCTTCCTGCAGACCCCGCGGCTGCAGGAGGAGGCGGCCCTGGCGCTCGGCGCGACCCGCTGGGAGACCATCCGCACCGTCGTGCTGCCCTTCGGGCGCAGCGGCGTCGTGGCGGCCTCGATGCTGGGCCTCGGGCGCGCGCTCGGCGAGACCATGGCCGTGCTCATGATCCTCTCGCCCGGTGCCACCTTCAGCTTCCACATCCTGCAAGTGGGTCTGCACCAGTCGATCGCGGCCAACATCGCCGCCAAGCAGGCGGAGGCCTCCGGCGTCGATATGTCCCTTCTCATCTTCACGGGCCTGGTGCTGTTCGTCTTGACGTTCATCATCAACGCCATCGCCCGCTGGATCGTCGCCCGCAGCGGCGTCAAGAGCTGAGGTCAGCATGAGCACCACCACCCCCACCGAGACCCGGCCGACGATGCGCACGACCGACGAGCGCCGTCTGCCCTGGTACCACCTCGTCTTCACGGGCCTGGCCGGCCTGTTGGTCGCCATCGCGATCCTCGCGATCGCCGGTGCCCTGTCGATCCCCGGCGCGATCCTGCTGGGCTTCGTCCTCCACCTCCTCTTCGGCTACCTCTACTCGCGCGTCCGCGAGGGTCGCCGCTGGGCGATGGACCGCCTGGTGACCCTGGTCGTCATCGGCGCCTTCGCCATCGCGATGTTCCCGCTGATCTCCCTGATGTGGGAGGTCATCAGCCGCGGACTGGTCCGCGTGGTCAAGGCCGCGCCCACCCCGTTCGCGTTCTGGACCTCGGACATGTCGGGCGTGATCGGCGGCGCGGACGCCGGCGGTGTGCTCCACGCGACCGTCGGCACCCTGCTGATCACCCTGTGGGCCTCGATCATCTCGATCCCGGTGGGCCTGTTCACCGCGATCTTCCTGGTCGAGTACGCCGGGGAGGGCTGGAAGAAGGTCCTCGGCAAGGGCGTCACCTTCCTCGTGGACGTCATGACCGGCATCCCCTCGATCGTCGCGGGTCTGTTCGGATTGAGCCTCTTCATCGCCTTGATGCCCGACCAGGGCACCCGCATGGGCATCATGGGCGCCGTCGCGCTGTCGGTCCTGATGATCCCCACCGTGGTCCGCTCCGCGGAGGAGATGCTGCGTCTGGTCCCGCTGGACCTGCGCGAGGCCTCCTACGCGCTGGGCGTGCCCAAGTGGCTCACGATCGTGAAGGTGGTGCTGCGCACCGCGATCGGCGGTCTGACCTCCGGCGTCACCCTGGCGATCGCCCGAGTGATCGGTGAGACGGCCCCGCTGCTGCTCACGGTCGGCATGGTCACGGGCCTGAACTGGAACATGTTCGACGGTCGCATGGCCACCCTGCCCACGTTCATCAACCAGCAGTACCGTGCCGGCAACGCGCAGTGCCGCACGGACACCGTCACCAACCCGATCAACCAGGAGGTGTACGCCTGCTCGATCTCGACCAACATCGACCGAGCCTGGGCCGCCGCCTTCACCCTGATCGTCATCGTGATGGTGCTGAACCTGATCGCCCGCCTGATCGCCTACTACTTCTCGCCGAAGCTCTCCCGCTGAGCCCGGTCCCCACCGCGAAAGGACTCCTGATGGCAGCCCCCCAGCCCATCAACGTCGAGGATCTCAACATCTACTACGGCGACTTCCTCGCCGTCGAGGGTGTCGACATCCAGATCCGCCCCCGGTCCGTGACCGCCCTCATCGGTCCCTCGGGCTGCGGCAAGTCGACCTTCCTCCGCACGCTCAACCGCATGCACGAGGTCATCCCCGGCGCGTACGCCAAGGGCACGGTCGAGATCAACGGCGAGAACATCTACGACCCGAAGATCGACCCGGTCAACGTGCGCCGCCGCGTCGGCATGGTGTTCCAGAAGGCCAACCCCTTCCCCACCATGTCCATCCGCGACAACGTGCTCGCCGGCGTGAAGCTCAACAACCGCCGCATCTCCCGCTCCGAGGGCGACGAGCTCGTCGAGCGCTCCCTCAAGGGCGCGAACCTGTGGAACGAGGTGAAGGACCGCCTGGACAAGCCGGGCATGGGCCTCTCCGGCGGTCAGCAGCAGCGTCTGTGCATCGCCCGCACCATCGCGGTCAAGCCCGAGGTCGTCCTCATGGACGAGCCCTGCTCCGCGCTCGACCCGATCTCCACCCTCGCGATCGAGGACCTCATCCACGAGCTGAAGGAGGAGTACACGATCGTGATCGTCACGCACAACATGCAGCAGGCGTCGCGCGTCTCGGATCGCACCGGCTTCTTCAACATCGCGGGCACCGGCAAGCCCGGCCACCTCATCGAGGTCGACGACACCGAGAAGATGTTCACCAACCCCTCGAACAAGCAGACCGAGGACTACATCTCCGGCCGCTTCGGCTGAGCCGCCCCGGGCCACCACGCGCCGGCCCTCTGCGCACCGGAGTCCGGTGCTGTCCCAGATCCCTCGGGATCCGGCACAGCACCGGACTTTCTCGTCGTCAGGGCCCGGCGCGGCCGACGGGGCTCTGCGCGGCCGACGGGGCTGAGTGTGGCCGACGGGTGTGATGGCCGTCGGCGGCCGACGGGCGCACCCGACCGTCCACCCACGGTCTGACCTGCACCGGGCAGGACCGCACCGCAGGCGGACGCGCCGCCCCGGCTCCGGGCGCGAGCCTGGAGCCATGACCCACGCACCCGCTCCCGTCCCGTCGGCCGTCCCGGCGCACCCTGCCCCGTCGGCCGCCGCCCCGACGACCTACGCACCCCGCGTCGACATCCCGCCCGCCCCTCGCCCCGCCCCGGTCCTCGCCGCCCGCGGCCTGCGCAAGACCTACGGCGGCACCGGCGCCGCGACCCGCGCCCTGGACGGCGTGGACCTCGACATCGCCCCGGCCGACTCCCTGGCCGTGATGGGCCCCTCCGGCTGCGGCAAGACCACCCTGCTGCACCTGCTGGCCGGGATCCTCACCCCCACCGCCGGCAGCGTCCTGCACGACGGCGCGGACCTCGCCGAGCTCGGCGACCGCCGCCGCACCCTCCTGCGCCGCAGCGCCTTCGGCTTCGTCTTCCAGGACGGCCAGCTGCTGCCTGAGCTCACCGCGCTCGAGAACGTCATCCTGCCGCGCATGCTCGGCGGCACCTCCCGCCGCGCCGCGACCGCCGAGGCCCGCGCCTGGCTCGAGCGGCTGGGCCTTGAGGGCATGGAGGACCGCCGCCCCACCCAGCTCTCCGGCGGGCAGGCCCAGCGCGTCGCCATCGCCCGCGCCCTCGACGGCCGCCCCTCGGTCGTCTTCGCCGACGAACCCACCGGCGCGCTCGACCAGGCCACCGGCCAGGCCGTGCTGCAGATCCTCGTGGACTCCTGCCGCGACTCCGGCGCCGCCCTCGTCATGGTCACCCACGACGCCGCGGTCGCCGCCGCCTGCCGCCGCACCGTCGCCCTGCGCGACGGCCGCATCGAGCGCGAGTTCGTGCGCCCCGCCGCGCAGAGAGAGGTCGTGCAGGGACAGGGGCAGTCCCGATGACCGCGCTGCTCGCCTCCGCCCCGCTGCTGCTGCGCCGCCGCGGCGCCCTCGCCGACGTGCTGCCGGTGATCGCCTTCGCCGCCGCGACCGGCATCCTCGCCACCGTCCTCGGCGGTGCCGCCGCCTTCGTCGGCCGCCTCCCCGCCGAGCCCTCCGCCGCCGCGGGCGGCGAGGCCGGGCTCATCCCGTTCCTCGTCACCTGCGCGCTCACCGCGAGCGTCATGCTGCTGCCGAGCGCCGTCGGCCTCGGCGGCTCCGCCGCGCGCCTGTCGCTCGCCCGACGGGAGCAGGACCTCGCCACGACCCGCCTCGTCGGCGGGACCGCCGGACAGGTCGGGGCCGTCGCCGTGCTCGACGTCGCCGCGCAGGCGCTGCTCGGCGCGATCGCCGGGGTGCTGGCGCACCTCGCCGTCACCCCGGCCCTCACCGGGCTCGACTTCGGCATCCGCCCCTTCACCACCGCCGATCTGCTGATGCCGGTGTGGGCGTACCCGGTGCGCGTCGCCGGGGTGGTGCTGCTCGCCGCGGTGTCCGCGGGCGTGTCCCTCGCCGGCGTGGCCCTCAGCCCCCTCGGCGTCGCGCGCGACTCCCGGGTAGTGCGCATGTCGGTGCTGCGCGTGGTGGGCTGGGCGCTGCTCGTTGGCGGGTTCCTGCTGTTCATGCAGGTCGGCGCCGGGATGCTCAGCGGGGTGGCCGACGGGATGGCCTACATCGCGGTGCTGGTGCTGTTCGTCGGCGCGGTCGTCGCGGGACTGAACGTCATCGGCCCGTTCCTGGTGTGGCTGCTGGCACTGCTCGCGGCGCGCCTCGCCCCCGGGCCCGCGCTGATGGTGGGCGCGCGCCGCCTCGCCGCCGACCCCAAGGCCGGCTGGCGCGCCGTCTCCGGCATCACCTTCGCCCTCGTCGTCGCCGGGTTCCTCACCGTGATCTCGCTGCTGGCCGACGGTGCCCGTGCGGAGGATCGGATGCTCGCCACGGCGCTGACCACGGGCGGGCTGCTCACCCTCGGCATCGCCGCGGTCCTCGCCGCCGTCACCACCGGCGTCACCCAGACCGCCCGCGTCATCGACCAGGTCCCGGTGCTGCGCGCCCAGCACATCGCCGGCGCCCAGGTGGGCCAGCTGCACCGCGCCCGGCTCGCCGAGATCGCGCTGCCGGTGCTGCTGAGCTCCGTGCTCGCCACCGGCACGGCCCTGCTCGTGATCACCGCGGTGCTCGGCTCCCCGAGCGACCCGGGCCAGGCCGTGCAGTACCTGCTGGCCGTCCTCGCCGCGTACGGCCTGGTGATCGCGGCGGTGCTGGTCGCCTCACCGCTCGTGCGACGGGCCGCGCTCCGCGGCGGCGCAGGGCGGGGATAGTCTGGATCCCATGGACTTCGAGACCGTCGCCCCGAACGCCGTGCCCGAGGGAGCGCACCTCATCGACGTGCGCGAGCAGGCGGAGTGGGATGCCGGGCACGCGCCCGGCGCCCAGCACCTGCCCGCCAGCACCCTGCTGCAGAACCTCGACCAGCTCCCCGAGGACGACGCGGACCTGTACATCGTGTGCCGCTCCGGCGGGCGCAGCTTCCAGGTCGCCCAGTGGCTGAACGGCAACGGCTACGACGCGATCAACGTCGCCGGCGGCATGGACCTCTGGTACGAGTCGGGGCTGCCGATCGTCTCCGACGGTGAGGGCGAGCCCTTCATCCTCTGACGCGCCGCGCGCGGCCACCGGCTCAGGTCGCCAGCACGTCCTTCAGCAGCGCGTAGCCCACGAAGGCGACCACGTCGATCAGGGTGTGCGCGACGACCAGCGGCATGGTGCGGCGGGTTCGGCGGTACCACTCGCCGAACACGAGCCCCATGACGAGGTTCGCGAGCCCCGGCCCCACCCCCTGATAGGTGTGGCAGGCCCCGCGCAGCAGGGCGGAGGCGAGCAGGATCCGCCGCGGCGACCAGCCGAGCCGCTCGAGGCGCTGGTAGAGGTAGCCGACCACGATCACCTCCTCGACCAGGGCGTTCTCGAGCGCATGGAGGATCAGCACCGGGGTGGTCCACCAATGGGTCGCCAGCGCCGCCGGGATCACCTCGACGGTCGCGCCGAGCGCCCGGCCCAGGTAGTACACGGCCAGCCCCGGGATCCCGATCCCGGCGGTGATGAGCACCCCGTGCAGCAGGTCCCGCAGCGGTCGGCCCAGGTCCATCCCCAGATCCCGCAGCGCCTGGTGCACGGACCCGGCGGTCGCCGCGAGCAGCAGCACCACGAGCGCGACCGGCACCAGGGTGAAGGCGATCGAGAGCAGCTGGTAGAGCAGGTCCAGCCACGGGTTCTCCCGCAGCGACGTGTTCAGCGACGTGGACTGGGTGGACAGCGGCCCGGCGGCGAGGGCCTGGGCGAGGGACAGCAGCGAGTACACGGCGCTGCGCCCCAGCGACAGCGCGAGCACCACCAGCACCTCCGCGCGCAGCCAGGCTCGGCTCGGTCTCATCGGCTCCACGGCGTCATCGTGCCACGTCCTGCCGTGCCAGACTCGTTCCCATGACCTCCACGAACGCTGCGTCTCCCGTGTCCCTCCCGGCCGTGCTGATCACCGGCGCCACCCGCGGCATCGGCCGCGCCGTCGCCGACGAGCTCGCCGCCGACCACCACCTGATCCTCGGCGGCCGCGACGCGGAGGCGACCGCGGCGCTCGCGGCGCAGTTCCCGTCGGCCGAGCCCTTCGTCGCCGAGCTCACCGACCACGCCGCCGTCGCCGCGGCCGTCGAGGCCCTGGACCTCTCCGGCGGGCTCGCGGGCGTCGTCCACTCCGCCGGGATCCTGGTGCGCGGCCGGGTCGACGAGCTGGAGGCGGGGGAGTGGACCCGCTCCCTCGCCGTGAACGTGGTCGCGGTCGCGGAGCTGACCCGCCTGCTGCTGCCCGCCCTGCGCGCCGCCCGCGGCACCGTGGTCACCATCAACTCCGGCAACGGCTTCAACGCCGGCCCCAGCGGCGGCGCCTACGCCGCCTCGAAGTTCGCCCTGCGCGCCTTCACGGACTCCCTGCGCGCCGAGGAGCGCGAGCACGGCGTGCGCGTCAGCTCCGTGCACCCCGGCCGTGTCGCCACCGACATGCAGCGCCAGCTGCGCGGCTCGGAGAACGGCGAGTACCGCGAGCAGGACTACGTGCAGCCCACCTCGGTCGCAGCGACCGTCGCCCTCGCCCTGCGCCTGCCGGCCGAGGCGAGCATCGACACCCTCTCGATCCGGCCGCGCTGACGCAGGACCCGCCGGGTGCCCGGACGGCGGGCGGGCTCAGACCCGCTCGTCGTCCAGGTGCCCCACGAGCTGCGCGGCGAGGCCGACGTAGGTCTGCGGGGTGAGCGCCAGCAGGCGCTCCCGCTCCGCCTCGGGCAGGCCGAGCGACTCGATGAACGCGCGCATCCCGGCACCGTCCACGCGGTGGCCGCGGGTGAGCTCCTTGAGCCGCTCGTAGGGGTTGTCCAGGCCCGGCACGCCCTGCACGCCGAGGGTGCGCATCACGGACTGCACGGCCTCGCCGAGCACCTCCCAGTTGCCCTCGAGGTCCGCGGCCATGGCGTCGGCGTCCACGTCCAGTCCCGCGAGGCCCTTGCGCAGGTTCGAGATCGCCAGCAGCGAGTGGCCGAGCGCGGTGCCGATGTTGCGCTGAGTGGTGGAGTCGGTGAGGTCGCGCTGCAGGCGCGAGGTGACCAGGGTCTGGGCCAGCGAGTCCAGCAGCGCGCCGGAGATCTCGAGGTTCGCCTCGGCGTTCTCGAAGCGGATGGGGTTGACCTTGTGGGGCATGGTCGAGGAGCCGGTGCCGCCCTGCGCGGACAGGCGCTGGCGGAAATAGCCCAGCGAGATGTAGGTCCACACGTCGGTGGCAAGGTTGTGCAGGATCCGACCGGCGCGGGCGATGTCCGCGTACACCTCGGCCTGCCAGTCGTGGGATTCGATCTGGGTGGTCAGCGGGTTCCAGATCAGGCCCAGGTGCTCCACGAAGGAGCGGGAGACCTGCTGCCAGTCCGCGCCCGGGACGGAGACGGCGTGCGCGGCATAGGTGCCGGTCGCGCCGTTGATCTTGCCCAGGTACTCGTCCGCGGCGATCCGTCGCTCCTGACGGCGCAGGCGGTGCGCGAACACCGCGACCTCCTTGCCCAGCGTGGTGGGGGTGGCGGGCTGGCCGTGGGTGCGCGAGAGCATCGGCACCTCCGCGGCCTCGCGGGCCAGGGCAGTGAGGTCCGCGATCACGCCCTGCAGCGCGGGCAGCCACACCTGCTCCACCGCACCCTTGACCATCAGCGCGTAGGAGAGGTTGTTGACGTCCTCGCTGGTGCAGTAGATGTGCACCACCTCGGCGAGCGGCTCGAGGCTGGTGCCGGCGAGGCGGCGCTTGATGTAGTACTCGATCGCCTTGACGTCGTGGACGGTCTCCCGCTCGATCTCGGCGTGCTCGGCGATGCCGTCGGCGCCGAAGTCCTTCGGGATCGCGCGCAGCAGCGCCCGCTCCTCGTCGGTGAGGGTGCGCAGTCCGGGGATGACCTGCTGATCCAGCAGGTGGATCATCCACTCGGTCTCCACCACCAGGCGGGAGCGGTTCAGCGCCGCCTCGGAGAGGTGGTCCACCAGCGGCGCGGTCTGCGCGCGGTAGCGGCCGTCGAGCGGGGTCAGGGCGATCTGCGGGGTGATGTCCGCGAAGGAGTGAGCCATGGGGAGCATTCTCCCAGACCCGGCGGATCGGGCGAGAGACCGTGCCAGGAGGTGGGCGCGTGCGTGATGCACCGGGCGCGAACTGCAGGAGGGCGCCCACGGAGGACCTGCGCTGGGAGAGCGGCGCACATGGGCATCTCCGGGGCGCTCACGTGCCGTAGAAGTACTCATGGGGAGGCATCGGCGGGCAGCTCTCTGCGATCCGTTCGCGACGAGGCTGGTCGTGCGGGATCCAGTCGGGCGGATACCACGCGCGGGGCCCGTCGAAGAAGGTGTCGATGTACGTCTCGCGAGAGGGCGTGGGTACATCGGGAATAGTGACCCCATTGGATTCCAGGCAGGGAATGAAGGCTTCGGTCCAGTAATCCCACGCCATTCCGATCTGTTCCGGCGTCCAATCGGTGCGAAGTGCGGGGACCGGCGTGTATTGAGCGTCGCAGATATATTGCGCCAGGAGAAGGGCGTCCTCCTGCGATGTTGGCACCGGTGGCGTGAACACGGTTCCGCCCGTCGGACCGACTTCGGCCGGGAAGCCCGCCTCTGTGAGGCAGGTGACAGTCGTTTCCCAATTGTCCTCCGGGGTGGTCGTCCAGCGGATCAGTTCGACGTCCGGGGGAGGTGAATCCAATAATCCTGCGCGCTCATCCAGATAGGCGGATCGATACTCGTCGAGCTCTTCCTTGCTGTACGTGGGGTGCTCGATCGGTTCGTCCGGGACCCACGTGTGCGGGTCTTCCGCAGTCGTCGTGTGCTGAGGGGTGGGAGTGCTCGAGGGCGTGTCCGAGCATCCGGTGAGTGTGATCAGCGCGGAGAGTGCGATGACTGCGGCGAGCCGAAGGCGACGCGTCCTTGAGGGCATCAGGTGAGTGAGCCGGAGTCGGTCGCAGCGAGTGCGGGACCCGCTCCCACTGCACAGACGGCGAGAAGAAAGGTGGTCGTGATAGTGGCGAGACGGCGCGTCATGGCAGTTCTCCTCAGAGGTTCTCGACCTTAGGTGCATTTCGAGGGTGTCATGTGTCGTAAAAATGTTCTCGCCGCACTCTGAATCGTTATCCGAACGTTCCCGTGGCTGTCGCTCCGTGCCGAGGCCGGGGCGCCCTCTGCGGTCGTCGTGATGATGTCGATGGTCACGCCGCCCGGGAGCGTCGATCAGAACGTGTCCACCAGCCGTCAGATCGTCCGGCCCGCGACCTGCTCCGGCGATGGCAGCTGCTGGGCGGTTCAGGCCACTCGCATCACGCGCACCGGGTCGCGGAAGGCCGCCAGCAGCGCCGGCGGGATCGCGGCCAGCAGCACGGCATCCAGGGTGAGCAGTCCGATGGGCAGAGCCACCAGGGGGGAGACGTCGACGATGTCCTGGCCGAGCGCCAGCGTGACTCCCACGGCAGCCACGATCCCGGGAACGGCCGCCGCGCCCGCGCGCAGCGAGACCATCGCCACCAGATCGGTGCGGTTGATGCCCAGCGTTCGTCGTCGTCCGAGGTCCCGGGCCCGGATGAGCACGTCTGCCAGCACCACGGCGCAGACCAGCAGCAGACCGATCCCCAGCACGGTGATCAGCAGCGTGCGGGACGTCTCGGCCAGCTGGGCATCGAGCTCCATCGCCGTACGGGCCGCACTGAGCTGGGACTCGACGGTCACCTGCTGCGGGCCGTCGGGAGCCAGGATCTCGAGGGTGCCGGCCTGGGCCGCCTCGACATCCGCCAGGGACGTCGCGAGTACGTCGACCGAGGCCAGTGGGGTGCCCGGCGTGCTGACGGCGAGGATCCCGGCATCGTAGACGGTGAATGCCGGGGCGGCGCGGAAGGTCCCGACGATCGGGATCTGGCGGCCCTCTCCCAGCTGGGCGGCCCCGGCGTCGTCGGTGAGGCCGAAGGTCTGTCGGGACGTCTCGGAGATCAGTGCTTCACCGGGCTGCGGCCAGCGGCCGCTGAGCAGGGTGACGGCGGAGTCGAGGTCACCGTGCACCTCCCACAGGGGCACGACCGGGCCACCGGTGCCGGTGGCGGCATTGACCACATCGGTGGCCGGCGTGCGGGCGAGCACCACATCGGTCGAATCCAGCCCATGGATCACGCCGACGGTCGCCGGGGTGACGAATCCGGCCTCGTCCTGGGCAGAGACGCTCACCAGGCGTGAGCTGTCGCTGGTGAGCTGATCGTGGATCGCGCTGCGGCTGGCCTCGGCCTGGCCGGCGGTGAGGATCGCTGCCAGGCACATGGCGGCGGCCACGACCATCACCAGCGCGGAGGAGGTTCGGGCGGCGAGGGCGCTCACCAGCGCCTCGCGGCACAGTGCGGAGATCTTCACAGCGCCAGCTCCTCCGTGCTGCGGGCGAGGACCTGCGGGTCGTGGGTCGCGATCAGCACGGAACGGCCGTCTGCGGCGATCTCGGTGAGCTGGTCGAGCACCAGATCCGCATTGCCCGGGTCGAGGTTCCCGGTGGGCTCATCGGCCAGGACGATGTCCGGATCGTTCATCAGCGCCCGGCACAGCGCCACCCGCTGAGCTTGCCCGCCGCTGATCTGGCCGGGGCGATGATCGGCACGGTGCCCGAGGCCGAAACGGTCCAGCAGCTCCCGCGCCCGGGGCCGCAGCGTCCCAGCGGGCATACCGCCGTACAGCCCCACCTCGCTGACGCTGTCCAGCAGGGTCCGGGTGGGGTCCAGCTCGGAGTCCTGGAAGACGAAGCCGAACCGTCCGGCTCGCAGCGCCGAGCGCTCGGCGTCGGGCGCCGCGGAGACGTCCTGCCCATCGAGCAGGACCCGGCCCGAGGACGGCGACAGGAGGAGCCCGAGCAGGTAGAGCAGGGTGCTCTTGCCCCGGCCGGATGCACCGGTGATGGCAGTGACAGCACCGGGGGTGAAGGTGGCGTTCAACCCGCGGTACATCTCCTCGCCGCCGCGGCGGTAGCGGAAGCGGAGATCCTCGACGGCGAGATCGGCGCGGTCCATCAGCCGCCCCCGTCGGAGGGAGGAGGCGCTGCGCCGTCGGGGAGCCTGATCTCGTCCCCCGCGTCCAGACCGTCGACCACTGCGATCCCGGCCTCGATCCCCTGGATCTCGACCTCGACGTCGGTGCCGTCGGCATGTTCGACCGTGGTGCGGCCGTCGGGGCCGGTGCTGATCGCGGCCAGCGGGATCGCGGGCCCCGTGACGGACGGGACGATCTCCACCTGGGTCATGAGATTGATCGTCTCGGCGCCGCTCAGCGCACTGCACTCCTGGCCGCAGACCGAGGAGCCGTCTGGCGCGGTGAGGGTGAGGTCGGTCCCCTGATCGCCGGGCCCGGAGGAGGCGATGACTGCCGGCCAGGACTGCTCCCCGTGGGTGACGGTCAGCGTTGCCCCGGAGGGGATCAGATCGGCCTGGGCGGTGCTGAGATGCATCACGAACTCCGGCTCGTCGCCCGGCACGGCGACCACCGACTCCCCGCCGGAGACGAGCAGGCCAGGGGCGATGATTGACGGGTCCAAACGGACGGGGCCGGGCAGCTGAGGGATCGCGATGAGCCTGCCCAGAGTGATCTCACCGGTCTCCTCGAGGCCGAGCGACTCCTGCCAGTCACGGACAGCATCCCTGGTGGCCGGGCCGAACTCGCCGTCGGAGGGGCCCGACAGCAGATCCAATGCGCGCAACGTCTCCTGGAGCTGGGCCACATCGTCCCCGGAGTCCCCGCGGCCCAGGTCCCGGTAGAAGGGCACCGTCCCGGCGACAGCCCGGACGGGGACATGGTCCACCCGGTACAGAATGTCGCCGGGCTCGATGGCGTCGAGATCACCGACCTCCGTGATGGTCCCCGAGAGGCGATTCGTCGCCACCGTCGAGAACTCCCTCGTCACCGAGGTGACCAGGGTGAGCGATCTCCCGACCTCTTGAGTGCTCACCTCGACGGTGCGTGTCTCGGACGCGGGGGCGGCCGTCTCGTCGTCGCTGCCGCCGGCAGTCGTCCTGCCGATCCAGTACCCGCCGACGATCAGGAGCAGCACGATCACCGTCACGCCGACCGTGCGGGCGCGCCGCGGATGCTTCTGTGATGGTGGAGTCGGCGAGCTCGGGTCTCCAACTGCGTCGTCTTCGTTCACCGGTGGATCTCCTGGGTGTCAGCTGCCATAGAAGTATTCGTGGGGCGGCATCGGCGGGCACGCGTCCTCGACGGCGTCAGCTCTGTCGCCCAGTTGTGCGACCCAGGCCGGCGGGTACCACCGGGGCTCACCAGCGAAGAAAGTGTCGATGTACGTCTGCCGGGACGGAACCTCTGCTTCGGGGATGGGCACCCCCTGCGCTTCGAGGCACGGGATGAACGCTTCGTTCCAGTAGTCCCAGGCCATTCCGATCTGCTCTGGGGTCCAGTCGGTGACCAGAGCGGGGTGCGGGGTGTATTTCGCGTCGCAGACGTAGAGTGCCAGGTAAACTGCATCGTTCTGGGCGGCAGGAGGGGGAGGGTCGAACGAGACGCCTCCATGAGAGGCGGACTCAGCTGGGAATCCGGCCTCGGTGACGCACGTTGCCAGTGCCTGGGAATGCTCTTCGCGTGTGAAGGTCCATCTGACGAGCTCGACCTCAGGCGGAGACTCGATGTCCATCGACGCCGCTTGTTCGTCCAGGAAGCTGACGCGGAACTGCTCGAGCTCTTGGTCCGAGTACGTGCGGTGGGAGATCTCCTGGTCCGGTTCCCATGTCCGAGGGTTCACGGCCGGAGCTCCCGAGGTCGCCGGATGGTCCTCTGTCGCTGGTGGCCCTGAACAGCTGACAGCCATCGTGGCTATGGCGCTCATGCAGATCGTGAGCCGTGTGAACTCACGCCAGCTGACCGAGAGGAGGATGTCGGTGATCCCTCGCTGCCGGGGCAACCACCTCATGGAATGGCGCGGGCAAATCCCGTTGGAGGATCTCCCATTCTCTCTCCGGTGCACGAACATGGTTCACCGTGAGATGTCGCCATTGCACCAGGCATAGCTTCCGGCGTAGTACAACGAGTATGACGATGCGCTCCAACTGCCGCTGGTCACGCCAGAAACTCCGGAGATGGTGTATGACGAGTTGGTCCAATCGACGAGCCCACCGCCCGCACGGATCTCCAACCGGTCGAGACGCTGTTGTTCACCCCGGACCCCAATCGTCGCACCGTGGCTGCATGACAAGGAGCCGTATTCAGTTGCCGCCAGGGCAGGGCCGACCCCAAGGGAGCAGGTGAGGAGGAGGGCTCCCGTAGCGATTGCGGCAAGTCGACGCTTCACTGCGTGCCTCCGATCGTTCCGTGAATGTCACTGATCGTTCCGTGAATGTCGCTGTCAACGTAGCAGCGATGGTGCTGGAGCTCGTTGCCCGAAATATGATCGTTACCAGGTGTGCGGAAAAGTGGCTCTTCAGAGTTGAGTGTGGGCGCGCCGGTGGGGTCGACCGCGGTTGCCGACGGGGAGCCGGGACTCTCGGACCCCGGTTGCTCCGTCGTGCATCCCGGAGCGACGACCAGCGCGGCGACGCAGGGTGCGAGGGTGATGCGCCGAGTGCGGGCGTGGGTCCGACATGCGGTGGAGGAATGTGAGTCTTTCATCGCTCAGCGCGAGATGTCAGGAGTGCACCCGCCGTAGCTGCCGGAATACAGCAACGAGGCCGACGAGGCGCTCCGACGTCCGCTGGTCGCGGTCGATACCGTCCGAGTCACCAGTGCGGAAGTCGTCGAATCCAGAATCACCACGTTGGCCTTGATGGTCAGGGTGTCGAGTCGCTGCTGCTCGCCGCGGACGCCGATGGTCGTTCCATGGCTGCACGACAGGGGCCTGAATCGGTTGGGGCAAGGGCTGGGGTGATCCCGAGTGCGGTGAAGAACAGGGCGCTGGTGGCGATGGCTGTGAGGCGGCGCGTCATTGGGGTGCTCCCGTCGAGTCGTGCGGCTGCTCACTGCATCGTGGCACGTGACACATGTCGTTGAAATATGAGTGGAGGAGTCGTCGTGGGAGCGTTACTCACTCTTCGCGTGCGACTCCCCGAGCCCGGTCACCGCCTCGACGATCGCGGAGAGCATGCCGATGATGATGCCGGCGCCGAGCGCCCACCAGAAGCTGTCGAAGGTCAGGGTCAGTCCCAGCAGGCCGGAGACCCAGCTCGCCAGCAGCAGCATCAGCGTGTTGATGACCAGCTGGAACAGGCCCAGCGTGAGACAGGTGATGGGCAGGGCCAGCAGCTCCAGGATCGGCTTCACGATCGTGTCGATCAGCGCGAGGATCAGCGCGATCGCGCCGATGGTGAGCACCTGCGTGAGCACGCTCGCGCTGTTCTCGCCCAGGTGCATGCCGGGCAGGATCAGCGCCGTGACCCACAGCGCGAGGCCGGTGACGATGATGTGGCCGAGGAATCTCATGGCGCCATTGTCCTGCCCGTGCCCGCTCGACGCACGGGGGAGAGCCCCCGGATCGCGCGGGCCGTGGGCGGAGCGGAGCGGCGCCGTGCGCCGGTCGCGGCGGGTGCGTTCACCGCAAGGCCGCCGCCTGCCCGGCGCCGCCTATCCTGGCGACATGTCTGAGACGTCCCCCCGCCCCGACGCCCCCGTCGAGACCATCCGCCTGCGCCCCGCCCTCGAGGACCTGCCGGTCTACGTTCCCGGGAAGCCGCCGGCCGATGACGGCATCCGCCGCCTGAAGGTCTCCTCCAACGAGTCCTCCTTCCCGCCCGTCCCGGCGGTGCGCGAGGCCGTGATCGCGACGCTCGACGAGATGCACCTCTACCCCGATGCCGCCGGGATCGCGCTGCGCGAGGCGCTGGGGGAGAACCACGGCGTGGAGCCGGCCCAGATCGCGCTGTCCAACGGCTCGGTCTCGGTCACCGCCGATCTGGTGCGGGCCCTGGTGGGCGAGGGGGACGAGGTGGTCTACGCCTGGCGCTCCTTCGAGGCGTACCCGCTGCTGGTGGGCGCCCAGGGCGGCACCTCCGTGCAGGTGCCGCTCACGGCGGACGCCGAGCACGATCTCGACGCGATGGCGGCGGCGATCACCGAGCGCACCCGCCTGGTGCTGCTGTGCACCCCGAACAACCCCACCGGGCCCTCGCTGAGCACCGCCCAGGTCGAGGCGTTCCTCGCGCAGGTCCCGGAGCACGTGGTGGTCGCGATCGACGAGGCGTACCGCGAGTTCCACGACCCCGCCACCGTGCTGGGCACGGCCGGGATCTTCCGCCGCCACGCCAACGTGGTGCTGCTGCGCACCTTCTCCAAGCTGCAGGGCCTGGCAGGGCTCCGGCTCGGCTACGCGGTCGCGCATCCGCGGCTCGCCGCCGCGCTGGGCCAGGTGGCGATCCCCTTCTCCGCCAGCCGCCCCGCCCAGGCCGCCGCGCTGGCCTGCCTGGAGCCCACGGTCGCCGAGGAGCTCGAGCGCCGCGCCGAGTGGGTGCGCACGGAGCGGTCCCGCGTGCAGCAGGCGCTCGCCGCGCAGGGCTGGGAGCTGCCCGCGAGCCACGGCAACTTCGTGTACTTCCCGCTGGGGGAGGACACTCCGGCCTTCGCCGAGTTCGCCGACGCCCGCGGCCTGGTGATGCGCGCCTACGGCACCGAGGGGGTGCGCGCCACGATCGCCGGCCAGGAGGCCAACGACCTGCTGATCGAGATCGCCGCCGCCTGGCGCTCCCGCTGAACGCTCCGCGCTCCGCGCTCCGGGATCGGGCTCGGGCCTCGGGCAGATCCTGGGCCCGCGCCTCAGCCGCGGGGTGCGGCGGGGAGGAGCACGCGGCCGCCGACGAGCCGGTCGTGGACCCCGCGCCCGGGGCGGCGCAGCACCGTCGCGGCGACCACGCCGAGCGTCGCGTAGACGGCGACGGCGGAGCCGTAGGTGAGCGCATCGCCCTCCTCGAAGCCGCCCCCGACGGCGCCGATCGCGGTGAGGTGCCCCAGCTGCCAGGGCACCAGGATCTTCACCGTGTTCCGTCCCAGCGCTCGGGAGAACGGCAGCGCCGCCCCGCCGGCGCCCGCCACCTCGAGACCCTGCCGGCGCTTGCCCCAGGTGGCCCGGTGCGGCCCGGACTCGGCCCGCGCCGCCAGCAGGGTCGCGGCCACGGGCGGCACCGCGCTGACCAGCTGCGCGAACAGTCGGCTCTCCCCGAGAGAGGTGGTGCTCACCAGCAGCACTCCGACGGGCGCCGTCGCCGCGGCGAGACCCAGGTAGCCGACGCAGTCCGTGAGGTGGGCGCGCACGCGCCGCGACGCCAGAGGATCCATGGCCCCAGCCAAGCATCCGCGCCCACCGCCCACCACCGACCATCCGCCGTGACCCGCGGGTCGCACCGCGCCCCGCGGCAACCGTCGGACATCCGCGCCGGGCAGCGGCCCGGGCGGCTACCCTCGGAGCCGGTCGGGTCCCTGCCGGAGTAGGAGGGCGCCCGCAGCGTTCGGCCCGACTGCCCCCGCCCCGACCTCCCCAAAGGACCTCCATGAGCACCCCCGCCGCGCCCGCCCCCGCCCTCGGAGGCCCCCGCGCCTACGGGGTGTGGGTCGCGGCCGTGACGGCGTACGCGATCGCGGTGCTGCAGCGCACCACGATGGGCGTGGCCGGGCTCGAGGCCACCGAGCGGTTCGGCGCCTCCGCCACGATCGTCTCCACCTTCGTGGTGCTGCAGCTGGCCGTCTACGCGCTCTGCCAGATCCCCGCCGGCGTGCTGCTGGACCGCTTCGGCTCCCGCGCGACCCTCACCTCCGGCGCCGTGCTCATGGCGCTGGGCCAGGTGCTCATGTCCCAGACGGAGACCGTGGGCGTGGCGATGATCGCGCGGATCGTGCTGGGAGCCGGGGACGCCCTCACCTTCTCCAGCGCGATCCGGCTGGTCCCCGCCTGGTTCCCGGCGGCGCGGGTGCCGATCCTCACCCAGCTCACCGGGATCCTGGGCCAGGTGGGGCAGATCGCCTCCGCAGTGCCCTTCGTGGCGGCGCTGACGATGCTGGGCTGGACGCCCGCCTTCGGCGGGGCCGCCTCCGTCAGCGCGCTCGCCGCGCTGCTCGCGCTGCTGGTGGTGCGCGCGACCCCGCCGGGGATGCCGCGCCCGCGGGTGCGGCAGGATCTCGCCCGGATCCCGCTGGTGCTCGCCCGGATCGTGCGCCATCCCTCCACCCAGCTGGGGTTCTTCACCCACTTCACGGCCGGCTTCACCGGCATCGCCTTCTCCATGATGTGGGGCTACCCGTACCTCACCGCGGGGGAGGGGCTGAGCCGGCCCGCGGCCTCGGCGGTGATGACCGTGCTGGTGGTGGTGGCCGTGGTGGGAGGGCCGCTGATCGGTGCGCTCACCGAGCGCCATCCGCTGCGGCGCTCCACCCTGGTGCTGCTGATCGTGGCCTGCATCGGCGTGCCCCTGCTGGCCCTGGTGCTGTGGCCCGGGCCGGCGCCCATCTGGCTGCTGGTGCTGCTGGTGGCGGGCTTCTCGATCGGCGGGCCCGCCAGCAGCGTGGGCTTCGACTTCCCTCGCACGGACCTGGCCCGGCACCGGCTGGGCACGGCGACCGGCGTGGTGATCATGGGCGGGTTCATCGGCGGACTGCTCTCGATCTTGCTGATCGGCCTGGTGTTGGACCTGCTGCGGCCGGACGGCGCCTACGACCTCCACGCCTTCCGGGTGGCCTTCGCGGTCCAGCTCCCGCTGCTGGGCCTCGGCGTGGCGGGCATGCTGCTCTCCCGCCGCCGGCTGCGGCGGCGGATGGCCGCGCAGGGCCGCGAGGTGCCGCCGTGGCGGGACGTGTGGCGCTCGGGGCGCTGGCGCCGGCTCTGAGGCTTGCCGCGTCGCCGCGATCTGGGTAGCGTTTCCCCACCACTTAATTTCGAGGAGGAAATATGTCGTTCACCCTGGGGATCGTCGGGATCGGCCAGTTCGGCTCCCACTTCGCGGAGCTCTTCGCCGCCCACCCCGAGATCGAGGCGCTCTACGCCTGTGACGCCGTCCCCGAGCGGATCGACGCCGTCGAGGCGCGCGGCGTGCACTTCGCCGGCCGCTTCGCCACCCTCGAGGAGCTGCTCGCCTCGGACGTCGACGCCGTCGCGATCTTCACCCAGCGCTGGACCCACGGCGAGCACGCCCTGGCCGCCCTGCGCGCCGGCAAGCACGTCTACTCCGCGGTGCCGATGGCGATCGAGGAGGAGGAGATCCGGGCGATCACCGAGGAGGTGCGGCGCACCGGCCTGGTCTACATGATGGGCGAGACCAGCCAGTACAACGCCGCCGTGGTCCTCGCCCGCCGCCTGCACCGCCAGGGCGTGTTCGGCGAGGTGTTCTACGCCGAGGGCGACTACGTCCACGACATGGATCTCGGGTTCTACGACGCCTACAAGTACTCCGGCGGCGAGGGCTGGAAGGCCACCGCCTCGTACCCGCCGATGCTCTACCCCACCCACTCGATCGGCGGCATCCTCGGGGTGCTGGGGGAGCGGCACGCCGTGTCCGTCTCGTGCCTGGGTCGACCGGACACCCGCGGCGACGGCGTGTTCGACAAGGACGTGTCGATGTTCGGCAACGACGTCTCCAACGCCTTCGCCCTGTTCGGCATGGACAACGGCGGCGCCTTCCGCACCAACGAGCTGCGCCGCGTCGGCTACCCCTCCCACAAGCGCGAGTCCCGCTTCCGCTTCTTCGGCGAGGAGTCCTCCTTCGAGGAGACCGTCGAGGCGACCTACTGGCACGACAAGCGCCGCGTGCTCGAGGTGACCGACCTGATCGGCACCGACGCCACCATGTCGCTGGACGACCCGCGCCTCGCCGATGTCTCGCCCACCCTGCGCGACGCCTTCGTCGCCGGCGCCGCCCGCTCCCACCACCAGGCCCGCCTGCCGCGGGAGTTCCAGGGTCTGCCCAACGGCCACGAGGGCGCCCATCACTTCCTCGTCGACGACTTCGCTCGCGCCGTCGCGGACGGCCTCCAGTCCCAGGTCAACGCCTGGCAGGCCGCCCGCTACACCCTCCCCGGCATCATCGCCCACGAGTCGATGAAGGCCGGCGGCGAGCGCCTGGAGATCCCCGACCTCGGAGACTGCCCGCTGCCGGTGCAGGACCTGGACGCGGGCCAGGAGCCGCTGGACATCCCCGCCCTGGAGGACGCACTCGCACAGCTCTCCTGAACGCGTCCCGCTCGGTACTGTTCGAGCATGGAGCGTGAGCAGGGCGGGGTGGAGCAGGTCAGGGCATGGGACGGGGACGTCCTCGGCGTCCTCATGGCGCCCTTCACCGGCACCGCCGTGCCGGAATGGCTCGGCGAGGCCCTCGACGAGGGCCTCGCCGCGGTGATCCTCTTCGGCCACAGCACCCCCGATCCTGCGACGGCACGGGACCTCGCTCGCGCTCTCCATGCGCGCAGCGAGGACCTGGTCATCGCGATCGACGAGGAGGGCGGGGACGTCACCCGCCTCCAGGCCGCGACCGGCTCCTCCCTGCCCACCGCCTGGGCGCTCGGGGAAGCGGGGGACGTCGAGCTCACCCGGCACGTCGGCCGCGCCCTCGGCGACCTGCTCGCCGCCTGCGACATCGACCTCGACCTCGTCCCGGTGCTCGACGTCTCCACCGACCCCGCGAACCCCGTGATCGGCACCCGCGCCTTCGGTGACGAGCCCGACCGCGTCGCCGCCCACGCCCGCGCCTTCGCGACGGGCCTGATCGACGCCGGGATCGGCACCTGCGCCAAGCACTTCCCCGGCCACGGCGCGACCGCCACCGACTCCCACACCGCCCTGCCCCGCATCGACCTGCCCGCTGCGCAGTTCGAGCGCGAGCACCTCGCCCCCTGGCGGATCGCGCCCTGGCTGGACGCGGTGATGACCGCGCACGTGCTCGTCCCCGCCCTCGGCGAGGGCCTCGCCTCGATCTCCCCCTGGGCGCGGCCGCTGCTGGACCGCGCCGTGGGCGGCACCTTCCGCGGCCTCGTCATCACCGACGCCCTGGACATGGCCGCCGTCGCCGAGAACCCCGGGTACGGCGAGGCCGCCGTGCGCGCCCTCGTCTCCGGTGCCGACCTGCTGTGCCTGGGCAGCAGCGCCCGCCGCGAGGACCGCCAGATGCTGCGCGAGGCCCACGACGCGATCCTCGCCGCCGTCGACACCGGCCGCCTCACCCGCGAGGACCTGCGCGCCCGCGCGTCCCGCGCCCGCGACCGGCTCCGCTCCCTGCGCACCCGGCGCCGCTTCGTCCCCGCCCCCGCCCTCGAGGATGCCCTCGCCCGCGCCGAGCGCTTCGGCGCCGGGGCCGCGGCCCGCGCGGTCCGCTCCCGCCACGGCCACGCCCGCCTCGACCTCCGACCCGCCGCCGTCCTCGACGTGCGCCGCGGCGGACGGCCGGACGCCCTGGTCACCGCCCTGCGCGAGCGCGGACTGCGCACGGACGTCCCCGACTACGACACCCTTCCGGGCCCGGACGTGCAGGTCCTGGTCCTCACACGACTGCCCCGCAGCGACGCCGAGGAGGGCCGCCGCCTCGCCGCCGCCCTCGCGACGCGCCCCGACGCGATCGCCGTCCACACCGGGGTGCCCGACGCCGCCCCGGACCATCGCGCCCTCGTCCTCGCCCACGGCGCAGGCCGCACGATGATGCGAGCCGTCGCGCATCTCCTTGGAACTTACGGCACCGTAGGTTAGTCTCGGGCCCGTGAGCGTCTTCCGATCCACGATCCCCGACGTCGCGGCCGAGGAGCCGATGGTCCAGCTCCTGGATGCCGACGGCACCCGCACCCCGCACGAGCAGCTCGACGCCGTGCTGGACGAGCACGGCCTGGCGTCCCCGGAGCGCCTGCGCGGCTACTACCGCGACATGGTGATGATCCGCGCCGCGGATCTCGAGGCCACGAGCCTGCAGCGCCAGGGCCAGCTGGGCCTGTGGGCCAGCGCGCTCGGCCAGGAGGCCGCGCAGATCGGCGCCGGCCACGCCGCCCGCGAGCAGGACTACCTCGTGCCCACCTACCGCGAGCACGGCGTGGCCTGGGCGCGCGGCATCGAGCCGTGGCGCCTGCTGGAGATGTTCCGCGGCGTCAGCCACGGCGGCTGGGACCCCAACGAGCTGCGCACCCATCCGTACATGATCGTGCTCGGCTCCCAGGCGCCGCAGGCCGTCGGCTACGCCATGGGCCTGCAGCGCGACGGCCTGGTCGGCACCGGCGACCTCTCCACCGACACCTCGGTGCTGGCCCTGTTCGGCGACGGCGCCTCGAGCGAGGGCGAGGTCTCCGAGTCCCTCACCTTCGCCGCCTCCTTCCAGGCCCCGATCGTCTTCTACACGCAGAACAACCAGTGGGCGATCTCGGTGCCCACCGAGGTCCAGACCCGGGTGCCGCTCGCCCAGCGCTCCCGCGGCTGGGGGATCCCGTCGGCGCGCGTGGACGGCAACGACGTCCTCGCCGTGCTCGGCACCGTCCGCACGGCTCTGGATGCCGCCCGCGAGGGAGAGGGCCCCCGCTTCGTCGAGGCCGTCACCTACCGCATGGCCGCACACACCACGAGCGACGACGCCTCCCGCTACCGCCCGAAGGCCGAGGAGCAGGAGTGGGCGGAGAAGGACCCGATCCTGCGCCTGCGCCGCCACCTCGAGCAGCTGGACCAGATCGACGAGGACTTCGTGGCCCGCTGCGACGAGGAGGCCCACGACCTCGCCATGCAGCTGCACCACCACATCCACGGCATGGAGGACCCCGACCCCGTGCACATGTTCGACCATCCCTACGCCGAGCCCCACCCGATCGTGGCCCGCGAGCGCGAGGAGTACCTCGAGTACGCCGCCCAGTTCGACGACGATGAGGAGGAGCAGGCATGAGCGGACAGAAGGCCCCCATCACCCTTCCCATTGCCAAGGCCATCACCGCCGGGCTCCGCGACGCGATGACCGCGGACGACAAGGTCATGCTGATGGGCGAGGACATCGGCGTGCTCGGCGGCGTCTTCCGCGTCACCGACGGGCTCCACGCCGAGTTCGGCTCCCAGCGCGTGGTGGACACGCCGCTGGCCGAGGCCGGCATCGTCGGCACCGCGATCGGCCTGGCCCTGCGCGGCTACCGGCCCGTGGTCGAGATCCAGTTCGACGGCTTCGTCTTCCCCGCCTTCAACCAGATCACCACCCAGCTGGCCAAGATGCACAACCGCACCAGCGGCCGGGTGACCATGCCGGTCGTGGTCCGCATCCCCCACGGCGGCGGGATCGGCGCGGTCGAGCACCACTCCGAGAGCCCCGAGGCGTACTTCGCCCACACCGCGGGCCTGCGGATCCTCGCCCCCTCCACCGCCCAGGACGCCTACTGGATGACCCGCCAGGCCATCGAGTGCGAGGACCCGGTGATCATGCTGGAGCCGAAGCGCCGCTACTGGGTCAAGGGCGACGTCGACCCCGACCACCGCCCCGCGCTCTCGCCCTGGCAGGCGCAGGTGGTGCGCCCCGGCACCGACGCGACGGTGCTCGCGTGGGGGCCGAGCATGCCGGTGGTGCGCGAGAGCGCGGAGACCGCCGCGGCCGACGGGATCGACCTCGAGGTCATCGACGCCCGCTCCCTCGCCCCGATCGACTACCCGACCATCGCCGCCTCGGTGCGCAAGACCGGCCGGCTCCTCATCGTCCACGAGGCCCCCGTGGTCAGCGGCCTCGGCGCTGAGATCGCCGCCCGCATCTCCGAGGACTGCTTCTACCACCTCGAGGCGCCCGTGCTGCGGGTGGGCGGCTACCACCTGCCCTACCCGCCCTCCCGCATGGAGCACGCCTACCTCCCCGACCTCGACCGGGTGCTCGACGGCGTGGATCGCCTGCTCGAGCACTGACGGCCGCGCCCCTGCGTGAAAGGATCACGACCATGAACACGTCGGCACCGCAGATCGTCACGATCAACCTCACCGATCCCGGTGAGGGCCTCACCGAGGCCGAGATCCTCGAGATCAAGGTCGCCGTCGGCGACCGCCTCGAGATCAACGACCCCGTGGTCGAGGTCGAGACCGCCAAGAGCGCCGTCGAGCTGCCCAGCCATGTCGCCGGCACCGTCGTCGAGATCCTCGTCGCCGTGGGCGAGGAGGTCGCCGTCGGCGCCCCGCTGCTGCGCGTCGACACCGCGGGCGGCCCCGCCCCCGCCCCGTCGGCCGACGAGCCCGCCGACGCCCCCGAGGCCGACCCGTCGGCCGAGGAGGTCGCCGCGCAGGTCGAGCCCGAGGCGCCCGCCGCGCCCGCCGCGCCCGCCGACGCCCCGTCGGACGAGGAGCCCAAGAACCTCGTCGGCTACGGCGACCGCCCCGCCCCGCAGCGCCGCCGCCGGCGCCGCACCGCCCCCGCGCAGGCCGACGACCAGCAGGTCCCCATCGACCGCATCCTCGCCAAGCCCCCCGTGCGCAAGCTCGCCCGCGATCTCGGCATCGCCCTGCACGACGTGCTCGCCACCGGCCCCGAGGGCACCGTCACCCGCCAGGACGTCCTGAACGCCCAGCAGCGCGCCTACGGCGGCGAGAGCGACGGCCACTACTTCCCCGAGGAGTCGCCGCAGGCGCCCGCGGGCCTCGGAGGCGCGATGAAGTCCACCCGCGACCAACCGTTCTCGGGCGTGACCAGCGACGAGCGCACCACTCGCGTGCCGATCCGCTCGGTGCGCAAGCGCACCGCCGAGGCGATGGTCGCCTCCGCCTTCACCGCCCCGCACGTCACCGTGTTCAACGAGATCGACATGACCGGCGTGATGCGGATCGTCTCCCAGCTGCGCGCCTCGCGCGAATGGGCCGACGTCAAGGTGAGCCCCCTGGCCGTGATCGCCAAGGCGCTGCTCGTCGCCATCCGTCGCAACCCCGAGGTCAACGCCTCCTGGGACGAGGACGCGCAGGAGATCGTCTACAAGCACTACGTGAATCTCGGCATCGCCGCGGCCACCCCGCGCGGCCTCATCGTCCCGAACCTCAAGGACGCGCACCTGATGACGCTGCGCGAGCTCGCCGAGGGCATCAGCGAGCTGGCCCGCACCGCGCGCGCCGGCCGCACGGCCCTGCGCGACACCCGCGACGGCACCATCACGATCACGAACTACGGCGTGTTCGACATCGACTCCGGCACCCCGATCCTGAACCCGGGAGAGTCCGCGATCCTCGGCGTCGGCGCGATCAAGGAGAAGCCCTGGGTGGTCGACGGCCGCATCGAGCCGCGCCAGGTCGCGACGCTGTCGCTGAGCTTCGACCACCGCCTCATCGACGGGGCGCTGGGCGCCGAGCTGCTGCGCGACGTCTCCGCCGTGCTCGAGGACCCCTCGCTCGGCCTCGTGTGGGGCTGAGCATGTCCGCCCCGGCTGGGAGGGGCGTCCCGCCGCGCGTCGGTACCCTGGGGCGGTGACCTCGGACCCCACCCCCGCCTCGCGCGTGCCGCGGCGCGGCGACCCGCGCATGCGCACCGTCGAGATAGCGGCGGTGCGCCACGAGGACGTCGCCGACTCCGAGACCCTCGGCTCCGGCCCGGTCCGTCCGCGCCTGGCCCCCTGGAAGGTCGCGCTCCTGGTCGCCGCGGGCGGCGCGCTCGGCGCGATCCTGCGCTACACCCTCACGGTCCTCGCCCCCACCGTCACCACCCCCACCCTGGTGGAGGTGCCCTGGGCGACGCTGTGGGTCAACGTGCTCGGCTGCCTCGCGCTCGGCGCCCTGAACGGCTCCCTCGAGGTTCGGCCCGGCCGGCCATGGATGACGCCGCTGCTGGGCACCGGCCTGTGCGGCGGCTTCACCACCATGTCCACCGTGGTGCTCGAGGGCTCCGCGATGATCGGCGCGAACTTCCCGATCCTCGCCCTGTTCTACGCCGCGGAGACGGTGGTGCTGTGCCTCGGCGCGGTCGCGCTCGGCCTGCTGATCGGCCGACACCTGGCCGCGCGCTCGCTGCGCCGCACCGCCGAGGGAGCCGACGAGGGAAGCGAGGCGCGATGAGCCCCCTCGCCTTCCTCCTCGGCGCGCTCGTGATCGGCATCGGCGGCGGGCTCGGCGCCGTCTCCCGCTGGGGCGTGCAGACCCTCGGCGTGCGCGTCGCCGCCGGGCGCGGCCTCGAGCGCGACGAGCGGGTCAAGCCCTGGATGACCTTTCTGGTCAACGTCATCGCCTGCTTCCTGCTCGGCGTCGTCGTGGCCCGCCTCGGCTCCGCCACCGGCCCGGGCGGCTACTTCTACGCCGCGCTCGGCGCCGGGTTCTGCGGTGGCCTGTCCACCCTGTCCACCGCCGCGCACGACATCGTGGACATGGTGCGCCGCGGCGAGTACTCGATCGCGCTGGCCTACCTGATGCTCAGCGCCGGCGTCGGGATGGGCGCGCTCTGGGTCGGCCTGGTGATCGCCACGTGAGCTCCCCGACCCTCCGGCGCCCCCGCCCCGGGGCGCTGCTGCTGCTCCTGCTCGCCCTCGCGCTGCTGTCGCTGGTCGCGGTCCTCGCGGCCGACGCCGCCGGCGGCGACAACCTCGTCCTCATGGATGCCGGCCCCGTCGCCCGCCTCGGCGCGCCGATCGCCGCGACCCTCGCCGACCTCGCCGGCGCCCTCACCCTCGGCGGTGCCGTCGTCGCCGGCTGGCTGCTGCGCGAGGAGGCCGACCGCACCCGCGCCCTCGCCGTCGTCGCGGGCGCCGCCGCCGTCACCACCCTCGCCCGCGGCGCCTCCCTCGCCTTCTCCTACGCGATCGCGACCGGCCAGCCCGTCGGCTCGCCCCGCTTCGGCTCCGACCTCGCCGTCTTCCTCGCCACCGACCTCGGTGTGTGGCTGCTGACCGCCCTGGTCGCGGCCGCCGCGACCACGACGGTGGCGCTGCTGGGCACCTCGCAGGGCCTCGCCCGGGCCGTCGCCGTGCTCGCGGGCGTGGTCGCTTTCGCCGCCGCCATGACCGGCCACGCCGCGGGCGACCAGACCCACGAGGTCGGCACCTCGACCATGCTCGTCCACCTGCTCGCCGTCGGGATCTGGGTGGGCGGCCTCGCCGTGTTGCAGATCCTCCCGCGCGGCCGGCGCGACGACCTCCGCGTGCTGCGCGGCTATTCGCATCTCGCGCTGATCTGCTGGATCGCCCTGGCCGCGAGCGGCGTGTGGGCGATCGCGGTGCGCATGAACGGCCCCGCCGACATCCTCACCAGCCCCTATGTCCAGATCGGTCTCGGCAAGGCGGTGCTGCTTCTCGCCCTCGGCGGGCTCGGCGCGCTCCAGCGCCGCCAGCTCGCCACCGGCTTCACGGCGTCGGACGATGGCCGCCGCGCCCGCGCGACCTACCGGCGCCTCGCCCTGCTCGAGCTCGCGCTCATGGGCCTCGCTGTCGCGCTCGCCGCGGCGATGAGCTCCTCCCCGCCGCCGACCGACGCGGGCACCCCGCCCCCGGGTGCCGCCGGGATCCTCACCGGCTACCCGCTCCCGCCCGCCCCGGACCTCGGCACCGTCCTGACCCAGTGGCGCCCGGACCCCTTCGGGATGGCGCTCGCCTGTGTGCTCGTGCTCGCCTGGTGGCGGCCGACGGCGCCTGAGCGTCCGCGCCGGGACAGCGCCATGCTCGTCGTGGGTGCTGCGCTGCTGGTGCTGCTCACCTCGGGACCGCTGAACGTCTACGGCAAGGTGCTCATCTCCGCGCACGTCCTGCAGCACCTGCTGCTGCTCGTCCCTGCCGGGGTGCTGATCGGTGCTGCGATGCCGGTCCCGTCGCGGCTGCGCGCGCTCGTGGGCGGACGCTGGTGGGCGGCGGCGCTGCTCGCCCTCGCGGGCCCCGCACTGCTGGTGCTCGCGTACATCGGGCCGTTCCTGCGGGTGAGCCTCGACGGCCATGCCGCGCACCTCGCGCTGCAGATGCTGTCGCTCGGGGGCGGCGCGCTCACGGCGCTCGCCGTGCGGACGGTGGCAGGCGGAGGGCGGCGCGCGGTCGTCGCCGGCCTCCCGCTGCTGCTGGGCGTGGCGGCGGGCATGGTCCTGCTGGTCACCGACGACCTCATGGCCGCCAGCTGGTTCGGCGCGACCGGCCGCGACTGGGGCGCGACCGCGCTCGACGACCAGCACCTCACGGGTGTGCTGGTGCTGGTGGTCGCCTGCGCGACCGCACTGGCGTCGGCCGTCGTGGCGCTCGCCGGGCGGCGGCGCGCCCCGCGCGCCTGAGACCCGTCAGTCGAACAGCGAGTCAGTCGAACAGCGAGCGCACCGAGCGCAGGCGGCCCAGCAGGGTGTCCCGGTCCACGGCCGGGATCAGCTCGGGCTCGGCCGCACGGGCCGGCAGCTCGCGCGCGGTGACCTTCCGGGTGCCGAGCGCGGTCTGCAGGCGCCCGCGGACACCGTCCGCGGCAGGCGCGGGACGGGCCGGGATCGCGCTCTCGGAGCCGGCGCGCACCTTGCGGAACTGCTCGAGCGCCGGCGTGGAGCCGCCGCCCTTGGTCGCGGCCATCATGTACGCGGTGATGTCTGCCTGCTCGACGAGGATCGGCAGCACCCCGCCGGAGGTGCGCTGCTGGCCGAGGATCACGAGGTCGTCGCGGCCGCGCGCGAAGGCGCCGAGGAACAGGTCCGGCTCACCGCTCGCGGTGCGGGGGATGACGTCCTGGGGGAGGTGGTCCGCGCCGGTCTCGTAGCCGGTGGCGAGCACGATGAGATCCGCCGCGTAGGCGTCGGTGCCGGTGCGGCCGCCGGTGCGGGCGTGGAGCACCGCGCCCTCCGGATCGACCTCGAGCACCTCGCCGACCGGTGCGATCCGGCCCTCGCGGACCCGGTCCAGCAGGTCGTCGGACACGATCACGGTGTCCTCGAGCAGGGGCAGCCGGGGGCGCGGCAGACCGGCCGAGGCGGGGTCGCCCACCGTGCGGCGGATGACGCTCTCGGCGATCTTCGCGTTCAGGGAGCCGAGCATCGCGGGCTCGCGCGCCGCGGCGACGTCACCGGGCATCCCGGCGATGCGGCGGGGCACCACCCAGTGGCCGGTGCGCACCGACCAGCGCACCTCGAGGGCGCGACGCGCGGCGTCGACCGCGATGTCCGCGGCGGACTGGCCCGAGCCGACCACGAGCACCCGCTTGCCCTCGAGACCGTCCGAGCCCTTCCACTCCTTGGAGTGGATGACCTGCACGGACTTCGGGACATCGGCGGCCCAGTCGGGGCGGTGCGGACGCTCGGCGATGCCGTGCGCGGAGATGACCGCGCGGTAAATGTTCACCGCACCGGTGGACAGCTCCACCTCCCACACGCCCTCCTCGAAAGGGCGCGCCGAGCGCACGGTGGTGCGCGGGAGGAAGTGGTCGGTGAGCTGGTGGTGCGAGGCGTAGGCGCGCAGGTACTTCGCCATGTGTGAGGGGGCCAGGAACTCCGGGAAGGAGACCGGCTGGATCATGTCCTCGAACTGCGTGTACTCGCGCGAGGAGATCATCTCCATCGCGGGCCACACCGGGCTGTCCTCGCGCTCGGGATCCCAGATGCCGCCGACGTGCCGGGCCCGGTCCACCAGGTCGAACGGCACCGACAGCGCCTTGAGCGACGCGGCGGCCGCGAGACCGGCCGGACCGGCGCCGATGATCAGCACCTTCTCACGGGTGGGGATCTGGTCGTGGAGCTCGGGCATCGGGAGGAGCCTTCTTCCGGTCGGGACGGCGCGCTGACGCCCGCCATCCTAATCGTCAGGGCCTGGGCGGGAGGGGCGTGGGGGCGAGTGGACGGTGTGGTGCGGGCGACGGGGCGCGGGCGGGCCGACGGGGTGCGCTCGAGGCGGCGCGGCCGACGGGGTGCGCTCGGCGCGGCCGACGGGCCGACGGCGAGCGGTGCGGCCTGCGGCGCGCACGGGGGCGGCCGGCGGGATGGCGCTGGGGACGACGAGTGGGATCGGCGCGGTAAGGCTTGGAGGGTTGTCGCGGGCGAATTCATCATGTCGGGCTGATGATTCCTCCACATGGCCCACTTTTCCGCAATTCGTTCAGCGTTGAGCTTCGTCTGTCGGGGGTTTCTGGTAGGGCGTGTCGGGAATTCTCGGAGCGGGGTCTCGTGGGTGTCGAGAGGGGGTGTCGGTGTGCCCGCCCGTGCTGCCCGGGGTGGCCTGTCGTGACGTCGGCGGCTGTGGGCAGAATGGTGTTTTACCTGCCCGCGATACCGCCTCGGCGGTCCCTGTTGGCGCGTGTAGGCCCGGGGGTCGGGCTGTCCGCGCGGTGCCCGCCGGTCGCCCCCTCGGTCCTCTGGATCGCCGGCTCGGTCGTGGCGCACTACTGTCTCGCACCGACCTTTCCTCCACACTCCAGGGTTATCCACAAATTCGTCCCCATATGGTTCTGACCCTTAGTAATGGGGGGTGTGGTTGGTAGTGTGGGGGTATTCGAAATGGAGCGCCCGTGGGTGGGTCTTCGAGGGGTTCGCGGAGGGGGTGAGTGTGGTGGGGGAGTTCGAGGACGACGTGCCGGGCAAGACCGGGAAGACGAACAAGGCCGGGGACGCCGAGACGTCGTCGCGACGCGCGCCCGCACCGCGTTCAGCCTCCACGGCTTCTACTGCGGCGTCGCCCGCATCGGGTTCCGCTTCCGCTGCATCCCCGGGTGGGCCGTCGCCTGCGTCGGATGTTCTCGCGGCCCAGGACGTCCCTGCGAGGCCTGTTCACTTCCCTGTCCCGATGCCCGCGAGTGACGTCCCGGAGTCTTGTGACGCCTCGGATGCGGCGCCGGAGCCTGCGCGGATGTTCCACACTCGCGCGCGGCGGAGGCTGGACGCATCGGTGGTGGTGGAGGATGCGGGTGGGTTCGAGTCTCCGCTGGCGGGGTCGGTGCTGCAGATCCATCTGCTGATGCGGGAGCGTGCCCATCTGTACGGTCTCCACCTGCAGCAGGTCGCGGAGTTGTTCGCGGAGGATACGGAGAACGAGGGGTCGCTGGACTTTGCCGAGGTGACGGCGGTGAAGATCGCGACGGGGCTGCGGGTCTCGAACCTGTCCGCGACCGCGCTGGTCCACGACGCCCACCGCGCGGTCTGTGACATGCCTGCCACGTTCGAGATCCTGCTGGCGGGGGACATGCCCGAGGCGTTCCACCGCTACCTCCTGCGTCACGCCCGCCGTCTCACCCCCGAGCAGGCGCGGCGTCTGGATGAGCACATGGCGGGGGTGGAGATCGCGAACGTTCCCCAGCTCGCGTTCGAGAAACAGGTGAGGGTCGGGACGAAGCTCGTCACCGCCGGCACCCTCCCGACTCTTCCATCGACCGCGCGGAGCGTGGATCTGGCGGGGATCGACGAGGATGCCGGCACGGCGACGCTCACGATCACGGGCCCGGTCCTGGAGATCAAAGCGCTGATGCACCGTCTGGATGTCGCCTCGCGGACGGTGCAGAAGGATCAGCGGCGGATGCTGCAGGACGAGGAGGAAGGACCGCTCCCGTTCGATATCGATGAGGTGCTGCGGGAGCAGGGCCGGCCGATGTCTCTGCGTCATCTGCGCTACGCGATCCTGACCCATTCGATCCTGGACATCGACCCGGTCCAGGAGACCACCAGTGCGATCAAGCTGCTGCTCACCGTGCCGGTCACGACGATGATGGGCTTGTCGAACGCGCCCGCGATGTTGGAGGGGATGACCCCGATCCCGGCCGAGCAGGCGCGCCGCCTCGCGGCCGGGGAGAAGACGTGGCAGAGGATCCTCACCGATCCGATCTCGGGGGCGTTCCTTCCCGTGAACGCCGCGACCTACACCCCCACCGCCCAGATGCGATTACAACTCCGGCTCAGACACCCCGTCTGTGCGGTACCCGGGTGTGACAGACCCACAGTCCTGATGGCGGAGGACGATCACATCCTCGAATACGACCATCACCATCCCGACGAGGGTGGACAGACCAGCCTGTTCAACCTCCACCGGCTGTGTCACTTCCACCATCAACTGAAGACGAAGAAGCTCCTCGACCCGGTCCGGGACGAGGCACTGGATCCTGCCCGCGGGGACGGCACCACCATCGCCGGCCCGTACCCGACGACATGGCACCTCGGGGACGGGATCACCACCACCACGTTTGAGGAAACGGACCTGCTCACCCCGGTCATCGCCGCGGAGCTCGAGATGGCCGCCCGCATTCACGAACGCACCTATGCGGAGAAGCTCTCGATCCACGAGCAGCTGAAGAACCTCACTCCGGAGGAACGCCTCGCCCTCGCACGGCGCCGCATCATCCCGCCCCACCCCGACTGGGGCGAACCACCCTTCTGACCGCAGTGCCCAGGAACCCGGCCGGCCCTACGCCACCGCCGTGATCACCGCCGAGACCCCGAGCGTGATGATGATGGTGCTCATGAGATAGGCGAGCAGCACGTGCCGCCGCACCAGGCGCCGCGCCGACGAGGTCAGTGGCACCATCTCACCCGTCCCCGACGTGGTCTGGATCAGCAGCGCGCCGTACACGTAGTCCTGGATGTCCCGGTCCGCGCCCGTCGGTGCCTCCGACCCCGGCAACGAGAACGCCGATCCCCGGGAGTCCTCCGCCGCGTACTCCACAGCGAACGTCGCCACCGCGCTGATCCACGCCGTGATCACCGCCGCGACCGTCAGCGCCAGCAGCGCCGCGACCGGGATCCACGGCGGCGGCGAGATCAGCAGGAACACCGCCGTCACCGCGATCAGCAGCATCTGAACCACCTCGCCGAACGCGCTCGTACGCCCCAGGTACCAGCGGTAGAAGCGAACATGCCGCCTCGCCCGCGGCAGCCGCGCCGCCGCGACCATCCGAGAGCGCGACGCCCCGGACAGCACCCACAGAGTCAGCCCCGCGAACACCAGCGCATAGATCGACAGGATCACGATCACGACCATCAGGGTCAGCGGCATCTGCACCCCGTCCGCGCGGGTGTCCGGGATCGGCGCGCTGAACAGGAACACCGTCGGCAGGCCGATCGCCAAGGCGAGCAGCCACGCCACCCCCAGGCGCAGGTTCTCCGACAGCAGCCGGCGCCGCCACGACAGCGCGCGCCAGCGCGACAGCCGACGCCGCCAGCGCGGCGGGGGAGCGGGCTCGGCCGGCGCGTCGCCCTCGGCGGGCTCGACCGGCGCGTCGACCGACGGCTCCTCGACCCTCTCCTCCGCCTCCGCCGTCTCGTCCCGCGTCATCCCCGCACCTCCGCGGCGAGCTCGCGCGCCAGCAGGAGCGCGCCGGGCATCCCGTCGGGCGCCTCGCGGACCTCGCGGCGCTCCGCGCGCAGCGCGTCGAGCACCCCGTCCCGGAGCGGACCCGGACCGGTGAGCACCGAGCCCGCCAGCACCGTCGACAGCGCCGCCCCGGGATCCAGCGCCCGCACCGTCTCCAGGACGTGCGCGATCGCGGACTGCAGGATCTCGCCGGCGACCGCGTCCTCCGGCACCCGTCCGGGCAGCACCGCGAACCGGCCCAGCGCCGCGGGCGCTCCGGCAGGGAGCTGCTCGTCGAGCGCACGAATCAGGTCCTGGCGCGGATCGCCGGTCGGGGAGGGCGGGTCCCCGCCGCGACGCAGATCGAGGCCGAGCGCGGCACCGACCTCCTCGGTGAGCAGGGTGCGGGGTCCGCGGTCGTCGAGGTCCGCCGCGACCGCCTCGAGCGTGCGCCTGCCGAGCCACACCGCGGAGCCCACATCGCCCAGCAGCCAGCCCATCCCGTCGCGCCGCGCGACCGCCTCGCGGTCCTCGAAGCGCACCGCCACCGCGCCGGTCCCCGCGAGCACCAGCAGACCCGTGTCCCCCACACCCCCGGAGAGGAACGCGGAGTGCAGGTCGTCGGTGACCAGCAGGCGCTCGGCCGGGATCCCGAGGCCGACCAGCCGGTCGCCGAGCGCGCGGCGCACCTCGTCGGCGCGGGCGGGTCCGGCGCCGGAGATGCCGAGGGCCGCGGCGACGACCTCGACCTCCGCCTCCATCGACGCGGCGCCGCGTTCCAGCAGCTCGGCCACGGACTCTGCGAGGGTGTCGAGCGCGGCGGCACCGGAGGCGCGGATGTTCGCACCGGGGCCCACCACCTCGGCGATCACCGCACTGTCGACGGGCGCGAGCGCGAGGCGGGCGCGGGTGCCGCCGATGTCCCCGGCGATCACGGTCATGGCGCGCGGCGGCAGCCCTGCGGACTTGCTCATCGGGCCCCCTTCTCGGCGCGGATCCCCAGGGTATCCGCTCGTCCCGCGCCCGTTACCCTGGCACCCGTCACCGACGACAGGAGTCCCCGTGAGCACCTCCCGCCCTCTCGACATGTCGCTCGTCGACCTCGCCTCCCCGACCGAGGAGCGCAACCCGCGCAGCGCCGAGCTCGACAGCCTCGATGCCCGCGGCATGGTCGACGTGATCCTCGGCGAGGACGCGGCCGTCGCCGCGGCGGTCCAGGCGCAGGCCGCACGGATCGCGGGCCTCGTCGAGGAGTGCGTCGCCGCGATCGCCGCCGGCGGCACCGTGCACTATCTCGGCGCCGGCACCTCCGGCCGGCTCGGCGTGCTCGACGCCGTGGAGCTCGCACCCACCTTCGACGCCGACGAGTCCATGGTCACCGCCCACCTCGCCGGCGGCCTCGGCGCCTTCCGCACCGCCGTCGAGGGCGCCGAGGACTCCGAGGAGCAGGGCGCCGAGCTCGTCCGCACCGCCTGCCGCCCCGGGGACGTGGTCATCGGCCTCGCCGCGTCCGGTCGCACCCCCTTCGTCGGCGGGGCCCTGCGGCAGGCACGGGCCGACGGCCTCCCCACGGCCCTCATCTCCGCGAACCCCGCCGCTCCCCTCGCCGAACTCGCCGACCACAGGATCCTGCTGGACGTCGGCCCCGAGGTCGTCACCGGCTCCACTCGCATGAAGGCCGGCACCGCGCAGAAGCTCACCCTGAACGCCCTGTCCACGGCCACGATGGTGCGGCTCGGCACCACCTTCGGGAACCTCATGATCCAGGTGCGCCCCACCAACGCGAAGCTCGTCGCCCGGACCGTGCGCATGCTCGTCCAGGCGACCGGCGCCACCCCCGAGCGCGCCGCGGCGGTGCTCGAGGAGGCCGGCGGCGAGGTGCGGGTCGCGCTCGTGGCACTGCTCGCCTCGGCCGACGCGGGCTCCGCGCGGGGCGCGCTGGAGGCCCATCCGCGCGATCCGCGGCGGGTCGGGGATCCCGCCGGGATCCGGTCCGCCGTGGCGGCGCTCACCGCCGAGCGGTAAATCGCTCGACGTCCCCGCGCCTCACGCCCTAGGGTCGGCGTCATGCGCCTGTGATCAGCCCCGTCGTCCGCCGTACCGCCTCGCCATGAGGAGCTGATCCATGCCCGCGCACCCCGACACCGCCCTGCACCTGAGGGCCGACGGGATCTCCTTCACCCACCCCGCGTCCCGCGGCGCCGACGAGCGCCGGGTCCTCACCGACGTGTCCCTCGTCGTGCCCGCGGGGCGCCCCATGGGCCTGCTCGGCGAGAACGGCAGCGGGAAGACCACTCTGCTGCGCATCCTCGGCGGGGAGCTCACGCCCGACACCGGGACCTGGAGCGCGCCCGGCCCCGTCGGCGTGCTGCACCAGGAGCTGCCCTTCCCGGCCGGGACGCCGCTCGCGCAGGTCGTGCGCGATGCGCTGTCCCGCTCGCGGCGGCTCGAGCGGGAGCTCGAAGCGGCGGGGGAGCAGCTCGCCGGCGGCGATGCGGAGGCGGCGCGGCGGTACGACGCGCTGCTCGCCGAAGCGACCCTCGCCGACGTGTGGAACGCCGAGCGCCGCGCCGAGGAGGTCCTGGACGGGCTCGGCCTCGCGGAGATCGACCGGGGCACGCCGCTCGGGGAGATCAGCGGCGGGCAGCGGGAGCGGCTCGCCCTCGCCCACCTGCTCATCGCCCGCCCGGTCACCTGGCTGCTCGACGAGCCCACCAACCACCTCGACGACCGCGCCGCCGCCTTCCTCGCCGAGCGGATCGCCGAGCACCCCGGCCCGGTGCTGATCGCCAGCCACGACCGCGCCTTCCTCGACGACGCGACCCGCGCCCAGCTCGACCTCGACCCCGCCGAGACGCCGCTCGACGCGGAGCCCGGCGGCGTCACCGCCTACACCGGCACCTTCACCGACCACCTGCTCGCACGCTTCGAGGCCCGCGACCGGTGGGAGCAGCGCTACCGCACCGAGCAGGAGGAGCTGAAGGCCCTGCGCGCCGCCGTGCAGGACGCCGGCAGCGTCGGGCACGCCGGCGCCGCACCCCGCACCGAGGCCCGCGCCTCGAAGAAGTTCTACGCGGACCGCAACGCCACCGTCGTCTCCCGCCGCCTGCGCGAGGCGCGGGCCCGGCTCGAGCGGCTCGAGCGCGAGCAGGTGAGGAAGCCCCCGGCGGAGCTGCACCTCACGCACCTGCCCGCCGCGGCACGGACCGGGGGCGGCGTGCTGCTGTCGGTCGCGGGCGCCGCGGTCACCGGCCGGCTTGCGCCCACCTCCTTCAGCCTGTCGGCCGGGGAGAAGCTGCTCGTGACGGGCCCGAACGGTGCGGGGAAGTCGACCCTGCTGGATCTCGTGGCGGGCCGGCTCGCGCCGACCTCTGGCACCGTGGACGCGCCGCGCGGGCTGCGCATCGGCCACCTCGGCCAGGACGACGAGGCCGTGCCGGGGCGGGCCGTCCGGGAGCAGCTCGGGGAGGGGGCGGAGCTGTACGGGCTCGTGCACCCCCGCGACCTCGACCGGCCGCTCACGGCGCTGTCCCGCGGGCAGCTGCGCCGCGTCATGCTCGCCGCCGTGCTCGCCGACCCGCCCGAGCTGCTGGTCCTTGACGAGCCCACCAACCACCTCGCCCTGGTCACCGCGACCCGGCTCGAGGCGGCCCTCGAGGACTGGGACGGGGCGGTGCTGATCGCCTCCCACGACCGGTGGCTGCGGCGGCGCTGGCAGGGGAGGGTGCTCGAGCTCGCGCCCGCGGCGTCATAGAGGTTCACATTCCTCGGGCCCCGTGGCCGCGGCGCGCGACGCTGAGCGCGACACCCCGACCCGGAGGAGCACCGCCATGTCGCAGAAGTTCGAGACCCTCGCCATCCACGCCGGCCAGACCCCGGACACCGACACCGGCTCCCGCGCGCTGCCGATCCACCAGACCACCAGCTTCGTCTTCCCGTCGGCCGAGTCCGCGGCCGGCCGCTTCGCCCTCACCGAGCCGGGCCCGATCTACACCCGCATCACCAACCCCACCCAGAGCGCGGTCGAGGACCGGGTCGCCGCCCTCGAGGGCGGCGCCGCCGGTCTGCTCGTCGCCTCCGGGCAGAGCGCGATCACCCTCGCGATCCTGAACCTCGCCGGCGCCGGCGACTCCGTCGTGGTCTCCCCGAGCCTGTACGGCGGCAGCTTCAACCTCTTCAAGCACACCCTCGTGCGCCTCGGCATCACGGCGCAGTGGGTCGCTGATCCCGACGATCCCGAGTCCTGGCGGGCGGCGGCCGACGAGACCACCCGGGCCTTCTTCGTCGAGTCCATCCCGAACCCCAAGCAGGACATCGCTGACCTGCGCGCCCTCGCCGACGTCGCCCACGAGGTCGGCGTGCCGCTCGTCGTCGACAACACCGTCGCCACCCCGTTCCTGCTGCGCCCCCTCGAGCACGGGGCGGACGTGGTGGTCCACTCGGCCACCAAGTTCCTCGGCGGCCACGGCACCTCCATCGCGGGTGTCCTCGTGGACGGCGACAGCTTCGACTTCACCGCCCACGCCGCGAAGTACCCCCATTTCACCGAGCCCGACGAGTCCTACAACGGCCTCGTCTTCGCGGGACTGCCCGCCCCGCAGGCCACCCGCGCCCGCACCAACCTGCTGCGCGACCTCGGCCCCGCCGTCTCCCCGTTCAACGCCTTCCTCATCGGCCAGGGTCTGGAGACGCTGCCGCTGCGCATGGAGCGCCACCTCGAGAACACGTGGAAGGTCGCCCGCTTCCTCGAGGCCGACGAGCGCGTCGAGTCGGTCACCTGGGCCTCGCTCGAGTCCTCCCCGTACAAGGAGCTCGCCGACCGCTACCTGCCCCGCGGCTCCGGCAGCGTGCTCGGCTTCGTCCTCCCGGGCGGTGTCGAGGCCGGACGCCGCTTCGTGGACGCCCTGACCCTGCACTCGAATGTCGCCAACATCGGCGACGTGCGCAGCCTCGTCGTCCACCCCGCCTCGACCACCCATTCCCAGCTCACCGAGGAGGAGCAGCGCGCCGCCGGCGTCGAGCCCGGCTTCGTGCGACTCAGCGTCGGCATCGAGCACATCGACGACATCCTCGCCGACCTCGAGCAGGGCCTCGCCGCGGCGCAGTGAGCGGAGGCGGATACGCTGGGGTCATGACCGAGGCGCACCCCTCACCGCTCGCGACCTGGCCCCCTGCATGGGCCCCGTCGGCCGTCGTCTTCGACTGCGACGGCCTGCTCGTGGACACCGAGGGGAGGTGGGTCGCCCTGCAGGAGGACTACCTCGCCCGGCACGGCGCGCAGCTGGAGGGCCATGTCCGGCGCGCGCTGACCGGTCGGCCGATCGAGGTGGTCGTCACCGCCATCGCCGACGCCGTGGACAAGGACCCCCGCACGGTGGGCCAGGACCTGTACGTCGAGCACCACGAGCGGCTCGGCGAGCCGCTGGTGCCGCTGCCCGGCGCCGTCGAGACCGTCCGCGCGATCGCCGCGGTGCGCCCGATCGCCGTGGCATCGAACTCTCCGGGCGACCTGCTCGAGCAGACCCTCGCCGGGCTCGGCCTCGAGGACGCCTTCGACGCCGCCGTCGCCGTGGACCAGGTCTCCGCCGGCAAGCCCGCCCCCGACCTGTACCTGGTCGCCGCCGAGGCGCTCAGCACCCGGCCGGTCGACTGCCTCGCCTTCGAGGACTCCGAGACCGGGGCGCAGGCCGCGACCGCCGCCGGCATGCAGCTGATCGCCGTGCCCTCCATCCCCGGGCAGGACCCCCGCGCCCCGCGCCGCCTCGACTCGCTCGCCGACCCGGTGCTCGCCGACTGGATCTCCGGATGGGAGGCGCGCCGATGAACGCCCTGAGCGAGGCCTTCGGCAACTGGACGCCGCGCGCGATCGTCTTCGACTGCGACGGCCTGCTGCTGGACACCGAGACGGTGTGGCAGCGCGCCCAGGACACCGTCGTCGCCGCCCTCGGCGCGGACCTCACCGCCGAGGACGACGTAGCACTGCACGGCTCGACCCTCGAGGTGGCGGGCGAGATCATCGCCCGCCGCGCCGGGGTCGACGAGCAGGAGACCCTCGCGCATCTGACCCGCGAGTTCGAGCGCGAGCTCGGCGGGGGAGTGCGCACCATGCCCGGCGCGGCCGAGGTGCTCGCGGCGGCCGGGGCGAAGGTGCCGCTGGGCTGCGCGTCCAACTCGTGGCTCGAGGCGCTCGAGCACAAGCTCACCACCGGCGGGCTGCGCGAGCATTTCACCGTGCTCGAGGCGTCCGACACCGTCCCGAATCCCAAGCCCGCCCCCGACATGTACGCCGCGGCGGCCTCGGCGATGGGCTTCGCGCCGGGGGAGTGCCTGGCCTTCGAGGACTCCGCCACCGGCGCCCGCGCCGCCCGCGACGCCGGGCTGCGCCTCATCGCCGTACCCGCGCCGGGGCATCCCGCGCCGCCCGCGGACGCGGCCCTCACCTCGCTCACCGACCCGGCGCTGCGGGAGTGGATCGCGACCTGGTGACGGCAGGTCAGGTGCCTGAGCATCCGCTGTGCGGATGTCCGAACGTGTCACCTGAGTTGGCCCCCGGACGCTGTTCCGGTGTTCACTGGACCCCATGACCCCTCCGTCGGACTCCTCTGCGCCCCTTTCCGATCGCGCTCCCGGCACGCCCCTGCGCGGTCGCGGCTGGCTGAACACCGGCGGCGCGGACCTGGACCTCGAGGCGCTGCGCGGCAAGATCGTGCTGCTGGACTTCTGGACCTTCTGCTGCGTGAACTGCCTGCACGTCCTGGACGAGCTGCGCCCGCTCGAGGAGAAGTGGGCCGATGAGCTGGTCGTCGTCGGCGTGCACTCCCCGAAGTTCGAGTTCGAGAAGGACCCCGACGCGCTCCAGGCCAACATCGAGCGCTACGAGGTCTCCCACCCCGTCATCGACGACCCGGAGCTGGAGACCTGGAGCGAGTACGGCGCCCGCGCCTGGCCCACCCTCATGGTGCTGGACACCCACGGCCGCATCGCCGGCAACCTCTCCGGCGAGGGGCACGCCGCGAACCTCGACCAGCTGATCGAGCGGCTCGTCGCCGAGGGCGAGGCCGACGGGTCCCTGCGCCGCGGCCCCGCCCCGACCGTCCTCGAGGACCGCACCCCGCAGACCCTCCGCTTCCCCTCGAAGCTCGCCGTCCTGCCCGACGGCCGCCTCGTCGTCTCCGACGCCGGCCAGCACCGCCTGGTCGTCTTCCAGAACGACGGCGCGACGGTCGACGCGATCATCGGCAGCGGCGCCCGCGGCCACGCCGACGGCGACGAGGAGACCGCGCAGTTCGCCGAGCCCAACGGCGTTCTCGCCCTGCCCGCCGAGGTCGCCTCGGAGGTCGGCTACGACCTGCTGGTCGCCGACACCGCGAACCACCGCCTGCGCGGCGTGAAGGTCGGGCAGGACCGGCTGCTGCGCTCCCGCACCGCCACCGAGGTCACCACCGTCGCCGGCTCCGGCGCGCAGTGGATGCAGGGCGAGCCGCTGCCGCGCGGCGAGGGGGAGGCCACCTCCTACGCTCTGTCCACGCCCTGGGACCTCACCTGGAGCCACGCCCTGAACCGGGCCGTGATCGCCATGGCCGGCATCCACCAGCTGTGGACCTACGACCCCGCCACAGGCGCTCTGCTGGTCCTCGCCGGCACCACCCAGGAGGGCCTCGTCGACGGCCCCGCCGTCACCTCCTGGTGGGCGCAGCCCTCGGGCCTGGACGAGCTGCCCGATGGCCGCATCGTCGTCGCCGACTCCGAGTCCTCCGCGGTGCGCGTGCTGGACCCGCAGACCATGCGGATCACCACCCTGGTCGGCAAGGGCCTGTTCGACTTCGGGCACGTCGACGGCCCCGTCGACCACGCCCGCCTGCAGCACCCCCTCGGCGTCACCGCCCTGCCCGACGGCCGCATCGCCGTCTCGGACACCTACAACGGCGCCATCCGCCTCCTCGACGAGGAGGCGGGCACCGTCGTCACGGTCGCCACCGACCTCAAGGAGCCGTCCGACGCGATCGTCGGCCCCCCGATCGACGGGATCGGCCAGCTGATCGTCGTCGAGTCCGGCGGGCACCGCATCACCTGGGTGCCGGTCGCCAAGGCCGCCGAGCGCGTCATCGACGAGGGCGCCCAGCGCTCCGAGCGGCCCGTCACCGAGGTGGGCCCCGGCCCGCTGACCGTGCGGGTGCTGTTCACCCCGCCGCCCGGGCACAAGCTCGACAACTCCCTCGGCCCGTCCACCCAGGTCACGGTCGCCACGACCCCCACCTCGATGGTCGCCGACGGCGCCGGGGTCGACACGGCGCTTGAGCGGACCATCACCCTGGACACCTCGTATACCGAGGGCGTCCTGCATGTCAGCGCCCGCGCCGCCTCCTGCGACGCGGACCCGGCGGTCGAGTTCCCCGCCTGCCACATGCACCAGCAGGACTGGGGCGTCCCGATCCGGGTCGTCGAGGGCGGTCCGGACCACCTGGACCTCTCGCTGCTCGCCTGAGCCGCCGCCCCGCGCTGCCCTGACTGCCCTGACTGACCTCGCACCGCCGTCGGAAGACTCTTCGTGGACCTGATCACGCAATTCCCCCTCGGCGACGACCTCGCCGTCACCCTGCTCGTGCTCGGCGTCCTCGCCGTGGCCGCCCTCGTGGCAGGGGCGATTGTCCCCTCCCGCCTGCGCCGCGACGAGGACTCGACCGAGGTCGACGAGACCCTGGGCCGCCGCCTCGGCGCACCGCTGATGGCGGCCGGCTCGATCCTGCTGTGGGTCGGACTGCCGCTGGCGGTCGTGCTCTACCTCGCCCCCGGCACGACCGACGACCGCATCCTGCGCTCCGCCCTGCTGCTCGTGGGCCTCGCCCTCGGCCCGCTCGCCGCCTGGCGCGGTCTCGCCGTGCAGCTGGCAGCGCTGGGGCTGGACCCCGAGCGGCGCCGCGCCATGGTGCCCCGGCTCGGCGCGCTGACCGTCACCGGCGCGCTCGCCCTCGCCCTGCTGCCGGTCGTCATCGTGATCTGGTTCCTGCAGACCACCGCCGGTCCCGCGCTCGTCGCCCTCGCCGCGGGCGCCGCGATCTCCGCCCTCGTGCTGCGCGCCTGCGCGGCGCCCATCGAGGCCGGGGCCGCCGCGGCCGCGCTCCTCGTCGGCACCGACGAGCACGAGCTCTCGGCCGACGACGAGGACAACCTCGGCGCCCCGCACCTGCGCAGCGCCCGCATGGTGCGCCGCGGCGGTGCGCTCAGCGCCGATCTGGTCGCCGTCGCCCTCGCGGGCGCCGCCCTCGGCGTGCTGCTCGGGGTGCCCGTGCTCGCCGCCGAGGGGTTCATCGTCGTGCTCCTCGCCCTCGGCGTCGCCCTGCTCGCCGCCGCCGCGGCCGCCCTGATCCCGCTGCGCGGCGGACCCGGGCAGGAGCGGGCCTGGCTGCAGATGGGCGGGCTGATCCCCTCCGTGCTCGGCATCGTCGGCGCGACGGTCGCCTCCGCGCTGTGGATCCCCGCCGCGTACAAGGACCTCCGCTTCGAGGACGTGGGCCTGGAGAACTTCACCGACCCCGCGATCACCGGCGGCACCGACACCCCGCGCGAGCAGCTCGAGCCGCAGATCGAGGAGCTCGCCAAGGACCTCTCCTCGGTGATCTCCTCGACCGACGACGGCCAGTACGCCTCGGCGTTCCTGGACCTGTTCGGCCTGTACTCCATCGACCCCGCCACCACGGTCGCCGCCGCGCTCGGCCTCGGCGCGCTGGTCGCGCTCGCGACCGAGCTGCTGCTGGGCTCGACGGGGCGCCGCGGCGGCGCCTCCGTGCTGCGCGCGGCCCGCACCTCCCGCACCGGCGGCGCGCTCGGCACCGCGACCGGGCTCGGCTCCACCGCGCTCATGGCCGCCGGGACGCTCGGCCTCGTCGTGCTCGTCGCCCTCGTGCTCTCCGCGATCTCGGCCGGAGTGCCCTCCCTCGCCCTCGCCCTCGCGGTCCACGCCGGCCTCGGGGCGCTGATCGTCGTCGCCGGCCACGCCGGCGCCCTCATGGCCCCCTCGCTGCTGGACCGCCCCGGCACCGAGGCGGGGCCCAGGCGCGCCGCGGCGGGTGCCGCCACCGGTCCGCTCGGCGCCCTGCTCGTCGCCTCGGTGCTCCTCGCCCTCGGCGCCCTCGCCCCGATCGTCTCCGCCCTCCGCACCGCCCCCCGCGCCGGGACCATCTGGGAGGACCGCGCCCTGCACGCGCTGAGCCCGGCCTCGCCCACCGTGATCGGCGGCCTCGGCCTCGGCGTGGTCGTGGTGCTGCTGATCGGCTCCTCGCTGCTGGATGCCTCCCGTCGTGTCGGCGCCGGCGCCGTGGTCGAGACCCGCGCGAGCATGCTCGAGGGCCGCGCCCGCGCCGACCTTCCCGAGCTCGCCGAGACGGTGCGCCGGGCGAGCCTGACCCCGGTGGTCGTCGCCGTGCTCGGCCCCGTCGTCGCCGGCTTCGGCCTCGGCCCGGCCGCGCTGCCCGCCTACGTGATCGGCGTCGTGCTCACCGGCGCGGGCCTGGGGCTGTGGACCCTCGGCGCATCCTCCACCCTCGCCGGTGCCGCTTCCGTGATCGGCTCGGGCCGCTACGGCGGCGCCGGGTCCTGGGGCCACTCCGGGGCCCTCGGCGGCGCCGTGCTCACCGGGATCCTGCGCTCGGTGCTCGGCTCCATCGCGCTGCCGCTCGCGCTCACCAGCGCCCTGCTCGGCGCGCTCTCGATCAGCGCCGTCGTCTCCCTGAACACCGACGGCACCAGCGTGTTCCTGCGCTGGGGCATCGCCGTGCTCGCGATCATCATCGTCGTGACCTGCTGGGTCATCGCCGCGACCGCCCCCGAGGTCGATCTCGAGGACGAGCAGGAGGGCATCTCGAAGCCGCTCTTCGCCCGCGCCGACGAGACCGAGCCCGCGGACTCGCTGGACGCGATGGACTGGGAGGCGGAGGAGCGCCGCTAGACCGCGGCGCCGAGCCCGCGCAGCACGAAGTCCTCGAGCGCCCCGCGCGCGTAGCGCTTCGCGGAGGAGCCGACCAGCAGGCCGTTGATGATGCGCACCGTCGCATCCACGTCGAGGTCGGCCGCGAAGTCGCCCGCGGCGACCCCGTCGGCCACGATCGTGCGCAGCACGTCCTCGATGAGCACCACGTGCTCGCGCATCCGCGCGGCCGCCTCCGGGGTCAGGGAGGCGCGGCCCGCCGTCTGCGGGACGTGGAAGGACACGTTCAGGTCCAGCTGCGTGCGCACATAGGCGATCGCGGCGTCCCGCGGCGTGGCGGAGTCGCTCACCCCGGCGCGCAGCTGGGCGATGTAGTCGGTCGTCTCGTGGATCGCGTACTCGACCAGCAGCGTCTCGCGGTCGGGGAAGTGGTTGTACATCGCCGTGCGGCCCACCCCGGCCGCGGTGGCGATGCGGGAGAACGTGATCGACTCGAACTCCTGGTCCTCCAGCAGCTCCGCGAGCGCGGCGAAGATCTTCTCGCGCGTGCGCTCCCGATGCTCCTCGAGCGACCCTCCGATGATCTTGGGCATGGCGCATTCTTGCACTTGCGCACGGTCTGACAGAAAACGTCGGCCCCGGGAACGGAGAACGCCGGCCCCCGAAGGGACCGGCGTCGCGAGAGCGGGTGACGGGAATCGAACCCGCGCTGTCAGCTTGGGAAGCTGAAGTTCTACCATTGAACTACACCCGCGAAGAGCCGCCCGACCGGCCAGGATGTCCTGCCGTGCGAGCGAACGGGAGCCAGCATACCCCGATCCGCGAGTGCTCCGCGAACCGGCGACGGGTGGCGGGACCGGGTGCCGCCGCGCCGCGCCGACGATTAGGGTGGGCGCCGTGCTGCTGAGCGATCGTGACATCCGGGCCGAGATCGGTGCCGGCCGGGTCCGTCTGGACCCCTTCGACGACGAGATGATCCAGCCCGCGTCCGTGGACGTGCGGATCGACCGGTTCTTCCGGCTCTTCGACAACCACAAGCATGCGCTGATCGACCCCGCCGTCGAGCAGGCCGACCTCACGCGCGAGGTCGCCGTGGACCCGGACGAGGCGTACATGCTCCACCCCGGCGAGTTCGTGCTCGCCTCGACCTATGAGCGCATCACGCTCCCGGACGACGTCGCCGCGCGCCTGGAGGGCAAGAGTTCGCTGGGCCGGCTCGGCCTGCTCACCCACTCCACGGCCGGGTTCATCGATCCCGGCTTCGAGGGCCACATCACGCTGGAGCTGTCGAACATGGCGACCCTCCCCGTCGCCCTGTGGCCGGGGATGAAGATCGGCCAGCTGTGCTTCTTCCGCCTCTCCAGCCCCGCCGAGCGCCCCTACGGCAGCGCGGGCAACCTCAACCGCTACCTCGGCCAGCGCGGCCCCACCCCCTCGCGCTCCGCCCAGAACTTCCACCGCACCCTGATCCCCGTCGAGGGCGAGAAGTGAGCGGGAACCGCACCCGCCACCGCCTCCAGCTGCCCCGCGACACCGACCCCGCGGACGTGCTCACCATGGTGCGCAACGTGCGCCCCGGGGCCGAGGCCGACGAGGACGGCGCGATCGACCTCGGCGACGATGCGCGCCTGGTGCCGGACCGTTCCCCGCGCGGCGCGGGCCGCTGGACCCTGGACACCCCGCAGGATCGCGAGGACCCGCTGCCGGAGGGCATGACCGACTCCCACGGCTACGGCCGCGCCTTCGAGGACGGCATCCCATTCGGCGTCGAGCGCCGGGCGCTGGACCTCGTGTGGGCGCTCGGACGGCGGCTGTACGGGGCCGTGGTGACAGACGGTCATGTGCGCCTCGAGCCGCACCCCTTCCACGTCCGGGACCTCACGGTCACGAGCCCCCACGCCCTCGCCCCCGAGTCCCTCGCGCAGCTGATCGCCCCGCTGGAGCCCGAGGCGGAGCTGGATGCGGTGCCCGAGGGCGCCGAGCGCACCGGCTACTCCCTGAGCGCCCCGCTGCCCGGCGGGGACGTGCTCGAGCTCCGCGTGGGCCGCACCGTGCGGCCCATGGCGCTCACGGCGCTCGGCTGGCTGGACGACGCGGTGGACTACCAGCTCGTGCACGTCCCGGCCGACGAGGAGGAGGACGCGATCGAGGTGCCCGACCTCGACACCTCCGCCCGCTGGGAGGAGGCGTACCGGCGCATCGGCCGGATCGCCGAGGCGCTCGTCGAGACCGTCGGCGGGTACGTCACCGATCCCGACGGGTTCCTGGTCGACCCCGCGGACCTCGGCTAGCGGGCCGTCCGGACGGTCGTCGCGGCGCGCCCGGCGGCACCGAGCCGGATCGGCACGAAGGCCACGAGGCCCAGCGCGACCACGATGACGATCCCGAGGATGCCCGTGCGGGTGTCCTGGAAGATCGCCACGGTCGCGGAGAAGGCGGCGGTGCCGAGGAAGCCGAGCGCCCGACCGGTCGTGGCGTAGAGCCCGAAGTTCTCGGTCTCCCGGCCCGGCTGCGAGAGGCGGGTGAGCAGGTTCCGCGAGGCGGACTGCACGGGGCCGACGAACAGACAGATCGCCAGGCCCGCCACCCAGAACACGGCTGTCGATCCGAAGGCCAGGACCACCAGGCCCAGCACGATGATCCCCGCGCAGCCGCCGATGATCACGGGCCGCGGGCCCACGCGGTCGTCGATCCGCCCGCCGAGGAACACCCCGATGCCGGCGACGAGGTTCGCGGCGATGCCGAAGATGATGATCTCCACCGTGGAGAAGCCGTACGCGTTCGCGGCGAGCACGCCCGCGATCGAGAACACCGCCCCGAGGCCGTCGCGGTAGATCGCGGAGGCCACAAGGTACTGCAGCATCACGGGCTCCTCGCGGAAGGCCCGGATCACGCGGCGCACGATGCTCGCGTAGCCCTGCCACGGGTTCCACCTCTCCTCCGGCGCGGACGCGGGATGGCGCGGGGCGCGGAGCATGAGGGGGAGGGTGCCCACCAGGATCCACAGCGCCACGAACAGCGGGATCGCCCGGTAGTTCCAGCCGTTCTCGTCCGTGATCCCGAGGATCCCGGTGCCCGGCATGACGAACAGCACCAGCACCATGCCCAGGCACACGATCGAGCCCCAGTAGCCCACCGCCCACGCGGTTCCCGAGATCCGTCCGCGGTTCTCGGGGGTGGAGATCTCCGGCAGCACCGAGTTCACGAACACCCCGGCGAGCTCGCTGAACACCACCGCCAGCGCGATCAGCACCGCCCCGAGGGTGAGGTAGTCGGAGTCCAGCGCCACCAGCGGCATGAGCGCCACGACCACCACGGTCGCGATCGTCGTCACCCGCAGCAGCATGTTGCGGGCCCCGCCGCGGTCGGCGAGGTTGCCCAGCAGCGGGGCGAGCAGCGCGATGGCGACCGCGCCGATCGACTGCCAGGTGGTGAGCACCTGCGAGCCGTGGTCCTGGGCGGCCTTGATCGCCTCGTCGCCCACGGCGCCCTCGGCCGCGACGGCGCTGGCGACATAGGTCGCGAACACGAAGGTGAGGATCACGGAGCTGAAGGCGCTCATCCCGCCGTCCCACAGGGCGAAGGGGATGACGGGGGGACGCTTCCGTGCAGCGGCCTGCGGGGCCGAGGGCGTGGTCATGAGCACACTCTACGGAGGGCGGATCCCCGCCGGGGATCAGGACGGCCTCGGGGCGGCATCAGGACCGGTCCAGGAAGTGGACCCCGCTTCCCGTAGTATGGCCACGGCCCCTTTCCTCCCCGCGCCGGACGGAGTCTCCGTGATCACGATGCTGCTCGCCCACCTCGTGGCGGCGCTCGTGGCTCCGATCCTGGTCCGCGCCGTCGGCCGCAACGCCTTCTACCCGCTGGCCCTCGTGCCCGCGGCGTCCGCTGTGTGGCTGGCGACGATCGACCCGCGCACGCTGGGGGAGGCGCCGCGCGAGGTCGCGGTCCCCTGGATCCCCGCCTTCGGCATCGACCTCGCCTTCCGCCTGGACACCCTCAGCTGGGTGCTCGCGCTGATCGCGACCGGCATCGGCGCGATCGTGCTGCTCTACTGCGCCCGCTACTTCAAGGACACCGAGCCGGGACTGGGCCGCTTCGCCGCCGTGCTCACCGCCTTCGCCGGCGCCATGGTGGGCCTCGTCCTCGCGGACGACGTCATGGTGATCTACACCTTCTGGGAGCTCACCACCGTCTTCTCCTACCTGCTGATCGGGCACTACCAGGACAAGCAGGCCTCGCGCCGCGCCGCCCTGAACGCCCTGATCTCCACCACCGCCGGCGGTCTGGCGATGCTGGTGGGCCTGCTGATGGTCGCCTCCTCCGCCGGGACCCTGCGCCTGAGCGCGATCGTCGCGGACCCGATGTGGCAGGACCCGGGCCCGTACCTCATCACCGCAATGGTGCTGATCCTCGCTGGCGCCACCACCAAGTCCGCGCTGCTGCCCACCCACTTCTGGCTGCCGGGCGCGATGGCCGCACCCACCCCGGTCTCCGCCTACCTGCACGCCGCGGCGATGGTGAAGGCCGGTGTGTACCTCATCCTGCGCCTCGCCCCGGCGCTCACCCACCTCGAGATCCTCTCGATCATCCTCGCGGTGCTCGGCGCGGCGACGATGCTGCTGGGCGGCTGGCGGGCCCTGCGTCAGACCGACATCAAGCTCCTGCTCGCCTACGGCACCGTCTCCCAGCTCGGCTTCCTCGCGGCGGTGGCGGGCCTGGCCACCCACGACGCGGTGATGGCGGGCCTCGCGATGCTGATCGCCCACGCCGTGTTCAAGGCGCCGCTGTTCATGGTCGTCGGCATCATCGACAAGAAGTTCGGCACCCGCGACCTGCGCGTCCTGTCGGGCGTCGGGAAGGCGGCGCCCGTCGTCGCCGTGATCGGCATCGTCTCGGCCGCGTCCATGGCCGCGGTCCCGCCGCTGTACGGCTTCGTCGCCAAGGAGTCGATCTACACCGCGCTGTGGGAGGCGGGCGGCTGGCAGCGAGGGCTGCTGTTCGCCCTGGTCGCCGGCTCGGTCCTCACCGTCGCCTACTCCTGGCGCTTCGTGGTGGGCGCCTTCGGTCCCGCCCCGGGCGCGCCCCGCGTCGCGTCGGCGAGGATCCCGGTCCTGTTCTGGCTGCCGCCGGCAGTGGTGGCGCTCGGCACCGTCGCCCTGCCCTTCGTCACCGCCCCGCTCGAGGAGGTGCTGCGCGCCTACTCCTCCGTGCTCCCGGAGACCGGTGAGGGCATCTACCTCGCCGTCATCCCTCACCTGGGCGTGCCGCTGCTGCTGTCGCTGGTGACCCTCGGCCTCGGCGCGGCCCTCTGCGCGGTCGCGAAGCCCTTCGCGAAGCTGCAGAAGAAGGTCTCGCCGCTCACCTGGGCGTCCGAGGGCGCGATGGACGCCTTCGACGCCGAGCGCGGCTTCCGCCGCATCCTGCGCAGCACCGACGCGCTGTCCGTCGCGATCACCCCGCTCTTCCAGCGCGGCTCCCTGCCCTACACGCTCGGCACCATGCTCGTGGTGCTGGTCGCGCTCGTCGCGCCCGTCGCCCTCACCCAGTCGCCGCTGCCGGACAACCTCGTGCTCTTCCAGCACCCGGCCGAGATGCTCGTGCTGCCCGTCGCCGCGCTCGCCGCGATCGGTGCGGCCCGCTCCCGCCGCCGCCTGCGCGCCGTCTTCCTCATCACCGTCACCGGCTACGCCGTCGCGGTGCTGTTCCTGGCCGCCGGTGCGCCGGACGTCGCCACCACCCAGGTGCTCGTCGAGACGGCGATGACCGTCGTGCTCGTGCTCGTGCTGCGCCGCCTGCCCATCCACTTCTCCCGCCGCCCCCTGCGGATCGGCTCCTGGGGCCGCTGGGGGATCGCGATCGCCACCGCGCTCGTGCTGTGCGGCGGGACCCTCTACGCGGCCGACGCCCGCTACCGCGAGGCGCTCGGCAAGGGCCTCATCGAGCCGGCCTACGAGCAGGGCGGCGGGCACAACGTCGTCAACGTGACCCTCGTGGACGCCCGCGTCTGGGACACCATGGGCGAGATCTCGGTGCTGCTCGTGGTCGCCACCGGCGTCGCCTCCCTCATCTTCGTCACGCGTCGCGAGCGCCCCATCGCCCGCGTGCGCGACATCGACTCCTCGCGCACCTCGATCTGGCGCCGCCGCGCGGACTCCGACCTGCCCCAGAACGCCCTGGACTTCGACGCGCGCCCCGACGAGGTCGCCGGCGGCAACCGCTGGCGCACCTGGCTCTCGGCCGGGCTGACCCTCGCCCCCGAGCGGCGCATGGTGATCCTCGAGGTCATCACTCGCATCGTCTTCCCGATGATGATGATGTTCTCGGTGTACCTGCTGATGGCCGGGCACAACCTGCCCGGAGGCGGCTTCGCCGGCGGTCTCGTCGCGGGCCTCGCGCTCGCCGTGCGCTACCTCGCCGGTGGCCGCTACGAGCTCTCCGAGGCGATGCCCCTGCAGGCAGGCTTCGTGCTCGGCGCCGGCATGGCGCTCGCCGTGGCCTCCGGGGTGCTGCCCGTGTTCTTCGGCGGCACCATCTTCGCCCAGGTCACGCCCGTGGTGGACGTGCCGCTCCTCGGCGAGCTGAAGTTCCCGATCGCGCTGCTGTTCGACCTCGGCGTGTACCTCGTGGTGGTCGGCGTGATGCTCGACTTCCTGCGCACCCTCGGCGCCCAGATCGACCAGCAGCAGGAGGCCGACGCCGATGCCCGTTAGCCTCGCCCTCCTGCTCACCGCCGGCGTGCTCATCGCCTGCGGCATCTACCTGGTGCTCGAGCGCACCCTCACCCGCATCATGCTCGGCTTCGTGCTCGCCGGGAACGGCGTGAACCTGCTGTTCATCGTCGCGGCCGGACCGATCGGCGCGCCGCCCTTCGAGGGCAGCGGCGATCCCGAGCAGATGACCGACCCGCTCCCGTTCGCGATGGTGCTCACCGCCGTCGTCATCACCCTCGGCGTCACTGCCTTCGGCATGGCACTGGCCTATCGAGCCTGGCAGCTGTTCGGCCACGACGAGGTCCCCGACGACGTCGAGGACCGCCGCGTGCTGCGCCGTCGGCGCCGCCGCACCGAGGACGCCGAGCACCTGCCCTGGTCGCAGGCGCTCAGCGAGGAGGCCCGCCGCGGCGCCCTTGCCCAGTCCCAGGGCCTGGGGGAGCGGCCCCACGAGGAGGACCCGCTGGGCGCCGACCTCACCAGCGCCGAGGACGTCCCCCAGGACGCCACCGAGGCCGACGAGGGCGAGGCCGCACCGTCCCGCCCCGGCTCCGGCACCGGCCGCGGGCACCGCCCGGTCCCGCCCGGCGCGGGACCGGCGACCGAGCCCGGACGAGAGCACACCGACGGACGGGGGGACGCATGAGCATCGAGATGCTCCTGGCCCTGCCCGTGATGCTGCCGCTGCTGGGCGCGGCGACCACGCTGCTGCTGCGCCATCACACGAAGATCCAGCTGTGGCTGGCGATCCTCACCCTGGTCTCGATCTTCGTCATCGCGATCGTGCTGGGCTGGCACGTCAACCAGGAGGGGGTGCTGGTCCTCCAGATCGGCACGTGGACCCCGCAGCTGGGCATCGTGCTGGTCGCCGACCGGCTCACGGCCCTGATGCTCGTCGTCTCCAGCTTCGTCACCCTCGCGGTACTGGTCTATTCCAGCGCCCAGAGCGTCAGCGAGAACGTCGAGCGCACCCCGGTGGCGATCTACCACCCCACCTACCTCACGCTCGTGGCGGGCGTGTCGATGGCCTTCCTCGCCGGCGACCTGTTCAACCTCTACGTCGGCTTCGAGGTGCTGCTGGCCTCCAGCTACGTGCTGCTCACCCTCGGCGGCTCCGCCAGCCGCGTCCGCGCCGCGACGACCTACGTGATCGTCTCCGTACTCAGCTCGATCATCTTCCTCTCGGCGATCGCGGCCGTGTACGCCGCCGTCGGCACCGTGAACATGGCCGAGCTCGCCGTGCGCCTGGACGGTCTCGAGCCCGGCACCCGGATGATCCTCGAGCTGATGCTGCTGGTCGCCTTCGGCATCAAGGCCGCGATCTTCCCGCTGAGCGCCTGGCTGCCGGACTCCTACCCGACCGCGCCCGCCCCGGTCACCGCCGTGTTCGCGGGCCTGCTCACCAAGGTCGGCATCTACGCGATCCTGCGCCTGGAGACCCTGCTCTTCCCCGCCTCCCAGATCTCCGCGCTGCTGCTGGCCGCGGCGGCGCTGAGCCTGATCATCGGCATCCTCGGCGCGGTCGCGCAGACGGACCTCAAGCGCGTGCTGTCCTTCACGCTCGTCTCCCACATGGGCTACATGCTCTTCGGCATCGGGATGAGCACGCAGCTGGGCATGGCCGCGACGATCTACTACGTCGCCCACCACATCACCGTGCAGTCCACGCTGTTCCTCGCCGCCGGGCTCATCGAGCACCGCGGCGGGACGACGAACCTCGCCAAGCTCGGAGGCCTGCAGAAGCTCGCCCCGCTGATCGCGGTGCTGTTCTTCATCCCCGCCATGAATCTCGCCGGCATCCCGCCGTTCTCCGGGTTCATCGGCAAGGTGGGCCTGATCGAGGCAGGCATCGAGTTCGACCGCACCTCCGGCTGGATCCTCATCGCCATCAGCGTGATCACCTCGTTGCTGACCCTGTACGCGATCGCGAAGATCTGGAACCGCGCCTTCTGGCAGGAGCCGAGCGAGGAGATCGTCGCCCGCGACGTGCAAATGCCGAAGGTGATGACCGGCGCGACCGCCGCGATGATCGCCTTCTCTCTCGCGCTGACCGTCTTCGCCGGCCCGATGATGACCTACGCGGACGAGGCCTCCCACTCGGTGCTCCAGCGCACCCCGTACGTCGGCGCCGTGATCGGCGACGAGGCCGCGGGGGAGCTGCGCTACCGCATCGACGACGAGGGCCACCGCCTGGACGACGGGGTCGTGGTCGAGGACGGCGCGACCGACACCGGTGAGGGGGCCGACGGATGATCGCGCGACGCCTGAAGGACCTCCGCGGCTCCTGGATGTGGATGCTCACCGCGGTCGTGCTGTGGTGCCTGCTGTGGGGCGGGATCGACCTCAAGAACGTGCTCGGCGGTCTCATCGTCGCCGTGCTCGTGTTCGTCCTGTTCCCGATGCCGCCCACCGGCCACGAGCTGACCCTGCGCCCGCTGCGCTTCATCGCCTTCGTGCTGCGCTTCCTGCTGGACCTGTGCGTCTCCGCGGTGCAGGTGGGCTACTGGGCGCTGCGCCCCGGCCCCCAGCCGCCCAGCTCCGTGATCGCGGTGAAGATGGCCTCCCGCTCGGACTTCTTCCTCACCTTCACCGGCGTGCTGTGCACCCTGATCCCCGGCTCGGTCGTCGTCGAGGCGCAGCGCGCCACCGGCACCCTGTTCCTGCACACCTTCAACGCCGGCACCCCCGAGGCCGTGGAGAAGGCCCGGCGCGACGTCCTCGCCCAAGAGGAGCGGCTGCTGTGGGCCGTCGGCCGCCGCGAGGTGCTCGAGGAGGCGGGTCTGCGATGAGCGCCTTCGACATCGTCCTGGTCGTCTACGGCGCGATCCTCGCCCTCGCCGCGCTCGCGGTCGTCTTCCGCATGATCGTGGGCCCCACCATCCTGGACCGCGCGATCTCCAGCGAATCCCTGGTCACCCTCGTGGTGATGGGCATGGCGATCTACACCGCGCACGCGCAGGCCGCCTGGGCGGGCCCCGCGATGCTGAGCCTGACGGGCCTGGCCTTCGTCGGCAGCGTCACCTTCGCCCGCTTCGTCGCCCGCGAGGACCCGATGCAGGGACGGCGCCCCCACCCCGAGGAGCCCTCCACCGACACCGGCCCGCACGAGGCGATCCACGCCGAGCCCGGCGAGCAGACCGCGGACGGCCTGCCCGCGCCGCACCCGTCGGCCCCCGAGGCCGCGCCCCTGTCGGCCGACGACCCCGAGGAGGATTCCGAGCACCCCGGCGAGCCGCTGCCGCCCGCGGGCGGGGACGGCGCCGCGGATGGCGCCGACGACGGCTCCGAGGTCGGCTTCGGCGCGGAGTCGGGCAGCTCGCGAGGCTTCGAGGACGACTGGACGGAGGAGCGGCGATGAGCGCGGTCGAGATCGTGGCCGCGGTGCTGATGGGCGCCGGGCTGCTGCTGGGCGTGGTCGCCGCGATCGGCCTGAACCGCTTCGACGGGGTGCTCATGCGCATCCACGCCGCGTCCAAGCCGCAGGTGCTGGGCCTGATCCTGGTCTTCGCCGGGGCGTCGCTCGCCGCCGGGTCCTGGTCGCTGGCCGCGTTCCTGCTGGTGGTGCTGCTCGCGCAGATGCTCACCGTGCCGGTGGCGAGCGTGATGGTGGGCCGTGCGGCCTTCCGCCGCGGCTTCGTACGCGGCGGTGACTATGCGATCGACGAGCTCAGCGACCGCCTGGCCTCCCCGTCGGACGACGATGACGACGAGGACGGCTTCGTGGACGAGGAGGACGACGACCACGAGGGCATGGCCGACGCCGGCGGCGACCGCTTCCCGGAGAACACCGTCACCGACGCGGTCCCGGCGATCACCGGCCACAACTGGGAGGAGCCCGAGGAGGGCGCCGACGAGGTCGAGGACGAGGACGTCATCGACATCGACCTGGACGACGAGACCGAGCTCGAGGCCGAGGAGGTCGCCGAGCGCGACCAGCGGCGCTGAGCACCGCCGGTCGCGAAGGGCGACCCCGCGCGACCGGCTGCGCGTCAGAACAGGCCGACGGACTCCCCGGACTCGGTGACGCCCATCCGCAGGGCGGCCGGCTCCTTGGGCAGGCCCGGCATGGTCATGATCGCGCCGGTGAGGGCGACGACGAAGCCCGCGCCGATCTTGGGGACCAGGTCGCGCACGTGCAGCACGAAGCCGGTGGGCGCGCCGAGGGCCTTGGGGTCGTCGGAGAAGGAGTACTGCGTCTTCGCGACGCACACGGGCAGGGTGTCCCAGCCGTTGCGCTTGAGCATCCGCAGCTGTGCGGGGGCCTTGTCCTCGAAGACCACGTCGTCGGCGCCGTAGATCTCCTTGGCGAGGGTGCGCAGGGAGTTCTCGATCCCGTCGGCCGGGTCGTAGAGCGGGTGGTAGGAGGGGCTGTCCTCCTCGATCGCGGCGAGCACCTGCTCGGCCACGGCCTTGCCGCCCTCGCCGCCCTTGGCCCACACCTCGGACAGCGCCGCGCGGAAGCCCTGCTCCTTCGCCCAGGCGAGGACGCCCTCGAGCTCCGCCTCGGTGTCGGTGGGGAAGCGGTTCAGCGCGATGACCGGCTCGATGCCGAACTTGCGCAGGTTCTCGACGTGGCGGGCGAGGTTCGCGGTGCCCTTCAGCGCGGAGTCGAGGTCCTCGGTGCCGAGGTCCTCCTTGGCGACGCCGCCGTGCATCTTCAGTGCGCGAACGGTCGCGACGACCACGGCGGCGTCGGGATGGAGACCGCCGAGGCGGGACTTGATGTCGAGGAACTTCTCCGCGCCGAGATCGGAGCCGAAGCCTGCCTCGGTCACGGTGATGTCCGCGAGGGAGAGCGCGAGGCGGGTCGCGGCGAGGGAGTTGCAGCCGTGGGCGATGTTCGCGAAAGGCCCGCCGTGCACGAGGGCGGGCGTGCCGCCGAGGGTCTGGACCAGATTCGGCAGCAGGGCGTCCTTGAGCAGCATGGTGATCGCGCCGCCCACCTGGAGATCGGCGACGGTCACCGGGGTGCGGTCGCGGCGGTAGCCGACGACGATGGCGTCGATGCGGCGCTGCAGGTCCGCGAGATCTGTCGCGAGGCACAGGATCGCCATGATCTCGGAGGCGACGACGATGTCGAATCCGTCCTCGCGGGGGACGCCCTGCCCGGTCCCGCCGAGCCCGATGACGACCTGGCGCAGGGCGCGGTCGTTCACGTCGACGACCCGCTTCCACTGGATGCGGCGCGGGTCGATGTCGAGCTCGTTGCCCTGCTGGAGGTGATTGTCGACCAGGGCCGCGAGGGTGTTGTTCGCGATCTGGATCGCGTGGAAGTCGCCGGTGAAGTGGAGGTTGATGTCCTCCATCGGCACCACCTGCGAGTAGCCGCCGCCGGTGGCGCCGCCCTTGACGCCCATGATCGGGCCGAGTGCGGGTTCGCGCAGGGCGACCATCGTGCGATGGCCGAGCAGCGAGAAGGCGTCGGCGAGGCCGACGGTGGTGGTGGATTTGCCCTCGCCCGCGGGGGTGGGCGACATGGCGGAGACCAGCACGAGGCGTCCCGTGCGCCCCGTCGGCTCCATCGCGCGGACGTCCACCTTGGCCTTCGTCGTGCCGTAGGGGATCAGGGCCTTCTCGGGGATCCCGGCGCGCTCGGCGATCTCGCGGATCGGCAGCAGGGTCGCCGCCTGGGCGATCTCGAGATCCGGGTTCTGGGCTGACATCGTCGTCCTCCAGGGGATGGTCGGGTCCGGGGTTCTCCCGGGGGTCCCCCTCAGCCTAGGAGGCGCGGCCGCTCGCCGCGGTCGCTCCGGGAGGACCTGCGGAGCGACCGCGGCGAGCGGTGGTGGAGCGCCCGGCTCACGGCTTCCCGCGCCGCCACAGCGCCGAGGGCCACCAGATGACCCGACCGAGGTCGAGGGCGAGGGCCGGCACCAGCAGGGTGCGGACCACGAAGGTGTCCAGCAGGACGCCGAGGGCGACGATGAACGCGATCTGGGCGAGGAACAGGATCGGGATCACCCCGAGGGCCGCGAAGGTCGCCGCGAGCACCAGGCCGGCGGAGGTGATGACCCCGCCGGTCACGGCGAGCCCGCGGACCACCCCGTCCCGCGTCCCGTGCCGCAGGGACTCCTCCCGCACCCGGGTCATGAGGAAGATGTTGTAGTCGATCCCGAGGGCGACGAGGAACACGAAGCCGTACAGGGGGACGGCGGGATCCGCGCCGGGGAAGCGGAACACATGCTCGAACACGATCGCGGAGATCCCGAGCGCCGTCGCGAAGGACAGCACCGTCGTGGCGATCAGCAGCAGCGGGGCGAGGATCGCGCGCAGCAGCAGCATGAGGATCACCGTGATCACCACGAGGACGATGGGGATGATCAGCGCGCGGTCGTGCACGGACGTCTCGTCCGTGTCCAGCGCGGTCGCCGTGGAGCCGCCGACCAGGGCGGGCAGATCCTGCGCCGCGAGCTCGCCGCGCAGCTCGCGGACCGTCTCCTCCGCCGCGAGGGAATCCGGCGCGCTGGACAGCGTCGCCTGCAGCAGCACCTGCCCGTCGACGACGGTCGGTTCGGGGGCGGGGCTCCCGGGCGGGCCGAGGGGCTGGATCCCGTCGGCGGTCACCGGGGCGGAGCCGCTGGGGGAGTCCGCGGCGGTCACCGCGACGGAGTCGATGCCGTCGGCCGCGAGCAGCAGCTCCGCCGTGGCCTCCAGGTCCGCTTCCGGGACGAGCACCTGCACAGGGGAGCCGGCACCGGCGGGGAAGTGCTCGCCGAGGACGGCCTGCCCCTCCCGGGCCGCGGACTCCCCGAGCACCAGATCCGACTGCGGGACCCCGTCGGCCTCGAGCTGGACCAGGCCGATCCCGCCGACGGCGAGGACCAGCGCGGTCAGCACCCACACAGGGCGCGGGCGGCGGCGGACGGCGCGGGCGATGCGCTCCCAGACGCCGTGGCCCGACGTGCCGGTCTCGGCCCCGCCGTCGGCCCCGGTCTCGAGCCGCGGCCGACGGGGCCAGAACGCCGTACGGCCGAGGAGCAGCAGCGCGGCGGGGAGGAAGGTCAAGGCGGCCGCCATCGCGAACAGGATGCCGACCGCGGCGACCGGTCCGAGGGAGCTGTTGGAGCGCAGGTCGGAGAGCAGCAGGCACAGCAGTCCCGCGATCACCGTGCCGCCCGAGGCGAGGACGGGCTCGATCGTGCCGCGCAGGGCCCTCGTGGTGGCCGTCCAGCGGCTCGCGGTGCGGCGCAGCTCGTCGCGGTACCGGGCGACGTAGAGCAGGGAGTAGTCGGTGGCCGCGCCGATCACCAGGATGAACAGGATGCCCTGGGTCTGGCCGGACAGCAGCAGCACATCGGCGGCGGCCAGGTGCCAGATCAGCAGCAGCGCCGCGCACAGGGCGGACATGCTGGTGGCGAGCACGACGGCGGGCAGCAGCAGCGAGCGGTAGACCACCACCAGGATCAGCAGCACGGCAGCGAGGGCGACGCCCAGCAGCAGGCCGTCGATCCCCGCGAAGGCCTCGGCGAGATCGGCGGAGAAGCCCGCGGGCCCGGTGACGTACCCGGTGAGGCCCGGCGGCAGATCGGCCTCGAGCTCGGCCCGGATGGCGGTGGTCGCCTCGGCGAGGTCCGTCTCGGCGTCCAGCGGCACGAACACCTGGACCGCGAGTCCGTCCTCGGAGGTGATCGGCGGGGAGATGTCGCCGCGGACCTGCTCGAGCTGGGCCAGATCGGCGGTGGCCTGTTCGATCGCCGCAGAGGACTCCGCGTCGATCGCGGTGGGGGAGGTGATGACGATGATCGCGGGGATCGCATCGGAACCGGTGAACTCGGGGGCGAGCTGCGCGACGCGGGTCGCCTCGGAGGACTCGGGCAGATAGGCCGTGCGGTCGTTCGAGGAGACCTCGTCGACCCGCCCGAAGTAGGGGCCGCCCACCCCCGCGAGCGCGAGCCAGCCGACGATCAGCAGCGCCGGCAGCAGGATGCGCAGCGCCCGGGGCGTGCGGGGCAGGTCCCGGCGATGCCGACGCCCGCCGCTCTGCGGCGAGCCGGCGTGCGCAGAGGCTCCACCCGACGGGGCGCCAGGACCGGCAGGGTCGGGGGAAGCGGGGGAAGAGGACGAAGCGGGGGAGGAGGCGGAGTGCGGCATGGTGTGTCCCTTCGCGAACGGAGTCGGCCCATTCTCGCACACATTGCTAGCTTGGCTAGATATCTACCTGGTGAGAGAGGTGGGGCTACCATGGCTCCCATGGCAGCTGATCCCGGGAGTGAGCGACAGCGGACCGACCCCGACCTCGGGACGTCGCTGTTCAGCCTCGCGGCGAGCGATCCCCGCGGAGAGCTCGTGGACCGCAGCGGACTCGCCGACGAGGACGTGGCCCAGATCGACGCGGTCATGGCCGCTCTCGTGCGTCTGCGTGCCGCCGAGAAGGCGCTCGCCGAGGCGTCGCTGCGCTACATGGAGCTGGGCGAGACCGACATGCGGGCTCTGCACGTGCTGATCGTCGCCGGGAACAGGGGGACGCCTGCCACCCCCGGTTCCCTCGCGCGTGCCCTCGGGATCTCCACCGCCTCGACCACCAAGCTGCTGGATCGTCTCGAGCGGGCGGGTCACGTGCGGCGCGAGCCCCATCCGTCGGACCGCCGCGCCACGGTGCTCGCGGTCGAGCCGTCGACCCGCGCCGCCGCCCTGCGCACGGTCGGAGCGCAGCAGGCCCGCCGGGTCGAGGCCGCTCGTCGGCTCGCTCCCGGGGAGCGCCGAGTCGTCATCGACTTCCTCGAGGACATGGCGCAGCGGCTCTCGATGGACGGGGTGGACTGGGCCGAGTCCGCGGAGGATTGACGCTCCGCCTCGGGGCTCAGCGCCGCAGGGAGCGGCCCCAGCCCGAGCGGGCGTGGAGCAGGGCGAGGGTCGCGAAGACCGCAGCGGCGAGCCCCAGTAGCACCATCGAGGGGATCGATCCGGTGGGCAGCGCCGAGCTGCCGAGCGCGATCGCGAGCCAGGCGACGGCGACCGCACCGCACAGGATCGCGAGGCGGCGATGCAGCGAGCGGGCCCGGGGCCCGTCGGGATCGGCATTGCGAGGCATGAGCTGCTCCTGCGGATCGGTCCGGCGTGACGGGACCATTCCACGGCACCCGTCGGTCGCGCGCGACGGGGAGGACTCCCCATCCCCCCGGGGGACAGCCCCCAGAGGACGCGCCGCCGGAGGTCGAGCCGACCCCCAGGAACGACGAAGCCCCCTGGGTGACCAGGGGGCTTCGGGGTGGTGGCTCCGACCGGCGTCGATCCGGTGACCTTTCGATTTTCAGTCGAACGCTCTACCAACTGAGCTACAGAGCCGTGGTCGCCGTGGCGACCGAGGACAAGCGTAACAGTCCTCGTGCTGTCGGCTGAACCCGAGCGGCCCCGGTGAGAGGCAGACCACGGCGATCCGTGCTCAGGCGACCTTGATGAGCGTCTTGCCGAGGTTGTCGCCGCGCAGCATGCCCACGAAGGTCTCGGGCGCGCGGTCCAGTCCCTCGGTGACGTCCTCGGTGTAGAGCACCTGCCCGCTCGCGATCCAGCCGCTCATCTCGCGCTGGAAGTCCGCGAACATCGTCGGCGCGAACTCGCGCTGGATGAAGCCGCGCACGGTGAGGCTCTTCGAGAGGATCTGCCCCATGAGGGCGCCGCTGCGGTCGGGCCCCTCGGGCAGGGAGGTGGCGTTGTAGTTCGCGGCCAGTCCGCACACGGGCACGCGCGCGAACTCGTTCAGCAGCGGCAGCACGGCGTCCCAGACCGCGCCTCCCACGTTCTCGAAGTACACGTCGATGCCGTCCGGCGCGGCCGCGGCGAGGCGGCCGGGCAGGTCCGGGGCGCGGTGGTCGAGCGCGGCGTCCAGGCCCAGCGCCTCGAGGTGGGCGGCCTTGCGCTCGCCGCCGGCGATGCCGATCGCGCGGGCGCCGCGGAGCCTGGCGATCTGGGCGACGGCGGAGCCGACGGGTCCGGCCGCCGCGGCGACGGCGAGGGTCTCGCCGGGCCGCACTTTCCCGATCGCGGTGAGGCCCGCGTAGGCGGTGAAGCCGGGCATGCCGAGCACGCCGAGGGCGGTGGAGATCGGGGCGGCCGACGGGTCCAGCTTGCGCAGCGCGGAGACGTCCTCGACGCTGTACTCCTGCCAGCCGCCGTAGCCGAGCACGATGTCGCCGGGGGAGAGGGCGTCGGACTCGGCGGAGACCACCTCGGAGACGGTCCCTCCCACGATCACGTCGCCCACCTCCATGGGGGCGGCATAGGACTTCGCGTCGCTCATGCGGCCGCGCACGTAGGGGTCCAGGGAGATCCACAGGGTGCGCAGCAGGGCCTGGCCGGGCCCGGGAGCGGGGAGCGGTGCCTCGTCGCGGAGGAAGTCGGACTCGACCGGGACTCCGTGGGGGCGGGCGGCGAGGCGGATGCGGTGGTTCGTGGTGGTGCTCATCCCTCGAGGGTAGGACCTGAGCGTGAACGTACGCCGAGCACGACGAAGGCCCCGGAACGATGTTCCGGGGCCTTCGTGGAGGGGCGACCCTGACCGGGCTTGAACCGGCGACCTCCGCCGTGACAGGGCGGCACTCTAACCAACTGAGCTACAGGGCCTCTCTCGTCTCCGGGCCTCTCGGCCTTTCGACTCGGATAACTCTACCGGAGGTTTTCGGGGCTCACGACCACTTTCGGTGTGACCCCTCTCGCACCTGATCGAGTGGCCGGTGCACAGGTGCTCGCTACGCTCTGCGCATGAGCGTGAAGTCCTCCGTGAGGCGCTGGATCGTCAGGCATCGTCCGCTGCAGCTGCGCACCCAGCGAGCCATCACGCTGCCACGCCTCCCGCGCCGCGCGCGCCAGGTCGGCTCGGTCTGGGCCGTGTCCCTGGTGCGGAACGAGGCCGACGTCATCGGACTGACGGTGCGGAACCTTCTCGCCCAGGGTGTGGACGGGGTGATCGTGCTCGATCATCTCTCGACCGACTCCACGCGCGAGGTGCTGGCCGGGATCACCGCCGAGGATCCTCGCGTCCATCTCGGGACGTATCAGGATCCTGCGCACCGTCAGGCCCGGGTGATGTCGTACCTCGCCGATCGGGCCCGACGCGCCGGGGCGGACTGGGTCGTACTGTTCGACGCCGATGAGTTCTGGTGTGCGCAGGGCGGGACCGTGGCTGAGGTGCTCGGGGGGATAGAGGGGGCCCGCGTCGCGGCGGCTGCGCTCCATGACGCGCATCCGGACGGACCGGAGGGTGTCGATCTCACGGCGGCGGGGAGCCGCCTCCTGGTGGAGACGGAACCGAACACGGAGAAGGTCGCCATCCGGCCGGAGGGCTGGGCGTGGGTGGACATGGGCAACCACAGCGCACTGGACCTGGCCCGTTCCGCACCGTCCGAACTGCGGATCCTCCACATCCCGTACCGCAGCCTCGGGCAGATGCGGGCCAAAGCGGTCAACGGGGCGGCCGCTGTGCGCGCTGATACCGAGTTCGGGCCACGCGTCGCGGATCACTGGAAGCGGCTCGCGGATTACGACGGCGAGATCGAGCGGGAATGGGCTGAGGCGACGGCACCCCGCCGACCCGTGGCCGAGATCGGGGTCCCTGCTCCCGGGGCGACCTGGGAGGACGTGCTCGGCGGCGGCACGACATCGTGACAGCGGCCGAGTGACAGTACCCCCAACGGGATTCGAACCCGTGTCGCCGGCGTGAAAGGCCGGTGTCCTGGGCCACTAGACGATGGGGGCCCGGGCAGAGAACTGCCCGCACAGAGCATACCCACCCGTCGGCCGCCCTCGCCTCGGAGTTCCGCGCCGATGCGTCCTATCCGACACCGCCGGGCGTGCGCCGGCGTGGTTCGATGGGCAGATGATCGAGATCAGCCGCGAGGAGTTCGAGGAGGCGGTCGACGACGCCCTGGACTCGCTGCCGGACGAGGTGGCCCGCGCGATCGCCGAGGCGAACGTGGTGATCCTCGTGGAGGAGGAGCCGAGCCGTGAGCAGTCCGCCGGCACCGAGCTGCTGGGGCTGTACGAGGGGATCCCGCTGGACAGGCGCAGCGTCTTCGACGGGTACCGCCAGCCGGACCGGATCTTCGTCTTCCGCGGCCCGCTGCAACGCATCTCCCGCACCCGCGAGCAGCTGGTCCACCAGATCGCGGTGACCGTGCTGCACGAGCTCGGGCACCTGTTCGGCATCTCCGACGAGCGCCTCCACGAGCTGGGCTGGGGCTGAGTCCATCCCAGCCCCGACCGCGCCGTCAGACCTGGTCGACGTCGAGGTCGGTGAGCCCGGCCTCGTGGGCGATGATCGCGATCTGCACGCGGTTGGTGCAGTCGAGCTTCGCGAAGATCTTCGAGACGTGCGCCTTCACGGTCGCCTCGCTCATGAACAGCCGCATCCCGATCTGGGCGTTGGACAGCCCCGCGCCGACCGCGCCGAGCACCTCGGTCTCGCGCTCGGTGAGCTGGTCCAGGCCCGGGTGGCGCTCCTGACGGGAGCCGGGGTTCGCGTCGGAGAAGTGGGTGAGCATGCGCCGGGTGACGGTGGGGGAGAGCATCGCCTCGCCGCCGGCGACCACGTGCACGGCACGGGCGAGGTCCTGCGGCGGGGTGTCCTTGAGGAGGAAGCCGCTGGCCCCGGCCTCGAGCGCCTGGAAGACGTACTCGTCCATGTCGAAGGTGGTGAGCATGATGATCTTCGGCGGGTTCGGCAGGGCCGTCACGGCCTTGGTCGCCGCGATCCCGTCGAGGGTCGGCATGCGCACGTCCATGAGGAGCACGTCGGGGCGATGCTTCTGGACGAGCGTGACCGCCTCGGATCCGTCGGCCGCCTGCCCGACCACCTCGATCTCGGGGTCGGCCCCCAGGATCATGGCCAGGCCCGCGCGCACCAGCGAGTCGTCGTCGATCAGTCCCACGCGCGTCACGTCGTCGTCGGCCACGGGATCACCGCCCTCACTTCGAATCGTCCGTCGTCGGTGGGTCCCGACGTGATGGTGCCGCCCGCATGCGTCACGCGGGTCTCGATGCCCGACAGGCCCATCCGCGCACCCGGCAGATCGGTCGTGAACCCCTTGGGGAGCACATTACTGACCTCGATCACGAGGTCGGTGCCGGGCTCGCCGATCAGTGCGACCCGCGCCTTCGTGTGCCGTGCGTGCTTGTGGATGTTGGTCAGCCCCTCCTGGACCACGCGGTAGGCGGTGCGGGCCAGCGGATCGGGGACGGGGTCGTCGATGAAGTCGAACAGGTCCACCGCCACGCCCGCGTCCTTGGACTCATCGACGAGCTTGCGCACGTCCTCCCAGGTGGGCTGCGGGGCCAGCGGCGCCTGCTCCCCGTCGCCGCGCAGCACCCCCAGCACCTCCCGCAGCTCGGACAGGGCGGTGGTGGCGGTGCCGCGGATCAGCGCGGCGGACTGCTGGACCTGCTCGCGCTCCAGGTTCGGGTTCACCTCGAGCGCCCCGGCCTGCAGGGCGACCAGCGAGATCTTGTGCGCGACGATGTCGTGCATCTCCCGGGCGATGCGGGTGCGCTCGGCCCGTCGGGCCTGCTCCTCCGCGGCGGCGCGCCCGGACTCGGCCTGCTCGGCCCGCTGGCGCAGCTCCGCCAGCAGCGTGCGCCGCACCGCGGTGTACATCCCGATCGCGGCCGAGGCGGCGACGATCAGCAGCGTCAGCACCATCCCCATGATGCTCGCCTGCGGCTCGGCCTTCAGCTGCACGAGCGCGGGCACGGAGGAGGCGAGCGCCGAGAGGAGAGCGAACAGCACCGTCAGCAGGCGGCTCGAGGAGCGGGTGGCGAAGGCGTAGGTCGCGATGATCAGCACGGTCACCGACATGGCCGCGGCATTCGCCGCCGCGACCAGCGGCAGCAGCCAGCGCCAGTGCCGGTGGCGCAGCAGCAGCGCCGCGCCGAGCACGAGGGCGAGCAGGCCCCGCACCAGGCCCATCCACGTGGTGGACAGCAGCAGCTGCGCGATCGCCTCGGCCGTGACGGCGACGAGGATCGCCGCCTCCTGCCAGCGCTGCCGCGCCGGAGCTCCCTGGTGGTCCACGGCGCCACTGTACCGACGGGGCGGGCGACGAAAGGCGGACGAAGGGCGGCGGCGCGGCCGACGGAGGTCGGTGCCCCCGGGCCCTCCGGCCCGGGCCCGACAGACCTTCGTCAGTCAGGCGCGCGCCGGGGGTCGGTGTCGGCCGACGGGGACCGGGGAGGACGCTTCAGCCATGAGCCACGACGAGCCCCACGAGACCGACGAGACCCCTGCCGCCGCCCCCGCCCTCGAGGTGCGCGGACTGACCAAGCGCTACGGCGACCGCACGGCCGTCGACGACCTCACCTTCTCCTGCCGCCCCGGCACCATCACCGGATTCCTCGGCCCCAACGGCGCCGGCAAGTCCACCACCCTGCGGATCCTCACGGGCCTCGCCGACGCGGATCACGGCGAGGCGCTCGTGAGCGGTCGCCGTTACCGCACCCTGCGCCGCCCCGCCCGCGAGATCGGCGTCATGCTCGACGCCCGCGCCCTGCACGGCGGCCGCACCGGCATCGAGACCCTGCGCCTGGCCGCGAGGACGGTCGGCATGCCGAGAGGCCGCGCCGAGGAGGTGCTCGCGATGGTGGGCCTCGAGGGTGCGGCGAAGGTCCGCGTGGGCGGCTACTCCTACGGCATGCGCCAGCGGCTCGGGATCGGGACGGCGCTGATCGGCGACCCCGACGTGCTCGTGCTCGACGAGCCCGCCAACGGCCTGGACCCCGAGGGGATCCGCTGGATGCGCCGCCTGCTGCGCTCCTTCGCGGATGCCGGCGGCACCGTGCTGCTCTCCAGCCACCAGCTGCGCGAGGTCGAGGCGACCGTGGACCGGCTCGTGGTGATCTCCCGCGGCCGGCTGGTGCGCGAGGGGACCCTCGCCGACCTCACCGCCGTCACCGGCACCCGCGTCGCGAGCGCGGACATGCCGGCGCTCGTGCGGGCCCTGGACCTCCACGGCATCGCCCACGAGCTGCGCGCCGGCGGTGAGCTCGTCGCGAGCCTCAGCCCCGAGGACATGGGCCGCCTCGCCCTGCGCGAGCAGCTCGTGCTCACCGCGCTCGGCACCAGCGAGGGCAGCGGCCTCGAGGAGGTCTTCTTCCAGCTCACCGGCGAGGGCGAGCCCGCCCTCGCTCCGGCCACCGCCGCCGCGGCCTGATCCGCGACCCACCCGCTCAAGGAGCCCTCCCATGCGACCCGACCTCGACCTGCGCGCCGCCCTCGACACCCGCGGCGCCGCGATCCTGCTGACCCTGTCCCTGTTCGCCCTCGCCGGCACCGCCGCGCTCGGCGGCCTCCTCCAGCCCTCCCTCATGGAGGGCCGCACAAGCGACGTCGAGCTGACCGTGGTGCTCATGACCCTGCCCCTCGCGCTCATCCTCCCGGCAGTGATCGTGCCGGTCGTGGCGGGGGAGTGGTCCGACCGCTCCATCCAGAACACCTTCCTCCAGCGCCCCGGCCGCGCCGGCGTGCTCGGCTCCAAGACCCTCACGGCGCTGGTCCTCGCCGCCGGGATCGTGCTGGTCACGGTGCTGCTCGCGCTCGGGGCGACCTGGGTGGGCGGCGAGCTGCTCGGCGAGGGCGCGATCCTCTCCACCCTCGACGGCGTGCTGACCACGCAGCTCGCCGTGCTCGGCGCGACCGTGCTGCTGTCCCTCTCCATGGGGATCCTGCTGCAGTCCACCGTGCTCGGCATCGTCGCCGCGATCGGCATCCCGTTCGTCGTCTCGACCGCGGGGACGCTCGCCGTCGCCTTCGGCTCCGAGACCCTCGCCGAGATCGTGCGGGCCCTGGACCTCACCGCCGCCGCCGTGGCGCTCGCCGAGGGGCGCGCCGGTGCGTTCGAGCTGCTGCCGCTGGTGCTGCTGGTGCTCCTGCCCGCCGTGCTCGGCACCCGGCGCTGGATGCGGCGCGAGATCGCCTGAGCGGGAGCCTGGGACCCTCCCGCCCGAGGTCCGGCCTAGGATGGCCGGACCCTGCACCCCACTGGACACCGCACCCCACCGGACCCCGCATCCCACCGGACCCCGCACCCCACCGGACAAGGAAGACCGCATGGCCCTCGCCTCCCGTGCCCGCCGCCCCCTCACCCGCCTCGCTGCGGCGGCGGCCGCGACAGTGCTGCTGCTGAGCGGCTGCACCGACGCCGGAGGAGGCACCGGCGCCAACGGGGCCAGCGACGGCGGAAGCTCCTCCTCGTCGGCCGACGGGGGCGACACGGGCACCCAGGACGACCAGGGCACCCAGGACGACCAGGGCACCCAGGACGACCAGTCGGCGGGCCCCGCGCTCCAGGAGGTCGGCGAGTCCGCCGCGATGGGCATCGACGGCGACCCCGCGAGCGATCCGGCGTACGAGACCTACTACTCCCAGCAGATCCAGTGGGGCGCCTGCGAGGGCATCGAGGTCGACGGCGCCGAGTGCGGCACGATCACCGTGCCGCTGCAGTGGAACGACCCCGGTGCCGGGGACATCGACATCGCCGTCGGCCGCATCGCCGCGACCGGCCGGAGCGAGGGCTCCCTGGTCATCAACCCCGGCGGACCCGGCGGCTCCGGGGTGAACTTCCTCGAGTCCGTGCCGTACCTGATCTCCCAGGGCGTCCGTGCCCAGTACGACATGGTCGGCTTCGACCCGCGCGGCGTGAACCGCTCCGCCCCCGTCGAGTGCCTCGACGACGCCGAGACCGACGAGTACCTCGCCGCCACCGGCGAGCCCGGCAGCGAGGACGGCGACGCGCTCGCCGAGGAGTGGGGCACGCGGGTCGTCGAGGCCTGCGAGGCCAACTCCGGCGACGTGCTGCCCTACGTCGACACGTACTCCGCCGCCCGCGACATGGACGTGCTGCGCGCGGCGCTGGGCAGCGAGCAGCTCGACTACCTCGGCTACTCCTACGGCACCTACCTCGGCGCCAGCTACGCGGACCTGTACCCCGAGCGGGTGGGGCACTTCGTGCTCGACGGCGCCCTGGACCCCAGCATCTCGATGAACGAGTTCTCCGCCGGCCAGGCCGAGGGCTTCGAGCACGCCACCGACGCGTTCGTCGCCGACTGCCTGAACGCCGGCGAGGAGTGCCCCTTGCGCGGCAACGCCGCCGAGGCCAAGCAGCAGCTGCTGAACTTCTTCGCCGGCGTGGACGAGTCACCGCTGACCACCACCGATCCCGACCGGCTGCTCACCGGTGCGCTCGCCCGCTCCGCCTTCCTCGTCCTGCTCTACGAGGACTCCCTGTGGCAGATGGGCCGCGAGGCCCTCTCCTCCGCCATGAGCGGCGACGGGGCGCCCCTGCTGAACATCGCCGACCTCTCCTCCGAGCGCTCGGCCGACGGCACCTACCGCACCAACGCGACCTTCGCGATCTCCGCCGTGAACTGCCTGGACCACCCCGGTGTCGCCGACGAGCAGTGGGTCGAGCAGGAGGCCGAGCGCCTCGCCGAGCTGTACCCGACCTTCGGCCCGATGCTCGGCGGTCAGGGCTGCGCCCTGTGGCCCGAGGAGCCGGTGCGCGAGCCCGCGCCGATCAGCGCCGAGGGCGCCGGCCCCATCGTCGTCATCGGCACCACCGGCGATCCCGCCACCCCCTACCAGTGGTCCGAGAGCCTCGCCTCCCAGCTCGACGACGCGGTGCTGCTGACCCATCAGGGCAACGGCCACACCGCCTACGGCCGCTCCGGCGGCTGCATCGAGGAGCAGGTCGACGCCTACCTCCTCCAGGACACGGTCCCGGAGGACGGCTTCACCTGCTGACGGGGGCGACCGGGGTGACGGGGATCGCCCCGGACAGCTTTGCACCCGTCGATCCGGGTCACGTACAGTGATCCGGTCCGCCGCCCTGCGCGGCGACGCCGCCTTAGCTCAGTCGGCAGAGCGATTCACTCGTAATGAATAGGTCGCGGGTTCGATTCCCGCAGGCGGCTCCGCAGGTCAGGCCCGGTCCCCGGTGAGGGGGCCGGGCCTGCTCCGTTCCCGGCGCGCCCAGGTCACGCCGGGGCGACGGTGCGCCGCGCGACCGTCTTGCGCTTGCCGAGGCTCCGCTCGATCGTGAACCCCGCCTTCTCGAACATGGCCCGGGTGCCGTTGTGCAGGAACGAGGAGGAGGTGCGCTTCCCCTCCACCAGCTCGTTCGGGAAGGAGACGACCTCCCCGCCGCCCGCCGCGGCGATCAGGCCGAGCGCCCCGTCGAGCGCCTCGCGCGCCACGCCCTGGCGGCGATGGTCGCGGTCCACGAAGAAGCAGGTGATCCGCCACGGCGCGGGCGAGGTCTCGCCCGCGTCGTACTCCTTGCGGTGGTAGATGTTCGGCAGCTCGAGCGGGCTGCCGTACTCGCACCAGGCGATCGCCTGCTCGCCCTCGAGTACCAGCGCCGCATGCGCGACGCCCTCCTCGACGAGCCGCCGCTTGAACGTCGGCCCGTCGTGCTCGCCCTTGAGGGTCATCGGGGTGTCGCCGTGGAAGTAGGAGCACCAGCAGCCGCCCCACACGCCGTTGTGCTTCGCAGCGAGGGCCTCCCAGGCGGGGAAGGTCTCGGTGGTCAGGGCGCGGATCTCGTGAGCCATCCCGGCTCCTCCCGGTGGGGCGGGGCCCGTCCTCGGACTCCGCGGTGGGGTCAGTCTGCGCGCGGGGGAGGGGCGCGTCAAGGGCGCGCGGGCCGGCCCGCGCAGGGCTCCTCATGCACCTCTTGCACCGCCGCCCGGACTGCGACGCTTTCTTGATTCTGTCCAGAAAGGTGACTAGGGTGTGAGCCATGTCGAGCACCGACCACACCTCCGCCCTGCGGAGCGCCGGCCTGCGCGTGACCGCCCCGCGGCTCGCGACCCTGGCCGCGGTCGAGGCCCACCCGCACGCTGACGCCGAGACCATCGCCCAGGCCGTCCGCGAGCACCTGGGCACGGTCTCCCGCCAGGCGGTCTACGACGTCCTGAACGCCCTGTCCGATGCGGAGCTGCTGCGCCGCGTCTCCGTCGGCGGGCGCAGCATGCAGTACGAGCTGCACCGCCACGACAACCACCACCACCTGGTGTGCCGCGAGTGCGGGCGCCTGGAGGACGTCCCGTGCGCTATCGGCGAGGCACCGTGCCTGCTGCCGCACGACGACCACGGCTTCGAGATCGAGGTCGCCGACGTGGTCTACCGGGGCGTCTGCTCCGAGTGCCGCGCGCGCCTCGCCGCCACCACCCCGAGAACTCCCTGAGGCGCGGCCCCGCCGCTCCCCAGGGTCGCAGGACCGCTGTCTCCGCAGTTCGTCACGACCTGTCAGAAACCCACCACCCGAGGAGAGTCCCATGACCGATCTGGATCCCACCGCCCCCCACGACGGCTCGCTCCCGTCGACCACCGAGTCCGGCGCCCCGCGCCAGTCCGACGCGCACTCGCTGAGCCTCGGCGCCGACGGCCCGCTGATGCTCCACGACGTCGCCCTGGTCGAGAAGCTCGCCCGCTTCGACCGCGAGCGCATCCCGGAGCGCAGCCCCCACGCGAAGGGCTCCGGCGCCTTCGGCGAGCTCGAGATCACCGAGGACGTCTCGCAGTACACCAAGGCCGGCCTGTTCCAGAAGGGCACCAAGACCCCGATGCTGGCGCGGTTCTCCACCGTGGCCGGTGAGCTGGGCTCGCCCGACACCTGGCGCGACGTGCGCGGCTTCGCGCTGAAGTTCTACACCCAGGAGGGGAACTTCGACATCGTCGGGAACAACACCCCGATCTTCTTCCTGCGCGACCCGATGAAGTTCCCCGACTTCATCCACTCCCAGAAGCGCCTGCCGGCCTCCGGCCTGCGCGACAACACCATGCAGTGGGACTTCTGGACCCTCTCCCCGGAGAGCGCCCACCAGGTCACCTACCTCATGGGCGATCGCGGTCTGCCCAAGACCTGGCGCCACATGAACGGCTACTCCTCGCACACCTACATGTGGGTCAACGAGGCCGGCGAGAAGTTCTGGGTCAAGTACCACTTCCTCACCGAGCAGGGCCTGGAGTTCCTCAGCAACGAGGAGGCCGAGAAGCTGGCCGGCTCCGACGCGGACTACCACCGCCGCGACCTGTTCGACTCGATCAACGCCGGCGACTTCCCGTCCTGGAAGGTCGAGGTGCAGGTCATGCCCTACGAGGAGGCGAAGCAGTACCGCTTCAACCCCTTCGACCTCACCAAGACCTGGTCGAAGAAGGACTACCCGCGCATCCCCGTGGGCCGCTTCACCCTGAACCAGAACCCCTCCAACCACTACGCGCAGATCGAGCAGGCCGCCTTCAGCCCCTCGAACACCGTGCCGGGCACGGGCGTGTCCCCGGACAAGATGCTGCTGGGCCGCGTGTTCTCCTACCCCGATGCGCAGCGCAACCGCCTGGGCACCAACTTCAACCAGCTGCCCGTGAACCGTCCCGTCGTCGAGACCAACTCGTACGACAAGGAGGGCGCGATGGAGTTCTTCCACAGCGGTGACGCCCCGGTCTACGCGCCGAACTCCTTCGGCCGCGCGTACCAGGAGGAGCAGGGCCCGGTCGACAACGGCTGGGAGGCCGACGGCACCCTGGTCCGCTCCGCGTACACCCTGCACGCCGAGGACGACGACTTCGGCCAGGCCCACACCCTGATCCGCGAGGTCATGGACGAGGGCGCCCGCCAGCGCCTCATCGAGACCGTCTCCGGTGCGCTGTCCACCGTGGTCGAGCCCGTCCTCTCCAATGCCTTCCAGTACTGGAAGAACATCGATCAGGAGGTCGGCGAGGCCATCGAGGCCGCGGTCAAGGCCGGCCAGGACGAGCAGGTCCCCGGCGCGGATCCCGTCGACGAGTGATCCCTGCCCGGTGACCTGAGCGGTCCCGGAACGCCGCGGCAGCCCGTCCCCGGAAGGGGGCGGGCCGCCGTCGTGTGCGGTGGGCGAGCGGTGCTGCTCAGTCGCCGGGTCAGACGACGAGCACCTCGCAGGGGGCGGAGAGCAGCAGCTTCTGCACGGTCAGCCCCAGCAGGTGCCGGGCGAGCTCGCGCTGGCGGCGCACGCCGATCACCAGCAGCTCGGCCTTCTCCTCGGTGACCACGCGCAGCAACACGTCGGCGATGTCGTCGTCGACGGTCTCCTGGCGGAAGGCGACGCGCACGGTCGCGCCGCGCAGCTCGTCGCGCGCGATCTCCAGCTGCTGGTCATTCGCGTGGCGGGGATCCTCATCGACGCCCTCGCGCAGCACGTTCACCACGATCAGCGGGCCGCCGCGCTGCTCGGCCTCCTGCCGCGCCGCGGCGAGCGCGGCGAAGCCCACCTCGGTGGGGATGAATCCGACGACGACGGCCATCATGCGCTCCTCGGGGTGCGGGCTCGGGTTGCGCCCGATCCTACTTGTCCTGCTGGTCTGCGGAGCGTCCCTGCGGGCCATCGGCCCGGCGCTGCCCGGACAGGGCCTGGATCTCGTCCATGATCCGGGCGGTCAGCAGGCGTCGGCGCAGCCCCTTGGAGGCCGACGGGTCGATCTCCTCGGGCAGGATCGGAGTGCCCACGCGGATCGTGATCGCGCCGCGCTCGGGGAGGAGGCGGGAGAACATGTGCTCGGTGCCCTTGACGCCCACCGGGATCACCGGGCACCCGGCCTCGAGCGCGAGCCAGGCCGCGCCCTGCTTGCCCTGGTGCAGCAGGCCGTCCTTGGAGCGGTGGCCCTCGGGGTAGACGGCGAAGCCCGCCCCGCTGCGGAGGATCTCGAGCCCCGCCTGCAGGGCGCCCTTGCCGGAGGCGAGGGCCTCGCGGTCCACGGGCACGGCGCCCACGGCGTCGAAGAACCAGCGCAGCACCGCGCCCTGCGGGCCCTTCTGGGTCCACAGCGTGTCCTTGGCGACGAAGCGGATCGTGCGCGGCAGCACCACCGGGATCATGAAGCTGTCCATGTTGGCGAGATGGTTCGAGGCGATGACGAACGCGCCCTGCTCCGGGACATTCTCCAGACCGCTCACCCTGGGGTTCCAGATCAGCCTGACGAGGGGGCGCGCGAAGGCGCGCGCGCCGATGTAGAAGCGTCCGGCCACTGGTGTCCTCCTTGAGGGGTCTGATCGCGGACCACGATAGCGCCGCCGTGCAGGTGGGGACGGTCGGCGGCACGACTCGGGCACGGGTGCGTGTGGTAGAACAGGCGTGCGTCACGCGCCCGCCAGGGGCGCGCAGCCGGGGACCGTCCGGCGCCGCCGGCCCGTCGGCCGAGCGCGGCGCCCGTCCCCGACGATCCCCGAGGAGCCTGTCGATGCCGAAGACCCTGAACATCGCCGTGATCGGTGCGGGCACCATGGCCCAGGCCGTGCACCTGCCGGTGCTGCGCCGACGCTGGGACCGCTTCGCCGTCACCGCGCTGGTGGACCACTCGCCGCGCCGCCGTCGCGAGTCCTCCGAGGTGTGGGGCATCGCCGAGGACCGCCGCTACGAGTCGGTCGCGGATCTGATCGCCGCCGTGCGCGCGAAGACCGTCGCGGTGGACGCGGCGCTGCTGTCCACCGACGGCCTGCACGTCGAGGACCTGCTCCAGCTCATGAAGCGCGGCATCCCGGTGCTGGTCGAGCCGCCGCTGGGCTACTCCGCCGAGGAGATCGCCCAGGTCGCGGACTTCGAGCGGATGACCGGGCGGCGCCTGACCATGATGGCCTACCCCCAGCAGTACGACGACGCCGTGGTGCGCATGGGCGAGCACATCGCCACCAAGGACCTGCGCATGGTGGACCACGAGGTGCTGATGCCGGCGAGCCAGCCGCTGTTCGGCCAGGCCCACGTCACCACCTCCTCCTACGACATCCCCACCGACCGCCGCACCGAGCGCCGCAAGGCCCTACAGTCCGCGGTCGAGGTCGGCGCCGGCGAGGGCGCCACCCAGCGCGACCGCGACCTCTATGTGAAGGGTCTGCTGACGGGCGTCGCCCATCAGATGGCGGTGACCGAGGCGGCCTACGGCCCGATCACCTCCCTGATCGCCGTGCGCCATTGGCCCAAGGGCGTCATCCCCGGCTCGATCGAGCTGCTCGGCGAGCTCGAGGGCGGGGCCCAGGTGCGCCTGGTGTGGCACTACCTCCCCTTCGCGCCCGAGTACTCCGAGCGCCTCCAGGTGCTCTCCGCCCGCCGCCGGATGCGCGTCGAGCTCGCGGCGCCCTCCCACGGCGACGAGCGCTCCACCGTGTCGATGCGGGAGAAGAAGTCGGGCGTGGTCCAGGAGACCTCGACCCTCGCCCCGAAGGGCTCCGCGGAGTCGATGTGGGAGGCCTTCCACGCCTTCGTGGAGAAGGGCGTCGCCCCGGTCTCCGGCGCCGCCGAGGCCCAGCGCCAGGTCGGCCTGCTGCGCGAGGTGCTCGCTGCGGTCGTCGCGGCCGACGGTCGCAGCCTCGAGGGCGACCCCGGCGCGAAGGTCGCCGCGGGGGAGGAGACGGAGCCCGAGGATGTGGCGTCCGAGACCGAGTCGGCCGACGGGGATGTCTCGGCCGACGGGTCGGTCGCGCCGGGCGCAGCGGCCGTCGCGGCACCGGTCGTGACGGCGCCGCCGGCGGAGCCCGCGGTCGACGAGCCCGGGTTCGAGGAACTCGCGGTCGCCGAACCGATCGAGGCGGAGGCCGTCGACTCCGCTCCGCCCGACGCGGAGCCGGAGAGCGCCGAGCCGGAGAGCGCCGAGCCCGCCCCCGCCCCTGACGAGCCCTCCCACGAGGAGCCCGCGACCGCGCCGGGCGCGCAGGCCGCTGCCGAGGTCCACGACGTGTGGTCCGTCGAGGAGAGCGCGACGCCGAAGACTTTCCCCGCCGGTGGCGAGGCGCCCGAGGAGCGCCGCGACTGACACGCGAGCGTCGGCCCCCGCGTCGCACGCACCCGCGCACGGAGCCCCCGTCGTCCCGCTGAGGGACGGCGGGGGCTCCGTCGTCGGCGGGGATGGCGTGGGCCGCCGACCCCGTCGGCCGCGCCCATCCCTCCCACTGGGGATGGACGGGGGACGGACGGGGGACGGCGGGGGAGGAGCGGGCGACACGCCGCGGGCCTCCGCGCGACACGCCGAGCGGCGCGTCGGACACGCCGGGATCCACCTCACGATCGGGCCGGTTCCCGGTGCCGCGCCGCGGCGCCTTCCACCGCCGCCGTGGGCTGTCGGACCCCCCGTCCACACTGGGATGTGCATGCATCGTGGCCGCTCGCACGGGGCGGCGTCGCTCCGTCCCCAATGGAGGCCCCGTCGTCCACATCCTGTCAACAGCGCATTGTGGATGACATTGTTGTAGTTCAGTACATCTTGTGGTCCTCGCGCCCCGGCACCACTAGGTGTAGTGTTGATCAGGTCGGCGCGCACCGGCCCCGCAGAGGGCCCACGGCGCGGCGACACGGCCCGTCGGCGCTGTTCCTCGGCACAGCTCCACGGCCTCCGGACCATCCCGCTCCGTCTCCCGCCCCGCGCTCCGGCGCAACGCTCGTGAAAGGCCCCTCCCTTGGACATCACCGTGTACTCGAAGCCCCTCTGCGTGCAGTGCGATGCCACCAAGCGCGCGCTGAACAAGGCGGGCGTCGCCTACGACGTCGTCGACATCACCGAGGACGCCGACGCCCTGGCGAAGGTGAAGTCCCTCGGCTACGTCCAGGCTCCCGTCGTCATCACCGGCGAGGACCACTGGTCCGGCTTCCGCCCCGACAAGATCAAGGCCCTCGCGGGCGCCGGCGCGCAGCGCCGGTCCGCCGCGGTCTGATCCCCCCGGGGAGGCGTCGGCGTGTCCAACCTCGTCTACTTCTCCTCGGTGTCCGGCAACACCAAGCGCTTCGTCGAGAAGCTCGGGATGCCGGCCGACCGGATCCCACTGCGTCCCACGGACGAGCCCCTCGTCGCCGACGAGGAGTTCGTCCTCGTGGTCCCGACCTATGGCGGGGGCAACGGCCGCGGCGCCGTGCCCAAGCAGGTCATCAAGTTCCTCAACGACGAACGCAACCGGAAGCTCATCCGGGGCGTGATCAGCGCGGGGAACACCAATTTCGGCGAGGCCTACTGCCTGGCGGGGGACATCATCTCCGCCAAGTGCAAGGTCCCCCACATGTACAAGTTCGAACTGTTCGGAACCCCGCGCGACGTGACGCGGGTCCATGACGGATTGGAAGAGTTTTGGCGACACTGACCGAGATGCCCCCGGTCGAGCACAACCGGCGGCTGGACTATCACGCGCTCAACGCGATGCTGAACCTGTACGGTCCGGACGGCAGCATCCAGTTCGACAAGGACCGTGAGGCCGCGCGGGAGTACTTCCTGCAGCACGTGAACCCCAACACGGTGTTCTTCCACTCGCTGCGCGAGAAGATGGACTACCTGGTCGAGAACGACTACTACGAGCGCGAGGTGCTCGACCAGTACGACTTCTCGTTCATCGAGTCCCTCTCGGACCAGGCGTTCGCCAAGAAGTTCCGCTTCCCGACCTTCCTCGGCGCGTTCAAGTACTACACCTCGTACACGCTGAAGACCTTCGACGGCAAGCGGTACCTCGAGCGCTTCGAGGACCGCGTGGTGATGGTGGCCCTCACCCTCGCCCACGGCGACGAGCAGCTCGCCCGCAACCTCGTCGACGAGATCCTCGACGGCCGCTTCCAGCCGGCCACCCCCACCTTCCTCAACGCCGGCAAGGCCCAGCGCGGCGAGCTCGTCTCGTGCTTCCTGCTGCGCATCGAGGACAACATGGAGTCCATCGGCCGCTCCATCAACTCCGCGCTGCAGCTGTCCAAGCGCGGCGGCGGCGTGGCGCTGCTGCTGAGCAACCTGCGTGAGTACGGTGCGCCGATCAAGCACATCGAGAACCAGTCCAGCGGCGTCATCCCCGTGATGAAGCTGCTCGAGGACTCCTTCTCCTACGCCAACCAGCTCGGCGCGCGTCAGGGCGCCGGTGCGGTGTACCTCAACGCCCACCACCCCGACATCCTGCGCTTCCTGGACACCAAGCGCGAGAACGCCGACGAGAAGATCCGCATCAAGACCCTCTCCCTCGGCGTCGTGATCCCGGACATCACCTTCGAGCTCGCCAAGAAGAACGAGCCGATGTACCTGTTCTCCCCGTACGACGTGGAGCGCGAGTACGGCAAGCCCTTCGCGGACGTGAACGTCACCGACCACTACCGCGAGATGGTCGACAACCCGCGCATCGCGAAGAAGAAGATCAAGGCCCGCGACTTCTTCCAGGTCCTCGCCGAGATCCAGTTCGAGTCCGGCTACCCGTACATCATGTTCGAGGACACCGTGAACCGGGCCAACCCGATCCCGGGCAAGGTCACCCACTCGAACCTGTGCTCCGAGATCCTGCAGGTCTCCACCCCCTCCACCATGAACGTGGACCTCAGCTACGACCAGATGGGGCGGGACATCTCCTGCAACCTGGGCTCGCTGAACATCGCCAAGGCAATGGACTCCCCGGACTTCGCCCGCACCATCGAGACCGCCATCCGCGGCCTCTCGGCGGTCTCGGACACCTCCGACATCGAGTCCGTCCCCACGATCGCCGAGGGCAACCGCAAGTCCCACGCGATCGGCCTGGGCCAGATGAACCTCCACGGCTACCTCGCCCGTGAGCGCGTGTTCTACGGGTCCGAGGAGGGCATCGACTTCACGAACATGTACTTCTACGCGGTGACCTTCCATGCGATCCTCGCGTCGATGAAGCTCGCCAAGGAGCGCGGCGAGAAGTTCTACGACTTCGAGAACTCCGCGTACGGCACCGGCGAGTACTTCCGCAAGTACACCGAGCAGGAGTGGGAGCCGAAGACCGACAAGGTCCGCGAGCTCTTCGCCAACTCGAACGTGCACCTGCCCACCCAGGACGACTGGAAGCAGCTGCAGGCCGAGGTCGCCGAGCACGGCATGTACAACGCCTACCTGCAGGCGGTGCCGCCCACCGGCTCCATCTCCTACATCAATCACTCCACCTCCTCGATCCACCCGATCGTCTCCAAGATCGAGATCCGCAAGGAGGGCAAGATCGGCCGGGTGTACTACCCCGCGCCGTACATGACCAACGACAACCTCGAGTACTACGAGGACGCGTATGAGATCGGCTACGAGAAGATCATCGACACCTACGCCGCGGCCACCCAGCACGTGGACCAGGGCCTGTCGCTGACGCTGTTCTTCAAGGACACCGCCACCACGCGCGACGTCAACAAGGCGCAGATCTACGCCTGGCGGAAGGGCATCAAGACCCTGTACTACATCCGCCTGCGCCAGATGGCGATCGAGGGCACCGAGGTCGAGGGCTGCGTCAGCTGCATGCTGTGAGCGCCTGAGGGTCAGCGCCTGCGCGCAGGCCCGGCCATGAGCGAGCGGCCCGTCCCGGGGAGATCCCGGGGCGGGCCGCTCGCTCTGTGGGTGGGGGCGGGCTCGACGGGTGCCGGCGGCTCAGCGGCGGCCCACGGGGGCGTCCTCCCGCGTCCCGAGCGCGCCGCTCAGCGACCACAGCCCCGCGTACAGCACCCCGGCGATCGGCCAGACCAGCCAGGTGAGGTGCCAGTCCCCGCTGAGGAAGCTCCAGGCCAGGTAGATCGCGGCGGCGATGGGCCAGTACACCGCCGCGATCGCGCGGATCGCGGGGGAGGCGCTGGTGGCGGCGAGGTCGTCCTCGTCGGCCTCCTGCAGCAGGGCGACCGCCGCGGTCTCCGACCAGCCGGCCCGCAGCACGAGCCACAGCCCGAGCGCCACCATCGCCAGCGTCAGGCACACCCCGTACAGCGGGGACAGCGACCCCGCCTCGGCGAGCACGCCCGCGAGGGTGGTCGGCACGGCCGCGAGGATCCACAGCATGATCCCGACCCCGATGGACAGTCCGCGTTCGCGCCGGTGCTCCCGGCGGAGCGTGGTCGCGAGCTCCCGCACCGCCGAGGTGGGGGTGAAGCGCCCCTTCGTGATCTCCTCGTACTCCTCCATCCGGCTGCCCTGCATCACCAGCAGCAGCACCCCGAGGCCGACGAGGACCAGCACCGTAGTGAGGCCGATGCCGAGCGCCCAGGGCCCCGGCTCCTCCCCGCCGATCGCGATCAGGACCAGCAGCGGGAGCGGGGAGAGGACGAACAGCGGGATCGCGACGGCGGGCACCCAGCGGCCGCGGCGGATGGCCTCGATGTACTCCCTCGCGCGCTCTGCGGTGAGGACGGGCAGTGCGGGGACGGCGGCGGAGGCGCCCGGACCGCCGCCGAGCTCCGCGGAGATCCCGAGCTCGGCGGCGACCTCCTCGAGACTGCCGAACTCGGCGATCACCGCGCCGACGGCCTGGGACTCGGAGCGCCCGGCGTCCATCAGCGCCTGCTGCTGGTCCTCCATGAGCGCCCGCAGCTCGTTGCGCGCCTCGCGCAGGCGCGGGGTGTCGGGGTAAGGGGCGAACAGGGTGTCGAGATAGGAGTCGATGACGGTCATGACGGTGCCGGTCCTTCCGTGAAGCGGTCGACGAGTGCCCGGGTGCTGCGCCATTCGGCGCGCTTGAGGGCGAGCTGCTCGTGGCCCTCGGCGGTCAGGGAGTAGTAGGTGCGAGGCTTCCCGGTGGGGGAGAGGTCCTCGTGGGCGGTGAGCAGGCCCTGCCCCTCCAGGCGCTTGAGCGCCGTGTAGAGGGTGGTCTGCTTGATGACGTACTCGCCGCGGGACCGCTCGGTGAGCAGCCGGGAGATCTCGTAGGCGTAGGAGGAGTCCTCCTCCAGGATCGCGAGCAGGATCAGGTCGATGTGCCCGCGGATCGCGTCGGCTCCGATCACGGCGCTCCTTCCCGCTGTGCCGTCCGGTGGTGCTGTGCCGTCCGGTGCTGTGCTCCACTCAACGTACTACGGCAGGCGTAGTACGGCAAGGGGAATGGTGTGGCCGACGGGGACCTCGGTCCCGGCGGCGCCACCCCGAAGCGGCCGCACACCACAACATGTCGTGTCGTCGGCGCGCCGCACCCCCAGATGTTGTGGAGAGCGGGAATAGCGTGACGGCATCGCCGAGCTCGGCGACCGTCCCGGGACACGTGCCCCGGGGTCTCTCCCCACCCCCGCCTCACCCTCGCACCGCTCAGGAGAGAGCCATGACCCAGGCCCCCGTCGCCTCCTCGCACGCCCACGTCCCCGCCGCCCCGTCGGCCGGCGCGCCCGCCCCCGCCGCCCCGTCGGCCGGCGCGCCCGCGCCCGCCCGCCGTCTCGTCGACCCCGTCGCGACCGTCACCGAGTACGTCGAGCGGTCCGACTGGCGCGTGAACGCGAACGCGAACCAGGGCTACTCGGTGGGCGGGCTGATCCTCAACGCCGCGGGGAAGTTGATGGCCAACCACTGGCTGGACGAGGTCTTCAGCCCCGAGGCGGGCCGCGCCCACCGCGAGGGCGATCTGCACATCCACGACCTCGACATGCTCACCGGCTACTGCGCCGGCTGGTCCCTGCGCGCCCTGCTCGAGGAGGGCTTCAACGGGGTCGCCGGCGCCATCGGCTCCCGCCCCCCGAAGCACTTCTCCTCCGCCTGCGGGCAGATCGTGAACTTCCTGGGCACCCTGCAGAACGAATGGGCCGGCGCACAGGCGTTCTCCTCCTTCGACACCTACATGGCGCCCTTCGTGCGCCTGGACGGCCTCACCTACGACCAGGTGCGCCAGTCGATGCAGGAGCTGATCCACAACCTCAACGTCCCCAGCCGCTGGGGCTCCCAGTGCCCCTTCACCAACCTCACCTTCGACTGGACCTGCCCCGCGGACCTGCGCGAGCAGCACCCCCTGATCGGCGGGGAGGTGTGCGACTTCGCCTATGGCGACCTCGCCGAGGAGATGGGCCTGATCAACCGCGCCTTCCTCGAGGTGATGACCGAGGGCGACGCGGACGGCCGCGCCTTCACCTTCCCGATCCCCACCTACAACATCACCCCCGACTTCGACTGGGACAGCGAGAACACCGAGCGGCTGTTCGACATGACCGCGAAGTACGGCCTGCCCTACTTCCAGAACTTCCTCAGCTCCGACCTGGACCCCGGCATGATCCGCTCGATGTGCTGCCGCCTCCAGCTGGACCTGCGGGAGCTTCTGCGCCGCGGGAACGGCCTGTTCGGCTCCGCCGAGCTCACCGGCTCCATCGGCGTGGTCACCGTGAACATGGCGCGGCTGGGGTACCTCCACGCCGGGGACGAGCCCGCGCTGCGGGAGGCGCTGGACCGTCTGCTCGAGCTCGGCAAGGACACCCTCGAGCGGCGCCGCGCCACCGTGCAGGAGCTCATGGACTCGGGCCTGTACCCGTACACCAAGCGGTACATGGGCCACCTCGGCAACCACTTCTCCACCCTCGGGGTGAACGGCATGAACGAGATGGTCCGCAACTTCACCGCCGACGCCCACGACGTCATGGACGAGGAGGGCCGGCAGATGTGCCTGCGCATCCTCGACCACGTCCGTGCGCGGATGGTCGAGTTCCAGGAGGAGACCGGGAACCTCTACAACCTCGAGGCCACCCCCGCCGAGGGCGCCACCTACCGCTTCGCGAAGGAGGACCGTGCCCGCTTCCCCGGCATCCTCACCGCCGGCACCGCGCAGAACCCGTACTACACGAACTCCTCGCAGCTGCCCGTCGGCGCGACCGAGGACCCCTTCGAGGCGCTCGAGCACCAAGAGGAGCTGCAGTCGAAGTACACCGGCGGCACCGTGCTCCACCTGTACATGAACGAGGCGATGAGCTCCGCGGCGACCTGCAAGGAGCTGGTGCGCCGGGCGCTGTCGACCTTCCGCCTGCCCTACCTCACCATCACCCCGACCTTCTCGATCTGCCCCACCCACGGCTACCTCTCCGGCGAGCACACCGAGTGCGCGCGCTGCGGGCAGGCCTGCGAGGTGTGGACGCGCGTGATGGGCTACTTCCGCCCCGTCGCCTCGTTCAACATCGGCAAGCAGGGCGAGCACGCCGAGCGCACCTTCTTCACCGAGCACGCGGCGTTCGGGGAGCAGTCCGACCTCGCGCACCAGCCGGCGGTGACCTCGCGGTGAGCGGCGCGGCGGAGCTGAGGATCGCGGGGCTGGTGCCGCTGTCCACGGTGGACTGGCCCGGCCGCCTCACGGCGACCGTGTTCTGCCAGGGCTGCCCGTGGCGCTGCACCTACTGCCACAACACCGCGATCCTCGACCCGACCGTGCCCGGCCAGGTGCCGTTCTCGCAGGTCGAGGAGCTGCTCGGGCGGCGCCGCGGCCTGCTGGACGGCGTCGTGTTCAGCGGCGGCGAGGCGACCGCGCAGCATGCGCTCATCCCTGCCGCCGCCCGGGTGCGGGAAGTCGGCTTCGCCGTGGGCCTCCACACCGGGGGCGCCCACCCCGCGCGGCTGCGCGCCCTGCTGGGCGTGGACCGCGCGGGGCGGCGCGTCGGCCCTGCGCTCGTGGACTGGGTGGGCATGGACGTGAAGGCCTCGCCCGCCGGGTACGCGGAGCTGGTCGGGAGCGATGCCGCGGCGGCGAAGGTCGAGGAGTCGCTCGGGATCCTGCGCGACTCGGGGGCGGCGCACGAGCTGCGGATGACCGTGACCCCGGCGCTCGCCGGCCAGGTCCCCGAGGTCCTCGACCTCGTCGGCCGACAGGGCGGGACATCGCTCGTGCTCCAGCGCGCGCGGGCCGACGGGGCGTCGCCAGACTTCGCCGCCGCGCTCGACGGGGAGGAGGACTGGCCCGAGCGCTTCGCGGCGATCGCGGAACGGGCCGCGGAGCGCGGGGAGCGGTGCGGCGTGACGGTGGCCGTGCGTCCCTGAGGCAGTGGTCCGGGAACCTCGACCGGGCGGCTCAGCGCCGAGGGTTCAGCAGATCGCTCATGACCCGGTGGGCCCCGGTGGGATCGGTGCCCACCAGCGCCGTACCGAAGGCACCGGACTCGACCCGCAGGTAGCGCCCCCGGAGCATGACCAGCTGCGCGGTGCGGTCCCCGGCCTCGTCGCGGCGCACGAGCCGGTGGACGCGCAGCGGTGCCTGCTCCAGGCGGGCATCGCGGGCCGGCGGCAGGGAGGCGCCGGCCTCCTGGAGCGTCGCGAGCGGCGCCGTCCGGGCGGCACGGTTCTCGGTGAGCACCTCGTCCAGCAGCCCGGCCGGCAGGGTGACCCGCACCGCGGCCGGGAGCGGCTCGACCGGGGCGAGCTGCAGCAGGCGCAGCAGCACGCCGGAGAACAACTGGGTCGGGAAGAGCCCGATCTCGACGAGCTCGTCCCGCCCTCGCGTGACGCGCAGGCTTCCCTGCGCAGCGAGCGTGAACTCGTGCGCGACGTAGTGCTCCGCGCCGACCGACTCGAGGCGCAGCGCGCCGCGCGGTGCGGAGAGGACCGTCGCGAACATCCCCAGCACCTCGGCATCGACCTGGTCGGACCCGTCGACGGGGCGCTGCGCCGCGAGCGCGGCGAGCACCTCCTCGGTGGAGTCCGGGTCGACCCGCAGAACGGTCGGCTGGGAGGGGTCGTAGGTGATCATGCGTCCTCCTCGCCCGTCGCGGGGGCGTCCTCGTCGAGCTGCGTGGTCCAAGACCCGGCGATCGCGTCCAGCAGGTCGCCGTGCGCGGCGTCCACGGGGGGCACCGTGGTGAGGGTGAGCGTCAGCCCGCGACCGCCGACGATGCGGGACCACTCGCGCACCAGCAGCGTCGCCGGCCCCTCGCCGGTCGCCACACGAGCCCGGTACCAGGTGGGGGTCGGCCCCTCGAGGACGCGGTCGTCGAACACCTGCACATCGGGCAGCGTCGAGAGCTGCTGGGTGAGCGCCTGACGCTGCCAGTCGTCGAGCGCGAGGCCCTCGGGAAGCTCCTGCGCGAGCACCACCGCATTGGTGGAGAACCCGGCGGTCAGCGCGCCGCCGTCGCTGAGGACGCAGAGCACCTCGGCGGGGAGGGAATCGGGGAGGTCGGGCGCGACCCAGGCCTCGGGGACCTCGAGCGCGATCCGGAGGGACGGCGCGCCCGGATCGGTGATCCGGACGGTGCGGGTCGTGGGGCTCATGCTCACAGCGTACGTGGCTCCGTTCCAGGTCAGTCCAGGTTCACGGTCGGTCGAGGTTCACCGTCAGTCGAGGATGGCGTCGGCGAGGCCCGCGCCGGCCGCGGAACCCACATAGCCGCCGATCAGGTCCCCGGCGATGCCGCCGAGGACCCCGCCGACGATCGCGCCCGTCCCGGCGCCGGCGAGCGCACCGGGGATCGCGCCGACACCGCCGACGGCGGCACCCGCGGCCGCGCCTGCGAGCCCCACCGAGCCGCCGCCCGCGAGCACGCCGCCGAACGCGCCGATCAGGGTGCCGGCGGTGCCGCCGATGAACGAGCCGCCTCCGGTGAGGACTCCGTCCAGGGCGGCGCGCTGGAGCCGCTCGCCGAGCGGCAGGTGGGACTCCTCGCCGAAGCGCTCCGCCCCGGCCAGCAGTCCCGTGTACACATCGCCGAGGATCGGGACGAAGCGCGGGACGTTCTCGAGCAGGTAGCCGGGGAGGTTGTGCACGACCGACGTGAGGGTGGTGGCGCCGCCCATCCAGCTCGGCGTGAGGTTGTCGAGGAACCCCTCGCCCCACCGCTGCCAGAATCCCGGGCGCTCCTCCGTCTCCGGGGCAGGGGGCGGGGTCTGGGTCGGCAGGACGGTGGAGGTCAGGACGATGTCCCCGGACGCGTCCCCGGCGCCGGACGCGGTCTCCTGCTCCTGGATGTGCTGGGTCAGCTCGGTGAGCAGCGTCTGCATGCGCGCGACCGCGGCGTCCACCCCGGCGGTCACCTCCTGGGCGTACCGCTCGGAGAACGCGTCGGCGTCGGGGCCGACCCACTGCGTTCCCACGATGCCGCTGACCACGGACTGCAGATCGCCGAACCGCTGCTCGGTCGTGGTGCGCGCCCGGCCGAGCAGGGTGCCGAAGTCGTCGCCCTGGGCGGTGTCCATTCCCCAGAAGCCGCTCATGCTCTCTCCTCCTCGGCGCCCCGACCTGCGGGGGCCCTCGCGGGGACGGCGTCACAGGACGCGTCCGTGGTCGTCGCGACGAGCCTACGGGGCGTGGCCCACGGCGGCGATGGGGAGAACTCCCCACGTGACACCATGGGGCCATGACCAGCGACATGCTCCTCGGCCTGCTGATCGGAGCAGTCCTGTTCGTCTCCGGTCTCGCCCTCGCGGGGCTGTGCCTGTGGTGGCGCGCCGGCAGGACCGAGGGTGCGCGATGGTGGGTCCGCTGTGAGCCGCACCCGCAGGACCGCATGCGCCCGCACCACGAAGGGCTCGCCCTCGTCCTGATCCCGGTGTTCGCCGAGACCCTGATGCTGCTGGCGCTCGTGGCCGTGCTGGGACCGATGCTCGCCCCGGTCTCGGGTCCCACCTTGACACTCGCGCTCGTGGTGGCGCTCGCGCAGGCGGTCCTCTACGGGGTCGCCCACTTCGCGACCTGGCAGCGATGGATCCTGCCCCTGTGGATGTATCCGTCCTGGCTGCGGGAGACCCGCCGACGGGAACGGGAGCAGCTGCCTCCCGGTCGGCGCTGAGCCCGCGTCAGCGCGCCGGTACCAGCTTCCCGTAGGTCATGCGCCGCAGCAGCCTCTCGGCCGGGCCGCGCATCCCGCGCGTGTCCATCCACGCCGCGAGCGGCAGGGACAGCAGCCACACGCCGAGCGCGATCGCGACGGCGGACCAGGTCGACAGGTGCGGCGCCAGTCCCAGCCCCCACGCCGCCATGAGCGGCGCGAGCAGCAGCGACTGGAACAGGTAGAAGGTCAGCGAACGCTGCCCGACCGCGGAGAGCACCCGCACGATCCCGGACGGCGCCCTGGTCGCCGGAGTCGCGTCGGCCGGAGAAGTCCCGTCGGCCGGAGAAGTCCCGTCGGCCGGAGAAGTCCCGTCGGCCGGGGGAGTCGCGTCGGCCGACGGGGCCCGACGCCCCTCGAGCCGGGCGGCCAGCAGCGCGAAGGCGGCGGCGTAGCCGATGCCGCAGCAGACGCCCGTCAGGGCGTTGAGCCCGTAGAAAGCCCAGGCCAGACCCTCCGGGAGGGGCAGCGCGCCGAGGAGGACGAGCGCGTCGGGAAGTCCGCCGAGCCAGCCGATCGCGATGCCGCCGACGGCGAGGCGGCGCAGCGTGCGCACGTGCTGCCACGGCTCGTCGAGCAGGCGGTGGCGCGCCGCGATCCAGCCCAGCAGGATCGGCAGCGGCGCGGCGGTGAGCGCGGCGGCCGGGGTGCTGACCGCCCACAGCGAGAGCCGTGACAGGACCGTTGCGAGGTAGGGGCCGCCGTAGGCCGCCTCGCGGTACGCCTCGGAGGAGTACGCCCCGGCACCGGCGTTCATCTCGACGATCACCTCGGGCGGGGCGAACAGCGCCATCACCGTCGCGCTGAGCACGCTGAACAGCGAGAAGACCAGCAGGAGCCCGCCGATCACCGCCGCCCAGACGATCAGGGTGCGGGTGCGCCGGCCGAAGAAGATCCACACCAGCAGCAGCCCCGCGATCGCGTACGCGCCGAGGATGTCGCCGTAGAACAGCAGCGCCGCATGCAGCGCGCCGAGCAGCAGCATCGCCCAGTGGCGTCGGCGCAGCATCGCGCGCACGAGCGCCGGAGCCATGCCCCGGTCGAGGCGGGAGCGGTGGAACTGCACCATCCCGTAGCCGAAGAGGAACGCGAACAGCGGCATCGCCCGATGGTCCACGGCGATCGTCATCACGGTCTGCACCGCGGTGTCCAGGCCGCTCCGGGCGGGGACGTGGGGGCTCATGCCGACGGCGCCGGGATGGCCCCACAGGTACCAGGACACGTTCGCGATCGCGATGAGCGCGAGCATCAGCCCGCGCGCGATGTCGGGGGCGAGCGAGCGGGGCGGCGCGGTGGACGTGGGGAGCGGGAGCGAGCTGCGGGCTGAGGTCGTCACGGGGCGGCCTTCCGTCCTGGCGACGCGCTTCGGGGAGGGGCCGTTCCCTCGCCGACCCACCCCTGACGCCGCGCGATGCCTCGAACCTAGCGGGCACCGCCGGCGGGATCGTCCGACGAAAGTCGGGCAGGACGTCATGGTTCGTCGGCATCCCGCTGCGGGCGGCGTCGTCAAGGTGGCGCTTCCCACCGCGCCCCGGGGCGGTCCGACGGGCCCGGGAGCCTGATCCCTGCCTAGACTGGCCGGGACTGACCCCCGAACTTCTGACTGTGAGGCTGCGGTGAACGACCACCTGAAGACGACGGTCCAGGCCATCAACTGGAACCGGATCCCGGACCCCAAGGACCAGGAGGTGTGGGACCGCCTGACCGGCAACTTCTGGCTGCCCGAGAAGGTCCCGCTGTCCAACGACATCCAGTCCTGGAACCGTCTGCCCGAGCAGGAGCAGACCCTCACGATGCGCGTGTTCACGGGCCTGACCCTGCTGGACACGGTGCAGGGCACCGTCGGCGCGGTCTCCCTGATCCCCGACGCGATCACCCCCCACGAGGAGGCGGTGTACACCAACATCGCGTTCATGGAGTCGGTGCACGCGAAGTCCTACTCGCAGATCTTCTCGACCCTGTCGAACACCAAGCAGATCGACGAGGCCTTCCGCTGGAGCGAGTTCAACGAGCCGCTGCAGAAGAAGGCCAACATCGTCATGGGCTACTACGCCGGTGACGACGCCGAGAAGCGCAAGGTCGCCTCGACCCTGCTGGAGTCCTTCCTGTTCTACTCGGGCTTCTACCTGCCCATGCGCTACTCCAGCCACGGCGAGCTGACCAACACCGCGGACATCATCCGTCTGATCATCCGCGACGAGGCCGTGCACGGCTACTACATCGGCTACAAGTTCCAGCGCGCGGTGGAGAAGGCGTCGGCCGCCCGCCAGGCCGAGCTCAAGGACTACACCTTCTCGCTGCTCATGGAGCTGTACGACAACGAGGAGGAGTACACCGAGGACCTCTACGACCCGGTCGGCTGGACCGAGGAGGTCAAGACCTTCCTGCGCTACAACGCGAACAAAGCGCTGATGAACCTCGGCTACGAGTCGCTGTTCCCGCAGGAGTCCACCGAGGTGAACCCCGCGATCCTCGCCTCCCTCTCCCCGAACGCGGACGAGAACCACGACTTCTTCTCCGGCTCCGGCTCGAGCTACGTCATGGGCAAGGCCGTGGAGACCGAGGACGGCGACTGGGACTTCTGAGCGGCAGACCCCTCTGAACCCTCGTGTTCTCCCACGAACGCGCTGACGGCGCCGGACCTTCGGGTCCGGCGCCGTTCTCGCTCCGCCTCCATCCGCTCGAGGCGGCGGCCGACGACCCCCTGCGGGCGCACGTCCGCGACGTCGTCGGGGCGAGCGCGACCGACGTGCAGGTGGGGCGGCTCTGTCCCGCCTGCGGCTCCTCGCGGCACGGTCGGCCGTGGGCGCGGGTCGCACCGGCCGCCGACGGGGGAGCGGCCGACGGGGTCGCGGCCGGCAGGGCCCGGCCCCCGCTCGTCGGCGTGAGCCTCTCCCGCTCCGGCCCGCATCTGCTCACCGCCGTGCGCCTCGGCGGCGGGATCGGGGTGGACATCGAGGAGATCGCCGCGGTGGACCGCGGCTGGGACGGCTCCCTCGTGCTGCATCCGGACGAGGCTGACCCGCGCGCCGCCGATCCCCATACTGCCGAGCGCCGCGCCCGGCTCTGGGCGGGCAAGGAGGCGGTGCTCAAGCTCGCCGGGAACGGTCTGCGCACCCCGATGACGCAGGTGCGTCTCGCCGACCACGACGTGCGCGGTGCTGCGGCGCCGGCGGGGTTCGTGATCGCGGTGGCGCTGGGCTGATCCTGCTCAGTCCCGCGCGAACAGCCCCAGCAGCCCGCCGCGGTGCGTGGGCTCGCGCCGCGCCGGCTGATCGGGCAGGTCCGGCAGCTCCTCGGTGTGGATCCACGCCTCGAACAGGTCGGTGAGGTCCTCGCCGCTCTCGCGGGCGACGTGCGCCTCGAACATCTCCGTGGTCACCGAGCCGCCCCTGTGCTGCGCGAGCCACGACTGGATCATCGGGAAGAACGTCTCGTCGCCCACGCGCTGGCGCAGCGCATGCACGGTGAGGGCACCGCGCTTGTAGAGGCGGTCGTCGAACATGAGCTCCGGGCCGGGGTCGGCGATCAGCAGGTCCTCGGGCAGCTCGGCGAGGGACGCGTGATGCTGACGAGCCTCCTCCTCGACGGTGGCGCGGCCGCTCTCCTCCGCCCACAGCCACTCGCAGTAGCAGGCGAAGCCCTCGTGCAGCCAGATGTCCTGCCAGCGCTTCAGGGTTGCGGTGTTCCCGAACCACTGGTGGGACAGTTCGTGGGCGATCAGCCGCTCCGCCTCCCAGTCGCCGGCGAGGTGGTTGCGGCCGAAGGTGGACAGCGCCTGGGACTCCAGCGGGATCTCCAGCTCGTCGTCGGTGATCACCGCGGTATAGGAGGGGAAGGCATAGGGGCCGAACATCCGCGCGAACAGCTCGAGCATCTGCGGCTGCTGCGCGAAGCCGTGCGCGAGATCCTTCGCCCCGACGCCTGAGGGGACCAGGGACCGCACCGGCACGGCGCTGCCTCGGTGCTTCACCTCGGAGTAGCGGCCGATCTGGACGGTCGCGAGGTAGGTCGGCATGGGCACGTCCTGGCGGTACGTCCAGGTGGTGGCGTTGCCCTTGCGGCGCTTGCCCTGCAGCTCGCCGGAGACGGCGACGTGGTAGGCGGGGTTCGCGGCCAGACTGATCTCGTAGGTCGCCTTGTCGTCCGGGCGGTCGTTGCACGGGAACCAGGACGGGGCGCCGTGGGGCTGCGCGGCGACGATCACCCCGTCGGTCAGCTCCTCCCAGCCTGTCGCGCCGTGGACGCGCGCGCGGACCGGGCGGGGCTTGCCGCCGTAGCGCACCTCCACGCGCACCTCCCGGCCGGCGGGGAACTGCTTCTTCAGCACCAGGTCGCCGCCGCGGTGGGTGTGCTTGACCTGCTTGCCGTCGACCTTCGTGGCGGCCACCTGCAGGCCGTGCAGGTCCAGGTGCAGGGAGTCGAGGTCCTCGTGCACCTGGCAGGCCAGGGTCGCGGTGCCGTCCAGGCGGTTGGTCTCGACCTTGTAGGTCAGGTCGAGGTCGTAGTGGCGCACCGAGTAGGAGGCGTCACCGTGGCCGGGGAGGTACGGGTCGCTGCCGGGGTGGGTGCTGCTCATACGCGCTCCTGCTCGTCCTGCTCGTCCTGATCGTTCTCGACGTCCTCGTCCTGCTCGTCCTGCGCGGCGTCCTCGTCGTCCCAGGGGCCGATGGGGTTGCCGGTCCAGCGGGTGCCGGGCGGCACGCGCTCGCCGCGCATCACGAGGGACACGGGTCCCACGGTCGCATGGCGGTCGATCGCCGCGGCCGGCAGGATCACGCTGCCGGGCCCCAGGGTCGCACCCGCGCCGAGGGTGACGGTGTCCATGCTCAGCACCCGGTCCTGGAAGAGGTGGGTCTGGACCACGCAGCCGCGGTTCACGGTCGCACCGTCGCCGAGGGTGACCAGGTCCGTCTCGGGCAGCCAGTACGAGTCGCACCACACGCCCTCGCCGACCTTCGCGCCGAGCGCCCGCAGCCACACGTTCAGCGCCCAGGTCCCGGCGGTGACGTTCGCGAACCAGGGCGCGGCGAGCACCTCGGTGAACGTGTCCGCCAGCTCCGAGCGCCACACGTAGGCGGTGAACAGGGCGTGCTCACCCGGGCGGTGCCTGCCGATGATCGCCCACTTCGCGACCACCGTGATTCCCGCGGCCAGCAGCCCCGCGAGCATGAGCACCGCCCCGCCGAGCACGAGCGCCAGGACGATCCCGGCCGTCCCGCGCACCAGCAGCGCGTACAGGCCGCCCCACACCGCGACCGGCAGCAGCAGCGCGATGAGCAGTGGCACCAGGCGCAGGGTCTCCACGATCCCGCGCTGGACGAGCAGCTTCTTCGGCGGGTCGTAGGTGAGGGCGTCATCGTGCTCCTCCTCGGCGCGGCGGAGCTTCCGCGGCGGGCTGCCGAGGTACGAGGTGCCGGCCTTCGCGGACTTGCGGCGCGGGGCGGCGGAGAGCACCGCGACGAGGGACTGCTTGGGGACCTTGCGGCCGGCGGCGAGCATGCCGGAGTTGCCGACGAACGCGCGCTTGCCGACCTTCACCCGCTCCACGCGGATCCAGCCGCCGCCGAGCTCGTAGGGGCCCACGAGCGTGTCGTCGGCGAGGAAGGAGTGGTCGCCGACCTGCACGAGGCTCGGGATGAGCAGGGCGGTGGAGATCTCCGCGCCCTTGCCCACCTTCGCGCCGAGCATCCGCATCCACACGGGGGTCAGTCCGCCCGCGTACAGCGGGAACAGCCAGGTGCGGGCCTCGTCCAGCAGTCGCAGCGTCGCCCAGATCGATACGCCCGCCGCGGAGCGCATCGGGTGGTGGCCGGGGGAGATGGCGCGGGCGAGCAGACGGGTGAGGACGAGCACCGCGAGCGCCACGGCCGCGAAGCCGGCGAGCGCCGCGAGCGGCAGCCAGGGCAGGGCCGCGAGGGCCGCTGCGCCGAGGGTGTCCGTGCCGCGCACGGCGGGGATCAGCACGGCGCCGCCCACGAGCACGCCGAGCCCGGGCAGGGCGGCGATGAGCAGGGACAGCGCCCCGTAGGCTAGCTCCCACAGGGGGCGGCGCGGCGGGGCGTCGTCGGACCAGGGCCCGCGCGACTCGGCGCGGTACGCGGCGGGGGAGCCGGACCAGAACTCGCCGGCCGGCACCTTCCCCAGCACCGCGGAGCCGGGGGCGATCTCGGCGTCCCGGCCCACGCGGGCGCCGGGGCCGAGGGTGCTGCGGGCGCCGATGCGGGCCCGCTTCCCGATCCGCACCGGGCCGATGCGCAGCACGTCCCCGTCGATCCAGTACCCGGCCAGGTCCACCTCCGGCTCGATCGAGGCGCCCGCCCCGATCTCGAGCATCCCGGTGACCGGCGGCAGGGAGTGCAGGTCCACGTCCTTGCCGAGTCGCACCCCGAGCAGGCGCGCGTAGTAGGGGAACCACACGGCGCCCGAGAGGGAGGTCGCGCCGAGCTCGTCCTGGACGTGCTCGGCAAGCCACAGCCGCAGGTGGGCGCTGCCGCCGCGGGGATGACTGCCGGGGGTGACCTTCCGCAGCAGGATCCGGGCCAGCAGCGCGGCGAGGGTCATCCTCCCGGGCGGCAGGATGAACACGAGCGCCATCGGGATCACGAGCCACAGAGGGAACGCGACGAGCCAGGGCACGTCCGTGAGCGCGGCGAGCACGGTGGAGACGAGCATCAGCCAGGAGATGCCGCGCAGCGCCGCGAGGGTGCGCAGCGGCACGAGCGCGAGGAGCTGCGCGATCTGGGTGCGGCGGCGCAGCGGCGCGACGGTGCGGGTGCTGCGCTGGGCAGTGGAGTCCATGGCGTCCAGGTGCGCGGCGAGCGCCGCGACCGTGGACTGCTGGTACACGTCGCCGACGGTCAGCTCCGGGTGCTGCTCGCGCAGGCGGCTGACCACCTGCGCGGCGGTGAGGGAGCCGCCGCCGAGGTCGAAGAAGTCGTCCTTGCCGGAGGTGACCTCGGCGCCGAGCACGTCGGCCCAGATCTCCGCGATCCAGGCGGCGGTGCCGGAGAGGTCGGCGCTGCGCTCGGAGGAGCCGGGCAGCGGCCACGGCAGCGCGTCGCGGTCGATCTTGCCGGAGGTGCGGGTGGGCAGGTCGTCCACGACCGCCAGGCGCGGCACGAGCGCGGCGGGCATGCGCTGGCGCAGCAGGCCGCGCGCGATCTCGGCGTCGTAGGTGTCGTCGACGGTGAGGTAGCCGACCAGGAGCTTGTTGCCGGTCTTGCTGGAGCGCACGGCGGTCGCACCGCCGACCACGCCGGGCAGGCGCAGCAGCTGGTCGTCGATCTCGCCGAGCTCGATACGTCGCCCGCCGAGCTTGATCTGGTCGTCGGCGCGGCCCGCGAACAGCAGCCCGTCCGGGTCGTTGACCACGATGTCGCCGGAGCGGTAGGCGCGCTCCCAGCCGAGGCTGGGCATGGGGGCGTACTTCTCCGCGTCCTTGGCGGGGTCGAGGTAGCGGGCCAGTCCCACGCCGCCGATGATCAGCTCGCCGCTCTCTCCGGGGCCGACGGGTTGGCCCTGTGCGTCCACGACCGCGAGGTCCCAGCCGTCCAGGGGCAGGCCGATCCGCACGGGCGGGGTGCCGTCGAGCATCGCGCCGCACGCGACGACCGTCGCCTCGGTGGGGCCGTAGGTGTTCCACACCTCGCGGCCGGTGGCCTGGAGGCGGGCGGCGAGCTCGGGCGGGCAGGCCTCACCGCCCATGATCAGCAGCCGCACCTCCGTCAGCGCCGAGTCCGGCCAGAGGGAGACGAGGGTGGGGACGGTGGAGACGATCGTGATCCGGTTCGCCTCGAGCCAGGGGCCGACGTCCACGCCGGAGCGCACGAGCGACCGCGGCGCTGGGACGAGGCAGCCGCCGTACGCCCAGGCCAGCCACATCTCCTCGCAGCTCGCGTCGAACGCGACGGACAGCCCCGCCATCACCCGGTCGCCGGGCGCGATCGGTGCGTCCTGCAGGAACATCCGCGACTCCGCCTCGACGAAGGCGGCGGCGTTGCGGTGGGTGACGGCGACGCCCTTGGGCTTGCCGGTCGAGCCGGAGGTGAAGATGACCCAGGCGTCGTCGGCGGGGGACGGCGCGCGCGGGGTAACGGGAGCGCCCGGCTCGACGGGCACGTCGGCCGACGGGGCTCCGGCCGACGGGGCGCCGGGGGCCGGCGCGATCCCGGCCCAGGGCGCGGCGGCCGTGGGGGTGATGACCAGGCCGTCGCCGATCACGGCGAGGGCGGCGGACTCCTCGAACACGACGCGGGCGCGCTCGTCGGGGTCGTCGGCGTCGACCGGGACGTAGGCGGCGCCCGCCAGCAGCACCCCGAGGATCGCGACGTACAGATCGGTGGTGCCGGAGCTGATCCGCACCCCGACCTTCGCGCCGGGCCCGGCGCCGAGCGCGGCGAGCCGCCCGGCGACCTCGAGGGCCGCTTCCTCGAGCGCCGCATAGGAGAGGACCTCGGCGCCGGCATCGACCGCGGGGGCGTCGCCGTGCCTCGCCACGACGCCGCGGAAGATCTCGACCAGGGTGGACGGGGTGGGGGCGCGGTCGCCGGCCTGGAGGGAGGGGAGGAGCGCGGGATGCTGGGCTGTCACACGCGGATTCTCGCCCACGAAGGTGAACAGCGTCCTCCGCCGCTTTCCCGTCTTTCCGAGCCTGAGGGCGAGATCACGACGAACCGCGTGGTCGCGACTCTGACCAGCATGTCGGTCCCGAAATACGGGACAAGTGTGCGCAATCGGCTACATTGTGGGTGTAACATCTCCCCCTTCCCCAAGAATGAACGGAGTCTCATCATGGGCCTTCTCTGGCTGATCATCTCCTGGCTCATCATCGGCGCGATCATCGGGCTGCTCGCCCGCGCCGTCATGCCGGGCAAGCAGGGCATGAGCCTCGGCATGACCATCGTGCTCGGCGTCATCGGCGCCGTCGTGGGCGGCTTCATCGGCGGCCTGTTCGGCGGCAATGGCATCTCGGGCATCATGAACAACCCGTGGAGCATCGGGACGATCCTGCTCGCCGTCATCGGCGCCATCATCGTCATGGTCATCTACGGTCTCGCCACCAAGAACCGCGCCTGACCCCTCCGGGCCGCGGCGGATCCGCGCCCGACCACCGCAGCGCCGTCCCGGGATCCCCGGGGCGGCGCTGCGTCGTCGTGGCTCTAGACCGGCACGTCGGCGATGCGCGTCCCGATGCGGCGCACGTCCAGGCGGCCCGAGGACCAGCGGGCGACGTCGGCCGCGAGATCCTCCAGCAGTGACGGATCGAGCAGCACCGTCAGGCGCGCCGAGCGTGCCCCGTACTCGGTGGGCTCGACCTGCGCGCCCTGGGAGGCGGCCCAGATCCTCACCGCGTTCTCGGCGATGCCCACCTCGGCGGGGGAGACCTCGAGCTCGGCGACGGCGAGCTCCGTGCGGCGCAGCAGCGTCGCCGCGGCGACGGCCTGCTCGATCCCGGCGGTGTAGGCGCGGACCAGTCCGCCGGCCCCCAGCTTCACCCCGCCGAAGTAGCGGATCACGATCGCGAAGGCGTCCACGAGATCGGCGTGCAGGAGCGCCTGCAGCATCGGCATCCCGGCGGTGCCGGCCGGTTCGCCGTCGTCGTTGGAGCGGTGCATCTGCGCGCGCTCGGGCGTCTCGCCGAGCACCAGGGCGGTGCAGTGGTGGCGCGCATCGGGGTGCTCGGCCCGGGCCGTGCGCAGAAGTGCGTCGGCCTGCTCGACGTCCTCCACCCGGTGCAGGCGGGTGAGGAAGCGGGACTTCCTCTCCACCAGCTCGGTCTCGACGTCGGCGGCGAGCACGCGGGGATCGGGCATGGGGACGAGTGTATGAGCAGTGCGATCGGGCGGTGCGGAGCACTAGATTGGTGCACGTCGCCGGGTGGGGGCGTCGGCATCCTCCCTGCGGCAGCTCGTGCCCTTCCGGCGATCGTGTGGAGTGTCCCCGATTTTTCGGAGTGTGGTTTAGGCTGCGATTCCTGTGAGTGTGCGATGTCCTTTGTCCCATTCGGCTGGGGTGAGGTATCCCAGGTGTGAATGGCGGCGCTGTCTATTGTAGTAGTGTTCGATCCAGGTGAAGGTCTCTTTCCGCAATGTGGACAGGTTTACCCAGGGGCGGGTGTGGATGAGTTCCTTTTTGTAGGTCGCGAAGAAGGACTCGGCGACGGCGTTGTCGAAACAATCCCCGGTGCGACCCACGGAACGCCGGATGTGGTGGTCCTTACAGTACGTGGCGAATTCGGCCGATGTGAATTGAGACCCGCGGTCGCTGTGAAAGATGATTCCGGCCGGTGGCCGGCGGCGCGCGATAGCCAGCGTCAGTGCCTCGATGACAAGGTCGGTGCGCATGTGGTCGGCCAGTGCCCAGCCCACAACGGCTCGGGAGTGCAGGTCGATGACTATGGCCAGATACGCCCAGCCGTTCCAGGTCTTGATGTAGGTGATATCGGAACACCACTTCTGGTTCGGCCGCTCGGCTGTGAAGTCGCGCCCGATCAGGTCTGGGGCCGGCGCCGGGTCCGGGCCGCTGGTGGTCGTGCGCTTCCAGGCACGGGGGTGGCGTCCGCGCAGCCCGGCGGCCTGCATGAGGCGAGCGACGCGATTCTTGCCGACCCGTTCGCCCAGGGCGCACAGCTCGGCATGGATCCGTCGAACACCAGGGTTGCCGCGCAGCCGCCGGTAGGCCTCGGTGATGATCGCCAACAGGCGATCGTTGTCCTGATCGCGTGGGCTGGGCCCCCGGCCACGCCAGGCATAGAACCCGGAGGGCGACACGGCCAACTGCTTGCACATGAAATCCACCGGATACTCGTCACGGTCAGCCCAGTCCGCGATCGCGGCGTACTTCACCGCTGGTCTTTCGCGAACCAGGACGCTACTTTTTTTGCGAACTCCGCCTCCATGCGGGCGTGTTTGACTTCCTCCCGAAGCCGGATCAGTTCCTCGCGTTCGCTCTCTGACAGTGGCTTCTCGGGACGTTTCCCGCTCGAGTCACGCGCCTTCTTCACCCATTTACCCAACGTCATCTCGTGCACGCCGATATTCCTGGCGGTCTCGGCGATGCTGTGGCCATCATCCAGGACCAAGCCTACCGCGGACGCCTTGTACTCCTCCGTGAACGATCTCCTCGTCGAACCCATCACGACTTCCTTTCAGTTCAGAAAGGAATCACGACTTACCCCAACTATCCACCAAACCGGGGACGGTCCAGTGCCGGGCCGCGCCCTCCCAGGAGCTCACATGTCGCAGCACCCGTCCCAGCCCGCACCGCAGTACATCCCGGCCGCCGCACCCGCGAAGAAGCCGTCGAAGGCGCCGCGGATCCTGCTCATCGTGGGTGGCGTGATTCTGGCGCTGAGCGTGATCATCGGGGTGGTGGTCGCGGTGATCGGCTTCCGCGGCGTCGCGGCGGACGCGGCGCAGATGGAGATCGTCTCCGGCACCGGCACGCTCACTGCCGAGGCCGGTGACAGCTACCAGCTCTATGTCGAGCAGGGCATGTCGGCGCCGATGTGCGTGGTCGACGGGCCGACCCCGGAGGCGGTGGGCAGCGGCACCTCCCAGACCAGCACGGTCACCTTCCAGGGCTCCGCCTGGGAGTCCTTCGACTCCTTCACCGCCACCGAGGCGGGGGAGTACTCGGTCATCTGCGACGGGACCGTGGCGGTGGGCCCGCCCGTCTCCATCGGCGGCATCTTCACCGGCATCGGCGGGATCTTCCTCGCCATCGCGGGCGGCGGACTCGGCCTGCTGCTCATCCTCATCGGCGTGATCCTGCTGATCGTGCGGCGGAGCGCGACCCGATGAGCGCGCCTCGGGGCGGCGAGCTGCCTTTCCCGCTCGAGCCGGGCGAGCAGCTGCTGCGCAGCGGACGCGCCAACATGCAGCGCGGCGCGGAGACCGTGGGCGGGACGCTGCACCTGACCAGCGACCGCCTAGTGTTCGTCCCCCATTCACTGAACCTGAGCTCCACCCCGTCCGGGCTTCGGCTCGCCGACATCGCCGCGGTCGCCCCGGCGTGGACGAAGCTGCTCGGCGTGCTGCCGCTGGCGAACAACTCCCTGGCCCTCACCCTGCGTGACGGGAACGTGGAGAGCTACGTCGTCCCCGGTCGGAAGGACTGGATGGACGCTATCGACCGGGCCCGCAGAGGTGACGCGTCGGTGCGCTGAGGCGGCGCTGACGGGCGCTGATCCTCGCCCGCGGTCACGGGATCTGCACACGCCCCGCCGGGGCCTGCACGGGCTCGCCCCCCGGGGTGTGCCTAGACTCGTCGGCCGATGAGCTCCACTACCGAACGGTCTCTTCCTGCCTCCTCGACCCCGGCCTCCCCGCCGGGCGCACGACAGACCTGGATGGACCTGCTCCGCGGCGGCGCGGTGCAGCTCGTCATCGCCCACCACCTGCGACTCGTGCAGGAGATCTGGGACGGCGCCGCCCCGCACACGATGGCGATCCTCTCTGAGGGAACGATGCCGTTCCGGATGCCGGCGCTGCTGTTCGCCTCCGGCCTGCTGCTCGAGCGGTCGCTGCGCAAACCCGCCGCCCGCTACCTCTCCGGCAAGGCGCGCAGCCTGCTGTGGCCGTGGCTGCTGTGGTCCGCGCTCATGCTGCCCATCCTCGGCGGGGAGAACGCCCGTGAGCCGCTGTGGTGGATCAACGGGATGTACACCTGGTTCCTTCTGGCGCTGTTCCTCTACCACCTGATCGGCCTGCTCGCGCGGCGGATCCACCCCGGCTGGCGGGCGCTCGCGAGCGTGGCGGGCTGGACCGCGATGCCGCTGCTCGGCCTCGCCCAGGACGTCGCGGGGCTCCGCCCCGACAAGTTCCTCTACTACGCGGCGTTCTTCTTCGCCGGCGCCGCCGCGCACCGGGTGCTCGCCGTGCGCACCGTCCCCTGGGCGCTTACCCTCCCGAGCCTCGTCATCGCTGCCGGCTGGGCCGCCTACGCCGTGTACCTCGACGCCGACCCGGATGTCCCCGTCCTCTCGCAGGTCGTGGTGCTGATCGGAGTGCTCGGCGCGATCGGCGTCGCCCAGCACCTCCCGCGGATCGGGATCGTGCGCGGCATCGAATGGCTCGGCCGCAACTCGATCGTCCCCTACCTCGTCCACCTGCCGGTGATCGAGCTGCTCGCCCGCCACACCGACGTCCCCGCCGGCTGGCCCGCCTACCTCGCGGGCTTCACGATCGTGATCGCGATCTGCGTGCTCGCGATCCGGCTGCGGCCGGTCACCTCGTTCCTCTACGTCTTCCCCCGCGGCCGACGGGGGAGCGGTGCGGGCGCGGCCGGGTCCTCTTCGGCGACCGTCGCTGCGCCCGTGACTGAGCCCGTGACCGCGTCGGCGGGGGAGCGTCGCTCACCGGTAGGATGACCGGGTCCGCCTGGCGGGCAGGGGCCTGTAGCTCAGTCGGTAGAGCATCGGACTTTTAATCCGCGGGTCGAGGGTTCGATCCCCTCCGGGCCCACCGCAGGTCAGACCGGAGAAACTTCCTCTAGGGGAAGCGCTTCGGGCCGGCGTTGACAGCAGTGTTGACAGCAACGCGGCTGTGCGGGCGCGGCGGGAGACGGGATGACAGCAACGGAACCCGCCACGGACAGAGACGGAGTCCAGTTCCGGCTACGCCGTGAGCGATCCTCTGAGAAGCTCTCGTCATGAACTCTCTGGATCAGAGAAGACGCACGGCGGCCGAGTCCCTCAGCAACTACACCTCGCCCGGGGGCGGATACGCATTCCGCACCTACGATGTGCGGCCGGCTCATCGTGACGAGGGACTGCTGCCCGAGGACATCCTCGCCGCGAACCTGTTGAGTCTCCGGCTGACCGCTAGCGATGTCATCCCGCTGTTCGCCGAGGGAGACGGTGCTCCGCAGAGACTGCTTGAGGCGATGAACAACGCACTTGCAACGCTTAGGGAGGCGCGCCCGTTCGAGGCTCACCCGAGCACTTCCGACCTCGATCAGACGTTGGCTGCCCTAGCTGCCGCCAATGAGGCAGCGAAGGGGGTGAAGGGGTGGACCAGCGTCACTGTGTCCAAGGTGCTTCACCGGCATGCCCCGCAGATCGTGCCCATCATCGACTCGCGGGTGCGGAGCTTCTACGGCGTCAAGAAGAGCCAAGACCAGATGCTCTATCACCAGCTTTGGAGCGATCTTCGTGAGAACAAGGGCTGGCTCACAGAACTCGGGCAGGACTATTCCACCCCTGACAAACGTGAGCTCTCCTTGCTCCGCGTCGCCGACATCATCATCTGGATGCCGAGCAAGGACCCTGACGCGCCCACCGTCGACGAACTGGCACCCGACACCTGGGATCGTGAAGGACTCGAGGCGCGAGGGTGGGAAGGATTCACCCCGCTCGCAACCCTCGATTCTCGCGAAGTTCCTGCTGTGCCGGGCGTCTACGTGGTGCTTCGAGATGATGTCTCAGAGCCGGAGTTCCTTCCGGAGCGCCCTCAAGCATCGGATAGGCAGGCATACAGCTACACCGGATCCGACCTGCGCTCTCGGTGGGTTCCGGATGCGAGTGTCCTCTATATCGGTCAAGCGGGAACGAGCCTCCGGACGCGCCTTCGGCAGTATCGAAGATTCGGAGAGGGCTCTGGGCTAAATCACAAAGGTGGGAGGTCGATCTGGCACTTGGCGGACGCCGACCGCCTGACTGTCGCATGGCGTCAGCTTCCCGTCGTCTTCGACGGGCTCGGAACGGGGACTGCCGAGTCAGGGCTTATCAGAAGATTCAAGGAAGCTCACGGTGGCTCGAGGCCTTTCGCAAATCTGGTCGGCTAGCGCCCGCTAAGGATTTGAGCACGGCGTCCGGGCAGCCGTCCCAGCGGTCGCTGAAGTCCTTGGCGATGGCCAGTGCGACGGGGAGCTCGTGGCTGTCGGCGACGGTCACGTTGAATCGCAGTGCCGCCGTCTCGAGCGCCATCCGGAAGTAGTGGCAGACCGTCCGCAGACCCCACAGCTCTTTCAGGATGGCCGCGACGTCGTCGTGTCTGAGATGCTGTGGCACCGGTACCGCGACGACTTCTTCGGCGATTGCCATCAGCAGCTCGACGGTGAGCCGGCGATGGCCGCAGCCGGACCATTCGAGGCCTTCGGACTCCTGCTCTCAGATGGCGGCGACGCTCACCTGCTCCGGAGAGGGGCCGTCATCGACCAGCGGGAGGCGGCGCCACGCATCGTCAGCGAGGGGAGGGACGCGAGAAGGGTCGAGACCGAGGCCGGAGCTGGTTCGCTTCTCGCCATCGGGCTGGAGTCGTCGTGAACGGAGCACCTTTGCTCCGAAGCCCTGGTTCCGTATCGGTCGACACTGACCGATGCGTTCGTACACTTCCTCAGTCTCGATGCGGACGCGGTTATAGTTCTCGTCGCCGAAGAGGGCCACGGTCCCTGCGAACGGCTCCCGGTGCCACAGCCCCGTGTTCGCGAGATACGCGTACTCAGACACTCCGTCGTCAGCGACGATGATGCCGCTCTCGTCGGGGTGGTGGTCGTGGAAGACGCGGTAGAAGTCGACCATCGTCAGGCGTCGCCGAGCAGCAGCGCCCAGGATTCTGCGTACTTCTCCGCGAGCCGGCTCCTGGTCGTCTCGTCGAGCAGCGCGGCGCGCTCCGGATCGGTGTTGTCGATGAGGTCTGCGGTCTTCACGACTCGAGCCACTGCATGGGTGCGGATGGCCGCGAAGTAGTCGGTCCGTGCGACGTCGGGCTTCTTCGTCAGCCGGTCCACTGCCTCGACGACGAGCTGAGGGAATCCCTGCTCGCGCAGATCCTCGAGGGTCACGTCGGTGTCTTCGACGACGTCGTGGAGCCAGGCTGCCGCGATGCATTCGGTCCGGAGGTCGGCCGGAGCGATGAGCGCTGCGCGCTCCGCGACGCGACGGGGATGGTCGATGTAGTCCAGGCCAGACTTGTCGGTCTGCCCGGCATGGGCTCGGTGCGCGATGGCTTCGGCGTGTTCGATGGGGTCCAAGGGGAACCTCCTGAGGTTCTATGAGAGTTGACCGAGCACATCGAGGGACGGAGCGAGCGGGTGTCGCATGGGGAATCTCCTCGTCGTTTCGGTCGGTGAAAACGTAGGTGGATGCGCACGAGAATGCAAGATGACCTGCGTATTCGTACTTTCATGTTTTCGCACTCTCGGTCTCTCGTAGTTTCGTATTTTCGGCTCCGAAGAGCGCGTCCATGCGCTTCGCGGACTCGTCCTGGAGGGCCGGGATCACGTGCGAGTAGGTGTTCATCGTGACTGCGATGGCGGAGTGCCCGAGCAGCTCCATGACCACGCGAGGGGGACGCCTTCCGCGAGCAGCAGTGAGGCGCAGGTGTGGCGGAGGTCGTGCAGCTTGACCCGGCGCAGCTTGGCCTTCTTCAGCAGTGCCTCAAAGGCGCGGTTCACATTGCGGGGCTAGATCGCGGTGCCGGCCTGGGAGGTGAACGCGAGCGTCGCGTGGTCAATGGGCAGCCCGAGCGAAGCAAGCTTCTCTCGCTCGGAGGTGCGGTGCCGGATGAGTGCGTCGATGCAGAATCCGGGGAGCACGACACGACGCCGGGAGGTGTCCGTCTTGGGACTCTTCAGCCGCAGCTCGCCCCGCGACCGCTGGAGAGACTGCACGACGTTGAGGTAGCCGTTGTCGAGGTCGATGTCTCCCCAGCGCAGTCCCAGCGCCTCGCCGCGACGAAGGCCGAGACCCACGTACAGCGTCCACAGCGCCTCCCAGGACGTTCCCTGCGCGGTCTTGAGGAGGGTGCGGGCTTCGTCGGGGGTCAGCGGCTCGACGTTCTGCTTCGGAGGTGTGGGCACCACGACGAGCTTCGCGACATTTCGGGGCACCAGATCCTCGCGCATCGCGTGCTGGAGCGCCGACCGCAGGATGGCGTGCATCTGCTTGACGGTGGCGGGGCTCTTTCCTTCGCGAGCTTTGATCGCGAGGAATGCGCGGACATCCGCCGCCGTGAGCTGGCCGAGCCGCTTCGCCCCCAGCACGGGGACCAGGTGATTGCGGATGTACCCCTCGTAGGTCTGGTAGGTCGCAGGGCTCAGCCGCGCCTCTTGGACGTCGCGCATCCAGGTCTCGAGGAACGCCTTGACGGTAAGTCGGCCTGGAGTGGCGGCGATGCCGGCTCGAGACTTCTCCTGAAGCGCGGCGAGCTTGTCGTAGGCCTCCTTCCGAGTCTTTCCGTAGACGGCCTTGCGCTTGCGCGTGCCCTCCGGGGTGAGGACATAGGCAGCACCCGTCCACCGACCATCCTGGCGACGGTAGACGCTGCCCTCCCCTTTCGAGCGGCTCATGCCACGACGGGGGCCGGCTCGAGGTTCTCGACGTACGCGAGAAGATCAGCGGCCTTGATCAGTCGGGAGCGGCCGAGCTTGACGCTGGGCAGCTCACCGCAGCGCATCAGGTCGTACACCCGGGTCTTCGAGACGCTGAGCCGATCAGCGACCTCCTCAGCGGTGAAGCAGAGCTTGTCCATGGTTCTTTCCTTTCTCGTGGGGTTGGCGTGCAGTGCGTCGGGCGTCCTTCCACTCGCGTGCTGCATCAGCGGCGGAGCGGGCGAGTTCGGCGTCACCGGGGGTGAGCCAGCCCTGTCCGACGAAGCGGAACTCGTTGAGCACGACGATGTGCTCGGCGACGTCGAGGGGCTCGTCTGCCGACGAAGGATCCTCGTGCGTCTCGAGCTGCTCGCGGTCGCGGTGGTACTTGCGCCGTGCATCGCGGAGCGTGCCGAGGGTGGTCGAGAACCGCCGGGACTTGCTGGCGAAGTGTCCGCGGAAGCCGAGGGCGTCGGCCCACTTGCCGAGAAGCGCGTACGGACTGGAGAACCCCTCGTGCAGTAGCGCGCGACCGCACAGCTCGAGGCAGGTCTCTCGGAGCTGCTTCAGGTGGCGATTCGGAGTGCCGTCGACAGCGACATCACCGGCTGCCTTCGTCGCGTACTTGGCGAGGTAGGCCGACACCATCTCGGGGGAGACGTCGCCGTCATCCTCGGAGTGGCGTTGGACGGGCCGAGCGTCGACCTGGCGACCGAAGCGGAGCACGCGGGCGGAGTCGTAGGCGTCGACCGGGGCAGCATCGATCTCGATGTCGCGGGCGGCCTCGAGACACCGCTCGGCGAGCCACGATGCAGGCACGTCGACAGCCGGGGAGGGGTAGGGGTCGTCGTCCGACGGGGCACCGTCGAGGCGCACGAGCGCGTGCAGGTGAATCGCGCCGCGCTTCTGATACTCGCCGACCTTGGCGAACTGCACGCGGAGGAGGTCCCGCGAGGCCTTCTCGCTCATGCCGAGGTGTGCGGCGACAAGGCGGCGCAGGCGGATCGTGAACCTCCTCCACAGTTCGGGGCAGTGCCACTGCCAGATCGCCTGGCCCTCGTAGTCGTAGCAGTCCGGGCACAGCGCCTGACCGACCCGAGAATCGTCGGCGTCGTGGTGCTCAGTGCATCGACGAGGGCGACCGTGCTCGCACAGTCCCGGCGCCGCGTTCACGGTGCACGGCCGAGGCTGGGCACCGGGACGAGTCGAGGAGTGCACGGTGCCGAACGAGGGAGCGGTCAGCGTGAGGAACACCAGCGGGTGCGTGGAGACGCTCTCCGGGACCCCCTTGTCCCCACCGGAGACCCCTGCGGAGAGGAGGTGCCACATGTCGCCCTGGTACTCATGGGAGCACGAGGGGCAGCGCGAGGCACGGCGATTGCCGCAGCGGACGTAGAGGACGCTGTCGGGCAGGTTACGACTGTCGAAGGTGCTCAGGTGCTGCCCGGACCTGCGATCAAAGGTGCGTGCCTGTCCGAAGAGGCGGACGGGGCGGGAGCAGAATCCCGTCGAGGCGACCTGCTTGGACCAGTCCTCGAAGCCGTCGGAGAGCATTGGCGTGAGCGCGGTGGGCTCGTCCACGTCGAGGGAGTAGAGATCGCCTGCGCTCACGATGCCGTTCCTTCCGTGTCGGGCTTGGTCCGGGTGCGTGCCCGAGAGCTGCGCGGCTTCTCCGTCGGCTCCGGGATCACCACGGGGATCGTCGACGGGGCGGGGAACCGCTCGGCCGCAGCCCGGATCAGGTCGTCATCGACGAAGGCAGCGCGCACGCGGACCGGTTCGGAGCCGTCCTCGGGAACCACGTAACCGATGCCCGGTGAAGCGACCGGGATCTTGTGGCAGAGGGCTCCCGAGGCGATAGCGCCGTCACCGAGGACCATGGAGGTCTCCTCACGGTCCCGCAGCCGAAGCCCGACCATCTGGGTGAACAGGCCGCGGTTCGGGATCGTCTCCTTCCGGGGGTCCTGGAGGCAGGCAACCACGGTGAAGCCGACGGCACGGCCCTGGGAGCAGAGCAGTGACATCGCGGTGCGGGCGCGGTTCTTGAGATCGCGATCCTCGATGTACGACGTGAGCGCGGCGACCTCGTCGATCAGGACGACGATCAGTGGCTCATCGGCACTCGCGGTGTGCTGGCGGGTGTTCCCAGCCATTCGTTCGAGGCGAGCGCTCATCGCCTTGACGGCGTCCTCGAGGACCACCACGGCTTCCGCGGGAGTGACGGCGTAGCGGGTGAACAGGTCTTTGCCCATGCCCAGCTCCACGCCGCCCTTGAGGTCGATCCCGTGCACCTGCGCTTCACCGCGTGCGATGGCGGGAGCGAGACCGATGGTGACGCCCCAGACGAGCGATGCCTTGCCGGAGCCGGAGGAGCCGGCGACGAGGGTGTGAGTGCCCGCGATGCGGAGCCACCAGTCATCGTCCGTCGTGTCGATCCCCATCCACACCGAGCGGCCGTCCCACGGCTCTCCTGCGTCGGGGAGCCCACGGATCACGGTATCGGCGAGGGCATCGCCGAAGCTGAAGGTGAGGGTGGGGGAGAGGTCTCCGGTCACGCGGAGGTGCGTTGCGCCGACGGTGGTTCGCAGTCGATCGGCGACGCTCTGAAAGTCCTCGACGGTCTGTCCGGTGAGGAGTGAGGGAGCGAGAACGAGTTCGTTGCGATCCCAGTGCTTGCTGGCGATCGAGGGAACCCGTGTGTGCTTCTCTCCCGCACGATCGATGACGACCGTGGAGAGCCCGCACTCTTCCATCAGCAGCGGCCAGGTCTCGAGCAGATCCAGCCAGAGCTCCCGGCGCGCGAGCGGGCGGGAGATGGCCCGAAAGTAGGTGTCGGGGTAGAAGCGTGCCCAGAGTGCGAAGTACAGCGCGATGGCTCCGACGATGGCGAAGGGCTTCCAGCTACCCAGGAGGTCGGCCGAAAGCCAGGTGAACATCGCGACGACGAACCAGAACCGGTGGAACCAGCGCACGTGACCCCACAGGGCCGAAGTGATCCACCGCAGCTCGGCGAGGCCGAAGCGGAAGGCGAGGGAGGCGGTGTGCATTGCTCACGCACCTCCGAACGCCAGCTGCCAGCCGAGCGGGATGACCTGCCAGAGCAGGATCCCGAACGCTGCGACGTTGAGCAGGCGCATCGCCTTCCGCTCCATGATCACGCCGCCTCGGTGCTCGAGGTGCGGGCGGAAGCCTTGGCCTCGGCGAAGCCCGTGGCCCTCAGCGAGTACGCGATCTTCGGGAAGTTCCCGTTGGTGTCGACGTACGGCGTGAGGGTGAGCCCCTCAAAGGCCACGGCGCGGAAGGGGCCGGTGGTCGGGCCCTTGGGCGGCACCGGCTGGTGGTCGGAGGAGACCTTCACGGTCACCTCGGCCTGTCCCTTCCGGCTCTCCGGGTCGGGATCGAGCACACGGACCTGCCAGACACGCTGTCCCGAGATCTTGTCTCGCAACTGGGGGTCGACCTCGCCAGCCCTCTTCCTGTCGAAGTCATCGGCGGCGATGACCTCACCGATCATGTACGCACCCTGGGGGAACACGTCCTCCATCTGGACGGGGAACCGGGTCTGGACTGCCATGTTTACGCCTAGTGGTTGAGATACACGAGCTCCTATCCCTAGTGGTAGGCCTCGGGTTGAGCGTTGCATGGGTGGCGCGGCATGTCAACTAGGGATAGGCTTCAGAGCCCAACTACAACTAGGTGAGGTCCCATGGTTGCCAGGTATGTGCAGATCGCCGACGAACTGCGCGCTCGGATCGACGGCGGGGAGTACGCCGAGCAGTCGTCGCTGCCCAAGCAGGCTGACCTCGCACGTGACTTCGATGTCAACGTGAATACCGTTGCCGCCGCGTTGAAGCTTCTTGAGCGAGAGGGCAGAGTCCAATCGCGACGCAGCCGCGGAACGGTCGTCCTTCCGAGGATTCCCCTCCAGAAGGTCGGATCTGCGACGTACCACCCGAGCAAGTGGACGTCCCCGCGCCCTCGAACGGGGAGTGGGGAGGCCGGGCCTTCATCGGCTTCGGATTCCTCTGAGCTGACAACGGTGGGGGTTGCTCCCGCGGACGAAGAGATGGCAGAGCGGCTGAACGTCGTGCCGGGCGATGACCTCGTCTGCCGCACGAGCGTGGTCCGCGACGCCGACGGAACCGTCTCCCAGATCGTCAGGAAGTACTACGCATACGCGGTTGCGAAGGGGACCCTGCTCATGAGCGAGGAGTCTGGTCCGGCGAACAGGTGGAGAGAGTTCCAGATCCTCACTGATGTCGGGCTGGAGCCCGCGACTGTCGACGAGCGGTTGCATGCGCGACTCCCGGATGCGGGCGAGCTCGGCGCGCTCGGGGTCTCTGTCGGAGAGCCGGTCGTCGAAACCAGGCGGAGGGTCTACGCGGCCTCGTCCACGCCTGTCGAGTACTCGACAGGTCTGTATAGAGCGAGCAGATTCCAGTGGAACTACACGTTCGATCTCTCTGCGGGGGATGACCAGGAATGATCAGAAGCATCGGTGAGCACCGGCGACGACAGGAGAACTCGAGGGGCGACGTGAGGGCGACTCCCGGAGAGCCGATCGGCATCTTCTGTGCCGTCACGACCCGAGACGGCCACGCGCTCGAACGAGATGGGGAATGCGTGTACGCCATGAACGACGTGCCGGGCGGCGATACGAGCACGGTCGTCATCGAAGTCATGTTCGCGGACGGAACGTGGTTGCTGTGCGATGCAGACGAGCTCGTTACGAAGTAGAAGCCCTGGCAGCATGGTGTCATGCGTTACACATGGTGGCTGACCCGGCCGAAGCGATCACTTGCACCTGTTCCGCTGGTCCTCGCCGCCATGACAAAAGGCGCAGGAGGGATGAACTGGGGCGCGGGTCGGAGGGAGACCGGCCTGGCCGTAGAAGCCATGCTCGAGAGCGCTGGTCTGAAGCGAACCGGTGATCGTCGTGATCAGGGGGCCGGCGGAGCACGAACGTACCGCGCTTGGCTGAAGTCCCTGGGGCTGATCTTCATGCGCGACGACACCATGCATCTGACTTGGGCCGGGCAGGGGCTGGTGGAGGGTGAGGCGCCCCTGCCGATCCTCACCAAGCAGGTGCTGAACTATCAGTTCCCGTCGGCATTCACTGCGAAGGGCGCATCGGCGGTGAGTGGAAACTTCAAGGTTCGTCCGTTCATTTTTTTGCTTCAGCTGCTTAGGGATCCACGACTCGGAGGTCGACTCGTCGAAAAGGATGAAGTTGCCAAACTAGCAGTCTGCTATGGCACGTCAAATTCTCCATCTGTGGTGGATGATGTTGTGGAGCGCATCCTTTCGTATCGCCGCACCGGCATTGAGTCCCTAGACCCTGATTTTCTAGATAAGTTCCGTTCCACGCGTAGCAAGGAAGCCACGCTTGAGCAGCTCTTCGGAAATCTAGGGGACATCGCTAATACTGCCGGGAACTGGCTCGGGTACACACAGCTCATCTCTCGCATTGACGGGGAGTGGGAGATCGTCTCGGGGGCCGAGGAGGAAGTCGATCACCTCATCGAGCAGGCGTTGGCCACTCCCTTGATCAAAGACTGGGACAACGAGGAGAAGTTCCAGCGAAGGTACGGGCTGAAGCCAGGCCAGGCCAAGGACACTCGGAGCTTGACTGATGCACAGTCGGTCACCGCGACGTCGCTGGAGCAGCGGAGCATCGAAATCGCCTTCCAGGCGCTGGCAGCGACACGGCTCATCGATGCGATCAGCCAGGATGTCGTCAACGAGATCTCAGAAGGCACCGGCGCACCTGTAGCGCGAGTTGATTGGGTCCTCGCGCAGAAGTATCCCAGTGGTGCAGTGGATGGCTTCATGAACTCGTACGCGCAGATGGCGTTCGAATCGCGCGAGAAAGCTACGGATTTCGAGAAAGCTACGACGTCAATCTTCAGGGATGTCTTCGGGTTCGAGGCTAGGCATATTGGGGCCTACAGCGAAAGGCCTGACGTTGTGATCAGTTCGCATGAAGCTGGCTACGGAGCGATACTGGACTCGAAGGCGTACAAGAAGGGCTACTCTCTGGGTGTGTCTCAGCGTAATAGGATGCGTGACTACATCTCGAATTTCGAAGAGTATGCGCTTGACTCGAATCCGCTCGCATTCTTTGCCTACGTTGTTTCTGAGTACAAATCCAACGTCGAGTCGCAACTGCGTGACGTTGCCGAGGAGAACGGCGTGAATGGCGCCGCTATCACCGCTCGAGATATCATCAGAATGGTGCGGAGGCACCGAGATAGGCCATATAGCCACGAAGAGATCAGGGCGATCTTCAGCGGCAACCGGCCGGTCGTCCTCTCTGACCTCCAGGACCTCTCGGAGGGCGCGTTCCGGTAGGAAGCGCCCTGTCCACGGCGCTTCCTTTGCAGCCTAGTCGATGGTGGGGAAGGACGAGTCCACGGACTCGTACTCCTCGCCGGCAAAGCTCTTCAGGATCGCTTCGAAGATGATCTGAGCTCCACGCACAGGCACAGCCATTCCGACCTGCTTCCGCACGGACTCCTTGGACCCTTCAAATGCGAAGTCGTCAGGGAAGGTCTGCAGCCGAGCTCGCTCACGGTTCGTCAGAGCTCGAGGCTCCTCCCAGTGGTAGACGTGCGTTCCACCGCCGCCCGAGCCTGTGATCGTGTAGGAAGGCTTGGAAGGGTGGAGACGCTTGTAGATCTGAGAGATCTTCGTAGCAGTCTTGATCTGGAGGTGCTCGGGAAGGTCTGCGGTGAAGGCCGACTCTCCTGCGCCGATCAGTTCCAGACGCTCGACCACGCGCGCCGACTGGCGAGTGCGCTCCTGATTCAATGCATCTTCGGGGATCGGCGGGACGGTGAGCGCCGTTCGAGAGCTCACGTCGGCGTTTGCGTACGGCTCCGGGCTGGGGACCTTGAACGTGACGTCGAGGTCGTCTCGGATGCCGACGATGATGATCCGGTGGCGCGCCTGGGGAATGCCGTACTTCTCGAAGCGATAGAGGTGCGGCACCAGTCGGTACCCCGCGCTGCGCATGTCAATGAGGATCTGCTTCAGGGCCGCGCCACCCTTGTTCGAGGTGAGGCCACCGACGTTCTCTGCGAGGAACCACATCGGCCGGAACCTCTGAAGTGCCTTGATGCCGTAGGTGTAGAGAGGGCCGTACTCGCCGTCAAACCCCTTCCTTTCACCTACGACGGAGAAATCATTACAAGGGAATCCGAAGGCGAGGCCGTCGATGTCACCCGCATCAGCGAGCTTCTCGTAGTCAAGGGTGCGAACATCGCCATGGAAGACGGAGGGGGAGTCGATGTCTTCCGCGACGTTCCGCGCGTAGGTGCGGCACGTGTCCGCGTCGAAGTCGTTGGCCCACTGGTGGACGATCTTGTAGTTCGAGTCGTTGATGCTGGCAAGCTTCGCCCCCATGCCGATGCCCCCCGGCCCGGAGAACAGCTCCCCGAGTCGGAACACCGTTCGGTCCCGATCTTCAGCAGTGAGCTTGCCTGGAGTCGCGTCGGCTTCCACCTCGGTGTTGGCGGCCTCCAGGGCTGCTGCCGCTGCGACATCCAGTTCACGCTGCTCAGCGCGATCGTCCGCGATGGTAGTCATCTATGCGATTCCCTCTACTCCGTTGGTCCGAGCCCTCGGTGCCCTGGCCGGCTCGCAAGGGTCCCAGACGTTGTGTGCACAGCAGCTTAACGCGCACGTCAGACAAGTCAACACGCCGCCACCGATACGTACGGACCTCTCGAGGTCGCGCCTTAGCTGGCCGCGGCCGGATGCCGTAGCACTACAGTGGATGTCATGGCTGGCTCGCCCGCGCATCCGCGTCCTGCAAGCGAGCAGGCGTGTCGAACCATGGTAGCCAACCGGCGACGCGACACGGCGATTGAGGTTGCGGTACGTCGTCGACTCCACAGGGCCGGTCTCAGGTACCGAGTGGACTACGCACCGGACCCTTCTCAGCGCCGCCGTCGCGCCGACATCGTGTTCCCCAAGCTCAGGATCGCGGTCTACATCGACGGGTGCTTCTGGCACGGATGCCCAGAGCACTACACCCCGCCGAAGTCCAACACCGAGTACTGGCAGCCCAAGATCGTGAGGAACAGGGCGCGAGACGCAGAGACCAATGGGAGTCTCCGTTCGCTCGGGTGGACCGTGCTTCGGTACTGGGAGCACGAAGGGGCCGATGCGATCGCTGGGGCAGTCGCGGACGTGGTGCGGCGGCAGTCGGGGTGAGGCGTCCAAATACCAAGCCTGGCGGCAGCGTGAGCCGAGTCGTGAGTGCTTTCCCTACTCCTTCAAGGCGCGCTTCGCGCGCCCGATCGATGCGTGTCCTCGCTTCGCTCCGGGCCACACGCTCGGACGCACCAAGCGCGCCTGGCATGGCTGTGACAAGATGACGACCATAAACTCGTGAACCTCAGTGAGGAGACGATTCGATTGTCCATATTCAACCGTTTAGCGTTGCCTCCTGACCCCAAAACGGCGGCAGAGTTCGCTGACCTTCGCGTAACTGGACGAACTACGGTAGGTAGAACGTACACCCTTCCGTTTGGCTCATCTGCAGATAGGGGTGCGCGCACAAGGGATGTCTGGCAGGTGATTGCCGATAGTGACGGTCTGACATCCGATACTGGGCCGGAATTGTCAGGAGAGGAACATATTGTGTACGAAAGCAAAACGGGCAGGGTTCAAGTGAAGCTCCGCCTTGTGCGCGATAAGGGTCGTGTTCGTGAGATTCGATTTGAGCGCATAACGAAGCTCAAAGGCAAGGATCCTGAGCTAGAGAATGTACTTATTTTAAATGGGGAGGGTGCCGAGAACTTGCTCCGCGCATGCCTTGTTGCAGCGAACGTCGAGATCGAGGACGAGGATACCCTCAAGGTTTCCAAGGATCTGTTGGAGCTTGTTCTTCGAGATTCTGATGCTTTAGATCGGATATATGAACAGGATTCACGCAGTTTGCGTGCCCTTGTTGAAAATGATGTTACTGCCGACGACATCATTGCCGTGTCGGCTAAGCGTGAGACGCTTCGTGATTTTGAGGGGATGCTTGATGCTGGGGGGTACGGAGAGTCTGATTGGCAAGAGTTCTTCGAGGATAACCCGTGGCTTCTGGGTGTTGGGCTTTCGAGCCACCTGTTCGTTTCTTACAGTGACGAGAAGCTCGAGCGTTATGTTGCTGGGGCCTCTGAGTTCTCCGATGGGAAGCGCGTCGACGCACTGTTGACAACTAGTGGAATCATCCGATCGGTTGTTTTGGCTGAGATTAAGAAGCCCGATGATCCTTTGGTTAAGAGTGGTGTCTACAGGTCTGGTGTATTCGGGCCTTCGAATGATCTCGCTGGGGGTATTTCTCAGGTGCTACAAACCGTTGAACGTGCGCGTGAGACCGTAGGCAGGTCGGCGCCAATCAAAGATGCTGAAGGGTACGAGACGGGAGAGAAGGTTCTTCTTGCCGACCCTAGAGCCTATTTGGTTATCGGCTCGCACGATTCTCTGCGCAGGAATGGTATGGTTCATGAAGATAGGGCCCGAAGCTTCGAGTTATTCCGAAGGACAGTTCGGCAGCCTGAGATTCTTACATACGACGAAGTTCTCGCTCGCGCTAAATGGGCGGTGGAGCGTGCGGCCACAGGGGTCAGCGCTGACGGCGACAGTTGAAGTTCCTGGTCTGACAGCAACGCTGACAGCAACGCAGTGGCGGATGGGTGGATAGAAGAAGCAGGCTGTGCGTGATGACCTGCTCTAGCTTGCCCTGCGCTCCTTGCTCCGACGGACCTTTAATCCGCGGGTCGAGGGTTCGATCCCCTCCGGGCCCACCGAGGTGCTGGGTCGCGTTATCTGCACTGGGAGCTTCCCCGCCGCCCTTCACTGTGTAAAGCACCGGCAGCCGCGTGCGGCCTTTGCCCCCAAAGTCGAGTCGGGTCGGGCTCGCGGAGACGAGACCGGGGTCGGATGACGATGAAGTTGGTGGACACCGTGCCGCCTGCTTAGCGAACCTTGCCGGGTCTTCGGTCCTCCACACCCGGCAAGGGCACGGCTCCTCAGCGACGAGTTGGCGAAGAAGCTGCTGTGGCAACCTTGTAGACACAGCCTCGTGGACATGCGCAGGGGGCGTGGTCGACCGGGGAAGGCGGCTATGACGGATCTTTGGGCCTACGTTCAGGAGGGCCACCGGTCATTCGGGCAGCCTCAGTCCTGGTCAGCGGACAAGCGCGGTGTGGGTGGGGAGCTCCTGATCGCCGATCTTCTGGCTGCGACAGTCAATGCGCGTCCAGGCGGGTCTGCGCTCTTCCTCGGCATCGATCTTGGCGCACCCGGCAAGGTCTACCCTCACGTTGAGGAGGATGAGAGATGCGAGATTGTCGGGTTCGGCGGGGATATCGACATCGCCCTCTTCCTTCGGGAGTACCAGCAAGAATCCACTAAATACGAGTCGAGTCGGCGTGGACTCTCCCAGGACCATTTGGTTCTGATCGATTCAAAGCAGTATTCGAAGGACTGGGACCGTTCAGCGCAGTACCGGAAAGCTGAGAGTGTGCTTGCTTGGCTGCGTGAGACTTTTTCGCATCCGCGGCTCCTGGGTCTTGGGAGTGATGTTTCCAGCCTCCAGCTTTCCTACCACTTCGCCCATACCGGAACCTGGGTGCCCGAATCCTGGCTTCGCACAGTAGGTGGGGGGGAGAGAAGAGCTTGTTAGTCCCAACTATCAATGGTGGAACGCGTCGAAGGACCTGGTGCTGGAGAGTCCAGTGGAGGTACTTCTCGGACAACTGGCTGTGCTGCTGACGTTCGCAAACCCGGAGTATCGCCATTGGGTCCCGAACGCACTGTGGAGCATGCTCGCCCCAGGTGATCGGGCGCCATACAGCCCAAGCTAGCCAAACGATCAAATACGTCGTGTAGTTGAAGGTGTCGAACAGGATCAGTTCTTCCACGGTGTTCAAGACTCTACGACGAAGGAGTTCCGACATGGTCGACGATCTGGTCAGAGGCTGTGCGGCGCCCGCGCTGACTGAGGAACTGGTTTATTTTCTGATGGGCGAATTGGCGGCTCTCCGCCCCCTCTTCCACTCCGAGGCGGACTTCCAGCACTCCTTCGCCGCACGGCGCTCACGGGCAACCGGCCGTGGAAGGGTGATGCGAACTCGCCCCTTGCCCGTACGCTCCACGGCGACTACACGATGGCCTGGCAGCCGTACTCGGAACTCCCCGAGCCGGACGAGCCGCCGCCGACAGGACGCACGCTGAAGTACCTCGTCATCCCCGTCCACAACGCCCCTACCCCCGCCCCCGCTGTCCCGCCCCACCGATAGTCTCGATCCTGGGTGCGCACCTCAGTGCGCACGGGGGACCACGCATGAGGGGCGCAGATGTCGGACCAGAACCACCCGTACGGCCAGGGCCAGGGCCATGTCGGGGGACCGGGCAGCCCCGGGCCCTACCCCGGCGCCCAGTCCGGGAACCAGCCCGGCCCCCAGTGGGTCCCCGCCTCGTCGGCCCCCTCGGGCCCCCAGATCCCGTCGGCCGCCCAGCCCCCGTCTGCCGCGCCCGCCCCGGCGGGACCCGCCGCCGCGCAGCTCGCGCCCACGCTGACGAAGCTCGGCCTCGGCAATCCGCTGCCCACCTTCGTCGTCGGTGCGCTCGCCTACATCGCGGCGATCCTCGCCTCGCTCCTCGTGATCGCCTCGATCGTCCTCGCCGTGCTGGTCGGCGGGCTGGGTGACGCCACCGGTGGGGCGACCGACCCCCTCGCTCTCGGCTTCCCGTCCACCGGCTCCGGCGGTGGCGACACGGAGGGCCTCGGCGGCTCGCTTCTGGCGCTGATCGGCATGCCGTTCCAGCTGGTGGCGCTTGCGACCTTCGGCTCCTATGACCTCGAGATGGAGCTCGGCTTCTTCGGCAGCCTGTCGGCGAGCTGGCGCGGATTGCCGCTGCTGATCACCGTGGTCATGGCCGGCGTCGGCTTCCTCGGTGCGCGCCTCGCCCAGCGCCGCTGGGGCTCCAACGGGCCGCTAGGCGCCGTGCTGTGGACGGGCATCTCGGGCCTCGCCGTCGCGATCTTCGCCCTGATCGTCACGCGCGTCACCGCCCTCTCGTTCACCGATGATGAGTTCGGCATGTCCATCTCGATGCACACCGCGGGCGCCGACATGTTCTTCGGAACCTGGGCGCTGATCGGACTGCCGATGCTCGCCGGCCACCTCGCCGGGATGGACAAGCCCGCCTGGTGGGAGCTGGTCTGCGACCTCACCGCGGGACTCCGCCTCGCCCTCGTCCACGCGCTCGCCTTCGCCCTCCCCGTCGGCACGTTCCTGGGGCTCGCCGGCGCGATCGCCCTGATCGCCGACGGGGACGGACAGACCGCGCTCACCGCCGCGCTCCTGCTGCCGGTCTGGGGACTCACCGGCCTCGCCGTCCTGCCCGGGCTCGGAATGCTCGTGGTGCCCCTGCACCTGAACGTGCGCGGCAACGCCCCCGAGCTCGGCCTCGACAGCCAGAACTCGTTCCTGTGGCTGTACGACCTGAACTGGTACGTGTGGATCCCGATCGTGCTGTTCGCCCTGGTCCTGCCGCTCGCGATCGCGCTGCTCTGGCACCGGGGCCGGGTGCTGTCCACGGGGAGCATCGTCGGCGCCATCGCCTCCTGGGTCGCGCTGCCGCTCGCCTACTTCGTCGGCGCGCTCGTGCTGCTGGCCCTGGTCGTGATGAACTTCAGGTTCGAGATGGGCTTCGTCGGCAACGTCGCCGGGTCCATCGGGATCTCGGCCTGGATGCTGCTGGTCGCGTTCGTGATCGGCGCCGGCATCGAGGTGATCGCCCGCTTCGGCGCCCCGTTCGTCGACCGGTTCGTGCCCGGGGTGCTCGTGAATTGGTTCCGCCGCTCCGAGCAGCGTCGCCGCGCCGCTGCGGCGCAGAGCACCGAGGCAGAGGGCAGGATGGCGGGATGAGCACGTCCGGCCCCACCGCCTACTTCGTCCCCGTCGGCCCCGACACCTACGCCCCCACCACGCACGTGGGCGGGGCCTGGAGCGAGGACGAGCTGCACGTCGCCCCCGTCGTCGGCCTGCTCGTGCACCACATGGACCGCTGGCGCGCCGCGCACTCCGATGCGGACAAGATCATCGGCCGCATCTCGCTGGACATCCTCGGCAAGCTCGCCCGTGAGGACATCCACCTGACCACCCGTCTGCTCCGCCCCGGCCGCACCATCGAGCTGCTCGAGACCACCGCCGTCATCGGCGGACGCACCACTCTCTCAGCCCGCGCCTGGGCCATGTCGCCCGTGGACACGAGCACGGTCGCCGCGACCGAGGCCGAACCCATGCCCGGTCCCGACGGCCTGCCTCCGAGGGACTTCACCGAGGTGTGGGACGGCGGGTTCATCCGCTCGATCACCGGCCGAGACGCCGGCACCCACCGCCCCGGCCGCGCCCGCACCTGGGTCACCACCGACCATCCGCTCCTCGAGGACGAGACCACGAGCAACCTCGCCCGCTTCGTGGCCCTCATCGACACCGCCAACGGCTCCGCCGTCCGCCACCCGCCGGAGGAGTGGATGTACCCGAACCTCGACCTCACCCTGCACTTCCACCGCCCGCCGACGGGGGCGTGGGTCGGCCTGGACACCTCCGTCTCCTTCGGGCCGACGGGGCAGGGGCTGACCAGCACGGTCCTGCATGACCAGAGCGGGCCCGTCGGCAGCGCCCAGCAGATCCTCACCGTCCGACCGCTCGGGGGCCAGGCATGAGCGCGGCGGCGGGCGCCGGCGCGGAGGCCGACGGGGACCCGCGCGAGATCCGCTTCGTCGTCATCGGCGACTCCTTCTCCGAGGGCGTCGGCGACGAGCTGCCCGACGGCACCGTGCGCGGCTGGGCGGACCTCTCCGCCCAGGGCTGGGCGAACGCGCTCGGCCGGCCGATCTCGTACGCGAACCTCGCCATCCGCGGACGCCTCGTCGGCCCTATCGTCGAGGAGCAGCTCGAGCCCGCGCTCGCGCTGCGCCCCACGCTGCTGTCCTTCGTGGGCGGCGGGAACGACATCCTCCGCCCCCGCACCACTATCGCCGACATCGCCGAGCGGTTCGCCCAGGTCCTCGCCCGCTGCGACGAGGAGGGCGTGCAGCTGCTGCTGCACTCGGTCGCGAACCCGTCGGCCGGACTGCCCATGCGCCGCATCATCGAGCGGCGCGGCGAGGAGCTCTCCGACGCGGTGCTGGAGCGCCTCGGCGACCGGCCCGACGTGCTGCGCTCCCTGAACTGGCCGGACACCGAACTCGCCGGCCCCGCCTACTGGGCCGAGGACCGCCTGCACCTGAACACCCGCGGCCACCACCGCGTCGCCGCCCGCGTGCTCGAGACCGTGGGCGTCGACGCGCCGAAGGAGTGGTGGTCCCTGCCCGAGGACGCCGCCCCCGCGCGGCTCAGCAACCGCGAGCACTTCCGCCGCCACGTCCAGCCCTGGATCCGCCGCCGCCTGCGCCGCGAATCCTCCGGGGATGGCCGCGCCGCGAAGTACCCGGAGTGGACCACCATCGCGCCGACGACGGCGCCGACGGAGGGGCGATGACCCCGCAGTCGCCGTCCAGCGCCCCGCCGCCCAGCGCCGCCGAGCGCGCCTACGAGGCGCTGCGCACCCGCATCCTCGACGGCGAGCTCGAGCCCGGCACCATGCTCGGCGAGACCCCGCTCGCGGCGGAGCTCGCGATGAGCCGCACCCCCGTGCGCTCCGCGCTCACCCGCCTGCAGGACGAGGGCTGGGTGACGATCTACCCCAAGCGCGGCGCCCTCGTGCGCGGCCTCGGACCTCGCGCGATCGCCGAGCTCGCCGAGGCGCGGGTGCTGCTGGAGACCGCGAGCATGCGACGGGCCTCCGGCGTTGCCCGCGCCGCGGCGGCTGAACGGCTCGAGGACCTGATCGCCGATCAGCGTGCGGCGCTCGCCGCCCGCGACCTCCCCACGCTGGTCCGCACCCTGCAGACCTTCCACCGGGTCTTCGTCGAGGCCGGCGACAGCCAGGTCCAGCTCGAGCTGTATGCGCGCCTCGCCGACCGGCACCGCTTCGCGCTCTCCTCCGAGGGGGAGGGGCTGTTCGCCCTCGGCGAGGAGGCGCTCGCCGAGCACACGCGCCTGCTCGAGACCTTCCGGGACGGCGACGAGTCGGCCTTCGAGGAGGTCCTGCGCGCCCACGTCGCCGAGAACGGGGCGCCGCGCGAGGCGACGTGAGTGCGGGGTGCTCCGTGACGGACACCCTGGCGCGCCCCTGCACCGCCGTCTAGGATACAAGTTGTGTCCCAGCAATCAGTCGTCTCCCACCGAGACCCCGCCCAGCGCCGCACACTGACGGTCCTGGTCATCTCCCAGGTCCTCGGCACCATCGGCCTCGGCGTCGCCCCGTCGATCGGGATCCTGCTCGCCGGCGACGTGACCGACTCGGAGGCCTGGGCCGGGCTCGCCCGCACCGGCTCCACCCTCGGCGCGGCGCTGCTGGGCATCCCGCTGGGGAACCTCGCCGCCCGGCGCGGTCGCCGCCCGGCCCTCGCCACCGGCTGGTGGCTCGCCGCCGCCGGCGCCGCGATTCTCGTCGCCGCCGCACAGTGGCAGCTGGTCGTCCCGCTGTTCCTCGGACTGCTCCTGACCGGCGCGGGCACCGCCACCGCCCTGCAGGCGCGCTTCACCGCGACCGACCTCGCCACCCCCACCACCCGCGCCCGCTCTCTCGCGCTCGTGGTGTGGATGGGCGCGATCGGCAACGTCCTCGGCCCGAACCTCGGCGTGGTCGGCGAGGTCATCGGCGAAGCGACCGGCATCGCGCCCTACGGCGCGGCCTTCGGCGTCGCCTCCATCGGCTCCGCGCTCGCGGGCCTCGCGGTGCTGCTGTTCCTGCGCCCCGACCCGCTGCGCGTGCTCGCGGAGCGGCTCGCGGCGGAGCGGCCGGCGGCGGAGCGATTCGCGGCGGAAGGGCTGACAGCCGAGCAGGCGGCGGCCGACGGGGGAGGGGCCGTCGGCCGCCCGGATCTCGCGGGGCACCCGGCCCCCGTCGGCCGCGCCGAGCGGATCGGCCGCGCCGAGCGTTTCCGCCGCGCCGCCGCAGAGCTGAGCGCGAACCGCCGCGCCCGCACGGCCCTGGTCGCCCTGCTCACCGCGCAGGGCGTGATGGTGGCGCTGATGACGATGACACCCGTGCACCTCGCGCACCACGGCGGGTCGCTGACCATCATCGGCCTGACGATCAGCCTGCACATCGCCGGGATGTACGGGCTCGCGCCCGTGGTCGGCTGGCTCGCGGACCGGCTCGGCCACCGCGCGGTCGTGGCGATGGGCATCGGCATCCTCGCCGTCTCGATGCTGCTCGCGGTCGTCGTCGCGGACTCGCACAGCGGGGTCATGGCCTCGCTCGTCCTGCTGGGCCTCGGCTGGTCGTTCATGAACGTCGCCGCCTCCGCCCTGTTCAGCGCCGCCGTCACGGGCCCCGAGCGCGCCTCCGCGCAGGGCGCGGCCGACGCCCTCTCGAACCTCTGCGGTGCGCTCGCCGCCTTCGCCTCCGGTCCCCTCATGGCGGTCTCCTCCTTCTCCGCCCTCGCGGTGGTGGCGGCGGTCGCCATGGTCCCGATCCTCGTGCTCGTGCTGCGCCCGAGCGCATGGCGGCCGACGGGGAGTGCGGCAGGGGCGACGAGCTGACTCCTCGGGTCCCTCGGGTCCCGCGGGTCCTGCGGTTCCTGCGGCACGGACACGGTGCGACCTGCGCGGCCGTCGGCACGTCCGGGTGGTAGGTTCACGGGGATCACGGACATGTGTCGAAGGCGCTCCGCCGCGGCCGCGTCCCCGACCAGCGACGGGTCCCGTCGCCGAACGAAGAGGCACAGATGGACACTGCCGGACTCACCGGGACCTGGGAGATCGACCCCGGGCACACGCGGATCGGGTTCTCCGCCCGCCACGCCATGGTCACGAAGGTGCGAGGCGCGTTCAACGACGTGACCGGCCGACTCGTCATCGACGAGGCCGATCCCGCCTCCGCGACCGCGACCGTCCGCGTCGCCATGGCCAGCATCGACACCCGCAACCAGCAGCGCGACGACCATCTGCGCAGCGCGGACTTCTTCGACGTCGAGACCTACCCGGAGATGGTGTTCACCTCGACCCGCATCGAGGAGATTGACGAGAACGCCTACGTCGTCACCGGCGACCTCACCATCCGTGACACCACCCAGTCCATCTCGGTGCCGCTGCAGCTCATCGGTGTGGACACCGACCCCTTCGGGAACGTGCGCGCCGGCCTCGAGGGCTCGCGCCGCATCGACCGTCGCGACTACGGCATCAGCTGGAACACCCCGCTGGACTCCGGCGGCCTGCTCGTCGGCGACCGCATCCAGCTCGAGTTCGAGCTGTCGCTCATCAAGCAGTCCGAGGTCCCGGCCGTCTGAGTCGGCTGGGCGCTCCGGGGGTGTCTGTGCTCCGGAGCGTCAGCGCTCGCCGCGCGCTCCGCGCAGCGCGGTGAGCGCGACCTCGCGCGGGACCTGCTTGCCGAAGGCGTGCACGTCCGCCTCGACCACGCCCCGACGCTCGGCGACGACGCTGCGCACCCGGGCGTCGAGGTCGGCCGGGCTCGGCGCGTGCACGGACAGCGGCGGATCGAGCACCACGCCCACCTGCACCGGCCCCTCGGCGTAGCGGACGTACAGCGCCCACTGGGACGTCGGCCCGAAGAGATCCTGCCGGGCGGGATCGGGCAGCGGCCCGAGCTCGGTGAACAGGGCCGCGACCTGGTCGGCGCGGCCGCGGGCGTCCCTGCGGGTCGCGGCGCTGGGATCGGTCAGCGGCCCGCCGGGGTGGCGCGGGGCGAGGGTGCCGCCGGGGGCGGCGGTGGTGTCCGTGGTGTCGGTGGTGTCGCGGATGTCCTGGACGTCGTCGGCCATGGTGTCCTCCCCGAGGGTGCGGTGGGCTCCAGTATCCCCGTCCTGTGCGAGGCAGGGGAGGGGTGGCGAGGAACCCGTGCTGCGAGGAGCTAGTCCAGGCAGAACTCGTTGCCCTCCGGATCGGCCATGACCACGAACCCGAAGCTCATCGGCGGTGCCGGCTCGTGGCGCTCGAGCTGGGTCGCCCCGAGCTGCACCAGCTCGTCGGCGCGGGCCTGCAGCGCGTCCATCCGCTCCTGCCCCTCGAGCCCGGGCGACGCGCGCACATCGAGGTGCACGCGGTTCTTGGCGACCTTGTCCTCCGGCACCCGCTGGAAGAACAGTCGCGGCCCGACGCCGTCCGGATCCTCGATCGCCGCGGCGGAGTTGCGCTCCGACTCGGGCAGGCCGCGCTCGGCGAGGAACGCTCCCCATGCCTCCATCGGATCCTCGCCCTCGGCGAGCTCCACCCCCGGCGGTGGAGGCAGGACGTAGCCGAGCACCTCCGTCCAGAAGCGCTCGAGGGCGGCCGGGTCGTGGGCGTCGAAGGTGATCTGGATGGTGCGGCTCATCCCTGCTCCTTCATCATGAGTGTTCCGTCGTCGCGGCGACCGCGTTGGCCCGGGCGAACTCCTCGTCGCTGACCGGTTCGAGCCAGGTCACGGTCTGGTCGTCCTCGTCGGCCTCCTGGATCGCCAGGTGGGCCATGAGCGTGCCGACCAGAGCACCGTGCCAGTGCTCCTCCCTCGGTGGGATCCAGACGGTGCGCCCCGGCTCCAGGGTCACCACCTCGCCCGCGCGTGTGACGACGAGTCCTACGCCGTCGGTGCCGAGGAGCGTCTGGCCGACGGGATGCCAGTGCCAGTGCGTGCGCGCCCCGGGCGCGAAGTGCACGTGCGACATCGCCACCCGCGACCCGTCGCGCGGACCGCGGAGCGGATCCATCAGCACGCCGCCGGTGAACCAGGCGGGCGGCGCGGGGACGGTTTCGGGTACGGGCAGCTTCTCCATCGGAGCCTCCTGCGGGGCTTGGTCGCGTGCCTCCATCAGATACCCCCGAGCGAGTCGGGGCAAGGGGTGTGGACACGTCGGCGGGGAGCGCGAGGGCCGACGGGCGTGGGCGGGCGAGGTAGGCGCAGGGGGCTGGGCGGCATGCATGGGGGCGGGCGGGCGCGAGCGTGCGCGCGAGCGTGCGGGCCGGTGGGCTTGGGCTGTCGGGCGGCCGACGGCTCCTCCACATCGGCATTCTGTCGTGAATTCTGGGAAGGGCTGAGTTGGGGACGAGCAGTGTGGTTGTCCACAGATTCCAGGTCAGATGTATGACCTGGCAGTAACTATGGGGAGCGGTTCGGAGGGGTGTCGAGACTGATTCTCCGGAAGTTATCCACAGTCCTCGACCAGGCTTTCGAATGTCAGGGGTGTCGGGGAGGATGGCTCCATGACCACGACGACCTCCCCGGCCACCTCGCCGGAGCCGCCCGCTCCGGACGAGGTGCTCGCCGCGCTCCACGAGCAGGGCCCCGCCGCGCTCGCCGAGCTGCTCGGGGACGTCGGCTACCTCCTGGTCGCCGTCGCGACCGCCCCGAAGAAGATGTTCGAGGTCGAGAAGCGCCCCCGCCAGGACCACAAGAACCTGCTGGACATGATCCACGGCGCGGTCAGCGCTCTGAACGGTCTCGAGGCGCGGGCTGTCGTCGCCCTCGCGGAGGCCTCCGTCCGCGATCGCGTGGACCGCGCGCGGAACGAGGTCGCCCATGAGGACGACTTCCTCCCGCCCCTCGAGCAGCTCATCCGACAGGCCGATGCGGCCACCGCCGCGGACCTCTCGCTCGCGACCCGCCGCTCCCCATCGGTGGCCCGCTCGAGCCTCGCCTCGGCCCGCCGCCTCGTGGGGTCGATGCCTCGCACGCTCAGCGCGCTCAGCACCGGGAAGATCACCGCACAGGTCGCCTACGCGACCTCCTCCAGCGCGAGCGCGCTCGACCCGCTTCAGCGCCGCCAGGTCGACGAGCTCCTCCACGAGAAGCTGCCGGAGATGGACGGCGCGGGTGTGAAGAAGTGGCGTGCCGCGGTGCAGAAGGCCGCTGCCCAGGTCGATGCGGAGGGCGCCGCCCGTCGGCATCGGAAGGCCCGCGAGGACCGGCACGTCTCCCTCACCCCGGGCGAGCATGGCATGGCCACCCTCAGCGCGCACCTCACCGCAGTCGATGCGAAGGCGGTCCACAAGCGGCTGTCGCTCGAGGCGGAGCGCCGCCGGGCCGAGGGTGAGCGCGAGGGGCACGGCGCCCTCATGGCCGACGCGCTCGTGAGCACGCTGCTCGGACGCGAGGACGAGATGGAACCGGTGATGCTGGACGTCGGCGTCATCGTCACCGACCGGGCTCTGATCGACCCTGGCGAAGGCGACCTCGCCGAGCTCGAGGGCTACGGTCCGGTCCCCGTCGAGGCCATCCGGCAAGAGCTGCGCGACGCCCTCACCGAGCCAGCGAGCGGTGAGAAGGACCGCTATGGTCCCGACGGTCCACAGGTCAGAGCCGTGCTGCGGCGGCTGTACACCCACCCCACCAGCGGGGAGCTGGTCGCCGTCGAATCCCGAGCCCGCGAGTTCCCACCAGCCCTGAAACGCTTCCTGCTCTGGCGGGACACCCGGTGCCGCACGCCCTACTGCGACGCACCGGTGCGCCAGTTCGACCACATCGATCCGCACTCCCGCGGCGGCGCGACCAGCCTCGACAACGGCCAGGGCCTCTGTGCCGGCTGCAACCAGCGCAAGGAGGACGCCTTCGCGCGGGTCGAGCGCGTCGGCGGGCCCGTTGAGGACGGACACCTGGTCGAGTGGACCGGCCACGGCGGCACCGCCGTGGTCGTCGGTCCCGCCCGCCTCGAGGACTCCGGAGCGGTGCCGGAGCCGGCCCCGGCACGAGACAGCGCTGAGGTGCCGGCCGACGCTCCCGCGGATGTCGCCTCCGACATGGACGCTCTCGTTGCCACCGCTCCGACCGCGGAGGACGACAGGATCGCGGCCGATGCCTTCGGCGACGCGCGAACCGACGCCGCCGAGCACGTCGACGACGGCTCTGCTGAACCGTCGAGTCCCGATGCTGCGACCGGCGGTTCGCCTGACGTCGCCGCGTGTACCTCAGCCGGGCACGACACCGGCATCACGGTCCGCATCCCGGCCGACGCCGCCCCAGCCGATCCCCGAGACCGAGAACGCCCCGGCCCTCCGCCCATGCAGGCGATGGCCGAGGCGTCCTCGATGATCAGGCGCTCCCTCCGGTCGGGGAGCGGCGCCTGCGATGCCCGGAGGTTCAGGCCCCTGCGCGCCGCAGCCACACGGTGGTGGCTCCCGGCAGCTGGACCGCGCCCTCGGTGTCGGCGTCCAGCGGACCGCTCGCGATCAGCACCTCACCTGCCGGCAGTGCGACGGGCTCGGCTCCGAAGTTCGTGACGCTCAGCCACCCGCCCGGACGCTCGAACGCGAGCACGTCGCCGCTGGACAGCTCCTCGTCCCAGGTCAGGGTCTCCTCGGTCTGCAGCTCACGACGCAGGCGCAGCGCCTCGCGGTACATCTCCAGGGTCGAGCCCTCCACGCCGTCCTCGACCTCGACCGCGTAGTCCGCGAACCAGGCCGGCTGCGGCAGATGCGCCACGCCCTCGCCGAACCCGAATGAGGAGCCTTCGCGCGTCCACGGCAGCGGCACACGGCAGCCGTCACGGCCCAGGCCGTCCCAGCCGCGGTCCTCGGCAGTGGTCCGCCAGAACGCCGGATCCTGACGCTGCTCGTCCGGGATCTCCGCGACCTCCTGCAGGCCCAGCTCCTCGCCCTGGTACAGGTACGCGCTGCCCGGCAGGGCAAGCTCGAACATCGTCGCCGCCCGCGCCCGGCGCAGACCCAGCTCCTTGTCGATGCCGTCCTCCGGACCGCCCGCGAGCACCCAGTCCGCACCCTGCTTGAACGGGCGGCCCTCGCGCGGCGGCAGCCCGTACCGGGTCGCATGGCGCACCCCGTCATGGTTCGAGAACACCCAGGTCGTGGACGACCCGGTCACGGCCGACTGGGCGAGGTTGTCGGTGACGATCTCGCGGAAGTGCTCGGCGTCGAAGTCTGCCTCCATGAGATCGAAGTTGAACGCCTGGCCCAGCCCCTTCGGGCTCGCGTACTTCGCCCGACGCTCCGGGGTCTCCACCCACGCCTCGGCCACCGCGATGCGCGGCGGGTCGTAGCGGTCGAACAGCTCGCGCCACTCGGCGTAGATGTCGTGCACGTCGTCGCGGTCCCACAGCGGATGGGTGCCATCCTTCGGCATCGCCTTCAGCTCCGCCTTCGAGGGCAGCTCCTCCGGCAGGTCCTTCGCCAGGCCGTGCGCCACGTCGATGCGGAACCCGTCCACGCCGCGGTCCGACCAGAACGCGAGGGTCTTCAGGAACTCCTCGTGCACCTCGGGGTGCTTCCAGTTGAAGTCCGGCTGCTCGGTCGCGAAGGAGTGCAGGTACCACTGGCCGTCCTCGACTCGGGTCCACGCCGGGCCCGAGAAGATCGAGGTCCAGTCCGCCGGCGGCTCCTCGCCGTTCTCCCCGCGGCCGTCGCGGAAGATGTAGCGCTCTCGCGCGTTGGAGCCCTTCGGCGAGGCGAGCGCCTCCTGGAACCACACGTGACGATCCGAGGAGTGGTTCGGCACCACGTCCACGATCAGGCGGATGCCCGCGCCGTGCAGCGCCGCGACCATCTCGTCGAACTCCTCGAGCGTGCCGATCTTCGGATCCACGTCGCGGTAGTCGTCCACGTCGTAGCCGCCGTCGGCCAGGGCCGAGGGGTAGAACGGGCTCAGCCACACCGCGTCCACGCCGAGCTTCGCGAGGTAGGGGACGCGGGAGATGATGCCGCGCAGGTCGCCGATGCCGTCGCCGTTGCCGTCCGCGAAGGAGCGCGGGTAGATCTGGTAGACGGACGCCTGGCGCCACCAGTTCGCGTCGTCGCTCAGGGCGGCGCCCTGTGTCGTGGGATCGATGGCGGGGCTGATCTGGGAAACCGTGGTCATGAAGGGAGAGACCTCCGAGGGAGTGGGGTGCGAGCGGGTCCGGACAGTGCGACGATGCTGTGCGACGCCGGACACATCAGGCATTATATTTATGGTCTATCGAAAGTATAGGAGTCGGGGTTCCGACCATGTCAACCGAGCTGGAGCGAGGCGCGAGCTCGCCGCAGATGATGCGGCGGGCGAACCGGCAGATCCTGCTCCAGCACGCCTTGACGGTCCCGTCCTTCACCGCGGCCGACGCGATGGCCGCGACCGGCCTCACCCGGGCGACCGTCCTCGGGGTCAGTGCCGAGCTCGAGCAGGCGGGGCTGCTCACCTCGCTCGCGGCAGGCGCGGCAGGCGCGGCAGGCGCGGCAGGCGCGGCACGTGCGACAGGCGCGGCTATTGCGGCGGGCGCGGGGGCGACGGCGGGCGAGCGATCGGGGCGCTCCGCCTCCCGCGGACGCCCCGCCCGACGCTTCGCCCTGCGCGCGGACGCCGCGGTCCTCGTCGGGATCGACGCCGGCCAGCACACTCTGCGCGCCCGGACCGTCGACCTGCGCGGGCGCGAGCTCGCGAGCGCGATCGAGCCGGCGGATCCCGTGGGGCCGACGGGGCCGACGGGGGTGACGGCGCCGGCGCGCCCGTCGGCCGCGGAGTCGCGCATCGCGCAGCTGCGCGCGCTCATCGCGCGGGTCGCGCGGGAGGCCACGTCGGCCGACAGGGCTCCCACCAACGGGGCTCCCGCCGACGGGGCTCCCGCTGAGGCGATGGCCGCCGACGCGACGTCGGCCGGCGCAACCCGCACCCCGCTGCTCACCGTCGTCGGCGTCCCCGCGCCCGTTCGCGCCGACGGCCGCTCGCCCGTCGGCGGCAACGACTTCTGGACCACCATGAACCCCGACCTCGTCGACGCGCTCGCGGGCGACGACCTCGCAGGTCAACCCGCCGCGGGCCGGGTGATCGTCGAGAACGACGCGAACCTCGCCGCCCTCGCGGCCCTCGCCGAGCGCGGCGACACCCAGCACCTCGCGGCCCTGCTCATGGGCGAGCGCTTCGGCGCCGGGCTCGTCATCGACGGCCGACTCCTGCGTGGGGCCGACGGCGGCGCCGGCGAGATGCGCTTCCTCGACGACGTGCTCGACGACTCCCGCGGGGCCGACGGCGTCGCCGCCCTCGCCCGGCGCTGGGCCCTCGAGGGCCTCTCCGCCGGCCAGGACGCCCCGCTGCTCGCCGCCGTCCCGGCCGAGGAGCTCACGGCTGTCACAGTGCTCGAGGCCGCCGAGCGGGGCGACCCGCTCGCCCGCGCCGTCCGCGAGCGGCTCGCCCTGCGCCTGGCCCGCATCGCCGGGATCCTCGCGAGCCTCCTCGGGGCCGAGCGGGTCGTGGTCGCCGGCGCCATCGCCGAGTCCATCGGCCCCCTCCTCGAGCGCTCCCGGGAGCTGCTGCCCGAGGTCGCCACCGCCCCGTTCCCGCAGCTCGTCGCAAGCACCGACGGCCGCGATGTCGTGGTCCGCGGCGCGACCGAGCTCGCCCTCGCCCGCGTGCGCGAGGCCCCGCTCGACCTGCTCATGCCCGACGCCTGACACCCGACTCCTGACACCCGATCCCGACGACCCCACCCCCGGAAGGACCCCCATGACCACCACCGCCCCCATCCCCGATGCCCCCACCCGGAAGCTCCGCGCCGGCGTGATCGGCCTCGGCTGGGCCGGCCAGCAGCACGTCGCCGCCTACGCCGCCGACCCCACCGTCGACCTCGTCGCCGTCTCCGCCATGGAGGAGCACCTGCTCGCCGAGCACGGCGACGCGCACGACATCCCCGGCCGCTACCGCGACTGGAAGCAGATGATCGCCGAGGCCGAGCTCGACGTCGTCTCCATCGCCACCCCCACCTTCCTCCACGCCCCGATGGCGATCCACGCCCTCGACGCCGGGCTCCACGTCCTCACCGAGAAGCCGATGGCCGAGAACGGCGAGACCGCCGCGACCATGGTCGAGGCCGCCCGACGCGCCGGCCGTGTGCTCGACGTGTCCTTCAACCACCGCCGCCGCGGTGACGTCACGGCGCTGAAGCAGGTCGTCGACTCCGGCGTGCTCGGCAAGCTCTACTACGCCAAGGCCGGCTGGGTGCGCCGCCAGGGCATCCCGGGCCTCGGCACCTGGTTCACCAAAGCCCAGAGCTCCGGCGGCGGCGCGCTCATGGACATCGGCATCCACATGCTCGACATGTCCCTGCACCTCATGGGCGAGCCCGAGGTCACCGCCGCCTCGGCCTCCACCCACGCCGAGTTCGGGCCGCTGGGACGCGGCGGCTCCGGCTTCGGCGTCTCCCAGCTCGAGGAAGGCGTGCCCTTCGAGGTCGAGGACCTCGCCACCGCATTCCTGCGCCTGGACGGCGGCGGCACCCTGCTGCTCGAGTCCAGCTGGGCCCAGTGGATCCCGCACGACCTCTGCTACGTCACCCTCTACGGCTCCGACGGCGGCGCCACCATCGAGTGGGGCGGCGACCCGACCAACGACCACCGCAGGCTCGAGGTGTGGACCGAGGTCGCCGGCATCCCCGCCGAGCTGCGGCCCGTGGCCGGGCCCGACGGTCGCCACGCCGGCGCCGTCGCGGACTTCCTCCGCGCGGTCCGCGGGGACGACTGGGCCGCCCACGACGGCTCGCTGGCTCTCCGCCGCGCCCGCGTCGTCGACGCCTGCTACGCCTCCGCGGCGCAGGGCGCCGAGGTCGCCGTCGGCGGCTGATGTCGTCGGCCGACGGCGCAGGGCTCAGGCGCCCCGCGCCGTCGGCGCATCCTGGGCCGTCGCCGTGCTCGCCGTCGCCGGCACCATCGAGGTGCCGGGGTCGCTCGCGTCGTCGTGGGGCGGGGGCTCAGCCCCGGGCCAGCAGCGTCTCGGCGAGGAAGCCGACGGTCTGCTGCCAGGCCGCCTCCGCAGCCGCGGCGTGGTGGAGTCCAGGGTGCGGGTTGTCGAAGGCGTGGCCTGCGCCCTCGTGAAGCATGAAGCGGACCTGCTCGCGAGTGCCGGAGGCGGTGACCGCGTCGCGGATCTGCTCCACCTGATCCATCGGGATGAAAGCGTCCTCGGTGCCGAAGTGGTGCAGGCTCGGCACCTCGACGAGCGCCGCGCGGTCCAGCAGCGTCGGCAGGGCGGAGCCGTAGTAGCTCACCAGCACCGACGGGGGCCGTTCCTCCTCTGCCGCCGACGCCGCCGCGGCGGTCGCGAGCCCGCCGCCGTAGCAGAAGCCCACGAGCCCGACCCGCTCCTCGTCCACCGCGCCGTGGGCGCGCAGGGCGCCGAGCGCGGCGATCGCGTCGGCCTCCGCGCGGTCCCAGGGCAGGCGCTGGGTGAGGTCCATGCCCTCCTGCAGCCAGGGCCCGAGCTCCTCGCCGTCCTCGATGCCCACCACCGGCGGGTCCAGGCGCGCGAACAGCTGCGGGGCCAGCACCGCGCAGCCCAGCGCCGCGAGGTCCGCGCAGCGCTGCTGCATGTAGGCGGACAGGCCGAAGATCTCCTGCAGGACCACGAGGCCGGGCACCGGCTCCTCGAGGTTCTCCGGGAGCCAGAGCATCCCGGGCAGGTCGCCGGCGTCGGTCGGGATCGGAAGCATCGTCGCACTCACGCCTGGACCCTACCGCGAGGGGCCTGCGAGGGGATGGTGACCCGGCGAGGTCAGGCGAACAGCGCCATCGCGTACACCGCGAAGAGCAGCAGGTGAACGGCGCCGTGGACGGCGGTGACGCGCGGCGCGGCGGCCGAGACCGCGGAGACGGCGAGGGTCACCCCGAGCAGCAGCAGGTTCACCGGCGATTCGGCGAGGACCACGGGGGACCCGGTGACCAGGCCGATCACGAGCACGGTCGGGATCGTCAGCGCCAGGGTGGACACCAGTGCGCCGTGGCACAGGTTCACCACGCGCTGGATCTCGCCGGACGACGCGGCGCGCAGTGCGGTGAGGGTCTCGGGGGTGAACACGATCATCGCGATGAGCAGGCCGGACAGCGCCACCGGCGCCCCGAGCCGGGCGAGGTCCTCGTCGAGCAGCCCCGCCATGTCGTGGGAGAGCAGCACGATCGGCAGCACGGTCGCGACGAGCACCGCGACCCGCACGAGCAGCTCGGTGCGATGGCGGGAGAGGGTCTCGCGCAGCGGGGTCGGGGCAGGGGAGTCCGCTTCGGCGGGGCCGTCGCTCGGGAGGGCGGCGGCCGACGGGGGCTCGACCTCCTGGAAGTCCTGTGCCTGGGCGCCGGTCTGGCGCCACAGGAAGAAGGCGTAGAGCAGCACGGTCGCGAGCGCGATGACGATCGCCTGGGGCCCGGTGAAGGCGCCGCCCTCGCCGAGCAGGCCGGGCAGCGCGAAGCACATGGCTGCGAGCGCGATGAGCAGCACGATGTAGGTCGAGGCGCCGACGCGGTGCGGGGCCATGTCGCCGTGGCGGATCCCGCCCAGCAGCAGGCAGGCGCCGAGGGCGAGGTTCAGGATGATCATCGACACGGCCATCACGGAGTCGCGGGCGATGGTCGCGTGGTCGCCCGGGCCGAGCATCACCGCGGCGATGAGCACCACCTCGATCACCACGATCGACAGGGTGAGCACGAGGGTGCCGTAGGGGTCGCCGAGCCGGTGGGCGAGCGCCTCGGCCTGGGCGACGACGCCGCCCGCGGCGAGCACGATCACCGCGACGATTGCGGCGAGCACCAGGGCGATCGCGGCCGACGGGGGCGCGGCCGGGACCGGGGGGAGCAGGGCGAGCGCGACGACGCCGGCCCAGCCGACGGCGAGGCGGGCGAGGGCGCCGCGGTCCAGGACAGTGCGCAGGACCTCGCGGGCGGGGGTGCGCTTCGGCTCAGTCGTGCGCTGCGGGGCGGGGGTCGGGGTCACGGTCTCTCCTGCGAGGCCGTCCCCGTCGTGCGTCCGCGGGCCGGGTCGTCCCGGCCGGGGCGCCGGCCTCTCGCGGCGGGCGCACTGCCCAGGGTAGCCACACGGCGGCGCCGGGGTCAGGTCCTGGTGTGGGACCTGACCCCGGCGCGGTGCGCGATGGTGAGGAGTGCGCGGCTCAGAGGTCGCCGGGGCTGCCGATCCCCACCAGGAGACCCTGGTCGTTGTCCGCGAAGGTGCCCGGGGCGACTTTCAGCTGCCAGTAGCCGCCGTCGGCGAGCTCCGCGGTGCAGTCCACGGTCGCGAAGTCGTCGAAGTCCATGCCGTCCTCGCAGGTCACGCCCGTCCAGTCGGCCATGTCGGCGACCGGCACGTAGGCGTTGTCGGAGGTGAGCGTCTGGAAGGTGGCCTCCTCGAGCTCCTCGGCGCTCAACGGCTCCGCGCCGAACATCGAGCCCATGCCGACGCCCGTCAGGGAGACGTTGCCCTGGGTCAGTGCGCTCGCCCCCGCGGGCAGCTCCACACCGGTGGAGAACAGCACCGCGCTGCGGTAGCCGTGCTCGAAGCCGTCCTCGTGCGGGACGTAGACGGCGCTCGCGACCCACTCCCGGGTCGGGGCGGTGTCGTCCAGGCTCGTCGGCCCCACGCACCCGGAGGTGCTGCCGGTCTCGAGGGTCAGTGGCTCAGCGCACTCGACGGTCGACCCGAAGGGGTCGCCGAGCAGCGCTGCGAGCCGGTCGTTCTCGAGGACGATCGGACCGTCGCCGGTCGTGTCCTCCTCCTCGGTGATGCCGAGGTCGGTGACCAGCAGGATCCGGGTGCGATCCCCCGATGCACCCGAATCCTGCCCGTCGCCCTCGTCTCCCGCACCCTCATCGGCCCCTGCGCCGTCCTGCTCGTCGGCCTCGCCATCCGTCGCGGACCCGGAGTCCTCCGCGGACCCGGTGTCCTCGTCGGACCCGTCGGCCGACTCCTCGGCCCCCGCGGAGGGGGCCGTGGTCTGCTCCTGCGCGCTGCTCCCGCCCGCCGACGGGGTCTCGGCCCCGGTGTCGGCGGCGCCGCAGGCGCTCAGCCCCAGCAGCGCGGCGCCGGCGGCCAGGGCCATGCCGGTGCGCAGCCGCCGGGCGAGGCCCGCGGTGGTGCTCGTCGTGCAGGTCGTCTCGGTCGTGCTCGTCGTGCTGGTACTGCTGCTCTTCCGTGCGGTTATGAGAGGATCCCCCATCCTGGTCGCCCCGGGGCGGCGGGTCCCGCCGTCGTGGACCGGGGTGTCATGGCCCGCGTCACAACCTGCCAAATGGGTCAAGGAATGGTCAAGTCCCACCCATGAAACCGCTGTGACAAGCGTGTGGAGATTCTGTGTGCCCGGCCATCATCCCTGGTCGGAGCGATTTCTCCGGCTGGGGGAGTTGGTGGGAGCTGGGGGAGGAGGGGATCAGCGGGGACCGCCGGGGCCGGGATCGCCGTGGCGTCGGCGGTACTCGTCGTCCTCCGCGTCCTCGTCCCGGACCGAGCTGCCGCGACCTCCCCGGAAGCCCAGGGCGATGCCGAGCGCGGTACCGACGGCGAAGCCCACGAGCGCGCCGAGCAGCAGGTTGTCGAAGGCCGTCAGGCCCACGCCGATGCCCACGGTGAAGCCGAGCATCATCCCGAAGGGCAGCCAGGTGGCGTCGAAGCGGCGGCGGGGACGGTCGGTCATGGAGCCTCTGTCGGTGGGCGTGCCCGGGAGCGGGTGCGAGCGGGCGGGGTGTCGGGCGGGGTGTCCAGCGTAGCCCGCGGCGGAGCGGCCCCGGACACCGCGCCGGTACCCTCCCGGGGTGACCGCGACCCCTGCCCCCACCGCCACGCCCACCGTGCGCGAGGCGCTGCGCAGCCCGCGCCTGCTGACCACCGAGGTGCTCGCCGGCGCCGTCACCACCCTCGCGCTCATCCCCGAGGTGATCTCCTTCTCCGTGATCGCGGGGGTGGACCCGAAGGTCAGCCTCATCGCCTCGGTGGTGCTCGCGGTCTCCATGACCTTCCTCGGCGGACGGCCCGCGATGATCACCGCCGCCGCGGGCGCGGTCGCGCTCGTGGTCGCGCCGCTCGTGCACACCCACGGGACCCAGTACCTGCTGCCCACCGTGCTCCTCGCGGGGCTCATCCAGATCGGCTTCGGCCTCGCCGGGCTCGCGCGGATGATGCGCTTCATCCCGCGCTCTGTGATGATCGGCTTCGTCAACGCGCTCGGCATACTCATCTTCACCGCGCAGCTCCAGCACGTCCTCGATGTGCCGGCCGCGGTGTACCCGCTGTTCGCGCTCACCCTCGTGGTGGTGCTCGTCCTGCCCCGGTTCACGAAGGCCGTGCCCGCCCCGCTGGTCGCGATCGTGCTGGTCACAGCCATCGCGATGATCGCGCACCTCAGCGTCCCGACCGTCGGGGACCAGGGCGAGGTCTCCGGCGGGCTGCCCGGCATCACCCCGCTCGAGGTGCCGCTGACGCTCGAGACCCTGCGCCTCATCCTCCCCACAGCGCTGAGCGTCGCGTTCGTCGGACTCATGGAGACGCTGCTGACGGCGAAGCTCGTCGACGATCTCACCGAGACCCGCTCCTCGAAGTCCCGCGAGTCCTGGGGACTGGGGGTCGCGAACATCCTCGCCGGGCTCTGGGGTGGGATCGCCGGCTGCGCCATGATCGGCCAGACGGTCATGAACGTGAAGCTCGGCGGGGCCCGCACCCGGATCTCCACGCTGGTCGCCGGGGTGCTGCTGCTGGTGCTGGTCACGTCGCTGTCCGGGCTCATGGAGCAGATCCCGATGGCGGCGCTCGCCGCGGTCATGATGGTCGTCGCGGTCTCGACGCTGGACCTGCGCAGCGTGCGCCCCTCCACCCTGCGCCGCATGCCGCTGTCCGAGACGCTCGTGATGCTCACGACCGTCGTGGTCGTCGTCGCCACCCACAACCTCGCCGTCGGCGTCGCCGCCGGGACGGTGCTCGCGATGGTGCTGTTCGCACGCCGGGTCGCGCACGTCACGCAGGTGCGGCGCGAGGTCGTGCCGGCGGGCGCGGCTGATGGGGTTGGCGCGGCCGACGGGTCCGGCGCGGCCGACGGGGCACGCGGCGCGGTGCGCTACGCGGTGCGCGGCCCGCTGTTCTTCGGCAGCAGCAACGACCTCGTCGAGCAGTTCGACTACTCAGCTGACGCAGTAGACGCCGCACCGGGATGTGCAGTGACCGTGGACCTCTCGGCCGCCCAGGTCTGGGACGCCTCGACCGTCGCGGCGCTCGACGCGGTCCAGGCGAAGTACGCCGCGCACGACCTCGAGGTCGTCTTCACCGGGCTCGATGCGCGCTCGAGCGACTTCCACGGCCGGCTGACGGGGACGCTGAACTGACGGGGACGCTGAACTGACCCGGGACGTTCAGCGCGCCCCCGCAGGTCACCAGCTGATCGCGTCGTCCGCGCTCGGCCCGCCGAGCACGTGCTGGTCGCAGAAGGCGAGCACCGCCCGGTTCCACACCACGGCATTGGATGGGGTGAGGACCCAGTGGTTCTCGCTGGTCAGCTGCAGGAAGCGGTGCGGCATGTCCTCCCGGGCGCCGTCCCACGCCGAGACCAGGTCCCACCACATCCGCAGCGCCTCCGAGATCGGGACGCGGTAGTCGCGGTCGCCGTGGCTGAGCAGCATCGGGGTCGTGATCGCCTCGGCCTCGTGGTGAGGGGAGTAGGCCCGGTACCAGTCCGGCTCCTCGTCCTCGTGGCGGTGCACACGCATCTTCCACGCGGCGGCGTCGGTGGTGCGGTGCTGCTGGGGCAGCGCCCACAGCCCCGCATGGGACACGATCGCATCGAACCGGTCGGTGTGCCCGGCGATCCAGTTCGCCATGAACCCGCCGAACGACGCCCCGAGCATCGCGGTGCGCGTCCCGTCCAGCTCCTCGCGCTCGAGCACCGCGTCCAGCAGCGTCTCGCACTCGTGCAGGACCACGTCCGGCCGACGGGGCCAGCCGCGGTTCAGGCCCTCGTCCCCGTAGCCGGTGGACATCGCCGGGTCCGGCATCAGCACCGCATAGCCGCGCTCGACGGCGAACCACGGGCACCAGCGCCAGGACCACGCGTTGTAGGAGGCGTGCGGGCCGCCGTGGATCCACAGCATCACCGGCGCCGGCTCCTCGGCCGAGGCGCCGTTCGGCACGCAGAGCCAGCCGCCCACCCGCAGCGGCGGCTCCTCATGGGCCGACGGGGCGCTCCCGGGCAAGGGCGGGATCTCCGCCTCCACCCAGGTGAGGGTGCCGGGCAGGGCGCCGACCGCGCCGGGGGCGGGCAGCTCGCGCACCGCCTCGTCGGTTGCGCCCCGAGCCGTCCCGTCGGCCGCGATCCGCACGGGCCGCGGCGGGACACCGACGTCCGAGCGCAGGGCGAGCACCTCGCCGCCCGGGGCGGGGGAGAGGGAGGTGAAGGCGCCGCCGGAGGCGAGGGTGTCGGCGCGGCCGGTCACGGTGTCGACCCGCAGGATCGCGCCGGAGGAGTGCAGGTCCCCGGCGACCAGGAGCGTGCCCTCGTCCGCCCAGGCGACGTCGCCGGCGGTGAGGTCGCCGAGCTCGCACACGACCGGCTCCGCCGCGCCGTCCAGGCGGTGGATCTCCAGGCGTTCGAGGCTCGTCGAGGCGGGGGTGGGCAGCAGGGTGCGGGCGACCGCCACCCGGGTGCCGTCCGGGGAGAGGACGGGGGAGGAGTACTGGTGCTCGTCGTCGGCCGTGAGGAGCGTGCGGCGCTCGAGGGTCGAGGTGTCGATGAGGACCACGTCGGTGCGGGTCTGCCCGCCCGTCACGCGGCGGGTCCAGGTCACGGCGACGGTGCGGGCGTCGGCCGAGAGGTCGGCGGAGGCGGACTGCAGGGGCACGGGGCCCACGCCCGGGGTGAGGTCGGTGATCCCGCCGTCCGGGGCGATCAGCAGCAGGTGCCGCTCGCTGTCGCCGAGGGGGTGGTCCCACTGCCGGATCGGCATGCCCGTGTGCCAGATGGTGGTGCGCCTCGCGTCCTTGCGGTCGCGGCGGCGCTCGGCATCGTCCTCGAGGGTCCCGCCGGGCAGCAGCTCCGTCGCGGCGAGCACGGTGCCGTCGTCCGCGACGGCGACAAGGGAGAGCCCGCCCGGGGTGGCGGCGACGAGCTCCGCCTCGCCGTGCGCGGGCAGGCGCCACAGGGCCGCCTGGTCCTCGTAGCCGGCATCGCCCGGGGCGGGCCGGGCGGAGGTGAACAGCAGCGACCCGTCGGGGGCGAAGCGCGGGGAGCTCTCGCCCTTCTCGGAGGTGGTGAGGCGCCGGGCGGGACGCTCGCCGGCCGGGTCGAGGTCCCACAGCGAGGAGACCAGGCGCGCGCCGTGCTCGTCGGCCTGCTGGATCTGGGCGACCGCCCGGCCGCCAGGACCGGCCGCGATCGCGGCGAGCCGCGGGAGGCGCAGCAGTCCTTCGAGGTCGGCGAAGTCCGTGAAGGAGGTGGTGGGGGCGGGATCAGGGACTAGGGTGTCGTCGGCGCTCATCCCTGCCACGGTACCGGGATCATCCGAGCGGGGGCCGGGTCAGGGGAGGATGACGATCTTCCCGCCGAGGTGACCGGCCTCGACCCGTGCGATCGCCTCGGTGGCGCGGGCGAGCGGGTAGGTGTCCACGATCTGCGGGGTGACCTGCCCGGAGGCGACGAGCGCGACGATCCCCGCGAGGGCGTCGTCGCGGCGGCGACGGCCCGACCCGCCGAGCGCGGAGGCGGCGGCCTCGTCGGCCGCGGAGACCAGACTGTCGGGCGAGGCGGCGAGCGGCGCGAGCGCCCGCAGCGGCTCCCCGCCCACGAGGTCGATGAGCAGGTCCGCGCCGGTGGGGAGCAGGGCCCGCGCGGCCGCCGGCGCGCTCGCGCCGGAGGGGACGAAGCGGGCGCCCGTCCCCTCGATCAGCGTGCGCTTGGACGCCGAGGCGACGCCGACGGCGGAAAGGCCCCGGGCTGCCGCGATCTGCAGGACCAGGTGCCCGACCCCGCCGCCCGCGCCGAGCACGAGCACGCTCGCCCCGGGCGCGAGGTCGAGGTGGTGGACGAGATCGAAGGACGTGGTGCCCGCCACCGGCAGGGTCGCCGCGACCTCGAAGGGCACGCCCTCCGGCAGAAGGGCCGCGTCGGAGGCCCGCAGCACCGTGTGCCCGGCGAAGGCGCCGCGCCCGCGGGCCGGACCGCCGAGCACCGCGTCGCCGAGCGCGAATCGCGTGACGCCCTCGCCGAGTGCGGTGACCACCCCCGCCGCCTCCGGGCCCATGGCCTGCGGCAGCGCGCCCGAGGTGCCGAACGCGCCCTCGCGGCGCTTCACGTCCGCCGGGTTCACCCCCGCCGCGCGCACCGCGATCGTCATCTCCCCGGCCCGGGGCTCCGGGATGGGGCGGGTGGTGAGCTCCTGGTGCTCGGGGCCGCCTTAGGCGGTGGTGACGAACACCGGGGAGAGCTCGTGAGGCTGTGCGGCGGCGGGGGTGGACATGGCGGGCCTCAGATCTCCTGGCGGCGCACCACCCGGGTGATGGTCCGTACCAGCATCAGCGCCAGCAGGATCACGCCCACGTAGCCGTTGATGACGTAGACCAGGTTGACCATCTGCGAGAACGGCAGCACGAGCCCGATCAGGGTGCCCACGGCCGCGAGGATCAGCGCCAGGTACTTGAACTTCTTCGTGCCGTCATCGTAGAAGCGGTTCGCGACCGTCCACAGCAGCGGGACGGCGGTGGTGTAGATGCCGGCCAGGATGATCACGGAGAACACCGAGGCGAGCAGGGGGCTGACCAGGTTCGCCAGCACGAGCATCGGGATCTCGGTGCCGGCGACGGCCTCGATGTTGGCCAGCAGCCCGAGGCCCACGATCATGCAGGCCAGCGAGAACACGACACCGCCGGAGATGCCGCCCGCGGCGGCCTCCTGGGTGGAGCGGGTGGTCTTGCCGAGCGCCGTGAGGAACGCGGCCAGCCACAGCATGCAGAAGCCCACGTAGCTCAGGCCCGCCATGAACCAGTTGGTGGAGGCCTGGACGACGTCCAGCGAGGGCAGCAGCGAGTTGCCCTCGCCGATGCCGCCGGGGTTGCGGACGATGCCCACGATGCCGAGCGCGATCGCGATGACCACGATGATCGGGCCCAGCTTGCCGATCACGTCCACGAGGTTCTTCAGGCCGAACCACACGGTGACGCCCACGACCGCGGCGAGGGCCACGCCGCCGAGGTGCTTCGAGAGGCCGTAGTGCTCCTGGAACACGGCGCCCGCGCCCGAGACCATCACGGTGAAGCTCAGGAACACGAACAGGATCGAGAAGAAATCGAAGAAGGTGCCGAGGTAGCGGCCGCAGTAGTAGTGGAAGATCCGCGAGGGCTTGTCCCACTGATGCTTGCGACCCGCCAGCAGGAACTCCACGCACACGTAGGAGATCAGCACGAGCACCAGCAGCCCCGTGCCCAAGATGCCCCAGTAGCCGTAGGACGTGAAGTACTGCAGGATCTCCTGGCCGGTGGCGAAGCCCGAGCCGATGAGGAAGGCGAGGATGGCCCCGGCGAAGGTGAGCACGCGCAGCGCGCCGCTCTTCTCCCGGGTGCCGAGGTCGTTCGTGGTCGTCGTGGATGTCGACTGTGCCACGTGTGCTCCTGAGCAGTGGTGGGGCGGGGCCGACGCGAGCATCGGCCTGGTGGGTTCCTCGGGCATGGCCGACCTCGTCGGCGCGCCGTGCCGTGAGGCCAGGGGTCCGTCCCCGGAGGGACGAACCCCTGAAATATCAGTTGTATCTCACACTTTACGGCGGCGTAGGGGGACCGTCAACGAGTTCTCATGCGGCGGACGGAAGGTCACGGGCGGGTGACGGCTCGCCGGGAGCGGCCGACGGGGCACGGCCGGTGTGGGACGGGTGCGTGCGGGGCGTTCCTGCGGCCCGGGGATCCCGCGGCCGACGGGGGCGCAGCAGCCGCATCGCGTTCGCGATCACGAGCAGCACCGAGGCCTCGTGGACCAGCATCCCGATCGCCATGGTCACGCCGCCCGCGAACACGCCGGCCAGGAGCACCAGCACCGTGACGACCGCGAGCGCGATGTTCTGGCGCATGACCCGCACGGTGCGGCGGGCGAGGTCCAGGGCCTCGGGGAGGCGGCGGAGGTCGTCGGTCATGAGGGCGATGTCCGCGGTCTCGATCGCGACGCCCGTGCCGGCCGCGCCCATCGCGACGCCGATGTCCGCCGTGGCGAGCGCCGGGGCGTCGTTGACGCCGTCGCCCACCATCGCGACGGTGTGCCCGCCGGACTGCAGGGCGGCGATCGCCTCGAGCTTGTCCTCGGGCAGCAGCTGGGCGCGGACCTCGTCGATGCCGACCTCGGCGGCGACCGCGGCGGCGACCCGGCGGTCGTCCCCAGTGAGCATCACGACGGTGTCGACGCCGATGGTGTGGAGCTGGTCGACCATGGCCGCGGCGTCGGGGCGGAGCCGGTCGGCGACCGCGACCACGCCGATCGCCGCGCCGTCCAGGGCCACCACCATCGGTGTGCGGCCGAGCCCGGCGAGCCGGGCGACCTCCGCGGTCACCCGCGGGTCCTCCTCGAGGCCCTCGGCGCGCAGCAGCGGAGGGTTCCCGACGGCGACGCGGTGGCCGTCGACGGTCGCGACGATGCCCTTGCCGGGCACGGGCTCGGTGTGCTCGGGCAGGCCGCGGACGTCCAGGGCCTCCTCGGCCGCCGCCTCGAGCAGCGGACGGGCGAGGGGATGCTCGGAGCCGGCCTCGGCCCGGGCCGCCCAGCCGAGCACCTCGGCGCGGGTGAGGGCGGGGTCGAGGACCGTGACGTCGGTGAGGTGGGGTCGGCCCTCGGTGAGGGTGCCGGTCTTGTCCAGTGCGACCGCGGTGATGCGGGCGCTGGTCTCGAGGTACTCCCCGCCCTTGATGAGGATGCCGTCCTTCGCGCCGCGGCCGATGCCGGCCACGATCGCCACCGGGATCGAGATGACCAGCGCGCCCGGGCAGCCGATCACCAGCAGCGTCAGGGCGAGGACCACGTCCCCGGTCACCAGGCCCGCCACGAGCGCGAGCAGGATGATCGCCGGGGTGTACCAGGTGGAGAAGCGCTCCATGAAGGTCTGGGTGCGGGCCTTCGCGTCCTGCGCCTCCTCGACCCGGTGGATGATCCTCGCCAGGGTGGTGTCCGCGCCGACGCCGGTGGCGCGCACCTGCAGGAACCCGCCGGTGGCGACGGTGCCGGCGAACACCGGGTCGCCGTCCGTCTTCTCCACGGGGATCGACTCGCCGGTGATCGAGGCCTCGTCCAGTGCGCCGCTGCCGCCGATCACCTGCCCGTCCACGGGGACCATCGCGCCGTTCTTCACGAGCACGGTCTCGCCGGGCTCGACGGTCGCGGCCGACACCTCGACCTGAACGCCGTCGCGGAGCACCACGGCGGTGTCCGGGGCGACGGCGACCAGCTCCGCGAGCGCGGAGCGGGTGCGGTTCATGGTCCGGGCCTCCAGTGCGTGACCGATGGCGAACAGGACCGTCACGGCCGCCGCCTCCCAGTATTCGCCGATCACGAGCGCGCCGAGCGCCGCGATCGAGACCAGCAGGTCGATGCCGATGGTGCGCACCTGCAGGGCCCGCACGGCCTTCACCATGATCGGGATGCCGGCCACGAGAGCCGCAGCGATCATGGCGAGGTCCGAGGCGAGGAGCAGGGTGGGGCGGTCCAGGGCGAGGCCGATCCCGTGGTGGTCGGCGGCGCCGAAGGGGTTCATCCCGGCGGACAGGGAGAGCGCGGCGGCGACGAGGACCAGCGCCCCCGCGAGCAGCGGGGTGCGCCAGGGTCCTCGCCACCAGCGCTGGAGGGTGGACATGGCGGATTCCTTCCGGTGGGATGCGGGTGGTGGTGAGGGGAGTGGACGAGTGCGGGACGGGTCAGATCGCGGAGAGCGCGGCGGTGTAGCCGGCCTTCCCGATCGCGGCGACGATCTCGTCGGCCGACGTGACCGCGGGGTCGTGATCGACCTCGACGCGGCCGGAGGCGAACTTGACCTCGACGGCCTGGACGCCCGGGAGGCGGCCGACCTGCTTCTCGATCTTGGCGACGCAGGAGGGGCAGCTGAAGCCCTCAGCGCGGAACACGGAGTGGGTGGTGGAGCCGGCGGTGGCGGTCATGGTGGGGGTCCTTCCTCAGGGGTCGGCGGGGGTCTCTCCCTCGTCGTGTCCTCGAGACTAGGAACGCTCCGCGGGCGGCGACATGACGGCGATCAATCAGCCGCAGATCCGTCTGACCTGGGACGACAGTCCTCGCGGTCGGGGGCGGGTGAGGGTAGGGTCCGGCCATGACCACACCCCGGGATCCCCAGGAGCGGCGCACCATCCCGCTTGCCGAGATCTCCCTGCCCCACCGGTGCCCGCGCCCGGTGCGGATGACGGTGCTGGACCGCTCCGCCTACTTCCACGGCCTCGGCGAGGAGGCGCTGGATCGGATCGATCGGCGCATGCGCACCAGCACCTGGGCCGAGGAGGAGGCGATCTACCGGGCGGGGGAGAGCGCCGAGACGCTGTACGTCGTCGCCGAGGGGCGCGTGCGGATCGGCGAGGAGAGCGCCGCCGGGACCCGCACCGTCACCGACATCCTGGGGCCCGGCGAGATGTTCGGGGCGATGAGCAGCCTCGGCGAACCGGTCCACACCCGCAGCGCCACCGCGCTCGTGAACTCCTGCACCCTGCGCATCGGGCAGGACGCCTTCCGCGAGGTGCTCGTCGAGAACCCGGAGGTGGGCCTGCGGGTTGTCGACGATCTCGCCGCCCGCCTGAGTCGCGCCGAGGCCGGCAGCGGCGGGCAGGGGGCCGGAAGCGTCGAGCAGCGGGTCGCCCGGTCTCTGCTGCGCCTGGGCGAGAAGTTCGGCAGGCGATCCCGGGAGGGCCTGTTGCTCGAGGTGCCGCTCAGCCGCGCCGACCTCGCGGGCCTCGCCCGCTCCACCCCCGAGTCGGTCTCGCGCGTGATGAGCCGCTGGAAGAAGGACGGGGTCGTCGACTCCGGGCGGCGGTGGACAGCGCTCAAGGACGTGGAGCAGCTGGAGGGGATCGCCGAGCCGGAGGGGTGAGGGGGCTCGGCAGATGAGTGGTCGGCGACGACGCCGGTGAAGGTGCCCCCGATTGGATTCGAACCAACGACACCCGCTTTAGGAGAGCGGTGCTCTATCCCCTGAGCTACGGAGGCGGGGCTGCCCGCGACTCGGCGAGCGGGGCCATCCTAACGGCACGTGGCAGAATCGCCCCATGTCGAGGCAGCCGCACGAGACCACCGCCACCGTCGCCGCCGTGATCCTGGCCGGGGGCGCATCTTCGCGGCTCGGCGGCACGGACAAGACCCGTCTGCCGATCGCCGGTGCGACCGTGCTCGAGCGCGTTCTGCGCGCGGCCCCCGTCGGCCGACGCATCGTCGTGGGCCCCACCGGCGAGGACGGTGCCGACCTCGCCGCCCGCCACGGCGCCCGCTTCGTGCTCGAGGATCCGCCGCGCTCCGGCCCGCTCGCCGCGCTCGCCCGCGGCGTCGCCGAGATCTCCGAGGCGGCCGACGAAGCCACCGTGCTCGTCCTCGGCGGGGACATGCCGATGCTCCGCCCCGAGACCCTCCACGCCCTCGCCGCCCGCAGCGCCGAGACCGGCCGCGTCGTCGCTCTCGAGGCCGTGGACGGGCACCTGCAGTTCCTCGGGGCGGCCTGGCCGCTCGGCCGTCTGCGTACGGCGCTGGCCGCGGTTGAGCGTGAGGACGGCGGCTGGGCCGATCTCAGCCTCCGCCGCCTGTACGCCGAGCTCGGCGAGGAGGAGCTGACCGCCCTGCCCACCACCGGCGCCGAGGGTGCGGACGTGGACACCCCCGACGCGCTGGACCAGGTGCGCCGCGCCGCCGGACCGCGCGTCGCGCTCGCCCAGCTCGAGATCCCCACCGACTACGAGGCGATGGTCGCCGCGGTGCGCGGCGTGGTCGCCGAGGCCGCCGAGGAGGGCGCCCACCTCGTGGTCCTGCCCGAGGCGACCCTCACCCCCTTCGGCACCGACCTCCGCGCGGCGGCCGAGGCCCACCACGAGGACTTCGCCGGTCTGCTCCAGGAGCTCGCCGACGCCCACGACCTCGTGATCGTCGCCGGCTCCTTCAGACCGGCCGACGACGGCCGTGTCCACAACACCGTGCTCGTGCGCGGCCCCGGCGGCACCCCGAGCACCGAGTACCGCAAGATCCACCTCTTCGACGCCTTCGACGCCGACGAGTCCGCGACCGTCGCCCCCGGCGAGGAGCTCGTGACCTTCGAGGTCCACGGCACCCGCTTCGGCATCGCCACCTGCTACGACATGCGCTTCCCCGAGCAGTTCACCGCGCTCGCCCGCCGCGGCGCCCAGGCGATCGTGCTGCCCACGGCCTGGGCCGAGGGACCCGGCAAGCGCGAGCAGCTCCAGCTGCTGCTGCGCGCCCGGGCGCTGGACTCCACCTCCGTCATCCTCGCCGCCGACCAGGCCCCGCCCGCCGGGTACGCGGGACGGGCCCCGCGCGGGGTCGGCCACAGCGCCGCCGTCGGCCCACTCGGTCGGATCCGCCGCGAGCTGGGCGTCGAGCCCGGGCTGCTGATGGTCGACCTCGACCTCGCCGAGGTCGAGTCCGCCCGCGCCGCCCTGCCCGTGCTGCGCCACGCGGTGGAGCTGCCCGCGCAGTGACCGCGCCCGCGCAGTGAGCCGCCGCCCAGTAACCTCCGGCGGCTGCGCTCAGGCACGCTGACGTACCCTGCTGGGGTGAACTCCCAGCTCAGCCGCCCTGCTTCCGTGCGCGTCGCCGCGCTCCGACCCGCTCCCGCACGCCACGCCGCGCCCCTCGCGCTGCTGGTCGCGCTGTTGACGACGCTGCTGATGATGCTGATGGTCGTGACGGCCGCGCCCGCGCAGGCCCACGACTCCCTGCTGACCTCGGATCCTGAGGACGGCGCCGTGCTCGAGACCTCGCCCGAGTCGATCACCCTTACCTACTCCGCCGACGTGCTCGAGGTCAGCCCTCTCGTGCGTGTCACCGACGAGGCCGGCGAGCAGATCGCCGAGCTCACCCCGTCCGTCGACGGCGCGACCGTCACCGCCGAGCTGCCCGAACCCCTGGCCGCCGGCGAATACACCGTGCAGTGGCGCGTCGTCTCCAGCGACGGCCACCCCATCGAGGGCACCTTCGCGATCACCGTCGAGCAGGGTCCGGCCGCGCCGAGCGACGGCGGGGGAGAGGACGCTGCCGCGAGCGACGCGGGCGGCACCGCGAGCGAGGACGCGACCGCCGAGGAGGGCCCGTCGGCCGAGGCGACGAGTGAGACCGCCGCGGCAGAGGAGACCGAGGACGGCTCCGGCTCCTCGATGCCGCTGCTGCTCGGTGTGCTCGGCGTGATCGTCGTCGGCGCCGGCATCGCCGCGCTCGTGATCATGCGCGGCCGCGACTGATCCCAGACGCACCCCGGAACGTGCCCGGGACACAGAGATGCCCCCGACGCCATCGCGTCGGGGGCATCTCGTCGCTCAGGAGAGCGAGCTCAGCGGAGCAGACTCACTTGTTCTGCTCGTTGTTGTCGTCCCCGCCGAGGCCGAGATGGTCGCGAGCGGCATCCGCACCGGCGTCGACCTGCTGGTCCACGTTGTCCGGGGTGCGCTGCTTGATCTGCTCAGCAGCGGCATCGATGCCCTGCTCGACCTTGTCCGGGTTGTCGTTGGCGAGGCCCTTGGCCTTGTTCAGCGCGTCGTCGAAGCCCATGATCATGTCCTTTCGTTCGCGGAACCACCCCGAGGCCGGGGCGACGGCGCCAACCTACGTGCCGAGCGGCCGTGACTCAAACGTGACCCTCAGATCCGGGCCGATCTGAGCGCTTCTGCGCGCGATCGCCCGGATCGGTCATCCAGCGCGCAATACTGGACGCGTGAACCTGCGCAGAAACGAGTCCCCGGGCACCGCCGACACCACTGTCGACCCCGCTGCCGAGCCCACCTCGCCCGCGCCCCGCACCGCGCCGAAGGACCGAAGCGCCCGCTGGGACCACGTGCTCTCCCTGCTCACCACCACCAAGCGCCTGAGCGTCTCCGAGGTCGCCGCCGAGCTCGGCGTCAGCGAGTCCACCGTGCGGCGCGACTTCATGGAGATGGAGCGCGCGCAGCTCGCCCGCCGCACCCATGGCGGGATCGTCGCCGTCGACGTCGCCTACTCGCTCGCCACCGTCCCCCGCGCGGCCGACGAGGGCTCCGCCCAGCGCGAGCGGGTCGCCGACCGCGCCGCCGCCCTCGTCGAGCCCGGGCAGATCATCGGCTTCAACGGCGGACGCACCACCACCTCCGCCGCCCGCCGCGCCGTCTCCCGCGCGGACATCGACTCCCGCGACGGGGTGCCGGGCCTGACCGTGGTCTGCGCGGCGCTGAACATCGCCACCGAGGCGGTGCTGCGGCCCGCCGTGCGCACCGTCGTGCTCGGCGGCGTCGCCGAGCCCTACTCCTTCGAGCTCACCGGCCCGCTCGCCACCGCCACCATGCGCGACCTGTGGCTGGACACCATGTTCGTGGGCACGGTGGGCCTGGACATCAACGCCGGCCTCACCTGCAACTCCGATGCCGAGGCCGGGGTCACCCGCATCATGATCGGCCACTCCCGACGCGTGGTGGGCCTCGCGACGCCCGACAAGATCGGCCACCGGGCGCTCGCCGGGATCTGCCCCGTCTCCGTGCTCACGGACCTCATCATCGCCGGACCCGTCCCGGACGACCTGCGCGCCCACCTCCAGGAGAACTCCGTGCGCCTGCACGAGGTGTGAGCGGCTCGGAGGTCTCGGAAGTGCCACGCGTGCACGGTGCGGGGTCCGCTGCCGGTAGCGTTGGTGCCCATGTGGAGTTTCCTGCGCGGGAAGAAGCGCAACGAGCGACCGGCCGACGAGGCCCCGCCCCGCGATGACGCCCTGTCGGCCCTCGCCCGCGAGCGCCGCGGCGAGGGTGTAGCGACCGCCGACAGTGCCTCTGACCAGGCCGCGACCAGCCCGGATGCGGGCGTGTCGGCCGACATCGCCCCCGGCGCAGGGACCCCGTCGGACGACGACGCGATCTCCCGCGCGCTTGGCGGCCGCACCCGCGGCGGCTACGACGTGGTGCTCGACCCGCACGCCGACGAGGTCGGCGCCGGGATCGCGCCCGAGCTCGACGACGACGGCCTGCCCGTCGTCCCCCGCGAGCACCGCCCGCTCAGCCGCGAGGACCGGGTCGCCGACGCCCTGGACCGCTGGGCCCAGCAGATCACCGGCGGCACCACCGCCCCCTCCTTCCTCACCCAGATCCGCGCCGGCGGCGTGGTCCTGGACCTCACCCACTCCCACCCCTCCGGGCTCGCGCAGCTCCTGGCCGGACGCGGCCCGACGCGGCTGTCCTCCCTCGTGCGCGAGGTGGGGGCGCTCGCCGACGCCCGCGCCCACGCCCGCACCATCCGCGAGATCGCCGAGCGGCACGCGGAGGAGGTGGGCCTGACCACCTGCCACCTCGGCATCGGCGAGGCGATCTGGTACCCCGAGGACGGCTCCGAGCCGGTCCACGCCCCGGTGCTCGTGCGCCCCGTGACCCTGCGTCTTCGCGGCAACGCCCGCGAGGACGTGGACCTCGAGGTCGACGCCACCGCGGACCTGAACCCCGTGCTGCTGCGCGCCCTGCGCGAGGCCGGGGTCGCCGTCGACGCCCGTGCGCTGCTGGCCACCACCGACGGCGCCCACGGCTTCGACCCCAACCCTGTGCTGGACGCCTTCCGCTCCCTCGGCGAGCCGCTGCCCGGCTTCCGCGTTCTCCACGCGCTCGTGGTCGGCAACCTCATGGACGCCGCCGGCTCCGTGGCCGAGGACCTCGCCGAGGCGCGCGAGGACTGGTCTGCGAGTCCCCTGGTCGCCGCGCTCGCCGGGGACCCCGAGGCCGTCGCCGAGGTCCGCGCGCAGAACGCGCTCGAGATCCCCGAGATCGACGAGGACGAGCTCGTCGCCGCCGTCGATCCCGGACACCGCGCGGTGCTCGCCCGCGTGCTCGCCGGGCAGGACCTGGCCGTGCCCACCCCGCCCGGGACCACGAGCCTCGACCTCGTGGTCGACCTCGCCGAGGAGCTCAACGCCCGCGGCAAGAGAGTCCTGATCGTCTCCCAGCGCCGCCGCAACCTCGCCCAGCTCGTCGAGACCGCCCGCGAGCGCGGTCTCGAGGAGCTGCTCTTCGACCTGTCCCCGGACCCGTCCCTGCAGCGCAACTCCTCCGCCGCGCTGCTGCGCAGCCTCCGCCGGGCCGGCTCCCACGGCCTCGGCCCCGACGACGAGGCACCCGCCGAGCTCGCCGAGAGCCGAGACATCCTCGTCGGCCACGTCCAGGCCATGCACCGCGTCCAGGAGCCGTGGGACGCCTCCGCGCACGACGCGATCTCCGCCCTCGCGGCGCTCACCCGTCTGCACCCGGCGCCCCGCACCTCCGTGCGCCTGCCCGCCGCGATCGCCGCCCAGATGATCGGCGAGGACCGCGACCGGTACGCCGACGCGCTTCGCGAGGCCGCCGAGGTGGGCGTGCTCTCCACCGGCCCCGAGCACACCGCCTGGTACGGCGCCCCCATCAGCTCCGACACCCAGGCCGCCCGCGCCGAGGAGCTCGTGGACCAGCTGCGCGAGGAGATCCTCCCGCAGCTGCGCCGCGACGGCGCCCGCGCCGGCAGCGAGCTCGGCCTGCGCGAACCCGCCACCCTCGCCCAGCTCGTCGAGCGCCTCGCCCTGCTGGACCGGGTGAAGGCACTGCTGGGCACCTTCCAGGCCGCCGTGTTCGCCGCGCCGCTTCCCGACATGGTCGCCGCCACCGCGGACAAGCGCTGGCGCGAGGAGCGCGGCGTCGAGATGGGCTTCGGCCCCCGCCGCCGCCTGAAGAAGGACGCCGCCGCCCTGCAGCGCCTCGAAGCACCCTCCCAGGACCTGCACCGCGACCTCGGCGAGGCCCGCGACGTCACCGAGGAATGGCGCCGCCAGGCCCTCGAGACGGAGGGCACCGGCGGGAAGGACAACATCACCCGCCCCTCCCTGCCCGACGACCTCGACGCCGTCCACCGCACCGCCGTCCGCGCCCAGAAGGCGCTCGACGAGCTGGCCGTGCTGCTGGACGGCACCCCCGCCGGGGAGGACCTGCCCCGCACCGACCTCGACGAGCTGCAGCGCCGCGTCGACGCGCTCGCCGCGGACCGCAGCGACCTCGAGACCCTCCCGCGCCGCACCGAGCTGGTACGCCGCCTCAGCTTCGACGGGCTCGGCGAGCTGGTCGAGGACCTGCGCACCCGCCGGGTGCCGCGCGAGCACGTCGGCGCCGAGCTGGAGCTGGCCTGGTGGCGCAGCGTGCTGGAGCTGATCGCCGGCGCCGAGCCGACCATCTCCCAGTACGACGGCACCTCCCTGTCGCAGGTCGCCGAGCGGTTCCGCCGCCTGGACGCCGCCTACCTCGCCGACGCCGCGCCGCGCGTGCACGCCGCCGCGGACGAGGCGCGCGTGGCGACCATGTCCCGCTTCCCGGACACCTCCCGCTCGGCCATCGCCGAGCTCGCCCGCTCCTCGACCGTGTCCATCCGCGACCTCGCCGCGAAGTACGAGGACATCCTCTTCGCCGCCCGCCCGGCCTGGCTCGCCTCCCCGTACCTCGTCCCGCAGGTCATCCCGCGGGGCCGCCACTTCGACGTGGTCATCGTCGCCGACGGCGGCCGCCTGCCCACCGCGGCGGCGCTGCCCTCGATCGTGCGCGCCCGCCAGACCGTCGTGGTCGGCGATCCGCTCGAGTACGGCGGCGACGCCGTGCCGAGCCTGCTGGACGACCTGCTGCGCATCGCCCCGCACCACGAGATCCTGCGCGACGCCCACCCCGCCACCGAGGGACTGCGCGGCTTCGCCCAGCGCCGCGCCCTGGTCGGCGAGATCATCGCCGTGCCCAGCCCCATCGCCCCCGAGCAGGACCGCCTGGTCGTGGTCGAGAACGGGCGCGGCCCGGTCACCGAGGGCATGGAGTACGTGGAGAGCACCGAGGCGGAGCTGCGCCGCGTCACCGACCTCGTCATCGAGCACGCCCGCACCCGTCCCGAGCGGTCGCTCGCGGTGCTGACCTTCACCGAGGAGCACGCCCGGCGCCTCATGGAGCGGATCATGAACACCGTCTCGGTGATCCCGGCGCTGCGCGAATACTTCGACCCCTCCGCCCGCGAGGTGTTCACGGTGGTCCCCGCCGCGCAGGCCACCTCCGTGCTCCGCGACGACATCATCGTCTCCGTCGGCTTCGGCAAGACCCCGCACGGCCGCCTGCTGCACCGCTTCGGGCCGCTGTCCGAGGCGAGCGGCCGCAAGGCCCTCGCCACAGTCATCACCCGCGCCCGCGGCCGCACCACCGTGGTCTCGTCGCTCGGCGTGCAGGACCTCGACCACGCCCGCCTGCGCACCGACGGGGCCCGCGACCTGCGCGCCATGCTGTGGGTGCTGCAGGGCGGCCGCGACGTCGCCGTCCTCCCCCACGTCGCCCAGCTCGTGGGCAGCGACGAGGAGATCGCCCCGCCCGAGGAGCACGGCGGCCCGGCCGTGGTGCAGGAGGGCGTGGGCACCGGGCCCGTCGAGGCTGCGGCGCCCGTCGAGGCCGACGTCCCGGCCGGGACCGATGCGACCACCGGCGGGGAGGGCGACCTCTCCGACGAGGACCTCGACGCCGCGATCGACGCCGCCCTCGCGCGGAAGACCGCGGGGGAGTCGGCCGACGGGGTTGCCGCTGACGGGGCGGCGACCGAGGAGCCTGCGGCCGACGAGGCTGCGGCCTACGGAGACTCTGCCGACGAGGCCGCCGCCGAGGGTGGCGCGGACGAGGAGCCCGGGACCGGCGAGACCCCGTCGGCCGATGACCCGGAGCCCGAGCCCGCGCCGGAGCCCGTGCGTCGCGAGCTCGAGACCGACGCGCTCGTGCGCGACCTCGCCGACCGCCTCCAGCGCCTCGGCCTCCTGGTCGAGCACGACTTCGGGCTGTCCTCCGAGCGGATCGAGCTGGCCATCGGCCACCCGGACATGCCCGGGCGCCTGCTGCTCGCCGTGGACACCGACGGCTCCCGCTACGTCGACACCCCCAGCCAGCGCGAGCGCGACCGCCTGCGCGCGGAGCGGCTCGAGGCCGCCGGCTGGGCGACCGAGCGCGTGTGGTCCTGGGCCCTGTTCATCGACCCCGACGGCGAGGCCGAGCGGATCCGCCGCGCCGTGGACCGGGCACTGCGCCTGGTCCAGGCCGAGGAGCGCTCCGACTCGCCGTCCGGCGTCGGCACCATCCGCCACCGCCTGCCGCGCCCGCAGATCCCGGCCGGGCACCCGCTGTCCTTCTATTCCAGCGAGGACTTCGACGCGGTGGTCGAGTACATCTGCTCCGACGGCCGCGCCCGCCTCGAGGAGCACCTGGCCACCGAGGTGCGCAGCTTCCTCGGCTTCGAGCAGCGCTCGGTGCTGCTGGACGTCTCCGTCTCCAGCGCGATCCGCCGCTACCAGGAGCGGCAGTGACCGACGGGACGTCCGGAACCGACGGGACGTCCGGGACCGGCGGGACGTCCGGGACCGGCGGGACGACCGGGGCCGGCGGGCGAGGCGCGCGACCGCAGCGCCGCGTGGTGATCTCGTCGGTCACCGGGAAGCCCATCCCCTGGGACGACCCGGCCGAGGCGCCGGCAGGAGCCGGCGCGGACGAGGAGCCCCGTCGGCCGATCCTCCCCGACCGACTCGCCGAGGACGCGCCCGAGCCCGGGGCCGACGAATCCAACGATGCCCGCCTCGCCGGCGACGTGCCCCCGCACTGGGGGCGCTGAGCCTGGGTCCTGAGGATCGCGCGCCGGTCGTACCCTGAGGGGCATGCAGACCAGCACCGAGAGCGCCTCCCAGAACGACGCCCCCGACCTCTCCGCCCTCCACGTGGCCGTGATCGGCGCGGGGAACATGGGCGGGCCGGTCGTGAAGACCTTCCTGCGCTCCGGCGTGCCCGGGGAGCAGCTGCGCATCGCGAACTCGAGCCCCGAGAGCAGCCGCCGCGCCGCCGAGGAGCTCGGCGCCACCGCCGCGGAGAGCCGCGCGGAGGCGATCGAGGATGCGGACGTGGTCGTGCTCGGCGTGAAGCCCTACCAGATCCTCGACCTGCTCGCCGAGATCGGCGGCGACCTGCGCGAGGACGCACTGATCATCTCGCTCGCCGCGGGGATCACCCTGGCCCAGATGGAGGAGGCGCTGCCCGAGGGCCGAGCGGTCATGCGCGCGATGCCGAACACACCGATCTCGGTGGGGGAGGGGGCCGTCGGCCTCATGCGCGGCAGCGCCGTCGACGACGACGCCCACGTGCTCGCCCACGCCCTGTTCGCGACCGCGGGCGTTGCCCGGGACATCACCGAGGACCAGGTCCACGCCTTCATCGGCGCCGCCGGCTCCATGCCCGCCTTCGTCTTCGCGATCATCGAGGCGATGACCGACGAGGCCGTGCGCCAGGGCCTGAAGCGCGACCTCGCCACCGCCCTCGTCCAGCAGACCGTGCGCGGCGGGGCGACGATGCTCATGGAGTCCGGGGTGCACCCGGCCGTCGCCAAGAACGGCGTCTCGAGCCCTGGCGGCACCACCGTCCAGGGCCTCGCGGCGCTCGAGCGCGAGGGCGTGCGGGCCGGCGTCGCCGCGGCGATGGCCGCCGCGCACGACGCCTCGCGCGCGATGACCAAGAACTGAACCAGAGGTGAGACCCCCGGCTCAGGCCCGCTGCGAGAACTTCTCGATCTGTGCGGTGTGGCCGGAGACGATCAGCAGGTCGTGTGAGGCGACCATCGTCTCCGGCACCGCATAGGTGAAGTCCTTGCCGGGCGACTTCACGCCCACCACGGTCACGCCGTAGCGCTGGCGGATGTCGGACTGCGCCAGCGTCATGCCCTGCACCTCGCGCGGCGGGCGCATCTTCACGATCGCGAAGTCGTCGTCGAACTCGATGAAGTCCATGAGTCGCCCGTTGACCAGGTGCGCGACGCGCTTGCCGGCGTCGGCCTCCGGGTAGACGACGTGATGCGCGCCGATGCGCTGCAGGATCCGGCCGTGGGCGGAGGAGATCGCCTTCGCCCAGATCACGGGCTTGCCGAGGTCCACGAGGTTCGCGGCGATCAGGACGCTGGACTCGATCGAGGTGCCCACGCCCACCACGGCGAGCGAGAACTCCCCGGCACCGATCTGCTCGAGCACCTCGGGCTGGGTGGCGTCCGCCCGCACCACGTGGGTGAGCTGGCCGGAGTACTTCTGGACCAGGTCGGGGTCGGTGTCGATCCCGAGCACCTGGGTGCCGAGCTTCTCGAGGGTCAGCGCGATCGAGGTGCCGAAGCGCCCCAGGCCGATCACGAGCACTCCCTCGTCGCGGGCGGTGCGGGGCATGTCGGCTCCTTCGATGACGGGTCCGCGCCGGGCGCGGGGGAAAACGGGCACAGTCTAGGCGTCAGCCGACGATCGGGCGCTCCTCCGGGTACTGGATCATCCGCACCCGGGAGCGGACGGCGAGGGCGGCGCCGAGGGTCATCGGGCCCAGTCGGCCGATGTACATGCAGGCGATCAGCACGACCTTCGCCTCCGGGGGCAGCAGCGGCGTGATCCCCGTGGACAGGCCCACCGTGCCGAAGGCGGACAGCGCCTCGAACAGGGTCTGGTCCAGGCTGAACGGGGTCATCCGCAGCAGCAGGAAGGTCGCCAGGAACACCATCGACGCGGACATGACCAGCACGCCGATGGCCTGGCGGATCGTCTCCTGGGGGATGCGCCGGCCGAACACCTCCACGTCCGGGTTGCCGCGCACCTCCGCCCAGATCGACAGCATCAGCAGCGCGAAGGTGGTCACCCGGATGCCGCCCGCGGTGGATCCGGACCCGCCGCCGATGAACATCAGCAGGTCCGTGAGCAGTCGCGACTCGGCGGTCAGCTGGCCCACGTCCAGGGTCGAGAACCCGCCCGAGCGGGGCATGATCGCGGCGAACGCGGCGGCCAGCAGCTTCGTGCCGGTGTCGTGACGGCCCAGCGTGTTGGGGTTGGACCACTCCATGAGCGCGAAGCCCACGAAGCCCACCACCAGCAGGAGCGCGGTGGTGGTGAGGGTGAGCCTGGCGTGCAGGCTCCAGCGGCGCGGGGTGCGCAGCTTCTTGACGATCACCAGGATCACCGGGAAGCCGAGCGAGCCGACCAGCACCGCGAGCCCCACCGGGATCGTGAAGAAGGGGTCCCCGAGGTACTGAGCGGTCCCGGCGGCCTCGGGCACGAAGCCGGCGTTGTTGAAGGCGCTGATCGCGTAGAACAGGCCCAGGAACAGCGACATCCCGGTGCCGTGCTCGGTGACGACCATGTACGGGGTCAGCGCCACGAAGGTCACGGCTTCGAAGGCTGTCGAGGTCACCACGATGGTGCGCAGCACCCCGCCCACCTCGGCGAGGCGCTCCGCCCGGGTCTCCTGCGCCGTGATCACCCGCTGGGCGAGGCCGAGGCGGTGCATCACCGACAGGCTCAACAGCGAGGCGACGGTCATGAGTCCGAGCCCGCCGAGCTTCATCGCGACCATGATCACGGTCAGCCCGAACATCGACCAGTGGGTGCCGGTGTCCACAGTGGTCAGCCCCGTCACGCAGATCGCGGAGACCGCGGTGAACAGGGCGTCGACCAGGGGAGTGCGCTCCCCGGACACGGTCGCCGCAGGCAGGGACAGCAGCGCCGTGAACACGCCGATCAGCAGCGTGAACACCCCCAGCGCGAGCCGCGCCGGGGTCGCCTTGGTCAGCGACCAGGCATGATCGCGCCAGCCCGGCCTGCGGGCCCGCAGCGCGTACGCGGAGGCGCGCCTGGGTGTGGGGCGGATCCCCCGTTCGGTCATCGTGGTCCTTCACGTCGCGGCGACCGGCGGTCGCGTCCGCGGCAGTCTACGACCGAGCTCCCGGACCTGTGCGCGCTCACGGTCGATGCGGGCGTCGCCATCGACCGTGAGCGCGCGCAACTCCCGCCGCCGGGCGACACCGGTCGGTACGCTCGCTCCATGTCCGAAGCCGCGCCCTTCCCGGATCCCGCCGTCGGCCCCGAGGGGGCGTCGGCCGACTCCGCGCCCGTCGGCGCCGCGCCCGTCGGCGCTGCCACCGTCGGCCCCGCCGACGCGACCGGGATCGTGTGGGACGAGGCGCTCACCGAGTACGACTTCGGGCCCTACCACCCGATGACGCCGGTGCGCCTGACCCTCACCCACGAGCTGGCCCGCGGCGCCGGGCTGCTGGAGCGCGACGGCGTGAGGATCCTCCCGGCGCCGGTCGCGGCCGACGAGGAGCTCACCACCGTCCACGAGCCCGAGTTCGTGAGCGCCGTGCGTCGCGCGTCGGTGGGGATGGAAGGGCTGACCGCCGAGGACCTCGACGAGCTGATCGTCTTCGGGATCGGCGGGGACGACGTGCCGCCCTTCCCCGGCATGCACACCGCCTCCGCCCGCATCGCCGGCGGCTCCCTCGCCGCGGTCGACGCGATCCTGGCCGGGCAGGTGCGCCGGGCCGTGAACTTCGCCGGCGGCATGCACCACGCCAAGCCCGGCTCCGCCTCCGGGTTCTGCGTCTACAACGACGCCGCGCTCGCCGTGCGCCGGGCCCTGGACCTCGGCGCGGAGCGGGTGATGTACATCGACGTGGACGTCCACCACGGCGACGGCGTGGAGCGGGCCCTGTGGGACGAGCCGCGCGCGATCACCCTCAGCGTCCACGAGACGGGGGAGCGGCTCTTCCCCGGCACCGGCTTCGTCCAGGACTCCGGCGGCGCCGGCGCGCAGGGCTGCGCGATCAACGTGCCGCTGCCCCCGCGCACCACGGCCGACGGGTGGGTGCGCGCCATCCGCGCCACGGTCCCCGCGCTGGTCCGCGCGGTGCGGCCGACGCTCCTGGTCACCCAGCACGGCGCCGACACCCACCGCTCCGATCCGCTCGCGGACTTCTCGGTCACCCTCGAGGCGCAGCGCGCGGTGATGATGCTGATGCGGGAGCTGGCCGACGAGGTCTGCGAGGGCCGCTGGCTCGCCCTCGGCGGCGGCGGGTACGCCGTGATCGACGTGGTCCCGCGCTCCTGGACCCACCTGCTCGCCGTCGCGACCGGCGCGCCGATCGATCCCGCCGCCGAGCTGCCGGACGGCTTCCTCGCCGCCGCCGCGACCGCGCGCGAGCAGCACGGCCTGACCCCGGAGCCGTGGCTGCGGCACTTCGGCGACGACCGTCCGCTCGAGGTGAGGGACTGGGAGCAGGGATTCGATCCCGAGGACGACCTCGACCGCGCCGTGCAGGCCGCGCGCCGCGCCGCCTTCCCCGAATGGGGGCTGGATCCGTTCCTGGACTGAGGGATCGGAGCGCGCCTCGTGACCGCGCGGTCCGTCACGTCCGGCACGGTCGTGCCGTGCGCCGTCCCGCGGCCTGCCACAATGACGCCCTGACGGCCCGTCCGGCCGCCGCACCCGACCACTCACGGGGGGAACCATGACGAGTTCGACCACCCAGGTGCTCGACACCTTCGCCGAGCACCTGCGCGAGCTGACCCTGCCGCTGCCCGTCGACGGGGCCGAGCAGGCCCGCGCCGAGGGTCGCGCCGCCCTGTCCCAGCTCGCCGACCACGTCACGCCGCGGCTCGAGTCGCTGGACGCCCCGCTGCTCGTGGTGATCGGCGGCTCCACCGGTGCCGGCAAGTCCACGCTGGTCAACGCCCTGGTGGGCGCACCCGTCAGCCGCTCCGGCGCGATCCGGCCCACCACTCGCCGCCCCGTGCTGCTGCACCATCCCGCGGACGAGCCCTGGTTCACCGGCTCCCGCATCCTGCCCGGCCTCGCCCGGGTGCACGCCGGTGAGGCCCGCGACCCCGAGGCGCCCGGCGCGAAGGACACCACCGGCGACATCGACCCCGCCACCTCCCTCGAGCTGCACGCCGAGACGCGGATCCCGCAGGGCCTGGCGCTGCTGGACGCGCCCGACATCGACTCCGTCGCCGCCGGCAACCGCGAGCTCGCTCGGCAGCTGCTGCGCGCCGCGGACCTGTGGCTGTTCGTCACCACCGCCAACCGCTACGCCGACGCCGTCCCGTGGGAGGTGCTGCGCACCGCCGCGGAGCGCGACGTCACCGTCGACGTGGTCATGAACCGCATCCCCGACCGTCCCGGTGTCGCCGAGGAGCTCGCCGAGGACCTGCGCGGCATGCTCGAGCGGCAGGGCATCGAGGTCGAGCACCTGTTCCTCGTGCCCGAGACGACCCTGGACGACGAGGGCATGCTGCCCCCGGCCGTGATCACCGAGCTGCAGGACCACTTCACCGCCCTCGCGGCCGACGGGGAGGGCCGGCGCCGCATCGCCCGCCGCACCCTCGCCGGGGCCGTGGACGGCCTGGCGGCGTCGGCAGGGCAGATCGCCGAGCACGCCGCCGTGCAGGACGCCGAGCGGCAGCGCCTGCGGGACGAGGCGGTCGCCGCGTTCTCCGGCTCCCGCGAGCGGATCGACGAGGCCCTCGGCGACGGCTCCCTGCTGCGCGGCGAGGTGCTCGCCCGCTGGCAGGACGTGGTCGGCACCGGCGAGTTCTTCCGCGGCGTCGAGTCGATGGTCACCCGCGCCCGCGACCGGCTCGGCCAGATGCTCAGCGGCCGCCCCGCTCCCGCCGTCGCCGCCGAGCAGGCCCTCGGCACCGGCCTCGTGCACGTGGTGATCGACGAGACCGCCCGCGGCGCCGAGCGGGCCGACGCCGCCTGGCGCGCCTCCGCCGCCGGCCGCTCGCTCGCCGAGGGCCACGACCTCTCCCGTATCCCCGACGGCTACGCCGAGGAGGTCCAGGCCGCGGTGCGCGCCTGGCAGGGCGACGTGCTCGAGCTCGTCCGCGCCGAGGGCGCCGACCGCCGCACCAAGGCCCGCCTGATGTCCCTCGGCGTGAACGCCGTGGGCGTCGCGCTCATGGTCGTCGTCTTCGCCTCCACCGCCTTCATCCCCACCGGGCTCGAGGTCGGCGCGGGCGCCGCGACGGCCGTGGTGGGTCAGCGCCTGCTCGAGGCCGTGTTCGGCGACGACGCCGTGCGCCGCATGGCCAAGGCCGCCCGCGAGTCCCTCACCGGGCGCCTGGACGCCCTGGTCGCCGGGCGCTCCGCCCCCTTCCTCGAGCGGCTCGACGCCCTCGGCGGCGAGGGCTCGGCGGAGGACCTGCGCTCCGACGCCGACGCGCTCGCGCAGCTCGCGCGCGAGATCCGGGAGGACGGGGCGGCGCCCGCGTCGGCCGCCGGGCCCGACGTGACCGCGGAGCCGACCGCGCCGGCGGAGCCGCCCGCGCCGGCGGAGCCGGTCGCGCGGCCGGAGGAGGACGCATGAGCCCGCTGCTCTCCCGCTCCTCCACCCGCACCGCGCCGCTGATCGAGCGGATCGAGGCGCTGGACCGCGCGGCCGACGCCCTCGAGGACGTCGCCGCGCCCGCCCCCGTCGAGGACGCCCGCGACGTGCTCGAGCGGATCGACCGCCGCCGCGCCCTCTCCGCCGAGCACACCGTCATCGGCCTGTTCGGCGCGACCGGCTCCGGCAAGTCCTCCCTGCTGAACGCCCTGGTCGGCACCGAGATCGCCCGCGCCGCCGTGCGCCGCCCCACCACCTCCGCGCCGCTGGCCGTGGTGGTCGGGGACGCCGGCAGCGACGCGCTGCTGGACTGGCTCGAGGTCGAGGACCGCCACCACCTCGACGGCACCGATGCCGAGCTCGCTCGCGCCGCCGCCCGCCCCGCGAAGGGCCGCCGCGCCAAGCGCTCCGAACAGGAGGGCACCCCGGGCGTGGTGCTGCTGGACCTGCCGGACTTCGACTCCGTCGAGCAGGCCCACCGCGCCGTCGCCGAGCGGATGACCGGCATGGTCGACGTGCTCGTGTGGGTCACCGACCCCCAGAAGTACGCCGACGCGCTCATGCACCAGGAGTTCGTGCGCCCCTACGCCGGCCACGACGCCGTCACCGTGCTGGTCCTGAACCAGATCGACCGGATCCGCCCCGCGGAGAAGGACGCCGTGGTCGCCTCCCTCGCCTCTCTCGCCCGCACCGACGGACTCGAGAGCGCCCCCGTGCTCGGGGTCTCCGCCGCGACCGGCGAGGGGATCGAGGAGCTGCGCGAGCACCTGCTCGGCATCGCCCACGGCCGCGAGGCCATCGCCTCCCGCCACCGCGCCGACGTGCGCCGCGCCGCCGAGCAGCTCCAGGCCGCCGCCGACCCCTCCGGGATGGCCGAGCGCTCCACGCCCGCCGCGATCGACGCCCTGGTCGAGGACCTCTCCACCGCCGCGCGCGTCGAGCCGGTCTCCCGCGCCGTCGGCGCCTCCTACCGCCACCGCGCCGCCGGACGCGTGGGCTGGCCGCCCCTGCGCTGGCTGCGCCGGATGCGCCCCGACCCGCTGGGCCGGCTCGGCATCGGCCAGGCCCGCGACGGCGAGGGCCTCGAGCGCACCTCCCTGCCCGAGCCCGACGCGGCCGCTGCCGCCCGCGCCTCCAGCGGCGTGCGCCGCTTCGCCGACACCGCCTCGGCCGGGGGAGGGGATCCGTGGCGGGCCGCCGTCCGCGCCGCCGCTCGCTCCGAGGAGGAGCAGCTGCCGGACACCCTGGACCAGGCCGTCGCGGGCGCGGATCTGCGCGCGGGCACCACCTCCTGGTGGTGGCGGGCGCTGGACGTGCTGCAGTGGCTCGCGGTGCTGGTGTGGGTGGTGGGCCTGGGATGGCTGGCGCTGAACGCGCTGCTGGCCTTCCTCGGCATCCCGCCGCCGCCCATGCCGATGATCGAGGAGCTGTGGATCCCGATCCCGCTGCCCACCGCGATGATCGTGCTCGGCATCGCCGCGGGGCTCCTGATCGCCCTGGCCGGCGGCACCATCGCCGCGCTCACCGGCGCCTGGCACCGCCGGCGCGCGAGGCGGGTGCTCACCGCCCGGGTGCGGGAGGTCGCCCACGAGCTGGTGGTCCTGCCGGTGGACGCGACACTGCTCGACGCGCGGCAGGCCGCGAGCGACCTCGCGCTCGCGCGCGGCTGAGGCCCTCGCCCGAGGCTGAGAACACACTGCGGCCGCCGGAAGCATTCGGGGGAACGGTGTAGAATGGCTGGTCGACCGTGGCGTCGGCTCGAGCTCGGGGAATCCGGCTGATCCTGCCGAATCCGCTGACCGGCCGCGCATCTCCGATCCGCAGCATCACACCGCAGGCATGTCCTGCAGAACAGAGGCTACCTATGGGTTCTGTCGTCAAGAAGCGACGCAAGCGCATGTCCAAGAAGAAGCACCGCAAGCTGCTTCGCAAGACGCGTCACCAGCGCCGCAACAAGAAGTGAGCGGCGCGGGCCCCCGTCCCCCGATGGCACCGGCCCGCTGACCTCCGGGGCCCCGATCGCATCGCGATCGGGGCTCCGTCATGTCCGGGCGTCATCTCCGGGCCGTGCCCGGGGGTGCGGAAGGGCGGCTGCGCGTGGGCCTCAGGCGCGGCCGGTGAGTCGGCGCCACCACGGGCGCTTCGCGAGCGCGGCGCGCAACGCGGCGGCGTCCACGCGGTTTTTCGCGTGGACCTTGCCGTCCACGATGATCACCGGCACGTCGGTGTCCCAGTCCGCGCGCAGGCGCTCGTCGGCGTCGATGTCGCGCACCTCGACCGTGGAGCCGACGCGGTCCGCCTCGGCCCGCACCACCGGCAGCGCCTCGTCGCACAGGTGGCACCCGGTGCGGGTGAGGTAGAGGACCCGGGCGTCGGGGTCCGCGGGGGAGGGGATGTGCTGCGTGCTCATGGGGCAGACCTTATCGATCGCGGAGGGGTGCGGCCGACGGGAACGTCGGCCGACGGGAACGCGGACGGGCCGCCCGCTGGAAGCGGACGGCCCGTCGGACCCGTGCGGCGCGTGCGCCGCGAGGGGAGAAGCAGGAGATCAGGCGGCGGTCGGCGCGACGAACTCGGCCTCGATGGAGATCTTGACGTCGTCGGAGACGAGCACGCCACCGGCCTCGAGGGCGGCGTTCCAGGTCAGGCCGAACTCCTTGCGGGAGATCTTGGTCTCGCCGGTGAAGCCCGCGCGGTAGGTGCCGAAGGGGTCGGTCGCAGCGCCCTCGTAGGTGAAGTCCAGCTCGACCGGCTTGGTGATGTCGCGGATGGTGAGGTCGCCGATGAGCTTGTCGCCCTTGACCTCGGTGGAGCGGAAGGTGATGGTCGGGAAGGTCTCGACGTCGAAGAAGTCGGCGCTCTTGAGGTGGCCGTCGCGGTCGGCGTTGGCGGTGTTGACCGACTCGGTCTTCAGGGTCGCGTTGAAGGCGAGATCCTGGCCGCCCTCGCCGACGATGAGTTCGCCGTCGACATCGGTGAACTGGCCGCGGGCCTTGGAGATGCCGGCGTGACGCACGGTGAAGGACGCGGAGGTGTGGGAGGCGTCGAGGGTCCAGGTGCCGGGGGTGAGGTCGTTCATGGAGAATCTCCTTGTCGAGGTGCTTCCGGTGGTCTGCGGTGCCGGTCTCCCGGCCGCCGAGGTCTTGGTTGAAATCTAAACCAATCTGGGGGAGGATGGCAAGGAGCAGACCCCCCGAAAGAGGAAAACGTGATGCACGACACGAAGTCAAGTGCCGAGGCGACGGTGGACGCCCCGGCGAACAGCCCGGCCGCACCCGACGACGACCGGGCCTCCACCCCGGAGGAGCTGTGGCTCACCGGCCGCGAGCAGGAGGCGTGGCGGATCTTCCTGTACGCGACGACCATGCTGAACGACCGCTTCAGCGAGGCGCTGCAGTCCGATCCCGAGATCGACCTGGCCCTCGGCGAGTACGAGATCCTGGTGCGCCTGGCAGAGGCCGAGGGCGGCTTCCTGCGCATGTCCGAGCTGGCCGACAAGGTCGTCCACTCCCGCTCCCGCCTGACCCACACCATCTCCCGCATGGAGAAGCGGGGTCTGGTCGAGCGGATTCGCTGCGCGGCCGACGGGCGCGGGCGCCAGGCCCAGCTGACCGCCGCCGGGCAGGCGCTGCTGGAGAAGGCCGCCCCCACCCACGTGCGCTCCGTGCGCGAGCAGCTGCTGGACGTGATCGGCCACGACGACCTGCTCGAGCTCGGCCGGATCCTCGGCAAGACGCTCGGCGAGGACGCCCCCGTCACCATCGGATGTCCGGCACCTCACGCGGAGGCAGCCGCTCCCCGTTGATCCGAAGCTTGGGTTGGTACCGTGAGGCGGCTCGCTGCGGGCCCGCGGCGCCACGGCGCCGGGGCTAATGCGCGGGCGTGCGAGAGCGAAAGAGGATCCCTGCCATGACCAGCACCACGGTCCACCTCGTCCGTCACGGCGAGGTGCACAACCCGGAGCGCATCCTGTACGGACGCCTGCCCGGGTACCGCCTGAGCGCGCGCGGGGAGCAGATGGCGCAGAAGGTCGGCGAGCACCTCGCCGGCGCCGACATCGCCCTGGTGCGCGCCTCCCCGCTGCTGCGCGCCCAGCAGACCGCCGCCCCGATCGCCGCCGCCCACGACCTCGAGGTCACCTCCGACCAGCGCCTCATCGAGTCGGGCAACCGCTTCGAGGGCCAGCGCATGGGCCATGGCGACGCGAAGCTCACCGATCCGCGCAACTGGCGCTGGTTCCTCAACCCCTTCCGCCCCTCCTGGGGCGAGCCCTACCGCGAACAGGTCGCCCGCGTCGTCGCCGCCGTGCACGACGCCCGCGCCGCCGCGGAGGGCCGCGAGGCCGTGCTGGTGCTGCACCAGCTGCCGATCTGGGTGACCCGCCGAAGCGCCGAAGGCAAGCCCCTGTTCCACGACCCCAGGCGCCGGCAGTGCGGGCTGTGCTCGGTGACGAGCCTGCGCTTCGTCGGCCCGCACCTGACCGACGTCGGCTACGCCGAGCCGGCCGCCGCGCTCTACGAGGGCGCCGTCGATGCCACCGGAGGGAAGCTCACGTGAGCACGCGCAGGACCATGCAGGATTCCGCCCCCAGCCGCCGCGGCGTGCTCGCCGCCGCCGGGGGAGTGCCGCTCGCGCTGCTGCTGGCCGCCTGCGGCACCGACACCACCGACCGCTACGCCTCGGGCGATGCCGGCTATGTCTCCGGCGACGGCGTCTCCGTGGAGATCCCCGCCGCCGACCGCGACGCCGCGATCGAGTTCATCGGCACCACCTTCGACGACGAGCCGGTCGACCTGGCCACCACCCGCGGCGAGGTCATGGTGCTCAACGTCTGGTACGCCTCCTGCCCGCCGTGCCGCAAGGAGGCCCCGGACCTGCAGGCGATCCACGAGGAGTACGCCGACCAGGGCGTGTCCTTCCTCGGCGTGAACGTGCGCGACACCGCCGGGCCCGCGAAGGCGTTCGAGGAGAACTACGGCATCACCTATCCCTCGGTGCCCGACACCGACGCGCAGATCATGTACGCCCTGCGCGGCCAGGTCGCCCCCAACGCCGTCCCCTCCACCCTCGTGCTGGACAAGGAGGGCCGGGTCGCCGCCCGCATCTCCGGCGCCGCGGACCCCTCGGTGCTGCGCGCCATGATCGACGCGGTGGTCGCCGAATGAACCTCGGCGATATCGGGGCCGCCTTCCAGGCGACCGCGCTGTCCGGCTCGCTGCTCCTGGCGATCGCCGTCGCGGCCGCCGCAGGACTGGTCGCCTTCCTCTCGCCCTGCGTGCTGCCCGTGGTGCCCGGCTATCTCGGGTACGTCTCGGGCCTGGCCGGTCAGGGCGTGGGCCCCGCCCCGGCTGCGGGCAGGGGAGGCACGGGCCGACGGGCGAAGGGTGCGCGCCCCGCGACCGGCCGGATGCTCGCCGGGTCCCTGCTGTTCGTGGCCGGGTTCGCGATCGTGTTCATGGTGCTCGGCGGCTTCGCCGGTGCGCTCGGCTACCTGCTGCAGGAGTACTCGGTGTGGATCAACCGCGTCGCCGGCGCGATCGTGATCCTCATGGGCCTGCTGTTCATGGGCGTCTTCCCGGGGCTGTCCGCCACCCGTCCGGTCTCCTCGAAGAAGCCGGACGCCGGACTGCTCGGTGCGCCGCTGATGGGACTGATCTTCGGGCTGAGCTGGACCCCCTGCATCGGCCCGACCTACGCGGCGATCGTGGCGCTGTCCCTGGACGGCGGCGGGGACGGCGCGGCCGTGCGCGGCGGCATCCTGGCGCTCGCGTACTCCCTCGGCCTCGGCATTCCCTTCGTGCTGTTCGCGCTGCTCTTCCAGCGCGCGCTCGGGGTGTCCAAGAAGCTCGCGAAGCACCGCCGCACCATCGGCCTGCTCTCCGGGGCGCTGCTGATCGCCATCGGCGTGCTGCTCATGACCGGGGTGTGGTCGGCGTGGATGAGCGAGCTGCAGGGCCTGATCGCGACCTTCGAGCCGGTGGTGTGATGAACGTGCAGAAGTCCCCCGGCACCGACGTGCCTGAGAACGACGCCCCCGAGGCCCCCGCGCCCGAGGCGGCGACCGGGTCCTGGTCCTCCAAGCGCGAGCTGAACGACGAGCCCGTCTCCGTGCCGTCCCTCGGCCTGCGCGGCACGCTGCTGTTCCTGTGGCGCCAGCTGACCAGCATGCAGACCGCGCTGATCCTGCTGATGCTGCTCGCCGTCGCCGCGATCCCCGGCTCGCTGTACCCGCAGCGCAGCGTGAACCCGGCGCTGACCGACCAGTTCCTCGAGGAGAACGGGCGCTGGGGCGAGTTCCTGGATGCGCTGGGCATGTTCGAGGTCTTCTCCTCGCCGTGGTTCTCCGCGATCTACCTGCTGCTGTTCATCTCCCTGATCGGCTGCATCGTCCCGCGCGTGCTCGTGCACCTGAAGCAGCTGCGCGCGAAGCCGCCCCGCACCCCCGCGCGGCTCTCCCGCTTCACCGGGCACACCCGCCTCGAGGTCGCGGGCGCCGACGCGGACGCGCTGCTCGAGACCGCCCACCGCGCCCTGCGCCGCTCCCGCTACCGCACCGAGGTGCGCGAGGAGAACGGCTCCCGCTCCGTCAGCGCCGAGCGCGGGCTGCTGCGCGAGACCGGGAACCTCGCCTTCCACATCGCGCTGGTGGGAGTGCTGGTGTGCATCGCGGGCGGCACCCTGACCAGCTACCGCGGCCAGATCACGGTCGTCGAGGGCGGCGGCTTCTCCAACTCGCTCACCCAGTACGACTCCTTCGAGTCCGGGGCATGGTTCGACGAGAGCGACCTGCCCGACTTCCGCTTCACCCTCGAGGACTTCCGCGCCACCTACGTGGGCCCGGAGGAGGCCGGGAACCTCGGCGAGCCGCGCTCCTTCGAGGCCGACGTCCAGATCACCACCCCGGGGCAGGAGCAGGAGACCCGCACCGTCCAGGTCAACAAGCCCCTGCACGTCGACGGCGCCTCGATGTACCTGCTCGGCAACGGCTACGCCCCCGAGATCACGGTCACCGACCCCGAGGGCACGGTCGTGGCCGAGGGGCCGCTGATCACCGTGCCGATGGGCGACACGAACTACACCTCGCAGGTGGTGCTGAAGGCGCCCGACGCCCGCCCCGAGCAGCTCGCGGTGGTCGGCTTCTTCCTGCCCACCGGCACCATCGACGACCAGGGTCCGCGCTCGCTCTACCCCGATGCGCTGGACCCGCAGCTGGCCCTGACCGTCTACCAGGGCGACCTCGGCCTGGACTCCGGGATCCCGCAGAACGCCTACGAGGTCGACATCTCCTCCCTCACCGCCGTCGCGGGCGAGGACGGGAACCCGGTGCTGATCCGGCTCTACCCTGGTCAGGAGTACACGCTCGCCGACGGCACCACCGTCAGCTTCGACGGGCTGCGGCGCTACGCCGCCTTCGACGTCGCCCACAACCCCTTCGAGCGCGGCATCCTGGTCAGCGCCCTGGTCGCCGTGGGCGGTCTGATCCTGTCGCTGTTCGTGCCCCGCCGGCGCGTGTGGGTGCGGGTGCGCCCCACCGCGAACGGTGCTGAGATCGAGGTCGCCGGTCTTGCCCGCAGCGACGACCCCGCCCTCGCGGACGATGTGAAGGCTCTGGCGTCCCGGCTCTCCGGGGCGCAGGATGGGTCCCGGCGCACGCGCCCGGACCGTGCCGCGGCCGACGCCGCGGACGAGAACACCCCCGAAGGAAGTGCCCAGTGATCAACCAGCAGCTGGCGGAGATCTCGAACCTCGCCCTCGTGGTGACGATCGTGCTCTACGTCCTGGCCCTGATCGGCTTCGGCGCCGATCTCGCCTCCTCCTCCCAGCGCCGCGGCGACGAGCGCCTGGCCCGTCGCGATCGGGCCGAGCTCTCCGCCCCGGCGGGCGCGCGCGTGCCCGAGGCTGTCCCTGTCGGCGCCGGCGGCGCGGGCGGCTCCGGGTCGGTCCTCGCGGCCGACGGGGCCGGGTCGGACCTGCGCGAGACGGCCGACGGGGCAGCACGCGGCAGCACGACCGGCAGCGCCGCGTCGGGCACCATGACCGCCCAGCGCTACGCCTACATCCTCGCCTCCGCCGCGACGGTCCTGCACGTGATCGGCGTGGTCACCCGCGCGCTCGCCACCCAGCGCGTGCCGTGGGCGAACATGTACGAGTTCGCCACCACCTCCACCGCCGTGGTGATGGTCGTCTTCCTGGTGTTCAGCATCAAGCGCACCGAGCTGCGGGCGCTGGGCACCTTCGTGGTCGGCCCCGTGCTGCTCGTGCTGCTGCTCGCCCAGACGCTGTGGATCGTGCCTGCGGCCGAGCTGACCCCGAGCCTGCAGAACTCCCACTGGATCTACATCCACATCGGCGTGGCCATCCTCGCCACCGCCCTGTCGATCCTCGGCGCGGTCGTGGCGAGCCTCCAGCTGCTCCAGGCCCGTCACGAGCGCGTGCTCGCCGAGCGCGCCGCCGAGGAGGAGTTCCCCGAGCACTGGGGCCGCTTCGGCCATGTGCTGGACCGCCTGCCCTCCTCGACCGTGCTCGAGGCGCTGAGCTTCCGCATCCACTCCGTCGCCTTCGTGTGCTGGACCTTCACGCTCATCTTCGGTGCGATCTGGGCCCGCGAGGCCTGGGGCCGCTTCTGGGGCTGGGACCCCAAGGAGGTGTGGACCTTCATCATCTGGATCGTCTACGCCGCCTACCTCCACGCCCGCGCCACCGCCCGCTTCCGCGGCAGCCGCGCCGCGGGTCTGGCCCTGGCCGGCTTCGTGGCCGTGGTCTTCAACTACACGATCGTCAACACGGTCATCAACGGCCTGCACTCCTACTCCGGACTCGGCTGAGCCAGCGGCCCTGAGGAGTCCCGGGCACTGAGGAGTCCCGGGCCCGGAGCTCCGTCCGGCCCACCGCAGACGCGCAACGGGAGTCGTGTACGAGAAGCTTCCACGAAAGTGGAAGGGATTCGTACACAACTCCCGTTCTGCTGTGCGTGGCGGCCCGCTGCGGCGGGAGTGGCCTGCGGTTCTGCGCAGTGGCCTGCCGTGCGGTGGCGGCCTGTGGTGCCGGGGCCCGCTGGTCAGGTGTGCGGAGGTGCTGGGTTGCGGAGCTGCGGCTCAGAGGCTGCGGTCGTCGCGGCCGGTCGTGGGATCCCCGTCGCCGGTGGCGTCACCGCGGTCCGCCTCACCGCCGTCCGCCTCGCCGGGGTTCCCGCGGCGGTCCTCCGGGGCGCTGCCGTCGGCCGAGCCGGGGGACTGCTGTCCCCGCTCGCGCTCGCGGCGCTCGCGACGGATGTCCTCGTCGAGCTTGCGCAGGAAGTCGGGGTCCTCGTCGGGGGCGATCGGTCCCTTGCGCCGCGGCTGCCCGCCGCCGGCACCCCAGGAGCGGTCCTTGCCCACGAACAGCCAGGTGATCGGCCCGACCCAGGGCAGGAGCACGATCAGGACGATCCATGCCCATTTCGGCACGCCGCGGACCTTGTCGTCCTTGGTCTGCACGCAGTCGGCGAGTGCGAAGACCGTCAGGGCGATCGAGAGAACTGCGAGGATGCCGCGGGCCATGGAGCAAGTGTAGGGGCCCAGGCTGGGCAGGGGATGGGCGGAGGGGAAGGCCGTGACGGGGCCGTGACCAGGGGGGCGTCGCGCGCGCGGTGCGGCGTGATCCTCGCCCCCGTCGGCCGTCCGCACCAGGGTCCTCCCGGGCGCGCGGCATACTCTGGCTCCATGCGTCCGTTCCTGCTCTACGCCGTCGTCCGCCTGGGCCTGTGGATCGCCATCTGGTGGCTGCTCACCCTGCTGGACATCGGCGTGATGCTCGCGGGCGTGCTCGCGGCGCTGATCGCGATGCTGATCTCGATCCTGTTCCTGGACCGTCTGCGCGATGCCGCGGCGATGCGCTGGAAGGACGCGCACGAGCGCCGCGTCGCCAAGCGCGGCCCCGTGGTCGACGAGGACGCCGAGTACGAGGACTCGCTCTTCGCGGACGACGGGGACGGCGCGGGGAACGGGAAGCCGGCGCAGTCGTCGGCCGACGAGGACGACGCCGCCGCAGGACCGGCCGACCTGCCCGAGCTCGGCGACCCCGAGACGGACGCGACCGTCGACGAGCAGCGCGCCGACGGCGCCGTCGAGGCCGACGGGTCGGTCAGAGGATCAGACCGATGAGCAGCAGGAGCGAGTAGACCAGCTCCAGGCGACCGGTCGCGCCGAGCACCGGGATCAGGTCCCGGCCGCGCGCGTCGCCGAGGACCGCGCGCACGGGGGGGATCGCGAGCGGCAGCGCCAGCAGCACCAGCGCCGCGGGCCGGTGCTCGATGATCACCGGGACCATGAGCACGAAGGGCGCCAGCACCGTGGCGGTGTACAGCCACCGCGTGCCGCGCTGTCCGAGGCGGACGGCGAGGGTCCTCTTGCCGGCGATCTCGTCGGTGGGGATGTCGCGCAGGTTGTTGGTGAGCATGAGCGCGACGGCGAGCAGGCCGATCGCGATCGAGCCGAGCAGCGCCACCCAGGTGGGCTGCTTGGTGATCGCGTAGGCGGTGCCGTTGACCGCGACGAGCCCGAAGAACAGGAAGACGAACACCTCGCCGAGGCCCAGGTAGCCGTAGGGCTTCTTCCCGCCGGTGTAGAACCACGCCGCGGCGATCGCGGCGGCGCCGATCACGAGCGCCCACCACATCTGGGCGACGGCGATGAGGACCAGGCCGAACAATCCGCCGAGGGCGAGGGACGCGATCGCGGCGCGCTTGACGGTGGCGGGTGAGGCGGCGCCGGAGCCGGTGAGGCGGAAGGGGCCCACGCGGTCGTCGTCGGTGCCGCGGATCCCGTCGGAGTAGTCGTTGGCGTAGTTCACGCCGACCTGGAGGGAGAAGGAGACGCCGAGCGCCAGCAGCGCCCGCGGGATCACCAGTCCCCAGTCGACCGCGCCGGTGAGGCTCTCCAGCTGCCACACCGCCGCGCCGGTGCCGGCGGCAACCGGGGCGAGGGCCGCCGGAAGGGTGCGGGGACGGGCGCCCTGCACCCACTGGGACCAGCTGGCCATCATGCTCCTCGAGGACATCGCGGCCGCCGGTCGACGGCCTCATCGAGGATACGCCGCAGCGGCGCGCCGACGGCCCCGGCCGGGGCACGCCTCACGTGGAGGTGGTCACCACGGTCCGGCGGTCAGGCGCTCGGCGAGCTCGCGGGCGGCGGCGCGGTCGATCTTGCCGATCCCGCGCAGCGGCAGCTCCTCGACGACGTGCACACGCTTGGGGATCTGATGCGCGGGCACCTCGGTGGTCCGCAGCGCCGAGCGGACCAGCGCCGTGGCCTCCTCGGGGCCGACGGCCGGGCCGCTGCCCGGCTCGAGGGTCACGAGCGCCTCGAGACGCTGACCCCATTCGGGATCGGCGACCCCCACCACCACGGCCGAGCGGATCATGCCGCGCAGCATGAGGGAGCGGTCGATCGCGCGCTCCACGTCCTGGGGGAGGACCTTGCGACCGCCGGTGATGATGACGTCGTCGGCCCGGCCGAGGATCCGCAGGGCGCCGTCCTCGTCGAGCTCGGCGAGGTCCGAGGTGCGCAGCTCGCGCTCGGGGGCGCCGACCGTCGAGAACGCCGAGTCGTCCACGCCCCCGTCGGCCGTGAGATAGCCGAGCGCGAGGGTGGGCGAGGCGATGAGGAGCCGTCCGGCCCCGCTCGCATCGGGGTCCTCGATCCGCAGGCGCACCCCGGGCAGGGGCGTGCGGTCGTAGACGCAGCCGCCCGCGGTCTCAGACGAGCCGTAGGTGGTGCGCACCGCGATGCGCTGGCCCCGCGCCCGGGCGAGGACGTCCGGGGAGGTGGCCGCGCCGCCCACGAGCACCGCGGCGAAGCGGCGCAGCACCGCGCGGGCGCGGGCGTCGGCCCCGGTGGCGCCGGTGACGATGCGGGTCAGCTGCGTGGGCACGAGCGAGGTGAGCGCCGGCAGACCGGCCTGCTCCGCCTGGGCGAGGGCGGGCTCGGCGAGTTCGACGAATGCGGCGGAATCGAAGTGGCCGCGCAGGTCCGGCAGCGGATCGGGCAGAGCGGGGGCGGGCAGGCCCAGCACCTGCGCGGTGCGATGGGCGCGGGCGAGGACCTGGATCCCGGCGATGTGCGTGGGCGGCAGGAGGGGCAGCCAGAAGCCGTGGCCGCCCGTGCCCGGGGCGGTCCCGTCGGCCGCGAAGAGCGCCGCCGTCGCATCCTGGGAGGCGACGAGCGAGGCCAGCGGCTGGGCGACGGCCTTGGCCGTGCCGGTCGAGCCGGAGGTCGGGACCACGAGCGCGGTGTCCTGGAGCCCGGCGGGCAGGGAGGCGGGCGGGTCGAAGGGGCCCAGCCACAGGCGGGCCCGGCCCGCCATCATCTCGCCGACGGCGTGGGAGTGCGCGGCGAGCGAGGCGGCCGAGGCGTCGTAGGGGTCCGGGTGCAGCCAGGGAAGCCCCTCCTCGGAGGGAATCTTGGGGGCCGTGCCGTCGCTCTGCGTGCTCACTGCGGGTGGGGGAACGCGGACCAGTCGGGGTCGCGCTTCTCGAGGAAGGCGTCGCGGCCCTCGGCGGCCTCGTCGGTCATGTATGCCAGGCGCGTCGCCTCTCCGGCGAAGACCTGCTGGCCCATGAGCCCGTCGTCGGCGAGGTTGAAGGCGAACTTCAGCATCCGGATCGCCTGCGGGGACTTGGTGGCGATGGTCGCGGCCATCGCGAGCGCCTCTTCCTCGATCCGCGCGTGGTCCACGACTCGGTTGACCGCGCCCCAGTCGTAGGCGTCCTGGGCGGAGTACTCCTCGGCGAGGAAGAAGATCTCCCGCGCCCGCTTCTGACCCACCTGCTTGGCGAGGTACGCGGAGCCGTAGCCGCCGTCGAAGGAGCCCACGTTCGCGTCGGTCTGCTTGAAGCGGGCGTGCTCGCGGGAGGCGATCGTGAGGTCCGCGACCACGTGCAGGGAGTGCCCGCCACCGGCGGCCCAGCCGTTGACCAGCGCGATCACGACCTTGCCCATGGTGCGCATGAGGCGCTGCACCTCGAGGATGTGCAGGCGCCCGGCGGAGCGCTGTCGCACGCTCGCGGTGTCCTGGAGCTCTTCGGCGTCGTCGTACTCGTAGCCGGAGCGGCCGCGGATGCGCTGGTCGCCGCCGGAGCAGAAGGAGTGGCCGCCGTCCTTGGGGGAGGGGCCGTTGCCGGTCAGGAGGATCACGCCCACCCCGCTGTCGAGCCGGGCATGGTCCAGCGCCCGGTACAGCTCGTCGACCGTTCGGGGGCGGAAGGCGTTGCGCACCTCGGGCCGGTCGAACGCGATGCGGACCGTGGGCAGGTCCCGCGCGGTCAGCTCCCCGTCGGCCGACTCGATCCGCTCCACCGCCCGGTGATAGGTGATGTCGGTGAACTCCTCCCCGCCGTGCTCGGCGGCGGGCACCGCCCGCCAGCGCAGCGGATCGAAGGTGTCGGAGACCTGACGGGGCAGCGGGTCGGGCGCGGTGGTCATGATGACGAGGGTAGTCCGCGCAGCGGCGCGAGGAGCGCTCCGGCGGGCGCGCTAGCCTCGAGGGATGCGCATACCCACCCCCCTGCTCGAGCGCGGCATCGATCGCGCGGCCGTGTGGACGATCCCCATGACCACGAGGTTCCGCCGGATCACCGAGCGCGACGGCATGCTGCTGCACGGCCCGACCGGCTGGGCCGAGTTCTCGCCCTTCTGGGACTACGACGCGCCCGAGTCCGCGGCCTGGCTGCGCGCCGCCCTCGAGGACGCGACCGCCCCGCGGCCCGCCGCACGGCGCGAGCTGATCGAGGTCAACGCCACGATCCCCGTCGTCCCCGCGCCTCTCGCCCACCGCCTCGCGGGGGTGGGCGGCGCCCGCACCGCCAAGGTGAAGGTCGCCGACCCCGGCTCCACCCTCGACGCCGACGCGGAGCGGCTCGAGGCCGTGCGCGACGCCATGGGTCCGGACGCGCGGATCCGCGTGGACGCCAACGCCGCCTGGACCCTCGACGAGGCGCTCGAGGCGCTGCCGGTCCTGGACCGCGCCGCGGGCGGGCTCGAGTACGCCGAGCAGCCCTGCGCCGCGCTCGAGGACCTCGCGGCGCTGCGGCGCTGGCTCGACATCCCCATCGCGGCCGACGAGTCCGTGCGGCGCGCCGAGGATCCCCTCCGCGTCGCCCGCGCGGAGGCGGCGGACCTGCTGGTGATGAAGGTGCAGCCGCTCGGCGGGGTGCGGCGCTGCCTCGAGCTCGCCGACCAGGCCGGGCTGCCGGTCGTGGTGTCCTCCGCGCTCGAGAGCAGCGTGGGATTGTCGGCCGGGCTCGCGCTCGCCGCCGCCCTGCCCGAGCTGCCCCACGCCTGCGGTCTCGCGACCGCGACGCTGCTCACCGGCGACCTGGTCGCCGCCCCGCTGCGCGCCGAGGGCGGGACCATTCCTGCGCAGCGGCCCGTGCCCGACGAGGAGCTGCTCGCCCGTCACGCCGCAGGCGCCGAGCTCACCGCCCGCTGGGAGGAGCGCCTTGCCGCCTGCGCCGCGCAGCTGTGAGCGTGCGGCGGGGTGGTTCCGGCGGGTCCGCACTACGCTGTCGGGGTGCCCGACCCCGTTGATCACGCCGCTCCTTCCGCCCACGCCGTTCTCGCGCCCGCCGTCCTGCCGCTCCTCGCGCTGAGCGCCCCAGTGCCCAGCGGCTCCGGGGCTGTGGACCAGTCGACGGCGATGTGGGGAGCGCTCGCCGCGCTCGGGCTGCGCGAGGTCGTGCTCGCGCCCGGCTCCCGCTCGGCGCCGCTCGTCTACGCGCTCGACGCCCTCGCGCGCGCGGCCGACGGGGGATCGGCTGGGAAGGGGGCGGCCGACGGGGGAGCGGTCACCGACATCGCGGCCGACGGGCCCGCCCCTCGCCTGCGCGCCCACGTGCGCATCGACGAGCGCGCCGCCGCGTTCACCGCGCTCGGACTGTCCCGGCACGACCCCGCGCATCCCGCGGCGGTCGTGACCACCTCCGGCACCGCGACCGCCCACCTGCACGCCGCCGTGATGGAGGCGCACCACTCGCGGATCCCGCTGCTGGTGCTCACCGCGGACCGGCCCGCCGAGCTCCGCGAGGTCGGCGCGAACCAGACCACCCGCCAGACCGGCATGTTCGGCTCCCTGACCCGCTTCGCCGTGGACCTGCCTGCCCCGACCGCGACCGGTGCCACCGAGGTCGAGCTGCGCACCGCCGTCTCCACCGCCGCGCGCGCGTGGGCCGCCGCGACCGGGGAGCACCCCGGCCCCGTGCACCTGAACGTCTCCTTCCGCGACCCGCTCGTGCCCCGGCCGGGCTCGGCGACGGAGGAGGGCGGCGAGCGCCCCCGGCTCCTCGTCAGCCGCCGGATCCCCGCTCCCGCCCCGGACCCGCAGCCCGTCCCCGTCGGGGACCGGACCGTGGTCGTCGCGGGCGACGGCGCGGGCCCCGCCGCCGCGGAGCTCGCCGCCCGGCACCGCCTGCCGCTCCTGGCCGAGCCCAGCTCCGGCGCCCGGGCGGGGGAGACCCTCGTGCCCGGCTACCCCGCGCTGCTCGCCCGGGTCATGGCCGATCCGGAGCACCCGCTGCGTCCGGACCGCGCGATCGTGCTCGGCCACCCCACGCTCTCCCGTCCCGTGGTGGGTGCGCTGCTCGGTGCCGCCGACGTCGAGGTGATCGTCGTGGACACCCAGCTGGACTGGCCGGACGTCGCCCGCCGCGCCCGACTCGTCGTCCCGGCCGCGCGCGGGGTCGAGGAGGGGGCCCCTGGTGACGTTCCTGTCGCAGACCTCAGCTCCCCCGACACCACCGCCCGGCGCGAGGAGCGGCTCGCCGCCTGGCGCGCCGCCGCGGCCGACGCCGCCCCCGCCGAGCTCGCCTGGCAGCAGCGTGCGGCGCTCGCGGTGTGGGAGGCGGGGCAGGCGGGGGACACGCTCGTGCTCGGCTCCTCGAGCCTCGTGCGCGACCTCGAGCAGCTCGCCGGCCCCACCGACGCCCGCGTGATCGCCAACCGCGGCCTCGCCGGGATCGACGGCACGACCGCGCTCGCCGGCGGCATCGCGCTCGGCGCGCAGCGCCCGTCGGCCGACGGGACCCCCGGCGCCGGCGGGACCCGCGGCGATGACGCACCCCCGCCCGTGGGGCGGGTGCGACTGCTGGTCGGGGACCTCACCGCCCTCCACGATCTCACCGGTCTGCTCATCGGCCCCGAGGAGGAGCGGCCGGACCTCGACGTGGTCGTGGTCGACGACGGCGGGGGCCGGATCTTCTCCGGGCTCGAGCACGCCGCCGCCGCGCCCGCACTGCTGCGCCGCTTCTTCACCACCCCGCACGGTGCGGACATCGCCGCGGCCGCCGCCGCGCTCGGCGCCGACGCACGCGTCCTGTCCCCCGAGGACCTCCCCGCCGCGCTCGCCGAGCCCGCCGGCGGGCTCCGGGTGCTGGTCGCACAGGCCACGCACAGCAGGATCACGAACTTCTCTTGAGCAGGGGTGGTGACATACCGCCATGAACGAGCAGCACGCGCCGCAGCCGCAGGGCCGGCAGCCCTACGGCATTGGTCCCGACCCGCAGCAGTCCCCGGCGCTCCCGGCGCAGGACGCCCCCACCGAGCAGCTGAGCGCTGAGCAGCTGAGCACGGAGCAGCTGAGCACGCAGCAAGGCTGGTACGGCACGACCCCCGCCGGACCGTCGGCGAACACCGCCGCCCCCACCCACAGCGCCGGCCCCACCAACAGCGCCGGCCCCACCAACAGTGCCGCGTCCGTGAACGCTTCGGCGCCCGCCAACGGCTCCCTGCCCGGCACCGGGCAGCAGGCGCAGCCCGCCGCTCAGGCGCAGACCGGCTGGTACGGTACCGCGCCGGTCTACGGGACGGACCCTGCCTACGGGACGGATCCTGCCTACGGGACGGATCCCGGCTACGGCACCGGCTCGGCCTACGGCGCCGAGTCCGCTCACGGCCCGGAGTCCGCCTACGGCACCGCCGCCGCCACCGAGCCCCGCACCCGCCGCGGACCGGGCTGGGGCGGGACCGCGGTGATGGTGCTCGCGGGCATGATGCTCTCCAGCGGCCTCACCCTCGGCGGCGTCGTCGCCTACGACCAGCTCCAGGAGCCGCAGACCGCCTCGAGCGCGCAGAGCTCCGACTCGGGCTCCGCCGCGCCCGCCTCCGCGATCACCTCGGACACCCCGGACTGGGCGACGATCGCGGAGAACGTCTCGCCGAGCTCGGTGTCGATCCTCGTCTCCACCGGCTCCGGCACCAGTCAGGGCACGGGCGTGGTCATGGACGAGGCCGGCAACATCCTCACCAACAACCACGTCGTCTCCGGCGCGCAGACCGTCCAGGTCACCACCTCCGACGGCCTCAGCTACGAGGCGAGCGTGGTGGGCACCGACCCCTCCACCGACATCGCCGTGATCCGACTGACCACCCCGCCGGACGACCTCCAGCCCGCCACCTTCGCGGACTCCACCACCGTCACCGTCGGCCAGCCCGTGATGGCGCTCGGCACCCCGCTCGGACTGGAGAACACGGTCACCACCGGCATCGTCTCGGCCGTGGACCGTCCCGTCTCCGCCTCCGGCGAGTCGTCCGACGGGTCCGACACCACCTACACCTCCGCGATCCAGACCGATGCCGCCATCAACCCCGGCAACTCCGGCGGCGCGCTCGTGGACGCTGCCGGTCAGGTGATCGGCATCAACACCGCCATCGCCTCGATCCCCAACGAATCGGGCCAGGCAGGCTCCATCGGGCTCGGCTTCGCGATCCCCGCGAACACCGCCACGATGATCGCCCAGCAGCTCATCGAGAACGGCAGCGCCGAGCACGCCTTCCTCGGCGTGACCACCACCGACGGCACCGCCTCGGACGGCTCGACCGGCTACCGCGGCGCGCAGGTCCTCGCCGTCGAGCCGAGCAGCCCCGCCGCCGACGCCGGCCTCGCCGAGGGCGACCTCATCACCGGCATCGACGACACCCCCGTCGGCGGCGCCGGCGCGCTGACCGGCATGGTGCGCGGCATGGAGGTCGGCTCCACGCACACCCTCGAGGTGGTGCGCGGCGGCTCGACCCAGCAGATCGAGATCACGCTCGGCACCCGTCCCGAGTGAGCTGGGACCTCTGACGCAGGCGCCTGAGGGCCCGTCCCTCAGGTGCCGCCGCGCAGGGTGCGCAGCATGGGGCGGCACTTCGCGAGCGCCTCGGTGTGCTCGGAGACCGGGTCCGAGGCCGCGACGAGCCCGCCGCCGGCCTGCATCACCGCGGTGCGCTCGCCGGTCAGGTGCGCCATCCGCAGGGCGATCGCCCACTGCCCGTCGCCGTCGGCGTCCATCCACCCCACGGGGGAGGCGTAGCCGCCGCGGTCGCGGGGCTCGAGCCGGGCGATGATCTCGTTCGCCGCCTCGCGCGGGGTGCCGGACACGGCGGCCGACGGATGCAGCCGCGAGGCGACGTCGAGGCTCGTCGCACCGCCCTTCAGACGGGCGGAGATGTCGGAGGCGAGGTGCTCCAGGCCCGGCAGGCGCAGCACGAACGGCTCGGGGGAGACCTCCAGCTCGGCGGCGAGATCGGCGAGGCGCTCCACCACCGAGTCCACCGCGAAGGCGTGCTCGGAGCGCTCCTTGGCGTCGGCGCGGAAGGCGCGGCGATCCGCCTCGTCCAGCTCTCCGTCGTCGGCGACCGGACGCGACCCGGCCAGCACACGGGAGAACACGCGGCCGTCCTCGGTCTGGGCGAGCATCTCCGGGCTCGCGCCCACCACGTCCTCGAGGTGGTACACCCAGGTGCTCGGGTAGCTGCGGGCCAGGCGCGTCAGCAGCAGCGCCGGGGACAGGGGTGCGGGGGCGGTGACCGTGGTCCGCTCCGAGAGCACCACCTTCTCCGCCGCGCCCGCGCGGATCTCGGCGACCGCCTCCTGCACCAGCGCCTGGTACTCGTCCGGGGTGTGGTCCGGCTCGAGCTCCAGCTGCGCCTCGGCCGCGCCGCCGACGGGGGAGGAGGGGAACAGGTCCCGCCACGAGATGGGCAGCGCCGGGTCCTCGTCGATCCCGACCACGGTGAGGAACGCCTCGCCGTCGTGCACGCCCAGCAGCGCCGAGGGGACCATCAGCGTCGAGGCGCGCGGGGAGTCGTCGGCGTAGGAGAAGGTGCCCAGCGCCACCAGGCCGCTCGTGCGCACCCGCACCTCGTCGTCGATGCGGGCACGGGCGGCGAGGGCGCGGAAGGCGGCGCTCGCGTCGGCGAAGCGCCCCGGACCATCGGTGCGCACCTCCCAGGCGCGCCCGAGGGCGACCATGCCCTGACCGTGGCGCAGCCAGGCCGCGGAGACGTCGGCGGGAATGTGTCCGAGCAGGTCCACCGGCTCCTCGATCCGCACCGTGCGCACGTGCGGCGTCACCGCCTCCGAGGGAGCGGAGGACACGGCGGAGCGGGAGCGGGAGGGAGCGGACATCCGGGCCATTATGCGGCACCCCTCCCTCTCGCCGCCGTGACCCGCGTCCCGTCCGCAGATGCCCGGTCGGTCCAGCCTAAGGTGCGACCATGGTCCGGCGGCCCGACCTCGGGGGACCGGACCGCCGGGCCCCGCGCCGGACCGTCCCCCGATCTTCCCCACCCGAGGAGCAGTGCGTGAGCAACGACGTCGACAGCATCGCCACGCCCCTGGCGCGCGGGGTGCTCGCCGCGCTCGGCACGCTCGGCGTCGCGCTCGCCGTCGTCGTGGTGCCCGCGCTTGCGGCCCAGGTCGCCGGCACCGCCTCGACCGCCACCGCGCTGGACGCGATCCTCATCGCCCTGAACCTGCTGGTCCTCGGGCACGGCGGCGGGATCGTGCTGAGCACCGGCGTGATCGACGGGGCCGTGACCCTCACGCCGCTCGGCCTGCAGCTGCTGCTGGTCGTGATGTCCGCCCTGGCCATGCGCCGCGCCGGCCGACGCCTGCACCTGGTGCGCGAGGACGGGGCGCTGCGGGTCGGGGCGCTGCGCGATGCGGGCGCGGCCCTCGGCGCCTACGGCGCGATGTACCCGATCGGGGTGGCGGTGCTCGCCGCGATCGGGCGCAGCAACGACGCGTCCCCCGTGGTCACCTCCGCGGTCGTCTCCGGTGCGATGGTCGCCGTGCTCGGCGGGCTGCTCGGGATCCTGTGGTCCCTGCGCCGCGAGCCCACGGCCGACGTCCCCGGCGTGCGCGTGCTCGAGCTGCTGCCCGCCCCCTACGGCGACATCGCCCGCTCCGCCCTGATCGCGGTGCTGGGGCTGGCCGGTGCCGGCATGGCGCTGCTGGTCGTGATGCTCGCCCTCACCCTGCCCGCCCAGTCGGCGCTGTTCGACCAGCTCGACCCCGGCGTGGTCGGCGGCATCGTGCTCACCCTGCTGCACCTGGCCCTGCTGCCGCTGCTGGCGGTGTGGGCGATGGTCGTGCTGCTCGGCGGGACCGTGGGCGTGGGCACCTCCACCGGCATCTCCCTGGACGGCTCCGCCACCGGCGTGCTGCCCGCCCTGCCGATCCTCGGCGCGCTGCCCCAGCCCGGCGAGTTCTCCCCCTGGGCCTGGCTGCTGATCCTTGTGCCCGCCGTCGCCGTCGGCGTCGGCGCCTACGCGCTGATGCGGGACGTCGCCGACCTCGACCTGCGCGACCGCCTCACCGCCTGGATCGGCTACCCCGTCACCGTGGTCGTCGCCGTGCTGCTGCTGGCGGGGCTCGCCACCGGCGGGATCGGCGAGGGCCGGCTCGTCCACCTCGGCCCCCAGATGGGCACCCTCCTGCTGCCGTTGCTGAGCGTGGTGGTCGGCGCCACCGCGCTCGTCGCCGGCGTGTTCGCCACCGGGCTCATCCCCTGGGTGCAGGGCGCCGTCGCGGGCCTGCGGGAGCGGGTCGAGGCTGCCGAGCGCACCGAGCGGAGCGGCGACGCGGGGGAGAGGACCGGCGCGAAGGAGGAGCTGAGCGCCTCGGCGGCGAGCGCCTCGGCCGACGAGGAGCCGGCCGACGAGGTCCTGTCCGCCGACCACGACGAGGACGCGACGGTCCTCGAAGGGACCGTCGTGGGCGGTCCCGAGTGGTCGGAGGAGATCGCGGCGGACGAGGACGACGCGGGGGACGAGGACGACGCGGTGGTCGAGGAGCCCGTCGCGCCTGCCGTGGAGCGGGACCCCGAGGACGCGGACGTGTGGACGATCGCGGAGGACCCTGCGGCAGCACCGTCGGCCGGGGAGCCGCTCGTCGAGGACGTCGAGGACTCAGCCGTCCGCGACGACGATCACGAGGTCGACGAGGACTCCGTCAGCCGCCCAGAAGGCCGCTGACCCAGTCCACCATCGAGCCCTGTGCCTCGGCCTCGCACTTCACCCGGGCCTGCTCGGTGATCGCGGTGGCGCGGCATTGCTCCAGCTCGTGCAGCGGGCCGTAGAACAGCCCGCTCAGCACGGCGCCGGCGACGATCATCAGCGTCGCGGGGATGCCCATCAGCGCGCCGATCACCACCATCGACCAGCGGCGGTCCTTGACGGCCTGGACGATCAGCGGGATCAGCAGCACCAGCGCCGCGAGTCCCGTCAGGCCCGCCAGCAGGGAGTAGGGCAGCGGCGAGAGCATCAGCAGCCAGGAGGCGAGCAGGGTGAGCGTCAGTGCGCCCACGAGGCGGCGCTGGCGCCGGCCGGGCGGGGCGTCGTCGCGCTGGCGGTTGCCGGGATCGCTGTTCATCGGGACCATTGTGCCCGTTCGCGTCGGGTGCGCGCTCGCGCCGACTACCCTGACCGGGTGAACCGCACCCCCGTCGTCGTCCTGATCTCCGGCACCGGCTCCAACCTCGCCGCCCTGCTGGCCGCCGCCTCCGAGCCCGACGCCCCCTACGAGGTCGTCGGCGTGCTCGCCGACCGCGAGGCCCCCGGCCTCGACCACGCCCGGAAGGCAGGGATCCCCACCGAGGTCGTGTCCCTGGCCGACCACCCCGACCGCGCCTCCTGGGACCGGGCGCTCGCAGATGCCGTCGGCCGCTTCGAGCCCGAGCTGGTGGTGCTCGCCGGTTTCATGAAGCTCATCGGCGCGCCGCTGCTGGACGCCTTCGGCGGCCGGATCGTCAACACCCACCCCGCCCTGCTGCCCTCCTTCCCCGGCGCGCACGGGGTGCGCGATGCCCTCGCGCACGGCGTGAAGATCACCGGTGCCACCGTCATCGACGTCGACGCGGGCGTGGACACCGGGCGGATCCTCGCCCAGGTCCCCGTCGAGGTCCTGGACGGCGACACCGAGGAGACGCTGCACGAGCGGATCAAGCTCGCCGAGCAGCCGCTGCTGGTCGACGTCGTGCGCCGTCTCACCTCCCGCTCCTGACGGGTGCCGCGGCCCCGGGGCGCGGCTACAGTGGAGGCACACGACTGGCGAAGGTGGGCGACCACCGGGGAGTGACGGAGTGGGCATCGTCCGCCTGGGTGCCCGCCACAGCAGATCCGCACCATCGGAACCGATCAGGAGCACGCCACGTGACCACCGCAGAACGCCGTCCCCTCCACCGAGCCCTCCTCTCCGTCTTCGACAAGACCGGCATCGTCGACCTCGCCCGCGCCCTCGCCGACAACGGCGTGGAGATCGTCTCCACCGGCTCCACCGGCAGCACGATCCGCGAGGCCGGGATCCCGGTCACCGAGGTCGAGTCCGTCACCGACTTCCCCGAGATGCTCGACGGCCGCGTCAAGACCCTCCACCCGCGCATCCACGGCGGCATCCTCGCCGACCAGCGCCTGGAGTCCCACCGCGACCAGCTCGCGAGCCACGGCATCGCGCCCTTCGACCTCGTGGTCGTGAACCTCTACCCCTTCGCCGAGACCGTCGCCGCCGGCGGCACCTTCGACGAGATCATCGAGAAGATCGACGTGGGCGGCCCCACCATGGTGCGCGGCGCCGCGAAGAACTTCGCCTCCGTCGCCGTGGTCGTGGACCCCGAGGGCTACCCGATCGCCGCCGACGCGGCCGGCAAGGGCGGCTTCACCCTCGCCGAGCGGCAGGAGCTGGCGACCATCGCCTTCACCCGCACCGCCGAGTACGACGAGGCGATCAGCGACTGGATGCTCGGCCAGCTCGGCGACGAGGAGGCCGTGGAGGAGCTGCTCGAGGCCGAGCACGACGGCGCGGCGCCCACCATCCTGGACCTGTCCGACGAGGACGCCGCCACGATGGGAATCACCGCCACCCTCCGCTACGGCGAGAACCCCCACCAGCGGGCGCGCCTGGCCGTCACCGACCCCGACGCCCCCGGCATCGCCGGCGCCGAGCAGCTCGGCGGCAAGGCCATGAGCTACAACAACTACGTCGACGCCGACGCCGCCGTGCGCGCCGCCTACGACCACGCCCTGCCCGCGGTCGCCGTGGTCAAGCACAACAACCCCTGCGGCATCGCGGTCGCCGGCGAGGGGGAGGACATCGCGCTCGCCCACGCCCGCGCCCACGGCACCGACCCCGTCTCCGCCTACGGCGGCGTCATCGCCACCAACCGCACCGTCACCCTCGCGATGGCCCAGCAGGTCAAGCCCGTGTTCACCGAGGTGATCCTCGCCCCCGGCTACGAGGACGACGCCCTCGAGGTGCTGCGCACCAAGAAGAACCTGCGGATCCTGCAGATCGCGGGGGAGTACACCCGCGACATCGAGATGCGCGAGATCTGGGGCGGCATGCTCATCCAGGACGTCGACGCCATCGACGCCGACGGCGACTCCCCGGCCGGCTGGACCCTCGCCGCGGGCGAGCCGGCCGACGAGGCCACCCTCGCCGAGCTCGAGTTCGCCTGGCGCTCCGTGCGCGCGGTGAAGTCCAACGCCATCCTGCTGGCCAAGGACGGCGCTGCCGTCGGCATCGGCATGGGCCAGGTCAACCGCCTGGACTCCTGCCGCCTGGCCGTCTCCCGCGCCAACTCGCTCGGCGAGCACGCCGAGGGCGGGGAGGCCCCCGAGCGCGCCCGTGGCGCGGTCGCCGCGTCGGACGCGTTCTTCCCCTTCGCCGACGGCGCCCGGATCCTGCTCGACGCCGGCGTGCGCGCCATCGTCCAGCCCGGCGGGTCCATCCGCGACGAGGAGGTCATCGAGGCCTGCCGTGCGGCCGGAGTGACCATGTACCTCACCGGCACCCGCCACTTCGCGCACTGACCTGCACCACTGCACGGTCCTTCCCGGGACCGGCCGACGCGCCTCCGCGGCGCTACCGGTCGGTCCCCGGACGGACCGGAGTTCACCTCGGGTACACCCGGGACCTCTAGAGTTGGTGCCATACATCAGCGTGTGTCCAAGGAGCGGCCGTGAAGATCCCTGACAACCAGTCCCTGCGCGAGTACATCGAGCACCTGCGCGAGGAGGGGTATTCGGTCCAGGACGGGCACACCCCCGACCCTGACCTCATCGATCCCCAGGGCAACCCCGTCTACACCTGGCAGGAGGGGTACCCGTACGACACCCGCATGGACCGGGACGAGTACGAGCTGCAGAAGTACCAGCTGCAGGTGGAGCTGCTGAAGTTCCAGTACTGGCTCGAGGACAACGATCAGAAGGCGATCATCATCTTCGAGGGGCGCGACGCGGCCGGCAAGGGCGGCACCATCAAGCGCTTCACCGAGCACCTCAACCCCCGCACCGCCCGCACCGTCGCGCTGAACAAGCCCAGCGACCGCGAGCGCGGCCAGTGGTACTTCCAGCGCTACATCCAGCACCTGCCCACCGAGGGCGAGATGGTGCTCTTCGACCGCTCCTGGTACAACCGCGCCGGCGTCGAGCGGGTCATGGGCTTCGCGACCCCGGAGCAGTACGAGACCTTCATGAACCAGGTGCCCTACTTCGAGCGCATGCTCGTGGACTCCGGCATCCACGTCACCAAGTTCTGGTTCTCCGTCTCCCAGAAGGAGCAGCGCACCCGCTTCGCGATCCGCCAGCTCGACCCGGTGCGCCGCTGGAAGCTCTCCCCGATGGACCTGGAGTCCCTGGACCGCTGGGAGGCCTACACCGAGGCGAAGGAGGAGATGTTCCGCCGCACGGACAAGAAGTACGCGCCGTGGACGATCATCCGCTCCAACGACAAGAAGCGCGCCCGCCTGAACGCGATGCGCTACTTCCTCTCCCAGTTCGAGTACGAGGACAAGGACCACGAGATCGTGGGCACCCCGGACCCGAAGCTCGTCATGCGCGGCAAGCAGGAGGCGGCCGACGAGTGATCCCGTCGGCCGCCTGAGAGCCCCGGCCGGCGGGCCGCGCGAGCAGCCCTCACACGCGACGCCCCTGCCGCCACCGCACAGGTGGCCGCAGGGGCGTCGTCGTGTCCCGGGGGAGCGGGCTCAGAAGTCCTGCTTCTCCTGCACGGGCGGGGCGACCTCGCCCGAGTCGCGGGCGACGCCGGTCCCGATGCCTGTCCCAGCGCCGTCGGCCGACGGATCGACCACCGGGATGGTGCCGGTCGCGGTGGGGCGCACCGGGCGGGTCATCGACTCGGGGGAGAGGAGGGTCGCCAGGCGCTTCTCGTCCAGCAGCCCCCGCTCGAGCACGAGGTCCGCGACCGGGCGGCCGGTCTCCAGCGCCGTCTCGGCCACCTCGGTCGCCGCGGCGTAGCCGATCACCGGCACGAGCGCCGTGACGATCCCGATCGAGGAGCGCAGGTAGCCCTCCAGCACGTCCTCGTTCACCGTGATCCCCGCGATGCAGCGGTCGGCCAGGGTGTTCATCGCCCGGGTCATGATCCGGGTGGACTCCAGGATGTTGAAGCAGATCACCGGCTCGAAGGCGTTCAGCTGCAGCTGCCCGCCCTCCGCCGCGAAGGTCACCGTGAGGTCGTTGCCGATCACCTCGTAGGCGACCTGGTTGACGACCTCGGGGATCACCGGGTTCACCTTGCCGGGCATGATCGAGGAGCCCGGCTGCACGGCCGGCAGGTTCAGCTCGTGGAAGCCGGCGCGCGGCCCCGAGCTCAGCAGGCGCAGGTCGTTGCAGATCTTGGAGATCTTCACCGCGATGCGCTTGAGGATCCCGGAGAAGGTGACGAAGGCACCGGTGTCGCTGGTCGCCTCCACCAGGTCCGCGGCGACCACGAAGTCGATCCCCGTCAGCTCCGCGAGATCGGCGGTGGCCATCTTCGCGTAGCGGGGATCGGAGGTGATGCCGGTGCCGATCGCGGTCGCGCCGAGATTGATCTCCTGGAACAGGGTCGCGGTGCGGGTGAGGCGCTGGACGTCCTCCTCGATGGTGGTCGCCCAGCCGTGGAACTCCTGGCCCACCGTCATCGGCACCGCGTCCTGCATCTGGGTGCGGCCCATCTTCAGGATCGAGGAGAACTCCTCGCGCTTCGCGCGCAGCGTGGTGATCAGGTGGTCCATCGCCTCGGCGAGCGCCGGGAAGGACAGCAGCATCGTCAGCCGCACCGCGGTGGGGTACACGTCGTTGGTGGACTGGCCGAGGTTGACGTGGTTGTTGGGGTGGAGGTGCTCGTACTCGCCCTTGGCGTGGCCGAGGATCTCCAGCGCACGGTTGGCGATCACCTCGTTGGCGTTCATGTTCGTGCTCGTGCCGGCGCCGCCCTGGATCATGTCCACCACGAAGTGCTCGTGGAGCGCGCCGCCCACGATCTCCTGGCAGGCCTGCTCGATCGCGGCCGCGCGCTCGTCGTCGAGCGCGCCCAGGCGGTTGTTCGCCCGGGCCGCGGCCTGCTTGACCAGGGCCAGCGCCTCGATCATGCGGGGGAAGTGCTGCAGCGGCACACCGGTGATGTGGAAGTTCTCCTGCGCGCGCAGGGTCTGGATGCCGTAGTAGGCGTCGGCGGGGACATCGCGGTCGCCGAGCAGGTCGTGCTCGCGGCGGGTGCTGTGCGATGTCGTACCGGGGCTGGTCATCGAGGGGTCTCCTCCAGTGATCGCGATGGCCGACGGCTCTGCCGGCCCCTGCCAGGGTAGCCCGGGACGGGGCCCGTACGATGTCGGGGTGCGCGAGCCCAGGGATCCCCACAGCCTCGGCGCCGCCCTGCGACGGCAGGCGGTGCTGACCCTCGCCCTGCTCGCCCTCGCCGTGATCGTGCCGATCGGGGTGCTGCACTCCGCCCCGCTCGCCGGCCGGCTCCTGGCCGCGCTGCTGCTGGTCCTCGCCGCCGCACGGGCCTTCCTGCCGGTGCGGGTGGTGGGCGCGCTCGCGGTCCGCTCCCGAGGGCTCGACGTCGCGTTCCTGCTGCTGCTCTCGATCGCCATCGGCGTGCTGTCCACCTCCCCGAACCTCTGACGCGGAGGGGCGGCACGGGCCCCTCGGTTCCGCCCCGCCTTCCCGGTTCCGCTCTGCCGTCCCGGTTCCCAGTGGTCCCTGCGGGTGTGGCACGATCGGTCCGTGCCCACCGACTCCGCCCGGCTCCATGCCGTGTTCGACCTCGCGATGAGGATCGGGGAGGGCCTGCTCACCAACGGCGCCGCCGCGTCCGAGGTCACCGCCACCGTGCTGCGTGTGACCAGCTCCTCGGGTCTGCGCAACGTCTCGGTGCAGGTCACCTTCAACGAGGTCACGATCTCCTACCTCGCCGACGAGTCCGCGATGCCCTTCACCAGGGTCCGCTCCGCGAGCGCCCGCGTGCAGGACTTCGACCGTCTCGCCGCCTTCGAGGACATCTCCCACCAGTACCTCGCCGGTGAGCTGTCGCTGGACGAGGCCCGTCGCCGCGCCTCCGCGATCCCGCAGCGCCCGCCGCTGTACCGCCTCGCGCTCGTGGTCGCGGGCTTCGCGGTGATGGGCGGGGCGGCCGCGCTCGGCTTCGGCGCCGGCAGTCTGGTGGTGCTCGCCGCGACCCTCGCCGCCGGACTGCTGATCGCCGCCGGCGAGCTGCTGGCCCGCTGGAACATCCCCCTGTTCTACAGCCAATTCCTCGGCGGTTTCGTCGCCGTCGGCGTCGCCGTGCTCGTCGCCCTCATCGACCCGTCGGTGAACTCCTCCATCGTGGTGGTCTCCTGCATCATCGTGCAGCTGGCGGGGTTGAGCTCCATCAGCGCCGTGCAGGACGCGGTCACCGGCTGGTACGTCACCGCCGCCGGGCGGATCCTCGAGACGCTCATGCTCACCGTCGGCATCGTCGCCGGGGTGCGGGCCGGGCTGATGCTCGCCGTCGCGATCGGGGCGGACATCTCCGTCACCGCCGCGATGCCGCTGACCCTCACCACCGTGGTCGTCGTGATCATCTCCGGCCTCGGGATGGGGCTCGGCTACGGGGTCGGCACCCAGACCCCGGCCCGGCTGCTGCTCACCGCGTCCCTGGTCGCCGCGGGCTCGGGCCTGGTCGCCCACCTCCTGGCCGGGGTGGGCCTGGACCGGCCCGTGGCCGTGGGCGTCTCCGCCTTCGCCTCGGGCCTGATTGCCACCGCGCTCGCCGACCGGGTCCGCGCCCCCTCCCTCGTCTTCGTCATGGCCGGGGTGATCCCGCTGGTGCCGGGCAGCCGCATCTACCGCGGCCTGCTGGGCCTCGGGGACGACCTCCAGGTCGGCGTCGCCGAGCTGCTCGGCGCGGGCGAGGTCGCGGTGTCGATCGCGGCCGGCGTCGTGCTCGGCCAGTTGCTCGCCGCGCGGATCATGCCCTACTTCCGCCGCAGCGGCATCGCCTACACCCCGGCGATCTCCTCGCCGTTCACCACCCTGCGCCGTCGCCGACTCTCCCTCGGCTCGCGCTCGATGCGGCGACGTCACGGCGCTCCGGTCATCGAGGCGTCTACGATGACCGGTGAGATGACAGCGCTGTCCCCGGCCATGTTCGAGGATCCGTCCCTGCTCGATGACCTCGAGCCGCCGCCGGACCTCGAGGACGGTCCTCGGCGGCGACCCACGGACGAGGAGACCCCATGACCGATCCCGCACTGCTCGCCGTCGGCGGCTACTCCCGCAGCGGCTCCGGACGCGGCCCCGGGATCGAGCTGCTGCGCCTCGCTCCCTCCGGCGACGGCCTCGCAGTGGAGCGCCTCGCCACGGCGGACCTGCCCGACCCGTCGTTCGTGCTGTGGAGCCCGGACGGCGCGCTCCTGCACGCCGTGCTCGAGACCGACCCCACGCGGGTGGTCACCCTCCGCGTCGCCCCCGACGGCTCGTCGGCCGACGTCGTCGCCGACCTCGAGATCACCGGCTCCGGAGGCTGCCACCTCGCCTACGGCCGCGACCCCGGCACGCTGCTGGTCGCCCAGTACGGCTCCGGCTCCGTGGCGACGCTGCGCCTGGACGAGGACGGGCTGCCCGCCGAGCAGATCGACGTGGACGACCACCACGAGCTGTTCGAGGGCGCCGCCGCCAGGGACCCCCACCCGCACCAGATCGTCGCCCTGCCCGGCGCGGAGGCGCTCGCCGTCCCGGACCTGGGCCTGGACCGGGTGCTGCTGTACCGCCAGGGCGTCGGCGGGATGATCGACCTCGACGGCGAGATCGTGTTCAGCCGCGGCACCGGCCCCCGCCACCTCGCCGCCGACCACGAGTCCGAGCAGCTGCACATCTCCTGCGAGCTCTCCGGCATGGTCGCCACCGCCGTCCGCGTCGCCGAGGAGACCACCAGCCGCTCCGCCCCCGCGGTGATGCCCGCGGCGCCGCGCCGCTGGAGCGTGCGCTCCATGGTCCCCGCCAGCGGCCGGGACGGCGAGAACGCTGTCAGCCACCTCGAGCTCTCGGCCGACGAGTCCGTGCTCCTGGTCGCCAACCGCGGACCGGACACCATCTCCCTGCTGTCGCTGACCCCGATGCGGCCCCTGCTGGTCTCCGAGGTCGAGGTCGGCGCGCATCCCCGCCACTTCACCCAGCTCGACGGCACCCCGCTCGGCGACCTCGTGCTCGTCGCGTCACAGGAGGGTGACCGGATCGACGTGCTGCTCCGCCGCGGCGACGAGCTGGAGGTCGCGGGGGAGCCGATCCCGGCCCCGTCGGCCGCCTGCCTGGCCGTAAGGCCCTGAGGACGGGCCGTCCGGCCCTGAGGGAGGGGCGCGGGGACCATCCCGTGGTCCCCGCTGGACCCTCTTGTCGGATCGACGGTTAGACTCTGCGTCGCCTCGCCGAGCATCGCGACCCCGTGCCGCGCCCGGCCACCCGTTCCGGAAGGACCGCCCCGATGACCCCTGCCGCCGACACCACCCCGCTGCTCTCCGCCGCTCCGGAGCGCTCCGCGGCCGCCGAGCGCGCCGCCCAGCTGTTCGAGGAGTCCTTCGGGTACGCGCCCGACGGGGTGTGGTCCGCGCCCGGCCGGGTCAACATCATCGGCGAGCACGTGGACTACCAGGACGGGCTCTGCCTGCCCATGGCGATCTCGCACCGCTGCTTCGCGGCCGCGGCCCGCACCCCCACCTCCCGGCTGCGCCTGCGCTCCGCCCAGGACGACCTCGTGCTGGACCTCGATGCCTCCGCGCTCGAGCCCGGCGCCGTCGAGGGCTGGCCCGCCTACGTCGCCGGCGTCCTGTGGGCGCTGCGCCCCTTCATCTCCGGCGCCGTCACCCAGGGCATGGACATCATGATCGACGGGCAGGTGCCGCTCGGCGCTGGCCTGTCCTCCTCCGCCGCGCTCGAGTGCGCCGCCGCCGAGGCGATCGAGGCGCTGCTGACCCTCGGCACCACGCCGCTGGACCGGGTGCGCGCCGCGATCACCGCCGAGACCGACTTCGCCGGCGCCTCCACCGGGGGCCTGGACCAGTCCGCCTCGGTCCTCTCCCGCGAGGGCCACGCCCTGTTCCTGGACTGTCGCGACTTCTCCACCCGCGCGGTGCCGTGGGACCTCGCCTCCCAGGGCCTCGCGCTGCTGATCACCGACACCCGCGCCGAGCACTCCCACGTGGACGGCGAGTACACCGCCCGCCGTGCGGACAGCGAGCGCGCCGCCGAGGCGCTCGGCGTGCCGACCCTGCGCGACGCCGACCCGTCGCAGCTGGACGAGCTGCTGGGCCGGATCGACGACGAGGTGGTGCGCCGTCGCGCCCGCCACGTCATCACCGAGATCCAGCGGGTCCGCGACGTCGACGCGCTGCTCGCCTCCGGCACCGTCCGCGCCCACGTCTCCGAGATCGGCGCGCTGCTGAACGCCTCCCACGACTCGCTGCGAGGCGACTACGAGGTCACGGTCCCGCAGCTCGACCTCGCGGTGGACACCGCCCGCGCGGCCGGCGCCCACGGCGCCCGCATGACCGGCGGCGGCTTCGGCGGCTCCACCATCGCCCTGGTCGAGGCGGACGCCGCCGCGCAGGTCGCCGAGCAGATCGCCGCCGCGTTCGCCGAGGCCGGCTTCAGCGCCCCGCAGTTCTTCCTGGCCCTGCCGTCGGAGGGTGCGGGACAGGACCGCTGAGCCAGTCCTCCACCCCCGCCAGCAGCCGGCGGCGCACGTCCTTCGGCGCCGCGGACAGGCGGATGGAGGACGCCGCGAGACCGGCCAGCGCCCGGTCGTCAAGGCCCATCCGGCGCGCGGTCTCGTACTGGTCGAGCAGCCGGCTGCCGAAGAGCAGCGGGTCGTCGGCCCCGAGCGCGATCTGCGCCCCCGCGGCGAGCATCCGCGCGAGCGGCACGTCCTCGGCCCGCTCGACCACGCCGAGGGACGCGTTCGAGGCCGGGCACAGCTCGAAGCCGATCCCGGCGTCCACCACCCGGGCCAGCAGCTCCGGGTCCTCGGCGGCGCGCACCCCGTGACCGAGCCGGTCCGGGTGCAGCGACTCGACGACGTCCCGCACGTGGGAGGGGCCCAGCAGCTCCCCGCCGTGGGGGACGGACAGCAGCCCCGCCGAGCGGGCGATCCGGAACGCGCCGGCGAACTCGCCGGTGACCCCGCGCCGCTCGTCGTTGGACAGCCCGAAGCCGACCACCACCCCGGCATGCAGCGCCGCGAGACGGGCGAGGGTCCGCGCATCCATCGGATGCCGGGTGCGGGAGGCGGCGATGACGATGCCGACGCTCACCCCGGTCTCCGCCTCCGAGCGCCGCGCCTGGTCCAGCACGATCTCGATCGCTGGGGTCAGCCCGCCCAAGAACGGGGCGTAGCTGGTGGGATCCACCTGCAGCTCGAGCCGGCCCGAGCCCTCGGCCGCGTCGTCCTCCACCGCCTCGTGGAGGATCCGCCGCATCGCCGCCTCGGAGTCGACCACGGCGCGGGCCGTGTCGTACTGCCGCTGGAAGCGGAACCAGCCGCGCCGGGTCGGCTCGACCTGCAGGGCGACGTCGTCCGTGAGCGAGCGGGGCAGGCGCATCCGCCGCTCTTCCGCGAGCGCCCACAGCGTCTCCGGGCGCATGGACCCCGTGAAGTGCAGGTGCAGATGCGCCTTGGGCAGCAGGCGCAGGTCCCGGCCCGACGTCGCCTCCGGCGCGGCGGGCGCGCCGGACCCGGCGGCAGCGTGTTGCGCGCCCGGCCCGGCGGGGGAGGGGCTCATTCCGCCAGGAGCGCGGCCACCCGGGCGATGCCCTCGACGATGTCCTCGTCCCCGAGCGCGTAGGAGAAGCGCAGGTAGCCCGGGGCGCCGAAGGCCTCGCCCGGCACCGCTGCGACCTCGGCCTCCTCGAGGATCACGGTCGCGAGCTCGGTGGAGGTGGTGACCTTCTTCCCGCGGATCTCGCGGCCGAGCGCCCCGGAGACGTCCGGGAACACGTAGAACGCGCCGGTCGGGTTCGGGACCACGAAGCCGGGCACCTCGGAGAGCTTCTCGACGATCAGCTTGCGGCGGCGGTCGAAGGCGACGCGCATCTCCTCGACCGGCTCCGTCGGGCCCGTGAGGGCCGCGAGCGCCGCGCGCTGGGCGATGTTGTTGACGTGCGAGGTGAGGTGGGACTGGAGGTTCGTGGCGGCCTTGATGATGTCGGCCGGACCGACCATCCAGCCCACCCGCCAACCGGTCATCGCGAAGGACTTCGCGACCCCGCCGAGCAGGATCGTGGTGTCGGCGAGCTCGGGGACGGCCTTCAGCACGGAGGTGAAGGGCATGTCCTCGTAGGTGAGGGCCTGGTAGATCTCGTCGGTGATGACCCACAGGCCGTGCTCGAGCGCCCAGCGGCCGATCTCGGTGACCTGCTCGGGGGTGAGCACCGCGCCGGTCGGGTTGGAGGGGGAGCACAGCACGAGGGCACGGGTGGCCTCGGTGCGGGCGGCCTCGAGCTGCTCGACCGTGGGGACGTAGCCCTGGTTGGCGCCGGCGAGGACGGGCACCTCCTTCGCGCCGGTCTGGCGGATCGCCTCGGGGTAGGTGGTCCAGTACGGGGCGGGCAGCAGCACCTCGTCGCCCGGGTCGAGCACCGTGGCGAAGGCCTGGAAGACCGCCTGCTTGCCGCCGTTGGTGACCAGCACCTGGCTCGGCGCGATCGGAAGGCCCGTGGTCGCGCCGACGGACGCGGCCAGCGCCTCGCGCAGCTCGGGCAGGCCCGGCGTCGCGGAATAGCGGTGGTTCTTCGGATCCTTCGCGGCCTCGACCGCGGCGTCCACGATGTGCGCGGGGGTGGGGAAGTCGGGCTCACCGGCGCCGAAGCCGATCACGGGCCGGCCGGCGGCCTTGAGCGCCTTGGCGGTCGCGTCCACGGCGAGGGTCGCCGAGGGCTCGATCGCGCCGATGCGCTGGGAGATGCGGGAGCGGGTGGCGGGGGTGCGGGCGTCGTCGGTGGTCACCCGCCTATCGTGGCAGAGCGCGCGGCCCCTCGCCAGGACGCTCCTCCCTCGGACACGCGGACGCGGCGCGGCCGGGCGCCCGGGCTCGCCCGGGCCCGTCGGCCGACGGATGCGGGCCGACGGATGTGATCTGGGCCCGCCGATTCGCACCAGGTCCCGGGGGCTTGTATGCTGGACGCTGGTCGAAAGCGCGCAGGCCGGATCGGACACGTCCCAGGACGGATCCGCGGGCCTCGATGCAAGACCTCACGGGGCATCCCCCGTGAAGGGCAGTGGCGCAATTGGTAGCGCAGCGGTCTCCAAAACCGCAGGTTGCAGGTTCGAGCCCTGTCTGCCCTGCCGGTCCGGCCGGGGAAACCCGGCCGGATGCGGATGACCTCGATCAGATCGGACAGCCCTGACGTGAACTCCAGCCAGAACGCCCCGTCGACACCGGCCACCGGTGACGCGAAGGGCTCCGGGTCGAAGAACCCGTTCGTGGCCATCGGGCTGTTCATCCGCCAGGTCATCGCGGAGCTGCGCAAGGTCGTCGTCCCGACCCGCCGGGAGCTGATCCTCTACTCGATCACGGTCCTGCTGTTCGTCGCCTTCATGATCCTGCTGATCTTCGGTCTCGACGCCGCGTTCAGCTGGCTGTCCAGGATCGCCTTCACCACCCCGGACGTGTGAGCAGGCGCAGGCTCCGCGCCCCGCACCGCCCCGTGACCGTTCAGTTCCCCGCCGCCAGGAAGGCAGGTTCCCGCCGATGAGCGAGACGACCTCTACCCCCGACGAGTCCTACGACGACGTCGACGACACCCTCTCCTTCTCCGCCTCGGCCCCCGCCGAGCAGGTGACGGAGCAGGATCAGGACGTCGCGGAGGACGCGGACGTCGAGGTGGACGCGGACGTCGAGGCCGACGCCGCGGAGGATGCGGCCGACGAGGACTCTGCGGATGAGGACTTCGCCTCCGACGAGGATTCTGCGGAGGAGGACTCCGAGGGCGAGGAGCTCGCGGCCGACGAGGACGGCGTGCTCGTGGATGCCACCGAGGAGGGCTCCGTCGAGGAGACCGCCGCGGCGGAGGACGACGAGGACGAGGACCCGCTGCTGCAGCTGAAGATGCACCTGCGCTCCGCCCCCGGCGAGTGGTACGTCATCCACTCCTACTCCGGTCACGAGAACCGCGTGAAGACCCAGCTCGCCACGCGCACCGAGACCCAGGACATGGAGGACTACATCTTCGAGGTCCAGGTCCCCATGGAGGACGCGACCGAGGTCAAGAACGGCCAGAAGAAGATCGTCCGCCGCGTGCGCATCCCCGGCTACGTGCTGGTGCGCATGGACCTGACCACCGAGTCCTGGCGCGTCGTGCGCGACACCCCCGGCGTGACCGGGTTCGTGGGCGACGCGACCAACCCGACCCCGCTGACCTTCGACGAGATCTACTCGATGCTCGAGCCGTCCGTCGGCCTCCCCGAGAAGAAGCGCTCCGCCAGTGGCACCGCCGCGGCCTCCAAGCCCGCGGCCGCGCAGAAGATGCCCGACTTCCACGTCGGCGAGTCCGTCACCGTCATGGACGGTCCTTTCGAGACGATGCCGGCCACGATCTCCGAGATCCACACCGAGGCGCAGAAGCTGCAGGTGCTGGTGTCGATCTTCGGTCGCGAGACCCCGGTGGAGCTCGCCTTCGACCAGGTCGCCAAGATCTGAGTCACCCCGACTTCGCGGCGCGCCCGGCCCCGGCCGGACGCTCTCCCCAGCAGGGGAGTACGACCGAGATCACGCGTGATCAGGGTCGACGCCGCGGCGGCGTGCAGGTAACGTCGCACCTCGGGCCTCGTCCGTTCGCGGAAGGGGCCCGGCAGTGGGAGGAGCGCATGATGAGCTCCGCCCGGACCACACCACAGTAAGGAAGAGCAATGGCTCCCAAGAAGAAGATCGCGAGCATCATCAAGCTCCAGATCCAGGCCGGCCAGGCCACCCCTGCGCCGCCCGTGGGTCCCGCGCTCGGCGCTGCCGGCGTGAACATGATGGAGTTCGTGAAGGCCTACAACGATCGCACCGCCGATCAGCGTGGCAACATCATCCCGGTCGAGATCACGGTCTACGAGGATCGCTCGTTCACCTTCATCACGAAGACCCCGCCGGCCGCTGAGCTCATCAAGAAGGCCGCGGGCCTCCAGAAGGGCTCCGCGACCCCGCACACCGACAAGGTCGGCAAGATCACCCAGGCGCAGGTCCGCGAGATCGCGGAGACCAAGATGCCTGATCTGAACGCGAACGACATCGAGGCCGCGGCGAAGATCGTCGAGGGCACCGCTCGTTCCATGGGCATCACGGTGGAGGGCTGATAACGATGGCATTCCGTAGCAAGGCATACCGGAACGGCGCGGCGCTGATCGAAGAGGGTCGCACCTACTCCCCGCTGGACGCGCTGCGTCTGGCCCAGAAGAGCTCCCCGGCCAAGTTCGACGCCTCCGTCGAGGTGTCGATGCGCCTGGGCGTCGATCCCCGCAAGGCGGATCAGATGGTGCGCGGCACCGTCAACCTGCCCAACGGCACCGGCAAGACCGCCCGCGTCATCGTCTTCGCGACCGGTGCGCAGGCCGAGGCCGCCCGTGAGGCCGGCGCCGACGAGGTCGGCGACGACGAGCTGATCGAGAAGGTCGCCGGCGGCTGGACCGACTTCGACGCGGCCGTGGCCACCCCGAACCTGATGGGCAAGGTCGGCAAGCTGGGCCGCGTGCTCGGCCCCCGCGGCCTCATGCCGAACCCCAAGACCGGCACCGTCACCATGGACACCGCCAAGGCCGTGTCCGACATCAAGGGCGGCAAGATCGAGTTCCGCACCGACCGTGCGGCGAACCTCCACTACATCGTGGGCAAGGTGTCGTTCTCCGATCAGCAGCTGGTCGAGAACTACGTCGCGGCGCTCGACGAGATCCTGCGTCTCAAGCCGTCTGCGTCCAAGGGCCGCTACATCACCAAGATCACCGTGTCCACCACCATGGGCCCCGGCATCCCGGTCGATGTGAACCGCACCCGCAACCTCCTCGAGGACACCGACGAGGCCTGATCGACGTTCTGCGAGGAACGAGCGGTAGGAGATCAGGCAGTGCAGTAAGGCCTGATCGACGTTCTGCGAGGAACGAGCGGTAGGAGATCAGGCAGTGCAGTAGGGCCTGATCGACGTTCTGCGAGGAACGAGCGGTAGGAGATCAGGCAGTGCAGTAGGGCCTGATCGACGTTCTGCGAGGTCTCTCTACGATGCCCCGTCCACCCCTGCGGTGGGCGGGGCATCGTGCTGTCCTGGTCCTGGTCCTGGTCCTGGTTTTTGTCCTGGGACCTTTCGGCGACGCGAGGCGGGCCGAGATCTGGAGTCGCCTGCTCTCCCGCGCCGATCACCGTGGGGGTGGTACGGGAGGTCGATCAACTCCCCAGTCGAGGCGACGGGGAGCGAACCCCGGGTCGAACTCGCCGGAGCGCCTTCCCCGTCGGCCGACCCGCCCGGGCTCGGCGACGCCTACGGTGTCCGGGTGACCGATCTTCTCTCCCGGACCCGCAGCGACCTGGCGCCCGAGGAGCTCGTGAGCTCTGCCGGGGAGGTGCTGGCCCGCTTCGACCACCGCACGCAGGACTCCGGGAATGTGTCCTGGCTGGTGAGGACGCCCTCCGGCGACTACTTCGTGAAGTCGGCGGGGGAGGAGGAGCCCCCGCCCGGAGCGCCCCTACCCGTGCTGGACCGGTCCGCCCGGGTAGACCTGCTGCGCAACGCGGTCGAGATCGCGCGCAGCGTCGACCACCCCGCCCTCGCACGGCTCCGCAGTGTGATCGAGCTCTCCACCGGCCCGGTCCTCGTCTACGACCGCGCCTCCGGGGAGCTCGTCGGCGTCCCCGCCGCTCGGCGGAACGACCCGGACTCCTCCTACCGCCGCTTCGCCACCGCCCCGCCAGCGATCCGCCTCGCGGTCCTGGATCAGCTGCTCGACGCGCATCGCACTCTGGAGGAGGCCGGCTGGGTGGCCTGCGACCTGTACGACGGCTGCCTCATGGTGGACCCCGCCACCGCTCGCCTCACCCTGATCGACCTCGACACCTATCGGCGCGGCCCCTCCACCAACGACATGGGCAGGATGTTCGGCTCGACCCGCTTCATGGCCCCGGAGGAGTTCACCGCCGGCGCGCCCCTCGACGCGCGCACGACGGTGTTCACCCTCGGACGGCTGCTGCGGCACTTCGGCACCGGGCTCACCGAGGATCTCGCGGACTTCTGCGGCGGCGCGGCCCTGGCCGCGGTGGTGGAGCGCGCGACGCGGCGGGAGAGGACGGAGCGGCACGGGGGCGTCGGCGAGCTCGTGGCGGCCTGGACCGCAGCGCGGGACGCCGGCGCCGCGAGCTGAGGGGCCCGGCGGCCCGGAGACCCCACCCGAGGCGGTACCGCGCGAGCCACCGCCCCGGCCCCGCCCCCGAACCGCCCCGCCCCAGCACCGCCCCGCCCCGCCACCGCGCCCCCCGCCTCGCCACCGCAGAATCGCTCGCTGTGCGTCCAGATATGTCAGCACAGCGGGCGATTCCGTCGGAGGCGCGGAGCGCTCAGCCCTTCCAGGCCGCCTCGATGATCTCCTTCAGCTCGCTGAGCAGCGGCTGCTTGGGATTCGCCGGGGTGCACTGGTCCTCGTAGGCCCGGTAGGCGAGATCGTCGATGGTGCGATCCAGGTGCTCCCGCGTCACGCCGTTCGCCTCGAGGCTGAGCTCGATCCCGAGGTCCTCGGCGAGTTCGCGCACCGCGGTGATGAGCGACTCGACGCCCTCCTCCGTGCTCGACGCCGGAAGCCCCGCCACCCGCGCCAGGTCCGCCAGGTCGCGGTCGGCCCGGAACGACTCGTACTTCGGGAAGATCGCGCGCTTCACCGGACGGCTCGCGTTGTACCGGATCACGTGCGGCAGGAAGATCGCGTTGGTGCGCCCGTGGGCGAGGCCGAACTCGGCGCCGCACTTGTGCGACAGCGAGTGCACGATCCCCAGGAAGGCGTTGGCGAACGCCATACCGGCGAGGGCCGAGGCGTTGTGCACCCGCTCCTTGGCGATCGGGTCGTCCTCGAGCACGGCGGGCCGCAGGTTGGCCAGCAGCAACTGCAGCGCCTGCACCGACAGGCCGCGGCTGAAGTCGCTGGCCATGGTCGACACGTAGCTCTCGATCGCGTGGGTGAGGGCGTCCATGCCGGAGTCGGCGGCGGTGCGCCGCGGCACCGTGTCCACGAACTGCGCGTCGACGATCGCGACCGACGGCGTGAGCGCGTAGTCCGCGAGCGGGTACTTCACGTGCGTCTCGGCGTCGGTGATCACCGCGAACGGCGTGCACTCGGAGCCGGTGCCGGCGGTGGTCGGCACCGCCACCAGCTGCGCCTTCGCCCCCATCGTGGGGAAGCGGTAGGTGCGCTTGCGGATGTCCATGAACTTCTGCTTCATCCCGAAGTAGCTCGCCTCGGGGTGCTCGTAGAACAGCCACATGCCCTTCGCGGCATCCATCGCCGAGCCGCCGCCGAGGGCGATGATGCAGTCCGGGCGGAAGCGCTCCATCTGCTGGGCGCCCTCGAAGACGGTGGTCGAGGAGGGGTTCGGCTCGACGTCGGAGAACACGGTCCACTCCACGTCGCCGCGCCGGCGCAGCTGGTCCAGCACGATGTCGACGTAGCCGAACTGCACCATGCCCGGGTCGGTCACCACGAACACCCGCGAGATGTCGGTCATGTCCTGGAGGTACTGGATCGAGTACCGCTCGAAGTAGGTCTTCGGCGGGACCTTGAACCACTGCATGTTGTTCCTCCGCTCGGCGATGCGCTTGATGTTCAGCAGGTCGGCGGCGCCGACGTTGTGCGAGACCGAGTTGTGGCCGTAGCTGCCGCAGCCGAGGGTCAGCGAGGGCAGGAGCCCGTTGTAGACGTCGCCGATGCCGCCGAGGGCGCTCGGCGAGTTGACGATGATGCGGCAGGCCCTCATCCGCAGCCCGAACTCGCGCTCCAGCTCCGGATCGGTGGCGTGGAGGACCGCGGTGTGGCCGAGCCCGCCGAACTCGAGCATCTCCTCACAGCGGTCGAGGCCCTCGGCCCGGTCCTTCACGGTCGCGACCGCGAGGACGGGGCAGAGCTTCTCGCGGGAGAAGGGGTCCTGCTCGCCGACTCCGTCGATCGGGACGAGCAGCAGCGTCGTCCCGTCGGGGATCGTGAAGCCGGCCAGCTCCGCGATGGCGGCGGCGCCCATGCCGACCACGCCGGGCGCGATCATGCCCGCCTCGGTGACCATGACCTCCTGCAGCTTCTTCTTCTGGGCGGCGGTGACGAGGTGCGCGCCCTGGGCGGCGAACTCGTCGAGCACCGCGGTGCGCACGTCCCGGTGTAGGAAGATCGCCTGCTCGGACGCGCAGATCATGCCGTTGTCGAACGTCTTGGAGAGGATCAGGTCGTTGACGGTGCGGGCGATCGGCGCGGTGCGGTCGACATATACGGGCACGTTGCCGGGGCCGACGCCGAGGGCCGGCTTCCCGGTGGAGTACGCGGCGCGCACCATGCCTGCGCCACCGGTTGCGAGGGTCAGCGCGACGCTCGGGTGGTTCAAGAGCGCGGTGGTCGCGCCGAGCGACGGCTCCTCGATCCACTGGATGCAGTCGGCGGGGGCGCCGGCGGCGACGGCCGCGTCCCGCACCACGCGGGCGGCCTCCGCCGAGCAGCGCTGGGCCGACGGGTGGAAGGCGAAGATGATCGGGTTGCGGGTCATCACGGCGATGAGCGCTTTGAACATGACCGTCGAGGTGGGGTTCGTGACGGGGGTGACCCCGGCGACGACGCCCACGGGCTCGGCGATCTCGGTGATGCCGCGCTGGGTGTCCTGGGAGATGACGCCGACGGTGCGGTCGTCCTTCATCGAGTTCCAGACGTACTCGGTGGCGAAGAGGTTCTTCGTGCACTTGTCCTCGAAGAGGCCGCGTCCGGTCTCCTCGACCGCGAGCCGCGCGAGCGGCATGTGCTGGTCGACGCCGGCGAGGGCCATGGCGTGGACGATGGAGCGGATCTGCTCCTGGGTGTACGAGGCGTAGGCGGCCAGCGCGTGGCGTCCGCGCTGGGCGAGCTCGTCGATCATGGCGGCGACGGTGTCCTCGGTGGTGGGTTCCGTGGGGGTCGATGTGGTGCTCATGTCCCTGTCCTGTCCGCGGGACCGGTCGATCCCGTCACCCCGACATTAAGTGGACTGGATCACGGCGTCCAGCACCTGCTCGCGGCGGCGAACCTGCAGGTCAGGGTGCTTTCGAGGCATATCGTGACGACCGTGGGAGCGGGCGTCGACACGGCGGGCGGGACCTCGTGCCCCTTGCTGATCTGCGAGTTAGGAGATGTACTGGACGCTGGGGGAGGAGGCGGCGCAGCCGCCCCGTCGGCCGCGCGCGGAGGCCCGGAGGACCGAGGTCCCCCGATCTCGGGTGCGGGGCGACGGTGAGGGGATGCGGGCGGATCGCGCCTCTCGTCGACGGCCCGTGTCCAACATATTCCCGCCATCCTGAGTTCATGTGCTTGCTAGGTGCACCACGTAGATTCGCGACACGACCTTCGTGGGACTTGACCTTGGGAGCTGGGCTGAGTGGATCGCGGCCATCGCCGCGGGGATCGGGACCCTGCTCAGCATCTTCGCTCTCCGCCGTGCAGGGGAGGCGAACCGGACCGCCGAGAGGACGCGTCAGGAAGCTCTCGCTGCAGCGCAGGCGGCGGAGAGTCGAGAATCCGACCGGGACCGCCGTGCCGAGGAGCAGCGTCAACGGGTCGAGGAGGCCGAGGCGGCCCGCGACCGTCGGGAGAATCAGCGGGCATCGCGTGAGGCGGAGCGGGAGCATCGTCAGCTCGCCGGGAGCGTGCAGTCGTGGTGGGCGAAGAACGATGCCGGGGAATGGGGACTGCTCGTCTCGAACGAGATCGGTCCCGGCTCGGTCTTCCATGACGTCGAGATCTCGACAGTGGGCAACAAGTTCAGTCGGACGGTCACGATAGAAACCCTGCCGCCGGGACGGTTCTGAGTGACGAGCGGAACCGCGGCCACCCCATGGGGGCTCCCCAAGCCGATCGACGAGACCGCGCGCCTCGACCCGCTGATGCGCAGTCAGAACCACGGCGTGACGGCGATCTCCTTCACCGATCCGCTCGGGAAACGGTGGTGCTGGACGCCGCAGGACGGCTTCGCCTCCTGAGGGCGGGAGCATCTCGAACCGATCTCCCGCGATGTGACCGAGACCGCCGAGCGCGGCATGGCGCCGCCGCGGAGGCTGGTCTAGAGTTGTGCGTACCGAAGACCGCCGGTCGTCGCCCTCCACCCGGAGAGCGACCGAAGCGCCCCCTCCAGGGGCGGCCTGCGCAGGTGACCTGAAGCGATCCGCACGGATCCGCCCTCGTGGCGACATCGTGCGCCTGGCCTCGACACCTGCGTGTCGAGGCCTTTCCTGTGTCCGGGGTGGTTCAGGCAGGCGGCGAGAGACCTCTGGAAGGAGGGCCATGGCGAATCCCGAGAAGGTGGACGCCGTCGCGGAGATCGCGGAGCTGTTCCGCAACTCCGACGCCGCCGTCGTCACCGAGTATCGCGGACTCAGCGTGGGCGAGCTCAAGGAGCTCCGCCGTGCACTGGGTGCCGAGACGACCTACGCCGTGGTGAAGAACACGCTCACGGAGATCGCCGCCCGCGAGGCCGGCATCGACGTGTTCGACGGCACGCTCAGCGGGCCGACCGCTATCGCCTTCATCAAGGGCGAGCCGGTGGAGCCTGCCAAGGCTCTGCGTGACTTCGCCAAGACCCACGAGAACCTCGTGGTCAAGTCCGGCTACTTCGAGGGCAAGCTGCTCTCGAAGGAGGACGTCCAGAAGCTCGCGGACCTCGAGTCCCGCGAGGTCCTGCTGGCCAAGGCCGCCGGCGCCATGAAGGCGTCGATGTCCAAGGCCGCCGCAGTGTTTGCGGCGCCGCTGTCCAAGGCAGCGCGCACCGTGGACGCGCTGCGGGCCAAGCAGGAAGCCGCCTGAGCCGACCGGCTCACGGCTTCCGCACCACAGCCTCAGCGCTGTCCCCCGGACGCTCCCCAGCGAGCATCCGGACCGCATGACCTGGCGCATGTGCGCCGCTCTACACCGCAGGGACCCAAGGTCCCGACGACAGGAAGGAACGCCATCATGGCGAAGCTCAGCAACGACGAGCTCATCGAGGCTTTCAAGGAGATGTCCCTCATCGAGCTCTCCGAGTTCGTGAAGCAGTTCGAGGAGGTCTTCGAGGTCACCGCCGCTGCCCCCGTGGCCGTCGCCGCCGCTGGTGGCGCCGCTGCCGGTGGCGACGCCCCGGCCGAGGAGGAGAAGGATGAGTTCGACGTCATCCTCGAGTCCGCCGGCTCCGCGAAGATCGCCGTCATCAAGGAGGTGCGCGGCCTGACCTCGCTCGGCCTCAAGGAGGCCAAGGCTCTGGTCGACGAGGCTCCCAAGCCCGTCCTCGAGGGTGTCAAGAAGGACGACGCCGAGGCTGCCAAGGCGAAGCTCGAGGAGGCCGGCGCGACCGTCACCGTCAAGTGATCACCGGCGCTCGCTCCGGCGCGCGCCCCACTCGCTGACGGCAGTCGCACTGCCCCCTGAAGGGCCGTCCCGCATCATGCGGGGCGGCCCTTCCGCATGCCCGGGGCGCGCGGGTCGCCCGGAGCGCGTGGGTTGCCCGGGGGTGCGCGGGGCGCGCGGGGGAGCGGCCGACGGGTGCGGCCGGCGACGGCGCGGAGCCCGCCGGCCGCACGTCCCCGTCGGCCGCACGCCCCGTCGGCCGAATCCGAGCCCGACCAGCCATGACACCCGACCGCGCATCCCCTGTCGCCGACCCGCCGACACACCGCTCCGGACCCCGCCTGCTTGACTCGCGCGCCGATCCGGTCCATCATCTTTCGCGTACGGGCTGTTCCTGCCGCGCGTGCCCGGTGTGACGACACCGCCGGGACGGTCGAGCAAGACGGGCAGGAAGCATCGACAGAACTCCCGCGCCAGGCATATAGCGGCCGACGTGGATGGAGAGGTGCTTCACGGCCCTTGTGTCCATCCGCGGCTTTGTGTATGCTCGGTCCTTGCGCTGTGCGTCTCCCGTGGGTTCTGTCGTCGCCTGATCTCGACACCACAAGCTCCACCGCCCTGACGGGTGTTCGCCGCGCCTGGGATTCCGTCATCGGCCTGTGGAAGGACCCCCCTTTGGCTGCCTCGAGCACCGATCGCACCACCGACATCGCACTTCGTACCGCCTCCCCTCGCGTCACCTTCGCGAAGCTGGGGGACCCCCTCGAGGTTCCGGATCTGCTGAGTCTGCAGACCACCTCGTTCGACTGGCTGCTCGGCAACGAGCGCTGGCAGGAGCGTGCGGCCGAGGCCGCCGCCGCCGGCCGCGAGGACGTCCCGCAGACCTCCGGTCTCGCCGACATCCTCGAGGAGATCTCCCCGATCGAGGACTTCGCCGGCAACATGTCGCTGTCGTTCCGCGATCACACCTTCGACGACCCGAAGTACACGGTCGACGAGTGCAAGGAGAAGGACCTCACCTACGCGGCTCCGCTGTACGTCATCGCGGAGTTCATGAACAACGAGACCGGTGAGATCAAGACCCAGACGGTCTTCATGGGCGAGTTCCCGCTCATGACCGACAAGGGCACCTTCATCATCAACGGCACCGAGCGCGTCGTCGTCTCGCAGCTCGTCCGCTCCCCAGGTGTGTACTTCGAGGAGTCCATCGACAAGACCTCGGACAAGCACATCTTCTCCGCCAAGGTCATCCCCTCGCGCGGTGCCTGGCTCGAGTTCGAGGTCGACAAGCGCGATCAGGTCGGCGTGCGCATCGACCGCAAGCGCAAGCAGTCGGTCACGACCCTGCTGCAGGCCCTCGGCATGTCCCACAGCGACATCCTCGAGGAGTTCGGCGAGTTCGAGTCCATGCGCTCCACCCTGGAGAAGGACCGCATCACCTCGCAGGACGAGGCCCTCATCGACATCTACCGCAAGCAGCGCCCGGGCGAGCCGCCCACGCGCGATGCGGGCGAGGCGATGCTGAACAACCTCTACTTCAACAACAAGCGCTACGACCTCGCGAAGGTCGGCCGCTACAAGATCGGCAAGAAGCTCGGCCTCGAGGGCAGCCTCTCCGAGTCGACGCTGCGCCTGCAGGACATCGTCGCGACGATCAAGTACATCGTGGCCCTGCACGACGGCGTCACCGAGTACACCAGCGTCGACGGCCGCGAGGTCCGCGTCGAGACTGACGACATCGATCACTTCGGCAACCGTCGCATCCGCGCGGTGGGCGAGCTGATCCAGAATCAGGTCCGCACGGGCCTCTCCCGCATGGAGCGCGTCGTCCGCGAGCGCATGACCACGCAGGACGTCGAGGCGATCACCCCGCTGACCCTGATCAACATCCGCCCGGTCACGGCGGCGATCAAGGAGTTCTTCGGCACCTCGCAGCTCTCCCAGTTCATGGACCAGAACAACCCGCTGTCGGGCCTGACCCACAAGCGCCGCCTGTCGGCGCTGGGCCCGGGCGGCCTGTCCCGCGACCGCGCGGGCATGGAGGTCCGCGACGTCCACCCGAGCCACTACGGCCGCATGTGCCCGATCGAGACCCCCGAGGGTCCGAACATCGGTCTGATCGGCTCGCTGGCGACCTTCGCCCGCATCAACCCGTTCGGCTTCGTGGAGACCCCGTACCGCAAGGTCACCGACGGCCTCGTCACCGACGAGATCGTCTACCTCACCGCGGATGACGAGGATCGTCACATCATCGCCCAGGCGAACGCGAAGATCGGCGACGACGGCCGCTTCGCCGAGGAGCAGGTGCTGGTGCGCCTCTCCGGCGGTGAGCCGGACCTGGTCGACGCCTCCGAGGTCGACTACATGGACGTTTCCGCGCGTCAGATGGTCTCCGTCGCGACCGCGATGATCCCCTTCCTCGAGCACGACGACGCCAACCGTGCGCTCATGGGCTCGAACATGCAGCGCCAGGCCGTGCCGCTGCTCAAGTCGGAGATGCCGCTGGTCGGCACCGGCATGGAGCGTCGCGCCGCGGTCGACGCCGGCGACGTGGTCGTCGCGCAGAAGGGCGGCGTCATCGAGGAGCTGTCCGCCGACCTCATCGTGGTGATGGCCGACGACGGCACCCGTCAGACCTACCCGATCGGGAAGTTCCAGCGCTCCAACGCCGGCAACTCCTACAACCAGCGCGTGCTCTTCGACGAGGGCGACCGCGTCGAGGCGGGCTCGATCCTGGCCGACGGTCCCTCGACCGACCAGGGCGAGCTGTCCATCGGCAAGAACCTGCTGGTCGCGTTCATGTCGTGGGAGGGCCACAACTACGAGGACGGCATCATCCTGTCCCAGCGCATGGTCCAGGACGACGTCCTCACCTCGATCCACATCGAGGAGCACGAGGTCGACGCCCGCGACACCAAGCTGGGCAAGGAGGAGATCACCCGGGACATCCCGAACGTCGGCGACGACGTGCTGGCCGATCTCGACGAGCGCGGCATCATCCGCATCGGCGCCGAGGTCGAGCCGGGCGACATCCTGGTCGGCAAGGTCACCCCGAAGGGCGAGACCGAGCTGACCCCGGAGGAGCGCCTGCTGCGCGCCATCTTCGGCGAGAAGGCCCGCGAGGTGCGCGACACCTCGCTGCGCGTCCCCCACGGCGAGTCCGGCACCGTCATCGGTGTGCGCGTGTTCACCGATGACGAGGACGGCGACATCCTCCCCACCGGTGTCAACGAGATGGTCCGCGTGTACGTGGCCCAGAAGCGCAAGATCACCGACGGCGACAAGCTCGCCGGCCGTCACGGCAACAAGGGCGTCATCGCCAAGATCCTGCCGGTCGAGGACATGCCGTTCCTGGAGGACGGCACCCCGGTCGACATCATCCTGAACCCGATGGGCGTGCCCGGCCGTATGAACATCGGTCAGGTCATGGAGACCCACCTCGGCTGGGTCGCCAAGTCCGGCTGGGACCTCGACACCGAGGACCCGACCTTCGCGGACCTGCCCGAGTCGGCGATGCACGGCGAGCCCGGCACCCCCGTCGCGGTCCCGGTCTTCGACGGCCTCACCGCCGACGAGGTCACCGGCCTGATCAAGAACCACCGCCCCAACCGCGACGGTGAGCGCATGATCAAGGAGAACGGCAAGGCGCGCCTGTTCGACGGCCGCTCCGGCGAGCCGATCCCGGACCCGATCTCCGTGGGCTACATGTACATGCTGAAGCTCCACCACCTCGTGGACGACAAGCTGCACGCCCGCTCGACCGGTCCGTACTCGATGATCACGCAGCAGCCGCTGGGCGGTAAGGCCCAGTTCGGCGGCCAGCGCTTCGGCGAGATGGAGGTGTGGGCCCTGGAGGCCTACGGCGCCGCCTACGCCCTGCAGGAGCTGCTGACCATCAAGTCCGACGACATCTCGGGCCGTGTCAAGGTCTACGAGGCGATCGTCAAGGGCGAGAACATCCCCGAGCCCGGCATCCCGGAGTCCTTCCGCGTGCTGCTCAAGGAGATGCAGTCGCTCTGCCTGAACGTGGAGGTGCTGTCCAGCGACGGCACCGCCCAGGAGGTCCAGGAGAGCGACGAGGAGGTCTTCCGCGCGGCGGAGGAGCTCGGCATCGACCTGTCCCGCCGACCCCACGAGGGCGTCGGCTCCATCGAAGAGGTCTGACGGTCGGGGGAACCCGGAGGGGCGGACGGCGCGCACCAGCGCACGGACCGTCCGCCCTCTCCCTCCCCGCCCCGCCCTCGACCCCCGTTCCCTCAGACACCACGACTTCCGATCGAGAGAAGGACACCTGTGCTCGACGTCAACACCTTCGATGAGCTGCGCATCGGCCTCGCGACCGCCGATGACATCCGCGGCTGGTCCCACGGCGAGGTCAAGAAGCCCGAGACCATCAACTACCGCACCCTGAAGCCCGAGATGGACGGCCTGTTCTGCGAGCGCATCTTCGGTCCCACCCGGGACTGGGAGTGCTACTGCGGCAAGTACAAGCGCGTCCGCTTCAAGGGCATCGTCTGCGAGCGCTGCGGCGTGGAGGTCACCAAGTCCTCCGTGCGCCGTGAGCGCATGGGCCACGTGGAGCTCGCCGCTCCCGTCACCCACATCTGGTACTTCAAGGGCGTGCCGAGCCGCCTCGGCTACCTGCTGGACCTGGCCCCGAAGGATCTCGAGAAGATCATCTACTTCGCGGCCTACATGATCACCGACGTGGACGAGCAGGCTCGCCACGACGACATGCCCGACCTCCAGGCCCGCTTCGACCTCGAGGTCAAGGAGCTGGGGAACGAGCGCGACGCCGCCATCAACCAGCGCGCCGTCTCCGCGGAGAAGGATCTCGCCCAGCTCGAGGAGGAGGGTGCCAAGGCCGACGCTAAGCGCAAGGTCCGCGACTCCTCCGAGCGCGAGCAGGCCCAGATCCGCAAGAAGTACGACGCGGAGATCGAGCGCATCACCCGCGTGTGGGAGCGCTTCAAGGGCCTGAAGGTCGCCGACCTCGAGGGCGACGAGCAGCTCTACCGCGCCATGAAGCTGCGCTACGGCACCTACTTCGAGGGCGGCATGGGCGCCGAGGCGATCCAGCGTCGCCTCGCCGACTTCGACCTCGAGGCCGAGGCGATCTCGCTGCGCGAGATCATCGCCACCGGCAAGGGCCAGAAGAAGGCCCGTGCGCTCAAGCGCCTCAAGGTCGTCTCCGCCTTCCTCACCACCACCAACTCCCCGGTGGGCATGGTCCTGGACGCCGTCCCGGTGATCCCCCCGGACCTGCGCCCGATGGTGCAGCTGGACGGCGGCCGCTTCGCGACCTCCGACCTCAACGACCTGTACCGCCGCGTGATCAACCGCAACAACCGCCTCAAGCGGCTGCTGGATCTCGGTGCGCCCGAGATCATCGTGAACAACGAGAAGCGCATGCTGCAGGAGTCGGTGGACTCGCTGTTCGACAACGGCCGCCGCGGTCGTCCGGTCACCGGTCCGGGCAACCGCCCGCTGAAGTCGCTCTCCGACATGCTCAAGGGCAAGCAGGGCCGCTTCCGCCAGAACCTGCTGGGCAAGCGCGTGGACTACTCCGCCCGCTCCGTGATCGTGAACGGCCCGCAGCTCAAGCTGCACCAGTGCGGTCTGCCCAAGGGCATGGCGCTGGAACTGTTCAAGCCCTTCGTCATGAAGCGCCTGGTCGAGCTCAGCCACGCCCAGAACGTCAAGGCCGCCAAGCGCATGGTCGAGCGCGCCCGCCCCGAGGTCTGGGACGTGCTCGAGGAGGTCATCACCGAGCACCCGGTGCTGCTGAACCGTGCGCCGACCCTGCACCGCCTGGGCATCCAGGCCTTCGAGCCGCAGCTGGTCGAGGGCAAGGCCATCCACCTGCACCCGCTGGTGTGCGCCGCCTTCAACGCCGACTTCGACGGTGACCAGATGGCCGTGCACCTGCCGCTGTCCGCGGAGGCGCAGGCCGAGGCCCGCATCCTGATGCTGTCCTCGAACAACATCCTCAAGCCCTCCGACGGCCGTCCCGTGACCATGCCCGCCCAGGACATGATCATCGGTCTGTACCACATCACCACGGTGCGCGAGGACGTCCCCGGCGTGGGTCGCGCCTTCTCCTCCGTGGCCGAGGCGATCATGGCCTATGACCGGGGCGAGCTGCACCTGAACGCCTCGGTGGACATCCGCTTCGAGGCGGAGGAGATCGTCCCGCCGAGCGACTGGGAGGCCCCCGAGGGCTGGACCGAGGGCGACCCGGTCATCCTGCACACCACGCTGGGCGCGGTGTACTTCAACGAGACCCTGCCGGAGGACTTCCCGTTCGTGCAGGGCCAGGTCGGCAAGAAGCGCCTGGGCGTGATCGTCAACGCCCTCGCCGAGCGCTACGACAAGGGCCAGGTGGCCGCGTCCCTGGACGCGCTGAAGGCCTACGGCTTCTCGTGGTCCACCCGCTCGGGCGCGTCCTTCGCGCTGTCCGACGTGGTGACCCCGCCCAGCAAGGCGGAGATCATCGCGAAGTACGAGGCCAAGGCCGCGCAGGTCCAGGAGAACCGTGACCTGGGTCTGGTCTCCGAGACCGAGCGCAACATGGAGCTCATCGACATCTGGACCGAGGCGACCAACGAGGTCGACCAGGCCATGCGTCAGAACTTCGAGTCGACCAACACCATCTACCGCATGGTGGACTCCGGCGCCCGAGGCAACTGGATGCAGATCCGTCAGATCGCCGGTATGCGCGGTCTGGTGAACAACCCGAAGGGCGAGATCATCCCGCGCCCGATCCTCTCCAACTACAAGGAGGGGCTCTCGGTCCTGGAGTACTTCATCGCCTCGCACGGCTCCCGCAAGGGCCTCGCGGACACGGCGCTGAAGACCGCCCAGTCGGGCTACCTGACCCGTCGTCTGGTCGACGTCTCCCAGGACGTCATCGTCCGCGAGGACGACTGCGGCACGACCAAGGGCCTGGTGCTCCCGATCGCGGTCGAGGAGGCGGGCGCGCTGCGCACGCACGACCACGTCGAGTCCACCGTCTACGGCCGTGTCCTGGCGACCGCCGCGATCGGCGCCGACGGCACCGAGGCGGCGTCGGCGGGCACCGAGCTCGGCGACGTGCTCATCGAGCAGCTCGTCGAGGCCGGCGTGCGCGAGGTCAAGATCCGCTCCGTGCTGACCTGTGACTCCGCGGTGGGCACTTGCGCCCAGTGCTACGGCCGCTCGCTCGCGACCGGCCAGCTGGTCGACATCGGTGAGGCCGTCGGCATCGTCGCGGCCCAGTCCATCGGTGAGCCCGGCACGCAGCTGACCATGCGTACCTTCCACTCCGGTGGTGTGGCCAGCGCCGACGGCGACATCACGCACGGTCTGCCGCGTGTGCAGGAGCTCTTCGAGGCCCGCACCCCGGCCGGCTTCGCGCCGATCACCGAGTTCGCCGGCCGCGCCGAGATCGAGGAGAACGACAAGCAGCGTCGGATCACGGTCACGCCGGACGACGGCTCGGAGCCGGTGACCTACACCGTCTCCAAGCGCGTCACCCTGCTGATCTCCGACGGCGATCACCTCGAGGTGGGCCAGCAGCTCACCCAGGGCTCCGTCGACCCCAAGCAGGTGCTGCGCATCCTCGGCCCCCGCGCGGTGCAGCAGCACCTCGTGGACGAGGTCCAGAAGGTGTACATCAGCCAGGGCGTGGACATCCACGCCAAGCACATCGAGGTCATCGTGCGGCAGATGCTGCGCCGCGTGACGGTCATCGAGTCCGGCGACACCGACCTGCTGCCCGGCGACTTCGCCGAGCGCGTGACCTTCGAGCGCGAGAACCGTCGGGTCCTCGCCGAGGGCGGTCAGCCGGCCTCCGGTCGTCCCGAGCTCATGGGCATCACCAAGGCGTCGCTGGCGACCGAGTCGTGGCTGTCGGCCGCGTCCTTCCAGGAGACCACGCGCGTCCTCACCGAGGCCGCCCTGAACCGCAAGAGCGACCAGCTCATGGGGCTCAAGGAGAACGTGATCATCGGCAAGCTGATCCCGGCCGGCACCGGCCTGTCGCGCTTCCGCCGTATCGCGGTGGAGCCCACCGACGAGGCCAAGGCGCAGATGTACCAGGTGCCCGGCTACGACGAGCTGGACTTCTCCGGCTTCGGCCAGACCGGTGCCGTCAACCTCGACGACATCGACTACGCCGATCCCTTCCGGACGGACTTCCGCTGATCGGCGCTAAGCGCTGAGCGCGTGATCGTCTGATCCGCACCACCCCGACGGGCGGTCCCACCTCACGGTGGGGCCGCCCGTCGGCGTTCGTCCGGGGGCATGCCGGGGTGGGCGCGCGGGGGAGGGGCGGCCGACGCCCGCTGTGCCCCGCGCCACGGGCGCGCCTGTGGCCCAGGTCGCCGCGCCGGAGCCTGTGAGAGCGCTTTTCGTGACCTGTGCGGCACGGAGGTTCACGGGAGGGTAAAGAGCTTTCGGACCCTTGCCCAAACTCTTCCCCCCGCCCTTACGTCAGGGCGAGAAGAACGAAACCATGGATCCAGGCAGTTCCCGTGCGACCCTTCCTGCTGCGCCTTCCGGCGCCGGTGCGCGCGTGCCGGAGCTGCAGACCCCGCCCCGCGGGGTCCGACGCTCCAGACGACGACAGAGGACGCCGCGCGACCGCGGCAGGAACAGGTGGAATTGTGAAGAAGACTCCGTGGATCATCGGCGCTGCGACCGCGTGCGTGGTGGCCGTGGGCGGCGGCGGCACCGCGTATGCGATGTCCAGCACCGCCGACCTCGACGTGTACGGCGAGCAGTCCTCGGTCCGCCTGTTCTCGCAGCCGACCGTCGCCGAGCTCCTCGACGCCCAGGGCATCGAGGTCAAGGACACCGACCTGGTGCTGCCGGGCCTGGACGAGGTCGTCACCGACGGCCTGGCCATCCAGGTCATCCAGCGCACCCCCGTCACCGTGAGCGTCGACGGCGTGGACCAGGAGGTCCTCACCACCGGTGACACCGTCGCCGACGTGGTCGAGGAGACCGGCGCCGACACCGAGGGCGCCGAGATCACCCCCGCCCTCGACGCGAGCCTCGAGGACGCGAACGGCCAGGTCGAGGTCGTCACCCGCAAGACCGTCACCTTCGTGGGCCAGTACGGCCAGGACACCTTCGAGGTCACCGCCCTTACCGTCGGCGAGGCGATGAAGAAGGTCCTCAGCGACATCGAGGACACCGACACCTCCGACGTTCCGCTGGACACCGTCCTCGAGGACGGCTCGACCCACACCGTGAACCGCGTCCGCGAGACCGAGCGCACCGAGAAGGTCGAGGTCCCCTTCGAGACCAAGACCGTCGAGGACGACACCCTCCTCGAGGGCACCACCAAGACCACCACCGAGGGCAAGGCCGGCGTCACCGAGAAGGTCTTCTCCGAGAAGACCGTCAACGGCGAGGTCACCGAGTCCGAGCTCGTCTCCGAGAAGGTCGTCTCCGAGCCCGTCACCGAGGTGGTCGCCAAGGGCACCAAGCCGAAGCCCGAGCCCGAGCCCGAGGCCGCCCCGGCCGAGACCGCCGCGCCCGCGCAGAAGTCCACCGAGAAGCGCGAGGACACCGGGTCGAAGTCCAACCGCAGCACCGAGCGCAGCTCCTCCTCCGAGTCCTCCAGCTCCTCCGAGTCGAAGAAGTCGTCCAGCTCCTCCGAGTCGACGAAGTCCTCGAGCTCCTCCGAGTCCAAGAAGTCCTCGGAGTCCTCGAGCTCCAGCTCCTCCTCGAAGAGCTCCAACACCGGCGCCTCCGCCCCGGCGGCGCCCTCGGGCTCTGTCTGGGACCGCCTCGCGCAGTGCGAGTCCGGCGGCAACTGGTCCATCAACACCGGCAACGGCTACTACGGCGGTCTGCAGTTCAACCGCGGCACCTGGCTGGCCTACGGCGGCGACAAGTACGCCCCCACCGCCAACCTGGCCACCCGCGCCCAGCAGATCGACATCGCCAAGAAGGTCCAGGCCAACCAGGGCTGGGGCGCCTGGCCGGCCTGCACCTCGAAGCTCGGCATCCGCTGATCCACCGCTCCGCACCGCGGAGCAGCTGCACCGCAGCACCATCGCCGACGAGCGCGCCGCACACCCTGCGGCGCGCTCGTCGCGTCCCCGGGGGAGAGCGCGGGGGACCGGAGGGGGAGGGGCCTGCCCGTACCCTGCGCGTTCATCTCCTGGCAAATCGGCGGACACGTGCCGTCATGTGATCTGCGTCGGATGCGGGGCGAAGCTTTGACCCCGTCCCAGGGCGATAAGTAGACTCGAACCTGCGTCCGGAGTGCCCTCTGGTCGTGACCCGGGACTGACCCGCGGCCTTCACCGGCTGCGGGAGGTGTCCCCCGCGAGGAGCGGATCCTCGCGGCGTGCCCGAAAGCGGGCGGGTGGCCCGGCCCGGGCCCCTGCGCGAGGGCACCGATCACGGTCCTCCAGGACGCCCGGCAGACGCCATCGTCTGACGGGCGGGTCGATCCGCCATCATCCCCCGGGCCGGGGGAGGCGCATCGGGTCGCCGGCCGCGGAAGCGGTCGAAGATGTCGATCCTCCGGTGTCAACAGCACCGGTGGCCGAACAGGAAGAGAAGCTGTGCCCACTATTCAGCAGTTGGTGCGCAAGGGGCGCGAGGCCAAGTCCTCGACCTCCAAGACGCCCGCGCTCAAGGGGTCTCCCCAGCGCCGCGGTGTCTGCACGCGCGTCTACACCCAGACCCCCAAGAAGCCGAACTCCGCGCTGCGCAAGATCGCGCGTGTTCGTCTCTCCACCGGCGTCGAGGTGACCGCCTACATCCCCGGTGAGGGCCACAACCTGCAGGAGCACTCCATCGTGCTCGTCCGCGGCGGTCGTGTGAAGGACCTGCCCGGTGTCCGCTACAAGATCGTGCGCGGCGCCCTGGACACCCAGGCCGTCAAGGGCCGCCAGCAGGCGCGCTCCCGCTACGGCGCGAAGAAGGAGAAGAAGTAATGCCTCGTAAGGGCCCCGCTCCCAAGCGCCAGCTCGTCGTCGACCCGGTCTACGGCTCGCCGATCGTCACCCAGCTGATCAACAAGATCCTCCTCGACGGCAAGAAGACCGTCGCCGAGGGCATCGTCTACGACGCCCTCGAGGGCTGCCGTGAGAAGAACGGCCAGGACCCGGTCGTCACCCTGAAGAAGGCGCTGGACAACATCCGTCCGTCGCTCGAGGTCCGCTCCCGCCGCGTCGGCGGTGCGACCTACCAGGTCCCGATCGAGGTCAAGCCCGGCCGCGCCACCACCCTGGCGCTGCGCTGGCTGGTCAGCTACGCCCGCGCCCGCCGCGAGCACACCATGACCGAGCGTCTGATGAACGAGATCCTCGACGCCTCGAACGGCCTCGGTGCCGCTGTGAAGCGCCGCGAGGACACCCACAAGATGGCCGAGTCCAACCGCGCCTTCGCTCACTACCGCTGGTGAGCGCACGGTGGGGCCCGCCCACTCGTGGGTGGGCCCCACCGCTCGCCGTCCGCGGCCCCGCACCATCCGTCCTTCAGAAAGGCACAAGCCCGTGGCACTCGAAGTGCTCAGCGACCTGAACAAGGTCCGCAACATCGGCATCATGGCTCACATCGATGCCGGCAAGACCACCACGACCGAGCGCATCCTCTTCTACACCGGCGTGAACTACAAGATGGGCGAGACCCACGACGGCGCCGGCACCATGGACTGGATGGAGCAGGAGAAGGAGCGCGGCATCACGATCACGTCGGCCGCGACGACCTGCTACTGGCACGACAACCAGATCAACATCATCGACACCCCCGGCCACGTGGACTTCACCGTCGAGGTGGAGCGCTCGCTGCGCGTGCTCGACGGTGCCGTCGCGGTGTTCGACGGCAAGGAGGGCGTGGAGCCCCAGTCCGAGACCGTCTGGCGCCAGGCCGACAAGTACGACGTGCCCCGCATCTGCTTCGTCAACAAGATGGACAAGCTGGGCGCCGACTTCTTCTTCACCGTGAAGACCATCATCGACCGCCTCGGCGCCAAGCCGCTGGTCATGCAGGTCCCGATCGGTGCCGAGAACGACTTCCAGGGCGTCGTCGACCTCGTCGAGATGAAGGCCTACGAGTGGCCCGAGAAGCTCGACGCGGACATGCCGGCGATCAACGCCAAGAAGGGCGACGCGTCGCTGGGCCAGTGGCAGCGGGAGATCCCGATCCCCGCCGAGCTGCAGGACACCGTGGACGAGTACCGCTCCAAGCTGGTCGAGGACGTGGCCGAGAGCTCCGAGGAGCTCATGGACAAGTACCTCGAGGAGGGTGACCTCTCCGTCGAGGAGCTCAAGGCCGGCATCCGCGCCCTGACCGTCTCCTCGCAGGCGTACCCCGTCTTCTGCGGCTCCGCCTTCAAGAACAAGGGCGTCCAGCCCATGCTCGACGGCGTCATCGACTACCTGCCCTCCCCGCTCGACGTGCCCCCGATGGAGGGTCACAAGCCGGGCGACGAGGAGACCACCCTCACCCGCAAGCCCGACTGGAACGAGCCCTTCTCGGCGCTCGCGTTCAAGGTCGCGGCCCACCCGTTCTTCGGTGCGCTCACCTACGTGCGCGTGTACTCCGGTCAGGTGAAGCAGGGCGACCAGATCCTCAACGCCACCACCGGCAAGAAGGAGCGCGTCGGCAAGCTCTTCCAGATGCACTCCAACAAGGAGAATCCGGTCGAGGAGGCCTTCGCGGGCCACATCTACGCGTTCATCGGCCTGAAGGACACCACCACCGGTGACACCCTGACCGATCCGTCGAACCCGATCCAGCTCGAGTCCATGAGCTTCCCGGAGCCGGTCATCTCGGTCGCCATCGAGCCGAAGACCAAGGGCGACCAGGAGAAGCTCGGCGTCGCGATCCAGAAGCTCGCCAAGGAGGACCCGACCTTCCAGGTGGAGCTCGACGAGGAGACCGGCCAGACCGTCATCAAGGGCATGGGCGAGCTGCACCTCGACATCCTCGTGGACCGCATGCGCCGCGAGTTCAACGTCGAGGCGAACATCGGCAAGCCCCAGGTCGCCTACCGCGAGACCATCAAGCGGACGGTGGAGAAGTACGACTTCACCCACAAGAAGCAGACCGGTGGCTCCGGCCAGTTCGCGAAGGTCCAGATCACGTTCGCCCCGCTCACCGACGCGGAGGAGGGTGTGTTCTACGAGTTCGAGAACAAGGTGACCGGTGGTCGCATCCCGCGCGAGTACATCCCGAGCGTGGACGCGGGCATCCAGGACGCCCTGCAGTCGGGCATCATGGCCGGCTACCCGGTCGTGAACGTCAAGGCCTCCCTGATCGACGGCGCCTACCACGACGTCGACTCCTCGGAGATGGCCTTCAAGATCGCCGGCTCCATGGCCGCCAAGGAGGCCCTGCGCAAGGCGCAGCCGGTCCTCCTCGAGCCGCTCATGGACGTCGAGGTCCGTACTCCTGAGGAGTACATGGGAGATGTCATCGGCGACCTGAACTCGCGTCGCGGGCAGGTGCAGTCGATGGAGGACGCGAGCGGGGTCAAGATCGTCCGTGCTCTCGTCCCGCTGTCGGAGATGTTCGGCTACGTCGGTGACCTGCGGTCCAAGACCCAGGGTCGTGCGATGTACACCATGCAGTTCGACAGCTACGCGGAGGTTCCGTCCAACATCGCGGACGAGATCGTCGCGAAGACCCGGGGCGAGTGAGAAGTCGGGGGAGCAGGTAGTAGGCTCCTGCTCCTGTTCCCCCGCTTCCCTCGGACCTCCTCCCCTCAGGGAGGGGATCCGATCCCGATCCAGAAGTACCACGAGAAGAAGTCCTAGGAGGACACCACAATGGCCAAGGCCAAGTTCGAGCGGACCAAGCCGCACGTCAACATCGGCACCATCGGTCACGTCGACCATGGCAAGACCACGCTGAGCGCCGCGATCTCGAAGGTCCTGTACGACAAGTACCCCGACGTCAACGAGAAGCGCGACTTCGACACGATCGACAACGCGCCCGAGGAGAAGCAGCGCGGCATCACGATCAACGTCTCGCACATCGAGTACGAGACCGAGAAGCGTCACTACGCGCACGTCGACGCCCCCGGCCACGCCGACTACGTGAAGAACATGATCACCGGTGCGGCGCAGATGGACGGCGCCATCCTCGTGGTCGCCGCCACCGACGGCCCGATGGCCCAGACCCGTGAGCACGTTCTGCTCGCGAAGCAGGTCGGCGTTCCCTACCTGCTCGCCGCGCTGAACAAGGCCGACATGGTCGACGACGAGGAGATCCTCGAGCTCGTCGAGATGGAGGTCCGCGAGATGCTGGGCGCCCAGGGCTTCGACGAGGACGCTCCCGTCATCAAGGTCTCCGCGCTCAAGGCCCTCGAGGGCGACGAGAAGTGGGTCAAGTCCGTCGAGGAGCTCATGGAGGCCGTCGACGAGTCCATCCCGGACCCGGTTCGTGACCTCGACCAGCCCTTCCTCATGCCGATCGAGGACGTCTTCACGATCCAGGGTCGTGGCACCGTCGTCACCGGCAAGGTCGACCGCGGCAAGCTCGCGATCAACTCCGAGATCGAGATCGTCGGCATCCGTGAGCCCCAGAAGACCACGGTCACCGGCATCGAGATGTTCCACAAGCAGATGGACGAGGCGTGGGCCGGCGAGAACTGCGGTCTGCTGCTCCGCGGCACCAAGCGCGAGGACGTCGAGCGCGGCCAGGTCGTCGTGAAGCCGGGCTCCATCACCCCGCACACCCAGTTCGAGGCGCAGGTCTACATCCTCTCCAAGGATGAGGGCGGCCGTCACAACCCGTTCTACTCGAACTACCGCCCGCAGTTCTACTTCCGGACCACCGACGTCACCGGCGTCATCACGCTGCCCGAGGGCACCGAGATGGTCATGCCCGGCGACAACACCGAGATGACGGTGGAGCTCATCCAGCCCATCGCCATGGAGGAGGGCCTCGGCTTCGCCATCCGTGAGGGTGGCCGCACCGTGGGCTCCGGCCGCGTCACCAAGATCCTCAAGTGATCTGAGCGGGGGAGACCCCGCGGACGCGAGGCGCTCCTCCGAGCGCCCAGCCGTCGAGAAGGCCCCGCACCGGTTCTCCGGTGCGGGGCCTTCCGCATGCCCGAGGGCGGGCGCGTGTCGGTCGGGATGCGGCCGACGGGGGGCGCCGTCGGGCATGCGGCCGACGGGGCGCCGCCGGGAGGCGCGGCCGACGGGGACCGGCCGGCCGGCGGGGACTGGCCGGCCGACGGGGCGGCCGACGGGGGCGTGCTGGCAGAGCGGCCGACGGGGGCGCTGCCGAGGGCAGCGTGGTCGCTCCGTTCTCCGTGCTCGGTGCTCCTCCGTGCTCCGCGCACCGGCCTCGACCACGACACGGCCCCCGGTCCGCGCGGTCCGCGGGGCCGGGGGCCGAGGGATGAGTCAGCGGGGGTCGGGCGAGGTCAGCGCTCCTGGTCGCCCTCGGCGGAGCGACCGTCGGCGGCGCCGTCGGCCGACGAGGAGTCGATCCCCGCGCCCTCGGAGCCGCCCTGCGCGGAGTCCGCCGCGCTTGCCGGGCGGGAGTCCTCGCGCAGCGGGGTCCCCGCAGGCTGGCCGAAGCTCGGACGTGGGGAGCGCTGGCTCGAGGAGTCCGCGGTGCCGGGCCCCTGCGCGGCCGGCTGACCGAAGGACTGGTGCGGGGCGCGCTGCGACGGGGCCTGCTGCTGGCCGCCGTAGCCGTACTGCTCGGAGGGGGCGGAGTCCGAGGGGACCGAGGCGCCGTACTGCCCGGTCGGCTGAGCACCGTACTGCCCGCCCTGCGGGGCCGCGCCGTGCTGCTGCGCGCCGTGCTGGGGGTGGCCCTGCGGGGCGCCGCCGTACTGACCGCTCGTGCCGAACTGGCCCCCGGTGCCGTGCTGACCGCCGGCACCGTACTGACCGGCGGCGCCGGGCTGAGCACCCGGCACGCCGACCGGTGTCCGGACCGCAGGGGCGGCACCGGACTCGGCGAGGATGCGGCGGGCCTGGTCGGCATGCTTGTGCTCGACCAGCAGCTCGTACTGCATCGGGATCGTGGCGGTCATCGAGGTGAAGTCGCGCTTGCCGCCGGTCATGGCGTAGCCGATCACCGCCCAGACGGTGAAGAACACGATGCCCATGACGATGCTGGACAGCACGATCATCATGCTGCCGGGGCTCAGCAGGAGCAGCAGCAGGCCCAGGAACAGGCCCATCCACAGACCGGAGAGCGCGCCCTGCCCGATGACCTTGGGCCAGGTGCGTCGGCCGGTCACGCGCTCCATGAGCTTCAGATCGGTGCCGACGATGAGGGTCGACTGCACCGGGAACTCGTGGTCGGCGAGGGTGTCGACCACGGACTGGACCTCCTGATAGGTGCTGTACACACCGAGCGAGCGCGGGTACTCGAGGTCGTACAGGCGCGCGGTCAGGGGGGAGGCCGGCTGCTGGCTCTGCGGAGGCTGACTCATGCGGCCCACGGTAGACCCTGAAGACGCGAATCACCTGGGCGGGAACCGGACGCTCCCGGGGCAGGGTTGCCGAACCGTGACATTGCGGGAGCCTCGGAAGCAGGGAAGATGACGTCGGACGACGTAGTGTGTCGCACACCACCTGTCGGGGCGTCATCCCTGTCCCGGCCGTTCTCGACGATGAGAGAGGTTCCCCCACCATGGGCACTGATCCTGACGACATGACTCCCCTCGAGCGCATCGGCGCCTCCCGGCGCCACTTCCTCGCGATCGCCGGCGCCGGGGCCGGTGCGGCCGCCCTCGCCGCCTGCGCGGGCGGAGGAGGCGGCAGCAGCAGCGGCGACGGGTCCGACGGCGGCGGCGTGACCGGCGGGGGAGAGGTCTCCGACGAGAACCCGCTGGGTGTGGACGGCTCCGCGCCGCTGACCGCGGTCATCTTCGACGGCGGCTACGGCACCCAGTACGCCGAGGACGCCGGCACCAAGTACTCCGAGCTGTACCCCGACGCCGACGTCTCGGTCGAGGGCACCGTGAACATCCAGCAGGACCTCCAGCCCCAGTTCGCCGGCGGCACCCCGCCGGACGTCTTCGACAACTCCGGCGCGCAGAAGCTCGCCATCGACGGCCTGGTCCCGCAGCTCGCCGACCTCGGCGACCTGCTCGCCGCCCCGATGCTCGACGCCGAGGGCACCGTCGAGGACAACCTGCTGCCCGGCGTCACCTCGCCCGGCATGTTCGACGGCAAGTTCCTCGGCATGAACTACGTCTACACGGTCTACGCGCTGTGGTACTCCGCCAAGGAGTTCGAGGAGAAGGGCTGGACCGTCCCGGAGACCTGGGACGACCTGATGGCCCTCGGCGAGCAGGTCAAGGGGGAGGGGCGCTACCTCTTCTCGTACGGCGGCCAGAACGCCTCGAACTACTACCAGGAGATGGCGCTGTCCATGGCCGCCAAGCTCGGCGGCCCCGAGGTGCTCACCGCGATCGACAACCTCGAGGAGGGTGCCTTCGACCAGGAGGCCGTGGTCGCGGCCTACGACGCGATCGGCGCCGCCGTCGAGTCCGGCTACTTCGAGCCCGGCGGCGAGGGCATCAAGCACACCGACGCCCAGACCAACTGGGTCACCGGCAACTCGGTGTTCTACCCCTCCGGCTCCTGGATCGAGAACGAGCAGGCAGACGTGACCCCCGAGGGCTACGCCATGACCGGCATCCCCGTCCCTTCCCTGCCCGACAGCACCATGCCGCACGAGTCCTTCCACGGCACCGCGGCCGAGCAGTACTTCGTCCCCTCCGGCGGTCAGAACCCCGCCGGCGGCGCCGAGTTCCTGCGCGTGATGCTGTCCAAGGAGCAGGCGGAGAACTTCGCCGAGCTCACCAAGGCCCCCTCGGTCATCAAGGACACCGTTCCCGAGGACGGCTTCGGCTCCACCGCGCTCGCCTCGGTGAACGTGATGATCCAGAACGCCGGTGACAACACCTTCACCTACAACTTCTCGGACTGGTACGGCCTGGGCGCCGACTCCATCACCAACTGGACGAGCTTCCTCAAGGGCGACACCGATGCCGCGGGCCTGCGTGCCGCGGAGCAGGCCATGATCGATCGCGTGCGCGAGGACGACTCGATCACCAAGTTCAAGGCTGGTTCATGACCGTTTCCGGCGTCGACGTCGGACACAGCGAGGCGGCGGCGTCGACCACTCCGGTCGTGCGCCGCCGCCGGCGCGTTCCCACCCCGCAGCGGATGCTGTTCTTCCTGATCTTCCTCGGGATCCCGCTCGCGGTGTACCTCATGTTCGTCGTCTCGCCCTTCCTGCAGTCCTTCTACTACTCCCTCACGGACTGGACGGGCCTGAGCCCGTCGATGGAGTTCATCGGGCTGAGCAATTACGAGCGGATCTTCCAGGACGAGGTGTTCTGGAAGTCGCTGCGCAACAACCTCATCCTCCTCGCGGTGCTGCCCACCGTCACGATCATCCTGGCCTTCGCGCTGGCGATCATGGTGACCATCGGCGGCAGCACCCACGGCGGGGTGCGCGGCGTGCGCGGTGCGGGCTTCTACCGCGTGGTGAGCTTCTTCCCCTACGCGATCCCCGCCGTCATCACCGGCATCCTGTTCAACTTCATCTACCACCCCAACGGCGGTCTGCTGAACGGCTTCCTGAACCTGTTCCTCGCCCCCGTCAACGGGGTGCGCTCCTGGTTCGGGGCCGAGGCGCTGTCTGGCATCGGCACGGCGTGGCTCGGCGATCAGCGCTTCGCCCTGGCCGCGATCTGCTTCGCGATCATCTGGACCTTCGTGGGCTTCTACATGGTCCTGTTCGTCGCCGGCATCAAGTCGATCCCCAAGGAGACCCTCGAGGCCGCGCGCATCGACGGCGCCGGCCGCATGCGCACCGCCGTGCAGATCGCCGCCCCGATGGTGCGGGACAACATCTCCACGGCGCTCGTGTACATGGGCATCTTCGCCCTGGACGCGTTCACCTTCGTCTCCGTCATGACCCCCAACGGCGGCACGGACAACAGCACCAAGGTCGTCTCCCTGCACCTGTACCAGACCGCGTTCCGCGACGGCCGCTTCGGTGAGGCGAGCGCCATGGGCGTGATCATGGCGCTGGTCACCATGCTGGTCGCGGCGATCGTGATCGGACTCGGCCGCGGGAAGAAGGAGACCCGATGAGCGCGACGAGCACCCATCCCGCCGAGGCGCGCAGCGAGCGCCCTCAGGGCAGCGCCCCGGCGCGCCGGAACTCCCGCAACAGCGACGGCGCCGGCTTCTCCGCCCTGCACCACGTGATCCTCTCGCTGTGGGCGCTGCTGGTGATCCTGCCGCTGCTGTGGACGGTCTACACCTCGTTCAAGACCTCCCGCGAGATCCTCACAAACCCCTTCGGGCTGCCCGAGACGATGCAGTTCTCGAACTACTCCCGCGCCTGGGAGGAGGCCCGGATCGGGGACTACTTCCTCAACACCCTGATCGTGGTGGGCCTGGCGCTGATCATCGTGATGCTCCTGGGCGCCATGTGCGCCTACGTGCTCGCGCGCTTCCGCTTCCCCGGGAACCGGATCATTTACTACGGGATGATCGCGGGGCTCACGTTCCCGATCTTCCTCGCCGTGGTGCCGCTGTTCTTCGTGCTGAAGAACATGGGCCTGCTGGACGGGCGCATGGGCCTGGTCGGCGTGATCCTGTCCTACGTCGCCTTCGCCCTGCCCTTCACCGTCTTCTTCCTCCACTCGTTCTTCTCGGGCCTGCCCGATGAGATCAGCGAGGCGGCGGCGATCGACGGCGCCGGCGATTTCCGCACCTTCTTCCAGGTGATGCTCCCGATGGCCAAGCCCGGCCTCGCGTCGGTGGCGATCTTCAACTTCCTGGGGCTGTGGAACCAGTACCTGCTGCCGCTGGTGCTGAACACCGACCGGCGCAACTACGTGCTCGCCCAGGGCCTGGTGAACCTCCAGGCCCAGCAGGGATACAAGGTCGACTGGGGCGGCATGTTCGCCTCCGTGGTGATCACCGTGATCCCGGTGCTCATCGTGTACGTCATCTTCCAGCGCCAGCTGCAGGGCGGCGTCGACCCGAGCAGCAACAAGTGATCACGGGGCAGTGACCTCCGGCAGGGGTCGGGACCGCAGGACGGCGAGATGCCGTACCGTGGTCCCGGCCCCTCGTACTGCCCGGCGATGACGCCCGGACCTGCCCCGCTGTGACGGGGTGCACGGCACACTCCCTTGTGGGACTGCTCCGCTCTCTGGCAGACTGTTCGAGTTGTCTGCGCGGGCCGACATGCCCGGTTCCGTTCTCCGAGGGTTCCTCGGCGAATGATCACCGGATGAGGCCCGTCCCGAGGATGCGAACCCCGCCACGCGGGGATCGCGCATCACAGGTAGGGACACGACGCAGAAGCAGCCGATTCACGGCGGTTTCGTGCTGGGCATTTTCGTGCCTCGCACAGGCCGACACGCCCGTCCTCGGGTACCGGGAAGAGGCTGCATCCATGCCAGACGAAGAAGAGAGACAGGACGCCATGGCGGGACAGAAGATCCGCATCCGGCTCAAGTCGTACGACCACGAGGTGATCGACAGCTCGGCGCGCAAGATCGTCGACACGGTGACCTCCGCGGGCGCGACTGTTGTGGGCCCGGTGCCGCTGCCGACCGAGAAGAACGTGTTCGTCGTGATCCGGTCGCCCCACAAGTACAAGGACTCCCGTGAGCACTTCGAGATGCGCACGCACAAGCGACTGATCGACATCGTCGATCCCACGCCCAAGGCCGTGGACTCGCTCATGCGCCTCGACCTGCCGGCGGACGTCAACATCGAGATCAAGCTCTGAGGGTGGTGGAGATGAGCAACGAACTGACCGGCCAGAAGGCCACCCCGGTGACGGGCGTGCTCGGCACCAAGCTCGGCATGACCCAGGTCTGGGACGAGAACGGAAAGCTCGTTCCCGTGACCGTCGTGCAGACCGGCGCCAACGTCGTCACCCAGATCCGCTCCGTCGAGACCGACGGCTACGACGCGGTCCAGATCGCCTACGGGCAGATCGACCCCCGCAAGGTGTCGAAGCCGCTCAAGGGCCACTTCGAGAAGGCCGGCGTGACCCCGCGCCGTCACCTCGTCGAGCTGCGCACCGTCGACGCCGCTGACTACACCGTCGGCCAGGAGATCGACCCGTCGGTCTTCGAGGCCGGCCAGAAGGTCGACGTCGTCGGCACCTCCAAGGGCAAGGGCACCGCGGGTGTCATGAAGCGTCACGGCTTCTCCGGTGTCAGCGCCTCCCACGGTGCGCACCGCAACCACCGCAAGCCCGGCTCCATCGGCGGCGCCTCCACCCCCGGTCGCGTGTTCAAGGGTCAGCGCATGGCTGGCCGCATGGGCGGCGACCGCACCAGTGTCCAGAACCTGACCGTTCACGCGGTCGACGTCGAGAAGGGCCTCGTGCTCGTCAAGGGTGCCGTCCCCGGCCCCAAGGGCGGCCTCGTGCTCGTCCGCTCGGCTGTCAAGACTCCCGCGAAGGAGGCCTGAGCCCGATGGCAGCGAACCTGACTGTCGACGTGCTCGATCCGGCCGGCAAGAAGTCCGGCACCGTCGAGCTGCCCGCGTCGATCTTCGACGTGCAGACCAACGTGCCCCTGATCCACCAGGTGGTCGTCGCCCAGCAGGCGGCGTCCCGCCAGGGCACCCACAAGGCCAAGTCCCGCGGCGAGGTCCGCGGCGGTGGCAAGAAACCGTGGAAGCAGAAGGGCACCGGCCGTGCGCGCCAGGGCTCCCTGCGCGCCCCGCAGTTCACCGGCGGCGGCGTCGTCCACGGCCCCGTGCCGCGTGACTACAGCCAGCGCACCCCCAAGAAGATGAAGGCCGCCGCCCTGCGCGGTGCCCTCTCGGATCGCGCTCGTAACGGCCGCATCCATGTCGTCTCCTCGCTCCTCGAGGGCGATGTCGCGTCGACCAAGGCTGCCCGCGTCACCCTGTCGCACGTCTCCGACCGTCGCCACCTGCTGGTGGTCGTGCGTCGCGACGACGACCTGGGCGCGCTGAGCACCCGCAACCTGCCTGCCACCCACGTCCTGTACGCCGACCAGGTGAACACCTACGACGTCATGCTGTCCGACGACGTCGTGTTCACCTCCGGTGCGCTCGAGGACTTCGTGGCCCAGGCCTCCCTGACCCTGCCCACCTCGTCCTTCGCCGCGGCGAAGGCTGCCGCGCCGGCCAAGGCCGCCGCGACCGCCGCTCCCGCGGAGGATGCTCCGTTCGGCGAGGGCTCCGCTGCCCCGCTCGAGGACGGCTCCGCTCCCGAGGGCTACGACATCAAGGGCAACCAGGGCTCGATGAAGTTCCACACCCCGGACTCCCCGTGGTACGGCCGTACCAAGGCCGAGGTCTGGTTCACGACCGAGGAGGCCGCCAAGGCCGCCGGGTTCGTGAACGCGGTCAAGGAGTCCGCCTCGTCCGATGAGGAGGCCGCCAAGTGAGCGCGCTGAACAAGGATCCCCGCGACGTCCTGCTGGCCCCGGTCGTCTCCGAGAAGAGCTACGGGCTGATGGACGAGGGCAAGTACACCTTCGTGGTGGCTGCCGACGCCAACAAGACCGAGATCAAGATCGCCGTCGAGAAGGTCTTCGACGTCAAGGTCGCCTCGGTGAACACGATCAACCGTCAGGGCAAGACGCGTCGCACGCGCTTCGGGATGGGCAAGCGCAAGGACACCAAGCGCGCCATCGTGACCCTGACCGACGGAGCCATCGACATCTTCGGAGGGTCGGTCGCCTGAGGCGTCCGATCTCCGAGGAGCAGAGAGTCTGAGGGAAACCCACATGGCAATTCGTAAGAGCAAGCCGACCACTCCCGGTCGTCGCGGCTCGAGTGGCGCCGACTTCGTCGAGGTCACCCGGTCCACTCCGGAGAAGTCGCTGACCCGCCCGCTGTCCAAGACCGGCGGTCGCAACAGCAACGGTCGCATCACCTCCCGTCACCGGGGCGGTGGCCACAAGCGTGCCTACCGCGTGATCGACTTCCGCCGTCACGACAAGGACGGCGTCAAGGCCAAGGTCGCTCACATCGAGTACGACCCCAACCGCACCGCGCGCATCGCGCTGCTGCACTACCTGGACGGCGAGAAGCGCTACATCCTCGCGCCGGCCAAGCTGCGTCAGGGCGACTGGATCGAGAACGGTCCGGGCGCGGACATCAAGCCCGGCAACAACCTGCCGCTGAAGAACATCCCCCTGGGCACCGTGATCCACGCGATCGAGCTGCGCCCGGGCGGCGGTGCCAAGATCGCTCGTTCCGCCGGCGCCTCCGTGCAGCTGGTCGCGAAGGACGGTCCCTACGCTCAGCTGCGCATGCCCTCCGGTGAGATCCGGAACGTGGATGCCCGCTGCCGCGCCACCATCGGCGAGGTCGGCAACGCCGAGCAGTCCAACATCAACTGGGGCAAGGCCGGCCGCATGCGCTGGAAGGGCAAGCGCCCGCACGTGCGCGGTGTGGTCATGAACCCCGTGGATCACCCCCATGGTGGTGGCGAGGGCCGCACCTCGGGTGGTCGTCATCCGGTCTCGCCCTGGGGTCAGCCCGAGGGCCGTACCCGAAAGCCGGGCAAGGAGAGCGACAAGCTCATCGTGCGCCGTCGTCGGACCGGCAAGAAGCGCTGATAGGGAGAACCGAATATGCCTCGCAGTATCGCCAAGGGCCCGTTCGTCGACGACCACCTGCAGAAGAAGGTGGACGCTCAGAACGAGAAGGGCACCAAGAACCTCATCAAGACCTGGTCGCGTCGTTCGGTGATCACGCCGGACTTCCTCGGCCACACCTTCGCAGTGCATGACGGTCGCAAGCACGTCACGGTGTTCGTCACCGAGTCGATGGTCGGCCACAAGCTCGGCGAGTTCGCTCCCACGCGGACTTTCAAGGGCCACGAGAAGGACGACAAGAAGGGCCGCCGCCGCTGACCTCGGTCAGCACGGCTGCACTTCTCGAATTCGAGAGAAAGCAGGAAACGATGGAAGCCAAGGCGCAGGTGCGGTACCTCCGCATGTCGCCCATGAAGGCTCGCCGCGTTGTGGACCTGATTCGTGGCAAGAGCACGGCCGAGGCCCTGGACACCCTGCGGTTCGCCCCGCAGGCCGCCAGCGAGCCCGTCCTCAAGCTCGTCGAGTCCGCGATCGCCAACGCGCGCGTCAAGGCCGACCAGGCGGGTGAGCGCTTCGACGAGCGCGAGCTCGTCGTGTCCGCCGCCTATGTCGACGAGGGTCCGACCATGAAGCGGTTCCAGCCGCGTGCTCAGGGTCGTGCCTTCCAGATCAAGAAGCGCACCAGCCACGTCACCGTGGTGGTCGCTCCCGTGAACAAGTAAGGAGTCCCGAATGGGCCAGAAGGTCAATCCGAACGGGTTCCGCCTCGGGATCACCACGGAGCACAGCAGCCGGTGGTTCGCCGACTCCACCAAGGAGGGGCAGCGTTATCGCGACTACGTGAAGGAAGACGTCGCGATCCGCAAGCTCATGTCCGATGGTCTCGAGCGCGCCGGCATCTCCAAGGTCGAGATCGAGCGCACCCGTGATCGTGTCCGCGTCGATCTCCACACCGCCCGCCCGGGCATCGTCATCGGGCGCCGTGGTGCGGAGGCCGAGCGTCTGCGCGGCGAGCTGGAGAAGCTCACCGGCAAGCAGATCCAGCTGAACATCCTCGAGGTGAAGAACCCCGAGGCCGATGCTCAGCTGGTCGCCCAGGGCATCGCCGAGCAGCTCGCCGCCCGCGTCTCCTTCCGTCGTGCGATGCGCAAGGGCATGCAGTCCGCGCAGCGCGCCGGCGCGAAGGGCATCCGAGTGGCCGTGTCCGGCCGCCTCGGCGGCGCCGAGATGAGCCGCAACGAGTTCTACCGCGAGGGTCGCGTGCCGCTGCACACCCTTCGTGCGAACATCGACTACGGCTTCTACGAGGCCCGCACCGCCTTCGGCCGCATCGGCGTGAAGGTGTGGATCTACAAGGGCGACGTCACCGCCAAGGAGCTCGCGGCTCAGCAGGCCGCCTCGCAGGGTCCCCGCTCCGGCGGTCGCGGCCCGCGTGCCGAGCGTCCGCGCGGCCGTCGCAACGAGCGCAACGCCGCAGCGCGTCGCGGGAACGAGGGCGAGCAGACCGCTGCTGCGACCTCCGCCCCCGCGGAGCAGGCGTCCGCGCCCGCACAGCAGCCCGGAACGGAGGCCTGAGCGACATGCTGATCCCCCGCAGGACCAAGCACCGCAAGCAGCACCACCCGACCCGCAGCGGCATGGCCAAGGGCGGCACCGACCTGGCGTTCGGTGAGTACGGCATCCAGGCGCTCGCGCCGGCGTACGTCACCAACCGTCAGATCGAGGCAGCTCGTATCGCCATGACCCGCTACATGAAGCGTGGCGGCAAGGTGTTCATCAACATCTACCCCGATCGTCCGCTCACCAAGAAGCCTGCCGAGGTCCGCATGGGCTCCGGTAAGGGTTCGGTCGAGTGGTGGATCGCCAATATCAAGCCGGGACGCGTCATGTTCGAGGTCGCCGGCGTCGAGGAGGAGGTGGCTCGCGAGGCCCTGCGCCTGGCGATGCACAAGCTCCCCATGAAGTGCCGCATCCTGAGCCGAGAGAGTGGTGACATCTGATGGCAGCGACCAAGCTCACCGCCGACGAACTCGACAAGCTGGACGACTCCAAGCTGGCCGAGGAACTGGCGAAGGCGAAGGACGAGCTGTTCAAGCTCCGTTTCCAGAACGCCACCGGTCAGCTCGAGAGCTCCGGCCGACTGCGGTCCGTCAAGAAGGACATCGCACGGATCTACACGATCCTGCGCGAGCGCGAGCTGGGGATCCGTCAGGCCCCCGGCACCGCCGAGTGACCCCGGAGCGAGGAACCGAGATGACTGAGAACACCCAGGCTGAGACCCCGGCCGAGGAGCTCGAGAAGGAGGGCGCGCACGCGTCGTCCCACGAGCGTCCGTACCGCAAGACCCTGCGCGGCTACGTGGTCTCCGACAAGATGGACAAGACGATCGTGGTCGAGGTCGAGGAGCGTGTGAAGCACGCTCGCTACGGCAAGGTCACGACCAAGACGAGCAAGTTCAAGGCCCACGACGAGGAGAACAGCGCCGGCATCGGCGACCGCGTCCTCGTCATGGAGACCCGACCGCTCTCCGCTTCCAAGCGGTGGCGTCTGGTCGAGATCCTCGAGCGCGCCAAGTGATCCGCCGGCGGTCCGCGTGACCGCCCACGGCACCTGAGAAGGGCCGGTCCTCCTGCGGGAGGGCCGGCCCTTCTCGCATGCCCGGGGGAGCGGCCGACGGGGGCGCGTCGCGCCCGGGGGCCGGCCGACGGGCGCACAGGGCGCCTGGGGGAGCTGCCGACGGGGGAGTGCCCGGCCGACGGGGGAGTGCTCTCTCGGCCGGGACTCAGCGCGTGAGGTGGACGAGAAGCGCCCCGGCGAGGGCCTCCTGCGCGCTCGGGGCGGGGATCTCTCGCACGGAGCCCCCGTCGGCCGGGCCCTCGCCCGTCGGGAGCTCGACGACGTACCCGCCGTCCTCCCGGCGGCGCAGGGCGCCGAAGGCGTCGCCGAGGGCGGCGCGCAGCTGGTCCTCGCGCGGCAGCCACACCGCCTCGTCCAGCTCCACCGAGTCCAGCGCCCACTCGGTGGTGCCGTTGAAGCGCAGCACGTGCCCGCCGCCCCGGGCCACCCCGCGCTCGACCACCATCGAGGAGAGCATGAAGACCTCCTCGCGCAGCTCGTCGTTGTCGATGGCGAACAGGTCCCCGTCGGCCGGTTCCCAGTGCAGGCCCGCGTCCCGGAGCCGTCGTGCGACGTCGATGTCGATCATGGGACGAACCTACGCCCCTGGCGCGCGCAGTGCCCCGCTGTGCCCCGCAGTGCCCGGCCGAAGCGCCGCGTCCGCGCTGGAAGAAGCGTGTTCCCACAGCTCCGGCAGGGCTGTGCGCTGGGACGATGCCCGGCCGACACGCCGATGTGAAGAACGTGAGGACCTCCACCAAGACCTCGACACAGTGAAGTTACCGGTCGGAAACTTCTCGGCGGCCTTCGCGAGGGCCCCATCGCGCCCCGCACCGCCGTCTCCCCGTTCCCTCCCAGAAGGACCCTGCCCCATGGGTGAACGCCCCCGTTCCGCACGACGCTCCGGCACGACCGACCGCGCTCCACGCGTCCGGCTCCTGCGCCGCCGCCGGCCCCTCGAGGTCGATGACGTCCAGGTCGTCGAGACCTCCCGCATCCGCACCGCCGTGGGCGGCACCGTGGTCGGCAACTTCATGGAGTGGTTCGACTTCGGCGTGTACGGCTACATGGCCATCACGCTCGCGAACCTCTTCTTCCAGACCGGCAACGAGAGCCTCGACCTGCTGCTGAGCCTGCTCGGCTTCGCGGTGAGCTTCCTCGTGCGGCCCCTCGGCGGGCTCATCCTCGGACCGCTCGGCGACCGGATCGGCCGCCAGAAGGTCCTGTTCTTCACCATGGCCGCGATGGCCATCGCCACCGCGCTGATCGGCTTGCTCCCCACCGCCGCGACGATCGGCGTCTGGGCCGCCTTCCTGCTCTACGCGCTGAAGATGATCCAGGGCTTCTCCACCGGCGGCGAGTACGCGGGCGCCGCGACCTACGTCGCGGAGTTCTCCTCGGACAAGCGCCGCGGCTTCTTCTCCTCCTGGCTCGACGTCGGCTCCTACCTCGGCTTCGCCGCGGGTGCCGGCACCGTGGCGCTCACCCACACCGTGGTCTCCATGGGCTGGGGAGCGGGCGCCTTCGACGCCTGGGGCTGGCGCATCCCGTTCCTGGTCGCAATCCCGCTCGGTGCGGTCGCCATCTACTTCCGCGCCCGCATTCCCGAGACCCCGGCCTTCGAGGCCGTCGAGGAGGTCGCGGAGAACGAGGAGCTCGACGCCGACGACCCCATGGTCGCCTCGGGCCTGAAGAACCTCCTGCGCCACCACTGGAAGGCCGTGCTCGTCGCGGTCGCCTTCGTGGCCGCCGGCAACACCACCGGCTACGCCCTGACCAGCTACATGCCGACCTTCCTCGGCAGCCAGCTGGGCATGAACGAGATGATGTCCGCCGCGGCGACCATCCCCGCTCTCGTCGTCCTCGCGCTCAGCCTGCCGTTCATCGGTCGGCTCTCGGACCGCATCGGCCGCCGCAACGTGCTGTGGATCGCGATCGTCTCCACCCTCGTGCTCACCGTCCCCGCGTTCCTGCTGATGCTCACGGGCCACTTCTGGCTCATCCAGCTGGCGATGTTCATGATCGCGGTCCCCACCGCCATGTATTTGGCGATGTTCGCCTCGACGCTGCCGGCCATGTTCCCCACCGCCGTGCGCTACGCCGCGATGGGCCTCGCCTTCAACGTGTCCGTGTCCCTGTTCGGCGGCACCACGCCGCTGATCTCGCAGGCGCTCATCGACCTCACAGGCAACCCGCTCATGCCGGCCTTCTGGATCATGTTCTTCACCGCGGTCTTCGCGATCGCCATGCGCTGGCTCGACGAGACCGCGGGCACCCCGCTGATGGGCTCTTTCCCCACCGTGGAGGAGCCCGAGGAGGCCCATGAGCTCGTGGCCGGCCAGGCGGAGAACGACGATCTCGACCTGACCACCATGCCGCTGCCCGAGGAGACCCTCGTGGTCCCGGTCGACGCCGGGGGAGCGCCGCTGTCCGGTGTGGATCCCGTCCCGGCCGACGAGGTCCCGGCCGCGCTGGTCGAGGCCGCGGCCGAGCTGCCGCCGCTGACCGCGCTGCCGGACGGCACCCTCGCGGATCCCTCGGGGGAGCCCTTCGAGGGCGCGGGAGAGCAAGCACACATGAAGGAGCCCGCCCCGCAGGGGTGACAGGCCCATGGTGGGGGCGTAGTCTTGAACGGTTGCCGGAGGACTGCGCCCCCACCCCCGTGGTGCGGAGCGCGGAAGACCGCGACAGGATCCGGACCACCTGATCCCTCCTCGCCGGAGACCTCGCACGAGAGGCGAACGCCCCGCGTTCACCACGCCAGTGCCTGAGTCCGGCAGAGGATTTTTTGGTGCCCGGGACCCGTCGGCGGTGACGCCGGGATCGCTCCGCGATCCGCAGGGGTCGCCGGGCACAGTCCACATTCCGTTCCGCCAGGCTCGGCCTGCTCGCTCCCGCGGGTGGGAAGAGAACCGGTGAGACGATAGGAGAACGAGTGATTCAGCAGGAGTCGCGACTGAAGGTCGCCGACAACACGGGTGCCAAGGAGATTCTCTGCATCCGCGTTCTCGGTGGCTCCGGTCGCCGTTACGCCAGCATCGGCGACACCATCGTGGCGACCGTCAAGGACGCCATCCCCGGTGGCAACGTCAAGAAGGGCGACGTCGTCAAGGCCGTCGTCGTCCGCACGTCCAAGGAGGTCCGTCGCGTCGACGGCTCCTACATCCGCTTCGACGAGAACGCGGCTGTCATCCTCAAGACCGACGGCGAGCCGCGCGGTACCCGCATCTTCGGCCCCGTCGGCCGCGAGCTGCGTGACAAGCGCTTCATGAAGATCGTCTCGCTGGCACCGGAGGTGCTGTGACATGGCAAAGATGAAGATCAAGAAGGGCGACCTCGTCCAGGTCATCACCGGTCGCACCAGCGACGGCGACAAGGCCGCCAAGCGCGGCCTCGAGGCCGGCGACAAGGGCAAGCAGGGTCGCGTCCTGCAGGTGTTCCCCGATACCCAACGCGTACTGGTCGAGGGCATCAACCGCCGCACCCACCACGTCAAGCCCGATCAGGCCGGCGGCACGGGCGGCATCGAGCAGCGCGAGGCCCCCATCCACGTCTCGAACGTGGCCCTGGTCGACCCGGAGGACAACAAGCCGACCAAGGTCGGCTACCGCGTCGAGACCGTCGAGCTCGAGAACGGCCGCACCAAGCAGGTGCGCGTCCGCTTCGCCAAGCGCTCCGGGAAGGACATCTGAGATGAGCGAGACCGCCACCCAGGCGCCCACCCCGCGTCTGAAGACCAAGTACAACGAGACCATCAAGACGGCTCTGACCGACCAGTTCGGCTACGAGAACGTCATGCTGGTGCCCGGCCTGACCAAGATCGTCGTGAACATGGGCGTCGGCGACGCCGCTCGCGACTCCAAGGTCATCGACGGCGCCATCCGGGACCTCGCGGCCATCACCGGCCAGAAGCCCCAGGTCACCAAGGCCCGCAAGTCCATCGCGCAGTTCAAGCTGCGTGAGGGCATGCCGATCGGCGCGCACGTCACCCTGCGCGGCGCCCGCATGTGGGAGTTCCTGGACCGTCTGCTGTCCACCGCGCTCCCGCGCATCCGCGACTTCCGCGGTCTCTCGCCGAAGCACTTCGACGGGAACGGCAACTACACCTTCGGTCTCACGGAGCAGGTCATGTTCCACGAGATCGACCAGGACAAGATCGACCGCGTCCGCGGTATGGACATCACGGTCGTGACCACCGCGAAGACCGATGACGAGGGACGCGCGCTGCTCAAGCTGCTCGGCTTCCCCTTCAAGGAGGAGAACTGACATGGCGAAGACTGCCCTGATCAAGAAGTCGGAGCGCAAGCCCAAGTTCGCGGTGCGCGCCTACACCCGGTGCCAGCGCTGCGGTCGACCCCACTCGGTCTACCGCAAGTTCGGCCTCTGCCGCGTCTGCCTCCGCGAGATGGCTCACCGCGGAGAGCTCCCCGGCGTCACCAAGAGCAGCTGGTAAGGACTATCGCCACAGGTCCTCGGATCCCGTGAGGGATCAGGGGGAAACCAGGTGAGGAAGAAGCAACAGACATGACCATGACCGACCCGATCGCGGACATGCTCACGCGGATCCGGAACGCCTCTGGGGCGTACCACGAGACCGCGTCCATGCCGTATTCGAAGCTCAAGGCCCGCATCGCGGACATCCTGAAGGCTGAGGGCTACATCCTCGGCTGGCATGAGGAGGAGGCCGAGGTGGGCAAGAACCTCGTCCTCGAGCTCAAGTACTCGGACAGCCGCGAGCGCGCCATCTCCGGGATCCGTCGCATCTCGAAGCCCGGCCTGCGCGTGTACGCAAAGTCCACCAACCTGCCCAAGGTCCTCGGCGGCCTGGGCGTGGCGATCCTGTCCACGTCCTCCGGCCTCCTGACCGACAAGCAGGCTGCCAAGAAGGGTGTGGGTGGGGAAGTCCTCGCCTACATCTGGTGAGCGGGAGAGGAGACCACTAGCTATGTCCCGCATCGGACGCCTGCCGGTCGCAGTGCCGGCCTCTGTCCAGAACGTCACCATCGAGGGTCGCACCGTCACGGTGACCGGCCCCAAGGGCGAGCTCACCCATGAGGTGCCCGCTCCCCTCACCGTCGAGCGCGCCGAGGACGGTTCCATCGTCGTCGCCCGCCCCGACGAGGAGCGCGAGAACAAGGCCCTCCACGGCCTGACCCGCACCCTCATCAACAACATCGTCCTCGGTGTCACCGAGGGCTACAGCAAGAAGCTCGAGATCGTGGGGACCGGCTACCGCGTCACCGCGAAGGGCTCGGACCTCGAGTTCGCGCTCGGCTTCTCCCACCCCGTCGTCGTGAAGGCGCCCCAGGGCATCACCTTCGCGGTCGAGTCGCCGACCAAGTTCTCGGTCAACGGCATCTCGAAGCAGCAGGTGGGCGAGGTCGCGGCGAACATCCGCAAGCTGCGCAAGCCGGAGCCCTACAAGGGCAAGGGTGTGCGCTACGCCGACGAGGTCGTGCTCCGCAAGGCCGGAAAGGCTGGTAAGTGATCATGGGTTACGCACTCAAGCACACCAAGGGCAACCGCGGCTCCAAGCTGCGCTCGCGCGGTCGCCGTCACCTGCGTGTCCGTCGCCGCGTCATCGGCACCGCCCAGCGTCCGCGCCTGGTGGTCACCCGCTCGTCGCGTCACGTCTTCGTGCAGGTTGTCGACGACTCCCTCGGGAAGACCATCGCGTCGGCCTCAACCATGGAGGCGGACCTCCGCGCCACCGAGGCCACCAAGTCGGACAAGGCCCGCACCGTCGGTGCCCTGGTCGCCGAGCGCGCGAAGGCCGCCGGCATCGACGCGGTCGTCTTCGACCGCGGTGGCAACAAGTACCACGGCCGTGTGGCTGCCGTCGCCGACGGCGCCCGCGAGGCCGGCCTGGCGCTGTGATCGCCGCCCGGACACAGGACGAGAAGAGGATCTGAATATGGCTGCACAGCAGCGGAACAACGGTCCCGCGGCCTCCGGCCGGCGGGATGACAACAACAACAGCAACGATCGCGGCGGCCGCCAGGGCGGCGACCGCGGTGGTCGTCAGGGTGGTCGCGGTCGCGGTCAGGAGGCCGAGAAGTCGGCGTTCCTCGAGCGCGTCGTGAGCATCAACCGCGTCTCGAAGGTCGTCAAGGGCGGCCGTCGATTCTCCTTCACCGCCCTCGTGGTGGTGGGTGACGGCGACGGCACCGTCGGCGTCGGCTACGGCAAGGCCAAGGAGGTCCCCGCGGCGATCTCCAAGGGCGTCGAGGAGGCGAAGAAGAACTTCTTCCGCGTCCCGCGCGTCCAGGGCACCGTCGTGCACCCCGTCCAGGGTGAGGATGCGGCGGGCGTCGTCCTGCTGCGTCCGGCCGCTCCGGGTACCGGCGTGATCGCCGGCGGTCCGGTCCGCGCCGTGCTCGAGTGCGCCGGAGTGCACGACGTGCTCTCCAAGTCGCTCGGCTCGACCAATGCGATCAACATCGTGCGGGCCACCGTCGACGCTCTCAAGCAGCTCGAGGAGCCGGAGGCCGTCGCGGCCCGCCGTGGCCTCGCGGTCGAGGACGTCGCCCCGGCGGCGCTCCTGCGGGCGCAGGCCGAGGGTCGCGCCGCCGCCCGTGCGGAGAAGGTGGGTGCGTGATGCAGCTCAAGGTCACCCAGACCCGTTCCGAGATCGGCGGCACCAAGAGCCAGCGGTCCACCCTGCGCGGCCTCGGCCTCAAGCGCATCGGTGACACCGTGGTGAAGGAGGACCGCCCTGAGATCCGCGGCATGATCCGCAGCGTCGCCCACCTGGTGACGTTCGAAGAGGTGGACTGAATCCATGACTGACAACCAGAACCCCCTGAAGCTCCACGACCTGCGCCCCGCGCCCGGTGCCAAGACCGCGCGCACCCGCGTCGGCCGTGGTGAGGCCTCCAAGGGCAAGACCGCCGGTCGAGGCACCAAGGGCACCAAGGCCCGCTACCAGGTGCCCGTCGGCTTCGAGGGTGGACAGATGCCGCTGCACATGCGGCTTCCGAAGCTCCGCGGCTTCACCAACCCGTTCCGCGTCGAGTACCAGGTCGTGAACCTGTCGACCCTGCAGGAGCTGTTCCCCGAGGGCGGCACGGTCACGGTCGAGGACCTCGTCGCCAAGGGCGCCGTGCGCAAGAACCAGCCCGTGAAGGTGCTGGGCCAGGGCGATGTGAGCGTCAAGCTCGACATCACCGCGCAGAAGTTCTCCGCCTCGGCGGAGCAGAAGATCGCGGCGGCCGGCGGGTCCGTCACCACCGCGTGACTCCCTTTTGACGGGCACCGCGGCACAGACTTAGTCTGGGCCGCGGTGCCCTGTCGTCATTCCAGGGCCGGTCCGACCGCCCGCGTCGAACGCGCGGCACCAGGACGGCCGACCACCGCCTCGGTCCCGTCCCCGGACCTCCAGGAGGGAATCAGGTGAACTCGTTCGTGCGCGCGCTGCGCACCCCCGAGCTGAGGAACAAGATCTTCTTCACGCTCGGTCTGATCGCCATCTACCGTCTCGGCGTCTTCGTCCCCACTCCCGGGTTCGACGCGACCAACGTGATGATGTGCGCCGATCAGGCCGCCGGCCAGGGCGCGAGTGCGCTGGGCATGATCAACATGTTCTCCGGCGGTGCACTGCTGCAGCTCTCCGTCTTCGCACTGGGCGTGATGCCGTACATCACCGCCTCCATCATCATCCAGCTGCTGCGCGTGGTGATCCCGCGCTTCGAGGCCCTCCACAAGGAGGGCGCCTCCGGCACCGCGAAGCTCACCCAGTACACCCGCTACCTGACCATCGGTCTGGGCGTGCTGCAGGCGACCACCATCATCACGCTGGTCCGCTCGGGCAACTTCTTCGTGGGCTGCAACCTCACCCTGGTCCCGGACCAGTCCATCCCCACCCTGCTCATGATGGTGCTGACCATGACCGTCGGCACCGTGCTGATCATGTTCATGGGCGAGATGATCACCGAGCGCGGCGTCGGCAACGGCATGTCCCTGATGATCTTCTCCTCCATCGCGGCGAGCTTCCCGGCCTCCTTCGGCCAGGTGTGGCAGCTGAAGGGCTGGATCACCTTCTCGCTGGTGATCCTCGTGGGCCTGCTGATCATGGTCGGCATGGTCTTCGTCGAGCAGTCCCAGCGACGCATCCCGGTGCAGTACGCCAAGCGCATGGTGGGACGTCGCATGTACGGCGGCACCTCGACCTACATCCCGATCAAGGTGAACCAGGCCGGCGTCATCCCGGTCATCTTCGCCTCCTCGATCCTCGCCCTGCCGCAGATGGCGGCATCGTTCGGCGACCCCGAGGCCGGCTGGGTGCAGTGGATCAACACGCACCTCGTGCTCGGCTTCTCCTTCTCCTGGATCTACGCGGTCATCTACGTGACCCTGATCGTGTTCTTCGCGTTCTTCTACGTGTCGATCACCTTCAACGCGGAGGAGATCGCCGACAACATGAAGAAGTACGGCGGCTTCATCCCCAACGTCCGCGCCGGCAAGCCCACCGAGAACTACCTGCGCTACGTCATCAACCGCATCCAGTCCGGTGGCGCCGTGTACCTGGCGATCATCTGCCTCATCCCGCTGGTGGCGCTGTTCTACCTCGGCACCTCCCAGGACTTCCCGCTCGGCGGCGTGTCCCTGCTGATCGTCATCGGCGTGGGCCTGGACACCGTCAAGCAGGTCGATGCGAAGCTCCAGCAGCACCACTACGAAGGGATCCTCCGGTGACCACCCCCACCTCCTCCACCCCCGCCCGCCGACTGCTGATCGTCGGCCCGCCCGGAGCGGGCAAGGGCACCCAGGCCGTGCGCATCGCCGAGGGGCTCGCGATCCCCGCGATCTCCACCGGCGACATCTTCCGCGCCAACGTCTCGGGCGAGACCGAGCTGGGCCTGCTGGCGAAGTCCTACATGGACAAGGGCGAGTACGTCCCCGACTCCGTCACCAACGACATGGTGCGCTCGCGCCTGGCCGAGGACGACGCGAAGGACGGCTTCCTGCTGGACGGCTACCCCCGCACCCTCGACCAGGTCGAGGCGCTGGACGGCATGCTCGCCGAGCTCGGCACCCCGCTGGACCTCGTGCTGCTGCTCGTGGTCGAGCAGGAGGAGGTCGTGCAGCGCCTGGTGGCGCGCGGCGCCGAGCAGGGCCGCAGCGACGACACCGAGGAGACCATCCGCCGCCGCCTCGAGGTGTACGCGGAGCAGACCGCCCCGCTGATCGACGTCTACGAGCAGCGCGGCCTGGTGCGCCGCGTCGACGGCATGGCCTCCATCGACGAGGTCACCGCCGCCCTGCGCGAGGCTCTCGCCACCCGATGAGCCTCCTGCCCGAGCGGGTCGAGCTGAAGACCCCCGCGCAGATCGTCGCGATGCGTCGCAGCGGGCTGCTGCTCCACCGCGTCCACGACATGCTCGAGGACGCGATCCGGCCCGGCATCACCACCGACGAGCTCGACACCCTCGCGCACGACATGATCCGTGCCGAGGGTGCGACGCCGAACTTTCTGGGCTACCAGGGATACCCGGCGACGCTGTGCATCAGCGTCAACGAGGTCGTCGTGCACGGCATCCCCGACGACCGGCCGCTCGAGGCGGGAGACGTCGTCTCCATCGACGGCGGTCTGATCGTGGACGGCTGGCACTCGGACGCGGCGCGCAGCCACATCGTCGGCGCGCCGCGCTCCGTGGGCGACGAGGACCTGGTGCGCATCACCGAGGAGGCGCTCTGGGCCGGCATCGCCGCGCTCGCGACCGCCGACCGGGTGGGCGACGTCGGCGCCGCGATCGAGGACTTCGTCGACGACGCGGCGGGGGAGTCCCTCTCCCACCTCGAGGGCTTCGGCGGCCACGGCATCGGCACCGCCATGCACCAGGCCCCGGACGTCATGAACTACCGCACCCGCACCCGCGGCCCCCGGGTCAAGCCCGGCATGTGCCTGGCCATCGAGCCGATGCTCATCCAGGGCCCCGGCAACTGGGAGCTCGAGGACGACGAGTGGACAGTGCGCGCCACCGCCGGCGGACGCGCCGCCCACTTCGAGCACTCCGTCGCGGTCACCGAGCAGGGGCTCCTCGTGCTCACCGCAGGGGACGGCGGCGCCGCCGAGCTCGCGCGCCGGGGCGTCATCGCCGCTCCGGACCCCCTCGCGGCCGACGCCGGCTGACGGCCCGGCCGTCGGCCGACGGGGGAGGGGGCCCTTCGGGGCCCGGACGTGACAGGCGTCATCGCCGTCGCCCCTCGCCGGAACCGGAGGGCACGTGTAGGCTGGTCCATCGGGTGTGCTCCGCTCGTGCGTGCGAACGCGCGATCGTGCAGCCCCGTCGTCACCACCGACCAGGACCCCTCACGGGCCGGGTCGCGGCCGACGGGACGCCGGCGGTGCCACCCTCGTCGATCACCGTACCGTCACCCGACGGTCGGTGTGCAGGGCCTGGGCAACCAGGAACCAAGTACGCGGAACTCGACCCCGGCCACCGCCGGAGGCGGGAGATTGGGGAGGCATGGCGAAGAAGGACGGAGTGATCGAGGTCGAGGGCACGGTCACGGAGGCGCTCGCGAACGCGCGCTTCCGCGTCGAGCTCGACAACGGGCACATGGTGCTCGCGCACATCTCCGGAAAGATGCGCCAGCACTACATCCGCATCCTTCCCGAGGACCGTGTGGTCGTCGAGCTGAGCCCCTATGACCTCGACCGGGGCCGCATCGTCTACCGCTACAAGTGATCGTCCCGGGAGAAGGAAAGCAATGAAGGTCAAGCCGAGCGTCAAGCCGATCTGTGACAACTGCAAGGTGATCCGTCGCCACTCGCGCGTCATGGTCATCTGCTCGAACCCCCGTCACAAGCAGCGCCAGGGCTGAGTCCCCGGCATCTGCCGTGACATCGCCGCCCTCGGGCGGCAGGCCCCGCACCGTGGGGCACGGTCCTGAGAGGGACCCGTCCTGAGAGGGACACCGCCCCGCACGGGGCACCGCCCGCACCTGCGGGCACACACAACAGAAGAGACGGCACCACCGGCACGAGCCGGTCACCCGCAGTACGGAGGCTGCGGCGCCACGGGAGGGATCCCGCGGGCGAGGTGCCGGATCAGGCCTCCGAGACAGTAGGAGAATCTGCACATGGCACGTCTGGTGGGAGTCGACCTTCCGCGCGAGAAGCGCCTCGAGGTCGCCCTGACGTACATCTTCGGCGTGGGCCGCACCCGCGCCCTGGAGACCCTGGCCGCTACCGGCGTCTCCGGTGACAAGCGCGTGCGCGAGGTGACCGACGAGGAGCTCGTCCAGCTTCGCGATCACATCGAGGCGAACTACATGGTCGAGGGTGACCTTCGCCGTGAGGTGGCCGCCGACATCCGCCGCAAGGTCGAGATCGGCAGCTACCAGGGCCTGCGCCACCGTCGCGGCCTCCCCGTGCGCGGTCAGCGCACCAAGACCAACGCGCGTACCCGCAAGGGCCCCAAGCGCACGGTCGCCGGCAAGAAGAAGGCTCGCTGATCCGCGGACCCCGCTGATCGGCTGCCAGGCTCCGCCATCGGAGCCCGAAGTCACTTCGCGCCGCTGAGGGATCCGGCGCACCCCACATCCACCAGAGGAGTTCTGCCGCATGGCAACCAAGACCCGTCAGGCCGCTGCGCGCAAGCCGCGCCGCAAGGACAAGAAGAACATCGTCAACGGCCAGGCTCACATCAAGAGCACGTTCAACAACACCATCGTGTCGATCACCGACCCGACCGGTGCCGTCATCTCCTGGGCGTCCGCCGGCCAGGTCGGCTTCAAGGGCTCGCGCAAGTCGACCCCCTACGCCGCGCAGATGGCCGCCGAGGCCGCTGCCCGCCAGGCGCAGGAGCACGGCCTGAAGAAGGTCGACGTCTTCGTGAAGGGCCCGGGCTCGGGCCGCGAGACCGCGATCCGCTCGCTCACCGCGACCGGCCTCGAGGTGGGCTCGATCCAGGACGTCACCCCGCAGCCCCACAACGGCACCCGCCCGGCCAAGCGCCGCCGCGTCTGAGCCCGTCGGCCGCGACGACGGGGAACCCCGCTCGTCACGGCCGGACCGTGCCGGGCGGGGCTCTCCCGCGCCCGGCACCCACGGCTGACGTGGACACCCCCGTACCTTCCAGGCCCACCGCCCCCTTCTGAGCGTCATATGGCGGACGCTCGCCGAAAGGATCCACAGTGCTCATTGCACAGCGCCCCACGCTGACCGAAGAGGTCGTGTCGGACAACCGCTCCCGGTTCGTCATCGAGCCGCTCGAGCCGGGCTTCGGCTACACCCTCGGCAACTCCCTGCGCCGCACCCTGCTGTCCTCCATCCCCGGCGCCGCGGTCACCTCGATCCGCATCGACGGCGTGCTGCACGAGTTCAGCACCGTCCCCGGCGTCAAGGAGGACATCACCGAGGTCATCCTCAACATCAAGAACCTCGTCGTCTCCTCGGAGAACGACGAGCCCGTCGTGATGTACCTGCGCCGCGAGGAGGCCGGCCGCGTCACCGCCGCCGACATCACCCCGCCGGCCGGCGTGGAGATCCACAACCCCGACCTGCACATCGCGACCCTCAACGAGAAGGGCCGTCTGGAGATCGAGCTGATCGTCGAGCGCGGTCGCGGCTACGTCTCCGCCGCGCAGAACAAGGGTGTGGACGGCGAGATCGGCCGCGTCCCGGTCGACTCGATCTACTCGCCCGTGCTCAAGGTGACCTACAAGGTCGAGGCGACCCGTGTCGAGCAGCGCACCGACTTCGACAAGCTGATCGTCGACGTCGAGACCAAGCCCGCCATCAGCCCCCGCGACGCGGTGGCCTCGGCCGGCAAGACCCTGGTCGAGCTGTTCGGCCTGGCCCACGAGCTGAACCAGGAGGCGGAGGGCATCGAGATCGGTCCCTCGCCCACCGATCAGGCCCTGGCCGCCGATCTGGCGCTGCCGATCAACGACCTCAACCTCACGGTGCGGTCGTACAACTGCCTGATGCGCGAGGGTGTCCACACCGTCGGCGAGCTGACCGCCCGCTCCGAGGCCGATCTGCTCGACATCCGCAACTTCGGACAGAAGTCCATCGACGAGGTCAAGGCGAAGCTCGCCGAGCTCGGGCTGTCGCTGAAGGACTCCCCGGCCGGGTTCGACCCCGCGGCCCTGGACTCCTACTCCGACGACTTCGGCGACCAGTACTGACCTTCACTTCCACCAAGGAGAACGACCATGCCTGCACCCACCAAGGGCGCGCGCCTCGGCGGATCCCCCGCGCACGAGCGGATGATCATCGCCGGCCTCGCCACCGAGCTGTTCCGCCACGGCCGGATCACCACCACCGAGACCAAGGCCAAGCGCCTGCGCCCCTACGCGGAGCGTCTCGTCACCCAGGCGAAGAAGGGCGATCTCGCCTCCCGTCGCCGGGTCATGCAGACCATCCGTGACAAGGGCGTCGTCTACCAGCTCTTCGAGGAGATCGCCCCGACCTTCTCGGAGCGTCCCGGCGGCTACACCCGCATCACCAAGGTCGGCCCCCGCAAGGGCGACAACGCCCCGATGGCCGTCATCGAGCTGGTCACCGAGGAGTACTCGGCCAAGCAGGCCGTGGTGAAGGAGGCCGAGGGCACCGCCAAGAACGCCTCCAAGGCCGACGAGACCCCGGTCGTCGAGGAGACCACCACCGAGGCCCCCGCCGAGGACACCGCCGCTGCGGAGACCCCGGCCGAGGAGTCCCCGGCTGAGGAGTCCAAGGAGGCCTGAGCCTCCCCGCGGCCCCGTGCCGCACCTGCGATGAGCGCGACCGCCGAGGGCGGATCGACGGGCTGATGCCCGACGGTCCGCCCTCGTCGCGTTCCTGGGCGGGTGCGTCGGGAACGACGAAGCGGCCGTGCCCCCCCGGGAGCACGGCCGCTTCGCGGTGCGGTGGCCGGTGGTCGTCGGCCGACGAGCGTCACCCGAAGTGGCGCGGCAGCGTCCCCTCGCGCAGGTCGCGAAGCTCGCCGACGGTGAAGGAGCCTGCACCCTCGATCTCGAGCGCGTCCCCGCCGGTGGCGCCGAGGGCCAGGACCGGCACGCCGTGCTCGGCGGCGAGGGCGCGCAGGCGCTCCTCCTGCGCGGCCGGGACCGCGACCAGGGCACGGGCCTGGGACTCGGAGAACAGGGCGGTGGCGAGGTCCACGCCGTCGCGGGAGAGGAGCTCGCCGAGGTCCGCGCGCACGCCGGTGCCGAAGCGCACCGAGGACTCCACGAGCGCCTGCACGAGACCGCCCTCGGAGAGGTCGTGCGCGGCCGCGCCGAGACCCTCGTCGGCAGAGGCGATGAGGACCTTCGCGAGCGCCCGCTCGGCCTCGAGGTCCACCTGCGGGGGAAGGCCGCCGAGGTGGTCGTGGGCGACCTGCGCCCAGGCCGAGCCGGAGAGCTCCTCGCGGGTGGTGCCCAGCAGCAGCACCCGCAGGCCCTCCTCCTGCCAGCCCGAGGGCACACGGCGCGCCACGTCCTCGAGCACGCCGAGCACGCCCACCACGGGGGTGGGGTGGATGGCGGAGTCGATGCGGCCGGGCTCGCCGGTGGAGTTGTACAGCGACACGTTGCCGCCGGTGACCGGGACGGCGAGGGTCTCGCACGCCTCGGCGAGGCCCTCGATCGCCTCGACCAGCTGCCACATGGGGCCCGGGTCCTCGGGGGAGCCGAAGTTCAGGCAGTCCGTGACCGCGAGCGGCGACGCCCCGGAGGTGGCGACGTTGCGGTAGGCCTCCGCGAGGGCGAGCTGCGCGCCGGTGCGGGGGTCGAGCTTGGTGTAGCGGCCGTTCGCGTCGGTGGCGATCGCGACGCCGCGCCCGGTCGTCTCGTCCACGCGGACCACGCCCGCGTCGTCCGGCATGGCGAGCGCCGTGTTGCCCCCCACGTAGCGGTCGTACTGGTCGGTGACCCAGCCCTTGGAGGCGAGGTTCGGGGAGGCCAGCAGCGCACGGATCTGCGCGGCGAGCTCCTCGGCGCTCTCGGGGCGGGGGAGGGCCTCGGCGGTGTCGGCCTGGAGGCCGTCCTGCCAGTCGGGGCGGGCGTAGGGGCGGTCGTAGACCGGCCCGTCGACCGCGACGGTGGAGGGGTCGACGTCCACGATGCGGTGGCCGTCGTGGTCGATGGTGAGGCGGCCGTCACCGGTGACCTCGCCGATGACCGCGGCCTCCACGTCCCACTTCGCGGCGATCGCCTGGAACTCCTCGAGCTTCTCGGGGCGGACCACGGCCATCATCCGCTCCTGCGACTCGCTCATGAGGATCTCGCCGGCGGTGAGGGTGGGGTCGCGCAGCAGCACGTTCTCGAGGTCCACGTGCATGCCGGAGCCGCCGTTGGCGGCGAGCTCGCTGGTGGCGCAGGAGATCCCGGCCGCGCCGAGGTCCTGGATGCCCTCGACGGTGCCGGCCGCGAACAGCTCGAGGCAGCACTCGATGAGGACCTTCTCCATGAAGGGGTCGCCCACCTGGACGCTGGGGCGCTTGACGGGGCCGCCCTCGTCGAAGGTCTCCGAGGCGAGGATCGAGGCGCCGCCGATGCCGTCGCCGCCGGTGCGGGCGCCGAACAGGACCACCTTGTTGCCGGGGCCGGTGGCGGAGGCGAGGTGGATGTCCTCGTGGCGCAGCACGCCGAGGCACAGCGCGTTCACCAGCGGGTTGGTCTGGTATGCGGCGTCGAACACGGTCTCGCCGCCGATGTTGGGCAGGCCGAGGGAGTTGCCGTAGCCGCCCACGCCGGAGACCACGCCGTGGACCACGCGGGCGGTGTCGGGGTGGTCGATCGCGCCGAAGCGCAGCTGGTCCATCACCGCGACGGGACGGGCGCCCATGGAGATGATGTCGCGCACGATGCCGCCCACGCCGGTCGCCGCGCCCTGGTACGGCTCGACGTAGGAGGGGTGGTTGTGGGACTCGACCTTGAAGGTCACCGCCCAGCCGTCGCCGATGTCCACGACGCCCGCGTTCTCGCCCATTCCCACCAGCAGCTTCTCCTTCATCGCCTCGGTGGTGCGGGCGCCGAAGGTGCGCAGGTGCTTCTTGGAGGACTTGTAGGAGCAGTGCTCGGACCACATCACCGAGTACATGGCCAGCTCCGCGTTGGTGGGGCGGCGGCCGAGGATCTCCCGGATGCTCGCGTACTCGTCGTCCTTCAGCCCCAGCTCCGCGTAGGGCTGGACCTGGTCGGGGGTCGAGGCGGCGTGCTCGACCGTGTCGACGTCCGCGGGCGCGGCGGGGGTGGTGTCGGGGCGAGCGTCGTCGGCGGTCATCGGGGATTCGGGTCCGTTCTCGCGGGGGCGGGGGAGCGCGGGCCGACGGGGCCCGGCGCGGCCCCCACAGTCTACGATCGCCGCGCGCGAGAGGACGGCCCGGTCCCCGTGCTGGGACCGGGCCGTCCGGCGGGTGCGCGCAGGGCGCGGGATCCCGTCGGCGGACGGGCCCGCGGCGCCACGGCCGACGGGCCCGCGGCGCCCCTCGAGCGGGGCCGACGCGCGCGGCGGGGCGGGTCAGCGGCGGCCGGAGCGCTTCGACTCGGCGCGCCGGCGCTTCTTCTCCGCATCGCGCAGCGCCTTCTCGCTCACCGGCGCGTCATGGCTGGCGCGCTGGGCGCGGAAGTAGGCGGCGGCCTCGTCCTGCCGCTGCTGCTCCCCGCCGAGCGCGATGGGAGCGCGGACGTGGCCGGGACGGATGTCGAACGCGGCGACGAGGTCGAGCACGTGCGGGCGCAGGCGCCACAGCAGGCGCTTGAGGTCCGAGGCGATCAGGCGGCCGCGCTGCTGGGAGATCATGCCGCTGAGCAGGTACCAGGCGAGGTCGTCGTTGATGGCGGTGAGACCGAACAGGTCGCGCACGTCGGTGAGCACCGCGCGGGTCGCCTCGTCCTCCAGCTTCTCGATGCCGGCGGTGAAGGCGCGCCAGCGCACCAGGTCCGCATGGGCGCGGGCGGCGTCCAGCATCTCCACCTGGTGCTTGTTGACCTCGGCGGCGGCGTCGGCCGGGCTCATCCGCGCCGTGCCGCGCAGGGCGAGTGCGACCTCCTCGACCTTGACCCGGGCGCGGTCGGCGAGCATCGACTCCTGGAAGTCGGCCTGACGCATCGAGTCCGAGGAGCGGCGGCGGTTGCCGCGGTCGGAGACGTCCTGGACCAGACGGGCCCAGGGGGTGTGGCGCTTGGAGAGCACCTCGGCGCGCTGGGCGATGAAGCGGCCGATCCCGGCACGGTCCACGCTGCGCAGCTCCGAGGTGTAGTCGGCCAGCAGGCGCTTGGCGACCAGCTGCAGCAGGATCGTGTTGTCGCCCTCGAAGGTGGCGTACACGTCGAGGTCCTGGTGCAGGCCCACCAGCTGGTTCTCGGCCATGAAGCCGGAGCCGCCGCACGCCTCGCGGCACTCCTGGATGGTGTCCAGGGCGAGCCGGGTCGAGGTGGGCTTCAGGGTCGCGGCGAGGGTCTCGAGGTCCTCGCGGGACTCGGGAGTGTCCTCGCGGCCCGAGAACACGTCGTCGAAGGCCTGGAGCAGCTGCTCGTGCGCGAAGGCGCCCGCGTAGGTGGCGGCGAGCTTGGGCAGCAGGCGGTGCAGATGGGCCTGGTAGTCCATCAGCACCGTCTCCTTCGTGGGATCGGCGGCGGTGAACTGACGGCGCTGGGTGGCATAGGTGATCGCGATGTGCAGCGCGAGCTCGGAGGCGCGGATCGCGGAGCCGTCCAGGGACACGCGGCCCTGCACGAGCGTGCCGATCATCGTGAAGAAGCGGCGTCCGGGGGAGTCGATGGGGGAGGTGTAAGTGCCGTCGGCCGCGACGTCCCCGTAGCGGTTCAGCAGGTTCGTGCGCGGCACGCGCACGTGGTCGAAGGCGAGGCGGCCGTTGTCGATGCCGTTCAGGCCGCCCTTCTCGCCGTCGTCCTCGCTGGACACGCCCGGCAGGAGGTTCCCCTCCGCATCGCGCACCGGCACGTAGAAGCAGTGCACGCCGTGGTCGACGCCGTTGGTGATCAGGCGCGCGAACACGGTCGCGGCCTTCGCGTGGACCGCCGCGTTGCCCAGGTAGTCCTTCCACGCGGCGCGGAAGGGGGTGTGGATCACCCACTCGCCGTCCTCCCCGCCGTCGGGGTCGAAGGTGGCGGTGGTGGCGAGGGACTGCACGTCCGAGCCGTGGCCGATCTCGGTCATCGCGAACGCGCCGGGGGTCTCCAGGCTCATCGCCGCGGGCACCCACCGCTTCTGCTGCTCCTCGTTGCCCAGCTGCACGATTGCGGAGGTGTAGAGCCCCCACTGCACGCCGGCCTTGATCTGCAGGGACGGGTCGGCGACGACGAGCTCCTCGAACGCGGCGACGTTGGCGCCGTTGTCGTTGGGGCCGCCGAGGTGCTCGGGGAGCATCGGCAGGGACACCTGCTCGTCGGCGAGGGTCTGCAGCTGGCCGAACACGCGCTCGCGGTGCTCGGCGACGCTCGCGTCGATCGGGCGGTGCATCTCGGGGCGGGCGGCGCGCTCGCGCGAGGCGCGGCGGGCGTCGGCCCAGCGGCCCAGCAGGGCCTCGGAGACCATCTCGACATCCAGGCGCGGGGCGCCGTCGGGCAGGACGGGGATCGGGCCGGTGGGGGTAGCCGATGCAGGCAGGACGGCGTCGACGGGGGCGGTGATGTTCTCGGTGGTCATGCGTGCAGTCCCTTCATGAGCCACGTGACCAGATGGGCCACGAGCTGGTCGGAGGTCATCGGGGCGGAGCCGGCCGCGGCGGTGCGGGCGGCGGGGGTGATGTCAGCGGGGGTGCGATCGGTGGTGAGGTCGTCGGCGGTGGTGCGGTCGTCGGGGGCGAGCTGCGCGGACTCGACCTGGGTCATCCAGGTGTCCACCGCCCGCTCCACGAAGCCGACCGCCCCGTGCGCCCAGACCTGGGGTGCGGGGGTGTCGGCCGGCAGGAACGTCGCGACCAGGCGGGTGACGGCGTTCAGGAAGTGGCTCAGCCCGTCGCTCGGGCGGGTGATGAAGCGGTACACGCCGGGGGAGCGCTGAGCCGTCTCGACGTAGGCGCGGATCATGGCCTGGATGCGCTCGTCCGGCTCGGGCTCGCGCCGCATCCGCTTCTCGAGGGTGCGCATCTCCTCGACGAGCTTGGCGTGCATCGCCGTGAGGATGGCGCGGCCCAGGTCGCGCTGGAGATGGGCCTTGTCCTCGAAGTAGCGGTACACGATGGACTTGGAGGTGCCCGAGGCGGCGGCGATGTCCTCCATCGTCACGTCGGGTCCCTGCTCGTGGATCAGGTGGCGGGCCACGTCCAGCAGTTCGCTGCGCCGCTGCTCGCGGTGCCCGGCCCAGCGGGCGGAGCGTCCGTCCACCGGGGCTTGCGTCGTCGCATTCACGGGACCTAGGGTATCAAGTACCGCCGGTTCTATGTAAAGTCTCTCCCGGGACTCCCCGGGGGATTCCCGTCGGCCCCGCCGGCGGAACCCACGCCGCAGGCCCCGTCGGCCGCGGCCTCCCCCGCACAGACCCGCAGACCACACCCCACAACGCAGTGACCACGAAGAGGTGCATACCGTGAATGACTTCCCCCGCGAGGCCCTGATCCTGGGCGGCAACCGCATCCCGTTCGCCCGCTCCGGCGGCCCCTACGCCGGCATCTCCAACCAGGACCTGCTCACCGCCGCGCTCGAGGGCCTCGTGGCCCGCTACTCCCTGCAGGGCGAGAAGCTCGGCGAGATCGCCGGCGGCGCCGTGCTCAAGCTCGCCGGCGACCTGAACCTCACCCGCGAGAGCGCGCTGGGCACGCCGCTGGACCCCCGCACCCCGGCCGTGGACATGTCCAAAGCCTGCGCCACCAGCCTCGAGACCGTCCTGCACGTCTCCAACCGCATCCGCCTCGGCCAGATCGACTCGGGCATCGCCTGCGGCGTCGACTCCGCGTCCGACGCCCCCATCGAGGTCACCCCGCGCCTGCGCCGCATCCTGCACCGCGCCTTCGCCGCGAAGACCGCGATGCAGCGCGTCAAGGCGCTCTCCGCGATCCGCCCCGCGGATCTCTCCCCGGTCCCGCCCCGCAACGGCGAGCCCCGCACGGGCCTGTCCATGGGCGAGCACCAGGCGCTGACCACTGCCGAGTGGGGCATCACCCGCGAGGCCCAGGACGAGCTGGCGCTCGCCTCCCACAAGAACCTCGCCGCCGCCTACGACGCCGGGTTCTTCGACGACCTCGTCACCGGCTACCGCGGCCTCGCCCGCGACCAGAACCTCCGCCCCGACTCCACCCTCGAGAAGCTCGGCTCCCTCAAGCCCGTGTTCGGTGTGAAGTCCCCGCAGGTCGCCGAGCCCACGATGACCGCCGGCAACTCCACGCCGCTGTCCGACGGCGCCTCCTCCGTGCTGCTGGGCAGCGCGGAGTGGGCCGCCGAGCGGGGGCTGAAGCCGCTGGCCCGCGTGGTGGATGCGCGCAGCGCCGCGGTCGACTTCGTCCACGGCGACGAGGGCCTGCTGATGGCCCCCGCCTACGCCGTGCCCGAGCTGCTGGACGCCAACGGCCTGGCCCTCCAGGACCTCGATCTCTACGAGATCCACGAGGCCTTCGCCTCGACCGTGCTGACCACCCTGAAGGCCTGGGAGTCCGACGAGTTCTGCCGCACGCGCCTGGGCCGCGGCGGGGCGCTCGGCGCGATCGACCGCAGCAGGCTGAACGTCGCGGGCTCCTCGCTCGCCGCCGGTCACCCCTTCGCCGCCACCGGCGGTCGCCTGGTCGCCACCCTCGCCAAGCTCCTGCACGAGCGCGCGGTGGAGACCGGCCGCGTCCAGCGCGGACTGATCTCCGTGTGCGCCGCCGCCGGTCAGGGCACCGTCATGCTGCTCGAGTCCGTCACCGACTGATCAGCCCCGCACTGCTCAGTCACGTACTGGCCAGCCTCGATCCGATCCGGAGGATCCCATGACCGACACCTACACCCGTCTCGTCCGCTCCGCGCCCGGCGGCATGCTCGCCAAGCAGCTGGGCCTGCCCCGCCCCTCGAAGCTGCTGCGCCGCGGTGACCGTCCCGAGCCCGTGCTCGGCCCCGTGGTCGTGCTCGGCGCCTCCGCCGCGGCCGACGCGCTCGCCCGCCGCCTCCTCGACGAGGGTGCCGACGTGCGCCGCCGCTTCGAGGACCTGCGCAGCGTCGGCACCGTCGTGATCGTCGCCGACGAGCTGACCGCTCCCGGCGATCTCGGCCCGCTCGTGCTGCCGCTCGCCGGGGCGATGCGCTCCCTGCTGCCCGGTGCGCGCGTGGTCACCATCTCCCGCCCCGCCACCGGTGAGGAGCCCGCCCGCGACGCAGCCCGCGGCGGCGTCGAGGGCTTCGTCCGCTCCCTCGCCCACGAGATGCGCGGCGGCGCGACCGCCAACGGCATCCTCGTGGCCGACGGGGTGGGGCCGGACGCGCCCGGCGTCGTCGGCGCCCTGCGCTTCCTGCTCTCCGCCCGCAGCGCCTTCATCACCGGCCAGTTCCTCACCGTCACGTCCGACGCGGGCTCGGCCACCGCCGACCTCGCGCAGCCGCTCGCGGGCCGCACGGCGCTCGTGACCGGCGCGGCGCGCGGGATCGGCGCGGCCATCGCCCGCACCCTCTCGGCCGACGGGGCGAGGCTCGTGGTCCTGGACGTGCCCGGCGCCGGCACCGAGCTGTCGCGCCTGGCCAACGAGCTGCGCGCGGTCCCGATCCAGCTCGACGTCACCTCCGAGGGGGCGGGGGAGCGGCTCGTCTCCTTCCTCCGCGAGCACGGGCTGCTGCTGGACATCGTGGTGCTGAACGCCGGCATCACCCGCGACAAGCTCTTCGCCAACATGACCCCGGACCGCTGGGACCCGGTGCTCGGCGTGAACATCACCAGCCAGATCACCCTGTCCGAGGCGCTGCTCGAGGCCGGTGACGCGCTCGGCGCGCATCCGCGGTTCGTGTCCCTCGCCTCCACGAGCGGCATCGCTGGCAACCGCGGCCAGACCAACTACGCCGCCTCCAAGGCCGGGGTGATGGCGTTCGTGGACGCGCTCGCCGGCCGGCTCGAGGCCTCCGGCGGCACCGCCAACGCGGTCGCGCCCGGCTTCATCGAGACCGAGATGACCGCGAAGATGCCGGCGCTCACCCGGGAGGTGGCGCGGCGCGTGAACTCGCTGGCCCAGGGCGGTCGGCCGGTCGACGTCGCCGAGGCGATCGCGTTCCTGGCGAGTGACGAGGCGGGCGGCGTGCAGGGCCAGACCCTGCGCGTGTGCGGCCAGAACATGGTGGGCAAGTGATGGCGGGCCGCACCGGGCAGAGGACGTCCGGGCAGGAGCGGGCGGGGCAGGAGCGGGTCAAGGACCTCTCCGACGTCCCCTCCTTCCCCGCGATCTACGCCGCGGCGCTGGACCCCCGCTCCCGCCTCGGCGGGAAGAAGGGCGGCAGGGGCGCCGGGGCGAAGGGTGCCCCGCAGCTGCCGGAGCTCGCCTACCGGGTGCGGAAGGTGCGCATCGACGCCGAGCGGGCCCGCGACTTCGACCACCTCATGGGCGGACCGGCCACCGACCTCGTCCACCCCGGGGTGCTGCACGTCCTCGCCTTCCCCGTGTCCCTCGCGCTCATGGCGCGGCGCGACTTCCCCTTCGCGCTGCTGGGTCTCGTGCATCTGCGCAACCAGATCCTCCAGCACCGGCCCGTGAGGGTCGGTGAGCTCGTGGACGTCGAGTGCCGGGTCCGGGCTCTCGCCCCGCACCGCAAGGGCCACACCTTCGAGGCGGTCTCCACGATCCTCGGCGAGGACGGGGAGATCATCGCGACCGACGTGTCGACCTACCTCGCCAAGGGCGGTTCGTCTTCGGGGGCGGGTTCGTCATCGAGCTCGGCCTCGACGGTCGGCTCCTCCCGCACCGGTGAGCCGGGCACCGGGGAGCCGTCCGGCACCTCGCCCGCGAGCGCCGGGGGCGGGTCGGCCGGGGTCGGCTCGGGTGCGCCGACCGGGTCGGGCTCGTCGGCCGACGGGGGCTCCCGCCGCGACTTCGCCCCGCCCGCCCCGACCGGGCGCTGGGCTCTCGGCGCCGACACCGGCCGGCGCTACGCCGCGGTGTCCGGGGACGTGAACCCGATCCACCTCTCCGCCGTCAGCGCCAAGGCGTTCGGTTTCCCGAAGGCCATCGCCCACGGCATGTACACCGCTTCGCGCGCCTTCACCGAGTCGCGGGTGGACCTCTCCCGGCCACTGCGCTGGGACGTCACCTTCGACGCCCCGGTCACCCTGCCCGGCACCGTGCTCGTCGCCTACGAGGACGAGCCCGGTCGCGCCGGGGTGCGCTGCCTCGGCTGGCGTCCCGCCCGTGGCGAGAAGGCCGCGCGGCGCTGCTTCGAGGTCGAGGTGACGATGCTCGACCGCTGAGGTCGTGCCACCGTGCGAGCCAGCGATGCAGAAAGTTCCATGATCTGGAACTTTCTGCATCGCTGGCTCTGTGTGGAGGGCCGCCGGCCCGGATCTAGGCGCTGTCGGTGATCGTGATGCGCAGGTCCCGATCCGGTGCGGCGCCCCCGACGGCTGCGACGACCCCGGCGACGCGGCGGGCTTCGTCCTCGAGCAGGGCGCGCGGTGAGAGGCCCGCCTCGGGGAACCAGTCGATGGTCAGCGCGTCGCCGGACCTCCGCCAGGTGCCGGTGACGACGCCGCCGCGGAGCATCAGGTGTGCGCCGCGCGAGGCGAGGGCGCGGCGGGCCGGGGCGAGGAGGCGCGGGTCGGCCGTGCCCGGGCCCATGATCCAGGGGTCGAAGCCGGGCACCAGGCGCACCGCCTCGGTCGGCTCCGTCGCCGTGATCCGGTCGAGGTCGGCGGTGAGCACGTAAGCCAGCGACGGGGTCCGGGTGGGGGCCTGCGCCTCCGACGTCGCTGATCCCGAGGCCGCATTGCTCGGCCCGGTGAGCTGCACCGTCGTCACCTCGTCGCCGAGGTCCGCGAGCCAGCCGAGCACCCGGCGGCGCGGCGCGCTCAGCCCCTCGGCGAGGAAGTACAGCAGGTTCTCCTCGGTCGCCGGACCGTAGGCGGCGAGGTACAGACGCACGGCCTCGGGCCCTGCCTCGTCGAGATCCTGGTGTTCGGGGCGGTGCTCACCCTCGCGCACCAGGCGGAAGGTCGCCGTCCCGTCCCGCGGCGGGCCGAAGCAGATGTCGCCCCACCAGTGCAGAGGCTTGTACAGGCTGTCCGCGCCGATGCCCGTCGCGGCCTCCGCGAGGTGGCGCAGCGCCGGGTCGCGGGCGAGGTGGGCGCTGATCTCCGCCCGGGTCCGCGGCCCGTCGGCCAGGACTCGGCGCACGCTCTCGCGCAACGGGGCCCAGTCCTCGAGGGCGAAGCGTCCCTGGCGCTGGTACCGCGCCGTCTCCCACACCCGGGTCGTCGCCCTCACGCGCAGCAGCACCGACGCCGCCGACGCGGTGAGCGCGGTCGACCCGCCCCGCAGCGCATAGGCGGCGACCACCTCGCCGGTCTCCAGGGCCCTCGCGAGCGCGCCCGGCGCAGGGTGCGCGCTGCGGATCCCGATCGCGAGCTCGGCGAGGTCGTGCGGCCAGGCCCGCAGCGCGAGGACCCGCTCGGCCACCTCGGCGGCTCCGTCGGCCGACGGGGCATCCAGGCCGTGGCGGTGCAGACGCCAGGCGAGAGCGCGGGAGGCATCGAGCGAGGTCATGGGCGAGGGCGCGGTCATGGGGAGGGCTCTGTCATGGGATGGGCGTTGTCATGGCGGGCTGGCCTCAGACACGTTCGCCGTCGGGAGTGGTCTGCCGCCTGTCCCCGAGCCCTGCCTCGAGGGTGCTGAGCAGGTGCTCGACGAACTCCGTCGGCCGCACGTCGGTCATCAGGTCCACCGTGGGCTCGCGGCCCCAGCGGCCCAGCTCGTCGCCGACGGTCTGGCCGCGGGTGAGGGTGCCGGCCAGCTCCACGTCGACCGGCAGCGGCCGGGTCTCGGCGAACTCGCCCGTGACCGCGTGGGCGGTGACCAGCGGGTCGTGCACGTGCGCCATCCACCCGAACCCGTCGGCCTCATGGAACTCGAAGTAGAAGCGCACCGCGTCGGCGAGGATCCGCGCGACCGGAGGGGAGGTCGAGCCCGCGAGGTGCTCGAGCCGGTCCAGCTCCGCCGCGGTGAAGGCGATCTGCTCGGTCGCCTGGAGCGCGCCGAGCACGGGCAGGCGCGGCGCGGAGGCGAAGGCGGCGAGCACGCGCTGCGCCGCCTCGGGATCCACGGCGATGTTCCACTCGCTGGTCGCGCCGGTGTTGCCGCGGTGGTTGATCGCCCCGCCCATCACGTGCAGGCGGCGCAGCAGCCGCGGCAGCTCCGGCTCGATCTCGAGGGCGAGCGCGAGGTTCGTGTGCGGGCCGAGCACGAGGCCCACGAGCTCCCCGGGCCGCTCGCGTGCGAGGTCCACCCACAGCTGCGCGCCGCGCCGCGGATCTTCGGTGCGGGTCGGCTCCGGCAGCACAGCGTGACCGAGGCCCGTCGGCCCGTGGGTGTCGTCGGCGAACATCGGCGGCTCCACGAGCGGGCGGTCCGCGCCGAGCGCGACCGGAGCGTCGAGGCCGAGCAGCTCGGAGAGGACGAGGTTGTTGCGGTGCACGGTCGCGGCCGGGACGTTCCCGCCGGTGGAGACGATCCCCGCCACCTCCACGTCGTCGCGGCAGGCGAGGTAGGTCAGGGCGATCGCGTCGTCGATGCCGGTGTCGCAGTCGACCAGGAGGGGGAGCGTCATCCCCTGAGCCTACGGCGGCGTGCGCGACAGGGGAGGGGCGAGTCGGGCGGAGTGCGCGACGGGCGAGGGGCGAGTCGGGCGGAGCGGGCGCCGGCAGGATGCGTGGCCGGCGGGGTGCGCGCCGGGCGGGGTGGCGACGGCGCGCTGGGCGGGGGAGGATCGCTCCATGGCGCATCCGCAGATGTTCGACGATGACGATCCGGTGCTCGAGCGCGTGCGCAGGATCGCCCTGGCCCTGCCCGGGGCGGCGGAGAAGATCAGCCATGGCCGCCCCGCCTTCCACACCGTGAAGGTGCACTGCTACTACGGCGGCTCGCGCAAGCTCGAGGGGGAGTGGGTGCAGCATCCGCACTCCGTGCTGCTGCACCTGCCGGAGTCCGAGGCGGCGGCGCTCGCCGAGGACCCGCGCAGCTTCGTGCCCGCGTATCTGGGGCCGTCCGGCTGGCTCGGCATCGACCTGGATGCGCGCACGGACGACGTCGAGCTCGCCGAGCTCCTCGAGGAGTCCTACCGCACCGTCGCCCCCAAGCGACTGATCGCCGAGCTCGACGCGCGCGGAGAGAGCTGACGAGGAGAGCCAGCGGGAAGGGGGCGCCTAGATCGTCGGGGCGCTCAGCTCGTGGGAGCGTTCAGGCTGTCGGACCGGGCAGCTCCTGCATCGCCCCCAGCAGTTCGAAGATCCGCTCGCCCATCTCCACCTGGGTGAGCAGCAGGCCGAGCGTCCCGTCGGGGTCGACGAAGAAGTCGGTGCCCGCCCCGCCGGACCAGCCCCACCGGCCCGCATGCGCGCCGGCGGTCACCACCGAGACGCCGAAGCCCCATCCGGTGCCGTTCCAGAAGCCGGGGAAGAACGAGTCCGGCTGTTTCGCGGCGGCGGGCACCTGGTCGGTGCTGAGCAGGCGCAGGTGCGCGGGGGAGACGAGCTCCCCGTCGCGCAGCGCGCGCAGGAAGCGCAGGTAGTCGGCGGCTGTGGAGACGAGCTCGCCGTGGCTGACGTCGTGCCCGGGATCTCCCACCAGCGGCCCGCCGCCGAGCGGCTCGAGCTCGACCAGGCCCGCGAGCCCGTCGGCCGCCGTGCGTCCGGTGCCGGGTTCCTCGTCCTCGCCCGCCACCGAGTACGCGGCCGGCAGTCGGTCGCGCTTCTCCTCGGGCACCCACAGCCCGATGTCCACCATCCCGAGCGGCGCGAAGAGGGTCTCGCGCAGGTGCGCCTGGAGGCTCGTGCCGGTCACGCGCGAGAGCAGGATCCCGAGCACGCTGAAGGAGTGGTGGTAGCGCCACACCCGCCCGGGCTGCCCGACCAGCGGCAGTGTGCCGAGCGCGGCGAGCCAGTCGCCGGCCGGGAGGGTCCAGGGCGCCGATCCCGCCTCGAGGCCGCGCTCGGCCATGGCCCGCTGCAAGGGGCTCTCCTCGAGGATCATCCCCACCCCGGAGGTGCAGGTCAGCAGGTGGCGGAGGGTGATCGGCGCGTCCGCGGGGACGGTGTCGTCGAGCTGCGCGCCGGGGCTCGTGAGCAGGCGGGGCGCGGCGAGCTCGGGGAGCCAGCGGCCGACGGGGTCGTCGAGAGCGAGCACGCCCTGCTCGACCAGGCGCAGTGCGGCGACGGCGGTGATCGCCTTGGTCATCGACTGGATGCGCATGATCGCGTCGGCCTCGAGTGGCGGACCGTCCACCGCCATCGCCCCGCGGGCGACCGGTTCGGGGTCGCGGCCGTGGGCGATGATCCCGCCGGGCACGGTCCCGGTGAGCACAGCGCTCTCGAGCAGGCGGACGGCAGGGGAGGTCGGCGTCGACATGACCCCAGCGTAGGCGCGCGCTCCCACATCGTCATCGGGCTGCGTCAGGACGCCGGCCCCTCACGGCGCGCGGGGAGAAGGTGCTGGAATACGCAACCCATTCCCGCACCTTCTCCCCGCCGGGCACCGGACGCGCCGCCGCCTAGACTCCCTGCATGAGCACCTTCGAGGACTTCGTCCTCCTGGCCCCGCGGGAGGTGCCCCTCGGCGGGCTGCGCGGGATGACCGTGCACCGCACCCTCCCGGCCCGCGCCACCTCGCTCATCGGCGCCTGGTGCTTCGTGGACCACTTCGGGCCGGACGACGTCTCCGCGACCGACGGGATGCGGGTCGCGCGCCACCCCCACACGGGCCTCGCCACCGTGTCGTGGCTGTTCGACGGCGCGATCACCCACCGCGACTCGATCGGCAGCCACTCCCTGGTCCGCCCCGGGGACGTGGACCTCATGGTCGCTGGCTCCGGGATCACCCACTCGGAGTTCTCCACCCTGGACACCACCGTCCTCCACGGCGTGCAGCTCTGGTACGCGCTGCCGGACCGCGCCCGGTTCCGTGAGCAGGAGTTCACCGTCCACACCCCGCCCGAGCACGCGACCGCACGGGCCGCGGTGCGGGTGGGGCTCGGCGGCTTCCGCGCCACCGATGAGGACGGCGCCGCGCTCGAGGACCGCAGCCCCGTGGTCACCGACACCGCGCTCGGCATGGTGCAGATCGACCTGCGCGCCGGGTCGAGGCTGCACCTCGAGCTCGAGGCCGGGCACGAGCACGGCATCCTCGTGGACCGCGGCGCGGCCCGGCTCTCGACCGTGCGCCCGGGCGACGCGGGCCCCGACTCCAGCACGCCCGGCGCGTCGACGGAGCTCGTCCACGACGCGGCCGAGCGGGACCTGGTCGTGCTGCCCGACGGGGTGGACCACCTCGACCTCGCCGCGACCGGCGACACGGACCTGCGCGTCATGCTGCTCAGCGGTGAGCCGCTCGGCGAGGACATCATCATGTGGTGGAACTTCGTGGGCCGAACCCACGAGGAGATCGTCGCCTTCCGCGCCCGCTACCAGGCGGAGATCGGCGTCGAGCTCGCCCTCGAGGACGCCCCGATCGCCGACATCGCCCGCGAGCGCGGCGGGCTCGCAGCGGACGACGAGCAGTTCGGCCCGTTCGCGGACCACACGCCGACCGCGCTGCCGGCGCCCGGTCTGCCGAACGGTCGACTCCGCTCCCGCGGACGCCGCGAACTGCCCGCCTGACACCCTGCCGTTCCGCCGGACTCACGCGCCGGCGCTCCCGTCGACCCGCCCCTCCCTCCTGCCCCGAAGGACCCCGTGACCAGCTCCTCCCCGCACTCTGACGCCGCGCCCGACAGCGCCGGCCACGACTCGGCGCACCCCGACGCCGCGCCCGACGGCGCCTCCGTCCCCACCCCTGACCAGACCGAGCGTGTCATCCTGCAGGCCGCTGCCGACGAGGGCGGCACCGGCCGCCCCGGCGACATCCTCGTGGTCGGCGACGCCACCGGAGCCCTCACCGCCGCCGCGCTCGAGCTCGTGGCGGACCACGAGACCGCCCGGGTGTGGTCCTGGAGCACGTCCCGGGCGGAGGTCCGCGCGCTCGCCGATCTGCTGCCCGGCCCGCTCTCGAGCGGACGCCTGGTGCTCCCGCAGGGCAGCGACCCGGCCCCGCTCGAGGAGTTCGCCGCTGCGGCGTCGGTGCATCTGGTCCTCGCCCGCCTGCCGAAGTCCCTCGCCGCGCTCGAGGACCTCGCCCGCCACCTGGCCCGCCTCGCCGAGCGCAGCGACCGCGCCGACCGCACCGACCTCACCCTCGTCGCGGGTGGGCGCGTGAAGCACATGACCCGCTCCCAGAACGAGGTGCTCGGCGCGTTCTTCGGCGAGGTCCGCGCCTCCCGCGGGCTCGGCAAGTCCCGGGCGCTGATCGCGTCGGACCCTCGCGCGGAGGTCGCCGCTCCGGAGCCTGCGACCGGCACCGCCCATGTCGCCGTGCGCGGCACCGGGCGGGAGCTGGCGCTGCGCGGCGTGGGCGGGGTGTTCGGCGGCGCCCGACCCGATGCAGGCAGCCTCCTGCTGCTGGAGGCGCTGGACCGTGCGCTCGCCGCCGGGGAGCTCGACGCCGTCACCTCCACCGTCGATCTCGGCTGCGGCAACGGCCTGCTCACCGCCCACCTCGCCGCGGCGCTGCCGGAGGCGCGGGTGCTCGGCAGCGACGACGACCTCGACGCCGTCGCCTCCACCCGCGCGACCCTCGAAGCCAGCGACCTCGAGCGGGAGGGCGTGCAGGTCAGCTGGGACGACGCCCTCTCCGATGTCGCCGAGGACAGCGCGGACCTGGTGCTGCTGAACCCGCCCTTCCACGACGGGCCGGGGATCGACGCGACCCTCGTGCGGGGTCTGCTGGATGCGGCCGCGCGCGTGCTGCGCCCGGGCGGGCAGCTGTGGTTCGTCCACAACTCCCATCTGCGCTACCGCCCCGAGCTCGAGGCCCGCGTCGGCACCGTCCGCCAGCGCGCCCGCGACCGCCGCTTCACCGTGCTCAGCGCCGTCGCGAGGTAGCACAGAACGACACGACGAAGGGGCGGGGCCCGCAGGCCCCGCCCCTTCGTCGTCGCGCACCGGGTTCCCCCGGCGTGCGTGATGCTCCTGGTCAGCCGACCATGCTGCGCAGCACCGAGGTGAACATGGTCAGACCGTCGGTGCCGGTGCGGGTGCCCTGGCCGGGCTCGTCGGGGCCGAAGCCGGCCTCGACCGCGTGCTCGGGATGCGGCATGAGGCCCACCACGTTGCCCTCGGCGTTGGTGATCCCGGCGATGTCGTTGCGGGAGCCGTTGGGGTTCTGCTCGAACCCGGCGGGGCCGTGGGTGGCGCCGGCGACGTAGCGGAAGACCACGCGTCCCTCGTCCTCGAGCTGCGCGAGGGTGCGCTCGTCGGCCACGTACTGGCCGTCCTGGTTCTTCAGCGGGATGCGGATGACCTGGCCGGGCTCGTAGCCGGTGGTCCACGCGGTGCGGGTGTTCTCCACCTTCAGGGGCTGGTCGCGGCAGATGAACGCACGGTGGGCGTTCTTGATCATCGCGCCGGGCAGCAGGTGCGTCTCGCAGAGGATCTGGAAGCCGTTGCAGATGCCGAGCACCGGCAGACCGCCCTTGGCGGCGTCGACCACCTTGTCCATCACGGGTGCGAAGCGGCTGATCGCCCCGGCGCGCAGGTAGTCGCCGTAGGAGAAGCCGCCGGGCAGCACGACCGCCTCGACGTCGCGCAGGTCGTCCTCGCCGTGCCACAGCGCGACCGGCTCGGCACCGGCCAGGCGCACGGCCCGCAGCGCGTCGCGGTCGTCCAGGGTGCCGGGGAAGGTCACCACACCGATGCGCATCAGGCGTCCTCGACCTCGAGGGCGACGACGTCCTCGATCACCGGGTTGGACAGCAGCGTGGTCGCGGCCTCGCGCAGGGAGGCGAGCACCTCGTCGGTGATCTCGCCCTCGACCTCGAGCTCGAACCGCTTGCCCTGGCGCACGGAGGCGATGCCCTCGAAGCCGAGCCGCGGCAGGGCGGCGGCGACGGCCTTGCCCTGCGGGTCGAGGATCTCCGGCTTGGGCATGACGTGGACCACGACACGTGGCATGGGGCTTCTCCTGGGGGACGGATCGCGCGGCCGACGGGGCCGGGCGGGAGGGGCGTGGGCGGCCGGGCGGACCCGGCCCCGCCATGGTACCGAGGCCCGCGCCCGCGTGCCTGTCGCGCCCGAGGCGCGGTCGCGCCCGTCGGCCGACGAGGCAGGGCCCCGTGGCGGGACATCGGCCGACGCGCGCGAGCCCGCGCGGGGGAGGGACCGTCGGCCGACGCCCGCCGGCGGCCGACGCCCGCTGGCCCGGCGGGCCCGGCGGGGATAGGTTCGGGGCACCGCGTCCGCGACCCCGGGAGGAACCGATGAAGATCCGCCACCTCGTCCACTCGTGCCTGCTCGTGGAGCTCGCCGGCCGTCGCCTGCTCGTGGATCCGGGCGGCTTCAGCGGCGATGCGGTCCGGGCCCTCGGCGCCGACGGGCTCGCGGGCCTGGACGCCGTGCTGCTCACCCACCAGCACCCTGACCATGTCGATCCCGCCCTGCTCGCCGAGGTGCTGCGCCATTCGCCGGACGCCGAGGTCATCGCCGAGCCGGAGACCGCGGCGGCGATCACCGCCGCGGACTGGGAGGGCGGCCCCGTCGAGCGCGAGCGGGTGATGCCGCTCGCCGCGGGGGAGACCCACCGCTTCGCCGGCGCGGGCGGCGAGGAGCCGCTGACCCTGCACGCTGTCGGCGGCCGCCACGCGGTCATCCACCCCGACATCCCGCGCATCGGCAACTGCGGGCTGGTCCTCGCCGCCGGGGACGGGCCCCGGCTGGGGATCACCGGCGACTCCCTCGAGCCGGTCGCGGAGTTCCACGGCATCGACGTGCTCGCCTTCGCCGTCACCGCCCCCTGGTCGAAGATGGCCGAGACCATCGACTTCCTGCGTGCGGTGGGGCCGCGGCTCGCGCTGCCGGTGCACGACGCGATCGTCAGCCCCTCCGGCCGGCCCATCTACCTGCGCCAGTCCACGAACCTCGCCCCCGAGGGCACTGAGGTGCGCGATTGGCCCGAGGACGGGATCGTCGAGGTCGGCGCCTGACACGACGGGCCCGGCACGACACCGCTTGACATGACGACGCCGCCCGGAGGAGATCCTCCGGGCGGCGTCGTCCTGCGGGCAGCTGCCCTCTCGCGGTGTGCGCGCGTGTGGGGCGCGTGCCTCAGAAGCTGGTGCCGGTGAGTCGCTCGTACGCCTCGACGTAGCGGGCGCGGGTCTGGGCGACGACCTCCTCGGGCAGCTCCGGCGGCGGGGTGTTCGAGCCCTTGTGCCAGCCGGAGGCGGGGGAGGTGAGCCAATCGCGCACGAACTGTTTGTCCAGGCTCGGCTGCACGCGGCCCTCCACGTAGGTGTCGGCGGACCAGAAGCGGGAGGAGTCCGGGGTGAGCACCTCGTCGCCGAGCAGCAGCGTCCCGTCGGTGCGGGAGCGGCCGAACTCGAGCTTCGTGTCCGCCAGGATGATCCCGCGCTCCCCGGCGATCGCACGGGCCCGCTCGTACACGGCGAGGGTCAGCTCCTGCAGCTGCCCGGTGAGCTCCGTGCCGAGGAGGTCCTCGGCCTGGGCGACGGTGATGTTCTCGTCGTGGTCCCCGGCCTCCGCCTTCGTGGAGGGGGTGAAGATCGCGGGGTCCAGGCGGGACGCCTCGACGAGGCCCTGGGGCAGCACGTGCCCGCCCACGGAGCCGCCGGCGCGGTAGTCCGCCAGGCCAGAGCCGGTGAGGTAGCCGCGGGCGATGCACTCCAGCGGCACCATGTCCAGGCCGCGGCAGCGCAGGGCGCGGCCTGCGACGGCGTCCGGCACGTCGGTGGCGGACAGGACGTGGTGGGGGACCACGTCGGCGAGCTGCTCGAACCAGAACACGCTGATCCCGGTGAGCAGTCGGCCCTTGTCGGGGATGCCGGGCTGGAGCGAGTGGTCGTAGGCGCTGATGCGGTCGGTCGCGACCACCAGCACCTCCTCGGCGCTGCCGGGGTCGGTGCCGGCGGGGACGTACAGCTCGCGGACCTTGCCGGAGACGACGTGGTCCCAGCCCGGCAGCTGCGGCGCCTCGACCAGGGGCGCGTTCAGGGAGGACGGGGTGGTGCTCATGCGCGCACCTCACCCTCGGCCGCGGCGCGGGCGATGTCGGTGCGGTGCTGGGAGCCCTCCAGGCCGATCGCCTCGGCCCCTGCGAGGGCCAGCTCCCGGGCGGCGGTGAGGTCCGCACCGGTGCCGACGACGGTGAGCACTCGGCCGCCGGCGCTGACCAGCGCGCCGTCCGCGTCCAGGGCGGTGCCGGCGTGGATCACGTGCGCGCCCAGCTTCTCCGCCTCGTCGAGCCCGGTCAGCGGATCGCCGGTGCGGGCGGACGCGGGGTAGCCGGCCGACGCGACGACCACGGTCACCGCCGCGTCCTCGCGCCACTCCAGCGGGGTCCCGGTGTCGAGCTCGCCGCGGGCGGCGTCGCGCAGCAGCGGCGCGAAGGGGGAGGCGAGGCGCTCGAGGACCACCTGGGTCTCGGGGTCGCCGAAGCGGGCGTTGAACTCCACCACCCGCAGGCCGCGGGAGGTGAGGGCGAGGCCGCAGTACAGCACGCCCACGAAGGGGATGCCGCGGGCGGCGAGCTCGTCGATGGTGGGCTGGGCGACGGTGCGCACCACCTCGTCGACCAGGCCCTCGGGAGCCCACGGCAGGGGCGAGTAGGCGCCCATCCCGCCGGTGTTGGGACCCTCGTCGCCGTCCAGGGCGCGCTTGAAGTCCTGCGCGGGGGCGAGCGGGACCACGCGGGCGCCGTCGCTGACGCAGAACAGGGACACCTCGGGGCCGTCGAGGTACTCCTCGAGCACCACCTGGCCGCCGGCGGCGAGCACCGACTCGGCGTGCGCGGTCGCCTCGCCGCGGTCGGTGGTGACCACGACGCCCTTGCCGGCGGCGAGCCCGTCGGCCTTGACCACGAAGGGCACATCGCCCAGCGGGTTCACCCGGTCCAGTCCCGCGCCGAGCGCGGCGGGGTCGGTGACGGTGACGGAGGCGGCGGTGGGCACGCCCGCGGCGGCCATGACCTCCTTCGCCCAGGACTTGCTGCCCTCGAGGCGGGCCGCGTCGGCCGACGGACCGAACACCGCAAGGCCCGCCTCGCGCAGGCGGTCGCCGGCCCCGGCGACCAGCGGTGCCTCGGGACCGATCACCACCAGGTCCGCGTCGAGCTCGCGGGCGAGCGCCACCTGGCCGTCGAGATCGGCGAGGGGGACGTCGTGGCAGGTCGCGAGCTGCGCGATCCCGGGGTTGCCGGGGGCGGCGTGCAGCTCGGGGGCGGGACGGTCGGCGGCGAGGCGACGGATGATCGCGTGTTCGCGGCCTCCGGAGCCGATGACGAGGATCTTCACGCGGGCCAGGGTACCCAGGCGCCCCCTACCCCCGACGGGGTGCCCGCACTGCGACATCGGGGCGGGATGCGGGCGGTGATCGGGGCCGGGCGCGGGGCGGTGATCGAGGCGGGGCGCGGGGCCGGGCGACAGCGGGGCGACGAGCGGGGGTGGGGCGGGTGCGCGGGCGTGGTTACGATCGGTCCCATGCCCGTCGACCCCCTGGACCCCGCCCCGGACGCCGAGGCTCCCGCCGCCCCGGCTCCGGCCACCGCTCCGGCTGCGGTCACCGCTGCGGCCGTCGTCGATCCGGCGCACAGCACCCGCGCGAGCCGCGGCACCGCCCGGATCCGGCTGGACCTCTCCTACGACGGCACCGACTTCCGCGGCTGGGCCACCCAGCCCGGGGAGCGTACCGTCCAGGGCGTGCTCGAGGAGGCCCTCGGCCGCATCGCCCGCGTGCCCGTGCGGGTCACCGTCGCCGGGCGCACCGACGCGGGCGTGCACGCTCGCGGCCAGGTCTGCCATCTCGACCTGCCCCGCGACGTGCTCGCCACCGTCCCCGGCCGCTCCGACCGCAGCCCGGGCGACGCGCTCGTGACGCGCCTCGGGGGGATCCTGCCGTCGGACGTGGTCGTGCACGTCGCCCGCGAGGTGCCGCCGGACTTCGACGCCCGCTTCGGCGCGCAGTGGCGCCGCTACCGCTACCGCCTCTCCGACAGCCCCGCCGCCCATGACCCGCTGCGCCGGGACGTGCTGCGCCATCGCCGCCGCCTCGACGTGGCCGCGATGGCGCGGGCGAGCGCCCCGCTGCTCGGCGAGCACGACTTCCTCTCCTACTGTCGCCCCCGCGAGGGCGCGACCACGGTGCGGGAGCTGCGCGAGCTGCGCTGGGAGCGTCCCGGTGAGGGCAGGGCCGACGAGGGCCTGGTCGTCGCGACCGTCGTCGCCGATGCGTTCTGCCACCACATGGTCCGCTCCCTCGTCGGCGCGCTGCTGTCGGTGGGGGAGGGGCGCCGCCCCGAGACCTGGCCGGCCGAGATCCTCGCCGCCCGCACCCGCGAGTCCGCAACCCGCGACCGGGCCGGCGCCGCACCGCTGTGCCTGCCGCAGGGCCTCACCCTCGACCACGTCGCCTACCCGCCGGACGAGGAGCTCGCCGCCTGGGCCGCCCGTACCCGCACCCTGCGCGGCCCGCTCGCCCCGGCCGTCGCCGAGATCGGCCCGCCCAGCACCGCGGAGCCGGCGTGAGCGACATCCAGGACACGACCGGCAGCAGCGCGGCGCCGACGAACGCGCTCGCCGCGCAGCTGCTCGCCGCCCTCGCCGAGCCCGGGGCCGTCGACGCCGGGGCCGGTGCGCGCGCACGCGCACCCCATCCCTTCCACCACGAGGCGCTGCCGGCGCTGCGCGGACGCCTCGCCGAGCTCGGCGTGGACCCCCACGACCTGAGCCGACCGCACGTGATCGACGACCAGGACCCGCCCTGCGCCACGCGGCAGCTGAGCGCCCCGCGGCCCTTCTCGGCCGCCGCCTCGCTCGTGGTGCGACAGATCGAGAGCGGCAAGGAGACCAGCGCCCCCGCGCTCGGCGACCTCGCCTGCGTGCTCCTGGCCGGCGGGCTGCTCGAGGTCACGGACCTCGAGCGCGCGGCGGAGCTCGTGGGCGGGCACGTCGCCGAATGCTTCGGGCGCGCCATCGTGCACCGCCTCGCGGCAGACGGGGAGCTCGAGGCCGCAGCTCGCGCCGCCGACCATCCGCGCCTTGCCCGCATGCCCTACATCGGCTGGCGCGCCCTCGGCGACCATCACGCCCGCCGCGGCGAGACGGACGCCTTCCTCTCCCACTGGTCCGGCTATCAGACCCAGAAGGAGCGGCGCTGGATCGAGACCGCCCGCCCGCTGCTCGTCGGCGCCGTCGCCCGCGACCGGGGCTGGCAGGACGGGCTCGACGTGGCCCGTCGGCCGAGGATCGCCACCCGCGGGAACCGCGACGAGCTGCGCCTGGCCGCCCTGCGGCCGCTCGCCGGGGCGACGCCCGAGCCCGAGCTCGCCGCCCTGCTGCGCACCGAGGAGGAGCTCGTCGATCTGCCCGCCGCCGACGCGCTCGCCCTGCGCGTCGACGCCGTGCTCGCCCGCGCCGAGGACCGCGAGAAGGGTGCGGACCATCCGGCACTGCGCCCGCTGCTCGAGGAGATCACGGCCCTGGACCCCACTGCCTCGAAGGACCTCATGCGGCAGCGGGACGCGCTGCTGCTGCGGCTGTGGCCCGTGATCGGTACCGAGACGACCCTGCAGGAGACGCGGAAGGCGATGCGCACCCCGTCGCTGAAGCGGGAGATGACCCGCCTGGCGGACAGCTTCTGAGGCAGAGGCAGCGCTGCGGGCTCCGCTGCAGGCTCCTCGGGCCCCGCCCGGCCCGGCCCCGCACCGGGCGCAGATCACAGCCGCAGGGGCTCCGCCCGCGTTGACCTCCTGCTCCGCGGCCGACTACGATGGGACGTCGTTGTGCCTCGATGTGGGCCCGCATCCGCTGCCGTTCTCTCACGCCCGGCGCGTAGTGGCCACCTCACACACATCCAGGACCGCCGTCGCGTCGTGAGCGGAGCGGGCCGGGCACAGCGAACAGGGCAATGCTTTTCATCCGAGGAAGCGTGCCCACGGTCCCATCGAACCGTGCCCGGTCGGCGTCCTGCCGCCCTGGCACCACCACGAGAGAAGAAGGCACGAGTGCGTACGTTCACCCCGAAGCCCGGCGATGTCGAGCGTTCCTGGTACGTCATCGACGCAACGGATGTCGTCCTCGGCCGGCTCGCTTCCCAGGCTGCTCAGCTGCTGCGGGGAAAGCACAAGCCGGTCTTCGCACCCCATGTGGATGCGGGCGACTTCGTCATCATCATCAACGCGGACAAGGTCGCGCTGACCGGTAACAAGCGGGAGACCAAGCTGGCCTACCGCCACTCCGGCTACCCCGGCGGCCTGCGCGGCATCCCCTACTCCGAGCTGCTCGAGAAGAACCCCGAGCGCGCGGTGGAGAAGGCCGTCCGCGGCATGCTCCCCAAGAACAAGCTCGCCGAGCAGCAGCTCAAGAAGCTCAAGATCTACTCGGGCTCCGAGCACCCGCACAGCGCTCAGCAGCCCGTCCCCTTCACCATCGACCAGGTGGCGCAGTAAGCGGGGGCGTCCCGCCACTCCGCCCTGCCGCACGGAAGAACCAAGGAGAACCGTGACCGAGACCACCCCTGAGTCCCTCGAGACCGTGACCGACGAGTCGGCCCCCTCGAGCTTCACCACCGAGTCGACCGGCGAGGCCGCCGTCGGCGCCGGTCAGTCCGCGATGGAGCCGGGCTACGGCACCGGCCGTCGCAAGCAGGCCATCGCCCGCGTGCGCCTGACCCCCGGCTCCGGCCAGTGGACCATCAACGGCCGCACCATCGAGGACTACTTCCCGAACAAGGTGCACCAGCAGGAGATCAACGACCCGTTCACGGTCCTCGACCTCCAGGGCCGCTTCGACGTGAACGTCCGCCTCACCGGCGGCGGTCCGTCCGGCCAGGCCGGCGCCGTGCGCCTCGGCGTGGCCCGCGCGCTGAACCAGATCGACGAGGAGAACAACCGTCCGACCCTCAAGAAGGCCGGCTTCCTCAAGCGCGACGCGCGCGTCATCGAGCGCAAGAAGGCGGGTCTGAAGAAGGCCCGCAAGGCGCCGCAGTACTCCAAGCGCTGATCCGGCGCGGAGCAGCGCTCCGCCTCGATCGCGTTCCCGAACGGCTCCCGACCTGTGTGGTCGGGGGCCGTTCGTGCATGCGGGGCCAGTGCCCGCAGGGGGTGCGTCGGGCGGGGTCGTCCCGCCGGGGTCGTCCCGGCGGGGTCGTCCCGGCAGGGACACGCCGGGAGCGGCGCTCCCGCCCTTCCGGCCGACGGGGGCCGGGCCTACTCTGCCCGCATGGACCCGCATCCGCGCCGCTGGTGGCGCTGTCCCCTCGACGTCGAGACCCTCGCCCGGGGCGCCCTGGAGAGGGTGCGGGACGCGGCCCGGAATGTCGCCGCAGCACGAGGTGCGGCGGTGCGGATCGAGACGTCGTCGGCGCTGATCGCCGGGTCCTTCGCCTCCTACGAGCATCTCGAGGTGGACGGCGTCGCCCCGGTCGCCTGGGCGGAGCTGTCCGGGTTCTTCGCCGCGGCCGACGGATGGGTGCGCCTGCACGGCAACTACCCCCACCACGCCGCGGTCCTGGAGCGGAGCTACGGGATCAAGGACCGGGACTCCCTCACCACCGTGCTCGCCGGCCTCGACGCCGCCGAGATCGAGCAGGAGGTCACCGCCGCGGGCGGGATCGCTGCGGCGGTGCGGGAGCGCACCGCGTGGGAGGCGGAGCCGCAGCATGCCGCGCGGTCCGGGCACGCCTGGGCCGAGGTGCACGAGCGCGGGGAGCGGCGGGTGCTGCCCGGGGCGCCGGCGGGGGAGGCGGCGGAGGCCCCCGGGCTGCTGGCGGGGGTGCGGGTCCTGGACCTCACCCGGGTGATCGCCGGGCCCACCGCCACCCAGCTGCTCGCCTGCCTCGGCGCGGACGTGCTGAGGATCGACCCTCCGCACCGCCCCGAGATCCTCGCCCAGCACCTCTCCACCGGGATGGGCAAGCGCTCCGCCGTCGCCGACCTGCGCGACGCCGCGCAGCGCGACCGGGTGCGCGGCCTCGCCGCGGAGGCCGACGTGATCGTCTCCGGATACCGCCCCGGCGCGCTGGACCACCACGGCCTCGGCGTCGGCGACCTCGAGGACCTCGCCCCGCAAGCGGTGATCGCGGTGCTCTCGGCCTGGGGCGACACCGGGCCGTGGGGGAGCCGGTCAGGGTTCGACTCGATCGTGCAGGCCGCCTCCGGGATCGCGGTCGCCTGCGGGAGCGCCGAGCGGCCCGGGGCGCTGCCGGTCCAGGCCCTCGACCACGCGAGCGGGCATCTGATCGCCGCGCACGTCCTCTCCGCCCTCGCCGACGCCCGCGCCCGCACCCTCCGGGTGAGCCTGCTCGGCGCCGCCGAGAACCTGCTGGCCCTGCCCGCCCCGCCCGCGCAGGAGCCGGCGGCGCTTCCGGTGCCGCGCATCCAGGTCCGCGCCGGGGAGCGACCGCTCCTCGCCGTGCCGCCGCCGCTGCTGGTGGACGGAGCGATGATCGGTCGGGACGTGGGGAGCTATGGGGCGAGCGGGCTCGACTCGCCTCCCAGGAAGGGGACCCGGGACTGCTGCGCGATCAGGTGACAGGAGGATCCGCACCTCAGTTCAGCAGCTCGCGCAGATCCTCCGCGGTGACGGCGCTGCGGAAGGCTCGACCGTCGTCGGTGAGGGCGTCGAACAGCTCGGCCTTGCGGCGCTGGAGGGCGAGGACCTTCTCCTCGATGGTGTCCTCGGCGATCATCCGGTACACCATCACGGTGCGGTCCTGGCCGATGCGGTGGGCGCGGTCGACGGCCTGGTTCTCCGCGGCGGGGTTCCACCACGGGTCCAGCAGGAACACGTAGTCCGCCTCGGTGAGGGTCAGTCCGAAGCCGCCGGCCTTCAGGGAGATGAGGAACACCGGCGCGTCGCCGTCGCGGAAGCCGCTGACGGCCGCGTCGCGGTCCCGCGTCGAGCCATCCAGGTGCGCGTAGGTGATCCCGCGCCGGTCGAGCTCGGCGGCGACCCGGTCGAGGTAGCTGGTGAACTGGCTGAACAGCAGCACCCGGTGGCCGTCGCCGATCACCTCCTCGAGCCTGTCGAACAGCGCCTCGAGCTTGGAGCTGGGCACGTCGGCGTACTCCTCGCCGTCCACCAGCGCCGGGTCCAGCGCCATCATCCGCAGCAGCGTGAGGGAGCGGAACACGATGAAGCGGGAGCGGTCCAGGTCCGTGTCGATCAGGCCCAGCACCTTCTTCCGCTCGCGCTGCAGCACCGAGTCGTACACCGCGCGGTGCTCCGGCGACAGCGTCACCGTGAGCACCTCCTCGTGCTTCGGGGGCAGCTCCTTCGCGACCAGCTCCTTGGTGCGGCGCAGCAGGAAGGGACGGATCCGCCGGCGAAGCTGCGCCATGCGGTCCGGCGCCTCGCCGGAGGCGATGGGGAGGGTGTACAGCTTGCGGAACCCGATCGAGGAGCCCAGCAGACCGGGCGCGACCAGGTCGCTGATCGCCCACAGGTCGTCCAGCGAGTTCTCCATCGGGGTGCCCGTGATCGCCAGGCGGAACCCGGCGCGCACCCCCTGTGCGGCGCGGTGGGTGCGCGAGCGGCGGTTCTTCACGAACTGCGCCTCGTCCAGCACGAGCCCCTGGAAGGAGCGGGAGGCGAACAGCTCCTCGTCCAGGCGCAGCACCGCGTAGCTGGTCACCACGAGGTCCGCACCGTCCATGTCGGCGCCGTCGCGGCCGCCGCGGGAGGCGGAGGCGCCCTCCAGGACCCGCACGTCCAGCCCCGGGGTGAACCGCTCCGCCTCCCGGCGCCACACCGGCAGCACCGAGGCCGGGGCGACCACGAGGAACGGCGGCGCCTCGGGCTCCTGCTCCCGGGCGTGGGCGATGAGCGCCAGGGTCTGGACCGTCTTGCCCAGGCCCATGTCGTCGGCGAGGATCCCGCCGAGCTGCTGGGAGAACAGCAGCGTGAGCCACGCGTAGCCCTCGCGCTGGTAGGGGCGCAGGTCGGCGTCGAGCCCCGTCGGCAGCGGCGGGACCGGGGTGTCGCCGAGCGCCTTCAACCGGCCGACGGTCGTGGTCCATTCCCGCGAGGCGGTCGCCTCGTCGGCCGCCTCGGCGAGCTCGTCCCACAGACCCACCTGGAAGCGGGAGATGCGCTGGCGCTCCGGCTCCCACTCCGAGAGCGCCTCGCCCTCGCGGATCAGGGCGCGCAGGGTGTCGAAGGCGGGGTGGTCCAGGGAGAAGTAGGTGCGATCCGGCATGAGCAGCTTGTCGCGCCCGCGGGCGAGGGCCACGAACAGGCTCGGGAACGGGATCTGCCGCCCCTCGATCGTGATGTCGAAGCCGAGGTCGAACCAGTCGTTCTTCCCGGGGGAGGCGTGCTGGGTGATCCGCACGTTCGGGGCGCCGTCGAGCTCGCGGTAGGCGTGGCGGGTGCCGGTGACCTCGACCTCCACGTGGTCCAGCGCCTCCAGCGCATCCAGCACCTTCTCGGTGAACTCGGCGGTGTCGGTGCCGCCGAGCAGGGTCGCGGCGTCCGAGGGCTGATGGGGCCACAGCGTCATCGCCTCGGCGATCACCGCGTCCTCGTGGTCCACGTCGCGGCGCGTGCCCTGGCGCTGGTCGATCGGCAGGCGCCGGTCGGGGTCGTGGTACTGCCAGGACCAGCGCAGGGACAGCCGGTCCCCGTCGGCATAGGCGGCGGTCAGGTGCAGGGTGGGGCGGCGTGCCGCAGGCAGCTCGACGCTGCCGTCCACGCTGGTCATGCTGCTGAGCGCGCGCAGCTTCGGGTAGGCGACCTCGAGGAAGGTCTCGCGGTCCGCGGCGGGCACCACGAGCGGCTCCCGTCGGTGCAGCAGCGGGCGCAGGTCCCGCGGCACGGCGGTGGCGAGCGGGGCGATGCGCGCGGTCAGCAGGTCCTCGTCGGCCGCGGCGGACGCCTCGAGCACCCCGCACGCGCCGAGCAGCCGCGCCCCCGGCAGGGTCTCCCCGTCGATTGCGACCCGCGCGGCGACCTGCAGGTCGCCGGTGGTCTCGTCGGCGTGCAGGTCCAGACCCGCCTCGCCGCTGCTGGCGAGCTCGATCGAGGCGAGCCCGCTGCCCGGCAGCAGCTCCACCCCGGCGTCCCGGGCATGGGCGAGCGCCTGCCACAGCAGCGGGGAGGTGATCGTGTTCAGCCACAGGTGGTCGACCGCGCCGGAGGTGTAGGAGCGCTCCACGCTGGCCGCGGCGAACAGGCGGGTCAGCGCCTCGCCCTGGACCGGGTCGTACTCCCTCCCGGCCAGGCGGAACTCGAAGCTGCGCCAGGACAGGTCCCCCTTGATCCACAGCCCCTTGCGGCCGCGGGTCACCGGGCGCAGCCCCAGCCACAGCTCCGCCCCGGCCTCCAGGTGCGCGGGGGTCGCCACCTCGCGGTGGTGGCGGGACGCCCCGGCCGACGAGGTCGCCGCCTCGAGATCGACCCGCAGGGCGAGCGGCTTCGGGAGCGCGGAGGAGGCGCGGGCGGCCGACGACGCCCCGCGCCCGCCCCCGTCGGCCGACGACCCGCCGCGCAGCAGCGGCCGCAGCACCGTGCGCCACTCCGCCGGCGGGTTCTCGCTCGCCGCCCGGGCGGCCAGGTCGTTCACCCGGTACAGCACGGCGCCCGCGTGCACGCACGCCTCGGCGGCCTCGCAGTCGCAGCGGGAGGCGCGCGGCCGCCACAGCCCGCCCGGGCCCGGGCGCTGGAAGCGGATCGTGACCGAGTCCTCCTCGTACTCCTCGAGGACCACCTCCGTGCGGTGGGCGACGGGGCTCGGGGTGCCGGGGGAGGAGCCTGCGGTGCCGGTGGAACCTGCAGTGCCGGCGTAGCCCGCTGCGCCGGTGGAGCCCGCCGTGCGGGACGAACTCGAAGTGGCGCCTGCGGGGGCCTCGTCGGTGACGGTCGCGGCGACGGTCTGCGTGGCCGCATCCCACGTCAGCTCGGACACCCGTCCGGCGCGGGCGGCGGCGAGGCTACGCCCCGCCGTGCGATCGCCCACGTGGTGGCTGATCGCCGAGGGCAGCAGACGGGGGAGGAGGACAGGCTCGGACATCCCTCCAACGTAACCCGTGCCATGCCTCCGGCACGAGGGGGCAGGGGCCGGAGAACGGGCTCCAGCGGGTAGTCTCACAGCGGACCTCCGGCCGTCGGCCCGCGCGCCCCCGCGCCGCCCGCCGCCGCGCGCCGGAGTCGCTGACCCCGACCTGGCAAGGAGAACCCCTGTGGCACGACTCTTCGGCACCGACGGAGTGCGCGGACGCGCGAACGACGACATCACCGCCGAGCTCGCGGTGGAGCTGTCCGTGGGCGCCGCCCACGTGCTGGGCACCCTGGGCGCCTTCGACGGCACCCGTCCCCGCGCGATCGTCGCCCGCGACACCCGCCCCTCCGGCGACTTCCTCGCCGCCGCGGTGAGCGCGGGCCTCGCCTCCGCCGGCGTGGACGTGCTCGACGCCGGGGTGCTGCCCACGCCGGGCCTCGCCTTCCTCGTGCAGTCCACCGGCGCGGACCTCGGCGTGATGATCTCCGCCTCCCACAACCCCGCCCCCGACAACGGCATCAAGTTCTTCGCCCGCGGCGGCACCAAGCTGCCCGACGAGGTCGAGGACCGCATCGAGGCCCGCCTCGGCGAGACCTGGGACCGCCCCCAGGGCACCGACGTCGGCACCATCACCCGGTACGAGGGCGCCGTCGAGGAGTACGTCGCACACCTCGTCTCCACCCTGGACCGCTCCCTCGAAGGCCTCACCGTCGTGGCCGACTGCGCCAACGGCGCCGCCGCCGTCACCGGCCCCGAGGCGCTGCGCCGCGCCGGCGCGACCGTGCACGTCATCGGCGACCGCAGCGACGGCGGACTGATCAACGACGGCGTCGGCTCCACCCACCTCGAGCCCCTCCAGGCCGCGGTGCGCGAGCACGGCGCCGACATCGGCGTGGCCTTCGACGGCGACGCCGACCGCTGCCTCGCCGTGGACGCGAACGGCGAGATCATTGACGGCGACCAGATCATGGCGATCCTGGCCCTGGACCTCAAGGAGCGCGGCCGCCTCCACGACGACACCCTCGTGGTCACCGTCATGAGCAACCTCGGCCTCAAGCTCGCCATGAAGGAGCACGGCATCACCCTCGGCCAGACCGCCGTGGGCGACCGCTACGTGCTCGAGGAGATGAACCTCGGCGGCTACTCCATCGGCGGCGAGCAGTCCGGTCACGTGATCATCGCCGACTACGCCACCACCGGCGACGGCGAGCTCACCGCTCTCCACCTCCTCCAGCGCATCGCCCAGACCGGCACCCCGGCGGCGGAGCTGAAGCAGGTCATGACCCGGCTCCCGCAGGCGCTCATCAACGTCAAGGACGTCGACAAGGCCAAGGCCACCATCGACCGCGGCGTCGCCAACGCCGTCGCCGAGGCCGAGGCCCAGCTCGGCGAGACCGGCCGTGTCCTGCTGCGCCCCTCCGGCACCGAGCCGGTCGTGCGCGTCATGGTCGAGGCCCCCAGCGACGAGATCGCCACCGAGATCGCCGAGCGCCTCGCCGTGGTGGTGCGCGAGCGCGTGGGGCTGTGACGCTGCAGCAGTCGCATCGCTGAAGGGGGCGGGGAGGGCGTGCAGCGCGCCCTCGCCCGTCAGCCGCAGCCTGAGCGGGGTGAAGTGGTCGGAATCGGAGGCTGATTCCGACCACTTCACCCCGCTCGCTGCGTTCTCACGCTGTTCTCTGCACTTCACGCCCTGAGGAGAGTCCGGGTCCCGAGTTGAGCGTGCTCACGGTCGATGTCGAGCGCGGCATCGACCGTGATCGCGCACAAGTCGGCTCGGCGACCGGGGGAGCGGTGAAGAGGGCCCGGGGGAGCGGCGAAGCGGGCCCGGGGGAGCGGCGAAGCGGGCCGCCGGAAGGGTCGCGCGGGGGACAAATGCTGGAATCAGGCGGGAATTACGACAAGTGCTCCCCGCTCACCGCACCCACGGGCACCAGGCGCATGGCTGCGCCGCACCGTCGCATCGAGAACTGTGCCTTCGAGGGAGTCCGCGGGGAACAGGTGCTGGAATCATGCCCGAATTCCGACCACTCCTCCCCGCACGCCGCACGCCGCACGCCGCACGCCTCATGCCGTGCGCCGCACGTTGCACGAAGCGCCGCACGCCCCCTCTTTCCCGCACGCCGCCCAACCAAGCACTGCTCCGCCCCTCACACCTTCCGCAGCAGCACGGAGTGGACGCGGTGCTGGCCGTCCTTGCGCAGCACGAGGTCGGCGCGGCCGCGGGTGGGGACTACGTTCTCGGTGAGGTTCGGGCCGTTGATGGTGTTCCAGATCCGCTGGGCGGTCATGACCGCCTCGGTGTCGGTGAGGTCCGCGTAGCGGCGGAAGTAGGAGCGGGGGTCGGAGAACGCGGTCCTCCGCAGGGTGAGGAAGCGCTCCACGTACCAGCGCTGGACATCCTCGACCCGCGCGTCGACGTACACGGAGAAGTCGAAGAAGTCCGAGACCGCCATCCCGAGCCGGCCGTCGCGGCGGGGGCGGGCCGGCTGGAGCACGTTCAGCCCCTCCACGATGAGCACGTCCGGGCGCTCCACCACCACGCGCTCGTCCTCGAGGATGTCGTAGGTGAGGTGGGAGTACACGGGCGCCTCGACCCGCTCCTGTCCGGCCTTCACGTCGGCGACGAAGCGCAGCAGGGCGCGGCGGTCGTAGCTCTCGGGGAAGCCCTTGCGCTGCATGATCCCGCGCGCCTCGAGCACACGGTTGGGGTAGAGGAACCCGTCGGTGGTCACCAGCTGTACGCGCGGGGTCTCGGGCCAGCGGGCCATGAGCTCGCGCAGCAGGCGGGCGGTGGTGGACTTGCCGACGGCCACGGAGCCGGCCACGCCGATCACGTACGGGGTGCGGTGCTGGTGCTGGTCCAGGAAGTGCTCGCGGGACCGTCGCAGGGACTGCGCGGCGGCGACATGGATGTTCAGCAGGCGCGAGATCGGCCGGTACACGGCGTCCACCTCGGAGAGGTCCACCCGGTCCCCGAGGCCGCGCAGGCGGGTGACGTCTTCCTCGGACAGCGGCAGCGGGGTCTGCTGCGACAGGTGCGCCCAGTCCTCTCGCGGGATCTCCTCGAACGGGGTGACGGTGGCGGGCGCCGATGCTGCCTTCATGGCGGTGATTGTTCCAGGTGTCCGGGCATGCGCGGTGCAGCGGTGGGTCGCGCACGTCCGCGCACCACCCAGTGCGCGTTTCTGACCGGTCACCAGCGCGCACGGCCAGGGCTGCGCGCCGGCCCGGTCCGAGGTGATCAACGACTCGCCCGGACACGCCGCCGAGGAGGACGCGGACCCCGCGGAAAGTTACGGTGAGCGGCATGTGTGGAATCGTCGGATACGCAGGCCCCCGCGCCGCAGCCCCCTCCTCCCGTCCCGTGGACGTCGCCCTCCAGGGCCTCGCCCGCCTCGAGTACCGCGGATACGATTCCGCGGGTGTCGCCGTCCTGGATGACGGCAAGGTGCGCGTGACCAAGCGCGCCGGCAAGCTCGCCAACCTCCGCGAGGCGCTCGAGGGCGACTCCGAGACCTCCGGCCGGGTCGCCATCGCGCACACCCGCTGGGCCACGCACGGCGCGCCGACCGACGGCAACGCCCACCCCCACCTCGGCGGCCGCGACGGTGAGCTCGCCCTGGTCCACAACGGCATCATCGAGAACTTCGCCTCGCTGCGCGCCGAGCTCGAGGCCGACGGCTACACCTTCGCCTCCGAGACCGACTCCGAGGCCGCCGCCCACCTGGTCGCGCGCGAGATGGAGGCCGCCGGTGACCTCACCGAGGCCATGCGCCGCGCCGCCGCCTCCCTCGAGGGCGCCTTCACGCTCCTGGCCGTCCACCGCGACGCGCCGGACGTCGTCGTCGCCGCCCGCCGCAACTCCCCGCTCGTCGTCGGCCTCGGCGAGGGCGAGAACTTCCTCGGCTCGGACGTCGCCGCCTTCGTCGACTCCACCAAGGAGGCGCTCGAGATCGGCCAGGACCAGGTCGTCACCGTCTCCGCGGACGACGTGAAGATCATCGACTTCGACGGCAACGAGGTCACCGACGCCAAGCGCTACACCATCGAGTGGGACGCCGCCGCCGCGCAGAAGGGCGGCTACGACTCCTTCATGGCCAAGGAGATCCACGAGCAGGCCAGCGCCGTCGCCGACACCCTCCGCGGGCGTCTCGAGAACGGCGCGCTGCAGCTGGACGAGATGGCGATCGACCCCTCCGTCCTGCGCAGCGTCGACAAGATCGTCGTGGTCGCCTGCGGCACCGCCGCCAACGCCGGGGCCGTGGCCAAGTACGCCATCGAGCACTGGTGCCGCATCCCCACCGAGGTCGAGCTCGCCCACGAGTTCCGCTACCGCGACCCGGTCGTCACCGAGAAGACCCTGGTCGTGGCGATCTCCCAGTCCGGCGAGACCATGGACACCCTGATGGCCGTGCGCCACGCCCGCGAGCAGGGCGCGAAGGTCATCGCCATCTGCAACACCCACGGCTCCACCATCCCGCGCGAGTCCGACGCGGCGCTGTACCTGCACGTCGGCCCCGAGATCGCGGTGGCCTCCACCAAGGCGTACCTCGGCCAGATCACGGCCTGCTACCTGCTGGGCCTGTTCCTCGCCCAGGTGCGCGGCAACCTCTACCCCGACGAGATCGCGGCGCTCATGGCCGACCTCGAGAAGATCCCTGAGCAGATCCAGCAGGTGCTGGACAACGCCGGGCAGGTCGAGCAGCTGGCCAAGGACATGAAGGACACGTCCTCGGTGCTGTTCCTGGGCCGCCACGTCGGCTACCCGACCGCGATGGAGGGCGCGCTCAAGCTCAAGGAGATCGCCTACATCCACGCCGAGGGCTTTGCCGCCGGCGAGCTCAAGCACGGCCCGATCGCGCTGGTCGAGGAGGGGCAGCCGGTGTTCGTCATCGTCCCCTCCCCGAACGGCCGCCACTCCCTGCACTCCAAGGTCGTCTCCAACATCCAGGAGGTGCGCGCCCGCGGCGCCCGCACCCTGGTGATCGCCGAGGAGGGCGACGACGCGGTGGTGCCGTACGCGGACGAGGTCATCCGGATCCCCGCGACCCGGACCCTGTTCGCGGCGCTGCTGACCGTGATCCCGCTGCAGATCTTCTCCTGCGAGCTGGCGACCGCGAAGGGCCTGGACGTGGACCAGCCCCGCAACCTCGCGAAGTCCGTCACCGTGGAGTGACCCTCCCCGCCCGACCCCCGAGGAGTGCAGTCCCGCCACGGGCAGTGCACACCGCGCCCCGGCCGAGCGCCGGGGGTGTGATACTGCCCTGGTGAGCACCCTCTCCAGCACGACGCCCGGCCCCGACGATCCGTTCGGCGGCCGGGCGTTCGTGCCTCGGAACGACGGGACCGTGGTGGGCGTGGGCGTGGATGTGGTCGACATCCCGCGGCTGACCGCGATGATCGAGCGCACCCCGGCCCTGCTCCAGCGCCTGCTCACCCCCGGGGAGCAGGGTCTCTCCGCTGCGTCGCGCGCCGCCCGGGTCGCCGCGAAGGAGGCGGTCGGCAAGGCGCTCGGCTCGCCCGGCGACTTCTCCTGGCAGGACGTCACCGTCGAGCGCGAGGCGCTCAGCCGCCCCCACCTGCGCCTGCGCGGGGCGACGCTGCGCGCCGCCGAGGCGGCCGGGGTCCAGCACCTGCACCTCTCCCTCTCGCATGACGGCGCGATCGCCACCGCCATCGTCATCGCCGAGCGCGGCCGGCCCGCGGGCGGGCCGACGGGGGAGCGGACCACCGGAGAAGGGACGTCGTCATGATCCACGGATACTCCGCCGCCGCGGTCCGCGCCGCCGAGCAGCCCCTGCTCGCGGCCGGTGAGCCGCTCATGCTCCGCGCTGCCGCGGCCCTGGCCACCCATGCCGCCGAGCGCCTGCGGGCGAGCGGCTCCCCGTCGGCCGACGGGCCTGTCGACGGCACCACCACCAGCACTCCCGCCACCAGCACTCCCACCACCGACCCGACCACCCCTCGGGTCCTCGTCCTCGCGGGCGCCGGGGCGAACGGCGGCGACGGTCTCCATGCCGCGGCGATCCTGCGCCGCGAGCACGGCATCCCCGCGGACGCGATCGCGACCGCCTCCTCCGTCCACGACGAGGGCGCCGAGGCACTCCGGGACGCGGGCGGCACGATCCACCCGTCGGCCGACCTTCCCGAGGAGCAGCTGCGCGACCTGCTCGCCGACGCCGAGCTGGTCCTGGACGCGATCCTCGGGATCGGCGGCCGGCCCGAGGTGCCCGGCGCGCTGCGTCCCCTTCTCGCCGCGGTCCGCGAGTCGGGGGTGCCCGTGCTCGCCGTCGACCTGCCGAGCTTCGTCGACGCCACCACCGGCGAGGCCGCACTCGAGACGCTGCCCGCCGCGGCGACCGTGACCTTCGGCGCCGTGAAGGTCGGTCTGCTGCTGCCCGGCGGGGCCGAGCTCGCCGGGGACCTGCACCTCGTCGACATCGGCCTCGGGCCGTACCTGGACGGTTTCGCCGCGAACGGCGCCGCCGCGGACGCCCCCGATGCTGAGGCCTCCGGCGCCGCTGACGCCTCCGCCACAGCCACCGCCGCCGACGACCGCGCCCCGCACGTCCTCCGCCTCGAGGACGCGGACGTGCGCGCCCTGTTCCCCGTCCCCGGCCGCGACGACTCGAAGTACACCCGCGGCGTGCTCGCGATCGCCGCCGGCAGCGAGCAGTTCCCCGGCGCCGCGGTGCTCGCCGTGTCCGGGGCGGCCCGGGCCGGAGCCGGGATGATCCGCTGCCTCGCCCCGCGCGAGGTGCTCGACCTCGTGCTGCGCGTCCGCCCGGAGGCCGTGGTCCACCCCGTCGGCCCCGGCCGCTCCACCCAGCGGATCCTGGACGACCAGACCCTCGCCCGCACGTCGGCCGTCGTCGTCGGCCCCGGCCTGCCGGGCGACGACCCGCGCGCCCTGCGCGGTGTGGCGATGCTCGCAGGCGAGGGCACCGGCCCCCGCCGCGGCGTGATCGACGCGGGCGCCCTGCAGGCGGTCACCGCTGCGCATCGCTTCGGCCCGGACACCGTCCTCACCCCGCACCGCGGGGAGGCCGAGCGGCTCGCCCGCCGCCTCGAGGTCGACCCCGACCTGCCCGGCCCCGAGCTCGCCCGCGCGCTCGCCGCCGCGACCGGCGCGACCGTGCTGCTGAAAGGGGCGATCACCCTGGTCGCACCCGGGAACGGCGGGGCGCTGCGCACCCAGGACGACGCCACCTCCTACCTCGCCACCGCCGGGACCGGGGATGTGCTCGCCGGGATCCTCGGCACCCTCCTCGCCGCGGGCCTTCCCGGACCCGACGCGGCCGCGCTCGCCGCCCTGCTGCACGGCCGGGCCGGGCGCCTCGCCTCCGGCGGCGGCAGCCACCCGCTGGTCGCGCTCGAGGTCGCCGATCGCCTCCCCGAGACCATCGGGACTATCCTGGCCACCGCCCAGGACCTGACCCGAGGAGCCCGATGACCATCCCGATCCCTGCCGAGGACCCTCGGCACGTGCCCAATCGGGCGGTCATCGACCCCGCGGCGATCACCCAGAACACCCGGGCGCTCGGCACCCTGCTCGAGGAGCAGACCGCGCTCATGGCGGTCGTGAAGGCCGACGGCTACGGGCACGGGATGCTCACCGCCGCCCGCGCCGCGATCGAGGGCGGCGCGACCTGGCTCGGCGTCGCCCATCCCGCCAGCGCCCTCGCCCTCGCCCGCGCGGGCCTGGACGCGCAGATCCTGTGCTGGCTGTACGAGCCGCACACCGCGAAGATCGTCCTGCCCGAGGTGCTCTCCGCCGGGGTCGACGTGGCCGTCGGCTCCATGGACATGCTGGCGCTGGTCTCCGCGGCGGCGCGCGAGGCGGACCGCCGTGCCCGCGTGCACCTGAAGATCGACACCGGCATGGGCCGCAACGGCGTCCTGCCCTGGCAGGTGCGCGAGATCGGCGCGGCCATGCGCGAGGACGACTTCATCCAGGTCACCGCCGCGTGGACCCACCTCACCAGCGCCGACGAGGTGGACGACCCCGCCACCGACCAGCAGGTGGAGATCTTCGACTCCTGCGTCAGGGCGCTCGAGGACGAGGTGGGCCCGATCCCGCTGCAGCACCTCGCGAACTCCGCCGCGACCCTCACCCGTCCGGACCTGCACCGCGACATCGTCCGCCCCGGCATCGCGCTGTACGGCTACCCGCCGGTGCCTGCCGACATCGCCCTGCGCCCCGCCATGACCCTCACCAGCAGCCTCGCGCTGGTCAAGGAGGTCCCCGAGGGGCAGAGCATCGGCTACGGCCGCATCCACCGCACCTCCCGCGCGACCCGCCTCGGCCTCGTGCCGATCGGCTACGCCGACGGCCTCCACCGCGCCGCGAGCGACCGGATCGAGGTGCTCGTGCGCACCGAGTCCGGCGACCGCCGCGTCCCGCAGGTGGGCCGGATCAGCATGGACCAGATCGTGGTCGACCTCGGCCCCGACTCCACCGCCCGCCCCGGCGACAAGGTGGTCCTCTTCGGCGACGCCGGCGGCGAGCCCGACGCCCCCTCGGCCCCCACCGCCGAGCACTGGGCCCGCGCCGCCGGCACCATCCCCTACGAGGTCCTCACCTCCGTCTCCGGCCGGGTCACCCGGCGGGTGCTCTCATGAGCGCGCCGGCAGGGCAGGGCGCGGCCGACGGAAGCCTGGTGCTGCGCACCCGGGACGCCGACGGCACCCGCGCCATCGCCCGCGCGCTCGCCGGAGCGCTCCGTCCCGGGGACCTGTTGGTCCTGGACGGACCCCTCGGCGCCGGGAAGACCACCTTCACCCAGGGCCTCGGCGAGGGCCTCGGCGTGCGCGGCCCCGTCGCCTCGCCCACCTTCGTCATCGAGCGGGTCCACCCGAACCTCGGGGATGGCCCGGACCTCGTGCACGTGGACGCCTACCGCCTCGGCGGCGAGGGCGAGATCGACGACCTCGACCTCGAGGCCGACCTCGACCGCGCCGTGACCGTCGTGGAGTGGGGCCGCGACCGGGTCGAGCACCTCGCCGACTCCGTGCTGCTCGTCGAGCTCGAGCGCCCCGACCACGTCGACGACCCGCTGGACCCCGACGAGCCCCGCACCCTGCGCCTGCACCCGCGCGGCCCGCGCTGGGACGGCGCCGCGATCGCCCGCCTCGAGGAGACCCTCGCCGGGCTCGGCGAGTCGGCCGACGGGATCACCTCGGCCGGGGATATGGCCGACGGAACCGCCACGACTGCTTCGACCACCTCCGGGGAGGACCGCTGATGCTGCTGGGTATCGACACGTCCGGCGCGGTGAGCGTCGCCGTCGCCCGCGGGGAGCTGCCCGCCGCGGGAGCTGTCGGCGGCGCCGCCGGACACACGAGCGCTGCGGGCGGGCCCGAGGTGCTCGCCGTGCGCGCCGACACCCGCTCCCGTCACCACGACGAGGTGCTCCTGACCCTCATCGACCAGACCCTGCAGGCCGCGGGCACCACCCGCGGGGAGCTGACCGGCGTGGTCGTCGGCCGCGGACCGGGCCCGTTCACTGGGCTGCGGGTGGGGCTCGTCTCCGCGCGCAGCATCGCCGAGGTGCTCGGTGTGCCGCTGCACGGGCTGAGCTCGCTCGACGCCCTCGCCCATCAGGCGCTCGCCGAGCTCGACGCCGCGGCTGAGAATGCCGGGAAGGGGGCAGGGGAGGAGCGCCGCGAGGTGACCGTCGGCGTCGCCCTGGACGCGCGCCGCCGCGAGGTCTACCACGCCCGCTACCGCCGCGGCGCGGACGGGATCGTGGAGCGGATCCAGGACCCGGCCGTGGACGCGCCGGCCGACGTCGCCGCGACCCTCACCGCCTGCGACGTGCTCGTCGGCTCCGGCACCGCGCTGTACCCGGAGCTGCTGCCCGCCACCGCCGAGCTCTCCCACGTCGACGCGGGGCACCTGATCCTCGCCGCCGCCGCGCTGTCGGCGCGGGGCGTGGACCTCACGAGCACCGAGCCGATGTACCTGCGCGAGCCGGACGCCGCCCTGCCGAGCGCCCGCAAGTCCACGCTGGGTCGCTGAGATGCCCGCGCAGGACGCGACGCCGGAGCCCGGTCCGTCGGTGCAGGGCGGGGACGACCCGTCGGCGCAGAGCGCTGGTGACTCGTCGGCGCAGGGCCGGGACGGCTCGTCGGCCCTGGCCTGGTCGCTGCGCCCGGCGACCCTCGAGGACGTCGAGGAGATCGCCTTCGCCGAGCTCGAGCTGTTCCCGGACGAGGCCTGGAGCGTGTTCCAGCTCGCCGAGGAGATCGAGCACCCCGATCGCCGCTACGTCGTCGCCGTCGGTGCGCGCGCGGGCGACGGTCCCGCGAGCCTGGCGAGCCCCGTCCCGGGCGGCAGCGCGGCGGGGGAGGGGCCGCTGCTGGGCTACGCCGGGATCATGCTCGCCGGCGACATCGCCGACCTGCACACCATCGGCACCCGGGTCGCGCGCCGCGGCATCGGCCGGGCGCTGCTCGCCTGGTGCGAGGAGCAGGCGCTCGCCGGCGGCGCGGAGCGGATGCTGCTCGAGGTGCGCGAGGACAACGAGCGCGCCCGCGCGTTCTACACGCGGGCCGGGTACACCGAGATCGGCCGCCGACCCGGCTACTACCGGATCCGCGGCCGACGCATCGACGCCCTGGTCATGGAGCGCACCCTCGCAGCGCCCGGCGGCCCGACCGCCTGAGGCCGCCGGGTGCCTGAGCCGGCGGCCTGAGCCCGTTGCCGGGCCCCGACGGGCCGCCCGGCCCCCGTCGGCCGCCCCTCACACGAAGTCGCGGACCTTCTGGAACAGGTCGGGGTACCGCGCATCCAGGCGCTTCTCCGCGATCCGCAGACCCACCAGGAACACGGCCGTCCCGGCCACGAGGGCGAGCACCCCGGCGAGGAGCATCAAGGGCAGGCTGCCCACGACCGCGCCCCAGATGCCGATGCCGATCGCGGGGATCAGCGGCACGAACACCACCAGCATCGCCAGGCCCATCGCGAGCATCGCGTTGGAGGACGAGGCGGACTTGTCCTTCATCGGGTTCGTGCCGGGCGGGGAGCTGGGGTAGGGCAGCAGCGTCCCGACCACCATGGAGGTGCCCCAGCCGCAGGCCATCGCGCCGAGCGCCCCCATGACCGCCAGCGGCATCAGCTCCGGCATCCCGTACAGCAGCGGCAGGCCGATCGTCACCACCAGTGCCCCGGGCACCATGAGCAGCGCCATCGCGGCGGTGCGGCCCAGCAGGTTCGCGCGGGAGGGCAGGTCGCCGACGATGTTGATCCAGCCATTGGGGCCGTCGAAGCCGATCTCGTTGGACAGGCTGATCCCGGTCATCCCGCACATGAACACCGCCATCCCCAGCATCATCGGCCGGGACTCGGGGATCATGAACCCCATCGCCACGAAGAACACGATGATCACGGGGTAGATGCCGAGCGCGGCGAGGTAGCGGGTGTCGCGGCGCCAGTACTTCAGAGCTCTGCCCATCACGGCGCCGAAGGGGCCTGCAGGCACGAAGCGCGGCACGAGCGGGGCGACCTTCGCCTCGCCGGAAGAGGCGTCGCCCGACAGCGCCGAGGTGAGCGCCAGGTCGATCGAGCGCCGCCACCACAGCCACACCAGTACGATGGTCGCCGCACCGATCAGGGCGCGCAGCAGGGCGGTGAGCACCCGTCCCTCGGCGAGGTCCATGGGCACGGCGAACAGGGCGCCGAACGGGGTCCAGGCGAGGGTCTCGACGACCCGCGGCAGCCAGGCGAGCACCAGGTCGATGTTCAGGGTGTCGATGCGCTGCATGGACAGGGAGAAGGCGTAGATCGCCACGAACATCAGCACGAAGCCGGCGATCCCGCCCATCTCGCGACCGCTGCGTGAGGTGGTGCGGCTCGCGGAGTGGGCGAACCAGGCGCGCGGCAGCAGCAGGCACAGCGCATAGCCGGCGAGGTTCGCGGGGATCAGCGCGAGCGCAGCGAGCACGATCCACAGCGCACCCTGCCCGAACACGATCAGCCACAGCAGCTCGAAGGCGGTGGCGATCCCGATCGCGACCAGGGTGAACAGGCTCGGCAGGGAGAGCGCCGCGGCGGCGAACAGGCCCGGCTGCAGCTCCCCGGCGGTGCGGGGGAACAGCGCGAAGGCGCGCGGGTCCAGGGTGTCGTCGATCCCGAAGGCGAACAGCGGGATCAGCAGCCAGATCAGCACCGTGAGCGCGCCGAGGCCGCGCAGGATCAGGGGGAACAGCTCACCCTCCCCGGCCCAGATCGTGGTGGCGAGGAAGGCGAACACGAGCCCTACCAGGCCCGCCAGCCCGTACAGCGCCCCGAAGGAGGTGCCGACGATCTTGCCGACGTTCTTGCGGTAGGACCGCTTCCACAGCGTCCACTTGAGCTTCAGCTGCATGCGCAGCAGGCCGCGCGCCGTGAGCGCGCCGGTGCTGACATGGGCGCGGGCGGCGGTCGCCTCGTGCTCGGTGCTCAGGACTCCAACCACGGCAGGCTCCCCTCCGCGAGGTCCCCGCCGCCGACGAGGTCGATGAAGGTCTGCACGAGGCTTCCGCCCTGGCGGACCTCGTCCAGCGTCCCGTCGGCCAGCAGCTCGCCCTTGGCGATGATGGCGACGTGGCTGCACAGCCCCTCGACCAGCTCCATGACGTGGCTGGAGAGGACCACGGTGCCGCCGCCGCCCACGTAGGCAGTGAGGATGCGGCGGATGACCTGGGCGGAGACGGGGTCGACCGCCTCCAGCGGCTCGTCCAGCACGAGCAGGCGCGGAGCGTGCAGCAGGGCGCCGGCGAGGAGGATCTTCTTGGTCATGCCGGCGGAGTAGTCCACCACCAGCTTCCCGTCCTCCCCGGCGAGGTCCAGCGCCGCCAGCAGCGACTCGGTCCGCTCCTCGACCACGGCCGGGTCCATGCCGCGGATGAGGCCCTGGTAGGTGAGAAGCTCCCGACCGGTCAGCCTGTCGAAGGTCTTCAGCCCGTCGGCGAGGACGCCGAGCACGGCCTTGGCGGCGTGGGGCTCGGCCCACATGTCGTGGCCGAGCACATGGGCGGTGCCGTCGTCGGGGCGCAGCAGCCCGGTCGCCATGGAGAGGGTGGTGGTCTTGCCGGCGCCGTTGGGGCCGACGATCCCGTAGAACGAGCCGCGCGGCACGTCCAGGGACAGGCCGTGGACCACCTCGGTGCCGGCGAAGGACTTGCGCAGCCCCCGGATCGACAGTGCCGCGTCGGTGGCGACCGCGGCGGAGGCGTGCACCGGGGCGGCCGCGCCCTGCAGGGGCGCCGGCTGCGGTGGCGTCGGGGAGGAGGACGGGGTCTCGGTGTGCATGCGCTCACGCTAGTGCGCCGGGTCCTCCGCCGGACCCCCTCGGTCGGTGCGGTTGGGCACGACCTTCGTCTGCCCCCGAACCCGCAGGGCTCCGCCCCACGAGGTGAGCGGGCTCCGCCCCTCGACGTGCGGAATCCGATCCGGGGACGGCGGCGAGCCCCGGAAGACGCGTGACTAGGATGCCCCTGAGCCACCGTGGCTCGGACGGAAGGAGCCCCATGTCGAAGCTGCGCCCCACCCCGCGACCCCCGGGCATGGCGCCCGAGGTCGAGGAGATCCCCATGGGGATCCGACGGGCGGCCTCCTGGTCCTGGCGCCTGGTGGTCATCGTCGCCGCCGGTGCGCTGCTGCTCTGGGGGCTGCTGCAGGTCACCACGATCGTCATCCCGCTGCTCATCGCGATCCTGCTCGCCTCCCTGCTCACCCCGTTCGTCAAGGTCCTCACCCGCTACACCTTCCTCGGCCGCGGGGCCGCCAGCGGCATCGCGCTGCTGGGCCTGCTGCTCGTGATCGCGGGGATGTCCACCCTCGCCGGCCGTCAGCTGATCGACCAGTGGGACGACATCCAGACCCGTGCCGTGCAGGGCTTCCAGGCCCTGCTCACCTGGTCGCAGGACAGCTTCGGGATCGATACCCCGATGATCAACTCCGCGATCGACGAGGGGCTGCGCCAGCTCCAGAACTACTCCGGCCAGCTGGTCTCCGGCGCGGTGACCACCGCGGCGACGCTCGGCAACATCGGCACCGGCATCGTCGTGGCGCTGTTCTCCCTGTTCTTCCTGCTCTCGGGCGGGGCGGGGATCTGGCGCTGGGTGGTGGGCCTGCTGCCGCCCGCCGCGCGCGTTCCCACCCATGAGGCATTCCGCCGCGGCTGGAAGGCCCTGTCGGCCTACATGCGCACCCAGATCCTGGTCGCCGCCGTGGACGCGACCGGCATCGCCATCGGCATGATCGCCCTGAGCCTCGGCTCCTACGCGGTGCCGATCTGGCTGCTGGTCTTCCTGTTCTCCTTCATCCCGCTGGTCGGCGCGATCGTCTCCGGTGCCATCGCGATGCTGCTGGTCCTCGTGCTCAACGGCTGGGTCGGCGCGCTCATCATGCTCGCGGTGGTCCTCGCGGTGCAGCAGATCGAGGGCAACGTGCTCCAGCCCTTCCTCATGGGCAAGGCCGTGGAGATCCACCCGCTCGGCGTGTTCCTCGGCGTGGCAGTCGGCGCGATGATCGCCGGCATTCCCGGCGCGCTCTTCGCGATCCCGCTGATCGCCTTCGTCAACGCCACCCTCCTGTACGTGGTGGGCAGGGATCCGAGCCCGGAACTCGGGGAGGACAAGGCGAGCGCGGAGCACTTCGCCGCCCTCACCCGGCGCACCCCGGTGACGGCCGGCGCGACCGCCGGCACCTCGGCCTCCGACGCGGGGACCGCGCACGGCCTCACCCGGAAGCCCCTGACCCGAGCCGGCTCCACCTCCGCCGAGGACGCCCCGACCGTGGACGACGAACGCGCCTCCGAGGGTGCGTCGCCGTCGGCCGATCCGTCGGCCGGCTCCGAGGGCACCTCGGTCGACCCGGCGACGTCGGCCGACGGGAGCTCCTCCGCCGACGGTCCCACCCCGGCCGACGGTCCCACCCCGGCAGACGCGGGCTCGTCGACCGACGGCCCCACCCTGCCCGACGGGGGCGACGCCCCGCGGCCCGCCGGCTCCTGAGCCGGTTCCCTCCCACACAGCGAGAAGCGCCCTTCCCGGACTCCCGGGGAGGGCGCTTCTCGATGCTGCGGACCGTGCGGTGCGCAGGGCACCGGCGCGGCCGTGGGGTCAGCCCTTGTAGGGCTTGGCCGCGAGGATCTCGATCGGGAAGGACTTCCCGTTCGGCGCGGTGTAGTCGACCTTGTCGCCGACCTTGGAGCCGTGGATCGCGCTGCCCAGCGGCGACTCGGTGGAGTAGACCTCCAGGTCGTCGTCACCGTCGGCGATCTCGCGGTTGCCCAGCAGGAAGGTGCGCTCCTTGCCGGCGAGCGAGATCTTCACGACCATGCCCGGCTCGACGACGCCGTCGTCCTCGGGGGCCTCACCGACCACGGCGTTCTTCAGCAGGCGCTGCAGGTCCGCGATGCGGGCCTCCATCTTGCCCTGCTCCTCGCGGGCGGCGTGGTAGCCGCCGTTCTCCTTGAGGTCGCCCTCGTCGCGAGCCGCGGCGATGCGCTCGGCGATCTCGGTGCGGCCGGGCCCCTCGAGCTCGGCGAGCTCCTTGGCCAGGCGGTCGTACGCGTCCTGGGTGAGCCAGGCGCCATTCGGCTGGCTGCTCATGGGTTCACTCCTGTCGTCCTGTTCGGTGCGCGGGGAAAGACCCCTGAAACGCAGATCACGGGGCACATGTCCTCATGCGCCCCGTGTCGGGTGATGAATGATGACCGGCACTGCGCCGGTTCCGGACAACAGTACACGCACCGTCTCGCCGTTCAGAGGACCTGGGGACGATTACGCGCACCGAGAAATCCGAGGGATTCCCGGGTTGCCCTGCGGCGCGGCCCCCGTCGGCCACCTCAGAGGACGGAGCAGCTGACGACCTCGGCGGAGACGGCCTCGCCCTGGGTGGAGATCTCGACGTGGTGGACGCTCTGACGCGCGTCCTGCGCGGGGATGGTGGTCTCCACGAAGCCCACCTGGGCGCGACCCTCGTTCATGGCCTGGATGCGGCAGGTCGCCTCGGTGCCCGGGTCCATGGTCACCACGAACTCCACGCCGATGCGGTCCGCGGCGAGGTGCTCGTAGGAGACGACGTCGTAGCGGATGTCCGTGCGGGACAGCCAGGCGCCGACCACGATCACGGCGGCCGTGAACACCACTGCCAGGACGATCATCAGGATCTTCGCCGTGCGGGCGGGGATCAGCGGTCCCCCGTAGCGCTGTGCCTGGCGGTCCTGGGTCGTCTCCATCCCGCAAGTCTCCCACCCCGTCCCCGGGAGCGTGCCGGGAGCGGGCTGTGACGTGCGGCGGGAGGGCGACCCGGCACACGGCGCGTCCAGCACCGGTGGCGTACGATCGGGCGCTGGTGCGAGAGTCCGCCGCGATGCGGATCCGAGCGCGCACCGCACCGGGGGAGCGCCCCCGCCGACCGTCTCCGAGGAGTCCCGTGACCGTCCAGCTGCCCGCCCCCGACGAGCCCCTGCGCATGGTGGCCGTCCACGCGCACCCTGACGACGAGTCCTCCAAGGGCGCCGGCTCCACCGCGAAGTACGTGCGCGAGGGCGTCCAGGTCACCGTGATCACCTGCACCGGCGGTGAGCGGGGAGACCTGCTGAACCCGCAGCTGCGCGACGACCCCGAGATCACCCCCGAGCGCCTGCCGGAGATCCGCCGGGCGGAGATGAAGAAAGCCCAGGAGATCCTCGGCGTCGACCACGAGTGGCTCGGCTTCGTCGACTCCGGCCTGCCCGAGGGCGACCCGCTGCCCCCGCTGCCCGAGGGCTGCTTCGCCTCCTACCCCGTCGAGGAGGCCGCACGCCCCCTGGTCGAGGCATTGCGCCGGCTGCGCCCGCACGTGATGACCACGTACGACGAGAACGGCGGCTACCCCCACCCCGACCACATCCAGGTCAACCGCATCTCCCTGGCCGCCTTCGACCTCGCCGCGGACCCGGACTACGCGCCCGAGCTAGGCGAGCCCTGGGCCGTCGCCAAGCTCTACTACATCAACGCCTTCCACCGGCAGCGCTTCGCGGCCGTGAGCCGCCACCTGCGCGCCGAGGGCACCCCCAACGAGGCTCTGGACCAGATGCTCCAGCACTACGACGAGAGCCACGACCGGCTGCTCACCACCCGCATCGACGTGCGCGACTACCTCGGGATCCGCGACGACGCCCTGCGCGCCCACGCCACCCAGGTCGACCCCGAGGGGCCGTTCTTCCGGATCTCCCACGAGGCCGAGGTCGCCGCGTGGGGCACCGAGGACTACGAGCTGCACATCTCCCGCATCGGGGTGAAGCTGCCCGAGCGGGACCTCTTCGCGGGGCTCCGCCACGAGGCGATGGAGGCCCGGGCATGAGCGGCCTGGCCTTGAGCGGCGCGGGCATGCTCGTCGCCGCCGGGAGTCTGCTCCAGGCGGGCCCGAGCCCGTCCGACGGCGAGGAGTTCAACTCCGTCACCGTCTCGCCCGGCCTGCCGGGCTTCTTCGCCACCTTCGTCCTCGCCGTGCTCGTGGTGCTACTCGTGGTCGACATGACCCGTCGCACCCGCCGCGTCCAGGCCCAGGACCGGGTCCGTCAGCGCCTCGAGGCCGACGAGCAGGAACAGCGCGGGCCCGAGGGGCGCGACGCGCAGGAGCGCGCGGACGCCGACGGGACCGGCGCAGGCGACGAGGTCGACCCGAGCGGAGAGGGCCCGTCGGCCGACGGGGACGATCCGAGCGGCCCGGCCTCGTCGGCCGGAGGAGACGGCTCGGCCGACGGGCGCTGACCGGCCACCACGAGCCGATCCCTCACGACGAGACGACCTCCCCGTCGCCATCGCGGCCGGGGAGGTCGTTCGTCCCGGGGAGGTGCCGAGCCGCGTCGGGCTGGTGCCCGGTGCGCGTCACAGCCCGATGGAGGTCAGAGCACCGCCACCGCCACGGCCGCGAAGTGACAGCCGAAGCCGATGAGCGTGCCCGCGTGGAACAGCTCGTGGAAGCCGAACCAGGCGGGGGAGGGGTTCGGGCGCTTCAGCGCGTACATCACGGCGCCCGCCGTGTAGGCCACGCCGCCGATGACCAGCAGCCACACCACGGCCCAGCCGCCGCCCGCGTACAGGCCCGGCATGTAGAAGATCGCCACCCAGCCCAGCGCCACGTATGCCGGCACGTAGATCCAGCGCGGCGCCGAGGTCCAGAAGATGCGGAAGCACACGCCGATCAGTGCGCCGCCCCACGCGATCGCGAGGAGGGTGAGCGTCTGCCGCGGCTCGAGCAGGGCGACCGCGATCGGGGTGTAGGTGCCCGCGATGATCAGGAAGATGTTCGCGTGGTCGAAGCGGCGCAGGATGATCGCCTTCTGCGGGGTCCACGTGCCGCGGTGGTAGACGGCGCTGATGCCGAACAGCATCCCCGCGGTCAGCACGAACACCGCGCACGCCAGGCGGATCGCGAGGGTTTCGCCCACCGCGACCAGCAGCAGCCCGATCACGAGCGTGGTCGGGAAGGCGATCAGGTGCAGCATGCCGCGCAGACGGGGCTTGGGCAGCTGCAGTCCCAGCTGGGTGGTGCGCGCGGCCATCGCGCGGGTGAGGGTGCGCGGGGCGAAGGGGTACTTCTCCGCGGTGGGCAGGTCCTCGTCGGAGGTGATCTCGGTGCCGCCGCTGCCGGCGACCGCCTCGGCCACCTCGCGCGCGGCGGGATCGGTGAGGGTCGTGGTGTCGCCGGGCGCGGGGGCCGACGGGGCGCGGTGCGCTGCAGGGTCGGCGGGGCCGTCCGGTGCGCTCGCGGGGAGACGGGGGTCGTTCATGGGGACACCGTAACCTACGGGGCCGTAACTTAGATACGGTGATGTCGTGAGCGACTCGTGCGGATTCCCCGGAACGGGGAGGAGCAGTCCGCGCGTGCTCGATAATGGACCCTGGACGTGCGTCGACACCGGCGCGCACCGGGCGCGGCCCGGGGACCGGCACGACGAGGGGACGGAGGCGGCGATGGACGACGACGGCCTCCTGTACCGGGTGTACGAGCGCCGCCTGACCAAGGAGCTCGAGGCCTTCGAGCTGCCCCAGCACCTCGGCGTGATCGTGGACGGCAACCGCCGCTGGGCCAAGGAGGCGGGGGAGACCACCGCCCACGGCCACCGCGTGGGCGCCGCGAAGATCGTCGAATTCCTCTCCTGGAGCGAGGACCTCGGCATCCCGCTGGTCACCGTGTGGATGCTCTCCACCGACAACCTGCGCCGTCCGCCCGAGGAGCTCGTGGCGCTCTACGAGATCATCGCCACCACCGTCGAGCAGATCATCGACGCCGGCTACTGCGTGCGCCTGACCGGCAGCGCCGAGACCCTGCCCGAGGAGATCCGCTCCGGCATCGAGCGCGCCCAGCGGGAGACCTCCCCCGAGGCGCGCCTGACCGTCAACGTCGCCATCGGCTACGGCGGCCGCGAGGAGATCGTCGACGCCGTCCGCGAGCTGGTGCGCGACCTCGGCACCGAGGGACTCGGTGCCGACGAGATCGCCGAGCGGATCAGCATCGACTCCATCGCCGAGCACCTCTACACACGCGGCCAGCCCGACCCGGACCTCATCATCCGCACCTCCGGCGAGCAGCGGCTCTCCGGCTTCCTGCTGTGGCAGTCGGTCCACTCCGAGTACTGGTTCTGCGAGACCTACTGGCCCGGCTTCCGCCGCGTGGACCTGCTGCGCGCCCTGCGCGACTTCTGCCGCCGCGAACGGCGCTACGGGGCCTGAAGGGCGCTGCGGGGCCTGAAGGGCGCTGCGGGGCCTGAAGGGCGCCCGCCGCCATCCTGTCGACCGTCCTGCGCCGACCCTGTCGGCCGTCCTGCGCCGACCCCGTCGGCCGGCCCGCGGCCATCCCGTCGGCCGTCGTGATCGAATCGCGACCCGCGCGTCCACCCCTCGTCGGCCTCCCCGCCCCGTGGTGTGAGCGGTGGCACACTGACGGCATCGGGGGATCGCCGGAACTCCCGATGACGATCGGGTGAACGTCGGACCCGCACCCTGCGGGACGCGCCCGACGGCGGGTGCCGGGCGGGCTATGGTCCAGGCATCCGCGCGATATCGGGAGGCTCCCATGGACGAGACCACCACTGCCCGCGAGACGTCGGCCGTCGAGGAGACGGCGTCGTACGGAGGCGGGAAGGGGCCCGACCCGATCGGGGCCGCGAACCCCGACGGCGCCCCGGTGGTGCCCTCGCTGCGCCCCGGCGCCGCGCAGCAGATGCTGGCCGAGCTCGAGACCGGCGTGATCACCTACGTGCTGGACACCTCCGTGCTGCTGTCCGACCCGCTCTCCCTGCACCGCTTCGCCGAGCACGACATCGTGCTGCCGATCGTGGTGATCACCGAGCTGGAGGCCAAGCGCCACCACCCCGACCTCGGCTACTTCGCCCGCCAGGCCCTGCGCATCCTCGACGACCTGCGCGAGCTGCACGGCAACCTCTCCGTGCCGCTCCCGATCGGCAAGGACGGCGGGCACGTGCACGTCGAGCTGAACCACATGAACACCTCCTCCCTGCCGGACGGGTTCCGCCTGGGCGACAACGACACCCGCATCCTCGCGGTCGCCAAGAACCTCCAGCTCGAGGGCAAGAACGTGGTGCTGGTCTCCAAGGACCTGCCCATGCGCATCAAGGCCTCCGCCTCCGGCATCCACGCCGAGGAGTACCGCGCCGAGCTCGCCCGCGACCGCGGCTACACCGGCATGGTCACCGCCTCGGTCGACGAGCAGACCATGACCGACCTCTACGACGGAAAGACCGTCGAGGTCCCCGAGGTCGCCCACCAGCCCGTGCACACGGGCCTGACCCTCACCAGCCCCCGCGGCTCGGCGCTGGCCCGCGTCACCCGCGACAAGCAGGTGCGCCTGGTCCCCGGCGACCAGACCGTGTTCGGCGTGGCCGGACGCTCGGCCGAGCAGCGCGTCGCCATCGACCTGCTGCTGGACGAGTCCATCGGCATCGTCTCCCTCGGCGGCCGCGCCGGCACGGGCAAGAGCGCCCTCGCCCTGTGCACCGGCCTCGAGGCTGTGCTCGAGCGCCGCACCCAGCGCAAGATCATGGTGTTCCGGCCCCTGTTCGCCGTCGGCGGGCAGGAGCTCGGCTACCTCCCCGGCGACCAGAGCGAGAAGATGGGCCCCTGGGGCCAGGCCGTGTTCGACACCCTCGGCTCGATGGTCTCCCAGAACGTCATCGACGAGGTGCTCTCCCGCGGCATGCTCGAGGTGCTGCCCCTGACCCACATCCGCGGCCGCTCCCTCCACGACGCCTTCGTGATCGTCGACGAGGCCCAGTCCCTCGAGCGGAACGTGCTGCTGACCATGCTCTCCCGCATCGGCCAGAACTCCCGCGTGGTCCTCACCCACGACATCGCCCAGCGCGACAACCTCCGCATCGGCCGGTACGACGGCATCGCCAGCGTGGTCGAGGCGCTGAAGGAGAAGGACCTCTTCGCCCACATCACCCTGCAGCGCTCCGAGCGGTCGAAGGTCGCGGAGCTGGTCACCCACGTCCTGGACGAGCCGATCCCGTGAGGTGACCCCGGCCGCGGCGGGGCAGTGGCCGGGGTGGATCCGGCTGCGTGATCGTGGGCAGCTGCCGTGGTGGCTGGGCTGCGGGGGCTTGTCTCCTGCCGAACGTTCACTGGCGGTATAGCGATCACTGGCGGTACACGTCGACGCATGCCGCATGAGCCCGAGGTCGGTCGTCCAGCGCCAGTGAATGCAGGAACCCGGGGGAGGGTCCGCCTGACTCCGCCTCGGTGAGCCGGTTGTGCGTGACACGGAGCGGCCACGGATCCTCCACATCGCTCCTTTGTCCACAGGTCAGCTCCGCCGCTCGAGACCCTGGCGGCACCGTGCTCCGATGACCTGCAGGAAGATCGACGGCATCACGCATCAGCGGACTCTGCGGGAGCGAGGAGTCACGCGCGTCGCGATCCAGGAGCGCACCGCGAGAGGGGAGCACCGCACCGTGCGCCCCTGGTACGTCACCGCCGCCGCCCCGCCCGAGCTCGTCGCGCTGCTGGAGCTGGGGCTCCGGCCCACCTGCCTCGATGCGGCGTCCCTGCTCGGTTTCTGGACCCCTCCGCACACCGGCGTGCACGCCTACCGGCCGCGCATGCTGCGACTCCCGCCGGAGCTCGAGGAGACCATGGTGCTCCCGCTGCGCCGCGGCCGACGGAGCGGGAACGGTGAGAAGCCGCTGCAGCGTCTCGTCCTCCACGGCCCCGAGCTCCGGGCCTGGTCCGATGACGATCCCGTCCCGGATCTGAGCCTGGTGCTCGAGCACGCTGCCCGCTGCCTCCCCACCGTGAAGGCAGCAGTGCTTTTCGAGTCCGCGCTCCAGCGGAACGTGCTGAGCCGAGCGGACCTGGAGCTGGTCCTCGCCCGACTGCCGCTGCGCATCCGGCAGTCCCTCTCGCGGGTGCGCAACGATGCGGAGTCCGGGACCGAGACCGCGGTGAGATGGTGGCTGGAGTCCCGCGGCATCGCCGTTCGCGCTCAGGTGCGCTTCCCTGACGACTTCCGGCGGATGGATCTGCTGGTGGGCAGGAGCTGGATCATCGAGTGCGACAGTCGTCAGTTCCACGACGACCCGCTCGCCTCTGCCGCCGACCGGGCGCGGGACCTGTACCTGGAGTCGATCGGGTACCGGGTCACCCGTCTCTCGTGGGAGCAGGTGTTCCTGCACTGGGCCGACACCCGAGGGAAGCTGCTCCGGATCCTGCGCCGAGGCGACTACCGCCGCGAGCCCCGGCGGCGTGCTGAGGCCGGGTGACCGAGCGAGGTCGATGCGGTGCTGTGCATTCACTGGCGGTGGACGGCGAAGGTCGTGCTGTGAGACGGAGGATCGCCGCATGACGCCGGTAAATGCAGCGATTCCCGGGCCGCCCGGCTCAGCCGATCGGCGTGTCCGGCCAGGGCTCCCCGGAGTCCAGCTCCTCCCGCCACGAGCGCAGCTGCGCGCGGGCCTCGGCAAGCGCCCGCTCCTTCTCGTCCAGGGCCGCATCCAGCTCGTCCAGGGCGGCCCGCGCCGCCTCGATGCGGGCCCGCACCGTGGTGGTCCCGGACTTCGCGGTGAGCAGGGTGCGCACCTGGTCCAGGGAGAAGCCGACGGCGCGAAGCGCGGTGATCACCCGCAGCTGGTCCAGCGCGGCGGAGTCGTAGCGGCGGGCACCGCCTCCGGTGCGCTCCGGCGGGGGCAGCAGCCCCTCGCGCTCGTAGAAGCGCAGAGCGTCCGGGCTGAGCCCGCTGCGGCGGGCGACCTCACCGATGGGCAGCGACATACCAGGAGTACAGCACGAGGCACACGGCCACGGCGGCCGCGCGCACCAGATGATGGCTGAGGTGGAACTCGCCGATGGTCCGCCCCCACAGCAGGGGAGCGGCGCAGATCAGCACCCCGGCGAGCACCGCCAGCGCGATCAGCGCCCCGCGCGGACCGGGCTCGGAGACGCGGGCGGGGATCACGGCGATGACGACCACCGCGACGCTGAGCAGCGCCGCGGCGACGTAGGCGACGGTGGGCACAGACAGGGCGGCGGCACCGAGACCGGTGCCGGGCGCGGCCTGGCCGACGGCGACGAGGGCGAGCAGCTGGGACAGGGCGAGGAGCGCGAAGGGCGCGAGCAGCAGGATCCACATGCGGCACAGCCAAAACCATGGAGTGTACTCCAGGTCAAGGGTCCGATGGTCAAGGGCCCGATGGCCAAGGGTCCGAAATCGCGGGGTCGGCGTCACCGCGCCCCGTATCGTGAGCCTCGTGACCGGACGCGAGCAGAGCGCACCCCCGCTGCACCGCCGCGAGCCCACCGGAGGCCGGCGACGTCGGATGTTCCGCTGGGACCCGTGGACGCTCGAGCCCGGCTTCCCGCACCGCCGCGTGCTACGCGCCGGCACCGTGATCACCGCCGTGCTCGGCGGAGGCTTCGTGGGCGTAGTCCTCCTCCTGGTGCTGCGCATCCCCGACCTGCCCCCGCCCGCGATGGCGGTAGGGGTGGTCCTCGCCCTGGGGATCGGGATGCTCATGGCCCGGCGGCTCCTGCGCGGCACCTGGATCGAGGCCGCCACCGGGCGTCAGGTGCGGGTGGCGAGCCTGAGCTGGCACGGCGACCTCGCCGAGGCGCAGGAGCTGCGGGAGATGATCGCGAGCGGCGACCTGACCCGCCCGATGATGCCGCTGTGGCCCGCGAGGGACGCACCGGGCAAGGGGCCGAGCTACTCGGGCCCGCGCCGCGGATCCCGTCGGCCGGAGCCTGCCCAGAACATCGCGCCTGGCCCCACGCCCCTTCTCTACCCGGAGGAGCAGTACGAGTCCCGCCGGGCCACCGGCCGCCTGCGCCGCGGCGAGATGCGCGCTCGCGCAGTCATCTACGCGCCGCAGCTGTTCCCCGATGCGCCGGGCGGCTGGGAGGATGGCGAGGGCCTGCTCACCGTGCACGTGGCGCGGCACGAGCCCGGGACCAGACGCGAGGCGTTGCTGCTGCCGCCGCTCGCGCTGCCGGCCGACGTGGCACGGCGCCTGCTCGACTCGGCGGGCGGCTACCGCGGCAGCAGCTCAGGGGCGGGGGACAGCGGGCCGGCGGGCGGGACCACGACCCATCGCGGGGGAGACGACTCGGACGGCGGCGACGGCGGGGGAGACGGCGATGGCGGGGGAGACGGCGGGGGAGACGGCGATGGCGGGGGAGACGGCGGGGACTGACCCCGGACATGCCGCGGCGCGGACGGCCGTGACCGCCCGCGCCGCGCGCAGATGCTACTCAGGCCCGGAAGCGGACCTGCTCAGAGCCGCCTGATCAGGCCTTCGGCGCCGTCATCGACAGCACGTCCAAGGCCGAGTCGAGCTGCTCCTCGGTGAGCTCGCCGCGCTCCACGAAGCCCAGCGCGATCACGGCCTCGCGCACGGAGATGCGCTCGGCGACGGCGTGCTTGGCGATCTTCGCGGCGGACTCGTAGCCGATCAGCTTGTTCAGCGGGGTGACGATCGAGGGGGAGGCCTCGGCGTAGAAGCGGGCCTTCTCCTCGTTGGCGACCAGACCGTCCACGGTCTTGTCGGCCAGCACGGTGGAGGCGTTGGCGAGCAGTCGGATCGACTCCAGCAGGCTCGTGCCCATCAGTGGGATCTGCACGTTCAGCTCGAAGGCGCCCTGCGCGCCGCCCCAGGCGATCGCCGCGTCGTTGCCCACGACCTTCGCGCACACCATCAGCACGGCCTCCGGGATGACGGGGTTGACCTTGCCGGGCATGATCGAGGAGCCGGGCTGCAGATCCGGGATCGCGATCTCGCCCAGGCCCGTGTTCGGGCCGGAGCCCATCCAGCGCAGGTCGTTGCAGATCTTGGTGAGGGACACGGCGATGGTGCGTAGCGCCCCGGACATCTCCACCAGGCCGTCGCGGCCCGACTGCGCCTCGAAGTGGTTGCGCGCCTCGGTCAGCGGCAGCTCGGTCTGCTCGACGAGGTTCGCGATGACCTTCTGCGGGAAGCCGACGGGAGTGTTGATGCCGGTGCCGACGGCGGTGCCGCCCTGGGGCACCTCAGCGGTGCGCGGCAGCGCCGCCTCGACGCGCTCGATGCCGTAGCGGATCGAGGCCGCGTAGCCGCCGAACTCCTGGCCGAGGGTGACGGGAGTGGCGTCCATGAGGTGGGTGCGCCCGGACTTCACCACGTCCTTCCACGCCTCCGCCTTGGTCTCCAGCGCCTCTGCGAGGTGGGCGAGGGAGGGGAGCAGGTGCTCGACCACACCCTGGGTCACGGCCACGTGCACCGAGGTCGGGAACACGTCGTTGCTCGACTGCGAGGCGTTGACGTGGTCGTTGGGGTGCACCTCGGTGCCGGCGCGGGTGGCGAGGGTCGCGATGACCTCGTTCATGTTCATGTTCGAGCTGGTGCCCGAGCCGGTCTGGTAGGTGTCGATCGGGAACTGGTCGTCGTGGTCGCCGGCGATGACCTCGTCCGCCGCGGCGACGATCGCGTCGGCGATCTCCTGGCTCAGCACGCCGAGCTCGAGGTTCGCGCGGGCCGCGGCCTTCTTGACCTGGGCGAGCGCGTGGATGTGCGCGGGCTCGAGGCCCTGCCCGGAGATCGGGAAGTTCTCGACGGCGCGCTGGGTCTGCGCCCGGTACAGGGCCGCGGCGGGCACGCGGACCTCGCCCATGGTGTCGTGCTCGATGCGGTACTCGGCCTGCTCGGCAGGGATGGACTGGTTCATCGACCGGCCTTTCTGGGGTCTCGGGATTCTCGGGTCTGGTTCGGGAGAGAAGCGGTGAGGGTCAGGAGAGCTCGTGGCTCCAGGGCGGGTTCGCCCCGGCACGGGAGACGGTGATCGCGGCCAGCGCCGCGGCGCGTCGCAGCACGGTCGCGAGGTCGTCCGACGGGATCTCGGCGAGCTCGGTGCGCCGCTGCCCGCCGAGCAGCCCCTTCGCCGCGAGGGCGTCGAGGATCCCGGCGGAGAAGGTGTCCCCGGCGCCCACGGTGTCGACCACGTCGACGGCGACGGGGGCGACCTGCACCCGGCCGCACGCGGCGAAGCCGACTGCGCCCTCGCCGCCGCGGGTGAGGACGGTGAGGGCCGGGCCGCGCTCGCGCCAGGAGGCGACGACGTCCTCGACGTCATCGGTCCCGTACAGCCAGGCCACGTCCTCGTCGGACGCCTTGACCACATCGGCCAGGGCGATGTTCTCCTCGATCCGGGCGCGGACATTCTCCGGCGTGCCCATGAGGGAGGGGCGGGCGTTGGGGTCGTAGCTGATCGTGGATGCGTCGCGCGCCTCGCGCAGCAGCGCGGTGAGCGTGGCGGCACCGGGATCCATGACCGCCGCGATCGAGGAGGTGTGCACGGCATCCAGTCCGTCCGGCAGACCGGAGGGATCCGGGTCCCATGAGAGGTCGAAGGTGTAGGTCGCCGCGCCCTCGACGTTCAGCACCGCCTCGGCGGTGGAGGTGCGGCCGGTCTGCACCGCCCCGGGGGTCAGGTGCACGCCGGAGTGCTCGACATGGGCGCGGATCGCCGCGCCGCGCTCGTCCTCGCCGATGGCGGTGAGCAGGTGGGCGTCGTGGCCGAGCCGCGCCAGGGCGACGGCCACGTTCAGGGGGGAGCCGCCGGGGTGCTCGCGACGACCGCCATCGGCGTCGACGACGATGTCGGTGAGAGCTTCTCCGGCGATGAGGATTCTCGCGGTCATCCCGCGATCATCGCAGGTTTCGCGGGGCGCTGCGAACCGGGGCGCGGCAGTGGCCGGGACGCGCGGTGGCGCAGGACGGGACGCGCGGTGGCGGTGGCTGGGCGGGGCGTCGGCGGCCGACGGGTGAGCGATCCCGCACCTCTCTGGGAGCCTGCGCGCCGCGAGGCAGGGACAATGGCCCTCATGCACGACGTCCAGCACGACACCCCTGCCGCGGAGCCCGAGGTCGCGCGCGTCGCCCGCGACGACGCACCGAGCGACGGACCGAGCGACGGCCCTGCCGCGCAGCCCGCACCCGGTCCGCGCCCGCGGCCCAAGTCCTCCTACGAGCTGCCCACGCGCCAGAACACCGTGCTGCGCAACATCCTGTGGGCGCTCGGGCTGACCATGGCGGTCGTGGTCGTGATGGCCGTCGCCTTCTTCGGCGTGGGCGCGGACCTCGAGCGGGAGCCGCTGGAGAACTCCGAGGTGGACGTCGCCGCGAGCGCCGAGCGCGCCCAGGACCTCGCCGCCTTCCCGGTCGCGGCGCCGGCACCGGGCGAGGCGTGGGCGGAGCGGTCCGCCCGCTTCACCGACGGGCAGAACCAGCGCTGGCAGGTGCAGTACTCCTCGCCGTCCGGTGCCCACGTCACGCTCACGCAGGAGGGCGAGCTGAGCGCCCCGATGCTCTCCGCGGCCCTGCCGGGCGCCGCGGTCCAGGAGGATCTGGAGATCGAGGGGACGACGTGCCAGGTCCTCGCGGGCGGCGACGAGGACGACCGGACCGGCATCGCCTGCGAGGGCGAGGGCTTCGGCCTGGTCGTCGCCGGCACCGCGGACCGGGCCGAGCTCGAGGAGCTCACCGCCGCCGCGCTCACCTCGACCCGGGGCTGAGCGCACTCGCCCCCTCGGGCGTCAGCCGTCCTCGCGCCGCGCGGCGACCGCCTCGTCCAGCCGCTGGCGGGCACCGTCCAGCCACTGCTGGCAGCGGCGGGCGAGCATCTCCCCGCGCTCCCACAGGGCGATGGAGTCCTCGAGCCCGCCCTGCCCGGACTCGAGCCGCCGCACCACCTCGACGAGCTGATCGCGCGCGGCCTCGTAGGACAGGGCCGCGATGTCGTCGGGCAGGGGCTTCGGGTCCTCGGCCGGGGTGACGGCGGGGGCGCCGTCGATGCCGGCGCCGACGATGTCGGTGCCGTCGAACTCGGCGTCGTCGAACTTGGCGTCGTCGAACTCGCCTGGGTCGGTGGCGGGGGTGCGGGAGGCGTTCACTGCGTGCTCCTCGGGGAGGTCTGGTCGGGATCGGTGGTCGGGGGGACGTAGGGGTCGTGCGCGGTGCGCTCGGCGCCGAAGCGGCCACCGGCGACGCGCACGGACAGGGCCTGGCCGACGTCGGCCCCGGCGGCGTCGCGCACGATCGTGCCGTCGGCCGTCTGCACCACGGCGTAGCCGCGCTCGAGGGTCGCCAGCGGGCTGAGCGCGCGGACCTGTCGGCCGAGGTGGGCGACCTCGTCGCCCGCCCGGTCCAGGCGCGAGCCGATCAGGGTGCGGGCCAGCGCGATGCGGGAGCGGACCTCGTCGGCCCGGCCGGCGAGGATGCTCGAGGGGTTCTCGAGCACCGGCCTCGAGCGCATCGCGTCCAGCGCGGACTGCTCCCGCTCGAGGCGGGCCCGGATCGCCGAGCGCAGGCGCGTGCGGCCCAGGTCGAGCTGCTCGATCTCGGCCTGGATGTCCGGGACCACCCGCTTGGCGGCATCGGTCGGGGTGGAGGCGCGCACGTCCGCGGCGAGGTCGATCAGCGGGGTGTCCACCTCGTGGCCGATCGCGGAGACGATCGGGGTGGCGGCCCCGGCGACGAGCCGCACAAGCTGCTCGTCGGAGAAGGGGAGCAGGTCCTCGAGCGACCCGCCGCCGCGGGAGATGATGATGACGTCGACGTCCTCGCGGGCGTCGAGCTCCTTCAGCGCCGCGGAGACCTCCCGCACCGCCTTCGTGCCTTGCACCGCGACCTCGCGGATCTCGAACTGCACCGCGGGCCAGCGGCGACGGGCGTTGACGACCACGTCCCGCTCCGCGGCGGACTCCCGCCCGCAGATCAGCCCCACCACGCGCGGCAGGAAGGGAAGCGGCTGCTTGCGGGAGGCGGCGAACAGCCCCTCCGCGGCGAGGACCCGCTTGAGCTGCTCGAGCCGGGCGAGCAGCTCGCCGAGCCCGACCGGGCGGATGTCGTCGGCCTCGAGCTGGAGCGTGCCGCGCTTGGTCCAGAAGGTGGGCTTGGCGTGGACGACCACGCGCGCGCCGGGCACCGGTTCGACCGGCAGGGCGCGCAGCACGTGCTCGCGGATCGGGACGGAGAAGGACATGTCCACGTCGATGTCCCGCAGGGTCATGAAGCTCAGCCCCGAGCCGGGGCGGCGGTTCAGCTGGACGATCTCGCCCTCGACCCACAGCGGCGACATCCGTGCCACGTACTCGCCCACCTTCACCGACAGCTGCCGCAGCGGCCACGGGTTCTCCGCGGTGGTCTGCGCGGCGGTGGCGGCGAGGGCCGGGCGGGGCGGTGGGGAGCCGTCTCCGTCCGGGGTGGGGGAGGTCTGCGTCATGGACCCCATGCTTCCACGCCGGCCCGACAGGCCGCGGCAGCGCCGTCGGCCGCTGTGGACGGCAGGGGCCTGTGGAGGGTTGGTGACGCTCGCCCCACCGCTGACCCGCAGGTCGTCCCCGCCTCCTACCATGGTGGGCGTGAGCACCGGAAAAGTCCTCCTTGCCGAGCCCCGCGGGTACTGCGCGGGCGTCGACCGCGCCGTGGTCGCCGTCGAGCGCGCCCTCGAGCACTACGATGAGACCGTGTACGTGCGCCACGAGATCGTGCACAACAAGCTCGTCGTGGACCGCCTGAAGGAGAAGGGCGCCGTGTTCGTCGAGGAGGTCGACGAGGTCCCCGAGGGCTCGCTCGTGATCTTCTCCGCCCACGGCATCTCCCCGAAGGTCCGCGAGATGGCCGAGGCGCGGAACCTGCGCACCATCGACGCGACCTGCCCGCTGGTGACCAAGGTGCACAAGGAGGCGGTGCGCTTCGCCCGACAGGACTATGACATCCTTCTGGTGGGCCACACCGGCCATGAGGAGGTCGAGGGCACCGCCGGTGAGGCGCCGGACCACGTCCAGATCGTCAACTCCCCGGACGACGTCGGCAGCGTGACCGTGCGCGACCCGGAGAAGGTCGTGTGGCTCTCGCAGACCACCCTCAGCGTCGACGAGACGATGGAGACCGTGGACCGCCTGCGCGAGCGGTTCCCGACCCTTCAGTCCCCGCCCAGCGACGACATCTGCTACGCCACCCAGAACCGCCAGGTCGCGATCAAGAAGATCGCCCCGGACGCGGACCTGGTGCTCGTGGTCGGCTCCCCGAACTCCTCGAACTCCGTGCGCCTCATGGAGGTCGCCAAGGAGGCCGGGGCCAAGGCCTCCCACCGCATCGACAACGTCTCCGAGCTGCGCGAGGAGTGGTTCGAGGGCGTCGAGACCGTGGGCGTCACTTCCGGCGCCTCCGTGCCGGACGTCCTGGTCCAGCAGCTGCTGGCCGAGCTCGCCGAGCGCGGCTACGGCGACGTGGAGCCCGTCCGCACCGCCACCGAGGACCTCATGTTCTCCCTCCCGCGCGAGCTGCGCCAGGAGATGAAGAACCGCGGCGAGACCGACCGCCGCTCCAAGCCCTCCGGGGACCGCGCGACTGCGGAGTCCTGAGCCGGGGTCAGCCGGCGGCGCGCCCTGCGCGCCGGTCCTCGCCTCCGTGCGCCGCGTCGCCCGGCCTCGTGCCCGCGACCCCCGACCCGATGCCCGCAGCCGGGTCCGCGAGCGCCGCGATCTCCTCGTCCTCCAGGGTGCGGGCGCGGCGGGTGAGCTGCTCGACCTCCTCGAGCCGGGTCCCGGCGAGGTTCAGGTCCTCGAACTTCCGGGCGGTGACCATCACCCGCGACTGCAGGGAGCCGACCGCGTCGTTGAACGCGGCGACCGAGGAGTCCAGCGAGCGTCCCACCTTGGACAGGTGCGAGGTGAACGTGCCGAGCCGGTGGTGCAGCTCGCGCCCGGTCTCGAGCACCTCGCGGGCGTCGCGGTTCAGGGCGTCGGTGCGCCAGGTGTGCGCGACGGTGCGCAGCAGGGCGACGAGCGTGGCGGGGGAGGCGATCACCACGTCCCGGGCGAAGCCGTGCTCGAGCAGGTCCGGATCGGACTCGAGCGCCGCGGCGAGCACCCCGTCGCTCGGCACGAACAGCACCGTGAACTCGGGGGTGTCCCCGAGCGCCTTCCAGTAGGCCTTGGCGGAGATCTGGTCCACGTGGTGGCGCAGCGCCTTGGCGTGCGCGGCGCGGCGGGTGCGGGCCCGCTGCGGATCGGTCTCCTCGACCGCGTCGAGGTAGGCGTCCATGGGCGCCTTCGCATCGACCACGAGCGTGCGCCCGCCGGCGAGGCGAACCACGAGGTCCGGACGCTGCCCCTTGTCCCCGTCGGCCCGCATCCCGCGCAGCTGCTCGGTGAAGTCCACGTGCTCGAGCATCCCTGCGGCCTCGACGATCCGTCGCAGCTGCACCTCGCCCCAGCGCCCGCGCGCAGTGGGAGCGCGCAGCGCGGCGGTCAGCGCGGAGGTCCCCTGCTCGAGGGACTGCGCGCGCCGGCCGAGTTCGCCGAGGTGGTTGCGCAGCGCCCCCTCGGCCTCGGTGCGGGCCGCCTCGGAGCGGGCGAGGGACCGCTCGAGCTGGGAGAGGGTCGCGGTGAGCGGCGCGAGGGTGCGCTGCAGCTCCGCCTCCCGCTCCTCCTCGGCGGCGTCTCGCCGGGCGACGTCGCGCTCGTGACGCTCGTCGGCCAGGCGCAGCAGCCGGTCCGCCGACTCCTCGCCCGCACGACGGACCTGCAGCGCCGCCCGTGCCCGCTCGCGCATCACCAGGAACGTCGCGGCCGCGCCGAGCAGCGCGCCGAGGACGAGGCCCAGCAGGAGCATCTGTGTTCCGCTCATGCACCCATCGCACCACGGGGGTGGGACAGACGACGGGCGGCGCGCCTCGTCGGGCGCGTCGGGACTCGCTGTCAGGAGCCCCGATCGGATGGCTCAGCCCGCCGACGCGAGTGCGTCCCGCGAGGCCTGCACCTCGCCCATGTGGTCCTTCGCCCAGGACAGCAGCGCCCCGAGCGGCTCGAGCAGCGAGGTGCCGAGGTCCGTGAGCTCGTACTCCACGCGCGGCGGGATCTCGGGGTGCGCGGTGCGCAGCACGAGCCCGTCGGCCTCCAGATAGCGGAGGGTCTGGGTGAGCATCTTCTGGCTCACGCCGTCGACCCGGCGGGCGAGCTGGGAGAAGCGCTGCGGGCCGTCCTCGAGGGCGCCGATGACCAGCACCGTCCAGCGGTCACCGATGCGGTCCAGCAGCTGCCGGGAGGGGCAGTCGTGGACGTAGGGGTCGTAGGCGAGAGACGGCATGAGGGGCTCCTGGGGTGGTTACCGGAAAGTGCGTACTTCCCTGCGGAGAGAAGGTTACCTACAGTGAGCGTCGAGGTCCATGGCAGAAGTCGTGGACGTTTCGTCGAATCGGCACGAGGAGTGCCGGGAAGGAGAGCCCAATGGCTCGCATCGTCGTCCTCGGAGGGACCGGATACGCCGGCACCGGCATCGTCACGGAGGCCGCGCAGCGCGGCCACGACGTCCTCTCCGTATCCCGCACCGCCCCGGCGGAGCTCCCCGCCGGCGCCGCGCACCGCGCGGGGGATCTGCGGGACGAGGCGCTGCTCGCCGAGGTCCTCGAGGGGGCCGACGTCGTCATCGCCGCCTCCGCCCCGCGCGGTGAGCTCGCCGAGCCCGGCGTCCTGCGCGGCATCTACGCCACCGTCGCCCGCCTCGCGGGCGAGAAGGGCGCGCGCTTCGGCGTCGTCGGCGGGGCCGGCTCGACGCTCGTCGCCGAGGGCGGCCCGCGGGTGCAGGACACACCCGACTTCCCCGACGCGTTCAAGCCCGAGGCGAAGGAGCTCACCGCCGTGCTCGAGGACCTCCGGGCCGACGAGACCGGGCTCGACTGGTTCTTCGTCAGCCCCGCGGGCGGCTTCGGCGCCTACGCCCCCGGCGAGCGCACCGGCGCCTACCGGGCCAGCGACGACGTGCTCCTCGTCGACGCCGACGGGAACTCCTCCCTCTCCGCCGAGGACCTCGGCGTCGCGATTCTCGACGAGATCCAGCAGCCCGCGCATCGCCGCGCCCGCTTCCACGTCGCCTACTGAGCCCTCCAGCTCCGCGCTCCGGGGCCGACGGTGTGAGGTGCGCCCGCTGGGCGCTCCGACCGTCGGCCCCGACCTGCGCCACGGGCCGTGCGCGCCGTAGGATCGGGCACCGTGGCTCTTACTATCGGAATCGTCGGACTGCCCAACGTCGGCAAGTCCACCCTGTTCAACGCCCTGACCCGCGCCGAGGTGCTCGCCGCGAACTACCCGTTCGCGACCATCGATCCCAACGTCGGCGTGGTGCCCCTGCCCGACCCGCGGCTCGCGCAGCTCGCGGGTATCTTCGGCAGCGAGAAGCTGGTCCCCGCGACCGTGTCCTTCGTGGACATCGCCGGGATCGTCAAGGGCGCCAGCGAAGGCGAAGGCCTGGGCAACAAGTTCCTCGCCAACATCCGCGAGGCCGACGCGATCTGCCAGGTCACTCGCGCCTTCGCCGACCCCGACGTGACCCGCGTGGAGGGCTCCACCGACCCCTCCAGCGACATGGAGGTCATCTCCACCGAGCTGATCCTCGCCGACCTCCAGACCATCGAGAGCGCCATGCCGCGCCTGGAGAAGGAGACCAAGCGCGGCCTGCTGGACTCCGCGGTGCTCGAGAACGTCACCAAGGCCAAGGCGCTGCTGGAGACCGGTAAGACCCTCTATCAGGGCGCGAAGGACGCCGGCATCGACGTCACCGCCCTGCGCGAGCTGCAGCTGATGACTGCCAAGCCCTTCATCTACGTCTTCAACACCGACGAGGAGGGGCTGGCAGACGAGGCCTCCCAGCAGGCGCTGCGCAACCTCGTCGCCCCCGCCGAGGCGATCTTCCTGGACGCCAAGTTCGAGTCCGAGCTCATCGAGCTCGACGCCGACGAGGCCGCCGAGATGCTCGAGAGCACCGGCCAGGAGGAGTCGGGCCTGGACCAGCTGGCCCGCGTCGGCTTCGACACCCTGGGCCTGCAGACCTACCTCACCGCCGGCCCCAAGGAGTCCCGCGCCTGGACGATCCCCAAGGGTGCCACCGCCCCGCAGGCCGCCGGCGTCATCCACACCGACTTCGAGCGCGGCTTCATCAAGGCCGAGATCGTCTCCTTCGACCACCTCCTCGAGGCCGGCTCCATGGCCGAGGCCAAGGCCAAGGGCTGGGTCCGCATGGAGGGCAAGGAATACGTCATGCGCGACGGCGACGTGGTTGAATTCAGGTTCAATGTCTAAAAAAGCCCGTCTGACCAGCGGCTTTACCTTCGCAGCTGGCGATCTGGCTCGGCGGACGAGTTCCGATCTACCATCAGTTGCTAAGCGTTTGCCCCGCTGACCTGGGACTTTGAGCGGCCCCTGCGGAGCTTCCGCAGGGGCCGATTCTGCTTTCTGCGGTGCGGGAGCGCCTCTGGGACGCAGCCTCGGCTCGCCAGTGCTGCGGAGGGTTCACGTCGTTCGACGCGAGATCTCTCGGCAGGTGCGCTGACTCAATAAGCAGCCTGACTCAAAAGTCAGTCGCATCTACGACGCCCCGGTTCACTGGGGCAGGTCACGTTCCTCCAGAGTGCGAGTGATTTCGTCCCACTGGGAGCTCGCGATCAGTTGGTTGTGCCGGCGCAAGGCGGTCTGCCATGACCCGAACTCAGCTGGGAGCTCGCGCCACGGGGACTGATGCGCGGGTAGGTGTCACATGATCTGTGGCGCTGAGCAGCGTCACAGGGAAGGATGTGCACCATGCCCGCTCCTTACCCCCAGGAGTTCCGTGACGACATCGTCCGTGTCGCGAGGAACCGTGAACCTGGCCAGAAGCTCTCCCAGATCGCGAAGGACTTCGGGATCTCGGAGTCGTGCCTGACGAACTGGATGCGCCAGGCCGATGTCGAGGACGGTGCCCGTCCCGGCAAGACGCGGGAGGACTCTGCCGAGCTGCGCGATGCGCGCAAGCGGATCCGGCTGCTGGAGCAGGAGAACGAGGTCCTGCGTCGCGCGGCTGCCTATCTCTCGCAGGCGAATCTGCCGGGAAAAGGCTCTACCCGCTCGTGAGCGAGCTCGCTGCTGACGGGATCCCCGTCGCGGTGTCCCTGCGGGTCCTGAAGCTCTCCCGCCAGCCCTACTACCGCTGGCGGAAACAGCAAGTCACCGAGTCCGAGCTGGTCGAGGCCTATCGAGCAAACGCGCTGTTCGACGCCCACCGCGACGATCCCGAGTTCGGCTATCGGTTCCTCGCCGGCGAAGCGGAAGCCGCTGGCCAGCGCATGTGTGAGCGAACCGCGTGGCGGATCTGCCGAGACAATCAGTGGTGGTCCGTGTTCGGCAAGAAGCGGGGGAAGAACGGAAAACGACCCGGACCGCCCGTGCACGACGACCTCGTTCAACGGGACTTCTCCGCGGATGACCTCAACGAACTGTGGCTGACGGACATCACCGAGCACTGGACCGACGAGGGCAAGCTCTACCTCTGCGCGATCAAGGACGTGTTCTCCGGCCGGATCGTCGGATACTCCATCAGCGACCGGATGAAGGCGCGCCTCGCAGTAAACGCCCTGGACAACGCGGTGTCCAGGCGCCGTGACGCCGGCGGCTGCATCGTGCACTCGGACCGCGGATCTCAGTTCCGGTCACGAAAATTCGTGCACGCCCTGAACCGTCACCGCCTCATCGGTTCGATGGGGAAAGTCGGTGCTGCCGGGGACAACGCCGCGATGGAGTCCTTTTTCGCCCTGATCCAGAAGAACGTCCTGAACCGCAGGCGTTGGCGGACCCGAGAAGAGCTGCGGATCGCGATCATCACCTGGATCGAGCGGACCTACCACCGCCGACGCCGACAGGCCCGCCTGGGCCGATTGACCCCCATCGAGTACGAAGCCATCATGAACCCGACCGTCAGCCTGGCGGCCTAACCACAGCTGACACCTGATCGCGCATCAGTCCCTTCGGCGTCCAGGACGCGGCCAGGTCGGCGTCCACCCTCGCCTGCAGCACCGGATCCCCCGCGACCTTCCGCTGCTGCGGGCGAGCCCGCCGACGCTGCGCTCTGACGTCTGCGGTCACGGCTTGGTAGCCGCGGGTCTTCGTCGAGTTCCGGTGAAGCTCCCGCGAGATCACCGACGGGCAACGCCCCAGGTGACGGGCGATCCTCCGCACCGACCAGCCCGCTTTCGAGGCCGTCGAGATCTCCGACCTGTCACTGCACGACAACCCCACCCGCGCCATCCGCACACTCCACCGATCAGACCCCCGCCGACCGGGAGTGTTGCTTCGACGCTATGACACCACCAACCGACAGTCATCTCTTGCCGATTTACATTCAGCCGACGACCTGAATGAAGCCAGCAGCCGAATGCACTCGACGGTCTACGTCGAAGTCGTGGTCTGGTCCAGGTCTCGGCGTCCCTTGCGGAGCCCGATTTCGTAGGCTGTAAAGGAAATGAGCGTCAGTGCGATTAACGGCAGCACGAACCACGCCATGGCTACGGTGAATCCCTCCAGTGCATCGTGCGCTGTGGCAGCCAGCACAAGGTATCCGGTGTAGGCGGCGTACAAAACCACGAACAAGCCGCCCTCCCAACGCGCCACCGCGAAGCCCGTGAACGCGATCGGCAGTAGTGCCACTGCGGCCGCCAGCATTACTGGGATATCGAAGGCCACTGCGGCGCCGGATACGGGAATGCCCTCAAGAGAGATGACCGCGGTTAGTCCTAGCACTACCCCTATGTTGAAGATATTGCTGCCGACCACGTTGCCCACCGCTAGGTCCCGTTCACCGCGACGCACGGCAATGATGGACGTCGCCAGCTCGGGCAGCGATGTCCCGACAGCCACAACGGTCAGTCCGACCACGAGGCTGCTTACGCCCAACGTGGTGGCTATGTTCACTGCTCCTTCCACGAGCAGCGTGGCACCGGCGACCAGCAACGCGACCCCCAGCAGCACAAAGAAGAGCGACCTGCTGACCGAGGCGCCTAGCGCAGCCCCTCCCTCGTCGGCTGGATCGATGGTTGCCGAATCTCCTGTCCCTTCCCGGGCATTCACCGCGGTCTTGGCGTCCCGCCGACTAATCACCACGGACATTATGGTGTGGACCACCACACCGAAAAATAGTATCAGCCCGTCCACCGCACTGATCCTCCCATCCCGGGACACAAGGAGCAGTAGAACTGACAAGACGACCATCAGGGGCAGGTCAAAGCGGATCAGCCTCCGCTTTACAGCGAGGGGAACGACCAGCGCGGACAGTCCCAGGATGAGCAGGACATTAATGATGTTGCTGCCAACCGCATTGCCCACGGCAACCCCCGGTTCATCACGCAGTACAGCACCGACGCTCACTGCGAACTCTGGTGCCGACGTCGCCGCTGACACTACGGTGAGACCGATCACCAATGACGAAATCCCGAAACGTCCGGCCAGTGCTGACGCCCCACGCACCAAAAATTCCCCACCCAAGACCAGCAGCACCAGTCCGGCCACGATCCGTCCAATATCAAGCGCATCCATGAGTAGGAGTGTACGGACCACAGTTCAGGCCCTGCCACGAGCACCCGTTGACCTCGAGATTTCGGTCAAGTCCCGGGAAGTGGTGTAGCGATCCTTCGTTTGGGGGTCAGGCGGTCAGGGCGGGCAGAGAGCTTGTGGTGACCTCCTCGGTGCTGGTTTCGGGGACGACGGTGAGGCGGCACCGGGCGAGGACGTCCAGGCCGAGATAGCGGCGTCCTTCGGCCCACTCATCGGTCTGTTCGGCCAGGACCGCGCCGACGAGGCGGACGATCGCCTCGCGGGTCGGGAAGATGCCGACGGAGTCCGTGCGGCGGCGGATCTCCTTGTTCAGCCGTTCGGTGGGGTTGTTCGACCAGATCTGGACCCACACGTCCTTGGGGAACGCCGTGAACGCGAGCAGGTCTGCGCGGGCGGCATCGAGGTGCTCGGCCACGGCCGGGAGCTTCTCGCTGACGTAGTCCAGCAGCCGCTCGAACTGCGCGTTCACGGCTGCTGCGTCGGGCTGGTCATAGACGCTGTGCAGCATCGCTTTCACCGCCGGCCACATGCTCTTGGGGGTCACGGCCATGAGGTTCGCGGCGTAGTGGGTGCGGCACCGCTGCCAGGCCGCGCCAGGCAGGTGCGCAGCGATCGCCTCGACTAGGCCGGCGTGCGCGTCGCTGGTGACCAGACGGACTCCGGCGAGGCCGCGGGCGACGAGGTCGGCGAAGAAGCTGTTCCAGGCCGCTCCGGTCTCGCTGGTCGCGACCCGCATGCCGAGGACTTCGCGGTGCCCGTCTGCGTTGACGCCGGTGGCGAGCAGGACGACGGCGTTGATCACGCGCCCGCCCTCGCGGACTTTCATCGTCAGCGCGTCAGCGGAGACGAACGTGAACGGCCCAGCCTCGTCCAGGGGACGGTGGCGGAACTGCTCGACATGCTCGTCCAACCACTCCGCCATCCTGCTGACCTGCGACTTCGAAAGACTGTGGATGCCCAGGGTCTTCACGAGCTTGTCCATGCGGCGGGTGGAGACACCGGCGAGGTAGCAGTCCGCGACGACCGTGATCAGGGCGGATTCGGCGCGCTTGCGTCGCTCGAGCAGCCAGTCGGGGAAGTAGGTGCCGGTGCGGAGCTTGGGGACCGCGACGTCGATCGTGCCGACGCGGGTGTCGAGGTCGCGGTGGCGGTAGCCGTTGCGCTGCGCGACCCGGCCGCTGCTGGGGCGGCCGTACTCCGCGCCGGCAACGGCATCAGCGTCCGCGGAGAGCAGGGTATTGATCACGTCCTGGAGCAGGCTGCGCATCAGATCCGGGGACGCTTCAGCCAGGGCTTCACCGAGCAGGCCGGAAGGGTCGACAATATGGGGTGCGGTCATCGTGATGACTCCGTTCGAGAGTGCTGTGAGAGGTTCACTCGAAGGATCACACGGTGGCCGCGTCCACGTCCGGGACGATCACAGGGCCACCGCGCTACACCACTATGCGGGACTCAACTGAGAGGACATGCCATGGCAACGAAGGACGAGAAGAACCTCGCGCAGGTGATCGACAAGATCGGGTCGATGGACGAGCCCGTGCGGTCGCTCGTGCAGCGGGTTCACGAGATCATCGTGGCCGCCGCCCCCGACCTGAAGCCGCGGATCTGGTACGGCATGCCCGCCTACGCGCGCTCGGCGAGCACACCGGCACTGGTGACGCTGCGCAACGACGAACGGGTCAACCTCGCTCTCACCGAGAAGGTCGAGCTCGTCCCGGCCGGCGGCGTCGACGGCACGCTGATGCCCGCCGCGTGGTACCTGGATGAGCTCGACGCGGCCGCCGAGAAGCGCATCACCGAGATCGTGAGGGCCGTGGTCGGATGACCATGAGGGTGCGGGGCGGGCTGCACCTTGCCCGTCCCGCACCCCGCTGGCAGCCCGCCCTGGCAGCGGCACTGGGCAATCGTTCGGGCTCGCGTCGGCGCCATCCCTGCAGGGCGAGCCCCTGCTCCGGCCACTCCCGTCCGTCCGCCTGCGCAGCGACCATGCGGGCGAACAGCGCCGGATCCTCCGCGCTCCACGGATGGTGCACGCCGGGTGCCACCCGGGTCCGCGTCTGCGGCAGGGCGGCGCGCAACGGGGCGAAGGCGCGCTGGATCGAGGGAGAATCATGCTCGGCGGCGACGGCGAGGACCAGCCCGTCGAACGCGTAGCCGTCAGGCGGCAGCGCATGCCCCGCCACCTCGTCGAACATCGCGCGGTTCGAGGCGGGGCTCGGCCGCACCGCCGTCGTGACGAACAGGTCGCGCGCGTCGGCCGGGATCCGGAAGAGCGGCGCCTGCGCCGCCCAGTACCAGCGCCGGTGCCAGAGGGGGACCTGGGGGCCGACGAGCATCCGCTCCCGGCGCGAGTAGCCGAGCAGCGCTGAGCCCCTGATCGTGCAGGAGTGCACGAGCTGGGGATGGCGGTGGAGCAGATGCATGGCCACGAACCCGCCGAGCGACAGTCCGACCACGTGCGCCCGGCCGGAGAGCGCCCGCTCCCGGAGGAGGGCCGCGAGGTCGTCGGCCGCGCCGTCCAGCCCCCGCCAGGCCTCGCGATACCGCTCCCCGTAGCCGGGAAGGTCGGGAGTGAGCGTGTGCCGGCCGGGCAGATTCTCGACGACCCCGATCCAGGTCCATGCCCCGGAGCTGCCACCGTGGACGAACACGATCGTCTCGCCCTCGCGCGGGCCATGCTCGAGAGGGAACTGTTCGTGCAGGGCGGAGTGCGCCGAGGTGCTCATGGGGTCTGCTCCTGGTCATGGAAGGGGGTCGGCAGGTCGAGGCGGTCCCGCAGCTCGTCGAGCCAGGCGATCTCGGCCCGGGCGTGCTGGACGCCGTTCTGGCGGGTGGCAACGCGGAGCTCGTGGCCGAGTCCCGAGCCCTGGATCTCGATCGCGGAGAGGCGTTCGAGGGTCTCCTCGGCCTGGGCCCGACGCTCCTCCAAAAGGCGCGCGACCCCGTCGGCCCCGAGCTGCTCGGCGAAGAAGAGGCGGGCCAGGAACGGCTCCTTGGACTGCTCGGGCTCGAGCGGCGAATCCAGCCACTCCCGCAGCTCCGCCTCGCCGGCTGCGGTGGGGGAGTGCAGCTTGCGATCGGGCCGTCCGTCCTGCGAGATCGTCTCGGTCTCGATCGCCCCGGGCTCCTCCAGGCGCGCCAGGGTGCGGTAGATCTGCGAGCGATCGGCATGCCAGAAGTGGGCGACGGAGCCTGCGAAGGCGCGACCGAGGTCGTAGCCGCTCATGGGCTGGAGGGACAGAAGGCCGAGGATCGCGTGCTGGAGGTCCATGGCCATAGGGCACTGCGCACCTATAGGCAAAGTCACCTATGTGTGAAAGCGGGTGCCCGGTGCCGGACCGACGGACGGCTCAGTCGATCGCGTCGCCGGCGAGGGCCGTGGCGGCCAGGCGCTCCTCCTCGCTGACTTCCCACACCTCGTGCGCCGCGTGGAGCGCGAGCAGGATGATGAGGCAGCCGAGGATCAGGTCCGGCCACCCCGAGCCGGTCCAGGCGGTGACCCATGCCATCGCGATGACCGCGAGGTTCACCAGCACGTCGTTGCGGGCGGAGAGGAACGCCGCCCGCCCGAGGGAGCCGCCGTGCCGGCGCACCCGGGAGATGATCAGGGCGCTCGCGCCATTGACGACGACCGCGCCGAGGGAGGCGAGGACGACGGGGAGCACGTCGGGCGCCACCGGATCGGTGACGCGCTGCACCGCCTCCCAGGCGGCGAGGCCCGCGGGCACGAGGATCACCACCGCCATGACCTTGCCCATCACCGCCCGCTTCGCCAGCGCCCAGCCGAGCGCGACGAAGATCAGGAGGTTGATCGCGGTGTCCTCGAGGAAGTCCGCGCTGTCCGCGAGCAGCGCCACCGATCCGGCGCCGAGGGCGACGGTGAACTCGACGAAGAAGTAGGCGAAGTTCAGCACCGCGACCGTGAGCACGGCGCGCTTGACCAGGTATGGGGCGAAGTTGCTGGTCGGCTCTTCGGTGCCGGTGGTGTCCCTGGACGAGTTGCTCATCGTGGACCACGGTAGTCGTCGCGCGGATCGCCGCCTCGGGACCGGTGCGTCCCATGCCACCGCGGACTATTCTCGGACTCCGAAGCAACGGAGGCATCGCGATGAACACAGCACGTGAGAAGCCCATCCACGACCATGCTCCACGCCCTGGGGAGGAGATCCCCCTCCCCGATCTCGAGGAGGACGAGACGGTCCCGCCCCGTCCCGAGGAGGAGATCGCCGACCGGTTCCGCGACGGACCGGAGGCGACGGGCCTGCCGGGTCCCTCCGACTGACCGGATCGCCGCGCTCGGCGCTCCCGGAATGCGCGGTGCTCGGCGCTCCCGGAACCCTGGGAGTTCGTCGCCTCACGCCGCGCCCGCCTGAGATCCCCTTCCGTGCGGGCCCGATCTAGGCTGAACACCATGGCGACACGGAGTGCGGGCGGCCCGCGAGCGAGCAGCAGCGGTTCCCGTCTCGGCCTCTACATCGACGCGATCAAGCCCGGCATCACCGTGAGCAACACGGCCACCGCCGCCGCGGCCTACGTCTTCGCCGCCCAGCCCTTCAGCCTGGCGACCTTCCTCGGCCTGCTCCTGGGGACCGCGCTCGTCATCGCGTCCGCCTGCGTGGTCAACAACCACGTGGACCGCGACATCGACGCGAAGATGGCACGCACCGCTCACCGCGGCCAGGCCACCGGGCAGATCGGGGCGACCGCGAGCTTCGTCTACGCCGCGGCGCTCGGGGTGCTGGGCCTCCTGGTCCTGCTGCTGCTCACCACCCCGGCCGCCGCTATCACCGGCGTGGTCGCGTGGCTGCTCTACGCGGTCGTGTACACCCTCGCCAAGCACCGCACCCCGCACGCCGCCCTCATCGGCAACGTCCCCGGCGCCCTGCCGCCTGTCGCCGGCGTGCTCGCCGCCCCCACTCCGCGTCCGGCCGACGCGATCGCCCTGTTCGCGCTGCTCGTCGCCTGGCAGGTCGTCCACTTCTACGCCATCTCCATCCGGCGCCGCGACGACTACGCCGCGGCCGATGTGCCCGTCGCCGCCCTCGCCTACGGCGTCACCCACACCAAGCGCCTCGTCCTCGCCGGCGCCGTCGTCTTCCTCCTCGCCGCCCTCGGGCTCGGCGCCTTCGGCTCGGCGGGCCCGGTCGCCACGGCCGTCCTCGCGATCTGCGCCCTGGTCATGCTGTTCACTGCCGCACGCGGACAGCGCAAGGACGTGGACGCGACCGCGTGGGCGAGCGACGTGTTCGGCCAGACGCTCGTGGTGATCCTCGTGCTCTGCGCCGTGCTCGTGCTGGGACCGCTCGAGCGGCTGTGATCTGCTCCGGTCCGTCCGCGACGCCGCACCTCACCACCCGAGGACGGCTCGAGGCAGGAAGCCTGGCCCGGACGACCTCGCGGGGTCAGTGCGTGATGGTGGTCTGCTGGTACAGCGCCAAACGAGGGCGTCCCTCCACCACGCGATAGGTGCTGGCCATGAGCGCCTCGAACTCGACGTCCCCACGATGCGCCGAGGCCCGGTACACCAGCACCGCCGCATCCTCGCCGAGCGGCACCAGCTGCTCCTCGCTGATCCGGTAGTCGTCCCAGGCCGGCGCCGCTCCCAGCGAGGCGGTGACGGCGTCGCGGTCCAACACGGCACCGTTGACCAGCACCTTGAGGCCGTCGTCCGTCATCAGGTCGCCGTAGAACTCGGCGCCCCGCGAGGAGCACAGCGAGTCCCAGCCGCCACGCTCGAGGCAGAGGAGGTCTTCGAGGATGAGTCGACTCACGACTCCCACTGTAACCACGCCCGCCGTCGACAGTCCCGGGCTCGCCGCCTGCGCTGTGGTCATGGTGTTCGCCTCCGGGCACGGCAGCAGTCTTCGTTCTGCGCCCTCGTCCTGATATCGTGATATCAAGCGATCGGGGGAGTCCATGACGAATGTGTTGATTCGAGGACTGAGCGATGCGGCCGTGGAGCGCATCGATGCCCAAGCGGCGGAGCTCGGGCTGTCCCGGAACGAGTATCTGCGGCGCAGGCTGGAGCAGGATGTCTCGCCGGCCGCTGGTGCGACTGTCACCCCCGCTGATTGGGTGCGGTCCTCCGAGGTCTTCGAGGATCTGGCGGATCCGGAGATCATGGGATCGGCATGGCGGTGACGAGCTGGCTCATCGACAAGTCCGCCTACGCAAGGATGCAGAGCGGGCAGGCCGCCGAGATGGAGATCTGGAACTCCCGTATCGAACGGGGTCTCGTGCGCCTGTCGACGATCACGCGGTTGGAGCTCGGCTACTCCACACGCTCGGGGGCAGCAGGACGTGAAGCCTTCAGCCTGCCACCGTTGTCCCTCCTGCCGATCGAGCATCTGACCCCGGCGATGGAGGACCGTGCGTGGGAGGTGCAGATGCTCCTTGCCGACAGGGGACAGCATCGCGCGCCGTCGATCCCCGACCTCCTCATCGCGGCGACGGCGGAGAAGAGTGGACTGACAGTTCTGGCCATCGACAAGGACTTCGATCTCATCGCCGAGGTGACCGGCCAGCAGGTGCACACCCTCGCAACCCGCTGACCCGTGCGGAGGGAACGATCCTCGCGGACCGAGGAGGATGGGCCCATGCCCACACCGCGCGAGATCCTCACCGTCTCCGACGACGCGCCTCCACCGGGCGAGACCCCGTGGGTGGTGCCGCCCGTCGTCCAGCACATCGACGTGGTCCCGGCCGACCCGACCTGGCCCGCCAGATTCGAGGCGCTCGCCGCGCGCCTGCGCAGTGCGCTCGGAGGCAGGGCGCTCGCGATCGACCACGTCGGCTCGACCTCCGTGCCGGGCCTCGCGGCGAAGCCGATCCTCGACGTCGACCTGATCGTCGCCGATCCGGCCGACGAGGAGGTGTGGCTGCCCGCCCTCGAGTCGGACTGCTTCGTACTCACGGTCCGCGAACCGTGGTGGCAGGGCCACCGGATGCTGCGCCTCGACGCACCCCGCGCGCACCTGCACGTGTTCGGCCCCGACGCCGCCGAGCCCTGGCGCCACCGCATCTTCCGCGACCACCTGCGTCGCAGCGACGAGGACCGTGCGCTGTATGCGGAGACGAAGCACGAGGTCGCCGCGCTCTCGAACGCCGAGGGTGAGCAGATGATGGAGTACAACCGGCGCAAGCAGGACGTGATCCGGGAGATCTACGCGCGCGCCTTCGCCGCGGCGGGGCTGCGCTGATCGCCGCTGCCCATCGGCCGAACGCCCGTCGGTCGAACGCCCGTCGGCCGAACGCCCGTCGGCCGAACGCATGGGGGAATGCGGTGCTACCTTCCCCGCCATGTACACCGTCATGTCGATCCACACCCCGCATCCCGAGCACCGCGACGCCCTCATCGACTCCATGCACCGCTTCGGCGCCGCGATGCGCGGCAGGGACGGGATGCTCGGCGTCCACACCCTCGAGGACGCGGACACCGGGCGGCTGATCGGCCTTGCGATGTTCGAGGACGAGGAGTCGGCGCGCCGCCTCCTCCCGCTCGTTCGCGAAGCGGTCGCCGAGGACCCCTTCGACGTGTGGGAGGCGGAGGAGGTCGAAGGGCTGCACCTCGTCGAGATCTGAGCGCAGGGCAGCCCCGACCGCCCCTCGCCCCGCTGTCCGGCTCGTGAGCACCGTGGGACACTCCGGGGGTGGAGACCAACGACGCGCCCCAGCACCCCGCCTACTTCCACGGCACCCGCGCGGCGCTGCAGCCCGGTGACCTGATCGCCGCAGGCCACCGGTCCAACTACCGTCCCGAGGTGGTCATGAACCACGTCTACTTCACCGCCCGCTGCGACGGCGGAGTACTGGCCGCGGAGATCGCCGCGATGCTCGGCCCGGAGGGCTCGGCCCCGCACGTCTACCTCGTCGAGCCCACCGGCCCCTTCGAGGACGACCCCAACGTCACCGACAAGAAGTTCCCCGGCAACCCCACGCAGTCCTATCGCAGCACCGCGCCGCTGCGGATCCTAGAGGAGATCACCGACTGGACCCGTCTCGAGCCCGCCGAGCTCGACCTGTGGCGCGAGCGGCTCGCCGCGATGCGGGAGAACGACGCCGAGATCATCAACTGAGGCGCCTTCCCACGTGCCATGATCGGGCTTCTCGGGACAACGCCCGAGACCGTTGCAGAGGAGGCCAACGAGCATGAGCCGAGCCGTCGACCCCGCAGTTCACGCGCGCCCCGCAGTCCCCACCCGCGACGCGCAACGGGCATGGCTCGCCGCCCTCCGCCCCCGGACCGCGCAGCTCGAGTTCGTGGCCAACGACGAGAGCGCGGCGGACCCGCTGCTCGCGCGACTCGCCCATCTGCCCTCGATCCTGACCGTCGGTGTGGGACCGGGGAACGGCTGCTCTCGCCCCAGGCCCACCGCCGTGGTGCACCGCTTCGCCTACGACCGGGAGATCCTGCGCGCTCTCGAGGAGCTCGGCGGACTCTTCGCCGAGGAGTCGAGCGCACCCCCGTGGACGGAGCTCGGCGACGTGGACCTGGTGCTGCGCGATGCCCAGGGCCGTGCGATCGGCGCGACCGTCGCCCACGAGCGCATGCTCATCGACGAGGACCACGACCCCGGCGACGAGAACTCCCGGCTGCGCTGAGAAGAGTCGCGTCGAGCGCGAGAGGTTCGCGGCCTACGCCCCTGGCAGGGTGAGGCGGCCGTTCATCCACCGCACCGCCGCGCTCATCCCGCCGAAGGGGTACAGGTGGTACCCGATCACGCCGAGGTCGATCTCCGCGCTCGCCGCCGTGAGCCCGCTCTGCAGGGCGTCCCAGAACCGCTCGGGGCCGACGGGGGCATCCGCCGCGCCGTCGGTCGGCAGCCCGTAGCGCTCGGCGACCTGCGCCGAGGGCGAGACCCCGAACTGCCGCGCGAAGCGCAGCAGTGTCCCGGCCCTCGCCGGACCCGGCACCCCGAGCCGCAGGGGCGCGTCGATCCCGTCGGCCCGCACCTGCCGCACCCAGCGCACGAGCGCGTCGGCGTCGAAGGTCATCTGGGTCGGGACCGGCGAGAGCCCCCAGTCGCGGATCGCCCGCGCGGCACCGACGCGCTGGGCATGGTCCTCGTTGCCGAGGAAGGCGATGTTCACGGGCGTGCCCAGGGGGATGTCCGCACGCGCCGCCTCGAGCTGGGCGATGGCCTTCCCGGTCACCTCCAGCGAGTACGCCGCCGCCGGGCGCGTGCCGCCCGCGGGGCTCGTCTGCTCGGGCCACAAGTCGACCTCGACCTCCTTATCGTCCTGCCCGCAGGCTACGACCCGTAGGCCCGCGCGGGGCGCTAACCTGGAAGGACGGATCCGACGAGGCACCGTCAGCGCCGCGACCAGCGGACCGACCACCACGGACCCCGCCGCGAGCGCGGGGGAGGAGAGCCCATGTCCCTGCGCGAGATCACCTTCACCTCCGCGAACGGCCGCGACACGATCCAGGGCTGGCTGTACACGCCCGCCGCCCCGCCGCGCGCCGTGGTGCAGATCGTCCACGGCCTCGGCGAGCACTCCCGCCGCTACCTCCACCTCATCTCCGCGCTGCTGGACGCGGGCTGCGCCGTGGTCGCTGACGACCACGCCGGCCACGGCCGCACCGCCATGGAGTCCGGGATCTGGGGCGACGCCGGGGACGACGCGGCCGACGTCGTCGTCGCCGACGAGCTGACCCTCCAGGCCGCCGCCCGCGAGCAGCACCCGGACCTGCCCTACGTCCTGTTCGGCCACAGCTGGGGCTCGATGATCGCCCGCGCCGTCGCCATGCGGCCCGAGGCGCGGCTGGACGCGCTGGGCCTGTGCGGCATCGCCGCCGGGATGCGCGGCATCGAGCAGAGCATCGACCGTGCCGCGCTCGCCGAGGTCGCCGGCTCCCCGCAGAGCGCCGAGCCCGTGCCGGGCGAGCTCATGGGTCAGCTCTTCGACGGGTTCCTTGAGCGGTTCGGCGAGGACGCCGGCCCCACCGCCTGGGTCGCCCTCGACGCGGACGTGGTCGCCGACCACGGCATCGACCCGTTCAACAACTTCGGCGCCCCGCTCAGCGCCCGCTTCGTGCAGGGCTTCGTGGACCTCTACGACCGCGCCAACGGCGAGGACTTCTACACCGCCCTCCCCGCGGACCTGCCGATCCTGATCCTCGCCGGGGACCAGGACCCCGTCACCGCCTACGGCGAGGGCGCCTACCACGTCGCCAACCGACTGTGGGACAGCGGCCATCGCGACGTGCGCACCCGCGTCTACCCGGGGGTGCGGCACGAGGTCCACAACGAGCCGGGCACCCGCGCGGACGTCGAGCAGGAGATCATCGCCCTCGTCGAGCGGGCGGTGAACGGGTCCTGATCCGTGCCCCTGGCGGCCCTGGAGTGCGCGGCGCCGCGGGGTCAGGCCTCCTCGGGCAGCGGGTGCTCGCCCTTGATCACGAAGTACGAGCCGCGGATCGTGCCGGCGAGCTTGGACTTCTGGCGGGCGAACTTGAAGGCCGAGAGCTCCTGCGGCACCTCCATCCCGTCGGACAGCTTGAAGCCGACGGCGCGCTTGCCCGCCTCCTCCCGGGTCCACAGCGCGTTCAGGCCGAGCCCGGACTCGTAGAACACGTACACCCAGAAGATTCCGTCCACCTCGCTGATGCTCATCTCGAGCGCGGGGGAGTCGATCACGAGCTCGCGCTCGGTGCGCAGGATCTCCTCGACCCAGGCAAGGGTCTGCGGCGCCTCCGCGGCGGGGACGACCGTGAAGTCGTGGTCGTACTTGTTCTTGAAGTAGCGGGCCTCGTTCGCGCGCAGGCCCGCGAGGGCATCGGCGACGGGGGAGGACTCCAGGCCCTCCGTGGAGACATCGGTGAACGAGACGGACATGTGCGGCATGGGATTCTTCCGGGAGCGGTGGCAGAAGCGTACGCGGGGTGCCCGCGCTGCCGACGGGGACGAGGCTGCGGGGGCAGTGGGGCGGGAGCGAACGCAGCGGGGATGATGGTCGCATGGATTCCCAAGATCCCGATTCCTTTCCTGCGGCTCCCCATGACGCTCCCGACCTCGCCCTCCTCCTCGCCCTCGAGGAGCAGGTGTGGCAGGCGCAGGTGCGCGGCGATGCGGACGCCGAGCGGGAGCTGCTGTCCGAGGACTTCGTCGGCGTCACCCCCGCCGGGATCCTCGACCTGGCCGCGCACCTCGGCGAGCTGGACGACGGCCCGATCACGGAGCGGTTCGCCCTCTCGCAGGCGCGCGTGCTCCCGATCGCACCGGACGCGGCACTGCTGGTCTACCGCGCGGAGCACCGCGCCGCCGGCGGTGCGGGGCGCGGCGCGGAGGCCGAGGTCGCCTTCATCTCCTCGCTCTGGCAGCGGCGCGAGGGCAGATGGTGGAACACCTTCAGCCAGGACGTCCCCGCGGGCACGCCGACCTCGTAGGATCCCGGGCGGGAGCCGCCCGCCGCGTCGCTCCCGCCCGAGGGCCACGGCGACAGGAGAGCACGATGAACGAGGACGGGACCGGGCGCGATCCGCTCGCCCTGGAGAGCCAGGTCTGCTTCGCCCTCTCGGTGGCCTCCCGCAGCGTCATCGCCGCCTACCGCCCGGTACTCGAGCCGCTCCACCTCACCCATCCCCAGTACCTCGTCATGCTCGCGCTGTGGGAGAAGGCGCCGCTGTCCCTCAAGCAGCTGAGCTCCCTCCTCCATCTCGAGCCCGCGACGCTCTCGCCGCTGATCAAGCGGCTCGAGGCGCTCGGGTACGTCTCCCGCCGCCGCGACGCGGCCGACGAGCGCTCGCTCGCGATCGTCCTCACCGCGCAGGGGCAGGCCCTGCGCGCCCAGGCCGAGGCGATCCCCGGCACGATGATGCGCCGGCTCGGGATGGACGAGGCGGAACTGGTGCAGCTCCACGCCACGATGATGAAGGTCATCGACGCCGCGGCCGACGCCGACGACGACTCGCGCGCCTGACGCGCGCCCGTTGGCGTCCCTCCGTGCGCTCCGCGCACCGCGTCGGGACTCACCGCCCCTCGTACTGTTAGTGCACTAACTATCTCGGTACGATGCTTCCCGTGCCCTCGTGGTATCCCATCACACCGACCCCTCGCCCCCAGGAGATCCTCGTGAGCGTCCCCGGAGCCCTTCTCTGCCTGCTCGCGCTGATGATGTTCCTCGTCGGCGTCGTGTCGATCTACTCGACCACCATGACGGTCAAGCGCAGCCGCGTCGCCCCGTGGGCGATCGCGCTGGTGATCATCGCGCTCGTGCTCGGCACGATCGGGATCATCCTGCTCGTGCGCTGAGGCACCCGCGGGAGAGGGCCGCGCCGCAGAGGCGCGTGATGTCCTCCCCGTGGCGCGGGCACCGGACCCGCCCGAGGCGAGGAGCCCAAGATGGTCACCGACGACACCGCAGGCACCGAACGCACCGCACGCACGAACGAGCAGGCGGATGCTCCCTCCGGCCAGGAGCTCACCATCGACCTGATCCTCTCCGTGGACGGCAGCCCCGCCGCAAAGGACTGGCCCGGCTGGTGTGGGCTCGAGTCCGCGGAGTACCTCGACTGGCTCGCCGCGCAGGACTGCTGGCAGATCCCGCTGACCCTGTGGACCGACAGGGGCTGGGCCGTGCCGCTCACCCACCATCAGGGGGAGGTCCCGGACTTCGCCGCGGCCCTGGAGAGCGTCGCCGCACTCGGCGGGAACCCCTACCGCCTGCGCGACGTCGAGGTGACCCTGCCCCCGCCCTACCTGCTCAGCCGCGAGCACCGCGCTCGTCGCGGACCTGTCTGCGAGGTCACAGTGCGCAGCGACCCCGGCGGGCAGACCCATGTGCTGCTCAACGCACTCCCAGGCCTGCACGGCATGGACGACTCCCTCCAGCGCGCTATGCCCGAGGAACGGCTCGGGGACGGACGCGCGCTGCTCATGCTGGAACCCTGGACCGATCCGTCGGGGGAGCAGCGCACCCGCGTCGCGCTCCTCGCCCACGGCACAGACCGGATCCTCGCCCTCGTCGTCACCCGGCCGGAGACCCTGCTCTGGGGCGGCAACGCCCAGCTCGAGGCGCTCGTCTCCGCGGATCGCCCGGCCACCGAGCGCGGCCTCCCCGGCACGTGGGAGGACGTGCGCGCCGCCGCCCCGTCTGGCGCATCCGGCACCGACGAGGCCCTCCAGCTCCAGCGACGCGCAGCGACTGCTGAAGTGCTGCTCGCAGAGGTGTTCGGCGACGAGGAGCGAAGGATCACCCCGTTCCAGACGATCAAGTGTGCCGCCGAGCTGGGAATCGACGACCGCGTCGACGGACGCAGCACTGTGTACCTGCCCCTGGTCGCCCGGCACCTCGAGGGCGGGAACGACAACTTCGTGCACGCCGTGCTCGCCGCGCGCAGGGTTCCCGGACGCCGCGTGGCGGGCGGATCCGTCGGCCGTCGCTCGGGAGCTGCGCGCCGCCGACGGCGCGTGAGCGAGCTCGGTCGCGACCGCGCGGGCCGGGGGCGCTCGTCGGCTACAGCACCGAGGCGAGAGCGGTGAAGGTGAACAGCCCCACTACGGTCGACTGCAGGATCACCACAGCGATCCGGGCGCTGTTCGCTCCCAGGCGCTCGGCGAGCATCGCCGCGTTCGCGGCGGACGGGAGCGCGGCGACCAGGATCAGGATCCGCAGGTCCGCTTCGGACAGCGGCAGGCCGAGCGCGATCGCGGCGGCTCCGAGACCGAGCACCAGCATCGGCTGGGCTCCCAGCTTGAGCGCCGTCAGCCACGAGACCCCGGGGGAGAGCAGCGGGAAGCGGGCCGACGGGCTGGCCGGGGCCGGGGCGCCCCCGTCGGACGGGACCGGTGTGCCCCCCCGCGCCGTTCGTGCCGTGCGAGGGCGCAGTGCGCCGCCGGGCGAGCACCGCGCCGATGGTGAACAGCGCCGCCGGTGTCGCGGCGCCCGCGAGGATCTCCAGCAGCGAGTCGACCGGGCCCGCGAGCGTCAGCCCGGTGGCCTCCCACAGCGCGCCGAGCACGATCGCCCAGGGCAGGGGGTTGCCCACCGCGCGGCGCACCGTGCCGTCCAGCTGGGGGAGCAGTCCCTTGCCGCGCCCTTGCTCGGACAGGGCGAGTGCCGGGGACTGGATGATCACGATGTCCACCAGCAGGGTCGTGACGATGGGGCCGGACGCCGTTTCGCCGCGCAGCGCGAGGAGCAGCGGCAGGCCCATGAATCCCTAGTTCGGCTGCGCCGCGATGAGGCCGCCGAAGGACGCGTTCAGCCAGCTGCGGCCGGGGCGCAGCGCGACCACGAGCGCGGCGGCGATCAACGCCACGGCCGCGAGCAGCCACACCGCGAGCGTGGTGGGGTCCAGCAGCTGGGAGACGGGGGTCGCCGCGCTGAGGCGGAACAGCATCGGCGGCAGCGCGAAGTAGAGCACGAAGACGTTCAGCCCCGCGACCGCGTCGGCCGGAAGGATCCGCGTGCACGCGGCGAGGAACCCCAGCGCGATCACCGTGAAGAAGGGGATGACGACAGCGACCGTCGCCATGGCCACCTCCTGGGGTTCCATGCAGAGCAGCGCAGCAGCCGGGCGTCGCTCCGTCCTCCGACGGTATCCCTCCTGCCCGCCGCCTCGCCCCCAGCGGAGGCGCGGTGCAGGATCTGAGTCGGGGCTCACGCCCCCGAGAGCGGACCACGAGGAGCGGCCCGGGGCATCGCCCCGGGCCGTGCCTCGGATGATCGGTCCTCGCGGCCGGCGGGGCTCAGCCCCGCGTGCGGCCGACGGGGCTCAGGCCCCCTCGCCGCCGCGGATCAGCTCCGCGGCGCGCTCGCCGATCAGCATCGTGGTGATGTTGGGGTTCACGGCGACCAGCTGCGGCATGACCGAGCCGTCCACGACGCGCAGGCCCGTCACACCCTTGACCCGCAGCTGTGGATCCAGCGGCGACATCTCGTCGTCCACCGCACCCATCCGGACGGTGCCGGCGGGGTGGTAGACGGTGTTGTGGGTCCTCGCGACGTAGTCGGCGATCTCCTCGTCGCTCTGCACGTCCTCGCCGGGGAACAGCTCCCGGCCGCGGAACGCGTCCATCCCGGACTGGGCGACGATCTCGCGGGCCTTGCGGATGCCGGCGACGGCGACGCGCATGTCGTGCCCCTCCTCGTCGGTGAAGTAGCGCGGGTCGACCTTCGGCTTGTCGCGGTAGTCGATCGAGCGCAGCCGCACCGTGCCGCGGGAGCGGGCATGGGTGACGTTCGGGGTCAGCGCGAAGGACTCCGGTGAGGTGGGATAGCCCTGGCGGCGGGTGTGCATGTCGAAGGGCACCGAGCCGTAGTGCATCATCAGGTCCGGCAGGTCCAGACCCTCCTCGGTGGGGGCGAAGATCCCGATCTCCCACCACTGGGTGGACTCGCGGGTCATCTTCTGGCTCGACTCCCAGGAGATCACCGCCTCGGGATGGTCCTGGAGGTTGGAGCCGACGCCGGGGGAGTCCACGCGCACGTCGATGCCGAGCTCGCGCAGGTGCTCGCCGGGGCCGATCCCGGAGAGCATCAGCAGCTTCGGGGAGTCGATCGCGCCGGCGGAGAGGATGACCTCCTTGCGGGCGTGCATGATCGAGGAGCGGTCGAAGGCGTTGTCGATGTACTCCACGCCCGTGGCCCGCTGCTCCTCGTCGAACAGGATCTGCATGACCTGGTGCCCGGTGAGGACGTGCAGGTTCTCGCGGTCCTGGATCGGGTGGAGGTAGGACACGGACGAAGAGGCGCGGGTGCCGTCGGCCTTCCGGTTCACCTGGAACCAGTTCGCGCCGTTGACCACGGTCTCGAAGTCGTTGAAGCGGGCGCGGGGGATCCCGGCCTGCTCGCAGGCGTCCAGCAGGGCGATGCCGAGCTTGTCGTCGGCCGGGGCGTCCATCAGCTCGACCGGGCCGTCGGTGCCGTGCCCGGCGCCCTCGCGGTCGCGGTTGGTCTCGAGCCGCTCGATGAGGGGGAGCATGTCCTTCGCGCCCCAGCCCTCGGCTCCCATCCGCTCCCACAGGTCCATGTCCTCCGCCGGCGGGTGGAAGGCGATGCACGAGTTGTGGGAGGAGCAGCCGCCCAGCACCTTCGCGCGGGCGTGGCGCATGAAGGAGTTGCCGTTCTCCTGCGGCTCGATCGGGTAGTCCCAGTCCAGGCCGGACTCCAGCAGCTCGGGCCAGCGCTTCAGCTGCAGCACCTCCTCGTGCTCTAGGTCGTGCGGTCCGGCCTCGAGCAGCGCCACCTGGAGGCTCGGGTCCTCGCTGAGGCGGGCGGCGACGACGGCCCCGGCGGAGCCGCCGCCGATGACGATGTAGTCGTACTCGACGACGGGGTTCTCGGAGGTGAGGTCCTTCGGCGCGAGGTTCTTCTCTGTCATGGTCTCTCCTGCTTCCTCTCGACGCGCAGTGTTCTGTCCGCGGTGTGCTCTGTCCGCGGTGCTCACCGCTTGCGGGGGAACCAGCCGCTGACAGCGGGCTCGGTGTTCTCGTAGATGTGCTTGGCCTCGGTGTACTCCTCGAGACCGGAGGGGCCCAGCTCCCGGCCGACGCCCGACATCTTGAAGCCGCCCCACTCGGCCTGCGGCAGGTAGGGGTGGTAGTCGTTGATCCAGATGGTGCCGTGGCGGAGGCGTCGCGAGACGCGGTTGGCGGTGCCCGCATCGGAGGTCCACACGCCGCCGGCGAGGCCGTACTCGGTGTGGTTGGCGATCTCGATCGCCTCCTCCTCGGTGGAGAAGGTCTCCACCGTGATCACCGGGCCGAAGCCCTCCTCGACCACGGCGGGGTTGTCCCAGGTGCACTGGTCCAGCACGGTCGGGGCGTAGAAGACGCCCTGCTCGTGCTCGGGGCCGCCCCAGTTCCCGCCGGTGCGCAGGCGCGCCCCTGCCTCGACGCCGCGGGTGACGTAGTCGGTGACCTTGTCGCGGTGGGCCTCCGAGATCAGCGGGCCGGTCTCGGCGGCCTCGTCGAAGGGGCCGCCCATGACGATGTCCTCGGCGCGGGCGACGAGGTCGTCGACGAAGCGCTCGGCGATCGACTCGTGGACGATCAGCCGCGTCCCGGCCGAGCACACCAGGCCCGAGTCCAGGAAGCCCGCGTTCAGGGCGTTGTCGAGGGCGGCCTCGTAGTCGGCGTCGGCGAAGACGATGTTGGGGTTCTTCCCTCCGAGCTCCAGGGCGACCTTCTTGATGCCCGTCGCCGCGGACTCGGCGATCTTCCGCCCGGTGGCGAGGCCGCCGGTGAAGGAGACCAGGTCGATCTCGGGGTGGGAGGACAGGGGAGCGCCGACGACGCCGCCGTCGCCGAGCACCAGGTTCGCCACGCCCTTCGGCAGGCCCAGCTCGTCGAGCACCTCCATCATGAGGATCGCGGTGTGCGGGGTGAGCTCGGCGGGCTTGAGCACGAAGGCGTTGCCGGCCGCGAGGGCGGGGGCGATCTTCCACGAGGCCTGCAGCAGCGGGAAGTTCCAGGGCGTGATCATGCCGCACACGCCGATCGGCTCGTGGACCACGCGGGAGATCACCGCGGGGTTCCCGGCGTCGACCAGTCGCCCGGGGCTCTGGTCGGCGATCTTGCCGAAGTAGCGGAAGCAGGCGGCGATGTCGTCCATGTCGCCCTCGGCCTCGACCAGGCGCTTGCCGGTGTCCTTCGCCTCGGCGCGGGCGAACTCGTCCTTGCGCTCCTCGAGGCGCTCGGCGACCTTGATCAGGAAGTCGCCGCGCTTGGCGGCGGGGGTGTCCACCCACTCGCGGCCCTCGAAGGCGCGCCTTGCGGCGAGGATCGCGAGCTCGACGTCCTCGGCGCTCGCCTCGGAGACGATGCCGACCTCGGAGCGGTCCGCGGGGCAGGTGATGGTGCGGGTCTCGCCGGTGGAGGACGGCACCCAGGCGCCGTCGATGAACAGGGTGGCGGGGCTGTCAGTCATGGTTCTCCTTCGTCGCGCGCTCGCCGCTGACGGCGGGCTCGGTGGGATGGGGCTCGGTGGCATGGGGATCAGCAGGGGAGGGGTCGACGTGGTCGGCGTCCTCCCACGTGTCGGGGACGACCACCGGGACGGCGCCGGTGGCGGTGCCGATGTCCTGGCTCATCGTCAGGTACATGATGTGGGCGTCGTAGGCGTCCAGGACATCGCTGATGACCTGGTCCTTGGTCTCCCCCATGATGTCCCGGCCGCGGGAGCCGGTGCGGTCGAAGATCTCGATGCGGTAGTACACGTCGCGCACCGTGGAGAGGTTCGCGGCGAAGCTCGGCACGGAATAGGCGACCGGGTAGGCCTGGTACTTGAAGTCCTCGCCGTCCGGGAAGGCGACGACCAGGTCCACGAACGGCACCTGGGCATCGGGGTGCATGCCGCGATGGCAGGTGACGTCCGCGCCGAGGTCCTTCAGCTCGCCGGCGACCTCCTCGATCGCGGGGGTCGCGACGGTCTCCATGAAGGTGCGGGCCTGGGCCTCGCTCGCGTAGGACATCCGCTTGCGCAGGCGCTGGCGCCAGGAGACGCGCTCGCCCTCGGCCTCGCGCACCCGGGAGGTGAGCACTCCCGGCAGCGCCGCGGAGCGGGAGTCGAGGTTCATCTGCTCGGTGCGCAGCACCTTCCACAGGCTCGCCATCACCAGGTACACCAGGATCGACAGCGGCAGACCCACCATCACGGTCGCGGCCTGGAGGGTGTAGACCCCGTCGATGAACAGCATCACGAGCGTCAGGGCACCGGTGATGACCGCCCACACGATCCGCAGCCACGGCGGACCGTCGGAGTCGCGGGTGGAGGCCTTGGAGGTCATGTTCGCCATCACCAGCGAGCCGGAGTCCGCGGAGGTGACGTAGAAGAACAGGCCCGTGATCAGAGCCAGCGAGACGGTGAACACGGCGCCCGGGTACTGCTCGAGCAGGTTGAAGAAGCCGGACTCGGGCTGGTTGACGGCCAGGTCCAGGAACTCGGCGTCACCGGCGAAGCTCAGCGCCGCATTGCCGAAGATCGACACCCACAGCAGGATGAACGAGAAGGGGATCAGCAGCACGCCGACCACGAACTGGCGCAGGGTGCGGCCGCGGGAGATGCGGGCCAGGAAGAGGCTCACGAAGGGCGCCCAGGCGATCCACCAGGCCCAGAAGAACAGCGTCCAGTCCGCCATCCACTGGTCCGAGGGGTAGTCGGTGGTGCCGTCGGTGTAGGCGAAGGTGTTCATCATCATCCCGGGGAAGCGGGAGAAGAAGTCGCCGATGTTCTGCACGAGGGCGTTGAGCAGCTGGTGGGTCTGCCCGGAGAACAGCACCCACAGCATCAGCACGATCGCCAGCAGCACGTTCAGCTCGGACAGGCGGCGGATGCCCTTGTCCACGCCGGAGATGGTGGAGATGATCGTGATCAGCACGGCGAGGCCCATCAGGGCGATCTGCACGCCGATCGAGGAGGGGATCCCGAACAGGGCCGTGAGGCCGAAGTTCAGGAAGACCACGCCGATGCCGAGGGACACCGAGATGCCGAAGATCGTGCCGATGGTCGCGCCGATCTCCGCGGCATGGCCCACGGCGCCGTGGATGCGGCGGCCGAAGATCGGGGCGAGCGCGGAGCGGATCGACAGCGGCAGGTGGTAGCGGTAGGCGAACAGGCCGAAGGCCATGCCCATCAGGGCGTACATCGCCCAGCCGGGGATGCCGTAATGGAAGATCGTCCACAGCGGCGCCATGCGCGCGGCCTCGTCGGAGCCGGCCGGCACGTCCGGCGGGGTGAGGTAGTTCGTCGCGGGACCCGAGATCCCGAAGAACATCAGGTCCACGCCGATGCCGGCGGCGAAGAGCATCGCCGCCCACGTGAACATGTTGTACTTCGGCACCGAGTGGTCCGGTCCCATGCGGGTGCGACCCACCCGGGAGAAGGCGACCAGCAGCACGAAGATCACCACGATCGTGGCGGTGAGGACGTAGTACCAGCCGAAGTTCGTGGCGACCCAGGCCATCGAGCCGAAGATGACCGTCTCCGCGGCGTCGGGCCAGATCGCGGCGAACAGCACGAAGGCCACGATGATCACGGCGGTGCCGATGAAGACCGGCCAGTTCACCTTCGCATGGCGGCCCTCCTCCGGCGCGGGCTCCGCGCCCGGGGCTCTCTCGGCGGGCTGGACGGGCGGGGACGCCTCAGTCATCACGATCCTCTCGGTCGACGCTCGGGACAGGAGCGGACGTCGCCGCAGCGCGTCCGTCTCCGGGGGGAGTTCCGGCGCGGCGAGCGGGGGCACGGGCGAGGTCTCCGTGGGAGGACCGGAGTCCTCGAGCATCGTCCTGACGGGTGTCCCTGGCCGCCGACCAGCTTCGACCTTATGGTCGGATTGTCGGATCCACCAGTTGCCAGCGGTTCCTGTGAGAAGCCGGTCACTGTCCCTGCGGGTCTCGTGCGCGCCGATGACGGTTCCGACGCACGTCCGGAATCATCTGGGCGCGGAGGGCGCGCCCGTCGGCGGTGACGCCGACGCGGGGGCCGGCGCCGCGGTCGGCGCGGCAGCCGTCATGCCGTGTGATCCGGCACCGTGAGCGACGGCGTCGCACGCAGCGACCGCACCACCGAGGGCAGGATCGACACCCCCGCTCCGGCCAGGCACAGCACACCGCCGACGGCCGCGAGCGGGGGCGGCACCTCGCCCAGCATCAGCCACGCCATCACCACGGTGAGGGCCGGGACGACCAGCGAGGACGAGGTGAGCACCCCGGCCGGGGTGCGAGTCAGCGCATAGCCCCACAGCAGGAACGCGATCGCCGTCGGCCCCACCCCGAGGTACACCATCGAGGCGATCGCACTCGCCGGGGCGACCTGCACCTCGGCGACGAGCTGCGGAGCGAAGGGCAGGGAGGCGAGGAAGCCCGCCCAGATCCCCACCACGGTCATCGAGGTCGAGTCGATGTGTGCCAGCATCGGCTTCTGCCACAGCACGCTGCCGGCGTAGAGCAGTGCGGCCAGCAGCCCCAGCACGAGCCCCGGCCCCTCGACGTGACCGGTCGAGGTCGCCACCGTGATCAGCCCGATCCCCCCGAGCGCGATCACGACCCCCACCAGGAGCCGGGCCGAGATCCCCTCGCCGAGAAGCAGCCCCGAGGCGACCGCGACGATCAGCGGCGCGAGGTTCACGAGCATCGCGGCGGTGGCCGCGTCGAGGTACAGCTCCGCGGCGTTGAGCACGAAGAGGTACAGGAAGAACCACGCCACGCCCCAGCCGAGCACGGCCGCCCACATCCTTGCGCCGCGCGGGAGGTGCACCCGGCCCAGAGTCACCAGCGGCAGCAGCACGAGCGCGGCAGTGCCCACGCGCAGCAGCGTCATCGCTCCGGGGGAGAGGTGCGCTCCGGAGAAGCGGATGCCGATGAAGGAGGAGGCCCACAGCACCACGACCGCGAGGGCGGCGAGCCAGGGCAGGGCAGGGTGTGAGGAGCGTGGGGCGGCGGGCATGGCTCCATCCTCCGCCCGACATCCTCCGCCCGACGGGGGTGGGTGGGCGTCCCGGATGTCGCAGTGTGGACCGCCGGACGGCCGCGCGGACGGTCGGCCGACGGGCCTCCGGCCTTCCCACGAGGAGGCCTCGCGAGGGGCCGGCTCATCTCTCCTGCGGCACGAGTGCCTTCAGCCCCGCCTCGACGATCGACCTGGACGCCCTGTCCTACCGCCACCTCACCGCGCACGGCGTGTCCTTCGGGTTCTCCCGCCACTTCGAGTCGGCGCCGATCCTCGAGGACCTGCGCCCCGTGCTGCTGCCCGCGGCCGGTCGCGGCGAGATCCGCCCGGTCATCGACCGCACGGTGGGCATCGAGCAGTTCGGCGAGGTCACCGAGGTGCTCCGCTCCGGCGACGCCGTCGGCAAGCTGGTCATGACCTTCGCCTGATCCCGCTCCCCGGGACCCGGTCCCGGAGACTTCGCGAGGCCGGTGCTGCAGCTGCAGCACCGGCCTCGTCGTCGTGCGGGCGGCCGACGGGCTCCATCTCCTCTCGGGGCGGCCGACGGGCTCCGCCCCCGAGGGGCGGCCGACGGGCCGCGCCGCTCAGGCCGAGCGGGCGACGTCCGCGGCGAGCCTCGCCGGCCAGCGCTCCACGTCCACGCGGGTCCTCGCGACCTGCAGCTCCGTGCCCGGCCACAGCGCCGCGAGCGCCTGCGCCGTCGAGAGCGGATGGGCAGGGTCCTCGCTCCACGCCAGGATCGTGGTCGGGATCCGCAGCGCGGCGAGCTGCTGCGGCGAGGGCAGATCGCTCGCCGCGGCGCCGCGCAGCACCGAGGGCAGCAGGTCTCCGGGGACGTCGGGCATCGTGTCCGGGGTGCCCTCGGTCGCCGGCGGCACCGGCGCCTGCGCCTGCACCCGGCGCAGGAAGTCCGCGCCGTGCAGCTCCACCTGCGTCGCGGTGCGCACGTACTCGTCGGCCTTCGCCGCCCGTGTCTCCCACGCCGTCGGCGGGGCCATCAGGGTCAGACCTCGGAACCGCTCCGGGGCGCGCACCGCGGCGTGCAGCAGCGTCGCGCAGCCCATCGACGGCCCCACCCCGTGCACCGCCTCGCCGGGGAACACCGCATCCAGCAGGGCGAGCAGGTCCTGGGCGAGGTGGTCCCAGCGGTAGTCCTCGGGGACGGTGCGCCCGGTCGAGGCGCCGTGGCCGCGTGCGTCGAAGCGCAGCAGGCGGGTGCCGGACAGGCCCCGTCCGAGGTCGAGGTCGAGCACGCGATCGCGGGCCCGGCTCGAGGTCAGTCCGTGCAGCTGCACCACCGGGACCCCGCCCTCGTCGCTCAGCTCGAGCGCGAGGCGGGCACCGGGGGCGTCGAAGGTCGTCATCGGGCTACTGTAGGCCGCTATGAGGCTGTCCAACGTCGCCCACCTGCGGCTCCCGTTCGGACGGCTGCGGGGGCTCGACGTCTCCGTCGCCCCCACCGGGGTCCGTCTGCCGCTGTCCTTCGACCAGGCCCGCCATGCCGCCGCCGGCGACCGGCCCGGCTCCTGGATGGCCATCTGCTTCACCCTCCCCGCCCCCGTCGACCCGGACCGGCTCGCCGCGGCGTGGCTCGCCGTCATCGCCCGCCACGGCACCCTGCGCACCGTCATGACGCAGGAGCCGGGAGAGCCGGGAGGGGCCGGCGCGCTGCAGCTCCACGAGGCCGAGGTGACCGGCAGCGCCTGGGTCGATCACCCCATCGGCCCGGGCCAGGCCGTGCACGAGGCGCTGCAGCAGGTGCTGGACCGCACCTGCACGCCGCTGTCCGCCCCCGCCCACCGGCTGTGCCTGCTGGAGACCGTGCTGCGCCCCACCGTGGTCATCGCGGCGGACCACTCCCACACCGACATGTGGTCCATGCTCGTGATACTGCGGGACCTGCTCTCCGAGCTCGACGGCACCCCCTCGCCGGAGGCGGTCCCCGCCTTCGTCGAGCACACCCGCTCGCTGGTCGAGCGACCGCCCGCCCCCGAGGAGGTCCACCGCCGCTGGGCCGAGATCCTCGGCGCGAGCGGGGACGTCATGCCGCGCTTCCCGCTGCCGCTCGGGGAGAGCGGCCCCCACCCCGAGCGGGTCGAGGTGCGGGACGTGCTGGACGTGGACGAGAGCTCCGCCCTGTCCGCACAGGCGCGGGCCGACGGGGTCTCGACCCTGTCCGAGGTGGTCTCGGCGATGACCGCGATCACCCTCGACATGGTCGGCGAGCCGCTGCGCGCCGTGTTCCCCGTGCACAGCCGCTACGAGGCGCGCTGGCACGACGCGGTGGGCTGGTTCATCGCCAACTCCGTGATCGAGTCCGCCGATCCCGACCCCGCAGCCTGCGCCGCCGCGGTGAAGGAGGCCGTGCGGCTCGGCTCCTGGCCGCTCGCGGAGGTGATGGCGCCGTGGGGCGGGATGCCCGAGGCGCCGGGCATGTTCGCCGTGTCCTGGCTGGACCTGCGCCGCCTGCCCGTGCACGTGGACGCCGCGGGCCTGGAGGCGCAGTACGTGGGCGCCGAGACCCGGCCCGACGGCGTGATGCTCTGGTTCATCCTGGACGATTCCGGTCTGCACCTTCGCTGCCGCTACCCGGACACCGACGAGGCCCGTGCGAGCGTGGGCGGCTGGCTCGATGCGCTGGTGCTCGCCCTGCGGGACCGTGCCGCGGCCTCCGTGCGCGGCGAGCTGCATGTGGGGGAGCGCACCTTCCGGGTGCGCCGCGCCCGCCGCGAGGACGTGCCCGCGATGGTCGCCCTGCTCGCGGACGATGAGTTCGGTGCCGAGCGGGAGGACACCGGCGACCACACCCGCTACGAGAAGGTCCTGGACCTGCTCAGCCGCGACCGCACCCATCTGCTCGCCGTCGTCACCGACGAGGCCGGTCGCGTGGTCGGCACCGAGCAGCTGACCATCATCCCCGGCCTCTCCCGCGCCGGCACCACAAGACTGCAGATCGAGGGAGTCCGCATCGCCCGCACGGAGCGCTCCGGCGGGCTCGGCACCGCGATGCTCGAATGGGCCCACGAGCACGGCCGCACCCGCGGTGCGACCCTCGCCCAGCTCGCCACCGACGCCTCCCGCACCCGCGCGCACGCCTTCTACGAGCGGCTCGGTTACGCGCCCTCCCATATCGGGTACAAGCGGGCGCTGTGAGCCGCGCGCGACTCACCCCTGCGCAGCGGCCTCCAGCCGGGCGAGGTCGAGCTTCGTCTGGGTCATGAGCTCGCGGGTCACGGCCTCGGCGTGGGGACCGGCGAGCAGCTCATCGAGCCGTCGCGGCGTGATCTGCCAGGACAGCCCGAAGCGGTCCACGCACCAGCCGCACTGGGACTCCCGGCCCCCGTCGGCCGTGAGCGCCGCCCAGAAGCGGTCGATCTCCTCCTGCGTGTCCACGGCGACCACCATCGAGACCGCCTCGGAGAGGGTGAAGTGCGGGCCGCCGTTCAGCAGCGTGTACGGCACGCCCGCGAGCTCGACGTCGACCGTGAGCGGCTGCCCGGCCATGTCGGGACCGTCCGGCGGGCCGCCGGCCTTCTCGTAGCGGGTCCGGCCGGTGATCCGGGAGCCCGGGAGCAGCGAGACGTAGAAGTCGGCGGCCTCGTCGATGCGGCCGTCGAACCACAGGCAGGTCCTCACCGCGATGTGCGATGTGCTCATGCGGGCATCCTCCCCCTCCTGCCGGGGCAGGTCTACCCTGCGGAGCATGAGCATCCACATGGAGAACGTCGGGATCGCGGTGCGCGACCTCGACGAGGCGATCACGTTCTTCACCGACCTGGGCCTCAGCGTGCTCGGCACCGACGAGGTGCAGGGGGAGTGGGCGGAGACCGCCGTGGGCCTGGACGGCAACCACGCACGGATCGCGTTGCTCGGCACCCCCGACGGCAGCGGCCAGCTGGAGCTGTTCGAGTACCTCCACCCCGCAGCCCTCGAGACCGCGCCGACCCGGCCGCACGAGATCGGCATGCACCGCGTCGCCTTCCGCGTGGACGACCTCGATGCGGCGCTCGAGATCGCGGCGCGCCACGGCTGCCATCCGGTGCGGGGCGTGGCGACCTACGAGGACGTGTACCGCCTGACCTACCTGCGCGGCCCGAGCGGGATCCTCGTCATGCTCGCCCAGGACCTGCGCGGCGCCTGACCGGCAGGGCGGCGGGGCGCGGGGCCCGTCGGCCGACGAACCCGCCTGCCGACGGGCCTGTCGGCCGACGTCAGGCGCCCGCGGGCTTCCAGCCGAGCAGCGGCCCGAGCCGGGTGGCGATGTCGGTGAGGATCTGGACGTAGTCCTCGTGCGCGAAGCTGAAGGGGAGGGCGAAGGCGACCTCGTCGACCTCGCGGAAGCCCGCGTGGTCCCACAGCTGCTCGGCGATCTCCTCGCTCGTGCCCACGAGGTCCGGCGCGAACATCATCCCGCGCGGTCCCTGCGGGGTGGCGGTGCGGGGCAGGCGCTCGGCGACGTAGGCGCGGTACTTCTCCGCCTGCTCGGCGGTCGCGGAGTCGGTGGGGATGACGACCAGGCCCTGCGAGGCGCGCGTCCCGCCCGCGGCGCGGTAGGCGCGGATCTGGGAGGCCTGCACGGCGGCGAAGTCCGGCTCCTCGTCGGCCTCGGGGAAGATCACGCTCGAGGAGAGCAGGTTCAGCCCGTGGGCGCCCGCCCATTCGGCCGAGCCGAGGCTGCCCGCCCCATACCAGAGCCGTTCGCGCAGCCCGGGGGAGTGAGGCTCGACGCGGGAGGAGAACTCCTCGACCACGCCCTGCTTCCCCTCCAGCTCGCGCACCCGATCACCGGCCAGGTAGCTCGCCAGGCGCTCCACGCGGGTCTTGGAGAAGTCCTCGACCTCGGCGGTGTCCGGGTAGAGGGCGTCCTTGACGGTGTCCCACTGCATCGGGGTGCCGACGCTGACGCCGGGGTTGATCCGCCCGCCCGAGAGCACGTCGACGGTGGCGAGATCCTCGGCCAGGCGCAGCGGGTTCTCCCAGCCCAGCGGCGTCACCGCGGTGCCGAGCTCGATGCGGGAGGTGCGCTGGGTCGCCGCGGCCATCACCGCGATCGGGGAGGATATCCCGAACTGCAGATGGCGGTGGCGCAGCCAGGCGCTGTCGAAGCCCAGCTGCTCGCCGAGCTCGATGATCGACAGGGTCGACTCGTGCCCGGCCCCGGGATCGGCGGGATCGAACAGCCCGATCGTGAGGAAGCCGAGACGGCGCAGGGGCTGGGAGCGATCGGGCATCAGGGGGCCTTCCGACGAGGGTGGAGTGCCCTCATCGTAGTGACGAGCCCTGGTGACGTCCCGGGCGCTCAGAGGTTGTTCAGCGCGCGCTCGGCGGGGATCGTGCCGTCCTGCCAGGGGGTCAGGACCCACACCACGACGTAGGCGACGGGGCCGAGGACCGGCAGGGCGAACGAGAGCAGGACGAGCAGGCGCATGAGCCACACGTTCAGGCCCGTGAGCTCGGCGAGACCGCCGGCGATGCCTCCGACGAGTCGCTGGGGGCCGCGTCGGTAGCGGAAGCCGCGGAGGGTGGCGAAGAAGGAGTTCATGGCAACGACCCTAGGCTCGAGAGGGCCGAAGGGCACTGGGGATGTCCCCCGTCCGCGGCCCGGGATCGCCTCCGGGGTCAGCGCCCGCTGCGGCTCAGGCGGTGGCGGGCCAGGCGTTGGGGACGCAGCCCTGCAGGTCCATCGACTGCTGCAGCATCACCGGCGCGGGGTCGCCGTCCGCCGGGCAGGTCGCGTGCCCGTGCCCGAGGAAGTGTCCCACCTCGTGGTTGATCATGTAGGCGCGGTACTCGCCGAGGTCTTCGTAGGTCGGGGTGGCGTGCAGCCAGCGATCGGAGTTCAGTGCCACGTCCGGGCCGATCCGGCAGCTCCACAGCCCGCCGGTGCGCGCCGGGAGGCACAGCTCGTCGACGGTCGGCGGGGACGCGATCGAGATCGTCATCTCCGCCTCCTCCTCGCTGCCCACCCGCTGGAAGACGGCGCCCTCGGTGCCGTGCCAGCTGCGCTCGTCCGCGAGGACGGCCGCGATCTGTGCGGCGGCCTCGTCGGCCGAGATCCCGATCCCGTCCTCGACCCGCACCGCATAGGTGCGCGGCGCGCTCGCTGCGCCGCCCATGTCGGAGGCCCCGCCCGCATCGGACGCGCCGCCCGCATCGCTCGCCGCGGGCGCGACCCCGGCGGGGTCCTCGGCAGCGGCGAGGGTCCAGGTCCCCGCGCCGACGGTGTCCGTACGGGTGATGTCCCCGGACGCCTCGGCCGTCTCCGCCTCCGGGGTCGCCCCGGCCTTGCCGCCTCCGTCCGACGGGGCGGTCCCCGCCGGACCGCCGCTGACGTGCGGGCCGGCATCCTGGGCGGCGCCGTCTGCGCCGTTCGCGCGCACCAGCTGGACCGTCGCGATCACGAGGACCACGAGCAGCAGGGCGACCAGGATCGTGCGGACCAGGCGCCCGCGTCGGGTGAGGCGGAGTCGGGTGCGGGGAGGGGCGGGCGTGCTCATGCGGTCGGTCCGTCCTCGGTGGGAGCCGGTCCGTCCCCAGTGGGAGCCGGTCCGGTGCCGTCCTCGGCGGCGCCCTCCTCCTCCCGCAGCCGCGGCTCGACCCGGTTCTCGGGGAGGTAGCCGGACTCGTCGGCGAAGAACGCGCGGATGCGGTCCATGTCCGCGCGGACGTCGCCGGTGAGGTCGAAGGTGGGGCCCAGTCCCGTGGTCATGGTGGTGCGGTCCACGAAGCCGAGCGTCACCGGCAGTCCCGTCGCCCGCGCGATCCGGTAGAAGCCGGACTTCCAGTGCGTGTGCCCGCTGCGGGTGCCGTCGGGCGTGATGACCAGGCCGAACACCTTTCCGGCATGGACCTCGGAGATCACCTCGTCGAGCACGCGGCTCGGGTCGCGGCGGTCCACCGGGATCCCGCCGAGGGCGCGCATGACCGGGCCCTTCCAGCCGGTGAACAGCGTGTGCTTGCCCAGCCAGCGCAGCTTCACGCGCAGGCGCCACCCGATCGCGAGCATGAACACGAAGTCCCAGTTGGAGGTGTGCGGGGCGCCGATGAAGATCGTGGGTCGGTCCGGGACCCGCTCGACGACGAGCTTCCACGGTCCCAGGGCCCAGAACGCACGGGCGATGAGCTGACGGAGCATGGCCACAACCTAGAGCAGGAAGGGCCCTGCGACCGGCACATACGCGGCGGAAGCGGACACCTGTCGCCGTCAGCCGTCAGGCGTCAGCCGTCGGCCGGCCGGCGCCGGGTCCGCTTCAGGTCCGCGCGGCGCTTCTTCGCCTCGAGCCGCCGACGGCGCGAACCCGCGGTGGGGCGCGTCACGCGGCGCGGCACCTCGGGGGCGACCGCCTCGCGCAGCAGCGCGGCCAGCCGTTCCCGAGCCTCTCGACGGTTCTGCCGCTGGGAGCGCTGGGTCGACGCCGTCACGGTCAGCACGGTCCCGGAGCGCCCGGACAGGCGCGGGGCGAGGTTCTCGAGCACCCGTGCGCGCTGCCGCGGATCCAGCGCCGTGGTCGTCGCGAGGTCCAGGCTCAGCTGCACCCGCGAGTCGGCCGTGTTCACGCCCTGACCGCCCGGTCCCGAGGAATGGGAGAACTGCTCGGTGAGCTCCGCCGCGGGGATGCGCACGCCACGGGGTGCTCCGGGGCCCGGGTCCACGCGCAGATCGTCCACCCCACCAGTGTGCCCCCTCGGAGCCCTTCCGAGCCGAGGCGCCCGCTGGCACGATGGCGCAATGAGCGATGCGAAGCAGACCCTCACCGACGAGCAGATCGCCCAGAGCATCCCGCGCGGATGGCGCCACGAGGACGACACACTCACCGCCCGCTACGCCACGGGCGACTTCGCCACCGGACTCGCGCTGGTCGACCGGATCGGCGCCTCCGCCGAGGAGGCGAACCACCACCCCGACCTCACCCTCACCTACCCCGAGGTGGGCGTGACCCTGTCCAGCCACGACGTGGGCGGCGTGACCCAGCGCGACCTCGATCTCGCCCGGACGGTCCAGGAGCATGCCGATGCTCTCGGCGTGCGGACCGTCGAGAGCTGACTCGGACCGGGCGCGCGCGGGACGTCCAGCAGGCCGACGAGGGCGTCCATCCCCCGAGAGTAGGGCGTGGCCGGAGCGGGAGGAGGGCTCGGCTGGGAACGCGCAGGGGAAGCGCCGGGAAAATGACGGGAAAGTAGGGACTTCAGGCCCTTCAGGATCCGGGAACTTCTTCTTAGTATTACAACATGATTGAGAACTCGAAGCTCACCGTCATCGGTGCTGGCGCCGTCGGCTCCAGCGTCGCCTACGCCGCCCTCATCCGCGGCTCCGCCCGCCACGTCGCCCTCTACGACATCGCGGCGGAGAAGACCGAGGCCGAGGTGCTCGACCTCGCCCACGGCACCCTCTTCACCAACTCCTCCACCATCACCGGCGGCTCGGACATCTCCGTCGCCGAGGGCTCCCACGTCGTGGTGATCACCGCAGGCGCCAAGCAGAAGCCCGGCCAGCCGCGCATCGAGCTCGCCGGCATCAACGCCAAGATCGTCGCCGACACCATGAAGAAGACCCTCGAGGTTGCGCCCGACGCCATCTTCGTGATCGTCTCCAACCCCTGCGACGTGCTCGCCACGCTCGCCCTGGAGGAGTCGGGGCTGCCGCGCGAGCGCGTCTTCGCCTCCGGCACCGTGCTGGACTCCTCCCGACTGCGCTGGGAGATCTCCCGCCGCACCAACGTGGCCCCCACGTCCGTGCACGCCCAGATCGTCGGCGAGCACGGCGACACCGAGTTCCCGCTGTGGTCCGAGGCCCGCATCAACACGGTCCCGATCCTCGACTGGCGCGGCCCCGACGGTACCCCGCAGTTCAGCGTCGAGGAGCTCGACAAGATCGCGGTGGACGTGCGCGACGCGGCCTACAAGGTCATCCAGGGCAAGGGCGCGACCAACTACGCCATCGGCCTGTCCAGCGCCCGCATCGTCGAGGCCATCCTCGGCGACGAGAACGCGGTGCTGAACGTCTCCACGGTGCTGGACGACTTCCACGGGATCAGCGACGTGGCCCTGTCCGTGCCGAGCCTGGTCAACGCCTCCGGCGCCCGCGCCATCCGCGAGACCCCCTTCGAGGAGCACGAGCTGGAGCGCCTGCGCGCCTCCGCCGACGCGCTCAAGAAGGTCGCGGCCGACCTGCGCGCCTGACACACCCACCCCGGGAGGCATCGAGGACCTCCCCGGGGACCTCAGAGTCGAGGCCCCCGACGTCCCACCAGGATGTCGGGGGCCTCGCCCTTTCTCTCGTGACCGCTGGAGCACCCGCCCCGGCACGACCCCCGGAGAACCCCTCCCATGTGGACCCAGACCATCGACCCTCTCGGCAATCTCGCGCTCTCCGCCCTGGTCGCCGCCCTCCCCATCATCGTGTTCCTCCTGCTCATGGTGGTGTTCAAGCTCTCGGGAGTCATCTCGGGACTGATCGCCCTGGCCGTCGAGGTGGCCGTGGCGCTGTTCGCCTACGGCATGCCCGCCACCGCCGTCGGCGGTGCCGGCCTCTCCGGCCTGCTCACCGCCCTGTGGCCCATTGCCTACATCATCGTCATGGCCGTGTGGCTGTACCGCCTGGCAGTGCTCTCCGGACGCTTCGACGTCATCCGTGACTCCATCGGCGCGATCTCCGCCGACCAGCGCATCCAGGTGCTCTTGATCAGCTTCTCCTTCGGCGCCTTCCTCGAGGGCGTCGCCGGCTTCGGCGTCCCGATCGCGATCTGCGCCGCCCTGCTCGTCCAGCTCGGCTTCGCCCCGATGCGCGCCGCTGTGCTGTCCCTCATCGCCAACGTCGGCGCCGGCGCCTACGGCGCGATCGGCATCCCCGTGCTCGTCGGCGCCCAGGTGACCGGCCTCGAGGTCACCGAGCTGTCTCGCGCCATGGTCATCATGCTGCAGCCGCTGACGCTGCTGGTGCCCTTCCTGCTCGTCATCGTCATGGACGGCCTGCGCGGCCTGCGCGAGACCTGGCCCATCGCCCTCGCCGTCTCCCTCGTCTTCAGCGGCGTCCAGGCCGGGGTGCTGTGGTTCCTCGGCCCGGAGCTCGCCGACATCGCCGCGGGTCTCGCCGGCATGGTCGCCGTGTTCGCCGTCTCCCGCGCCTGGTCCCCGCGCCACGTCTACCGCGAGGGCGACGCCCCGGTCCCCGAGGCCACCCACCACAGCTTCAACGAGGTCGTGGTCGCCTGGAGTCCGTTCTACATCCTCTCCAGCTTCATCCTGCTGTGGTCCCTTCCGCCGGTGAAGGAGCTGTTCACCACCGGCGCGCTCGGGTTCACCACGATCCCCGTCCTGCTGCCGGGCCTGACCGGGCAGATCGCCCGCGCCGACGGCAGCGTCGTCGAGGCCACCTGGAACCTCTCGCTCCTCGGCGCGACCGGCACCGCGATCCTCCTGTCGGTGATCGTCTCCTTCCTCACCACCCCGCAGGTGAACCTGCGCCAGCTGCTGGACGAGCTGGTCGGGACCGTGAAGAGCCTCGGCGGCGCGATCATCCTCATCGCCGTGATCCTGGTGCTCGCCAACATCGCCAACCACTCCGGCGGCTCGGCGACCATGGGCTCCGCGCTCGCCGCCGTCGGCCCGATCTTCCCGCTGATCGCCCCGATCATCGGCTGGATCGGCGTGTTCCTCACCGGCTCGGTGGTCAACAACAACACCCTGTTCGCCCCGCTCCAGCAGGCCACCGCTCAGGGCATCGGCGTGGACTCGGCCGTGCTGGTCGGCGCCAACACCGCCGGCGGCACCACCGCCAAGGTCATCTCCCCCCAGTCGATCGCGATCGCCGCGGGCGCTGTGGGCCTGTCCGGCCGCGAGGGCGAGATCACCCGCAAGGCGATCGGTCCGAGCCTCGGGATGCTGGCCGTCATCTGCGTGTGGACCCTGGTGCTCACGCTCGTGGTCTGAGCCGCCCGGGCCGCTCGGCCCGACACCACCATCACCGCGACCTGCACCCCGGGGAGATCCTCCCCGGGGTGTACGTCTGCCCCGATCAGGACTACTCTGCCTCACCTGGACCGATGCTCACCGTGGAGCGCGGTCCGCAGGATCCCGGCTCACGACGACGTGCGGAGGACCTATGAATCCCGAGACCATCACGCTCTCCTCCGGCAGCATGATCACCGTCGCGGTGGTCGTGGTGATCGCCCTGATCGCGGTGGCGATGGCGCTGCGATTCCGCGCCGAGGTGCTGCGCGCCCGCACCGGCACCGACGCCATGAACCAGGTCGCGGAGGCCGTGCAGGAGGGCGCCGCCGCGTACCTGCGCCGTCAGCTGCGCACCCTGGGGGTCTTCGCCGTCGTCGCCTTCGTGCTCCTGCTGCTCCTGCCCGCGCACGGCGCCGCGGGCACCGAGGGGATGCTGCTGCGCGCGGCCCGCTCGATCGCCTTCCTCGTCGGCGCCGCGTTCTCGGGCACCATCGGCTACCTCGGCATGTGGCTCGCCGTCCGCGCGAACGTGCGCGTCGCCGCCGCGGCCGAGGAGAGCGGACGCGATCCCGCGATGCTCATCGCGGTGCGCACCGGAGCGTGCGTGGGCATGGCGACGATCGGGCTCGGCCTGCTCGGCGCCGGGATCGTGGTGCTGGTCTTCCGCGCGAACGCGCCGCTGGTCCTCGAGGGCTTCGGGTTCGGGGCGGCGCTGGTGGCGATGTTCATGAGGGTCGGCGGCGGCATCTTCACCAAGGCGGCCGACGTCGGCGCGGACCTGGTGGGCAAGGTCGAGCAGAACATCCCCGAGGACGATCCCCGCAACGCCGCGACCATCGCCGACAACGTCGGCGACAACGTGGGCGACTGCGCCGGCATGGCCGCAGACCTCTTCGAGTCCTACGCCGTCACCCTGGTCGCCGCGCTCATCCTGGGCCGCGCCGCCTTCGGCGAGGCCGGGCTCGTGTTCCCGCTCGTCGTGCCCGCCACCGGCGTGGTCACCGCGCTCATCGGCATCTACCTCACCTCCCCGAAGGCCGGGGTGAGCGCGCTGAAGATCATCCGCCGCGCCTTCCTGCTCTCCGCGATCCTCTCCGCGGTGATGTGCACGATCGCCGCGTTCGTCCACCTGCCCGGCAGCTTCGCCGAGCTCGGCATCGAGAACACCACCGCCGCGATCGACGACCCGCGGATCATCGCCTCCGCCTCCGTGGTCATCGGCATCGTCCTCGGCGTGCTGATCCTGAACCTCACCGGCCACTACACCGCCACCGAGGACCGGCCCGTGCGCGGGGTCGCCGGCTCCTCCCGCACCGGCGCCGCCACCGTGATCCTCTCCGGCTTCGCCCTCGGCCTCGAGTCTGCCGTGTTCACGGCGCTCGTGATCGCCGCCGCCGTGTTCGGCGCATTCCTGCTCGGCGGCGCCGGCGTCACCGGACTGTTCGCGATCGCGCTCGCCGGCTGCGGCCTGCTCACCACCGTCGGCGTCATCGTCGCGATGGACACCTTCGGCCCGGTCACCGACAACGCCCAGGGCATCGCCGAGATGTCCGGGGACGTGGACGAGGAGGGCGCCCAGGTCCTCACCGAGCTCGACGCCGTCGGCAACACCACCAAGGCCATCACCAAGGGCATCGCGATCGCCACCGCCGTCCTCGCCGCGACCGCCCTGTTCGGCTCCTACACCGACGCGATCCACGGCGTGCTCGGCGACGGCTACCAGACGTTCCTCGACCAGGCCGTCGTGTTCGCGCCGCAGACCCTCGTCGGCGTCATCGTCGGCGGCTCGGTCGTGTTCCTGTTCTCCGGCCTCGCGATCCGCGCCGTCGGCCGTGCCGCCGGCGCTGTCGTGATGGAGGTGCGCCGCCAGTTCCGCGAGATCCCCGGGATCATGGAGGGCACCGGCAAGCCCGAGTACGGCCGGGTCGTCGACATCGTCACCCGCGACTCCCTGCGCGAGCTGGCCACCCCGGGCCTGCTCGCCGTCGCCTCCCCGATCGCGGTCGGCTTCGGCCTCGGCGCACCGGCGCTCGCCGGCTACCTCGCCGGGGCCATCGCCACTGGCGTGCTCATGGCGATCATGCTCGCCAACTCCGGCGGGGCCTGGGACAACACCAAGAAGATGGTCGAGGACGGGGTCCACGGCGGCAAGGGCTCGCCCGCCCACGAGGCGACCGTCGTCGCCGACACCGTCGGCGACCCGTTCAAGGACACCGCCGGCCCGGCGATCAACCCGCTGCTGAAGGTGATGAACCTCGTCGCCGTGCTCATCGCCCCGGCGGTGGTGGGGATGTCGGCGCTGAGCGGCGACCCGAACCCGCTGCGCTTCGCGATCGCGGGGGTCGCCCTGCTCGCGATCGCGGTGGCCGTATGGTTCTCCCTCGGCCGCGACGTGGACCTGGGGGAGGAGCCCGTCGAGGAGCGGGCCGTGCAGGAGGACGCCGCGGAGGGGTGAGCGTCAGCCGGTCGGGCTCTCCACCCGCAGCTCCGCGAAGCGGCTGCGATGGAAGACCATCGGCTCGGCGTCCGAGACGCTGTCGATGCTGAGCACCTCCAGCAGCACCATGTCGTGATCGCCCGCGCGCATCTGGTCGTGCACCCGCACGGTCATCCACGCCGGGGCCCCGGTGAGCACGAGCGCGCCGCCCTCGTCGACCTCGACGTCGACCCCGTCGAAGCGACGCTCGCGGTCCTTCCCCGACAGCTGGCGGGTGATGGACATCTGCTCCTTGCCGAGCACCGTCACGCCCAGATGACCGTGCTCGCGCAGCGCCGGCCAGGTCTGGGAGGTGTGCTGCACGGCCACGGACACCAGCGGCGGGTCCAGGGACACCCCGACGGTGAAGGTCGAGGCGACCAGCCCGTGGTAGAGCCCGTCGATCTCGGCCCCGATCAGCACCACGCCCTGGGGGAAGTGGGAGAAGGCCTCACGGAGAGCGATGTCGGTCAGCATGGAATTCACTCTAGGACCCCGGTGCCCGCAGATGCCGGGACGGTCCCCGATCTGGGACCGCGCCGTCACAGGCCGTCATCCGCGCCATGCGCCGTCATCGGGAGCGACCGCGGGGTGCTCCGCGAAGTGAGCTGTGCCGAGGGCTCACTCGTCCTCGATGACGACCTCGCTCGGCGTCGAGTGGCGCAGGAAGCACGAGCCGATCAGGCCCACGAGCGCGATCCCGCCGGAGACCAGGAAGGCGACGTCCACGCCGTGGATCGGCCCCTCGGGCCCGAACTCGGCCGGATCCTTCGCCGCGACGGTCATCACCGTGACCAGCACCGCGGAGCCGATGGACGCGGCGACCTGGCGCAGCGTGTTGTTCACGGCCGAGCCGTGGGGGATCATCCGCTGCGGCAGCTGGTTCAGCGCCGCGGTGGTGACCGGCATGATCACCATCGCCGTGCCGAGCATGCGCACCGCGTTGACGATCGCGATGTACGCGAAGGTGGTGTCCGGGCTCAGCCGGGCCAGCAGCACGCTCGTCACCGTCAGCAGCGCGAAGCCGATGATCGCGAGCGCCCGGGCGCCGAAGCGGTCGAAGATCCGCCCGGTCACGGGGGACATGACGCCCATGATGATCGCGCCGGGCAGCAGCACCATCCCGGACTCCATGGCGGTGAAGTCGCTCATGTTCTGCATGAACAGCGGGATCATCAGCATCCCGCCGATCATCGCCATGAACACGAGCATGCCCAGCACGGTGCCGAGGGTGAACATGGGGTTCGCGAGCACACGCAGCTCGAGCAGCGGCTCCTCGAGACGCAGCTGGCGGCGCACGAACCAGGCCAGCGCCAGGGCGCCGACGAGGAGCGGCACGAGGGTGGTCGCGCTCGCCCAGCCGGCGGTGCCCGCGGTGCTGAAGCCGAACAGCAGCCCGCCGAAGGCGAGGGTGGACAGGATCAGCGAGTGCACGTCCAGGCGCGGGTTCGTCTGCTCGGTGACGTTGCGCAGGGTGAACGCGGCGAAGATCAGGGCGCCGAGCGCGATCGGCAGCATCATCACGAACAGCACCCGCCAGGACCAGTGGTCCACGACGAAGCCGGACAGGGTGGGCCCGATCGCGGGGGCGAAGGAGATCACGAGCCCGAAGGTTCCCATCGCGGCGCCGCGGCGGTGGATCGGGAACAGCGCGAACAGGATCGTCTGCATCAGCGGCATGATCATGCCGCCGCTCGCGGCCTGGACCACGCGCCCCACCAGGAGCACCGCGTAGACCGGGGCGATCGCGCAGATGACCGTGCCGAGGGCGAACACACCCATCGCTGCGAAGAACATCGTGCGGGTGGAGAACTTCTCGATCAGGAACGCGGTCGCCGGGATCATGATGCCGTTGACCAGCATGAACAGCGTGGTGACCCACTGGGCGGAGTTCGCCGAGATGCCGAAGTCCGCCATGAACGCGGGCAGCGCGGTGTTCAGCAGGGTCTGGTTAAGGATGATGACGAACGCGCCGGCCAGCAGGACCGCCATCACGAGATTCGGGTCCGCCGCCATCGGCGCGGAGTCGTTGTCGCTCCTGCCGTGCTCGTTCTCGCCGTTCACGGCGGGCACCTCACCAGTCTCGGTCGTCAATGGGCCTTCTTCCTCGCGCTGCTGCTCCGCGCGCCGTCCCCCGCTGATCGGGGCGAGGGACGGGCGAGGGTCGGCGCTGATCCTCCGCTCGACCCTAGGCGGGAAGTTGCACCGGGTGCAAGGTCTGGTCGGAGGGGATGGGTCTCGACCGACGGGGCGGGGCGGCCGACGGGGGAGGGCGGCCGACGGGGGAGGGCGGCCGACGGGGGAGGGCGGCCGACGGGGGAGGGCGGCCGACGCGGGAGGGCGGCCGACGGGGACGGGGCGCGGCGCGGGTGTCCCCGCGCCGCGCCCCGTCGAACCGTCGGCGGCTGTCCTCGAAGGGAGGTCAGTCGACGGTGACCTCGCCCATCGGGGCCCAGTCCTCGACGTCGACCTGCTGGGAGATGATCTGCGGCTGGGCGGCGAGGTACTGCGGGAACTCGTCCTGCATCTTCTTGAAGTGGTCGGAGTTCACGTGGGGGCCGGCGCCCTCGTCGGTGAACGCCTCGATGAGCACGTAGGTGTTCGGCTCCTTGACCGAGCGCGACCACTCGAACCACTTGTTGCCGGGCTCCGCGAGCGTCGCCTCGGTGAACTCCTCGGCGATCTCGGGCCAGCGGTCGGCGTACTCGGGCTTCACGGGGAACTTCACGTTGATCAGGATCATCATCGGGTCCTCTCTGCAGGAGCGGTCCTGCACTCGGTGTCACGTACAGCCTGCCCCTCCGTCGCGCGGGGGCGGAACCGTGATTCTCGCAGGGCAAGAAGGGGGGTGGGGCACAATGGGCGAGAGGAGGAGGGCGATGATGACCTCGACGAAGGATTCGGACGTCCGGGTGGGGGAGAGCGGCCAGCCCGGTCAGCCCGGACAGATCGGCCGGGCGATCGCGGTGCTGGAGGCGGTGGCCGAACACGGCAGCAGCACCGCCCGCGGCATCGCCGACGCGACCGGGATCCCGCTGCCCACGGTCTACCGTCTCGCTCAGGAACTGATCCGCGCCGGCTATCTCGTGCACCTGCGCGGGGAGAAGCGCTTCGCGCTCGGGTACGGGCTCCACCGCCTCGCCGTCGGCCTCCACCAGGACCTCGGGGTGCCGCGTGCCGTGCGCGAGGAGATCCATGCGATGCACCGCGACCTCGGCATGGCCTCGTACCTCGCGATCCACCGCGGCAGCGACTTCGTGGTGGTGCACGTGGTCGACTCCCCGAAGGCGCCCCGGCTCTCGCCGCTGACGTTCGGCTTCCACGAGAGCCCGCACGCGACCGCGTTCGGCAAGGCTGGGCTGGCCTCGCTGCTGCCCGAGGAGCAGGAGGAGTACCTCGGCGCAGGTCCGCTGCGCGCCCACACCGACCGCACCCTCACCGATCCCGTCGCCCTGCGTGCGCAGCTCGTCGAGATCGCCGAGCGGGGGATCGCCTGGGAGCACCAGGAGTTCGTGCCGGGCACCAGCTGTCTGGCCGCGACCATCAAGGCCGACGACGGGATGCTGGTGGGCACCGTCGCGGTCTCCGCGCCGGTCGCCGCCTATGAGGGCCGGATGCGGCACGTCGAGGACCGTGTGCGCGCCTGCGCCTCCCGTGCCGGCCGCGCCTACCGCGGCGGTCCCCAGCAGCACTGAGCCGCGCTGCGCCGCCCACCCGCGAGAGCCCGTCGGCCGCACCCCAGTGCGGGCGCCCACCCCCGTTCTCGCCCCGCGATAACGGCGATTGTGGACGCCGCCGCCCCACCCCTAGCGTGTGAGCCGGATCACGAACGGTGATCCGCGCACTGACGAGGACGCAGTGGAAGGGGACGCCATGAGCGCACCGCGCGGCGACGACGCCGTGAACGACAGAGCCATGAACGACAGAGCAGTGAACGACAGAGCCGTCACGGACGAGGCAGTCAACGACATCGAAGGGACCGACGAGGCGACCGAGACCCTGGTCGCCCTGATCCGGGCGGCCTTCCCGCACGAGGGGGTGCCCGAGAGCGCCTACCGCCGCGCCGCGGCGACCGTGCAGGAGTCGGCCGACGCCACCGCCTGGATGCGGGTCAAGCTCGCCCAGGGCCTGGACTCCCTCCAGGCTCTGGCCGGCGGTGCCTTCACGGACCTGAGTCCGGCCGAGGCGCTGCCGCTGCTGCTGCGCGTCCAGCACACCACCTTCTTCGGGTTCGTGCGCCAGAGCGTGGTGGTGAGCCTCTACGAGGACGAGGAGGTGTGGGAGGTGCTCGGCTACGAGGGCCCGTCCTTCGACAAGGGCGGCTACCTCCACCGCGGATTCGACGACCTCGACTGGCTGCCCGATCCCCGCATCGAGGAGTACGACGGCGAGCCGCTGCAGCACGTCGTCTCCGACCTCCCGCGATCGGCGACCACCACCAGCGTCCGGGGCGCCGCCGTCCCGGCCGGACAGAGCAAGGTCCGTGCCGGGCGCACGGGGACCGGGAAGGGACGGGCATGACCACCATCGACCACTCCACCGAGGCCGTCGTCATCGTCGGCTCCGGTGCCGGCGGCGGCACCCTCGCCTACGAGCTCACGAAGGCGGGCATCGAGTGCGTGCTCCTCGAGGCCGGCCCGTACCTGCGCAACGAGGACTACATGAACCTCGAGTGGGCGGCCTTCGACCAGATGGCCTGGACCGACACCCGCACCACCTCCGGCTCGTGGCGCATCGCCAAGGACTTCCCGAACCTGCCCGCCTGGATCGTGAAGGCCGTGGGCGGCACCACCACCCACTGGTCCGGCGCGACCCCGCGCTTCAAGCCCCACGAGTTCCGCACCCGCAGCGTCTACGGCCGCATCGACGGGGCGAACCTGCTGGACTGGCCGCTGACCTATGACGAGCTCGCGCCGTACTACACCCGCGCCGAGGACGCGATCGGCTCCACGCACACCGGTGGCCGCCCGCCGCTGCCGGCGAACAACAACTACAAGGTCCTCGCCGCCGGCGCCGAGAACCTCGGTTACCGCTACTACGCCACCGGCCCCTACGGCACCAACGCCGAGCCCTACGACGGCCGCCCCGCCTCGATCCAGGACGGTTTCAACTTCCAGGGCGACAAGAGCGGCTCGAAGTGGTCGACCATGGTCCGCGAGATCCCGCGGGCGCTGGCGACCGGGAAGCTGGACCTGCGGCCCGAGTCCCATGTCGCCCAGATCCTCCACGACCGCACCGGGAAGGTCGATGCGGTGCTGTACCTGGACAGCGAGGGGAACCTGCACCGCCAGGCCGCGAAGCTCGTGTGCGTGGCGGGCAACTCGATCGAGACCCCGCGCCTGCTGCACCTGTCCAGCTCCTCGCTGTTCCCCGACGGGCTCGCGAACTCCTCCGGCCAGGTGGGGCGCAACTACATGCGCCACATGACCGGCAGCGTGTACGCGCAGTTCGACAAGCCGGTGAACATGCACCGCGGCGAGACGATGGCCGGCTGCATCAGCGACGAATCGGTGCACGACCCCACCCGCGGCTTCGCCGGCGGCTACTTCATCCAGACCATCGCGCTGGGGCCGGCGTTCCTGGCCACCTTCGTCGAGCCCGGCGCCTGGGGCCCGGACTTCACGCGACTGCTGGACGCGTACCGCAACACCGCTGGGTGCTGGCTCGTGGGCGAGGACATGCCGCAGGAGTCCAACGCCGTGACGCTGGACTCCACGGTCAGCGACCAGCACGGCCTGCCCGTCGCGCACGTCCACTTCGACGACCACGCCAACGACGTGGCGATGCGCGAGCACGCGTACACGCAGGCCGAGAAGCTGTACCGCTCCGTCGGCGCGGTGGGCACCCACCGCACCACCCCCTACCCGTCCACCCACAACCTCGGCACCTGCCGCATGAGCGAACGGCCCGAGGACGGCGTGGTGGACAAGTGGGGCCGGGCGCACGACGTGCCGAACCTGTTCATCTCCGACGGCTCGCAGTTCACCACCGGCGCCGCCGCGAACCCGACCCTGACGATCGTGGCGCTCGCGATCCGCCAGGCCGAGTACCTCGTGGAGGCGCTGCGCACCGGGGACGTGTGAGCACAGGAGCGTGAGCCGGGAGGGTCCGGACGGCCGACGGGGCCGCCGGACCCTCCCGGTCGCGCGGGGGCCGCGCCCTCCCGGTCAGACGCTGCTGGCCGGCCAGACGTTGCCGCCTGGTCAGACGTTGCCGGCCGGTCACACGTTGACGGTGACGTCCCCGGCCTCGCGCAGCTGGGCGGCGAGGGTCGCCGCCGCCTCGTTCTGCTGCTGGAGGGTCGCCTGCTGGGCCAGCTGGTCCCGCAGCTCCTCGAAGCTCGGCATCTCCTCCTCGGCGACGCCCGCCTGGGTCTGCTGCTCGACGAGGGCGTCGTACTGGGCGCGCAGCTCGTCCTCGGTCGGCTCGGTGAGGTCGGCCTCCTGCGCGATGTACTCGGTGATCTCGTACTGGGTGGCGGCGTCCGCTCGGACCTGCTCCTCGCTCACACCCTGCGCGGCGAGGGTCTGGACGACCTCCTCGCCGGAGCCGAGTCCGGCTTGCTGGGCGATCTGCTCGAGCATCTGGTCGATGTCGTCCTCGCCGGCTTCGATGCCGGCATCGGCCGCGCCCTGCTGCAGCAGGGTGTTGTCCACCATCTGCTCGGCGACCTGGGTGCGCAGCGCGGCCTCGTCGACCGGCTCCCCGCCCTGCTGGGCCTGCAGGGACAGCTGCTGGTACTGGCCCTGGTAGACCGGGACGAAGTCGTCCTTGGTGATGTCCTCGCCGTTGACCGTCGCGACGACGTCGGGGACGTCGCTGACGTCCGCCTCGGCCGCCTGCTGGGTCCCGTCGGCCGCAGTCCCGTCGGCGGCGCTTCCGTCGCTCGTGCCTCCGTCGGCCGACGAGCCGCCGGCGTCGGAGGCGGCCCGGGCCGCCTCGCCGCCGCCGTCGCTCGCGCCCGACGAGCCGGCGTCCTGCCCGCTGCAGGCGGTCAGGCCGAGCGCGGCGGTGAGGGTGAGCGCGGCGAGGGCGCGCCGCAGGGTCGAGGTGCTGGGGACCTTCACTGTGCCTCCTTAGGTCGATGGCCCGGGCGACGGTACGCGCCGCGCCCGGACGACGCGAGGAGGGAACACCCAGGTCCGGCACGGGAATCCGCGTTCCCGGAGCGCACAGCGGGGGAGAGGGGACCGGCCCAGGCCGAGACCGGGATCACGTCGGCCGACGAGGCGCCCCGTCCGCGCCCGTCGGCCGCGCCCGTTGGTCGCGCCCGCCGGTCCCCCGCCTCCCGCCCTCTCAGTCGAGGTGCGCGAGGGCGTGGACGACCATCGCGTCGCGCACGAAGGGTGCGAGGGCGCGGCCGTCGACCGTGAACGTGCGGCTGAAGCGCTCGTCGGCGACGTACATGTCGCCGAGCCCCACGAAAGCGTCCGCTCCCGGGGAGCGCCCGCCCCAGCCCGCGGCGACCCAGGCGTGCAGGCGCGCGGTGAGGGTCTGCACCTCCTCGTCCTCCGGGGCGAGGCCGCGCTTCTCGGCGTCGGCGAAGCCGCCCAGCACCGCTTCGAACTCCGCCTGGAACCCCTGCCGCGCGGTGTCGTCGAGGGCGCGCCACCAGCGGTCGGAGTCGGCCCAGGCCTGCTCTCCCCAGCGCTGCTCCACCTCCTCCCGGTGCGCGGTGTGGTCGAACCCGTCGAACATGTCCTCGGCCATCAGGGCCTCTCCTCTCTCGAGCCGGCGAAGGGTCTCCCGCACCGAGCCGGTGATCCGGGCGAGCCGGTCCTGCTCCCGCTCCAGCGCCTCCACGTGCTCGCGCAGGGCCGTGGCGACATCGCGCTGCGCATCGAGCACGCGCCCGATCTCGGGCAGCCCCAGACCCAGCTCCCGCAGCACGAGGATGCGCTGCAGACGCAGCAGGCCGTCGCGGTCGTAGAACCGCAGCCCGCCCGGTCCGGTGCGGGACGGCGCCAGCAGGCCCACCTGCTGGTAGTGGCGCAGGGTGCGGCTGGTGGTGCCGGTGGTCCGCACGACCTCCTGCATCGACAATTCGCGCTGCGTCATGCCGTCCTCCTTCGCCATCGGCTCCGTCGTCATCGGTGCTCTTCTCCGTCTGCCGCTCGGTCTCTCCGGGCGGCGCGAGCACCATCCTGTCCCTTGACGTCGCGTCAAGCGCAAGGCGAATCAGCGGCCGGATCCGGGAACGACGGCGGCCGCCGTCCCGTCGGTGACGGGAGGCGGGCGCCGGGGGAGCGGGGCTGCGAGCGCGAGGACTCAGCAGTCGAAGGACTCTCAGTACCCGATGGACTTCAGGTACTCGCGGGACTCGCGGATGCAGTCGATCGGGTCGCGGCCGTAGGTGTCGTCCTGCTCGATGAGGAAGTACTCGGCGCCGGCCTTCTCGGCGGCGGGCAGCAGCGCGGGCCAATTCATGTTGCCCTGGCCCACCTCGGCGAACTGCGACAGCGACAGGAAGGTGCCGTAGAACTCCTTCATGTCCATCTCGCCCGCCTCGAAGCGCTTCACGGCGTCCGCAGGCATCGGGGCGATGCGGAAGTCCTTGACGTGGATGAGCTTGCAGGCACCGGCGTAGGCCTCGAGCATGTCCAGCGGCGCCATGCCGCCGCGCTGGACCCAATGGAGGTCCACCTCGAACAACAGCGAGGGGGCGACCCGGCGCACGATGTCGAAGATGCGCTCGCCGTCGAACTGGATGAGGTCGACGTGGTGGTTGTGGTAGCACAGCGTGATGCCCTCCTCCTTGAGGCGGGCGGCGTAGGGCTCGACCGACGCGGCCCACTCCTCGCAGGCCTCCTTCGAGGTCATGGCGCCGAAGGGCATCATGCCGATGCGCAGGAAGCGCGAGCCGGTCTTCCGGCACGCCTCGACGGCGCGGTCGAACTCGGTCTCGAGCGCGAAGCCGTTGCCGCCGGGGGCGATCGAAGCGCTCATCGACGCGGTCTCGACGCCGAAGTCCTCCTTGCCGCGCACGAGGTCGTCGATGAGCTCGTCGGTCATCTCCACCTGGGAGACCTCGACGGCGTCGATGTCGAGCTCGCGCACCTGGCGCAGGACCTCGTACATCCCCTTCTCGTTGATCTGGTCCTTGAGCATCATGAGCTGGAGTCCGAGGACGGGCATGGGTGTTCTCCTTCGAAGTGTGCGGTTCTGCGGCGAGGATCCGGGATGTCGTGCGGGTGCGCCGCGACCCGGGCCGACGGGATCGTCGGCGCCGGGTCGCGGTGCGTGCGCTCAGGAGCGGGTGGGGAACTTGCCCTCGGCCTCGATGCGCTTGTTCAGCTCGGCCAGGTACTCGTCGGCCGGGTAGTCCACGAGGTCGATCTCGCGACCGGTCCAGGCCGACAGCTGCATGCCGGAGGCCAGACGCACGCCGTTGATGCCCTCGTCGCCGTCCGCGATCAGCGGGGTGCCGTCGAGAATGTGGGCGGCGAAGTTGGTCAGGACGTCGATGTGCTGCTGGCCCCAGACCGACTCGTACTCCTTGACCTCGGTCTCGTAGAGGTCGGCGGTGTCGATCTTGCCCATGAACAGGCGGCCTACGTCCTCGGCGGACATGCCGTCCGAGAGCGAGCGCTCGTCCTGCTTCAGGCGGGTGATGGTGACCTTCTTCGAGTCCTCGACGACGACCTTGCCCTTGTCGAAGAGGAACTCGAGGCGGTCGGTGCCGATGATGTCGTTAGTGCAGGTCAGGAAGTGACCGGTGGCGCCCTCGCCGAAGTCCACGACCGCGTTGACCTCGTCCTCGGTGGCGATGTCGCGCTGGAAGCCGAAGACGAGCTTCGCGAAGACCTTCTTCGGGGTGCCGGCGAGCCACTGCCACAGGTCCAGCTGATGGGGCGCCTGGTTGACCAGGACGCCGCCGCCCTCGCCGCCCCAGGTGGCGCGCCAGGCCGACTGGTCGTAGTAGGCCTGCGGACGCCACCAGGTCGTGATGATCCAGGAGGTGTGGCGCAGCTTGCCGAGCTCGCCGGAGGAGATCAGCGCCTTGAGGTCCATGTACACGGGGTTGGTGCGCTGGTTGAACATGATCGCGAAGGTGGTCGCGGGATGCGCGGCCGCGAACTCGTTCATCTCGTCGACCTGCTTGGTGTACACGCCCGCGGGCTTCTCGGTGAGGGTGTGGACGCCATTGCCGATTGCAGTGATCGTCATCTCCGAGTGCAGGAAGTGGGGGACCGTGGTGACCACGGCGTCGACGTCGCCGGAGTCGAGCATCGCGATGTAGTCGTCGTAGAAGGGGATGCCGGGGTACTTCTCGGCCGCCACCTCCTTCTTCGCGGGGTCGATGTCCGCGATGGCGCCGAGGGTCATGCCCTCGACCTTGCCCTCGCTGATGACGCCGGCGTACATGCCGCCCTGGGCGCCGAGGCCGATGATGCCGAGACGGACGTTCTTCTCCGACATGGTGTCTCCGTGCTTCCGTGAGGGCGGCGGGCCGGGTCCGGCCCGCCGCAGGTGATGGTTCTCGGATGTGGTAGAAGAATGGACCCGACGACGCTGTCCGGACCCTTCGACCCTATACACGTCAGCGGCCCCACGAGCGGGACCGCCGACGATCAGGGATCAGTCCTGGGGAGCGGTCTCGGCCGCCGCCTCATGACGCTCCTCGAGGATCTTGACGTTCTCTTCGACCCGCTTCTTGGACAGCGGGTACCACGTGGCGACGATCAGACCGGCCACGCCGCCGGACTGGTAGCCGATCCAGCCCAGCGCCCAGCCGGAGATGCCGCCGGCCAGGGCCTGGCCGAGCTTGCGGGCCCAGGAGTACAGCGAGTAGACGGTGGCGTCATTGCGCTCCCCGGTGCGGATCTCCTGGTAGTCGATCACGTCGGTGATGAAGGCCCAGATCAGGACGTTCAGCGCCGCGATGCCGAACATGAACACGGCGTAGCCGACCATGAAGACGTACGGGTTGTCGGTCTTGAGGACGAACAGGAGGATGCCGGAGACCAGGGCGAGGACCATGCCGGCCACGCCGACCTCGCGCTTGCCGAAGGTCTTGGCGAGCCACGCGCCCAGCGGCACGAACAGCAGGGTGGGCAGCAGGCCCACGAGGTTCACCAGCGACAGCATCCGGCCGTTGTTGAAGTAGTCGTTGTAGACGTAGGTGATCATCGGGCTGATCAGCATCATGCCCATGAGCATGATCAGGGCGCCGGCGATCAGACCGGTCAGGGCGCGGTTGGTGAGCAGGGTGCCGAACAGCTGCCCGAAGCCCATGCGCTCCTCCTTGGGCTTCGGCGGGGTCGCGATGCGCTCCTCGACGTTGGCGAAGCACATGAGGTAGCAGAAGACCGCGAGGACCGCGCAGGCCGCGGCGGCGAAGAACATGCGGCTGCCGGAGATCTGGGACTGGCCGTCGACCTGGACGAACACGATCAGCGGCAGCACCACGGAGATCACGAGGTTCGCGAGGGTCGCACCGAGCGAGCGGAACACCGACAGCGAGGCGCGCTCACCGGGCTTGTTGGAGATGACCGAGGCCATCGAACCGTAGGGGATGTTGATCAGGGTGTAGCAGATCGAGCCCCACAGGATGTAGGTGACGATCATCCAGGCCAGGCGCGCCCCGTACTCCGCATCCGCGAGGAAGGGGGAGAACATGAGGACGGCGGCCACGGCGACCGGCACGCAGATCCGCAGCAGCCAGGGCTTGAAGCGACCCGAGCGGCCCGGCTTCATGACGTCGATCAGGCGGCCCGCGCCGACGTCGGTGAACGCGTCGAGGATGCGGGCGAAGAACAGCAGGAAGCCGACATGCGCGGCGCTGATGCCCATCACATTGGTGTAGAAGATCAGGAAGAACGTCGACTGCAGGATGAACGTGAAGTCGTTCCCCCAGTCGCCGAACATGTAACCGATCTTGTCGCGCCAGCCGAAGGGCCGGACGTCCTTCTTCTGCGCAGGGACTGAATCTGCGGTGGTGCTCGTCGTCGTGCTCCTTCGGGCTCATCCTTGAGCAGCGGGAACGTCGGTGCGTCCGGTGCACGCGGGGGTTCCGCGTCGCTCGTTCGCCGCGGGCCGCAGGCCGCGTCGGCGAGTGGCTTGAGTCTGGAGGAGGGCCCGAGTCGGCAACTGTTGTTGCCAGCGGTTGCAATCGGCCGTCACACCGCCGCATCTGTATACCGATGAGTAAAACGACTCTCACCTGGCATTCCGCGCGGAGGATCGCGGAGAGACCTGCGTCACCCGAGCGGCTGGTCCGTCGCGGAGGGGCTGCATTGCCGCGAGTTGCCATGGTTGCCAGGGTGATGGGCGCCTGCGGCGCGCCATCGGCCGACGGGCCCGCGCCTCATCACCGGCCGACGGACCCGCCCCTCACCACGGGATGTCGTCGGCGCTCTCCAGGAGGACCGGGCCGGCGGCCTGCGTCCGGGCGGCCCCGCTGTCGGAGCGCCCGTCGGCCGCGGGGGCGAAGGCGAGACCGGTGCGCTCCTCGAGGTCCGCCAGATCCACGATATAGGTCGAGAACGAGGAGAGGTCCAGCCGCTCGAGCCCCGTGAGGTCCTGGGCGAGCAGCAGGGCCTGGGCCCGCAGCTCCTCGCCGACGACGTAGTAGACGACCTTGAAGAACGCCCCGGGGATCTGCACGCCGCGGTACTCGCGGTCGTGCTCCGCCAGGATCGGCCCGCCCACCACGCTCGCGCGCAGCTGCTGCACCTCGACCTGCTCGAACAGGGAGTTCTCGACCTGCCCCCACACCCCGCCGCGGCCGGACTGGTTGTAGCGGGCCATCTGCGCAGCGATGTTGGGGAAGAGGAAGGAGTCCTCGTTGGCGCGCCGTGCCTCCGCATCGGTGCCCCAGGTGAGATCCGCGCGGCGGGCGATGTGTCCGCGGTCGAGGTCGTTGCCGCGGTACAGGTCCTCCCCGACCTGCACCTCCTCGGGCAGGCGCGGGTCCAGCCGGAACCGCTGCCCGGCGCGGTCGATCCGGCGCAGGCGCCCGCCGTCGATGTTCCAGGCCACGAACCGGGCGAAGCGGCGCGAGGCCGACTGCACGAGGGAGAAGTGGGTGTAGGGGATCAGCACCTCCCCGTCGAGCCGGGCGGCGTCCTCCCGGTGCGCCTGCGACAGCTCCGGCGGGACGACGGGATGGAGGAGGAAGTCCGGGTCGCAGCCTCGCGCCGCTACCTCCTGCGCGGCGCGGGCCGCGGCGGTCGCGGGGGAGAGGGAGAACCCGAGCTTGTCCCGCAGGGAGGAGGCGTAGTTCGCCAGCGCCCGCTCACGGCCGTCGGGAGTGTCCGAGCCGGCGAAGTGGATCCCGCCGAGCACCGTCGAGGTGCGCCCGTTGCCGGACTTCAGCATCCACGCCGCGCCGGAGTCGCCCCCGTCGCTCAGCGAGTTCTGCTCGGCCTCGCGCCGCGGGTCCGGCGCGATCTCGAAGCCGCCGATGGAGCGCTCGCCGGCTCCGTCGCCGTAGTCCAGCGCCACCATCACGTGCACGCGGGAGACAACGCCATGGCTCACCGCCGTGGTCCGCCCCGACTTCACCACGCGGTCGCCGAGTTCGGGATCCGCGATCTCTTCGGGCACCACCTCCAGGGCGAGGATCGAGGGGTCGGCGCCCCGGTGCTCGAGGGAGGCGAGCGCGCCGTCGCCGGCGGCACCCAGGTGCGAGCGGAGCAGGCGGCCGACGACGTTGCGCGGATCGCCGGAGTTGTCGTCGTGGGTGCCGGGCTGCAGCACCTCGTCGCCGATGGCGCCTGCCGGTCCGTGCAGGACGTGCCAGTTCGAGAGCATCACCGGCTCCCCGCTGCGCAGGTCGTGCACGATCGCACCGAGGGTGCCGGCGGAGACGGTGGGGTGGGAGATGCTGAGCCCGGGACGCACCGGGTCCAGGCGCTCGGTGCGCTCGTCCGACGCCGCCTCGGGCACCACCCGGTGGGCCGGGACGAAGGAGCGCTCGACGACGTCGGTGGGGACGGTGACGGTCTGGATCCGCAGCTTCTCGGGAAGGGCGCGGGTCGCGGCCGCCTCGAGCGCGGCGGGGGCGAGCTTCTCCCGGACCGTGAACTGGATGCACACCTCTCCGGTGGGCTCTCCGCCGGTCTCCTTGATCCCGACGCCCACGGACGTGACGTTGGGGTCCGCCAGGTGCAACCGCCCCCAGCGGCGGACCCAGTCCCGCATCGTCGCGATGTCCGTCCGCTCCTCCGCCATCCCATCTCCCCCTGAGCTCGCAGCCGTGGTGCTCGCAGTCGTGATGCATGCACCTGTGCCGGTGCCGTGCGGTCATCCGGCACGACCAGTGTGGCCCTCGGGGATGACAGGCGGACGGCCCTCAGGTGACGGGACAGGTGACGGAACAGGTGGCGGTGAAGGAGCAGGACGTCGAACGGCCGGGTCACCCGCAGGGGTGACCCGGCCGTCCCGGGGCGATCTTCGCGGCCTCACGGTCCGTGGACCGTGCGGCGGACGCGAGGGATCAGTAGAGGTTCAGGAACATCTGGAGGACCGTGACGGTGTCCTCGTCGATCTCCTCGGAACCGTTCTGGGTGGCGCCGATCTCGTGCTGCAGGCCGGCGACGGTCTTCGGACCGATCACGCCGTCCTGGTCAGCCTTGGCCCAGGCCTGGAGGGCGAGGGTGGTCTCCTCGTCCATCTCACCGGTCTGCTCCACGTTCAGCCAGTCCTGGAGAGCGGTGATGGTCTTGGGGCCCATCTTCCCGTCGACCTCGAGGGTGCCGGCGACGGAGAGGTCACCGGTGGCCTCCGAGCCCGTGGCGCCCTGGGTCTTCTCGGGCTGCGCGACCGCGTCCTGCGAGGAGGACTCCTTCGACTCGGACTGCGTCTTCGACTCGGACTGCTCCGCGCCGGACTCCTTGGAGGAGGACTCCTGCTTCGGCTCGCTCTTCTGCTCGGTCTCCTTGGTGAAGCCGTTCTCGTCGCAGTTGTCCGCGATGCCGTCGCCGTCGCAGCTCCAGTCGCCCTGGGGCTCGGAGCTCTGACGCTCGGTGGAGCGGTTCGCCTGCTGCTCGGACTCGCGCGAGCCCGGGGCGTGCTCCTGCTCCTGGGCGGGAGCCTCCTGCTGCTCCTCAGCGGGGGCCTGCTCCTCGGCCGGGGCCTCCTGCTGCTGCTCGGCCGGGGCGGAGGAGGTGTTCGCGCCGCCGCTCAGGGCGACGCCGCAGACGGGCCAGGCGCCCGCGCCCTGGCCCTCGAGCACACGCTCGGCCACGGCGATCTGCTGGCTCTTGGAGGCCTGGTCGGCGCGCGGCGCGTATTGCGTGCCGCCGTAGCCCTCCCAGGTGGACTGCCGGAACTGCAGGCCGCCGTAGTAGCCGTTGCCGGTGTTGATGGACCAGTCGCCGCCGGACTCGCAGGCGGCGACCTCGTCCCAGCCGGTCGCGGCCGAGGCGGAGGTGGTGGTCGCGGCGACCATCCCTGAGGCGATCACGGCGCCGCCGGCGAGGGTGACCGCGGAGCGGGAGAACCCGCGGCGAAGGGCAGTGGCCCGCGGGGTGCGCTGGGGGTGGGTGCTGTGCTTGGACAAGGGATCGTCCTCTCACATCGTGGGTGGCCGCCGCGCACGCAGGGGCGCGGCCGACCTCTCGGACGTCCGACACCGTAGGAGCCCCCCGCCCCCTCCGGGCAAGGCCGACGGGCCGGACTTGACCGCTCCTTGACCCGTGCGACCCCGGGTCGGGAGCTCGTTCCGTCGGCCGGAAGACGCTGTGACCTGTGGGGACGTGTGGAGCCCTGCGGCCGGGGCGCCTCAATGTGAGCCATCTTCCATGGCGTGGTCCGGGTCACTCCTGGGTGCTCCTGCTCATCCCGAAGCGCAGCGAGTCATCGCGGATCCAGGGCGGCGGCCGCCGCCTGCCGATGCTCCTCCTGACCGGTCTCCAGGGCGAAGAGGCCGTAGGCGAGCGGGGACGCGGAGTACATCTCCGCGCAGTGCTCGCCGATCCGTGGCCACGGCCTCCCTCCGGCCGCGGCATAGGACTCCAGCGTCGCCTCGAACGCCTCCGCTGGGGCGCTCGCCCGCTGGAACATCAGATCGCGGGCGGGGTCGCCCACGGCGGCGGTGGTCCAGTCCAGTACCGCGGAGATCTGCTCGCCCACGACCAGGGTGTGCCCCGGGTAGAGCTCACCATGGGTGAGAACGCTGTGGTCCGGCCAGTAGGAGTCCTCGCCGATCCAGGCCTCCCACCGCTCCCGCAGCGCCGGTGCGATCGTGAACCCCTCCGCGACGCGGCCGAGGTCGGTCCGCCACCCGTCGCGGACCTCCTCGGGGGAGCGGACCTCGATCCCGGTCCGGGCCGCCTCCTCGGGATCCATGCCGTGGAGCCTGCCCACGAGGGTGCCGAGGGAGTCGGCGTAGGGGAGGGAGGACATGTCGATCGCCCACTCGACCTCCCCGTCGGCGGAGACGGTGAGGCCGGGCTCCCCGGGCAGCAGGGGGTAGGCGATCAGATCCTCGGCGGTGATCCGCCAGTCGGGGACCCGCACGTCGAGGTGAGGTGCGAGGACGTTCAGCAGTCGGCCCTCGACCGCCGCGCGACCCATCACGTCGGGACGGCGGGGGATGCGCAGCACCCAGTCGGCGCCCTCCGCGTCCCGGCCGAAGGCGACGCGGAAATCGAGGCCGACCTCCTCGGTGCGCACGCTCGCGGGGTCCAGGGCCAGTCCGTGCGACGCGGCGAGGTGCAGGAGGGACTCGAGGTCGGCGGGGGAGGGGTCCATCGGCATCGCCCCAGTGTGGCCGATGCCCACGGTGCGCGGCCAGAGATTTCCCACTGCGAGGCCAGCGTCCTCCCGCTGCATGGCCAGGGCCTCCCGCGGCACGGCGCGTAGGATCGCGGCCATGCGAGGGAGCATCCGCAAGGAGTCGGACGGCACCAGCGGCGCAGACGGTGCCGCGGTCAGCACCTCGCGCCCGTCCCTCGCCCTGTTCGCCCTGCTCGGCACGGTGCCCGCGCTCGTGCACCTCGCCGCCCAGGCACTGCGCGCCCAGGGCACCGCGGACCTCACCCAGGTGCTGCTCATGCCGGCGCTCGCCGCGGTGCTGTGGACAGCGACCCGCGCCCCGCGCCCGCGCCTGGTGCGCCTGGCCCTGCTCGCCCTCTCCCTGTCCTGGGCGGGGGACACCCTGCCGCGCTTCGTCGATGGCCAGGCCCAGTTCCTCGCCATGCTCGGCAGCTTCCTGCTCGCGCAGCTGGTCTACGCCCTCGCCTTCCTCCCGCGGTGGCGCCGCTCCGTGCTGACCCGCCCGCCGCGGATGCTGCCCTATGTCGCAGCGGTGGTGGTGATCGTGGGTCTGTGCGCCCCGGCGGCCAGCGCGCTGCTGCCGGCGGTGATCGTGTACGCCCTGGCGATCTGTGCGATGGCAGTGCTGGCGACGGGCCTCGGTCGCCTCGGAGCGGTCGGGGGTGCGGTGTTCGTCGTCTCCGACGCGCTCATCGCCCTGAACACCTTCGAGGTGCTGGCCCTTCCCGCCCACAGCGTGTGGGTGATGGCCACCTACATCGCGGCGCAGGTGCTGCTGGTGCTCGCCGTGATCCGGGACGCGGAGCGGCCCGCCGCTCCCCGGTGAGCCGAGGGGCGACGGGCCGCTTCGCGGTGAACTGCTGAGCCGTGGGGAGCAGAGCCGTGGGGAGCGGGCCGGTCAGGACTGCTTCGCGGCCTCGTACTCCTCGCGATGGCGCTCGCGCTCGCGGCGCTTGGCCTCCTTCTTCTCGCGCAGCTCCCGCTCCTCGGCGACGGTGACGACGTTGCCGCTGGGGTCGGTGGCGACGGTCCCGTCCTCACGGGTGACGATCAGGCCGTCCGGCTGCTCGTCGGAGCGCTCGCCGCGCTCGTTGTGGGAGGTGCGCAGGTCGTGGATGCGATGGGCGTCGGCGAGGAGCTCTCGCACGTTCTTCTCCGCGACGACCATGTCCTCGTACTTCGCGGGCAGGCTGTCCACGATCTTCTCGTGGGCGAGCATCTGCTCGTACATCGCGTCGCGCTTCTGCTCGAAGGACGCGTAGGTCATCTCGATGTACGCCTGCGCCTCGCGATGGGCGTTGTTCACGGCCGCCTGGGCCCGGCCCTTGGGGGAGAGCAGCGAGGCGACGATGGTGACGACGAGGACGCCGAGGATGACGGTCAGGGAGAAGCCGGTGGTGATCTCGGGGATCGCGTGGACCGCCTCGCCGCCGTTGATGAAGGGCAGCTCGTTCTCGTGCAGGGCGTGGACGACGAGCTTCACGCCGATGAAGGCGAGGATGATCGACAGGCCCCAGGAGAGGTACACGAGGCGGTCCAGCAGGCCGTCGATGAGGAAGTACAGCTGGCGCAGGCCCAGCAGCGAGAACACGGTCGCAGTGAAGACGATGTAGGTGTTCTGGGTGAGGCCGAAGATCGCGGGGATCGAGTCCAGGGCGAAGATGATGTCGGTCGCGCCGATGGCGATCATGACCAGCAGCATCGGGGTGAGGACGCGCTTGCCGTTCTCGATGGTGAAGAACTTGTCGCCGTCGTACTCGTCGGTGGCGGGCAGGACCTTCTTCACCAGGCGGACGAAGATGCCGTCCTTCTGCTCCTCCTCGTCCTCGCCCTTGATCTCCTCGACGATCATCTTGAGCGCGGTGAACAGGAGGATCGCGCCGAAGAGGTAGAAGACCCACGAGAAGGCGTCGATCGCGGCGGCGCCGATGGCGATCATGCCCGAGCGGGCGATGATCGCGAAGGTGATGCCGAACAACAGCACCTTCTGCTGGTCCTCACGGGGCACCGCGAAGCTCGAGATGATGATGAGGAAGACGAAGAGGTTGTCGACCGAGAGCGCCTTCTCGGTGACGTACCCGGCGAAGTACTCGGTGCCCATGTCCACGCCGCCGAAGATCAGCACGAGCACGCCGAACAGCAGGGCGATGCCCACGTAGATCGCGGACCAGACGGCCGCTTCGCGCAGCGTGGGGACGTGGGCCTTGCGCACGTGGAAGATGTAGTCGAAGGCGAGGAGCCCGATCACCACGATGATGGTGACGGCCCAGATCAAGGGGGAGACGGTCATGGATCTGCTTTCCGGGTCGGGTGAGGCTGACCCGGGTCTCTCCACCCGTCGATCTGCTCGACGGGCCGCTGCGCCCGGGGGCCCATCGATGGTCCCCGTGCTGACGTGCGCAGCGTGGCGGATACTCCCCCGTTGCCGTGCGGGAGTCTACCCGGACCTTCCTGGGCGCCGGTAGGGCATCCCCTGGGGGATGCGGGGAGAGTCACGTCCCGCCGCCGGCGGCCCGGGCGGGGGACTGGCCGAGCAGCCAGGAGAACAGCAGGAACGAGCCGCACCCGGCGATGCTGACGATCACCGCGAGCGCCACGGCCTGCAGGCCCGTGAGCGTGAACGCGGTGGAGATGAAGGCGGGTCCGGAGGCGAGTCCCACCGAGGCGAGGAATAGCATCAGCCCGAACTTGCGCAGGGTGAAGTTGGCCTGACGGGGCAGCTGCCAGGCGGTCACGCCGGTGCGTCGCACGGCGCCGAGCACCAAGCCGACCCGCAGCGCGCCGGCCGCTCCGAACCTCAGCGGTCCGAAGGGGATGGCGCCGAACGCGGCACCGGCCGCGATGACGAGGAACAGGGTCAGCAGGAGGTTGTCGGCCAGGAGCTGGGCGAGGGCGTCGATCACGCTCGGAGCCTAACGGCCTGCTCCACGCCTCACGCGGGGTGCGGGCACATGTGAGAGACAAGACCCAGGATCTGTCTCATCGAGCCCCTCACTCCCGGCGCGCATCCCCCGACATCGATCCGATCGAGTTCGAGGGGGTGGTGCCGTCGCGCCAGCGCAGGAGCGCGCCGACGCCCTCGGGGATCCCGCCCGTGTCCTCCTGGAGGGCGGAGACGGCCGCGTCGGTCGCGAGCGCCGTGCGCAGCATTTCCTCGATACCGGCCGGTTCGTGGCCGCTGACGAACACGAGCTCCTCGACCTGGCCGCGGGCGAGGGCCTGGGCGACCTCCGCCGCCCCGGCCACGGAGGCGCCGTCGCGCGCCTGGCTCTCGCGGAAGCGGGTCGCGAGCTCGTGCTGGCGCTGCGCGGTCAAATCGGCGACCGCACGGCTGAGCGCCTCGCGGAACGGACCGCGGTCCAGAGCCGTGCCCCGCGCGGCGCCCGGCACTTCGAGCAGCCGCGCTCGCGTCTCCCGTCCGAGAGCCTCCTTGAGCAGACCGATCGCGCGCACGTCCCCGGAGACCATCACCATGTCGAGGTGCTGCTCGCGCAGCACCTTCTCGACCGCGGCGGCGACCGCGTCGGCATTGCGCTCCCAGGAGTCCTCGACGCGGGCCTCGAAGTTGTCGGCCCGCCAGCCGTGCTGGACGCCTCCGCTGCGGGAGCCCTTGTGCAGATCGTCGTGCCCGCCCTCGATGCGGGTGTCCGCATCCTCGCCGTTCGGGGCGCCGGTGAGGGAGGGGTTCGAGGGGGCGCGCAGGTGCAGATCGGCGCCGGCGCGGTCCACCACGATCAGCAGGCGGGAGATCGCGAAGGGGGTCAGTCGCAGCAGCGGCAGCAGCTGGGCGAACTCTCCGCGGTGCACGGACTCCGCCAGCGGCGGCACCGGCAGCACCCGGTCCAGCAGGATCTCGGAGTCGGTGGCGAACAGGGAGCGCCCGTGGCGGCCGCCGAGCGGCGAGGGAGCCAGCACGCTCTCCTGGATCTCCTCGAGCATGGGTTGCGGGGTCCCGTCGGCCGCGAGCTGGGAGCGCAGCCGGGCCCATCGCGCCTCCAGCTCCCCGGCCGACTGGGGATCCGTGCGCGTGGTGTCCAGGTGGACCGAGACGAGGGGGCCGGGATGGTCGACGACGGGAGCGAGCCAGGGAAGCTTCACGGAGGACCTCCGATGTGGGTCAGAGGCGGGGCGGACGGGCGACCGTGCCCGGAGCCGCGACCCGCTGCGGGTCCGGTCAACCCTGGCACGTGAGAGGGGTCACCGCAAGGAGGATCCCGCCCCCGCGAGGAGGGCGCCGTCCGCCGCCCCCGCCCCAGACTCCTCCGCGGCGAGCAGCCCGCCGAGGTAGCGGGCGATCCGCCGGGCCGCGGGCACCTCGAGGGCGTTCTCGACGTCGGGGTTGTAGTTGGTGTTGGTGTTGATGTCGTAGGTGACGGTGCGGCCGTCGGAAGTGGTCATGAACTCGATCCCGGCGATCTCGATGCCGAGCTCGTCCAGCAGTGCCGCGTAGCGGCGGATCAGCGGATCCTCGGCGGTGATCTCCTCGCGCACACGGAACATCGGCTCGGCCGACGGGAGTGCGCAGGCCTCCGCGGGGCACAGCTCGAAGCCGCCCTGCGAGGTGTCCACCCGCACCGCATAGACGAACTGCCCGCCCACGAACTCGGCGCGGGTGATCGCGGTCTCCGTGGGGACCAGCAGCTCCTGCAGGAGGGTGATCCCGTCGGCCGCGTCCTCGAACTCGTCGCTCGCCACGTGCGCGGCGAAGGAGGCGTGATCCTCGAAGCGGCGCACACCGAGGCCCTTGCCGCCCTGGTTGTGCTTGGTGAGGAACGGGGTGGGCAGGTCGCGGGCCGCCTCGACGAGGCCCTCGCGGCCGATGACGGCGCGGGTGCGCGGCACGTCGAAGCCGGCGCGGCGCAGCGCGGCGTGCTGGAGGACCTTGGAGACCTCGAGGTCGGGGACGGCGCCGCCGTTGACGACCCGGCGCCCCCACGAGGCGGCCCAGGCGGTGAGCGAGCGGGCGGCGTCCTTCGCGAGCGAGGCGCCGCGGGTGTGGGAGGAGGCGCTGAGCCGGGACCAGAACACGCCCGTGGGCGGCTCCTCGTCGAGGTCGAGGGTGCCCTGGCCGAGGTGCCACTCCACGAGCGGCACGCCCTCGGCCTCGAAGGCGGCGCGGAAGGGCGGGAGCCAGTCGGGGTTGTCGTGCAGGACGTGCACAGCAGCAGGCATCATCGTCTCCTGGGAGGGGTCAAAGTTCTCCTTCAGGGTAGACGAGTTCCTCCACGCACGACAGCGCGGCCGCCCCCGATGTGACGGGGACGGCCGCGAGGCGAGCGGAGCAGGCGGGCCGGCCCGGCTCGGGCGGGCGGGCCGTCGCGGGCTCAGAAGGTGAAGTCGCGGAAGAGCAGCAGTGCGAGGCCGAGGCCGACCACGAGGTTCACGAGCGTGGCGACGAAGAAGACCAGGATCGGCTTCCAGCCGGACTCCTTGATGCTCTTCGCGTTGAACTCCAGGCCGATCGAGACGAAGGCGAGGGTCAGCGCCCAGACCTGGATCTCCTTGGCGGCGTCCAGACGCGGCTCGAGCACCGCGGCCGGCAGCGACTCGCCGAGCACCGTGGCGATCACGGAGGCGAGCAGGAAGCCGAGCACGAACTTGGGGAACCGCTCCCAGAGCATCGCGAGCGACCTGCGGTCGCCGAAGCGAGTCGTGGTGGCTGCGGCGGTGGCGCTCGCGCCGCCGGCCGCGGGGGCCTTGGCGACCTTGTAGGAGAAGTACAGGGTCAGCAGCACCGCGACGATGCCGAGCAGCGCGTTCTGGGTGACCTTCACGATGGACGCGATCTGGAGGGGCTGTTCGCCTGCGACCGCGCCCGCGGCGGTCACCGCGGCGGTGGTGTCGATGTTGCCGCCGATCCAGGCACCGGTCACCGCGGGGGACAGGCCCATCAGGTTCGCCAGCCACGGCAGCAGGAAGATCGAGGGGACGGCGAAGACGATGACGAGGGTCGCGGTGTAGGCGAGCTGCTCCTTCTTCGCCTCCACGGCGCCGGCGGCGGCGACCGCGGCGGAGACGCCGCAGATCGACAGGGCCGAGGCCAGCAGGGCACGCAGCTTGTCGTCCAGGCCCAGCTTCCCGGCGAACCACCAGGTGAACAGGAACACCGCGGAGATCAGCAGGATCGCCTGGCTCACGGCCGGGCCCGCGGCGCGGACCACGATCGCGAAGTTCACCGTCGCGCCGAGGAGCACGAGTCCGATCTTGATGAAGAACTCAGTGCGGAAGGCCGCGGTCATCCGCTCCCGCACCCCGGTGAGGGTGAGGATCGCGTTGCCGAGGAAGCCGAGCGCGATCGCGTAGACCGGGTACTCGATGGACTTCGCGACCCGGCCGAAGCCGGTGCCCTCGGTCGCGGCGGGCACGACGTCGGTGAGGACGGAGACGAGCCAGGCGAGGCCCAGCACGATGACCAGTCCCGCGACGGTCCACCACGGGGAGGCCTTCGGCACGGGAGGGGTCGAGCCCTCGACGGGGGCGGTGCTCGCCGGGCCCTCGGCGGTGCCTGCGCGGCCGGCGGCCCCCTCTCGCCCGGCGGTGTGCTCCGCGGCGCTCACGGGATCAGCTCCGGGGAGATCAGGCCGAGCATGCAGGCGCCGAAGATCAGCAGCCCCACGATCGTGGCGATCCAGTCCTCGTTCAGAGAGAACCGCTTGTGGTCGTCGGGGTAGTCGGGGCGCTCGCTGCTGCTCACCGTGCCTCCTTCGGGCTCGTGCCTCCGCGCCGCCGTCCGGAGGACGGCGCGCGCCGGTCTTGGAGGCACTGTAGGTGATCGAGCGGCGCCCAGGGCGTCCATGAACAGGACGTTCACACGGCGACCCCTGCCCGCCCGCTCGCGGTCAGGAACCGGTCAGTCGCTGTTCGCGCGCAGGACACCTGCGCTGAGGGCGACCTCACGCCAGTCGTCCGCGAGCGAGTCGACGGTCGCGTGGGCGTTCAGGCCGCTCGGCTGCGGGACCACGTGCAGCGCGATCCCTGCCGGCCAGCCGTCGATCGCGGCGGGAACCTGCCTGCCGAGCCGTGCCCTCGGCTGGGAGTAGGCGGTGCGGAAGGCGGTGATGCCGGCGATCGCGACGGTGCGCGGGCGCAGCTCGGGCAGCCGTCGCACCAGCGCGCGCCCGCCCTCGCGCAGCTCCTCGCGGGTCAGCTCGTCGGCCCGGGCCGTCGCACGGCCGACGAGGTTCGTGATGCCGATCCCGCGCCTTCGCAGCTCCGCCTCGTCCTCGGGGTCCAGCCCGGTCGAGGCGTCGACGGGGCGGGCGGTCAGCCCTGCGCGGTGCAGGGAGGGCCAGAAGCGGTTCCCGGGCCGGGCGAAGGGCGCGTTGACCGCCGCGGTCCACAGGCCCGGATTGATCCCCACGATCAGCAGGCGCAGCTCCTCGCCGCGCGCCGCGTCCGGCAGCACGTCGTCGATGGCGTCGGTCGCGGGCGTTGAGAAGTCGGCGAGCTCGGCCCGGGTGGGCCTGCGGCCCCCGAGCGGGGAGGGACGGCGGGTGCTCATCCCGCCACCCTACGTCCGGCCGACGGGGGAGTGCGCCCGACGTACGCTGTGCGCATGCGCGCCACGGAGGCTGGACGACTGCAGGTGATCGCGGGCCCGATGTTCGCGGGCAAGACCGAGGAGCTGCTGCGGCGCGTCCATCGGGCGCGCCTGGCCGGGCTGCGGGTCGAGGTGGTGGGGCACCGGCTCGATGCGCGCGGCGGCGCGGACCGCCTGGCCACCCACCTTGGGCGCACCGCGGCGGCGCGGATGCTCGAGGATCCGGCGGAGCTGCTGGCGCTGCTTCCCGGGCGGGGGGACGAGGGCGCGGCGGCCTCCGGTGTGGCGGCGCCGGACCTGGTCGCGATCGATGAGGCGCAGTTCTTCGGCCCGGCCCTGGTCCCCGTGCTCGAGCAGTTGCTGGATGCCGGGATCGACGTCGCGGTCGCCGGGCTGTGCGTCACGTACGACGGCGGGCCCTTCGCGCCGCTGCCCGCGCTGATGGCGGTGGCGGAGGAGACCGTGAAGCTCACCGCGGTGTGCACCGTATGCGGGGCCGATGCCGCCTTCCACGTGCGCCTGGTCGAGGACGGCGAGAGCGCACTGCGGGCGACCCCCGCCCAGGTGGGCGGGGCGGAGTCCTACCGGGCGCGGTGCCGGGCCCACCGCGCGGCGGTCGCCGAGGCGGAGCGCCTCAGGTGATCGGCTCGGCGCCGTGCTCGAGCAGCTCGATGCCGTCGAGGTCCCACTGCCCGTCGATGCGCCGCACGTAGTAGCGCAGGTCCACATCGACCTCCTGCCCCTCGACCGTGTACGTCTCGGTGACCTCGAAGATCGCGTAGCCCTGACGGTTGATGCGCTCGTTGACCTCGTAGTCCACCGCGCTGATCGGCCCGAGCTCGTCCTCGAGGATCGTGCATGAGGTCAGTCCCGTGGCCGCCCGGTACTCCTCGGTCGTGGAGTCCATGAACAGTTCGCAGTCCGCGGTCTCCAGCGAGGTGTAGAAGTCCTCGAGCGTCGACTGCGGATTGCCGCGCGTGAGCAGCTGGACGGCGATGATCACGCCGAGGGTCCCGACCACGAGCAGCCCCAGGAGGGCGACAGCGCCCAGCAGGATCCAGTGCCACACGGGGCGCTTCGCGCGCCCGGGGGTCGAGCCGGGGGCTGACGGGTACGGGCTGCCCGGTGCGGGCTGGACGTGGACCATGTGGACTCCTGGGGCGGCGCGAGTCGACGCACGGACGCGGCCGACGGGGATGAGGAGGGATGCCCTGGAGTATTCCGCACCGGATGCCGCGCCCGCATCCTCCGGGCATGGGGAGGAATCCCCATCCGAGGAGCCGCTCGCCGCCGATGCAGGCCGCGCCTCAGCGGGAGGTAAGCGGTTCCTCGCTACGCTGGCCCGCATGATCCTCACGCCTTCCAGCGGTCCCGTCGGCTTCCCGACCAGCAGGGACGGCACGGGACTGCGCGCCCCGTCGGCCGTGCGCTACGCCGGCACCGCCGGCGCCCGCACCGACGCCGCTCTGCCCGACCTGGACGGCGCGGACGCGCTCGTCGGCCGGACCATCGCACCGGGAGAGGTGCTGCGCTGGTTCGTCCACCCCGCGCTGGACGCGCAGCGGACCTGGGGCGCGACCTTCGTCGCGGTGGACCTGGTGCTCGAGGACGGCGCACGGCTCTCCGAGATCGGCCCGCGCGACCAGTACGGCACCCTCGCCACCGCCCTCGGGCTCGGTGAGGGACGGATCCTCTACGCCGACCAGTGGAACGATGTCCAGGTGCCCCTCGACGCGCTCGCCGGCCGCACCATCGCCGACGTGCAGCTGGTGCTGGACGCCCCCGCGGACCCCGACACGTACCTCGAGGGGCAGGCCGAGGAGGAGCTGCACGGCTGGATCGACGGCCCCTACCTTGAGGTCCCGCCCGCCGACCCGCCGCTCGAAGACCCCGTCGCCTGGGTCGACACCCGCCGCGGCACCCACTCCTCCAGGGAGTTCTCCCGCGGGAACACCCTGCCGCTGACCGCGCTGCCCAACGGCTTCGCGAAGTTCACCCCCGCCACCGACGCCCGCACCCGGCGCTGGATCTACGAGTACCACCGCACCGCCGGCGAGGACGCCCGCCCGCGCCTGCAGGGCCTTGCCCTCTCGCACCAGCCGAGCCCCTGGATGGGCGACCGCCACCAGCTGATGCTCATGCCGCTTCGCGGCGAGGAGCCCGACGCGAGCCCGTCGGCCCGCGCGCTCGCCTTCGACCACGCCGAGGAGACCGCCCGTCCCGATCTCTACGCGGTCCGCACCGAGTCCGGGATCGCGATGCGCCTGGCCCCCACCGACCACGGCGCACTGGTCGAGATCGACCTGCCGGCCGGTCCCGACCCCGCGCACCTCCTGATCGAGGGCGTGGACGAGCACTCGCGGTTCGACGCCGCCGGCGCCGTCTTCGACGGCCGGGTGCAGGGCTGGATCGACTCCTCCCCGGCCGAGGGCTATGCCCGTGCCGAGGGGGCGACCCGCATGTTCGTCCTCGCCGAGGTGGAGCCCGCGCCGGTGCGCGTGGGCCGCGCCCGCGGCGACAGCAGCGGTGCCGTGCTCACCCTGCCCGCCGGCACCACCCGGGTGCGCCTCCGCCTGGTCACGAGCCTCATCGGCCAGGAGCAGGCGGGGCGCACCTTCGCCCGGGAGCTCGCCGGGCGCTCCCTCGAGGAGATCCGTGCCGCCGCGCACGGCGCCTGGGAGCGGCGGCTGCGGGTGATCGACGCGACCGGGGCCACCCCCGCCCAGCGCCGCACCCTGTACGGGAACCTGTACCGCCTGAACCTCTACCCCTCCTCCCACTGGGAGGACGCCGGCACGGGCGGTCGCACCGAGCCCGTGCACGCGAGCCCCGTCCTTCCCCTGCGCGGCCGCGCCACGGACACCCGCACGAACGCTCAGGTCGTCGCCGGGCGGATAGCGGTGGACCACGGCTTCTGGGACACCTACCGCACCGCCTGGCCCGCCTATGCGCTGCTGTACCCGGAGATTGCCGCGGCGCTGGCCGACGGGTTCGTCCAGCAGCACCGCGAGGGCGGCTGGATCGCCCGCTGGTCCTCCCCGGGCTATGCCGACTGCATGACCGGCACCAGCAGCGACGTCGCCTTCGCGGACCTGGCGGTGAAGGGCGTGCCGCTGCCCGATCCCGTCGGCGCCTACGAGGCCGGACTGCGCAACGCCACCGTCGCCCCGACCTCCGTGGGCGTCGGCCGCAAGGGTGGCGCCACCGCCGTCTTCCGCGGCTTCGTCCCCTCCGACGTCGGCGTCGGCGAGAGCGTCTCCTGGAGCCTCGAGGCGTGCGTGAACGATGCCGCGCTCGCCGCCCAGGCGGCGCTGCTCGCCGAGCGCGCGGAGGCCGACGGGGACGTGCACCGCGCCGCCCGGCTGCGCGAGGAGTCCCACTACCTCGAGGCCCGTGCCCGCAGCTACGCCCTGCTGTGGGACCCGGAGACCGAGTTCTTCCGCGGCCGCCGCCGCGACGGCACCTTCTCCCTGCCGGACGAGGAGTTCGATCCCCTGGACTGGGGCGGGGACTACACCGAGACAAACGCATGGACCTTCGCCTTCCACGTCCCCCACGACCCCGAGGGCCTCGCCGCCCTGCAGGGCGGGCGGCACATGCTCCGCGGACGGCTCGAGCAGTACCTCCACACGCCGGAGGAGGCGGACCGGCCCGGCACCTACGACCACGTGCTCCACGAGATGGTCGAGGCGCGCGGCGTGCGGCTCGGCCAGCTGGGCTTCTCCAACCAGCCCGCCCACCACATCCCGTTCCTGTTCCACCACGTGGGCGCCCCCGAGGAGGCCTCGCGGCTCGTGCGCGAGATCCAGCGGCGCCTGTTCGTCGGCGAGCAGATCGGCCAGGGCTACCCCGGCGATGAGGACAACGGCGAGATGAGCGCCTGGTGGCTGCTGACGGCGCTGGGCCTGTACCCGCTCCAGCTCGCCACCGGCCGGTACCACCTGGTGGCGCCGCTGTTCGCCCAGGCGAGCGTGCGCCCGCTCGGCGGGGAGCCCTTCGTCGTCTCCGCCTCCCGGCCCGGCGGCGTTCCTCCCCACGACGAGGACACGTGCATCACCGCCATGACCGTGCGCGGCCGCCCCCATGCGCAGTCCTGGATCGACCACGCCGACCTGCGCGGGCGGCTCCACGTCGACCTCGGGACCGAGCCGGGGGACTGGGGCGAGGTGCCGCCTTCGCCGACCGGCCCGGGGGAGCGGCCGATGCCGCTGCGGGACCTGTTCGCGACGGACCCCGCGAACCCGCTGCTGGACGACGACGCGAGCACCGAGCTGACCCTGTCGACCTCGAGCGCGGTGCTCGAGCTGCCCGAGCTCGGCGAGGCGGCCCAGGCCCGGTTCCTCACCCTGACCTCGGGGGCGGAGACGGGCGGGGACCCGATCGCCTGGCGGCTCGAGGGCTCGGCCGACGGGGTGACCTGGGAGGTGCTGGACGCCCGCTCGGCCCAGTCCTTCCGCTGGCGGCGCCAGACCCGGCCCTTCGAGATCTCCTCGCCCCGCCGCTGCACCCGCCACCGCCTGGTGATCACCACCTCCCAGGGACCGCTGCGCCTGGCCCAGCTGGAGCTGCTGGCCTGAACGGCGGCGACCCCCGCGCCGATGCAGGAGCACCGGGGCGGGGGTCGCGGACCTGCGTGGTCGGGCGGTGCCTCAGGCGGGGACGACCTCGGCGGACGTGGCCGTCGCCGAGCGTCGCAGCGAGATCTCCTTGAGCACGGTGACGAGGGCTGCGGCGACCAGGGTGCCCGCCACGATCGCGAGGAGGAAGCCCCACATCGGGGAGATCGCGAAGGCGACGAAGACGCCGCCGTGCGGTGCCTGCGAGCCGACCCCGAGTGCCATCACGAGCGCGCCGGTGACCGCGCCGCCGGTCATCATCGACGGGATGACGCGCAGCGGGTCCGCCGCGGCGAAGGGGATCGCGCCCTCGGAGATGAACGCCGCGCCGAGCAGCCACGCGGTCGCGCCGTTCTCCCGCTCCACCGGCGAGTACAGCCGGCGGCGCACCACGGTGGACAGCGCCATCGCCAGCGGCGGCACCATGCCGGCGGCCATCACGGCGGCCATGATCTGGAAGGACGCCTCGGTGCCCTGGGACAGACCGGCGGTCGCGAAGAGATAGGCCGCCTTGTTCACCGGTCCGCCGAGGTCGACGCACATCATCAGGCCGATGATCACGCCGAGCAGGATCGCGGAGGAGCCGGACATGCCCGACAGGCCGTCCTGCAGCGCGGTCATGAGCGCGGCCAGCGGGCGGCCCAGGAACAGCAGCATCAGCCCGCCCACCACGAACGTGGTCACCAGCGGGATGATCACCACCGGCATCAGTCCCGCCAGCCAGCGCGGCGGGGTCAGCGTCGTGAACCACAGCGCGATCAGGCCGGCCAGCAGACCGGTGATCAGACCGCCCAGGAAGCCCGCGCCCACCAGCACCGACACGGCGCCGCCGATGAATCCGGGAGCGATCCCGGGACGGCCCGCGAGGCCGAAGGCGATGTAGCCCGACAGCGCGGCGACCAGGAAGCCCATCCCGAGGTTCCCGAGCGTGAACAGCACCGCCCCGAGATAGAGCGCGAGCCCGGCCCGCTCGGTCTGGACCGCACCCGTCGGCCCCTCGTAGGAGATGTGCCCGGGCAGCGAGGACAGCGAGCTGGTGGTGGCGACGTCCTGGGCGACGAAGGCGACGTCGAAGCCCGCGATGAGGAAGCCGAGCGCCATGAGCAGGCCGCCCGCGGCGACGAACGGGATCATGTAGGACACGCCCGTCATCACCGCGCCCTGGATGCGCTTGGGCCAGGACTGCCCGGCGCCCGGCGCGCCCGCCCCAGCGCCGCCCGCGCCGGCGGCGCCGCCCTTGCCGCCGCTGCCGGCGGGGACGCGGCGGGCCGACGGGTCCGCGGCCGCGGCGACGGCCTCGTCGATCATCTGCGGCGCATGGGAGATGGCGCGCTTGACCGGGTGCTCGATGACCGGCAGTCCCGCGAAGCGGTCTCGGCCGGAGACGTTGACGTCCGCAGCGATGATCAGTGCGCCCGCGGCGGCGATCTGCTCGTTGGTGAAGGGGGTGATGCCGCCGGAGCCCTGGGTCTCCACGTGCAGCTCGATGCCCTTGTCCTTCGCCGCGTTCTCGAGCGACTCGGCCGCCATGTACGTGTGGGCGATGCCGGTGGGGCAGGAGGTGATGGCGAGCAGGACCGGGGTGTCGCCCGACGCTGTGCTGTCCGACACCGTGCCGTCGGCGGTGGTGCCGGTCGCAGCCGCGTCGGCAGCGGTGCTCGAGACGCCGTCCGCGGTGCTCGGCTCCGTCGCAGACTTACCCTCCGGCTTCTCCTCTGGCTTCTCCTCCGGGGCGACCACGCCCATGACCAGCTCCGACACCTCCTCCGGGGTGCTCGCAGCGCGCAGGGCGGCGAGGAACTCCGGGCGGATCAGCGCACGGGAGAGCTGGGCGAGGAGCTTCAGGTGCTGGTCGTCGGTCCCGGCGGGAGCGGTGATCGCGATGATGAGGTCGGCGGGGCCGTCGGGAGCGCCGAAGTCCACCGGCTCGCTCAGGCGCACCAGGCCGAGCGCCGCCTCGTGCACCGCCTCGGTGCGGCAGTGGGGGATGGCGAAGCCGCCGGGCATGCCGGTCGCGAAGGACTCCTCTCGCTTCAGCAGCCCGGCCTCGAGGCCGTCGCGCTCGGCGCGACCGGTGGCTGCGATGAGATCGGCCATCATGCCGATCACGGCGTGCTTGTCCCCGGGCGGGGCGACGTCGAGCCTGACCAGCTCGGGGGTCATCAGCGGAGCGGACATGGGGTTCTCCTTCGAACGGTCCCGCCGGAGGCGGCGGACGGGGTGGGGATCAGAGGCGGACGACGCGAGTGGCGTCGATCCGAACCTGGTCGGGGCGGGGGATGGTGGTGCCGGGCAGGGCCACGGCGGCGGTGCCATAGGCGAGGGAGCGGGCGAGCCGGAGCGGCGGCTCCTCCTCGAGGGCGCGGGCGATGAGATAGCCCGCGGTCGCGGAGTCGCCGGCGCCGACGGTGGAGACGACCGGGACCGGAGCCGAGGGGCTGTACCAGGCCGCCCCCTCGGTGGCGAGGAGGCCGCCGGCGCCGCCGAGGGTCACGAGCACTGCGCCGACGCCCCGGCGGTGCAGATCCAGCGCGGCCGCGGCCACGCCATCGAGCCGGCCCTCGGCGGCCTCCGCCTCGAGGGCGGCGCCGTCGGCCCCGAGGATCTGGCCGAGCTCCTCGGCGTTGGGCTTCAGGAAGTCCGGAGCGGCGCTGTCCAGCGCGGAGGCCAGCGCCGCGAGCGGGGCGTCCGAGGTGTCCACGCCCACCCGTGCGCCGCGGGCTCGCAGCGCCGTCACCAGGCGCACGTACTCGTCGGCCGGTAGGCCGGGGGCGAGGGATCCCGAGAGCATGACACTGTCACCGGGGGAGGTGCTCTCCAGGAGGAGGCGCTCGAGCCCGTCGACCTCCGGTGCGGAGAGCTCCGCGCCGGGCTCGTTGAGCTTCGTCGTCTGCCCCGGGGAGGAGAGGACCGTGAGGTTCGTGCGCACGCGCCCCGCGACGGGGCTCGCACGATGCGGGAGCCCCTCGACCTCGAGCAGGCCGAGCAGCGGATCGGTCGGCGCGGCCGGGAGCACGGCGAGGACAGGAAGCCCTGCACGGTGCACGCCGAGAGCGACGTTGATGCCCTTGCCTCCCGGCTGGGTGCGGTCCGCGCCGATGCGATGGACCCCGCCGGGGACGAGCGGCCCGGGCAGCTCGACCGTGCGGTCCAGCGACGGGTTCGCGGTGAAGGTGAGGATCATGCCGTCAGCACCTCGATCCCGGCCTCCTCGAGCTCGGCGACGAGCTCGGCCGGCAGGCCGTCGTCGCTGACCAGGGTGTCGATCTCCTGGGTGGTCGCGAAGGTGACCAGGTGGCGGGTGTCTGCCTTGGACGAGTCCGCGAGCATCACACGCCGCGCGGCGCTGCGGACCATCGCGGACTTCACCGCAGCCTCGTCCGGGTCAGGGGTGGTGAAGCCCTCGCCGTCCAGCCCGTTGCAGCCGAGCACGACGAGCTCGGGGTGCAGGACTCGGATCGCCTCGACCGTCGCGGCGCTGACCGCGGCCTGAGTCGTGGGGCGCACTCGCCCGGGCAGGACGTGCACCTCGAGATCGGTGTGGATGAGCGCACCCTGCGCGATCGCCGGGGCGTGGGTGATGACGGGGCCGCGCCGTCCGCTGAGGTGAGGGATGAGCTCTCCGACGGTGCTGCCGGCGTCGAGCATCACCGCGGCCCGGGGGTCCGACGGCAGCAGCCGCGCGGCCGCGCGGGCGATGCGGCGCTTGGCCTCGACATTGGTGACGAGGCGCGAGTCGAGGTCGGGCTCGACGTCCGTGGTGCTCCGAGGGACGGCCCCGCCATGGACCCGCACCAGATGGCCGTCGGCAGCGAGCTGGTCGAGGTCTCGGCGCACCGTTTCGGTGGTGACCGCGAAGACGGCGGCGAGATCGGTGACGGTCACACGGCCGCGCTGCTCGAGCAGCTCGAGGATGCGACGTTGGCGTTCACGGGCGTACATGAGGCACCTGCTTCGTCGGAGGGCGACGGTGCGGGGCACCGCCAGTGGGAGCAGACTACTCCCGGAACCCGCAGAAAACAACACATGCGCAAGTTGTAAGTATGTTGGGTTTCATTCGTGAGTGCGGGGATGTCGAGTCTCCGCGAGTGATCGGCCTGATTGTCGGATTGACGGGACGTCGGTGTGGATCCCACTAGAGTGAGCGGGTCGCCCACACCCAGGAGGATCGATGACCCCGCCGGATCCGGAGACGCCCATCGACCAGACCAGCCAGGACCGGACCAACCAGGACAGGAACAGTCAGGCCGCCGACGACTACGCGGCCGAGCGGAGGGTCCGCTACTTCACCCGCCGACGTCAGGCGAAGCGCTCCCTCGACGAGGTGAACTACCCCCATTCGCTCCATCCGGCGCTCGTGCCCGGCGTCTCGGTCGAGGACCAGAAGGTGCGCTACGGCATCGACGTCCCGATCGTCGTGGTCGTGGGCGTGCTGATCGTCGCCTTCGTGATCTGGGGCGTGATCGCCCCGCAGCAGGTGCTAGACGTCTCCGGCGCCGCGCTGTACCGGGTGATGGCGAACCTGGGCTGGTTGTTCAACGTCCTCGCCATCGGGATGGTGATCGTGCTGCTGGTGATCGCCCTGTCCCGCTACGGGAGGATCCCGCTGGGGCTGGACGGTGAGAAGCCCGAGTACAGCACCGCCTCCTGGGCCGCGATGCTCTTCGCCGCCGGCATCGGCATCGGCATCATCTTCTTCGGCCCCTACGAACCGCTGACCTACTACCTCGACCCCCGCCCCGGCGCCCCCTACGACGCCGGCAGCATGAACGCGATGAAGGGCGCGATCGCGCAGTCCGCCCTCCACTGGGGCGTGAACGCCTGGGCGATCTACGCGATCGTGGGCCTCTCCGTCGCCTACATCTCCTACCGGCGCGGCAAGGTGCCGCTGATGAGCTCTATCGTCTCGGGCCTGTGGGGCGGGGACTCGACCTCGGTGCCCAGCCGCATCATCGATGCCCTCGCGATCATCGCGACGCTCTTCGGCACCGCCGCCTCCCTCGGCATCGGCGCGCTCCAGATCGCCCGCGGTGTCGAGATCGTCGGCGGCCTCGGGCCGACGGGGAACACCGTCGCGATGCTCATCATCATGGTGCTGACGATCGGCACGATCGCCTCGGCGGTCTCCGGCGTTGCCAAGGGCATCCGCCGGCTGTCCAACATCAACATGGTGCTCTCGGTGGGCCTGGCGATCTTCTTCTTCGTCGTCGGCCCCACCGTGTTCCTGGTCAACATCATCCCCGGCGCGATCACCGAGTACTTCGGCACCATGCCGGACATGCTCGCGGCCAACATGTCCGAGGGCGAGGACATGCAGGCCTTCCTCTCCGCCTGGACCACCTTCTACTGGGCGTGGTGGGTGAGCTGGGCGCCCTTCGTAGGGGTGTTCGTCGCGAAGATCTCCCGCGGCCGCACCATCCGCCAGTTCGTGCTCGGCGTGCTGCTGATCCCCTCCTCGATCATCGTGCTCGCCTTCGCGATCCTCGGCGGGACCGCCATCTGGCTGCAGCGCCGGGCGAGCGTCCTGGACGAGAACGGCAACACCGTCGGCATCGCTGATCCCGACGCGGCCATCGCCCCCGACGGGACGGTCGACTCCCTGCCGCTGCCGGCGGAGATCTTCTACACCGTGGTGGACCAGCTGCCGGGCGGCGGGATCGTCTCCGCGCTCGTGATCGTTGTGCTCGCGATCTTCTTCATCACCACCGCCGACTCCGCCTCTCTCGTGAACTCGCAGATGTCCCAGCGCGGCAACCCTGAGCCGAACCGTCTCGTCACCGCCTTCTGGGTGCTGTGCATGTCCGGGATCGCGGTCGTGATCCTGCTGTTCGGTGGGGAGAACGCGCTGAGCGGACTGCAGAACCTGGTGGTGATCACGGCCCTGCCCTTCGCGGTGATCCTCGTGCTCATGGCCGTGGCGCTGTGGAAGGAGCTGCGCAATGACCCGATGGCCATCCGCGACCGCTACCAGGAGGCCGCGGTCGAGCACGCGGTGAAGCAGGGCGTGGCCGAGTACGGGGACCACTTCGCCCTCGCCATCGAGCCCACCGCCCCGGGCAGCGAGTACGCCGCCGGCGGAGAGTTCGACTCCACCGCCCCCGAGGTCACCGAGTGGTACGCGCGCACCGACGAGGACGGCAACCCGGTCGACTACGACTACGTACGGGGCGTCTACCTCGACGCTGACGGGAACCCGCTGCCGGAGGCCGACGGGGCCGGGCGGGCTGAGTGATCGGCCACCTGGGCCCTGTGGAGGGGACGTGCCCGGCGCGGGGCGCATACCATCGGAGCACTCCGCGCCGAGCACCCCCGGCCGAACCACCCACCGCCCGCGCCCCGCGCCGACCCCATGCGCCGATCACCCAGGAGCAGTGAACGATGACCCAGGCCTACCATGCCGATTCCTCCGACCTCGTCGAGAAGGAGGTGCTGACCTGGGAGCTGTTCGGCACCGCCTCCCGTGAGCTGGCCCAGGTCATCGCCGACTCGGACTTCGACCCCGAGATCATCATCGCCGTCGCCCGCGGCGGCCTGCTGCCCGCCGGCGCGCTGTCCTACGCGCTCGGCGTGAAGCTCTCCGACGCGATCAACGTCGAGTTCTACACCGACGTCCACGAGACCCTGCCGGACCCGGTGCTGCTCGCCCCGATGCTCGACACCGAGTCGATCAAGGGCAAGCGCCTGCTGGTCGTCGACGACGTGGCCGACTCCGGCCGCACCCTCGCCCTCGTGCTCGAGCTGCTGCGCGAGCAGGGCGCCGACGCCCGCAGCGCCGTCATCTACGGCAAGTCCCGCTCCGTCGTCGACCCCGACTTCGTGTGGCGCCGCACCGACGAGTGGATCGTCTTCCCGTGGTCCGCCGAGCCGCCCGTGGAGCGCTCGACCGGAGCCTGAGCGCTCGGCCGGCGCCTGAGCCGCCCGCGCGAGAGCGCATCGGACGCGAGAACGGCGGCCACCCGAGGATCCCTCCTCGTGGTGGCCGCCGTTCTCGTCGTCGGGCGCCGGGTGACCGAGCACCCGGTTAACCGGGAGTCGGGGCGGTCAGTGCCCGCCCGCGCGGCCCCCGTCGGCCGATCCCGCGGCGGCGCCGCCGTCGGCCGGAGTCGCGCCCGAGGTCGCGGGCCCGTCGGCCGCAGCCCCGTCGGCCGCATGAGCCTCGGCCGCATCCCTCTCGCCCGCGTGGCCCTCGTCCTCGCCGTGATGCCCGAAGGGCAGGAAGTGCACGATCACCGCGACGATGGCGCCGATGATCAGGCCGAACACGAACGAGAAGAAAGTGTTCACGAGCCAGCCGAGCACCCCGCCGACGCCGGCGACGCCCGCGGCCAACTCCTCGAGGTGGTGGACGAACCCGTAGGGCTGGGCGAGGCCCAGGTCGTGCGTGCCGACCAGCAGGATGTGGCCGCCCACCCACAGCATCGCGATCATGCCGACGTAGCTGATCACGTGCATGACGCGGGGCATCGCCCGCACCAGACCCATGCCGAAGCGCTTCTTGCCCTCGGAGGCGTCCTCGTCCTTCGCCATGGCCAGGCCGATGTCGTCCATCTTCACCAGCAGGCCGACCGTGCCGTAGACGAGCGCGGTGATGCCGATCGCGATGACCACGAGCACCGCGGCGCGAATCCACACGTTGTCGGTGTCCACCGAGTTCATCGAGATCACCATGATCTCGGCGGAGAGGATCAGGTCGGTGCGCACGGCGCCGGAGACGACCTTGTCCTCCGCATCGGCGCCCTTGGCCGCGGCGGGCTCCTTGTCCTTGCCCTTGCCGCGCACCAGCTCCCAGATCTTCTCGGCGCCCTCGAAGCTGAGGTAGAGACCGCCGAGCATGAGTATCGGGGTGAGCAGCCAGGGGGCGAACACGCTCAGCAGCAGCAGGACCGGCAGGATGAAGATCAGCTTGTTGCGCAGGGAGCCCTTGGTGATCCGCCAGATGATCGGCAGCTCCCGATTGGGCTTGATGCCCTGGAGGTACTGCGGTGTGACCGCGGCGTCGTCGATCACCACGCCGAGCGACTTGGAGCCCGCCCTCGCGGAGGCTGCGGCGACGTCGTCGGCGCTCGCCGCGGCCAGGCGCGCGAGCGCGGCGATGTCATCGAGCAGAGCGGCGAGGCCACCGGCCATTGAGGTTCCTTCCCCCGGAGAAACTGCCGCGGATGCGACCCGGCTCAGAATAGCGGCGCACCGCCCCCGTTCCGAGGGGCAGGGATGTGATCCGCGCTGAGGACTCTCCCTCCGCGGCGCTGTCCACCCGCGGCGAACATCCCCGCCCCGCCCTCGACGACAGTCGAGGGCAGTGGCAGGGTGGAGGCATGGATATCGCACTCATCGGAGGACATGGCAAGGTCGCGCTGCTCGCGGAGCCGCTGCTCGCAGAGGCGGGTCACACCGTCCACGCGGTGATCCGCAACCCGGAGCACGCGGCAGAGGTCGAGGCCGCCGGCGCCACCCCGGTCGTCTCGGACATCGAGACCCTCGACGCCGACGGCTGGGGCGAGCTGCTGCGCGGCAAGGACGCGGTGGTGTGGTCCGCCGGCGCCGGCGGCGGGACTCCTGCCCGCACCGTCGCGGTCGACCTCGACGCGGCGATCGCGTCGATGGAGTCCGCGCAGCGCGTGGGCCTGAAGCGCTACGTGATGGTCAGCTACTTCGGCGCCTCGCTCGACCACGGCATCCCGGAGGACAACTCCTTCCACACCTACGCCGAGGCGAAGGCGAAGGCCGACGCGCACCTGCGCGGCACCGACCTGGACTGGACCATCCTCGGCCCCTCGGGCCTCACCCTCGAGGAGCCGACCGGCCGCATCGACCTCGGCGCCGCCGAGGGCAGCACCGTCTCCCGCGGGAACGTCGCCCGCACCATCGTCGCCGCGCTCGCCGAGCCCGCGACGGTGGGGCAGTTCCTCCAGTTCAACGACGGCGAGCAGGAGATCGGCGAAGCCTTCGCGGCCGTTCGCTGATCAGCCGGTGACCCGGAAGCCCTGCGCACCGCGCGGGGTCTCCCGGCGCACGTCGATCCCGTCGACGCGCGCCCACGACGGGCCCTCGCGCAGATGGTCGAGCATCGCCTCGACCTGCGCGGGGGTCCCTTCCACGTCGGCCTCGACGGTGCCGTCCAGGAGGTTCCGCACGGTGCCGGCAACCCCGATCCGGGCGGCGGCCGCAGCGGCGTCCATCCGGTAGCCGACGCCCTGCACCCGGCCCCGGACGCGCACGATCCGGCGCACGACCTGCGGGTCGTGCGCCGGATCGGAGTGCTGGGCCTCGTTCATCGGCCCCTCGGGTGAGCGGTCACCGTCGGGCGGTCACTCGTTGTCGCCACCGGTGTCGGCCAGACCGCCGTCCTCCGCGTCGCCGCCGTCGCCCCACTGCCAGGTGACGATCTCCGGGGCGTCCTCGCCGTGCTGGTAGGCGTAGGCGCGGGCCCTGATCCGGGTGTCCTCCATGCGCTGGCGCAGCCCGGCGAAGCGGGTGCCCAGGCCGTCGACGTGGTCGATCACGTCCATGACCAGGTGGTAGCGGTCGGTGTCGTTGCGCATCAGCATGTCGAAGGGCGTGGTGGTGGTGCCCTCCTCCTTGTAGCCCCGCACGTGGATGCGGGAGTTGCGGTCGTGACGGTAGGCCAGGCGATGGATCAGCCACGGGTAGCCGTGGTACGCGAACACCACTGGGGTGTCCTCACCGAAGTAGCCGTCGAACGCCCGCTGCGACAGGCCGTGCGGGTGCTCGGTGTCGTCCTGCAGGCGCATCAGGTCCACCACGTTGATCACGCGCACGCGGAGGTCGGGGATCTCCTCGCGCAGGATCTTCGCCGCAGCGAGCACCTCGATGGTGGGGATGTCACCCGCGCAGGCCAGGACCACGTCGGGGTCCTCGCCCTCCACCGCGGTGCCGGCCCACTCCCAGATGCCGAGGCCGCGGGTGCAGTGCACGACAGCCTCGTCCATGGTCAGCCAGTTGGGATTGGGCTGCTTGCCGGCCACGACCACGTTCACGTACTGCTTCGAGCGCAGGCAGTGGTCGTAGGTGGACAGCAGGGTGTTGGCGTCCGGCGGCAGGTAGACCCGCACGATCTCGGCCTTCTTGTTGACCATGTGATCGATGAAGCCGGGGTCCTGGTGGCTGAAGCCGTTGTGGTCCTGGCGCCACACGTGGGAGCTGAGCAGGTAGTTCAGCGAGGCGATGGGCTGGCGCCACTCGATCTCGTTGGTGACCTTCAGCCACTTGGCGTGCTGGTTGACCATCGAGTCGACGATGTGGATGAACGCCTCGTAGGAGGAGAACATGCCGTGGCGGCCGGTGAGGAGATAGCCCTCCAACCAGCCCTGGCACTGGTGCTCGGAGAGCATCTCCATGACGCGGCCGGCGCGGGCGAGGTGCTCGGAGCGGTCGTGGTCCTCGAGCTGCGCGTTCCACTGCTTGTCGGTGACCTCGTAGACCGCCTGGAGGCGGTTGGACGCGGTCTCGTCCGGCCCGAAGATGCGGAAGTTCTCGGGGTTGTCCCGCACCACCTCACGCAGCCAGGTGCCCAGCACGCGGGTGGACTCGGAGACGGAGCCGCCGGGTCCGGGCACGTCCACGGCGTAGTCGCGGAAGTCCGGCAGACGCAGCGGCTTCATCACCGCACCGCCGTTGGTGGACGGGTTCGCGGACATGCGCTGCAGGCCCTTGGGGGCGATGCCGGCGACGTCCTCGACGAGCTTCCCGTCCTCGTCGAACAGCTCCTCGGGCTTGTACGAGCGAAGCCACGCGTCGAGGTCGGCGAGGTGCTCGTCGGTGTCGCGAGCGTTCGCGAGCGGCACCTGGTGCGAGCGCCAGGAGCCCTCGGTCTGCTGGCCGTCGATCTCCTTGGGGCCGGTCCAGCCCTTGGGAGTGCGGAAGACGATCATCGGCCAGGCCGGCCGCTCGGTCTCCCGGCCCGCCGCGGCGTCCTCGGCGGCCTGCTTCTTGATCGCGGCGATCTGGTCGAGGGCGTCGTCGAGCACCGCGGCGAAGCGCTTGTGGATCTCCAGCGGGTCCTCGTCGTCGAACCCGCCCTCGAAGAACAGGGGGTTGTGGCCGTAGCCGCGCATGAGCGCGCCGAGCTCCTCGTCACCGATGCGGGCGAGGACGGTGGGGTTGGCGATCTTGTACCCGTTCAGGTGCAGGATCGGCAGCACGACGCCGTCGTGCTGGGGGTTGACGAACTTGTTGGAGTGCCAGGAGGCGGCCAGCGGCCCGGACTCGGCCTCGCCGTCGCCCACCACGGTGAACGCGATCTGGTCGGCGTTGTCGAACATGGCGCCGTAGGCGTGGGAGAGGGCGTAGCCGAGCTCGCCGCCCTCATGGATGGAGCCGGGGGTCTCCGGGGCGACGTGCGAGGGGATGCCGCCGGGGAAGGAGAACTGCGTGAACAGCCTCTTCATCCCGGTCTCGTCCTCGCTGACGTCCGGGTACACCTCGGAGTAGGTGCCCTCGAGGTAGGTCGACGCGACCAAGCCCGGACCGCCGTGACCGGGGCCGGTGATGTACATGGCGTTCAGTCCGCGCTGCGCGATCGCGCGGTTGGCGTGGGCGTAGAGGAAGTTCAGGCCTGGGGTGGTTCCCCAGTGCCCGAGCAGGCGGGGCTTGACGTGCTCGCGCTGCAGCGGCTGGCGCAGCAGCGGGTTGTCCTTGAGGTAGATCTGGCCGACGGAGAGGTAGTTCGCGGCGCGCCACCAGGCGTGGATCCGCGTGAGATCGGTCTTCGTCGGGGTCTTCGAGGGAGCGCTGGGCCAGCTGGGGACGTCGGACATGGCACCTTCCTGTCTCGCGATGACCACGGGGACCCGCGGCCGCGTCACCGCCACCGTATTGCCGTGACGCAGGCCTCGGAAGGGACTTTCGGAAAATCTCCCCGGCCCGTCCGGGCCTATGGCGGCGGGCGGTTCAGCAGTGTATCCCGGCGCGCCGGTGAGAGCGGGATGAGGGCCGGATGAGAGCCTCCTCAGGAACCTGACAGGGCGGGGGAGCGGTCCCTAGGCTCGAAGCAACCGCACCCCGCCGGGAGCGGACGCGAGGCCCCCTCGCAGCCGCCGCGCCCCTCCCAGGCCCGACAGGAAGGCACACCGTCATGGCACGCACGATCCTCACCCCCCGCACCGCTCGCACCGCCGCCACGGGCCGGGGCGCGCTGCGCTCCGTGGCCCTCGGCGCGCTCGTCGTCGGCCTCGCCGCCGGCTGCGGCAGCAGCGGCACCACAGAGGCCCCCGCCATCGAAGGCCCCGGCGCCTCCGCAGAGGAGGGTGCCGACGAGAGCACCGCCGACGACAGCGCGACGGACGAGGCGTCCGACGGGGGCGCCGGCGCGTCCGACGGCGGCGGCGCCTCCGACGACGGCGGTGCCGCTGCTGGTGCTGCGGGTGCCGCGCTGCCCGAGGACGCCGACCTCGCCACCGAGCAGCTCCCGATCCCCGCGGAGGAGGCCGTGCGCCTCGGCACCGACGCGGTCAGCGGCGGCGTGCTCACCTCGCTCGAGATCGACCACGACGACGACCAGTGGGAGTGGGAGGTCGAGCTCGTCGTGGACGGCGTCCAGCACGACCTCGACATCGACGCCACCACCGGAGAGATCACGGAGCACGATCAGGACGACGACGATGACGACCAGGACCCGGCCGTCGACGTCACCTCCCCGATGCCCTACGCCGAGGCGATCGAGCTCGCCGTCGGCCAGGAGCCCGGGCGCGTGAGCGGCTGGGACCTCGACTCCGACGACGGCACCATCCGCTACCAGATCGACATCGAGCGCTCCGGCGGCGACGACGTGGAGGTGGAGGTCGACGTCGAGACCGGCGAGGTCCGCGTCGAGGACTGACACCCTGTTGCGACGCCCCGCCGGCAGTCGTGACGCCCCGCCGGCAGTCGTGACGCCACGCCGGCAGTCCTGACGCCCCGCTCCTGTGCGGGCCGTCAGCGCGTCCCGGGCCTCACCGGGGCGCGATCACCGGCTCCCCGTCGGCCGCCCGATGCATGACCTCGCGCCCGCACTGCCACACCCGCAGCGAGCGGTGGCGGACATCCAGCGGGTCGCCCTCCCAGAGCACCAGGTCCGCGTCCTTGCCCTCGGTGAGCGAGCCGAGGCGGTCCTCGAGGCCGAGCACCCGGGCCGGGTGCAGGGTGATCGCGCGCAGCGCGTCCGCGGGCTCCATGCCGTGCTTGACCGCGAGCGCGGCCTGGGTGACGAGGAACTCGATCGGCACCACCGGGTGGTCGGTGATGATCGTGACCTCGACCCCGGCGGCGGTGAGCAGGCCCGGGGCGCGCGGGGTGCGGTGTCGCACCTCGACCTTCGAGCGGGAGACGATCAGCGGTCCGTACAGCACCGGCACCCCCGCCTCCGCGATCCGGTCCGCGATCAGGTACGACTCGGTGCCGTGGTCCAGGACCAGGCGGTAGCCGAACTCCTCGGCCAGGCGCAGGGCGGTCGCGATGTCGTCGGCCCGATGGGCGTGCTGGCGCCAGGGGATCTCGCGCTCCAGCACGCGGGTCAGCGCCTCGGAGAAGAGGTCCGCGTCCCGCTCGCCCTCGGGCTTCGCCGCCCAGGCGCGGGCCTTCGCGAAGGCCTGGCGGATCGTGAGGGCCACGCCGAGTCGGGTCGAGGGGGTCTGCTTCCGCTCCCCGTACACGCGCTTGGGGTTCTCGCCGAGTGCGGACTTCAGCCCGGAGGGGTGGCGCAGCACCATCTCGTCGACCACCCGGCCGTGGGTGCGCAGCGCGACGGCGAGCCCGCCGATGGGGTTGCCGGAGCCGGGGTTCACGTTCACGGCGGTGACCCCGCCGATGATCGCGTCGTCGAAGCCGACGTCGGCGGGGTTGATCGCGTCGATCGCGCGGGCTGCCGCCATCACCGGGTCGGTCATCTCGTTGGTGTCGTCGCCGGCCCAGCCCTCGCCCTCCTCGTCGACGCCGAGGTGCACGTGCGCGTCGATGAATCCGGGCAGCAGCCAGGCCCCGTCGGCGTCGATCACGGGGCGGTCCGCGGGGATCTCGAGGTCGGGGCCGAGCCCCGTGATCCGCCCCTCGCGCACCAGGACCGTGCCGTCGAAGGGCTCGCCCTCGATCGGCACGACGTGCGCGCCGGTGATCGCGAAGGTCGTGCCCTCCACAGTGCTCCGGTCGGCCGACGTGCTCCTGCCGGCCGACGTGCTCGCGGCGGGGGAGGGGGAGGCGGGATCGTCGGCGGGGACGGGGCGGTGAACGGGCTCGGGAGTCATCCTCCGACCCTCCTGCGCAGGCGCTCCGCCGTCAAGTCGCCGTCAAGCCGGAACCGCCCGGGTGAGCGGCGGAGCCGGGCTCGTGGTGGGCGACCCGCTACCCTCCTGTGCCATGTCGACCTCGAAGAAGAACTCGAAGAAGAAGTCCGCCGGCGATGCCGAGCAGGCCCCGCGCGGCTTCCTGATCCCCAACGACTGGAAGGGGGACGTGCGCGATCTGGATCCGCGCGCCACCCCCGGGTTCGACGGGAAGAAGGCCGAGGGCCAGGAGTTCCTCCTCGCCCGCGACGCCGAGCTCGACGGCCTCCAGGAGCGGCTGTTCGCCGCGGACCACGGCGATGAGAAGGGCCGCAGCGTCCTCCTGGTCGTCCAGGGCATGGACACCTCCGGCAAGGGCGGGATCATGCGCCACGTGGTCGGCTCGGTGGACCCGCAGGGCGTGGACATCTCCGCGTTCAAGGCCCCCACCGACGAGGAGAAGAAGCACGACTTCCTGTGGCGGATCCGCCCGCACGCCCCGCGACCGGGCCAGATCGGCGTGTTCGACCGCTCCCACTACGAGGACGTGCTCATCCACCGCGTCCACGGCTGGGCCGACGCCAAGGAGATCCGCTCCCGCTACACCGCCATCAACGCCTTCGAGCGGGAGCTCGCCGCGGCCGGCACCACCGTGGTGAAGGTGATGCTGCACATCTCCCACGAGGAGCAGGGCCAGCGGCTCATGGAGCGCCTCGAGCGCCCCGACAAGCACTGGAAGTACAACCCCGGCGACGTCGACGAGCGGGAGCACTGGGACGACTACATGGAGGCGTACACCCGCGCGCTGCGCGCCACCTCGACCGTGGGCGCGCCCTGGCACGTGATCCCCGCGGACCGCAAGTGGTACGCCCGCATCGCCGTCCAGCAGCTGCTCATCGATGCCCTGATCGAGATCGACCCGCAGTGGCCCGCGGCCGACTTCGACGTCGAGGAGGAGATCGGCCGTCTCTCCGCGACCATGGAGTGAGCGAGGCGACGGGGCTCCCAGGGTCCGGCTTGTGCCGTTCAGGTGGCCGCACCATGATGGGGGCCATGGCTTCCATCACCGTCAACAACACTCCCGTGACCACTGTGGGCGAGCTGCCCGCGAAGGGCTCGACCCTCCCGGCCTTCGAGCTCGTGGGCCAGGACATGGCCCCCGTCTCCAGCGCCGACCTCGCCGGCAAGCGCGTGGTGCTGAACATCTTCCCGTCCGTGGACACCGGCACCTGCGCGATGTCCGTGCGGAAGTTCAACGAGCTCGCCTCGAGCCTGGAGAACACCGTCGTGGTCTGCGCCTCGAAGGACCTCCCCTTCGCCCAGGCCCGCTTCTGCGGCGCCGAGGGCCTGGAGAACGTCGTCACCGGCTCCGCCTTCCGCTCCTCCTTCGGTGAGGACCTCGGCGTGACCATGGCCGACGGCCCGCTCCAGGGTCTGCTCTCCCGCGCCGTCGTGGTCGCCGACGCCGACGGCACCGTGCTGTACACCGAGCAGGTCTCCGAGGTCTCCCAGGAGCCCGACTACGACGCGGCGGTCGCCGCGCTCTCCTGACGGACCGCGCCCCGCACCACCAGGACCCGGTCCGCGCCCCACGGCGCGTGCCGGGTCCTGTGCATCCCCGCCCCGGCATACCCGCCCTGCCCCGGAAGGACCGGCGATGATCGCCCCGACCCTCACCCTCGCGCGCGTCCACGACGTCGTGGACGACGACGGCCCGGCCGACGGGGAGATCCGCGTCCTCGTGGACCGCTTGTGGCCCCGCGGGGTGAAGAAGGAGCGCCTCGCCCACGACGAGTGGGACAAGGATGTCGCCCCCAGCACGGAGCTGCGGAAGGCCTTCCACGGTGGCGAGCTGGACTTCGAGGAGTTCTCCGCCCGCTACCGGCGCGAGCTCGAGGACGGCGACGCCGCCCAGGCGCTCCTGGACCGCGCCGCCGAGGCGGGCGCCGAGCGGATCGTGCTGCTCTACGCCGCGAAGGACACCGCCCAAAATCACGCCCAGGTGCTGCGGGACGTGCTCGCGGAGCTCGCCGGCGCCTGACCCCGGCCCGCCCCGGCCGTGACTGGGGCCCACGCACGGTCCCCGCAGGGGATCCAGGACCCCTCCCGCCCGCCGGACGACCCGGTTCGCTCCGCGCCCCGGCGGTAGGGTCATCGCTCGTGGATCCCCTCTCCCTCGTCGTCCTGCTCGTGATGGGCACCCTCGCCGGCGCCATCAACGCGGCGGTCGGCTCCGGCTCGCTGCTGACGCTGCCGGTGCTGCTCGCGCTCGGCATCCCGCCGGGCACCGCCGTGCGCACCAACACGCTCGGCATCCTGTTCTCCACCATCGGCTCGGTGACCGGCTACCGCAAGGAGATCGCCGCCGAGGGGAGGGCGCTGCGGCCCCTGATCGTCATCACCGCCGTCATGGCGAGCGTCGGTGCGCTGCTGCTGCTCGTCTCGCCCTCCTCCGCGCTGGACATCGTCGTCCCGATCCTCATCGTGGTGGCGCTGGCGATGGTGATCTTCCAGAAGCCCTTCGTCCGCGCGATCACCGCCCGCCGGGAGCGACGCGAGGCGGCGGCGGGGGAGACCCCGTCGGCCGACGAGACCCCGTCGGCCGACCCCGCGAGCGATGTCGCGAGCTACGCGAGCCCCGCCGCCGGCGCCGTCCCGCGCAGCCCCTACCGCGCACCGGGCCTGCTGGCCGCGATGGGCGGCGCCTCGATCTACGGCGGCTACTTCACCGCCGCGCAGGGGATCCTCTACCTCGGCATCCTCGGCGTCGCGACCGGCAAGCCCATGGGCGCCGTCAACCACGTCAAGAACCTCGCGAGCCTGATCGTCAACGCCGCCGCCGCGACGGTGTACGTCATCGCGCACTTCGTGCTGGGCGTGGAGATCCTGTGGATCGCGAGCGCCGCGATCGCGGTCGGCGCGCTGCTGGGCGGCTACTTCGGCGCGCACCTGGCCAAGCGCATGCCGGAGTGGCTGCTGCGCGGCATCATCGTGCTGGTCGCCGTGGTGGCGCTGGTGCGGCAGTTCGTCTGAGCACACCGGTTCCGCCGAGGCGTCCGGGCCCGCACCCGCTCACGCGAGGAAGGGCAGCACCTCGGCGAGGATCTCGTCCGGCGGGTACAGCGTCGCGCCGTGATCCCGGCCCGGCAGGGGCACGAACTCGGCGTCGGGCATGAGCCCGGCCGCGCGGCGGGAGTCCTCGAACCGCGGATGGTCCTCCGTCCCGGCCATCCACAGCGCCGGGACGGTGCACGCCTCGAGCACCTCGTCGGGCACGCCCGGGGTCGCGTCGGTCGCGGCGAGCAGGGCGGCGACCGCCTGGTGGTCCGCGGAGAGGAAGGCCGTGCGGGTCGCGCGGGCGCGCCGCTCCGTGACCTCGGGGCCGAGGCCCTGCCCGGCGCAGAAGGCCTCCATCCCCTCGCTCGCGACCGTGTCGATCACGCCGGGGAAGAACACCGAGTCGATCTGTCTCTGCTGCGGGGAGGCGGAGCCGCCGAGGCTCACCAGGCGCGTGATCCGGCCGGGCAGCTCGAGAGCGGCGGTCAGCGCGATCCGCGCCCCGAGCGAGTAGCCCATCACGGCCGTGCGGCCGATCCCCTCGGCCTCGAGCACCGCGAGCAGGTCCGCGACGAACACCGCCTGGGTGTAGGCGGCCGGGTCGTGGGGCTTCTCGGAGGAGCCGTGGCCGCGCAGGTCCACCCGGATGACGGTGTGCTGCTCGGCGAGCGGGGCGAGGTAGCCGAGCCCCCGCCAGATCGCGCGGGAGAGCACCGAGCCGTGCAGCAGCACGAGCGGCGGGCCGTCGCCCGCGACGTCGTAGCGCAGTTCGATGCCGTCGACGGGGGAGGGGATGACGGGCACGGCGGTCCTTCCGGGAGGGGGCGCGGGATGGTGCGCGGGATGGGGAGTCAGCGGAGGCGTGCGGTGCGCCGGGGCCACACGAGCGCCAGGAGCGTCAGGGGGATCGTGAGCAGCAGCGCGAGCAGGACCAGGGAGCCCTCCGAGGGGATGAAGTCGTCCGGCGTCTTCCAGCCCAGCGGTGCCAGCAGTCGCGGGGCGATGAGGATCGTGAGAGCGAGCACCGTGACCTCTCCGAGGGCGGCGACGGCCAGGAGGGGGCGACGGCCGACGCCCCGGGCGAGCAGGAGCAACCCCAGGAGCAGCGCCGTGAGTAGCACCATGCACAGGTCCTGCAGGGCGCCGCCGACCTCGAACAGCCACGCCGGGACGTCACGCTGGGGATCGTAGGACACGGTGTATGTCCATCCCGTCCCGAGGTAGGCGGTGGCCTGCATCGTGCGCTGCACCATTCCCGAGCCCGCCAGGGCTATCACGAGGAGCATCAGGGCCATCGCCGCGATCCGGGGGACGTCGTCCCCTCGCAGCCGGTCCGGCATCGATGCCGGCATTCCTCGCCCGCTTCCCACGTGCCGACTCAGCATGCCGCTGAGCAGTGTGATCACCAGTGCGAGCAGCAGCACCAGCCCCAGGACGGCCCCGGCGTAGGGCTGGCGCAGCAGGGGCTCCAGCTCGGGCAGGTCGTTGCGGGCGCGGACGTATGCGATCCCCCTGAGCTGGGCAGCGAGGCCGTTCCCGACCGGGAGCGCGGCCAGCAGTACCGCTACCGCGGTGAGCAGCGTCGCCGGGACGGCGAGGCGGCGAGCGGTGAGCAGCGCGATGAGCCCCGGCAGGACAGGGAGCAGTCCGAGTACGAGCATCTGCCGGCCCCGACCGGTCTGCCGCACCGGCTGCGGGCAGGGCTCCCTCTCGCACACGATGTAGTCGAGCGGGCCGAACAATACGTGGAGAGCGTCTCTGACAGCGATCGCCGACAGCAGCAGGACCGCCAGCGCTACCGCGGGCACCAGCGGACCGACGGAGGACCCGCGCCCGGCAGCACCGGGCACGGGTCCTCCGTGCGGACGCACAGCGCTCACAGCGCCGCGGAGATCTCCTCGAGGATGCGGTTGAAGGTCGCCGAGGGGCGCATCACCTCGGCGGCCTTGGCCGCATCGGGGCGGTAGTAGCCGCCGATGTCGGCCGGCTTGCCCTGCACGGCGAGCAGCTCCTCGGCGATGGTCTGCTCGCCGTCCGTGAGCTCCTTCGCGATGGGGCCGAAGGCGGTGGCCAGCTCCCCGTCCTCGCTCTGCGCGGCGAGCTCCTGCGCCCAGTACATCGCGAGGTAGAAGTGGCTGCCGCGGTTGTCGATCGTGCCGAGCTTGCGCTGCGGGGACTTCCCCTCGTTGAGCAGGGTCTCGGTGGCGCGGTCCAGGGCCGCGGCGAGCACGGCGGCGCGGGCGTTGTCCGCGGTGCGGGCCAGGTGGCGCAGCGACTCGGCCAGCGCCAGGAACTCGCCGAGGGAGTCCCAGCGCAGGTAGTTCTCCTCGATGAGCTGCTGGACGTGCTTGGGGGCGGAGCCGCCGGCGCCGGTCTCGAACAGGCCGCCGCCGTTCATCAGCGGCACCACCGAGAGCATCTTGGCGCTGGTGCCCAGCTCCATGATCGGGAACAGGTCGGTGAGGTAGTCACGCAGCACGTTGCCGGTGACGGAGATGGTGTCCTCGCCGGCGCGCACGCGGGCGAGGGTGTGCTTCGTCGCCTCGATCGGGGAGAGGATCCGGATGTCGAGGTCCTCCGTGCTCTTCCCATCGATCGGGTCCGCCAGGTATTGCTCGACCTTCGCGATGAGGTTGCGGTCGTGGGCGCGGGACTCGTCCAGCCAGAACACCGCCGGCATGCCGGAGATGCGGGAGCGGCGCACGGCCAGCTGCACCCAGTCGCGGATGGGGGCGTCCTTGGCCTGGCAGGCGCGGAAGATGTCGCCCGCGGCGACCTCGTGGCTCATCACGGCGGTGCCGGAGGCGTCGCGCACCTCGACCCGGCCGTCGGAGGCGATCTCGAAGGTCTTGTCGTGGGAGCCGTACTCCTCGGCCTTCTGCGCCATCAGGCCCACGTTCGGGACGGTGCCCATGGTGGTGGGGTCGAAGGCACCGTTCGCCTGGCAGTCCTCGACGGTGGCCTGGTAGACCCCGGCGTAGGAGGAGTCGGGGATGACGGCGAGGGTGTCCTGCTCGGCGTCGTCCTTGTTCCACATGTGGCCGGAGGTGCGGATCATCGCCGGCATGGACGCATCCACGATCACGTCCGAGGGGACGTGGAGGTTGGTGATGCCCTTGGCGGAGTTCACCATCGCCAGGTCGGGGCCGTTCTCGAGGTCCTGGTCGATCGCGGCGCGCACGCCGTCGCGCACGGACTCCTCGAGCTCCTCGACGCCGGCGAGGATGCCGCCGAGGCCATTGTTGGGGGACAGCCCCGCCTCGGCGAGCACGTCGCCGTACTGGGTGAACAGGGTCGGGAAGAAGGCGCGCACGGCGTGGCCGAACAGGATCGGGTCGGAGACCTTCATCATCGTGGCCTTGAGGTGCAGGGAGAACAGCACGCCCTGCTCCTTCGCGGCGGCGATCTGCGCGCGCAGGAACTCGTCCAGCGCGGCGACCCGCATCACGGTGGAGTCGACGATCTCCCCGGCCAGCACCGGCAGGGACTCCTTGAGCACGGTCTCGGTGCCGTCGGCGGCGACGTGCACGATCGAGAAGGTGGTGTCGGCCTCGGCGACCACGGACTGCTCGTTGTCGCGGAAGTCGTCCGTGCCCATCGTGGCGACGGAGGTCTTCGAGTCCTTGCTCCACTCACCCATACGGTGCGGGTGGGCCTTGGCGAAGTTCTTCACGGCCTCGGGGGCGCGGCGGTCGGAGTTGCCCTCGCGCAGCACGGGGTTCACGGCGGAGCCCTTGACCGAGTCGTAGCGGGCGCGGACGTCCTTCTCCTCGTCGGTCTCCGGGGACTCGGGGTAGTCCGGCAGGGAGATGCCCTGGCCCTGCAGCTCGGCGATCGCGGCCTTCAGCTGCGGCACCGAGGCGGAGATGTTGGGGAGCTTGATGATGTTGGCCTCGGGGGTCTTCGCCAGCTCGCCCAGCTCGGCGAGGGCGTCGGCCTCCCGCTGGTCCTCGGGCAGCAGATCCGAGAAGGCCGCGACGATGCGGCCGGCCAGGGAGATGTCACGGGTGGTGACGTCGATCCCGGCGGTGCTGGAGAAGGCGTCGAGGATGGGCAGGAACGACGCCGTCGCCAGCATCGGCGCCTCGTCGGTGTGGGTGTAGATGATGCGCGCCATGTGTCGCGGGGCTCCCTCGGGTCGGTGCGGCATTTGTCTTGACGTCAAGACTAATCGACGGCGGGCGGTCATCCGCCGGGTCGATCCGGACGGCTCCACGGTACGCGAGGAGGATCACTCCCGCAGGTGCGGTCCGGTCGATTCGACCCGTCTCCTCAGTCGGCGCCGTCGCCGGGGACGACCTGCACGTCCCAGGGCTCCGAGAGCACCAGGTGCGTCGCACCCTCGGCATCGACCGTCGCGGCAAAGGCTTGCGCGCGGTAGGTGCCGGGGGAGAGGGCGCCGTGGCAGGCGCCGTGGGTGGTCCACGCGGTCTCGCCGGTGGTCGCGCCCTCCGCGTCCAGCCACTGCAGGGGGATGGCCTGGGCATTGCGGGCCCCGGCCGTGATCGTGCCCGTCGCGGGATCGGTCACCACGATGCCCGCGAGCAGCGCCCGGGTGCCGTGGTCGGTCGAGGTCACCGTCACCCGCGCCCGAGCCCCGTCGCCCACCGAGTCGCGCGGGATCTCGGCGGGGATCGTGGTGGTCGGGTCCTCGGCGCGGACCGCGAGCCCGTCGCCGTCGCCGACCGGCGCGAGCTCCGTCCCGCAGGCGAGGCTCGAGAGGTCCGCGGGGATCTCCCCATCCGTCGAGGAGACCGCACCGGGCACGGCCCGCAGCCGTCCCTCCACGACGTCGACCATCACGTCCTCGCTCGCCGTCCAGCCGCTGCGCTCGGCCTGCCGCCCCGACCCCTCCATGCCCCCACCGCTCAGGCGCAGGAGGTACTGCCCGTCGGGGAGCGGGGCGTCGTCGCAGGTGCCGAGCGTGAGGCGCGCGGTCACGGCCGACGGGGCCCGCGCGGGCCCCTCGTCGGTGGCGCCGCCGTCGGTCGCATCCTCGTTCCCGTCCTCGGCGCCCGCGGGCACCTCCACCCGGGCGCGCACCACCATCGGGGGCACGGGGGAGTCCGGGGTGCCGGGCTCGACGTCGGCCCCGTCGGCCGGGAGACCGCGCGCGGTCGGATCGGCCGGTAGCACGAGCGCCTCCGGGGCGAAGCCGCCGTAGGCGGCGCCGTCCTCGAGGGCGAAGTCGCCCGAGATCGTCACCTCGTTCCCCGCGGCGCTCACCGTGCGCGGGGTCATCGTCCCGCCCTCGCGCGAGGGCACGGGGTCCTCGCCCTCGCCGGGCCGGCACAGCCATCCCGGATCGACGCTCACTTGCTCCGCGGCGGCGATCGCCGCGGGATCGAGGGTGGGGGCGGCGGCCGACGGGGTCGCCTGCTCGTCGTTGTCCTGCCGGGCCCCGGGGAACGCGTCGCAGGCGGCGAGGGAGAGGGCGAGCGCGGCCGCGGCGAGCGTAGCGGCCGTGCGGCGGAGGGGTGCTGTCGCGGGGGCCGGGCGGCGGGAGGGCACGGGCGTCATCGTACGAGCAGGGGGCACAGGACGAGGAGGGTCACAGCACGAGCAGGGTCACGGCCATCACGGCCATGCCGGCGATCAGGGAGTAGATGACCGTGTGGTGCTCGCCGGTCTCCTCGGCCGCCGGCAGCAGCTCGTCCAGGGACACGAACACCATCACCCCGGCAACCCCGGCGAGGATCGCGCCCATCGCCCCACCCGACATCAGCGGGGCGAGCAGCAGGTACCCGATCACCGCGCCTACGGGCTCCGCGAGCCCCGTCATCGTCGCCAGCCAGAACGCCTTGGACCGGGACCCGGTCGCCCGCCGCACCGGCACCGCGACCGCGAGGCCCTCGGGGATGTTGTGCAGGGCGATCGCGGCGACCACCGGGATCGCGACCTCGGGGGTCTGCAGCGCGGCGACGAAGGTCGCGAAGCCCTCGGGCACGTTGTGCAGGGCGAGCACCAGGGCGGTGACCGTCCCGGTGCGCAGCAGCCGCGCGCGCAAGGCACGGTCCGAGGCCTGCTCCTCAAGGGTGCGCAGCGCGGCGTGGCCGTGGCTGCCCTCCATGCGGCCGTGGAACTCGTGGGGGCTGACGGGCTCCGGCACCAGCCGGTCCAGCACGGCGATCAGCGCGATGCCGGCGAAGAACGCACCGGTCGCTATCGCCATGCCGCGCCCGGACACCGGGCCGGTCGCCCCGCCCCCGGAGAGCACGGCCGCCCCGGCGGGCATCAGCTCCACGAAGGAGACGTAGAGCATCACCCCGGCGGAGAGGCCGAGGCCACCGGCGAGCGCTTTCGGGCTCGTGCCGCGACCGAGCACGCCGAGCGCCGCGCCGATGCTGGTGGCACCGCCGGCGAGCAGGGTGAGGAGGAAGGCGACGAGCACGGGGGAACCCTAGCCCCTCGGACAGCTCGCAGGGCAGGGCGGAGGGCGGGCCGGACGGGGCCGGACGTCGGGCGGGGAGCCAGGCCGCCCGCCGTGGGCACCTCGGCCCCGCCCCCGCGCCCGCTCCTAGACTGGGCGCATGTCCGAGCGCGAACCCTTCCTCACCGTCACCGACCTGCGTGAGCGCACCCTCAGCGCCGCCGAGCTCGTCGCCGCGCTGCCGCGCGCGGAACTCGACGTCGCCTCCGCCGCCGAGGCCGTGCGCCCCGTGGTCGAGGACGTCGCCGCCCGCGGCGCCGAGGCCGTGCTCGACGCCTCCGAGCGCTTCGACGGCGTGCGCCCGGAGCAGCTGCGCGTCCCCGCCGAGGCGCTCGAGAAGGCCCTCGCCGAGCTGGATCCCGCGATCCGCGCCGCGCTCGAGGAGTCCGCCGCCCGCGTCCGCGCCGTCGACACCGCCCAGGTCCGCTCCGAGGAGCGGGTCGAGGTCGTGCCCGGGGGCACCGTCACCCAGCGCTGGGTGCCCGTGCGCCGTGTGGGCCTGTACGTCCCGGGCGGCCGCGCCGTGCTCCCCAGCTCCGTCGTGATGAACGTGGTGCCCGCCCAGGTCGCGGGGGTGGAGCAGATCGTGCTCGCCTCCCCGCCGCAGAAGGAGTTCGGCGGCCTCCCGCACCCCACCGTGCTCGCCGCCTGCGCCCTGCTCGGCGTCACCGAGGTGATCGCCGCCGGCGGCGCCCAGGCGATCGCGCTGCTCGCCCACGGCGCCGAGGACCTCGGCGACGGCACCGCGCTGCCCGGCGTCGACCTCATCACCGGCCCTGGCAACGTCTACGTCGCCGCCGCCAAGCGCCTGGTGCGCGGGAAGGTCGGCATCGACTCCGAGGCCGGGCCCACCGAGATCGCGATCCTCGCCGACGACACGGCGGACCCCGCCTTCGTCGCCGCCGACCTCATCTCCCAGGCCGAGCACGACCCGCTGGCCGCGAGCGTGCTGGTCACCCCGTCGCCCTCGCTGGTCGACGCGGTCGAGGCCGAGCTCGCCCGCCAGGTCCCCGCCACCCTCCACCACGAGCGGGTCACCGAGGCGCTGCGCGGACCCCAGAGCGGCGTGGTGCTGGTCGCGGACCTCGAGCAGGGCCTCGCGGCCGTGAACGCCTACGGCGCCGAGCACCTCGAGATCCAGACGGCCGACGCCGCCGCGGTCGCCGCCCGCGTCACCGACGCCGGCGCCGTGTTCGTGGGCTCCTACAGCCCTGTCAGCCTCGGCGACTATGCCGCCGGCTCCAACCACGTGCTGCCCACCGGCGGCACCGCGCGCTTCTCCGGCGGGCTCGGGGTGCAGACCTTCCTGCGCGGCATCCACGTGGTCGAGTACGACCGCGCCGCGCTCGCCGGTGCGCGCGAGGCCGCGACCACGCTCGCGATCGCCGAGGGTCTGCCCGCGCACGGCGAGGCGATCGACGTGCGCTTCGCGGGCTGAGACCCTCGGGGGCGCCGCCCCCGCTGCTCCCCGAGGCGTCGCCCCCTGGGGCGGAGCCGCGCTGGGCGCGCCAGCGCGAGTGCTTCTCACAGGACCCGCAGCTGACCGCCCGCCTCGTCGGCGCCGCGCTCGAGGGTCTCAAGGGAGGTGAGGGCGAGCCCGCCGTGCAGTCCACGGTCAAGCAGTTCCCCGGCGCCGGCCCGCAGAAGGACGGCGAGGACGCCCACTTCCCCTACGGGCGGGACCAGATCTACCCGGGAGGGCGGTTCGAGGACCACCTCCTGCCCTTCCGGGTGGCCATCGAGGGTGGCGCGGACGCGATCATGCCCTACTACGGCAGGCCCGTCGGCCTCACCCGCGACGGCGAGGAGATCGAGGCGGTCGGCTTCGGCTTCAACCGTCAGATCCTCACCGGCCTGCTGCGCGGCGAGCTCGGCTTCGACGGCGTCATCGTCAGCGACTGGGAGCTGGTCAACGACAACCACGTGGGGGACCAGGTCCTGCCCGCCCGCGCCTGGGGCGTCGAGGACCTCACCCCCGGTGAGCGCATGGCACGGATCCTGGACGCCGGCGCCGACCAGTTCGGCGGCGAGGAGTGCACCGAGCTGCTGCTCGAGCTGGTGGCCGAGGGCATCGTCCCGGAGGAGCGGGTCACGGACTCCGCCCGGCGCCTGCTGCAGGTCAAGTTCCGCCTGGGCCTGTTCGACGACCCCTTCGTCGACGAGTCCGCGGCCACCGCCAGGGTGGGCACCGCCGAGGCTCGTCGGCGCGGGCACGAGGCGCAGGCCGCGAGCGTCGTGATCCTCGACGACGACGGCGGGGTGCTCCCGCTCGCGCCGAAGCGGTCGCGCGATGGCGAGGGGGACGGGGCGTCGGCCGACGGGACGCGCGGGCTGCGGATCTACGCCGAAGGCCTGCCCGATGAGGTCGTGGACGGGCTCGGCACCCGGGTCGAGCACCCGGCCGACGCCGATGTCGCCCTGCTGCGCCTCGGTGCGCCCTTCCAGCCCCGCGACGATCTCTTCCTCGAGGCCTGGTTCCACCAGGGTGACCTGGAGTTCCCGCCCGGCCTCGCCCACCGGCTCGCGAGGATCCGCCGCCAGTGCCCGCTCGTCCTCGACGTGGACCTGGACCGTGCGGCAGTGCTCACGGACATCGCCCCGGTCTGCGACGCGCTCACGGGCACCTTCGGGGTCTCCGGCGCGGCCTGGGCCGACGCGATCACCGGGGTGCTGCCGCCGCGCGGTCGACTGCCGATCGACCTGCCCCGTTCCATGGAGGAGGTGCGACGCTCCCACCCGGACGTGCCGGGCACGGAGGACCCGCTGTACCCCGCGGGGCACAGCCTCGACCTTCCGGTGCGGGCGTCCTGACGGCGGCGAGCCGGTCGCGGTTCAGCGGGAGGAGGACTCCTCGCCCGGGGCCGCGACCGGCTCCTGCGTCGCCGGATCCGCGGCCGACGCGGCCTTCGCGGCCCGCTCGCCGCGGGTGAGGAAGGACGCGACAGCGCGCCAGCCGAGCATCCCGACCGCGAGCACCACGGCGGTGACGATCACGAAGGACACCTCCGTGCCGGCGGAGAACAGGGTGCGCAGCGCCATCCCCGCCGCCAGCGTGATCGCCCACACGAACACGCCGTGCGGCCAGATCCGGAAGGGCGCGTTCCAGGCACGGATCGCCAGGTGCCCCAGCAGCACGCCGACGGCGAAGTGCCAACCGACCAGAACGATGTTCTGCCAGGTCAGCGGCGTGCCGTGCTGCACGAAGCCGATCGTGACGAAGAGCAGGACGACCAGGAGGTCGCCGACGAGGGCACCCAGGGAGCGGAACATCCCTCCAATCTACCCACGCTCCCTCCGACCGCCCCGGGAGCGGGCCGTCAGCTGTGAAGGGCGCCACGGCCCGCCCTGTCGGCCGCCTCGTCGGCCGCGCCGCAGGAGCACCGCAGGCACGCGGCCCGGCCCGTCGGCCGACGTCCTGCCGCGCCCCCCGCGGCGGACGCCGGGAGCCCGCCCGGCGGGGGCTGACTACCATGGAGGCCATGCCGCTGAACCCTGCCCCGAGCCTCGATCGCACCGCGCTGCCCGTCCCGCGCGACGGCATCGCCGGCGCCGCCCCGTACGGCGCGCCGCAGCTCGAGGTCGCGCATGCGCTCAACGTCAACGAGAACCCCTACGGCCCCTCCCCGGAGCTCGCCGCGGCGATCGGTCGCGCCGCTGCGGACGCGGCCGTGGGCCTGAACCGCTACCCCGACCGCGAGGCGCTGGACCTGCGCCGCGAGCTGGGGGAGTACCTCGCCGCCGAGTCCGGCGTCCCCGCCCCGCCCGCCGAGGCGGTGTGGGCCGCCAACGGCTCCAACGAGGTCATGCACCAGCTGCTGCTCGCCTACGGCGGTCCCGGCCGCACGGCGCTCGGCTTCACCCCGCACTACTCGATGTATCCCGAGTACGCCCGCGACACCTACACCGCATGGGTCACCGCCGAGCGCGGCCCCGCCCCCGAGTTCGCGCTGACGGTCGAGGCGGTCACCGCCGCGATCGAGGAGCACCGCCCGAGCATCGTGGTGCTCACCTCCCCGAACAACCCCACCGGCACCGCGCTCGACCTCGACGTCGCCCGCGCCGCCGCCCGCGCCCTCGAGCCGACCCGCGGCCTGCTCGTGGTCGACGAGGCCTACGGCGAGTTCCGCCGCGACGGCGTCCCCAGCGCCCTCACCCTCCTGCCCGAGCACGCGAACCTCGTCGTCTCCCGCACCATGTCCAAGGCCTTCGCGCTCGCCGGCGCCCGCCTCGGCTACCTCGTCGCCGACCCCGCGATCGTCGACACCGTCCGCGTGGTGCGTCTGCCCTACCACCTCTCCGCCGTCACCCAGGCCGTGGCCCGCACGGCGCTCGCGCACCGTGAGGAGCTGCTGGGCAGGGTGGCGCTGCTGCGCAGCGAGCGCGACGCCCTCGCCGCGCACCTGACCGCCCGGGGCCACGACGTCGCCCCGTCCGACGCGAACTTCGTCCTCTTCCGCTCCTTCACGGACCGCGACGCCGTCTTCCAGGGACTCCTGGACCGCGGCGTGCTGATCCGCGCCGTCGGCCCCGCCGGCTGGCTGCGCGTGTCCGTCGGCACCCCGGAGGACAACGCCGCATTCCGCACCGCCCTCGAGGAGGCCGACCCCCGATGACCGAGACCGCAACGACCGATCCCGCAACCCAGCCCGGCACCGCCGCCCAGCCCGGCACCGCGCGTCCGTCGCGCACCGCGACGATCACCCGCGCCACGCGCGAGTCCTCCGTCGAGGTGACCCTCGACGTGGACGGCACCGGCCAGGTGGACATCTCCACCACCGTCCCCTTCTTCGACCACATGCTGACGGCGCTGGGCACCCACGCCCGCTTCGACCTGACCGTGAAGGCGACCGGCGACACCCACATCGACGCCCACCACACCGTCGAGGACACCGCGATCGTGCTCGGCCAGGCGTTGCGCGAGGCGCTCGGCGACAAGCAGGGCATCGCCCGCTTCGGCGACGCGCTCGTGCCCCTGGACGAGGCACTCGCTCAGGCGGTCGTGGACCTCTCCGGCCGCCCCTACTGCGTCCACACCGGGGAGAGCGAGGCCCAGGCCCTGCACCTCATCGGCGGCCACTTCACCGGGTCCCTCACCCGTCACGTCTTCGAGTCCATCGCCCACCACGCCGCGATCTGCCTGCACATCCGGGTGATCGACGGCCGCGACCCCCACCACATCGTCGAGGCCCAGTTCAAGGCGCTCGCCCGTGCGCTCCGCGCGGCCTGCGCCTTCGACGACCGCGTCCTCGGCGTCCCGTCCACCAAGGGAGCACTGTGAGCACCGACGATCGCACCGGCCCCACCCCCGACCCCGACGACATCGACGCCGAGTTCGCGCGCCTGACCGAGGGGCTCTCGCTCGACGACACCCCGCTGACCGTCGACGACGTCCTGGCCGAGTCCTCCGCCGCCCCGGCTGACGAGGAGGAGGTGCCCACCGTCGCCGTGGTGGCCACCTCCGTCGCGAGCGCCAAGGCCCTCGCGGGCGTGATCCGTCTGGGCCGCGAGGCGCGGACCGACGGGATCGACATCCCCACCGCCACCCGCACCCTCGACACCGCCTCCGGCGCGATCGCCATCGGCCCGCTCTCCGAGCCGGCCGCGCACGACCTCGCCTCCATCACCTCCACCGCCCTGCAGCGCAACGGCATCGTGGTTTTCTGGCGCCGAGGCGACCGCATGACCGCGACCCGCTACAAGAACGGCGACCGCGGCGAGGACATCTCGCCCGCGATCGTGCTCGGCGCCGTCGACGACCTCGTCGAGGAGCTGCTGCTCGGCATGACCGCGCTCGACGAGCTCGAGGAGGGCCTGGATCCCTCCAGCCTCACCCGCGCCCAGGCGCTCGAGTGGATCTCGTCCGGCGGGAAGAAGCGCCCGTGACCGCGACCCCCGAGACTCCCTCCACCCAGCGCCCGCCGCGCGTGGTCGTCCTCGACCACGGCTCCGGCAACGTCCGCTCCGTGGTCCGCGCCCTCGAGGCCGCCGGCGCCGAGGTGCTGCTCACCGCGGATCGCGAGGCGGCCCTCGCGGCCGACGGGCTGGTCGTCCCCGGCGTCGGCGCCTTCGCCGCCACCGTCCAGCAGATCCTCGACGTGGGCGGGGACCGCATCATCGAGCGGCGCCTCTCCGGCGGCCTGCCCGTGCTCGGCATCTGCGTGGGCCTGCAGGTCATGTTCGAGTCCGGTACCGAGCACGGCGAGGAGGCCAAGGGGCTGGGCCAGTGGCCCGGCGAGGTCACCCGCCTCGAGGCCGACGTCGTCCCCCACATGGGCTGGAACACCGTCGACGCCCCCGCGGAGAGCACCCTGTTCTCCGGCATCGAGGACGAGCGCTTCTACTTCGTCCACTCCTACGCCGCCCGGCGCTGGGAGATGGAGCAGATCGGTCCGCTCTCCGCCCCGAAGGTCACCTGGGCCGAGCACGACGGCGACCGCTTCATCGCCGCCGTCGAGAACGGCGCCCTGACCGCCACCCAGTTCCACCCCGAGAAGTCCGGCGACGCCGGGGCGCGACTGCTGACCAACTGGCTCGACTCGCTGCCCCGGCGCGATCTGCCCCGCCGCGCGGATGCCGGCGACGGCGGCAGCGAGGGCGCCTCGGGGACGAGCGAGGGACCCGTCGCATGATCGGCGCCTTCGTCATGCTGTTCGTCGGCTGCATGTTGCTCGGCGGCGCGTACTCGTTCATCCGCACCAAGAAGCCGTGGTGGTCGATCGCGGCGCTGCTCGTGCTCGGCCTCGTCTGCGCCGGCCTCGCATTCTGGACGATCCGCAACAGCTGACCCCGTCGGCCGCCCTGCCGGCCCACACACCCTGCCGACCCACGCACTCTGCCGGCCCCGCCGGCACCCATCCCCGTCGGCCGCCCCGACCCACCCGCCACACCACCCCGCCAGGAGGCACCCCCATGACCGCTCCCGTGCTCGAACTGCTCCCCGCCGTCGACGTGCAGGGAGGCCAGGCCGTGCGCCTGGTCCAGGGCGAGGCCGGCTCCGAGACCGCCTACGGCGCCCCGCTCGACGCCGCCATGACCTTCCAGGAGGGCGGCGCGAGCTGGCTGCACCTGGTCGACCTCGACGCCGCCTTCGGCCGCGGCTCCAACGCCGCGCTGCTCGCCGAGGTCGTCGCCGCCGTCGACATGAACGTCGAGCTCTCCGGCGGCATCCGCGACGACGAGTCCCTCGCCGCGGCGCTCGCCACCGGCTGCCGACGCGTCAACCTCGGCACCGCCGCCCTCGAGAACCCCGAGTGGACCGCCGAGATCATCGCCGAGCACGGTGACCGCATCGCGGTGGGCCTGGACGTGCGAGGCACCACCCTCGCCGCCCGCGGTTGGACCCGCGAGGGCGGCGACCTGTGGGAGACCCTCGAGCGCCTCGACGCCGCCGGCTGCCAGCGCTACGTCGTCACCGACGTCACCAAGGACGGCACCCTGCGCGGCCCGAACCTCGACCTCCTCGCCGAGGTCTGCTCCCGCACCGACGCGAAGGTCGTCGCCTCCGGCGGCATCTCCTCCCTCGACGACCTGCGCGCCCTGCGCGAGCTGGTCCCGCAGGGCGTCGAGGGCGCCATCGTGGGCAAGGCCCTGTACTCCCAGGCCTTCACGATGGGCGAGGCGCTCGACGTCGCGGGACGCGCGTGACCTCCGCAGGCGGGCCGGACGGCACGTCGGCCGACGGACAGGCGCCGACGGACGAGCGCGCGCAGCGGGGTGAGCAGGAACTGCGCGGTGAGCAGGCGCGGCGCGCGCTGCCTGCGCACTTCCGCGAGAAGTCGCCGCTGACCGACAGCGCCGGGGTGTCCTGGGAGGGCCGCGATTACACGGTCAGCCCCTTCCCCGGGGACGACGGTTCGACCCCGCCCGCCCTCGCCGGGGCCCTGCGCGCCCACCGCGCGGGCGAGGATCCGCACCGCCGCGCGCTCGTCGCCGCCCTCGCGAGCTCCCGCGTGCTCGTGCCGATCATGGCGGTCGCCACGGAGCTCGGCACCACCGCCCACGGCCTGACCGGCGACAACGGCGCCGACATGGCGATGGTCTCGATCACCGCGCCCGACGGGTCCCGCGTGCTGCCGATCTTCTCCTCGGTCGCCGCGCTCGGCGCCTGGCGCTCCGACGCGAGGCCCGTCCCCGTCGTCGCCCCGCAGGCCGCACAGGCCGCCGTGCAGGAGGGCTGCACCGCGCTCCTGCTGGACGCCGCGATCCCCGCGGAGGAGGGCGGCCCCGTGCTCCTGCCCCGCTCCGTGCTGTGGGCGCTCGCCCAGGGCCGCGACTGGATCCCTCCGCACGAGGACCCGGAGCTCGCCGCCGAGCTCGAGCGGATCGGCGCCGAGGCCTCCGACCAGGTGCTCGGCCTCTCCGCCCGCGCCGGCGAGCAGACCGAGGTGAACCTCCACCTCCGGCTGCGCCCCGGCCTCACCGCACCTCAGGTGCAGGAGGTCGTCGGCGCCGTCGCCACGCGACTCGGCGCCTCCCCGCTCGTCGCCGAGCGGATCAGCTCGCTGCGGCTCGTGCTGGGCAGCTGAAGAACCCTCGGCGCCGAGCAGGACGGAGCGCCCGGCACCGCCCCTGCGCGGCGCGCGTCAGGAGCCCGTGCGCGTCAGGAGACGCGGCCGGTGTACTTCTCGCCCGGCGCCTTGCCCGGCTCGTCCGGGAAGGGCAGCGCTTCCGCGAAGGCCAGCTGCAGGGAGCGCAGACCGTCGCGCAGCGAGCGCGCGTGCTCGTTGCCGATCTCGGGCGCGGCGGCCGTGACCAGGCCCGCGAGCGCCGTGATCAGCTTCCGCGCCTCGGCGAGGTCCTGGTAGTGGCCGGTGTCCTCGTCGTCCGCGAGGCCCACCTTCACCGCGGCGGCGCTCATGAGGTGCACGCACGCGGAGGTGATGATCTCGACCGAGGAGACCTCGGCGATGTCGCGCAGCTCCTCGGCACCGGTGGTGTCCTGCGCGGCGTGGTCGTGGCCCGCGTGGTCGTGGCCCGCGTGGTCCTGATCGGTGCGGTCGGCGTGCGTGTGCTGGGGATCGGTCATGGAGTTCGTCCTTCGTGGTCGGTCGCGGTCCCGGTCGGGACGCGATGGTGCGGGGTGCTGTCGAGGGGTGGTGGGGGCAGGAGCCGGTGAGCGGACGCGGTCAGCCCGCGAGGTCCACGACGCCGTCGCCGCCGGGCAGCGAGAGGCGGAATGCGGTCGGCTCGGCACCGATCGGGACGTCGAAGACGGCGTGGAAGTCGGCGGACTCGCCGGTCCCCACGATCCCGTTGTACCTGCTGCTGGCGAGGTGACGCTGGGAGGCCGCGCCGTCCACGGGATGCCGCTCGCCGTCGGCCGTCTCGAGCTCGAGACCGTCGTTCACGATCACCGGCTGGTCGCCCTCGTTCGTGATCGTGAACGAGACGATCACGAACTCGCCCTCGGGGTCGACGGTGGAGCCGCTGTCGCCGACGCTGCGCACCCCCATCGCGGTGCCGGTCGCCTCCACCTGCACGTCGCCGACCGTGGCGCTACCGGTCCCGGCCGGGGCCTCGGAGGCGGCGGGCGCGTCGGACGCCGCAGGCGCCTCGCCGTCGTCGGCCGACAGGGACCGGACCGCGAGGATCCCCCCGCCGATCGCCACGACCAGCAACAGCACCGCGACGACCGCGATCCCCGCGATCAGCGGGCCGCGCGAGCGTGCGGGCGGTGCCGGATCGGGCTGCTTCGCCGGCCGACGGTTCGGGCGCGCGGGGCGCGGGGGAGGGGTCGGGAACCCCTCCGGCACGGGACGCAGCACCGCGCGAGGAGTGGTCGAGGTCGGCACACCGGTCGCGGGATGGGTGCCGGTGGGGGCGGGGTCCGACGGGGCTGCGGGGTCCGACGGGGCTGCGGCATCGGCCGGTGGCGCCTCGCCGTAGTCGTAGGAGTGCGCGGTGCCGTCGGAGTGCGCGGAGCGGGCCGGGGCGGCGGCCGTATCCTGGGGATCGCTCGGGCTCCTGAGGTCGCCGTCGGTGCTCGGGCCGCCCTCGTCGGGCGCCTCGCGGTCGGTCTGCACCTGGACTCCTCGTGGTTCGCTACCTGCCGGCGCGACGCACATCACCTGGACGGACGTCGAGCTCCTGCTAGGATAGACGACTGGAACAGGTCGAAACCCTCGTCATACGTTCCTCAAGTGGAGTCCCTCCCACCTCGTGGCCTCGAGCCGCCGGGTCAGTATCGCAGCCGGGTCCTCGGAGCCGGCGAGTGGGCCGCCGTGCCCGCCCTGCGCTGATGCGCATGCACCTTGGGGCCTCCGCATGATTGCGGGGGCCTTCGTCGTCTTCCGACTCGAAACAAGGTGAGGAGCCAACATCAGCGAACAGCGCATCAACGGTCAGATCAGGGTCCCCAAGGTCCTCCTGGTCGGGCCCGCCGGCGAGCAGGTCGGCGAGGTCCGTGTCGAGGACGCCCTGCGTCTCGCCCAGGAAGCAGATCTCGACCTGGTCGAGGTCGCGCCCGGTGCGAACCCGCCGGTCGCCCGTCTCATGGATTACGGCAAGTACAAGTACGAAGCCAACCTGAAGGCCCGTGAGGCGCGGAAGAACCAGGCGAATACGGTCCAGAAGGAAATCCGTATGGGCCTGAAGATCGACAAGCACGACTACGAGACCAAGCGCCGCAACGTTGAGAAGTTCCTCTCCGGCGGCGACAAGGTCAAGGTCATCATCCGCTTCCGCGGCCGCGAGCAGTCGCGCCCGGAGATGGGTGTGCGCCTCCTCAACCGTCTGGCTGAGGACGTCTCGGAGTTCGGCTTCGTCGAGTCGCACCCGCGGCAGGACGGCCGCAACATGGTGATGGTCTTCGGACCCCACAAGAAGAAGGCCCAGGCCATGGCCGAGGCCCGCAAGCGCAAGACCGATGCCGAGAAGGCCGCTGCCCGCGGCGCGGACGAGACGTCCGCTCCCGAGGCCGAGGCCGAGACCGGCTCCGAGTCCTGAGAACGTAACAAGGAGAACAAGGCAGATGCCGAAGAACAAGACCCACTCGGGGACCAAGAAGCGCGTCCGCGTGACCGGCTCGGGCAAGCTCATGCGCGAGAAGGCCAACGCCCGCCACCTGCTGGAGCACAAGTCCTCCACCCGCAAGCGCCGCCTCGGTTCCGACACCAACGTCGACAAGGCCGACACCAAGCGCATCAAGAAGCTGCTGGGCCGCTGATCGCCCTCGCGGGAGCACGTCTCCCGCGCCCCTGAACTAACGACTGAAGGAGTATCACGTGGCACGCGTGAAGCGGGCGGTCAACGCCCAGAAGAAGCGTCGGGAGATCCTCGAGCAGGCCAGCGGTTACCGCGGCCAGCGCTCCCGCCTGTACCGCAAGGCGAAGGAGCAGGTCCTGCACTCGCAGACCTACAACTTCCGCGATCGCAAGAAGCGCAAGGGCGACTTCCGCCAGCTGTGGATCCAGCGCATCAACGCTGCGTCCCGCGCCAACGGCCTGACCTACAACCGCTTCATCCAGGGCCTCGGCCTGGCGGGTGTCGAGGTCGACCGTCGCATGCTCGCCGAGCTCGCCGTCAACGACGCGCCGGCCTTCGCCGCCCTGGTCGAGGTCGCCAAGAACGCCCTCCCCAAGGACGTCAACGCCCCCGCGGCCTGACATCGCAGCAGCACCCGCGATGACCGAGCGCCCGGATCAGTCCCCCCTCACCTCGCCCCGCTCCGAGCGGGTGAGGAAGGCGGCGGCACTGACCGGGCGCTCGGCGCGTCGCAAGCAGGGACGCTTCCGCGTCGAGGGCCCGCAGGCCGTCCGCTCCCTGCTCACCCACCGCGCCGACCTCGCCCTCGAGGTCTTCCTCACCGTGCGCGCCCGCGCCGACCACCCCGAGCTCGCCTCCCTCGCCGCCGAGGCCGGAGCGCCGCTGCGCGAGGTCGACGAGCAGATCCTGCGCGCCATGGTCCGCGACAGCGGTGACGGCGGCGGCGATCAGGGCGGTGCCGATGCCTCTCCGGGGGCTGCTGTCGGGGGAGCGTTGGTCTCCCCGCAGGGCGCGATCGCGCTGGCCACCTTTTCCGCCGAGGACCCGGCCGCCGCGCTGGGTGCCGTCCGCGCCCTGCCCGCGGACGGACCGGTCACCGTCGTCGTCCTCCACGAGGTGCGCGACCCCGGCAACGTCGGCACCATGATCCGCACCGCCGACGCCGCCGGCGCCGACCTCGTGCTGCTCACCCGCACGAGCGCCGACCCGTACTCGCCGAAGGCGGTGCGCGCCTCCGTCGGCAGCCTCTTCCACCTCCCGGTCCTCACCGGCGCCGAGATCGACGCGCTCCTGCCCGCCCTCGCCGCCGCCGACGTCACCGCGGCCGCGACCAGCGGCTACGCGGACAGCGACCTCTTCGACACTGCGCTTCCCGCGCGCCTCGCCTGGATCCTCGGCAACGAGGCCCACGGCCTGGACGAGGCGACCCTCGCCGCAGCGCCCCTGACCGTGCGGATCCCGCTGGCCGGGCACGCCGAATCCCTGAACGTCCACACCGCCGCGACCGTCTGCCTCTTCGAGACGCTCCGCCGCCGACGCCTGGAGGCATGACCGAAGGCATGACCACGCCGACCGTTCCCGCCACCACCGCATCTGACCGCGGGACCGGGATCCTCCCGCGGCTGCTCCTGCCCGCCCTGCTGCTCCTCACCCTCGCCGCCGCGCTCCTCGGCATGGCCGCCACCGGCGCTCTCGCCCCGGCCCAGCTGATCCCTGCGAGCCCCCTGGTGACCTGGGGCCTGCCCGTGGTCCGCGCCCTGCACCACCTGGGCATGCTGCTCGCGATCGGCGCGGGCGGCGTCGCCGTCCTGCTGCTGCCCGGACCCTCCCGCCGCGAGACCACCGCGCTGGACCCGGTGCGCCGCGCGACCGTGCGCCTCGCCGCGGCCGGGGCGCTGCTGTGGGCGCTCGCCTCGCTCGCCCAGGTCCCCCTCGGAGGGCTCGAGGCCGCCGGTCCCGGCTCCGGACTGAACCTGTGGGACGTCGCGCTGGGCGGGGAGCTCGGCCGCCTGCAGCTCGTCGTCGCCGTGCTCGCCGGTCTCGCGGCGCTCTTCCACGGCCTCGCCCTCGCCGTCCGCACCACGGTGCTCGCCTGCTGGGCCCTCGCGTTCTCCGGCATCGGTGCGCTCACGCTGGGCCTCGCGGGCCACGCCGGCGCCAGCCTCGACCACGTCAACGCCGTCAACGCCATGGCCCTGCACATCGTGGCGGTGTCCGTGTGGGCGGGCGGGCTGCTGGTCATCGGCCTGCTCGGTCCGCGCCTGGACGACGAGCGCCACCGCGCCGTCGTCGCCCGCTTCTCACCGTGGGCGCTCGCGGCCGTCGTGGTCCTCGCCCTCTCGGGCCTGCTCAGCGCCTCGATCCGCCTGGACAGCTGGGCGGACCTGGTCACGACCGGGTACGGCCGCGTCGTGCTCGCCAAGACCGTCGGCCTCCTCGCCCTCGCCGTGCTCGGCGCCCTGCAGCGCCGCCGCCTCGGGGACCGGCTGCGCTTCCGCCACCTCGCGCTCACCGAGGGGATCCTCCTCGCCGCCGTGATCGGAGCGTCGATCGCGCTCGGCCGCTCGGCCCCGCCCGTGCCGCAGGAGGTCCCCGTCGTCGGCGACCTGCGCGTGCTGTCACTGGCCGGCCACCTCCCGCCCGAGCGCGAGTTCGGCCCGGGCGCTCTGTTCACCGTGGTCCAGCCCGACTGGGTCTCCCTCGGGATCGCTGCGGCGATGGCGGGGCTCTACCTCGTCGGCGTGCGCAGGCTGACCCGCCGCGGCGACGCCTGGCCGTGGGTGCGGACGCTCAGCTGGATCGCCGGCTGCCTCGCCTTCGCCTGGGTCATGAACGGGGGCGCTGCGGCCTGGGGCCTGTTCCGCTTCGACGCCCACATGGTCCAGCACATGGCGATGATGATGATCGCCCCGCCGCTGTGGGTGCTCGGCGCGCCGGTGACCCTGCTGTCCCGCGCGGTCGCCCCGCGCACCGACGGCTCCCGCGGCGTGCGCGAATGGGTGCTCGCGGCGCTGCACTCCGGATACTCCCGGGTGATCTCCTCCCCGCCGGTGGCCGGGCTGTTCTTCGCCGGCTCGCTCGTGGTCTTCTACTTCACGCCGCTGTTCGAGCTGGCGATGTACCACCACGCCGGGCACGTGCTGATGACCGTGCACTTCCTCGCCTCGGGGTACCTGTTCGCGTGGGTGCTGATCGGCATCGACCCCGCGCCCCGGCCGATCAACCCGGTGATGAAGCTGCTCACGCTGCTGGTCACCCTCGCGTTCCACGCCTTCTTCGGGGTGGCGCTGTACTCGGCGACCTGGCTGATCGCCGAGAACTGGTACACGGACCTGGGCATGTACGACCCGGACCGGCTGATGCTCATCCAGGAGCGCGGCGCGTCGATCATGTGGGCGATCTCGGAGGTCCCCACCGTCGGCTACGCGATCATCGTCGCGGTGCTGTGGATGCGCTCCGAGGACCGCCGCGCCCGCCAGTACGACCGCAAGGCCGAGCGCGACGGCGGGGCGGAGCTCGCCGCGTACAACGCGTACCTCGCGAGCCTGCAGGGCGGGGGAGCGGCGGTCGGGGAGTCGCGGCCGACGGGCCCGGTCGGGGACGGGGCGGCGTCGGACGGGGCGGTGTCGAACGTGGCGGTGTCGGACGAGTCGTCGTCGGACGACGAGGCGACCCCGCCTCGCTGATCCCGCGCACCTCGCTGATACCGCGCCCCCGCGGCGAGCTCCCCGTCGCTAGAACGGCGGCGGGTCGCCCGGCGGCTGGAGGGACCCGTCCCGCCCGAGTCGCCAGCCGTCCTCCCCGTTCGGGCCCGGAATCGGATCACTGGGAGAGAGGCCCTGCTCGAGAGCCTCGCAGAGCCGACGGGCATTGTCGACCCGGGCGAGGCGAAGCGCCTCGAACTGCTCCCATGCCTCGGTCATCTCCTCGACGACCTGGGGTGTGGCGAGGTCGCGGCTGTCCTCCTGCCGCGCCATCAGGTGCTCCGAGGTCATCCACCAGGTGGTGCCCGACTCGTCGTCCCGCACGGGGTCGAGCCGGCCGAGGGTCTTCAGCCGGTGGTGCTGGCGGCACAGCGCATGGAGGTTCTCCACCGAGGTGGGGCCGCCGGCGGCGGGATCCTCGTGGTCGAACTCCTCGATGTGGTCGAACTCGGTGAGCTCCCGGGTGGGGCGGCCGCAGCCGGGGACGGCGCAGGTGGGCTGGCGCTGACGCAGATGCTCGCGCTGGGCGGGGCTCGGGCGGTACCGCTGCGCGGGCTGGGGGAGGAACCTCCCGGTGGCCGGATCGGTGAGGATCCGGTACCAGACGTCCTCGCGGCCAGCGAGCTCGCGGGCCATCTCGGCAGGCAGTGGGGTGGTGCCGTCCAGCATCCCCGGGGCGTCGGACTCGCCGAGCATCGTCATGAACGGGACCGTCACGGTGATCCGGAAGCGGGGCTCGGGCACCTCGACGCCGTCGGTGTCCAGGGCCGCGGCGAGCAGCAGGTCGAAGCGGAGCGCGGAGAGGGTGGGCAGCACGCCGCTCGCGCTGATCAGCCCGCCCGGATCGCCGGGGACCTCGGTGCCGTCGTAGAGCGCGTCGCGCTGGGCGTCCTGCAGGCAGTGGGCCGCGCGGTCCAGGCGCTCGGCGAGGTCGAGGATCTCGGGCAGCGGTCCGATGATGCGCAGGCAACCGGTGCCGTCCGGGCGCGGCGGGTCCATGACGACCCGCCGACGGGCCGCCGGGGTGGCCCGCTCGGGCAGGGGGGTGCGGCTGATCGCGGAGGTGATGAGGTGGCCGAACTCCCGGGAGAAGGACTCCGGGGTGATGTCCAGCGCGACCTTTCCGAGCGCCTCGTCGACCCCGCGCACGGCATCGTCCTCGAGGTCGGAGGTGCGCTCGAGGACCTTCTCGAACCAGCCCACCGGCAGGTCGCCCCGCTCGAGCCGCTCGAGGGTGCGGGGCAGGAGGGTGCCGACCCGGTGGGTCTCACGGAGGATGCGGGCCGCCTGCGTCCTCGCGCAGCGCAGGGCGAGCGACACGTTCAGCTCGTCCATCGCCGCCTCGTCCTTGTCCCAGTCGGGGCCGAGCGGGTCCTGGGTGGTCTCCAGCAGGGTCCGGTAGCGGGCGGCGAGACGGCGGGAGTCCTCACGGCCGCTGTCCCAGAGCTGGGTGAGCTTCTGTCCGGTGCGGCGGGAGCGCTCGGCCCCGGCCCTCCGGACGCGATCCTGGGTCACGGAGCGGCGGCGACGCCTCCGCTGGGCTGCGCGCTCGGCCGCGGCGGCGGCCTTCCTGTCCGGGGGCGCGAGGAGGAATGGCGAGTCGTCGTCAGCGGTGTCACCCAATGCCCTCGCCCCCTCGCGCGGTGCTGCGGGCCCCTCGCCCGCGTCCTCGAATGTGTGATCCATTCTACGGAGCAGGGGTGACAGCCGAAAGGTGTGTGGATAACTCCGAATGGGCTGCGAACTGCGGCGATGGAAGCGCGTGCAGGTGTTCGATTCGATCGGCCGACGGGCCATTGCACCCCCGGACGCGCCGACGGCGGCGACCGCGCAGTGCGGTCGCCGCCGTCGGGCGGGGGAGTCCTGCCGAGCGCTCAGCCCGGAGAGACCGTCAATGCCGGCCCCTCAGAGCCAGTCCCCCTGGGCGTTGCGCTTCTCGGCACCGATGGTGGTGTCCGGGCCGTGGCCGGTGTGCACCACGGTGTCGTCCGGCAGTGCGAACAGGCGCTCGCGGATCGACTCCTCGATGGTCTCCCGGGAGGAGAAGGAGCGGCCGGTCGCGCCGGGACCGCCCTGGAACAGGGTGTCGCCGGTGAACACGGCGCCCAGCTCCTCGGAGTAGAAGCAGGTCGAGCCGGGGGAGTGGCCCGGGGTGTGCAGGGCCTCGAGGCTGACGCCCGCGATGGTGAACATGTCGCCGTCGGCGATGTCGTCGTCCCAGGGGAGGTCGCCGTGGGTGAGCTGCCAGACCTCGCGCTCGGCGGGGTTCAGCAGGATCGGGGCCTCGAGCGCCTCGGACAGCTCCGGGGCGAAGCGGACGTGGTCGTCGTGTCCGTGGGTGAGCAGGATGCCCACGCACTCGCGCTCGCCGACCAGGTCCTCGATGGCCTGCACGTCGTGCGGGGCATCGAAGACGACGCACTGCTCGTCGTCGCCGAGCACCCACACGTTGTTCTCGACCTCGTGGGTCTCCCCGTCCAGGGAGAAGGTGCCGGAGGTGGTGCCGTGGGTGAGGCGGGCGGTCATCGCTTCACCTCGACGACGGTGCGCAGGGTGTTGCCGTCGTGCAGCGCGTCGAGCGCCGCGTCGGTGCCGGCGAGGTCGGTGCGGCCGGTGACGAAGCGCTCCAGCGGCAGGCGGCCCTGCAGGTAGAGGTCGATCAAATCGGGGAAGTCGCGCTCGGGCAGGCAGTCGCCGTACCAGGAGGACTTCAGCGCGCCGCCGCGGCCGAACACGTCGGCCAGCGGCAGGGTGATCTCGACGCCCGGGCGGGGCACGCCCACGAGCACCACGCGGCCGGCGAGGTCGCGGGCGTAGAAGGCGGCCTCGTAGGTCTGCGGGATGCCGACCGCGTCGACCACCACGTCGGCGCCGAAGCCGCCGGTGAGCTCCTGGACCTTGTCGGCGACCTGCTGCGGGGAGAGGCCCTTGGTGAGCAGGGTGTGGGTGGCGCCGAGCTCCTCGGCGGCGGCGAGCTTCTTCTCGTCCACGTCCAGGCCGATGATGGTGGTGGCGCCGGCGAGCTTCGCGCCCGCGATCGCGGCGCAGCCCACGCCGCCCAGGCCGATCACGGCGAGGGACTCGCCGCGCTGGACCTGGCCGGTGTTCATGGCGGCGCCGAGGCCGGCCATGACGCCGCAGCCGAGCAGACCCGCGACCTCGGCCGGGGCGTCCTCGGAGACCTTCGTGCACTGGCCCTCGTGGACCAGGGTCTTCTCGGCGAAGGAGCCGATGCCGAGGGCCGCGGTGAGCTCGGTGCCGTCGGTGAGAGTCATCTTCTGCGAGGCGTTGTGGGTCGCGAAGCAGTACTGCGGCACACCCTTCTTGCAGGCGCGGCACTCGCCGCACACCGCGCGCCAGTTCAGCACGACGTAGTCGCCGACCTCGACGTGCGTGACGGCCTCGCCGACCACGGACACGCGGCCCGCGGACTCGTGGCCGAGCAGGAACGGGAACTCGTCGTTGATGCCGCCGTCGCGGTAGGCGAGGTCGGTGTGGCACACGCCGGTCGCCTCGATGTCGACGATGACGTCGTGGGGACCGGGGTCGGGGATGACGATGTCGAGCAGCTCGGCGGGCTGCTTCGCGGCCCGGGCGACGACGCCCTTGACGGTGATGGGCATGCTGGCCTCCTTCGAGGGGTGGGGGTCGTGGCCAGCCTAACGAGTGGAGGCTGACCGCGAATCGAGGTCCCACCTTCGAGCGCCCTGATGCACGGACTACGGCCTCCGCTCAGTGCCTGTCGGCGAGCTTCCCGTCCCGCACCGACTGATGCTCGGGGTTGAAGGCCCTCCCCGGAGCCCTGTAGTCGCCGCCGACGGGCTCACTCTTCCCTGTCGAGTCCGCGATGGCATTGTGGCCCTCGAGATTGCTGATCGCGGCGTCCGCATCCGAGGACCGTTGCACCACCATGGAGAGCGCTTCAGCGGTCCCGGCATCGTCAGGGACAAGTTTCAGGGCCCGGGCATGATCGCGGACCACCGATGCCTCGTCCTCGGTGAGGAGGATGCTCGTGCGGTCGCCCGGGGATTCGAGGCCGTAGGACGATGTCGCCGCGCGGGAGCCGCCCGAGGTGTCCAGGGTGACGACGTAGGTGGACTCTCTCCCGCTCGCATCCGAGCGGACGACACTGGTCATCGACGAATCGCCGTGAGGGAGCCATTGCGCCGCGCTCTCCTGGTGCCCGTCCGGGTACGTGCGCGTGATCGACTGCTGCGTGAACATGTTGCTCGACAGCTCGGAACTTGCCGGACCGGTGGTGACGCCGCCGGCGACGTCGACGGTCCTGGTCCTCTGGTTCTCGACGTATGTCGTGAGCACACCGTCACCGGTGTTGCTCGGGTACTTGCCGTTCGTCAGGGCTTCCTGGTAGGCCCTGCGTCCGGAGGCGGTGTCCTCGAACGTGGCAGTCTCGAAGGTCGAGCCGTCCCGGGAGTCGGACTGGGCGATGTGCAGATTGAGGTCATCGGTGCCGAGCCGCGCGGTGACCGTGCTGTTCATCGCGGACGTCGGTCCCGTCGTGACGGTGAGGTTCCCGTCGGAGTCACGGCCGACGCTCGTGGTCGTCCCCTCCCCGTTCGACTTCTGGGCACCGATGGAGAACAGCCCGTCTCCGACGACCCCGATGCCGACGTCCGCGCCTCCGGACGTGGCTCGCTCGCTGGAGAAGGACACGGAAGCCCCCGGCGGGATCGATGACGGATCGTGGGGCGTGATCGCGAGCACCTCGGCGATGGAGGTCCCCTCGGGGACCGTCACCTCGTACTCGGTGGAGCGTGAGCTCCCGCTGTTCACACCGACGTCTCCGGAGAAGTTGACCCCCTTGGCGGCGAGCTCTGCCTTCGCCTCCTCGGAGAGCTCCGAGGTGACGGTGTACGTGACCGTCCCGTCCCCGTTCTCCCTGAAGGAGCCCGAGGTCTTCACGTCGAGCGAGTACGAGGCCTCGACAGGGCCCGCCTTGCCCTCCTCATCGACCAGAGGAGCGGAGATCTGGACCGTGCCGCTCCGGTTCCCGTCTTCGTCCACGGAGGTCTCGATGCTCCCGTGATCTCCCTCCAGCTTCGACGAGAGGGTGCGGACGCCTTCTCCCGGCGTCGCGTCGAACTCATCCTCCGGGCTGTCATAGTCGCCGTCGTACTTGTCGACCTTCTTCTCGACCGGCTCCAGACCGAAGAGATCGTTGATGAGGTCCTGGATGCCCTGGTCCGCCCCCGCCCCCTTCGAACCCCCCGGATCCAGCGCCGCGAGCAGGGGATTCCCCGAGCCCGGACCACCAGCGCCCCCTGGCGCCACGGCCTCCGCCAGGGTCCGTGCCCAGCCCACCGCCTCGGAGAGCGGGCCCGCTGCAGTGGTGAACCAGGAGGACAGGTCCGGCAGCCCGAGCCTGTCGCCGAGGCTGCGGCCCCCGCCGGACCCGTCCGACGAGGCCGCGTCCTGCTCCTGCGCGTGCTCGGCGAGCTCCCTTCCGCGGGCGGTGACGTCCTCGGCCGCCTGCGTGAGGAGCCTGTCCACCTCAGCCCAGCGAGCGCGCAGCGCGTCGGCGTCGGGACCCACCCAGGTCACCGACATGACCGCGGAGGTCAGGGTCGAGGAGTGCTGCAGCATCTCGCGCCCGCACCGTCGGAAGGCCGTCGCCTGCTCGCGCAGCGCTGCCGTGTCCGCACCCTGGAAACCCATCGATCCTGCCCCTCATCTGTCGTGTTCCCTCGAGCGTAGGGGCCGACGGGGGATCGCGACATGGGGAGCACTCCCCATCCGCCCGCCCGCCCTCGTCGGCCGACGGCCTTCCCATCGGCCGACATGCCGCTCGCCGACCCCCGCCATCCACCGACCCCCGGCCGCCCGCCGCCGCGCCCTCTCCTAGAATGGTCCGCGGTGCCCGCAACCGGGACGCTCCGACTGCGGACCGTTCCCCCGCGCGCACCCCCGTGCACTCCAGGACGAAAGCGAATCCCGTGTCCGACACATCCCCCGCGCCCGGCGCGCCCGAGATCGACGAGGAGTCGATCAGCGCCGCCGTCGAGGCCGCCCTCGCCGCGATCGCCGCGGCCCCCGACACCGCCGCCCTCAAGCAGGTGCGCATCGACCACGTGGGCGACACCAGCGTGCTCACCACCGCGAACCGCGCGATCAAGGACCTGCCCAAGGAGCAGAAGGCCGCCGCCGGCAAGCTCGTCGGCCAGGGCAAGGGCCGCGTCCAGCAGGCGCTCGGCGCCCGCCAGGCCGAGCTCGCCGCCGCCGAGGAGGAGGCGACGCTCGCCGCGGAGACCGTCGACGTCACCCTGCCCACCGACCGTCGGCCGCGCGGTGCTGCGCACCCGCTGAGCACGCTGGCCGAGCGGATCGAGGACTTCTTCGCGGGGCTCGGCTGGGAGATCGCCGAGGGGCCGGAGGCGGAGTCCTCCTGGCTGAACTTCGACGCGCTGAACGCGGATGCGGAGCACCCCTCCCGCTCGCTGCAGGACACCCTGTACCTCGCGCCCGAGGACTCCGGGATGCTGCTGCGCACCCAGACCTCGCCGGTGCAGATCCGCGCCATGCTCGAGCGCGGCGCGCCCCTGTACGTCGCCTGCCCGGGCACCGTGTACCGGGCCGACGAGATGGACGCGACGCACTCGCCGATGTTCAACCAGGTCGAGGGCCTCGCCATCGACAAGGGCCTGACCATGGCGAACCTCGTCGGCACCCTCGACGCCTTCGCCGCGCACGTCTTCGGCGGCGCGCCGATCACGCGCCTGCGCCCCAACCACTTCCCCTTCACCGAGCCCAGCGCCGAGATGGACTTCCGCTGCTTCGCCTGCGATGCGCGGCTGGGCCTGGACCACGACGCGGACCCGGACTGCCGGGTCTGCGGCGGCACCGGCTGGATCGAGATGGGCGGCTGCGGCATGGTCCACCCGAACGTGCTGCGCGCGGCCGGGGTGGACCCCGAGGAGTACCAGGGCTTCGCCTTCGGCCTCGGCATCGAGCGCATCCTCATGCTCCGCAACGGCGTGGCGGACATGCGCGACATGGTGGAGGGCGACGTCCGCTTCTCCCAGCACTACGGGACGGAGATCTGACATGCCCCGCATTCCCCTGACCTGGCTCGCCGAGCACGCGGCGCTGTCCGCGGACGCGTCCGCCCTGCAGGTCGCCACCGACCTCTCCCGCGTGGGGCTCGAGGAGGAGGCGATCTTCGGCGCGCAGGTGACCGGCCCGCTGGTCGTCGGCCGCGTGCTCGACCTCGTCAAGGAGCCGCAGAAGAACGGCAAGACCATCAACTGGGTGCGTGTGGACGTCGGCCCCGAGCACAACGAGGCCGCCGACAACCCCAAGGACCCCCAGCCCGGCGAGGAGCGCCCGAGCCGCGGCATCATCTGCGGCGCGCACAACTTCGAGGTCGGCGACCTCGTGGTCGTCTCCCTGCCCGGCACCGTGCTGCCCGGCGACTTCGCGATCGCGGCCCGCAAGACCTACGGCCACACCTCGGACGGCATGATCTGTTCCGGCGAGGAGCTCGGGCTCGGCCCGGACCCGGACGGCGAGGACGGCATCATCGTGCTCGGCCGCGGCCACGCGAAGGGCCTCACCGGCGAGCCGGGCGACGACGCGATCGCGCTGCTGGGCCTGGCCGACGAGGTCGTCGAGATCAACGTGACCCCGGACCGCGGGTACTGCTTCTCGATGCGCGGCGTCGCCCGCGAGTACTCGCACGCTACCGGCGCCGCGTTCACCGACCCGGTCCCCGGCGTGGAGATCACCGCGACCGACCGCGGCGGGATCCCGGTCCAGCTGCGCGACCAGGCGCCGCTGAACGGCGTGGAGGGCTGCACCCGCTTCGTCGCCCTCGAGGTGCAGGGCGTGGACCCCGAGGCGCAGACCCCGCGCTGGATGGCCCGCCGCCTCACCCTCGCCGGAATGCGCCCGATCTCGCTGATCGTCGACGTCACCAACTACGTGATGCTCGACCTCGGCCAGCCGCTGCACGCCTATGACGCGAAGAAGCTCGTCGGCCCGATCGTGGTGCGCCGCGCCCAGCAGGGCGAGAAGCTCACCACCCTCGACGACGTCGAGCGCACCCTCGACCCCGAGGACCTACTGATCACCGACGCGGGAGGCGAGAGCGGCGACCGCGTGCTCGGGCTCGCGGGCGTGATGGGCGGCGAGGACACCGAGGTGTCGGCCTCGACCACGAACATCGTGCTCGAGGCGGCGACCTTCGACCCGGTCTCGGTCGCGCGCACCGCGCGCCGCCACCGCCTGCCCTCGGAGGCGTCCAAGCGCTTCGAGCGCGGTGTGGACCCGCAGCTGCCGCTCGCGGCCGTGCACCGCGCCGCCCAGCTGATCGTCGAGTTCGGCGGCGGCACCATCGAGCACCGCATCACCGACGAGGGCTCCGTCGCGGAGCCCGCGCCGATCACGATCGCGATCGGCGACGCCGAGCGTCTCGTCGGCATCCCCTACACCGCCGAGCAGGTGCGCGGGAGCCTCGAGGCCATCGGCTGCGAGGTCGCGGGCGGTCCGGCCGACGGGGATGCTGCCGCCGAGGACACCCTCGTCGTCACCCCGCCGAGCTGGCGGCCGGACCTCACGATCCGCGAGGACCTCGTCGAGGAGATCGCGCGCCTGGTCGGCTACGAGCAGATCCCCTCGATCCTGCCGCCGGCCGTCGGCGGGCACGGCCTGACCGTCGCGCAGCGCTCGCGCCGTGCGGCCCGACGGGCGCTCGCCGAGGCGGGCCTCGTGGAGGTCGCCTCCGCACCGTTCGTCGCCGAGTCCGTCCACGACCGCCTGCGTTACGGGAAGGACGACGCGCGCCGCGAGGCCGTGCGGATCCTGAACCCGCTGGCCGAGGACGAGCCGCTGCTGCGCACCGAGCTGCTGCAGACCCTCCTGCCCGTGGCCCGGCGCAACCTCGGCCGCGGCGAGGAGTCGGTGGCGGTCTTCCAGCGCGCCTCCGTGTTCCGCGCCCGCACCGCGGGCGGTGCCGCGCCGGTGCCCGCCCCCGCCGCGCGTCCCTCGGACCAGGACCTCGAGGCGATCCTCGGCGCGCTGCCCGCGCAGACCGGCGCGCTCGCCGCGGTCGTCGGCGGGGCCTCCGGCCCCGACTCCTGGCAGGGCGAGCCCGCCCCGTGGGGTTGGGCCGACGCGCTCGACCTCGCCCGCCGGGCGGCCGCCGCCGTCGGCGCGGAGCTCGAGGTGCGCCAGGTGGAGCGGGCCCCGTTCCATCCCGGCCGCGCCGGGGAGCTGCGGGTCGCGACGGCCGACGGGGACAGCCTCGTCGTGGGCGCCGCGGGCGAGCTGCACCCCGCGGTGATCAAGGAGTTCGCGCTCCCGGCCCGCACCGCGGCCTTCGAGCTCGATCTCGAGGCCGTGATCGGGGCGGCGCCGGCGGTGGTCCGCGCCGTGCCGGTGCCGACCTTCCCGCCGGCCAAGGAGGACTTCGCCTTCGTGGTCGAGGACTCCGTGCCCGCCTCCGCGGTCGAGGCCGCGATCGTGGTGGGCGCCGGCGACCTCGCCGAGAACGTCCACCTGTTCGACGTCTTCACCGGCGAGCAGATCGGCGCGGGGAAGAAGTCGCTGGCCTTCGCGGTGCGGCTGCGCTCGACCGAGGGGACCCTCGGGGCCGACGAGATCGGCGCGGCGCGCAAGCGCATCATCGCCGCGGTCGAGACCGCCGTGGGCGGGGAGCTGCGGGCCTGAGCCCAGGTGATCCACGCGGAGGGGGCGTCGCTCGTCGGAGCGGCGCCCCCTCCGCGCATTCCGCCCCGTGCGTTCCGCTTTTCCCGCGCGCGGCGGACAGGGCTCGGTAACGTGGGCGCGTGACCTCTCAGAACGGACAGCCCGCGCCCCACGGACAGCCCGCCCGGCAGGCCCAGGCCTACCCGCAGGGCCAGACGTACCCGCAGGGCCAGACGTACCCGCGGAACCAGCCCTATCCGCAGAACCAGCCGTACATGCAGGTCGCCCCGCCGCGCAACGGCACCATCGCCTGGGCGCTCGGCTTCCTCGCCTACATCCCGATCCCCTTCCTCGGGCTGATCATCGCGGGAATCACCCAGACCATCGTCGGTCTGAAGCAGCGCAAGCACGGCGGGCTCGCAGCCGAGAACGGGGTGCGCGCCGCGAACTGGGGCCTGACCCAGCTGTGCTGGCCCGTGCTCATGGTGCTCGTCATCGTGACCGGTCTCCTGACGGGCACTCCCTCGCCGACCGGTGAGGGCGTGCTGTTTCACCCCGTCATGGACACGATCGCGATGGGCACGGTCTCGCTCTATCTGGTCGTCGGCCTCCTCGAGGCGATCTACGCGATCGTCGGCACGGTCCAGGCGAGCCGGGGCCGCCGCGTGCTACTGCCCGTGATCCCCTTCCTGCGCACCCCGCGCGGCTGAACGCCAGGGCCACGACGTTCCGGCCGTCACACCTCGCGTCTCATCGGCCGACGCGAATGGCTGTTCATGCAGTCCTGTGTATAGACTTTCTGCATGGCTTCCGAGACCGCCCCGACCACCGGCCCGACCGACACCGACGCGCAGACGCGTCGCCCGCGCGTCGCCGTCGTCGGCGCCTCCGGCTACGCCGGGGGAGAGACCCTGCGCCTGCTGTCCGGCCACCCCGGCGTCGAGGTCGCGACCGTCACCGCGCACTCCAGCGCCGGCAAGCGCCTCTCCGAGGTCGCCCCGCACATCGACCTCGGCCACGACCCGGTGCTGCAGGAGACGAGCGTGGAGACCCTCAGCGGCCACGACGTCGTCGTCCTCGCCCTCCCGCACGGGGAGTCCGGCCGGATCGCCGCGGCACTGCGCGAGGAGTACCCGGACGTGCTCGTGCTCGACCTCGCGGCGGACCACCGCCTCGAGAGCGCCGAGGACTGGGCGGAGTACTACCGCAGCGAGCACTCCGGCACCTGGACCTACGGCATGCCCGAGCTCCCGCTCGCGGACGGCACCCGCCAGCGCGAGCTGCTGCGCACCGCGCGCGAGATCGCGGTGCCCGGCTGCAACGCGACCGCCGTGTCCCTCGCCCTCGCCCCGCTCGTGCGGAAGGGTCTCATCGACCACCAGGTGCTGAACGCCGTGCTGCCGGTCGGCTACTCCGGCGCCGGCCGCAGCGCCAAGCAGCACCTGCTGTTCTCCGAGGCCTCCGGCACCGCCGCGCCCTACGCCGTCGGCGGCTCCCACCGCCACGTCCCCGAGGTGCTGCAGAACCTTCGCCGCGCCAGCGGGCTCACCCGCGAGGACGGACTGCGCCTCACCTTCACGCCCGTGCTGGTCCCGATCAGCCGCGGCATCCTCGCCGTGTGCACCGCCCCGGTCACCGACGGCACCACCACCGAGGACCTGCTGGCCGCGCTGAACGAGGACTACGGCGACGAGCACTTCGTGACCGTCCTGCCCGAGGGGGTCTTCCCCGCCACCGGCGAGGTCACCGGCGCCAACACGATCCGGATCGGCGCGGCCGTGGACCGCCACAGCGGCCAGGCCACCGTCATCTCCGCGATCGACAACCTGGTCAAGGGCACCGCGGGCGCCGCGCTGCAGTCGATGAACCTCGCCCTCGGCCTGCCCGAGACGGTGGGGCTCACCCGCACCGCGCTCGCCCCCTGAGCCGCCCGGCCCCCGCCCGACGGTTCCCGGGCCGCCCGGCTCCCCGCCCACCGGCTCCCGCCCGTCGGCCGCCACTCGCCCACAGCCCTCCCTCCGCACCCCCGAGGAGAACCCCCGTGTCGATCACCCGCCCCCGCGGCTTCCGCGCCGTCGGCCTCGCCGCCGGCATCAAGGCCTCCGGCAAGGAGGACCTCGCCCTGGTCGTCAACGACGGCCCGCGCGACGTCGCCGCCGCCGTGTTCACCACCAACCGCGTCCAGGCCGCGCCCGTGCTCTGGTCCCGCCAGGCCGTCGCCGACGGTCGCGCCCGCGCGGTGGTGCTGAACTCCGGCGGCGCCAACGCCTGCACCGGCCCCGAGGGCTTCCAGGACACCCACCGCACCGCCGAGCACCTCGCCGAGCTGCTCGACGTCGCCGCCCAGGACGTGCTCGTGTGCTCCACGGGCCTGATCGGCGAGCGGCTCCCGATGGAGCCGCTGCTGGCCGGGGTCACCGCCGCGACCCAGCAGCTCGCCGCGAGCGAGGCGGCCGACGCCTCCGCGTCCCGCGCGATCATGACCACCGACTCCGTCCCGAAGACGGCGCAGGTCACCACCGAATCGGGCGTCGTCGTCGGCGGCATCGCCAAGGGCGCGGGCATGCTCGCCCCGCAGCTGGCGACCATGCTGGTCGTGCTCACCACCGACGCGGACGTGGACGCCGAGATCGCGCAGCAGGCGCTGCGCGAGGCGACCCGCACCACCTTCGACCGGGTCGACTCCGATGCGTGCATGTCCACCAACGACACCGTCATCCTCCTGGCCTCCGGCGCGAGCGGCGTGACCCTGCCGGCCCCGGAGCTCGCCGAGGCCGTGCGCGCCGTCAGCGCCGACCTCGCCCGCCAGCTCGTCGCCGACGCCGAGGGCGCCAGCCATGACGTGCACGTCGTGGTCCGCTACGCCAGCAGCGAGGACGCGGCCCTGGCCGTCGCCCGCGAGATCGCCCGCTCCAACCTCGTCAAGGCCGCGATCTTCGGCAACGACCCCAACTGGGGCCGGATCGTCGCGGCGGCCGGCTGCGTCCCCGAGTCCGTGGCGCCCTACGACGTCGCCGACCTCTCCGTCACCGTCAACGGCGTGGAGGTGTGCCGCGGCGGCGGCGCCCACCGCGACCGGTCCGAGGTGGACATGACCCCGCGCGAGACCCTCATCGAGGTCGACCTCGGCGCCGGGGCTGCGACCGCGGACATCTGGACCAACGACCTCACCCACGACTACGTCGAAGAGAACAGCGCGTACTCCTCATGACCGCAGATCCCAAGAACGCAGGCTCCAGCACTGCCGACTCGAAGCCCGCGACCTCCAAGAACCCGCTCACCGAGCTGACGCCCGCCCAGGCCGACGCCCACGCGAAGTCCGAGATCCTCATCGAGGCGCTGCCCTGGATGCAGCGCTTCAAGGACAAGATCGTCGTGGTGAAGTACGGCGGCAACGCCATGATCGACGAGGACCTGCGCCGCGCCTTCGCGGCGGACATGGTCTTCATGCGCCACGCCGGGATCCACGTGGTCGTGGTCCACGGCGGCGGCCCGCAGATCAACGCCATGCTGAACCGCGTCGGCATCGAGTCCGAGTTCCGCGGCGGCCTGCGCGTCACCGATGACGACACCATGGACGTGGTGCGGATGGTCCTGGTCGGCCAGGTCGGGCGAGAGCTCGTGGGCCTGATCAACAGCCACGGCCCCTACGCGATCGGCATGTCCGGCGAGGACGCGCGGCTGTTCGCCGCCCGCCGCCGCGGCGCCGTGGTGGACGGGCAGGACGTCGACCTCGGCAACGTGGGCGCCGTCACCCAGGTGCGGCCCGAGTCGATCCAGGACCTGCTGGACGCCGGCCGGATCCCGGTCGTCTCCTCGATCGCGCCCGAGATCGACGAGGACGGAAAGCCGACGGGAGCGGTGCTGAACATCAACGCCGACCTCGCCGCCGGTGCCCTCGCCGCGGGCCTGGACGCCGAGAAGCTCGTGGTCCTCACCGACATCGAGGGCCTGTACCGCGACTTCCCCGACCGCGGCTCGCTCATCCCGGAGATCTCCGCGAGCGAGCTGCGCGGCATGCTCCCCACGCTCACCGCAGGGATGATCCCCAAGGCCGAGTCGCTGCTGGACGCGGTCGACGCCGGCGTGCGCACCGCCGCCATGATCGACGGCCGCATCGAGCACGCCGTGCTGCTGGAGGTCTTCACCGACAAGGGCGTGGGCACGATGGTCAGGAGGGACGACTATGTCTGAGCAGGACACCACCACGACGGCTCCCACGGGCTCCGTCCTCGCCACCGGCAGCTCCGCCGCGGCCGACGGCGCGAGCCTCATGGACCGCTACTCGCACGCGGCGCTGGGCATCTTCGGCACGCCCCAGCGCGTGCTCGTGCGCGGCGAGGGCGCCCACGTCTGGGACGCCGACGGGAAGGAGTACCTCGACCTCCTCGGCGGGATCGCGGTCAACGCCCTCGGCCACGCCCACCCCGACGTGGTCGCGGCGCTCTCCAAGCAGGCCGGCACCCTCGTGCACGTCTCGAACTTCTTCGCCACCCCCACCCAGATCGAGCTCGCCGAGCGGCTCCTGCAGCTGGCGAAGGCCCCCGAGGGCTCGCGGGTGTTCTTCACCAACTCCGGTGCCGAGTCCAACGAGGCGGCGTTCAAAATCGCCCGCCGCACCGGACGCCCGCGCATCCTGGCGCTCGAGAAGTCCTTCCACGGCCGCACCATGGGCGCGCTCGCGCTCACCCACAAGGAGGCCTACCGCGCCCCCTTCGAGCCGCTTCCCGGCGGGGTCGAGTTCCTGCCGGCCGACGACATCGACGCGCTCGAGAAGGCTCTGTCGACCGACGATGTGGCCGCCCTCGTGCTCGAGCCCATCCAGGGCGAGGCCGGGGTCCTGCCGCTGTCCGAGGAGTACCTCCGCGCCGCCCGCGAGCTCACCGCCGCCCACGGCACCCTGCTGATCCTCGACGAGGTCCAGACCGGAGTGGGGCGCACGGGGGAGTGGTTCGCCCACCAGGCGATCGAGGGCCTCCGGCCGGACGTCATGACCCTTGCCAAGGGCCTCGGCGGCGGCTTCCCGATCGGCGCCGTGCTCACCTTCGGCGAGCACGCCAGCACGCTGCTGAGCCCCGGCCAGCACGGCACCACCTTCGGCGGGAACCCGCTGGGGGCGGCCGTGTCCCTCGCGGTGCTCGGCACGATCGCCGAGGAGGACCTGCTCGGCGCCGCCCGCCGCCTCGGCACGCAGCTCCAGGCCGAGGTCACCGAGCTCGCCGCGACCGACCCCCGCATCGAGGGGATCCGCGGCGCGGGCCTGCTGCAGGGCATCGCGCTGGCCGCACCGCTGGCCCCGCACGTCGTCACCGCCGGCCTCGAGGCCGGGTACATCGTCAACGCCGCGAACCCCACCACGATCCGCCTCGCCCCGCCGCTGATCATCACCGGCGAGCAGCTCTCCGGCTTCGTCGAGGCGCTGCCCGGTCTGCTCGACCGCGCCGAACAGCTCGCCGTCGAGGCGGAGGGCTCCGTCCCGTCGGCCGCGCCCGCCCCGTCGGCCGCGACCGCCCCGTCGGCCGCGCCCGCCCCGTCGGCCCCGACCGCCGCCACCGCTCCCGAGAAGAGGTCCTGAGATGCCCCGTCACTTCCTGCGCGACGACGACCTGAGCTCGGCCGAGCAGAAGGAGGTCCTCGCCCTCGCCCTGCAGCTGGCCGATGACCGCTTCGCCAAGCGCCCCCTCGAGGGGCCGCGCACCGTCGCGATCATGTTCGACAAGGCCTCGACCCGCACCCGCGTGTCCTTCGCGACCGGTGTCGCCGAGCTCGGCGGCAGCCCGCTCGTGATCGACGCGGGCTCCAGCCAGCTGGGCCGCGGCGAGTCCGTCGTGGACACCACCGAGGTGCTCACCCGCATGGTCTCCGCGATCGTGTGGCGCACCTTCGGCCAGGAGCGCATCGAGGAGATGGCCGCCCACGCGACCGTCCCCGTCGTCAACGCCCTGACCGACGAGTTCCATCCCTGCCAGATCCTCGCCGACCTGCAGACCATCGCCCAGCACACCGGGGGACTGGCCGAGGGGGACGCGGCGCTGGCCGGACGCTCCCTCGCCTACCTCGGCGACGGCGCGAACAACATGGCCCACTCCTACCTGCTCGGCGGGGTGACCGCCGGGATGGACGTGCGCGTGGCCTCCCCGGCCTCCCACCGTCCGGACCCCGCGGTCGTCGCCCGCGCCGAGGAGATCGCCGCGACCACCGGCGGCTCGGTGCTCGTCACCGACGATCCGCGCGAGGCCGTCGCTGGCGCCACCGCCGTCATCACCGACACCTGGGTGTCGATGGGGCAGGAGGGCGAGGAGGGCCGCGGCGAGGAGACCTTCGCGCCGTTCCAGGTCACCGCCGAGCTGATGGAGCTCTCCGGCGGAATCTTCCTGCACTGCCTGCCCGCCTACCGCGGCAAGGAGGTGACCGCCGAGGTCATCGACGGTCCCGCCTCCGTGGTGTGGGACGAGGCGGAGAACCGCCTGCACGCCCAGAAGGCGCTGCTGACCTGGCTGCTGGAGCACCCCGACGAGGACACCGCCGCGCACGCCCTCCCCGTCGGCCGAGAGCGCCGATGAGCGAGAGCCGTCGCGCCCTCGCGCAGACCAAGACCTCCCGCCAGCAGCGCATCGTGCAGCTGCTGACCCACCAGGAGGTCTCCTCCCAGTCGCAGCTCGCCCAGCTGCTGACCGCGGAGGGCATCGAGGTCACCCAGGCCACGCTCTCGCGCGACCTGGTCGAGCTGCAGGCGGAGAAGGTGCGCGGCTCCGCCGGGAGCCTCGTCTACCGCCTCCCGCCCGAGGGCGGCACCGCCCGCCCCGCCGGCGCCGAGAACGAGCTGCTCGAGGCGCGCCTGCCGAGGCTCGCCGAGGGACTGCTCGTCTCCGCCGAGGCGAGCGCCAACCTCGTCGTGGTCCGCACCCCGCCCGGAGGTGCGCAGTATCTCGCCTCGGCCCTGGACCGCTCGGTGATGCCGGACGTCCTGGGTACCATCGCCGGTGATGACACCGTGCTGCTGGTCTCCCGGGACCCCGCCGGCGGCGACCGCCTCGCCGAGCGCCTGCTCGACCTCGCGGAGGGCCGACGGGATCCCGCCGAGCCCGACGTGACCGCCCGAGCGGGCGCGCCCGCCGCGCCGGCCCCGTCGGCCGCACAGGGCGCGTCGGCCGCACCCGACGCACCCGCTGCGTCGGCCGAGCCCGCCGACGCGAGCTGACCGGCAGCACCCGACCCGCGGGCCCCCACCCGCACCAGACGTCCCCCAGACCCGGACGCGCACGCCGCGCCCATCCACCCCGAACACAGGAGCAACACCCGTGACCGAAAAGATCGTCCTCGCCTACTCCGGCGGCCTCGACACCTCCGTCGCCATCGGCTGGATCCACGACGCCACCGGCGCCGACGTCATCGCCTGCGCGGTCGACGTGGGCCAGGGCGGCGAGGACCTCGAGGTCATCCGCCAGCGCGCCCTGGACTGCGGCGCCGTCGAGGCCTACGTCGCCGACGCCCGCGACGAGTTCGCCAACGAGTACTGCATGCCCGCCCTCAAGGCGAACGCGCTGTACATGGACGCCTACCCGAACGTCTCGGCGATCTCCCGCCCCGTGATCACCAAGCACCTGGTCAAGGCCGCCAAGAAGTACGGCGCCACCACCGTCGCCCACGGCTGCACCGGCAAGGGCAACGACCAGGTCCGCTTCGAGGTTTCGATCACCTCGCTCGCCCCCGAGCTCAAGTGCATCGCCCCCGTGCGCGACCTCGCGCTGACCCGCGACAAGGCCATCGAGTACGCCGAGCGCAAGGGCCTGCCGATCGCCACCACCAAGCACAACCCCTTCTCGATCGACCAGAACGTGTGGGGCCGCGCCATCGAGACCGGCTTCCTCGAGGACATCTGGAACGAGCCCACCAAGGACGTCTTCAGCTACACCGACGACCCGGCCTTCCCGCCGGTCGCCGACGAGGTCATCATCTCGTTCGAGCAGGGCGTCCCGGTCGCGATCGACGGCCGCAAGGTCACCCCGCTCGAGGCGATCCAGGAGCTCAACCGCCGCGCCGGCGCCCAGGGCATCGGCCGCATCGACATCGTCGAGGACCGCCTCGTGGGCATCAAGTCCCGCGAGGTCTACGAGGCACCGGGCGCGATGACCCTGATCACCGCGCACCAGGAGCTCGAGCGCGTCACCCTCGAGCGCGAGCAGTCCCGCTTCAAGCGCACCGTCGGCGACCGCTGGACCGAGCTGGTCTACGACGGCCAGTGGTTCTCCCCGCTGAAGAAGTCCCTGGACGCCTTCATCGAGGACACCCAGCGCTACGTCTCCGGCGACATCCGCATGACCCTGCACGGCGGCCGCGCCACCGTCACCGGTCGCCGCAGCGAGACCGGCCTGTACGACTTCAACCTTGCCACCTACGACGAGGGCGACACCTTCGACCAGGGCAGCGCCCGCGGCTTCATCGACATCTACGGCCTGGCCGCCAAGCAGGCCGCGGCCCGCGACGTCGCCTTCGGCAACGGCGAGGACCTCGAGGCCGCCTCCAGGGAGACCGCATGAGTCAGGACCCGACCGCGGGCGCCGCGCCCGACGGGACGGCAGCCGACGGGGCCGCCGCGTCGGAGCACGCCGCCCTCTGGGGCGGGCGCTTCGGCTCCGGCCCCGCGGCGGCGCTCGCCGCGCTGTCCGTGTCCACGCACTTCGACTGGCGGCTGGCCCAGTACGACCTGCGCGGCTCGAAGGCGCATGCGAACGTGCTGCACGCCGCCGGGCTGCTCACCGACGACGAGCTCGCCCGGATGCAGGAGGCGCTGGACGCGCTCGCGGCCGACGTCGCCTCCGGCGCGTTCGTCGCCGCGCCCGACGACGAGGACGTGCACACCGCACTCGAGCGCGGCCTGATCGAGCGGGCGGGCGCCGAGCTCGGCGGCAAGCTGCGCGCCGGCCGGTCCCGCAACGACCAGATCGCCACGCTCATCCGCCTGTTCATCCGCGACCAGGCCCGGGCGGTCGGCGACCAGGTCCTGGACCTGGTGGACGTGCTCGTGGCCCGCGCCCGCGAGGTGCACGGCGCGCCCATGCCCGGCCGCACCCACCTCCAGCACGCCCAGCCGCTGCTGCTCAGCCACCACCTTCTGGCGCACGCCTGGCCGCTGCTGCGGGACGTGGAGCGCCTGCGGGACCTCGACGCCCGCGTCGACGTCTCCCCGTACGGCTCGGGGGCGCTGGCCGGCTCGAGCCTGGGCTTGGATCCGCAGGCGGTCGCCCGTGAGCTCGGCTTCACCGACTCGGTGTGGAACTCGATCGACGGGACCGCCTCCCGGGACCTCACCGCGGAGTTCGCCTTCGTGCTGGCCATGATCGGGATCGACCTCTCGCGCCTGGCGGAGGAGGTCATCCTGTGGAACACCAAGGAGTTCTCGTTCATCACCCTGGACGACTCCTACTCCACCGGCTCCTCGATCATGCCGCAGAAGAAGAACCCCGACATCGCCGAGCTCGCCCGCGGCAAGGCCGGGCGCGTGGTCGGCGACCTCGTGGGGCTGCTGACCACGCTGAAGGCACTGCCGCTCGCGTACAACCGCGACCTGCAGGAGGACAAGGAGCCGGTCTTCGACCAGGTCGACTCCCTGAACCTCGTGCTGCCCGCATTCACCGGCATGATGGCCACCCTCACCTTCCACACCGAGCGGATGGCGGAGCTCGCGCCCCAGGGCTTCTCCCTGGCCACCGACATCGCCGACCACCTCGTGCGCCGCGGGGTCCCCTTCCGCAGCGCCCACGAGATCTCCGGCGCGTGCGTGAAGGTCGCCGAGGCCCAGGGCAAGGAGCTGTGGGACCTCACCGACGAGGAGTTCGCCGAGATCTCCGAGCACCTGGACCCCTCGGTCCGCGAGGTGCTCTCGGTCGAGGGCTCCATCGCCTCCCGCGACGCCAAGGGCGGCACCGCCCCGGTGCGCGTCGCCGAGCAGGAGGACGCCGCCGAGGCCGCGATCGCCTCCCTGCGCGGCTTCACCCGCGACCGCTGAGCCGGCAGCCGTCGGCCGACGGGCACAGGCCCGTCGGCCGGCGGCCCACCCGCCCCGTCGGCCGACGGATGGTGGACAATGGCGCACGTGCCCGACCGGGCACCCACCCCGACTCGGAAGGACCCGATCGATGCATTCCGTCCTGGACGACCTCGACTGGCGAGGACTCGTCGTGCAGACCACCGGGCGCGAGGCGCTCGGCAGCGCTCTGGCGGACGGACCGATCAGCCTCTATTGCGGCTTCGACCCCACCGCCTCCTCGCTCCACGTCGGCCACCTCACCCAGGTGCTGACCATGCGCCGCTTCCAGCTCGCCGGGCACAAGCCTTTCGCCCTGGTGGGCGGAGCGACCGGCCTCATCGGCGACCCGCGCATGTCGGGGGAGCGGGTGCTGAACGACGAGAGCGTCGTGGCCGGCTGGGTCGGCTCCCTGCGCGACCAGATCTCCCGCTTCCTCGACCTCGAGGGCGAGTTCGGCGTGCAGATGGTCAACAACCTCGACTGGATCGGGCAGATGGGCGCACTGCAATTCCTGCGCGACATCGGCAAGCACTACCGCATGGGCACGATGCTCGCCAAGGAGACCGTGGCCCGTCGCCTGCAGAGCGACGAGGGGATCAGCTACACCGAGTTCAGCTACCAGGTGCTCCAGGGCATCGACTTCCTCGAGCTGCACCGCCGTCACGGGGTCTCCCTGCAGTACGGGGGCAACGATCAGTGGGGCAACCTGCTCTCCGGCGTGGACCTCATCCACAAGGTCGAGGGGCATGACGTGCATGCCATGACCACGCCCCTGGTCACCAAGGCCGACGGCACGAAGTTCGGCAAGAGCGAGAGCGGGGCCGTGTGGCTCGACCCGGAGCTCACGAGCCCGTACGCCTTCCACCAGTTCTGGCTGAACGCCGCGGACGCGGACGTCGTGAACTACCTGCGGTACTTCACCTTCCGCACCCGGGAGGAGATCGACGAGCTGGCCGAGGCGACGGCCGCCGCCTCGCACGAGCGGGCGGCCCAGAAGGCGCTGGCCGACGACCTGACGACCCTGGTCCACGGGCAGCAGGCCACCGAGCAGGCCAAGGCCGCCGCCGCCGTGCTCTTCGGGCGCGGGGACGTGCGCGCCCTGGACGAGCAGACCGTCGGGGCGATCGCCCGCGAGCTGCCCTTCGCCGAGGTCACCGGCACCACGTCGCTCGTCGACGCGTTCGTGAGTGCCGGCATCGCCCAGTCCAAGGGCGCCGCGCGCCGTGACGCCGAGGGCGGGGGACTCTCCGTGAACGGCGAGAAGGTCTCGGCCGACGACCTCCTGCGGGAGATCGGTGAGCTCGACGCCCTCCCCGGTGGTCATCTCCTGCTGCGGCGCGGCCGGAAGAACGCCGCCATGGTGCGACGCGCCGGCTGACCCCGCGAGGGATCGACGCGCACTCCCGTACGTCATTCACCGCCGTACGGCGCGCACCGCGAGACGACCCGCACCTCCTACCACGCACCGGAGGGAGCATCCGCACCGGAGCCCCGCCCCCGACCTCTGTCGGGTGCGGGGCTCCTCGCCGTCCGGAGCCAGGGGAGGGCCGGCTACCGGGATCGTGCGGGATTGGTCGCCGGGATCGTGCGGGATCGATGGGGCTCTCAGACCGACGGAGGACTCGCGGATAGTGGCTCCCGCGACCGATTGTCAAGCCGACGATAAGGGTTGGTGAGGCCCCTCTCAGACGTGGGTCACAACCGGGTGAACGAGCGCTTTCCGGAGGCCAGAAAAGCCCGACTGACCTGCAGAAACGGTGTTCCTCGAAGATGAACGGGGGCTGAATCGAGCGGCTTGACGGCCCCCTCGGCGACCCGTAATGTCTTCCCTTGTCAGCAGCGAGGACGCAGACGCGAAGGGCCGAGAGCCTCCCCCGGGAGGAGCGAGGAACGGGGCGTCGAGGAGTCGCTGAGGATGCGCTCGATCGGGAGACCGGACGAGCGGCCGTGAGACCAGGTCACGGACGGATCGCGCAGCGATCCGGATGAGACCGGGAACACACGGAGCGGAGTTGGACCGGGCCGCGAAGAACTGCTAGAGTAGTGACTCGCGCCGGGACGACGAAGCGAAAAGTAGTCGTCGGACGGGACCTCCCGCCGGCACAGAGCCTCCGACTCGACCCGCAGCGGCGGGATGATGACGATGTGCGCGTGTTGCTTGATATCTCAATAGTGTGTCTGTTTATCGATGCCATTATTTTTGAATGGCAAATCATAACGGATGATACAGCAGTTTAATGCTGGTTGTTTGTTTATTTTGTCAGGTTATAGTTTTTCATGATTTTCATGGAGAGTTTGATCCTGGCTCAGGACGAACGCTGGCGGCGTGCTTAACACATGCAAGTCGAACGATGACGGTGGTGCTTGCACTACCTGATTAGTGGCGAACGGGTGAGTAACACGTGAGTAACCTGCCCCTCACTTCGGGATAACCTCGGGAAATCGTGGCTAATACCGGATATTAGTGTGCACCGCATGGTGCGTGTTGGAAAGATTTATCGGTGGGGGATGGACTCGCGGCCTATCAGTTTGTTGGTGAGGTAATGGCTCACCAAGACGATGACGGGTAGCCGGCCTGAGAGGGCGACCGGCCACACTGGGACTGAGACACGGCCCAGACTCCTACGGGAGGCAGCAGTGGGGAATATTGCACAATGGGCGAAAGCCTGATGCAGCGACGCCGCGTGGGGGATGACGGCCTTCGGGTTGTAAACCCCTTTCAGTAGGGAAGAAGCGAAAGTGACGGTACCTGCAGAAGAAGCGCCGGCTAACTACGTGCCAGCAGCCGCGGTAATACGTAGGGCGCAAGCGTTGTCCGGAATTATTGGGCGTAAAGAGCTTGTAGGTGGCTTGTCGCGTCTGCCGTGAAAACCCGAGGCTCAACTTCGGGCGTGCGGTGGGTACGGGCAGGCTAGAGTGTGGTAGGGGAGACTGGAACTCCTGGTGTAGCGGTGAAATGCGCAGATATCAGGAAGAACACCGATGGCGAAGGCAGGTCTCTGGGCCATTACTGACACTGAGAAGCGAAAGCATGGGTAGCGAACAGGATTAGATACCCTGGTAGTCCATGCCGTAAACGTTGGGCACTAGGTGTGGGGGACATTCCACGTTTTCCGCGCCGTAGCTAACGCATTAAGTGCCCCGCCTGGGGAGTACGGCCGCAAGGCTAAAACTCAAAGGAATTGACGGGGGCCCGCACAAGCGGCGGAGCATGCTGATTAATTCGATGCAACGCGAAGAACCTTACCAAGGCTTGACATGCACCGGACGACTCCAGAGATGGGGTTTTCTTCGGACTGGTGCACAGGTGGTGCATGGTTGTCGTCAGCTCGTGTCGTGAGATGTTGGGTTAAGTCCCGCAACGAGCGCAACCCTCGTTCTATGTTGCCAGCACGTCATGGTGGGGACTCATAGGAGACTGCCGGGGTCAACTCGGAGGAAGGTGGGGACGACGTCAAATCATCATGCCCCTTATGTCTTGGGCTTCAAGCATGCTACAATGGTCGGTACAATGGGTTGCGATACTGTGAGGTGGAGCGAATCCCAAAAAGCCGGCCTCAGTTCGGATTGGGGTCTGCAACTCGACCCCATGAAGTCGGAGTCGCTAGTAATCGCAGATCAGCAACGCTGCGGTGAATACGTTCCCGGGCCTTGTACACACCGCCCGTCAAGTCACGAAAGTCGGTAACACCCGAAGCCAGTGGCCCATCCTCGTGAGGGAGCTGTCGAAGGTGGGATCGGTGATTGGGACTAAGTCGTAACAAGGTAGCCGTACCGGAAGGTGCGGCTGGATCACCTCCTTTCTAAGGAGCATCACCAATTATGGTGGCCATCGTCGTCCGCGAGTGTCGGGCGGGTGGTTGCTCAGGGTGGAACATCGATGAATAGGCACTTCATCCGAGATCGGACGAGCTAGTACTTCCCAGTAGGGAATGGAACGCGAGACTGGTTGAGGGTTTGAGGTGGAGGCACGCTATTGGGTTGTGAGGCTGCACGCAGCCCCGGAACTTTCGGGTTTTGGGGTGTGTGGCTGGTCCTCCCTCATTTCTGAGCACTTTGTGTGTGAGGTTGTGGGTGTGGGGTTGTTTTTTGAGAACTGTATAGTGGACGCGAGCATCTTGTAAGCAATTTTTATATGCAAAGAGTGTCTTTGTGTTGCCGTAAGTTTTAAAGGGCGCACGGTGGATGCCTTGGCACAAGGAGCCGACGAAGGACGTGTGAGTCTGCGTTAAGCCTCGGGGAGTTGACAACTAAGCTGTGATCCGAGGATGTCCGAATGGGGAAACCCACCAGGGGTCATGCCCTGGTACCCGCTGCTGAATGTATAGGCAGTGTGGAGGGAACGCGGGGAAGTGAAACATCTCAGTACCCGCAGGAAGAGAAAACAAATAGTGATTCCGTGAGTAGTGGCGAGCGAAAGCGGAAGAGGCTAAACCTGGTCTGTGTGATACCCGGCAGGGGTTGCAGGCTTGGGGTTGTGGGACGTGTCTGGATCGTCTGCCGGCGGTCCGACGTGTACGTGTAGTGGTAGTCGAAGTCGTGGTGAGTGCGACGGCGTAGAGGGTGTGACCCCCGTAGACGAAACTGCTGCATGGCGTGACGCTGTTCCCGAGTAGCACCGGGCCCGTGAAATCCGGTGTGAATCTGCCAGGACCACCTGGTAAGCCTGAATACTACCTTGTGACCGATAGCGGACAAGTACCGTGAGGGAAAGGTGAAAAGCACCCCGGGAGGGGAGTGAAATAGTACCTGAAACCGTGCGCTTACAATCCGTCGGAGCCTTGAGGGGTGACGGCGTGCCTTTTGAAGAATGAGCCTGCGAGTTAGTGGTCGGTGGCGAGGTTAACCCGTGTGGGGTAGCCGTAGCGAAAGCGAGTCTGAACGGGGCGTTCAGTCGCCGGCTCTAGACCCGAAGCGAAGTGATCTATCCATGGGCAGTGTGAAGCGCGGGTAAGACCGCGTGGAGGCGCGAACCCACTTCAGTTGAAAATGGAGGGGATGACCTGTGGATAGGGGTGAAAGGCCAATCAAACTTCGTGATAGCTGGTTCTCCCCGAAATGCATTTAGGTGCAGCGTTGCGTGTTTCGTGCCGGAGGTAGAGCACTGGATAGGCGATGGGCCCCACCGGGTTACTGACCTTAGCCAAACTCCGAATGCCGGTACGTGAGAGCGCAGCAGTGAGACTGTGGGGGATAAGCTTCATAGTCGAGAGGGAAACAGCCCAGAACATCAGCTAAGGCCCCTAAGCGTGTGCTAAGTGGAAAAGGATGTGGAGTTGCTGAGACAACCAGGAGGTTGGCTTAGAAGCAGCCACCCTTGAAAGAGTGCGTAATAGCTCACTGGTCAAGTGATTCTGCGCCGACAATTTAGCGGGGCTCAAGCACACCGCCGAAGCTGTGTCATTTCAGCATTTGCTGGGATGGGTAGGGGAGCGTCGTGCAGCCGGTGAAGCCGCGGGGGAACCCAGTGGTGGAGGCTGTACGAGTGAGAATGCAGGCATGAGTAGCGAAAGACGGGTGAGAAACCCGTCCGCCGATTGATCAAGGGTTCCAGGGCCAGGTTTATCCGCCCTGGGTTAGTCGGGACCTAAGGCGAGGCCGACAGGCGTAGTCGATGGACATCGGGTTGATATTCCCGAACCGATCGTAGGAGGACCCATACCGAGGCGTCTGATGCTAACCACCCGAGCTTTCCCCATACCCTTCGGGGTGTGGAGGTTGGTGAGGCTGGGAACCAAGGTCGTAGTAGGTCAGCGCGAGGGATGACGCAGAGAGGTAGCTTCCGCGGACTTAATGGAATAGTCCGTCTAAGCGTGCAGCCCGTTCCCGGGTAATGCTGGGAACATTGAGGGTCAGACGTGATGGGGATCCCGTATGGGCGTAGGTGAGTGATCCTGTACTGCCAAGAAAAGTTCCGGCGTGACGAATACGGTCGCCCGTACCCTAAACCGACTCAGGTGATCAGGTAGAGAATACCAAGGCGTTCGAGAGAATCGTGGTTAAGGAACTCGGCAAAATGCCCCCGTAACTTCGGGAGAAGGGGGGCCCGACCTGTGAGAGCGGGAAGGGCCGCAGAGACCAGGGAGAAGCGACTGTTTACTAAAAACACAGGTCCGTGCGAAGTCGTAAGACGCTGTATACGGACTGACGCCTGCCCGGTGCTGGAAGGTTAAGAGGACCGGTTAGAGCCCTTTGGGTTCGAAGCTGAGAATTTAAGCCCCAGTAAACGGCGGTGGTAACTATAACCATCCTAAGGTAGCGAAATTCCTTGTCGGGTAAGTTCCGACCTGCACGAATGGCGTAACGACTTCTCCACTGTCTCAACCGCGAACTCGGCGAAATTGCATTACGAGTAAAGATGCTCGTTACGCGCAGCAGGACGGAAAGACCCCGGGACCTTTACTATAGTTTGATATTGGTGTTCGGGACGGCTTGTGTAGGATAGGTGGGAGACTGGGAAGCATTCACGCCAGTGAGTGTGGAGTCGTTGTTGAAATACCACTCTGGTCGTTCTGGATTCCTAACCTCGGTCCGTGATCCGGATCAGGGACAGTGTCTGATGGGTAGTTTAACTGGGGCGGTTGCCTCCCAAAAAGTAACGGAGGCGCTCAAAGGTTCCCTCAGCCTGGTTGGCAATCAGGTGTTGAGTGTAAGTGCACAAGGGAGCTTGACTGCGAGACAGACATGTCGGGCAGGTGCGAAAGCAGGAACTAGTGATCCGGCACCTCATTGTGGAATGGGTGTCGCTCAACGGATAAAAGGTACCCCGGGGATAACAGGCTGATCTTGCCCAAGAGCTCATATCGACGGCATGGTTTGGCACCTCGATGTCGGCTCGTCGCATCCTGGGGCTGGAGTTGGTCCCAAGGGTTAGGCTGTTCGCCTATTAAAGCGGTACGCGAGCTGGGTTTAGAACGTCGTGAGACAGTTCGGTCCCTATCCGCTGCGCGCGTTGGATATTTGAGAAGTCCTGTCCCTAGTACGAGAGGACCGGGATGGACTGACCTCTGGTGTGCCAGTTGTTCTGCCAAGGGCATGGCTGGTTGGCTACGTCGGGAAGGGATAACCGCTGAAAGCATCTAAGCGGGAAGCCTGCTTCGAGATGAGATATCCTTGCACCCTTGAGGTGTGTGAGGCCCCCAGTAGATGACTGGGTTGATAGGCCAGATGTGGAAGCACAGTAATGTGTGGAGCTGACTGGTACTAATGGCCGATGACTTACAACAACTCATCTTTTTGTGTTGTTGCTGCTTGTGTTCGCGTCCACTGTGCGGTTCTCGAGAAACAACCCCAGCATCACGTCAGTGTGGTGTGTGGGCTGGTTGTGTCTCAAAGAGTTACGGCGGTCATAGCGTCGAGGAAACGCCCGGTTCCATTCCGAACCCGGAAGCTAAGCTCGATCGCGCCGATGGTACTGCACTCGGGAGGGTGTGGGAGAGTAGGTCGCCGCCGGACATCTTCACTGGGAGTGGAGGAGTGCTTGAACCCCTGAAATGGGTGTTCGCCTCCTCCACTCCCTTTTTTCATGCCTGATTTCTGACGGATCGACGGGGCTGCGTTCAGGGGCAGCGTTCACCGGATCACCTCTGGGACCCACAAGGCGGTCAGTCCCGCAGTGCCCCGGTAGACTTCGGAATCGTGCCGCCCGCACCGGGGCGACGCCGGCGCCTGCGCCGCGCGGCTCTCCCAGGAGGAGCGCACCTCACGCATGGCGGGCCGCTCTGCGGCGTCCCGCCCCGACGACCAGGAGAGTCATGCCGTCCACGCTGCCGGGCGTCCCCGACATCGACGACGAGCTCGCGACTAGCATCGTCGAGCGCCTCGGCACCATCGAGGGCCGGCTGCGCGACTCCGTCGCGACCTCCGACGACATGGTCCGCTGGACTGCCCGCCACCTCATGGATGCCGGCGGCAAGCGCGTGCGCCCCATGCTGGTGCTGCTCGCCGCCTCCCTCGGTGACATCGACGCCGAGGGCGTCGTGGACGCCGCGGTGCTCGTCGAGCTGACGCACCTCGCCAGTCTCTACCACGACGACGTCATGGACTCCGCGCCGACCAGGCGCGGCACCGAGAGTGCCCACTCCTTGTGGGGAAACAACGTCGCGATCCTGACCGGTGACTTCCTCTTCGCCCGTGCGAGCGCGCTCAGCGCCAGCATCAGCGTCGACGCGGTGCGTCTGCACTCGGAGACGTTCGAGCGGCTCTGCCTCGGTCAGCTGCACGAGACCGTTGGCCCCACCGAGTCCGACGACCGCTTCGAGCACTACATCTCCGTCCTGTCGGACAAGACGGCCTCCCTCCTCGCCCTCGCCGGTGAGCTCGGTGCCTCTCTGTCGGGCGCGCCCGAGGGCACTGCCGACATCATGCGCCGCTACGGGGAGAAGGTCGGCGTGGCCTTCCAGCTCGCCGACGACGTCCTCGACCTCGAGAGCGACGCCGCGACGAGCGGCAAGACCCCCGGCATCGACCTGCGCGAGGGCGTGCCCACCATGCCCACCCTCCTCGTGCGCCGCCGTGCGGCCGAGGAGAAGGACGAGCGGAGCCTCGACATCGTGCGCCGTCTCGAGGGGGACCTCTCCGACGACGACGTCCTCGCCGAGGTCGTCGAGCTGCTCCGTGCAGATCCTGCGCTGGAAGAGACGCGGGCCCTCGCACAGCGCACCGCCGACGAAGCGGTCGCGGTGCTCGAGGAGCTCCCCGCCGGCTCCGTGAGGGACGCCCTCATCGGGTTCACCCGCTCCCTGGTGCAGCGCCGACGCTGAACGCCTTCTCGGGAGGCGACGGTCCATCGGCGCCCGCAGCGTCGGTGCGCCGGTATCCGTCGAGATGAACGTGCGGTGACATCCTCCCGGGCAAGAGGCCCGTGAACTGCGGCGTCACCATTGCGTGACCCGCGACTCGTGGTGACGCGCGCGACGGGACGGTACCCTGACACGTGTCGCGCACGCGGCCGGATCGACCTCGGGGGTCATCCCCGTCCGGGATGCAGCAGGTCCACCAGCGCGAGCGCGAAGAAGCTGCTCGACACCCCGGGGGTACCACTATGTCTGTCCCGTCCCGACCGAAGCGACGCCGACGCAGTCGCGCCACGGTCGTCACGACGGCCGTGCTCTCCGTGGTCGCGCTCGTCCTGACGGGCTTCGCCGTGAACTACGAGGGCCTGGACTCCTCGGACATCGACGTCTCCAACGGCGGCGTCTGGGTGAGCAGCGCCGAGGATTCGATGATTGGCCGCCTCAACGTCGACGCCGGGGAGCTGGACGCACGCCTGTCCTCCACGGGCCAGGACCTCGACATCATCCAGTCCGGGTACCACGTCTTCGAGACCGGCCCCCGCGGCATGACTCCGATCAACACCGCGTCGATCACCCGCAACGGCCTGGTCGAGCTGCCGCCGGACTCCCGCGTCGCCATCGGTGGTGACCGTGTCGCGATCGCGTCCCCGGACGGCAAGGTCTGGGTCCTCTCCCCGGAGGAGGCCGCCGCATTCAGCCCCTCCGCGGTGGAGCCGAACGTCGAGACGGGCAACGGCATCGCCCCCATCGCCGTGAGCCCGACCGGCACCGTCTTCGTCCTCGAGGACAGCTCGCTGCACACCCTCAGGCGCCAGGTGGACAGCCGCAAAACCACCGTCGATCGGACGGTCGAGATCGCGGGCCTGTCCACCGACGACGAGCAGGTGCAGCTCACCGCCGTCGGCGACTCTCCGGTGATCCTGGACCGGGAGAACCGCATGCTGCGGCTCGGCACCGACGGCAGGGACTACCCGCTGGAGGAGTACGGGATCTCCACCCTCGAAGGCGCCCAGGTGCAGCAGTCCGGCCCGTCCTCGGACAGGGTCGTCCTCGCCACCGCCGACACGATGTTGCTGGTGCCCCTCGACGGCGGCACCGCGCAGACCATCGCCGCCGAGGGCACCGGCACCCAGATCGCCCAGCCGGCGCAGGTCCAGGGTTGCGCCTACGGTGCCTGGTCCGGGTCGATGAAGTTCGTGCGGGCCTGCGAGGGGCAGGACCCGGTCGTCGGCACCATCCCGCAGGCGGATCCCGCCTCGGACCTCACCCTGCGTCAGAACCGCGACCTCGTGGTCCTCAACGACCAGGAGTTCGGGCTGTCCTGGGAGATCATGGACTCGATGGAGGTCGTCGACGCCTGGAAGATCATGCAGGAGATCCAGACCGACGACTCCGAGACCGAGGAGGAGGAGACCCTCACCACCACGATCGAGAACCTGGCGGTCGAACGGAGCGAGAAGAACCGTCCTCCCGTGGCCAACGACGACACGTTCGGCGTGCGCCCCGGCGCGAGCGTCGTGCTGCCGGTGACCCGCAACGACGTGGACCCCGACGGGGACGTGCTCACCGTGCGCGTCCAGGGCGACCAGCCGGGCATCGGCCGGGTCACCCCGATCCGCGGCGGCACCCAGCTGCAGGTCGAGGTCGACGAGGACGCCGCCACCAACGCCGCGTTCACCTATGTCACCGACGACGGACGCGGCGGCACCGACACCGCCACCGTTACCCTCGAGGTCCGCGGCGAGATCGAGAACAGCGCGCCGCAGGCCGCGCAGGGCGGCATGACCAAGGTGCTGGTCCGCTCCGGCCAGGAGGTCAGCTTCAACCTCCTCCCGTATTGGGAGGACCCCGACGGGGACGCCTTCTACCTCGCCAACGCGACCGTCGAGCCCGAGGACCTCGTCACCTTCCGTCCCGACGGGCAGGTGACCTTTAACGACGCGGGCCTGTCGCCCGGGACGAAGCAGGTCACCCTCACCTTCCGCGACGAGTTCGGGGAGACGGGGGAGGGGACCATCGAGGTCGAGTCCGTCACCGAGACCGATCTCGCGCCGATCACCACCGCTGACCACGTCAGCATCGTCGCGGGCCGCAACACGACGCTGAAGCCTCTGGCCAACGACCTGAACCCCAACGGCGGCAGCCTCGAGCTCATCAGCGTCGGCGCGGTCGAAGGCCTCGAGGTCGATCCCATCCTCGAATCGGGGACCGTGAACGTCGTCGGCGCCGCGGCGGGGACCTACTACCTCGAGTACACCGTCGGCGCGAGCGGGTCCAGCAGCACCTCCCTCGGCCTGATGCGCGTGGACGTCGTCGAGCCGAACGCCCAGAATCTCGAGCCGGTCGCCGTGGACGACATGGGCAACGTCACCACCGGCGCCGACACCCTCGTGGACCCGCTCGAGAACGACGTGGACCCCACCGGCGGTGTGCTCGTCGTGAACTCCCTCGTGGTGCCCGCGAACACCGGACTGAAGGCCACGGTCGTCGACCATCACCTGGTGCGCGTCGAGGCGGAGCCCGGCGCGACCGTCTCGCAGGAGCCGGTCCCGATCACCTACGAGGTCTCCAACTCCGCCGGCACCTCCACCGGCACCATCCGAATGATGGTCGTCAGCACCGACACCCAGTTCGCAACCCCGGAGGCCGTCCCCGACCGCGCAGTCGTGCGCGCCGGTGACATGGTGAACATCGACGTCACCGCCAACGACATCTCGCCCACCGGCTCCGAGCTCCACCTCGGCCAAGGCATGAACACCGATCGCTCCGAGGCGCTCGGCCATGCCGAGCCGAACCAGGACTACCTGCGCTTCCGCGCGAACGACGACGCCTCGGGCGAGGCCGTCGTGCGGTACAAGGTCGTCGACGAGACCGGACGCACCGGTGCCGCTCTCGCGCACATCACGATCATCCCGAGGGACGCCGCGAACAACCCGCCGCGACCCGAGAACCTCACCGGCCGCGCCGTCGCCGGCACCCCGGTGCGCATCCCGGTGAGCACCACCGGCATCGACCCCGACGGCGACTCGGTGATGCTCACCGGCATCACCAGCCCGATGCCCACCCTCGGCGAGGTCGTCAGCGCCAACGGCGAGTGGATCGAGTACCTGCCCTATGAGGGCTCCGTCGGCACCGACCGCTTCCGCTATCAGATGATGGACCGCGACGGTGCGATCGGCACCGCGGAGGTCCTCGTCGGCATCTCCGCACCCACCGACCGCAATCAGGCGCCTTTCGCCGTCGCCGACACCATCGAGGTGCGTCCCGACCGCGAGGTGCAGATCCCGGTCCTCACCAACGACACCGACCCCGAGGGCGACCCGCTCGCCGTCGTGCGCGAGGACGTCGAGGCGATGACCGAGATCGAGGTCGTCCCACCGGCCGGCGACGCCGAGGACGGCTTCGTCACCGTCACCACCTCCGCCGAGGAGGGCACCCACACCGTGCTCTACGCGGCGACCGACGGTCAGCTCAAGAGCAGCGCCTCCGCCACCGTGAAGGTCGCGGAGAACGCGCCGCCGCGCGCACCCGTCGCCCGCGACGACTTCGTCGCGATCGAGGACGTCCTCGACCCGGAGGCGGAGTACATCGACGTCGACGTGCTCGCCAACGACACCGACCCCGACGGCAGCACCAATGACCTCCAGGTCACCCTCAACGGCTCTTTCGACGGGGCGCAGCTCACCGGCGACCGGGTCCTTCGCATCACCCCGCAGGAGGAGCAGCAGCGCATCCGCTACATCATCCGGGACCAGGACGACCTCACGTCTGCCGGGTACGTGTGGGTGCCGGGCACCGCCAAGCAGGCGCCCGTGTGGGTAGGGGAGACCCTCCAGGTCCAGGCCGGCGCCGAGGTCGAGATCGACCTCGCCGACTCGGCCAATGTGCGCGTGCGCCCCGGCGGCCAGCCCGCGAAGATCACCGACACCTCCAAGGTGTCCTCCACCCACGGCGACGGCAGCGACCTGGTCCGCAACGAGACCACCCTCGTGTACCGCCCGGCCGCCGACTACTCCGGCGCCGACACCGTCACGGTCGAGGTCACGGACGGCGAGGTGGGCGACACCAGCGCCGCGGTCGCGACGCTCGCCATCCCCGTCGAGGTGGCGGCCGAGGACACCAACCTCCCGCCGACGCTGCAGGGCGCGCTGCTCCAGGTCGAGCAGGGCGCTCCGCAAGCGAGCCTCGACCTCTCCGTCGGCGCCGAGGACCCCGAGGGCGACGAGCTGACCTACGCGCTCGGCACCTTCGACGCCCCCGCAGAGATCGACGTGTCCCTGGACGACTCGATCCTGCTGGCGAGCGCGACCACCCAGGCGACCAAGGGACAGATCATCGACGTGCCCGTCACAGTCACCGACGGCACCAACGACCCGGTCCCTGCCTCCGTGCAGCTCACGGTCGTCGGCTCGCAGCGCCCGCTGCTCACCACCGTCCGCGACGACGCGGTGATCAACGCGGGCGAGTCGCAGGCGATCCCGGTGCTCGAGAACGACTCCAACCCCTTCCCGGGCGGGAACCGCGAGCTGACCGACGCCTCGCTCATCTCGGGCGAGGGGAGCATCGAGCTCCAGGGCGACAACGTCGTGGTCACCCCCGCCGCGGACTACAAGGGCATCCTCACGGCCCAGTACGGGGTCCTGGACGACACCGGCGACCCCGACCGCAAGGTGACCGGCGAGATCCGGGTCGAGGTGCGCGGCTATCCCGATCCGCCGTCCGCTCCGCGCATCGGTGAGATCGGCGACGGCTTCGTGGAGCTGACCTTCAACGCCGGGAACGACAACGGCGCCCCCATCACCGGGTACACGGTCTCCGCCGCCTCCGGCGGCGCCGTCTCCCAGCAGTGCGCCTCGACCTCCTGCATCATCACCGGGCTCACCAACGACACCGAGTACACCTTCCAGGTGGTGGCGACCAACGAGGTCGGCGACTCCGAGCCGTCGGCCCCGTCGGCCGCCGCCCGGCCCGACGTGCGCCCGAAGCGCCCCGGCGCCCCACAGGCCGAGCGCGGCGACCAGCAGCTGACCGTCGCGTGGAGCGCTCCGGTCAACCGCGGCTCGGCGATCCAGAGCTACCTCGTGCAGATGCAGGACACCGCCGGTCAGGGAATCAGCACGCAGGAGGTCGCCGGCGGCTCGACCCAGACCGTGTTCTCGGGCCTGACCAACGGCCGCGACTACCGTTTCCGCGTGCAGGCCTCGAACCTGGCCGACGAGCCCTCGGAGTGGTCGGACTGGTCCGTGGCGGAGCATCCCGCCGGCGTGCCCAAGGCGCCCAGCGGCACCGCCACGGCCGAGCGCATCAACGACCCGGTCGGCGGCGGCATCACCGTCACCTGGCCCGCGATGACCGCTGAGGAGGCCAACGGCGAGCCGATCACCCAGTACATCGTCACCGCCTCCTCGGGAGCGAGCCAGACCCTCGACGCGGGCACCCGCTCGACGACCTTCCGCGGGCTGGACGCGGACATCGAGCACACCTTCACCTACACCGGCGTGAACTCGGTGGGTCGGGGCACCGGCTCCTCGCGCCCCTCGAACGCCGTGACCCCGTGGGCCGAGCCCTCTGCGCCGACCGGCGTGACAGCCTCGATGCCCGACGAGGGCACCGGCAGCGGCCCCAACGGGCGGGCGAACGTCAGCTGGAACGCCGCGAACGGCAACGGCACCTCCGTCACGAAGTATGTGGTGCGCTGGAACGGCGGATCGAAGACGGTGAATGCTCCGGCCACCTCGGTCGCCGTCGACGGTCTGCGCAACGGCACCTCCTACCGGTTCACCGTCGAGGCCCGCAACGGCTTCGAGGCCGACGGCGGCGTCAGCAGGCAGTCCGATCCGTCCAACGCCGTCACCCCGTACACGAAACCTGCGAATCCGTCGATCGCGAGCTCGAACGCGACCTGCGCGGATGCGAACGGCTGCCCCGTCACCCTGCGCGCCTCCGCACCCGGCGGCGACGGCGGGGCCGGCGGCAAGACCCTCCAGGTCCGCATCGACGGCGGCAGCTGGCAGGACTCCGGCACCTCGTTCAGCCGGACCCTCCAGGCGAAGTCCGGGGCGACGCACCGGATCGAGGCCCGCGTGAAGAACGGCAAGGGCCTGGTCAGCGGCACCGTCACGGAGACGCGCAGGGCGCAGACCTACACGCCCCCTCCGCCTCCGCCGCCGCCCACGACGCAGCCGCCCACGACGCAGCCGCCGACCACGCAGCCGCCGACGACGCGGCCGCCGACCACTCAGCCGCCGACGACGCCGCCTCCCGCGCCGTCCTCGAACGCCGTCTTCGGTGCACAGGCGAACAACGACGTCTGCCAGTCGAACTACTGCCGAGTCGTGGACATCCGCGTCTCCAACCTCGAGCCGGGGATGACGTACGACATGTCGGTCTACACGAACGCCTCGCCGGCTTTCGCCGGTGGTCCGTGGACGGTGAACGGCTCCACGACCATCAAGATCACGGCCGACGGAAGCGGCAACTACTCCACCTCCGGAGCGGGCTACCGATTCCTGTACGGGTACCCGGAGAACACCTTCACCGTGTCGATCAAGGGCAAGGCCGCGGGCACCCACTCCTACCCGTGACCGGCCTCCCCACCCGTCTCCTCCTCACCCAGAAAGCAGATCCCGCCCCATGAGCATGACCCCCGAACAGGCCCGCTGGTTCGCCGAGACCTTCGACAAGCTCGTCCAGAGCGTCGGGCAGGCCGTCCTCGGCAAGAACGAGGTGGTCCGTCTGGTGCTGACCGCGATGATGGCGCCCGGGCACGTGCTGCTCGAGGACGCGCCCGGCACCGGCAAGACCTCGCTGGCCCGTTCGATCGCGGCGACCGTGCAGGGCACGAGCACCCGCATCCAGTTCACCCCGGACCTGCTGCCCTCGGACGTCACGGGCGTGACGATCTACGACCAGAACACGAAGTCCTTCGAGTTCCACAAGGGCCCGGTCTTCGCCAACGTCGTCCTCGCGGACGAGATCAACCGCGCCTCGCCCAAGACCCAGTCCGCCATGCTCGAGGTGATGGAGGAGGGGCGGGTCACCGTCGACGGCGTCACCCACGAGGTGGGCAACCCGTTCATGGTGATCGCGACCCAGAACCCGATCGAGCAGGCCGGCACCTACCGGCTCCCGGAGGCGCAGCTGGACCGCTTCCTGATGAAGACCTCCATCGGCTACCCCGACCACGCCTCCGCCGTGCAGATCCTCCAGGGCTCCGCGCTGCGCGACCGGTCCAAGCAGCTCACCCCGCGCATCTCCCTCCAGGCCGTCAACGACATGACCCAGCTCGCCTCCACCGTGCACGTGGACCCTGCGGTGCTGGAGTACGTCTCGCGTCTGATGGAGGAGACCCGTCTGGCCCCCGAGGTGCGGGTCGGCGTGTCCATCCGCGGCGCCCTCGCGCTCATGCGCGCGGTCAAGGTGTGGGCCGCCGTCAACGGCCGCCACTACGTCATCCCGGACGACGTCAAGGCACTGGTCGAGCCGGTGTGGCTGCACCGCTTCGTGCTCGACCCCGAGGCCGAGTTCGCGGGCACCACCGCGAAGTCCGTGATGACCAAGATCCTCAGCGAGGTGGCGCCTCCGCAGGCGCGCCAGCAGTCGGCATGAGCGTGAGGGTCGACCTGCAGCGAGGGACAAGCGGGAGGAGGGGAAACGATGAGCGATGACAGCTCCCTCCCCACCGATACCGCGGACGCGCGCTCCTCGAAGGCCCGGGCGAAGAAGCGCCGACGGGCCGTTGCGGCCGAGGAGCGCGCCCGGTCCCGGCGCGAGCGTCGCCGGACACGGTCCGCGAAGCGTCGCGAGCGCGAGGGCGCCTCGCCCGCCGAGGAGACGACGCAGCAGGGCGCACCCGCGGCGAGCACCGGACTGCGCGGCGTGCGCGACCGGATCGTCGAGCTGTGGCTGCGCCGCATCCACCCGGTGCTCGACGTGGTCTCGCCGATCGGCTGGGCCGTGGCCGCCGCCGCGGCGGTCTGCTGGTTCCTCGGCATCTCCCTGCGCGTGACCGAGCTGAACGTCATCGCCCTCGCCCTGACCGTGCCGCTCGTCCTCGCGGCACTGTTCGTGCTGGGCAGGGCGAACTACCGGGTCTCCCTGGACCTGCAGACCCACCGCGTCGTCGTCGGCACCCGCGCCGTCGGCCGCGTCGAGGTCGCCAACCCCACCCAGCGGGACATCCTGCCCTCCCGCATCGAGCTCGCCGTGGGCAAGGCGACCGCCCAGTTCCTCGTGCCGCGACTCGCGGCCGGCGCGGAGCACGAGGAGCTCTTCGCCGTGCCCACCAGGCGCCGCTCGGTGCTGACCGTCGGCCCCGTCCGCTCCGTGCGCGACGACCCGCTCTCGCTGATGCGCCGCCAGGTCACCTGGGCGAAGGCCCAGGAGCTGTACGTCCATCCGCGCACCGTCCGCCTGGACGAGGCCGCCAGCGGCTTCCTCCGCGACCTCGAGGGCACCCCCTCCTCGGACCTCTCCAGCTCCGACATCGCCTTCCACGCTCTGCGCGACTACACGCCCGGCGACGACCGTCGCCACGTGCACTGGCGCACCACCGCCCGCACGGGCAAGCTCATGGTCCGCCAGTTCGAGGAGACCCGCCGCTCCCACGTGGTGGTGGCGCTGGACAACCTCGCCGAGCACTACGCGAGCGAGGACGAGTTCGAGCTGGCCGTCTCCGCCGCGGCCTCCCTCTCCGCCCAGACCTTCCGGGAGGAGAAGGAGCTGACCCCCTTCACCTTCGACGCGCGCCAGCGCACCGCCGGGATCCGACCGATGATGGACGACTACACCCTCGTCGAGCAGCTGCGCGAGCGCATCTCCTTCCACGAGCTCGGGCAGAAGGCTGCCGACCTGGCACCCAACGCCTCCGCAGTGATGATGGTGGTCGGCTCGCATACCACGGCGCGGGAGCTGAACTCCGCCGCGAACCAGCTGCCGATCGGCGTGCTCGCCGTCGCGATCCGCTGCGTCGAGGAGGCCGAGGTGCGACGCTCCGCGATCGGGTCGCTGGACGTGGTGACCGTCGGCTCGCTGGACACCCTCGCCCGCGCCCTGAGGGCGGTGGGCCGATGAGCGCCGCGAGCCGCGGGACCCCGGCCCGTCGGCCCAGCTACTTCTCGGGGGTGCGCACCTCACGGCGCATCGTGGACATCGCCGTGCTCGGCGCGCTGTTCCTCCTGGCGCTGCTGGGGTTCCAGCACGTCTACGGAACACCCCAGTACTTGCTCACCGGCGTCATGGCGCTCGTGCTGGGCACGCTGACCGCCCTGGTCGGCGCCCGCTTCCGCTGGGGCCCGCTGCGCCTCACGGCGCTGCTGCTCGGGGTGTACTTCCTGTTCGGCCCGATGTTCGCCGCGCCCACCCGCGCCCTGTTCGGCATCATCCCCACTCCCGGCTCCCTGCTCGAGCTGCTGCGGGCCCCGGTGACCACCTGGAAGTCCGTGCTCACGGTCGCGCCGCCGGTGGGAGTCGCCCAGGGCGTGCTGGGCGTGGTGTGGATCAGCATGCTGCTGCTGTCGCTGCTGGCGATGAGCGTGGTGCTGCGCTCCCGCTTCTACGTATTGGCGTGGCTGTTCCCGCTCGTGCTCGTCGCCGTGTCCGTGGTCTTCGGCACCGATCAGGCGTTCTGGCCGGTGGTGCGGGGCGTGCTGTACGCCGTGCTCTCGGTGGGCTGGCTGACCTGGCGCTTCGAGAGCGACCGGCTGGCCGGCGCCGAGTCCACGATCATCTCGGACACGGTGCGCCCGGGGTCCTGGCAGAACCCGGTCCTGCGCCGCCGCGTCATCGGCGGTGCGGTGATCATGGCGATCGCGGCGGGAGGCGCCTTCGCCGCGAGCCCGCTGCTGGATCCGCCCGAGGGCACGATCCGCTACGCCGCGCGCGACAACATCGTCCCGCCGTTCGATCCGCGAGAGTACGTCTCCCCGCTCACCGAGTTCCGCGGCTACCTCAAGAACCAGCGCAAGGAGGAGCTGTTCTCCGTCACCGGCGTGCGCGCCGGGGAGTACATCCGCCTGGCCACCATGGACCAGTACGACCTGCAGGTGTACAACGTCGCCTCGAGCCGGCAGAAGGATAGCCCCTCGGGCATGTTCCTGCGCACCGCGCCCGGCGTGGACCTGGTCCCGGACACCGGCCGCGAGCAGACCTCGACCGTCACCATCGGCGGGTACTCGGGCGTGTGGATGCCGACGGTCGGCGCGCACACCCAACGCATCGACCTGGACGACATGGACGACCAGCGCTCCGGGGTGACGGCGGAGAACCTTTACCTCAACCAGGCGTCCCAGACCGCGGTCAACTCCCGTGGCGTCCGCCCGGGCGACACCTACGAGCTGACCTATGAGCCGTACACCGCGCCCACCGCGGAGGAGCAGAGCTCCATGCGCTTCGCGGACATCCCCCTGCCCGAGAACGCGCCCATCGACCAGCTGGCGGTCGTCGCGGAGGAGTGGGCCGGCGAGTCCGAGTCCGACTTCGATCGTTTCCAGAACCTCTCGCGCGCGATGAAGGAGGACGCCTACTACACCCACGGGCTCGAGGGGGACAGCGCCTCCTTGTCCGGGCACGGGGTCAGCCGCCTGCTCGCCATGATGGAGAAGGTGGGCCTGGACCGGAACGCCCCCGACGCCCAGCCGACGGGCAAGCTCGGCGACGAGGAGCAGTTCGCGGTGCTGCTCGCCGTGATGGCCCGGACCCAGGGCATGCCCGCTCGCGTGGTCATGGGCTTCAAGGTGCCCGACGGCACCGAGGGCACCGCGTCGATCACCGGCGAGGACGTCACCGCCTGGGTCGAGGTCGCGTTCGAGGACGTCGGCTGGGTGCGCTTCGACCCTTCGCCCGACACGGAGGACACCCCGACCCAGTCCACCCCCACGACAGTGGACGAGCCCCTGCCGCAGGTGGCGCAGCCGCCGCCCCCGCCGGCGGAGCCGCCGAACCCGCCGCCGGGCGCGATGAGCGAGGAGACCGACGACGAGGAGGACGAGTCCGAACCCACCTCCTCGTGGCTCGTGTACCTCGGACTGGGCCTGCTGCCGGTGGCACTGGTCCTGCTGGCCGCGCTCGCCGTCGTCATCGCCAAGACCGTGCGCCGGCGCCGACGCCGCAGCCGCGGCACGCTCCCGGACCGGGTGGACGGCGGCTGGCAGGAGATCCTGGACCTCCTCACGGACCTGGGTCGCGCCCCGAACTCCGTGATGACCCGCGCGGAGATCGCCGCCCAGCTCGACGGCGACGTGCCCGCAGCGGGTGCTGCCGTGCTCGCGGCCCGCGCTGACCGTGCCGTGTTCGGCCCGGACGACCTCCCCGAGGAGGCCGCGGGGGAGTATTGGGACCAGGTGACCGAGGCGCGGCGTAGCATGACCGCGGCGGTGCCCTGGCACCGACGCCTGAGGGCGGCCGTGTCGCTGCGCTCGTTCCGCCGCCGTCGGGCGGAGCGCCGAGCGGAGAACCGGCGCACGCGGAGGAACGCGCGCGCCCGGGCGAAGGCGCTGCGCCGCTCCGAGGCGATGCGCCGACGGCGCTCCTCGCTGCGCGTCACCCCGAAGAAGTCCATGTGGAGGAAGGGCCGACCCTGATGAGCCAGACCCGATACTGCAGCACCTGCGGGGCGCTGCTTCCCGAGGGCGCCGCGATCTGCGGGGAGTGCGGGGCTCGCTACCAGGCCTCTCCCTACGAGAAGCGCGCCACGGAGGCGCCGGGAGCATGGTCCCAGGCGCCGCGTCCGCGCTCCCGCGACCTGGGCGCCCAGGGCCAGAGGGCGGAGGAGGCCGACGAGGGCATCGAGCTGATCAGCCCTGAGTCCCTCACGCCGAAGGAGCCCGGGGCGACGGCGTTGCGTTCCGAGGACCAGTACGATCGGATGATGGTCACCCAGGCTCCGATGCACCAGCCCGGTCCGACCCCCGGCATGCCCGGCGGCCCGGGCTCTCCGGCGCCCGCCCCGGCCGAGCCCTCGGCCGCGTCGTCGCAGGCTCCCGCCACGGGTGCCGCGATGGAGCCCCCGCTGGACGGCTGCGCTCCGGCCACGCCGCTGAAGCGGTTCCTCGCGGCGCTGGTCGACTCGGTCATCGCCTCGCTGGTGATGGTGCCGTTCGTCATCGGCCTGACGCTCATCCTCAGCCAGCTGAACGACCCGCAGTCGCCCCCGGGCCTGCTCCCGCAGATCCTCATCGGGGTCGGCGCGGCGCTGCCGGCCGCCTATCACGTCCTGATGATCTGGCTCGTCGGTGCCAAGGGCTTCACCCTCGGCAAGCTGATCCTCGGCCTGCGCGTGACCCGCGGCAGTCAGGGCGGCCAGCTCGGCTTCGTGCGCGCGCTGGGTCGTTGGTTCCTCTACGGCCTGATCCCGCTGATCATGGCCCTGTCGATCTTCCTCGACCCGAAGAAGCACCTGCGCGGTTTCCACGATCGTGCGGTCGACTCCGTGGTCGTCGACGTCAAGGCGGGTCGCGACCCGCTGAAGCCCCGGCCCGACGACTTCGAGCGCGCCGGCGCCGAGCACTACCTCGGCGCGTCCTCCGTCCCGGTCGCCGCCCACCAGAACCTCCTGGCCACCCCGGGAGCGGCCTGGTCCGGTCAGCAGACCTCCGGGCAGGACGCCGCCGCACAGCCGTCGGCGGGCAGCGCCGCCGAGCAGATCGCCCCGAGCCCCTATGCGCCGCCGGCGCCGAGCGGCCCGTCAGCCTCTGCGGATCCCTTCTCCGCTGCCTCTGCGACGGACGCACCAGCCCCGGCCTCGTCGGACGGAACCGGTTGGGCCTCGTCGGACGGAACCGGCTGGGGCTCGCCCTCGGTGTCGTCCGCGTCCTCCGCGCAGACGTCCGATCAGTTCGGTGCGGCCGACGGGGGCTGGGCGCCGCCGTCCACCGACCCGGTGCCCGCCGCTCCCGAGGAGCAGGCGCCCTCGTGGGGCCAGCCTGCCCCGGAGCAGCAGAGCTGGTATCAGCCTGCCCCTCAGGAGCAGCAGTGGGGTCAGCCGGCCCCGGAGCAGCAGTGGGGCCAGCCCGCACCGCAGGAGCAGAGCTGGGACCAGCTGGCCCCGCAGGAGCAGCAGTGGAACCAGCCTGCCCAGGAGCAGCAGTGGAACCAGCCGGCGCCGCACGACTCCGCCCCGGCGGCCTGGGGCCCGCCGCCCGTCACCCCGGAGCAGCAGGTCTCGGAGCAACAGGCTCCGCAGGAGCCCGTCGGCTCCCCGTGGACCGGTGGCCCGACGAGCGAGATCACCGGGGACGCCTGGGACGGCGGCGCCGACCCGGCGGACGACGCGGTGGACGAGCAGACCCGCATGTCCGCCCCGGCCGACCTGGGTGACCTCGAGGCCACCCGCATCTCGCCGATGCGCTTGCCGGCCGTGAAGAAGACGCGCCTGACCGCGGACGACGGCACCGAGCGGATCGTCGAGAAGGCCGTGGTCATCGGCCGAAACCCCTCCTCGCAGGACGGTGAGGTGCTCTTCGTGCTGAAGGACGACTCCCGCTCCGTCTCCAAGACCCACCTGCGCCTGGACGGCACCGGCGACGAGGTGACCGTGACCGACCTCGGCTCCACCAACGGCTCGACGATCCTGCGCGAGGACGGCTCGCGGGAGAACCTCGTGCCGGGCGCGCCGACCGTGCTGCCCACCGGTGCACAGCTCACCCTGGGGGACCGGACCCTGTCCGTGGAGAGGGAGCAGTGACCGACCGCTCCCTGTCGGACCCGGATCTCGAGGGCACCATCCGGGTCGTCTCCGCCGCGGCCACCCACGTCGGCCATGTGCGCGCCACCAACGAGGACAGCATCCTCGATGCCACGCCGATCCACCTGGTCGCCGACGGGATGGGCGGGCACAACGCCGGCGAGGTCGCCAGCGCGATCGCGGTGGAGGAGTTCGAGAAGCTCACCATCCAGGAGAACGTCACCGTCGAGCAGCTGGGGGAGGCGCTGGCCTCCGCGTCCCGGCGCATCGGGGAGCTCGGCGGCGAGTCGACCCTCGGCGCGGGGACCACGGTCGCCCTGGTCGCGACCATGGTGCTGGACGACGTGGGCTACTGGGTCGTGCTCAACCTCGGTGACTCCCGCGTGTACCGGCTGTCCGGGGAGATCTTCGAGCAGGTGAGCGTGGACCACTCGGTGGTCCAGGAGCTGATGGACCGCGGGGAGCTGACCGCCGAGCAGGCGCGGGTCCACCCGTACCGGCACATGGTCACCCGCGCCCTGGGCGCCGGCCCCGAGTCGGACCCCGACTACTGGCTGATCCCCGCCGAGGTGGGGGACCGGATGCTCGTCTGCTCCGACGGGCTGACCGGCGAGGTGGACGACGCGGCGATCGAGCGCATGCTGCGCCGGCCCGTGGACGTGCGCACCATCGCGCAGGACCTCGTGAGCAGTGCGCTGGACGCTGGCGGACACGACAACGTCTCGGTCGTGATCGTCGAGGCGGTCGAGGTGGTGGGTCAGGCCCTCGCCACCGAGGACACCGCCGGCGGTGCCACCCCGGACGAGGACGACGTCGACGAGGACACCCTGCCGCGCGGCGTGAACGATGCCGGGGACCGAGGTCGATGAGCGAGGACACGGCCTCGGCGGCCGAGCTCCTCGGCCCGGGCACCTGGACCCGCCAGGGCCCCGCCACACTGGTGCTGCGCGAGAACTCCTGGATGGTGCTGGTCCCCGGACTGCGCAAGCAGGTCACCGAGGCGGCCTGGGGGGTGCTGGGCCGTCGCCCCGCCCCCGAGGAGGTGCTCGACCAGCTCGTCGAGGCCGGTGAGCTGGAGAGCGCGGACAAGCTCACCGCGCTGCTGTTCGGCGTCCACGACGGGGAGCGCGTCAGCGTGGGGGTCAAGGGCACCACCCCGATCGCGGTGTACACGGCCGATGGGGCGCAGCAGGTCGTGGGCTCCGAGGAGGAGCCCTTCGTGCTGCGCAGCTTCGAGGGGGTCCGACGCATCGCCTTCGGCGACCTCCCGCCGGAGGACCACGTCGGCGCCCACCGCCTGGGCTCCGGCATCACCCCCGTGCGCGGCTTCGTGCACGTCACCGTCGACCCCGCCTCCCTCGACGACGAGGCGCGCGCCGCGCTCGCCGACCAGGTGGAGCAGGACGGCCGATCCATCGAGACCCCCGAGGCCAAGAAGCGCAGGGCCGAGCGCCCCGTCCCGGCGCCCCGACCCGCGAGCACGTCGACCAGCACCACGAGCAGCTCCTCGTCGAGCAGCTCCTCCTCGGTGCGGCGACCGATGACGGCGACGCGGAAGTCGGGGGAGATGCCGCCGTCGCTGTCTCGAGGCGGTGCGAGCTCGTCGTCCCGGCCTGCCGCGGCCGAGCCGGAGCCCTCGGGCCCGAACCTCTTCGCCGGACTGTTCGGCGGGAGTGCGCCTGCCGCGTCGGATGCCGCGCCTGCCGCCGAGGCGCCCACGCCTGATGCACCCGCATCGGCACCGGCGGCCGCCTCGGCACCGGCTGCGGAGCCGTCGCCCGTTGCTGCACCGGCACCTGCCCCCGAGCCGGCGGCGCCCTCGCCGGTCGCTGCGGCACCGACACCCGTCGCCTCGGAGCCGTCCCCCGCTGCTCCGAAGGCCGCCCCTGCTGCGGCGACACCGGACGCTGCCGCGCAGTCGGCACCTGCCCCCGCCACAGCCGAGAGCGCAGCCCCCGCCGTGAGCGCAGCACCCGGCGCGAGCGCAGCACCCGCGACGGAGGAACCCGCCGCCGCGCCCAAGCGGCGCCTGGTGAGCTCCTCCCTGTTCGATCGCCGCCGCCGCGCCGCATCCGAGGACCAGCCGGACGCCGGGGAGAGGACCGCCGCTCGCGAAGCACCCGCAGCCGAGCCGACTCCTGCGGCCGAGCTGGCTCCCGCAGCCGAGCCGACTCCTGCGGCCGAGCTGGCTCCCGCGGCCGCGCCGGCTCCCGTGCCCGAGCCGGCTCCCGTGCCCCAGGTGGCGCCGGCACCGCAGGCCGTTCCCGCCCAGACCGCACCTCCCGCCGCGGCAGCGCCGTCCGCCGCCGCACCGGCGGTGGCCCCGGCCCCGGCTCCCAGTGTCTCCGTGCCGACCCCGTTGCCGCCGGACGACGACGAGTTCGAGTCGCCCCCCACTCTGATCGCCCCGATCGACGACGGGGAGGGCCCCGAGGAGGACGCCGCCCCTGCTCCTGTCGCTGCAGCGGCTGCCGCTCCCGTCGCACCAGCGGGTGCAGCGGCTCCGTCCTTCGGCGCTCCGGCCCCGGAGCGCAGCGTGCCCGCCCCGGCGGCGACGGGGACCGCCGCGACGAGCGCTTCCGGCGGCGACCTCGAGAACACGGGCGCCTACGACGACCTCTTCGGCAAGACCGTGTTCCGGCGCATCGAGGACGCCGCCGTGCGCCGCAGCGAGGAGGACGAGCACGTCGAGGAGCGGACGACCGCGGGTGCGCCCGCGGCGGGGCCCGGCGCCGGCTTCCCCGCCGAGACCCGGGCGCCGTCCGCCGACTCCCCGGTCGAGCCCGAGGAGGAGCCTGCAGCGGCGCCGAGCGCAGGGCCGGCCGGAGCGTCCGGCGGCGGCGACTTCATCGACTGGGTGCCCGGCATGGGGCGCCCCGCCCCGGAGATCGCGCAGACCGCGGCGCGCCGCGCGACCGAGCCCAGCGACCCCACGCCGGCATACCCGCAGGTCCACCTCGCGGAGCGCCCGTCGGCGCCGCACACCGGCCCGCGCCCGGGCGCGACCTCGTCGGCCGCCCCCCACCGGACGCCCGGCGCCTCCGACCCGTACGGCGCGCCCAGTCCGTACGCCGCTCCCAGTCCGTACGGTGAGCCCAGCCCCTACGGCGCTCCGAACCCTTACGGTGTCCCGTCGGCCCCGGCCCGGCCCGGCACCGGGCCGGCTCCCGGCGCGCTCCACGGCCGCCATGCCGGGGCGCCCCATCCGGTCGCGCCCGTCGGACCTGCCGCGGGGGCGCCGCAGGCACCGTCCGCCGCGGGACGCGCCCCGTCGGTCCCGAGCGCCGGATCCGCGCCGCACCCGACCACCGGAGCTCCGCAGCGACCGGCCCCGAGCGCCGGTGCTCCGCAGCGCCCGGCAGCCGGCCGACCCGGGCCCGCCCCCGGCGGGGTCACACTCCCGGGACTGGTGTGCCCCGTCGGCCACGCGAACCCGCCGGAGCTGTCCGTGTGCCGGGCATGCGGCGCGCCGCTGTCCGGGCCCACCCGCGCCGTGACCCGCCCGCCGCTCGGTGCGATCGACATCAGCACCGGGGAGCGCTTCGTGCTGGATCGCACCGCGATCGTCGGCCGGCGCCCCCGCGCCTCCCGGGTCAGCGGCACCGACATGCCCCAGCTGATCACCGTGCCCAGCCCCCAGCAGGACATCTCGCGCTCCCACGTCGAGCTGCGCCTCGAGGGCTGGTACGTGGTCGCACTGGATCTCGGCACCACCAACGGCACCACCCTGCACCGGGAGGGATACGAGCCGCTGCGCCTGCGGCCGCGCGAGGGCATGGTCCTCCACGCCGGGGATCTGCTCGACCTCGGCGACGACGTGCATCTGACCTATCGGGAGAGGCCATGAGCCCCAGACCGCCCTCGGCACCCCCACGGCTCGCCGGCTACGAGTTCGAGAAGCTGCTCGGCTCCGGCGGATTCGCCGACGTGTTCCTGTACCGCCAGGCCCGCCCGCAGCGGCGCGTGGCGATCAAGGTGTTGCTGTCCACCGTGCTGGACGAGTCCGTGCGCCGCCAGTTCGACGCCGAGGCCAACGTCATGGCCCAGATGTCCACGCATCCCTCGATCGTGACCATCCACCAGGCCGAGGTCTCGGGCGACCACCGCCCGTACATCGTCATGGAGTACTGCTCGCGGCCGAACTACGGGGTGCGCTTCCGCAAGGAGCGGATCACCGTGGCGGAGGCGCTGCGCGTGGGCGTCCAGATCGCGGGCGCCGTGGAGACCGCGCATCGCGCCGGGATCCTCCACCGCGACATCAAGCCCGCGAACATCCTGGTCACCGACTACAACCGTCCGGCGCTGACCGACTTCGGCATCTCCATCGTGGCCGGCCAGGGCAACGACGTGGAGGACTCGCAGGGCATGTCGATCCCGTGGTCCCCGCCGGAGTTCTTCACCGACCCGCCGCGCGCCGACGTGCGCAGCGACGTGTTCTCCCTCGCCGCGACCGTGCACTCGCTGCTCGCGGGGCAGACTCCCTTCGAGCGGCGCGGCCAGCGCAACACCGCCTCGGACCTCATCCACCGCATCTCCAGCGAGCCGCTGCCGCCGCTGCAGCGCCCGGACGTGCCCGCCGAGCTCAGCCGCGCCCTGTCGGTCGCGATGGCGAAGGATCCCGCGGGCCGGTACGACACGGCGCTCGCCTTCGGCCGTGCGCTGCAGCAGGTGGAGCTCTCGCTGTCCTTGCCGGTCACCCAGATGGACGTGCTCGACGAGCGCGGCTCCACCGCGCCTCACCATGGCGAGGACGACGAGCTCGACGCCCACACCCGGATCCGCAAGGTCGCCACCGTCGACCCCGAGACCGGCACCCGTCCCGGGAGCAAGCGGCGCCTGGACCCGTACGCCGGCGTCGCGCCGGCGCTGGCACCGTCGGCCGGGGGCTACCAGCCCTCCGCCTCCGCGCCCTCGACCTCGGCGGTCTCCGCAGCGTCCGCCTCTGCCGCCTCTGCCTCTGGCGCGTCCGCCTCGGAGTCGACGCTGCTGCGGCCCGCCGGGGCCCTGCCCTCGGCCGCCTCCCCGCCTCCCGCCCCCGCCGACGGGGCGGAGGACGAGGAGCGCACCGGCACCCCGGCCTGGCCCTTCGTGACCCTCGCCGCGGTCCTGGTGATCGTGCTGGGCGTCGGCGCGACCCTCGGCGTGCGGCACTTCCTGATCCCCGAGCCGGAGGAGCGTGCGACCACGGACATCAATGTCGTCGCCGATCCCGCCGCCAACCCCGATCCGCCCCGCGATATCGAGCTGCAGGTCATCGCGCCCGACGGCGGCCCCGGGGAGCCGGGGAAGGTGAGGGTGTCCTGGCAGATCCCGGACACCCTGGGCGAGGACGATTTCTTCCGGGTGCAGTGGGCCGAACTTCCCTCCAACTACCAGGAGTTCGCCGCACCGAAGGACGTGTACGGGCAGTACTCGACCGTCATCGACATCCCGCCGCAGCAGGCGAAGCTGTGCGTGACGGTGCAGACGCTTAACCGCAACGGCGGGGCGAGCCAGGTCGTCGAGAAGTGCCTGAACGGGGGGTGAGACGGCATGGGACGACGGGGCATGAGACGACGGGGGCATGACTTGATGAGCGCGATGGACGACGACATGACGAGGGCGCGCGGGAGTGCCGAGGACGAAGGGGGACGCTGAGATGGCATCGACGATCTCGGTCGAGTTCTGCGGGGAGTGGTACCGCGTCGAGGACGGCCAGGAGCTGACGATCGGGCGGGAGGCGGACCTCACGATCGACGAGGACAACCCGTTCCTCCACCGCCGCTTCCTGACGATCGTGCAGGTCGAGTCGATGTGGTGGCTGGTGAACATCGGCGCGCGGCTGTCCGCGACGATCACCGACGGCACCGGCTCGATGCAGGCCTGGCTCGCCCCCGGTGCCCGGATCCCGCTCGTCTTCGACGTGACCAAGGTGGTGTTCACCGCCGGACCCACCACCTACGACTTGTCCGTGCACGCGGAGTCGCCGGAGTTCGCGAGGATCGCCGGACCGGACGACCCCGCGGGGGAGACCACCGTCGGCTCCGTCCAGCTCACCCCGAGCCAGAAGCTGCTCATCCTCGCGCTCGCCGAGCCGATGCTGACCCGCGAGGGCTCGGGAATGAGCTCGGTCCCGACCTCGGCGCAGGCGGCGAAGCGCCTGGGATGGCAGCTGACCAAGTTCAACCGCAAGCTCGACAACGTGTGCGACAAGCTCGACCGGCTCGGCGTGCGCGGCCTGCGCGGCGGCCCCGGCAAGCTCGCCTCCAACCGTCGTGCCCGCCTCGTCGAGCACGCGGTCTTCTCCCGGCTGGTCACGAGCGAGGACCTGCCGCTGCTGGACCAGGCACAGGACGCCGACGACGACTGACCACGACGATCGACACAGCACCCCGTCGCGCGGTGCTTTAGGAACATCCCGGGGCGCGCCGCACGGCGCGCTCCGGCCGACGGGGGAGAGCCCCGCCAGGGGGAGGAGAGACCATGCGCATCAAGCTCACGCTGCGCAGGCCCGAGGACCGGCTGACCGATCTCGAGGTCACCGCTGACGCGACCGCGACCGTCGCCGACGTCGCGAACGCCCTGTACCTCGCGGATCCGCTGCGCGGGGAGACCGAGGCGCCGGAGGGGCTGACCCTGCAGGTCCAGGACCCCGGCGCGGGCCCGGGCGCCACGGGGGTGCGCTCGCTGGACCGGTCGATCGACCTGATCCAGGCCGGTCTGCGCTCCGGCAGCGTGGTCTCCATCGCCCGCTCCTCCACCGAGTACGCGACCCGGCAGGAGTCCCGCGGTGCGGCGGTGGCGCTGATGCGCGTGCTGTCCGGCCCCGAGGCGGGGCGGGAGTTCCCCCTGCCCTCGGGCTCCAGCGTGATCGGCCGGGCGGGCGACCTGGACATCCGCATCGCCGACCCGATGCTGTCCAAGCGCCACGCCCGCATCAACGTCGGCGACTCGATCGAGATCGTCGATCTGCATTCCTCCAACGGCGTGGTGATCGGCGGGGAGCAGGTCCAGCGCGCCGTGATCGGCCCCGCGGACACCGTCCTCATCGGCGGCACCACCTTCTCGGTCATCGCCCTCCATCGCCTGGGCGGGACCGCGCCGAGCTCGCCGGTGGTCGAGTTCAACCGCTCCCCGCGCGTGGTGCCGCGCTTCCCCTACCGGCCCCTGAAGGCACCCACCCCGCCCAGGGAGCCCGCCCCGCAGTTTTTCCCGATCTTCATGATGTTCGCCCCGATCCTCATGGGCGGCTTCATGTTCTCGATGACCCGCAGTCCCTTCTCGCTCATGTTCGTGTTCATGATGCCGATGATGGCCACGGCGGGATACCTGAACCGCAAGTTCCAGCAGAAGAAGGTGCTCGAGCGGCAGATCCAGAACTTCGAGGAGGGGCTCGCCTCCCTGAAGCGCCGTGTCACCGCCGCGCAGGACCTCGAGCGGGCGGTGCGCCTGGTGGAGGCGCCGTCCGCGGCGGACACCGTCGATGCCGCCTTCCGCCTGGGGCGTCTGCTGTGGACCCATCGGCCCGAGCACAACGCCTTCGGCACGGTCCGCCTTGGCCTCGGGATCGCCGAGTCGCGGGTGGGGATCGAGATGCCCGGGGAGAACGACGCGATCCCCACGTACTACGACATGCTCGACGACATGCACGAGGAGTACAGGATGATCGCCGGCGTGCCGGTGGTCGCCGAGCTCCGGTACGCGGGCAACCTCGGCGTGGCCGGGGGAGGGGACGAGGCCGACGGGGTCGCCCGCGGCATCGTCACCCAGATCTTCGCGCTGCATTCGCCGGCGGAGGTCGCGATCGCCGCGATCACCTCCCGCTCCAGCCGTGACATGTGGCAGTGGCTGAAGTGGCTGCCACACACCTCCAGCCCGCACTCCCCGCTGCCGGGCGACCACCTGGCCGACACCCCCGGGCGGTGCACCTCCCTGCTCTCGCGGATCGAGGAGCTCATCGAGCAGCGCGCCGGGGACGCCGCCCCGCAGCTGCGCACGCCGATGACGGTCGACGTCACCCAGGAGACCCCGATCCCGCCGGAGCCGGTCACCCCGAACCTGGTGGTGATCATCGAGGACGACGCCCCCGTGGACCGTGCGCGCCTGGTCCGCATCGCCGAGCGGGGCCCCGACGTGGGCGTGCACGTCATCTGGTGCGCCTCCAACGTCGCCGCGCTGCCCGCCGCCTGCCGCACTTACGTGTCCGTGGACGAGTCGGTCGAGGGGGCGAGCGCCGGTCACGTGCGGGTGGGGGAGCGGTACTACCCCGTCGCGGTGGAGACGGTCTCGGTCGAGGTCGCCTCGGGCGTGGCCCGCCACCTCTCCCCGGTCGTTGACGCCGGCGTCCCGATCGACGACGACTCCGACCTGCCCCGCGCGATCTCCTACCTCAAGCTCGGGGGCATGGCCATGGCCGAGGACCCCGACCACATCATCGAGCGGTGGAAGGAGAACAACTCCCTCACCCCGCGCGACGGCTCCGAACCGCAGCGGCGCAAGCACGACGCGAACCTGCGCGGCCTCATCGGCCACAACGGCCAGGACGCCTTCCACCTCGACCTGCGCACCAACGGCCCCCACGCCCTCGTGGGCGGCACCACCGGCGCCGGCAAGTCCGAGTTCCTGCAGGCCTGGGTGATGGGCATGGCCACCGCCCACAGCCCCGACCGGGTCACCTTCCTGTTCGTGGACTACAAGGGCGGCGCCGCCTTCGCCGACGCGGTCGAGCTGCCCCACGCGGTGGGCCTGGTCACCGACCTTTCGCAGCACCTGGTGCGCCGCGCGCTGACCTCGCTGCGGGCCGAGCTCCACTACCGCGAGCACCTGCTGAACCGGAAGAAGGCCAAGGACCTCGTCTCCCTGGAGCGCACCGGTGACCCCGAGGCGCCGCCGAGCCTGATCATCATCGTGGACGAGTTCGCGGCCCTGGCCAAGGAGATCCCCGAGTTCGTCGACGGCGTCGTGGACGTCGCCGCGCGAGGCCGCTCGCTGGGCCTGCACCTGATCCTGGCGACCCAGCGCCCCGCGGGCGTCATCAAGGACAACCTGCGCGCCAACACCAACCTGCGCATCGCGCTGCGCATGGCCGACGAGGCCGACTCCAAGGACATCCTCGGCGACAAGATGGCCGCCCACTTCGACCCGGGCATCCCCGGTCGCGCAGCGGCCAAGACCGGTCCCGGCCGCATCGCCACCTTCCAGACCGGGTACGCGGGCGGCTGGACCACCGACGAGCCCGAGCGGGCCCGTATCGACATCGTCGAGAAGGACTTCGGCACCGGCGAGCAGTGGGACATCCCCTCCCCGCCCACCAAGGAGGTCAAGGACCCCGGCCCCAACGACATCTCCCGCATCGTCGCGACCGTGAAGGCCGCCGCCGAGCGGGCCGGGGTGCCGGCCCCGCGCAAGCCCTGGCTGTCCGAGCTCGCCGACGCCTACGACCTCTCCCGCCTGCCCACGCGCCGCACCGACGAGGAGCTGCTGCTGGGCGTCATGGACGTCCCCGAGGACCAGGCCCAGCCCACCATCTCCTACTACCCCGACCGCGACGGCAACATGGCCGTCTGCGGCACCGGCGGCTCGGGCAAGTCCACGACCCTGCGCACCCTGGCGATCTCCGCGGCCTCGACCGTGCGCGGCGGGCCGGTGCACGTGTACGGCCTGGACTTCGGCGCCTCGGGCCTGTCGATGCTCGAGGAGCTCCCGCATGTCGGCTCGATCGTGCCGGGCGATGACGAGGAGCGGGTGATCCGCCTGCTGCGCACCCTGCGCCAGCTGATCGACGACCGCGCGAAGGAGTTCTCCCGCGTGCGCGCCGGGTCGGTGGCCGAGTACCGCGACCTCGCCGGGAAGCCGGACACCCCGCGCGTGCTGCTGCTCGTGGACGGCATGGCCGCGTTCCGCGAGGCGTACGACTACTCCAACCTCACCAAGTGGTTCACCACCTTCGTGCAGATCGCGACCGACGGCCGCCAGGTGGGTGTGCACGTGATCGTCACCGGCGACCGCCCGAACGCCATCCCCACCTCGCTCGGCTCCTCCATCCAGCGCCGCCTGATCCACCGCATGGCCAGCGACGACGACTATGCGAACTTCGGCGAGCCGCGCGACGTGCTGGACGGCTCCTCGCCCCCCGGCCGCGCGATCCTCGACGGTCACGAGGTGCAGGTCGCGGTGCACGGCGGCGACTCGAACGTCGCCATCCAGTCCCGTGAGGTCACCAAGCTCGCCCAGGCCATGCGCCGTGCCGGCGTGCCCGAGGCGCCTGCGATCGAGCGCCTGCCCGAGCGGGTCGAGTTCGAGACACTCCGCCCCGTCGTCGGCGGCCGCCCGGTGCTGGGCCTGGCCGACGAGACCCTCGCCGAGATCACCTACGAGCCGCGGGGTGCCTTCATGGTCACCGGCCCCATGGGCTCGGGCCGCACCACGGCGATGCTCACCATCGCCACGGGTCTGAAGGCGATGGACGACCCGATGCGTCTGGTGCGCTTCTCCGCCCGCCGCACCCCGCTGACCGGGCTGCCGATCTGGGACGTGGAGGCCTCCGACCCGGACACCGTGCGCGACCTCGCCGCCCAGCTGCGCCAGACCATCGACTCCGGTGCCGTGGGGGAGGGCAAGCTCGCCCTGTTCATCGATGGGGTCGCCGACTTCACCGGCTCCGGGATCGAGAACGACCTGGACAAGCTGATCCGCGCCTCCACCCGTGAGGGGCAGTTCGTGGTGGGCGAGAACGAGTCCGCGTCCTGGTCGCAGGCCTACGTCCTCGCCCAGCCCTTCAAGGCCGGGCGTCGCGGCCTGCTGCTGCAGCCCTCCGACATGGACGGCGATTCGCTGCTCGGCACTGGATTGGGGAGGATCCGTCGAGCCGACTTCCCGGCCGGGCGCGGCTTCCTGGTCTACAGAGGCCAGGCGATGAAGCTGCAGGTCGCGCAGATCACCACGGGCTGACCTGCGGTTCGGGCCGACGGAGCCCGCGTGTGTAGAGGTCCGTGCGCGGGCTCCGGTCCGTCCGACGGCGGTCGGCGGTGCGGGCCCGATCGGTGGATGATCCGTCGGCCGACGGGGGCTCCGTCCCCATGGGGACTCCTCCCCATGGTCGCCCTGCGGCGATCGCCCTACAGTGAGACCTGTTGAGCACGGAGACGGCCCGGTGCACCGCTTCGGGGGGCGCAGGCGCCGGCGAACAGGAAAGGGGACCCGGATCGTGAACGCCACGAAGGGTATGAACATCGAAGAGGTCCGACGGATGTCGGTCCAGCTGCACGACGCGGCCGAGGAGATCACCCGCATCGAGCAGGAGCTGACCTCCGGCCTCGAGGGCGTGGACTGGACCGGTCCCGACGCGGACCGCTTCCGCGGCCAGTGGTCCGGGGAGATGGTCCCTGCGCTGCAGCAGATCATGAACGCGGTCAACGAGCTGGGCGAGACCGCCAGCCGCAACGCCGACGAGCAGGAGACGACCTCCAACAACTGAGGTCGGAGCGTCGTCGACGGCAGGGCGGCGGCCCGAGCGGATCACCGCTCGGGCCGCCGCCCTGCACTGGTATGTTGGTCGCCGTAGCGAGCGGGGACGAACGGAGAACCATCCATGGCGAAGAGCATCGCGTACCCGAGCCCGGACTTCCCGGGCCCTCCGCGAGTTCGCATCGATGTTCCCGAGGACTGGGAGCCGCTCACCGTCCCCGGCGTCCAGCTCGCCGTCGCTCAGCCCCGTGTGGAGGGGCGCTTCCGCGCCAACGTGGTGATCACGGTGCAGCGGTTCGGCCCGGACTTCACCCTCGACGCCGCCCGTGCCGGGCTCGAGCAGCGCAAGGCCGCGCTGCCCCAGCTGGAGGAGCTCGGGAGCGGAGAGATCGAGGTGGAGGGGACCACCTGGATCGCCAGCGAGTACGGCTACACCCAGCCCGGCCGGCCCACCGTCGTCCAGGCCGCGCGCTACGCGGTGATCGACCGCGGCGTCGCCAAGGACGTGCTTGAGGTCGTGGGCAGCTGCGGCGCCGAGGGCGCCGAAGAGGAGATCGAGACGGTCCGCACCATCCAGGACTCGGTGCGACTCGACGTCCACTGACCCCCGCTCCATACCCCACGAAGAGGACCCCGGCCACTGCGGCGCGGGGTCCTTCCTCGTTCCCGCGCGCCCTCCGACGGGACGGCTCCACGGGGAGCGCTGCCTGGGGAGTTGTCCCCATCCCGAAGTGGTGGTGGGGGTTCTAGGGTGGTGTCATCACCTGGGGGACAGGGATCGAGGATGTGGCCTGGAGGTCGCGGAGGTCCGGTTCGGTGGGTGGGGACCAAGTACTGGATACGACGTGGAGGACACCATGAAGAAGGGCATGACCCCCGAGGCTGTGGAGCAGATGGGGACCCAGATCACCGAGGCCGGCGAGCAGGTTCAGCAGATCTTCACTGCTGTGCAGGGTCGCGTGACCGAGTTCGACTGGACCGGTGAGGACCGTGACCGCTACATCCAGGAGTTCGAGTCGACCGTGGGTCAGCTCGTGCAGCAGGTGCAGCAGCAGGCGCAGGAGTTCGGTGATCGTGCGCGGAACAACGCCAACCAGCAGCGTGACGCGTCGGCCTGATCGGTCGGTAGTTTCTCTTCCTTCTCTTCTTTTTCTGCAGTTCTTCGGCTCCTGGGTAGGGGCGAAAGGGGTTTGTGATGGCTTTCAAGGGTATGAATCCGGATCAGGGGCGCGAGGTCGCGACCGGGATCAACGATGCGGTGGGTCAGATTCTCGACGCGATCGATGCGGTGACGAACGTGGTCAACTCGGTCGAGTGGGTCGGCCCGGACTACGACGCGTACCGCGATGACTGGAACGGTTTCGTCTCCGGTGCGGTGAACCAGCTCGTGGAGGGTATGAAGACCAAGGCGGATGAGCTGAACCAGCACGCCGAGGAGCAGGACTCCACCTCGAACCAGCAGTGAGGTAGGTGCGGGCTTCGGTCCGTGGCGTGGAAGGGCCCCGTTCCCTTTCGTGGGGGGCGGGGCCCTTCGGCGTGCTCACGGGATGCGGCTGGCTGTCCACAGTGCTCCGACGGTCCGTAATTTTCTGACCTGCGGCGATGCTCTCCAAAGGGATGGGGAGGAGCATGGGGAGTTGTCCCCATCGCGAAGTGGTGGTGGGGGTTCTAGGGTGGTGTCATCACCTGGGGGACAGGGATCGAGGATGTGGCCTGGAGGTCGCGGAGGTCCGGTTCGGTGGGTGGGGACCAAGTACTGGATACGACGTGGAGGACACCATGAAGAAGGGCATGACCCCCGAGGCTGTGGAGCAGATGGGGACCCAGATCACCGAGGCCGGCGAGCAGGTTCAGCAGATCTTCACTGCTGTGCAGGGTCGCGTGACCGAGTTCGACTGGACCGGTGAGGACCGTGACCGCTACATCCAGGAGTTCGAGTCGACCGTGGGTCAGCTCGTGCAGCAGGTGCAGCAGCAGGCGCAGGAGTTCGGTGATCGTGCGCGGAACAACGCCAACCAGCAGCGTGACGCGTCGGCCTGATCGGTCGGTAGTTTCTCTTCCTTCTCTTCTTTTTCTGCAGTTCTTCGGCTCCTGGGTAGGGGCGAAAGGGGTTTGTGATGGCTTTCAAGGGTATGAATCCGGATCAGGGGCGCGAGGTCGCGACCGGGATCAACGATGCGGCGGGTCAGATTCTCGACGCGATCGATGCGGTGACGAACGTGGTCAACTCGGTCGAGTGGGTCGGCCCGGACTACGACGCGTACCGCGATGACTGGAACGGTTTCGTCTCCGGTGCGGTGAACCAGCTCGTGGAGGGTATGAAGACCAAGGCGGATGAGCTGAACCAGCACGCCGAGGAGCAGGACTCCACCTCGAACCAGCAGTGAGGTAGGTGCGGGCTTCGGTCCGTGGCGTGGAAGGGCCCCGTTCCCTTTCGTGGGGGGCGGGGCCCTTCTCCATGCCTGCGCAACGTCAGCAGCAGGCGATGATCACCGGCAGGTGCAGCTCCGCTGCAGGTACGGATCGGCAGTGGGTGTGGATCAGCAGGCGCTGAGGATCAGCGGTAGTTGATGAACTGGAGCGCCACGTCGAGGTCCTTGCCCTTCAGCAACGCGATCACGGCCTGGAGGTCGTCGCGGCTCTTGGAGGAGACGCGCAGCTCGTCGCCCTGGATCTGCGCCTTGACGCCCTTGGGGCCCTCGTCGCGGATCAGCTTGGAGATCTTCTTGGCGTCCTCGGTGCTGATGCCCTCCTTGAGGCCGGCCGCCAGGCGCACCTCCTTGCCGGACTGCTTCGGGTCGCCCACCTCCAGCGCCTTCAGGGAGATCCCGCGGCGGATGAGCTTGGACTGCAGCACATCCAGCACGGCGAGCACCCGCTCCTCCGCATTCGCGGACATGACGATCTCGTCGCCGCTGAGCGTGATCGAGGCACCGGTGTTGCGGAAGTCGTAGCGCTGACCCACCTCCTTCACGGCCTGGTTCACGGCGTTGTCGACCTCCTGGCGGTCGAGCTTGCTGACGATGTCGAACGACGAATCGGCCATCGGGTCCCTCCTCCGGACGGCGACGTCGAGGTCGCCGTCCTGTCATGTGCGGTCGGTGATGTGCGGAGCGGATGCGCGACGCGAGGGTGCGCGCTGCGCGGCCCGCGGGATCGTGGCACCCATTGTGGTCCGCCGGGCACCTCCGCGGGGCGATCCGGGCGCCCTGTCGGCGAGTGCGCCGGCGGGCCCGAACGGGCTGTGACGCCTCTCATGCCTGATCGGGGCCCTCTGGGTTCGCACCGCGGCCAGGTCCCCGCTATGCTGTTCCGAGTCCGCTTCCGGCGGCCGCGGGACGAGAGTCCGGCGGGTGACGGAAGAGGGTCGCGGCAGATTACCCGAGCGGCCAAAGGGAGCTGACTGTAAATCAGCTGGCATTGCCTACGGGGGTTCGAATCCCTCATCTGCCACGCGGAGGATCCTTGTGATCCGAAGCACGGGGACCGCCCCTCGAATTGCCTCCGGGCAAGGAGGCGGGTAAGGTTCACCGGGTTGCCCTGATAGCTCAGTCGGCAGAGCATCTCCATGGTAAGGAGAAGGTCAAGGGTTCGATTCCCTTTCAGGGCTCTGATGGATGCGGCGGCCCGGTCTCATTCGAGATCGGGCCGCTTCATCGGTCACGCCGGGGTAGCTCAGACGGTTAGAGCGCACGACTCATAATCGTGAGGTCGCGGGTTCGATCCCCGCCCTCGGTACCACACCGGTTCCCACCGGAGTGCAGAATCCACATCCCCCGAGTACGGGGACCCACGAGGTGCGCCGCCGGGCGCGCCACCCGGACGAAAGAGGCGAACCGTGGCGAGCAAGAGCTCTGACGTGCGTCCCAAGATCACCATGGCGTGTGTCGACTGCAAGGCGCGCAACTACATCACCAAGAAGAACCGTCGCAACACCCCGGATCGGCTCGAGCTCTCGAAGTTCTGCCCGACCTGCGGCAAGCAGACGGTGCACCGCGAGACCCGCTGATCGCGCGCTCCGCGCACTTCCACGAAGGCCACCCGGCATCGCCGGGTGGCCTTCGTGCATCCCGGAGGAGATCCGTGCGCCTCCCGCCGCAACCCGCAGCGCCCCCGTCTGCCGAACCCCGCCGGCGGAACCCTGTCGGCCGCGCCCGTCGGCCGGGACCGTGCGGCGGTGAGATGATCGTGGGGTCCGCGCCCCCGTCGGCCCCGGCCGACCCGACCCCGGAGATCCCATGAGCCCCACCCCCGATCCCGCCTTCGCCGGCCGCACCTACCCGCCCGGCCCCGTGCACACCGTCTCGGCCGCGAAGATCGGAGAGTTCGCGCGCGCCACGGGCGCGACGAGCCCCCTGCACACGGATCCGGAGGCCGCGCGTGCGGCCGGTCACGCGGACGTGGTCGCCCCGCCCACCTTCCTCGTGTCCCTCGCCCAGGAGACCGAGGCGCAGTACATCGAGGACCCGGAGGCCGGGATCGACTTCTCCCGCGTCGTCCACGGCGAGGAGGGCTTCACCCTGCACCGCCCGGTCGTCGCCGGGGACCGCCTCGTGCCCACCCTCACCGTCGAATCCGTGCGCGCCGCCGGCGGCAATGCGATGGTCGCCACCCGCGTCGACCTCGCCGACGAGGCCGGCGCCGAGGTCGCCTCCGTGCGCTCCATGCTCGTCGTCCGCGGCGACTGAGCCCCGCGCCCCGATCCACCGCGTCCCCCGACCACTGCGTCCCTCGACCACCAGGAGCGACCATGACCGCCCTCACCCTTGCCGACCTCGCCGTCGGCCAGGAGCTCTCCCGCACCACCCACACCCTCACCCGTGACACGCTCGTGCGCTACGCGGGCGCCTCCGGCGACTTCAACCCCATCCACTACAACGACACCGTCGCGACCGAGGCCGGGCTGCCCGGCGTCATCGCCCACGGCATGCTCACCATGGGCACCGCCATCACCGGCCTCGTCGACGCGCTCGGCGACCCGACCGCCGTCCGCGCCTACTCCACCCGCTTCACCGGCATGGTCCCCGTCCCGGCCACCGGCGAGGTCGCCCTCGAGGTCGTCGCGACCGTCGGCGCGATCGACGCCAAGGCGGGCACCGCCCGCGTGGACCTCACCGCCGAGGTCGAGGGCCAGAAGGTGCTCGGCCGCTCCCGCGCCACCATCGCGCTGCCCGCCGGCGGGGATGCAGCCAGTGAGCACGCAGCCGACGAGGACGCAGCCGACGAGGACGGGACGGCGACCGCGTGAGGCTCTCCGACCTGACCACGCTCCGCATCGGCGGGGAGATCCGCCACCTCGTCGAGGCCCGCACGGCCGACGAGGTCATCGCCGCGGTCTCCGCGGCCGACGAGGCCGGCGAGCCCCTGCTCGTCCTCGGCGGCGGCTCCAACCTCGTCGCCTCCGACGAACCCTTCGAGGGCACCGTCGTGCTGCTGCGCGACCCCGAGGAGCCGCCGCAGCTCGACGCGACCTGCGAGGTCGGCGCCTCCGGCGAGCCCGACGGGATCCCCGTGGACGCCGCCGACCTCACCCCGCTGGACCCCACCTGCGGCGGCGCGATCGTCGAGCACTTCGCAGGCGTGAACTGGGACCGGGCTGTGCGCTACGCCGTCGCCCGCGAGATGGTCGGCATCGAGGCGCTCTCGGGGATCCCCGGCACCGTCGGCGCGACCCCCATCCAGAACGTCGGCGCGTACGGGCAGGAGGTCGCCTCGACCATCTCCCGCGTGCGCACCTGGGACCGGGAGAAGGGCGCGGTGCGCACCTTCTTCGCGGCCGACTGCGACTTCGCCTACCGCGACAGCGTCTTCAAGCGCACCCGCTACTCCGGCTCCGTCCCCTCGGCGACCGGCCGCTATGTGGTGCTGTCGGTGACCTTCCAGCACACCCTCGGCTCGCTGTCCGCGCCGATCCGCTACGCCCAGCTCGCCGAGGCCCTCGGCGTGGCGGTGGGGGACCGGGTCCCGATGAAGGACGTGCGCGAGGCGGTGCTGCGGATCCGCGGGAGCAAGGGCATGGTCCTGGACGCCGCGGACCACGACACCTGGAGCGCCGGCTCCTTCTTCACCAACCCGATCCTGCCCGAGCAGGTCGCCGCCACCCTGCCCGAGGGCGCGCCGCGCTATCCCGCGGGCGACGGCCTGGTGAAGACCAGCGCCGCCTGGCTGATCAGCAACTCCGGCGTGGAGCGCGGTCACGCGGTGGGGGAGCGGGCCTCCGTCTCCACCAAGCACTCGCTCGCCCTGACCAACCGCGGCGGGGCCGGCAGCGAGGACCTCGTGGCGCTGGCGAAGGACGTCCAGGGCAGGGTCCAGGAGCGCTTCGGCATCCACCTCGAGCCCGAGCCGGTGCGCCTCGGGCTCGATCTGTGAACCCCGTCCCGGCGGCGAGGACCCCCGGCCTACTATGGCGGGACGGCCAAGAACGCCGTCCCGCCCCGTCGCCGCAGGAGGCTCTGTGAACGTCCTCGACCAGTCCGTCGCCGATCTCGACCCGGAGATCGCCCAGGTGCTCGACCGCGAGCTGGCCCGACAGCAGGGCACGCTCGAGATGATCGCCTCCGAGAACTTCGTGCCCCGCTCGGTCATGCAGGTCCAGGGCTCCGTGCTCACCAACAAGTACGCCGAGGGCTACCCCGGCAAGCGCTACTACGGCGGCTGCGAGGAGGTGGACGTCGCCGAGCAGATCGCGATCGACCGCGCCAAGGCCCTGTTCGGCGCCGACCACGCCAATGTGCAGCCCCACTCGGGCGCCACCGCCAACGCCGCGGTCATGCACGCCCTCGCCCGCCCGGGCGACAAGCTGATGGGCCTCTCGCTCGCCCACGGCGGCCACCTCACCCACGGCATGAAGATCAACTTCTCCGGCCGTCTCTACGACATCGTCGCGTACGAGACCGAGCCGGGCACGGGTCTGATCGACATGGACAAGGTCCGCGAGCTGGCCCTGGCGGAGAAGCCGAAGGTCATCGTCGCCGGCTGGTCCGCCTACACCCGCCAGCTCGACTTCCCCGCCTTCCGCGCGATCGCCGACGAGGTCGGCGCGGCGCTGTGGGTGGACATGGCCCACTTCGCGGGCCTCGTCGCCGCGGGCCTGCACCCGAGCCCCGTCCCCTACGCGGACGTCGTCTCCACCACCATCCACAAGACCATCGGCGGCCCCCGCTCCGGCATGATCCTGTGCAAGGAGGAGTGGGCCAAGAAGATCGACTCCGCCGTGTTCCCGGGCCAGCAGGGCGGCCCGCTCATGCACGTGGTCGCCGCGAAGGCCGTCGCCCTGAAGATCGCCGCCTCGGACGACTTCAAGGACCGCCAGAAGCGCACCCTCGAGGGCGCGCAGATCATCGCCGACCGCCTCCAGCAGGAGGACACGAAGGCCGCGGGCGTCAAGGTCATCTCCGGCGGCACCGACGTGCATCTGGTGCTCGTGGACCTCGTCGACTCCGAGCTCGACGGCCAGCAGGCCGAGGACCGCCTCCACGAGGCCGGCATCACCGTGAACCGCAACGCCGTCCCCAACGACCCCCGCCCGCCGCGGGTCACCTCCGGACTGCGCATCGGCACCCCGGCGCTGGCCACCCGCGGCTTCGGCACGGAGGAGTTCACCGAGGTCGCCGACGTCATCGCGCAGGCGCTGACCGGCGGTGAGGACATCGAGTCCCTCCGCGCCCGCACCCGGGCGCTCGCGGAGAAGAAGCCTCTGTACGCCGACCTCCAGCAGTACTGAGCAGGCCGCGGGGCCCGGCGAACGCCGGGCCCCGCCCCTGTCCCGGGCGGCCGCACCGGCGCGGCCCCGCCACTCCGCACGACCCCGTGCTCGACCTCGTGCCCGACCCCCAGGAGCCCAGCGCCATGACTGCACAGATCCTCGACGGCAAGGCCACCGCCGCCGCCATCAAGGCCGATCTCACCGAGCGCGTCCAGCGCCTCGTCGACGCCGGCCACCCCCGCCCCGGACTCGCGACCGTGCTGGTCGGCGACGACCCGGGCAGCGCCGCCTACGTGCGCGGCAAGCACCGCGACAGCGAGAAGGTGGGCCTTCAGTCCATCCAGAAGCACCTCCCGGCCGACGCGACCCAGGAGGACGTGGAGGCGGTCGTCGACGAGCTGAACGCCGACCCCGACTGCACCGGCTACATCGTCCAGCTCCCGCTGCCGAAGCACATCGACACCGACGCGATCCTCGAGCGCGTCGACCCCGCCAAGGACGCCGACGGCCTGCACCCGATGAACCTCGGTCGGCTCGTGCTGAACGCCAACAAGCCCATCCACACCCCGCTGCCCTGCACCCCCCGCGCCGTCATCGAGCTGCTCGAGCACCACGACGTGGACCTCAAGGGCAAGGACGTGGTCGTCATCGGCCGCGGCGTCACCGTCGGCCGCTCCATCGGCGCGCTCATGACTCGCCGCGCCATCAACGCGACCGTCACCCTCACCCACACCGGCACCACCGACCTGCCCGCGCACCTGCGCCGCGCCGACGTGATCGTCGCCGCCGCGGGCGTGGCCCATCTCGTGCGTCCGGAGGACGTCAAGCCCGGCGCGATCGTGCTGGACGTGGGCGTCTCCCGCCAGGAGGACCCGGACGGCGGCAAGGCCACCCTGGTCGGTGACGTGGACCCGACCGTCGGCGAGGTCGCCTCCTGGATCAGCCCCAACCCCGGCGGCGTCGGCCCCATGACCCGTGCCCTGCTGCTGAAGAACGTCGTCGAGGCCGCCGAGCGCGCTGCCGTCCTCGACGGCTGAGCGCACGCCCATCCTGGCATCCGCACCGCCCGCCCGTGGTACTCGGACCGCCGGCGGGCGGTCATGCGTCCCGGGGGCCGGAGACTGGCCCGTCGGCCCCTGTCATGGCTCGCTGACATACTGGTGGGCATGACTTTCACCCTCGCCACCGTCAACGTCAACGGCCTGCGGGCCGCGGCCCGCAAGGGCATGACCGACTGGCTCGCGCAGACCGCGGCCGACGTCATCACCCTGCAGGAGGTGCGGGCGCCCGACGAGCTGCTCGCCGAGCTCGTGGGGGAGGGCTGGACGATCGTCGGCGAGGCCTCCGAGCTCAAGGGCCGCAACGGTGTCGCGATCGCCGCACGCACCTCGCTGGCCTCGATCGACCTGGAGGGCGTGCGCCGCGGCCTGCCCGGCCTCACCGAGCCCACCCACACCGGGCGCTGGCTCGAGGCGGACCTCGAGGACCCGCTCGGCGACGGGAAGCTCCTCACCGTCATCTCCTGCTACATGCACTCGGGCAACACCGAGAAGCCGCAGACGATGGCCGACAAGTACGAGTTCCTCGACGTCGCCATGGAGCGCCTGGCCCAGCTGCGCGCCGACGGCCGCCACGTGGTCCTCACCGGCGACCTCAACATCGCCCACGCCAACAACGACATCAAGAACTGGAAGGGCAACCTGAAGTCCGCCGGCTTCCTGCCCGAGGAGCGCGCATACCTGGACCGGCTGCTGGTCGAGGGGGACTGGATCGACGTCCAGCGCCGCCTCGCCGGGGACGTGCCCGGCCCGTACACCTGGTGGTCCCAGCGCGGCAAGGCCTTCGACAACGACTCCGGCTGGCGGATCGACTACCAGCTCACCGACCCGGAGCTGGGGGAGCGGGCCACCTCCGCGCAGGTCGATCGTGCCCCCAGCTACGACACCCGCTGGTCCGATCACGCACCGCTGGTGGTCACCTACAGCTGAGCGCCGTCGACCGCAGGACCTGCACCCCTCCGCAGCATCCCTTCCAGCACAGGAGCCACCACGGCCGACCGTCGCACGCTCTCCCTGCCCGATGCCGAGATCGCCTTCCACGTCCACGGCCCGCTGCCACCGGCGGACGGTGAACCCGTCCTGCTGGTCATCGGCCAGCCGATGACCTCAGAGGGCTTCGACGAGCTCGTCGTCGAGCTGCCGGAGCGCGCCGTGGTCACCTACGACCCGCGCGGGCTCGGGCAGAGCACCCGCAGCGACGGCAGCGCCGTGAACGATCCGCGCCTCCAGGCGGAGGATCTCCACGCCCTGATCGGCGAGATCGGCGGGCCGGTGGACGTGTTCGCCAGCAGCGGCGGTGCGGTCACCGGTCTCGCCCTGGTCTCCGCGCACTCCGGTGACGTGCGCACGCTGGTCGCCCATGAGCCGCCGATCCTCGGCGTGCTGCCCGATGCGGAGGCCGCGGAGCAGGCGAACGCCGCCGTCGGCCGTGCCTACCAGGAGCGGGGCTGGGGCGCGGGCCTCGCGGCCTTCCTCGGGCTGTCGATGTGGCAGGGCGAGTTCACCGACGAGTACTCCGCCCAGCCCCTGCCGGACCAGGCGCAGTTCGGGCTGCCCACCGAGGACGACGGCACGCGGAACGATCCGCTGCTGTCCGGGGCGAGCGCACCCGTCACCGGCTACGAGCCGGACGTCGAGGCTCTGCGGGCATCGACCGCGAGGATCGTCCTCGGCGTGGGGGAGCGGACCGGCCAGGCGCTCACGGGACGCACCACCCGGGAGCTGGCCGCGCTGCTCGGTCAGGAGCCGGTGGTCTTCCCCGGCGACCACGGCGGGTTCATGACCGGGAACCCTGCCGAGCCGAACGACCCCGCCGCCTTCGCGGACCGGCTGCGCGAGGTGCTCACGGGCGCGTCCTGACCGCCATGGACGGCTCCGGGCGGCGCCGTCCGTCCCTCTGGCCCGCACGACGAACGGGGTCCCTCCGCAGTGCGGAAGGACCCCGTTCTCGGTCGGTGGGCGACCGGGCTCAGACGCGGCCGCGGATCACGGCCTGCTTGACCTCGGCGATCGCCTTGGTCACCTGGATGCCGCGGGGGCATGCCTCGGAGCAGTTGAAGGTGGTGCGGCAGCGCCACACGCCCTCCTTGGAGTTCAGGATCTCCAGGCGCTGCTCGCCCGCGTCGTCGCGCGAGTCGAAGATGAAGCGGTGCGCGTTCACGATCGCGGCCGGGCCGAAGTACTGCCCGTCGGTCCAGAACACCGGGCACGACGAGGTGCACGCCGCGCACAGGATGCACTTGGTGGTGTCGTCGAAGCGCTCGCGCTGCTCGGCGGACTGCAGGCGCTCGCGGCTGGGCTCCTGGCCGGAGGCCACCAGGAACGGCATGACCTCCTTGTAGGAGTCGAAGAACGGCTCCATGTCGACGATCAGGTCCTTCTCGACCGGCAGGCCCTTGATGGGCTCGACGGTGATCGGCTTGTTGATGTCGAGGTCCTTCAGCAGCGTCTTGCAGGCCAGACGGTTGCGGCCGTTGATCCGCATCGCGTCCGAGCCGCACACGCCGTGGGCGCAGGAACGGCGGAAGGTCAGCGACCCGTCCAGGTGCCACTTGATCTCGTGCAGGGCGTCCAGCACACGGTCGGTGCCGTGCATCGTGACGGTGAAGTCCTCCCAGCGGGCCCCCGCATCGGTGTCCGGGTCGAAGCGCGCGATGCGCAGCGTGACCTGGAACGAGGGGACCTCCTCGGCACCGGACTCGGCCTGGGGCTTCTCGGCGACGGCAGTCATCAGAACGTGCGCTCCTTCGGCTCGTAGCGGGTGATCACGACGGGCTTGGTGCCCAGGCGGATCGAGGTGCCCTCGAGGCCCGACTCACCCGGCAGGGTGCGGTAGGCCATGGTGTGCTCGAGGTAGTTGACGTCATCGCGCTTGTCGTAGTCCTCGCGGAAGTGACCGCCGCGGGACTCCTTGCGGTTCAGCGCGCCCAGCGCCACGATCTCGGCGAGGTCCAGGAGGAAGCCGAGCTCCACCGCCTCCATGAGGTCCAGGTTGTAGCGCTGGCCCTTGTCCTGGATGGCGACGGTCTCATAGCGCTTCTTCAGCTCGGCGATGCCCGCGAGCGCCGTGCGGCAGGTCTCCTCCGTGCGGAACACCTGGACGTTCGCGTCCATGAGCTCCTGGAGCTCGCTACGGATGTTGGCGATGCGGTCCTCGGTGGCGGGACGGTCGCGCAGGCGCTGCAGCAGCTCCACGGTCGGCTCCTCGACGCCCTCGGGCAGCTCCGGCAGGTCGACCTCGGCGGCGTGCTCCGCGGCGGCGATGCCGGCGCGGCGGCCGAACACGTTGATGTCCAGCAGCGAGTTGGTGCCCAGGCGGTTGCCGCCGTGCACGGACACGCACGCGGTCTCGCCGGCCGCGTACAGGCCCGGGATCACGTCGGTCGCATTGGCGAGGACCTCGCCGCGGATGTTGGTGGGGATGCCGCCCATGCCGTAGTGCGCGGTGGGGAACACCGGCACCGGCTCCGTGTACGGCTCCACACCCAGGTAGGTGCGGGCGAACTCGGTGATGTCCGGGAGCTTCGCGTCGATGTGCGCCGGCTCGAGGTGGGTGAGGTCGAGGTAGACGTAGTCCTTGTTCGGACCGGCGCCGCGACCCTCGCGCACCTCGTTGGCCATCGCACGGGCGACCACGTCACGGGGGGCGAGGTCCTTCAGGGTGGGGGCGTAGCGCTCCATGAAGCGCTCCATGTCCGCATTGCGCAGGATGCCGCCCTCGCCGCGGGCCGCCTCCGACAGGAGGATGCCCAGGCCCGCCAGGCCCGTCGGATGGAACTGGAAGAACTCCATGTCCTCCAGCGGGATGCCGCGGCGGAACGCCATCGCCGGGCCGTCGCCGGTGAGGGTGTGCGCGTTGGAGGTGGTCTTGAAGATCTTGCCGAAGCCGCCGGAGGCGAACACGACCGACTTCGCGCGGAACACGTGGATCTCGCCGGTGGCCAGCTCGTAGGTGACCACGCCGGAGGCGCGCACGCCCTCGTCGGAGCGGGGGTCGCCGGTCATGAGCACGTCGAGCACGTAGTACTCGTTGAAGAACTCCACCTGCTGCTTCACGCAGTTCTGGTAGAGGGTCTGGAGGATCATGTGGCCGGTGCGGTCCGCGGCGTAGCAGGCGCGGCGGACGGGCGCCTCGCCGTGCTCGCGGGTGTGACCGCCGAAGCGGCGCTGGTCGATGCGGCCCTCAGGGGTGCGGTTGAAGGGCAGCCCCATCTTCTCCAGGTCGAGCACCGCGTCGATGGCCTCCTTGGCCATCACCTCGGCGGCGTCCTGGTCCACCAGGTAGTCACCGCCCTTGACGGTGTCGTAGGTGTGCCACTCCCAGTTGTCCTCCTCGACGTTGGCCAGGGCGGCGCACATGCCGCCCTGCGCCGCGCCGGTGTGGGAGCGCGTGGGGTAGAGCTTGGTGACGACGGCGGTGCGGGCGCGCTTGGAGGACTCCAGGGCCGCGCGCATGCCGGCGCCACCGGCGCCGACGATCACCACGTCGTAGTTATGGGTCTGCATGTCGGGGGACTGCTCCGTTCCGGGTCGACCGTGTTCGGGAAGTGGGGGAGGGGCGGCCGGGCCGCCCCCGGGGGGCGTCAGCCCTCGCAGAAGGAGGGCAGCAGGCTCGGCTCGGCGCCGACGGGGCACGGATCGAAGGTGAAGATCACCAGGGTGCCCAGCACGATCGTGATGACCACCGCGAAGTACAGGACGGCCTTCAGCACCATGCGGGTGCGGTCGCCGCGGGCGTAGTCGTTGATGATCGTGCGCACGCCGTTGCCGCCGTGGATCAGGCCCAGCCACAGCATCAGCAGGTCCCAGACCTGCCAGAAGGGGGAGGCCCACTTGCCGCCCACGAAGGCGAAGTCGATGCCCTTGACGCCCTCGCCGAGCCACAGGTTCACGAAGAGGTGGCCGAACACGAGGATGACCAGCAGCGCGCCGGAGGCGCGCATGAACAGCCACGAGAGCATCTCGGTGTTCATGCCGCGCTGGCCGGTGCGGCGGTAGCGCGAGGTGGGATCGGGGATGGAGGTCGCGGAGGTAGGCATCGAGATCACGCTCCGAACATGTGCATGAGGTGGCGGGGGGCGAAGCCGGCCATCAGGACGACCCACAGGATCACGACGCCCCAGAACAGGCCGCGCTGGCGCTTGGTGCCCTGGGACCAGAAGTCCACCAGGATGATGCGCAGGCCGTTGAGGGCGTGGAAGATGATCGCGGCGACGAGGCCGAGCTCGCCGAGGCCGAACACGACGGTCTTGTAGTGCCCGATCACCTCGTTGTACGCCTCGGGGGAGACTCGCACGAGGGCGGTGTCCAGCACGTGCACGAGCAGGAACAGGAAGATGAGCATTCCTGAGATGCGGTGGGCGACCCAGGACCACATGCCCTCGCGTCCGCGATAGAGCGTCCCGGATTGGGCGGAAGCCACGGAGTTCCTCCAGAAGCGTCGGGATGGCGCCGGGAGCGGGGACGGTGCTCCGCGGCGCGCGGCGCGGACCCGCCGGGACCGAGGTCCCGGGGCCGTTGCGGCGCTGGGGCCGCCCGAGGGCGCCCGTTTCGCGACACGGCGACATCATCATCGCCCCCGACAGGGGCGTGGCCAGCGTAGCACCAGGCAGGAGCGGAGGCGGCGCACCCCGGCGCGGTTCGCGGAACGGACCCTGCGAGGCTCCTGAGCGCCGATAACCTGGACGCATGCCCAAGGATCCGTTCGTCCCCGTGGTTCCCGCCGGAGGCTCCGGCACGCGACTGTGGCCTCTCTCACGCCGGGCGCGGCCCAAGTTCCTCCTCGACCTCACGGGGGAGGGCGCCTCGCTTCTCCAGCGCACCCTCGCGCGCCTCGCCCCGCTCGCCGACCGCGCGCCGATCGTGGTCACCGGGCGCGCGCACACCGACGAGGTCCGTGCGCAGCTCGGCGCCGGGGACGGCGCTGCCGACGGGGATGCCTCGAGCGCGGCCGACGGAGGCGCCCTGCCCGTCCGGGTTCTCGCCGAGCCCTCGGCGCGCAACTCCATGCCCGCGATCGCGCTCGCCGCGGCGCTCGTGGAAAAGGAGGAGCCCCGCGCCGTGATCGGCTCCTTCGCTGCCGACCACCTCATCGAGGACCAGGAGGGCTTCGCCCGCGCCGTCGCCGCCGCCCGCGACGCCGCCGAGCTCGGCTATCTCGTCACCCTCGGGATCGAGCCCACCTCGCCGTCCACCGGATTCGGGTACATCGAAGCGGCGGGTGAGGAGGCCGTGGGTGAGGAGGCCGCGGAGGAGGGCACCGCGGAGCAGCGCGCCGCGCAGGCGCTGCGCGACGTCGGCGCCCGGCCCGTGGTCCGCTTCGTCGAGAAGCCCGACCTCGAGACCGCCGAGCGCTTCGTCGCCGCGGGGCTGCGCTGGAACGCCGGCATGTTCGTGGTGCGCGCCTCGGTGCTGCTGGACGAGCTCGCCGCGCAGATCCCGGGACTCGCCGCCGGGGCGCGGGAGATCGCCGCCGCCCACGGCACGCCCGCCGAGCAGGAGACCCTCGAGCGCGTCTGGCCGCAGCTCACCGCGATCGCGATCGACCACGCCCTCGCCGAGCCGCTCGCCGCACAGGGGAAGGTCGCCATGGTCCCCGCCGCCTTCGACTGGGACGACGTCGGGGACTTCGCGGCGCTCGCCCGTCAGCTGCGGGCGCGAGATGCGCGCGAGGGCGCGGCGAGCAAGGCGGCGGCCGACGGGCCCGACGAGCCCTCCGGGGGCGGCGGGGCCGACGGCTCCGACGTCCGGGTCGTGGGAAGCGCCACGATCGATGCGCTCTCCTCCCGGGCCACGGTGTACGGTGCCACGCACCGCTATATCGCCCTGGTCGGGCTCGAGGGCATCAGCATCGTCGACACCGAGGACGCGCTGCTGGTGCTCGCCGACGACCGGGCGCAGGAGCTCCAGACCCTCGTCGGCCGCCTCGACGAGAAGGGCCTGGGCCGACTGCGCTGACGCCGGCCCCCACCGCGAGCGGCGCAAGCGCCCGCAGGAGCCGGGCCCGGACCAGCAAGGACAGGAAGTACCGTCGTGGAGCAGTCGCAGCAGGTGCTGCCGGAGACCTCTCAGCAGCGGGCGATGCTCGGCCCCGAGGGTCTCATCGCCCGCACCGTCGCCGAGCACCGCGAGGACCTCCGAGACGTGCGGCGACACCTCCATCGCCACCCGGAGCTGTCCCATCAGGAGCACGCCACCACCGACTTCATCGCCGAGCAGCTCATTGCGCTCGGCCTCTCGCCGAAGCGCATGGCGCACACCGGGCTGATCTGCGACATCCCCGGTGCCGACGAGTCGCTGGACCTCATGGCGCTGCGCGCGGACATGGACGCCCTCGGCATCCCCGAGCTCAGCACCGTCCCCTACCGCTCCACCGTGGACGGCGTCTCCCACGCCTGCGGTCACGACGTGCACATGAGCGCCGTGCTCGGCGCCGCCACCGCCCTGGTCCGCGTCGCCGACGCCGGCGCGCTGCGCCGCGGGGTGCGCCTGGTCTTCCAGCCCGCCGAGGAGATGCACCCCTGCGGCGCGCTCGAGCTCATCGGCCAGGACGTCCTGGCCGGGGTCGACTCGATCCTGGCGCTGCACTGCGACCCGGGCGTGGACGTGGGGCACGTGGGCCTGAAGTCCGGGCCGATCACCTCGGCCACCGACCCGGTCAAGATCCAGGTGCGCGGCGCGGGCGGGCACACCTCCCGCCCCCACCTCACCCAGGACCTCGTCTACGCGCTCGGCTCGATCGCCACCCAGCTGCCCGCCGCGCTGACCCGTCGCATGGACCCCCGCTCCGGCGTGAACCTCACCTGGGGCGCGATCCACGCCGGCTCCACCTTCAACGCGATCCCGTCCTCCGGCACCCTCGAAGGCACGCTGCGCTGCCTCGACCACGACGCCTGGGACCAGGCCGAGGAGCTGCTCGAGACCGTGCTCGCCGACCTCGTGCGCCCCTGGGGCGTGGAGGCCCGCGTCACCCACGACCGCGGCGTGCCGCCCGTGTCCAACTCCCGCGAGACCGTCGAGGTGCTCGCCGCCGCCGTGCGCGGCGTGCTCGGCGCCGACAACCTCGACCCCACCGCCCAGTCCCTCGGCGGCGAGGACTTCGCCTGGTACCTCGAGAAGGTACCCGGCGCGCTCGCCCGACTCGGCACACGCACCCCCGGCGGGCGCACCTACGACCTCCACATGGGCGACCTCATGATCGACGAGCGCGCGATCGGGATCGGCGCCTCCGTGCTCGCCGCCGCCTGCGTCCAGCGCGACCTCTGAGGCGCGGGCCCGTCGGCCGACGTCGCTCCCGACCGACGGCCCCGAGCGACGCCCGTGACCTCGTCCGGCCACCCGCCGTTCACGGGGACGTCGCATCCGCGTCGATTTCATAACGGTTCATGCACGGTCACGCGACCCGGGCCTTCCGGGGTCTCCGCGGGGCTACGCTCCGATCGCACCACGACAGCGACGTCGTCTCGGATCCTGGGGCGCACAGGCCCCGCATTTCCCCACCGGAGGAACCACCCATGAAGAGCATCACGCGTGCCCTCGCCCTCGCCGGCGCCGGCGCCCTGACCCTCGCCGCCTGCGGCTCCGCCCCCGATGAGACCGCCGGCTCCGGCGGCAGCGACGCGGGCGGCGCCTCGAGCGACTACAAGGCCTGCATGGTCTCGGACTCCGGCGGCTGGGACGACAAGTCCTTCAACGAGTCCAGCTACAACGGCCTCCTGAACGCCGAGAAGAACCTCGGCATCCAGCAGCAGACCGCCGAGTCCACCACCGACTCCGACTTCGCCCCGAACATCAACAACATGGTCACCGAGGGCTGCGACCTGATCATCACGGTCGGCTTCCTCCTCGCCCCGGCCACCGGCACCGCCGCGCAGGCCAACGAGGGCACCGACTTCGCGATCGTCGACTCGACCGCCCAGGACGCCGACGGCAACCCGATCGAGCTCGACAACGTCAAGCCCCTCGAGTTCGACACCGCCCAGGCCGCGTTCCTCGCCGGCTACCTCGCCGCCGGCATGACCGAGACCGGCAAGGTCGCCACCTACGGCGGCATGGACATCCCCACCGTCACCATCTTCATGGACGGCTACGCGGACGGCGTCGCGCACTACAACGAGACCCACGGCACCGAGGTCGAGGTGCTCGGCTGGAACAAGGACACCCAGCAGGGCTCCATCGTGGGCACCTTCGAGGACCAGTCCAAGGGCAAGGCCGTCACCGACGAGTTCTACAACGCCGGCGCCGACATCGTCATGCCCGTCGCCGGCCCCGTGGGCGCCGGCACCCTCGCCTCCGCCAAGGAGGGCGAGGGCCGCAAGGTGATCTGGGTCGACGCGGACGGCTACGAGACAAACTCCTCCGATGCCGAGGCGCAGGCCACGATCCTCACCTCCGTCATGAAGGAGATGACCGTCGCGGTCGAGGACGTCATCACCGGCGCTGCCGGTGGCGAGTTCGACGCCACCCCGTACGTCGGCACCCTCGAGAACGGCGGCGTCGGCCTGGCGCCGTTCCACGATTTCGAGGATGATGTCCCCGCTGAGCTCGCCCAGGAGCTCGAGACCCTCAAGCAGGACATCATCGACGGCAAGGTCGTCGTCGAGTCCGAGGCCTCGCCCGCGGGCGCCTGAGAGCCGAATGCATGACCGCGGTCCCCGCCCGCCCGGGCGGGGACCGCGTCCCATGTCCCCACCCCGCACCGCCGAACTGCTCGGTGCGTGCCGACGGAAGCGAGTGCTGTGAAGCTCGAACTGCGCGGGATCACGAAGACTTTCGGGACCTTCGTGGCCAACGACGCCATCGACCTCGTCGTCCAGCCGGGGGAGATCCACTCCCTGCTCGGTGAGAACGGCGCCGGCAAGTCGACCCTGATGAACGTGCTGTACGGGCTGTACCGGCCCGACGGCGGCCAGATCCTGCTGGACGACCGGCCGGTCTCCTTCTCCGACCCCGGGGACGCGATGGCCGCCGGGATCGGCATGGTCCACCAGCACTTCATGCTCGTGCCTGTGTTCACCGTCGCCGAGAACATGGTGCTGGGCAACGAGTGGACCAAGGGCGGCCTGCTCGACCTCGGCGTCGCGCGGAAGCTCGTGCGCGACATCTCCGCCCGCTTCGGCTTCGACCTCGACCCCGATGCCCTGGTCGAGGACCTCCCCGTCGGCGCGCAGCAGCGGGTCGAGATCATCAAGGCCCTCAGCCGCCGCGCCGAGATCCTCGTGCTGGACGAGCCCACCGCCGTGCTCACCCCGCACGAGACCGACGAGCTCATGGAGATCATGCGCCAGCTGCGCGACGAGGGCACCTCCATCGTGTTCATCACCCACAAGCTGCGCGAGGTCAAGGCGGTCTCCGACCGCATCACCGTCATCCGCCGCGGCAAGGTGGTCGGCGAGGCCGACCCGTCGGCCGACCAGGCCGAGCTCGCCTCCCTCATGGTAGGCCGCCAGGTCTCCCTCGCCCAGGACAAGGCCCCCGCCACCCCGGGCGAGGTCGCGCTCGCGGTCGAGGACCTGCGCGTCACCGATGAGGCCGGCACCCGCACCCTGGACGGGGTCACCTTCGACGTGCGCCACGGCGAGGTCCTCGCCATCGCCGGCGTGCAGGGCAACGGCCAGACCGAGCTCACCGAGGCGCTGCTGGGCCTTCAGGACACCGTCCACGGCTCCGCGAAGCTCGAGGGCACCGAGCTCGTGGGCCGCTCCACGAAGAGCATCCTCGACGCGGGCGTGGGCTTCGTCCCCGAGGACCGCACCCACGACGCGCTGGTCGCCGACTTCTCCGTCGCCGAGAACCTCGTGCTCGACCAGCACGACCGCCCGCCCTTCGGCAGCTCGGTCGCGATCTCGCTGAAGGCCGTGAAGGAGAATGCCGAGCGGCTCATCCCCGAGTTCGACATCCGCACCGGCTCGTCCGCGTCCGCCGCGTCCACTCTCTCCGGCGGCAACCAGCAGAAGATCGTCATGGCCCGCGCCCTGAACCGCGAGCTCGCGCTCTTGATCGCCTCCCAGCCCACCCGCGGCGTGGACGTGGGCTCGATCGAGTTCCTCCACCGCCGCATCCTCGACGAGCGCGACAAGGGCACGCCCGTCGTGATCGTGTCCACCGAGCTCGACGAGGTCACCCAGCTCGCCGACCGGATCGCCGTGATGTACCGCGGAAAGATCCTCGGCATCGTCCCCGGGGACGAGGACCGCGACGTGCTCGGCCTGATGATGGCCGGGTACACCGCCGAGGCCGCCCGCGAGGCCGTCGCCGCCGGCGACCGAACCACCGACTCCCAGCTCGCCGACGAAGGAGACATCGCATGACTTCCCCCGTGGACTCGGCGGCCGGAGGCGCCGCGCCCGGTGTCGGCGCCGGCAGCGCCGACGCCACGCCCCCGCCCGAGGAGACGGCCGAGACCGCCCTGGCCAGGAGCTTGCAGCGCTTCGCGCGCAGCGACCTGCTGGTGGTCATCATGGCCTTCGTCTTCGCCTTCCTCATCGGCTCGATCCTCATCGTGGTCGCCGACGCGGAGGTCCGCGAGACCCTCGGCTACTTCTTCGCCCGCCCCACCGACGCGCTGACCGCCATCTGGCAGTCCGTCACCCACGCCTACGGTGCGATGTTCCGCGGCGCGGTCTTCGACGGCACCGGCTTCTCGCGCGCCGCCGAGACGGTGCGCGAGGCCGGCGGGACCGGCACCTACGTGCTCTTCCCGGCGCTCGCCGCGGGTCTGCGCCCCCTCACCGAGACCCTCACCGTCGCCACCCCGCTGATCATCGCCGCGGCCGGCATGGCCGTCAGCTTCCGTGCGGGCCTGTTCAACATCGGCGGCACCGGCCAGCTGATCGTCGGCGCGATGGCGGCCGGGTACATCGGCTTCACCTTCGAGCTGCCGATCGTGCTGCACCTGCTGCTCTCCCTGCTCGCCGGAATCCTCGCCGGTGCGCTGTGGGGCGGCATCGCCGGCTTCCTCAAGGCCCGCTTCGGCGCCAACGAGGTCATCAGCACGATCATGCTGAACTGGATCGCCACCTACCTGCTGTTCTTCGCCCTGAAGACCGCCGCGTTCACCGGCGCGAACCAGTCCCAGCCCACCTCCCCGTCCGTCCGCCCCAACGCCCAGCTTCCCCTGCTGCTCGGCGACGGATTCCGTCTCCACGCGGGCCTGTTCATCGCGGCGGGCGCCGCAGTGCTGCTGTGGTGGCTGATGAGCCGCTCCACGATCGGCTTCCACTTCCGCGCCGTGGGCTCGAACCCGCGCGCCGCCCAGGTCGCCGGCATCTCCCCGGCCCGCACCGCCTTCCTGGTCCTCGCCGTCGCGGGCGCGCTGGTGGGCCTCGCCGGCGCCGTCCACGTGCTGGGCACCGAGCGGCGCCTCACCGAGGGCGTCGCCGGCAACATCGGCTTCGACGCGATCACCGTCGCACTGCTCGGCCGCTCCGGACCCGTCGGCATCGTCCTGGCCGGTCTCCTGTTCGCGGCCCTGTCCACCGGCGGTCGCTTCATGGAGACCAACCAGGGCGTCCCGCTGGACCTCGTGCAGGTCATCCAGGTGCTCGTGGTGCTGTTCATCGCGGCGCCGCCGCTGGTGCGCACCCTGATCGGCCTGCGCCGCATCGACAACCCCGGTGCCGGGGCGCGCGTGCGCCGCGCCAAGAAGGTCCAGGCCGGGGCCGTCGCGACCCGCGCCGCCGAGGACTCCTCGGCCGCCCGCGGGGCGCAGGCCGCTGCCGCTTCCGAGGCCCTGTCGGCCGGGTCGTCCGCGACCGTCGGCACCCCGGCGGGGTCGTCCGACGCGTCCCACCGCGGGGACCCGAGCCCCGACGACGTGCCGGGCGGACCGCCCGGCGCGGCCCCGCCGACCTCGTCGGACGGAGCGAACACCCACCGCTCACCCTCGGCGGACCCCGCGGATGAGGATGCCGACGGCAGGATCGACGGACAGACCGACGGACTGGAGGACCCGCGATGAGCACCGCCCCCGCGGTCGTCACCGACGACTCGATCATCGAGCGGAAGCTGGACGACTCCCGCCCCGGCAACTGGTGGCACCTGCCGATCACCACCACCGTCCTCGGCCTCATCGCGCTGGTCTTCTTCGGGCTGCGCGGCATCCCGGACGCGACCTCCGCGTTCGTCCTGGCCCGCGAGACGGACCTGAACCCGCTGGGCATCGTGCCCGAGCGCGTGGAGCTGCCCTCCATGGGCGGCGCGATCGCGCTCGCGGTCATCGCCCTGCTCGCCTCGGCCGGGCTCTGGGTCCTCCAGGCCCGCAGCGCCCGCCCCTCCCGCAGGGCGAGGATCGCGCTGATCGCCGTGTTCGCCGTGGCGTGGATCATCGCGTTCATGACCTGGGTGATCTCCCAGCGCGCCCTGGACGTGACCACCCTGCTCCAGGGCACGATCGTGCTCGCCGTGCCGCTCGCCTTCGGCGCCCTCTCGGGTGTGCTCTCCGAGCGGGCCGGCGTCATCAACATCGCCATCGAGGGCCAGCTGCTCTTCGGCGCCTTCGGTGCGACGCTGGTCGGCTCCCTCACCGGGAACGTGTGGCTGGGCCTGATCGCGGCGCCGCTCGTGGCGCTGCTGATGGGTGCGCTGCTGGCGCTGTTCGCGGTCGGCTACCACGTCCAGCAGATCATCGTCGGCGTGGTGCTGAACGTCTTCGCGATCGGCCTGACCTCGTTCTTCTTCGGCACCGTGATGCGCCAGAACCCCGGGCAGTTCAACGCCCCGCTGCGCCTGCCCACCCTGCGCATCCCGTTGCTGGCGGACATCCCCGTGATCGGCCGGATGCTGTTCGAGCAGAACGTGCTGGTCTATCTCATGTGGATCATCGTCGCGGTGCTCACCGTGGCCCTGTTCCGCACCCGCTGGGGACTGCGCGTCCGCGCCGTCGGCGAGCATCCCCGCGCCGCGGACACCGTCGGCATCGCTGTGAACCGCACCCGCTGGACCAACGTGCTGCTCGGCGCGGCCGTCGCCGGGCTCGGCGGGGCGACCCTCACCATCGGCACGGGCGTCGCCTTCGGCGAGGAGATGAGCGCCGGCAAGGGCTACATCGCGCTCGCCGCGATGATCCTGGGCCGCTACCACCCCGTCGGGGCGCTGCTGGCGGCGCTCACCTTCGCCTTCGCCGACTCCCTGCAGCTGCGGCTCGGCACGATGTCCGCCGCGGCCGACGGGGTCTCCATCCCCGGCGACTTCCTGCTCATGCTCCCGTACGTGGTCGCGCTGTTCGCGGTCGCGGGAGTGGTGGGACGCGTGCGCGTCCCCGCCGCCGACGGCGAGCCGTACAAGAAGCAGTGACCTCCCGCCGCCCCCGTCGGCGGCACACCGCGCGCCGCGTCCCGGAGCTCCGGGGCGCGGCGCGTTCGTCCCCACGACCCCTCCCGCAGTGAGAGCATCGAGCACATGACCCCGAGCGACCGGGCGCCGCAGGCGCCGACCGTCCCCGCCGAGTTCCGGACCCTGCTGGCCGAGGCCCGCGAGATCGCCGAGCGGGCCTACACCCCCTACTCGCACTTCCGCGTCGGTGCCGCGGCCCTCACCGCGGACGGCCGTCTGGTGCGCGGCTGCAACGTCGAGAACGCCGGCTACGGCGTGACCCTGTGCGCCGAGTGCGGACTGATCAGCGAGCTGATCGCCGGCGGCGGCGGGAAGCTCTCCCGCTTCGTGTGCGTGGGCGGCGACGAGCACCTCTCCCGCGACGCGCGCGACGTGGTCATGCCCTGCGGCCGCTGCCGCCAGCTGCTCTCCGAGCACGCCGGGGAGGGCTTCGTGATCCTCACCCCCGAGGGGCCGCGCAGCATGGACGAGGTCCTCCCGCAGGCCTTCGGACCGGCCGACCTCGCCCTCTGAGCGCGATCCCCGCCAGTCCGTCGCTCCGCCGCACGCCGCCCGGCTCCCGACTGTCCGAATCTCGACCGTCCGACTCCCAGCCCCTGACCCGAGGAGCCCCGATGACCTCCGCAGACCAGACCGCACCCGCCTCCGCCGTCGAGCCCTTCGACGCCGTCGACGTGATCCGCACCAAGCGCGACCGCCAGCGGCTCAGCCCCGAGCAGATCGACTGGGTGATCGACGCGTACACCCGCGGCGTCGTCGCCGAGGAGCAGATGGCCGCGCTCGCCATGGCCGTGTTCCTCAACGGCATGGAGCGCGAGGAGATCGCCCGCTGGACCGCCGCCATGATCGCCAGCGGCGAGCGGATGGACTTCCAGGCCCTCTCCAAGCCCACCACCGACAAGCACTCCACCGGCGGCGTCGGTGACAAGATCACCCTGCCCCTCGCATCCCTGGTCGCCTCCTTCGGCGTGGCCGTGCCGCAGCTGTCCGGCCGCGGGCTCGGCCACACCGGCGGCACCCTCGACAAGCTCGAGGCGATCCCCGGCTGGCGCGCCTCGCTCACGAACGACGAGATGATGCGCCAGCTCGACGAGGTCGGTGCCGTGATCTGCGCGGCCGGCTCGGGCCTGGCCCCCGCGGACAAGAAGCTCTACGCCCTGCGCGACGTCACCGGTACCGTCGAGGCGATCCCGCTGATCGCCTCCTCGATCATGTCCAAGAAGATCGCCGAGGGCACCGCCGCGCTCACGCTGGACGTGAAGACCGGCGCGGGCGCCTTCATGAAGGACGAGGCCGACGCCCGCGAGCTCGCCCGCACCATGGTCGACCTCGGCACCGACGCCGGGGTGCGCACCGTCGCCCTGCTCACCGACATGTCCGCGCCGCTCGGCCGCACCGCCGGCAACGGCCTCGAGGTGCGCGAGTCCCTCGAGGTCCTCGCCGGCGGCGGCCCCGCCGACGTCGTCGAGCTCACCGTGGCGCTCGCCCGCGAGATGCTCGAGGCCGCCGGGGTGCGCGACGCCGACGTGGAGGCCGCACTCAAGGACGGCCGCGCCATGGACACCTGGCGCGCCATGATCGCCGCGCAGGGCGGCGACGCGGACGCCCCGCTGCCGGTCGCGAAGCACGTCGAGGAGCTGCGCGCCACCGAGGACGGCGTGGTGACGGGCCTGGACGCCATGGGCGTGGGCGTGGCCGCCTGGCGCCTCGGCGCGGGCCGCTCCCGCCCCGGCGAGGCCGTGCAGGCCGCCGCCGGCGTCGAGATCGAGAAGCACCTCGGCGACGAGGTGAAGGCCGGGGACGTCCTCGCCCGCCTCCACACCGACACCCCCGAGCGCGTCGGCCGCGCCCTCGAGGCGATCGAGGGCTCCTGGACGCTCGCCGCACCGGGCACGGAGCTGCCCGAGCGGCGGATCGTGCTGGACCGCATCGCCTGAGCGGCGGCAGTCCAGGAGAGAGGGCCCGAGCGGCTGCGCAATGCGCTGCTCGGCCCTGCTCGCTGCTCGGGCCGCAGTCCTCCCTGGGAGTGTCAGCCTCGACGCAGGGTCGGCATGATGTGCTCGGTCATCAGCGGCGCGAGCCGCGCAGAGCCCCCGGAGCCAGCAGCTCCGGTGGGGCCGTCCAGCGGGATCCAGCGATGCTCGGCGAGCTCGGCCCGCACCTCGAGCGGTTCGGGCAGGGCGGCGGCGCAGCGGAACACGGTCGAGCGCACCCGGGTACCGGGCTCGTTCGCCGCGACCGCCTCGAACTCGCCGAGCGGCTCGAGGTCCGACTCCTCGAGGGTCACGCCGATCTCCTCGGCCACCTCCCGCAGCGCCGCCTCCCGGGCGCTCTCACCGGGCTCGAGCTTCCCGCCGACCTGCATGTAGGAGCCGGTGCCGCGCTTGCGCACGGCGAGCAGCTCGGTTCCGGCCGCGCCCTCGCGCACGAAGGCGACCGCGGTGATCTCCAGCACCGAGGCCGGAGATCCCGGACGGTGGTGGTGACGCTCCGCGGCGGCGAGGCACGTCAGCCGCTGCAGCAGCGCGGTGCCCTGGTGCAGGCCGACGGGGCGCATGCCCGCCTCCAGCCAGCGCCGGATGTCGCCCTTCTGCTCCCCGGCCAGCGCCCAGCCGCGGCGCAGCAGGGTCAGCGGTGCCTTCCGGCCCTCGCGCAGGTCCCGCGCGAGGCGCAGGGAGAACACCACCGGCACCGGGCGCTGCAGCACGATCGCGTCGGCCATCAGCCCGAGCCGGGCGAGCGGGGCGATCAGCTCGGCGGCGAAGATCCCCTCGGCGATGATCAGGTCCGCGTCCGACGCATCCAGGGTCGTGGTGCCGAGCCGCCGGGACTCGGGGATCGAGTAGACGGGCACCTCGGCCACGCCGTCGTGCGCGAGGGCGACCAGGGCCTCGAGCGCCGCGCCACCGTTCCAGGAGGCGGTGTCGTCCCAGTCCACGATCCCGAAGCGGTGGGGGAGCGAGGGGTCGTCGTGATCGCGGTAGAACTCGTCCAGCGGCACCGTCGGCAGCCCGGACCGCCGCGACATCACGCCCTTGCCGCTGCCGGACGGCCCGGCCACCAGTACGATCCGGCGCGGCGGGCGGGGACGGTCAGCAGGTGCGGTCATGGACCACGAGTCTAGGCGAGCGGGCAGTCCGTCCCGGACGCCGACGGCCCCGTCGCTCATGCGGAGGGCCCCCGTCCCCGGGCTCCGTGGAACCCGGAACGGGCGCCGTCCGTGGCGCGCCCGTCCGGAGGCGCACCGAGGCCTGCTCAGAAGGTGAGCACGACCTTGCTGCTGCCGCGGCCGGCGGCCGCCTCGAAGGCGGCGGTCGCATCGTCCAGCGGGAACTCGTCGCTGATGACCTGCTCGGCCACGTCGCTCGAGGCCAGCAGCGCCACCGCGTCCTCGATCTCGGTGACGAAGCGGTACGTGCCGCGGTAGTCGATCTCCTTGGACACGATCGGGCCCAGGGCCACGCTGACCGGGGTGGGCGGCAGGTTGCCGACCTGCACCACGGTGGAGGCGCGCGAGATGTTGCGCAGGATCCCGTCGAGCGAGGCGGGGGCGCCGGAGGCCTCGAAGGCGACGGTGATCTGCTCGTCCATGCCGTCGGTGGTGTCGGTGGCGACGTCCGCGTCGAGGGCCAGGGCGCGCTCGCGCGCGGTCTCGGCGAGGTCCACGGCGGTGATGCGGGCGGCGCTCGCGGCGCGGGCCGCGAGGACCACCAACAGGCCGACGGGGCCGCAGCCGCTGACCAGCACGTGCTTGCCGGCCACGTCGCCCGCGCGGTGCACGGCGTGCATCGCCACGGCCAACGGCTCGGCGAGCACGGCGCGACGGGTGGAGAGCCCCTCGGGCAGGATGACGACCTGGTCGGCGTCCACGGTGATCGACTCGGAGAACGCCCCGTCGGTGTGGGGGTCCTGCGCGGCGGAGCCGAAGTAGGTCAGATGCGGGTGGAGGTTCTCGCGGCCGACGAGGCGCTCGGGCAGCTCGCCCTGGGTGCGGGCCGGGTGGACGGTGACGCCCTGACCGACGGCGAGGCCGGTGACGCCCTCGCCGAGCTCCTCGATGCGGCCGGAGATCTCGTGGCCGAGCACGAAGGGGCGCTTCATGACGGCGGTGCCGGAGATGCCCTTCTTCCAGTACCCGAGGTCGGAGCCGCAGATGCCGCCGTACTCGACGGCGATGCGCACCTGCCCGGCGCCGGGGAAGGTCACCTCCTTCTCGACGAGTCGGAGGTCCATGGGGGCGTTGATCTCGAGGGAGCGCATGACGCGCGTCCTTTCTGCGGACCGGGTCCGCGATCGGGTGGTCAGGAGAGGTCGGGGGAGGCGACGGCGGGGTCCGTGGTGCTGGTGCGGTCCGTGGTGCCGGAGCGGTTCGTGGTCCCAACATCGTCGAAGGCTTCGACCGCCGCCATGTGCTCGGCCATCGCGGCGGCGGCCGCCTCGGCGTCACCGGCGAGGATCGCCTCGACGATGCGCGTGTGCTCGGTGTGCTCGACGCCCACGAGTCCGCGGGCCTCGCGGGTCACGCGCAGCTCGCGCATCGCGCGGAACAGCGGCACGCTCACCGCGTCCAGCACGCCCTGCAGGGCGGGGCTGGCCGAGAGCCGGGCGATCGTCGCATGGAGCTGCAGGTCCAGGCGCGGGTACTCCTCGGAGTCCCCGAGCGCCTCGCCCATCCGCGCCAGCAGCGCGGTGAGCTCGGCGCGCTCGGCCTCGATCCCGTCGGCCGGCACGACTGCGTCGGCCGGCCCGAGCCCGTCGGACCCGCCGTCGGTCCCCGCCCCGTCGGCCGACGGGGCCCCACCGCGACCCAATCGGGTCGCGGCGAGCGCGGCGGCGCGCACCTCGAGCGGGGAGCGCAGGTCCATCAGGGTCGAGAAGCCCTCCCCGGGGGCGCCGCGCAGCGCCCGGGAGAGGTAGAAGCGCACCAGCGCCGTGTCCGGCGGGCGCACCCGCGCGGCACGGCCGTTGGCGATCTCGATGATCCCCAGCGCGCCGAGGGCGCTGAGCGCCTCGCGCACCACGGCCTTCGAGCAGCCGAAGCGCTCGGAGAGCGCGCCGACCGAGGGAAGGGCGTCCCCGGCCTCGAGCCCGTCGGCGTCGATGAGGTCCAGCACCGCCTGGCGGGCCTGGCCCACCAGGGTGTCCCGGCTGAGCGCCGAGGAGTCCGCGGCGGTCGGAGCGGTGAGATAGCGCCACGCCGTGTCGCCGAGGCCCGGCGCGGCGCCGGTCGGCACCGCGCCGGCCGGGGCGGGCCCGTCGGCCGACGGGCCCCTCCCCGCGCCGGAGGGGACGGGATCAGAAGGCATTGACCAGTCCGATGACGCCCACCGCGGTGATCGCCGCGGCGGAGATCCACAGCATGACCTCGGTGGGTCGGCCGTCGCGGATCCGCGGATCGGTCTGCGTGCGGGCGAGGTACACCGTCGCGATCGCCGCACCGATGAGGTACACGGCATTGAGGATGCCGGCGATGATCACCAGCAGCAGCGGCGAGGAGGCGATGGTGCCCAGCAGGCCCCAGCCCACCGGCAGCACGATCATGATCACGCGCTGCCAGCGGTCACGGGCGACCTGGTCCTTCCAGTCGTAGGCTCCGAAGACGGCGAGGGTCTGGCCGGTGATGCGGCCGAGGCTCGGGACGTTGGCGAGGATCGTCTTGAACAGCGCCAGGCCCGCGCCGAGCAGGAACAGCACGCCGCCCCAGGTGCCCACGGCCGAGTCGAAGATCGAGGAGATCGTCACCATCACGTCGTTGCCCTTGGGGATCAGGCCCTGGGGGTGCAGCACGGCGGCGCCGAGGATGTAGAACGCGGCGGTAGAGGCGATGTAGACGATCCAGGAGACCCAGGCGTCGACCTTCATCACGGAGATCCAGCCGCGGGCGCGGGAGACCCACGACTCGGAACCGTCGTTCGGGCCGGTCCAGGCGGCGTAGCCCTTCTCCACGACCCAGTAGGTGTAAGCGGTGGTCTCGCCCGCGCCGACGCCGGTCATGCCGAACATCGCGATCGCGACGCCGATGGAGCCTGCCGCGATCTGGAAGCGCATGCCGTCGCCGAGGTCGCCGAGGGTCCAGGCGAAGTCGGTGCCCTGCAGCAGGAACACCATGACGATCGCGAACAGGGTCACCAGCAGCACGAGCACGGTGGAGATGCGCTCCACGACCGCGTAGCGGTTGAAGGAGTGGATGGCGATCGCGACGACCACGAGGATCGCGACCCAGGTGCCGATCGAGAGCAGCGAGTACGGCTCCGGCCCGATCGGGAACAGCGAGGAGAAGGCGAAGGCGGAGGCGCTGATGACACCGGCCTGGCCGATGAAGAACTGCAGGAACATCAGCAGCTGCAGCCAGGAGATCCAGCCGCGCTTCCCGATCCGCGGGGGCACGTCGTCGTAGCCGTCCACGGCCGTGCGGCCGGTGGAGATCGACCAGCGGGCCAGCTCGATCTGGACCCACACCTTGAGGAAGGTGGAGACCAGCACGAGCCACAGCAGCATGAAGCCGACGGTCGCGCCGAGGGTGGTGGCGGTGAGCAGCTCGCCGGAGCCGACCACGGCCGCGGAGGTGATCATGCCGGGGCCGAGGAACTTCAGCTTGCCGCGCAGGGTGGTGGGCGGCTCGGCGATCTGGGAGCCGTCGACCAGGTAGGGGTCCACGCCCTTGGCGATGATCGTGCCGGTGGGGGTGTCGGGGGTGTGCTCGGCGGGGGTGTGCCCGGCGGCGCGGGCGGATCCGCTCGGCGTCGAGCTGTGGGACGTCGTCATCGACGCGTTCTCCTTCTCACGGTCGGGGCGCGAGAAGCGGGGGAGCCGCGTCGCGCCGGATGCCGAGCAACCGATCAGATAGGTGGAGAGGTGCGCGTGCGGTGTCCGTCACGCCCACGCTCGTGGGAGGATTCCGGTCATGACCGCACTCGAGAACGCCCAGCTCGCTAAGCTCATCGACCACACCCTGCTCAAGCCCGAGGCCACCCGCGCCGACGTGGACGCCCTGGCCCGCGAGGCCGAGGCTCTCGGCACCTACTCCATCTGCGTCTCGCCCTCGATGCTGCCGGTGGAGACGACCGTCAAGGTCGCCACCGTCTGCGGCTTCCCCTCCGGGCAGCACGCCCCGTCGATCAAGGCCGCCGAGGCCGCCGACTCGGTCGCCAAGGGCGCCGACGAGGTCGACATGGTCATCAACGTCGGCCTCGCCCGCGCCGGAGAGTTCGGCGCCGTGCAGGACGAGATCCGTGCCGTGCGCGAGGCCGCTCCGGCCCCCGTGGTGCTGAAGGTGATCATCGAGTCCGCGGCCTTGAACGACGAGCAGATCGTGGGCGTGTGCCGCGCCGCCGCCGAGGCGGGTGCCGACTTCGTGAAGACCTCCACGGGCTTCCACCCCGCCGGCGGCGCCTCCGAGCACGCCGTGGCGCTCATGCGCGAGACCGTCGACGACCGCCTCGGCGTCAAGGCCTCCGGCGGGATCCGCACCCGCGAGGCGGCCGAGGCCATGGTCGCCGCGGGCGCGAGTCGGCTGGGCCTGTCCTCCTCCAAGGCCATCCTCGAGGGCGGCACCGGCAGCGGGTACTGAGCAGCCGGCTCCGAGCCGGATCCGGGCCGGCGAGCGGGCGGGCGTCCGCCGACCGGCCCGGGAGCATGACCTGCGCGTCGTGAGGGCGCGCGGGAGGGGACCACGAGGGGGATCGTGATGAACGACGACCGACGACTGCTCGATGCTCTGGGGCGGGGCCGACGGCGGCTCCTCGCCGTTGCGCTGACGGGGATGCTCGTGCTCGCCCAGCTCCTGCTGGGCGCCGCGAACCCGGCCGGGGCCTGCGCCTGCGGGGCGTTCTTCGACCCCGTCGACCAGCGCACCGACGCCGGTGTGCTGCGGGAGACGGCGATCCTGTCCCTGGACGACGGGGTCGAGACGATCATCATGGGCCTGGCCCTGGACGGCACGCGCACCGGGTCGACCCTGCTGATGCCCACCCCGTCCGTGCCGGAGGTGAGCGCCGCCTCCTCCGGGACGCTGCGCGAGATGCAGACGGCGACCGCGCCGCGCGAGGAGGTCGAGTACGACCTGTGGGGCGACAATCCCTTCCTCGCTGGGTCCGGGGCGCCGGGGGGCAGCGCGCCGACGGGAGGCACGGGCGTCACAGTGCATGAGCAGTCCCGGGTGGGGGACTACGACGTCGCCGTGCTCGAGGGCGGCGCCGACTCGGTGCGGACCTGGCTCGCCGAGAACGGCTACGAGCTGACCGACTCCGTCTCCGTGCTGCTGGACCCGTACGCCGAGGAGGGCTGGGTGTTCACCGCGGTGCGCTACGCCGCCGACGCCGAGCTCGGCGGCGAGATGGAGCCGCTCCGGATCGACTTCCCGAGCGACGAGCTCGTCTACCCGATGCGCTTCTCCCAGGCCGCGACGCAGCGCCAGAGCCTCTCGCTGTTCGTGCTCTCCGACCAGCCGATGCGGCGCACCGACGGCTCCGTCGACGGGCAGCGCGTCCAGCGGCCGTGGATCGCCGACCCGACCCTTTGGGACTGGGACTGGAGCGATCCGACGCTGCGCGAGCTGACCGGCACCGCGGCAGCAGAGGCCGCGGACGGCATCGAGGACGAGACCCGCCATCGGATCGTCACCGAGTTCGACATCTCCGGCGAGCCTGGATCCTTCAGCGAGGACTTCACCTTCGGCCCGGACCCGGAGGCGGACCACGTCGTGCCCACCTACACGGTCACCGAGATCGTCACCTTCGCGGGCTTCCCCGTCGGCTGGCTGCTGGTGGCCGCGGGCGTCGTCACTGCGCTCGCCCTGATCGTCGCGGCCGCCTCCCTGGCCTCCGCCCGCAGGGCACGGCGGCGCGCACGGGGCTGAGCCGCATCGGGCGGACCGCTCGGACGCCGGGCCGGTCGGGCGCTGCACCGCTCCTGCGCGGAGCCGCGTCCGCCCCGTCCTCCGGGGCGGACGCGAGGCAGGCTCAGGCTCCGGTGAGCGCGCGGCGCATGTCCTCAGTGATCTGCTCGAGGTGCGCCGAGGCCGCACGGCGCACCTCGCCCAGCGCCGCCTCGTCGGCCCCGGCGGGGACCTCCTCGCGCACCTCGATGTAGCACTTGAGCTTGGGCTCCGTGCCGGAGGGGCGGACGATCACGCGCGCGTCGTCGGCGGCGGCGAGCTGCACCCCGTCGGTCGCCGGCAGGCCGGTGGTCTCCGCCGAGCCCTCGGCGAGGTCCTGCACCGTGGTGACCTCGGCGCCCGCGAGTGCCGCGGGCGGCTCGGCGCGCAGCCGCGCCATCATCACGTCCCGCTCGGCGAGCTCCGTGACCCGCAGCGAGAGCTGCGAGGTCGCGAACAGGCCGTGCTCACGGGCGAGCTCGTCCAGGCGTCCGACCAGGGTGGTGCCCTCGGCGCGGGCGAGCGCCGCCATCTCGGCGACCATGAGCGCCGCGGACAGGCCGTCCTTGTCGCGGACCACCTCCGGCAGCACGCAGTAGCCGATCGCCTCCTCGTAGCCGAACACGATCCCGGGCGCACGGGCGATCCACTTGAAGCCGGTGAGCGTCGTCGCGGCCTCGAGCCCCGCTGCCTGCGCGATCCGTCCCAGCCAGCGGCTCGAGACGACTGAGTTCGCGACCGTCCCCGCATAGCCGTGGCGACGGATCAGGTGATCGCCCAGCAGCACCCCGAGCTCGTCGCCAGTCAGCATCCGCCAGTCGCCGAGGTGCGGGTCGAGCACCGCGGCGGCGCAGCGATCCGCATCAGGATCGTTCGCGATGACCACGTCGGCCTCGAGGGTGCGGGCGAGCTCGAGCGCGAGGTCGATCGCGCCGGGCTCCTCCGGGTTCGGGAAGGCGACGGTGGGGAAGTCGGGGTCGGGGTCGGCCTGCTTGGCGACGGGGTGCACCTCGGCGAAGCCGGTGCGGTGCAGGGCCGCGAGCGCGGTCTCGGTGCCCACGCCGTGCATGGCGGTGTGCACTATCCGCACGTCGCGCGGCCCGTCCAGGTCCGGCAGCGCGCAGATCGCGGCGAGGTAGTCCTCGCGCAGCTGCTCGCCGAGGGTCTCCCAGCCCGACTCCGCCCGCTCGATCCCGCGCACGGGGCCGACGGCGGCGATGCGCGCCGCGATCTGTGCGTCCGACGGGGGCACGATCTGCACGCCCTGGCCGTCCCGCGCGGAGGCGCGACCGCCGAGGTAGACCTTGTAGCCGTTGTCCGCGGGCGGGTTGTGCGAGGCGGTCACGACGATGCCGGCGTCCGCGCCGAGGTGCCGGACCGCGAAGGCGATCAGCGGGGTAGGGCCGTGGCGCTCCAGCAGGTGCACCCGGCATCCGGCCGCCGTCATGATCTCGGCGGAGGCGTGGGCGAAGTCGGCGGAGTGGTGGCGGGCGTCGAAGCCGATCACCACCAGGGGCTCCTCGAGCCCGAGGTCGCCGGTGAGGTGGTCGGCGAGGCCGCGGGCGGCGCGGGAGACCACCGCGAGGTTCATGCGGTTCGGTCCCGGGGCCATGCGACCGCGCAGCCCGGCGGTGCCGAACTCGAGGTCCCCGGCGAAGGCGTCGCGGATCTCCTCGACAGCGGGAGCGCTGCCGGCGTCGGCCTGCTCGAGCAGGCTCTCGAGCGCGGCGCGGGTGGCGAGGTCGGGATCGTCGGCGATCCACTCCTCGACCCGGGCGCGCAGGGCCGCATCGAGGCAGCTCATGCCGCGCCCCCGTCGGCCGCGCCGGCGGTGATGCGACGCACCGTCTCGGCGAGCAGGCGGGAGATGCGCGGCCCGGCCTCGCGCCCGGCCTCGAGGACCTCCTCGTGGCTGAGGGCGTCGCCGCTGATGCCGGCGGCGAGGTTGGTGACCAGCGAGATGCCCAGCACATCCATGCCGGCCTCACGGGCGGCGATCGCCTCGAGCGCGGTGGACATGCCCACCAGGTGCGCGCCGACGGCCTTGGCCATCTGCACCTCGGCCGGGGTCTCGTAGGTGGGGCCGGAGAACTGCATGTACACACCCTCGTCGAGGCTCGGGTCGACCTCGTGGGCGATCTGCCGCAGCGCCGGGGTGTACAGGTCGGTGAGGTCCACGAAGTTCGCGCCCACCAGCGGGGTGGCGCCGGTGAAGTTGATCTGGTCGCGGATCAGCACCGGGGTGCCGGGCGTCCAGGACGGGTCGATGCCGCCGCAGCCGTTGGTCAGCACCATGGTGCGGGCACCGGTCGCGGCGGCGGTGCGCACGCCGTGCACGACCGCCTGCACGCCCGCGCCCTCGTAGAAGTGGGTGCGCGCGCCGAGCACCAGGGCGCTCGCGCCCGAGCCCTCGATGCGAATCGAGCGCAGGGTGCCCACGTGCCCGGCGACGGCGGGCGGGCGGAAGCCGGGGATGGAGGTCGCGTCGGCCTGCCACACGGTCTCGCCGAGCAGGTCCGCGGCGCCGGACCAGCCGGAGCCGAGCACGAGGGCGAGATCGTGGGAGGCGACGCCGCTGGCCTCGGCGATCGCGGCGGCGGCGTCGCGGGCGAGCTGGTACGGGTCGGTGGCGTGAGAAGTCATGGGGTGAAGGTAGCGCAGACGCGCCCTCGGCACACCCGGACGGGGCGGAGTTCCCCCGGAAAAGGTCCCCCGTCACCTCGGGTTTTGCCACAATGGGCCGGGTGAGCGATCCGACCACCGCACTGCCGCGCGACTCCCGACGCGTGCCCATCACCGGCGATCATTCGAGGGTGGTGATCATGGGCGGCGGCCCCGGAGGGTACGAGGCAGCGCTGACGGCGGCCCGGCACGGCGCCGAGACCGTGCTCATCGAGGACCGCGGCGTGGGCGGCGCGGCCGTGCTCACCGACGTGGTCCCCTCCAAGACCCTCATCGCCACCGCCGAGGTGCTCGACCAGGTCGCCGGGTCCCAGCGCCTCGGGATCCGCGACGCGGACACCGGCGCCGCCCCCACCGCCGAGACCCTGGACGTCGACCTCTCCGCGGTCAACGCCCGCGTGCAGAGCCTCGCCGCCGCGCAGTCCGAGGACATCCGCGCGAGCCTCCTGGCGGAGGGGGTGGAGGTCGTCCACGGGCGCGGCCGGCTGGACGGTCCCGACCGGGTCGAGGTGCTCGACGACGAGGGGCGCAGCGTGCGGGTCCTGGAGGCCGACGTGATCCTGCTGGCCGTCGGCGCCCGTCCCCGCGAGCTCGCCGACGCCCCCTGCGACGGGGAGCGGATCTTGAACTGGACCCAGCTGTATGCGCTGGAGTCCCTGCCCGAGCACCTGATCGTGGTCGGGTCGGGCGTCACCGGTGCCGAGTTCGCCAGCGCCTACCGCTCCCTCGGCAGCGAGGTCACCCTCGTCTCCTCCCGCGACAAGGTGCTGCCCGGCACCGACGCCGACGCCGCCGACGTGCTCGAGGACGCCTTCGCCCGCCGCGGCGTCACCGTGCGCTCGCGCTCCCGCGCCGCGGCCGCCCGCCGCAGCGAGGACGGTGTGGTCGTCACCCTCACCACCGGCGAGGAGATCACCGGCAGTCACGTCCTCATGGCGCTCGGGGGGATTCCGAACACCGCGGACCTGGGTCTGTTCACCGCGGGGGTGCGGGTGCGCGAGAGCGGCCACATCGAGACCGACCGGGTCTCGCGCACCTCCGTGCGCGGCATCTACGCCGCCGGGGACTGCACCGGCGTGTACCCGCTCGCGTCCGTCGCGGCGATGCAGGGGCGGATCGCGATGCACCACGCGCTCGGGGACGCGGTGAACCCGCTGATCACCTCCCACATCTCCTCCGCCATCTTCACCAGTCCCGAGATCGCGGTGGTGGGCGTGAGCGAGGAGGACGTGCGTGCAGGCGACGTGAACGCCGAGGTGCTCGTGCTGGGCCTGGACACCAACCCGCGCGCCAAGATGCAGGGCATCACGGAGGGGTTCGTGAAGCTGTTCGTGCGCCCCGACTCCCACACCGTGCTCGGCGCGGTGGTGGTCGCCCCGCGCGCGAGCGAGCTGATCCTGCCGCTCACCCTCGCCGTCACCCACCGGCTCACGGCCGAGCAGGTCGCCGGCACGTTCACCGTCTACCCCTCGCTCACCGGCTCCCTCGCCGAGGTGGCCCGTCGCCAGGTGCTCTCGCAGGAGGGGTGAGGGCGGGGCGCCCCGCCCCGGGTCAGTCCTCGATCGAGCAGAGCACGGCGCCCGCGGAGACGGTCGCGCCGATCTCGGCGTTCAGGCCCTTGACCACGCCCGAGCGGGGCGCGGTGATGGGCTGCTCCATCTTCATCGCCTCGAGCACCACGAGCAGGTCGCCGTCGGCGACGTGCTGGCCATCCTCGGCGACGACCTTCACGATCGTGCCCTGCATGGGGGCGGCCACGCTGTTGCCGCTCGCGACCACGTCGCCGCCGCGGTGCTGGCGCTTGCGGCGCTGGCGCACGGCGGCCTGCGGGGCGCGCAGGGAGGCGGGCAGGCTGATCTCGACCCGTCGGCCGTCGACCTCGACGACCACCGACTCGCGGTCCTCGGGCTCCTCCGGCTGGGCCGGCAGCGGCGCGGCCGGCAGGTCGCCGGCGAAGTCGGTCTCGATCCAGCGGGTGTGGACCTCGAAGGGCTCCTCGGGATCGGCCGGGGCGAAGGCCGGGTCCTCGACCACCACGCGATGGAACGGCAGCACGGTCGGGATCCCGTCGATGCGGAACTCGGCCAGCGCCCGGCGGGAGCGCTCGAGCGCCTCCTGGCGGGTCGCGCCGGTGACCACGAGCTTGGCGAGCATCGAGTCGAAGGCGCCGGAGACCTCGTCGCCCGCGCGGACGCCGGACTCGACGCGCACGCCCGGGCCGGAGGGCACGTCGTAGCGGGTGATGCGGCCCGGGGCGGGCATGAAGCCGCGGCCGGGATCCTCGCCGTTGATGCGGAACTCGAAGGAGTGCCCGCGGGTGACGGGGTCCTCGCTGGAGATGCGCTCGCCGGCGGCGATGCGCAGCTGCTCGCGCACCAGGTCCACGCCCGCGACCTCCTCGGTCACGGGGTGCTCGACCTGGAGGCGGGTGTTGACCTCGAGGAAGGAGATGGTGCCGTCCTTGCCCACGAGGAACTCGCAGGTGCCGGCACCCACGTACCCGGCCTCGCGCAGGATCGCCTTGGAGGAGGAGACCAGCTGCGCGTTCTGCTGGGAGGTGAGGAAGGGCGCGGGGGCCTCCTCGACGAGCTTCTGGTGGCGGCGCTGCAGGGAGCAGTCGCGGGTGGAGACGACCTGCACGTTGCCGTACTGGTCGGCCAGGCACTGGGTCTCCACGTGGCGGGGCGCGTCCAGGTAGCGCTCCACGAAGCACTCGCCGCGACCGAAGGCGGCGGTCGCCTCGCGCACGGCGGAGTCGAACAGCTCGCGGACCTCGCCCTCCTCGCGCGCGACCTTCAGGCCGCGGCCGCCGCCGCCGAAGGCGGCCTTGATCGCGATGGGCAGGCCGTGCTCGCGGGCGAAGTCGACGACCTCGTCGGAGCTCTTGACCGGGTCCTTGGTGCCGGCGACCAGGGGCGCGCCGGCCTTCTGGGCGATGTGGCGGGCGGAGACCTTGTCGCCGAGCTTCTCGATCGCCTCGGGCGGCGGCCCGATCCAGGTCAGGCCCGCGTCGATGACGGCCTGGGCGAAGTCGGCGCGCTCGGAGAGGAAGCCGTAGCCGGGATGGACCGCATCCGCCCCGGAGCGGTGGGCGATGTCCAGGATCTTGTCGACCACCAGGTAGGAGCTCGCGGCGGTGGTGCCGCCGAGGGCGTAGGCCTCGTCGGCGATCGTGGTGTGCAGCGCGTCCCGGTCCGGGTCGGCGTACACCGCGATGGAGCGCAGGCCGGCGTCCCTGCAGGCCCGGGCGACACGCACCGCGATCTCCCCACGGTTGGCGATGAGCACCGTGGACAGGGGGCGGGGCTTGGCGGAGCGAGGGGCCATGGGGCGGAGGTTCCTTCCGGGAGACGGCAGAGGCCGAGTCTAGTACCGAGGCGGCTCAGGGAGCCGCAGGGTCCGACGGGGTCGTGTCCGTGGGAGCGTCAGCCGACGGGCTCGCGGCCGACGGGGGCTCGTCCTCGGTAGCGTCGTCCTCCCACAGCTCGTGGATGCCGAGCCCGATCTCGCCGAGCATCCGGCGCAGCAGCGGCAGGGAGAGGCCGACGACGGCGTGCGGGTCGCCCTCGAGGTGCTCGATGAAGGGACCGCCGCGGCCGTCGATGGTGAAGCCGCCCGCGACGCCGAGCGGCTCACCGGTGGCGACGTAGGCGTCGATCTCCTCGTCGGAGAGGTCGGCGAAGGTCAGCGAGCAGCTCGCGGTCGCGCCGAAGGTCGCGCCCGTGCCGCCGTCCTCCTCGTCGCGGTCGTCCACGATCCAGTGCCCGGAGTGCAGCACGCCGGTGCGGCCGCGCATGGCCCGCCAGCGCGCGGCGGCGCGCTCGGCGGTCAGCGGCTTGCCGATCGCTTCGCCGTCGAGCTCCAGCATCGAGTCGCAGCCGAGCACCACGTACCCGCAGCCGCTGCGGGCGGTCGCCGTGAGCGCCTTCTCGCGGGCCAGCAGCAGCACCTCCTCGGCGGGGGAGAGGGGCTCGTCCCCGGCGGCCTCGCGGGCCGCGGCGAGGATCGCGTCCTCGTCGAGGTCCACGGGCAGGGCGGAGTGCTCGATGCGGGCTGCGCGCAGGGTCGCCCGGCGTCCCGCGGAGGCGGAGGCGAGCAGCAGCAGCGGGTCGTGGTCGAGCCCGCCGTCCTCGATCAGCGCAGCCTCGTCCGGGGCGGTCACAGCGCTCCCTCCAGGACCGACAGCGGCAGGCTGCCCAGCTCCAGGGCGCGGCGGTGGAAGTCGCGCACCGCCTGGGGAGAGGAGTCGGCGGCGGTGACGCGGTCGCGGATCTGCTCCCAGGTGCGCTGGCCGACCTTGTAGGACGGGGCCTGGCCGGGCCAGCCGAGGTACCGGTTCAGCTCGAAGCGGCGCTCGGCCTCCTCCATGCCCCAGTTCGCGGTCATGAACTCCCAGGCGGTGCCCTCGTCCCAGGCACCGCCGTCAGCCCCGGGCAGGCCCGTCGGCATCGGCAGCCCCAGGTGCAGGCCGATGTCCAGGACCACGCGGCCGGCGCGGAAGCGCTGCGCGTCCAGCATGCCCATGCGGTCGCCGTCGTCCTCGAGGTAGCCCAGCTGCTCCATGAGCCGCTCGGCGTACAGCGCCCAGCCCTCGCCGTGCCCGGAGACCCAGCACAGCATCGCGCGCCAGCGGTTCAGCGCCTTCGTCTGCATCGTCTGCACGCCCACCTGGAGGTGATGGCCGGGGACGCCCTCGTGATAGACGGTCGTGGTCTGCTCCCAGGTGCGGAACTCCTCGGTGCCCTCGGGCACGTCCCACCACATGCGGCCGGGCCGGGTGAGGTCCTCGCTGGGGCCGGTGTAGTAGATGCCGCCGGAGCCGGTGCGGGCGATGCGGCACTCGAGGCGGTGCAGGGGCTCGGGGATGTCGAAGTGGGTGCCGGCGAGGTCGCGCACGGCGGTGTCGGAGAGGTCCTGCATCCACGCCTGGAGCGCATCGGTGCCGTGCAGCAGGCGCGCCGGGTCCGCGTTCAGCGCCTCCTTCGCGGCGGCGACGGAGCTGCCGCCGCCGGTGCCGTAGCGCTCGTTCAGGCGCGTGGCGACCTGCTCCTGCTCGGCGATGATCGCGCGCAGCTCCTCGATGCCCCACGCATAGGTCTCCTCGAGGTCCACCTCGGTGCCCAGGTACGTGCGGGAGGCGAGGCGGTAGACGTCCCGGCCCACCGCGTCGGCCTCGGGCGCCTGCGGGGCGAGCTCGTCCAGGACGCCCGCGAGCTCGCGGTAGGCGGCGCGGGCCGCGTCGGCGGCATGGCGCACCTGGCGCCGCTGGGCGTCGTCGCCGACGGCCTCGCCTGCGAAGGTGTCGAAGAAGCCGCCGTCCTCGGCGTAGCCGCGGGCCTGCTCGGCGCCGAGCACGAGCTGGCGGCGGGAGGAGAGGACGCCGGAGGCCGCGGCCTCGCGCAGCGACTCGGCCCAGGTGGACAGCGAGCGCGGGAAGCCGTCCATGCGCTCGGCGAGCACCTGCCAGTCCTCGGCGGTGTCGGTGGGCATCAGGTCCAGCACGTCGCGTGACTGCAGCACGGAGGCGAGGTTGTTGACGGCGGCGATGCCGAGCCGGGTCGGGGCGGCCTCGAGCTCGAGGCCGAGCCGTTCCTGCAGGGCGGCGCGGGTGACGGTGTCGACCTCGTCGGCGTCGGGGACCTCCGCGATCGCGGCGAGCAGCTCTCGGGCGAGGTCGTCGCGCTCGGCGACCGCGGCGGGGGAGTGGTCGGTGACCTCCCCGTCATGGCCCGCGATCCCCAGCTGCGTGGCCAGGAACGGGTCCTTCGCGGCGAGGCGGTCGACGTAGTCGTTCGCCAGGGCGTCCAGGGCGGAGGGGGTGCGGCCGGTGGCCGGGGTGGGGCTCGACATGCTCGGCAGTCTAGGTCGTGCGGCGCCCTCGCTCTGCACGGCCCGGCACGGACCGGCCGCTCAGCGGTCGGCGTGGAGCCAGGCGGAGGCGGAGGGGTGCAGGCGCTGGGCGTGCCCGCGGGCGTGGGTGTGCACCGGGGAGGTCCAGCCGCTCTCGCCGCCGAGTCCCTCGGCGAGCGAGCGCTCCTCGGCCTCGAGCCGGCTGGTCACGCTCATGGCGGAGACGACCACGGCGATCGCCGCGAGCTCGTCGGCCGCGAGGCGCCCGGCGACCAGGCGCACATCGGAGCGGGGGGCCGCCTCGGCGGCGGACCCGTCGGCCGACGGTCCCTTCGCGGCCGACGCGCCCTGCGCGGTCGCGCTCGCGTCGGCCGACGCGCCGCTCTGCTGCGTGCTCACAGCGGGATGTTCCCGTGCTTCTTGGTGGGCAGGGAGTCGCGCTTGGTGCGCAGCGCGCGCAGGGCGCGGGAGATCTCCAGGCGCGTGTCGGCCGGCTGGATGACGCCGTCGATCCAGCCGCGCTCGGCCGCGGTGTACGGGGTGGCGAACTGCTCCTCGTACTCGGCCTCGTAGCGGGCGCGCTCGGCGGCGACGTCCCCGCCCTCCTCGGAGACCTTCCGCAGGTCGCCGCGGTGGAGGATGTTCACGGCGCCCTGGGCGCCCATCACCGCGATCTGGGCGGTGGGCCAGGCGAGGTTCACGTCCGCGCCGAGCTCCTTGGAGCCCATCACGATGTACGCGCCGCCGTAGGCCTTGCGGGTGATCAGGGTGATCAGCGGGACGGTCGCCTCGGCATAGGCGTACAGCAGCTTCGCGCCGCGGCGGATGATCCCGCCGTACTCCTGCTCGGTGCCGGGCAGGAATCCGGGAACGTCCACGAAGGTGAGGACCGGGATGTTGTTCGCGTCGCACAGGCGCACGAACCGCGCCGCCTTCTCGGAGGCGTCGATGTCCAGGGTGCCGGCCAGGTGCGAGGGCTGGTTGGCGATGATCCCGACGCTCGAGCCCTCCACGCGGCCGAACCCGACCACGACGTTGCGGGCGAACATCGGCTGGACCTCGAGGAACTCCTCGTCGTCCAGCACGGTGCGGATCACCGTGAGCATGTCGTAGGGCTGGTTGGGGGAGTCGGGCACCAGGGTGTCCAGCGCCGAGTCCGCCGGGGTGCGGCTCTCCTCGATCCGCACCGGGAAGGACGGGGCCGGGGTGAGGGTGTTGGCCGGGAGGTAGGAGAGCAGGTCCTTGACGTACTCGATCGCCTCGGCCTCGTCGGGCGCCATGTAGTGCGCCACGCCCGAGCGGGTGGAGTGGGTGCGTGCACCGCCCAGCTCCTCGAAGCCCACGTCCTCGCCGGTGACCGTGCGGATCACGTCCGGGCCGGTGATGAACATGTGCGAGGTCTTCTCGACCATCACGATGATGTCGGTCAGCGCCGGGGAGTACACGGCGCCGCCCGCGGCCGGGCCCATGATCAGCGAGATCTGCGGGATCACGCCGGAGGCGCGAGTGTTGCGGCGGAAGATCCCGGCGAACATGGCCAGCGACGCCACGCCCTCCTGGATGCGGGCGCCGCCGCCGTCGAGGATGCCGATGATCGGCACACCGGTGCGCAGGGCGAGGTCCTGGATCTTCTGGATCTTGCGGCCGTGCGCCTCGCCGAGGGAGCCGCCGAACACGGTGAAGTCCTGGGAGTACACGCACACCTGACGGCCGTCGATGGTGCCGTAGCCGGTGACGATGCCGTCGCCGTCGGGGCGCTTGCGATCGATGCCGAAGCTGCTCGCCTGGTGGCGCACGAACCGGTCGGTCTCGACGAACGAGCCGTCGTCCAGCAGGTCGGCGATGCGCTCGCGGGCGGTCTTCTTGCCGCGCGCATGCTGCTTCTGGACCGCGATCTCGTCGGCCGCGGAGACCGCGGCCGCGTCGCGCTCGCGCAGGTCCTCGAGTCGCTGGGCGGTGGTGAGCGGCCGCGGGGCGTCGGTCACGGGACCTCCTGCAACGGCCTGCGGGGCCGTCCTGGTACGGGGATTCGGAACACCGGGATACTACGCTACGCAGGTCCGACGGCGGCCGACCCCGCCCCGGGGACGGCCGCGGCGTCGGCCCCGGCAGTGGCCCGCCGCTCCCGGGACCACCAGCGCCCTCCCAGCGTCGGCGCAGTGTGCACCGTGAGGATGGAGCGCTCCGACACGCGGGAAGGAACGGAGGGTCGTGGTGGCAGAAGTGGTGGGACGAGACATGTCGCAGCACCCGGTCGGGGCGGACGCTCCTGGCCCGGTCCTCCACCGCCGGGACGCGGTCGGCTCCACCCAGGACGAGGCCGCCGCGTTCCTTCGCGCGGGCGAGGCCCCGCCCTTCACCCTCACCGCCCGCCGGCAGACCGCCGGGCGCGGGCGCCTGGGCCGCGCCTTCGCGAGCCCCGACGGGGCGAGCCTGTCGCTGACCCACGTGCACCGCACCGCGATCACCCCCGAGGCGCGTGGCTGGATCCCCCTCGCCGCCGGACTCGCCGCGGTGCGCGCCCTCGACGCGGTCGTGCCCGTCACCGGCGAGGACGGCGTGCGCGTGGGGCTCAAGTGGCCCAACGACCTCCATACGGCCGACGGGCGCAAGCTCGGCGGCATCCTCGTCGAGGTCCGCGGCGCGCACGACCTGCTGATCGGCATCGGCCTGAACCTGCGGGGCCCCGTGCTGGGGGCCGACGGCGCGCCCGTCCCCGGCGCGGCCTGGCTGCGCGGGGAGGGCGGCATCCGGGAGGAGGCGGGGGCGCCTGCCGACGGGGCGCTGCGCGAGGCTCTCGAGGAGGCGCTGGTGGCGGCGCTGCGCGACGAGCTGGAGAGGCTCGAGTCCACCCAGGGAGACGGGGACGACGCGGGAACCCGTGGGCGCTACACTGTGTCCTGCCTCACACTCGGGCGTGCTGTGCGGGTCGATCCTCTGGGGGAGACCGGCGCAGGGGGAGCGCAGTCCGCTCCTCCTGCACTGCGCGGCATCGCCCGGGACATCGACGGGTACGGGCGCCTGGTGCTCGACTCGGGAACGGGGGAGCGCCGGACGGCCGTGGACGTCGGCGACGTGAGGCACCTGCGCCCGGACGCGCCGTCCGGGACCGCGCACGAGACCACCACCGCAGGCGAGAACACCGCAGGCGAGAACACTGCAGGACCATCGGCAGCCGACAGCGCGCGCCCCCGCGCCGCAGCGCAGGACGCCGCCCCACCCAGCAACCGCCGCGAGGCGAGCAGACCGCAGGAGACGAGCATGGAGCACGAGGGACGCACGAGGTGACCGACGGCATGGAGGATCTGGACCGACGTGACCCGGGGGAGGAGCAGGATCTCACCGGGGACCGGCTCGCGCCCGTGGACACGGTCCCCACCCACACCCAGGAGCTGCCCGACCTCACCGCGGAGGACGAGGTCGTCGGGTCGCTCGACGACCGGGAGATCCTGGACCTGAACCGGCGCTTCGCCTCGGTGCGACGCAGCGTCGGCGCGCTCGAGAAGGTGCTGCTGCAGGGGCCGCGAAAGTACTCCCGGCGCGACCTCGCCGAGCAGCAGGGCATCCCCGAGCGGCTCACCTCGGTGTACTGGCGCTCGCTCGGCTTCACCCCGGTGGACGAGGACACGGTGGTGTTCACCGACGAGGACGCCCAGGCCATCGGCGACCTCGCCGCCATCGTCGAGGACGGGGTGCTCTCCGAGCGCGCCTTCGCCTCCATCTCCCGCGGCATGGGCTTCCACATGGGGCGCCTGGCGATGTGGATCACCGAGGCGCTCGTGGACGAGGCGAAGAACACCGACGGCCTCGACGACTCCCAGGCCCGCCAGCAGATGCTCGAGGAGATCCCCGAGCTGCTGGAGACCTTCGAGTCCCAGGTGATGTTCACCTTCCGCCGTCAGCTCGCCGCCTATGCCGCCCGGGCCGGGAGCGAGGTGCTGCACCGCGACACCGACGAGCTGTACCCGCTCCAGCGCGCCGTCGGCTTCGCCGACCTCGTCCAGTTCACCCGCCTCTCCCAGGACCTCCCCGGTGCCGAGCTCGCGGACATGGTGGGCCGCTTCGAGTCGATCAGCCGCGACATCATCTCCGTGGGCGGCGGGCGCGTGGTCAAGACCGTCGGCGACGAGATCATGTTCCTGGCCGACACGCCCGAGGACGGGGCGCAGATCGCGGTGAGCCTCGCCGAGACCATCACCGCCGATCCCGTGCTCCCGCCCGTGCGGGTGGGGATGGCCTGGGGGTCGATGTTCTCCCGGTACGGGGACGTGTTCGGCCCGACGGTGAACCTCGCCGCCCGCATGGAGTCCGTGGCCAGGCCGGGCGCGGTGCTCGTGGACGGCGAGACGGCCGAGGCGATCGTCCAGGCGCTGCCCGGCGGCTTCGGCTTCGGCGAGGGCGAGGACGTGGACCTCCACGGCATCGGCACCGTCGAGCTCCAGGAGATGACGCGGGAGAGCTCCGCACCCCTGGATCTCGGTCTGTGAGCTCGGGACGTACTATGGCTGACGTGACACGACTGCTTCTCGTCGAGGACGACTCGGCCATCGCTGAACCGCTCTCCCGGGCTCTGGACCGTGAGGGCTACACCGTCACGCGCGCCTCGCGGGGCATGGACGCGCTCTCCATCGCCGCCGGTCCGGACCCGATCGACCTGGTCATCCTGGACCTCGGGCTGCCGGACCTGGACGGTCTGGAGGTCGCTCGGCGCCTGCGCAAGGGCGGCCTCGAGTCGCCGATCCTGATCCTCACCGCGCGGGCCGACGAGGTCGACGCGGTGGTCGGGCTGGACGCCGGCGCGGACGACTACGTCACCAAGCCCTTCCGCCTCGGCGAGCTGCAGGCGCGCATCCGCGCCCTCATGCGGCGCTCCCAGGCGACCGAGGAGACCGGCGACAGCTTCGACGTCAACGGCGTCACCCTCGACGTCGCCGCGCGCCGCGCCTACGCCGACGGCGAGGAGCTGAGCCTCTCCGCCAAGGAGTACGACCTGCTCACCGTGCTGGTGCGCGAGGCCGGCAGCGTCGTCACCCGCGACGACCTCATGCGCGAGGTGTGGGGCGCCGAATGGTGGGGCTCCACGAAGACCCTGGACATGCACATCTCGTGGCTGCGTCGCAAGCTCGGCGACGACGCCACCGACCCGCGCCGGATCACCACGGTGAGGGGAGTCGGCTTCCGGTTCGAGACCGGCACGGAGAGCTGACCCCGTGCGGCAGCGCGTGCTGCAGGCCACCATCATCACCGTGCTGCTCGCCGTGCTGATGCTCGGCATCCCGCTGGGGTACTCGTGGCTGCAGCTGACCCGACAGAACCTCACCAACGACGCCAACGTCATCCTCGACCGCGTGCGCGTGGACACCGAGGCGCGCCTGCAGGAGGGGCGGCCGATCGACGAGGCCCTCCTCCAGCGGCGCATCGACGCCCAGTCGGACCTGAACCTCTCGGTCTCCGTCGTCTACGAGGGCACCACCATCTCCGCCGGCGACCCGCCCGGCGACGATGCCGTGCGCACCAACACCACCGGCGCCTCCGGCCAGCAGATCACCGTGTACATCCCGCAGTCCGACGTGCGCGCCCACACCGCGAGCGCCTGGGTGCTGATCACGGTCGCGGGCATGTCCGCCCTCTCCATCGGCGTGTCCGTGGCGCTGTGGCAGGCCCAGCGGATCTCCATGCCGCTGGCGAGACTGGCCCGGCGCGCGGAGGAGATGGGCGCCGGCCGCGCCCGCGGCTCGTGGAAGCCCTCCGGCATCGCCGAGATCGACGACGTCGCCATCGAGCTCTCCCGCTCCGGCGCCATGCTCAACGAACGGCTCGAGGCCGAGAGCCGCCTCGCCTCCGACGCCTCCCACCAGCTGCGCACGCCGCTCACGGCGCTGTCGATGCGCCTGGACGAGATCCTCGCGACCAGCTCCGAGGAGTGGGTGCGCGAGGAGGCCCGCATCTCCCTCGAGCAGATCGACCGCCTCACCGAGGTGGTCCACGACCTCATCAACGCCCCCCGCTCCTCCCAGCGCCGCACCCCCGGCGTCGTGGAGCTGCGCACCGTGCTGACCCAGCAGAGCGAGGAGTGGTCCCCGGCCTACCGCCGCGCCCAGCGCGAGCTGCGCATCCAGGTGCCCCGCAGCGCCGCTGTGTGGGGCTCCGCCGGCCCCCTCACCCAGGTCATCGCGACCCTCATCGAGAACGCGCTCGCCCACGGCGGCGGGCGCACCACCGTCAAGGTGCGCCGCAACGAGCACTCCACCGTCGTGGAGGTCTCCGACGAGGGCACCGGCATCGATCCCGAGCTCGGCGCGCGCATCTTCGAGCGCTCCGTCTCCGGGCGCAGCTCCCAGGGCACCGGCGTGGGCCTCGCGCTCGCCCGCACCCTCGTCGAGGACGACGGCGGCCGCCTCGAGCTGCTCACCGAGAACCCCGCGACCTTCGGCGTCTTCCTCATCTCCGCCCCCGGCGACGAGGGTGGCGACGACGGGGCCGACGTGGACCTGCGCGGCGGCAGGAGCGGCCGACGCGCCCGCTCTGGCCGTCCCTCGCGCACCCGTGCCGACATGACCCCCAGCGGCGTCTCCGGCGGACGTCACGCCGCCGGCGGCGACGACCTGGACACCCTGCCCCAGGGGTCCGTGGTCCGGCGCCGCCCGCGCTCGAGGTCCTGACCTCAGTACACTGGCCGCCGTGCCGAACACCCCGCCCCGCCCCCGTCCGTCCGTCGTGCAGGAGGGGACGCGCGGCCCCGCTGCGACCCGCCTCGGCGTGGTCGGCGCCGGGCAGCTCGCCCGCATGATGCTCGGCCCCGCGATCGAGCTGGGGCTCACCGCCGAGGTGCTCGCCACCGATCCCGCCGAGTCCGCCGCCCAGGTCGCCGCCCGCGTGCAGCTCGGTCGCCACGACGACGAGGCCGCGGTGCGCTCCCTCGCGGCCGACGTCGAGGTGATCACCTTCGACCACGAGCACGTCCCCACCGCGATCCTCGAGGGTCTCGAGCGGGACGGCGTCGCCGTGCGCCCCGGACCCGCCGCCCTCGTCCACGCCCAGGACAAGCTCGTCATGCGCGAGCGCCTCACCGCGCTCGGCCATCCCTGCCCCCGCTGGTGGCGGATCGGCTCGGCCGACGACCTCGCCGCCGCGCTCGCCGACGCCGGCGCCCGGCTCGTGGTGAAGACCCCGCGCGGCGGCTACGACGCCCACGGCGTCCGGATCGTCTCTTCGGCCGACGAGGCCGCCGACTGGCTCGAGAGCCACGGCGAGCTGCTCGCCGAGGAGCTCGTCCCCTTCACCCGCGAGCTCTCCGCCCAGGTCGCGCGCCGGCCCGGGGGAGAGGCGCTCGCCTACCCCGTCGTCCAGTCGCTCCAGAAGGACGGGGTCTGCTACGAGGTCGTCGCCCCCGCGCCGGGACTCGACGAGGACGCCCAGCAACGCATCCAGGCACTGGCCCTCGCGATCGCCGAGGACCTCGGCGTGACCGGCATGCTCGCCGTGGAGCTGTTCGAGACCGCGGACGGCGACGTGCTTGTGAACGAGCTCGCCATGCGCCCCCACAACACCGGCCACTGGTCCATGGACGGCGCCGTCACCGGCCAGTTCGAGCAGCACCTGCGCGCCGTTGCCGACCTGCCCCTCGGCGCGACCGCCCCGCTCGCCCCCGTGTCCGTGATGGTGAACCTCCTCGGCGGCACGGCCGAGGACCTCGCCCCCGGCATGGCCGCGGCGCTCGCCGGGGACCCGGAGATCAAGGTCCACCTGTACGGCAAGTCCGTGCGTCCCGGCCGCAAGATCGGCCACGTCACACTGCTCGGGGATGACGCCGGGGAGCTTCTCGCCCGCGCCCACCGCGCCGAGCAGCTGATCATCCACGGCCCCGGCGCCGAGCGCCCGGCAGAGCACGCCACCGCCCCCACCACCGACGGAGAGCCCCGATGACCGCAGAGCAGCACGCCGGACAGACCACAGAGCAGACGGAAGAGCAGACGGCCTCCCGGCCCCTCGTCGGGATCGTCATGGGCTCCGACTCCGACTACCCCGTGATGAAGGCGGCCGAGGAGGCCCTGGCCGAGTTCGGGATCGAGGTCGAGGTCGACGTCGTCTCCGCCCACCGCATGCCCGAGGACATGGTCGCCTGGGGTCGCAGCGCCGCCGACCGCGGCCTGCGCGTGGTGATCGCGGGCGCCGGCGGCGCCGCCCACCTGCCCGGCATGCTCGCCTCCCTCACGCCGCTGCCGGTGATCGGCGTGCCCGTGCCGCTGAAGCACCTCGACGGCATGGACTCCCTGCTCTCGATCGTGCAGATGCCCGCCGGGGTGCCGGTCGCGACCGTCTCCATCGGCGGGGCCCGCAACGCCGGGCTCCTCGCCGCACGGATCCTCGCCGCCGGCGGCGACGAGCACGCCGCGGAGCTGCGCGAGCGGATGGTCGCCTTCCAGGGCGAGCTGCGCGAGATCGCGATGCGGAAGGGCGAGGCGCTCCGCGCCTCCCGGTGACAGTGCGAGCGCGGGGCACCTCGAGGTGCCCCGCGCTCGGGATGTGTCATCGGCCCTGCCGGGCCTGTCGCGCGCCTCTAGCTGCGACTCACTTCAGCTTCGCGCCCGAGGAGGCGTCGGTGCGGCCCTCCACATAGGCCTGGTACGCGTCGGCGACCACGTCGACGTCCCCGTCGGCGACCAGCACGCCCTTGTCGATCCACAGCGCCCGGGTGCACATCGCCCGGATCGACGCGAGGGAGTGCGAGACGAAGAAGACCGTGCCGGCCTCGGAGCGGATCTCCTCTATGCGGGCCGTGCTCTTCTTGCGGAACGACGCATCGCCGGTGGCCAGCGCCTCGTCGATCATGAGGATCTCCGGGGTGCGGATCGTGGAGATCGCGAAGCGCAGGCGCGAGGCCATGCCGGAGGAGTACGAGCTCATCGGCAGGTAGAGGAAGTCGCCGAGCTCGGCGAAGTCCGCGACCTTGGGGACGTTGGCCTTCACGTCCTTGGCGTTCAGGCCGAGGGCCAGGCCGCCGATCACGATGTTGCGCTCACCGGTCAGGCGGGGGAGCATCGCGGCGTTCACGCCGAGCAGTTCCGGCTCCGCGGACGTGAACACGCGCCCCGAGGTCGGGGGGAGCAGGCCGGCCACGGCGCGGAGCAGCGTCGACTTGCCGGAGCCGTTGGTGCCCAGGATGCCGATCGACTCGCCGTGATGGGCGACGAAGGAGATGCCGCGCACGGCCGGCACCTGGGTGATCGGGCCGGTGTCGGGACGGCCGACGCTGATCATCTTGTCCCACAGCGACTTCTTGTTCTGCGTGGTGCCGCCGCGGCGGGCGCCGAAGACGCGGTAGGTGATGTGGAGGTCGTCGACCACCACGGACGGCGGGCCGAGCGTCGTGCGCTCGGCGCGCTCCGGGAGGTTCTCCGGGTCAATCTCGTAGTCGATGTCCTCAGTCACGGCCGTAGGTCTCCTCTGCGCGCCAGAAGTACAGGAATCCGATGGCGAAGATGCCCACCGTCCACGCGATCGCCTCGAGCCACAGGCCCGGCGTCATCGGGATCAGGTGCTCGTTGCCGAAGCAGGCGCGGAACAGCTCCAGGAAGATCGCGACCGGCTGGTGCAGGAGGATCGGCTTGATCCACCAGTCGTCGGGCACCATCGCCGAGATCATGAACATGCCGCCGGACGCGTAGCGGCCGAGCGTCAGGATGAACGGCATCGCGTTGGCGATGTCGGGGGCTCGGGCGCCCAGGCGCGCGAAGAACAGGGCGACACCGGAGGAGAACACCGCCAGCAGGATCGCCGCGAAGGGCAGCAGCAGCCACGACCAGGTAGGCACCACTGCGCCCATGCCCGGCAGCAGGCCGGTGATCATGACGACCACCACCATCGCCACCAGGATCGGACCGAAGAGCACGGTCTCCGTCATCACCGTCGCGAGCGGCACCACCGCGCGCGGGAACCGGTGCGAGCGGATCAGCTGCAGGTTCGCCGGGATCGAGTTCAGGCCCGACATCACCGAGGTCTGGAACAGCGTGTACGTGAACGTGCCGATGGTGATGAAGGCGGCACGGTTGTCGATCCCCGGGGCGCTCGCGTGGAACAGGAAGCCGAAGATGATGACGTACACGGCCGCGTCGAGGATCGGCCGCAGGATCGCCCACGCCTGGCCCAGGTACGAGCCCTGGTTGCGGGAGTAGGCGCGGGACGCGGAGAGGTTCCAGATGAAGGAGCGCCGCTCCCAGACCTGCTTGATGTAGCGGCCCAGCGGTGGCCGGACGCCCATCTCATGGAGGCCCGAGTCGGCCGCGAGCGCCTCCGACTCCGCGGAGGTCAGGCGCGGAGCGAGGGGGACATCCGCCTTCTGGTCTGCCAAGTTCGTTCTCCTCAAGCCGGGCGATCGCGGCGGGCGGCGCCGTCCGACGGCATCGGTATGATCGTGCATCGTGACAGCCGCAGAGACTCCGAATCCCCTGGTGACGGTCGTGATGCCCGTCTTCAACGGGGCGCGGACCCTGCGTCGGTCGATGGATAGCGTACTCGATCAGTCATTCCCCGAACTCGAGCTGGTGGTCGTCGACGACGCGTCCACGGACAGGACCGTCTCGATCATCGAGGAGGTCGCCGCGCGTGATCCGCGGGTGCGGCTCGTGCGCCGCGAGCGCAGCGGCGGCCCCGCGGCCGCGAGGAACGCCGGCATCGAGGAGGCGACCGGTCGCTACCTGGCCTTCTGCGATGCCGACGACCTCTGGCTGCCCGAGAAGCTCGCCCGTCAGCTCGCCCTTGCCGAGACCACCGGCGCGGCGCTGGTGTACTGCGGATATCACCGCGTCGACGCCGGTTTCGACGGCTCCGCACAGGACTTCACCCCCGAGGGACGTGTGGTGCACGTCCCGACCCGCCTCACCCTCGCCGGCCTCCGCCGCCGCAATGTCATCGGGAATCTCACCGCCGTGGTCGACACCGAGCGCACCGGCCCGGTGGCCATGCCGGACATCCCCGGCGCCGAGGACTGGGCGCTGTGGCTGCGGATCCTCGGGGCGGGCGGCACCGCCGCCGGCATCGACGAGCCGCTGGCCCTGTATCGCGCCGCGCAGGAGGGATCCCACTCCTCCGACCGCACCCGCGCGATCCGCGCGGTGTGGCAGGTGCTGCGCGAGCAGGAGCGCATGCCCGTCCCGCTGGCCTTCGTGCACTTGGTCACCGGCTCGCTCGCGGCACTTCGCAAGAACCGGATCTGAGCGCACCCCCGTGGCTACACTGCGGGAACCATGATCCTGATCTGCGTCAACGAGCTCGCCGGGCCCACCGGGTACCACAAGTCCGTGGTCGAGACCGCGAACGCGCTGCACCGCGGGGGATATCCGCTGGCAGTGCTCAGCATCCTCGGCGGCGGTGACGGCTCGGCGAACGCGATGCCGAAGTGGTCGCTGGCCCCCGAGATCCCCGCCTTCGTGCTGCAGACCCTGCCCGCCGAGGGCGGCCGGCTGCTCGCGCAGAACGTCCACCCGGTGCTCTCCGGCCGCGTCTACGCCGCCCCCTACGCCTTCACGGCCGACCAGCTCGCGGCACTGCGACAGCTCAACGGGGAGCTCACCGCCGAGGACACGATCCTCTTCACCACCCCGGTGCAGGCCCTCGCTTTCCACCACGCCCTCTCCGGCCAGGAGCGCCGGGTCCGCACCGTGCTCCAGGCCCACGGCGACTACCGCCATCACGACCAGCTCTGGGCCCTCGTGGACGAGGCCCGCGACGTCATCGACCGGGTCCAGACCGTCGCCGAGGGGCTGAACGACCAGTTCGTGCCCCGCTTCGACCCGTCGGACGTGGTGTGCATCCCGAACATCCACCACCCCGCGAAGGTCGTGCGCAAGTCCAGTGCCGGGGTGGAGATCGTGCTGCCGGCCTCCTTCCAGCACCGCAAGAACCAGCTGGACGCGCTCCGGGCGCTGGCGAAGATCGACGACGACTCGGTGCACCTGTCCCTCTGGGGCAACATCAGCCCCCTGAACCCGTACTTCATCGCCGTCCAGGAGACGATCGATGACCTGGGCCTGCAGGACCGGGTGAGCATCCCAGGGTTCGGCACGGAGCAGGACGTCTACTCCGGTGCGGACATCGTGCTGATGACATCGCTGTCCGAGGGGTTCGGGTATCCGCTGCTGGAGGCGGCCTACCACCGCCTGCCCACGGTCACCTACGACTACGAGTTCGGGCCTCGGGACGTGGTCGAGGACGGGCAGAGCGGCTACATCGTCCCGGTCGGTGACGTGGACGCTCTCGCGGAGCGGCTGCGTGCGCTGGTCGCGGATGCGCGGCTGCGCGAGCGGCTCGGCCGACGGGCCCGCGAGATCTTCGACGAGCGGTTCTCCGCCGAGGCCGTGGTCGCGAAGTACGGCGCCCTGCTCGGCCCGCCCCCGGGACGGGACGTCGACGTGGCAGCCCTGTTCTCCCCGGAGGGGGGTGAGCCGGTCGCCGCGAGCGCGATCTCGCACCGCATCACCCGCTCCGGACTGCGTCGCACGCACGAGGTGACCGTGCGCAGCGACGAGGTCCTGCACGAGGTGCAGGTCGACGACGGCGAGCGGATCGCCCGGCCCCGCGTGCGCCGCGAGGGCGACCGCACCGTGATCGAGTTCCCCGTCGGCCGCCGCGACGTCCTCTCCTTCGCCTCACGGCCCGGCGCGACCGACCGCCACTACCTGGCGGGCCCCGCGAGCGGCGAGGACCTCCCGGTCCTGCCCCGGCTGCGTCGCGACGCCGACTACGGCGACGGCACGCCCCCGGTCGAGGACACGATATTCGCCTCCCGTGGCGGCGCCAAGCACATCTCCTGGCACACGACTCCCGCGGCCCTGGCGGAGTTCGGGGCGCAGTCCGTCGATGCCGTGACCTGGAAGCTGCGCCAGCTGCTGCCCTCCCTCCCGACGCGAGGCGGTGCCGGCGCGTCCACGTCGACCGCCGCGGCGTCGACGCCCACCGCCGAGCCTGCAGCCGAGGCCGCCGCCGAGGAGAGCGCCTCCGACGCCGCGGCAGCGACTCCCGACGCCGCAGCACCTGCCGACGGGACCTCCGCGTCCACCGGGACGTCCCCCGTTGGGACGTCTCCCGCCGAGACTGCCCCGGCCGAGCCGCGGCCGTCGGAGCCGGTGCCCGATCCGGCCGCCTCGTCCGCCGCCCTCGGCGGCCTCGGCGGCCTCGGCAAGGCTGTCGGCCTGCCCGCCCAGGCGATGGGCTCCGTCGGCCGCGTCGCGAAGACCTATGCCACCACCGCCGCCTCGATGCTCGCGAAGGCCGTCGCGGTCAACCCCTCCGCGCCGACCCATCGCGAGATCCCGCGGCATCCGTGGTTCCCGGTCACCTCCGGGGTCGACTCCTTCGGCGCCCCGATCAACACCCCCGGCGGGGTGGAGGTCACCAACAGCGGCACCGAGAAGCGCCCCACCACGACCATCCAGGGCGAGTACGACTGGCTGCTGCTGCGCGATGGTGCCGCGCAGCGTCGGATCGAGGCGCCCTGGTCCTACGGCGAGATGTTCGAGCGACTCTGCGCCGCCGAACGGGAGCACGGACTGTTCGACCTCACCACCGCCGACGGGACCCACGTGTGGGAGCTCGGGCGCTCGGCGCTCGTGATCCAGCTCGCCGAGGCCGCCGGCCTGTGGGGCCCGCTCGCCGCCGCGCAGGGGACCGTGAAGGACGTCTACACCGGCAGCAAGCGCCTCACCACCGCCCCGACGGCGCGCACCGTCGTGTTCGACTACGTGCGGCGCGGTCAGAGCGGCTACCGCACCGCACCGTTCGTGAACGACGAGTCCCTCTTCGTCGTGCAGCCGGGGGCCGACGGCTACCCGGACGTCGACGAGACCAACAGGGTCTACCCGTTCGCGGAGTTCACGCAGTGGAAGAAGGACTGGCGCCGGAAGTGGTCGCATCTGCGGGTGCCGGAGGTGGATGCGCGACCGTTCGAGGCGGCGCTGTCCGAGGCGCTGGGGATCCACGTGGACCTGGGCGACCATCTCCGGAACCGGTTGGCGAAGTTCCTGGCAGAGCGGGAGTTCTTCACCCCCGTCTTCGACCGGGTGCAACCGGAGGAGGTGCTGATCGCGTCGAGTCACTGGTGGGCGGGCATCGCCGCGGCGGCACAGCGGTCCGGGGCACAGGTCTCGGACATCCAGTACGCGCTGACGAGTCATTACGCCCCGTCGTTCTGGTTCGGTAGCACGCCGCATTACGGGGCGTCGCGGTTCTATGCGTGGTCGGATTTCTGGGCTGCGCGCACGAATGTGTACGAGGAGCATGTGGTCGTGCCTCGGCAGCAGCCGGAGCTGACCGCGGCGATCGAGAGTCCGTCGACCGAGGAGCCTCGCTGGGACGTGTGCGTGATCTCCCAGCCGCGGGTGCTGCGGCGGATCCTGGCGTTCGTGCAAGACCTGGTGCGGGAGCGGCCGGAGCTGCGGGTAGTGATCGCCCCGCACCCTGCGCAGCGGGAGATCATTCCGCAGGAGCTCGCTGCGGCGGGTCTGGAGGATGTGGTCGACACGGCGGAGCAGGACACGCTGACGACGATCACGAAGTCGGTGATGGCGGTGGGGACGTTCTCGACGTCGTTGTGGGAGTCGGCGGCGCTGGGCGTGCCGACCTACGTGATCGAGGTGCCCGGGTTCGAGGAGACCCGGCAGGACGTCGAGTCCGGGCTGTTCCGTCTTGCACGCTCGCCCCAGGACCTGGTGCCGTTCGAGGTCCCGGCCTCCCGCCACACGATCTTCGGGAACGGCTGAGCGCCCATGGACATCCAGAACCACTATTACGGCCATAGCGCGGCCCTGGCCCTGCACGCCGGTCTCGGCTCCGTCCGCCACATCGATGGACTCCTCCAGCACGGCTGGACCGTCCGCTCACCCTCGCTCGTGCACTTCTCCGACTTCGCGCGCCTGCCCCCCGGGGCCCGCCGTCTCGTGTGGAGCCACGACGCCCGCGGCTGGGACCCCGCCGAGGACCCCTTCGAGACCACCCCGATCGGCGCCCCGTTCCTCTACCTCAGCGCGCTGACCGCCCAGCAGCCGGTCGCACCGCTCGACGCCGCCGTCGCCTTCCCCGTGCACGACACCCGCCTGGTCAAGCTCGAGAACGACGAGGCGACCCTCGCCCGGGAGCTCGCCGAGCAGGACGGCCCCTCGATCGTGTGCCTGCACCCCGAGGATCTGGAGCGCCCCGAGAAGCTGCAGGTGTGGCTCGAGCACGGCCACCGCGTGGTCAGCGCGGGGGAGCGGCGCGACCCGCAGTTCCTCGGCAGAATCCTGCGGCTGGTCCGCGGGGCGCGGCGCGTGGTCTCCAACCAGCTCTCCACCGCCGTCGTGTACGCCGCGGCGGAGGGCACCCCGACCGAGATCCTCGGTCCCGACATCACCATCGGTTCGCTCGGGACGGACGTGTCGAGGCGAGCCCGCGAGCTGTGGCCCGAGTTCCACGAGACTGCTCCCGAGGACCAGGCGCGACGCACCGTCGCCCTCGCCGAGCTCGGTCATCAGCACCTGCTGGACCCTGCGGCGCTGAAGGAGGTCCTCGGCTGGAACCACCGTGCGCCGGGCCCGTTCCTCAGCTATTGGGGAGGCGCCCCCGTGCGCAAGGCCGGTGCCGTGCTGGGGCTGGTCAAGCGCACCGAAGGCGCGCAGGACGCCGGCTCCGGCCAATCGCCGCTGGTGTTCCTGCGCCATCCCCTCAGCCACCTCCCGGGCAGGCTCCCGAAGGTTTCGGAGCGCTCGGCGCTCCTGCCGGAGCCGCTCGTCCCCGGCCGGTAGATCCCCGCGGATCCCGGCCTCGCACATCGTCATCGAAGGAAGGCCGACGCCCTCATGATCGTCATCTGCACCAACGAGGTCGCCGGCCCCACCGGCTACCACAAGTCGGTGATCCAGCTCGCCAACGGACTGAACTCCGCCGGATACCCCGTCGCCGTGCTGGGCTTCCTGGGCGGCGGGGACGTCGCCAGCCGCATGCTGCCCCTGTGGCCCCTGGACCTCGAGGTCCCCGCCTACACCCTGCGCACCCTCCCCGCGAAGGGCGGCCGCCTGCTGCACCGCAACCTCCATCCGGAGCTCGAGGGCGATCTCGGCGCGCTGCACTACGCCTTCACCGCTGACGAGCTCGCGGCGCTGCGGCAGCTGAACGCGGCGCTGACGGACCAGGACACGATCGTGTTCACCGCGCCCGTGCAGGCCCTCGCCTTCCAGCACGCGCTCGGCGGCGACGAGCGCCGCCCGCGCACCGTGCTCCAGATCCACGGCGACTACCTCCACCACGTCGAGCTGTGGGAGCCCCTGATGGAGGCGCGGTCGGTGATCGACCGCCTCCAGACCGTCGCCGACGGACTGCGCACCCAGTTCATCCCGACCTTCGACGAGGACGACGTCGTCTTCATCCCGAACTTCCCCGGCGAGGGCTCCGACCACGTCGAGCGGGTCGAGCACGAGGGCGTGAATATCGCGCTGCCTGCCTCGTTCCAGCATCGCAAGAACCAGCTCGACGCCGTCCGGGCGCTCGCGAAGGTCGAGGACGAGTCGGTGCGTCTGACCCTGTGGGGGAACATCAACCCCCGCAACCCCTACTTCGTCGCGGTGAAGGAGCTCGTGGACTCCCTCGGTCTCACCGAGCGCGTGCACATGCCCGGTTTCGGCACGGAGCACGACGTGTACTCGACCGCGGACATCGTCCTGATGACCTCGCTGTCCGAGGGGTTCCCCTACCCGCTCCTCGAGGCGATGTACCAGTCGCGGCCCACCGTCTCGTACGACTTCCAGTTCGGTCCCCGTGAGGCGATCGAGGACGGCGGCAGCGGCTACATCATCCCGATGGGCGACGTGGACACGCTGGCGGAGCGGCTCAGCGAGCTCGCCGCGGACGACGCGAAGCGGGAGCAGTTCGGTCGCCGCGCCCGCGAGCGCTTCGACGAGCACTTCTCCGCCTCAGCGGTCACCGAGCGGTACCGACGGTTCTTCGGAGCGGCCGAGGCCCACGTGGACCTCGCCGAGGTGTTCGGCACGGAGGGCACGGAGCCTGTCGCCGCCGAGGAGGTCAGCCACCGCCTGCGCAGGATCGGCCCGCGCCGGATCCACCAGATCACCGTGAGCTCCGCACTCCATCTGCACGACGTGCAGGTCGAGAGCCGTACCAGCACCGTCCCCGCGAAGGTGAAGGCCCAGAAGGGCAGCACCAGGATCGAGTTCGAGTCCCATGACCCCGCCGTGGTCTCGTACACCACCGCGCCCGGCTCCGGAGACCGCCACTACCTAGCCAGCACCACCGCGGACCATCGTCTCGAGGTGCTCGCGCACCTGCGCCGCGATGCCGCGTACGGCGCCGGGCATCCGCCGGTGGAGGACACCCTGTTCGCCACGTCCGGCGGCACGCGCGCGCTCGACGGCGTGAACGCTGTCACCCGCCTCGCCAGGCGCGCACCGTCCGACATCAGCTGGAAGGTCCGCCAGCTCGCCATGACGGCGGGCAGCAGTGTGCGCGCTCGCCGCGAGCTGGCAGGCGCCGAGCACGCCACACCGGACGCCCCCTCCGCGAGCCCTACCCAGTCCCCGGAGTCGGCCGAGCAGGACCGGACCGCCTCGGCGGAGACGTTACTGAGCCCGTCGGCAGAGGCCGTCGAACTCTCAGCGCCGGCCGGGACCTCCGCGATCACCGCGGCGGCGGATGGTGCATCCTCCCCGGCACGCGCCTCGTCGCCGGCCGCCGTGCTGGGGCGTCTCGGAGCGGCCGCCGGCGGCTCTGCGGTGAGGATCCTGACCGGCCTCGCCAGGGCACCGTCCGTCCCCACCCGCCGTGAGATTCCGCGGCATCCGTGGTTCCCGGTGACGTCGGGCGTGGATTCGTTCGGTGCACCGATCAACGCGACCGGTGGCGTCGAGGTGAGCAATGCCGGCACGTCCGAGCGGCCGACGGTGTCGGTGCGGGGTGAGTACGACTGGGTTCTGCTCCGCGATGGTGCCTCCCAGCGTCGGGTTGAGGCGCCGTGGTCCTACGGCGAGATGTTCGAGCGGATCTGCGCCGCCGAGCGGGAGCACGGCCTGTTCGACCTCACCACGGGCGAGGGGACGCATGTGTGGGAGCTCGGACGCTCCGCCCTCCTCATCCAGCTCGCCGAGGCAGCCGGGCTTTGGGGCGCTGCCTCGGCGGTGGGCACTCCGGTGAAGGCGGAGTATTCGGGGAGCAAGCGGGTGTCTGCGGCGCCGCGGGCGCGTCGGGTGGTGTTCGACTATGCGCGGCGTGGTCAGAGCGGGTATCGGACGGCGCCGTTCGTGGATGACTCGACGCTGTTCGTGGTGCAGCCGGATGCTGAGGGGTATCCGGGGGTGGACGAGTCGAACCTGGTGTATCCGTTCGCGGAGTTCCTGGACTGGAAGAAGGACTGGCGTCGGCGCTGGTCGCATCTGCGGGTGCCGGAGGTGGATGCGCGGCCGTTCGAGGCGGCGCTGAGCGAGGCGCTGGGGATCCGGGTGGATCTGGGTGATCATCTGCGGAACCGGCTGGCGAAGTTCCTGGCGGAGCGGGAGTTCTGGACCCCGGTGTTCGAGCGGGTGCAGCCGGAGGAGGTGCTGATCGCGTCGAGTCACTGGTGGGCGGGGATCGCGGCGGCGGCACAGAGGTCCGGCGCGCGGGTGTCGGATATCCAGTACGCGCTGACGAGTCATTACGCGCCGTCGTTCTGGTTCGGTGACAGGCCGCATTATGGGGCGTCGCGGTTCTATGCGTGGTCGGATTTCTGGGCTGCGCGCACGAATGTGTACGAGGAGCATGTGGTGGTGCCTCGGCAGCAGCCGGAGCTGACCGCGGCGATCGAGAGTCCGTCGACCGAGGAGCCTCGCTGGGATGTCTGCGTGATCTCGCAGCCGCGGGTGCTGCGGCGGATCCTGGCGTTCGTGCAGGAGCTGGTGCGGGAGCGTCCGGAGCTGCGGGTGGTGATCGCGCCGCATCCGGCGCAGCGGGAGATCATCCCGCAGGAGCTCGCTGCGGCGGGCCTTGAGGATGTGGTGCACATGGCGGAGCAGGACACGCTGACGACGATCACGAAGTCGGTGATGGCGGTGGGGACGTTCTCGACGTCGTTGTGGGAGTCGGCGGCGCTGGGCGTGCCGACGTATGTGATCGAGGTGCCGGGGTTCGAGGAGACGCTGCAGGACGTGGAGTCGGGGCTGTTCCGGCTGGCGCGGTCGCCGCAGGATCTGGTGCCGTTCGAGGTCCCGCAGTCCCGACACGCGATCTTCGGGAACGGCTGAGCCTCGGGGAGTGCCCGGCCCGCGGAGGAGCCGGGTACTCCCGGTGAACCTGCAGGTGACAGGCTGACCGCACGGCTAGAATTCCCACATCGGCGAGCCACCGAGGGCGCGCCCGGAACGCAGAGGTGGAACTCTCAGGTGGACGCAGCGCTTCGCAGGGTCAGGCATGTCGTCGGGCGGGGGATCGAGAGGCAGCGCGTGGCCTCCGCGCCTTTCGACCCGACACAGCGACGGGGCCCGCTCGTGGAGCAGGCGCGGAACGCCGCCCCGGGCGAGGCGCTCGCCATCGCACGCCACCTGTCCCGACTGAGGAACTTCCACGCCGCAGCACGGATCGTGGAGGGACTGGACGCCGGCGGCCTCCCCCTCGTGGACCGGTGCTTCGTCGGCGTGACGCTTCTGAGCGCCCGCAGCGGGCTGCTCTCCGACCAGCTCCTCGCCCCGCACCTCGACGGCCTGCGGGACCGACGCCTCACTCCGGCCGAAGCAGTGCGACTCGGCGAGTGGGTGCAGCTGTCACGGCTCGACCTCGAACGCCGGCTCGCGGCGCTCGGCGATCTCCAGGCAGCCCACCGGGCCGCGGGCCCCTCCGACTCACCGCAGCGGGACCTTCGCTTCCGCGAGTTCCGGCTCCGGAAATCCGCTCTCGAGAAGGTCGACGTGCTCGAGTACCTTCGGGGCGAGGACGAGGATCCCTTCCGGTGGAAGGACAACCTCCGCTACGTCGGCGACCTCGTCACCCACGGCCACGAGGCGACCGCGAGGACCCTCCTCGAGCGGCAGCTCGCCGAGCACGGTCTGCGCGATCGTGCCGTCGCCGAGGCCGCCCTGCGCTTCGACTCCGGCGCGCTGATCGAGGAGCTGGACGAGATCCCGGCTGCCTTCCGCGCCGCCCCCGGCGTCCTCGCTCTCGCCCACGACCTCCGCGCGGTGAGCCCCGCCCACCAGGCCTTCTTCGAGCAGTGCATGACTGCCGCGACCGCCGCCTTCGCCGATGCTGACGTGTACGCGAAGGACGCGCTGCTCCGCGTCCTCACGGTCAAAGACCACCTGGGCGAGCTGGATGCCCTGGTCCCAGATCTCGGGGGAGTCCCGGACACGGTGCTCGGCGCGCGCTGCGGCCGCGGGCTTATCGCGATGGAGGACGGGAACAACCGCGACGCGGCTGAACTGCTCCGCTCCGTGCTCGAGGAGGACCCGACCTACACGGCGGCCGCCACCGGACTCCGCCTCGTCTACGCCCGCCTCGACGACGGGTACTCCGTTATCGACCTGCGCAACGAGATCGGCTACGGCTCCGCGAGCGCCGGCCGGACCGGCGTGCGCCGCGGCGACCGCGACCAGGCGACCACCCTCCTGCTCAGCGGCGAGTACCTCAAGAGCTGGAGCGTGCGCCGCGAGGCGCCGCACTGGCGCACCCTGAAGCGCGACCTCGGCGCGAAGTTCCTGAACTACGAGGAGCTCCCGGTGGACCCCGGGTCCTCGCTCTTCCTCATCGCCGACGACGGGGTCGGCGACGAGATCCGCGTCGCCCAGTACTTCGGCGAGCTCGCCGCGCGCTACACAGTCACCGCGACCTGCGACCCGCGCCTGGTGCCGCTCCTCTCCCGCAGCTTCCCGGACATCGACTTCCTCGGGGTGCCGCGGCGCATCCGCGGCCATCTGAACCCCGTGTACGACGGGCGGTACAGCGACTTCATCCTCGCCAGCCACGTCCCCGCCCTGTGCGATCCGCACATCGCCGCTGCGGACCACGTGACCTTCGGCCAGAACCTCACTTTCAACCGCTTCGCCGGGATCCTGCCCCGCTCCGACACGGGTGCCTACCTGATCCCGGACCCCGACCGGGCCGTGCCGAGGACGGAGGGGGCGCTGAAGGTGGGGCTCGTCTGGAAGAGTCACTTCTCCAGCGGCTCCCGCAAGATGATGTACCTCGGGGTGGAGCAGCTCTCACCGCTGTTCGATGTCGAGGGTGTCGAGCTGTGGTCCGTGCAGCACGCCGCCGACCCGGACGAGGCCGCCTACCTCGCCGCGCACGGCATCCGGCAGATCGAGGACGTGGACCTCTTCGACGACCTCGAGGGACTGGCCGCGCATCTCGCCTCCATGGACCTCGTCATCGGGATCAGCACGGTGCCTATGGAGCTCGCAGCAGCCGTCGGAACGCCGACGTGGCTGCTCGGCTTCTCCCCGGAGAACTGCCTCTATCGCACCCGTGGTGGGGCGACCTCGGTCGACCAGCTCTCCCGCAACTCGACGATCATCGCCCCGCGCTGGATCGACTTCACCGACTCGTACCAGGCCTGCGTCGACCTCGTCATCGCGGACTGCCGCACCCGCCTCGAGCGCCTGGCCCTGGAGTCCCTATCCCGCTGACAGCCCCGTCGGACGACCCGCCGCGCCACCGCTGACGGGCCGCTCACTCACCGGCCGGCGGGCCGCTCCCCGTCGGCGGTTCCCCGCAGGCGCTCCGGTACGATCGCACCATGTCTTCCAGCCACAACGGTTCCACCAAGTCACTCCAGATCGGCGACCTGCAGGTCGGCGAGAGCCATGCGCCCTTCGTCGCGGCCGAGATGTCCGGCAACCACAACGGCGACCTCGGCCGCGCACTGGCCATCGTCGACGCGATCGCGGAGACCGGAGCCCCGGCGATCAAGCTCCAGACCTACACGGCGGACACGATCACCATCGACGCCGACGGTCCGGCCTTCCGCATCACCGACAGTCACGGGCTGTGGGGCGGGCGGAACCTGTACAGCCTGTACCAGGAGGCGCACACCCCCTGGGAGTGGCACGAGGCGATCTTCGCCCGCGCCCGCGAGCACGGCCTGATCCCGTTCTCCAGCCCCTTCGACGCCACCGCCGTCGAGCTGCTCGAGGACCTGGACGCCCAGGTCTACAAGATCGCCTCCCTCGAGATCGGCGACATCCCCCTGCTGCGCACCGTCGCCCGCACCGGCAAGCCGGTCATCCTCTCGACCGGTGCCGCGGACGCCGCGGACGTCGACCTCGCGGTCAAGACCATTCGTGCGGAGGGCAACGACCAGATCGCCGTGCTCGGCTGCACCTCCTCCTACCCGGCCACCGCCGAGGCCTCCAACCTGCGCACCATCCCCGTGCTGCGCGACACCTGGGACGTGGTCAGCGGTCTGTCCGATCACACCAAGGGCATCGGCGTGAGCATCGCGGCCGTGGCCTTCGGCGCCTCGATCCTCGAGAAGCACGTGACCCTGCGCCGCGCCGACGGCGGCGTCGACTCCGACTTCTCCCTCGAGCCCGAGGAGCTGAAGTCCCTGGTCGACGAGTCCTACGCGGCGTGGCTGGCGATCGGCGAGGTCCACGTCGGCCCCACCGCGAGCGAGGCGGAGAGCCAGCGCCTGCGCCGCTCCCTGTTCGTGGTCCAGGACGTCCGCGCCGGTGACGAGGTCACCGAGGCGAACGTGCGCTCCATCCGCCCGGCCGGCGGGCTCGAGCCCCGCTACATGGACGTGGTGCTCGGCCGCACCTTCGCCCAGGACGTGCAGCGCGGCACCCCGCTCAGCTGGGACCTCGTCTGAGCACTCGCCCGCTCAGCGGGCCCTGCTGAGCAGTGCCGAACAGCGGGCCCGCTGACCAGCGGCATCCGCTGAGCGCACGAGGGAGTGCGCTCAGCGGGGCTGTGTCCTGACGAGCACGTCGAAATCGCCGTCCTCGCGCTCCGGGTCCAGCACGTAGCCCGCACGGGCGAACAGCCGCTGCGAGGGCACGTTGCCGGGCAGCACGGACGCGACGACGAGGGCACCGGGATGGCGCTGGTCGAAGGCGGCCTCACCCGCGGCGAGGACGGGGCGCGAGAGCCCATGCCCGCGGGATTCCGGGGCGAGGGTGATCGACACCTCCCACTCCGTGTCCTCCAGCGCGTCGAAGCGCACCGTGCCCACCGGGGTGCCGTCGCGCTCGACGACGTACAGCTCCCGGCGGGGATCCTCGAGGACCCGCCGGTACCAGCCGGTGTGGCTGTCCCAGGAGACCCGCTCCGTGGAGCGCGAGACCTCGCGGGTCTGCGGGTCGTTCCGCCAGCGCAGCAGCAGCGAGGAGTCCTCGGCGGTGGCCGGGCGGGCGGTGACGGGGGCGCTGTCCTCGCCGATCCGACGCGAGAGCGCCTCGGACCAGGCGGCCACGATGCGGTCCGCGCCGTGACCGTCGACCTTCTCCTGGCCCACGGTCACCGAGGTGCGTCCCTGCCGCAGGTCTGCGACGGCCTTCGCGACGGTCTCCGTGGCGGCGCGGGGATCGGCCCGCACCTCTTCGAGGGTCCCGAGCCCGCGGGAGATCCCCTCGGCCAGGGCCGCCTCGTACCCGGCCCGCTGGTTCTCGACGACGGCGACCAGAAGGTTCGGCACACCGATGCAGGCGAGCTCCCAGGCGGTCGTGCCGGCGGCGCTGATCACGAGGTCGGCGCGGCAGGCGAGATCAAGGAAGGCGGGGGAGGGGGCCAGCAGCTCGATGCCGTCTCCGGCCTCGGCGCGCACCGCGTCCCAGTTCTGCTCCGGGGAGATCACGGTGACCTTCCCGATCCCCTCGGCGGCGGCGCACAGCGCCGCCACGGTCCCGGCGGCGCCGGTCGCGTCGGTGCCGCCCATGACGATCAGCACGCGAGCCTCGGAGCCCACCTCATGGTTCGCCGCCCGCTCCTCGCGCGCGGCGCGCACCTGCGCGCGCATGGGCGCGTAGGAGATGCCCAGCAGCACCGTGCCGCTGCCGTCGTCGGGCCGTCCGAGCTTCTCGGCGCGGATGGTGGAGTCGACGACGACATCGGCCGGGCGGCGACCGAAGGTGCCGTCCTCCATCGAGGACAGCAGCGCGCCGGAGGCCCGCACACGGTCCCGGGCGTCGGTCCCGATCGTGTAGTCGTCCACGTGCACGACCGAGGCTCCCTGCTCGGCGGCGAGGATCTCGAGGTCCTCGGGAGCGTCCACGACCTCGAGTCCCGCGTCCGCCAGCAGCTGCACCGCCAGGGGCGACTCGATCTCCCCGGCGACCGACACCGTGTGTCCCGCCTCGCGGGCGGCGTCGGCCACGGAGACCGCCCGCACCAGATGGCCGATGCCTCCCGCGAGGGTGGCGTCGCAGCGGAGGACGACGTGGGTCATCCGTCGGCCAGCTTCTTCTGCCGGACCCCGGCGTTGATGCGGGTGATGTCGGGCCGTGCGCGCAGCAGGTCCACGACCTCGTGCCACGCCGGGGGCCGGTCGCCGAGCTCGGCGACGACCGCGTCGAGCATCTCGCCGTCCTCGGCGGTGTCCAGGGTGACCCGCAGGTCGTTGGCGGCGGGCTGCACGACCAGTCCCATGGTGCGGAACTGGCTCTTGCTGTCGTACAGGTAGGAGGTCACGTGCGTGCGATGGAAGCTCTCGGCCTCGGCGTCCGCGGTCAGCAGCGCGTCCCGGGAGGCGAGCTCGACGTCGAGGCCGCGGGGCAGGGTGCGCACGAGGGTGGTCGCGGCGTAGTCCAGGGAGGTGTCGGCCTTCCACAGCCCCACCACGGCGGAGATCAGCGCAGGGTCCGCGAGCGGGCAGTCCGCGGTCAGCCGCACCACGGCATCCGCCTCGGTCTGCCGCAGGGCGAGCACGAAGCGGGAGAGGACGTCGTCCTCGCTGCCCCGGACCACCGGCACGCCGAGCTCCTCGCCGAGCTCGGCGACGGCGTCGTCACCGGGGGCGGTGGAGGTCGCGACGACCACCTCGTCGATGCCGGTGGCGGCGCGGGCGGCGCGCACCATCCAGCCGAGGACGGGCCGGCCGGCGAGCGGACGGAGCACCTTCCCGGGCAACCGGGAGGATCCGGTCCGGGCTTGGATCACAGCGACGGTTCGTGTATCGGTCACCATGCCATAATGGCACGCGCAGCTCCCGGGGCCCGCCCCGGTGACACCCAACCCCGTCGACGAAAGAGATCTGCATGTCGCTCCTCAACGGTGCCTCCATCCTCATCACCGGTGGGACCGGCTCCTTCGGCAAGGCCTTCCTGCGCGAAGTGCTCGACAACCACAACCCCCGCCGCGTGGTGGTCTTCTCCCGCGACGAGCTCAAGCAGTACGAGGTCCGCAACCAGTTCGGCAACGACCCGCGCCTGCGCTGGTTCATCGGTGACATCCGCGACGAGCGCCGCCTCGCCCGTGCGCTGAACGGGGTGGACTACGTCGTCCACGCCGCCGCGCTCAAGCAGGTCGACACCGCGGAGTACAACCCCTTCGAGTTCGTCAAGACGAACATCCTGGGCAGTCAGAACGTCATCGAGGCGTCCATCGACGCGGGCGTGAAGAAGGTCGTCGCCCTCTCGACCGACAAGGCCTCCAGCCCGATCAACCTCTACGGCGCCACCAAGCTCACCGCGGACAAGCTGTTCATCACCGGCAACCACTACGCGGCCGCGTACCCGACCCGTTTCGCGGTGGTGCGCTACGGCAACGTGATGGGCTCCCGCGGTTCCGTGATCCCGTTCTTCCGCAAGCTCGGTCAGGAGGGCAAGCCCCTGCCGATCACCGACATGACCTGCACCCGCTTCTTCATCACCCTGCCTCAGGCCGTGCAGATGGTCATCGACACCTTCGAGCTGATGCAGGGCGGCGAGCTGCTGGTCCCGCGCATCCCCTCGATGAAGGTCACCGACCTCGCCCATGCCGTGGTGCCGGGCGCGGAGCTGGTCGACGTGGGCCTGCGCCCCGGCGAGAAGCTCCATGAGGAGATGATCAGCCCCGAGGAGGGCCGCCGCGCGGTCATCATCCAGGACGGCAAGTACTTCATCATCCAGCCCGACCTCGCGACCTGGGGCTACGAGCCCCCGGCCGACGCGGTCCCGGTCGAGGAGGGGTTCTACTTCCGCTCCAACACCAACGACCAGTGGTACACCCGCGAGGAGATCGCGAAGATCATCGAGGGAGGTATCTGAGGTGCTGCCCTACGGTCGCCAGTCCATCGACGAGAGCGACGTCGCCGCCGTCACCGCGGCGCTGCACAGCGACTGGCTGACCACGGGTCCCGAGGTCGACCGGTTCGAGGCCGCGATCGCCGAGCGCGCCGGCGTCGAGCACGCCGTCTCGGTCACCTCGGGCACCTCGGCGCTGCACGTGGCCTACGCGGCCGCGGGCATCGAGCCCGGTGACGAGATCGTCACCACCCCGCTCACCTTCGTGGCCACCGCCGCGACCGCGGCTCTGCTCGGTGCCAAGGTCGTGTTCGCCGATGTCGACCCCGCCACCGGCAACCTTGATCCCGCCGCGGCGGAGGCCGCGGTCACGGACCGCACCAAGGTCGTCTCGGGCGTCGACTTCGCCGGTGTGCCGGTGGACGGTGCGGCCTTCCGCGACCTCGCCGAGCGGAAGGGCATCCTCTTCCTCGAGGATGCCGCGCATTCGATCGGTTCGACCCAGGACGGCCGCCCCGTCGGCTCCCTCGCCGACCTCACCACCTTCTCGTTCTTCCCCACGAAGAACCTGACCACCGCCGAGGGCGGTGCCGTGGTGACGGCCGATGCGGACCTCGCCGCGCGCGCCCGCTCCTTCAAGAACCACGGGCTGGTCCGCGACAAGGCGCAGCAGCGCTATCCGGAAGAGGGCCCGTGGCACCAGGAGGTCCACGCCTTCGGCCTGAACTACCGCCTGCCGGACGTGCTGTCCGCGCTGGGGACCAACCAGCTCGCGCGCCTGGACGCCTTCGTGGCACGCCGCGCCGAGGTCAAGGCCGCCTACGACGAGGCCCTGGCGGACCTCGAGGGCGTCCAGCTCCCGGCCGCGCCAGAGGGTGCCGCGCCCGCGTGGCACCTCTACCCGCTGCGGGTCCCGGCCGAGCGCCGCCGGGAGATCTTCGAGTCCCTGCGTGCGCAGGGGATCGGGGTCCAGGTCAACTACATCCCGGCCTACTGGCACCCGGTCTTCGAGGACCTCGGCTACCAGCGCGGCATGTGCCCCGTGGCGGAGGACTACTACAGCCGCGAGATCTCGCTGCCGATGTTCCCCGGCCTGACCGACGAGAACGTCGAGCAGGTCATCACGGCGGTGCGCACGGCCGTCGCCGGCTGACCCCGCCCACCACGCAGAGCACCGCCCCGGGACGATCTCGTCCCGAGGCGGTGCTCTTCTGTGCGGAGTGTGCGGGCCGCGCGCTGGAGGAGCGCGCCGCCCGGCGGGTCACTGCCCGGGATCGCACTCGATCCGGATCAGCCGCGAGTGGTCGGTCTCGAACACCACGGTGCCCAGGTCGTCGCCGCCCTGGTTGAGGGCCGTGAACGCCGGATCGAGCTGGTACAGGCTCCGCTCCTGGTACACGTAGCCGATGCCCTGGTCGCGCAGCAGCGCGCAGTGCTCGGGGGAGACGCCCGCGAGCGGCACCGCCTCGATCACGGCCCGGTCGGTGTCCGTCAGGGCCACGCCCGCGACGGGGAAGTAGGCGTGCAGGCCGTGCAGCGCGTACATGTGCGCCGCACCCGAGTAGGGGCTGGCCAGGATCGTCGTGCTCCGGTCCAGGTCCCCGGCGACGCGCGAGAACTCGGCGAGCTCGTCGGCCTGCAGGAAGCGCGGCCGGCCCGGGTACTCCTGGGCGAAGTTCTTCGCCGCGTTGTCCAGCCGCGGGGGCAGCGAGGACAGCGCCGCGACCCCGGCGAGGACCACGAGCGCCGCCGCCAGCGCCCGCCGCCGCCGGGCGGGCTCCCACAGCCCCGAGCGTCGCAGCAGGCGCGCCCAGGCCTGCAGGCCCGGGACCACGAGCACGGCGGACAGCATCGCCAGCGGCATCGCGAGTCGGTCCTGGCCGCGGAAGTAGAGGACCGAGAGGTTCAGCGGCGAGTCCAGGGCGGCGTCGAGGTACATGACGGCGATGACGATCCACGCCACCGCCAGCCAGCGCTGCGGACGACGCAGGCTCGTCACGAGGCCCGGCCACCACAGCACGGCGATCATGACCCCCAGCGCCATGGGCCACACGGTGAGCAGGCCCAGCCCGATCTCGCCGAGCGCCGACCACCACGGCACCTGGAGACCCCCGGAGAACCCCGTCACGCGCGCGCCGAGCGGGGTGTAGGTCAACAGCGCGACGGGCAGCAGGGCGATCACCGGCACGGCGATCAGCCAGGGCCACCGCCGCCACAGCGGGATGCCGGTGACGGCCGTCGCCGTCGCGAGCAGGATCAGCGCCGTCACGGCGACGTTCGGATGCATCAGGCCCAGGCCCAGCCCGGCGAGGCCCACCACCGCGACGGACGCGACGGCGGCCAGGGCCACCCTCGCGGGTGTGCGCCGCTCGTCGGCCGTCAGCGCGCCCCACAGGGCGACGGCGGCCGCGAGCGTCCCCGGCAGCGCCGCGAAGCCGGCGAGGTTCGGGATCGGGGAGAGGTGGACCCACAGGTCCAGCGGGGTCGCCGGGATCAGGATCGCCACCAGTGCCGCGACCGGGGGAGCCCAGGACACCGCCGGGAAGGCGACGCGCGCGAGCAGGGCGGTGCCGAGGATCCAGGGGAGCAGGGCGAGCGCGAGCACCGAGCCGTTCAGCACGATCGGCACGTCGACGCCGGGCACGAGGGAGGCCAGGTCGTGGAAGGCGGCGGGGTACCAGGCCGCCGTCGCCGCGGTGCTGGCGATGGAGTTCAGGTCCAGGCTCGAGCCGTTGCCGGTCTCGCGGATGTGGGCGAGCGCGGTGAGGTGGAACAGCGTGTCGTAGCGCTCCAGGACCGCGTCGGCGCTCCCGGCGCGCACCAGGATCGGCACCACCGCCACGGCGAGCGCCGCGACGAGGGCGCCGGCCCAGCCGAGGCGCCCCGCCGCGGAGCGCGGAACTCCGAGTCGCTCGCCGAGGGGGCCGTCGAGCACCGTGGCGGGCAGGCGCACACCCGCGCGAGCGAGAAGCCACGCCGCCAGGACGAGCACGGCGCCGGCCGCGGCGAAGGGCAGCAGCGACCACGTCAGTCCCACGAGCTGCGCCACGATCGCGGCGATCCCCGCCACCGCGGCGCCGAGGGACGACGCCAGGCCCAGCGCGAGGGCGCGGGAGCCCGCCATCATGCGGACGGCGAGGTAGCCGGGGAGGTACGCGGCGAGGAGGACGACGAGGACGGTGAGGAGCAGGGAGGCCGCGCCGGTCATCCGTCGTGCTCGTGCAGGGCGCGGTCGCGGTACTCGACGGCTGGCTCCGCCTCGTCGATCGCCAGGCGGCGCGCGAGATGCGTGGTGCGCTTCTCCGCAGCTTTCGTGCGGGCCTCCTGCAGGGCGAGGAAGCCGAGCAGGACCAGCACCGTCGCGTACAGCAGCAGGTCGGCGCCGCGGCCCACCCCGACCAGGTTCGCCACGCGGGTCAGCATCCCGGGGAAGAGCACCGCGAGCCCGAAGAAGAGGGCGAAGGCGATCACGAGCAGGCGCCGCACGGCCAGCTGCTTCGCGCCGCGCTTGATGAAGAGCCACGCGACGATCACCACGATGCCGGCCATCAGCAGCAGCTGGATGATGAAGGTGCGCTCGCTCACCCCGATCGCCGGGCCGAGGGCTTCAAGGAGACTGTCCACCCCGACAGGGTATCCTCCTCGGGCATCCGTTCCCTGGTCGCCGAACGGCCCGTCCGGCCGATCGCTCCGCCCCCCGAGGAGAGCACATGAGCAGTCCCGACCCCTCGCGCGAGTCGACCGCGCCCGGGGCGGACCGCAGCTGGTTCGTGGTGCCGCTGTTCAACGAGGCGGCGGTCATCGGCGACGTGATCCGCGACCTCCGCACCCGCTACCCGCTCGTGGTGTGCGTGGACGACGGCAGCACGGACGACTCCGCCCGCATCGCCGCGGAGGCCGGGGCGGCCGTGGTGCGCCACCCCTACAACATGGGGCAGGGCGCCGCGATCAAGACCGGGATCGACTACGCACTGCGCGATCCGGGCATGCGGCAGATCGTCACCTTCGACTCCGACGGCCAGCACCAGGTCGACGACGCCGCGGCGATGATCGCCAAGCGCGAGGCCGAGGGTGTGGACGTGGTGCTCGGGTCCCGCTTCCTCGACGCCCGCACCACTCCCGGCCTGATCAAGCGCGCCGTCCTGCGCGCCGCCGTCTGGTACACGAACCTCACCTCGGGTGTGAAGCTCACCGACGCCCACAACGGCCTGCGCGTGCTCGGCCGGGAGGCGTGCGAGAAGATCACCATCGAGCAGAACCGGATGGCGCACGCCTCCGAGATCGTCGAGGAGATCGGCCGCCACAGGCTGACGGTCGCGGAGCACCCGGTGCACATCCTCTACACCGACTACTCCCGCTCGAAGGGCCAGTCGGTGCTGAACTCGGTGAACATCGTCATCGACATGCTCTTCCGCTGAGCGCACCGGTTCCGCTGCGCGCAGCCCTCACCCGAGGTCGCCCGCTCACCCCGCCGGCGTCGGCTCCAGGCTCCCGTCGGCGACCGAGTCGAAGAACGCGGCGATCTCCGCGTCATCGGTCTTGATCGCGACCCCGGAGTGCTTCGTCTGGTACTCGGGATTCTCGATCGGGATGGTGACCGTGCCCGCGCTCATCGCGGACCGGGCCGTCAGCGCCATCCTCGCCACGTCGATGATCCCGGTGCCCTCGCTCGTGGTGAGCGAGGCGGAGCCCGCCCCGGCCAGCCGCACCTGGCTGATCGGGTTGAGGATCACGGCGGGGGAGGTGACGCGGTCCATGAGCGCCGCGACGAACTGCTGCTGGCGCTGCTGGCGGCCGATGTCCGCGGTGGGGTCGAAGTAGCGGGCGCGCACGAAGGCGAGCGCCTGCTCGCCGCCCACGTCGTGGCAGCCCTCGGTCATCTTCAGACCGGAGCGCTCGTCGTCCACGTCCTGGTCGATGCACAGGTTCACGTGGCCCACGGCGTCGACCACCTGGGCGACCCCGTCGAAGCCGACCTCGACGTAGTGGTCGATCGTCAGGCCCGTGAACTGCTCCACGGTCTCCACCAGCAGCTTCGGGCCGCCGAAGGCGAAGGCGGCGTTGAGCTTGTAGCCGCCGTAGCCGGGGATGTCCACGAGCGTGTCGCGGGGCAGGGAGATCAGGTAGCTCTTCCCGCCGCGCGCCTTGTGCAGGAGCATGATCGTGTCGGTGCGGGCGCCCTCGGTGCCGTCGTCGGCGACGGTGTCGCCGCCGCGGCCGTCGGAGCCGGCGATCAGGTAGGTGGTCCCGGGGGTGTTCTGCGCCTCGGACAGCGCGTCGACGTGGGTGATGCGGCTGTCAGCCCACAGGGTCAGGCCCGCGCCCCAGCCGAGCACGATCACGAGCAGGAGCACCAGCAGCGTCGCCCCGAGCCGCACGGGCCGGGGGATGCGCGAGCGGCGACGCCGGGAGCGCCCGGGGCCCGACGGCGGCCGCCCTGCGGGATGTTCCCCGGTGCGGGTCGGCGGCTCGTCGCCCCAGGCCTCCGCGCGGTTCGCCTCGGACTGGACGGGAGTGGGGGGCATCACCTCGGCGCGCGGCAGCGGGCGGGTCGGTGCGGGCCCGGGGCGGGCGGCGCCACGGGGCGCGCCCGCGCTGCCACTCTGCGCGGCCTGCTCCTGGCGGGGGTCCTGCCGCGGGACGGGGCGGGCGCTGCCGCCGGCACGCGCCCGGGAGCCGGAAGGGCGTCGGGGTCCTCCGGGGCGCGGGGAGCGGGGCGGGTGCTGATCGCTCACGGCGGTCTCCTTCCCGGCCGGGACACGGCATCCCGACGGTCGGCAGCAGGTCGGATCCGGACGTGCGGGGGAGCGCTCGGTGGGGTGCCCGGGGCCTGCGGCGCTCGCCAGGGTAGCCCGCGCAGCGTCCGCCACGCCCGAGGGGAGGCGGGACCCGCCCAGGTTTCGAGGAACCTCCCGATAACCTTCACACCTCCGTCCCCGGGCCTCCCGGCCCCGCGCCCGCCGCTCCGTACACTGGTGAGGCGCCGCGCAGGCGGCACGGACCACCAGCAGGAGGCGCAGTGAACCGCACCGCACGCGAGGGCAGTCGGCCCCAGACCGAGCCCGCGACGACCGGGGCCCACCCCCAGGCGCGCAGCGAGCGCGTCGTCGCCGTGGTGGTCACCTACAACCGCGAGCAGCTGCTGGCGGACTGCCTGGATGGTCTGGCCGCACAGGATCGCCGCCCCGACGCGGTCGTCGTCATCGACAACGCCTCCACGGACCGCTCCGGCGCCGTCGCCGACGGGCACCCCCTCGGCGCGGACGTCGTCCATCTGCGCCGCAACGTCGGCGGGGCCGGCGGGTTCGCCGCCGGGATCGCCCGGGCGCTCGTGCGCCACGACGCCGACTGGGTGTGGGTGATGGACGACGACACCGTCCCGCGCCCGGGCGCGCTCTCGGCCCTGCTCGAGGCGCTCTCCCGCTCCCCGGTGCGCCTCAGCGTGCTCAGCTCCCGGGCCGTGTGGACCGACGGGCGCGAGCACCCCATGAACCGCTCCCGCACGCGCCTCGGCGCGAGCGCGCAGGAGAAGGCCGACGCCGCCCGCGCCGGCGGCCGCCCCATCCGCACCGCCAGTTACGTCTCGGCGTTGCTGAACGGCGAGGACGTGCGCCGCCTGGGCCTGCCGTACGCGGACTACTTCATCTGGTCCGACGACTTCGAGCACACCGGCCGCCTGCTGCGCCGCGGCCGCGGCATCCACGTGCCCGCCTCCGTGGTCGAGCATCGCACCGCCCGCTTCGACAACGCCCAGGCCAACCCCGGCAGCCGCTTCTACTACGACGTGCGCAACCGCCTGTGGGCGCTGCTGCGCACCGACTCCTTCACCGTGCCCGAGCGGATCCTGCACGGCGGGCGGACCGCGCTCGGCTGGGCGGGGATGCTGCTGCGCCACCGCGGCGACCTCCTCGGGGTCGGGCTCCGCGGGCTGCTCGCCGCCCTGCGGCGCGGGCCCCGCCCGTCGGCGACGGTCCTCGCGGCCGACGGGGAGGCGGCCGCGGACGTGCGCGCGATCGAACGGGCGGCCGCCCGGTGAGCCCAGCCGCGCCCAGCCCGTCGGCCGTGCCCGATCCGTCGGCCGTGCCCGATCCGTCGGCCGACGGAGGCCGCACCACGGCCACCGCGCCGTTCACGGTCCTCATGCCGCTGTGGGGCAAGGACCGCGCGGACCGCGCCCTGGCGTCGATCACCTCCGCGACCCTCGACCAGCAGCTGCGCCCGGACCTGTTCGTCCTCACCGTGGACGGTCCCCTCACCCCCGAGCTCGAGGCCCTCGTGGAGCGGGTGGCGGCGGGGGAGTTCGGTCCGGCGACGGTGCTGCGCCACGACACCCACCGCGGCGTCGCCGCGACCCTCCAGGACGGGCTCGAGGCGTCCCCGCACGAGCTCGTCGCGCGCGCCGACGCGGACGACCTGTGCCGCCCCGAGCGGTTCGTCCTCCAGATCCCCCACATGCACCGCGAGGGCCTGGACCTGCTCGGCGGGGCGATGCGCGAGTTCAGCGACCGCACCCCGCCCGGCGAGGGGCCGCTGCGCACCCGTCCCCTCACCCACGACGAGATCGTCGCCTACCTGCCCCGCCACAGTCCCTTCCACCACCCCACGATGGTGCTGCGCCGCTCCACCGTCCTGGCCGTGGGCGGGTACCGCGACCTGCCCCTGCTGGAGGACTACTGGCTGTGGGAGCGGATGATGCTGGGCGGCGCCCGCATGGGCAACCTCCCCGACGTCCTCGTGGACTACCGGGTCGACGAGGACCTCTTCGCCCGGCGCGGCGGCTGGCGGCTGCTCGCCAGCGACCTGCGCCTGCAGAAGCTGATGGCGCTGGACCGCGTCACCACCCCGACCGAGCTCCTGCGCAACCTCGCCCAGCGCAGCGTCTACCGGCTCGCCCCCGGCTGGGCCCGCCGCCTCGCCTACCGACGCTTCGTCGAGCGCGCGGCGCCAGTCGACCCTCCCCGTGACGGACGTGAGTCCGGCCACGGAACCGCCCGACGTCGGCCCCGTCCCGCCCGGCGCCTCGGGGCCGGGACCTGACCTCCGCACCCCGCTCCGCTACTGTGAGCGCGTCCCCCGGCGGAGACCCCGCCCGCAGCGAAAGGACCCCCTGTGTCGACCCCTGACCTCCTGATCGTCGGCTCCGGCCTGTTCGGACTGACCATCGCCGAGCGCGCGGTCGCCGAGCACGGCGCCAAGGTGACCATCATCGATCGTCGCCCCCACATCGGCGGCAACGCCTACTCCGAGGCCGACGCGCAGACCGGCATCGAGGTCCACAAGTACGGGGCCCACCTCTTCCACACCTCCAACGACCGCGTGTGGGAGTACGTGAACCGCTTCACCGAGTTCACCGGCTACCAGCACAAGGTGTACACGACCCACCAGGGCGTGGTGTACCCGATGCCGATCAACCTCGGCACGATCAACCAGTTCTTCCAGGCCGCGTACACGCCTGACGAGGCGCGCGCCCTGATCGCCGAACAGGCCGGCGAGCTGGCCGGCACCGATCCGGAGAACCTCGACGAGAAGGGCATCTCCCTGATCGGTCGGCCCCTGTACGAGGCGTTCATCAAGAACTACACCGGCAAGCAGTGGCAGACGGACCCCAAGGACCTGCCCGCCTCGATCATCTCCCGCCTCCCCGTGCGGTACACCTACGACAACCGCTACTTCAACGACACCCACGAGGGCCTGCCGAAGCAGGGCTACACCGCGTGGCTCGAGCGGATGGCCGACCACCCGGACATCGAGGTGCAGCTGGAGACCGACTTCTTCGACACCTCCCAGCCGCTGAACAAGGACGCCGTGCGCGGGAACATCCCCGTCGTCTACACCGGCCCCGTGGACCGCTACTTCGACTACGAGCTCGGCGAGCTGGGCTGGCGCACCATCGACCTGGAGACCGAGCACCTCGAGGTGGGCGACTTCCAGGGCACCTCGGTGATGAACTACGCCGACGCCGAAGTCCCCTACACCCGCATCATCGAGCCGCGCCACTTCCACCCCGAGCGCGACTACACCGAGGACGCCACCGTCATCCAGCGCGAGTACTCTCGCTTCGCCGAGACCGGGGACGAGCCGTACTACCCGATCAACTCCGGCCACGACCGCGAGCGCCTGCTGGCCTACCGCGAGCTGGCCGACAAGGAGCCGCGCACGCTGTTCGGCGGGCGCCTGGGCACCTATCAGTACCTGGACATGCACATGGCCATCGGCTCGGCCCTGTCCATGGCCGACAACAAGCTGGCCGACCTGCTGCGCGCCTGAGCGCGCCGCCCGCCGTGCGCGGGACGAGAGACGACCGCCGACGAGGAGCACCATGAACGCCACCCCTGCCACCACCGCAGCCCCCGAGGGGGCCGGGACCGAAGCCGGGTCCTCGCCTGCTCCGCAGCGCGTGCTGCAGCGCCTGATCCTGCCCACGGACGCGTCCCCGGACATCGTGCCGCTGTACATCGAGGCGTCCGACGCCCGCTCCGGCGCGTCCGGCAGCTCCTTCGGCCTCGGCGGGGGCTCCGATCGGCGCAAGGACGACAAGACCTCGGCGCAGCACAGCTCCGCCGCGACCGTGGACGTCAGCGAGCTCAGCGAGCGGCACGCGGTGCTCATCCCCAAGCAGTCGATGCGCTCGTTCGGCACCTACTTCAACGCCTTCCCGGCCAGCTACTGGCGGCGCTGGACCCCGGTGCGCAGCATCCGCCTCACGGTGCGCACCGCCGGCAGCGGCACCCTCGTGGTCATGCGCTCCACCGCCCGCGGCAGCCTCCAGCGCCACGACTCGAAGCGCGTCACCGGCACCGGCGAGCACGTCTTCGAGCTGCCGCTGACCGCCTTCGGCGACGGCGGCTGGTACTGGTTCGACGCCTACGCCGGCGCCGAGGACCTCCTGATCGTCGGCGCGGAGTGGACCGCGGACGCGGACCTCGCCCGCACCGAGGGCACCTTCTCCATCGCGATGACGACCATGAACAAGGTCGACTACGTGGTGGACAACATCCGCACCGTCGCCGAGGACCCCGTCCTGCGCGAGCTGCTGGACGTGATGTACGTCGTGGACCAGGGCGCGGACCGGCTCGGGGACCACCCCGACCAGGTCGCGCCCCTGCAGGAGGACCTCGGCGAGAAGCTGCGGATCATCGAGCAGGGCAACATCGGCGGCTCCGGCGGTTTCTCCCGCGGCATGTACGAGGCGTCCACCAACGGAACCTCCACCTACGTCATCAACTGCGACGACGACATCGTCATCGAGCCAGAGTCGCTGGTGCGAATGACCACCTTCGCGGACTTCGCGACCAAGCCCACCCTCGTCGGCGCGCACATGTTCGACCTGAACAACCGCGCCGTGCTGCACACCTTCGGCGAGGTCGTGGACCCCTGGCGGATCCAGCCGGCGCTGGCGAACACCGAGGGCCAGCTCGGGCACGACTTCGCCGCCGAGCCGCTGCGCTCCACCCCGTGGCTGCACCGCCGCTCCGACGTCGACTACAACGGCTGGTGGTCCTGCCTGATCCCCACCGAGACCGTGCGCGCGATCGGCCTGAGCCTGCCCGTGTTCATCAAGTGGGACGACGCCGAGTACGGTCTGCGCGCCAAGAAGGCCGGCTATCCCACCGTGTCCCTGCCGGGCGCCGGCGTGTGGCACATGAGCTGGGTCGACAAGGACGACCTGGTGGGCTGGCAGGCCTACTTCCACGAGCGCAACCGCATCATCACCGCGCTCCTGCACTCCCCGTACGCCCGCGGCGGGCGCGTGGTCAAGGAGTCGCAGTTCATGGACGTCAAGCACCTCATCTCGATGCAGTACTACACCGAGGCGGGGCGCCTGATGGCGCAGCGTGACGTGCTCGAGGGCCCGGACGCCCTGCACCCTTCGATCGGCACCAAGCTGCCCGAGATCCGCGCGATGGCCGCGGACTTCGCCGACGCGTCCGCGAAGAAGGACCAGGACGCCTACCCGCCCGTCCACGTCGACAAGCCCCCGCGCAAGGGCCGCCCGTTCTCCCAGCCGCACCGGCTGATGCTGCCGGTGTGGACCGCGAAGACCCTCGCCAAGCAGCTGATCAAGCCCACCGCGCCGCGCTCCGCGGAGAATCCGCAGGCCGTCGTGCCGCACCTGGACGCCAAGTGGTGGCGGCTGTCCGCGTACGACAGCGCCCTGGTCTCCAACGCCGAGGGCACCCAGGTCTCCTGGTACAAGCGCGATCCCCAGCAGGTCCGCGAGAAGCTGGCCCGCGCCGTCGGCGCGCATCTCGAGCTCCACCGCCGCTGGGCGGAGCTGAGCGGGCAGTACCGCGACGCCGCCGCACGCATCACCTCCTTCGAGGCCTGGGAGCGCACCTTCGCCGAGAACCCCGCCCCGGTGCGGGAGCAGGACCGCGCGGCCGGTGGCGCTTCCACCGGGGGCACCGCAACCGGGGGCACTTCGGCGTGAGCGAGGTCCCCCGCACGCGGGCGGCCCAGCTCCCCACCAGGGCCGAGCAGGCCGAGGGCTGGCGCGCTCCCGGCCAGGACGCCGGCTGGCTGAACCCGATCACGGAGCGCTTCCTGCTGCGCTTGCTGGTGCGCAAGGAGCTGCGGGTCCGCTACCGCGGCAGCGCGCTCGGCATGGTGTGGAGCTACGTCAAGCCTGCGGTGCAGTTCATCGTCTTCTACATCGCGCTGGGCATCTTCCTGCAGCTCTCGCGCGACACCCCCGCCTACGCCGTGTACCTGTTCAGCGGCATCGTGGTGATCAACCTGTTCGGCGAGGTGTTCGGCAACGCCACCCGCTCGATCACCGGGAACTCGGCGCTTGTCTCCAAGATCTACCTGCCCAGCCAGCTGTTCCCCTGGTCGAGCATGATCGTGGCGCTGGTGCACTTCCTGCCCCAGCTGCTCGTGCTGATCGTCGGCGCGCTGCTGTTCGGCTGGCTGCCCTCGTGGACCTCGGCCCTCGCCTTCGTGCTCGGCATGGCGATCCTGCTGATCTTCACGATGGGGCTCGGGATGCTGACCGCAGCGCTCAATGCCGCCTTCCGTGACGTCGAGAACTTCGTGGACCTCATCGTCATGGTCGCCACCTGGCTCTCCCCGGTGCTGTACCGCATCTCGATGGTCGAGGAGGCGATCGGCGGCACGCTCTGGTGGTGGCTCTACCAGCTGAACCCGTTGACGATCGTGGTGGAGCTGTTCCACGTCGCGTTCTGGCGCTACGGCCCCGCCGTCGTCGACCGCGTCGCGACCGACTCCTCGCTCACCCAGCCCGGCGAGCCCTTCGGCCTGTGGTGGGCGGGGCTGGTGATCGCGGTGGCGACCTTCGTGATCGGCACCGTCGTGTTCGAGAGGGCGAAGCGCCGCTTCGCCCAGGAGCTGTGAGGCCGAAGCGATGAGCCCGAACATCGAGTCCGTGCCGGAGTCCGCCGCACGCCCCACCGACCGCGAGATGGTGCGCATCGAGCACGTCTCCAAGCAGTTCTCCCTGCGCCACGACCGCTCCCTGAAGGAGCTGGTGTTCTCCGCCCTGCAGCGCAAGAAGCTCGCCGACACCTTCATGGCGCTCGAGGACGTGGACCTCACCGTCCAAGCAGGGGAGACCGTGGGCCTGATCGGCTTCAACGGCTCCGGCAAGTCGACCCTGCTGAAGACCATCTCCGGGGTGCTCTTCCCCGACCGCGGCCGGGTGCTGCTGCGCGGCCGCGTGGCGGGGCTGATCGAGGTGGGCGCCGGCTTCCACCCGGACCTGTCCGGGCGCGAGAACGTGTACCTCAACGGCGCGATCCTCGGCATGTCCCGCGAGCAGATCGACGAGCGCTTCGACGAGATCGTCGCCTTCAGCGAGATCGAGGAGTTCATCGACACGGACGTGAAGTACTACAGCTCGGGCATGTTCCTGCGCCTGGCCTTCTCGGTCGCGGTGCACACCGAGCCGGACATCTTCCTGGTCGACGAGATCCTCTCCGTGGGCGACGAGCCCTTCCAGCGCAAGTGCCTCGAGCGCATCCGCGAGCTCCAGGAGGCCGGGCGCACCATGATCGTCGTCTCCCACGAGCTGGAGATGCTCGAGCGGCTGTGCACCCGCATCGTGGTGCTGCAGAAGGGACGGACCATCTTCGACGGCGACCCGACCGAGGCCGTCGCCACGCTCCGCGCGAGCTGATCGCCGCGCCGGTCGGCGGGGGCGGCCGACGGGCCCGCCCCGTGCGGGGGCTGCCGGTCAGACCTGTGCGGTGATCGCCTCGTCGGCCCGCTGCCGCTCGGTGACCTGCGCGGCCGGGCCCACGATCCCTCCGCCCGCGCCCCAGGCGGCGAGCACCTGTGCGGCGACGGCGAGCCCGTCGCCCTCGACCAGCAGACGGGGCGGGGTGCCATCCGGTCCGGTCGTCGAGGCATCGGACCGGTCGAGAGCCGGTCCGCTCCAGCCCGGCAGCGCCACCCCGAGCCGGTCGGAGCTCCCGCGCACCTCCACCACCCAGTCCCGCACCAGCGGCGGCAGGTCGCCGTCGTAGCGGGGGGCGAGGGAGACGGGCTGGACGGCGAGGACCTCGTCGGCCGAGTCGGCGAGTGCCGAGTCCGGACGATCGGTGACCACCACGCGAGGCTCCGCCCCGCCTGCGAGCACGTCCCCGGCGCTGTCATCGTTCTCGTCGTCCTCGGCGCGCTCGCCCAGCCGCACCTCGGCGCCGAGCGACCAGGCGGCCAGGGCCAGCACGAGCCGCTTCCAGTGCGGGGGGAGGTCCAGGACCACGAGGTCGCCCGGCGCGAGGTCGACCTCGTCGTGCAGGTGGCCGATCGCCTTGATCACCCAGTTGGCGAGCACATGGCCGGACAGCTCGATCCGTGCGGCCTCCCCGTACCAGGCGAGGACGGGACGGGGCCCGGCGGACTCGAGGGTGCGCAGGAGCGGCGCGGCGGTGGTCATCGGTTCTCCTCCTCGTCAGAGGGGTTCTGAGGGGCAGGGGTCGCGCGGCCGGGGCGGGAGATCCGGACCGGCAGCGCGGGCAGCGGCTCGCCGAGGCTCTCCGCGCCGAGCGCGGTGCGGATCCGTTCGGCGAGCGTCGCGGCGTCGACGAGCGCCTGTGGACCGTCGTCGGCGGGCTCCACCACGATATGGGGCGGCTCCGGGAGATCCCCTGAGAGGTCGCCAGAGAGATCCCCGGCGAGGCGTGCGGCGGCGGCGAAGGGCGACGCGCCCGGCCGGGGGAGCGCGGCCACCTCGAGAGCGCGGGCGATGCGCTCCTGGGCCGGCTCCGGGGACATCCGCGCGATGGGCTCCTGCGCGGGGGTGAGGCCGAGCGCGACCCACACCGACTCGAGGCTGGGGCGGCGGAACCAGTCGTCCGTGCCGGTGCGGGAGAGCTCTCGGGCCGGCACGTCGCCGTCGGTCGCTCCCTCGGCGCCGCGCACCAGCGCGGCCGGGACGCCGCTGGCCTTGCCCTTGACCAGATCCGCGGCGGCGGCGAGCTCGTCGGCGAGGTTCCGCACCGTCACGCTGAGGGTCTTGCCGTCGGCATCCGTCGCCCCGCGCAGGTCCTGCAGGGAGGCGACCCCGGCGGCACCGAGCGCGATGTCGGTGACGCCGACCCGCCAGATCCGGGAGGAGGTGTCGGTGAGCACCACGCCGAGATCGACGCCCAGGTGCTCGGCAAGTCCGGCGCGCAGCTCCTCGGCGCAGGCGTCGGGGTCCTCGGGCAGCAGCAGCGGACCGTCCGGCGCGTTGGAGGAGTCGACCCCGGCGGCCGCCATCACGGGGCCCGACGGGATCTGCACCACGGAGGTCACCACGCGGGTGTGCAGGCGACGGGCGACGGTGCGCACCGCGGCGCGCTCCACGGCCGCGTCGCGGTCCTCGGGGGCGACCCGCAGGCCCAGCGCCTTGGAGACGATCTTGGTGGACACGCACAGCACGTCACCGGCCTGCGGGGCCAGCGGAGCCAGCGCCTCGGCGAGCAGAGCGGGCAGGTCAGCGCCCTCCTTCACCTCCCCGAGCCCCGTCACGGGCAGGACGCTCAGCGCCCGGGGCCCGGCGGGCGGGTCGACGACCGGTGGGACGGGATCGGCGGGCCCGTGAGCGGAGGCGGCGGGCGGCGGGACGGTGGACATCGGTCCTCCCGGTCTGTGATCTGCGGAGATGTGATCTGTGGGAAACAGGCAAGGCGACGCGCCGATGCCGCTTGACGCACCATAACTACACCGGTGTACTTTAGGGCCGCAACAGGGGCCGCGGAGGTGGACCGGGGTCCTGACGGTCAACGCAGCAGTGGAAGGAGTGGTGGCCATGGACGAGGATCGTGTCGACGTCGACGCACGTGCAGAGCTGTCCCTGCTCGACCTCGCCGGGCAGGACTCCGACGACGCAGAGCTGAGCTGGCAGGAGCGCGCCCTGTGCGCACAAACCGACCCGGAGGCGTTCTTCCCCGAGAAGGGCGGCTCGACCCGTGAGGCGAAGAAGGTGTGCGTCTCCTGCGAGGTGCGCGCCGAATGCCTCGAGTACGCGCTCGAGAACGATGAGCGCTTCGGGATCTGGGGCGGGCTGTCGGAGCGCGAGCGCCGCAAGCTCAAGCGCCGGGTGGTCTGACATCCTGACCCGGTGAGCGAGCGTCATGTCACCGCGGTCGTCCTGCTGAGCGGGACGACGACCGCGGAAACCCACGACGCCCTTCTGACGGCGGTGGTCGGCCAGACCCGTCCGGCGGATCGGGTGGTGGTCGTCGCCCCCTCGGACCTGGATGCGGAGGTGCGTGCGGCGCTGGACGCCGCCGCGGCCGCCGGCGACGTGGACCGGGTGCTACCCGTCTCCGCCTCGGCCCCGCGCTCCGCCGCAGTACAGGAGGTCCTGGACCGGCTGATCGCCCAGCACGAGCAGACCCTCACCCGTTCCTCCGTCGACTCCCATGACGGGTCCGAGGACCCGTCGGATCCTGCCGACGCCTCCTCCCGGCCCCGCCGCAGCGGGCGCCGTGCCCGTGAGGTCGATGCCGAGGCCGTCGAGCGGGAGCGCAGCCAGCGGGCTGCCGATCTCGCCCGCGTCCCCGAGCGCCTGCGCGAGGAGGGGTACCGCTCCGGTCGTCGTGCCGGCCTCGCCGAGGGCGCCGTCGGCGAGTCCTGGCTGTGGTTCGCCGAGGACCCGGTCGTCCCGGCCCTCGACACGATCGCGCAGGAGCTCGCGATGGTGGAGCAGTCCCCGACCACCGCGGTCGTGGGGGCCAAGCGCGTCCGCCATGCCGACGACGAAGAGGACCTGCCGCTGACCGCCGAGAGCGGTGACGTCCTCGTGGACGTGGGCCTCACCCTCTCCCACAGCGGCCGCGTCATCACCGGCGTCGACCCCGGCGAGATCGACCAGGGCCAGGCCGACTGGCGCCAGGACGTGCTCGCCGTGCCGCTTCCGGGCATGCTCATCCGCGAGCAGACGCTGCGCGAGCTGGGCGGTCTCGACCCCGATCTGCCCGCCCCGTGGGCGGAGATCGACCTGTGCCATCGCGTGTGGCGCTCGGGCGAGCGGGTCGCCGTGCAGTCCGCCGCCCGGGTCCTGCACCCCCGCCCCACGCGTCCCCTCCTGGTGCGCCTGCAGGAGCAGCGCACCGGCCGCATCCTCACCGTCCTCAAGCACCGTTCCACCCTGCACGCCCTGCTGACCCTGGTGCTGCTGCCGCTGGAGACCCTGCTGCGGATGCTCGGCGCGCTCGCCGGATCGGCCCCGCGGATGGCGCTCATGGAGGCGCGGGCCGCGGTCCACGCCGTGCCCCGCATGGGACGGGTCCTCTCCCGCGGCGCCCGTGACCGCCGCCGTGCCCGGGTGCCCCGTCGCCGCCTCGCCCCGCTCTACCTCCCGCGCGGCGAGAGCATGCGGCGCTGGGCGGAGGACACCTGGAGCCGGCTCTTCGCCGACGACGACCGCCACCGCCGGATCCGTCGCACCAGCTGGGGCGTGGCGGGCACCCGGCACGGCATCGACGACGCCGACTACGGCCGGCACATCGTGTGGACCGTCGTCGTCGCGCTCGCCTCCGCCGTGCTGGGCCTGGTGGCGCTGCGCGGCCTGTTCGGCCGCGGCGAGCTGACCGGTCCGCTGCTGCGCGCGATCCCGGAGCGCGCCGCCGACCGCTGGGCCGCCGCCTGGTCGAGCTGGGTCCCCGGCGGGCTGGGGGAGAGGGGCCCGGGCGACGCCCTCGTGCGGCTGCTCGGCCATCTGCCCTTCAGCGGCTCCCTCCTCGTGGAAATCGTCGTCTTCTCCGCGGTGCCGCTCGCCGCGCTCACCGCCTGGTGGGCCTCCGGTGCGCTGACCCGCGCCGTCGGAGCGCGCCTCGTGATCGCCTGCGTCTGGGCGCTCGCGCCCTCCCTGCTGAGCGCCCTGGCGACGGGGGCGTGGCCGCTGCTGGCCGTGCATGTGCTGCTGCCGCTGCTGGCACTCGCGGTGGGGCGCGCCATCGGACTTCCGCACAAGGTCTCGCAGGCCAGCATCGCCGCCGCCGCGGTGGGCGGCCTGCTGCTGCTCCTGATCGGCGCGGTCCAGCCGGTGCTCGTGCTGCTCACCGGCCTCGCCCTCGTGCTCGTCGCGATCGCGGTGCCCGGGAGGCGGCGCCGGCTGCTGTGGGTGCTCGTGCCCTCCCTCGCGCTGCACCTCCCGTACCTGCCCGTGTACCTCGGCCACCCCCGCACGCTGCTCGCCGTCGCCGGGGTGCCGGCGAGCACGGCGACCGCCGAGCCGTGGGACCTGCTGGGCCTGTGGCCGGTCTCCACGGGGCTGTCCGAGCAGCTGACGCCTCTGGTGGGGTCGACCGCGGCGCAGCTCCTCCCGCTGCTGCCGGTCGCTCCCGTGGTGCTGGGTGCCCTCGTCGCCCCGCTGCTGGCCGGCGCGGCCGGCCGGGTGGGCCGCTTCGGCGTGCTCGCCGCCGCCGTGACGGCGCTCGCGGTGCTCGCGGCACGCACCGTCCCGACCGCCGTCGCCGACGCGGAGCTGGTCACCCCGCCGCTGCATGCGCTGCTCAGCGCCGTGCTGCTCCTGCTCGCCGTCGGCGCCTCCGCGACCTTCGATGCCCTCGCCCGCCGTGCGGAGCGCGACGGGCGCCTCCGCCGCACCGCGACCTCCGTGATCGGCGCCGTGGTGGCCGCGGCCTGCCTGGTCACCATCGTCGGAGGCACGCTCCTGCTGCCCGGGGCGCTGCAGATCCAGCGCACCGAGGGCGGTGAGGTCCCCGCGGCCGCCGCGGATCTCGGCACCTCCGGCTCCCGCTCGCGCGTCCTCGTCCTCGCCGAGCAGGCCGACGGGTCCGTGCGGGCCGAGCTCGTCGTCCACGGCGGCGACACCGTCGTGCAGCACGCCGTGATCGTCGACGCCCGTGAGGTGGAGGCCGTGCTCGGCACCGGGGCTCCTGGCGCGGACCCGGCCTCCGAGGCCCTGCGCGAGGAGGTCGTCGCGATGCTCTCCGGCACCACGGACGCCTCGTCGGCCGACGGGAGCGTCCCCGCCGCCGCCGGGACCAGCGCGAGCGGCGACCCGCTCGCCCACCTCGCCGTCGCCTATGTCGTGGTGCGCGGCGACCTCGACGCCCAGTCCTCGCTGCTCGGCGCGCTGGACGCCTCCTCGGACCTCGAGAAGGTCACCGAGGGCGCCCAGGGCGGGATGTGGCGCGTGATCGACGCGGCACCCCGCGCCCGCGTGGTCGGCGGCGGGGAGCCGATCGCGCTGACCAGCGCCGCGATCGACGCGCACGGACAGATCCCCGCCGAGGACGCGCCGCGCACGGTCGTCCTCGCCGAGCGGCACGACACCGACTGGCGCGCCACCCTGGACGGCCAGGAGCTGGAGCCCGTCCTGATCGACGGCTGGGCGCAGGGGTTCACCGTCCCCGCGGGAGCCTCGGGGGACCTCGACGTGCACCGGGACCAGCCGGCGAGGCTGCTCTGGCAGCTGCTGCTGTACGGCGCCGTCGCCGTCACGGCCGTGAGCGCGATTCCGTGGCGCGTCCGCACCCGCACCGCGGAGGAGATGTATGGCTGAGCACCCGCACCACAGCGCCCCGCATCACAGCGCCCCGCACCGCAGCGGCGCGAAGGAGGGCTCGTCGGCCGCGCGCGCACCGCGCCGCGGCGTGCCCCGCCCGCTCCTGGGCCTTGCCGCGCTGGTCCCGCTGGTGCTCGCCGGCGGTGCCCTGGCCCTCCAGGAGAGCCCGGAGCCGACGCCCGCCGCGCCGGTCGAGGCCGCCGCGACCCCCGGCGCGAGCACGCTCACCTGCCACGGCCCGCTCCAGGTGCCCGAGGAGGCGCTGTCCGCCGGCGGCGACGCGGAGCTCGCCGTCACCCCACCCACGGCCGCGGTGTCCCTGCGCACCGTCTCGGTCGAGCCCGCCTCCTCGCTGCTGTACGGCGCCGTCAGCGGCTCCGCGACCCTCCAGGACGACGACGGGAACGTGCGCGCCCCCTCGATCAGCGCCCGGGACGCCGACGGCGCGGTGCTCGACGAGGACGCCGCCAGCCAGGACCTGGGTCTGTCCGTCCAGAGCCTTCGCGACGTGCGCACCTCCCCGCACGTGGTCACCGCGACCTCCGAGGGCGGCCGCCCCGTGGCCGACGCCCTCCAGGGCACCAGCACCCCCAGCGGCGACTACCGGTCCCTGGCCGTGACCCGCTGCGCGGCGCCGAGCACCGAGGCGGACTTCCTCGGCGTGTCCACCGAGACCGGCGACAGCTCCGTGCTCGTGCTCACCAACACCACCGACCGCCCCGCCACCGCCTCGGTGCAGATGTGGACGGCCGAGGGGCCCGCCTCCATGGAGGGCCGCAGCCAGGTCGTGGTCGCCCCGGGTGCCGAGGAGCGGGTGCTGCTCGAATCCGTCGCGGGCGGACAGGCCGCCGTCGGGGTGCACGTCTCCGTGCTCGGCTCGCCCCTGGCCATGCACGTGCAGACCACCGAGCGCGACGGTCTCACCCCCGGCGGCGCCGAGATCCTCGACGCGCTTCCGGCCGCGTCGACCGAGGCGGTCATGCCCGGCGTGGACGTCGCCGGCACCGCCCCGACCCTCGTGCTCGCCAACCCGCGGGGCACGGCCACCACCGCGTCCGTCGAGGTCTCCGGTCCGAACGGCGTCGTGGAGGCCGCGAGCGTCGAGGAGATTGAGATCCCCGCGGGCGCCGTGGTCACCACCGCCCTCGAGGGCCTGCCCGACGGCACCTACTCGGTCGCGGTGACCGCGGACTCCGAGGTCAACGCCGTCACCCGCAGCGTGCGCACGGGAGCCGACCTGCCCGGCGACACCCTCGGCGCGCCGGTCGACTTCACCCTCGTCGCCCCGGCCCCCGCGATCCCCACCCACGCGCTCACCGCGCTGCCCGCCCAGGGCGCCTCCGGCAGCCTCACCCTCATCGCGGACGAGGACTCGCAGGTCACCGTGATCCCGCTGGCGGCCGACGGATCCGCCGGGGAGCCGCTCAGCCTGGACCTCACGGCCGGCACCACGGGGACACTCACTTCCGCGCAGTTCGCGATCGACGGCGCCTCCGCCGCCGGGCTCGCGATCGTGCCGGACGTGCCCGGAGCCGTCCGCGCCGGCTGGACCCAGCGCCAGCTCGACGGGGCCGGCGGCACCCTGCTCTCCGCCGTGCCGGTGCCCGCCCCCGCGGACGGCGGCGACACCTTCACCGTCACCCTCGGGGACTGAGCCCGGCGCACACGTCCCAGGGCCCGGTTCACACGTCCCAGGCCTCGGGATCCACGTCCTCGGGGGCGATGGACAGCAGGGAGCCGATCTGCTCGGACAGCACCTGACGGACCAGGGTCTCCAGCTCCGCCTCGGTCGTGCAGCGGGTCTGCAGGGGGCGCCGGTAGACGATCACCCGCGGAGGATGCTCGCGCGTGGCCGGCAGCGCCCGGCCCAGCAGCACCACCGCGTCCTCCCACGGCGCGGGATCGGCCGGCGGCACCTCCTCGACCAGCACCTGCAGGTGGGCGAGGCGTCGCGGGAACCGCTCGGTGAGGGCCGCGCCCGCATCCGCGACGAGGTCGTCGAAGCGCTCCCGACGGGTGCGATGGCCGGGCAGGTGCGGGGGGATCAGATCGAAGCGGCTCCCGCGCCCGTGGCGGTCGCGCCGACGCGGCCCGCGGGCCGGGCGCGGCGCGGGGGAGCGGCCGGGGTCCAGATCCATGGAGGCACTGTAGCGCTCGCCACGGGGCGGCGGCTGAGCGGTCGGGCGCGCCGCCGCCCGACCGGGTGCGACCTGCGTACACTGCTGGACGTGCCTGCTCGTGAATGCTCCCGGACCGCCTGCTCGAAGCCGGCAGTCAGCTCGCTGACCTTCGTCTACGAGGACTCCACCGCGGTGCTGGGTCCCCTCTCCCGCCAGATCGAGCCCCACGCCTACGACCTCTGCCACGAGCACGCCTCGCGGATGACCGCTCCGCTCGGGTGGGAGCTGCTGCGCGTGGCCGGCGGCGAGGATGTCAGCGACGACCTCGTCGCCCTCGCCGACGCCGTGCGCCGCCGCCCCGCCGCTGTGCCCGGTGCGACGGTGCCCGGCGCTACGGTGTCCGGCGCTGCCACCGGCGTCGGCGGCCCCGCCGCCCCGTCGGCCGCCCGCCCCTCCCGCGCCCCCGGCGCGCACGGCCAAGCCGACCAGGGCCGCCACCGCGCGGCCGGGCACCGCCCCGCGGCCGACGGCGACACCGCTCGCCACCTCCACGTGATCAGGAGCAGCGATGACTGAGCAGACCCCGCAGGCTGAGCAGAAGCCGCCGGCCGAGGAGACCACGAGGAGCGCGGGGACTGCCGTCGACCTCTCCGGCATCGTCAAGGCCAACGACGTGCGCGGCGTGGCCGGCGAGCAGCTGACCGTCGAGGTGGCCCGCGCGCTCGGCGCCGCCTTCGCCGACGTGCTCGAGCAGCCCGAGCTGATCGTCGCCCACGACATGCGCGTGAGCTCCCCGGAGCTCTCCCGCGCCGTCATCGAGGGCGCCGTGCGCCGCGGCGCGATCGTCGCCGACGCGGGACTGTCCTCCACCGACCAGCTGTACTGCACCTCCGGCCTGCACAGCGCCGCCGGGCTCATGATCACCGCCTCCCACAACCCCGCCCGCGACAACGGCATGAAGCTGTGCCTGCCCGGCGCCCGGCCCGTGGGCCGCGACTCCGGTCTCGAGGACGTGCGCCGCGGCGCGGAGGCCTACCTCGCCGCCGGGGAGATCCCCGTGCGCGGGGAGGGCCGCGCGGAGGAGATCGACACCCTCGACGACTACGTCGCGACCCTTCGCTCCCTGGCCCCGCTGCCCGAGGGGCGCCGCCTGAAGGTGGTCGTCGACGCCGCCGATGCGATGGCCTCCCTCACCGCCCCGGCCGTGCTCGGCACCCTGGCGCAGATCGACCTGGTCGAGCTGCACTTCGGCCTCGACGGCACCTTCCCCCATCACCCTGCGGACCCGCTGCGCCCCGAGAACCTTCGCGACCTGCAGGAGGCCGTGGTGCGCGAGGGCGCCGACGTCGGCCTCGCCTTCGACGGCGACGCCGACCGCTGCGTGGTCCTGGACGAGACCGGCACCCCGGTGCCGCCCTCCGCGATCGGCGCGCTCATCGCCGAGCGCGAGGTGGCCCGCGCCCGCGCCGCCGGGGAGGAGCGCCCGGCCGTCGCCGTCAACGCCGTCGCCTCCCGCCACGTCGCCGAGACCGTCGAGGCCGCCGGCGGCGAGGTGCTGCTGACCCCCGTCGGCCATGCCGGGATCAAGCGGATCATGGCTGAGCACGACGCGGTCGCCGGGGCGGAGCACTCCGCCCACTACTACTTCCGCGACTTCTTCTTCGCCGACTCCGGCATGCTCGCGGCCCTGCACGTCCTCGCCGCGCTCGCCGAGTCCGAGGGCTCCGCCTCGCAGCTCGTCGCCGCCCATTCCCCGTACGCGCACAGCGGCGAGCTGAACTTCCCGGTCGACGACGCCGCCGCCGCCGAGCAGCGGGTGCGCGCCCATGTCGCGGGGCTTCCCGCCGCGCGCCTGGACGAGCTGGACGGGCTGATCGTGCGCCACTGGGACGAGTCTCTCGCCCCCGAGGACCGCTGGTGGCTCTCGCTGCGCAGCTCCCAGACCGAGGCGCTGCTGCGCCTGAACGTCGAGGCTGAGCAGCCGGGGACCATGGAGCGCGTGCGCGACGAGATCCTCGCCCTCGTGCGCGGACCCGGCCCGGAGACCGTCCCGACGAAGGAGGCACCGGTGGCCGAGGCGTCGGCCGACGTCACGACCCTCGCGGACGTCCCCGTCTCCGCCGCCGGGCACCCGCTCCCTGCCGGCGCGAGCGGCGCCGACGTGCCCAGCTGGGTGCGCGAGGTCCTGCGCTGCCCCGACTGCGGCGGCGAGCTGCAGGACGTCGACGCCGCGATGCAGTGCATCGACTGCCGCCGCGTCCACCCCGTCGAAGGCGGCATCCCGGTGCTGATCGCCGGCCGCCACGAGGCGCCGGCCGAGGGCTGAGCCTCGGCCGGGGACTGAACGCCGGCCGACGATCGGACTCCGGTCGACGTCTGGGCGTCAGCCGCTGAAGGGCACCGCCCGCACCTCGGTGGACAGCTCCCGTCCCCGCTCCTGCGCGCGGCGCAGACGGACCTCGTCCCGTCGCGAGCGCTCGGCGAGCACTGCGGCGAGGAACTCCTCCGGCGGGGTGCCCGGCGGCGGCGCCGGCGCGACATGGGGGAGCGTGCGCTGCAGCAGGTCCCGGGAGAGCTGGTGGCGCGAGTCGGGGTTGATCGTGGAGGCCCGTGGCAGGAACGCGCGGATGTCCTGCGTGAGCGTCAGCGGCAGGCGCCCCACGTCCGCACTGCGCGCCCAGTCCCGAAGCGCGTACGGCACCTCGGTGCGCTGCGGCTCCAGGGTGCGCATCCGCTCCTGGATCACCATGGTCCCCGCCAGCAGATCGCCCAGCCGGCGGGAGCGCCGATCGATCACCGAGCAGGTCAGGGCGATCGCCCCGGAGGTCGACCAGATCTCCAGCATCGCCATCACCGCACGCAGCACGCTCTGGCGCACGTGCACCGGTCCGCCGTCGTCGCGCACCACTCGGGTGCCCATCACGAGGCGCCCCACGGACTTCCCGTGCAGCAGCAGCTCGCACAGCACCGGGTAGCCGACATAGGCGAGGATCGAGGAGAGCAGCACCCCGGCGGCGATGAAGCCGTCGTCCATCCCGGAGCGCTCCGCCACCCAGACCACGGCGAGGGCTCCGCCGACCAGGAGCCCGATCTGCAGCACCCCGTCGAGCGCGGCGGAGACCATGCGGACGGCGAAGGAGGCCGGGCGCAGATCCAGCAGCACGGCGTCTCCGGTGATCAGCGCGTCGCGGTCCTGCGAGGACGAGACGGCCGCAGCGGTGCCCATGGTTGCCATGGGCACATCCTCGCAGGCGGCCCGCGCTCCTGTCAGCGTCGAGCGTCGGCTTCCGGCGGGGCGACCTCCGACTTTCGTCGGCCGTGGAGAAGAGGGAGCGCGACCTACCCTGGGCGGGTGGACACCGACGCCTTCATCGCCGTCAACCGGCCCCAGTGGGATCGCCTGGGGGAGCTGACCCGCGCCCGCTCCCTGGACGCCGCTGGAATCGACGAGCTGATCTCCCTGTATCAGGAGGTCTCCACCCACCTGTCCACCGTCCGCTCCACCAACCCGGACCCGGCGCTGATCTCGAGGCTGTCGCTGCTGGTGCACCGGGCGCGGCTGCGGATCACCGGCGCCCGCACGCCGCTGTGGAAGCACGCCCGCACGTTCTTCTGGGAGGACCTGCCCTCGGCCCTGTACCAGTCGCGCGGAGCGGTGCTCCTGAGCGCCGTCATCTTCCTCGTCGCGGCGGTGGCGACCGGGGTGTACTTCGGGCTGGACGCCACGGCGCGGGAGCTTGTGGTCCCCGAGGCGCAGCAGCGCTCCCTCGCCCAGCGCGACTTCGTCGCCTACTACTTCGAGGGGGAGGCGTCCGGCTTCGCGGCGAGGGTGTGGACGAACAACGCCTGGATCACCGTGCAGGCGGTGGTGTTCGGGGTGACCGGCATCTGGCCGGTGATCATGCTGCTGCAGAACGGGCTGAACATCGGGCTGTCCGCCGGGGTGCTCGCCGCCTACGGCGGGCTGGACACCTTCTTCGTGTTCATCCTCCCGCACGGGCTGCTCGAGGTGACCTGCGTGGTGGTCGGTGCGGGGGCGGGGCTGCGCACCTTCTGGGCCTGGGTGCGGCCCGGCGCGCTGCCCCGGCTGTGGTGCCTCTCCCGCGCCGCTCGCACCCTCGTCACCGTCGCCATCGGACTGGTACCGGTGCTGCTGGTCGCCGGGTTCCTCGAGGCCTTCGTGACCCCCAGCTCCCTGCCGCCGGCGCTGCGGATCGGGATCGGCGCGGTCGCCTGGCTGGCGTTCCTCGCGTTCATGCTGGTGCGCGGGCGGCAGGCCTTCCGCGCCGGGATCAGCGGCGACCTCGACGAGGAGCTCGTCGGCGCGCGGGTGGCGACCGCCGGCTGAGCCCGGGACGGCCAGCACCGGGCCTCAGGGGCGTGCGGCGAGGACCTGCTCGCGCAGGATGTCGGCGTGGCCGCAGTGCTGGGCGTGCTCGCGCAGCACGTGCAGCAGGATCCATTGCACGGGCAGCGGGCCGCGACGGTTACCGGTCCAGACCTCGTCCCCGACGAGGCCCTCGGTCACGGCGCGGGAGGCCGCACAGGCGCTGAGGAAGGCCTCGCGGGTCGAGGCGACCGTGTCCTCGTCATCGAGCTCGAAGGAGTCGCTCGCCTCGGCGGGGAGACCGAGCTCGACGCGGGAGGTGCCGGTGCGGGCCTCCTCGAACCAGACCCGCTCCACGAAGGTCGCGTGCTTGACCAGGCCCAGCAGGGTCGTCCGCGAGGGGACCAGCCGCCTGCGCGCCTCCTCCTCGTCGAGATCGTCGAGGCAGGCGGCGAGCAGCTCCCGGTGCTGGTCGATGAAGGCGGCGAGGAGGGGAAGCGTGCTCGCCGCGCCGAGCGGGGCGGGATCCGGTGCGCTCATGGGCTCAGTCTGCTCCCGCCGCACTCCGCCTGCTACAGCCGCCCGGCGGCCTTCAGTGCGAGGTAGGCATCGGCCAGGTCCTGCGGTGCCCGGTCCGGCGGGGCGTCGACCACATGGGCGCCCACCCGCTCCAGCGCACGGGCCACACCGGTGCGCTCGCCGCGGGCGCGCTCGGCCGCGGCGGCACGGTACACGGCCTCGAGATCCCCACGCCCGGCGGCGAGCTCCTCGAGCGCCGGATCGGCGACGGAGGCGACCACGAGCGGGTGGTCACGGGCCAGGCGCGCCGCGACCGGCAGCAGCCCGGAGTGGACCGCGGCGGCCTCGATCGGGGTCAGCAGCACCACGAGCGAGCCGCGCCGGGTGCGCTCGGCGATCGTGGAGGCGGCGAGCTCCCAGTCGGTCTCCACGAGCGCCGGCTCCACGGCGGCGGTGGCGGTGACCATGTCGTGCAGCACCTTGGTGCGGGTGGAGCCCAGCACGGAGACGTGGGGGATGCGGTCCACGCACAGCAGGTCCACCCGGTCGCCGGCCTGTCCGGCGAGCGCCGTGAGCAGCAGCGCGGCATCGAACTGGGCGTCCAGGCGGGTGGCCTCCCCGAGCCGTCCGGCGGAGGTGCGGGAGGTGTCCACCACGATGAGCACGTGCCGGTCCCGCTCGGGCCGCCAGGTGCGCACCACGACACTTCGGCGCCGCGCGGTGGCGCGCCAGTCGATGGAGCGGACGTCGTCCCCGTCCACGAAGTCGCGCAGCGAATCGAACTCGGTGCCCTGGCCGCGCTGATGGATCGCAGCGAGCCCCTCGAGCTCGCGCAGTCGCTGCACCCGGGAGGGCAGGTGCCGGCGCGCGCCGAAGGGGTGCAGGGCCAGCATCCGGCCCGGGGCGTCGGCGCGGGCGGAGCGACGGGCCAGGCCCAGCGGGCCGAGGGAGGAGACGAGCACCTCGCGGGAGCGGTGCTCGCCGCGGCGGGTCGGGGTGAAGTGCTGGGTGATCGCGCGACGCTCCTCGGAGGGCACCTCGAGGCGGGCATGCTGGTCGTCCAGGCCCGCGGTGGGGTTCCAGGCGTCGCGCACCTCGAGCCTCGCGCGCCGGCCCGTGGGGTTCGTCAGCAGCAGCCTGCCGCCGACCGTCCCGCCGAGCCGCACCTGCGTCGGCGCCTCCCGGCGCACCCGGATCCGTCGCGGATCCGCGGCGGCGAGGGCATCGGCGAGCACCACCGCCGCCCACACCACGGCGAGCACCAGCAGCATCCACCACTGCGGCCACAGCACGATGACGGGCACGGCCAGCAGCGCGGCCAGGGCCGCGCGCGGGGTCAGGGAGATCCTCATCGGGTCGTCACCGTCCGTCCTTCCGTCCGTCTGTCGTTCTGTGCATCAGCCCGGGTGTCGCCGCTCAGCGCGGCACCGGCACGGAGGCGAGGGTCGCGGCGAGCACCGCCTCCACCTGGGTGCCCTCGAGCTCCGCCTCGGTGGTCAGCCGCACGCGGTGGGAGAGGGTGGAAGGGGCCATGGTCTTCACGTCGTCCGGGGTGATGAAGTCGCGGCCCGAGAGGTACGCCCAGGCGCGGGAGGTGCGCAGCAGCGCGATCGCGCCGCGCGGGGAGACGCCGAGGGTGAGGCTCGGGGAGCGGCGGGTCGCCCGGCACACGTCCACGATGTACTGCACCACCGGGTCCTCGGCGACGACCCGGGCGACGTCCTGCTGGGCGCGGTGCAGGGTCGGCACGTCCACGACGGCGCGCAGCCCCATCGCGGCGAGGTCGGTGGTGTCGAAGCCGTCGGCGTGGCGGCGCAGCACGTCCACCTCCACCTCCCGCTCCGGCAGCGGCATGACGGCCTTGAGCAGGAAGCGGTCCAGCTGCGCCTCGGGCAGCGTGTAGGTGCCGTCGAACTCGATCGGGTTCTGCGTGGCGATGACCAGGAACGGATCCGGCAGGGGGCGGCTCGCGCCGTCGATGGTCACCTGCCGCTCCTCCATCGCCTCGAGCAGCGCGGACTGGGTCTTCGGGGGCGTGCGGTTGATCTCGTCGGCCAGCAGCAGGTTGGTGAACACCGGACCCTCGCGGAACACGAGGTCGCTGGTGGAGTTGTCGTAGACGAGGGAGCCGGTGATGTCGCCGGGCATCATGTCCGGGGTGAACTGGACGCGGCGCATGCGCACGTCCATCGCGGCGGCGAGGGAGCGCACCAGCAGGGTCTTGGCGACCCCGGGCACGCCCTCCAGCAGTACATGGCCGCGGCACAGCAGCGCGACGACGAGGCTGGTCACGGCCGCGTCCTGGCCTACCACGCCCTTGTGGATCTCGGCGGCGAGGCTCTGGAGGTGGGCGCGGGTGTCGAGGTCGACGTCCTGCTCGGTGTTCTCGGCGGCGGGCTGCGGGGGGACGGTGCCCGGGGTGGGGTCGGTCATCGGTCGATCTCCTTCTCGAGGCTGTCGAGGTCGTGCGCGAGGCGCACGAGGTCCTGGTCGGTGCTGACTGGGGAGGGGCCGAGCAGGGCGCGAAGGCGCGTCCCGTCGGCCGAGACATGGGGCGCGAGGGCGGCGAGCAGCCCGTCCAGGGACGACTCGTGGCGCAGCCCGAGCCGGTCGGCGAGGCGCGTCGCCGTCGCTGCGCGCAAGGATGCGGCGGCCGCGTCGCGCTGCTCGGCGCGCTGCATCAGCCGGGCCCGGCCGAGCACCATCTCCTGGGGCCGCACCGTCACCGGCAGCGGCTCCACGACCACCGGGCCGGGCCGTCGCCCGAGGGCGAGGAGCGCGATCGCGGCGACGAGCAGCAGCCAGGCCGCGAGCGGTCCCGCCCAGCCAGGCAGGTACCCCAGCAGGGTCTGGGACGAGGTGCCCATCGGATCGGTCGAGGACGGGACGTACCAGGTCAGCACCTCGGCTTCGGTGCCGGTCCCGGAGGCGGCGGCGGTGCCCTTCCTGCCGTCCGCGTCGGACGCGCCGGACAGGGCGTTCAGCACGAGCGCGGAGTTGTCGGCCAGCCGCACCCCGTCGTTGGTCAGGAGGTCGGCGCTGCCGAGCACCAGCACCCCGTCCTGCTCGGCGACGAGCGCGCCGCCGTCGGCGGTGAAGCAGGAGGACGCGGAGCCCGAGGTGGTGTACAGGGTGGCGGGTCCGCGCAGCGCGTCCTCCGCGTCCGGCACCTCGAGGATGCGGGCGCCGTGGGCGAGGTCGTCGCAGCCGGGCCCGGCCGGCACCTCGGCGCCGCTGCGCAGCGCGCCGGAGGGGAAGATGCCGGTGGTGATGTAGGACAGGACCACGAAGTCGGGCTGGACCAGCACGAGCCGGCCGTCCCCCTCGTCGCGCGCCTCGTCCAGGGCGATGATCTGCTCGGCGTTCAGCATCCGGGGATCGGTGACCAGCACCGTGCCGCCCTCGCGCAGGGCGTCGGCGGCGTCGGCGGTGTGCCGGCGGGTCTCGACGGCGACTCCCAGGTCGCCGAGCACCTGGACGACGGCCTTGGAGCCGCCGGCGCTCGGCGCATCCGGCTCCAGCGGTCCGTCGCGGTAGGCGCCGCGCGCGACCGAGATGAGCAGCGCGGCGGCCATCGCGAGGGCGACCGCGATGATCAGCCACGGTCGACGCCGCTCGGTCGCCTCGCCGCGGGTGGCGCCTGGGCGGGTGGCGCCTGGGCGGGGGGCGGGCCCCTCGCTGCCGATGGTGCGCGGTGCCGTGCGCGTCGCGGTGCTCATCCGCCCGCCCCCGTCGGCGTTCCGCCTGCCCCGCTGGTCCCGCCGACCCCGGAGGCCTCGTCGGCCGCGGCGAGGTCGGGCGAGGACTCGGCGATGTACTCGGCCAGGCGCAGCAGGTCGTCGGCCTGCTTGGCGGTGGTGGAGCGGTGCGAGTAGGCGGCGGTGTCGAAGGCGTCCGCGCCGCGCTGGAGCCGGCCGCGCAGCTCGGGGAACGCTGCCGCGGCACGGACCGCGGCCTCATGGGCGGTCATCCCCGCGGCGACGTCCAGCAGGGTGCGCTCCTCGAGGTCGCGCACGAGGGCGCGCAGGGCCAGGACCGTGCCGTCATCGGTGCGGCCGGCCCCGATCGCGTCCCGGGACGCCTGGCGCAGCTCGGCACCGGTGAGCACCGGCTCGGCGTCGAGCTCGGCGGAGACCTCGAGGGCGGGGCTGCGGCGCAGCAGGCCTGTGCGGCGCAGCACCAGCACCGCCGCGATGATCAGGGCGAGGGCGAGGGCCACGGTGACGCCGGTGAGCACGGCCGAGGTGCCGTCCACCCCGTCCATCATCTCCGCCAGCCAGTTCTCGATCGTGGAGAGCAGCCAGGCCACGAAACCGGGGGAGTCGTCGTACTCGGACTTCCCCAGCTCCTCGAGGACGCGGGCGCGCGCCTCGTCGGGATCCAGCGGCGGGCCGGCGGGCACCGGGCCCGCCGGCAGCGCTCCGAGGGGAGTCATCGCGTCCCGTCCGCGACCCAGGCCTCGCGGGAGAGGCGGATCAACTCCACGTCCCAGGCCTCGTGGCGCATCCGCACGTCCGCGTAGATCGCGACGATTCCCGCGGAGAGGAAGGGAGCGAGCATCACCGAGGCGAGGTAGCTGCCGAGCATCGTGAGGATGGTCAGCACCGCCATGGCGAGCACGACCGCCTCGAAGCCGCTCGCCAGCAGGATCGCCATGTAGAGGACGGTGGCGAGGACGCCGAACACGCTCGCGACGATCTGCACCGCGACCGTGTAGAGCAGGTACAGCAGCGCGGCCAGGCCCACGACGCGCCAGAAGCGGCGACCGGCGGTGAGCTGGAGGCTGCGCCGCAGCGAGGCGAGTACCCCGGTCCCCTCGATCACCACGGCGGGCACGGCGAGCAGGGTGCGCGCCCACAGCCACAGCACGGCCAGCACGCCGACGATCGCGCCCAGCACGATCGGCACGACGGTGTACCAGGTCCCCTCCTGCACGAGCAGGATCGGCAGCATCCCGAGGCCCAGCAGGATCGAGAACAGCAGCGTGCCGAGCACGGCGATCACGAGCCCCACCCCGATCGCGGGCAGGCCGCGGCGGCGCATGGTCGCCCACATCTCGGAGGTGCTCACCGGGCGCCCCACGGCCTCGCCGAGCGCGACCCGGGTGAGGGACACGGTGACCAGCGACGTTGCCAGCAGGGAGATGAGGCCGGTGGCGACGGTGGTGGACAGCAGCAGCACCAGGTCGCCGACGGAGCCGACCGAGGTCACCTCGGTGCTCCCCGTCGGATCCTGGAGGGAGGCCTGCATCTCCCCGTAGAACGGGACCATCCCCGCGCCGGTGAGCAGGGTGATCAGCACGAAGGCGATCCCGAACACGATGGCGGCGAGGCCGAGCACGGCCCGCGGGCGCAGACGGTAGATCCGCACCGCGGCGCCGAGGATCTCGCCGACGCCCAGCGGACGCAGTGGGAACAGCGGCATGGCCTGGACCAGCTCGCGGCGCGGGGCGCCGGGTGCGGCACCGGGCGGCGGCTGCTGCGGCGCCCCGTACTGTTGCGGTGCGCCGTACTGCTGGGGCGCCCCGTACTGCTGCGATGCTGCGGGGGCCTGCGGGTCGCGAGGGCCGTCGGCGTCGGCGGGTCCGGACGCACCGGGCGCGGTCCACGGGCTGCTCATCGGTCCTCCTCAGATCGGGTCCCGGTCCGGACGGACGCACGGGAGCGGAAATCTCCTGCGCACGACAGTACGGAGTGCGGGGCCCTTGGCCGATACGACGAACGTCGAGGACCTGGTGTCGTCCGGCGATCCCGTCGGCCGCGCTCCCCTCGGACTGCCCGGGCCGAACCGCCCGACCGAACCGCCCGAGAACGCACCGCCGCGAGCATGACGAGGCACACCCTGGACGCCTCCTCCCAGGCGCACGGCCTGCACGGTGGCACAATGGCGGTCATGACGACGCCTTCACGGATCCTCGTGGTCGACGACGATCAGGCGATCGCCGAGATGGTCGGCATCGTTCTGCGCGGCAAGGGCTTCGAGGTCGCCACCTCGCCCGACGGCGCCTCCGCCCTGGAGGCGTTCCCGCGCCTGCGCCCCGACCTCGTGCTGCTGGACCTCATGCTCCCCGGCATCGACGGGATCGAGGTGTGCCGCCGCATCCGCCGCGAGTCCGGCGTGCCGATCATCATGCTCACCGCCCGCACCGACACCGCCGACGTGGTGGAGGGGCTCGAGGCGGGGGCCGACGACTACCTCACCAAGCCCTTCGAGCCGGACGAGCTGGTCGCCCGCATCAAGGCCCGGGTGCGTCGCACCGAGACCGCGACCACCGAGCATCTCAGCATCGGGGACCTCACCATCGACGTGGACGGGCACGAGGTGCGCCGCGACGGCGAGCTGATCTCCCTGACCCCGCTCGAGTTCGACCTGCTCACGCAGCTGGCCCGCAAGCCCTGGCAGGTCTTCACCCGCGACGTTCTGCTGCGGGACGTGTGGGGCTACCGGCACAGCGCCGATACCCGCCTGGTCAACGTGCACGTCCAGCGCCTGCGCTCCAAGATCGAGCACGACCCGGAGAACCCCGCGATCGTGGTGACGGTGCGCGGGGTCGGCTACCGCGCCGGGACCGGGTCCTGATCGTGCCGGGCCGGCGGTGAGCGCCACCGGGACCCGCGAGGCCACGGGCGCCGCCGACGTCGTGGACCCCGGCCCCGAGGGCGGGGAGGACTCGGCCGGCGGATCCTCCACTCCCGGCGACGCCGTGCCTGCCTGGAAGCGGGCGGCCCGGCGGGTCCTGGACCCGCGCAGCTGGTCCCTCGCGCTGCGCGTGGTGATGGTGACGACGCTGCTGTCCACCATCGCGCTGCTGATCGTGGGCGCCTATCTCTCCTCGGTGATCGCCGACGGCCTCTACGAGCAGCGCCGCGACCGGGTGCTCGAGGAGACCCTGCAGGTGCGCACGGACCTGTCCGACACCCTCGCCCAGCTCTCCGGTGCCACCAGCACCCAGCAGCAGGACGCGGTGAGTTCCTTCGTGCAGAGCACGGGCGGGCAGGGCGGCGGCGACCGCCGCGAGGTGGCGCTCGTGCCGGTGGAGACCACCGGCACCGTGTTCCCCGTCGCCTCTTCGGACCGCACCCTGTTCGACGAGGTCGATGACGAGTTCTCCGCCGCGGTCGCCGAGCAGCCCGATGCGGTCTCGTGGCGCTCGATCGGTCGCGACGACGGCAGCGGCAGGCCGACCCCCGCCCTGCTCGTGGGCACGCGAGTGATCGTGCCCGGCTCCGGCTCCTACGACCTCTACCTCGTCTACTCCCTGCAGGAGGAGCAGCAGACCCTCGACTTCGTCCAGCGCGTGATCCTGGGCGGCGGGGCGGTGCTGCTGGCCCTCATCGTCGGCATCGCGATCGTGGTGGCGCGACTGGTGACCACACCCCTGAAGCGCGCCGCCCAGGCCGCCGAGCGGATGGCCGCCGGCGACCTCGGCGCCCGGGTGGAGGTGGCGGGCGCCGACGAGCTCGCGCTGGTGGGGGAGTCCTTCAACGACATGGCCCTCAGCCTCGAGCAGAAGGTCGCTGACCTGACCGAGCTCTCCCGCGTCCAGCAGCGCTTCGTCTCCGACGTCTCCCACGAGCTGCGCACGCCGCTGACCACCATCCGCATGGCCTCCTCCGTGCTGGACTCGCGGCGCAGCGAGCTGCCCGGCGAGCTGCAGCGCACCACCGAGCTGCTGAACGCCCAGGTGCAGCGCTTCGACGTGCTGCTCGCCGACCTGCTGGAGATCTCCCGCTTCGACGCCGGCGCCGCGGAGCTCGAGGCCCAGCGCGAGGACCTCGACGCGCTCGTGCTGCGCGCCGTCGAGGACGTGCGCCCGCTCGCCGGCGCCCGCGGCTGCCTGCTGGACGTTCGCCTGACCGACGGGGATGCGAGCGCCGTGGTCGACGCCCGGCGCGTGGACCGCATCCTGCGCAACCTCCTCACCAATGCGATCGAGCACGGCGCCGGTCACCCGGTCCTGGTCCAGACCGCGGGGGACGACGACGCGGTCGCCGTGGTGGTCCAGGACTTCGGGCGCGGCATCTCCCCGGAGGACGCGAGGCGGGTCTTCGACCGGTTCTGGCGGGCGGATCCCTCCCGTGCCCGCACTCTCGGCGGCACGGGGCTCGGACTGTCGATCTCCGTGGAGGACGCGCGGCTGCACGGCGGCTGGCTGCAGGCCTGGGGCCAGGAGGGCGAGGGCGCCGTGTTCCGCCTGACCCTGCCGCGCCGGCCCGGCACCGATCTGCGCCGCTCCCCGCTGCGCCTCGAGCGACCCTTCGACCGCGCCCAGGCCGATAAGGCCGTCTCCCCGACCCCGACGGGGGAGATCCGCATCGGCCCCGGCCTGCTCCCCGACCTGGCAGAGCCCGAGACCACCGAGATCACCGCCCCCGCCGAGATCACCGCCCCCACCGAGATCACCGCCCCCACAGGGAGAACCGCCCCCGCGGACCCCACCGCCCCCGCCGACGGAGAGGACGGAGACGCACGATGAGACCCGCACGCCGCAGCATCCTCCACGCCCTCGGCGCCGCCGCGCTTCTCGGCCTCGGCGCCGGGTGCGCGCGCATCCCCACGGATTCCGGCATCGACAGCCAGGTCCTGCCCGGCCAGTCCCACCCTGGCGCGCCCTACGTCCGCGCCCTGCCGCCCTCCGACGGGGCGACCGCCCAGGAGGTCCTCGCCGGATTCGTCCAGGCCGGCGTCGGCTCCGAGGACGACTTCGCCGTCGCCCGCGCCTATCTCACGGAGGCCGAGAGCGAGCGCTGGGACCCCTCGGCCGGGATCACCGTCTACTCCGGCAGCCAGGAGCTGCGGGTGGAGGAGGTCGGCGAGGGCCGCCTCTCCCTCGTGCTCCAGGTCCTCGCCTCGGTCGACGGGACCGGGGTGCGCAGCATGCTCCCCTCCGCCTCGTCGCGCGAGGTCGAGGTCGCCGTCGAGGAGGTCGAGGACCAGTGGCGGCTCAGCGAGGTGCCCGACGGCATCTTCCTGTCCGAGGCGGCCTTCGAGACCCTCTACGCCCCCGCCCGTCTCTACTTCCTCGACGCCCGCTCCCGGCACCTGGTCCCCGACCACCGCTTCGTGCCGCTGCGCCGCGGGGCCGCGGCAGTGCTCGAAGGGCTCGTGGCCGGCCCCGCCCCCTTCCTCGAGGGCGCTGTCGGCTCCCAGGTGCCGCGCAGCGCCGACATCGCCGACGCCGCTATCGAGATCGGTGTGGACGGCTCCGCCCGGGTCGAGGTACCCGCGGCCATCGCCACGCTCGGGGCAGGTCCGCGCGCCCTCGCCCTCTCCCAGCTCGAGGCGTCCCTGCGCTCGCTGCTCAGCCTCTCCGGCGTGCGCCTGATGCGCAAGGGCCAGGACGTGATCATCGACGAGGCGGGCCGTGCCGACCGTGCCCTGCCCGGGCACCGCCCCATCGCCGCGGGCGAGGCAGGGGTGGTGTCCCTGGCCGACATCGGCGCGGCCGACCCGCCGGCCCAGCTGGTTCCGGCGCTCGCCGGGATGGAGGTCGCCTCCCCGACGATCGCCCAGGACGGGGTGCTGGCCGCGGCCCGCAGCCCCGAGGGGTCCACGGTCCTGATCGCCTCGAGCGACGACTCCGTGCCGTTGCGCGAGGCGGCCACCGGCGGAGTGTTCGTCGCCCCGCGGATCGACGGCTCCGGCTACGTGTGGACCTCCGTGCGGCAGAACCCGGGCGCGGTGTCGGCGCTGTCGGGGACCAGCGCCGAGCGGGACGCGAAGGTCGATGCGCCCTGGCTCGCGGGCCGCGAGGTGCGGGCGCTGGACATCGCGGCCGACGACACGCGCATGCTCGTGCTCTCGGCCGACGCCGGCGGCACCCGCCTGGACCTGTGCGCGGTCGTGCGCGATGCGGAGGGGGTGCCCGCCTCGCTCACCGACCCGGTCGTCATCCGCCCCTTCCTCGACGACGTCACCCAGGCGAGCTGGTACGACGAGGTGGTCGCCGTGGTGCTCGGCGCGGATCCCACCACCGGCGAGCTGCGGGCGCAGCTGCTGGACCTCGCCGGCGAGGTCGAGCCCCTGCCCACACCGGCGGCCGGCACGGAGCGCATCGTCGGCTCCGCCGTGGCGGACACCCTCTGGTCGAGCACCGCCGCCGGCGAGCTGCGCCGCACCGACGGCGAGGGCTGGACCACCGTGGACCTCGCCGGTCGCGACCCGTCCTTCTACTGAGCACGGTGCTGCTGAGCACGGTCTGCTGAGCACGGTCTGCTGAGCACGGTCTGCTGAGCACGGTGCACCGAGCACGCCCAGCGGCGACTGCTCCTCCCCAGCCCGCGTCCGTCCACAGGCGTCGGGCCCGGTCGGCGCGGGCCGCACCGAAGTGCTGGGATCGGGGCATGGACGAGGACGCACCTGCTGTCGATCGCCGCGTCGCGGGAGCGGACGCGACCGGGCTGCGCGACCGCCTGCTGGAGGTCGCCGCGCAGACCTGTGCGCTCGTCGCCCCGCGCGTCTGCCCCTGCGGCCGCGAGGGCGCGTGGCTGTGCCGCCGCTGCCTCGCACTGCTGCACGGCACCCCGCAGCGGGTCGAGTCCGTGTGCGATGCGCTGCTCGAGCTGAGCGCTGCGCGGCTGCGGGAGGAGCGCAGCGCGGGGGAGGTGCTGCCGGTGGGCGTGGACCACACCCCGCTGCTGCCGGTGCTCGCGCTCGGCGAGTACGGCGGGGACCTGCAGCGCCTGGTGCTGGCCTGGAAGAACGGCGGGATGCTGCATCTGTGCGGTCCGATCGCGCGCGCCCTCGCCCCGGCGGTGGGCCTGCTCGGACCCGCACAGGACGCATCGGCGACGGCAGGAGGGGAGCCGGACAGGGAGCGTCCGCACCTGGTCCCGGTGCCCTCGCGCCGCGCGGCCCGGCTGCGCCGCGGGGAGGACCACACCGCCGAGCTGGTGCGGGCGCTGCAGCGCGAAGGGGCCGGTCATGCGCTGCTCCTCCCTGCCGCGCCCACCACCGCTCAGGAGGGACGGGGAGCCCGGGCCCGGCGCCTGCGGCGCATCCGGCTGCAGGGGCGCGCGGTCCGCGACGCCGGTCGCCGGCGTCTCCGGGTGGTCATCGTCGACGACGTCGTCACCACCGGCTCCACGCTGCGGGGCATGCACGAGGCGCTGACCGCTCAGGGGATCGAGGTGCTCGGAGCGGTCGTCGTCGCCTCCGCGCGCCTGCCGCGCGACCCCTCGGCGACCACCGGAGTGAACAGCAGATGACCCGGCCGTCTCTTCAGGACCGACGGACAGGAAACATGGAGAGAAACGTGGCATGCTGTTGCTCTCGCCACATCGGGCGAGACCCCCTCGATCAGGAGGTGCGCACCCCAGCCGAAGAGCCATCGCGGCCGGGCTCCGAGCGGCCGCACCCGGATAGGAGGAGAACCCACTCATGGAGATCAATGTCGTCGGACGCCATATGGACGTCCCGGACCGTTTCCGTCGCCATCTGACCGACAAGCTCGACAAGGTCACCCAGTTCGCCCCCGCGGCGCTTCGCGTCGACGTGGAGATCTCGCAGGAGAAGAACCCGCGACAGGCCGAGCTCAGCGACCGGGTCGAGCTCACCGTCCACGAGAACGGCGCGGTCATCCGCTCCGAGGCCCGGGCGGACGACCTCTACGGCGCGCTGGACATCGCCTACGGCAAGCTCCTCGAACGACTCCGTCGCGCCCGCGACCGTCGCAAGGACCATCGTCGCGGCCGCGACCGCGCGCACCAGGGCACCGGTGCCAGCCTCCGCACCATGCCCGCGGACCAGGAGCTCCCCGAGCCGCTGCAGGCCGCCGAGGCGGTGGCCGAGCCCGACGAGACGACCGCGCCCGCTGACGACCTCCGCGGCGACGAGGCGGATCTCGCCGAGGCCGGCAGCCCGGTCGTGATCCGCGAGAAGAAGCACCCCGCCAAGCCCATGAGCGTCGACGACGCGCTCTACCAGATGGAGCTGGTGGGTCACGACTTCTTCCTCTTCGTCGATGCCGAGTCCGGCAACCCCAAGGTGGTCTACCGCCGCAAGGGCTGGAGCTACGGCGTGATCGAGCTCGACGGGGAGCAGAAGGCCTCTTGAGCCCTGCCGCCCGAGGACGGGCGGGGGCGCGCACCACGGCACGTCTCCGCCCGTCCTCGCGTGTGCGCACGCCCCGGCAGGACGCAGGGGACCGTCGCGCATGACCGAGGATCCCCGAGGGAACCGGACGCTGAGCTGGACCGCAGCGCGACGCACCGCCCTGCGGGCCCAGGGCATCGGCGGCTCCCGCCGCACGGAGGCACCGGACACCGCCACCAGCCGCCGCGCCCTGGTGCGCACCCTCGAGCGCACCCACCTTCTGCAGATCGACTCGGTGAGCGTCTTCGCCCGCGCCCACCACCTGCCCGTCTACACCCGGCACGGGCGGTGGGACCCGGCCGCGCTGGACCGCGCCTCCCGCCCCGGGCGCTCCCGCCTGGTCAGCGAGAGCTTCGCCCACGAGGCCGCCTTCGTGACCGACGAGGTGCAGCACCTGCTCCACTTCCGCCGCCGCACCGTCTCCGAGCGCGACTGGGGAGCGCTGCGCGAGGTCGCCGTCTCCTCCCCGCACCTGTTTCCCCGCATCCACGAGGCGCTCGCCGAGATCGGGCCCGCCGGCGCCGCCGCGATCTCGCGCCACCTCGGCGACACCGAGCGACCCGACGGCTGGGGCTGGCGGCGCACCCGCACCCAGTGGGCGGTCGAGTACCTGTTCCGCACCGGCGCCCTGGACTGCGTGGGCCGCAGCGCGCAGTTCGAGCGGCTCTACGTCTCCGCCGCCTCCGAGGCAGGCGTGGGGGAGGGGGCGGGCCCGCCGGCCGACGCACCGACGGAGGAGGAGTCGATCGCGGCGCTGACGGCGCTGGCCCTGCGCGCGCTCGGCATCGCCGAGCCCGCCACCGTCGCCGACTACTTCCGCCTGCCCGTGCTGCGCGTGCGGCCCGTGCTCGAGGCGATGGTCGCCCGCGGCGAGGCGCGAGAGGTCGAGGTCGCCCACTCCGCCGGGGTGCGGACGATGCTCCTGCACCCGGAGGCCCCCGGCGCCTCGCCGGTGCGCGGCAGCGCGCTGGTCAGCCCCTTCGACCCGCTGGTCTTCCACCGCCCCCGGCTCGAGGCGCTGTTCGACCTCGAGTACCGGCTCGGCATCTACACCCCCGCCCCGCGCCGCACCATCGGCTACTACTCCCTGCTCTTCCTGCACGGCGACGTGTTCCCCGCCCTCGTGGACCTCGGCGCCGACCGCGCCCGCAGCGTGCTCGAGGTGCGCGGCGCCTTCCGCCCGCCGCTGCCTCACCTGCCCGCGCGCTCCCGTCCCGACCAGGAGCAGATGCTCGAAGCCCTCGCGTGCGAGCTCGAGCTCGCCGCGCGCTGGCAGGGCCTTGCGTCGGTGGAGGTGCGCACCGGGGCGGGCATGCGCGAGCTGGCCGGCCCGCTCGCCGCGGTCCTCGCCCGGCGCTGAGCCCCTGTCGGACCTGAGGGCTGAACCCCCGTCGGACCTGAGGGCCGAGCCCCCGTCGGACCTGAGGGCCGAGCCCCGTCGGCCGTGAGGAGCGCCGCGCCGGAGGCGTGAGGCGGCACGCAGGTGGTCTGCATCCGGAGGCTCGACGCTTACGATGGGTCAGGCATCAGCCGTCCGCGGGGGTGTCGCGGACGCCCGCAGCGGGTCGTCCGGACGTCCCCTGACACCTACGGGAGCACACGAGTGGTCAACCTCTTCGACAAGATCCTGCGCGCCGGCGAAGGCCGGGAGGTCCGCAGGCTCGAAGCCATCGCCCAGCGAGTGGGTGAGGCCGAAGACGTCTTCGCGGACCTGACGGACGAGGAGCTGCGCGAGGAGTCCGACCGCTTCCGGGAGCGCCTGGAGGACGGCGAGACCCTCGACGACATCCAGGTCGAGGCCTTCGCGGCGGTCCGCGAGGCCGCGAACCGCACCCTCGGCCAGCGCCCCTACGACGTGCAGATCATGGGCGGCGCCGCGCTGCACCGCGGCCGCATCGCCGAGATGAAGACCGGTGAGGGCAAGACGCTGGTCGCGACCCTGCCCGCCTACCTCAACGCCCTGGCGGGCAAGGGCGTGCACGTCGTCACCGTGAACGACTACCTCGCCGGGTACCAGAGCGACATCATGGGCCGCGTCTTCCGCGCCCTGGGCCTGACCACCGGTGTGATCAAGTCCGGGATGACCCCGGAGGAGCGCCGCGAGCAGTACGCCGCGGACATCACCTACGGCACGAACAACGAGTTCGGCTTCGACTACCTGCGCGACAACATGTCGCTCACCCCCGAGGACCGGGTCCAGCGCGGCCACTTCTTCGCCATCGTCGACGAGGTCGACTCGATCCTCATCGACGAGGCCCGTACGCCGCTGATCATCTCCGGGCCCGGCTCCGGGGACGCGAACAAGTGGTTCAGCGAGTTCGCGAAGGTCGTCACCCACCTGCGCCGCGACCGCGACTACGAGGTCGACGAGAAGAAGCGCACCGTGGGCGTGCTCGAGTCCGGGATCGACAAGGTCGAGGACCACCTGGGCATCGACAACCTCTACGAGTCGCTGAACACGCCGCTGATCGGCTTCCTCAACAACGCCATCAAGGCCAAGGAGCTGTTCAAGCGGGACAAGGACTACGTGGTCCTCAACGGCGAGGTGATGATCGTCGACGAGCACACCGGCCGCATCCTCGCCGGGCGCCGCTACAACGAGGGCATGCACCAGGCCATCGAGGCCAAGGAGGGGGTGAAGATCAAGGCCGAGAACCAGACCCTCGCCACGATCACCCTCCAGAACTACTTCAAGCTCTACGACAAGCTCTCGGGCATGACCGGCACCGCCGAGACCGAGGCGGCCGAGTTCATGAACACCTACAAGCTGGGCGTGGTGCCGATCCCGACGCACCGCCCCATGCAGCGCGAGGACAAGGCCGACCGCATCTACCGCACCGAGAAGGCGAAGTTCGACGCGGTCGTCGAGGACATCGTCGAGCGGCACGAGACCGGCCAGCCGGTGCTGGTGGGCACCACCAGCGTCGAGAAGAGCGAGTACCTCTCCAAGCTGCTGACCGCCCAGGGCGTCAAGCACGAGGTCCTCAACGCCAAGAACCACGCCGGTGAGGCCGCGATCGTGGCCATGGCCGGTGCGAAGGGCGCCGTCACCGTCGCCACGAACATGGCCGGTCGCGGCACCGACATCATGCTCGGCGGCAACGTCGAGTTCATGGCCCATGCCGAGCTGGAGAAGCGCGGACTGGACGCCGAGGAGGATCCCGAGGCGTACGAGGCCGCGTGGGACGAGGAGCTCGAGCGCGCCAAGAGCGCGGTCGCCGAGCAGCACGATGAGGTCGTGGAGCTGGGCGGTCTGTACGTGCTGGGCACCGAGCGGCACGAGTCCCGTCGCATCGACAACCAGCTGCGCGGCCGCTCCGGCCGTCAGGGCGACCCGGGCGAGTCCCGCTTCTACCTGTCCCTGCAGGACGACCTGATGCGCCTGTTCAACGCGGGCGCTGCCGAGCAGCTCCTGGCCCGCGGCGGCGTGGACGAGTCGATCCCGCTGACCGGTCGCATGGTCTCCGGCGCGATCCAGCGCGCGCAGAACTCGATCGAGTCGCGCAACGCCGAGATCCGCAAGAACGTCCTGAAGTACGACGACGTCCTGACCAAGCAGCGCAAGAAGTTCTACGAGGAGCGCTCGCGCATCCTCGAGGGCGAGGAGCTCGACGAGCACATCCAGCGCTTCATCGAGGAGGTCATCGGCGGCACCGTCGACCAGCACACCGCCGGGAAGACCGCCGAGGACGTCGACCTCGAGGAGCTGTGGGGCGCGCTGCGTCCCGTCTACCCGATCTCGCTGACCCCGCAGGAGGTCGTCGACGAGGTGGGCGGCAAGGAGAACCTCGAGGCGAAGCTGCTGAAGGAGGAGATCCTCGCCGACGCCCGGATCGCCTACGAGAAGCGCGAGGAGGAGCTCGGCGAGGAGGGCCTGCACCAGCTGCAGCGCCGCGTGCTGCTGAGCGTCATGGACCGCCGCTGGCGCGAGCACCTCTACGAGATGGACTACCTCAAGGAGGGCATCGGCCTGCGCGCCATGGCCCAGCGCGACCCGCTCATCGAGTACGAGCGCGAGGGCCACCTCATGTTCAACGACATGATGGCCGGGGTGAAGGAGGATGTGGTCGGCTACGTCTACAACCTCGAGGTCCAGGTCGAGAAGGCCAAGCCCGTGGTCCCCAAGGCCGTCAGCGACCTGCTGCGCAGCGCGTCCGCGAAGGGCGCCGCCGCCCGCGCCGCCCGGGCGAGCGCCGCGGCTCCGGCCGGTGCGGTTGCCGGCGCGGAGGAGGGCTCCGAGGCCGCGCAGGGCTCGGCGCCGGTCTCCGAGGGGGCTGCCGACGGGATCGCCGAGGACACCGCCGCCGGGGACGACGCCTCCACCGAGGTCGAGGACGACGACTCGCTGTTCGGCGACGGGGTGGAGTCCGAGGACGACGCCGCGGCCCGCGCGGAGCAGCTGGCCCAGGAGAGCACCGTGGTGCTGCGAGCCAAGGGCCTGGACGACGGGCCGAATGCCCGTCAGCTGCGCTACAGCTCCGCCGAGGGGGACGGCGCGCAGGACTCCGCGACCCTCACCCGCGCCCAGCGCCGCCGTCAGGCCCGCGAGGGTGATGCGGCCACCGCCACCGCTAACCGTGTCTCCGACAAGCCCGAGGGCGCGCCCCAGGGCGACGGCGGCAACCGCGCCCAGCGCCGCCGGGCGAAGCGCCGCCGCGGCTGAGTGCGACTGCGCAGCGGAGTGAGACTGCGCTGCGGAGTCAGACTGCGCTGTTGAGTGAGACAGAGCGGCCCGGGTCGATGTCCTGACGGATGTCGACCCGGGCCGTTGCCGGTCTCGGTGACGGGGCGGGCGAGGGGCGCCCCGCTCAGCCGATCTCGAGCACGGTGACCCGCCAGCCGCTGTGCCTCAGCTCCCAGCGCATGGCGAGGAAGCGGGCGCGGTCCGGCTCTCGCAGCACGCAGCTGGCCTCCACGGTGTGCTCGTTGACCACGCACATCCGCACCCCGGTGACCTGCAGCTGCCTGGTCGGGGCGTAGCCGGCGGACGCCCGCAGCCGACGGGTGAGAGCGGCGCGCCGGGCCAGAGTGCTGGCGACCTCCGGCGTGACCAGCCGCGACAGCGCGTTCTCGGGGCGCATGTCGCGGATGATCTCGACCGCCCGGCGAGCGACCGGCTCGATCAGCCTCTCGACGGAGCGGGGGTCGTTCGGGCCGCCGACGGCGGCGACAGCCGGGATGACGCTCTGATCGGTGTCGCTCATGATGTCTCCTGCCCCTCCAGGGCCGCGGGAACGGTCAGCACCTGTCCCGGCACGAGCAGGTCCGCGTCGGGACCGATCACGTCCGCATTGGCCTCGTACAGCGCGGGCCAGGACGCGGCGATCACCGCGGGGTCGTCGGGCAGGGGCCCGAGAAGATCGTCGGTGAGGGTCCACAGCGAGTCGCCCGCCTGGACGACCACAGTGCGCGGCGGTGCCGACTCGGTGGCGGTGCTGTCCGTGCCGCCGCTCTCGGGAGCAGCGGTGTCGTCGCTGTCCTCCTCGAGCGCCTCGGCGGGGGTGGGGTCGCCCCAGCCCAGGGGCGGCCGGGGCGAGGAGTCGTCGGCATCCGCTGCCGGGTCGTCCGCGGGACCGGGTCCGCTGTTCTCGGCGGCGCTGTGGTCGCCGGTCTCCGCAGGGAGCACGAGCGGAAGCTCCTCCAGGATCTGCGAGGCGACGGGCTCGGCGTCGTGCAGGTCCGGGTGCGCAGGTCCCTCGACCGCCAGGGCAGGGCCGAGCACCAGCCCGGTCGTGGCCGTGGCGACCGCTGCCCCGACGCTCAGCCGGCGTGCGAGGCGCGGTGCCATGACCCGCAGGACGCCCAGCAGCATCCGTCCCGTCCGTCCGGCAGGTCCGGTCAGGAGGATCGCCGCGGCCAGCCCCCAGATGACGGCGAGATACAGGCAGAGCGCGGTGCCCAGCAGCGCGAGTGCCACCAGCACGAGGGCGATCAGTCGGTCCTCTCCGTGGGCCGTGCGGCCCGCGCCCTCCAGGACCGTGGCGGTGACGGCCATGGCGGTGGCACCGCCGGCGCTGATCACCGCTCCGAACAGGGCTGGTCCGAGTCTCGGACCTCCTGCGGTGTGCTGCTCATCCCCCATGACGCTCCCCCTCGTCCTTCTCTGCACACCGCTCCTCGAGGGAGCGATGATGTCGTTTGATGCAGTTTGATGTCGAATGAATCTGTTCGATCTCGTATGGAGCAAGGTAGTCGTCTGTGATGCAGGACGCAATCGGTCGAGGTCCGGGTGTGGATCGGGCGCGGCGGGGGAGGGGCGATCGGCGCAGGTGCGGGCGGCCTACAGTGGGTTCATGCGATTCGAGAGGATCTTCGAGGACCTCGAGGGGCAGTTCGCGCACCAGCAGCAGGAGGAGCTGCGCGCCGTCTCCGAGGAGCTCGCGCGCGCCGAGCGTGCACAGCTCACGCTCGCGGACAGGCTCCGCGGCGCCGGCGAACGACCGGTGACCGTGCACGTGGGCGACGGGCTGAGGCTCTCCGGGGTGGTGCGCGAGGTGGGGGCGGACTGGGTCGCACTGCGCGATCGGGCGGCGGACTCCCTGGTCCCGCTCGCGGCGATCGCGTTCGTGGAGGGCCTCCCGACCCGCGCGCGCCCGGCCGAGGACTCCCTCCACTCGCTGCTCGGCCTCGGCTCGGTGCTCCGGGGCATCGCGCGGGACCGCAGCGTCGTGCGGCTGGAGACGGCGGCGGGGACCGTGATCGGCAGGATCGCCGCCGTCGGCGCCGATGCCCTGGACGTGAACACCCTGCCGACGGGGGAGACCTCGAGCGTCCCCGGCTCGACGAGGCTCACCGTGACGACCGCGTCCCTGCGCGCCGTCCTGCCTTACTGAGGGGCCGTCTCAGAGAGAGCCTGCGAGGGCGGGGTTGGTGCACTGCCGCGCGGTGCCGCCGTGTGGCGCGTCCGAGTGATGCTGCCGTGTGGTGCTTCCGGGTGGCGCGGCCGCGCGCCGATCAGCTCCCGGAGCGGCCGTTCTCCAGTGCCCGCTCCTCGGCGAGGAGCTCCTCGGTGCGCTTGTAGCTGCGCTGGATGTAGGACTCGATCTCGGTCACCTCGACCCGCCACTGCCCGCGGCCCCCGACCTTGATCGCCCGCAGCTCGCCGGAGCGGACGAGGGCGTAGGCCTGGGAGGCGGAGATGGAGAGCATCTCCGCGACGTCGGAGAGCGGGACGAAGCGAGGCGGCATCGACGTTCCTTCCGGTCGGGCCTGAGCACGCGGTTCCGCACAGTCTCTCATCCCTTCCCCGGGCACAGGATCGGGGTGTGGACGACGCTGCGTCAGGCGCATCCGGGCCCCACGATCGGGCACGAGGCCCTGCGCGGCCGTCCACAAAAGCTGGGCGCCGCCCCCGCGCAGGGCGCCGGTCACGTAGCCTCCCGAGTGATCCGCGTCGCACCGGACGCGGGGTAGTGGGACGAGGGGTGGAGTGAGCATGGGGGCGACAGCGCCGGTGATGAGGCTGCGACGGCCGCGATGGAAGGATCCGCGGCTGATCGTCGGGATCGTGCTGGTCCTGGCGAGCGTGCTGATGGGGGCGCTGCTGGTCTCTCGGCTCTCGGCGACCACCCCCGTGCTCGTCGCCCGCGGACCGATCGTGCCGGGTGACGCTCTGGAGGCCTCGGACCTGCAGACCGTCGAGCTCCGTCTCGGGGACCAGCATGGTCTGTACGTCGGGGACCTCGACGCGATCCCTGAGGGCGCCGTGGCCACGGCCACGGTGGGGGCCGGCGAGCTGCTGCCGGTCTCCGCCGTCGGTCAGCCCGCGGACGTCCCGCTCCGCCCGGTCGTGATCCCCGTCGAGGCTACGGTCGCCGAGTCCGTGGTCCCGGGGGCGACCGTCGAGCTGTGGCACACCTCCCCGGAGGTCCAGGACGGCGGCACCGGTGAGGCGGCTCTGCTGGTGCCGGATGCTGTGGTCAGGCGCATCGATGAGGGAAGCTCCCTGGGCATGCGCTCGATGTCGGTGGAGGTGCTCGTGCCGGCGGAGAGCCTCGCGGACGTCCTCGAGGTGCTCTCCAAGGACGAGCGGCTGGACGTGATCGGGGTGCCGGGAGCGCACGGGGTCTCGCCGTGATCGACATCGTCCTGTGCGCCTCCGGCAGCGACGAGGTGCGCATCGTCCACGACCTCGCCATGGACCGTGGACGCTCGGCCCGCGTGGTGCGTCGCTGCGCCGACCTCGCCGAGACCCTCGCCGTGGTGTCGGCCGGCATCGGCGACGTGGTCCTTATCGACGTCTCCGTGCGCGGGCTGGGGCGCGATGCCGTCGCCGCCCTCTCCCGCGACGCGGCCGTGATCGGCCTGCGCTCCCAGGACGACGTCGAAGGGACCGGAGCAGGCCTGCGCCAGGTGCTGCCGGCGGAGTCCTCCGTCGAGGAGATTCTCGCCGCGGTGACTGCGGCCGTGGCAGGGGAGGAGCCCTCGGGGGACTGGCTGCAGGAGCCCGAGGCGGAGGCGCGGCCGACGGGCAGACTCGTGACCGTGTGGGGCCCGGTCGGGGCCCCGGGCCGCTCGACCGTCGCCGCGAACCTCGCGGCGGAGGCGGCGCTCGCTGGACAGCACACCGTGCTGGTGGACGCCGACACCCACGGCCCCGCGCTCAGCCAGATGCTCGGCGTGCTCGACGAGGCGCCCGGACTGGTCGCCGCCGCCCGCGCGCACGACCGCGGCACCCTGGACGAGGAGATGCTCGACTCCCTGCTCCCGACGGCGCAGCCGCAGCTGCGCCTGCTCAGCGGCATCGGCGTGCCCGCGCGCTGGGCCGAGCTGCGTCGCGGCGCGATGGACGGGGTGTGGACCGCGCTGCGTCATCGCGGGGACCTGGTCGTCGCGGATGTCGCCGCGATGCTCGAGGAGGACGAGGAGCTGAGCTACGACACCGCCGCGCCCCAGCGCAACGCCGCCGCGATGAGCGCGATCGAGTCCTCGGACGCGGTGGTCGCCGTGGTCACCGCGGACCCGGTCAGCATCACCCGCTTCCTGCGCGACCACTCCCGGCTCGAGGAGCTCGGGACCACCGAGCTGCACGTCATCGTCAACCGCGTCGGAGCCCCGGTGCCCGGGGACCGCGTGCGCGAGCTGATCGCGTCACGGGTGAGGGTGGACTCCCTGCACCTTCTGCCGGACGAGCCGACCATCTGCCGCACCGCGGCCTGGGACGGTGCGTTGCTCGCCGAGTCGGCGCCGCGCTCCGCGCTGCGCAAGGGGCTGCGGGACATCGCCGCCTCCATGGTGCTGCAGGGAGCTCCCGCCTCGGCCGAGGCGTCCAGCGGCCGGTGAGGCGGCAGACGGGACGCGGGCGGTGAGAGGATGACGCCATGAGGATCTACCTGACCCTGACCGCCGAGGACCGCGCCGCGCTCGAGAGCGCCCGCACCGCGCTGCCGCTCACGCCGGGACGCGCAGCCTGGGCCGTCACCGCGCAGGGTCGCACCGCTTTTCCCGGCGAGGACGAGGAGGACCTCGAGTACGAGGCGCTCCAGGATGCCGTCCACGTCGCCTACAGCACGGGCAGCCCCCGCGAGCGGGCGCTCGTCATCGCGGCCGACGTCCCCGACACCACGATCGTCGAGGCGGAGGACGGCGGCGCCTTCGGGGTGCGGCTGACCGCCGAGGCGTCGGCACGGATCGCCAGCTTCCACGTCACCGAGCTCGACGCCGCCGCCGCGGAGGCGGACGACACCGACCCGGCGCTGCTGTGGTTCGATGCGGCCGAGCCCGCCGCGGCGCTCGCCTTCCTGGACGCCACCGCCGCGGCCGGCTGAGCACTCAGCCGGTAGAGCGGTCAGCCGACTGAGGGGTCAGCCCGCCGAACGGTCCCGGTATGCGGCCGCGGAGCGCTCCTCGGCGCGCAGCACCTTGGAGACGTAGGGCAGAGCTGCCTTCTCGATCTTCCCGCCCAGCAGCGGGATCTTCGCCGTGAGGTCGCCGTCGATCACGACCTCGGCGCTGTGCTGGTCCGTGCCGGTCAGGCGCAGATCGGCGGTCAGGCCCGCGGGAGTGCCCACCACCTCCAGGCCCATCGTGCCGGTGCGGCTGCCGTCCGTGGCCGGAGCGGACCACGCCTGCTCCTCCTTGACGGTCACCGACGAACCGACGAAGGGCTTGACGATGTCCGGGACCTTGTCGGTGGGCAGCGACAGCTCGGTGCGGACGGTGAACGCACCGGCCGGGTCGCCGTCGACGTCGGAGGTCGCCTCGGAGGCGCCGAGCGTGCGGCGGCGGATCTCGGTGTACTCGGGGTCGGCATACATCCCTGCCGCGGAACGCGCGGGCAGCGGCAGGTGCAGGGTCTCGTGGAGCTTCATCGGGGTCCTTCCTCGGTGCGGAACGGCGCCAGCCTAGAGCACGGACCCGGGCATGCCCGATCCAGCACCCGGCCCTGCACCCGGCCCTGCACCCGAACCGGCCCCGACCGTGCGCGGGCAGGGCACGGGCACGGCGGGGATCACCCCTATCCTGGGGGCATGCCGAGCCTGTCCAAGTTCCTCGCCGACAACCCCGACCTCTCCGGGAAGGAGGCGGACTGGCTCCAGCACCTCGTCGGGGACTGGAACCTCCTGTCCGACCTGCTGCGCACCGACCTGGTGCTGTGGATCCGCGGCGAGGAGGGAGCGCTCGCCGTGGCGCACTGCCGCCCGGCGACCGGCTCGACCGTCTACTACGAGGACCCGGTGGGCACCGTCCGCAGCGCCGTCACTGGCGATCCCGAGGACCCCGACGCCGCCGCGGACCCGGAAGGAGCGGAGATCGCGCGCCTGCTCGCCGGCGGGGAGCCCACCGAGGAGCCCACCCCGATCGAGCGCGAGGGCCGCAGCGCCACCGGCGTGATGGTGCCGGTGCGCAAGAACGGTCGCACCCTCGCGGTGCTCGCGGCCGAGAGCCCTGACAGCGACGCGACCCCCAGCGACAACGAGACCCACCAGCGCCGGCTCGGGGTGCGGGTGCTGGAGATGCTCCAGCACGGCGCGTTCCCCATCGAAGGCGCACCGATCCCGCCCCGCCGCGGCGCGCCGCGCGTCGGGGACGGCGTCGTCGAACTGGACGAGGCCGGGGTCGTGCAGTGGACGTCGCCGAACGCCCGCTCGGCCTTCCACCGATTCGGCATCGCCGGCGAGCTCACCGGCACGACCCTCGCGGAGCTGTCCACAGAGGTCCTCCAGAGCCGCAGCCCCGTTGACGAATCCCTGCCGCTCGTGCTCATGGGCCGCGCCGCCTGGCGCTCCGACATGCAGGCGCGCGGCGGCACCCTGTCACTGCGGGCGGTGCCCCTGACCCAGAACGGCACGCGCACCGGCGCCCTCATCCTGGTCCGCGACGTCACCGAGCTGCGCCGCCGGGAGCGGGAGCTGATCACCAAGGACGCGACGATCCGCGAGGTCCACCACCGGGTGAAGAACAACCTCCAGACCGTCGCGGCGCTGCTGCGCATGCAGTCGCGGCGCATGAAGACGGACGAGGCGCGCGAGGCGCTCGCCGAGGCGATGCGGCGCGTGTCCACGATCGCGCTCGTGCACGAGTCGCTGCTGCAGGGCTCGGAGGAGGCGGTCCACTTCGACGAGGTGATCGATCGCTGCCTGCGCCTGGCGGTGGACGCCGCCAGCGCCACGGTCCACCGCGCCGGCAGCCCGCGACTGACCGATGCGCAGGTCGAGGTGCGCACGGAGAAGATCGGACGGGTCGGCACCATCCGTGCCGAGGAGGCGACGCCGCTGGCGCTGGTGGTGACGGAGCTGGCGACCAATGCGGTCGAGCACGGGCTCTCCGAGACCGGCGGGACGCTCACGATCCGCAGCGAGCGGACGGGGTCGCACCTGGTGATCTCGATCGAGGACGATGGCAACGGGATGGGGGCCGCGAAGCCGACGGGGCTGGGCACCAACATCGCGCTCACCCTGGTGCAGGGCCAGCTCGGAGGCACTCTGACCTGGGAGAACCGTCCCGAGGGCGGGACGGCTGCCGTGGTGGACGTCTACCTGGATCCGCTCACGCTCTGAGCGGGATCCGCTGCGGGGCGGCCGTCCTCGGCCGCACCGCACAGCGGGTCGTCCACGAAGGGGGAGCTGAGCGCAGAGCTCAGCAGGAGTGACTCCTCAGCGGGAGTCAGCCGGCGCGGCGGGCGCGGGCGTTGCGGCGCTTGAGGGAGCGGCGCTCATCCTCGGACAGGCCGCCCCAGACGCCCGAGTCCTGGCCGGTCTCCAGGGCGAACTTCAGGCAGGCGGTCATGACGTCGCACTTCTGGCACACCGCCTTCGCCTCCTGGATCTGCGTGATCGCCGGTCCGGTGTTCCCGATGGGGAAGAACAGCTCGGGATCATGGTTGAGGCACTCGGCACGGTGGCGCCAGTCCATCGTCACTCTCTCTTTCCAGGACGTCGCGCCCGGCTCCCCGTAGGAGCGAGGCGCGGCGAGGGTCGCTCCCTGTGGGGCGTTCTCGGGTCTCCGGCCCGATGCCGCACGTCCTGGAGCGCTGCTCCGGAGGACGCTCGGCGATTCGAGCCGTCCTCCATTCTGTGCGGCGCCTGACGGCGTCGACAAGGGCTGCGACCGGCGGGCCTGGTGGCACTTCCCACACCGGAATGCCCTTGCATCCTGCGGAGGTGAGACCGGGCACGAAGGCGTTGCCAACAGGGCAGGGGCAGTGCATGCGAGGGCCGGGAGCGGAGGCGCAGGCCGGCGTGCGCAGAGGTGCAGGCCCGCGTGTGACGCACTGCCGCCCGGCGTCCCCGGACGGCCGACGGGACGGGCCGTTACAGTGCCACCATGCCCTCCACCCCTCGCGACTCCTCCTCCGACGACGCCCAGGACCCCAGCCCGCGCACCCGCCCGCTCGCGGCCGCTCTGCTCGGCGTCGAAGGACTGCTGATCGCGGCCGCCGCGACCTACTGCTTCATCACTGCCGCGAGCGGTGCGCTGGACGGTCGCCTCGGCACCGGGCTGGGGATCTTCCTGCTCGTGTTCGCCGTCGGCGCGGTCCTCGCCGCTCGCTCGCTCCTGGTCAAGGGGCGCTTCGGCCTCGGGTACGGGATCACCTGGCAGTTCTTCCAGGCCCTGGTCGGGGCGAGCATGCTGCGCGGGGCGATGTACTGGCAGGGCGCACTCGCCCTCGGCCTCGCGATCTGGATCTTCGTCCTGCTGACCCGTCTCGTCTCCTCCACGCCCCTGCCCACCCGCCGGGGCTGAGCCCTCACCGACGGTTCCGAGGGGCCGACGGCTCGATGGCGCACACCAGCGCAGAGCCGTCGGCCCCTCGCTCCTGATGGGACGACGCTCATCACGTCATGCGGGACTCGTCATTCCGCGATCGTCAGTCGGCGCTCGCCAACGCGGTCACCGGGGCCGTGCGGGCCGCTGCCCTGCCCGGCAGCACCGAGGCGAGCACCCCGGCGAGCAGGGTCGCCGCGAGCACGAGCGCGAGTCGTCCCACCGGGAGCGTGATGGTGATCGGGAAGACGGAGCCGAGCAGCGCCTGGATCCCGAGGACCCCGTAGATGCTGCCGAGCACGAGGCCGAGGACCGCGCCGACGAGCGCGAGCAGCAGCCCCTCCCAGCCGAGCATCCACCGCATCTGGCGGCGCGTGGTGCCCAGCGTCCGCAGCAGCGCGTTCTCCCCGGTCCGTTCCACCACGCCGAGGCTGAGCGTGTTCGCCACCCCCACGAGCGCGACGAGCACCGCGACGGCGAGCAGCGCGACCGTGATCCCGAGCAGCACGTCGAGGACCTGCGCGTAGGACTCGCGCTCCGCCCCGCCGAGGGTCGCGGAGGCTCCGACGAACCCGTCGGCCGTGATCACCTCGTCCAGCGACGAGACCAGGTCCGCGATCCCGATGCCGGCCCGCTCGGGGCTGCCGGGATCGGCGAAGTCGCCCAGCACCACCGTGGAGGTCCGCTCACCGAGCAGGGCAGACAACGTCGCCGGGGTGACCAGGGACATCTGCAGGTTGGCATCGACCAGGACCCGGAGCGGGCGGGTGGTGCCGTTGGCCGCGTGGACCTGCAGGACCTGCCCGTCGTGCACGCCGAACCGCTCGGCGCGCTCCTGGCCGATCAGGACCACGTCGTCGGCGAGCAGGTCAGCCATGCCGGGACGGTGCGAGACCTGGGTGAGCTGCTGCGGCGTCACCGCGTACAGGGTCATCGGCTCGCCCGCCCCGACCTGGATGTCGCCGCGGGCGGTGGCGACGGCGGTGTCCATGCCGTCCACCGCTGCGATCCGGGCGGCGGCGTCGGCCGGCATCTCCTCGGCGGAGAGCACCAGGTCGATGGGGCGGCGGGAGTCGAGCTCGGAGGTGAGCGTCGACTCGGCGGTGCGGGCGCCGACGGTCATCATCGTCATGAGCGTGGTGCCGATGAGCAGTGCGGCCACCGTGGCCGCGCTGCGCCGCGGGGTGCGGGTGATGTTTGCGCCCGCGACCTTCGCGGGCAGCCCGCCGATCCGGCCGACGAGCCGTGCGGCGAGCGCCGCGAGCGGGCGCGTGACCAGCACGAGCACGCCCAGCACCCCGGCGAAGCTCAGCACCCCGCCGAGGACCGCGGCGAGCACGGCCGGCCCGGCCTGGCCGCGCCCGGCGAGGACCGCGCCGCCTACCAGCGCCGCCGCGCCGAGCACGACGGCGGCGAGCCCGAGCGCGCCGCGCACTCCGAAGCGCTTCTCCGGTGCTGGGGGCGCGGGGCGCAGCGCCTGGAGCGGGGCGACCCTCGTCGCGGCCTGCAGCGGGGCGAGGCTCGCCAGGAGCGTGAGCGCGAGCCCGGCGACGAGCGGGAGCAGCACCGACCAGAGGCCGACGGGCACCACGAGCACGCTCGGCAGCCACCCGGCCGCGGCGGCGAGGGCGAGGGCGGCCTGGACGAGCAGGTGGCCGGTGAGCATACCGGCCCCCGCACCGAGCAGTCCCACCAGCAGCGACTCGCGCAGCACGACGGTGCGCACCTGGCCGCGGGTCGCGCCGAGGGTGCGCAGCAGGGCCAGGGAGCGGGTGCGCTGGGCGAGGGCGACGGCGAAGGTGTTGGCGATGACGACGGCACTGGTGACCAGCGCGATCACCACGAACACACCGAGCATCATGCCGAGCCCGGTGAAGCCCCGCAGGAGCTGGTCGACGGCGGCCTGCTCGGCCTCCTCGGCCGTACGCACCTCGAGATCACCGGCCGCGGCAGCCTGGGCGACCTGGGCGGGGTCGGTGCCCTCGGGGACGGTCGCGAGCCAGGCCTCCGCGAGCGTGCCCGCGGTGGGGCCGAGCAGCGTCTTGGCGTTGACCTCCTGGACGAGTACGCGGGGCGTGCTGCCGAGGACCGTGCCCTCGGGTGCGGCGGCGATGCCGGTCACGGTGAGGGGCACCGCGGTGCCCTCGGCACCGCTCGAGATCTCCACTGTGTCGCCGACGCCGACGGAGAGGGCACGGGATGCGGCACGGTCCAGCACGACCCCGGTCGCGTCGATCGCCGGGGACCCGTCCAGCAGCGGCGCGCTACCGCCCCGGCCGGGTGGCAGCATCGCGGCCTGGAGGAACACCTCGGAGCCGCCCGCGCGCAGCGGCAGGTACTGCTGCACGAGCGGCCACACCACCTCGGCGCCGTCCACCGCGGGAGCGGGCAGGGGCGCCTCCGAGGACCAGTCCTCGTCAGTCAGCGGACGGGTGATCTCCAGGTCCGCGCCGGCGTAGGTTCGGGAGGCCTCGGAGCGCAGCGAGGACTGGACGAGGCTCCCGGCCAGCACCATGACGGTGACGAACGCGCAGGACAGGGCGATGGTGACCACGGCCGCGAGGTGGCGGCGCAGCGGCGTGAGCTTCACGGTGGTGCGACGTGCCGCGGTGCGACGTGCGGTGGCACGGCGGCTCATCGGCGCTGCCCTCGCAGGTCCTCGTCGGCCGCGATCCGGCCGTCGGCGAGGGTGAGGATCCGATCGGCGCGCTCGGCGGCCTCCCGCTCGTGGGTGACCATCACGACGGTCTGCCCGAACTCATCCACCGACAGGCGCAGGAAGTCCAGCACCTCCTCGGTGGAGCGGGAGTCGAGGTTGCCGGTGGGCTCGTCGGCGAACACGACGGCGGGGGAGGTGATCAGGGCGCGGGAGATCGCCACGCGCTGGATCTGCCCGCCGGAGAGCTGGGAGGGCAGGTGGTCCAGCCGGTCGGCGATCCCGAAGGCGGTCACGAGTGTGTCCAGCCAGGTGCGGTCCACGCGGGTGCCGGCGAGCTCGAGGGGCAGCAGGATGTTCTGCTCGGCGGTGAGCATTGGCAGAAGGTTGAAAGACTGGAAGACGAAGCCGATCCGCTCGCGGCGCAGCCGGGTCAGGGCGTCGTCGCGCAGGGTCGTGATCTCGGTGCCGTCCAGCAGGATCGACCCGGAGTCGACGGCGTCGAGGCCGGCGAGCACGTGCAGCAGCGTCGACTTGCCGGAGCCCGAGGGGCCCATGATCGCGGTGAACGCACCGCGGGCGATGTCGACGTCCACGCCGTCCAGCGCGGTCACTGTGGAGGGGCCCGTGCCATAGGTGCGGGTGATCCCGCGGGCTTCGAGGGCGGGGGAGTCATCGGTGCGGGGCGGGGAGCCGGCCGGGGCGGCGGAGGTCATCGCGGGTCCTTCACGGGGGGGACGAGGGTCATCCCCGATGCTTCCCGGTCGTGACCTGCGCGGTCGTCAGCCCCTGGTCCCCTCGTCCGCTCCGATGGGAGGACCTGCCGGGGGCGGAGGTCATACCGAGGTATGACCCGCTCGGTGATCGCCCCGTCAGTGCTCGCCGGGCGTGACCAGTCCCGTCTCGAAGGCGATGATCACGGCCTGGACCCGGTCACGGGCGCCGAGCTTGGCGAGCACCCGGCCCACATGGGTCTTCACGGTCGCCTCGGCGACGAACAGCTCCGCCCCGATCTCGCGGTTCGAGCAGCCGCGGCCCATGAGGGTGAGCACCTCCCGCTCCCGCTCGGTGAGCGCGTCGAGCACGGAGGTGTCCTGCGCGGCGGGGTCGGGCGCGGAGACCACCCGCTCGAGCAGGCGCTTCGTCGCGGACGGGGCGATCACCGCATCCCCGCGATGGACGGTGCGGATCGCGCCGAGCAGGTCTTCGGGCTGGGCGTCCTTGAGCAGGAACCCGCTGGCACCGGCGCGGATCGCGGCGACCACGTACTCGTCCAGGTCGAAGGTGGTCAGGACGATGATCCGCGGCGCCCGCTCGGCCGGGGCGCGCTCGAGGATCGCGGAGGTCGCCTGGATGCCGTCCATCCGCGGCATCCGCACATCCATCAGCACGACATCCGCCCGGTGCGCGTCGAGCTGCGAGACCGCCTCGGCGCCGTCGGAGGCCTGGAGCACCACCTCCATGTCCTCCTGGGAGTCGATGACCATCGCGAAGCCGGCGCGGACCAGCGGCTGGTCGTCGACCAGGGCGATGCGCAGCGGGCGGTCGGGGAACTCGGTCATCGGGTCTCTCCTGGGTGGGGGACGGTGGGGGCAGCCGGCGGGAATCCCGCGGCCGACGGGGGCTCCACGGCCGACGCGGGCCCCGGGGCCGACGGGCTCGGCGGGGTCGTGGGGCGTGCGTCGGCGGAGGCGACGGGCAGCGGCACGCGGGCGAGGACGCGGAAGCCGCGGGTGGGGAGGGGTCCGGCCTGCAGGGTTCCGCGGAAGAGCGTCATCCGCTCGCGCATGCCGGTGAGGCCGTGGCCGAGCCCGTCGGCCGACGGATCCACACCCTGGCCGTCGTCGAGCACCTCGATCTCGAGCACGGAGTCGGTGCGGGTGAGGCGGACGGAGGCGGCGGCGTCCGGGCCGCCGTGCTTGAGCACATTGGTCAGCGCCTCCTGGACCAGGCGGAACACGGACATGCCGAGTGCCTGGGGGAGTCCGGTGAGGTCTCCGTCGATCCTGAGGTCGACCGGGGTGCCGGCGGCTCGCACCCGTTCGGCGAGGTCGGGGAGCTGCTCCGGGCCGGGCTGGGGGCCGTATCCGGTCTCGTCCTCCTGTCGCAGCACGCCGAGCAGGGCACGCATGTCCGCGAGTGCCGCGCGGCCGGTCTCGCCGATGGTGCCCAGCACCTCGGCGGCGCGCTCGGGCTTCTGGGACGCGATGAAGCGGCCCCCGTCGGCCTGGGCGATGATCACCGAGAGGGAGTGGGCGACCACGTCATGCATCTCGCGGGCGATGCGGGCGCGCTCGTCGGCGACGGCGAGGGCGGTCCGCTGCTCGCGCTCGCGCACGGCCTGCTCGGCCCTTTCCCGGGTCAGGGCCAGCTGGCGCAGCCGGGCGCGCTGCAGGTTCGCGACCGCCCAGATGGCCACGATCGTGATCGTCCCGACGATCGTGAGGACCATGAAGACCGCGAGCCCCTCGAGGAGCCCGCCGAAGCCGTCGTTGAGGGCGATGGTGCTCCAGGTGAGCGCCTGGGCGAACACCCCGAGCATGCCTGCGCCCACGCCGATCCGGTGTACCGCCGGGGTGCCGTGCGCGACCGCGCAGTACATGGCGTAGAAGGTCATCACGTCGCCGGCGACCACGGGGATCCCCACCACGAGATGCGCGACGGCGAGGGCGCCGATCACCGCCACGCCCAGCAGCGGGCGCGTGCGGCACAGGGCGCCCGCCAGCACCATGGGGACGCTGACCAGCAGCCACCATCCGGCGCTGCCGCTCAGCAGGGCGAAGAAAGACATCAGCACCGCGGCGGCGGCGAAGACGACGAGATCCACCGTGCCGGGGTTCTCGAGGACCCAGCGGAACGGGTCACGACGGCGGGCCCCGTCGGCCGCAGCCGCGGGGCTCGTCGTGGTGGAGCCGTCGTGCATGGCCTCGAGAGTACGGGGGAGGGGAGGGGCGGGCATCAGACCGCGGTCGGACCCGGAGCGCTCGGGAGGGGGTGCTGGGTCACACCGGTCAGGGGAGTTCGGCCGGGCGGCTCGGCCGGGGTGCCTCGGCCGACGGGGTGATGGCCGGGCCTCACAGGAGACGCTGGGGCCCCTCGAGCAGCTCGGGGCCGTCGTTGCCGACCTTGCCGACGGCCGGGTCCACCTCGCGCACACTGAGCGTCGCGTCGTCCAGGAGGTGCGAGTCGTCCTGGACCCAGGCCTCGGCGTCGTGGCGGTCGTCCATCGTGGTGTCCAGCCACGCGTCCAGCTGGTCCCGGGGCAGCATCACCGGGGTGCGGTCGTGGATCTCGGCGAGCTCGCCGGTCGCCGCACGGGTGATGATCGTGGCCGAGAGCAGGAACTCCCCGTCGGACGTCGCGGCCGGGCCCTCGTGGCCGCCAGGACCCTTCCACCAGGAGACCAGGGCCGCCATGAACAGCGAGGACCCGTCGGCCGACGAGATGAAGTACGGCTGCTTGCGCGTGCCCTTCGCATCGCGCACCCACTCGTAGTAGCCGTCCATAGGGACGATCGCCCGATACCGGCCGAGGCTGCCGCGGAAGCTGGGCTTCTCCGCGAGGGTCTCGCGGCGGGCGTTGAAGGTGCGCGAGGAGAACGAGGCCTCCTTCGCGAACGGGGGCAGCAGCCCCCAGCGGGCGATCCGCAGCGCGCGCACGACCTCCCCGGTCTCCTTGTCCACCGATTCGGTGACCACGTAGATCGGGGCGGTGGGCGGGATGTTCCAGCGCGAGCGCAGGTGCGGGTCGGCGAGGTCCACCGCGTCGAGGTCGTCGACCAGCGGCTCGATCTCCTGGAAGAACGCGAAGCGCCCGCACATCTCAGGAGTCCTTCTCGGAGGTCTTCCCGTCGCCGTCTGCGCCGTCCTTCACGACGGGAACGCCCTGGCGGGGGGTGAGGCGCGCGTCCTCGCCGGTGTAGGCCTCGGCGTCGTGATGGAGGTTCCGCAGGCGGATGTCGCGGCCCTCGTCGACGATCTTCTCGCGCTTGGCCTCGGCCTTCTCCGCGCCCACGGACTCGCGCATCGGCAGGGTGAGGGAGTCCTCGGCGGGCTTGCCGGCCGCGAGCTCGCGGGCCCGCTCGTACTCCGCGTCCACCTCGGCGCCGAGGATGATCACGATGTTGACGATCCACAGCGCGAACAGCACGGCCATGATGCCGCCGATCGCGCCGTAGCTGGAGTAGCCGGCGACAGTGCCCATGTAGATCGACAGGGCCACCGCCGCGACCGCCGCGCCCAGGATCGCGAACACGCCGCCGGGGGAGATGAAGCGGTAGGGCTTCTTGATGTTCGGCGCTCCCCAGTACAGCAGCGAGATCAGCGCGAAGGCGATCACGAGGATCACCGGCCACTTCACCCACGCCCAGATCGGCAGGAACGACTCGGTGAGGAAGGTGAGCACGCCGCTTGCGCCGATGCTGGAGGCGATCGGGCCCAGCAGGCCCTCGACCAGCGTGGCGTTGAGCAGGATCGAGATCATGATCAGCAGGATCCCGACGATCAGCGCGATGGTCAGCAGCAGCATCGTGAGGTTCATCCGGATGGGTCCGCGGCCCTCGGGGACCTCGTAGATCTGGTTGGCCACGCGGCCGTAGGCCTTGATGTAGGCGGACGCGGACCACAGGGCCGTCGCGATACCGATGATCAGGGCGATCGTGCCGCCGGTCGCGGAGCCCATCAGGGAGTCGACGGTGGAGCGGATCGCGCCCTCCGCGCCGAGCCCGCTGCCTCCCGCGGCCTGGTTGACCAGGTCCACCAGCAGATCGGCGATCTGCTCCTTGATGCTCGAGAGCAGCAGGGTGGCCATCGAGAACAGGGCCAGCAGGGTGGGAGCGATCGACAGCACCATGAAGTACGTCAGCTTCGCGGCCTGGTCGGTGCCGCCGTCATGCGTGAACTCCGCGATGACGCGCTTCGCCATGTACTTCAGCGTGGTGCCGGTCAGCTTCGGCCCGTCCGTGGTGGCGGAGGAGGAGTCGGCCATGGGAAGTCTCCTGTGTCGAGAGGACTGGCGGACAGCTGTCATCCTGCCATGGGAGAACTCCGGGAGAGTTGTCCACATTCGGAGGGAGCGCCGACACGGCGAGGACGATTCCCCCTAGAGTGGCACGGGTGACGCGATCTGGGTCACATCTCCGCCCGGAAGAGGGACCGGGCGGTCAGCGGCAGGAGGGGGACCTGTGGACGCCGCCACCATTATCGAGAGCGAGTCGCGGGAGCTGATCCGGCGGCGCGGACTGGACGTGCGCGCCGATCAGCTCGAGCCTCTGATCCGCGAGGTCGTCGCCGACTACGAGCACCGCTCCGCCAAGGGCGAGGTACCCGTGCTGCGCGACGCGGACACGATGGTCGCCGAGGTCGCAGCGCGGATCGGGGGCTTCGGGCCGCTGCAGGAGATGCTGGACGACCCGGAGATCGAGGAGATTTGGCTGAACTCGCCGCTATTGCGGGCTTAGGGGTAACTCTACCGGATCGCCCGAGCAGAGGGTGGTAGCTGTACTCTGACCAGGTGATCGAGTTCTTGACGGGCGTCCTCGCAGACCCGACCTTCCGGGGGTTCGTCGCTGGGCTCGTGCCCGGCCTGCTCGTCGCGCTCGCGACTTTCCTCCGGGAGCGATACCTCGACCGGGTCCGCGCCGAGCGCGAAGACGAACGCGCTCAGCGCCAGCGGGATTACGAGGCGGCGATCGCGGAGAAGGAGCGAACCGTCGCGCGCCACCAAGCGTTCGAGGCGCCCTTGATTCGCCTGCTCCCTCTATTTTCGCGCTGGCATTCCGACGAGTGGACGCACATCCAGCTGAAGGTCCGTCGCGATCCGAACCTGCTCCCCTTAGAGAATCCGAAGTACGTCCCGAAGGAGGAACAGTTTCGGCGAGGTCGGCAGCATAGAGCCGACGCCGAGGAGATCGAGACGATGCTCGGCGAGTTGAGGATCCTGAGCCCGAGTCTGAAAGTGAGCGGCGTCGTGCGGGATCTCGCGTACAAGTGGGGCGAGCATCGGCGGGCCCGCCGGCGCGCAATGATGGAAGTTAGGCGACGACAGAAGGAAGCTCCGGACGGCGGGAAGGACCTCCAGTTCCCGGACCCTTCCGAGGAGCCTCTCCGGACCCTCCAGGGCCTCAATGATCTTGTCGAGCGGCTCGTCGAGGTGCAGGCCGAGGGGGCCATCGTCGGCTATCGGGAGCGGCTACGGGAGTTGAAGCGGGACGAGCGCGCCCGCACCGGGGCGGAAGATGTCGGCGGTGATCGCAATAAACCTCGCGCGGGAGTAGATCTCGATGCCGGGGCGGCGTCGGCCGGGCGCCTCGGGCAGGAGTCCGATGGCGTGGAGCCCGCGCCCGCTCATGGACCGCTCGACCCAAGCGTCGACGTTCGCGGAGAGGACTCCGAGGGCGGTCGCTGAGATGATCTCGCCGTTCTCGTCGAGGGCCCCGTCGAGGTCGACGCATCCGATCCCGTCGCCGAGGACGAAGCCAACGCCGTCGCCGATCGAGGAGTCCCGCGCCTCGGCGTAGGTGGACCATGTCGAGGGATCCGTCGACGACGCGGCGCGGTTCCGGTCGGTGCGGAGGGGGAGCTTGCGGCCGTCCTTCGTGACGGTCCACCGCACCCACCGAGCGCGCTCGCGGAGCTCGGCCGGGATCGGGTCGGCGGCCTCGCGAGTGATCGTCTCCGCCTCGGCGAGGAGCGCGGCGCGCTCGGCCTTGCGGCGGTCGCGGTAGGCCTGCTGCCGGCAGGCGTTGTCGCAGTAGACCGGGGTGGGGCCCCGGCGCCCGCGGAGCGTATCGACGGGAGTCCCGTCGACGGGGCAGGGGACGAAGCGGCCGCTCATCGGTGGATCGAGACGAGCGCGTCGAGGTCGGCCTCGGAGACGGTCCCGTTGCCGTCCCAGCCGCGGCGGAGGTCGGCGCCCGCGGCCCAGAGGAGCTCGTAGGCGGCGAGCGCGTCGCGGACGCCGAGGCGGCGGGCGGCGGTGCGGAGGGGGACGAAGCGGGGGATGATCGGCGCGTTCAGCATACTCCCAGTTTACTCCCAGAAAGCGTTACGCGCTAGGCCTCGGTGGGTAACGTCCGTTACGAGTTCCGCTCGTGACCAGCGACGACGTCGAGGTGGCCGGGAGCAGCTCGGAGGCCATCTCGATACGTCCGAGTATCGTCCCAGGTAGGCGTGGTTTCTGAACCGTACGCAGGCGGAGGCCCTATGCGAACCGTCCCAGGCGAGCGCCCGGGGGGAGGGGCTGGGGTATCCCCGCAGGTCGGAGCGGGATCTCGTCGCGCGGAGATTTTCTCTGGCGCGACCTGGGGAAACGTCGAGCACGTCGGCGGGCTCGGACTCGATCCTACGGGAGGGACCGGCGCGCGGGAGCCGGAGACTACGGGGACGGGGAGTCCCCTCCGAGGCCGATCGGGACGACCGGCTCCCGCGCGTCGGGGTCAGGCGCCCGCGGTCGGGAGGTCGACCCGGACGAGGGACGCGGGACGCGGGAAGGCGAAGCCGACCCGCATCGTCGCGCGGATCGCGATCCGATCGCTCGTGAAGTGCGAGTCGGTCGACGTCGCGAGCTCGACGTCGTCGCGAAGGACGGTCACGATCTGCTCGCGGTCGAGCACCCAGAGCTTCCCGGCGGCGACGTGCCGCGAGGAGATCACGGGGAGCCCGGCGATCGTCGAGGTCGACTCGACGAGGGAGCGGTTGCTCCCGCTCTCGTCCTTCAGAAGGGCGAGCGCGAGGACGTCGGCCGGGTTCGCGAGGATCACCGACGCGGTCCCGCCCTCGGCGGCCGCGGCTGCCTTCGCCTCGTGGACGACGTCGAGCGAGTCGAGCGCGCCCTCGACGACCGAGACCTCGGTCAGCGAGTCGAGACCCTTGGCCGCGGGGGCGGCGAGGTCTCCGAGGAAGCCTCGATCGACCTGGAGGCTGATCGCGCGGGCGAGGGAGGCCCCCACCAGCTCGGCGGCGGCGGGGGAGGTGTCCTCGGCCAGCTCCCGGGAGATGATCGTGAGGCCCGCGACCTTCGAGGGGACCACGGTGATCTCGTCGAGGACGGGCTCGGTCGGAGCGATCTCCTCGCCCTCCCGGGTCCACGCCGCGGCGGCGTCCTCGACGAGGATCGGGATCCGGAACTCCTTGCCCGAGGTGCGGACGGTCCGGGCGACGCGGCCGTCGAACGCGAGCGCGGCCTCGGTGACCGGATCGGTGATCAGGGAGCCGTACTCGGGCGGGAGGATCCCGCGGTTGCTCTCGGCGCTGGTGAGCATGGTCATTTGGTGCCTCCTATAGGCGGAAGAGAACGTGAAGGTTCGCTCGCCCTCGGAGTCGCCGGGACTCGGTGAGGGTGACCCCGCCAGGAGGTCGATAGCTCGGGTGCGACGAGCGCCACCTGGACGACCGTCGCACCCGAGAGTCTACCGGTTACCGCTTTCCGAGCGCGTCGGCCCAGGTCTTGGCCTCCTTCGGCGGACGCTCGGCGCCCGTCCCCGTCCGGCGGGAGACGGCCGGGGAGGCGACGCCGTACTTCTTGGCGACCTCCCGGCCCGCGCTCGTGATCGCCGCGCGGTCGAGGACGCCGTCGACGACGAACTCCTCGATCGACCTCCCGGCCGTCGCGAAGAGCTCGGCGTTGACGCCGGTGCCGCGGAGGGCGTCGCCGAGGACGGCGGCGGCGAGCGCGTCCCGCTGGACGACGACCGCGTCGCGCTCCGCCTCGGCCTCGCGGAGCTTCGCGCGGTGCCCCGCGGCCTCGCGGCGGAGCTTCGCGACCGCAGGAGTGTCGCTCTCCGTGCTCTCGCTGCCGTCTCCCGGCTCTTCGGAGGCCTCGGTGGGCTCCGGAGCCTCCGAGGGGTTCTCGTTGGTCTCCGGGCCGTTCTCGTGCTTCTCGTCGGTCATGGTGTTCTCCTGTTCGTTGGGGAGGGTCATCGGAGCCCTCCGAGGTAGGTCGAGGCGGCGCGGCGGGACGAGGTCTTGCCCCGGCCGACGAGGTCCTTGCGGTCCTCGTCGGTCACGTAGATCTCGCCCGGGTGCTCGCCCCCGTAGGTCGCGGAGCCCGTGAACGGTCCGGTCCCGGAGGAGACCTGCCGGTAGCCGTCCGGGTTGCGCAGGACGCGGGAGGCGATCCGGACGACGACGCGGCGGAGGCGGGAGTCCGTGAGGCGCCCGTCGCTGAGCCGCTCGTCGAGATCCGAGAACTCCCCGTTCAGGAAGTCCTCGACGTCCCCGAGGAGCACCTCGATCCGCTCGTCGTCGACCGAGAGCGGCCCGGAGAGCCAACGGGCCCGGACGTCGGCGGCGGAGGTCCGGCGCGGCGAGGAGTCACTCATCGTCGACCTCCCGCTCGGCGTCGGCGACCTCCCGGCCGGTCCCGTCGACGAGGACGGGGCGACGGCGGTGGACGCCGCCGACGTGGCTGAAGCGGATCGCGAGATCGAGGTCGCCCTCGGGCTCGACGTAGCGCTCGTGCCGGAGGATCTCCCGCTCGGCGTTGGTCGGCGGGCGGACGCCGGAGCGCCGCTCGTGATCGGCCGCGATCGTCGCGGTATCCGCGGCGTAGATCCGGCACGAGGTCCGGTGCTGATAGGCGAGCGCGCCGGGGAGCGGATCGCCCCCGCACGCCGGGCACGGAGTCCGGTCGCTCATCGGTCGCCCTCCCCTCGGAGGAGGTCGAGCTCAGCCTCGGCGGCGAGCCGGGCGGCGCGCTCCTTCGCGAGGCGTTGCTCGGCGAAGGAGCGGGAGACGGTGAGCTGTTCCTGAGCGAAGCCGACGCGGCCCTCGGCGGCGTCGAGCCGCTCGGCGAAGCGGCGCTCGGCGAGGTCGAGAATTCCCCGGAGGGCCTCGACCTCCTCGCGGAGGCACTCGGCCTCGGTCTCGGCGCGCCCGGCGCGGACGGCGAGCTCGGTGATTTTCTGGTCGTAGGTCGTCATGATGCGTTCTCTCTTTCGTTGGCCCCGGCGGCGGTCGCCGGGGAGGTAGTGGATCCGCGGGTGCGGAGGTTCCCTGCGGTGTGTTTCGCCCATCGGCGCCCGGCGAGGACGACGCCGTCGGCGCGGGTCGCGATCCCGAACGCCTCGCAGAGATCGAGGACCGGGCACGCGGCGCACTCCGCCGCGGCCCAAGCGGCGTCCTCCTCGTCGTCGGAGGTCCACGGGGCTGGATCCGCCGCGGCCCGACAAGGGATCGCCCAACGGGGCCGCTCGGCGATCGCGTCGTGAAGGGCCTCGGTCGCGTCGGCGGCGGGCTCGGCGAGGGGTGGGACGAGGATTGGAGCGGGGCTCATCGGATCGGGTCCTTTCGGGGGCGGGACGCGGCGGTCGAGACGGGCTCTTGACCCCGTCCCGGGTGGTCCGTTTTCGAGGGTCGACCGGGACGGACTCGTCGGGGCGCGACCCCGTCCCGCGGGTTTACCGAGGCGGCCTGGGGTTTCTTAAGTCCGTCCGACTCCGTCCGAGTCCGTCCCGGACGGAGTCCGACTGACTCCGTCCCGCCCGTCCCGCCCCTATAGGCGGGACGGGCGGACGGGGTCGGGATAGCGGGGCGGGACGCGCTCATCGGTCGAGATCCTTGAAGTCGTCGGCCGCGTCGGAGTACGGCTGGAGGAGCGTGTACCGGAGCGACCCCTTCCGCTCGCCGGGCGAGACGGCGACGTGCCCGGAGGCTTGGAGCTCGGAGAGCGCCTCGACGAGCGCCGTCCGCTTCCCGACGACGTTCTCGGTGACTTGGGTCTGAGAGCGGGCCGCGGGGGTCTCGGCGTGCTTCGCGAGGTACTCGCAGAGCCGCCGCTTCGCCGCCGCCTTCCACGCCGCCTCCGCCGCGCCGTCCGCGTCGACCTCCGGCTCCGTCCACATCAGCGAGAGCCGAGTCCGCCGGCCGCCGTTCGTAACGCCGAGGGAGGCGACGGTCTGCCCGATGTGGTAGTTCCCGTGCCGGTCCTTCGCGCAACGGATCCGGGCCGCGCCGTCCTTCGTGCGGGAGAAGGGCTCCTCGACGTCCTGGATGTACTGCGCGCCGGAGATCGCGGCGCGCTTCCGTTGCGATCCGATCGGCCAGAGCCCGCCGTCGGCCTTGGTGACGTGGTCGAGGACGACGACCGCGGGGAGCGACTCGTGGCGCGAGACATAGCGCGGGAGGACCGTGAACCACCGGGCGACCTCGTCGTCCTCGTTGGGCTTCGCGCCCTCCATCGAGAGCGCCTCGCCCGTCGAGTCGATCACCACCAGCGACGGCCGGACCCGGTCGAGGACCCGGACGAACGCGAGGCGCGCCGTCCGGTCGTCGAACTTCGTATCGGGCTGGACGTAGACAAAGCGGTTCCGGACCGCCTCGGGCGAGGCGCCGATGTCGAGGAGCCGGGAGACGATCCCGCGGAGGTCGTCCTCGAAGTCGACATACACGACCGAGCGACCGGCGTCGACCTCCTGCGCCGCGACGGCGATCCCGGTCCAGGACTTGCCGGCGTTGGACTCCCCGGCGACGCCGTTCGTCCGGCCGCGGTAGAACAGCGCCATCGGCTCCTCGTCCTCGTCGCGCCCGCCGAGGATCCCGACCTCGGGCCGGATCCGTTCGAGGGTCCCGGCGAGGTAGGCGTCGACGATCGCCGAGAGCTCGTCCGCGGCGACCCCGGACCACGAGGAGGCCGGGGCGTCGTCCTCGGCGTCGCCGAGGTCCTCGAACGCCTCGATCTCGGCCCTCTCCGCACTCCGGAGCTCCGCGACGACCCTCGGGTCATCGGCGACGTCCTCCGTCAGCGAGAGCACCGACGGGAGCGCGGAGAGCGGGGTCTCCGGCGAGGCGAGCTCGTCGTCCTGGTAGCCGTAGAGGTGGAGCCGGACGAGATCGAACGCCGAGAGGGTCTGCCCGTAGGCCGGATCGTTGGCGTGGTGCGAGTAGACGAGCCCCGGCGCGACTTCCCGGACGCCCGGCTCGTGCGAGGAGCCCGTCGGACGCCAGAGACCCTCCCCGGCGGGCTCGTACGGGAGCCCGAACGTCGAGATGACCTCGGCGATCGAGTACGCCCGGTTGAAGGCGCCGACCGCGCCGGGCAGTTCCATCGGGTCGCGCTTCCCGCCGCGATCGGCGACGGGCGCCGCGGGCTCCGGCGCCTCGGCGAGCAGCTCGTCGACGACCGCCGTCGGCCCGGGGACCGTCGCGGAGCGGTAGGCGTCGCGGTGCTCGTCGGCGACCGCCGGACGGAACATCACCTGCTCGACCGCGCGGCTCTTCGGGTCGACCTCGGCGTCGTCTCCGAGGCGGGCCGAGATCGAGTCGACGAGGAGCGGGTACTCCTCGGGCGCGGCGTCGCGGTCGATCGGCACGAGGAGCCGGAGGCGGAGCGCGTCCGCCGTCGACGAGTAGGTCGTGTGGACGTAGGCGCGGAAGGGGAGCGCGAGGATCCGCTCGAAGGTCTCCTCGGTCGCGCCGTCGACGTCGATCGTCACGAGCGTCCGGGCGAGGACCTCCCCGCGGCCCCGGCGGGCTCCTCGGAGGATCGCGGGAAGGTAGCTCGGGCCGTACTTCCGGCGGCCCGGGCGCGCCATCATCCGCTCGATCTCTTTCTCGGAAATACGACGAGGGGAGCCGTTCTGGTACTTTCCGGGAGGGAACTCGACGATCCCGATCTCGCGGCCTACCGAGGTAGAATCGTGATTGTCGGGATTCGCTTGCTCGACGTTCGAGGTAGGCAGCGGCGGTTCCTGGGGAGGGGCCGCCGCTCCTTCGTCTCGGAGGGTCATCGACGACCACCGACCTCGGACCGGGCGCGGCGCGCGGCGGGGCGGAGGATCTGCTCGACGCGGGCGCGGAGCTCGGGGGAGGGCTCGGGAGCGCGTGCGACGGTAGCGGCGACGGCCGCCTCGAACTCCTCGCGGCTCATCGCGCACCGCCGGTCAGGATCTCGGCGAGCTCAGCGCGCGCCTCGGCGGTCGGGGCGTGCTGGTCGGCGAGCGCCTCGTCGATCGCGCGGCGGAGCTTCGCCGTTGCGAGAGCACGACGGGCAGGAGCCTCGTCGCGGCCGCGCCGGACGGCGACGCCTACAGCGGAGCGGGCGGCGACGACGGGGTCGATGGTCTTGGTAGCCATAGCGGGAGTCCTTCGGGGACGAGAAGTGATTTGGAATCACCTGCGCGTTCCCGGGTTCTTCCCGGCTTCATCGATCAGGGGCCGATCGCCTTTGATCGACGCGGGTAACCGTACCCGATCCTCGGGGCGGAGTAAAGCCCGGAAGGTGAACTCTAGAATCCATCTTCCGGGCCTATTAACTCGTATTTACGAGTTGGTCGGCTTGGGGTCCTCGGGCTTCTCGTCGAGCCACGAGATCCGGACCTGGTCGGTGTGGAACGGGACGCCGGGGCCGGACGGGTCGACCCGGACGTCGACGAGCATCCGGAGGAGCGTCCGACGCCGTTCGAGGTCCGCCGCGGCCCACGCCTCCCGGGCGCCCGCGCCGACGGCGTCGAGGACGTCCGGGCGGGGTGCGAGGGACCGGACGCGACCCTCGGCCGCGGCGAGCTCCTCGTCGAGGCGCGCGGAGGACCGCTCGGCGATCCGTATCGAGATCGCGCCCCGGGCGATCGCGTCGGCGAGCTCGTCCATCCGGGTCTGGATCGCGTCGCGCTCGGCGACCGCCTCGGCGAAGGCCGTCCCGTCCTCGGGCACGACGAGGTCGAGGTCCATCCCTTCGAGGCGCCGGAGGACCGTCTCGACAACGTACTCGTCGAGCGGCGCCATCTTCCGCGTGACCTTCTGGCAGTCCCAGCAGACGAGCGACGGCGCCCGCCCCGCCTGGACCTTCGGACGGAGGAGACCGCCGCACTCCTCCCGCCCGCACCGCGCGATCCCGCTCAGGAGGTACTTCGGCGCGGTCCCGTGGAGGTGGAATCGGCCGGGAGCGTCGAGGATCGCGAGCGCGCGGGCGTGCTCTTCCTTCGAGACGAGCGCCTCCCACTCTCCGTCGCCGAGGATCTCACCCTTGTAGGCGCGGAGTCCGGCGTACACGGGGCGGCGAAGAAGGTTCCCGAGGACGTTGCCCCGAAACGGGTTCCCGCGCTTCCCGACGATGCCTCGGGAGGTGAAGTCCCGAGCGATCGCCCAGAGGCTGTCTCCGTCGAGGAGGCGCCGGTACGCCTCGCGGACGAGGGGAGCCTCCGTCGCGTCCGGGATGAGCATCCGCACCCGCCGCCCGTCCTTCTCGACCTCGGCCCGGACGTACCCGAACGGGGTCTGCCCGTGGTAGGAAGCGCCGTCGGTCGCGCGCTGCTTCGCGGCGCGGGAGATCCGTCGGCCCATCTGCTCCGCTTCGTACCGCGCGACGGATCCCTTGATCCTCGCGGTGAGTCGGCCCTGCTCGGTGGAGAGATCGACCTCGCCGCCGACGGAGGCGAGCGCGACGCCGGTGTTGTCGGAGAGCTTGATGAACTCTTCGAGCTCGGAAGGCTTCCTCGTGAGGCGGTCGATGTCCCAGACGACGACCCCGTCGACTCGACCGCTCTCGATGTCGGCCTTCATGCGCTCGTAAGCCGGGCGAGGCCTCTTGCTCGACGCGGAGACGTTGTTGTCGACGTACTCGTCCACGACGGTCCAGCCGCGCCGCTTCGCCTCCTTCCGGCAGTCGGCGAGCTGGCGATCGACGCCGTCGGTCCCGAGCGGGGCGAGGAGGATCTCGTTGCCTTCGGCGTCGACGTCGCGGCGGTCCTCCTCGGTCTGGCGCTTCGTGGCTTCGACCTTGGAGATTCGGGCGTAGAGGGCGGTCCGGCGGGGGCTCATCTGGGGGTCCTTCCCTGGGAGACGGCTAAGTTAAGAATAGGCCCTCACAGGTCTTCTGCGCGCGCGGCGGCCGCAGCGAGCTGACCACGATCGTGCTGACGGACGACGAGGTGCGGGGGATCGTCGAGCGGATGCTCGTCTCCAGCGGGAGACGGCTGGACATGTCCAGCCCCTTCGTCGACGCCCTGCTGCCGGACGGTTCCCGGTTGCATGTGGTGATCCCCAGCGTGACGCGATCCCACTGGGCCATCAATATCCGCAAATTCGTCGCGAGGGCGCAGGACATTCAAGGCCTCGTGGTGCTCGGCTCGCTCACCCAGCAGGCCGCGGACTTCCTCGACGCCGCCATCGCCTCCGGGCTCAACGTGATCGCCAGCGGGGCCACCGGGGCAGGCAAGACGACCTTCCTGCGCTGCCTCGCGCAGTCGATGGGGGCTCGCGAGCGGGTCGTGACCATCGAGGAGGTGTTCGAGCTGAACCTCACCCTCCGCGACGTGGTCGCGATGCAGACCCGCCAGCCGAACCTCGAGGGCACGGGCGAGATCTCGATGCGCCGACTGGTGAAGGAGGCGCTGCGCATGCGCCCCAGCCGCATCATCGTCGGCGAGGTGCGCGAGGCGGAGAGCCTGGACATGCTGATCGCGCTCAACAGCGGACTTCCAGGTCTGGCCAGCATCCATGCCAACTCCGCCCGGGACGCGGTCACGAAGCTGTGCACGCTGCCGCTTCTGGCAGGCGAGAACGTCTCCAGTCGCTTCGTCGTCCCCACCGTGGCCAGCGCCATCGACCTCGTCGTCCACCTCGACATCCTCCCCGACGGGCGCCGCCGGGTGCGGGAGATCGTGGGCCTCAGCGGCCGCGTCGAGGACGAGATCATCGAGATCGCCGAGCTGTTCTCCCTGCGCGGGGATCGGCTCGTGCGCGGCGACGGACATCCGCCGCACGCCGAGCGCTTCGCCCGCGCCGGCTACGACGTCTCCGCCCTCCTCGGACGGCCGGTGGCGGCATGACCGACGGCGCCTTCCTCGGCCTGATCACAGGCCTCGGCCTGCTCGCGATCTGGTGGTCGATGTGGGAGCAGGAGGAGACCGCTCCGCGTCGCGGACGGATCGCGAGGTGGATGGACGACCTGCGCGACGACCTGATCAAGGTCGGCCTGGACACCGTCCCGCCCGCCGCGGTCCCTGCACTGAGCGCAGGCCTCGGGCTGGTGGTCGCCGCCGTGCTCTGGGCCGTCTCCAGCGCCGTCGTGCCCTCCTTCGCCATCGGACTCGTGACCACAGCGCTGCCGGTGCTCGTGCTACGCTCCGCGGCGAAGCGCCGCACCACGGCGATGCGCGAGGTGTGGCCCGAGGCGGTGGACCACATCAACTCGGCCATCCGCGCCGGGCTCTCGCTGCCCGAGGCCCTGGTGCAGCTGAGCCGCAAGGGCCCGGAGGAGCTTCGACCGGCCTTCACGGAGTTCGCCCTGGACTACCAGGCCAGCGGTGACTTCGCGGCGTGCTTGGACCGGCTCAAGATCCGTCTCGCGGATCCCGTGGGGGACCGCATCGTGGAGGCGCTGCGCATCACCCGCGACGTCGGCGGCACCGATCTCGGCGCTCTGCTGCGCACGCTGTCCGCGTTCCTCCGCGAGGACTCGCGCACCCGCGCCGAGCTCGAGGCACGACAGTCCTGGACGGTCAATGCCGCACGCCTGGCGCTCGCCGCGCCGTGGATCGTGCTGGCGCTGATGTCCACCCGCCCCGAGGCCGCTCAGGCCTACGACTCCGCCGCCGGGATCCTGATGATCATCGTGGGCGGTGCCCTCTCCCTCGTCGCCTACCGGGTGATGCTGCTGATCGCCCAGCTCCCGCAGGACGAGAGGGTGCTGCGATGAACGGCTCCACCTCGATCCTCGCCGGGGTCCTGCTCGGCCTCATGCTGGGACTCGGCCTGCTGATGATCCTCTCCCGGCTGCCCTGGCTGAGGGCTCGGGACCTGGACCGGCGGATCGACCCGTATCTCCGTCGCTCCCACTCCGCCTCGCTGTTCGCAGCGCCCACCTCGAGCAGTCGTGCCCGCGTCGTCATCGAGAACCTCATGGGCCCTGTGGCCGTGAAGGTGCTGGGCGTGCTCGAGCGCCTCACCGGCGGGGCGGACCAGCTCGAGCGCAGGCTGCGGCTGGCAGGACGGCGCACGTCCGTGGACTCCTTCCGCATCGAGCAGGTCGTCTTCGCCGCGATCGGGCTGCTGCTCGGCATCGCGGTCGCGGTCGCCGCGATAACCCTTCGCGACGCCGGACCGCTGCTCGGGCTGTTCATCGTCGCCCTCGGCGCGCTGCTCGGCGTGCTGCTGCGCGACTACCTCCTCGGGGTGGAGATCACGCGCCGCGCCTCCCGAATGGCACGGGAGTTCCCGACCGTCGCCGACCTCCTCGCCCTCGCCGTCGCCGCCGGCGAGAGCCCGATCGCCGCGATGGAACGAGTGGCCCGCACCTCCTCCGGCGCCCTGCCGGACGAGTTCGCCGCGACCGTCGCCGACATCCGTTCGGGCACCTCCGTCTCCCAAGCGCTCGCCTCCCTCGGCACGAGGACCCCGCTGGACTGCCTCAGCCGCTTCGGCGAAGGGGTCTCCATCGCGATCGAGCGCGGCACACCGCTGGCCGACGTGCTGCGCGCCCAGGCCCAGGACGCCCGCGAGAACGCCAAGCGAGATCTCATGGAACTCGCTGGTCAGCGAGAGATCTTCATGCTCGTCCCGGTGGTCTTCTTCGTGATGCCGCTGGTGATCGTGTTCGCGATCTTCCCCGGACTCGCCGTCCTGGAGATCACGCTGTGACCTCTTTCCCGCTCACCGTCCCGACGACCCCCATCCGCCCCGACCCCAGTGACCGACTGTTCCCCACTGACCGACCGTTCGACTCGCACCATTCCCGACCCCGTCCGGAGACCACTCCGGATCCGTCCGCCGAGGAGGCCGACATGACCGTCCACCGCACCCGACTGCACCGCCACAGCACCACCCGCCCGCGCAGCACCCCGGATGCCCAAACGTCGTGGCGCAGCATCGAGCCGGCCGTGGGCAAGAAGCTCCTCGCCCGACTCCGCTCCGAGCAGGGCGATGTTCCCGGCTGGGTCCTCATCACGCTCATGACGGCAGGGATCGTGGTCGCGCTCTGGGCCGTCGCCTCCGACCAGATCGTGCGGATCTTCGAGAACGCGATGGCGCCGTTCCTCGGCGGCTCGCTCTGAGCCGTCCCCGACGCTGAGCCTCCACGATGCCGAGAACCGCGCTTCGCTCATCGCGTCGGCGCCCGGACGGGCCGCCGCAGCGTGATCCCGCCCGGCGAGGCTCTGGACGCGCGGTCGTCGACACGTCTGTGACGGGCTCCCTGCGCACCCGCCTGCGCCGGGAGGACGGTGCAGCCGTCGCGGAGTTCCCGATGGTCGCCGTGCTCATCGTGATGATCGGCCTGCTGGTCGTCCAGTCCGCGCTCATCGTCCACACCCGCAACACCCTCGTCGATGCCGCGGTGCAGGGAGCGCACCACGCCGCACTGCAGGGATCCACCCCGCAGGACGGCGCCGCCCGTGCCCAGCGCCTGATCGACGACCGCTTCGGCGGAGGACTCGAGGCCGAGGCCTCGGCCTCGCAGGACGCCGACGGGACGATCCGCGTGCGCGTGGAGGCGACGCTCCCCCTGGTCGGGCTCCTCGGCCCCTCAGGGGCGATCAGCGTCGAGGGCCGCGCTCTGGACGAGGAGGCATGGTGAGGATCCTCCAGCGCCGCGACGTCGCAGCGAAGCTCCGCCACGGGCTTGCCGACGACGATGGCAACGCCCTGGTCGAGTTCGTCGTGCTCTCGGTCGCGCTGCTGATCCCGTCGCTGTATCTCGTGCTCACCCTCGGGAACGTGCAGGCCGCGGTCTTCGCCGCGGACACCATCTCCCGGGACGTCGCCAGGATCCACGCCACGGAGACCGATCCCGCACGCGCAGCGGCCCGCTCACAGGCCCTCGCAGAGGTGGTCCTGCAGGACCACGGCCTGCCCGTGACCGACGTGGTCGACCTCTCCTGCAGCGAGGACCCCTGCGCCACACCCGGCGGGATCGTCACCACGCGCGTGCGGATCCCCGTCCCCGTGCCGGGGCTCGGGCCGATCCTGGGGGAGACCGGCCCCGTCGCCGTCGGCGCCTCGCACGCGGTGCCCGTCGATCAGTACCGGGCGCACAGATGAACGCTGCGAAGAGGACGCAGGGGGCCATGCGCCCACCAGCTGGCGGGCGTCTCCGCCAGGTGCTCGGCGAGCTCCGCGGACGGTTCGAGGACGCCCGCGGCTCGATGACGATCCTGACCACGGGTGTGCTGGTGGTCGTACTGATGGAGATCGGGGTGGGGACCGCGATCACCGGAGTGCACCTCGAGCGCAACGGCCTCCAGCACGCGGCGGACAGCGCAGCGCTCGCCGCCTCGCAGGCCGTCGACATGTCCCGCATCTACTCAGAGGAGAACGGACCGGTGATCCACGCGGGCTCTGCACGCGAGGCCGCGGAGGACCACCTGCGCGCATACCCCCACGACACCACCAGTACCGAGGACATCCATATCCGCGATGTGCGTGTCGATGCCGACGGGACCGTCCACGTCACCCTCGGCGCCCGCACCCATCCGCCCTTGGTCGGCTGGTTCACCCGCGGCACCGGGCGCTCGATCCCGCTGACGGTCATCGGGGAGGCGCGGGCGCGCTGAGATAGTTCGCCCGCCGTGCGCATGCGTCCTGAGGACAGGCGTGTGCATGCACGGACTCCGAAGGGCGTCGACGGCTTCCCGTCGACGCCCTCCGGAGAACTGCGGGGTGGTCCGCTCAGGCGACCGCTGCCGGCACGAGCGCCAGATGGTCGATCACGGCGCGGGTGACATCTGCGGTCGTGGCGGTGCCGCCCACATCGGGAGTCAGCACGCCACGCCGGGTCGTCTCCTCGATCGCACGGTGGATCGCCGCAGCCTCCTCGGGCAGCCCGAGGTGCTCGAGCATGAGCGCCGCGGAACCGATCGCGCCCAGCGGGTTCGCGATGCCCTTCCCGGCGATGTCCGGTGCAGAGCCGTGCACGGGCTCGAACATGGAAGGAAAGCGGCGCTCGGGGTTGAGGTTCGCGCTCGAGGCGAGGCCGAGGCTGCCGGCGAGCGCGGAGCCGAGGTCGGAGAGCACGTCGGCGTGCAGGTTCGAGGCGACGACGACATCGAGGTCCCCGGGCTTCAGCACGAACTTCGCAGCCATCGCATCCACGAGGACGGATTCGGTGGTCACCTCGGGGTAGTCCGCCGCGACGCGGTCGAAGACGTCGTCCCAGAGCACCATGCCGTGCTGCTGGGCGTTGGACTTGGTGACCTTGGAGAGCTTGCGGCGCGGCCGGGTCATCGCGAGCTCGAAGGCGAAGCGGATGATCCGCTCGCTGCCGTACTCGCTGAAGACGGCCGACTGGACCGAGAACTCCTGATGGTCGGGGCGACCGGCGAAGTTGCGTCCGCCGAAGCCGGAGTATTCGCCCTCGGAGTTCTCCCGCACGACGATCCAGTCGAGGTCCTTCTCGTCGGCGGCGCGCAGCGGCGAGGTGATGCCGGGCAGGAACTGGACGGGGCGGATGTTGGCCCACTGGTCGAAGCCCTGGCACAGCGCCAGGCGAAGTCCCCACAGGCTCACATGGTCGGGGACGGTCGGCCAGCCGACGGCGCCGAAGAAGATCGCGTCCTTGTCCGCGACCTGTTCACGACCGTCCGCGGGCATCATCACGCCGTGCTTCGCGTAGTAGTCGCTGCCCCAGTCGTACTCGGTCCAGTTCACCGAGAAGCGGCCGCCCGAGGCGGCGGCGAGGGCGTCGACGACCTCGCGTCCGGCGCCGACCACGTCGTGGCCGATCCCGTCGGCCGGGATCGCGGCGATCTCGAGCGTGCGCGGAGCGTCGACGGTGGGCGCCGCCGGGGGAGCGGGGAAACGAGACGAGGTCTGCATGGGGGCCTCCAGAGGGCGGATCGGTGCAGCTGCAGTGGATCCAGTGGACACCGTCCCCTCTCATCGAGTCCAAGACCAATCTTCGAACCGAGTAATAGGGGATGCCTATAGGTTGGGTGCCTCGTCTCCCGCCAGCTCGTCCTGGGACAGCTCTTTGGCGAGCGCTACGAAGGCTGCGGCTGCGGCGGTGAGGTCCTCGCGCCGATGCACCAGGTGCACCTGCAGGGCGGTCGGAGGATCGATCGTCCGCACCGTGCACCCGGCCAGCTGCGCCATCCGCGTCCAGGACGACGGCATCACCGAGTGCCCGACCCCGGCCAGCACGAGCGGGAGCAATGAGGTGCGGTGGGAGACCTCGGCGACCACGCGGATGTCGTTCCCATGGGCGAGCGCGTCGTCCACGAGCTGTCGCATCAGGCTCCCGCGCGGGGAGATGACCACGTCGATCCCCGAGAGCTCCCGCCGACCGATCGTCCCGACCTCCCCTCCGGGCGCGTGCGTCCCCGGCGGGGAGATGAGCACGAGGGGCTGCGGCGCGAAGGTGATCACGCCGAGATCGGCGGTGGCAGGGCGTCCTGCGGCGCCGAGCAGACCCACCTCGGTCTCGCCGCCGGCGACGCTCGCCACCACCTCCTCCGGGGTGAATGCTGCCGCCGAGCGGATGTCCAGTCCAGGATGCCTCTCGCGGAGCATTCCGATGAGGGTGGTGAGGGGCTCGATGCCAGGGGAGGGCATCGCGCAGATGTCCACGGTGCCGAGGGTCAGCTCCCGTGAGGAGCGGGCAGCGTCCCGGGCGGCCTGCAGCGAGCGGACTGCGCGCCGAGCCGGTCCCACCAGCTGCTCACCGGCCCCGGTCAGGCGCACGCCCCGTCCGAGGCGGTGGAACAGCTCCACGCCGAGGTCGCGCTCCAGGCGCCGGATCGCCTGGGACAGAGAGGGCTGGGCGATGTGCATCGCCTCGGCGGCGCGGGCGAAGCCGCCGTGGTCCACGATCCCCAGGAAGTACTCCAGGTGTCTGACGTCCATCTCTCTCCTCGGCTGGACCTCCGCGCGGCGCCGGCGCCCAATGTGAGCGCCACCACTGCAATGATAGGCCGAGCCTATGTATCTGAGAGCGAGAACGTCTTGGACGTGAACTCCCGGGGCACTCGATAGTGGCGGAACCGCGTGACGAAGGAGTTCGTGATGGCACAGACGCCGACCGCCCAGACCGCCCCCGGCGGTCCCCGCCCCGACGGGGCACCCCTCGCAGACGCCGCCTCCGGTGACACTCCCATGCCCGGCCGGCGCACCGATGTGGAACGGGTCCTGCTGGGAGGAAAGACCTACCGCAGCCTCGCCGAGCAGCGCCTCAGCCCCGCCGAGGAGAAGGTCGAGAAGATCCGACGCACCTCCGGGTACGTGCTCGCCCCGCTCGTCGCGCTCACCGTCTGGTTCCTGCCGCTTCCACTACCCGAGGTCCAGCAGCACCTGGCCGCGGTGATCGTCGGCGTGGTCGTGCTGTGGTTCTGCGAGACCGTCCCGATCCCCGTCGGCGGCCTCATCGGCGTGGCCGCGATCGTGCTGACCGGCATCGCCCCGGCCGGTGAGGTGCTGGCACCTTTCGGCTCCACGACCATCTTCACCTTCATCGGGGCGTTCATCCTCGCCCAGGCCATGCTCAAGCACGGCGTCGCGCAGCGCCTCGCCTTCTGGGTGCTGGCATTGCCGGGCGTCGGCACCTCGACGGTCCGCGTGATCATCGCCTTCGGCCTGATCACCTGCGTTCTCTCCGCCTTCGTCTCGAACACCGCCACCGTCGCGATGCTGATGCCGACAGCGCTCGGCATCCTCGCAGTGATCGCCAAGCTCATGCAGGACAAGGGGCTGGTCAAGCACGACTTCGACCCCATGCGCCTACGTGTGAGCACCGCGCTCATGCTCATGCTCGCCTACGGTGCGAGCGTCGGCGGCCTCATGACCCCCGTCGGCGCGCCGCCGAACCTCATCGGTCGCGGCCTCATCGAGGAGTTCACCGGCGAGCGGATCAGCTTCGCCCAGTGGGTGCTCGCCGCCCTCCCGATCGGCGCCGGCATGTTCGTGGTCCTTGCCGCGATCCTCCTGCTGCTGAACCGGCCCGAGGTGCGCCGCATCGACGGCGTCGCCGACTATGTGGCCGAAAAGCGCAGTGAGCTCGGGGCGATGTCCGGCGCGGAGAAGAACACGATCTTCGCCTTCTCCCTCACCATCGCACTGTGGTTCGCCCCCTCGGTCGCCTCCCTCGTCCTCGGGGCGGACAACTCTTTCGCGGTGCTGCTGGACGACCGACTGAACGAGGGCATCGTCGCGGTGCTCGGTGCGGCACTCCTCTTCGTCCTTCCCACCCGATGGAAGGACCGCGAGGCGACGCTGTCCTGGTCGGACGCTGCCCGTATCGACTGGGGCACGATACTGCTGTTCGGCACCGGCATGATCTTCGGCGCCATGCTCTCCGCGAGCGGTCTGGCGGAGTCCCTCGGCACCGCCCTCGCCCAGCTCCCCGGTGCCTCCAGCTCCTTCGTGCTCACCGCCATCTCGGTGGCGCTCGCGATCCTGATCTCCGAGACCACCTCGAACACGGCCGCCGCCGCGGTGATCGTCCCGATCGTCGTGCCGCTGGCGATGGCCGCGGGCGTCGACCCGATCGTCCCGGCGCTCGCCGCGACGTTCGCCGCGTCCTTCGGGTTCATGCTCCCGGTCTCCACGCCCCAGAATGCGATCGTCTACGGTTCCGGCTGCGTCCCCATCACTAGGATGGTGCGAACCGGAGTGACGTTCGACATCATCGGAGGTGCGCTGATCGTGCTCCTGCTTCCCCTGACCGCTTCCCTCGTCGGGATCGGCGGATGACCCGCCTCCTCATCGCCCCCGACAAGTTCAAGGGCACCCTCACCGCCGCCGAGGTCGTCGCCGCCCTCGGCCGTGGGATCGCCGAGACCGCTCCGGATGCCGTGATCACCGCCTGTCCCATCGCCGACGGCGGCGACGGCACGGTGGATGCGGCGATCGCGGCCGGCGCCGAGACCCGACCCGCCACCATCACCGGCCCCACCGGGCGGGCCAGGGAGACCGCCTGGGCGCTGGACGGCACCACCGCCGTGCTCGAGCTCGCCGACGCCGTGGGCCTGAAGGCCCTGCCCGGAGCCGAGCTCGACCCCCGCGGCGCCTCCACCCGTGGCCTCGGCGAGCTGATCCTCGCCGCGGTCCGCGCCGGGGCCCGCACCATCGTCGTCGGCCTCGGCGGCAGCTCCTCCACCGATGCGGGCGCCGGCCTCCTCCAGGCCCTCGGCGCGCAACTGCTCACCAGCGAGGGGGAGGAGATCGCCCCCGGCCTCGCCGGTCTCGAGACGCTGGCGAGCGTCGACCTCGCCCCGGCACGGCAGCTCCTGGACGGCGTCACCCTGATCGCCGCGAACGACGTGCAGAACCCGCTGCTCGGCCCCGACGGGACCGCCGCCGTGTACGGCCCGCAGAAGGGGCTGGACGAACAGGCGGTCGCGTCGGCCGACGAGACCCTCGCCCGCGCCGCCGCGCTGCTGGACCCGGCCGGCACCCACGCGCCCGCCGAGGGCGCCGGCGCCGCCGGCGGCGTCGGCTTCGCACTCCTGCTGCTCGGGGCGACCCAGCGCTCCGGCGCCGACGTCGTCCTCGAGCTCGCCGAATACGACCAGCGCCTGGCGGGCGCGGACCTCGTGATCACGGGGGAGGGGAAGCTCGATGCGCAGACCCTCCAGGGCAAGGGCCCCGTCGAGGTGGCGCGCCGCGCCGCCCATGCCGGCCTGCCCGTCCTCGCCGTCGCCGGCGCCGTCACCCTCGACCACGCGGAGCTCTCCGGCGCCGGGATCGCGCGGGCCTTCGACCTCGTCTCCCGGGCGAAGGACGTCCCCGACGCCCTCGCGCGCGGCGAGGAGCTGCTGGAGGACGTCGGCCGTGAGATCGGACGCGCCCTGCCCACGCTCCTGGCCGAACCGCAGGGGGATTCGGCCCCACTGCCGTAGAATCCCACCTCGTGGCTTCCATCGACTTCTCCGAAGAGATCCCCCGGCTCCGCTCGACCCTGTCCTCGATCGAGCAGGTGACGGACGTCGACGCCCTCGATGCGAAGATCGCCGACCTCGAGGAGCAGGCCTCCGCGCAGGACCTGTGGGACGACGTCGAGAACGCCCAGAAGGTGTCCGCCGCCCTCTCCCACGCCCAGGCCGAGCGCCGCCGCATCAGCGAGCTGTCCTCCCGCATCGAGGACCTCGAGGTGATGGTCGAGCTCGCCGCCGAGGAGGACGACGCCGACACCCTCACCGAGGCCGAGAACGAGCTGACCAGCATCCACAAGACCCTCGACGAGCTCGAGGTGCGCACGCTGCTGTCCGGCGAGTACGACGAGCGCGATGCCGTGGTCACCATCCGCGCCGGCGCCGGCGGTGTGGACGCCGCGGACTTCGCCGAGATGCTCATGCGCATGTACCTGCGCTGGGCCGAGCGCCACGGCTACGCCGCCAAGGTCATGGACACCTCCTACGCCGAGGAGGCGGGTCTGAAGTCGGTGACCTTCGAGGTCTCCGCCCCCTTCGCCTACGGCACCCTCTCCGTCGAGGGCGGCACCCACCGCCTGGTGCGCATCAGCCCCTTCGACAACCAGGGCCGGCGCCAGACCTCCTTCGCCGCCGTCGAGGTGATCCCGCTGATCGAGTCCACCGATCACATCGAGATCCCCGAGAACGAGCTGAAGATCGACGTGTTCCGCTCTTCCGGCCCCGGCGGTCAGAGCGTGAACACCACCGACTCCGCCGTGCGCATGACCCACATCCCCACCGGCACCGTGGTCTCGATGCAGGACGAGAAGTCCCAGATCCAGAACCGTGCCGCCGCGCTGCGTGTCATGCAGTCGCGCCTGCTGCTTCTGAAGAAGGCCGAGGAGGCCGCCGAGCGCAAGGAGCTCGCCGGCGACGTCAAGGCCTCCTGGGGTGACCAGATGCGCTCCTATGTGCTGAACCCGTACCAGATGGTGAAGGACCTGCGCACCGAGTACCAGGAGGGCAACCCCTCCTCCGTGTTCGACGGCGAGATCGACGCCTTCATCGACGCGGGCATCCGGTGGCGCGCGGAGCAGGCCAAGTCCGAGGACTGATCCCGGCGCCGACCGAGCCGATCACCCCCGTAGGGCTCCACGCAGCAGGGGCGGTCGTGACCGGACCCGCGCAGACCTTGACCAGGTCTTGACCCGGATGCTGTCCACATCACTGGGGAAGTCGGGCGATTCGCCCCTACGATTGTGGGGCACCATGCCCGCTTCCCCGAGCGGGACCTCCCTCAGATGTGACAGGCAGCCTTGATCCGTTTCGACGACGTCACCAAGACGTACATGCGTGGCCAGCACCCCGCGGTGGAGAACCTCGACATCGAGTTCACCCGCGGGGAGTTCGTGTTCCTGGTGGGGGCGTCCGGCTCGGGCAAGTCCACCCTGATGCGGATGGTGCTCAAGGAGGTCACCCCCACCCGCGGCACCGTCTACGTCGCCGGCAAGGATCTCTCCCGCATCCCCTCGTGGAAGGTCCCCGCGCTGCGCCGCGACATCGGCATGGTGTTCCAGGACTTCCGCCTGCTGCCCTCCAAGACCGCGTACCAGAACATCGAGTTCGCGCTCGCCGTGATCGGCACCCCGCGCAAGGTCGTGCGCCGCCTGGTCCCCGAGATGCTCGAGATGGTGGGCCTGGAGGACAAGGGCAAGCGACTGCCGCACGAGCTCTCCGGCGGTGAGCAGCAGCGCGTCGCCATCGCCCGCGCCTACGTGAACCGCCCCACGATCCTCCTGGCCGACGAGCCCACCGGCAACCTCGACCCCGCGACCGCCGAGGGCATCCTCGATCTGCTCGCCGAGATCAACGAGCGCGGCACCACCGTCGTCATGGCCACCCACGACCGCGCCGCGGTGGACCGCATGCAGCGCCGCGTCGTGGAGATGGTGGGCGGCAAGGTGGTGCGCGACGAGGAGCACGGCAGCTACGAGACCCCCGCCCCTGTCTCCGTCATCTCCGGCAACCTGCCCGACGACTCCGCCCACCGCGAGGAGCACCCCCTGGACGACGAGGACCTCGTCGTCGACTGGGACGGCGCCCCGGACAGCGCCGGGGAGGGCCCCGAGGGCCCGTCGGCCGACGGGATCGCCCCCGACGAGCGCGTCCCCGACGAGAGCGCGGCCGACGACGGCGCGGCCGACGAGAGCACGGCGCATGAGATCGCGGCCGACGGCGCAGCGCCCGAGGGCGCATCCAGGTCGGAGACCGGCGAAGAATCAGATGACGTCGAGGAGTCGGACGCCGTCAAGGAGCGGGTCGACCGCGACGAGCGCGGCGACGAGCCCCGCGACGACGTCCTCGACGAGGAGCTGATCGACGAGCGCGAGGCGCGTCTGGCCCGGGAGGACGATGACTTCGGAGGCGACGCCTTCGCCGACGAGGACGAGGAGGAGCGCCGATGAGGGCCCGCTACATCCTCGGCGAGATCTTCACCGGCCTGTGGCGCAATATCGCCATGGTCATCTCGGTCATCATCGTCACCGCCGTGTCCCTGACCTTCGTGGGCACCGGCCTGCTGATGCAGAAGCAGATCATGGACATGAAGGCGACTCTGGTCGAGCAGTCCCAGGTGACGATCTTCCTGTGCTCCCCGCACTCGACCGCCGCCTCGTGCGCGGGCGGCTCGGCGACCGATGCGCAGATCGACTCGGTCCGCGAGGCCCTGGACGGCGAGGTGCTCTCCCCGTACATCGCCTCCTACTCCGAGCGCACCCAGGACCAGGCGCTGGAGATCTACCAGCAGCAGTTCGCCGGGGAGAGCTTCGTCTCCAACTTCACCGCCGCGGACATGCCGGTCTCCTTCCACATCACCCTCACCGACGCGGACGACTCCGCGGCGGTGGTCGAGTTCTTCCAGGGCCGCGACGGCGTGGACGAGGTCACCGACCTGCTCAGCGCCTACGCCCCCTTCATCGACGTGCTGAACCAGTCCACCCTGTTCGCGCTCGGCCTCGCGGTGCTGATGCTCATCGCCGCGGTGCTGCTGGTCGCCACCACGATCCGGATGTCGGTGGCCGGCAGGCGGCGCGAGATCGCGATCATGCGCCTGGTGGGCGCCTCGAACCTCTTCATCCGCCTGCCCTTCCTGCTGGAAGGAGCGGTCGCCGCGATCATCGGCGGCCTCATCGCCTCCGGCATGCTCTGGGTGGGCCTGCACTACATCGTCCAGGACTGGCTCGCCCCGACCCTCGGCGAGCAGCTGATCACCGTCTCCACGGTGGACCTGCTCTGGCTCGCACCGATCCTCGTGGCGCTCGGCGCGCTGCTGGCGATCGCCTCCTCCGTCGTGTCCCTGAACCGCTACCTGAAGGTGTGAGCATGTCGATCAGCACCCTGCGCCGGAACGTCAGCATGGCCATCGCCGCCGCCCTCCTGGCCGCGCCCATGCTCGCCATGCCGCTCGCACCCGCCTCCGCGGAGCCGACCAAGGACGACAAGGTCGCCGAGCGCCAGGAGGTCCAGGACCGCCTGGACGACCTGCGCATCGAGCTGGACGACGTCAACGGCGACCTCGCCGACACCTACCTCGCGCTCGCCGAGACCGAGCTGCTCATCCCGCAGGCCCAGCAGGACCTCGAGGATGCGCAGGTCGCCCTCGAGGACGCCCGCGAGGAGGACCGCAAGGTCGGCGAGCGGCTCGAGACGGCCGAGGAGGAGGAGCGCCGCCTCTCCGGCGAGGTCGAGGCCGGTCAGGAGGAGGTCGACCGCAGCGGCGGCGAGCTCGCCACGGTCGCCCTGGACGCCTACAAGGGCGGTGGGCTGCCCAACCCCTCCAGCGTCTACATCGGCAGCGCCTCCCCGCAGGACGCCGTGGACCGCTCCATGAACTACCGCCTGACCATGGCGTCCCAGGGCACCCGGCTGGACACCCTGCGCACCGATCAGTCCGTCACCGAGAACTCCGCCGAGCGCCTCACCGCGGTGCGCGAGGAGATCAAGCAGCTGAAGATCGACGCCGAGGAGGCGGTCGAGACGATGCGACAGGCCGAGCAGGTGGCCTCGGACGCCAAGACCGCCCTGGACGACCTGTACGAGACCCAGAAGACCCAGCGCGACACCCTCGAGCAGAAGAAGCAGCAGTACGAGGGCGACCAGACGACGCTCGAGCAGCGCAGCAGCACGCTGGACGGCGAGATCGAGGAGCTCGCCCGCCAGGAGCGCGAGCGCGAGCAGCGCCTGCTCGAGCAGCAGCAGAGCAGCAGCGGTGGCGGCGGCAACGCCCCCGTCGCCGGATCCGCGAACACCGGCGGGGGCTGGGTCTACCCCGTCAACGCCCGCCTGAACTCGAACTTCGGCTGGCGTGTGCACCCGATCTACGGCACCCGCAAGCTCCACGCGGGCGTGGACTTCCCCGTCGCCTGCGGCGTGCCGGTCGGCGCGACCCACTCCGGCCGCGTCATCTCCCGCGAGTACAACAGCCGCTCGGGCAACAAGATCGTGATCAGCCACGGCATCCAGAACGGCCGACTGATGACCAGCTCGTACCACCACCTCCAGGGCTTCGCGGCCTCGGTGGGCCAGCAGGTCTCCGCCGGGGACACCGTCGGTTACGTCGGCACCACCGGCTCCTCGACCGGCTGCCATCTGCACTTCGAGATCCACGAGGACGGCAACGCCGTCAACCCCGGCAAGTACATCTGAGAGCTCTGCGCCCTCGGCGCAATTCGGTCGAGTTCCCGGCCGGCGCGTCGTAGGCTGGGACGTCCGCCCGGGGGAGTGCCCCGGTGCAGGCGGCGTGATCCGGCGACATGCCCGGATCCCCGGAGGAGAGACGAGGAGGGACCCCATGTCCGCGAAGAAGGCTGCGAGCACGAAGGCGGCCGCGAACCAGGGACCCCAGAAGAAGCTCATCGCCTCGAACAAGCGCGCCCTGCACGACTACTTCATCGACGACACCTGGGAGGCGGGCATCGTCCTGACCGGCACCGAGGTGAAGTCCCTGCGCGACCGCGGGGCGTCCCTGGTGGACGGCTACTGCTACGTCGACGGCGGCGAGGTGTGGATGGACAACGCCCACATCGCCCCCTACGTGAAGGGCACCTGGACCAACCACGCCGCCCGCCGCAAGCGCAAGCTGCTCATGCACAAGCAGGAGATCGTCAAGCTCGCCAGCAAGTCCCGCGAGAAGGGCTACACGATCGTGCCGCTGGAGATGTACTTCCTCGGCTCCCACGCCAAGGTGAAGATCGGTCTGGCGCGCGGCAAGAAGGAATGGGACAAGCGCCAGACCCTGCGCGAGAAGCAGGACATGCGCGAGGCGCAGCGCGCCATGCGCCACCGCGAGCTGGCCTGAGCGCACCGGCGCCTCACGCGCGCGGCTGCAAATTCACGCGGGGCGGCACCCTCGCGCAGGACGTCACTCTCGTGCGCGGCGTCACCCTCGCCCGGTGAGCTCGCCGCGCGCGAGGTCCCGCCGCTCCAGCCTCGCCACCGTCTGCCGGGCCGAGGCGATCTCGTCCGCGGCGGCGACCCCCAGCCGCTCCCGCATCGCCAGTGCCCAGCGGGCGTCCTCGAGCGCCGCGTCCCAGCGCCGCTCCGCCGCCTCCGGCAGCCCCTGTGCGTGCTCCGCCCGCGCATGCTCGAAGCGGCACTTCGCCCGATGCTGGAACACGGAGGCGAGCGCGGACAGGGAGGACGGCGAGGTCGGGTCCTCGTAGCCGGTCTCCTCCGCGGCGAGGTCCAGCTGCTCCTCCGCCGCGAGGAACGCGCCCTGCCACTGCAGCACCTGCGCGTAGCGGGTGCGGCGCACCGCCCGCATCACCGGGGACACCCCCGTCGCCTCGAGCGCGCGGCGCGCGGCGATCGCCGCCTCGTCGAGCCGGCCCAGCATGCGCAGGCAGGCGACGGTGCGCGGATCCGAGGGGTTCTCCGCGCACCAGGTCACGAGCGCCGCGGGATCGGAGACGACCTCGCGCAGCGTCTCGTCGTCGATCCTCACCTGCACGCCTGCGACCTGGAAACTGCTCACCGGACCATCCTCCTCGCCCCGGCGGACGCGGTCCAGGGAAGAGGACTTCGCCGTGAGCTGACGGATAACGGCTTGGGGAACGTCCTGCAGGCACGGTAGACTCGATCCACGGCGTTCCCGCGGGAGCGTCCGTGGGTGATTGACAATCGCATAGTGAGTGCACAGGACGATCCGCTCGGGTCGTCAGAGTCATGCCTACCCACGCCAGGGGCCGATCGGTTTCGACGGTAGTTGTCCAGCGAGGGGAAGCGGGCCGAGAACCCAGAGTCATCTCGTTAATGTCCTCTGGAAACCAATAAGTGCCGAACCCAAGCGCACTGACTTCGCTCTCGCTGCCTGATCAGCGTTAGCAGTCTGGAACCCCGGGGATGCTCCTGACCCGGACCGTTCCATCATCTTAGGAGCCACTGCTGCCGACCCTGGTCACCGGGGAAGGATGAACACCTCAGAGTGACTGAGTCCGTCGACGACGTGTCCGTGGGATCGTCGGGACTGAGAACACGCCTTCACGGACTGCGCCCGGAGAAGCCCTGGCTCCGCACTATCGGACGCGGGTTCGATTCCCGCCGGCTCCACGTTGCACTCACTCGACGAAGGCCCCCTCACCTGCGCTGATGCGCGGGGGAGGGGGCCTTCGTCGTCTCCGGGCACGGCGGCTCGGGCACGGCGGCCCGTGCATGGCGGGCCGGGCCCGTCGCCGGGCCCGGCCGCGTCACCTGCTCAGTAGGTCAGCCCGTGCCCGCGAACGTAGCGGGCGCCGTCGGCGTCGACGTACACGTACGGGCGGCCGTCCATGTGCTTCTCCTTGTCGAAGCCGGGCACGTCATTGGGGGAGGCGCAGCGGCCGTCCTCGTCCACCGCGATCGCGTCGGCGTCGATCGGGAAGGTGATCGGCAGCTTCCCCGTCGGCGCGAACTCGCCCAGGATCGCGTCGACCATGATTCCGTAGTCGGTCTCGAAGCCCACGAGCAGGCCGTCGGCGAGCGGCTCGATCCCGTCCAGCAGCCAGGGGAACAGGGTGTTCAGCCCGATCACGAGGGTGTCCACGTGCTCGCGGATGTCGCGGACCTTGGCGATGTCCACATCGGAGTGGTCGTCGATGGCGAGGTCGCCGATGCCCACGAACTCGAAGTACGAGCCGATGAAGGGGCGCAGCAGCAGGATCGCCACGTCCGCGTCGTGGTAGTCGGTGGTGAAGGAGATCTCGGGATGCTCCTCGGCGAGGCGGCGGCGCAGCGCGTCGAGCTCCTTGACGGTGAGCTTCGTGGAGAACAGCTCCACGTACACCTTCTTCTCCGCGAGGGTCTCGGGTCGCAGCGGCAGCGCGCCGTCGTGGTTCTTCGCGAGCACGACGGACTTGTGGTGCGCGTCCTCGGCGGCGGCGAGGGCCTCGGGGTTCTGGACCACGCGGTCCGCCTCCTCGGGGTCCACGTAGGGGTTCTCGAACAGGCCCAGCGCGAACAGCTCCTCGAGCAGCAGTGCGGCCGCCTCGTCGAGGCGCTCGGCCGTGAAGTAGCCCTTCACGTATGCCTCGCGCACGGAGGCGACGTCGTTGGTGTCGGCGAACATGTCGGTGCCGGCCATGACCGCGCGCCCCACCCGCTCGGCGGTGGAGAGGTCATGGACGCCCCAGGCCATCTTCGAGAGCACGCCGGAGTCGGAGTTGATGTAACCGCGGTGCCCCATGGACCGCAGCAGGTCCAGGATCTCCGTGTTGAACGCGAAGCCGACCTGCTCGAACTCGGTCACCCGTCCCTGCGGGGTGGTGGACTTCTCGTCCGACGGGATCGCGTAGTACGGCATCACCGAGGAGGTGCCCGCCTCGATCGCGGCCTGGAAGGGCGGCAGGTGGTAGGTCTCCAGCGAGTCGGGGGTGGGGTAGATGTTGAATCGGCCCTCCGCGTAATGGGGGTCGGTGCCGTTCTCCCGGGCGCCGCCGCCGGGGAAGTGCTTCGTGGTCAGCGCGACCCCGTCGGCCTCGAGCCCGTTCTCGCCCTGGAATCCGCGCACGAGCGCCCCGATCGCCTTCCCGACGAACTCCGGGTCCTCGCCGAGGGTGCCCTGACCGCGGAACCAGCGTGGGTCGGTGAGCACGTCGGCCATGTACATGTAGCCCTTGCGCAGGCCGCAGGCGCGCCACTCGTCGCGGGAGTGCTTGGCGAAGGACTCGATCACCTCGAGGGAGTCGGTCGCTCCGAGACCCAGGGTGCCGGGCCACTGGGTGAAGGGCTTGTCCTCAGGGGTGCCGCCCATCTTGAAGCCGCCCGCCTCGTTCTTCGAGTTCGCGGCGACGATCACGGGGATGCCGAAGCGGGACTCCTCGGCGACCTCGTTCATGGTGTTGATCCACGTCGCGATGCGCGAGCCGGTGGGCTCCTCGCGCATGATGAAGTGGCGGATGTGGAGGTCCTTGATCATCTGTGTGGTGCCCTCGAAGGGTAGGCCGGCGCTGGTGTGCGGGTCGACCTTCACCGGCAGGTACTGCTCGTCCAGCACACCGTCGTGGCTGGTGAACTCCTTGTTGTGCTGGGAGATGCCCATCGAGCGCGAGGTGATCACCATCAGTCCGAGCTTCTCGTCGGGGGACATGCGCCCCACGAGATCCTTCGCGCGCTCGGCCGGGCCGAGGCGCCAGTCCTCGAACGGGGTGAGCTCTCCGTCGCCGTCGAGGTCGCGGAACTGCAGTCCGTCGACCTCGATGATCTGCTTGACCCTGCTGGAGAGGGGGACCTGCTGTGTCATCGATGACCTCCTGTGGTGATCTGCGGAGGCAGTCGCCGTGACCGGCTTCGCACTCGTCCACCACGGTACTCACCCTCTGCGCCGCCTCCAGGGGCTTCCCACCGATTGCCGTCCGGCAGGACGACGGGGCGGCCGGCGGGGGGCCGACGGGGCGGTCGGCGGGGGGCCGACGGGGCGGTCGGCGGGGGGTGTCCCTATGTTCTGAGTCAAGCCGCAAGAGCGGCCGGCTCGGGGGTCGGGGTGGTGGTCGGGGGCTGGTAGTAGGTGCCGTCGCGGAGCATCGCGAAGATGACGTTGCAGCGGCGGCGGGCCAGGCAGATCACGGCGGCGTTGTGGCGCTTGCCCTCGGCGCGTTTGCGATCGTAGTAGGCCTTGGAGATCGGGTCCGAGTGAGAGGCGACCCAGGCGGAGTAGAACAGCGCGTTCTTCAACCGCTTGTTGCCTGAACGTGCGGGGAACTCTCCGCGGATCGAGGTGCCGGATCTTCGTGTGACCGGCGCGATTCCGGCATAGGCCGCGAGGTGGCCTGGGGTCTCAAACGCGGAGGCGTCGCCGATGGTCAGGAGGATCTGGGCGGCGGTCTTGATGCCGATCCCCGGCATGCTCATCAAGACCGAGGCGAGAGGGAAGTCCTCCAGCATGGTCTCGACCTCCCTCGCCACGGTCGCCCGCTGCTCCTTCAGCTCCTTCACCTGACCAGCGACTCTGGGAATCACGAGTTCCACTGCCGCGGTCGCTGGCACGATCACGGTCTGCTCACCCAGCGCGGTGAAGATCTGGTCGATCAGCACTTCGGGGTCACGGCGCGAATGGGCCCGAGCGAACCGTAGAACCCTGCTCCTGCCTGCACTCTTGAGCCCGGTCGGGCCGCCGAACTTCTCCAGCAGGTCCAGCACGAGCCCGGTCGAGAGGGTCCCGCCGACGAAGACTCGCTCGAGCGCGGGATGAATCTGCGTGAGCAGAGACCGGATCCGGTTCAGCGCCCGCGTGGTCTCGTGGGCGAGGTCCTCGTCGAACCCGGCGAGGACCTTCAGAGCGGAGAGGACGTCGCTGTCGCGGTCGACCTGTCGGAGGGTGTGGGGCATGGTCCGGGCCATGTCAGCGATGATGAACGCGTCCCGCGCGTCGGTCTTTGACCTGCCCGGATAGAGGTCTGCGGCCTTCCGCATCGCCAGGCCCGGCAGGTAGGCGACGGAGCAGCCGACCTCGCGGGCGACCGCGATCGGCAACGCTCCGATGGTGTTGGGCTGATCGACCACCATCAGCACTTCACCGTGGTTCTGCAGCTGGGTGAACAGCACGCGGAGCTCGGACTCGTCCTGCGGGAGAGGCTTGTCGAACAGCTTGTTCCCGGCGGGATCAAGCGCGCAGGCATGATGGCTGCTCTTCCCGACGTCGAGGCCGACGACGACCGCGAATCGTGTGTCCATGATGCTGTCCTTCCCTGGAGCATCATTGCTGGTCGCAGTCTTGACACCCGGTGCCGGCACCCACGTTACGAAGAGACCTCAGAAATGCTGGGCCGTGTCCCTATCAGCGGTCAACGCGTGTCTCTCGACCGGGCGGCAACACCCCCCGGACCATTGATGGCAGGGCAACAAAGCCATACCCGGCCGAGCGACCAGACCCCGTCCATCGGGGTGCTCACAAGGTAACGGGGCGACGGGGCTGCCGACGGGGTGCCGGAGCCGGGGCGCCCGGGCGAACCCCGCTCCCCGACGCGACCGGCCCTGTACGGTGGCGGGATGACAGGTGTGCCGCGAGTCACTGCCTCACCGCCCCCTGCCGACCTGCCCGTGGACCTGCGCCAGGTCGAGCTGCTGTGCGCACGGCTGCGCCCCGAGGACGGGGTGGAGCTCGAGCGGATCGTGTGGGCCATCGGGAAGCGCCCCCGCGGCGAGGGCTGGGACAACGTGCTGTGGCCGATCGGCGCGCTCGAGGGGAAGCAGCTGGTCCTGCGCATCGCGCGCCGCTCCTCCTCCCGGGCGCTCCTGGGACGCGAGGTGACGGTGCTGCGCCGCCTGCGCGGGCTCGGCACCACCTTGTCCATGGAGCTGCCGCGCGTGGTCGCCACCGGGCCGGACGCCATGGTCGTCGAGTGGATCGACGGCCGGGTCGCGGCCGACGCGGAGGAATCGGTGCGCGTGCAGACCGCGCGCGACCTCGCCGTCATGCTCGCCACCGTCCACTCCGGTCCCGCGCCGGACGTCGGCCACAACCCCGTGCGCGGGGTGCCGCTCGCCGACCGGGCGGAGGCCTTCGACGAGGACCTCGCCCGCGCCGAACTGTCCTCACGGCGCGCGGACCTCGCCGCGGCGCGGTGGCGGCGCGGGATGGAGGCCGACCCCTGGGAGGGCCGCGGGCTCCTGCTGCACGGCGATCCGCACCCCGGCAACCTCGTCGTCCCGCTCCCCGGCGTCCACGGGGTGCCGGCGCTGATCGACTGGGGCGACACCACCCGCGGCGACCCGGCCAGCGACCTCGGCGCGCTGCTGCTGCACGATCCCTCGCCCGCCCTGCTGGAGGAGTACCGCGAGCACGCCGCGTGGACCGGGATCGACGACGACGCGGTGTGGGAGGCGCTCACCGCGCGCGCATGGGCCTGGGGTGCTCGGATGGCGCTGTCGATGATCCTCGCCTACCCGCCCCAGCACGGCCTCGGCCGCGCAGGGGATCGCCTGCTCGGGACCGACGTCGAGGCGGGGTCCGCGGGCGAGCCGAGCACGCGCTGACGCAGGACGCGCTAATGCAGGGCGCGCTGACCGAAGGCGCTCAGCCCGTCCCTGTCAGCGCCCCGCCCTCGCGCCATCAGTCGTCCTCCACCCCGTCATCCTCCACCCCGTTCTCGTCCCACTGGTCCTCGTCCCACAGGTCCTCCTCCCACATGTCGCCGCTGCGCCCGTCGGCGACCTCGTACTCCCCCTCGATCTGCGCCTCGATGCGGTCCTGCAGGTCCTCCAGCGAGTCGAGTCCGACCATGTCCAGCACCCGGGCGAACAGCGCCCGCTCGTCGTCCGCGCGCACCACCCCCGTCGGATCGATCGGCGCGGAGCAGAACGGCAGCTCGTCGACCATCACCTCGAGCTCCCTGCCGCACCGCACCCGGGCGCGACAGGAGGACCTCGCCCCCAGCGGCTCCTCGGGCGGGAGGGAGAGCATCGGGGGCCCGAACGCGGAGCTGATGAGCTCCGGGGTGAGCAGCGTGTGGGTGCGCAGCTCGAAGGCCACCATCCCGCGCTGTGCGGCGAGGCGGGCGATGACCGCGAGCGCCGACGGCTCCGGACGCGCCAGTCGGAGGGTCGCACATCTCCCCAGATCGTCAGGAGCGCCCGGTGATCGTGCCAGGGCGGGGCCGGGCAGGAGGGGATCCGCGCCACGGCGCCCAGCAGGCGCTCGCCGAACCGCAGGACCCCGGGATCGCGCTCGGGGACCTCGCCCTCCTCGTGCCACGCGAACCCGTGGTGAATCATGTGCCGGCTGTACTCGTGGCAGGCACGCTGTGCATCGGTCGGTGACGGGCCCGGCCACAGCACGACGACGGGACGCAGGGGCAGGGGAGCGGGGCGGTGCAGGAGTGACATGCCCAGAGACTGCCGCGCACGCCGTGCCTCCCCGTCGGCCGTGCACAACCCGCAGGTCACGGCGTCGGCCCACGCTTCCCCCACAGGGCGGTCCCGCGCGGGGCCCGCGTCGATCCTCCGAGCGGCCCGGACGGGTGTGGGCCCGGTCGCCCTGCACCGATTTCCCCGCGACCTCGGGCGGGCCCGAGCCGTAGAGTGGGCCCGCCATGACCACGCCCTCCTCGACCCCCGATCCGGCCGCCCCGCAGAGCGAGCCCGCGCCCGACGCGCCCGCCCCGGACGCCCCCGTCGGCCCCCGCATCGCCTACCCCGCCGACCTCCCCGTCTCCCAGCGCCGGGAGGACATCCAGGAGGCCCTGCGGGAGCACCAGGTCGTGGTCATCGCCGGCGCCACCGGCTCCGGCAAGACCACCCAGATCCCCAAGATGCTCCTCGAGCTCGGCTACGGGCAGGGCGGGAAGCTGATCGGCCACACCCAGCCGCGACGGATCGCCGCCCGCTCCGTCGCCCAGCGCATCGCCTCCGAGCTCGGCGAGAGGCTGGGGGAGGGGACCGTCGGCTACCAGGTCCGCTTCACCAAGGAGACCTCCCGCGGCACCCGTCTGAAGCTCATGACCGACGGCATCCTGCTGGCCGAGATCGGCCGCGACCGACTGCTCACGCGGTACGACGCGATCATCATCGACGAGGCCCACGAGCGGTCGCTGAACATCGACGTGATCCTCGGGTACCTCCGCCAGATCCTCCCGCAGCGCCCCGACCTCAAGGTCGTCATCACCTCGGCGACCATCGACCCAGAGCGCTTCGCCGCCCACTTCGCCACCCGCCTGCCGTCGGGCGAGGAGGAGCCCGCCCCGATCATCGAGGTCTCCGGGCGCACGTTCCCCGTCGAGATCCGCTACCGCCCGCTGGTGCTCGAGCCCGAGGTCGAGGAGGACGACGAGCTCGAGGACATCCACTCCATCGAGCGTGACCTCACCCAGGCCATCACCGACGCGGTCGACGAGCTCGCCGCCGAGGGGCCCGGGGACATGCTCGTGTTCCTACCCGGCGAGCGGGAGATCCGCGAGATCTCCGACGCGCTGACCGCCCACCTCGAGCGGGGCACCCGCGGCCGCGGCGCGCTGCCCGTCGAGGTGCTGCCCCTGTTCGGCCGGCTCTCCGCCCAGGACCAGCAGAAGATCTTCTCCCCGCCGAAGGCCGGGACGTACCGCCGCATCATCCTGTCCACCAACGTCGCCGAGACCTCCCTGACCGTCCCCGGCATCACCTACGTCATCGACTCCGGGCTCGCGCGCATCTCCCGCTACTCCCAGCGCACCAAGGTGCAGCGCCTCCCCATCGAGCCGATCTCGCAGGCCAGCGCCAACCAGCGCTCGGGTCGCTCGGGCCGCACCCACCCCGGCATCGCGATCCGCCTGTACTCCGAGGAGGACTTCGAGGGCCGCCCGGAGTTCACCGAACCGGAGATCCTGCGCACCTCGCTCGCCTCCGTGGTGCTGCTGATGACCTCCCTCGGCCTCGGCGACGTGGAGTCCTTCCCCTTCGTCGAACCGCCCGCCTCCCGCGCCATCACCGACGGCGTGCGCCTGCTGGACGAGCTCGGCGCCATCGAGGACGCCCCGCGGGAGCCCGGCGGCAGGCGGCTCACGCGCGTGGGCCGCACCCTCGCCCGCTTCCCCCTGGACCCGCGCATGGCCCGCATGCTCATCGAGGCCCACCGCCTCGGCGCCCTGCGCGAGGTGCTCATCATCGTCGCGGCACTGTCCATCCAGGACCCGCGCGAACGGCCGCTCGGCCAGGAGCAGCAGGCCCGCGAGAAGCACAAGCGCTTCGAGGACGAGACCAGCGACTTCCTCGCCTACCTCAACCTCTGGCGCCACCTCCAGGCCCGCCGCAAGGAGCTCTCCTCCAGCGCGTTCCGCCGCGAGGTCCGCGCCGAGCACCTCCACTACCTGCGCATCCGCGAATGGTGGGACCTCCACGCCCAGCTGCGCGACATGGCCAAGGACGCGGGCCTGTCCGCCAACGACAACGAGGCCACCCCGCAGGCGATCCACCAGTCGCTGCTCGCCGGGCTGCTCAGCCACGTCGGCCTGCAGGACGACCGCACCCGCGAATACGCCGGCGCCCGCGGCGCCCGCTTCATGCTCTGGCCCGGCTCCGCGCTCGCCAAGAAGCGCCCCGACTACGTGATGGTCGGCGAGCTCGTGGAGACCAGCCGCCTGTGGGGCCGCACCGCCGCCCGCATCGACCCGGCCTGGGCGGAGGAGACCGGCGCCCACGTCGTCAAGCGCACCTACACCGAGCCGCACTGGTCCTCCAAGCGCGCCTCCGCCATGGCCCACGAGAAGGTCACCCTGTACGGGGTGCCGATCGTCGCCGACCGCGTGGTGGGCTACGGCCGCATCGACCCCGAGGCCGCGCGGGACACCTTCATCCAGCACGCCCTCATCGAGGGGGACTGGCGCAGCCGCCACCACTTCTTCCGCGACAACCGAGCGCTGATCACCGAGCTCGAGGAGCTCGAGGCGAAGACCCGCCGCCGCGACCTGCTCATCTCCGACGAACAGCTGTTCCGCTTCTACGACGAGCGGATCCCCAAGCACGTCGTCTCCGGGCGCCACTTCGACTCCTGGTGGAAGACCCAGCGCCACGAGACCCCGGACCTGCTCACCCTCACCGAGAAGGACCTCCTGGCGGCCGACGAGTCCGTCACCGAGGCGATCGGCGCCGACTTCCCCGACACCTGGGTGCAGGGCGACCTCACCCTGCCGCTGAGCTACTCCTTCGGCGAGGTCGGCGCGAAAGGGGCCGACGGGGTCACCGCCACGATCCCGCTGGCCGTCCTGAACCGTGTCGCGCCGCGCGGCTTCGACTGGCTCGTGCCCGGCATGCGCGAGGAGCTGGTCACCGAGCTGATCCGCTCGCTCCCGAAGCCCATCCGCCGCCACCTCGTCCCCGCCCCGGAGCGGGCCAAGGCCGTCGCCGCGACCCTGCACGACGACGACCCCGACCAGGGGGAGTCCTTCCTCGAGGCGGTCGCCGACGAGCTCGTCGCCCTGCCCGGCGTGCCCCAGGACCTGCCCCTGTACGGACCCGAGTTCGACCTCGCGAAGCTCCCCGCCCACCTGCGCATGCACTTCCGCGTCGTGGACGACAAGGGGCGCCAGGTCGGCACCGGCGATGACCTCGAGGCGCTGAAGCAGCGCCTGAAGAAGCGGGTGGACGCCTCGGTCTCCTCCCAGTCCGAGGACCTCACCCGCCGCGACCTGCCCACCTTCCCGGACGCCGGCGTGCCCGCCGTCCACGAGTCCACCGTCGGCGGGCTGAAGGTCACCGGCTATCCCGCGCTCGTCGCGCGCCGCGAGGCCGACGGCCGCCTGCAGCAGGTGGACCTCGCGGTCCTCGCCACCGCCGATGAGCAGGCCCTCGCCCACCGCGAGGGCGTCATCGCCATGCTCGACCGCGACCTCGGCACCGACCTCTCCGGGGTGCTGAACTCCCTGCCGAACCCCACCAAGCTCGCCGTGTCCACCTCCGAGTACGGCTCCACCGCCGCGCTGCTGGCCGACGCGTCCCGCGCCGCGACCGTGCACCTCGCCGGCACCGCGCAAATCCGCACCCGCGCCGAGTACGACGAGCTGCTGGCCACCGCGCGCGCACGGCACGACGAGCTCGCCGCCCAGGCGGTCAAGGACGCGGCGGCCGCGCTCGCCGTCGGCACCCGCCTGCACAAGGAGCTCTCCCGCGCCACCTCCCTCGCGGTCCTCTCCCACCTCACCCAGATCCGCGAGCATGCGAGCGCCCTGCTGGCCGACGGATTCATCTCCCGCACGGGACTGGACCACCTCGCGGACCTGCGCCGCTACCTCGAGGCGGACCGGATCCGGCTGGAGAAGCTGCCGGAGAACCCGCGCCGCGACGAGCAGCTCGCCTGGCAGATCCGCGACCTCGAGCAGTTCTGGGCCGCGCAGAAGGGAAAGCTCTCCGCCCGCCGCCGCACGGAGCCGGACGTCGCCGAGATCGGCTGGCTCCTCGAGGAGCTGCGGGTGAGCCTGTTCGCCCAGACCCTCGGCACCTCCCAGACCGTCTCCGACAAGCGGATCCGCAAGGCCATCGCCGAGCTGGCCGGCTGAGCAGGGGGCGCGCGGGCTCGCACCGACGACCCGCAGGGAGACGCAGGTCACTTCCGCGCCGTGATGCACGTCCCCGATCCGGGGTGAACGGGATCCCTTGCGAAAGCTTTACCTTCCTCGTCGGCCGACGGGGCGGGCGGTGCGCCGGGCGCCGCCGACACCCGTCCAGAACTGCCCCTCACCGGGAGCGACCGCGTGCAACCTGCGGTGATGCAGGAGCCCATGGGCAGGTCATGCGCACTTCAAGGTCGCCGTCCAGGTGATCTCCCGCCCGTCCCAGCACCCTTCACAGCCGTCCCAGGCACTCGTTACGTTGGCACGGCCCCGCTCCGGGAGCACCTCGGGCTCACCGCCCTCGACCCCTCCGGAGCCCTCCGCTGTCGCGGAGCCCCTGCACCGAAGGAACACTGATGCCCCGCACCGCGCCCGCCGCCACGACCTCCGCCCCCACCAGGCGCCACCTGCTCCTGGCCGGCGCGTTCGGCGTCGCCTCCCTCGCGGCGCTGGGCACCCTCGCCCCGGCCCGTGCCGACGACGCCGTGTGGACCGAGGAGTTCCTGACCCGCGCCGAGACCCGCGAGGGCTTCCTCGTGGACGCCATGGACGAGTGGCAGGTCGAGAACGCGAAGTTCATCATCGCCGTGATCAAGGGCCACGGGCTCGACGAGCAGGCCGCGACCATCACCCTCGCCACCGCGATCGTGGAGTCCTGGCTGCGCAACTACGAGCCCGCCGTCGACCTCGACTCCGGCGGCCTCTTCCAGCAGCGCCCCTCCATGGGCTGGGGCACCTACGACGAGGTCCGCCACAAGAAGCGCGCCGTCGACGCCTTCCTCGGCCTCGGCGACCACTCCCAGGCCCCCGGCCTCACCCAGCTGTCCCCCGACTACCACCAGTGGGGCCCGGGCGCGGCGGCGCAGGCCGTGCAGATCTCCGCCCACCCCGAGCGCTACGCCGAGCAGATGCCCGCCGCGAAGACCCTCTGGGACCGCTACGCCGCGGACGTCGCGCCCTACACCGACTGAGCCCTGCCTCGACGGGGCACCGGGTCCGACCGGTTCGCAGGGCGCCCGAACGGACCGCGCATCGCGCCGTCCCGACATGCGGGTCAGGAGGCAGATCGGGCCCCCGCGCTCACGTTAGGCTGTGCTCCATGTCACCGATGCCTTCCGTCAGCTACTCCATCACGATCCGGCTCGAGTTCGCGGCCCGCTCAGCAGCCGTCAGCGACATCACCGGGCGGATCGAACAGCACGGCGCGACGGTCACGGCGCTGGACGTCGCCGCCTCGGGTCCCGAGCGGATGCGCGCCGACATCACGGTGCTCACCGGCGGGCACGACCATGCGATGGAGGTCGTCGACTCGCTGAAGGAGCTCGAGGGCGTCGAGCTGGGCAAGGTCTCGGACCGCACCTTCCTCGCCCACCTCGGCGGGAAGCTCACCGTGGAGTCGAAGGTGCCGATCCGTCACCGCGACGACCTCTCGATGGTCTACACCCCGGGCGTGGCCCGCGTGGTCAAGGCGATCGCCGAGAACCCGGAGGACGCGCGCCGCCTCACCATCAAGCGCAACACCGTCGCGGTCGTCTCCGACGGCTCCGCGATCCTTGGCCTGGGCGACCTCGGCCCGCTCGCCGCGATGCCGGTGATGGAGGGCAAGGCGGCGCTGTTCAAGCGCTTCGCCAACATCGACGCGTTCCCGATCTGCCTGGACGCCCACTCCGTCGAGGACATCGTCGCCCACGTCAAGGCGATCGCCCCGGTCTTCGCCGGCATCAACCTCGAGGACATCTCCGCCCCGCGCTGCTTCGAGATCGAGGACCGGCTGCGCGCCGAGCTGGACATCCCCGTCTTCCACGACGACCAGCACGGCACCGCCATCGTGGTCGTCGCGGCGCTCCGCAACGCCCTGCGCGTGGTGGAGAAGGACATCGAGACCGCGCGCATCGTGCTCTCCGGCGCGGGAGCGGCCGGCACCGCGATCCTGCGCCTGCTGCGCGCCGCCGGGGCCCGCGACATCGTCGTCACCGACATCCACGGCATCGTCCACGAGTACCGCGAGCAGCTCGAGGGCCGCCTGCCCTGGATCGCCGAGGTCACCAACCCCCGCGAGCTCACCGGCACCCTGCACGACGCGATCGAGGGGGCGGACGTGTTCATCGGCGTCAGCGCCGGGAACATCCTCTCCGCCGAGGACGTCGCCACCATGGCCGACCGCTCGATCGTGTTCGCGATGGCGAACCCGACGCCAGAGATCGACCCGTCCGAGGCCGCGAAGCATGCCGAGGTCGTCGCCACCGGACGCAGCGACTTCGCCAACCAGATCAACAACGTCCTCGCCTTCCCCGGCGTGTTCCGCGGCCTGCTGGACGCCCACGCCACCCGCGTCAGCGACCGGATGCTGCTGGCCGCGGCGAAGGCCCTGGCCGACGTCGTCTCCGCCGAGGAGCTCAACCCCACCTACATCGTCCCCAGCGTCTTCCACGAGGGCGTGACAAAGGCGGTCGCGAGCGCGGTCGAGCAGGTCGCCCGCGAGGAGGCCGGCACCGTCGACTCCATCACCGGCGCGATGTCCGCGGTGTACGCCGACGAGATCACCCTCGAGGGCTGAGGGCCGGGGAGGCTCAGGCCGACGGGGCCGCCTCGCGTCGGCTCGGCTGCTCAGCGGCTGTGCGCCTCGACGGGCGGGGCCTCCGGCTCCACCTCGTGCACGGCGGCGGTGCGGCGCAGCTGCCGCTCGGCGACCCACAGGGCGACGCCGAGGGCGATGCCCACGGCGTCGAAGAGCACGTCGACCGGATCGCCAATGCGCCCGGCCAGGGCGACGTGCTGGATCACCTCGATGGCCACGGCGTGCACGAGAGCGACGACCACCACCCAGCCCATCGGGAAGCGTCGCCGCGGTGCCAGCACGCGACCGGCCGCGAAGACCGTCAGCGCGAAGACCAGCAGGTGCACGGCCTTGTCCAGCCCCGGCACACCCGCGCCCGCACCGTCCAGCGGGACGTAGAAGCCGATGTTGAGCAGGAGCGCGAGGCCCAGCAGTCCGGCCCGCCACGGCAGGGTGCCGCCCGCCCGCTCGATCTCGAGGGGCACGCGGCGGAAGAACTCGGCGACGGCGTCCATGGCGGCATTGTCCCAGCCGGGCCCGCTGTCGCCCGGGAGGCGGGGCCGCTAGGCTCGGACGAGCACACAGGGCTGTGCGAGCACGCAAGCGATCGAGGGAGAGTGCCATGTCCTCCACGTCCGACCCGTCCCGGATGGACCCCTACAGCGACGATCCCGGCGCCGCCCCCACCGCGGTGCTGGACCGTCAGGTCCAGGAGCAGGAGCAGACCACCGACGACGGCGACCACGACCGGTTCGCCCACTACGTGCGCAAGGACAGGATCACCCAGGCCGCCCTCGGCGGCACCCCGGTGATCGCGCTGTGCGGCAAGGTGTGGGTGCCCGGCCGCGACCCCGACAAGTACCCGGTGTGCCCGGAGTGCAAGGAGATCTACGACGGGATGCGCGAGCCGAACGACGGCGGTGACGGCAAGGGCGGCTCCGGCGGGGGCCGCGGAGGCTTCCGCGGCTTCTTCGGCGGCCGCCGCTGAGGCAGCAGGGCCGTCGCTGAGGCAGGTCGCGAGCCGGGCCCCGAGCCCCGGTCGACCAGGAGTCCCCGTCGCGATCCCGCGGCGGGGACTTCCTCACATCGGGCGCTCGGGCGGGTCGTCACCCCGCGGCGGTACGGTGGTCCACGCCGTGAACACCACACCCTCGCTCTTCTCCCAGAACGACCCGCGCCAGCCCTCCGAGGCGGCGGCGAGGTCGCTCCCCGTCGCCTACCCCGAGCGCGCCGCCTGGGGCACCGTCCCCAAGCTCCGCGCCTGGCAGGCGGAGGCGCTCGAGCAGTACCGCAGTCGCGCCCCGAAGGACTTCCTGGCCGTCGCGACCCCCGGCGCCGGCAAGACCACCTTCGCGCTCCAGATCGCGGCCGGGCTGCTCTCCGAGGGCACCGTGCGCCGCGTGACCGTGGTCGCCCCGACCGAGCACCTGAAGACCCAGTGGGCCGACGCCGCGGCGCGCGTGGGCATCTCCCTGGACCCCAACTTCTCCAACTCCCAGGGCACCCACGGCTCCCACTACCAGGGCGTGGCGCTCACCTACGCCCAGATCGGCATGCACCCGGCCCTGCACCGCGCCCGCACCGAGGCGGACCGCACCCTGGTGATCCTCGACGAGATCCACCACGCCGGCGACTCCCGCACCTGGGGCGACGGCGTGCGCGAGGCCTTCGACCCGGCCACGCGGCGCCTGGCCCTGACCGGCACCCCGTTCCGCTCTGACGACTCCCAGATCCCCTTCGTCACCTACGAGGAGGACGGCGAGGGCTTCCTGCGCTCCAAGGCGGACTACACCTACGGCTACGGCGAGGCGCTGCGCGACCACGTGGTGCGCCCCGTGCTGTTCATGACCTACTCGGGGCGCATGCACTGGCGTACCAAGACCGGCGACGAGGTCTCCGCCCAGCTCGGCGCGCTGGAGACCAAGGACATCACCCAGCAGGCCTGGCGCACCGCGCTGGACCCCAAGGGGGAGTGGATCCAATCGGTGCTCTCCGCCGCGGACCGGCGCCTGACCGAGGTGCGCCGCCACGTGCCCGACGCCGGCGGTCTCGTCATCGCCACCGACCAGAAGGCCGCCCGCGCCTACGCGGCGACGCTGAAGGACCTGTGCGGCCAGGAGCCCACGGTCGTCCTCTCCGACGACGCCGGCGCGAACAAGCGCATCGAGGAGTTCTCCGCCTCCGACGACCGCTGGATGGTCGCGGTGCGCATGGTGTCCGAGGGCGTGGACGTGCCCCGCCTGGCCGTCGGCGTCTACGCCACCTCGACCTCGACGCCGATGTTCTTCGCGCAGGCCGTCGGCCGCTTCGTCCGCTCCCGCACCCGCGGCGAGACCGCGAGCGTCTTCCTGCCCACCGTCCCGATCCTCATGGCCCACGCCGCCGCGCTCGAGGCCGAGCGGGACCACGTCCTGGACCGTCGCCCCAAGGGCGGGGACGAGGAGACGGGCCTGGACGAGGGTCTCGTCGAGCAGGCCAACCGCACCGAGCGCGCCTCCGACCAGCTGGAGATGAGCTTCGAGGCGCTGGAGTCCGAAGCATCGTTCGACCGGGTCCTCTTCGACGGCGGCGAGTACGGCGCGGGCGGCATGGTCGGCTCGGAGGACGAGCAGGAGTTCCTCGGCATCCCGGGCCTGCTCGATGCGGACCAGATGCGCGTCGTGCTCCAGCAGCAGCAGGCGCAGCAGCAGGCCCGACGCCAGAAGAACGGCACGGCCGACCGCCCGCAGACCCCGGGCGTGGTCGACCACCGCCGCCTCATGGACCTGCGCAAGGAGCTCAGCTCCTTGGTCTCCGCCTGGGCGAAGAAGTCCGGGACCCCGCACGGCGCCGTCCACAACACCCTGCGCTCCCGCTCCGGCGGACCCGCGGTCGCGCAGGCCAGCGCCGAGCAGATCGAAGAGCGGATCTCGATCGTGCGCGGCTGGTTCGTCGGCCGCCGCTGACGGCCGCTCTCAGCCCAGGATCCGGGCGGCTTCCGGGCCGTCGGTCACCGTGGGGATCGCGGCGGGGCCGTCCGGGCCCTCGTCGGCCGAGATCCCGAGCTCCGCGAGGGAGGCCGCATGGCGCTCCCGCCCGGCGAGCAGCCGCTCGGGCGCGCGCAGGTCGTCCACCGGCTCGCCGCCGAGGAGCAGCGGGACCTGCAGCGGCCGCAGCGAGGTCTGCGCCCAGTCGGGGCTCGAGGTGCCGGACATGAGCGAGGCGGTCAGCTCCTGCTCGAACTCGGCGACCTCCGCCTCCCCGGGCAGCACCAGCTCGGCCCGGGCCTTCCCGCCCACGAGCAGGCGATAGGCGGCCTTGCCGGCCCCGAGGGTGGCCTTGTTCTCGGACTGCTTGCCGACGGGGTGCATCTGCCCGTCGGACCCCTCCCGCTCCACGAGCTTGTAGACGAAGCCGGGCGCGGGGTGCCCGCCGCCGGTGACCAGGCGCGTGCCGATGCCGTAGCCGTCCAGCGGTGCGTCGGCCAGCTCCTCGACCCGGTACTCGTCCAGGTCGCCGGTGGCGGTGATGCGGGTGGAGGTCGCGCCGAGGGAGTCCAGCAGTTCCCGCAGGTCGCCGGCCTGCGCCTCGAGGTCCCCGGAGTCCAGGCGCACCGCGCCGAGCTCGGGACCGGCGATCTCGACGGCCGTGCGCACTGCGGTCTCCACGTCGTAGGTGTCCACCAGCACCGTGGTGCCCTTGCCCTGGGAGGTCAGCTGCGCGCGGAAGGCGTCCTCCTCGGTGTCGAACAGGAGGGTGAAGGCATGCGCGGAGGTGCCCGCGACGGGGATGCGGTAGTGCGCGCCGGCGGCGAGGTTCGAGGTCGAGGCGAAGCCGACGAGGTAGGCGGCGCGGGCCGCGGCGATGGCGGCGTCCTCGTGGACGCGCCGGCCGCCCATCTCGATGCAGGGCCGGCCGCGGGCGGCGGTGGTCATGCGCGAGCCGACGGAGGCGACGCCCGAGTCGTGGTTCAGGATCGACAGCACCACCGTCTCCAGCAGCACCGCGTTCTCGAAGGTCCCCTCGATGCGCAGCACCGGCGAGGTGGGGAAGAACAGCTCGCCCTCGGCGTAGCCGTGCACATCGCCCTCGAAGCGGTACTCCCGCAGGTGCTCGAGGGTCTCCTCCTTGAGCGCCCCGGTGCCGCGCAGGTAGCGCAGGTCCGCGTCGTCGAAGCGGAAGTCGGCGATCGCGTCCAGCACGCGGCCGGTCCCGGCGAGCACGCCGTAGCGGCGCCCCTCGGGGAGGGAGCGCGTGAACACCTCGAAGACGCAGCGGCGCGAGGCGGTGCCGGCCTCGCGGGCCGCCTCCACCATCGTCAGCTCGTAGAGGTCGGTGAGCAGGGAAGAAGTCACGGTGTCCACCGTAGTGCGTGGCGGGCGAGCAGGGGAGTCGGCGCGCCCCGTAGACTCGACGCGCCGTGCTCCGCTCCTCGGACGCGGCGGGAGTCAGGAGGACAGTGCATGCCGGTGGATGTGCCGCGGGCCGCCCCGGGGACCGGGACGGGCACCGACGTCGCCCCGAACTCCCGCACCGCGCTGGAGACCGAGGGCCCCTGGTGCACCGTGGTCTGGAACGACCCCGTGAACCTCATGAGCTACGTGGTGTTCGTCTTCCGCCGCTACTTCGGCTACTCCCGGGTCGTCGCCGAGCAGCTGATGATGCAGGTCCACGAGGAGGGGCGCGCGATCGTGTCCCGCGGATCCCGTGAGCAGGCCGAGAAGGACGTCCAGGCCATGCATTCCTACGGCCTGCAGGCCACCATCGAGAAGGCGGGGGAGGACTGATGGCGCACGCATTCCGCCGCCGCCCCGACGGCACGCTCGCCTGTCGCCTGGACGGTGAGGAGAAGGCGATCATCGCCCAGGTCGCCCAGGAGACCGCCGACCTCATCCGTGGCGACCTCGGGATCGAGGCCGACGGCGGCGCGCTGCGCCGCGCGGCCGAGAGCGAGGACCCGCTGCGCCGGCTCGAGGCCGAGTTCGCCGGCCGCGAGGCCCGCACCCCCTCCGACTCCGCGGTGCGGCGCCTCTTCCCCGCCGCGAGCGAGGATTCCGAGCTCGCCGCCGAGTACCGGCGCCTGGGCCAGCGCGACCTCGCCGACGGCAAGCTCTCCGACCTGCGCCGCGTCATGACGGTCCTGGACTCCTCCGGCCCCGCGCACGGCGAGGTGGTCCTGGACGAGGACGACGCGCTCGTGATGCTGCGCGCCCTGAACGACGTGCGGATCGTGCTCGCCGACCGGCTCGGCCTCCAGCGCGACGGCGACTTCGACACGGTGCGGATGCTCCAGCAGATCGGCGAACGGGTCGAGGGCGCGGGGTCCACCGGGGACGAGGAGCACGTCGGCTCCGATGTCGTCATCGCGGTGTACGAGCTGCTGAGCTGGCTGCAGGAGAGCCTGCTGCGCGCGCTGGACTAGCGCGGGACCAGGACCGAACGGGTCGGTGACCGGACCCGGACGAGTCCGTGGGCCGCTCCGTCGGCCGCCCGGAGCCTGGGCGCCCACTGTGAGACCGCACGCAGTGAGCGTGCCATCACTGCCCGGCCGGGCGCGCGACATTACCCTTGCGGGGATGAACAACGCGCCGATCGGGATCTTCGACTCCGGGGTGGGTGGCCTCACCGTCGCTCGCGCCGTGCTGGATCAGCTGCCGCAGGAGGAGCTGCTCTACATCGGCGACACCGAGCACGGCCCGTACGGCCCCCGGCCCATCGCCGAGGTGCGCTCCCTCGCGCTGAAGATCATGGACGAGCTCGTCGCGCACGGGGTCAAGATGCTGGTCATCGCCTGCAACACCGCCTCCGCCGCCGTGCTGCGCGATGCTCGCGAGCGCTACGACGTGCCCGTCATCGAGGTGATCCAGCCGGCCGTGCGCCGTGCCGTCGCCGCGACCCGCAACGGCAAGGTGGGCGTGATCGCCACCCAGGGCACCGTCACGTCCCGCGCCTACGAGGACGCCTTCGCCGCCGCCCCGGACCTGCAGCTGGTCACCCAGGCCTGCCCCCGCTTCGTCGAGTTCGTGGAGAACGGTGTGGTCAGCGGCCACGAGGTGCTCGAGGTCGCCGAGGAGTACCTCGCCCCCGTGCGCGAGGCCGGGGTGGACACCCTCGTGCTCGGCTGCACCCACTACCCGATGCTCGCCGGCCCCATCAGCTACGTCATGGGCCCGGACGTCACCCTCGTCTCCTCCGCCGAGGAGACCGCGCTGGACGTGTTCCGCCAGCTCAACGGCGCCGACATCCTGCGCGAGTCCAGCCGCTCGCCGCGCCACGTCTTCTCCCAGACCGCCGTGGGGGAGGGCAGCAGCCACTTCGCGCGACTGTCCCGCCGCTTCCTCGGCCCCACCCTCGACATGACCGGCACCATGCCCGTGGTGAGCGCATGAGGGTCCACGTCATCGGCTGCTCCGGCAGCTTCGCAGGCCCCGACGGCGCGGCGTCCAGCTACCTCATCGAGCAGGAGGACGCGGACGGCCGCACGTGGCGGGTGCTCATGGACCTCGGCTCCGGCGCCTTCGGCCCGCTGCAGAAGCTGCTGGACCCCGCGGAGCTGGACGCGGTGATCATCTCCCACCTGCACCCCGACCACTACCTCGACCTCACCGGACTCGAGGTGTTCTGGGCGTACCACGAGCGCACCGACCTCGGTCAGCTGCCGATCCACGCCCCCGAGCCGCTGGCCGAGCGGCTCTCCGCCGTGCTCAGCCGCGAGGGCCACGTGCCCGACGGCGTCACCTGCTCCCCGTTCGACTACCGGGTCATCACCGACGGGCACCGCTTCACCATCGGGCCGCTCGAGATCGAGGTCCGCGAGGTCGTCCACCCCGTCGAGGCGTACGGCTTCCGCGTCACCAGCGGGGACGAGGTCCTCGCCTACTCCGGCGACACCGACGCCTGCCCGGCCCTGGACGAGCTGGCCCGTGGCGCGGACCTGTTCCTGTGCGAGGCCGGATACATCGAGGGCCGCGACGACCGCTTCACCGGCGTGCACCTGACCGGTCGACGCGCCGGCGAGTCCGCCGCCCGCGCCGGGGTGGGGCGTCTCGCGCTCACCCACATCCCCGCGTGGACCGATCCGTCGGTCCCGCTGGCCGAGGCCCGTGCCGTGCACGACGGCCCGATCACGATGGTCCGCCCGGCCGATATCCTCGAGGTGTCCCGCTGACCCTGCCCCGCGGCTGAGCCGGCGTCGAGCACCGCACCGCGCGACGGATCCCGTCGGCCGCGAGGCGGATGCGCGCCGCAGCACCCCCGGGCGGGGGGCGGGTCCGTCCTGCCACCGACCCCCGAGGAGACGGCTCCCGTGAGCTCCCAGACCCTGACCACCGCCGGCGACCGCGTCGACGGCCGCACCCCCGACCAGCTGCGCGAGGTGCGCATCACCCGCGGTTGGATCGAGCAGGCCGAGGGCAGCGCGCTCATCGAGTTCGGCCGCACCCGCGTGCTGTGCACCGCCTCGTTCACCGAGGGCGTCCCGCGCTGGAAGCAGGGCTCCGGCTCCGGCTGGGTCACCGCCGAGTACGCGATGCTGCCCCGCGCCACCAACACCCGCTCCCCGCGCGAGAGCGTGAAGGGCAAGATCGGCGGCCGCACCCACGAGATCTCCCGCCTCATCGGCCGCTCCCTGCGCGCCGTCATCGACCTGGACGCGCTCGGCGAGAACACCATCCAGCTCGACTGCGATGTGCTCCAGGCCGACGGCGGCACCCGCACCGCCGCGATCACCGGCGCCTACGTCGCCCTCGCCGACGCGATCACCTGGGCCAAGCGCCACACCTCCCTGCCCGCCGCGAAGGAGGTGCTCACCGACACTGTCAGCGCCATCAGCGTCGGCATCGTCGACGGCCGCCCGCTGCTGGACCTCGAGTACCGCGAGGACGTCGCCGCGGACACCGACATGAACGTCGTCGTCACCGGCTCCGGCGGTTTCGTCGAGGTGCAGGGCACCGCCGAGGGCGTCCCCTTCGACCGCTCCGAGCTCGGCACCCTGCTCGACCTTGCGACCACCGGCTGCGCCCGGCTCGCCGGGATCCAGCGCGACGCCCTGGCCGCGCAGGCATGAGCGCGGGCGCGAGCGGGCCGACGGAGCCCCGGCCGACGGAGCCGGCCGTCGAGGTCCCCGCGGGGGCGCGGGTCGTCCTCGCCTCCCACAACGCCAAGAAGCTGCGCGAGCTGCAGCGTATCCTCGCCGCCGCCGTGCCGGGCCTCGCGCCCGAGCAGGTGATCTCCTCGGCCGGGCTCGCCCTGCCGGACGTGGTGGAGGACGAGGTGACCTTCGAGGGCAACGCCCTGCTGAAGGCGCGCTCCGCCGCCGCGGCCACCGGGCTGCTCGCCGTCGCCGACGACTCCGGTCTCGCCGTCGACGTGCTCGGCGGTGCGCCGGGCATCTTCTCCGCGCGCTGGAGCGGACGGCACGGGGACGACGAGGCGAACAACGACCTGCTGCTCGCCCAGCTCTCCGACGTCCCGGACCGCCACCGCACCGCCCGCTTCGTGTGCGCGGCGGCGCTGGTCGCCCCGGACGGCACCGAGACCGTCGAGCGCGGCGAGATGACCGGGGTGCTGCTGCGCGAGCGGCACGGCGAGGGCGGCTTCGGCTACGACCCGCTGTTCCGCCCCGACGGGCAGGACCGCTCCTCCGCCGAGCTCAGCCCCGAGGAGAAGGACGCGATCTCCCACCGCGGGAAGGCGTTCCGCGCGATCGCCCCGCACGTCGCCGCGCTGCTGGGCTGACCGGTCGCGGCTCCTGCTCCAGCGGCATGCGCCGGCCGAGCTCCTGCGGCAGGGGCCAGGCGAGCTCGTGCGGCAGGGGCCGGCGCCCTAGGGGTGCAGTTTGCGTCGCTATTCGCGAGTATTCGGACGCCTCAGGCACCGTGCCGAGTGGATAGCGACGCCTCAGGCACCGTGCCGAGTGGATAGTGACGCCTCAGGCACCGTGCCGAGTGGATAGTGACGCCTCAGGCACCGCGCCGAGTGGATAGTGACGCCTCAGGCACCGTGCCGGGTGAATAGCGACGCGAGAGGCACCGTGCCACGGGATTCCGCCGCCGGCGCACCCTCGAAGCACGGATGGACGCCGCCCGCGCCTCAGGCGGCGCCGACGTGGGCGAGGGCGCGGCGCACCAGCAGGTCGCGTCCGCCGTCCATCTCGTCCAGGGGCGAGTTCTCGCCGAGAAGCTCGTCCACCCCGTACCAGGACAGCTCCAGGGCATCCTCCTGCGGGGCGGTCTCGCCGTCGATCGGCACCACGTAGGCCAGAGAGATCGCGTGCTGGCGCGGGTCGTGGAAGGGCGACACGCCCGGGGTGGGGAAGTACTCGGCGACCGTGAACGGCACGGGGGAGGCGGGGATGCGGGGCATCGCCATCGGCCCGAGGTCCTTCTCGATGTGGCGGGACATCGCCTCGCGCAGCGTCTCGTGGATCAGCACGCGGCCGGAGACGATGGCGCGCACGATCTGCCCGGCGCCGCTGGCGCGCAGCAGCAGCCCGACCTCGACCACGGACCCGTCCACGTCGGTGCGCACCGGCACCACGTCCACGTAGGTGATCGGCAGATGGCGGCGCAGGTCGCTCAGGCGCTGCGGATCGAACCAGGACCCCTCGGAGTCCACGGCGGTGCGGCTGTTCATGCGTTCCCTCCTGGGGTGGGTGCGGCAGGTCCGTCGGCCGACGGCGCGACCGGGGCGGGGGCGAGCTGGGACTTCTCGACGACGAAGCGCGGGTTCTGCTCCCGCGAGGGCACCTCGACGGTGTGCTCCACCGGGTCGCCGGCGATCATGTGCACCTGCCAGGTGGTGCCCTCGAGCTCGACCAGGGACAGGGTGGCGTTCGGGATCGAGGGCAGCGGGCGCTCGATGATGCCCGAGAGGATGAAGCGGATCAGAGTGCCGTGGGCGACCACCAGCACCTTCTGGCCCGGGAAGCGCTCCTCGAGCGCCTCGAGGGCGTCGTAGCCGCGGTCGGCGACGGCCTGGTGGTCCTCGCGGCCGGGGAAGGAGCGTCCCGGATACAGGGCCTCCATCTCCGCGACGGGCCTGCCCTCCGCCTCGCCCCAGCCGATCTCCACCAGGCGCGGGTCGGTGCCGCCGAAGGGGATGGAGTGGTCGCCCGCGATGATCCGCCCGGTCTGCTCGGCCCGCTGCAGGGGAGAGGTGATCACCACGTCCCAGTCGACCGGCGGGAGGGAGTCCAGCGCGGCGTGCGCCTGCGCGATCCCGGTGTCGTTCAGCGGGATGTCCGACGACCCCTGGAAGAGGTTCTTCAGGTTGTAGTCCGTCTGCCCATGGCGGACGAGCCCGAACAGGGTCATGGAGAGGTCTCCTCCTCACAGCCGGATGCGCGTATGGGCCTCGTGCGTGCGCGAGAAGGGACTCGAACCCTCACGCCCTAAGGCACTGGAACCTAAATCCAGCGCGTCTGCCAGTTCCGCCACTCGCGCGCCGGACCAGCCTAACGGCCCCGCCGCACTGCGACCGCACCGTCCACACGCAGTGCGCCCCGGTCCATGCGCGGTCCTCTCCCAGGCCGGCATCCGTGCTCCGGTAGGCTCGGACGGTCGGCGGCGCGCCGCCCGCCCGGATCTCCGGGCAGGCGTCGGCGCGACGCCCCGCACACCGATCGGACGCCGGCCCCGACAGGGCCCGTCCCCGACACACAGGAGCACCTCCATGAGCGCACTCGCAGGCAAGACCGCCGTCGTCACCGGATCCTCCCGCGGGGTCGGTGCGGCCACCGCGAAGCTGCTCGCGGCCGAGGGCGCGAACGTCGTCATCAACTACCGCCAGAAGGCGCCGCGCGCGAACAAGGTCGTCGCCGAGATCGAGGCTGCGGGCGGCAAGGCCGTAGCCGTCGGCGCGGACCTCACCGATCCCGAGGGCCTCGCGACCCTGATGCGCACCGCCGTGGACACCTTCGGCGGCCTGGACCTGCTGGTCCTGAACGCCTCCGGCGGCATGGAGAAGGACCTCGGCGAGGACTACGCGATGCGCCTGAACCGCGATGCGCAGTCCGAGGCGCTGACCGCCGGTCTCGAGCACCTCTCCGAGGGCGGTCGCGTCGTGTTCGTGACCAGCCACCAGGCGCACTTCATCGACGAGGTCGAGACGATGCCCGAGTACGAGCAGGTCGCCCGTTCCAAGCGTGCCGGCGAGACCGTGCTGACCTCGCGGATCCCCGAGATGACCCAGAAGGGCGTGTCCTTCGTGGTCGTCTCCGGCGACATGATCGAGGGCACCGTCACCGCGACCCTGCTGGACCGGGCCCGTCCGGGCGCCCTCGAGGCGCGCCGCGAGGCCGCCGGGAAGCTGTACTCGGTGGAGGAGTTCGCCGCCGAGGTCGCGAAGATGGCGACGGCCGACGTCGAGACCGGTCACGTGGAGCTCGTGGGCGGCGCCGACGACTTCCTCGCCCGCACCCAGGGCTGAGCGCCCGACCCGTACCCTCGACCACGATACGATCTGCACAGCAGACCCTGATCAACCCGGAGGCAGTGGTGGCAGACAAGAAGAGCCTGGACGACATGCGCGACGAGGCATATCGCCGACAGGACAACCTCGCGTCCGACATCGATGAGCTCATCGACCGCGTGAACCCCAAGAACGCCGTGACCCGTTGGAAGAACGAGCTGGTCGGCTCCGTGAAGGGTTTTTCCGCCGCCGATGACGGGAAGTCCCCCGCGATCCCGCCGCTGGCGATCGTGGGCGGCGTCATCGGCGTGATCGTGGTGGGCGCCGGCCTCGCGGTGGCCGTCTCCCGGGCGCGGCGCGAGCCGACCCGCGGCGAGAAGGTCGCCGCGGCGATCAAGGACGCGCGACGCAGCACCGAGCGCACCGCGAAGAAGGCCTCGAAGGCCGTGAAGAAGTCCTCGCTGCCGCGCTCGAAGGAGGCGGAGAAGTACGCCGCCGAGCTCGGCGCGATCCTGCAGGAGGCCTCGAAGCGCGCCGAGAAGAAGGCCGCATCCACCGGCCGCTGAGCCCCGTCCTGCTCCGCGACCTGCGGCGATGAACGACCGACGCCCCGTGCTCCCTTAGAGCGCGGGGCGTCGTGCATGTCCGACGGGCAGGCTGCGGCGGAGCCCTCAGTGGTCCCGTGCTCTCAAAGGTCCCGGTGCCCTCAGAGGTCTCCGTCGACGTAGTACCAGGTCCCGTTCTCGCGCACGAAGCGGGAGAGCTCGCGCTGGACGGACCGACCGTGCGGTCCGTTCGAGATCGCGGTGAACTCCACGGTCCCGGCGTCGTCGAACGGCCCGCCGTCGGCCGCCTGATGGATCTCGAGTCGCAGCCAGCGCACCGCCGGGTCCAGGGACTCCGTGAGGTCCTCGCGCGCCGGGCGCCTGGTCGGATGCCAGCTGCGCAGCAGATGCTCCGCGTCGCGCAGCGCGAAGGCGGTGTAGCGGGAGCGCATGAGCGCCTGCGCGGTCGGGGCGCGACGCTCGCCGCGCAGCACCGGGCCGCAGCAGGCGCCGAAGATGTCGCCGCTGCCGCAGGGGCAACGGGCGTCGTCGGGCAGGGGAGCGGGGGAGGACTCGGGAGAATCGGTCGCCATCACCGCCCCAGTATCCCCGGCCCCGCCTCCGCGCCGCCTCCCGGCCCGGCCGTCCTGCGACGCGGGCCCCGTCGGCCGTCACCCCGGCCTGGCAGGATCGGGGACATGCACGACGACCGCACCACCGCGCCCACCACCCCTGCCCCGTCCTCCACATCGCTCCCGGACGGCTACGCCTTCGCGCCCGTCCCGCCCACGAGCGAGGAGTACGTGCGACTGCGCGAGATCTCGGGGCTGAGCCCGCGCACCCCCGCGCAGGCCGCGGGCGCGCTCGCGAACAGCTGGGCCTGGATCACGGCGCGCACGGAGGAGGGAGCCCTCGCGGCGATGGGCCGTGTGCTCGGCGACGGCACCTGGTACTTCCACCTCGCCGACATCGCCACCGACCCGGCACATCAGCGCCAAGGCCTGGGGCGCGCCGTGATGGAGCACCTCATCGCCCGGATCGACGAGGCCGCGCCGCCGCACCCGTACATCACCCTGCTCGCCGACCCGCCGGGGCAGAGGCTCTACCGCTCCCTGGGCTTCGTGGAGTCCGACCCGAGCCTCGGCATGCGCCTGCCCCGCTGAGCCGGGGCCGGCCTGCTCCCTGCAGCGGCCAGGTTCCCTATCCTGGCCGGATGAAGCCCTTCGCGACCGACGAGAAAGACCCCCGCACCCCGCACCAGAAGATGGTGGCCGGGGACTGGTACATCGCCGACGACCCCGAGATCCAGGCGGCGTTCCGCCATGCCCTGGCCGCGACCGACCGGTTCGGCCGCGAGTACCCCGCCGATCCTGATGCGGCGCAGGAGATCCTCCGCGGTCTGCTGGGCAGCTTCGGCGAGGGCGCGCACGTGCGGGCGCCGCTGTTCGTGGACTACGGCACCCAGCTGCACATCGGCGAGGGCACCTTCGTGAACTATGGCCTGACCGCGCTGGACGTGGTGGACATCCGCATCGGGCGCAACTGCCAGCTGGGCCCGAACATCCAGCTGCTCACCCCGATACATCCGCTGGAGCCGGAGCCCCGCCGCGCCGGTTGGGAGGCGGCCGAGCCGATCACCATCGGTGACAACGTGTGGATCGGCGGCGGTGCGAGCGTCATGCCCGGCGTGACCATCGGGGAGGACTCCGCGATCGGCGCTGGGTCAGTGGTCACCAAGGACATCCCGCCGCGCAGCCTCGCCGTCGGCAGCCCCGCCCGGGTGATCCGCGAGCTCTGAGCTCAGGGCCCTCGGCCCGGGACGGGCCCAGCCCGATGCGGACTTCTCAGCGTCGAGACCAGCCCGGGGTCGAGGGGCCGACGGTGGGGCGCCAGCCGGTCTCGGACATGAACCGCACAGAGGAGACCCGCAGCGAGCGGCGCTGCACCTCGAGCCGGGTGCCGACGATCGCCTGGGTGATCTCCGGGTAGAACTTCGCCGGCTGCTCGGCGCCCGCCTCGGTGGCGAGGTCCTTCGCCCAGCGGCCGCGGGTGATCGGCTCGCCGCCGACGTTGTAGAAGCCGCTGTCCGCCCGCAGCGCCGCGACGAAGGCGCGGCCCGCGTCGGAGTGGTGCAGCAGGGTGATGTAGTTCTCCGGCTTGCCGAGCAGGATCGGGTCGCCCTCTCGGGTGGCGCGCAGGGCGTGGGTGGTCTGCGGGTCGCGGCCGAACAGCTGCCCGAGCCGCAGGATCACGGCGCTGCGGCCGGCGGTCGCGAAGTCCACCGCGGCGCGCATCTCCCGCACGCGCGGGCGGAACGCCTGGTTGCGCACGGAGAGCGGCAGGTCCTCGCCGATCCAGTCGCTGCCGTTGTCCGGGTAGAGGAAGACGGTCGACTCCTGGATGAGCTTGCGCGCGCCCGCGTCGGCCGCGGCCTTCGCGATGGCGACCGAGGCCTCCTGATGGAGTCGGTCGTCCTCGCGCCAGGCCAGCGGGCGCAGCCCGGCCATGCCGACGGGGACGTGGGCGAGGGTGTTGATGACGACGTCGTGGCCGCGGAACGCGCGGGCGAGATCGCGCGCGTCGAACACGTCGGCGACGATCGCAGCGCCGCCGCGGCCCTCGACGATCGGCACTCCGGAGTCGCGGCGCGTGATGCCCGTGACCTCGTGCCCGGCGGCGACGAGCGCCTCCACGGCCTCCTGGCCGAGCACTCCGGTGGCACCGGTGACCGCGATCCTCACGCTGACCTCCTCGCAGGAGGCCCTGTGGACCCCCGTGCAGACTTCCCTGGGGGCCCTGAGTCTAGGGGATCGGCGCAGGTCCCCGGCGCGACCGGGGTCCTGCTGGACGCGACGGCGGGCCCGGAGGGCGCGGGCGGCCGACGGGGCGCTCCGACGGACCTCCTTGTTTCCTCCCTCACAGAAAGCCCTCTCGAGTTGGACACCGGGCGACACGGGGGTAAAGTTCTTCTCTGTTGGCGCCATTAGCTCAGTTGGTTAGAGCAGCTGACTCTTAATCAGCGGGTCCGGGGTTCGAGTCCCTGATGGCGCACCCGAGGAAGAAGCCCCACCGGTCATCCGGTGGGGCTTCTTCGTGTCACGGAACAGGCCCAAGCCATCGAAGAGGTCGCCGACCGGTACGTCGAAGTGCCGGGCCAACGTCGCCACCTCGCTCGCCTTCCATGATGTTTCGCCCTTGAGCTTCGCGAACACGGAAGCCCTGTGGATGCCCAGGACAGGAGCTAGCTCCGCGTTCTTCAAGCCGGTGCCGGCTGCCAGTGCTCGTACGGCGGCCGAGATTCGGGCGTCGTCGTCGATGGTCTGCTGCTCATGGTGTCGATCATCCGTTGCGCTCATGCAGGAATGGTACCTATCAGGCGAACGAATCGCCACAGCGGTTGCGTTGAGATGCTTTTCAGTCGCGAAAACGCGACTATGGTCAGGTCGCATGACAAGTCAGGCGCCGTACGCAGACCTTCTCCTCCGTATGTCGGGCCACGGGGGACTGTGGGAGTGGGCAATGGAGCAGCGCCGCTCTGTTCGGCCTCCGAACTGGGCGGAGCTGGCGGCACGGCTCGCTGCCGAGACCGACGGCGCTGTGGTGGTCAAGGGCGAGATGCTGAGGAAGTGGCTGCTCGCCGCTGAAGATGCGCGAAGTAGCTCGGACGAGCGCGCGCTCCGTGAACGGACTCAGCCATGACCGCAGGACGGGGGAGTGACGCTGCGGAGATCCGTCAGATCATGGAGTCGTTGGCCTCGGAAGTTGAGTCCCGCATAGTGGTGTAGCGCGGTGGCCCCGTGATCGTCCCGGACGTGGGCGCGGCCACCGTGTGATCTTTCGAGTGAACCTCTCACAGCACTCTCGAACGGAGTCATCACGATGACCGCTCCCCATATTGTCGACCCTTCCGGCCTGCTCGGTGAAGCCCTGGCTGAAGCGTCCCCGGATCTGATGCGCAGCCTGCTCCAGGACGTGATCAACTCCCTGCTCTCCGCGGACGCAGACGCTGTCGCCGGCGCGGAGTACGGCCGCCCCAGCAGCGGCCGGGTCGCGCAGCGCAACGGCTACCGCCATCGCGACCTCGACACCCGCGTCGGCACGATCGACGTCGCGGTCCCCAAGCTCCGCACCGGCACCTACTTCCCCGAGTGGCTGCTCGAGCGGCGCAAGCGCGCCGAATCCGCCCTGATCACGGTCGTCGCGGACTGCTATCTCGCCGGTGTCTCCACCCGCCGCATGGACAAGCTCGTGAAGACTCTCGGCATCAACAGCCTCTCGAAGTCGCAAGTCAGCCGGATGGCCGCATCGTTGGACGAGCACGTCGAGCAGTTCCGCCACCGCCCCCTGGACGAGGCCGGGCCATTCACATTCGTCTCCGCTGACGCGCTGACGATGAAAGTCCGCGAGGGCGGGCGCGTGATCAACGCCGTCGTCCTGCTCGCGACCGGCGTGAACGGCGACGGGCACCGCGAAGTGCTCGGCATGCGTGTGGCCACCTCCGAGACCGGAGCGGCGTGGAACGGCTTCTTCGCTGACCTCGTCGCTCGCGGCCTCGCCGGGGTCCGCCTGGTTACCAGCGATGCGCACGCCGGCTTGGTGGAGGCGATCGCTGCGCACCTGCCCGGGGCAGCCTGGCAACGGTGCCGCACCCACTACGCCGCGAACCTCATGGCCGTGACGCCGAAGAGCATGTGGCCGGCGGTGAAAGCGATGCTGCACAGCGTCTATGACCAGCCCGACGCGGCAGCCGTGAACGCTCAGTTCGAGCGGTTGCTGGACTACGTCGGTGAGAAGCTCCCGGCCGTGGCCGAGCACCTCGACGCGGCCCGCGCCGATCTGCTCGCGTTCACGGGGTTTCCCAAGGACGTGTGGGTGCAGATCTGGTCGAACAACCCCACCGAGCGTTTGAACAAGGAGATCCGCCGCCGCACGGACTCCGTGGGGATCTTCCCGACCCGCGAGGCGATCGTCCGCCTCGTCGGCGCGGTCCTGGCCGAACAGACCGACGAGTGGGCCGAAGGGCGCCGCTACCTCGGCCTCGACGTCCTCGCCCGCTGCCGCCTCAACCTCGTCCCCGACACCAGCCCCGAGGAGGTCGCCACCGACGCCCTGCCCGCCCTGACCGCCTGACCTCTCAGCGAAGGATCGCTACACCACTTCCAGGGACTTGACCGCCTCGGATCCCGAAGGATGGAGGGGGTCGGCGGGCGACGACTTCGCGGCACTGATGCACCGCGTGTTCGCTCGCAAGATGGCGAGCCTGACCCGTGACTCGCGAGGTGGCGTCCTCCTGCTGGTCGACGCGTCAGACGCCGTCTCGGAAGCCGTGCTGGTTGTTGAGGGACCCGACCGGCTGTCCCTGTCGCAGAACGTCCAGCGGATCCTGGCGATGGAGAAGCCGCTCGGCTACGTGGTGGGAGCGGTGACTACAAAACTTGGCCCGTGCCGAGCTCTCCGGGCACATGGGGGCCAGCTCGCGCCAAGTGGGCCGAGGGTCGAGGCGAGTCCTTCATCTCGAAGAGCTCTCCCGCGAGACGGAAAGCGATCCGCTCGACCGGCTAGTCGCTGGGCCCGCGTGGGCGCGCGGTCAGAGCGAGGCGCCCGCGGACGCGCGCATGGTCGTGGGCTCGTTCGTTGCCGTTCTCGCGCAGAGGTTCCGAGTCCGGCCGGAAGCTGCCTGGCGCGGGCTCGAGGTGGCTGGCACGGCCGCGCTGGTGGGGGATGCCGGCGCCGGCATGACACCCGCCACCGCGAGGCGGCGAGTCGGACTGTTCATGGCGGAGCTACCCGCGCTACGTGGATCGTTCGATCGCACCCAGGCGCTGGCGTTCGCGTGGCTCGTGTTTGGGACAGAACGGCACCCGGAGTGGTCGCTGCTGGCGGAGTGCGCTCGGGCAGTACGCGAGAACGACGGGGTGAATGTCTCTCCGTGGCACGCACGTCACGCCCGCATCGTCGCAGCGCGACGGGATAGGGCCAATCAAAAAACGAGTCGCCAGCTTGCCCTTTTTCCTGCCCAGACACGGGGCGCGCGACGGGATCGGATGACGGCATAAACGAGCGGAGCGCCGACCCGAGGGTCGGCGCTCCGGAGAAAGCGGATCCGGAACCTAAAGGTTTGGCGGCCTGTTCCGAGTCCTGAACCCCATCAACAAACGAGAGGCACGTGGCTCATGGTACGTCGGACGGTGTCAGCAAATCAACAAGCCCTGTGGTCACTCGGTTTCCTGATTGCTGGCAGATCGCGTGTTCGTTACGGGCGATGGAGTGGGCGTCGTAAGAAGTGGGAGTACTCGACGCGTGATGAGCGGAATCTGACGGCAGAGGTGCCGGACAAGCCGGCGGCGGTGCTGCTGTACAACTCGCAGGCGCGTTGCCGGACGCTGGTGCTCGATGTGGACGTGCCCGGCGCCGAGGGGCTGGATCTGCTGCACCGGATCGTGGCGCTGCTGGAGCGCTGCGGGGCGCGGGTCGTGGTGGATCGGTCTCCGGCGGGCAAGCATCACGTCTACGTGCCGCTGCGGGACGGTCTGGGCGTGGAGGACGCGGGGGCGCTGGCGAAGGCGCTGGCGCGCCGGTTCCCGGGCGTTGATCCGCTGCCGCACACCACGGGCGCGACCTCTGGCTGCATCCGCACGCCGGGCTCTCCGTACAAGGACGGGAGCGGCTACCAAGAGCTGGTCACGCCGCTAGACACCGCGCGGAGCGTGCTGCTGATGCGCAACGGCTCTGAGGTGCTGGGAGCGCTGCGCCGGGAGCTGACCGAGGAGCTGGCTGCGGGGGCGCGCGAGGCGATGGCGCTCGCGCGACCGCTCGAGGAGCTGGAGGAGGAGGCGGGGGTGCTCAACGCGCCGTTCGTCGGCCGCGTCAAGGCTCCGCGCTTCGTGACCCTGGCTCAGGAGGGGCTGTACCGGGAGGCGGGCTACGCAGATCGCTCTACCGCTCGTATGGCGGTGCTGTGCGCGGCGGCGAGGGCCGGGCTGCGGTTCGAGGATGTGGTGGCGCGAGTTGAGGACGGGCGCTGGGCGGGCCTGGTGGGGCTGTTTCAGAACGCCAACAAGCCGGGGCAGCTGCTCGGCAAGGAGTGGCGGAAGGCGATCGCTTTCGTGGCGAACAGCCAGCGCACGCAGAAGTCTGTCCGCCACTGCAACACAAGCGAGGCAGTAGAAGTCACGAGGGGGGCACCCAAGGCTCGCACGAACGAAGAAATCGCGATCGACGAGCATCGCTTCATCCGGCGCTGGCGGGCGGTGCTGGCTGAGGTAGAAGCCCTGGAGCTATCGGGGCTTCAGGGGATGCACGCACGGTTCCTGCTGCGGGCGCTGGCTGCTGCTGCGCATCAGAAGGGCTCCCGGCATATCGAGTTCGGGGTGCGTTCCCTGTCCTTGGCTCTTCCGGTCCAGCCTTCGACGGTTTCTCGGGTCCTGGCTGAGCTGCGGTCCGCTGAGGACCCGTGGCTGGTGCTGGGGTCAAGTCCCTGGAAGTGGTGTAGCGATCCTTCGCTGAGAGGTCAGGCGGTCAGGGCGGGCAGGGCGTCGGTGGCGACCTCCTCGGGGCTGGTGTCGGGGACGAGGTTGAGGCGGCAGCGGGCGAGGACGTCGAGGCCGAGGTAGCGGCGCCCTTCGGCCCACTCGTCGGTCTGTTCGGCCAGGACCGCGCCGACGAGGCGGACGATCGCCTCGCGGGTCGGGAAGATCCCCACGGAGTCCGTGCGGCGGCGGATCTCCTTGTTCAAACGCTCGGTGGGGTTGTTCGACCAGATCTGCACCCACACGTCCTTGGGAAACCCCGTGAACGCGAGCAGATCGGCGCGGGCCGCGTCGAGGTGCTCGGCCACGGCCGGGAGCTTCTCACCGACGTAGTCCAGCAACCGCTCGAACTGAGCGTTCACGGCTGCCGCGTCGGGCTGGTCATAGACGCTGTGCAGCATCGCTTTCACCGCCGGCCACATGCTCTTCGGCGTCACGGCCATGAGGTTCGCGGCGTAGTGGGTGCGGCACCGTTGCCAGGCTGCCCCGGGCAGGTGCGCAGCGATCGCCTCCACCAAGCCGGCGTGCGCATCGCTGGTAACCAGGCGGACCCCGGCGAGGCCGCGAGCGACGAGGTCAGCGAAGAAGCCGTTCCACGCCGCTCCGGTCTCGGAGGTGGCCACACGCATGCCGAGCACTTCGCGGTGCCCGTCGCCGTTCACGCCGGTCGCGAGCAGGACGACGGCGTTGATCACGCGCCCGCCCTCGCGGACTTTCATCGTCAGCGCGTCAGCGGAGACGAATGTGAATGGCCCGGCCTCGTCCAGGGGGCGGTGGCGGAACTGCTCGACGTGCTCGTCCAACGATGCGGCCATCCGGCTGACTTGCGACTTCGAGAGGCTGTTGATGCCGAGAGTCTTCACGAGCTTGTCCATGCGGCGGGTGGAGACACCGGCGAGATAGCAGTCCGCGACGACCGTGATCAGGGCGGATTCGGCGCGCTTGCGCCGCTCGAGCAGCCACTCGGGGAAGTAGGTGCCGGTGCGGAGCTTGGGGACCGCGACGTCGATCGTGCCGACGCGGGTGTCGAGGTCGCGATGGCGGTAGCCGTTGCGCTGCGCGACCCGGCCGCTGCTGGGGCGGCCGTACTCCGCGCCGGCGACAGCGTCTGCGTCCGCGGAGAGCAGGGAGTTGATCACGTCCTGGAGCAGGCTGCGCATCAGATCCGGGGACGCTTCAGCCAGGGCTTCACCGAGCAGGCCGGAAGGGTCGACAATATGGGGAGCGGTCATCGTGATGACTCCGTTCGAGAGTGCTGTGAGAGGTTCACTCGAAAGATCACACGGTGGCCGCGCCCACGTCCGGGACGATCACGGGGCCACCGCGCTACACCACTATGCGGGACTCAACTTGAGGCGCTGCCCAGCAAGCGAGGTGCCCCATGCAGCTCGACTTCCTGGAGTACATCGCAACCGTTCAATCGGCCTGGCAAGCTGGAACATACCCTCACCGAGCGCGAGAAGCATATTCGAGGAACCACGCAAGGAGCCGCCACGATCTGCCGGCAGGACGATGCTTACGCCAGCGCAGGCGACCTCGGAGGCGGGCACGGCCCGGCGTCGCATTCACGCGTGCGTTAGAACGGGCAGGCTCCGAACCATTCGGACGTTAGGCAAGTACTCCGCATCGCTCCGGACGACCTGGAGCGCGTAGTCGCGGAGCGCTCGTCGAAGCCCATGCCTTCTCCACCTCTAACCCTAGTAATCGGGGCGCCTTCGTAGCCCTATCGTGTGGATGCGAGCGAGGATGTCGCAAGCCTACGAATGAGAATCCCAGCGCATACGTCCGCGGGTCGTCGCGGCAGGAATGAGCCGAACGGCCTTCCGGGGCTGCGCGTGGACGCCGCTCGATTTGTCAGCCACGAGTTCGATGCCGCCGGTGATTTCGAGACTGAACGCGAACTCGAAATCGTCGCCGAGCAGGGGAAAGGGGATTGTCCAAGGAACGATGAGTTGCCCGGCTTTGGCGCGTGCCATTAGATCGTCGAGCGCTGAGGGCGCGTCCTCGTACCAGAAAACGAGCTCGTCGATGCCGACCTCAGGCTCCAACCCGGCGACGGTGTCCGCGATGATGCGGAGACCTACGCCCTTCGAACTTGTCAGAGCCTCTATGTTCCCGGGCAGCGCGATGGGTCGTTTGGCCCCAGTGCTGATGCGAACCAGGTCCTCTACAGCGGCGGCCAGTTGAGGTGGGATCGGCGAGTCACCGCTCAGGGTGACAGACTGCTCGGCGACTCGGAGACCGAACTCGTCTTGTGGGCGCAGCATGTTGTTGTTCCCCCACGCTGCGCAGAAACGCAGCGCCGGCAGGACGCGTTGCACGGGCTCACCCACCCAGCGGTCGCCGCGTATGTCGAGCTTCACCTTCGTCGAGACGCCCTTCATCACGTACAGATCGAGGCCGATGTATTTCTCGGCGTCGGTGCCCTGGAAATGTTCGCCACCTGCAATGCCGCGTCCTGCGCGGCGCAGCCAGAAGAGCCGCTCGGCGAGGAGTGTGCCGTCCGTGTTTTCGATGGCCCAGAGAGCCCGGGCTGTTGGCTCGTTGTCGAACTCACCGAAAGCCGGGCCGATTCGCAGCACGTTATCACCGGCGGGCGGGTCAGCACCAAGCCCCCCAGGTAGGTCGATAGTGAGCTCATCGACGACATTGCCTTCAAGGGTGACGGGCGTGCCGTAATCCCGCCATTGTTCCCACGCTTCGCGCTGCTCGGGCGTCATCCGCTGGGGATACACGGTGTAGCTGCCAGGGATGGAACGGTCTTCCAGGGCGCTGTCGTAGTTGGTGGAGACATGCCAAGTCACGTGTGGTGCCTCGGGGCCCGTCCGTGCGGTCACGCTGGCGACGAGTCCGGCCCTCGGCGTGATAGCGGGCAAGTCTCTCGTTACTTGGTAGTCATATCTGAAGTGCGGGTCCGCAGCGTTGATGTGCCTATGAAGGTCCGCCAGGGCGGTCGCCGCGTCGCCAGGTTCGACCTTTGTCGGGTCCGTCGTGAGGTTGTGCAGCCCGGTGAGGCTGCTCATCTGGTCCAGGATCTCGCGAAGCTTCTCCATGCCGTCGCCGAGGTAGTAGTCGCGGATGTTCGGGGATTCGAGCAGCAGATTTTCGATCTGCGTAAGCCCGAAAACTTCAACGGGGAACGGTGCATTAAGCTCTGCTGCAAGGTTCGCGAGCCATGTCTCCTGCTCGCGGGTGAGATCCATGGGCAGCGTCAGGTACCACTTGGCGACGGTGTAGTGAGATGCCGTGTCCTGGTGGGTCGCGATCGCTGTCTTCAGAGACTTCTTGATCTGGCTCTTCCGCGAGTCATCGAGTCCGTCCGCGAACTTCTTGACCTGGTAGTCCACGACGTGGAACTGCGACTGCCCCGCGGGTACCAGGACGTCCAATCCACCGTCGCCCTGGGAAGCTTTGATGCGCCGCGCATGCTGGTATCGGCGACACAGCCCGACCGCGATCATCCGCTCGATCGTGTCAGGGTCTACGACGGTCCACGGAATCGCGGTCATCGGCGGTGTCTCCTTCCGTGCTGCTGGGAATCGCCCGAATGTCATCCTCGCATCGCAAGTCGTGGGAGGTAAGCGGTCTGGCACGACGTCGGTGGTGCCCGCTTGGGTTGCGCCGCACAGGCTCATTTACCCCCGGGGCCGGGCGCCGCATTAGTCTTCGGCTGTCCCCGCGAAGGATACAAGACGTGGATTCTCGAAGCCGTCCCAGCCGTTGTAGGCGAAGGCTTCACGGATTGCCGCGCTGTTCATGTGCTGGTATACGGCCGCGAGCTGGGCGTCGGTGCCGTCAAAGAGCGCGGTGCGCGCGCCGGGGTCGTCGAGCAGGGTAAGGAATGCGGGCTCGGCCCTTGCCGAGTAGTAGAGGGCGAAGTTGGTGTACGCGCCGAGCTTGTCGTTATCGTCTTTGCCGGCGTTGGCGATGCCCCGGTAGACGTCGAACTCGACCAGTAGATCCGTGAGATCTCGTGGTTGGCCGTCGCCGAGCAGGTCGAAGAGGTGCGCGGCTACGGGCTTGGCGGCCTCGATGGCGCCGCTTCGCGTGCCTTCTTCGTCCTTCAAGAGCTCGGCTCGGGCGACCATCACTTCGGCCTTCCGGAGTAGCGACTTCCAGTAGCCATCGTGCGTACTAATGGGAGTGAGGTGGACCAGGACCGCCAAGTTCTCCCAATGCTTCTCCTGCACGAGAACAGCGCCGAGGGCATAGAGGTGCATCAGCACTTCTTTATGGCCGAGCGGGAACCGGCGCGGTTGGCTGACGAAGTCTTCATCGACCGCCTCGTAGATATCTCGGTAACCCTCGACCGCTCGGGAGAAGGTCGTGCCTGCTGAGTAGCGCGCGGAGAGTGCAGCGATGATGCTGAGCCGGTCGAGCCGATCACCTAGTTCGGACGCGACAGCCCTAGCGTCCTTACCCGTGGCGGAGTCGACGACAGTGACGGCGATGCTGATCGTCCTTCGCAGGAGGAGATCTAGGCCGACTTCGTCGCCGCGGCGGATCAGCTCGGTGACTGACGCGCCGAACGACTCAGCTGGCATCTCGCCGTTCACGTCTACGAACCCGCCTGGCTGGAAGGCTGGGGTTGCCACTCGGGTGGTCTCGAAGATGTCTCGTCGCCATTCCTCCTTGCGGGCCGCGATGACTCGCTCGATGAGACCGCGTGCTTCGTGCTGATTCCATCGAACGCTGGAAGTGCCGCGACGCACGAACACATCGCCAGCGCGCCAGACGGTCTTGTTCTCGTACTCGCCGTCTTTCGACATGATCCGCATGCCGTCCCGGTTCGGACCGACGCCGATCAAGAGGAAATCGTTCGACTCGATGCGGTGGAGGGCTGCGCTCAAGTCGATGGGCTCGCCGAGCACAGCGGCCACCTTGGACCGGATCTTCTGCTCATCGAAGTCGCCGGCAGCTTCAGGTGCAAACATGCCGCTCGGCGACCCGTGATCGTCAGCGCCTACGACGATGTAGCCTCCGTCGGGGAGGGACTCCATTGCGGCGATGTCTTTGCACAGCTCGATGAGGTCGGACTTCTGTCGCGGTTCCCATGTCGTCTTGAAATCGAGATCATCCGACTCTGCGCCGCGCGCGAGCAACCCACGCAGGCGATCCAAGTCGACGTTCATAAGCATGACTGAAGACTACAGCCGTGAAGGGACGGCGGATTGGCTATGAGGCCAGAATCACGACCTGCAGACGACGCGACTACGTGCGCCTACCGGTGTCAGATCTAGCAACCGGGGATCGAAGAGCTCTCGGTGGGCCCGAGACATAAGTGAAATTCCGGTCAGGAATAGTTTACCGAGACAGAGATGTAGGGGGGTTTTGCAGCGAAGTCTACGCTGCTGCGCGTGCTGGCGGGGCTTCTCGAGCCCACCGCAGGCACCGTCCTCATCGCCGGACGGACCCCTGCGCGGTCGCCGATCGTTGGGGGGGCGATGGTGGAGAGGTTGTGGCCGACGTTGCGCAGCTGCCGGGCGACCTCGTCGACGCCCACAGGCGGTTCGCCGTAGGGGATTGTGGCGCGGATGATCACGTCCGTGTAGATGCCAGCCAGCTTGTCACTCTACGGCGGGTGCCCTCTGTTGTCCAAGTCGCGGAGATTCTGGTCGATCTGCTCGATCAGAAACCTGATCTCGTCGACGTGGACGTGATTCAGATGCGCCCGCGTTCCATCGGTCTGCTCGATCCACCGCGTCTCGTAGGCCGCCGCTCGTGCATAGGGATCAGCGTCCGTGGCTTGTTGTACGGGTCGTCGCTCGGGTCGGTAATGACGTCCTTTTTCGTCCAGCGCCGCTCTCTCTGCGGCCGTTAGTGGCCTCCCATTGGCGACGCTAACCACCCCACGATAGCGGGGTGGTTAGCGATGTTCCTGTTGCTGATGAGGCCCTGTCCGCTCGCGCGATCCCGCGGTCTAAAGGTCACGAGCCCTGAACCGGGCGGCCAGAAAAGGCCCCGCAAAGGGCGGGGAACTCACGGTGGAAAACCTGTCGAAGCCGGCGCCGTCGACTACAAGAATCGAAACGTGATTTAACGCGGCTACTAGCGTATCAAGCTAGTCGAGGCCTCGCCTGAATCTTGATAAGCACGTCGTCCTTTACTGCGCCGCCATGGTCCTCAATGCGCGCTCTCGCGTGGATAAGGGCTTTGTCGGAAGCGCTGTAGCGCGCGGTGTCGTGGTGAGTGCGCTTGTCGATGAGGACAGAGAGACGGAGGAGCTGCGATGTGGAGATTCAGGATGCGCAAGGTGCAGGCCGCGCTGGCTGCTGTGGGGGTGATCGTTCTAGTCATCGTGGGGTTGGCGGTGGTTGGTCAGTTCTCCAGGGTGTCGGAGGACGAGAGGATCGACGTGAGACCTACCAGCGAGGAACCCAGCGTGGTCGGGCTGGAAGATCCGACCCAGGAAGCGAACCCGGTGGTGCTGTCGCTACCGAGCACGAGCGAGCCCCAGGAGCTAGCTCCCGCGGTCGCAGAGTTGCTCGGCAGCGCGGACACGGCCCGATTCCAGGAGGCGCACTACGTGGCGACCATCGCGTCGGCTGCGCCGGAGATCCCCAACGAGGGCGCCGAGCCGACGACTCCCCAGCAGTGGTCGCAACAGGTCGTCACGACGGCGTGGAAGTCGGACCCGTGGGCAGATCGGGCGCAGTACAAGACGACCGATGAGTTCACCGCGCAGAAGGTGACCGCGGTCGAGACCGCCGAGTTCCTGGACTACTTTGCGCCGGCTACGGCGCAGGGCTCCGAGCAGGCGAGGGAGTACCTGACCGGCGAGGGTCTGGTGGTGATGGAGGTCGAAGGGGTCATGCGGCGCGAGCTGACGGACCCCGAGGACGGGGTGCGGAAGCAGCAGGAAATGGGCACGGTCACCTGGACGGTGGCGATGCTCTGCAACGAGGGCGAGGACTGCAAGGTGTTCCTGGCCGTCCCCGGCACCCTCGAGGAAGTAGCGGAGGAGGGCTGAGCCATGGGCGACCTGTTGAAGGATCTCGCCGGCGGGGCCGGCGTCCTCGTGGGTGGTCCCCAGACCGCGCTGACGACCGTTGTCGGCGGCAATGCGTCACCGCTGAACCTGGTCGGCAACGCGGCCCAGGATGCGATCGGCGACGCGATCGAGGGCAAGGCCGAGGAGTTCCTGTGGGACCTCGCGCAGAGCGTCGTGGACGGTACGCACGTGCTGTTCCACATGATCGTGGATCTGATGCTCCAGCTGTCCGAGCCCCAGGTGACGGGGGAGTTCATCTACACGATGGGCGGGCGGATCTTCTTCATCAGCCTGCCGCTGATCGTGGCGTTCGCCGCGCTGCGGATCATCTCGGCGTCGGTCCGGGCGCAGGCGCTCACCGGGGCGCGGGATGCCTTCATCGGCGCGGGGGTGTCGGTGCTGGGGACGGTGGCGCTGGTGCCGCTGACGGCCATAGCGGTGCGGGCGGTCGATGCCGTGGCGGACGGGATGTTGAGAGCGACCCTCGCTGATGGTGACCAGTTCGTGGATGAGGTCATGGCGGCGGTGGTGCAGCTGGGGACCTTGGTGGGGAACCTCGTCGGTCGCGCGGAAGTCTCTGGCCCGATCTCGCCGTGGGAAGTGCCGGCGGGAGGGGTCATCGCCACGTCACTAATCTGCATCGCGGCGGCGGGGTTGCTGATGGTCGCGTGCGTCATCATCGGCCTGGCGCTGGTGGCGCGGAACATGCTGCTGTAAATCGTGATCGTGGTCGGTCCGCTGTGCCTGTCGGGGCTGGCGTGGGGGCCGACTCGGCGGTGGGCGTCGATCTGGCTGGGCTGGATGGTGGCACTAATCTTCACCAAGCTGGCGATCGTGATCGTCATGGGCCTGGGGGTCCTGGCGGTCACCTCGACCATCCAGTCCGGTGCCGTCAGCGCTGATCCGCTGCCGGGTCTGACCACGGTCCTGTCCGGGGTGTTGATGCTGATTCTGGCGGCGTTCATGCCGGTGGCGTGCTTCGCGCTGTTCGGGTGGATGGGCGAGGCCGGCGTGCGGGAACTCCAGGGCGCTGCCGACGGCGCGCAAGGAGCGCTCACCTCCGTGCCCGCGTCGGCGCTGGCCGCGGGGCAGAAGGCCAGCGGGCGGCTGTCGTCGTTGCTCGATGGTGGGGGTGGGTCGGGCCAGGGCGCGAATCCGGGCCTGGTCGGTGGGGAGGCCGGCGGTGGTGACGGCGGCGGCGCTGGGGACGCTGAGACGGTGGCTGAGACGGGTAAGGGCGCGGCGGTCGCCGCGACGGTCGGGAGCGGGGGCCTCGCTGCTGGCGCTGTGGTCGCCAGCGAGGTGGCTTCTGAGGCCCGCGAGGCTGGAGAGGGCGTCGCGGACGGGGTGCAGGAGAGCGTCGGCGGCGCGGTCTCGGAGACGACCGAGACGACCGGATCGAGCGGGGAGGGCGCCGCTGGTGGGTCGAGTGGCGGGGGTGGCGAGCAGCCATACTCCTGGGAGCAGCCGGCACCGGGTGAAGGCACCGGGGACGGTGGCGGCTCCGCTCCGGTGGTGGGCGATGTGCCGATGAGCAGCGAGGGGCCAGCGGCGGGGGAGCCGGCGCCGGTCGTGGCACCGTCGGGGGGTGTCGAGAGCAGCGCTCCGGTGGACGCGGGGCCGGCGGCGCAGATGCCGCTGCCGGAGCCGGCACCGGTCTCCACGCACGCGGGAGCACCGCCGGAGCCCGCGGTGGGGGAGACCCCGCCGGCTCCGATTGCCGCGCCGCTGGAGGTTCCCGTGACCGGTGAGAACGCGGAAGGGGGCAAGTGATGGGTGAGGGTGAGGATCCGGTCAGGCCGCTGGTGCCGGTCAGTGACGGCATGGACTCGGCGCGAGAGATGCTGGTTTCTGTGGCTGGGACGATCGCCAACGCGGCGATCCTGGCGACCGTCGCGGCGCTCATCATCGGCGCGATCCTCTGGGGTGCCGGCGTCGTGCTCCAGCGTCCCGGCCTGAGCCAGAACGGCGTGCAGACCATCGTCGGTGCGGTCGCGTGCGCGATCGTTGCGGCGGGGCTGAACGCATGGATCGCCTGGTTCGGACAGCAGGCAATCTTGATCTGGAACTAGGTATATGAGGTCGCGACGCCTTCAATGCCGACGCGGAGTCGCAGTGCCGGACGTGCTGCAGGTCGTGTGAGGGTGGTGGTGGTGGTTGCCGCCTGCGATCGCTCTCCGGCGCATGCCATCGGAGCCGGCAAGGGTAGCGAGTTCCGGCGGGTCGTCCGAGGCCTGTCAGCCACTCATGTCATGCTTGTGCCAACCGCCGATGTAAGGGAGGATTCATCGTCATGACAGCGCAGCTCCTCGGAGGTCCACCAAAGAAGCTTCGTTCTCGAGCCAAAGCTCGAGCGGGCATAGTGGCTCTGCAGGAGGAGGCCCAGGCGCAACGCGCAGCTACAGCCAGTGCGGCGCAGACCGTGCTCGAGCAGCTGCAGCAGGCTCCAGAGCACCGGGTCCCCATGCAGCAGGTCTTCGAGGATTCGCGGCAGCCGGAGCGTCGAGTCATGGAGGCTCTTCAGCAGCTTGCAAGCACAGGGCAAATCCTGCTTGATACCCGCGCGACGACCATCACACTGGCGGGCAACTAATTTGAAATCATCAGTTCGGAACAGCGCTGAGAGGCTTCAGGGCGGCGAACGACACCAGGAGAAGTGGCGTACTAACGGACAGGTCGACGTCGATCGGATTCTCTACTCCCCGGAGTTCCGTCGGCTTTCCGGGGTGACGCAGGTGGTTCCTCCTGAGGAGGAGTTTCATTATCACGACCGCCTAAGCCACTCAATCAAGGTAGCCCAGGTATCCGCCACTTTGGCGCGAATGCTCGTCTATCGCGCCAATGAGGGCGGGCGGGAATGTTTCGCCGAGATCAACCTCGAAGAGTGGGTCGATCCCGACCATTGCTATGCAGCTGGCCTGGCTCATGACATCGGCCATCCCCCATTCGGGCACGCCGGCGAGGCGGCGCTGCAGCAGATCCTGGAGCTTATGGGAGAGAAGGATGAGCAGTTTTGGGATTTGGACTCACAAGCTGCCATTGAGCTCACGAATTCCGACAGCTCAAGACTTGCGGAGCGCTCATTTGAGGGAAACGCGCAGTCGACTCGCGTTGTAAGTAAGCTGAGCTTCCGAGGCGACGGGCTGAATGCGGGTCTCAACCTAACCCTTCGGACGATGGCGGCAATCGCGAAATACCCCTGGGCAAAGGGCGGCCATCCGGTCGGTCAAAACAAGCTAGCCCAGAAATGGAGCTTCTATCCTGAAGAGGTCGGAATCCTCGACAAGCTGGTCAGGGCGGGTTTCGTTCAGCCGGTCACCGACAAAAATGGCGCTGTGATCAGAGTCCACCGCTGGGTTGAAGCGGAGATTATGGATTGGGCCGATGATATTAGCTACGCTGTTCACGACCTGGATGATTTCTATCGCGCGCGCCTGATCCCGCTTGGTCAAATTCTCCTCGAAATACAGAGAACTCGCCCGACCATTAATTGGTTCGAGTCGAGCTTCGATTTCGGTCACGATGCGGATATTGGTGAGGCACTGCAGTATATTAGTGCGAAGTTAAAGAGTTTTCAGGAGCGTTCCCAGGCGAGTTTTAACGACCCGGCACAGACGCCGGGTCGCGCGGGTGGGCGAATGGAAGAGTTTAATGCCGCATTCGAGCAGATTAGATCGCTTGCGCAGGAGTTCACGCGCTCATCGGATTTCTCTGGCACCCACGAAGCGCATGCGGACCTCCGACGATTCTCTAGCGCGGTTATTAAGTATCTTTCAGAAGCCGCGAGCCTAGGGTTTGACGCTGAAACTCAGCGCGTGCAGCTACGGCTTGACCCAACCGCAGTTCTTGTCGCCGAGTTCTTTAAGGCAATTAATAGCTACTTTGTTATCGAGAGCATTAATTTGGCTGCCATGCAGTATGGGCAACAGTTTAATCTATACTCATTGTTTTCTGGACTGCATGACCTTACAGCGGAGTGGATGGAAAAGCAGGCGGAGAATAAGAAAAGCAATAGGTTGCCGGCACGACTTCGCTCATACTTGACCACGCAAGCGGCGCCTGGTCAGGCTACGATCCCAGTGGCGGAGAACCCGACCTCGACTGAGGACGTAGCGGACGCACCTGGCGAAGACCTTATCGCCATAGCGGTCCTGGACTACATCACGAGCCTGCGCGACGCGCAAGCGGCACACCTTGCGGCGCAGCTCAGAGGTGCCCGCGAAACGCCTACGGTAGCTGGAAATTGGCTTAACACCTGACCCAGAGGGGCCCGTTGGCGGTCGGGTGCCGGGGGCGCCCTCGCATGTGGCCTGCTCGGCATTCTGGAGCCGTGAAGTTGAATCGCCCCGGGTTTGTTAGAGGCTCGCAAGTGCCGTGTCGGCGGTCGCCGGCACGGTCTGGTGGTGATGGTAGATGTCCTCCAGCTCGACGGGTGGGATCATGCCGATCTCCCCGTGGAGACGTCGGTGGTTGAACCAGTCGATGTACTCAGCGGTCGCGATCTCAAGCTCGTCGATGTTCTTCCAGGGCCTGTGGTTGCGGATCAGCTCGGTCTTGAACAGCGAGTTGAAGGCCTCGGCCAGGGCGTTGACGCTCCTATAGTTGTCAACCCGCGATTTCGCCGGTGCGGGGGTTGACCTTGATGAGTTGGTAGACCTCGCGGATGACGTAGCGCTTCAGGCAGCGGATGATGTCGCGCTTGCTCTTGCCTTCAGCGGTCCGACGGGCGACGTAGGCGATGGTCGGCTCGTGGAACCTCATCCGGACGATCACGGTGCGGTAGATCGCGGCGTTCAGCTGCCGGTGCCCACCGTGGTTGATGCGATGTCGACCGCTGGTCATCCCGGAACCGGTCGGGACTGGGCTGATACCGGCGAGCTTCGCGAATGCGGCTTCGGAGTGGATCCGCTCGGGGTTGTCGCCAGCGACGATCAGGATCTCGGCTGCGGTATCGACGCCGATGCCGAACTGCTCCAGCAGCTGGGGTGCGGTGCGAATGACGAGCGCCTCGATCGACGCCCTTAGTTCCTTGGCTTCGCTGTCCAGGTGCTGCCATCTGCGGGCCAGTGACCGCAGCGCATGGCGGAGAGAGTCTGCGGGCGTCTCGAGGTTGCGAGGGCGCAGCGCTGCGAGGTGTCGGGCGAGCTTGATCGGCGTCATCCGGTTCGTCTCCCGGCGCAGCGTGTCGTCGGCGTGGACGAGCATCGCCTTCATCGAGATCATCGCGGCGGAGCGGTCGGTCACGGCTGAATCGTGCGCGATCTTGAGCTGCCTGATCATCTCGATGCTGCTGTCCGCGGTCTTCGGAATGACCGTCGCGAACCCCGCGAGCACGGAGCGGGCGGCGTTCTCCGCGTCGAGGGTGTCGGATTTCCCGTTCAGGCGCCGCTGGCGGCGATCAGGGCGTCCTGCTTCGACGACCTTGTGTCCGTGGCGGCGCAGGAACGATGTCAACGTCGCACCATAGGAACCGGTGCCCTCGATGCCGAACGCAAGGACCTTGCCGAACGAGTCCGCCCAGGTGAGAAGCTGCTTGAAGCCACCCGTGTCGGTGGGGACGGTGAGTGTCGCCAGGATGCCGCCGATGGTGTCGAGCACGGCGGCGACATGGATGTGCTTATGGGTGTCGACGCCGATGACGACGTGCCCGGAGTGGACGGTTTCGAGTGTGCTCATGGTGCCTGTCTCCCTTGACGGTTAGCGTGGTCTCACGCTGTCGCCGGCGGGTGGACAGGACTGTCACGGGGACGCTCTCGACATGCTGCTCCAGGCTCCTATTAGGTCACGCCCGATCCGGCGGCAGCGCTTACTGCGTGCCCAGCCGGGCGGTCGACAGATCAACGCAAAGGCACCACTCGGGCCAATCGTAAGCAAGGGTCAGACCGCGCCGGCCGGGACTCCCCAATCCTCGCGGGACCGGGTAGAAAGAGACTGACAGTCGTAAGAATCGCCGCTCGAGCCGACCGAGGCCACGGCCCCAGCCTCGGCGAGGCGCTGGGTGTAGCGGACGGCGACGTACTGGACCCCTTTGTCGCTGTGATGCGTGAGCCCGGAAACGTCGTGGCCAGCGTGCTCGCGGGTCCAGATCCCCATCTCCAGCGCGTCCAGGGCGAGGTCGGTCCGCAGCGACTTCGACAGCTGCCAGCCAACCACGCGGCGGGAGAACACGTCGATGATGAACGCGGCATAGACCCAGCCCGCGAACGTGCGGCGGTAGGTGATGTCGGCGACCCAGAGCTGGTCCGGGGCCGTCGCGGTGAAGTTGCGTTCAACCAGGTCAGGACGTGTGTCTAGGCCGTCGCCTGGGCGCGTGGTCCGAGGGCCTCTCTCTCGGCTGATGCCGCGCAGACCTTCGGCTCTCGTCAGCCGTTCCACGGTGCAGCGCGCGACTGAGACGCCTTCCCGGCGCAGCTGAGCGTGGAGCTTCTTCGCGCCGTAGACCCCGAAGTTCTTCGCGTGCACGCGCCGGATCTGCACGAGCAGCTCCTCGTCCCGCAGCGTCCGCTTCGAGGGTGGTCGGGTCTTGAAGGCGTAGTAGGTGCTCGGCGCGATCTGGGTGCCCGCTGCGGTGAGCGTGCGGCAGATCGGCCAGGCGCCGAACTCGTGCTTGTGCTGGTCGATGAACTTCACGATCAACGCTGTGGGCGGTCGAGCTCCGCTACGAAAAAAGCCGAGGCCGACCTGAGGATCGGCGGATTCAAGCGGTGGGCGCAAGGAACTCTGCGAGCTTCTCTGATGGTGTCAGATAGCCCAGTGTCTTGCGGGGGCGTCCGTTGAGGCTGTCCTGGATCGCGTCCAACTTCTCGCGGCTGACGACGCTCAGGTCGGTGCCTTTGGGCAGGTACTGGCGCAGCAGGCCGTTGGTGTTCTCGTTGCTCCCCCGCTGCCAGGGCGAGTGGGGATCGCAGAAGTAGATCGGGATTCCTGTGGCGATGGTGAACGCGGCGTGCTTGGACATCTCCGCGCCTTGGTCCCAGGTGATCGTTCGGATCAACGAGGGCGGCAGCTTGCTGATTGCGGCGCGCATCGCGGCCTCGACCTGCTCGGCGCTCTTGCCGTCGGGCAGGTGCAGCAGCAGTGTCATTCGCGTCGAGCGCTCAACGAGCGTGCCGACGGCGCTGCGGCTGCCCTCGCCGAGGATGAGATCACCTTCCCAGTGGCCTGGCACGGCGCGGTCGTCGGCTTCTGCGGGGCGTTCGCTGAGCATGACCATGCCGGGGATGCGGCCGCGACCGTCCGTGGTTCGGCGGGGCTTGCGGGCCGCTCTTCCGGACCGCAGGCACCGCGCCAGCTCACGGCGCAGTTCGCCTCGGCCCTGCACGAACAGCGACTGGTAGATCGTCTCGTGGCTCACGCGCATCTCCGGGTCGTCGGCGTGATCCAACCGTAGGCGCGCCGCGATCTCCTCAGGTGACCACAGTTGCTCCAGCCGGCTGGCGACCTCCTCGAGCAGCCGGCCCGACGCAAGCTTGAACGGCTTCGGTCGACGCGCCTGCTCGCGGGCACGTTCATGACCACGCCACGCCGAGTAGCCGCAGCGACCCCCGCCGCGCTTCACCTCACGGCTGACGGTCGACACCGCACGCCCCAGCTGCTCGGCGATCGCGGTGAAGGTATCGCCACGATTGATCCCCAGCAGGATCTGCTCGCGCTCGTGGATCGTCAGACAGCCCTGCCGTGGCTCCCAGCCGAACGGCCTGGCGTCAAGGTGCCTGCCGGTGCGGGCCATGATGCCGACCATCGGCGCGCTGCAGCCGATCTCTTTCGCGATGTCGACCAGCCGCCAGCCCTTCCCGTGCAGCCTGAGCCCGAGCTGCTTCTGCTCCCGGCTGAGATGACCGTGCCTGCCCTGCATCCGGATCCTCCTGTGATCAGTGACTGCCTCATCTCACAGGACTCGTTGCACTGACCGCTTGAATCCGCCATCGCGTTAGCCCGGCGCAGCTCGCGCACTTCCTTCTCCAACTCAGCGAGCCGCTCAGCGTCGCTGGTCGTGGTCCCGGGTCGGTGCCCCTCGTCGATCTCGGCCTGCACGACCCAGTTCCTCAAAGTCTCGGGATTGATCCCGAGCTGCTCACCCACACGACGGAACGTTCCAGACTTCGTCGCTGGATCCCGTCGCGCGTCCACGGCCATCCTCGTGGCCCTCTCCCGAAGCTCGTCGGGGTACTTCCTCGGTGCTGCCATGCTCCTCATCCTCCCGTGGATTCAGAGCCTCCACCAGAACCGGGGCGATTCAGAGGGGTAGTTGTGCAAGCGCGTCCATGGAGGCCACGGTGCCTTGCTGGGGGCTATGGTGTCGCGGCTTTGCTTCCCGTTGGGGATGGTCGGTCCTTGTGCAGGGACGCTGCGGCGGCGCGAGCGCGACTAGACGGTCTGTGCTCAAGTAGCCATGCAAGAGTCACCCGGCCTGGGCTCGGCCGGCTACGAAGTCGACCTCGATCAGGGAGCCCTGCCGCCGTGCCTCGAGACTCTTAATCAGCGGGTACGGGGTTCGAGTCCCTGATGGCGCACCCGAGGAAGAAGCCCCACCGGTCATCCGGTGGGGCTTCTTCGTGTCTCGGGCTCGTGCACCGGGATCGGCTCGTCCTGGCCGACGGGCTCAGAGCCGGATCCGCACCACGCTGCCGCCGCCCGTCGCCGGGGCGATGGTGCCGGTGGTGACGTAGGCCCACGACCCGTCGATCGCCAGGCCGTAGGGCTGGTTCAGCCCGCCCGCGACCAGCGGATGCGAGGAGCCGCCGGGCACGATCTTGCGCAGCGACCCGACCGGGCCGCTCAGCAGACCGTCGCTCGCGACCTCCACGGCGTACAGCGTGCCGTCCGAGGCGATGTCGAGCGAGGTGACGTTGGTCAGACCGGTCGCATAGGGCGTCGGCGTGCCGCCGCCCGCGGGGACGCGCCAGATCGTCGAGGAGCCCTTCTCGAAGGGGAAGCCGACGAGCTGGGAGACGTACCAGGAGCCGTCCTTGCCCTGGACCACGTCGGTCGGGACGGCGTCGGCCGGGAATCCGACCGGTACCGGGCCGGGCTGGGTCGTCGCGACCGGGGCGAACTCGGCGAGGGTCGAGCCGCCCTTGCGGGTGGACACGAGGGTGTTGCCGCCGGAGTCGGCGACGACGTAGCCGTTCCCGGAGCGAGCGAGCCCGGTGGGGTTGGAGTCCACGTCGGCGTCGATGTCGTGGGCGGCCTCGTGGGCGACCGTGTCGAACTCGTAGGTGACCACGCCCTTCTTGTGGTTGGGGTTCAGCGTCGCCGAGCCGACGTACCCCAGATGCGTGCCGTCCTTTCCGAAGGAGTCGCGGATGGCGGGGGAGCCGCCGAGACCGATCGTGAAGGCGACCGTGTTGTTGCCGGTGAACACGAGATCGAAGGGGCCGACGCTCTCCGCCGCGCTGCTCAGGGAGGGCAGGCCGGTGACGACCCGGTCGACCGTGCCGCCGGAGATCTTCGCGAGGGAGCCGGTGAGGCCCGCGCAGGTGGTCCCGAACTCGGGATGCTGGACGCAGGAGTCGTCCGGGGTGAGGAAGGGTCCGGCCTCGGCGACGTACAGCGTGCCGCCGGGGCTGAAGGCGAGCTGGCGGGGGCTGTTAAGCCCGGTCGCCACGGTCTCGGGTCCGGCGGCCGTCGCCGCCGATCCGCCGAGCAGGGAGGCGCCGAGGGCTAACGCCCCGGTCGCCGCGAGCAGTCTGCGATACACGTTCAGGGACATGACCGGACCTCCCGGAGAGGGTGCGGCACCGTTGCCACAGCTGCGGCAACGGTAGTCCCGGGACCGGGCAGGGGACAGGGGTGACGGCTGTCCATTATCTCAGAAATGCCGTCATTGTCGGCCGGTGGTTCATCGGCGCAGGCCGTGTGCTCGTCGCGGACCTCGACGGACGACGACTCGCTGTCGCAGGACTGCGACAAAGGATCTCCGAACAGCGACGTCGCTGTCGCCGCGCTGGCGAACGGATGCTCGGTCGGTTCCGGGGAGTCGGATGGCGGAACCACCGGTGGCACCTCCGCGGAGAAGCACAGCGGAGCGGCCGACGACGGCACCTCGGCCGACAGCGCGGCCGACGATCGCATCGACGGCTCCGGGCTCGGGCTGCCGATGGTGCGCGCGATCCTCGAGCGGCACGGCGGCAGCGCCCATCGCGAGTCCTGGCACGGTGAGGGTTCCACCGTCACGCTCGGCCTCCCCGCGGGCGACGGGCGCGCCGCCAGGGGCTGAGCGCCCGTAGCCGGTCTCGACCGGGGCCGATCTCAGCCGGGACCGGGCTCAGCCGGGGTGGACGACGAAGTGGTACTCCTGGAACTCGGCCACCTCGCGCTCCCAGCGCCCGGCGACGAAGCCGCGGTGGTCCGGGTGGGCGTCGTAGGCGTCGTACTCGTCCTGCGAGGCGAAGACTATGGAAGACTGCCAGGTCAGGTCGCTCTTGGCGCTCACCTGGCGGTTGATCGCGAAGTCCTGGACGCCGGGGATCGCGGTGAGCGTTCGCCGGCCGGTCTCGAGGAACTCCCGCTCGGCCTAGGAGCCGGGGGCGTGCTCGAGACGGAAGACGACGGTGTGCTGGATCGACATGCAGGGGCCTCTCGGAGGGCGGGCGGGGAGGGAAGGGCGGCGCACATGCGCCGCGGACCCTCGCGGTGCGACGGGAGCCGGGAACTGCGGCGAGTGCGGTCAGCGCAGCGCGCGGGCGGCCTCGGTGTGGGCCTCGGAGTGCGCCTCGGCGAGCTCCCGGATCACGGGATGCTCCGCGCTCTCGAGGACCTCGTCCAGCAGGCCGCGGGCGAGGATCCGGCCCTCGCCGAGCACGGCGATCTGCGGGCAGAGCCGTCGCAGCAGGTCCACGTCGTGGGAGGCGATGAACGCCCCGATGCCCAGGCGCTCGATCGTGGCGGCGAGGGCGCCGGCGATACGGGTGCGGCTGTGCGGGTCCACCGCGGTCAGGGGCTCGTCGAGCACGAGGATCTCGGGCCGGGTGGACAGCGCGGTCGCGAGGGCGACACGCTGGACCTCACCCCCGGACAGGGTGCGCATGGTCCGGGAGAGGAACCGCTCCTCGAGGCCGACGGAGGCGAGCATCTCCTCGGGGGTGACCGAGTGGGTGCGCCCGCCCTTGCGGGCCTCCTTCGCGGCGAGCTGGAGACGGGAGGCGACGGTCTCGCGCGGATCCGAGATGGTCATCGCGTACTGGGAGACGAAGCGGACCGCGGCGCGGAAGTCGCGACGGTCACGGCCGCGCAGGCGGTGCACCTGCTTCCCGTTCCACATCACCTGGCCGTAATCGGGGCGCTGCTCACCGGAGAGCGTCGCCAGCAGCGTGGTCTTCCCGGCACCGGAGGGGCCCAGCAGTCCGAGCGGCGCGTCGCCGGGCGCGATCTCGAGGTCGACGCCCTCGATGACGGGCTCGCCGGGGTAGCCGACGTGCAGAGAGGTGGCGGTGAGGGCTCTCGAAGCGGGCATCAGGATCTTTCCTCGCAGGCGACGGACCCGTGCACTGTAGTCCGCGCTGCTGGGGGAGGCCTGCGGTCGCCGGGACCCGGACGGCTCAGGAGCGCACGAGGCGCGCGATCGCGTCCGAGGCCTCCTTGAGCTTCGCCGAGCCCTCCTCCTCGTCGGCGCGGGCGGCGTCGAGCACGCAGTGCTGCATGTGGTCGTCCAGCAGCCCCATCGCCACCCCGTCCAGCGCGCTCTTCAGCGCGGAGATCTGGGTGAGGATGTCGATGCAGTACTTCTCCTCGTCGACCATGCGGTGCAGACCGCGGGCCTGCCCCTCGATCCGCTTCAGACGGGCGAGGTAGCGGGACTTGTCGGAGATATAGCCGTGGTGGTGCTCGTGGCCCGCCTCCGCGTCCTCGGTAGGCGGTGCGGGCGTTTGGGCGGGATCGGTGGTGGCCATGGTGTCCTCCGGCAGTGGTGGCGTGGAGTGCGGTCGGGTGGCAGCTGCGCTCAGGCGGCGGCGGGCGCGGACTCGGCGGCCGGCCGTGCGGGCGCCGCGGCAGGATCGTCGTGAGCGCGGCTGCGGAAGGAGCGCAGGCGCAGGCTGTTGCCCACCACGAACACGCTCGAGAAGGCCATCGCGGCGCCGGCCAGCATCGGGTTCAGCAGCCCCAGCGCCGCCAGCGGGATCGCGGCGGTGTTGTAGGCGAAGGCCCAGAACAGGTTGCCCTTGATGGTGGACAGGGTGCGGCGGGACAGGCGGATCGCGTCGGCCGCGGAGCGCAGGTCCCCGCGCACCAGCGTGATGTCGCTCGCCTCGATGGCGACGTCGGTGCCCGTCCCCATCGCGAGGCCCAGATCGGCCTGGGCGAGGGCTGCGGCGTCGTTGACGCCGTCGCCGACCATCGCCACGACCTTCCCCTCGCCCTGCAGGCGCGTGGTGACCTCGACCTTGTCCTCGGGGAGCACCTCGGCGATGACCTGGTCGATGCCGACCTCGGCGGCGATCTGCTCGGCCGCGGCGCGGTTGTCGCCGGTGAGCAGCACGGGGGTGAGTCCCAGGCCCTTCAGCTGGGTGATCGCCTCGGCGCTGGTGGGCTTGACGGTGTCGGCGACGACGAGCACACCGCGGACCGCGCCGTCCCAGGCGACGACCACGGCCGTGCGGCCGCGGGCCTCAGCGTCCGCCTTCGCCGCGGCGAGGGGCGCGGGCAGGAGGGGCGCGCCCGAACCGTCAGCCCCGTCGGCTGCGTCGAGCCCGACGGACCCGCCCGTCGCGCCGGCCTCGTCGGCCGCCCCCGCGGGGGCGAGCAGGATCTCGCGGCCGACGAGGACCTCGCGCCCCTCGACCGTGCCGCGCACGCCGCGCCCGGCCAGGTTCGCGAACCCGGTGACCTCGGGCAGTGCCCCGGTCTCCTCGGCGGCGCCCTTCGCGATCGCCTGGGCGATGGGGTGCTCGGAGGCGTTCTCGACGGCGCCGGCCAGGCGCAGCAGCTCGGTCCGGTCCGTGCCCTCGGCGGGCAGGGCCTCGGTGAGGGTCATCCGCCCGGTGGTGACGGTGCCGGTCTTGTCCAGCACCACGGTGTCGACCTGACGGGTGGACTCCAGCACCTCGGGGCCCTTGATGAGGATGCCCATCTGGGCGCCGCGGCCGGTGCCCACCAGCAGTGCGGTGGGGGTGGCGAGGCCGAGCGCGCAGGGGCACGCGATGATCAGCACGGCGACGGCGGCGGTGAACGCGGCCTCGAGCGGGAAGCCCGCGCCGATCCAGGCGCCGAGCACGATCACGGCGATCGCGATGACGACCGGGACGAACACGCCGGAGACCCGGTCGGCCAGGCGCTGGATCTCGGCCTTGCCGGACTGGGCGTCCTCGACCAGGCGCGCCATCCTTGCCAGCTGGGTGTCGGAGCCGACGCGGGTGGCGCGCACCAGCAGGCGCCCGCCGGCGTTGACGGTCGCGCCGGTGACGGTGTCGCCCTCGCCCACCTCGACCGGCACGGACTCGCCGGTGAGCATGGAGGCGTCCACGGCGGAGGTGCCGGAGACGACGGTCCCGTCGGTCGCGATGGTCTCCCCGGGGCGGACCACGAAGGTGTCGCCGACGGCGAGGTTCGCGACCGGGATGCGCACCTCGGCGCCGCCGCGCAGCACGGCCACGTCCTTCGCGCCCATGTCCAGCAGGGCGCGCAGCGCGGCGCCGGCCTGTCGCTTGGAGCGCTTCTCGAGGTAGCGGCCCAGCAGGATGAACATGGTGACCCCGGCGGCGACCTCGAGGTAGATGTTCGCGCCGCCGTCGCTCGGGCCGATGGCCAGGGAGAACTCGTGGGTCATCCCCGGCATCCCGGCGTCGCCGAGGAACAGCGCGTACAGCGACCACAGGTAGGCGGAGATCGTGCCCACCGAGATGAGCGTGTCCATGGTGGCCGCGCCGTGGCGGAGGTTGATCGCGGCGGCGCGGTGGAAGGGCCAGGCCGCCCACACGATGACGGGGGAGGCGAGGGTGAGGCACAGCCACTGCCAGTAGGTGAACTGCAGCGCCGGGACCATGGAGAGGACGATGACCGGCACCGACAGCACCACTGCGCCGATCAGTCGCTGACGCAGGGAGCGCAGCTCCGGATCCTCCTGCTCCTCGCCGTCCTCGCTGGTCGCCGAGGCGGGCGGGGCGGGGAGCGCGGCGGTGTACCCGGTCTGCTCGACCACGGTGATGAGGTCGGCGGGGTCGTAGCCCTGGGGCACGGACACGCGCGCCTTCTCGGTGGCGTAGTTGACGCTGGCGGTGACGCCGTCGAGCTTGTTGAGCTTGCGCTCGATGCGGTTCGCGCAGGAGGCGCAGGTCATCCCGCCGATCTCGAGCTCGATGTCGGCGCCGAGCGGCAGGGGAGCGCCGGTGGACTCCGTGGTGGCCATGATGGGGAGGTCCTCCTCGCGAGTGACGGATGGGCGGATGGGCGGGTGACGGGGGAGGTGGGGCCGACGGGCGGCCGACGGGCGGCCGACGGTCAGTGGCCGGTGGTGCCGCCGGTCCAGGCCTCGACCCAGGCAGCCGGCACGAGCGCGTCGGCCAGCAGCATCGAGGCGAGGAACAGCACCACGAGCAGCAGCCCGTAGAGCCCCACCCTCACGGGGGCCTTCATCAGGCCCGCACCGCGCTGTAGCCGGCCTCCTCGACGGCGGCGAGCACGGCGGCCTCGTCGACCGGCTGGTCGGAGCCGACGCGCAGCACGCCGGTCTCGTGGCTGACCTCGACGTCGGTGACGCCGGGGACCTCGGAGACCTCCTCGCGCACGGACATCTCGCAGTGGCCGCAGGTCATGCCGGTCACCTGGAACTGGGTGGTGGTCGCGCTCATGGTGCACTCCTCGTCGTGTCTGGTCGTGTCCGGACCTGATGCCCGGACCTCGTGTTCGCTCTCGGGACCGGATACCCTCACGGGGTATCCCGAACACCCTCAGTTATACCGCTTCGGGGTATGCGTATCAAGGGGCGGACGGGCCCTTCGCGGCTCGCGAGGGGTATCGCCCGTCACACAGGAGTGCTTCGATGTCCGGGTGAGCATCGACGCCCTGGACATCATCCGCACCGAGACCGAGCGCTCCGTCGCAGCGCTCGCCGCCGCCTCCCCGGACCAGCAGGTCCCCACATGCCCCGACTGGACGGCCGACGACCTGCTGTGGCACATCGCCGAGGTCCACGAGTTCTGGGCGGCGATCCTCGCGGGCCCTGTCACCGACACGGAGCAGGCCCAGGCGATCGAGGAGGGGAAGGACCCGCGGCCCGAGGGTCGCGAGGGCCTTCTCGCCCGTCGGCAGGAGGCGACCGCGTCCCTGCTCTCCCAGCTCGAGGCCCATGACGACGAGGACCCCGCCTGGTTCTGGTACTCCGCCCGCCAGGGCGTCGGCATCACCCGCCGCATGCAGACCCACGAGGCGACCATCCACCGCGTCGACGCCGAGCTCACCGCCGGCCGCCCGGTTACCCCGATCCCCGCGGACGTCGCGGCCGACGGAATCGCCCACGTGCTCGAGGTGATGTGGCCGGCCGGGTTCGAGTGGATCCCTGACTGGGCCGAGATCCGGCCCGTCGCCGTCGCCGAGATCCGCGCCGGCGACGGGGACGGCCGACTGCTGGAGATCAGCCGCTGGTCCGGCACCCGCCCCCGCGACGGCCAGGAGTTCGACGCCCCCGTGGCCCGGCTCCTCGAGGACCCGGCCCAGGCCGGGGACCTGCCCCGCGCCGTGGTCACCGGCTCCGCCCAGGCGCTGGACCTGTGGGCCTGGGGTCGCGAGCAGGCGATCGAGCGCCTCGCCGGCGACGAGGACCGGGTGCGCGTCCAGGGTGACTCCGCCGCGATCGCGCAGGTCGAGAAGCTCATCGCCGAGGGGCACGACTGATCGCCGAGGGACACGACGGGCGGGGCTCGTCCGAGGGGTCGCCGGTCGCGGGTCGCCGGTCGCCGGTCGCCGGGGGGCGACGGCGGCGCCGGCATCGGAGTCAGCCCTCGCGCCGCCGCAGCCGTCCCTCGGCCAGGTGCACGAGCAGCGCGAACACGAGGAACACCACCAGCACCACGCCGGTCGTCGCGAGCACCTGGCCCCAGGACGACGCCGTGGGGTCCAGGAAGGCGTACGGGTACCAACCGGTGATCGCGCCGCGCACCCACGTGATCACGAGGAACACGACCGGGTAGAGCAGCCACGGGCCCAGCCGCGTCCAGGAGGGCCGGCGCTGCCGGGGCGTGAGCAGCCAGTCCGCAAGCGCCGCCACCGGCGCGAGGCGGTGCAACACGATCCCGGTCCAGCCGATGTCCCACCGCCCCAGCTCCGACAGGGGCGCGACCAGCAGCGCATAGATGATCCCGGTCATCACCAGGTAGAACGTGACCGCCCCGCGCACGTCGTCGAACCAGAGCGGGCGCCGCTCCCGCGGCACCTGCGTGCTCAGGAACAGCGCCACCAGGAACAGGTTGGACTGGTTGGTGAACATCGAGATGTTCCGCGCCACGGTGCCCTCCTCCATGGCCGTGAGGAGGTTGGAGGTCAGGGCGAGGACCACGAGCGCGGCGACCCCGAAGCGCGCCGCGACGGCGACGAGCCGCGGGGCGGAGGAGCGCAGAGCGGTGCTGGTCGCGGGGGAGGTCATGGGCCGATCCTCACGTGCCAGCCCTCGGTGGGCAAGGACATCCGCAAGGACATCCGCGCGGACATCCGGGCGGACATCCGCGCGGACATCCGCGCGGATGTCCGCCCGCGCCTCGCCGGGGTCACCAGTCCCGGGCCGCCTCCGTGAGGGTCGATGCCACCCTCAGCGTGGCCGCGTTCTGCTCCGCGCCGGGTCGCTGGACGAGCAGCAGGGGCAGCGCCCCGGACCGGGGTGCATCTTCGAGCTGGACGAGCCGTCCGGCGACGAGGTCGTCCTCGACGAGCGAACGGGGCAGCACCGCGTACCCCGCGCCGGCCCGCACGGCGACCTTCGCCGCGTGCACGCTCGGCACGGTGAGTGCCGCACCGACCGCCGGATGCTGCTTGCCGTACTGGGTGCGCCAGTAGCGGCGCACCAGGGCCATGTCGCCCTCGGTGCTGACCAGCGGCACGGTCTCCAGGGCCGAGCACACGGCCTGATCCCCGGGGCGGGACGCGACCTGCTCGGCCCACCCGGTCCCGGCGACGAGCAGGTGTTCGTCCTCGGCGAGGACCGAGACGGTCAGCGCCTGTCCGCGCGGACGCTGGGTGGTGAGCACCAGATCGTGCCGCCCCTCGCGCAGCTGATCGATGAGCTCCTCGTCGTGGCCCGTCTCCACCCGCAGCTGGACCCCGCCCGCGACCAGAGGGGCGAGCGCGGGCAGCACCCGTGAGCACAGCAGGTCCGCCGGGCCGGCCAGATGGACCGGTGCGGTGCGCCCGTCCAGCTCGCAGTTGCCCGAGGCGACCACGTCCAGGTCGTCCAGCGGCCCGGCGATCCGCCCGGCGAGCTCGTGGGCGAACGGGGTGGGCTCGACCCCGCGCGGCAGGCGCTGGAAGAGCTGGCGCCCCAGCTGCTGTTCCAGGGAGCGGATCTGCGTGGTGACCGTCGGCTGGGTGAGACCCAGCATCGGGGCGGCCGCCGTGAAGGAGCCGGCGCGGTGCACCGCGAGGAAGGTGCGCAGGAGATTGAGGTCCTGCGTGGCCGGGAGGGTCGTGGGGGTCGTGGTGCTCACACGGCAGAGGCTACGCCCCCGCGCACGCACCAGCCATAGATTTCTTCATATCATCCATCGGTTCTGCTATTGGTGGACCCGCGGGCGGAGGGTCTAGGGTGCCGGACATCGGAGCGCCCCGACGGCATCGCAGCCGCGATCGGTCGGGGCGCTCGCATGTCCTGAACCCTCCTGGAGGCACCGCATGACCCAGCACCTGCTCACCCCGATCACCCTGCGCGACCTCACCGTCCGCAACCGCATCTGGGTGCCGCCGATGTGCCAGTACTCGGTCGCGGCCCGCGACGGCGTCGCCACGCCCTGGCACCTCATGCACTACGGCTCCTTCGCCCGCGGCGGGGCCGGGGCGATCATCGTCGAGGCCACCGGCGTGCTCCCCGAGGGCCGCATCTCCCCGCAGGACCTCGGCCTGTGGAACGACGCCCAGCGCGATGCACTCGTCCCCGTCGTCGAGCTCGTCCACTCCCTCGGCGCAGCCATCGGCATCCAGCTCGCCCACGCCGGCCGCAAGGCCTCGACCCAGCCCGAATGGGGCACCCCTCACCCCGGCGCCTCGCTCCCGGAGGCCGACGGCGGCTGGACCACCGTCGCCCCGTCGGCCGAGGCCTACGCGGACCTCGCCGCCCCCGAAGCGCTCGACGAGGCCGGGATCGACCACGTCGTCCGGGCCTTCGCCGACTCCGCCCGGCGCGCCGTCGACGCCGGCTTCGACATGATCGAGATCCACGCAGCCCACGGCTACCTGCTCCACGAGTTCCTCTCGCCGCTGAGCAACCACCGCACCGACTCCTACGGCGGCGACCTCGCCGGCCGCGCCCGCCTTCTGCTGCGCATCGTCGACGAGGTGCGCGCGCTGATCCCGGGCGGGATGCCGCTGCTGGTGCGGATCTCGGCGAGCGAGTGGGTCGAAGGCGGCTTCGACCTCGAGGAGGCCACCCAGCTGGTCACCTGGCTCACCGAGCACGGCGTCGACATGGTCGACGTCTCCTCCGGCGGCAACACCCCACTGCCCGAGGGGACGCGGATCCCCGTCGGCCCCGGCTACCAGACCCCGCTGGCCGCGCACCTGCGCACGCACACCGAGATGCCGATCTCGGCGGTCGGCATGATCGACGAACCCTTCCAGGCCGAGCACGTCCTCGCCACCGGCCAGGCCGACGTGATCCGCGTGGGCCGGGCGTTCCTGCGCGACCCCTCCTGGGGTCTGCAGGCCTCGCTCGCGCTGCGCGGCGACGAGGAGCTCATCCCCGCCCAGTACCGCCGCGCCTACCGCCAGCAGTTGCGCCGCGGCTGAGCCCCGCTCAGGAGGCCGGGGCGGCTCCGGCGCCGTCGGCCGTCCCGTCGGCGGCCGCCCCGTCGGCCGACGCGGCCCCGTCCTGCCCCTCGGGCCCGGCGGGGCCGGGCCGGCCCGGGAACAGGCCGCTGCTGCGGCCCGGGGCCGGCTGCGGGCGGATCTCGCCGCGCAGGCGCTCCATCCTCCGGTCCAGCTCGTCGGCGACCCGCGCGGCCTCGTCGAGCTCGGCCCGCAGCTCGGGCGGCAGGTTCTTCTCGTACTTGTAGGCGAGCTTGTGCTCGGTGGAGGCCCAGAAGTCCATCGCGATCGTGCGGATCTGCAGCTCCACCGGCACGTGCTCGACATGGGTGGAGAGATAGACGGGCACCTGCACGATCAGGTGCAGGGAGCGGTAGCCGTTGGGCTTCGGGTTGGCGATGTAGTCCTTGACCTGCAGCACCTCGAGGTCCTGCTGGGAGGCGAGCATGTCCGCGACCCAGTAGGCATCGGCCACGAAGGAGCAGGTGATGCGCACCCCGGCGATGTCGTGGATCCGGGCGCGGATCGCCCGGACCGTCATGTCGCCCTCGGTGCGCAGCGCCTTCTCCATCAGCGACTCCACCGACTTCAGCCGCGTGCGCACGTGCTCGATGGGGGAGTAGTCGTGCATCTGCTCGAACTCCTTGCGGAGGATCTCCACCTTCGTCTGCACCTCGTCGATGCCGAACTGGTAGTGCATCCGCAGCGCCATGAACTCGTCGTACACCTGCCGAAGCCGTGCGGTGACCTCCTCCTCGTCCAGCGCATCCCGCTCGGCACGGGCGGTGACGAGATCGCGCACCCGCTCCTGCACGGGGTGGGACGGGGGCTGCGCTGCGGCATCCTTCAAGGCTCTCCTGCGATGCTCCGAGGACGGGGAGCCGATCCTGCCAGAGCGGTCTGGGGATGTCGTGAACGCCGCGCCGCTCCGCCCGGTGGTCCGCCCGCCGGTCCGCCCGCCGGTCAGCGTGCAACGGTCAGGGGGCGACGGGATCAGGTGCCGCGCGCGCCCCACCACCGCGCCGACGCCTCGAGCGCGTTGAAGGTGTACACGTGCGGGGCGGCGAGAGCGTCGATCCCCGCCGCCTCGAGCGCCTCCAGCAGCTCGTCCCCGTCCCAGTGGCCGGGGCTCAGCAGGCGCCGCACCCCGGAGCCCTCGGCAGTGAGCATCCGCAGCGAGCGGCCCACCCCGATCCGGGCGCCGACGCGTAGCAGCCGTGCCCGGCTCGCGGGGCCCGCGATCCCCGGCCGCACCGGCAGGCCGATCCCGTCCTCGCGCAACTGCGCCACCCAGGCGGCGAGGGTTGAGGCGTCGAAAAGCATCTGGGTGACCAGGTACGAGGCGTGCTCCGCCTTGCGCGCCAGCAGCTCGCGCGCCTGCGCCTCGCCGAGGAAGGGATGGCCCTCGGGATGGACCCCGATCCCGGCCGTGAGCCCGCGTTCGCGCGGAACCAGAGCCTCCAGCAGGGCGAGGGCGCCGTCGTAGGGGCCGGCCGGCTGCGGGGCGTCGCCGGCGATGACGAAGACCTCGCCGATCCCGTCGGCCGCGAGCCGGTCCAGGATGTCGTCCAGCGCCTCCGGTCCCGGGACCATGCGGGACGCCAGGTGCGGGATCGCGACGTAGCCGGCACGCGCGAGCGCCCCGGCGGTCTCGAGCGTGGCGTCGAGCCCCTGGGCGGGGGAGGCGGTGACCGTCACCCGTGCACCGGGTGGGAGGTGCACGGGCACCTGCTCCAGGATCCCCGGTAACGGGAGGACCTCGAACTGGACCCGCGCGAGCCGCGCCCGGTCGTCGGCCATCGCCGGCCCCTCGCCCGCCGAGGGCCCGTCAGGCACCGCCGGCCCCGGCGAGCGCGGCGACCTGCGGGCTCCACACCCCGCACGCGATGACCACGGTCTCCGTCTCGATCTCCCCGCGGTCGGTGAGGACGCGGCGGATCCGCCCGCCGCGCACTTGGAGTCCGGTCACCTCCGTCATCGGATGGGTCGACAGGGCTCCGGCCTCCTCGGCGCGGGCGCGGAAGATCTCCCCGGCCCGCAGCGGGTCCAGGATCGCGGCGGTAGGGCTGTGGAACCCGCCGACGAGCAGGCGCGCATCGCAGAAGGGGACCAGCTGCTGGACCTCGGCGGGGGAGACGAGATGTGCCTCCACGCCCCAGGACATCGCCGAGGTCATCCGCCGTGTCAGCTCCTGCATCCGCTCCGCGCTGCGGGCCACCTCGATCCCGCCGCAGTGCTCGAGCACCCCCATCGCGGTGTACTGGCGCAGCGAGTCGACGGTCAGGTCGGTGATCTCCTTGGAGTGGTCCACGGGGAAGACGAAGTTCGAGGCGTGCCCGGTGGACCCTCCCGGGTCCGGCAGCGGGCCCTTGTCGAGCTGGACGATGCGGCGCCAGCCCAGGTCGGCCAGGTGGGCGACCGCGGCATTGCCCACCACCCCGGCCCCGATCACGACGATGTCCGCAGTTCCGGGCAGGTCAGCCATGGTGTCCTCCTCGACCTCCCGTGGCCCACCCACGGTAGCCGCGCCGGCGGGGCCGTGAACAGAGGCGGAGCACGGGCGGTCCGGGTCAGGCCGGGGGGTTGTCGTCCGCGGCGAGTGCCACCTCGAGCAGCGCGAGGGAGCGGGCGAGGCCCTGCGCGTCGACCATCGGGACGCCGTACTCCGCCCGGTTCTCGTCGCTCGATCCTGACCAGTCGTGGCCGAGGGTGACGAGCGTGCCGTTCGGGTCGGGGCGGAGCGAGCACCGCCAGGTCCAGCCCAGGCGCTCGCCGTCCACCAGGCCGGTCTCCCAGGCCACCGCTTCCCGCTCCGCGAGCTCGACGACGTGGTTGGCGGTCGAATAGTGCTCGACGTGCTCGCCGGAGCGATAGGTCATGCGCATCGTGAACACCTGGCCCACCCGCGTAAGGCGCTCGGCCGCTTCCGGCAGACCGACCATCTCGGTGTCGTCGAAGCGGTGGTGCAGGGCGGGTTCCACGAGCATCTCCCACACGGCGGAGAGCGGGGCCGGCACGAGGTGCTCCACCTCGATCCGCTACTCGTCGCGGTCCTGCTCGGCCGCGGCCGACGGGGACTCCCTTGCCTGCCAGGCCGGATCCCTTCCGCACAGTGCGACCAGTCGCTCCTGCGGGCTGGCTCCGGGGCCGACGGGGATCGGCGGAGCGAAGGCGTCCTCCTCCGCCATGAGGTGCGTGTACGGGGTGAACGCCTGCAGCAGCGCCTCGCACAGCTCGTCGTCGAGCCCCGGGTCGGCGCCGCGGGCGCGGGAGAGATCCCAGGCGTGGACGGCGAGGTCGAGGGTGCGAGTGGGGAGCTCCGGCGGTGCGGGGGCCGACGCGCTCTCCTCGCGCACGTGCGCGAGGACGTCCGCGACCGTCCAGGAGCCCGAGGGGGTCGGCGCGCCGGGATCCCCGGCGGCCTGCGCCGCCCGCGCGTACGCGGCGGCGGCCCGCCAGTGGAGGTCCTGCCATCGGGTGAAGTCCTCGTCCATGAGGACAGCCTGGCACGCCGCGGGGGAGGAGGACACCCCGTTGACCCCGGCACGGCCGCCCCGTAGCGTCGGCCCTTGACCACGACCGCCACCCGGAAATGAAGAAACGCCCTGATCACAGGGCGTTTCTTTGGGGTCACTGCGTAGCACGTTCAGCAACTTTCTCCGTCGGACGACAACGCTGGTTGAGCGCTGGAATCGGGGAGTTTACGGGGGTGCGAGGCGGGCACCGACGTTGCCAGTGCAGACGGATCGAGGGCCGCTGGTGCGGAGGATCGGGTCGGCTCAAACTTTTCTGACTCCTGCCGAGGTCGATCGACTCGTCGCGGACTACGGCGCAGGTCTGAGCGTTCGTGGATTGGCGAAGAAGTACGGCATTCATCGAGGCACTGTCTCCGCGCACCTGCGGCGACGCAACGTTGCGCTGCATCGTCCGGGACTCGGTGTGGACGACCGGGCCGAAGCTGTTCGTCTGTTCCGGGCTGGGGTATCGATGCGAGCGATCGCTCGAAGGCTCGGGGTGGGCCGGAGCCCGGTTCGGGCGGCTCTGGACGAGGCAGGCGTGCTCGTGAGCGAGCAGCCCACGTCCGAGGCCGTCAGCGAACCGGGCGGTCAAGATGCTGGCCTGGAGGCTGTCTCATAGCGCTCATAGCGTCCAGGTGCCCTTCACCTGTCGTGGTCACACGAATTCGCCCCCGCCATCTGAGGCGGGGGCGAATCTTGTGATCGTTCGGTTTGTCAGTCCTGCTGTGTGTCATCGCAGCAGAGACGCTGGGCGTCTACGGTTGCGAACTCGTACATCATGTCTCTGATGCAGTCATCGAGGACGGGGCCGCTGAGGGTGCCGCTTGCGACGTGGATGGTGACTCCGGCGTGGTCGAGCGCGTCGAAGGTGCGCATGTTGGCCAGGGGTGTGCGGCCCAGGCGCGAGAGGTCGGAGACGACCACGTCGGTGACCTCGCCGTTGGCGGCCGCGTCGAGCCGTTTCGCCAGGCCGGGTCCTGGGTGGCCGGTGTCGGTGATGATGTCGGTCTCGGTCAGGTCTCGGTCATGCAGGTACTCGCGGCAGTCGGCTTCCTGCCAGGTGGTCTGCTCAAGGTTGCCGGTCGCGCTGCGCAGGTAGATGACGGCTCTCATGATGCGCCTCCTGCCATCACCGGTGCCGGTGTAAAGACCAGCGTCTGCTCTTCCTTGGTCTGGCGGCGCGCGGCGCGGCGCATGGCGTGCTCACGGCACCGATATCACCACCCGTCACAAAGACCATCTCCACGTGACCGTCGCCGATTAATGTCGCGCGGTGAGCGCTGCATCGTTGGGGTTGCGAGCCCGAGCCGAACCGGCCGCGCGGCTCGCATGACGGCGCAGGGTTCTGGTGCCGCGGTCAGGTTGGAGTGTTTCTATGGATTGATCGTGCGGAGGGAGTCGAGATGTCTGATCGGTTCAGTGTTGGTGATCACGTGACCTGGAACTCAGAGGCGGGGCACGTCTCGGGCACGGTGACGAAGGTTCACACGACGGACTTCGACTACAAGGGTCACACTCACCGGGCGTCGAAGGACGACCCGCAGTACGAGATCAAGAGCGACAAGACCGATCACATCGCCGCTCACAAGGGCAGCGCCCTGCGGCTGATCGATGAGTGAGCCGTTCTTCACGATCGGGCACTCGACTCGGACGCTCGCCGAGTTCATCGACTTACTCCAAGGGTCTCGTGTCGAGCTGGTCGTTGATGTCCGCAGGCTTCCGGGTTCGGCCCGGTATCCGCAGTTCGACCAGGACCCGTTCTCCGTGTCCCTCGGCGAGGCGGGGATCGGGTATCGGCGCGTCGAAGGGCTGACTGGGCGTCGGCCGGTCAGCCGGGAGGTGCCGTTTGAGGTCAACGCGTGGTGGGAGAACCGCAGCTTCCACAACTATGCCGACCACGCGCTCTCTGAGGACTTCCGGCACGCCCTGGCCGAGCTCCGCGAGTGGGGAGGCACGCGGCGTGCGGCGGTGATGTGTTCCGAGGCGGTGTGGTGGCGGTGCCACCGGCGGATCATCGCCGATCATCTCCTCGCTCACGGCGAGCATGTCTGGCACATCCTCGGTCGCGATCACGTCGACGACGCGCAGCCGAGCGTCGGTGCGGTGATGGGATCTGATGGCGAGGTCAGGTATCCGGCCACACGTTAGTGGATCGCATCGTGGGTATCAGCGCTCATCCGGTGAGTCCACCGCCCAGTTCGAAGCAGACCCCAAACCACGCTCCCGAGGAGATACATGACTGGTCAAGACGAGATCACCAAGGCCGCATGCGTGGTGTTGGAGGCGATCGAACCGGGATTCGTCGCGACCTATGGCGATGTCGCCCGTCAACTGGGCATCTCCGCACGGCAGGCCGGCCGCGTGGTCAGCAGAGTGCCCGACGATGTTCCGTGGTGGCGTGTCGTTCGCGCAGATGGCACGCCGGGAATCTGTCGAGGTGGCCGAGCCGCTGGGCTGCTCGCAGCCGAGGGAGTGCCGATACGAGACGGACACGTCGATCTGCTCCACGCGCGGTATCGGTGGCCCGCCGCCGCGTGTGGGAACTGACTCGCGTCATCGAAGCGCCTCCGTTTCGCCTCGTGTTCCGCCGCTGGGAGAATGAAGGGGTGACTGACACGTTCGACGCTCTGATCGAAACCGGAGCCAGCGCAGACGTATCCGGTTGGGATTTCTCCTGGTTGGACGGGCGCGCCACCGAGGAACGACCCGTCTGGGGGTACGCGCGTCAGCTCGCCGACCGGCTGAGCATCGCCTCGGCGTCTCTGGACATCCAGACCGGCGGCGGTGAGGTGCTCGCCCAAGCCGAGACTTTTCCTCCCACGGCCGTCGCAACGGAGTCGTGGCCACCGAACGTCATCCACGCCACCCGGCTGCTGCATCCACGCGGCGTGGTTGTGGTCGCCGACCCCGACGAGCCGCCGCTGCCGTTTGCCGACGAAGCGTTCGATCTGGTCACCAGCAGGCATCCCGCGACGATCTGGTGGGAGGAGATCGCCCGCGTGCTCCAACCCGGCGGCACCTACTTCGCCCAGCACGTCGGCCCGGCAAGCGTGTTCGAGCTGATCGAGTTCTTCCTCGGCCCGCAACCCACGGCTCGCCGGGGCCGTCACCCCGACGACGAGACCACCGCCGCGCAGGCCGCAGGACTGGAGATCGTGAACCTACAGACGGCGCGGCTACGTATCGAGATCCGTGACATCGCTGCCGTGGTCTACCTGCTGCGAAAGGTGATCTGGTGGGTGCCCGGATTCAGCGTGGAGAAGTACCGTGACCGGCTCCGCGATCTCCACGACCTCATCCAGCAGGACGGCCCGTTCATCGCTCATTCCACCCGCCATCTCATCGAAGCCCGACGCCTCTAATCAGGCCACCCCGGCCAATCCAGGTTGCGGTGACATCTGCTCGAACTTCCCTGGCAAAAGCTACGAATACTGACAGCTCGATGGCCCCCGCCGAGCAAGGATTCGGGGCCGTGCGCACGATCCGCGAGACTCGCGTCCAAGGCCTCATCACTGAACTCATCTGACTCCGCATCTTGACCGGCCCGGTGCACCTGCCGGGCATGAATCCCAAGCTCGACACGAATAGCCCTAGCTGTTGCGGGTCATGACGTTGTAGTCACGGATCGGGGATGAAGGAACGGGTCCCTGACCGGCACGATGGGTGGTGCTGAAGCCGTCCATCTGCTGGAAGAGACCCGTTCCATGACCCACCGTAATTCGCCGCTGACCCCTGCCGGAAGGCTCCGCCTGGTCGAACGTGTCGAAACCGATGGCCGTCCCATCGCCCACGTCGCCGCCGAAGCAGGCATCGCCCGCTCCACACTCACGAAGTGGGTCCACCGCTACCGCGACGACGGCATCGAAGCTCTTCAGGACCGCTCCAGTGCTCCGGCCAGGCGTCCGTCGCGGCTGCCGACCGAGGTCCTCGAGCTCATCGACGCCTGGCGACGGGACCGCAAGTGGTCTGCTCGCCGCATCTCCCTGGAACTCGCCGGCCGCGGCTACCACTACTGCGTCCGCACTATCGGCAGATGGCTGCAGCGGCTGGGGATCTCCCGCCGCCGAGACCTCGACACGACAGGGGAGAACAACCGAGAGAACGGGAAGATCACCGCCCGCTTTCCCGGCCACATGGTCCACCTGGACGTGAAAAAGGTTGGGAAGATCCCCGACGGCGGCGGCTGGCGACTCCACGGCCGAGGCAATACCCGAGCACGCCATCAGCGCGCGGGCTACACCTACCTCCACTCCGCGATCGACGGCTACTCCCGCCTCGCCTACACCGAGGCCCTCGAGAACGAGACCACGGCAACCACCATCGCCTTCTTCTCCCGGGCGAGGGCATTCTTCGCTGCTCACGGCATCAATCGACTGGTTCGGGTGGTCACCGACAACGGCGCCTATTACCGCGCGAGGACCTTCGTGCGCACCGTGACCGCGCATGCTTCACGGCATCAACGGACTCGGTCCTACACGCCGCGGCACAACGGGAAAGTCGAGCGCTATCAGCGGATACTCGCCGAGGAATGCCTCTACGCCCACGCCTTCTACTCCGAAGACGAGCGGCGCGAAGCAATCAGCGTCTGGGTCCACCACTACAACTATCATCGGTCGCACACCGCCTGTGCTGACCAGCCCCCGGCCACCCGCGTCCACGAACGTGTCGACAACGTCATGACCTCATACAGCTAGTCGTGTGCATGATCATTACTTGAAGGGCACGGTGTTCTGCGGGCAGTGCGGCTCGCGGTTGCTGGTGTGCAATGCCAAGAGCAGCACCGGGAACATCTACCCGTACTTCGTGTGCGCCGACCGGCACGCTCGGCGCGGCAACTGCACGCGGCAGGCGATGCTCATCGAAGAGGTCGAGCGGCTGGTTGAGCGGCACTACGAGACGGTGCAGATCAGCGCTGAGACCCGGCACGCCGTGGGCGCACATCTGCATGCCAAGTTCGATGCGCTCATGGCCACGGAATCGGACGCGCTCACGGACCTGACGAAGGAGCGGGCCCGGCTGGAGGATGAGCAGGGCAAGCTGCTCCAAGCTCACTACGCCGGAGCGATCCCTCTGGACCTATTGAAGAAGGAGCAGGATCGCATCAGCGGCGGGCTGGAGATGATCAAGAACCGGATCGACGCCCACCACGACGAGTACGCCACGGCACGCAACAACCTGGACGACTCGCTGAACCTGCTAGAGCACGCGGCCGACATCTACGCCCGCTGCGACGACGCGAACCGCAGGCTCTGCAACCAGGCGTTCTTCACCAAGATCTACATCGAGGACGACGACGATGTACGAGTCGGCTACGCACGACCGTTCGACGCGCTGACCAACGGCGAGGTCCAGTCCGACGCCCTCACCTGGGCGGAGACCGCCCGGAACGAGAACGAGGTGCGAACCCCGGCCAAGGATGGTTCCTTGGCCGAAAGTTCACACCTCGTACCTTTGGGGTGATCGACGGGATTTGAACCCGCGACCGCCTGGACCACAACCAGGAGCTCTACCAACTGAGCTACGACCACCATGTGCGGGGCGAAGCACCGCAACGAGAGATAAGCATACCTGCTCCGGTGGCGGTTTCCGTCCGTCCAGGGCACCTGCGGATGTGAGTCACGTTGCATCACCGCGCGGGGTGGGACGAGACTGGCTCCATGATCGTCGCCTTCTCCGTCCAGCCCACCGGTGAGCCCTCCGACCCCGCGCTCGTGCGCGAGCTCGGCGAGGGGGCCGACGCCGCGAGCGTCCACGACGCCGTCGCCGCCGCGGTCGCCGTGGTGCGCGCCTCCGGCCTGCCCGCTCGCACCTCCTCGATGTTCACAAGTATCGTCCACCTAGGACATGGGTCTTTCATCCGGCCCGCAGGAATCTGAAGAGGGAACCGCCATGTTGCTTGCATTCTCGGTCGCCCCGTCCGGAACTGGCCGCGAAGATGGATCAGTCCACGATGCTGTCGCTGCCGCAGTGAAGGTCGTCCGCGCCTCCGGTTTGCCCAATAGGACGTCGAGCATGTTCACCGAGGTTGAAGGCACCTGGGACGAGGTCTTCGGCGTGGTGAAGCGTGCTACAGAGGCCGTTGAGCCATTCGGCTCGCGGGTCTCTCTCGTCATCAAGGCTGACATTCGTCCGGGCTACGAGGGCGAGCTGGACGCCAAGGTCGAACGGCTCGAACAGGCGATCTCGGAGTCAGATGAGTAGTAACTGCTCCCGCAGCCGTCCGAGACGGTGATCCTCAACTGGACGTGCTCCCGATGCGATGGGCCTCCTCGTCCCCCATGACGAGGAGGCCCCCGCCTTTTCCTCCGATACCACGCCGAGCACAGCCCCCCATGGAGACACCAGTGGTTGCTCCGATCTCGCGGATGGACTGTCCCCGGTCCCGACGAGCGAGGATGACAGTGCGCTTGTCGTCGTCGATCACCCGCGACCGGCCACCGTCCTTGCCGCGCTTCCGTGCTACCTCCAGCCCGTTCTTCGACGTGCTCCCGCCACGCATTCGCTGAGGGCGGCGGCGCTGTTGCAGAACGACGAGCTACCGCTTGCCCTCGAACGGGCCCACGATGCTGTGGACACCGTGGGTCGGGCATGCGAGGGCGATTCTGACGCCTTGCCCCTCTCCGGCATCCAACGGCTCCGGCTCTCAGTCCGCTCCGCACTCGCCGCAGGTGCGGTACTCCTCGTCTACAGGCTCGAACATGGCTCAGACCCCCGTCTTCGTCTGACGCCCACGCGCGGCCGCCACCCCGCGCACGGCTCCCACGAGATCTCGCTGGACCAAGCCGCCGATGCCTCCATGAACTTCGACGCCAGGTCCAAGGGTTGGACCAAGGTCCTCGTCGAGACCGGCATGGTGAACGGAAAGAAGGAAAACTGAGATGGCAACAGATCTTCAGGGCAAGGGGGTCGCGATCCTCGCCGCCGACGGAGTCGAACGCGTTGAGCTCGAGCACCCCCCGAAGCACGGGAACGGGCCGGCGCTCAGACCGAGGTCCTCTCGATCCACGACGGCGAGATCAAGGCCCGTAAGAACGACCTGCAGGAAGCGGGCATGTCCACCGTCGACGGGTTGGACGCCGACGCCTCGGTGGGCGACTACGGCGCCCAGCTGCTTCCCGGCGGCACGGTGAACCCCTACCAGCTCCGGGTCGACAAGGACGCCGTTTACTTCGTCCGCGACGTCGTCAGGAGTGGCGAGCCCTTGGCGGCGATCTGTCATGGGCCCTGGACATTGATCGAGGCTGGCGTGGTCGGAGGTCGCACCTTGACGTCCTTCCCAAGCATCCGCACGGACCTGCGCAACGCCGGTGCGGACGTCGTCGACCAGGACGTCGTGGTCGACGGGAACCTGATCACCAGCCGCTCACCCGACGACCTGCCTGGGTTCTGCGATACGATCATGGCGAATTCTGCGAGCAATTCGACCCAGGGCGAGGTGACGTCATGAGCGTGACAAAGGGACTGCTAGTCAGGCTGGAGGCCTTGCCCGGCAAGGAAGACGAGGTCCAGGAATTTCTCGGCATCGGGCGAGGGCTCGTCGAGGAGGAACCGGCCACTGTCGCGTGGTTCGCGATCCGTCTCGGCCCGTCCTCATTCGGGATCTTCGACGTGTTCCCCGATGACGCCGGCCGCGACGCGCACCTGTCCGGCGCAGTCGCAGCAGCTCTCGGCGAGCAGACCGGCAAACTGTTCAGCGAACCGACGATCGAGAAGCTCGACGTCCTGGGCTCCAAACTCCCCGCCTGACACCACAGAACGGGAGTACTGGCCCCGAAAGGAGGGGTCGATACGCGCGGTGACTTCGGGCTTGCACAGCCCGCTGACGTCGTGACAGCGGCCCCGTCTCTTGCGACGTATCGCTCATCCCCAACAGATCGAGGAACCGCGATGACTGGAACTGACGACGGCGTTGCCACGACACGTTCACCCGAGGTAGCAGTGATCGGAGGCGGGATCGTCGGCCTGTCGACGGCTTACGCGCTGCGGGAGCAGGGCGTACCGGTGCGCATGTACGAGGCTGGTCTGCCCGGGACGGGGCAGTCCGCAGGCGAGTCGCGCATCTTCCGGCACGCCCACGACGACCCGCGACTCGTCGCTTTCGCGCGCGAAAGCCGCGGCGTATGGGATGAGTGGGCCGAACGCTTCGACGTCGAGCTAATCTCATCAGACGGTGTCCTGGCGATCGGAGACAGCGCCCTGGCGCGGCTGCGGGTGCTCGACCAGGTCGGCGGCGTGGACGCGCACGAGATCGACGCGGCCGAGGTCGCCCAGCGGATGCCGCTGCTCGCTGGGTACTCGGGGCCAGCGGTGCTCGACGAGTCGGGCGGCGCGATCCGTACCCGAGCTGCGATCGCCGCACTCACGGGTGCCCTCGCAGATGCGGTCACCACCGGTGAGGTCATCTCGATCGATCCCCGCGCTGACGGGACGGTCGAGGTGCGCAGCGTCAACGACCGGGCTGTCTACTCCAAGGTGGTCGTGTGCGCCGGCCGCGAAACCGCCCGCCTGGCACGCAGCGTCGGCCTGTCGCTGCCGGTTCGCCTCGCCGCACACGTCAGGCTGACCTTCGACGTGAAAGCCGCCGCCCCGGCACGAGTCGCGTGCCTGCAGGACAGCAGCGGCGTGTTCGGCGAAGTAGGCGTCTACGCGACGCCGCTACCGGGAAACAGCAGCTATTCGGTCGGACTCAGCGACACCGTCGGCGTCCGCGACGACGGAACTTTCATCGACCCGGCGGCGATTCGATCGCTGGACGAACGCGCCCGCGAATACGTGACCCGGGCGCTGCCCGGTCTCCACCCAGAGCCGCGCGACTTCCTTCACTGCTGGGTGACCGACCTCCCGTGGAGTGAGGACGGCGTGGCCGTGTGGGAGGCAGGCTCTGTGCTTTTTGTGGCCGGTCACAATTTGTTCAAGCAGGCACCGGCGCTGGGTCGCGCTCTTGCCCGGGCTGCGACCGGCGGCGGTCTCCGCGCCGAGCTCACGCCCGAAGCGCGCCTCGGCGAGGCCCAGAGCTAGGGCGTGTCCCCCGATCGCGGGGGGGACCGGCGATTCTGGCCGGCAAACTGTCGAGTGTGTCGCTGTGCGAAGTTCAGATCGCACAGCGACACACTCGTCACATTGGGGTCACGTTGGTGGCTGCTTGCGGTGCGGCGGCGAGGTAGCCCGCGGAGGCACCGACGCCCTCGTCCGCCACGTAGGCGGGCGTACCCGCTGCAACAACGGTCCCGCCGGCATCGCCCGCTCCGGGTTCACGATCGATCACGTGATCGGCCACCGCGACAACGCGCATGTCCAGCTCTGCGGCGACGACCGTGTTGCCCGCATCGAGCAGCGGTTCGTCCTGGCTAGGGTTCCTCGCAGCGGCGGTCGAACGACGACCACCGACACCGAGATCGAGGGGGAGTGGGACGAGGTGATGGCGGTGGTCAAGGACGCCACCGCAGCGGCCGGCCGCTACGGCTCCCGCGTCTCCCTCGTGCTGAAGGCGGACATCCGCCCCGGCCATGACGGGGAGCTGGACGGGAAGATCCAGCGCATGGAAGCGGCGGTGGAGCGCCTCGAGGGGCGCTGACCACCGCCGCTTTCGATCGCCGCTGTCTCTCGGCGGCCGCTGACCAGTAGCCTCAGAGGTCACTGTCCAGCAGGCCGTCGCGCAGCGCGGCGGACAGCGCCGGCGTCACGGGCAGGCGCGGGATCAACGTCGCCTGCACGGCGTGGTAGATGTCCGGCTTGCCCGGCCAGGTCTCGCCCTGGGGCTCGTTGTCCGCGTCGAGCTCGTGGAACCACGAGCCGTCCTCAGCATCCAGCAGGTAGGTGGAGATGTACTCCCACCACTGCTCGTACCGCTCGGCCCAGATCCGCTCCCCGGTCACCTGGTGCATGACGGCGGCGGCGCCCACGGCCTCGGCCGCGACCCAGTGCATCCGCTCGGCGGAGACGGGGGTGCCGTCCCAGTCCACGGTGTACACCCAGCCCGGCGCCCCGTCGGCCCCGAAGGCCGCGGCGGACTTCTCCATGAGCGCGGTCGCGGCCTCGAGCATCCACTCTGGCGCCTCGCCGTCCCGGGCGATCAGCGCGGCGCGGGCCTGGAGCACCAGGCGCGACCACTCGATCCAGTGCCCGATCGTCGCGCCGTAGGGGCGGAACGGGTGGGCGGGCTGGTCCTTGTTGTAGTCCAGCAGCGGCGACCAGTCCGTGTCGAAGTGCTCCGGCAGCGCCCAGTCGTTGGCGCGGGCGAACTCGTCGATCGCGCGGGTGGCGATGGTGACGGCGCGGTCCAGCCAACGGCGCTCGCCGGTGACGTCGGCCGCGGCGAGCAGCGACTCGACGGTGTGCATGTTCGCGTTGATCCCGCGGTACTCCTCGAGCTCGCTGAAGGTGCGGTCGTAGGTGTCGACGCTCATCTGCGCGGTCTCGTCGAAGAACTTCTCATCGAGCACCGCGAGCGCCTCGTCCAGCAGCTGCTTCGCGCCGGGGCGGCCGGCCGCGGTCGCGGAGGATGCGGCCAGGACCACGAAGGCGTGGGCGTAGGCCTGCTTGGAGTCGTCGACCGGGCGGCCGTCCGCGACGGAGGCGAACCAGCCGCCGTGCTCGTCGTCGTGCAAGACGCCGCGCAGCGAGGCGATGCCGTGGTCGGCGAAGCGGCCGAAGTCGGGCCGGCCCAGCAGGTGGCCGAGCGCGAAGGAATGCGTCATCCGGCAGGTGATCCACAGCTCCGAGGGGCGGGAGAGGTCCGGCGCGCCGGTCTCGTCCAGCCACGCGAAGCCGCCGTCCTCGCGCACGGACTCCGAGCCGAAGATCAGCAGCTCGTCGGTCTCGCCCTCGAGCCAGGCCCGGTGCGAGGCGCGCTCCAGCCACGGCACGGCCGGGCGCGGGGCCGACGGGGCCGCCCCCGCGGCGCCGCTGGCACCGGCGGCGTCGAGGTCGGCGGCGTCGGCGCTCTCGCGCAGCTCGTAGCGGCGCGCGGCCTCCTGGGCCTGGGCGGTGGTGGGCCCGGGCTCGGAGATCATCAGCACCTCGCGGTAGTACTTCAGCTCCTGGATCGACTCGCGGATGTCCGCGAGCGCCCGGTGGCCGCCGTGCTTGGCGGGGATGTTGTAGTAGACCCGCGGGAACCAGCGCTTGGCCAGCTCCTTCAGGCTCGAGACGTCGATGGTGCGGTAGGACAGCCAGTTCGCGAACTCGGGCACGTCGCGGTCCAGGAACACGCGGTCGGTGCCCACGCTGTTGCCGGCCAGCGGCGCCTTGCCGGGCTCGGGGCAGTACTCCTTGACGTAGGCGAGGCACTGCGCCTCGGCTTCGGCGAGGGTCATGCCGCCGTCGAGCTCCTCGAGCAGGCCGGAGACGGTGTGCATGTTGACCACGAAGGGGTCCATGCTCTTGAGCGACTCCGCCGGGGGCTTGATAACGACGTCGACACCGTCCCCGAGGATGTTCAGATCGGCGTCGGTCACGAGCACGGCGATCTCGACGAGCGCGTCGCGCTGCTTGTCGAGGCCGGTCATCTCGCAGTCGACCCAGATGATGCGATCGTTGATGGCGCGGGTGGAAGCGGAGGTCACCGGTCCACAGTAGCGCGAGGCCCGCGGGACCCGGGTGCGTTGCGCGCGCGAGGAACGTTACCCTTCAGTCACCTGTGGTGGTCGCCGCATGCTGGGCAGGGTCCCGCGCCGTGCTCGATCCGCCGCCCGTCCCCGACGAGGAGCCGATGAGGGCTCCGGGAGGTCCCCGACCGTGAACATGTTCTTCCGCCTGGCGCTGTTCATGCTGCGGGTGCGCTTCAAGAGCCGCCTGAGCATCTGGGACACCTCCCACGCGAGCTTCCGCGTGAACCTCGCCGACCTCGACGTGCAGCGCCACATGAACAACGGCCGCTACCTGTCCCTGATGGACCTCGGCCGCATGGACCTCTTGCTCCGCTCCGGCTTCTGGAAGCGCGTGACCGAGCAGGGCTGGTACCCCGTCGTCGCCGGACAGACCATCACCTACCGCCGCTCCCTCACCCTCGGGCAGAAATTCGACCTCGCTTCCCGCGTGATCGGGCACGACGAGCGCTGGATCTACATGGAGCAGATCTTCCGCGTGGACGGGACGGTGTACGCCGACGCGATCGTGCGCGCCCGCTTCCTGCGCACGGAGGGCGGCTCCGTCGACATCGACGACGTGCTCGCGCTCACCGGCCCCGCCCCCGAGGGGCTGGAGCTGCCGGCCTGGGTGGCCGACTGGAACCGGGAGGCCTCCGCGCACAGCCGCGCACTGTGAGGCACGGGCGGTGACGGCCGACGGGGCCGACCGGATCGGGCTCAGCGCGATGCGGACTCTCGGTGCGCGGCGCGGGCGCGCAGCTCCTCGACGAGGCTGACCACCAGCAGGATCACCACGACGGCCAGCAGGATCCACTGCTCGAAGACGACCGCGAGGATCCCGGCGATCACGAGCGCGACGAGGTAGACGATCTCCAGCGCCCGCAGCGGCACGCCCAGCAGCTTCGCACCGACGCGGGTGCGGGCCAGGCGCAGCAGGATCAGCAGCGCGATTGCGCCGAAGGCCAGGTACCTCAGCATCGTGCTCCTCGGGATGGGGGTGGGTGCAACGGGGGCTGTGACGTCCTCCGCGTCACCCTAGCCGGGCGCGCTGGGCGCCCGGTCGGAGCGCGCCCGCCGTGGTGGCAGGATCACGGACATGACCCCGGAGATGACCCAGATGGTGCTGCGCACCCTGCTCGGCGTGGTGGTGCTTCTGGCCGTGGCGCTGCTGGTCCTGCGTGCGGCCGGGGTGCCGCACCGGGCGGACACGGCGATCGCCGTGCTGCGCGGCGCCGTGCAGCTGGCAGTCATCAGCGTGGTGCTCACCGGGGTGATCGCCGACCTGCGCTGGGTGCTCGTCGCGCTCGCGGTGATGTTCACGGTCGCGGTCGTCACCAGCACCCGTCGGGTCTCCTGGACCGTGCAGCGCCTCGGCATCGTCGCCGCCTCCATGGCGGCGGGCGTCGCCGTCACGCTGAGCACCGTGTTCGCCACCGGCGCGCTCGACCTCACCCCGCGCTACGTCCTCGCCATCGGCGGGATCGTGATCGGCGGTGCGATGTCGGTGGCGACCCTCGCCGGCCGACGCCTCGCCCAGGCCACGGCCGACCGCTGGGACGAGGTCGAGGCGTGGCTCGCCCTCGGGGCCACGCCCCGGGAGGCGACCGCGGACATCGGCCGCTTCGCGATCCGCGAGGCGCTGATCCCGTCCACCGATCAGACCCGCACCACGGGCCTGGTGACCCTGCCCGGTGCGTTCGTCGGTGCGATCTTCGGCGGCATCGTCCCGATCGAAGCGGGACGCTTCCAGATCGTCGTGCTCGCCGGGATCATCGCCGCCGGCGCGGTGACCGCGACGCTGCTCGTGCACGTCCTCGCCCCGCGGATGGAGCGGCTGGGGACGGGATGAGCGGAGGAGCGCCCCCAGCAGGACTCGAACCTGCAACCTACGGATTAGAAGGCCGTTGCTCTATCCATTGAGCTATGGAGGCTGACGGCGCACGAGTCTACCGACGCTGCGACGCCGCCACGGCCAGGAACGCAGTCCGTCTCAGCGACGTCGGCCACGCCGCTGGGCCGCCGACGGGGCCGGCGCGCCGGGCCCGGCCTGGCAGCGGGGGCAGAACCACAGCACCCGCGCCTCGGTGCCCTCGAGCCGCGGTTCGGCGAGCTCGCCGCGCTGGATCCGGGTGCGGCAGCGGCGGCACTGCTTCCCTCCGCGGCCGTAGACCCACAGGTCCCCGTCCCGGCCGAGCATCCCACCGGTGGTCACCCGCACCTCCCGGTCCCGGTTCAGCACGAGCAGGCGATGGGCGAGGTCGACGAGCGCGCCCGGGTCCTGCTCCGCGGAGACGGGCGCGGCGGGGTGGAGCCGGCGCAGGAAGCACAGCTCGCTGCGATAGATGTTCCCGATCCCCGCCAGGACGTGCTGGTCCAGCATCGCCAGGCCGATCGGCCGCTCCGGCTCGGAGGCGAGGTTCGCGAGCGCCCGCTCCCGCAGGGTCGGGTCCTCGTCCCACGCGGGATCGAGCAGGTCCGGGCCGAGGCTCCCGAGCAGCTGCTCCTCGTCGGCCGTGCGCAGCAGCTTCACCTGCTTCACGTCGTAGGCGATCGCCCGCACCTCACGCCCGTCCCAGTGTCGGGCCTCGAGCACGATCCGGATCGTGTCGCGGGTGCGCGGCCCGGCGCTGGTGTCGCTGGAGCGCAGCGCCTTCCCCTCCACGTGCCAGATCCCGTCCATCATCAGGTGGCTGTGCAGCGTCATCGGCGCAGTCCCGGGCGCGGGCGGGACGAGCCGGATCAGCAGGTGCTTGCCGCGCGGGCGCACCTCGTGGACTCTCCAGCCGGTGAGGTCCGCGGTCGCCGCACGCGGGACCCGGAGGTCGCAGACGGTGAGCACGGCGCCGGCGAGCGCGTCGTGGAGGATCCGGCACTGGCGCGCGACGGTGTCGCCCTCGGGCATCAGCGATCACCTGCCCGCAGTCGCAGCGAGCGCGGTGAGCGGTAGCAGCCGGCCTCCGCGAGCGCGGCCGTGATCGCCGCGACCGGCTCGGTGTCGATCCCGTGCCCGTCGATCCGCTCGATCCGCAGCTGCGGCAGACGGGAGTCCTCGGCGATCGCGCGGACGAGCTGGGCGGCGGCCTCGGGCGTCGCCTCTTTGTCCGCCCACCACAGCAGGTGCTTCCCTCCCTTGTCGACATAGGCCTGGACATGTCCGTCCCGCAGCAGCACGAGCGCACCGGCGCGGCGGGCGGGCCGCGCGGTGACCCCCTCGGGCGGCGTGATCGACAGGGCCGGCCAGGGGAGCGCCGCGCCGTAGGGGTTCGCGGGATCGGTCGCGGCGAGCGCGACGGCGACCGCCTCGGCCGACGGGCCGGCCCCGCCGCCGTCGGGCCCCTCGGCGTCGCGTCCGGCCTCGGCCTCCCGGTCCCGGTCGCGAAGCAGGTCCACCGCCTCGGCGGGTGCGAACTGGGAGGCGCCGAGCCCGTCGACGAAGTAGCCGCGGCGGCAGCTGCCGTTCTCCTCGAGCGCGGCCAGCACCCGGTACACCGCGGCGAACCCGCCGGGGACGTCCTCGACATCCATCGCCCCGCGCGTGACCACGCCGTGGCGGTCCAGCAGCAGCGTCGCGAGCGCCGCGGCACGAGCGGCGGGATCGACCGGCTCGACCCGCACCGCGGACCAGCGCCCGGCACCGACGGGCCCGGTCACGAGCTCGGAGGGGCTGGACGCGCCCTGGCGCATCATCGCCGCGGAGAGCCGCGCCGCGCCCCGACGTCCCAGGCTGCGCGAGCGTGTCGGGGTGCGGGCCGACGGCGCCTTTGCCGGCCCGCGGCCGTAGGAGCGCAGCGCCTCGAAGGAGTCGTTGGTGACCAGGCCGGTGAAGGCGAGGTCCCACAGCGCCTCGTGCAGGTCCTGCGGCCGCGCCGCCTCCCCGTCGTCGGCCAGCGCGGTGAGGATCTCTCCGTGCCGCAGCGCGCCCGGGGTGGTGCGCAGCAGGGCGAGGATCCGGCTGGCGAGGGCACCGTCCGGGAGGGCGTCGGCGGCCTCCTCGAGCGCGTCGGCGTCGAGCCCCAGGGGGAGGGCATCGGCGAGGTGGAGCCGGATCCAGCCGTCGTCGGCGCCGAGCCTGCCGTGCCCCGTCCACACCAGCTCCCCGCTCGCGAAGGCGGCGTCCAGCAGGGCGGGCGTCACCTCCGGCAGCCTCGCCGGCAGCACCTGGGACTCCCAGGCCGACAGCGGCAGCGACACCCCGGCGAGCTGGTCCACGACCGAGAGCAGCCCGTCCTGCCCGGTCCACGTGCCGCGCTCCCGTCGGCCGCCGGCGCGGCGCCCCACCAGGTGCTGCCACTGGCCGAGGAAGCGCGCGTAGACGGGCCCCGCGACGGGCGCGATCTCGCGCCGGGAGGCGGCGAGGCTCGCGCGGCGGATGCGGCGCAGCACCTCGACCTCGACCCATTCCTCGCCCTCGCGGCCGGGCGTGAACTCGCCCTGGGACAGGACCCGCTCGGCGGTGAGCTGCTCGAGTGCGGCGCGCGCCACGCCCGGGGCGAGACCGAAGGCCTGCACCGGTGCGCCTGAGAGGAAGGGGCCCCGGCCGCGCGCCCAGCGGGAGAGCAGCTGGGGGACCGCCCGGTCCACCGCGGCCAGGTGCACCTCGGGGATCCCCGGCGGCAGCGCCGTGCCGAGCGCATCGCGCAGCAGACCGGCGTCCTCGATCGCCGCGAGATGCTCCGCCCCGGCGATCCGCACCGTGAGCACGCGGCGGGACTGCTCGAGCTCGGCGCGGGCGGCGTCGAGATCGAGGCCGTCCGCGGCGCGCTCGGCGAGCTGGGCGGGGGTGAGCGGGCCCAGGCGGCGCAGTGCGTCCGCGATCTGCTCGGGCCCGCGCAGCGCCCGCTCCTCGGTCAGTCCCTGCAGGCGCTGCTCGACCTCGGCGATCACCTCGGCATCCAGCAGCTCGCGCAGGCTCACCGTGCCCAGCAGCTCGGCCAGGAGCGACTGGTCCAGCGCGAGGGCGGCGGTGCGGCGTTCGGCCAGCGGTGCATCGGTGTCGTAAAGGAACTGCGCCATGTAGCCGAACAGCAGCGAGCGCGCGAAGGGGGAGGGTGAGGGGGTCTCGACCTCGCGCACCTGCAGGCGACGCCGCCTGACCTGCCCCATCAGCTCGACCAGGGCCGGCAGATCGTAGACGTCCTGCAGGCACTCCCGCGCCGCCTCGAGCATGATCGGGAAGTCCGGATGCGGCCGGGCCACCTCGAGCAGGTGCCCGGCGCGCTGGCGCTGCTGCCACAGCGGTGCCCTCTGGTTCGGGTTGCGGCGCGGCAGCAGCAGGGCCCGGGCCGCGCACTCCCGGAACCTCGCGGCGAACAGGGCGGAGGAGCCGACGAGACGGCGCACCTCCTCCTCGATCTCCTCGGGCGTGAACAGGAACAGGTCCGCGCCGGGCGGCTGCTCGCCGTGCGGGATGCGCAGCACGATCCCGTCGTCCCCGGCCGTGACCTGACCGTCCAGGCCGTAGCGCTCCTCGACCCGGGCGCCGACGGCGAGGGCCCACGGTCCCGTGATCCGCTGCCCGGCTGCGCAGTGCAGCAACACGCGCCAGTCCCCGAGCTCGTCGAGGAAGCGCTCGACGACGAGCTGGTCCGGTCCCGGCACGGCGCCGGTGACCTGCTGCTGCTCGTCGAGCAGGTCGAGCAGCACGGTGCGTGCGTTGTCATCGAGGCCGAGCCCCGTGAGGCGTTCGTCGGCCTCGGGGCGGGGGAGGGCTGCGAGCTCGGACTGCGCGGCGGAGATCGCCCGGCCGAGGCTCGCGGGCCGCCCGTCCCCGTCGCCGTGCCAGAACGGGATGCGACCGGTGAGACCGAAGGCGGGGGAGACCGTGACGCGGGAGGCGGTGATCTCCTCGATCCGCCAGCTGCTGGTCCCCAGCGTGATCACGTCCCCGCGGCGGGACTCGTAGACCATCTCCTCGTCGAGCTCGCCCACGCGCCGCGGCTGGGAGTCGCCCTCGGCGGCGACCAGGTGCACCGGGTACAGGCCCCGGTCGGGGATGGTGCCGCCGCTGGTGACGGCGAGGCGCTGTGCGCCGGGTCGGGCGGTGAGCGTGCCGGTCTCGCGATCGTGGACGAGTCGCGGCCGCAGCTCGGAGAAGTCGGTGGAGGGGTAGCGGCCGGCGAGCAGGTCGATGGTCTGGTCGAAGGCGGAGCGGGGCAGCGCCCGATAGGGGTGCGCCGAGCGGACCAGGTCGTACCAGGCGTCGACCTGCAGGTCCTCCATCGCGGCAGCGGAGACGGTGTGCTGGGCGAGGACGTCCAGGGCGTTGCGCGGCACGGTCAGCGGCTCGATCCGCCCGGCGACCGCCTCCTGCACCGCGACCGCGGAGCGCAGCACGTCCACCGCATGCAGCGGGTGCAGCGACCCCTCGGAGACCGCGCCGACGTCGTGCCCGGCCCGGCCCACCCGCTGCAGCAGGCTCGAGACTGACATCGGCGCCGCGACCTGCAGCACCAGGTCCACCGCGCCCATGTCGATGCCGAGCTCGAGGGAGCTGGTCGCGACGACGCAGCGCAGCGTCCCCGACTTCAGCTGGTCCTCGATCCCTGCCCGGACCTCCTTGGACATCGAGCCGTGGTGGGCGCGGGCGATGTCCTCGACCTCGACGAGCTCCTCCGCCTCCCCGTCGGGCCCTGCGCCTGCCTCCGTCGTGACCCGCCTCGCGTGGAGGCGGTTGAGCTTCCCGGTCAGACGCTCGGCCTGGCTGCGGGAGTTCGTGAAAACGATCGTGGAGCGGTGGGCGAGGACCTCGTCGAGCACCGCCCGCTCGACGTGGGGCCAGATCGTCCCCGAGACGTCCTCGTCGTCGGCGGCATCGGCGGGCGGCTCGATCGCCTGCAGGTCCGGGACCGGCAGCGTGATCCGCATGTCCCAGCGCTTGGTCGACGGCGGACGCACCACCACCGCGTCCCGGCCCCGCGCAAAGCCGGTGAGGAAGGCGGCGACCTCCTCGACCGGCTCCACCGTCGCCGACAGTCCGATCCGCTGCGCTGGACGCTCGAGCATCGCGTCGAGCCGCGCGAGCGACAGCGCCAGGTGCACGCCCCGCTTCGTGCCCGCCACGGCATGGACCTCGTCCAGGATCACCGTGTCGACGCCGCTCAGAGTCTCCCGCGCCTGCGAGGTGAGCATCAGGAACAGCGACTCCGGGGTGGTGATGAGGATGTCCGGCGGATGGGTCGCGAGCCGGCGGCGCTCCGCGGGCGGGGTGTCCCCGGTGCGCACGCCCACGCTCAGCCGGCGCCGGGGCAGGCCGAGCCGCTCCGCCGTGCGCGCGGTGCCGACGAGCGGCGAGGTCAGGTTCCTCTCGACGTCGACGCCGAGCGCCTTCAGCGGCGAGATGTACAGAACGCTCGTCGCGGCAGACGACGGGGTCGGAGAACCGGCCAGTCGGTCGATCGCGCTGAGGAAGGCCGCGAGGGTCTTGCCCGAGCCCGTCGGCGCGACCACGAGGGTGTCCTGCCCCTGCGCGATCGCCTCCCACGCCGCGCCCTGCGCCGGGGTGGGCGCCTCGAAGGACTCCTCGAACCATGCCGTCGTGGCAGGGGAGAACGAGGAGGGCAGGCGCGGACGGGGCGTGGCCATCGCACCATTGTGGACCGCCGTCCCGACACCTGGGCCCGATGGCCGACCAGGGGACCGATTCCCGGCCGCCCCCTGCCCCTGCCCAGAGCCTCGTGGCAGGATGGATCACACGGCGGGGCCCGCACCGGCTGGTCCCGCGCAGAACTGACGAAGGGATGATCCATATGGCGGAGTACACGCTTCCCGATCTCGATTACGACTACGGCGCGCTGGATCCCTCGATCTCGGGGAAGATCATGGAGCTGCACCACTCCAAGCACCACGCGACCTACGTCAAGGGCGCGAACACGGCGCTGGAGAAGCTCGCCGCGGCCCGTGAGGCGGGGGACTTCGGGTCGATCAACCAGCTCTCGAAGGACCTCGCGTTCAACCTGGGCGGACACACCAACCACTCGATCTTCTGGAAGAACCTCTCCCCGGAGGGCGGCGACAAGCCGACCGGCGAGCTGGCGGCCGCGATCGATGAGTACTTCGGCTCGTTCGACGCGTTCCGTGCGCACTTCACCGCGGCGGCGCTGGGCATCCAGGGCTCCGGCTGGGCCGTGCTCGCCTACGAGCCGGCCGGTGGGAACCTGGTGATCGAGCAGTTCTACGATCAGCAGAACGGTGTGCCGGTCGCGACGATCCCGCTGTTCCAGCTGGACATGTGGGAGCACGCCTTCTACCTGGACTACCAGAACGTGAAGGCCGATTACGTCAAGGCGATCTGGGACATCGTGAACTGGGCGGATGTCCAGGCGCGGTTCGAGAACGCCCGCTCGAACGCGTCCGGGATCGTCGTCCCCGGCGCCTGAGCCCCACTCCGCTCGCTCCCTTCCCGTCATCGCGGGGGAGTGACGTGACAGCGGCCGGTCCCTCCACGAGGAGGGGCCGGCCGCTGTCATGTCCGGGCCCGGACTGACCCCGTCGGCTGCCCCCGTCGGCTGCCCCTCGCGACCGTTCCTCCACAGCGCCCCGCCGTCCACAGGATCGGCGCACCCCTGGAGCACGCGGCGCCGGCCCGCGACGCTGGGGCCATCGGCAGGGAGCCGACGCCGGGGCCGACCCGGCGCCTGAGGAAGGACAGCGTCATGAAGGACATCCACACCACGATCATGGGGAACGCGACCGCGGATCCCACCAAGCGCATCCAGAGCGACGGCAGCACCACCGCGATCCTGCGCGTCGCCGTCAATGGCCGCTACTACAGCGCCGCCCAGGGCGGCTTCGCCGACCGCAAGACCGAGTACATCACCGTGTTCGTCAAGCGGCAGCTGGCCACGAACGTGCTCAACTCGGTGAAGAAGGGTCAGCCGCTGGTCGTCACCGGCCGGCTCAGCAGCTCCGAGTGGACGGGGGAGGACGACGCCCAGCGCCACTCCCTGAACATCCACGCCGAGGCGATCGGGCACGATCTGACCTACGGCACCTCGACCTTCGTCCGTCCGATCCGCGCCACCGAGGTGCCCGATCCCGACGAGGAGACGATCGCCGCCTCACCGTCGTCCGCCGACGAGGTCGACGCGGATCCCGTCACCGGCGTGATCGGGGGGTCTCCGAAGGGCTCCTACGAGCCGGCGTTCTGAGCCCCGCGTCCTGTCTGAGCTCCGCGTCATGGGGGTTCAGCGTGCGGGCCTCGGCCCGCGGGTCTCAGCCTGCCCCGTCGAGGGTCTGCAGGAGGGCGGCGGAGATGTCGGGCAGCAGCGCGGCGCCGAGGACGTAGCCGTCCTCGTCGCCGCGGTGCACCGCCGACCAGGTCGTCCCGTCGCGCAGCGCCGCGACCACCACGCGCAGCGGACGTCCGGAGGGCAGAGCCCCGTCCGCTGTGTCGCTCGGCGTGCCCTCGGTGTCCCCGTCGGCCGCGCCCGTGCGCACCGACCAGGCGCCCGGCGCGAGATCGCAGACGATCGCGCCGCCCGCGGCGAGATCGGGCCAGTCCGCCGACTCGAGCGCCGCGAGCGGGTCCCCGCCCCGGGCAGCGGCATTCCCACCGGCCGAAGCGGCGTCGGCGGAGTCGTCCTCGTCCAGGTCGATCGGGGTCAGGTGCAGGGAGTCGTGGGCGTTCGCGCCCTCGCCCTCCGCGCCCAGCAGCGCGGCGAGCGCGGGAGAGGCGGCCATCAGCTCCGCGCTGCGCGCCAGCGCGTACAGCCGCGGCGCGGGCAGGGGAGCGCCCTCGAGGTGACGGGCGACCTCCAGCACGGCGGCGGCGAGAGCGGCGGTGGGGGCGTCCAGGGGGTCCTGGGAAGCAGTCGTCATCGGATCGAGAGGTCCCTTACAGGTTCGGCCTGACAGAATGGGAGGGTCACCGCCCTGTGCGGCGGCATCACACTGTACCCGGAGCCCCGTCCCCGGTCCCTGCGCAGGCGCAGGCACGGTCGCGGGCTCCGACACCGAGGCACCTGAGGTTTTCTGTGAGTTTCTCCGCCCCGTTCGGCGACATGCCCCGGCCGCGACCACGACCGGCCCCCGACGCTCGATCGAATGAGCCCTTGCGGATCTCCCCGCTGATGATCACCGTCGGCGTGCTCGCGCTGCTGATCGTGCTGCTGGTCATCGCCTCCGAAGTGTGGACCAAGTACCTGTGGATGGACCAGCTGGAGTTCACCGACGTCCTGGTGACGCGGTGGGTGACCCAGGCTCTGCTGTTCGTCGGCGGCTTCATCATCTTCGCGGTGCCGCTGTTCATCAGCCTGCGCCTGGCCTACGCCAAGCGCCCCGTCTATCCGCCGATCACCCGTGAGCAGGAGGCGCTGGAGCAGTTCCGCGCCGCGGTGGACCCTCTGCGCAAGGGCCTGACCTACGGCGCTCCCGTGGTCATCGGCGCCTTCGGCGGCCTCGCCCTCTCGCGCCGCTGGCAGGACGTGCAGCTGTTCCTACACCCCCAGGAGTTCGGGCAGACCGACCCGATCTTCGACAACGACATCTCCTTCTACGTCTTCACCCTGCCGGTGATCGACATCCTCGTCGCCTTCGGCCAGTTCGTGCTGCTCGTGTCGATCGTCGGCGCCCTCATCGGCCACTTCGTCTACGGCGGCGTCAGCTGGGGCCAGGAGAACGGCCTCGAGGTCACCCGGTCCGCGCGCCGCCACCTCGGCGTGCTCGCCGCGATCTACGTGATCCTGCTCGGCGCCGGGCACTGGTTCCAGCGCTACGACCTGCTCACCGCCTCCCACACCCGCTTCGAGGGCGCGTCCTACGCGGACGTCCACGCGATCCTCCCGGCCCAGACGATCCTCGCGATCGCCGCGATCGTGGTCGCGGCCCTGTTCGTGGTGTGGATCTTCCGCTCCGACTGGCGCATCCCCGCCATCGGCGCGGGCCTGATGATCCTGTCCACCCTGGCGGTCGGGAACCTCTACCCCTGGGCGATCCAGCAGTTCCAGGTCCAGCCCAACGAGCGTGCGCTCGAGCAGACCTACATCCAGCACAACATCGATGCGACCCGCACCGCCTTCAACCTCGACCTCGTCAACGACGTGCCCTACACGGCCACGACCGACGCGAGCGCGGGCGCGCTGCGCGAGGACGCCTCGACCACCGCGCAGATCCGCCTCATGGATCCCAACGTCATCTCGCCCACCTTCGAGCAGCGTGAGGCGAACCGCCGCTACTGGGGCTTCGACGACGTCCTCAGCGTGGATCGCTACCAGATCGACGGCGAGCTGCAGGACACCGTCATCGGCGTGCGCGAGCTGCGCCCGGACAAGTTCGGCCTCGCCGACCGCTCCTGGGTCGACCAGCACATCATCTACACCCACGGCTACGGCACCGCCGCCGCCCACGGCAACCGCCGCAACTCCGACGGTGAGCCCAGCTTCCTGCAGTCCGGCGTGCCCGGACAGGGCGCCTTAGGCGAGTACGAGGAGCGGGTCTACTTCGGTCGGCACTCCCCGGACTACTCCATCGTCGGCGCCCCCGAGGGCGCGGACCCCGAGGAGTTCGACTACCAGCGCGGCAGCACGGACGACGAGCAGGGCGGCGAGCAGGTCTACAACACCTTCCAGGGTGACGGCGGACCGTCCGTCGGCGGGTTCTTCAACCAGCTGCTGTACGCGATCAAGTTCCGCGACCCGAACATCGTGATCTCGGGCTACCTGAACGACGAGTCCCAGATCCTCTACGACCGCGACCCGCAGCAGCGCGTCCGCGAGGTCGCGCCGTTCCTGTCGCTGGACTCGCAGATGTACCCGGCCGTGGTCGACGACCAGCTGGTGTGGGTCGTGGACGGCTACACCACCACCACCGAGTACCCGTACGCGCAGTCGGTGAACCTCGATCAGGCCGTCAACGACTCCCAGACCGATCCGAACGCCTCGGCCCCGAACCGGCAGCGCTCGGCCAACTACATGCGCAACTCCGTCAAGGCCACCGTCAGCGCCTTCGACGGCTCGGTGACGCTGTACACCTGGGACACCGAGGACCCGATCCTGAAGTCCTGGGCCGAGGTGTTCCCGGACGCGCTGCGCCCGGCCACGGAGATCAGCGGCGAGCTGATGTCGCACCTGCGCTACCCGGCCGACTACTTCAAGGCCCAGCGCCAGATCCTCTCGACGTACCACGTCACCGACGCGGACGACTTCTTCACCCAGCAGGACTTCTGGCAGGTGCCGCCGGACCCGACGGCCCCGGTGCCCACCAACCCCGACGGCTCCTCCGGCCAGCAGGCCCCGCAGCCGCCGATGTACCTGACCATGCAGATGCCCGAGGACGACTCGCCGCGGTTCATGCTCTCCTCGAGCTTCATCCCCTCCGAGGGCCAGAACGTGCTCACCGGCTTCCTCGCCGTGGACTCCGAGACCGGCGACGTCGCGGGCAATCCCGCCGACTCCTACGGCACGATGACCCTGCTGCGCCTGCCGACCTCCAACCCGGTCAACGGTCCCGGCCAGGTGCAGGCCACGTTCAACGCAGAGCCGAACGTCTCCCAGGCGCTGAACCTGCTCCAGCAGGGCGCCTCCGAGGTCATCAACGGCAACCTGCTCACCCTGCCCGTCGGTGGCGGTCTGCTCTACGTGCAGCCCGTGTACCTGCAGTCCTCCCAGACCGGCGGCGGCACCCAGTACCCGCTGCTGCAGATGGTGCTGGTCTCCTTCGGTGATCGCATCGGCTTCGCCCCGACCCTGGACGAGGCTCTCGACCTCGTCTTCGGCGGCGACTCCGGCGCCTCCGCGGGCGACGCCGAGGTCACCGACGGCTCCGCCCCCTCCGGCACGGCCGACGCCGAGACCGGCGAGGGCACCGTCCAGGAAGGGGCCGGCGAGGCCCCGGCCGAGGGCACCGACGGCGGCGAGCAGACCCCTGCCCCCGCTGCCGGCTCCGCCCAGGAGCGCCTGGACCAGGCCCTGACCGACATGGACACCGCCGTCACCGATGCCGAGGAGGCGATGGCGAACGGCGACTGGCAGGCCTACGGCGAGGCGCAGGACCGGCTCTCCGAGGCGCTGAACCGGGCCGTGGCCGCCAACGAGGAGCTCGGAGGCAGCGGCACGCCGGCAGCCTCCGACGGCGGAGAGGGCTGATCTCCTGCGGGACGCGCACCGCGCGCCCGCGAAACACTGAGGACGCCCGTCGCGGCGCCGGCACCGACCGGCGCGGCGGCGGGCGTTCCGCATATAGAGGGAACCCCAGGCACGATCAGGCAGGTGAACGGCCCGTGAACGTGGCATGGCACACGTCCGGACGCTCCTGGCTGGACGTGGCGGACGGTCCGTCCTAGAGTTATCGATGTCGCCGCGGGGTGGAGCAGTTCGGTAGCTCGCCGGGCTCATAACCCGGAGGTCGTAGGTTCAAATCCTGCCCCCGCTACGAAGAGAAGGCCCGGAAGATGGAAACATCTTCCGGGCCTTCGGTCATGTCCGGCTCGCGCGCCGTTGCCGGCCCCTGCTGCGGCCCTGGCCTCACCGCAGCGGCGCGGTCACGTCCACGCTGAGGAACCCTCGCCGGAAGCTGCGCGCATCCAGCACCAGCACCGGCCCGGGGTTCGTGGGATTGCGCAGGTGCACGTGCCCGCTGCGCGGATCGGCACCCACCACCGCGAACACGTGACTCGGCGGCAGGGGACCGGCGGCGGTCATCACCCGCGGACTCAGCGGATGGGTGGAGACGGCGATCGCCCGTCCCTCGGCCCGCCAGGCGAGGACCTGCGCAGCCGACGGCAGGCGCAGGTCCGTGCGCACCCGCTCGCCGAGCAGCAGCTGGAAGCCGTAGCGGGCGAGTCCCCGCTGAATGAAGGTGTAGTCCCCGGCGACGTGCCCGGCGATCGCCTTCTCGAGCACGCCCACCCAGCCGGGGTTCGCCCCGTCACGGCGGGAGTACTGGAAGCGGCCCTGGTCGTCGGCCGCTAGGAAGCGGTCCACGCGGATCGGGGCGTCCAGTCCCGGCAGGTGCACCGCGACGATGCCGCAGTCCTCGGGCTGGAGGAGCGCCCGCAGCCGCTCCGGGGCCGTCTCGTGGATCGCGAGCATCGGCGCCATCACCCAGCAGTCCCCGAGCCGTCCCTGACGGGGGCGCAGCAGCACCTCGGGGGCGAGGGGGCCGCGGTCCTCCACGAGGTCCGTGGCGCGCGGCCCGGGCGGCAGGTGCAGGACGCCCTCCCGCCCGTCGGCCGCCCCCGATTCCGCACCGCGTGCCGGGAGCGTCGCCGCGACCCCGCCCGCAGTCGCACCGGCCCCGCCGCCCCCGGACATGGCGGCGCGCGCCCGCCCCGGAGGGGCGAGCGCGCGCAGAGCGCGGCGCCAGGTGCGCACGCGCGGGCGGGAGCGGTGGGTCGGTCCCGAGGGGCCGGACGTGCCAGGACCGGGGTCCTGCGGATGGGGAGCCATCAGCGCCTTCCGCCCGTCACCGGTGCCGAGGTCAGTGGGCCTCGGCGGGGACGATCTGCTGGCCGGTGCGCTCCATGACCGCGTGGAACCAGGGCTGGGAGATGTCGAAGGCCTTGTGGCCGGCGACGCGCTCGAACTCGACGGCGCGCAGCACGTCACCGCGCTCCTCGTCGTGGCCGATCAGGCCCGAGCCGCCCTCGAGGGCGGTCTGCACGGCGAAGTCGGTCATCGACTTGATCAGGCGCAGGTCCTCGGGGTTGGCCTTGGCGGAGCGGGAGAAGTAGCCCGACTTCTGGACCATGACCTTCTCGGCGCCGAGCTTCTCGGCGAACTGCTTGGCGAACCACTGGCCGGGGTTGATCTTGTCGATCTTCACGTGGCCGAAGGGGTCCTTCTCGGGCTCCTGGCCGTTGGCCTGCATCTCGGCGATGATCTCGGGGATCCCGGCGCCCTCGGAGAGGAAGATGTTCACGCAGCCGGTCTCGTCCATGACCTTCTTGAGGCGCTCGGCCTCGGCCTCGATGTCCAGGGCCAGCTCGGGCAGGAACACGGCGTGCACGTCCCAGCGGTCGGCGCTGTGGCCGATGCCCGGCAGCCACTCCTGCTGGGAGTGCCAGGTCTGGTAGTACTCGGCCGCCTGCGCGGTGAGGTAGCCGCAGGCACGGCCCATGATCTCGTGGACGATGAGCATGCGCGGGTTCGAGCCGTGCTCGGCGATGATGTTCTGCGCGAAGATGCTCGTCTGCTCGGCGGCGGACTTCGCGCCGAGGGACTGGCGGATCGGCACGATGTCGTTGTCGATGGTCTTGGGCAGACCGACGACCTGCAGGTCGTAGTCGTTCTCGTGGAGGTACTTCGCGAGGTCCGCGGCGGTGGTGTTGGTGTCGTCGCCGCCGATGGTGTGGAGCACGTCCACACCGTCCTCCTTGAGCTTGTTCGCGGCGACCTCGAGGGCGTTCTCGCCCTCGGCGATGAGGCCGCGCTCGACCAGGTTCTTGGTGTTGGTGAGCTTCACGCGGGAGTTGCCGATGGGGGAGCCGCCGTAGTTGTGCAGCAGGCCCGCCTTGGCGCGCACCTCGTCGTCTACCACGATCTTCTCGCCGGAGAGGAGGCCCCAGTAGCCGTGCTTGTAGGCGATGATCTCGACGTCCGGCACCAGCTCGGTGTAGCGCTCGATGAGACCGCCCACGGCGGAGGAGAGGCACGGGGCATAGCCACCGGCGGTCAGGAGGGCGACGCGCTTGACGGTCATGGGGAATGGTTCCCTTCACGGTTAGGGGTCACGACGGGCCGAGTCTACCGATCCGGGCCCCGCGGGCCGCGCCGAGGGTCCCTGGGCGGACGGCCGACGGGGACTTCTCACCCCGGCGCGCTCGCTGACCAGCCGTTGCGCGCGGGAGAGAGCCGGGAGAGCGAGCTCAGTCGCGGGCCGCGAGCGCCTCGAGGACCTCTTCGTGCAGCAGCGAGTTGGTCGCGACGGCGTTGCCGCCGAAGGGGCCGGGCTCACCGTCCAGCGAGGTGAAGCGGCCGCCGGCCTCGGTGACGATGGGGACCAGCGCCACCATGTCGTGGAGGTTCAGGTCGGGCTCGCAGGCCACGTCCACCGCACCCTCGGCCACCAGCATGTAGGACCAGAAGTCGCCGTAGGCGCGGGTGCGCCAGAAGCGCTGCATGAGGTTCAGCATCTGGGGGAGGCGGTCGCGCTCGGCCCAGCCGTGGAGCGAGGAGTAGGACAGCGACGCCTCCTCGATGGAGGAGACGGAGGAGACTTGCAGGCGGGTCGCGCTGCTGAGGCGCGAGCCGGTCCAGGCGCCCGCGTCCTCGCCGCCCCACCAGCGGCGGCCGAGGGAGGGGGCGGAGACGAGACCGACGACGGGACGGCCGTCCTCGATCAGGCCGATCAGGGTGCCCCACACGGGTACGCCGCGCACGAAGTTGCTGGTGCCGTCGATGGGGTCGATGACCCACTGGCGGGAGGCGGAGCCGGTGGTGCCGAACTCCTCGCCGATCACCTGGTCGCGGGAGCGGGAGCGGGACAGCTGCGAGCGCACGAGCTGCTCGGCGGCCTTGTCCGCGTCGGTGACCTCGGTGAGGTCGGGCTTGGTGGAGACCTCGAGGTCCTGCGCCTTGAAGCGGGAGGTGGTCAGCTGGTCCACGGCATCGGCGAGCACGTGGGCCAGGCGCAGGTCATCGGCGAAGCGGCTGGACATGGGTCCCACGATAGGGCCCGTCGGCCCTGCTCGAGCGGAGCGACGCGGGGATGGGACGGTCGAGCCGTCCCGGGGCCTCAGACGTCCCGGGGGCTCAGACGTCCCAGGGGTCGTTCTTGCGCAGCGCGGTGGCGAGGCGTCGGTAGGAGGCCAGGCGTGCGGGCCCGGCGGTGCCGGCGAGCCCCTCCTCGACCTGGGCGTCGAGCGCGCAGTCGGGGGAGTCCTCCAGATGGGTGCAGCCGCGGGGGCACTGCTCGGCGAGCTCGTCGAGGTCCTTGAAGGCGTCCAGCAGCTCGTCGGGATCTACGTGGCCGAGGCCGAAGGAGCGCACGCCCGGGGTGTCGATGACCCAGCCGTCGTCGTCCGGGAGCTGCATCGCCAGCGCCGAGGAGGAGGTGTGGCGGCCGCGGCCGGTGACGTCGTTGACCACGCCGGTGGCGCGGTCGGTGCCGGGCACGAGCGCGTTCAGCAGCGTCGACTTGCCCACGCCGGAGTGGCCGATGAGCACGCTGACCCGCCCCGAGAGCCGCTCGCGCAGCTCCTCGAGGCCCACGATCGCGGGCGCGCCCGGATCCTCCGCCTCGTCCGGGGACTCGCGGCGGGTGACCACGTGCTCCAGCCCGAGCGGCGCATAGGTCGTGAGGAAGTCCTCGGGCTCGCGCAGGTCGGACTTGGTCAGCACCAGCAGCGCATCGATCCCGGCGACGTAGGCGGCGACCAGGCAGCGGTCGATCATGCCGCCGCGCGGCTCGGGATCGGCCAGGGCCGTCACCATGACCATGAGGTCGACGTTGGCGACCAGGGGGCGCTCGGTGGAGTCGTCATCGTCGGCCGAGCGGCGCAGGAAGGAGCTGCGCTCCTGGATCCGCACGATGCGGGCGAGGGTGCCGTCGCGTCCGGAGGTGTCGCCGACGAGCCCCACGAGGTCCCCGGGCACGATGGGGGAGCGGCCCAGCTCGCGGGCACGCATGGCGGTGACGGCGCGCTCCTCGTCGGTGCCCTCGCCGACCAGGGTGCGCCACCGCCCGCGGTCCACGGAGACCACGCGGGCGGTGATCGCGTCCTCGTGCTTGGGGCGGTCCTTCGTGCGGGGGCGGGAGCCGCGCCGGTTCGGGCGGACCCGGACGTCGGACTCGTCGTAGTCGCGGGCAGACCTGCTCACAGCACGTCCTCCCTCACCGCACGTCCTCCCTCACTGCGCTGCCCGCCTCACGGGTGCTCCCGCCTCACTCCTCGTCCTCCGCGGGCTCGGGGTGCAGCATCGACAGCCACATCCCCACGAAGTCCGGCAGGGTCTTCTGGGTGGTGCCGATGTCGACCACCTGCACACCCGGCACCTGCAGGCCGATGATCGCGCCGGCGGTGGCCATGCGGTGGTCCTCGTAGCTCTCGAAGACCGCGCCGTGCAGCTGCTCGGGGCGGATCTCGAGCCCGTCGGCCAGCTCCTCGGTCGGGGCGCCGATCTTCGTCAGCTCGGTCGCCAGCGCCTTCAGCCGGTCCGTCTCGTGGCCGCGCAGGTGCGCGACCCCGGTCAGGCGCGAGGGCGAGTCCGCGAGGGCGCACAGCGCCGCGATGGTGGGGACCAGCTCGCCGACCTCGGACATGTCCGCGTTGATCCCTCGGATCGTCCCGGTGCCGCGCACGCACACGGAGTCGTCCTCCCGCCACACCTCGGCACCCATCCGGGCGAGCAGGTCGCGGTAGGCGTCACCGGGCTGGGTGGTGGTCTCGGGCCAGTCGTCCACGGCGATGGTGCCGGAGGTGACCATGGCGGCGGCGAGGAACGGGCCGGCGTTGGACAGGTCCGGCTCGACGACGACCTCGAGCGGGCGGATGGGGCCGGCCTTCACCCGCCAGCTGTGCCGTCCCTGGTCATCGAGCTGGTGGGACGCCTCGACGCCCGCCTGGCGGAGGGTCTCGAGGGTCATCTCGATGTGCGGCAGGGAGGGGAGGGTCTCCCCGACGTGCACGAGCTCCAGGTCCTGCTCGGCGCGCGGCGCGACCAGCAGGACGTTGGAGACGAACTGGCTGGAGGCCGAGGCGTCGATCTCGATCCGGCCCCCGGGCAGGCGCCCGGTGCCGTGCACCGTGAGCGGCAGCCTGCCCGGCTCGCCGTGCTCGGTGACCTCCACGCCCTGCTGGCGCAGCGCGTCGATGACCGCGTCCATCGGACGCAGCAGTGCGGCGTCATCGCCGGTGAAGTGCACGTCGCCGTGGTGGAGCGCGGCGAGGATCGGCACGAAGCGCATCACCGTGCCGGCCAGGCCCGTGTGGATCTCGACCGGCTCGGCGGGATGCTCGCAGGGCGGCGGCACGGGGGTCACGTGCAGCACCCCGTCGCGGGCCTCGAGCGCCGCGCCGAGCCGCTCGAGCGCGTCACGCATCAGGCGGGTGTCGCGGGAGACGAGCGCGCCGCGCAGAGAGGACGGCTCGGACGCGGCGGCGGCCAGCAGCATCCAGCGGGCGGTGAGGGACTTCGAGCCGGGAACGCGCACCAGGGCGTCGACCGGCTGGTCGGCGACCGGTGCGTTCCACAGCACCTCGGAGGACATCACGGTCAGGCGCGCTGGGCGTCGAGCTGCTTCTGGACCTGCTTCTGCGCGGAGTCGATCGAGTCCTTGGCCTTCTTCTCGAGCTTGCCGGCCTTCTTCTCCAGCTCGCGCTGCTTGGCGGCGGCGTTCTTCTGGCTGCGCTCGATGAACTTGTTGGCGCGGTAGCCGAGCGAGGGGCGGCCGTCGTGGTCGACGACGGCCAGCAGCACGCCGCCGAGGAGGCCGGCGTCGGTGAGGATCGCCTGCGCCTCGTTCATCAGCTCCTCGCCGCGCAGCTCCCAGATCTTCTTGCGACCGGCCCAGCCGACGGAGGTGGTGGCGAGCAGCGCGACGGCCGCGGCGCGCGGCGCGCGGTTCGTGGCGTACAGGAACCCGGCGCCGGCGGCGGCGACGCCCGTGGCGCGGATCAGGGTGCGGGCGTCCACGAATCCGGGCGCGGAGGTCTTGGCCAGCGCGGCGTCGGCGGCATCGAAGGCCTGCGGGTAGACGTCGATCTCCCGCTCCGGGTGCAGTGCGGTGCGCACGCCCTCGAAGATGAAGGGGGCGGCGAGCAGGGGTCGTGCGATCCGACGGACCAGGGCCATGGTGTCCTCACGTTCTTGAGCGGGTGTCGACAGGTCCGGTGACGGCCGTGTCGGCCAGGTCACCGGGGTCCAGACTACAGCCGGGGGAACAAGCTCCGTGCCGATCGCGTTGCACCGGGAGGCGCCACCTCTTCCCCAGGTGATCCCTGCGGGAGGACGGCGCCGAGGAACGATCCGACAAGACGCCGGCGGGAGCCGGAGAGGGAGCAGGCATGGCCGGTTGCACCACGGCGCCCGTGCTGGAGCGCGCTCCTGCGCACCCGCGTGGCGTAGGTTTGAGGGCGATGACGCAGACAGATCCCACCCCCGGCCATGACAGCGGCCTGCCCGAGACCGGCCTGCCCGGCACCGGGCAGGGCGTCGACGCCGCGGACTTCGACTTCGAGGCCGAGGCGCTCTCGCACCTGGACTCCCTCTACGGCGGCGCGCTGCGGATGACCCGCAACCCGCACGACGCCGAGGACCTGGTGCAGGACACCTTCGTCAAGGCCTTCCGCGCCCAGGACCGCTTCACCCCCGGCACGAACATGCGGGCGTGGCTGTACCGCATCATGACCAACAGCTACATCTCGACCTATCGCAAGAAGCAGCGCCGCCCCAAGGAGTCCTGGACCGACACGGTCGAGGACTGGCAGCTCGCGGAGGTCTCCAGCCACTCCAGCACCGGCCTGCGCTCGGCGGAGACCGAGGCGCTGGACCACCTGCCCGATTCGGCCGTGAAGGACGCGCTCGGGGAGCTGCGCGAGGACTACCGCATGGCGGTGTACCTCGCGGACGTGGAGGGCTTCGCCTACAAGGAGATCGCGGAGATCATGGACACGCCGATCGGCACCGTGATGTCCCGCCTGCACCGGGGACGCCGGCAGCTGCGCGAGAAGCTCTCCGACTATGCCCACCGCACGGGCTACCTGCGTGCGGATCCCGCGGCGGAGGACCCCGCCGACACGACCAGCACCGGCCCCGAGGACCGGGAGGATGAACGATGACCAAGAACGACGACAGCGGACGCGATCTGCGCTACGGCCTCGAGGAGGCGGTGGACGGCGAGCTGCCGCGTGAGATGGTGGAGCGGATGCGCCGCCACACCGACGACTGCCCCGAGTGCGCCCACGAGTGGGAGCTGGTGCAGCGGGTCAAGGAGCTGGTGCGCCGCAGCTGCGCGGATCGCGCCCCCTCGGACCTGCGCGAGCGCATCGCGGTCCAGTGCCGCACCGTGTCGGTGACGACCACGTCGACCACCACCTCGGCCGACGGGACCGTGCGCTACTCGCGCACCACGACCACGCGCCGCACCTTTCCCGGCGCCTGAGCCCGGACTCCCCGGCCCGGGCACCGTCCCGGCGCCGACGTCCGGACCCGGACATGACGAAGGGCCGCTCCCGCGCGGGAGGGGCCCTTCGTCATGTCGCACTCGGCGACGTCACGGTCAGCTGTTGGGGCGCTTACCGTGATTCGCGCCGTTCTTGCGGCGGGACTTGCGCTTGCGTCCTCGCTTGCTCATCACGCTCTCCTTCCTTCGCCCGGATGACCCATAGATCATGCCACATCCGCCGGGGCGCCCGGGACGCGCCGACGGGGGTCGCGGCCCGCTGAGGCCGAGGTCACCCTGCGAGGTGCCAGCGCGTGGTCACCCCGACTGGTCATCCTCCGCGGTGCCGGTGCCGGTGCCGGTGCCCGGCTCCGCGCCGGACGCTCAGGAGGACGTGCCCAGCCAGCTGCCGAAGCCGCCGTGCAGCACCAGCCAGGCGATGAGGCCGTAGCCGGTCTGCCCCGGATGGTCGCCGGGGGAGTGCGCGATGTCGCTCTCCCACTGGTCGTGGCCGGTCAGGCCGCGCACCGTGTCGACATAGGGGATGCGGCGGCGGGCGCACACGTCCTCGAAGGCGCTGGACAGCTCGCGTACCGCGGCGGTGGTGCCGGGGTCACGGCTCGGCGCGGGGCCCACCACGAAGGCGGGGATGCGCAGGCGCTCGAGGCCGTCGAGGATCTTGGCGAGGTTCAGGCGCGAGCGGGCGAGCGACACCCCGGCCTCGATGTCGGCGCGGCCGAGTCCCAGGACCACGCGGTGGTCGATGGAGCCGTCGGCCCGTCCCTCGTCGGAGAAGCGGCGCTTGACGTCCTCGTCCCACCGGTCGGCGAGCTCGGCGGAGGTCTCGCCCGGCAGGGCGGCGGAGAACACGTCGATGCGGGCGTCGGCCCCCTGCTCGCTGGCGACCGCGCGGCCGAGCCAGCCCAGCGCCCGGGCGTCGCCGACGCCGGCGAGGAGCTCGTCGCCGAGCGCGATGATCCGGATCCGGGCACCCGGATCGGGGACGGGCGAAGTGGGCACGGTCTGCACCGGGACCTCCTGGAAGGGGACGGGGTCGGTCAACTCTAACGGGGGCGCGGCCCGCGGGCGAACCCGGGGCCGCGCACGCTGCCGCGGGCCGCGACGCATCGCGGCCCGCGGCGCGGATCAGGACTCGAAGGCCCGCGCGAGCAGGTCCTCCTGCTCCTGCTTGTGGGTGGAGTTCGAGCCGGTGGCGGGGGAGGCGGAGGCCGGACGGGCGACCACGCGCAGCGTGCGACCCACCTCGACGGCGAAGTTCATCGCCATGTAGCTCCATGCGCCCTGGTTCTTCGGCTCCTCCTGGACCCAGGTGAGGGTCGCGTCGGGGTAGGAGTCCAGGACCGCGTGCAGCTGCTCGGCGGGCAGCGGGTACAGCTGCTCCACACGGACGATCGCGGTGTCGGTCGCACCGAGCTTCTCGCGCCGCGCCACCAGGTCCCAGTACACCTTGCCGGAGGCCAGCAGCACGCGGCGCACGTTCCCGGGCTCGACGGTGGTGTCGGTCAGGACCGGCTCGAAGGTGCCGGAGGTGAAGTCCTCGACACCGCTGACGGCGGCCTTGTTGCGCAGCATCGACTTCGGGGTGAAGACGATCAGCGGCTTCTTCGGCTCGGTGAGCGCCTGCTTGCGCAGCAGGTGGAAATAGCTCGCCGGGGTCGACGGGGCCGCGACGCGCATGTTGTCCTCGGCGCACAGCTGGAGGAAGCGCTCGATGCGGGCGGAGGAGTGGTCCGGGCCCTGGCCCTCGTAGCCGTGCGGCAGCAGCAGCACCACACCGGAGTTCTGGCCCCACTTCTGCTCGGAGGCGGAGATGAACTCGTCGATGATCGTCTGGGCGCCGTTGACGAAGTCGCCGAACTGCGCCTCCCACAGCACCAGCGAGCGGGGGCTCTCCACGGAGTAGCCGTACTCGTAGCCGAGCGCGGCGAACTCCGAGAGGGAGGAGTCGTACACGTTGAAGCGCGCCTGGTCCTCGGTGAGGTAGGACAGCGGGGTCCAGGTGTCGCCGTTCTCGTGGTCGATGAGCACCGCGTGGCGCTGCACGAAGGTGCCGCGGCGCGAGTCCTGACCGGCCAGGCGCACGCGATGGCCCTGCATGAGCAGGGAGCCGAAGGCGAGCAGCTCGCCGTAGGCCCAGTCGATCCCGCCCTCGGAGGACATCCGGGTGCGCTTCTCCAGCAGGGCGCGCAGCTTCGGGTGCACGGTGAACGAGTCCGGGACCTCGGAGTGGGCCTCGCCGATGCGCGCGAGCACGGAGGCGTCCACCGCGGTCTCGGCGGTCGCGGGACCGGAGTCCCCGCGCTGCGAGGCGGGCAGCTCCAGGCCCTGCACGCTGCGCGCGGAGTCCTCGGAGCCGGGGGTGTCATTGCGGGTGGAGGCGAAGGCCTGGTCCAGGTGCTCCTGGAAGTTGCGCACCAGGCCCTCGGTCTCCTCCTCGGTCAGGTCCCCGCGCTCGATGAGCGTCTCCATGTAGAGCTTGCGGGTGGAGGACTTCTCGCCGATGAGCTTGTACATCTCCGGCTGGGTCATCGAGGGGTCGTCGCCCTCGTTGTGGCCGCGGCGGCGGTAGCAGACCATGTCGATGACCACGTCGCGATGGAACTTCTGGCGGAACTCGAAGGCGATCTCCGCGACGCGCACGCACGCCTCGGGATCGTCGCCGTTGACGTGGAAGATCGGCAGCTGCGTGGACTTGGCGACGTCGGTCGAGTAGTACGACGAGCGCGAGGAGTCCGGCAGGGTCGTGAACCCGATCTGGTTGTTGATGATCACGTGGATCGTGCCGCCGGTGCGGTAGCCGCGCAGCTCGGAGAGGTTCAGGGTCTCGGTGACCACGCCCTGGCCGGCGAAAGCCGCATCGCCGTGTACGAGCACGGGCAGCACCGGGAACTCCTCGGGCTGCTCGAGGCGGTCCTGCTTGGCGCGCACGATGCCCTCGAGCACCGGGTTCACGGCCTCGAGATGGGAGGGGTTCGCGGCGAGGTAGACCTTGGTCGACTTCCCGTCGTGCGAGGTGTAGGTGCCCTCGGTGCCCAGGTGGTACTTCACGTCGCCCGAGCCGAGCTTCTGGCCGTAGTTGCCCTCGAACTCCTGGAAGATCTGGCCGTAGCTCTTGCCCGCGAGGTTGGAGAGCACGTTGAGGCGGCCGCGGTGCGACATGCCGATCGCGACCTCGTCCAGGCCCTGCTGCGCGGCGCCGTGCAGCACGGCGTCGAGCATCGGGATCACGGACTCGCCGCCCTCGAGGGAGAAGCGCTTCTGGCCCACGAACTTGGTCTGAAGGAAGGTCTCGAACGCCTCGGCGGCGTTGAGGCGATCCATGATGTGGGTCAGTTCGGCCTTGTCGAAGGGACGGCGCGGCGTCTCCATCTTCTGCTGGATCCAGGCCCGCTCCTGCGGGTCGGTGATGTGCATGTACTCCACGCCGATGGTGCGGCAGTACGCCTCGCGCAGCACGCCGAGGATGTCGCGCAGGGTCGCCTGGTCCTTGCCGCCCAGCCCACGGGTGGGGAAGGTGCGGTCCAGGTCCCACAGGGTCAGGCCGTAGGTCTCCACGTCCAGGTCCGGGTGGTTGCGCACCTTGTACTGCAGCGGATCGGTGTCCGCCATGAGGTGGCCGCGCACGCGGAAGGAGTGGATCAGGTCCATGACGCGCGCGAGGCGCTCGGACTTGGAGTGCTTGAAGGGGTTGTCCGCGACCCAGCGCACGGGCTGGTAGGGCAGGCGCAGCGAGGCGAAGACGCGGTCGTAGAACCCGTCGGTGCCCAGCAGCTTGTCCGCCATGCGCTTGAGGAACTCGCCCGAGGCGGCGCCCTGGATGATGCGGTGGTCGTAGGTCGAGGTCAGGGTCATGACCTTCGAGATCGCGAGTTCCGCGAGGGTGGCGGGGCTCGCGCCCTGGAACTGCGCGGGGTAGTCCATCGCGCCGACGCCCACGATCACGCCCTGGCCCTTCATGAGGCGGGGGATCGAGTGGACGGTGCCGATGCCGCCGGGGTTGGTCAGCGACACGGTGGTGCCGGTGAAGTCGTCCATCGTCAGCTTGCCGGCGCGGGCCTTCCTGACGACCTCCTCGTAGGCCTTCCAGAAGCCGCGGAAGTCGAAGCGCTGGGCCGCCTTGATGTTCGGCACTACCAGGCCGCGCGAGCCGTCCGGGCGCGGCATGTCGATGGCGAGGCCGAAGTTCACGTCCTCGCGCTGGAGCAGGACGGGCTTGCCCTTCTCGTCGACGTCGAAGCCGTTGTTCATGTCGGTGATCTCGGTGATCGCCTCGATCATCGCCCAGCCGATGAGGTGGGTGAAGGACACCTTGCCTGCGCGGTGGCGCTTGAGGTGGTTGTTGATGACGATGCGGTTGTCGAAGAGCAGCTTGACCGGCACGTCGCGCACCGAGGTCGCGGTGGGCACCTCGAGGGACTCGCCCATGTTGCGCACAACGGCGGCGGCGGGGCCGCGCAGCTTGACGACCTCCGGCTCGCGCAGCTCGACCACGGGGATCTGCGCGGTGGTGGTGGGGACCTTCTCGGGGCGGTCCGACGTGGTGGAGACGGCCGGCTTCGAGGCCTTCTTCGCGGGGGCGTCGTTCACGACAGGGGATTCCTTCGGGGAGGAGGCGGGCGCCTTCGGCGCGCCCGCGGAGGAGGACGGGGAGGAGTTCGTGGGGGCCTCGGCCTTCGGGGCCTCGGTCGCGGCGGGCTCGGTCGTCGCGGGCTCGGCCGACGGGGCGTCGGCCGACGGGGACTTCGCAGGTGCGGCCGACGAGGCCGTCGCGGGGGAGGAGCCCTCTGCCGACGGCGCCGCCTCGTCGGCGGTCGCCGTGCTCGCGGTCGCGGCGTCGGCATCGTCGCCGTCGGTCGCGGCCGCGGGAGCGGCGGTGTCGGAGGAGCTGTCGGCGGGAGCGGGGTCCGCCCCCGTCCCGGCGGGGGTCCCGGAGGTCACCGAGCTCGTGGCGGCGAAGTGCTCCGCCCAGCTGGGGTCGACGCTCGAGGGATCCTGCCGCCACTGCTCGCGGAGCGCGTCCACGAGCCACTGGTTGGGGCCGAACTCCGCGGAATCGGAGTCCTGTGTCTGCTGTGACACTCTGAGATCGCCAGCCTTCTCACAATCGAGAGATACGGATGGACCCAGCGTAACGGCACGCGCCGCTCGGCGTGGACCGCGGCGCAGGTCGTGGCGCAGCGCACGGGAGCGTGGTGGGGGACATCACGTCGTCGGCGGGGGGTCGGGCAGGACCACCCGGATGAGCGAGGAGCGGCCCTCGCGGGCGGTGTCGTCGCGGGGGTCGTCGAGCACCTCGATGGTCCCGCCGTGCAGCCCCACCGCCCAGCGGGCGATCGCGAGGCCGAGGCCGGTGCCGCCGGACGAGTCCGCGGCCCCTCCGCGCTGGAAGCGCTCGAAGACCCGTGAGCGGTCCTCCCAGGCGATGCCGGGACCCTCGTCGTGCACGTCCAGTCGCACGCCGTCGTCCCGGTCGGTGCGAGCGGCGGCGACGTGGATGCGGCCGCCGGCGGGGGAGTGGCGGGCGGCGTTCTGGAGCAGGTTGTGGATGACCTGGTGCAGTCGCGCGGCATCGGCGTCGACCACGAGGTCGGGCGGATCGACCTCGATGATCCAGCGCACGTCCCGGCCCCCGGAGGCCAGGGCCGCGGCGTCGACGACCTCGTGGAGGAAGGGGGTGAGCTCGACCTGCTCCAGGTCCAGCTCGACCACGCCGGCATCGAGTCGGGAGAGGTCCAGCAGATGGTCGACCAGTCGGGAGAGGCGCTCGGTCTCGTTCAGCGCCACCTCGAGCGCTGCGGGATCCGGCTCGGTGACCCCGTCCACGAGGTTCTCCAGCTGGGCGCGGAGCCCGGCGACCGGGGTGCGCAGCTCGTGGGACACGTTCGCGACGAGGTCGCGGCGCATCCGGTCGGTCTCCTCGAGCTCCGCGGCCATCACGGAGAACGCGGAGGCGAGCTGACCCACCTCGTCGCGGCTCGTGGCCCGCACCGGGGCGCTGTAGTCCCCGCGGGACATCGCCCGCGCGGCCGCGGTCATCTCCCGCAGCGGGGAGGTCATGCCGCGGGCCAGCAGCTGGGTGGAGAACAGCGCGGCGATCACGACCAGCGGCAGGGCGAGCAGCGGCTCGATCCCGGCGCGGATGCTCACCTGGGTGAGCAGCGCGGCGACGGTGACGCTGACGCCCACGAGGATCGCGAGCTTCACCTTGAAGGAGCGGAACCGGTCCAGCGGGCGCACGTCGAGCCGCTCGGGCACCCGGCGTCGCGCGCGGGGCGCCTCCTCGTCCCCCGAGCCCGCGCGCTGCGCGAGGTGCTCGGGGCCGCGATCTGCGACGGGGGAGGTCACGAGCCGGTGGTGGGCTCGTTCGGCGTGGGCATGGTGCGGATGTCCACGCCCGAGAGGTCCACTGTGTCGTTCAGCGCGGCACCCTCCCCACCGGCCGGCGCGACGTTCCCCCCGTCGATTCCGTCCTCGGGGTCCGGCGGGATCTCGAGCGCATAGCCCACGCCGTGGACGGTGCGCACCAGGTCCGCGCCGAGCTTGCGGCGCAGCGCCTTGACGTGCGAGTCCACCGTGCGGGTGCCGGTCGCATCCACCCAGTCCCACACGTCGGCCAGCAGCTGCTCGCGGGTGAGGACCGTGCCCGGGGCGTTGGCCAGGCACAGCAGCAGGTCGAACTCGGTGGGGGTGAGGTGCGCGGGCACCCCGCCGCGCATGACCCGTCGGCCCGCCCGGTCGATGAGCAGGTCCCCGAACTGCAGGGCCTCCCGCTTCTCCGACTCGGTGGGCGCGGGCGCGCCGGTGCGCTGGACGCGCCGCAGGAGCGCCTTCAGCCGGGCCACGAGCTCGCGCATGGAGAAGGGCTTGGTCATGTAGTCGTCCGCACCGACCCCGAGGCCCACCAGCATGTCGGTCTCCTCGTCGCGGGCGGTGAGCATGAGGACGGGCACGGGGACGTCGGCCTGGATGCGCCGGCACACCTCCAGCCCGTCGAAGCCGGGGAGCATCACGTCCAGCACCACCACGTCCGGGCGCACCTCCTGGACGGTGCGCACTCCCGAGGGGCCGTCCAGTGCCGTGGAGACCTCCCAGCCCTCCGCGGCGAGGCGGTCGGCGATGGCGCGCGTGATCGTGGGCTCGTCCTCGATCACCACCACGCGCGCGGGTGCGGTGTCAGACGGTGCGGTCCGGTCCGGGGTCGACATGGGACTCACTGTAGACGCGCGCCCCTGAGGCGCTGCGGAGAAGCGCCCCACCGGTGTCACGGCTCCACCCGGTGTCACGGCTCCACCCGGTATCACTGCTCCACCCGGTGTCACTGCGCGCCCGCTGTCAGCGCCCCGCCCCGTGTCGCCGCCGTGCGTCGCCCCCGCGTCACAGCCCTGCGTCACAGCCCTGCGTCACAGCCCTGCGTCACAGCTCTGCGTCACAGCGGGAGCGCCCCCGGAGTGACGCACGCCCCCTGGAGGAGGCCCCCTCGTCAAGACCTCCTTACCTTTAGGCCATTCCGGCAAAAACTTGGCAATGAGCCCGCCGCAGGCCTCGTGCACCCGAATGACCTGCACCTACTGTGATCGACGTTGTTCCAGCGACGCGCCCTTCCCCTCCGACGTCGCACTCGTGCATCAGTGCGGGAACCCCGCACGGCCGAGCACTACGCAGATCCAGAGGAAGAGAGACGACGTGGCGAACCATCGCGCTACCGGACGCCCCGAGGTGCGCAAGCACCGCACCACCGGCGGCACCCACCGCGACGCGGCCCTGCCCGCGAGCGCCGTGAAGGTCGGTGTCCTCGGCGTCCTCGCGACCGCCACCATCGCCGCCCCGCTCGCCGCCGCCGCGGCCGGCGTGGACGAGAGCGCAGTCTCCTCCGAGACCGTCGCCCAGGCTGCCGCCCCCGCCGCCCCGATCGCTCAGCAGCAGGCCGCCGTTGCCATCGCGCCGGTCGCGATCCCCACCGCCAGCGAGGACTCCGCGGCCCCCGCCGCCGAGACCCGTGAGGCGAGCGCCGCGGCCGACCGCTCCGAGGAGCGCACCGCCCCGGCCGCCGAGGCGACCGCCACCGCCGACGAGAACACCGCCGACACCGGCATCGAGGTCTCGGTCCCCGAGCCCGAGCCCGTCGTCGCCGAGGCCGCGGCGACCGGCACCTCGTCGGCCGGCACCGCCGCCCCCGCCACCGCGAACGAGTCCGGGTACATCCGGCCCGTGGACGGGGTCATCACCTCCGGCTACGGCGGCCGCGTCCACCCCGTGCTCGGCTACTTCAAGGGCCATGACGGCGTGGACTTCGGCGCCGCCTGCGGCACCCCGGTCAAGGCCGTCAAGTCCGGCACCGTGGTCGCCGTCGAGTACCACAGCGCCTCCGGCAACCGCGTGAAGGTCGATCACGGCAACGGGGTCATCACCGGCTACTACCACCTCCAGGGCTTCAACACCTCGGTCGGCGCGACCGTCTCCCAGGGCGACGTGGTCGGCTACGTCGGCTCGACCGGCCGCTCCACCGGCTGCCACCTGCACTTCGCGACGATGGACGAGGCGGGCAACTACTCCAACCCGATGTCGATCCTGCGGTGAGCACCTCCTCGGTGAGCCCTTCCTCGGTGAGCCCTTCCTCGGTGAGCCCTTCCTCGGTTCGCACCTCCGGCGCCCCGGTGATCCTCGGGGTCGAGTCCTCCTGCGACGAGACCGGCTTCGGCATCGTCTCCGAGGGGGTCCTGCTCGGTCAGGGCCTCGCCTCCAGCGCCTCCCAGCACGCGATGTTCGGCGGGGTGGTCCCCGAGATCGCCGCCCGCGCGCACCTCGAGGCGGTCGTCCCCACCCTGCGCATCGCCCTGGACGACGCGGGTGTGGAGCTCGGCGACATCACCCACGTCGCCGCCACCTCCGGGCCGGGCCTGGCGACCGCGGTCCACGTGGGCCTCGCCGCCGCGAAGTCCATCGCCTGGTCGCTGGACAAGCCGCTGTACGGGGTGCATCACCTCGCCGGCCACGCCGCCGCGGACACCCTTGAGCACGGGCCCCTGCCCGAGCGCTCGATCGTGCTGATCGTCTCCGGCGGGCACACCTCGATCCTCGCCGTCGGCGACCTGGTCCGTGACCCGATCGAGCACCTCGGCGACACCCTCGACGACGCCGCGGGCGAGGCCTTCGACAAGGTCTCCCGCCTGCTCGGCCTCGGCTACCCGGGCGGTCCCGCGATCTCCCGCGCCGCCGTGGGCGGCGACCCCACGGCCTACTCGTTCCCGCGCGCCATGCTGCGCCCGGGCGATGCGCCCTACACCTTCTCCTTCTCGGGCCTGAAGACCTCCGTCGCCCGCACCGTCGAGACCCTCGAGCGCGCCGGCGAGCCGGTGCCCGTCGCCGACATCGCCGCCTCCTTCGAGCAGGCGGTCGTGGACGTGCTGGTCACCAAGGCGCTGCGCGCGGTGCAGGAGCGGGGCCTGGACACCCTCGTCATCGTCGGCGGCGTCGCCGCCAATGCGCGCCTGCGCGCCGTCGCCCAGGAGCGGTGCGACGCCGCCGGGGTCGAGCTGCGCGTCCCGCCGCCGCGGCTGTGCACCGACAACGGCGCCATGATCGCCGCCGTCGGCGACCTGCTGGTCCGCTCCGGCGCCGAGCCGAGCGGGCTCGGCATCGCCGCGGACCCGTCGGCCGTCCTCCACGGAGCCCAGCTGCCCCTGCTCCGCTGAGGGACCCCTCACACCTCGGGGCGCGTCCTGCGCGCACGGCTCGACGCCGGGCGAGAGGTTGCTAGACTTCCGAGGTCGGCCCGCGTAGCTCAGTGGATAGAGCGTCTGCCTCCGGAGCAGAAGGTCGTAGGTTCGAATCCTGTCGCGGGCACCGATGGCCGAAGGCGCGGCACCGCTTCCACGGTGCCGCGCCTTCTTCGTCATCCCCGCTGCTGCCGCAGGGCGAGGAGGCGCTGGAGCACCTCGCGCACCGCGTCGGTGTCGGCGATCCGCAGCCCGGCCGCGGTGTCCCCGCCGCCGACCTTCAGGGTCAGATCCCGCTCGCCGGCCTCGGCGAACACCGACTCGTCGGTGACGTCGTCGCCGAGGTACAGCCATGCATCCGCGGCGCTCGCCCGCGCCAGCGCGTCCACGGCCACACCCTTGGAGGTGTGCACCACCGAGAACTCGACGACCTCCTTGCCCGGGGTGACGGTGACGTCCGGCAGGGTCACCGCGTACTCGAGCGCGGACTCGGTGGCGTTGATGCCGCCGCGGCCGCGGGCGTTGCGGGTGTGGAGCACGGCGGCGGTGGGCTTGGTCTCCACCTCGGTGCCCGGATGGGCGCGGGAGATGCGGCGCAGGGTCGTGGTGATCGAGGCCAGCAGCTCCTCCTTCTCCGGCGTCATCGCCAGTGCCGACTGGTCCAGCACCTCGGCCTGCATCCACGGCGGCAGCGCGCCGACCTCCGCGCCGTGGGAGCCGACCAGCACCACCGAGCTCGGCATCCTGGTGTGGGCGTCGAGGTTCGCCAGCGCCCGTCCGGAGACCAGGGCGACGGCGATGCCGGGCATCTCGGCGAGCTCGCGCAGTGCGCCGAGCGCCTTCGAGTCGGGGTGCACGGCGTCGCGCTCGGAGACGATCGGGGCGAGCACCCCGTCGAAGTCCGAGGCGATCAGCAGCCGCGGCAGCTCCGCGAACTCCTGCAGCGCGCGATCGACGTCGGCCGCCTGGCTGGGCGCGTCGCCGGTCAGACGCACGACGGGCGCGGAGGACCCCTCCAGCCGGCCCGTCTGCTCGAGGCGCTCGAGGAAGTCGTGGGCCCAGTTCTGCACGTCGTTCTCCATCACCTGGTGGCGCAGGGAGCGCATCGCCTCCTCCTGCTCCTCGGCCGGCATCGCCAGCGCCCGCAGGATCGCGGACTTCAGCTCGTCGATGTCGTGGGGGTTCACGAGCACGGCGGCGCGCAGCTCGTCGGCGGCGCCGGCGAACTCGGACAGCACGAGCACGCCGCGCAGGTCGGGACGGGAGGCGACGTACTCCTTGGCCACGAGGTTCATGCCGTCGCGCAGCGCGGTCACGAGCACCACGTCCGCGGCCATGTACAGGGCGGTCATGTCGCGGCGGTCGAAGGAGTGGTGCTGGTAGGACACGGCCGGGCGGCCCAGCGGCGCGTGCTCGCCGTTGATGCGGCCGACGGTCAGCTCGACCTCGTCGCGCAGCTGCTTGTAGGCGTCCACGCGCTCGCGGGAGGGGGTGGCGACCTGGATCATCACCGTGTCGTGGGGGTCGATCAGCCCGTCGTCCAGCAGCTCGCCCCAGGCCTTCAGGCGGTGGCGGATCCCCTTGGTGTAGTCCAGGCGGTCCACGCCGAGCACGACTTTCTCCGGATCGCCGAGGTCGTGGCGCAGCTGCACCGCGCGCTCGCGGATCTGCGGGTCCTCGGCGAGGGCCGAGACGGCGGCGGAGTCGATGGAGATGGGGAAGGTGCGCACCTCGACCTCGCGCACCGGCGCGGCGCCGAGCCCCGGCACCGAGATCGTCATCCCCTCGACGTGGTAGCCGAGGAGCTTGCGCACCGCGGCGACGAAGTTCAGCGAGTCGCTCTCGCGCTGGAAGCCGAGCAGGTCCGCGCCCAGCAGTCCGCGCAGGATCGAGTTGCGCTTGGGCAGCTGGGAGAACAGCTCGACCGACGGGAAGGGGATGTGGTTGAAGAACCCGATCCGCACGTCGGTGCGCTTCTCCCGGATCATCAGCGGCACCAGCTGCAGCTGGTAGTCGTGCACCCACACGGTCCCGCCCGGCGCGGTGACGGGGGCGGCGGCCTCGGCGAAGCGGCGGTTCGCCCCGAGGTAGGCGTCCCACCAGGTGCGGTGGAACTCCGGGTCGACGATCACGTCGTGGTAGAGCGGCCACAGGGTCGCATTGGAGAAGCCCTCGTAGTAGCGCTCCACGTCCTGCTGGTCCAGGCGCACCGGGTACAGGCTCATCCCGTCGGCCTCGAAGGGCGCGGGCGGCTCGCCGGGGGCACCGGCCCATCCCACCCAGGCACCCGAGTCGACGGTGCGCATCACGGACTCCATCGCGGTGACGAGACCGCCGGGGCTGGTCACCCACTCGGTGGCACCGTCGGGCAGGGTGTGCGAGTCGACGGGCAGTCGGTTCGCGACCACCACCAGCTCATGGGTGGGGGAGGACGGATCGGGGGCGGAGGTGCTGGACACCGGGACTCCTTCGCGGGGTCGGACGGAGAGGCGGCGGGCAGCGCACGTCGGGCGGCCGCGGACGGCACCGGGCGGCTCCCGCGCCGACACCCCCGACCCTATCAAGTGCGATGGCTCACCCGGAGGGTCGCCCGGCCCGTCGGCCGCCGCCCGTGCCCCCGCGCCGACCGGGCCGACCAGCGCGCCTGCGACCAGGGACGACATCGGCCGACCGGGCGGAAGGCCGGCCGGGCCCGGCTCGTCCGCCGGGCGGACCGCGGTGCGGTCCCGGAGCCCGCCCGCCTACCCTTTCAGGGCGCCGCCGGGACCGCCCCCGTCGGCCGACGGAGCCAGGACAGCGACCCACAGGAGATCCCCATGCGCGCCCACGAAGCCGGAGCCCTCCACGGCAACGACGCGGCCCCCACCTGGCTGCCGTACCCCACCGACGTCAACGCCCTCATCCCGGGGCTGTGGTCGCGCACCACCGCCCGCGGCGCCGACGGCGCGCTCGAGGTGGGCGGCGTGAGCGTCACCCGCATCGCCGAGGAGGTCGGCACCCCGGCCTTCGTGCTGGACGAGGACGACTTCCGCACCCGCGCGCGCTCCTTCCGCGACGCCTTCGCCGAGGCCTTCCGCCCCCTCTCCGGTGCGCAGGTCTACTACGCCGGCAAGGCCTTCCTGTGCGGGGCCGTCGCGCGCTGGGTCGCCGAGGACGGACTGGGCCTGGACGTCTGCACCGGCGGCGAGCTCGCCATCGCGCTGCGCGCCGGCTTCCCCGCCGAGCGCATCGCCCTGCACGGCAACAACAAGTCCCGCGCCGAGGTGACCCGCGCCCTGGAGAACGGCGTGGGCCGCATCGTCATCGACTCCCTCGACGAGATCGGCCTGGTCGACGCGCTCGCCGGCGAGCTCGGACTGCGCGCCGCCGTGATGCTGCGCGTGACCACGGGCGTGGAGGCCCACACCCACGAGTTCATCGCCACCGCGCACGAGGACCAGAAGTTCGGCCTCTCCATCACCGGCGGCGCCGCCTTCGAGGCCGTGCGCCGCGTGCTCGAGGCCGACCACCTCGACCTCGTGGGCCTGCACTCCCACATCGGCTCGCAGATCTTCGACACCGGCGGCTTCGAGGTCGCGGCCCGTCGCGTCCTCGACCTCGTCGCCCGGGTGCGCGACGAGCTGGACCATCCGATCACCCAGCTCGACCTCGGCGGCGGCTTCGGCGTCATGTACAACACCCAGCACACCCCCGCGACGCCCGAGGCCCTGGCCACCGGCATCGCCTCCATCGTCGAGAAGCAATGCCACGAGCTCGATCTCGAGGTCCCGCACCTCTCCTTCGAGCCCGGCCGCGCCATCGCCGGACCCTCCACCCAGACCCTGTACTCCGTCGGCACCGTCAAGGACGTGCGCCTGGGCGGCCCGCACCACCGCGTCTACGTCTCCGTGGACGGCGGCATGAGCGACAACGTCCGCACCGCCCTGTACGACGCCGACTACTCCTGCCTGCTCTCCTCCCGCGTCTCGGGCGAGATGCCCGAGGTGGTGCGCGTGGTGGGCAAGCACTGCGAGAGCGGCGACATCGTCGTGAAGGACGAGTACCTGCCCGGCGACGTGCATCGCGGGGACCTCGTCTCCGTCCCCGTCACCGGCGCCTACTGCTACTCGCTGGCCTCCAACTACAACCATGTCCCGCGCCCGCCGGTGGTGGCCGTGAAGGACGGCGAGATCCGCACGCTCGTGCGCCGCGAGACCGAGGAGGACCTGCTCGGCCTCGACGTGGGCTGACCCCCGGGCCTCGCCTCACGGGTGGGTCAGGCCCGCCCGCCCGTCGCACTCGTTCATCCGGTGTCACGAAGGGGCCGCCGCCTCGGCTACAGTGCCAGAGCCTGCCCCGACAGACCCGTCTCCTCGTCACACCCTGTTCGTCGGACCCTGTGGAAGGACCGTCCCGCACATGTCTCAGACCGCTTCGCAGTCCCCGGCCGTGCCGGACCCCTCGACCCTGCCCGCGCTGCGCGTCGCCGTGCTCGGTGCCGGCACCGTCGGCGCCGAGGTGCTGCGACTGATCGCCCAGCAGGGCGACGACCTCGCCCACCGCATCGGCGGCCGGCTCGAGGTCATCGGGATCTCCGTGCGCGACCGCTCCAAGGACCGCGGCGAGCACGTGCCCGCCGCGCTGCTTACGGACGACCCCAGCGCCCTGGTCCGCGAGGCCGACCTCGTCATCGAGGTGATGGGCGGGATCGAGCCGGCGCGCAGCCTGCTGCTCGAGGCGATGGCGCACGGCGCCAGCGTCGTCACCGCCAACAAGGCCCTGCTCGCCCAGGACGGTGCCGCGCTCTACGAGGCGGCCGACGACCACGGCGTGGACCTCTACTTCGAGGCCGCCGTGGCCGGGGCGATCCCGCTGGTCCGCCCCGTGCGCGAGTCCCTCGCCGGCGACCGCATCCAGCGCGTCCTCGGCATCGTCAACGGCACCACCAACTACATCCTGGACGCCATGACCCGCACCGGCCTCGGCTTCCAGGAGGCGCTCACCAGCGCCCAGGAGCTCGGCTACGCCGAGGCGGACCCCACCGCGGACATCGAGGGCCACGACGCCGCCGCGAAGGCCTCGATCCTCGCCTCCCTCGCCTTCCACAGCCGCGTGCGGCTCGCGGACGTGCACTGCGAGGGCATCACCGACGTGTCCGCGCAGGACATCGCCGCCGCCGCGCGCATGGGCCGCACCATCAAGCTGCTCTCCATCGTCGAGCGCATCGAGGAGGAGAACGGCGAGCGGATCTCCGCCCGCGTCTACCCGGCGCTGATCCCTCACACCCACCCGCTCGCGTCGGTCTCGGAGGCCTACAACGCGGTGTTCATCGAGGCCGACGCCGCCGGCTCGCTGATGTTCTACGGCCAGGGCGCCGGCGGCGCCCCCACCGCCTCCGCGATCATGGGCGACGTGGTCTCCGCCGCCCGCGCCCGCGTGCGCGGGGGAGTGGGGCCGCGCGAGTCCCGCTACGCCGAGCTGGAGCTGATCCCGCTCGAGGAGCTGCGCAGCGCCTTCTACGTGTCCCTCACCGTGCAGGACCGACCCGGCGTGCTCGCCGAGATCGCCGGCACCCTCTCCGGTCACGGCATCTCCATCTCCACCATCCACCAGGAGCTCATCGACTCCGGGGCCGACGGTCAGGAGGGGCGCGCGCACATCGGGATCGCCACCCATCGCGCGCTCGAGTCCGCGATGACTGCATCGCTGGACATGTTCTCCTCCACCGCGACCGTGCTGTCGATCGACTCCGTCCTCCGCATCGAAGGAGAATGACCCCCATGGCCCACCAGTGGCGCGGCGTCCTCGCCGAGTACCGCGAGCACCTGCCCTTCGCCGACGGCGACACCCTCCTGACCCTCGGCGAGGGCGGCACGCCGCTGGTCGCGGCACCGGCCCTGTCCGAGCGCGTCGGCGCGGACGTGCACGTCAAGGTCGAGGGCATGAACCCCACCGGCTCCTTCAAGGACCGCGGCATGGTCTCGGCCATGACGAAGGCCACGAACGACGGCGCGACCGCCGTGGTGTGCGCCTCCACCGGCAACACCTCCGCCTCCGCCGCCGCCTACGCCACCGCCGCGGGCCTGACCTGCGCGGTGCTGCTGCCGCAGGGAAAGATCGCCGCCGGCAAGCTCGCCCAGGCCGTGGTGCACGGCGCGAAGCTGATCCAGGTCGACGGCAACTTCGACGACTGCCTCGAGATCGCCCGCAAGCTCGACGCGGAGCATCCCATAGAGCTGGTCAACTCCGTGAACCCCTACCGCCTCCAGGGGCAGAAGACCGCCGCCTTCGAGGTGTGCGACGCGCTGGGGAAGGCCCCGGACATCCACATCCTGCCCGTCGGCAACGCGGGCAACATCTCCGCCTACTGGATGGGCTACCGCGAGTACCGCGAGGCCGGTGTCACCGGCGCCCTGCCGCAGATGTGGGGCTTCCAGGCTGCCGGTGCCGCGCCTTTCGTGGCCGGCCACCCCATCAAGGACCCCGAGACCGTCGCGACCGCGATCCGCATCGGCGCCCCCGCCTCCTGGAACCTGGCCGTCGAGGCCCGTGACGACTCCGGCGGCCTCATCGACGCCGTCAGCGACCAGCAGATCCTCGACGCCCAGAAGCTCCTGGCCGCCGAGGTGGGCATCTTCGTCGAGCCGGCCTCCGCCGCGGGCGTCGCCGGGCTGCTGCAGCAGGCCGAGCGCGGCCAGGTCCCCACCGGCGCCACCATCGCGATCACCGTGACCGGCAACGGTCTCAAGGACATCGACACCGCCCTCACCCAGCACGACCTCACCCCCACCGTCGTGCCCGTGGACATCGCCGCCGCCGCGGAGGCCATCGGCCTGTGAGGATCCAGCACACGCGGGTGTCCGTGCGGGTCCCCGCCACCTCCGCGAACCTCGGCCCCGGATTCGACACGCTCGGCCTCGCCCTGGACCTGTGCGACGACCTGAGCGTCGAGGCGACCACCGGCGGGATCGAGATCGAGGTCGAGGGGGAGGGCGCCGCGGACGTGCCCCGCGGGGAGGAGCACCTCGTGGTGCGGGCGCTGCGCCGCGGCCTCGACCACGCCGGTGCCCCCCAGAGCGGACTGCGACTGCGCACCGTGAACCGGATCCCGCACGGCCGCGGCCTCGGCTCGAGCGCCGCCGCCGCGGTCGCCGGGCTGCTGCTGGCCCGGGGGATGCTCTCCGAGCCCGACGCGCTGGACGACGAGGACGTCCTCCAGCTCGCCACCGAGCTCGAGGGGCATCCCGACAACGCCGCCCCCGCACTGCTGGGCGGTCCGGTGCTCTCCTGGATGCAGGGGGAGCGGGCCCGGGCCGTGCCGCTCGCCCATGGCGAGGGCGTGCTCGCCCCCGTGGTCCTGCTGCCGCGCGCGACCCTGTCCACCCATCGCGCCCGCGGCCTGCTGCCCGCCGAGGTGCCGCACGGCGATGCCGTGTTCAACGCCTCCCGTGCCGCGCTGCTCGTCCACGCCCTCGCCGGGGCGCCCGAGCTGCTCATGGAGGCCACCGAGGACCGTCTGCACCAGGAGCAGCGCGCTCCCGGCATGCCCGAGAGCGTGGAGCTCATGCGGGTGCTGCGCCAGGAGGGGCACCCCGCGGTGATCTCCGGCGCCGGCCCGTCGGTGCTGGTCCTCGCCGGCAGTCGCGGGGAGATCGCACCGCTCGTGCGGCGCTTCGTCGCCGACCCCTCGGCCTGGCGCATCGCCCAGGTGTCGCTGCGGGAGACGCCCACGGCGCCTGTGGTAGGTTGAGCCTGCGTCCCGGCGACACCGCACGTCCATCGCACGACGCGAACCCCTGCACCATGATCCTTCGAGGATCCTCTGCGCAGTCCTCCGCGCCCCGATGAGCTCATCGAGCAGTGCCGCGCACGGACCGGGCGCCTCCCCGACGAGGCGCAGGCCGGTCCCGCACACCGCCATCGACGCACCCCGAAGCACACCGGCAGGCAGGCCCGCGGATCGCCCCGCATCATGGGACACCGCCCCTGCACGGCCCGCCATCGCAGCGCCCGGGCACCATCTCCCCGGCCCTGTGCGGCACCCAGACCAGGAATGAGCCGCTCCGAGCGGCTCGACAGGAAGGAACCCGGGTGAACGACACCACCTCCGGCGCGGATCTCGCGGCGAAGAAGCTCCCCGAGCTGCAGGCCATGGCCGCGGAGCTCGGCATCAAGGGAGCCCGCCGCCTGCGCAAGGGCGAGCTGATCGACGCGATCCGCGGGGGAGGGGCCCCGTCGGCCTCCTCCGCGAGCACCCCTGCGGCGAGCGCTCCCTCCGAGAGCGCCCCCTCCCAGAGCGCCCCGGCCCGCGAGCGCACCGAGCGCCCTGCCCGCAGCGAGGCCCCGGCCCGCGCCGAGTCCTCGGCGGCGACCATCGACCTGCCCGACCGCAGCGCCGACGGCGAGCCCGCCGAGCGCCCCCGGTCCCGTTCGCGCTCGCGCAGCACCCGGCCCGCCGGCGAGCCCGCGCAGCAGTCCGAGCGCCCCGCCCCCGATCTCGACATCGAGCTGCCCGACCGCAGCGGCCGGGACGAGGGCGCGCCCCGCGAGGACCGCGGCTCCCGCGCAGACCGCGCGCAGCGCGGCGAGCAGCAGCGGGACCAGCAGGGCCGAGGCGAGCAGCGCGAGCAGCAGGGCCAGCGCGATCAGCAGGGCCAGCAGGGCCGCCGCGAGCAGCAGGGCCGTGACGGTCAGCAGGGCCGTGACGGTCAGCAGGGCCGTGACGGTCAGCAGAGCCGCGGCGACCAGCAGAACCGCGGCGACCAGAACCGCGACCAGCAGGACCGCGGCCCGCGCCGCCGCCTCGAGGACATCGAGCTGCCGGACCGCTCCGGCGAGGGCGGCGACGACCGTCAGGGCGACGGCTACGACGACGACCGTCGCGGCCGCTCCCGAAACCGCAACCGCTCGCGCGACCGCAAGCGCCGCGGCCGCGGCGGCCAGAACGAGCAGGGCGGCCAGAACCAGGGCGGCGGCCAGCAGGGTGGTCAGCAGGACGACACCGAGGTGCGCGAGGGCGACGAGCTGATGGCCATCGCGGGCATCCTCGACATCCGCGACAACAACGCCTACGTCCGCACCACCGGCTACCTCCCCGGCGCGAGCGACGTCTACGTGACCATGAACCAGGTCCGCAAGTACGGGCTGCGCAAGGGCGATGCCGTGACCGGGCAGGTCAAGGCGCCTCGTGACGGCGAGGAGCAGCACGTCGAGCAGCAGCACCAGGGCGGTGGCCGCAACCGCCGCGGCAAGGGCGGCGGCAACCAGGGCAAGTTCGCGGCGCTCGTGCAGGTCGACACGATCAACGGCATGCCCCCCGAGCGGGCCCGCCAGCGTGTGGACTTCACCAAGCTCACCCCGCTGTACCCGGACGAGCGCCTGCGCCTGGAGACCGCGCAGAACGCGGTCGCGCCGCGCATCATCGACCTCGTCTCGCCGATCGGCAAGGGCCAGCGCGGCCTCATCGTCGCGCCCCCGAAGGCCGGCAAGACGATCATCATGCAGCAGATCGCCAATGCGATCACCGCGAACAACCCCGAGGTCCACCTCATGGTCGTGCTCGTCGACGAGCGCCCCGAGGAGGTCACCGACATGCAGCGCACGGTGAAGGGCGAGGTCATCGCCTCGACCTTCGACCGTCCCGCTTCGGACCACACCATCGTCGCCGAGCTCGCCATCGAGCGCGCCAAGCGCCTGGTGGAGATGGGCAAGGACGTGGTGGTGCTGCTGGACTCCCTCACCCGCCTCTCGCGCGCCTACAACCTCGCCGCCCCGGCCTCGGGCCGCATCCTCTCCGGCGGTGTGGACGCCTCGGCGCTGTACCCGCCCAAGCGGTTCTTCGGCGCGGCTCGCAACATCGAGCACGGCGGCTCGCTGACCATCCTCGCCTCCGCGCTGGTGGAGACCGGCTCCAAGATGGACGAGGTGATCTTCGAGGAGTTCAAGGGCACCGGCAACATGGAGCTGCGCCTGTCCCGCCACCTCGCGGACAAGCGCATCTTCCCGGCCGTGGACGTCAACGCCTCCGGCACCCGCCGCGAGGAGGTGCTCATGGGCAAGGAGGAGCTGGCCATCATGTGGAAGCTCCGCCGCGTGCTCGGGGCGCTCGAGCAGCAGCAGGCGCTCGAGCTGCTGCTGGAGCGGGTCAAGAAGACCCAGTCCAACACCGAGTTCCTCATGACGGTGCAGAAGAACACCCCGAGCGTCAACGGTCGCAGCGACGGCTGATCGCCACGACGGCTGACCACCTGGGCGACGTCTGATCGTGTCGCCCGCATGGTCCCACGACAGGCCGGGCCTTCCGCGCAGGCGGAGCGCCCGGCCCGTCGCGCTTGTGTGGGGCCGGGCACAGCCGATAGCGTGGGGCAGTGAACGTTCACGAGTGAGCACGGGCGGCGTCGCCCCGCACCTGAGCGTCTCCCGAGCACCGTCTCCCGAGCACGGCCGACTCCGACGAAGGACCGCCCATGAGCACCTCCCCCTCTCCGTTCCGCTGGGCCGTCCTCGGCCCCGGCTCGATCGCCCGCCGCTTCGCCTCGCAGCTGCCCGACTCGCAGGACGGCGTGCTCGTCGCCGTGGGCAGCAGCTCACCCGAGCGCGCCCGGGCGTTCGCCGACGAGTTCCCGCTCGCGGAGCCCGCGCTCGTCGGCACCTATGAGGAGGTCCTCGCCTCGGCCGACGTCGACGCCGTCTACGTCTCCACCGTCCACACCGGCCACGCCGCCCTCGCCGCCGCCGCCCTCGAGGCCGGCAAGCACGTGCTGGTCGAGAAGCCGCTGACCCCGAACGCCGGGACCACAATGGCGCTGCTGGACCTTGCGCGTCGCAGCGGCCGCGTGCTGCTCGAGGCGTACATGTACCGCTTCCACCCGCAGACCGTCCGCGTCCTCGAGCTCGTGGCCGACGGCACCCTCGGCGAGATCGCGCACGTGGACGCCTCCTTCTCCTTCGACACCGGCGCGCGCGAGGGGCGCCTGTTCGACCCGGCCACCGCCGGCGGCGGCATCCTCGACGTCGGCTGCTACCCGCTCTCGCTCGCCCGCTTCGTCGCCGGCGTCGCCCAGGGCCGGTCCTTCGCCGACCCGACCGCGCTCGTCGGCCGCGGGACGCTCGGGCCGACGGGGGTGGACGAGTGGGCGAGCGCCCAGGTCACCCTGCCCGGCGGGATCACCGCGAGCCTGCGCACCGGCGTGCGCCTCGCGGACCCGCAGTCCGCGACGATCACGGGCTCGAAGGGCGTGCTGCGGCTGTCCGACCCGTGGGGTCTCGGGGAGGAGCAGGTCATCGAGCTGGACCTCGTGGGGGAGGAGCCCCGCCGGATCGAGGTGCCCCGCGCCTCCGCCTACGCGCTGGAGGCCGATGCGCTCGCCCGCGCCGCCCGCGGCGACGGCATCGTCCCCGAGCTCACCGCCGAGAACTCCCTCGGCCAGGCCCGCGCCCTGGACGCCTGGCGCGCCCAGCTCGACCTGCGCTACCCCTTCGAGCGCGACGACGCCGACATCCCCACCCTCACCGGCCGTCCCCTCGCCCCCGGCTCCGTGCAGACGGGACCCGCGATGACCTACGGCACCGTGCCCGGCGTCGACAAGCCCATCTCCCGCCTCGTGATGGGCTGCGACAACCAGCTCGACCTCGCCCACGCCACCGCGATGTTCGACGCCTTCGTCGAGGCCGGCGGCACCGCCTTCGACACCGCCTGGCTCTACGGCGGCGGACTCATGGAGCGGCTGTTCGGGCAGTGGGTCCGCAACCGCGGCGTGCGCGCCCAGGTCGTCGTGATCACCAAGGGCGCCCACACCCCGCACTGCGACCCCGAGTCGCTGAGCCGTCAGCTCGAGGAGTCCCTCGAGCGGCAGGGCACCGAGTATGCGGACCTGTACATGATGCATCGCGACAACCTCGAGGTCCCGGTGGGAGAGTTCGTGGACGTGCTGGACGAGCACCTGCGCGCCGGTCGGATCCGCGCCTACGGCGGCTCGAACTGGACTCCCGCGCGCGTGGACGAGGCCAATGCCTACGCCGAGGCGAACGGGCGCACCGGCTTCACGATCCTGTCGAACCACTTCGGGCTCGCCGAGGCGCTGGACGTGCCGTGGGAGGGCTGCGTCCACGCCACCGACCAGGCCTCCAAGGACTGGCTCGCCCGCCGCGACATCGCCCTGCTGCCCTGGTCCTCCCAGGCGAGAGGCTTCTTCACCGGCCGCGCCCGCCCCGAGGACCGCTCCGACGCAGAGCTCGTGCGCTGCTACTACAGCGACGCGAACTTCGAGCGCCTGGCCCGGGCCGAGCAGTTCGGTGCCGAGCGCGGTGTCCCCGCCACCGCGATCGCGCTGGCCTTCGTGCTGCACCAGAGCTTCCCGACGTTCCCGCTGTTCGGGCCGCGCTCGATCGACGAGATGCGCTCCTCGATGCTCGGTCTCGGCGTGGAGCTGACCCCCGAGGAGCTGGACTGGCTGGACCTGCGGGCGGAGTCCCGATGAGCCGCCCGGGGCGGCGCGCGACGATCATCGACGTCGCTGCCCGCGCCGGGGTGTCCCGCCAGACAGTGTCCCGGGCGATGAACGACATGCCCGGCATCAGCGACGAGACCCGCGACCGGGTGATGGCGGCGGCCGAGGAGCTGAACTACCGCCCCTCCCGCTTCGGCCGGGGGCTGGTGGAGCAGGGGCCGACGACCCTCGGGCTCGTCGTCGGCACTCTCGCGAACCACTACTTCGCCGAGCTCGGCGCCGCGGTGGTGCGTGCCTGCGCCCCCCACGGCTGGAACGTGGTCCTCGCCGAGGGTGAGGACTCTGCCCATCCCGAGAAGGCCGCCGCGGACCTCTCCCGGCGCGTGGACGCACTGGTCGGCTACGGGGTTGCGACCGCCGGGATCCGCGGCGGCGGCATGCCGGTCGTCCAGCTCGACGGCACCGCTGAGCACGTACCGGATGTGGGGGTGGTGGAGCTTCCTCGTGAGCAGGCGATGACGGACCTCGCCGCCCACCTCCGTGAGCGCGGGGCACGCCGGCCGGTCGTGCTGGACCTGGGGACCGACGAGTCCGCCGGGCGCACGAGGGCGCTCGTCGCCGCCCTCGACGGGCTGGTCGAGGACGGGCAGGTGCCCGTCCGCGTCGTCGATGCCCGCACCGGCCACCCCGAGGCGCTGCGCGCGATCCTCGCCGAGGGCGCCGACACCCTCGTCGCCTTCAACGACGAGCTCGCGGTGCGTCTGCTGCGCGCACTGCGCCGCGACGGCGTCGCCGTCCCGGGGGACGTACGCGTCACCGGAGTGGACGGGCTGGAGATCTCCACCCTCGTCAGCCCCGAGCTGACGACGCTCGCGATCGACATCGACGAGGTCGCGGCGGTGACCGTCGACCTCGTCGCCGGGATGCTCGCGGGGCGGGTGCCGCTGCGCGGCGAGGACGCGCATCGCACCGTCCCGTACCGCCTCGAGGTGCGCGAGTCCACGTGAGGGCGGGGAGCGGATGAGGGCGGGGGCGCGTGCTGTCGGCGCGATGTTGCACACGCCGCATTCCGAGGCCTCGCCCCGGACCGTCCGGTCATGGCAGACTGGGACGTCGGTTCTGGTTCACGGCGCCCGTCGGGCACCGACCCAGCGACCCCCGAGCAAGGAGAGACATGAAGGCTGACATCCACCCCGCATACGTCGAGACCCAGGTGACCTGCACCTGCGGCAACTCGTTCACCACCCGCAGCACGAAGACCGACGGTGTCATCAGCACCGAGGTCTGCTCCGAGTGCCACCCCTTCTACACCGGCAAGCAGAAGATCCTGGACACCGGCGGTCGCGTCGCCCGCTTCCAGGCCCGCTACGGCAAGAAGAACGCCTGATCGACGTACTGCGAGGCACGAGCAGTAGGAGATCAGGCAGAAGGCAGAGCCTGACCTGCCGAAGGCAGCAGTGACCGTCTCCGACGCCGGTGCGCGCCCCCTGGGCGTGCACCGGCGTCGTCGCATGAGGAGCCCGGCGAGGGCGGAGGAGCACGGATGAGCGAGCAGGACGCGAGGGACCGCCTGGCCCCGCTGCGGGCGGAGCACGCCCGCCTCCAGGAGTCGTTGGCCGATCCGGCCCTCCACGACGACCCCGCCCGCGCCCGCCGCGTCGGCCGTCGCTACGCCGAGCTCGAGGGGATCCTCTCCGCGGCCGACGCGGTCGCCTCGACCGCCGCCGACCTCGAGACCGCCGAGGAGCTCGCCGCGCTCGGCGAGGGGGACGAGGAGCTCGCCGCGGAGGCCGAGCAGCTCACCGCCCGCCTCGCCGAGGAGCGCGCGCACCTCGAGGATCTCCTCGCCCCGCGCGACCCCGACGACGCCCGCGACGTGATCCTCGAGATCAAGGCCGGCGCCGGCGGCGAGGAGTCCGCGCTGTTCGCCGCCGAGCTGCTGCGCATGTACCGCGCCTTCGCGGACACGAAGGGCTGGCGCACCGAGGTCCTCACCTCCTCACCCACCGAGCTGGGCGGGCTGAAGGACGTCACCGTCGCGATCGCTGCCCGCGACGCGGGCGGCCCGGGGGAGGGCGTCTACGCCCACCTCAAGCACGAGGCGGGGGTGCACCGCGTCCAGCGCGTCCCGGTCACCGAGTCCCAGGGCCGCATCCACACCTCCGCCGTCGGCGTGCTCGTCCTCCCGGAGGCCGACGAGGCCGACGAGTCCGAGCTGCTCGCCGAGGCCATGGCGCCCGCGAACCTGCGCATCGACGTGTTCCGCTCGAGCGGCCCCGGCGGGCAGAGCGTGAACACCACCGACTCCGCCGTGCGCATCACGCACCTGCCCACGGGCCTGGTCGTCTCCTGCCAGGACCAGAAGAGCCAGCTGCAGAACCGTGAGCAGGCCCTGCGCATCCTGCGCACGCGGCTGCTGGACGCGCGCCGCGCCGAGCAGGAGGCGCAGTCCTCCGCCGCGCGCCGCTCCCAGGTGCGCACCGTGGACCGCTCCGAGCGGATCCGCACCTACAACTTCCCCGAGTCGCGGGTCGCCGACCACCGCACCGGGTACAAGGCGAACAACCTCGCCCAGGTCCTCGCCGGCGACCTCGAGGACCTCATCGGCTCCTCCCGGAGCGCCGAGCGCGAGGCGCGCCTCGCCGCGGCCGGCTCCGGTGTCGAGGGACCGGGTGCGGCCGACGGGCCGGGCGCGGCCGACGGATCCGGCGCGGCCGGCGGTTCCGGCGCGGCCGACGGGGGCCGTGCATGAGCGACGTGCGCACCCGCCTGCGCACCGCGCTCGCCACCACCACCGAGCGGCTGGGTGCCGCGGGGGTCCCCTCGCCGAGCGTCGACGCGCGCGCCCTGCTCGCCCATGCCGCGGACACGGACCGTCATCTGCTCCTGCTCGACGCCCTGCCCGAGGACTTCGAGGACAGGCTGGAGGCCTCGACCGCCCGGCGCGAGCGCCGCGAGCCGCTGCAGCTGATCCTCGGCCGCGCCCCCTTCCGCCGCCTCGAGCTCGCGGTGCGACCGGGTGTGTTCATCCCGCGCCCGGAGACCGAGCTCGCCTTGGACCTCCTGCGCGAGCACACCCGCGGACCGCTCGCCGAGATCGTGGACCTGTGCGCCGGCTCCGGAGCGCTCGGCGCCTCGGTCCTCGACGAGCTCCCCGGCAGCCGCGTGCTCTCCGTCGAGATCGAGGAGAGCGCCGCGGAGCTCACCGCCGAGAACCTCGAGGCCGCCGGTCCCGGCCGCGGGCGGGTGCTGCGCGCCGATCTCCTCGGCGAGATCCCGGAGCTGGACGCGGCAGCGCCCGTGGACGCCGTGCTCTCCAACCCTCCCTACATCCCCGCCGGCGCCGTCCCTCAGGATCCCGAGGTCGCCGCGCACGACCCTCACCGCGCCCTGTTCGGCGGCGGCGAGGACGGTCTCGAGGTGCCGCGCGCGGTCATCGACTGGGCCGGGCGCCTGCTGCGCCCGGGCGGGATGCTCGTCATGGAGCACGCCGACGTGCAGGGCCCCGCCGCGCGCGAGCTCGTCCAGGCGCACGGCGGCTTCGAGGACGTCGCCACCGCCCGCGACCTCACCGGCCGTGACAGATTCCTGCTCGCCCGCCGTGCCGCCGCGGGGGCTCAGGCTGGACGTGGGAGACTGTCACGGTGAGCGTGCACGACACCCAGAACCCAGACACCCGCGAGGACGCCCTCGCCGCCGCCGTCGACGCCGTCCGCGCGGGTCAGCTGATCGTCCTGCCGACGGACACCGTCTACGGCATCGGGGCGGACGCGTTCACCCCGGACGCCGTCCAGGACCTGCTGGACGCCAAGGGCCGCGGCCGCGACACCCCGCCGCCCGTGCTGATCGGCGCCCACGCCGTCCTCCACGCCCTGGCCACCGACATCCCCGACTACGTCGAGGACCTCGTCGAGGAGCTGTGGCCCGGCGCGCTCACCCTCATCCTCACCGCCCAGCCGTCCCTGACCTGGGACCTGGGGGAGACCCGCGGCACCGTCGCCCTGCGCATGCCGGACGACGAGACCGCCCTCGAGCTGCTGCGCCGCACCGGCCCGCTGGCCGTCTCCAGTGCGAATCGCCACGGCAAGTCCGCGGCGCTGACCGTCCTGGACGCCGCCACCCAGCTCGGCGACTCCGTCGAGGTCTATCTCGACGGGGGAGTGGCCCGCCTCGGCTCCAGCTCGACCATCCTCGACACCACGGTGACCCCTGCCGTGATCGTCCGCGAGGGTGAGATCACCAAGGAGCGGATCATCGAGGTGGTCGGCGACATCTTCACCGCCCCGGCTCCGGCCGCGTCGGAGGGGGACGACGCGAAGGACGACGCGGCGGAGCATGACGCTGCGGGGGACGGCACCGAGGCGACGGAAGGTGCCGGGGCCGACGGCGCCGACGCCGCGGCCGAGAACGCCCCGTCGGCCGCCGACGCGACCGACGCCGCGGCCGCCGACGCGGCCGACGCCGCGAGCGGCGCGGAGGCCCCGTCGGCCGGGACCGCCCAGGCAGCCGAGGCGACCGGGGCGACCGAGGCGGCCGACTCCTCCGAGACCCCTGCGGTCTCCGTCCTCGATCTGCCCTCCGAGCCCGACCACGCGGCCGCCGGCGCGGAGCCGGTTCCCGCCGAGACCCCGCTCAGCGCGATCGGCGACGCCCCTGCGGCGGACGTCCCGGACGCCGCGGCGACCGGCACCGCGGACTCCTCCCAGGACGGGGACTCCGCCCGCTCGGGGCGCACGACCGGGTGAGGGTCTACCTGTTCCTGCTGCTGCTCTCCGCGGCGGTCGCCTACCTGACCACGCCCGCGGTGCGGCTGCTGGCCAGGCGCGCCGGTGCGATGACAGCGGTGCGGGACCGGGACGTCCACGACGCCGTGACGCCGCGGCTCGGGGGAGTGGCGATGTTCGCGGGCGTCGCCTGCGCGATGTTCATCGCCAGCAACATCCCCTTCCTCGAGGGGCTGTTCCGCGACTCCCGCCAGCCCTGGGCGATCCTCGCCGCCGCGGCGCTGGTGTGCGCGCTCGGCGCCGCGGACGACCGCTGGGACCTGGACTGGGTCACCAAGCTCGCCGGCCAGGTGCTCGCGGCGCTGCTGCTGGCCTGGCAGGGCGTGAGCCTGGTGACCCTGCCGATCAACGGGGTGACGGTCCTGTCCGGGCACTCCTCGCTGATCCTCACGGTGCTGGTCGTGGTGGTGTGCATGAACGCCGTGAACTTCGTGGACGGGCTCGACGGGCTCGCCGCCGGGGTGATGGCCATCGGCGGGACGGCCTTCTTCCTCTACGCCTACATCCTCACCCGCGGCGCCTCCGCGACCGACTACTCCTCCCTCGCCGCGCTGCTCACCGCCGCGATGATCGGCGCCTGCGTCGGCTTCCTTCCCCACAACCTCTACCGCGCCCGGATCTTCATGGGCGACTCCGGCTCGATGCTCCTGGGCCTGCTGCTGGCCGCGAGCACCATCGCCGTGACCGGACAGGTCGACCCCGCACGCCTCTCCGGTGCCGACATCTTCGGCCAGTTCCTGCCGATCCTGCTGCCGATCGGCGTGATGGTGATCCCCTTCCTCGACTTCGCCCTCGCGGTGGTGCGGCGCATCGGCTCGGGCCGCTCTCCCTTCCATGCGGACAAGTCCCATCTCCACCACCGGCTGCTCTCCCTCGGCCACTCCAAGCGCACCGCCGTGCTGATCATGTACACCTGGACGGTCGTGGTCTGCATCGGGCTGCTGCTGCCCCTCGTGCTCCCCACCCGCACCGTGGTCCTCTTCTGGGTGTGCGGGCTGCTGCTCGCCGTCCTGATGACCTTCGACCCGCTGAGGTGGCGCTCCGCCCGCCACCGGAAGGATCCTGATGTCCTCTCGCCCTGAGACCGCCCCGACGCCGGCCCGTCGACCCCGACGCGCCGCGAGCGACGCCGCGATGCAGCGGGTGAGCCTGATCGCCCTCGCCGTCGGCGTCGTGCTCGATGCCGTGCTGATCATCGTCGCCGCCACCCGCGACGACTCGCCCGCGCTCCTGGGCGCCCTCATCGGCACGGCGCTGACGCTCGTGATCGTGCTGCCCACGGTCATCATCACCTTCCTCGGGAACCGGCTGACCCCGGTGTCGATGGCCGCGACGGTGCTCGGCAGCTGGGCCGGGAAGATGCTGATTGTGATCCTCGTCCTGGTCGCCGTCGGAGACCTCGCGAGCGTCTCCACCCGCTGGATCGGCCTCGCACTGCTGGTCGGCGCGGTCTCCGCCGTTCTCGTCGAGGGCGTGTTGCTCGCCCGAGTGCGCCGACCGCTGGACGTGGAGGCCTTTGAGGACGCGGAAGAGGACGTCCGAGACCCGGCGGGCGACTGAGTCTCTGTTATGCTTCCCAAGGCGCTCGACCGCAGATCACGGGCTATAACCGTGGCCACAGGCAGCGCTGATCGACCACCCGGGAACGCCATGGCGTCGTCCATCGCCGTACGCACGGTGGCCGCACCGGGGGTGGGATCGATCTGGCATGACCATCCAGGCCGTCACCGACGGTCGCACGCACCTGGGAGATCGAGCTGAACACCGCAGACCTCAGTCCGGCACTGTACGCAGAGGATGACTCGTTCTTCCACATCCCCACGCTGGGGGAATTCTTCCCCGACGCGATCTTCCTCGAAGGCACGATCCTCGAGTTCAACCGCGTGCAGCTGGTCCGGCTCATCATCCTCTTCGCCGTCCTCGTGTTCATGTGCATCGTCGCCTCCCGGGCGAAGCTCGTCCCCGGTCGAGTGCAGAGCGTCGTCGAGATCCTCATCGACTTCGTCAAGAACAACATCATCGCGAACACGCTGGGCCTCAAGGACGGCGCGCGCTTCGCCCCGATGCTGACCACGATGTTCATCTTCATCCTCGCGATGAACCTCGCAGGCGTGATACCGGGACTCAACCTCGCCGGCACCTCCGTCATCGGCCTGCCCCTGCTGTTGGCGCTGTGGACCTTCGTCACCTACGTCGGCGCCGGCATCAAGAAGCACGGCTTCCTGGGGTATCTCAAGGCCGAGACCATGCCTCCTGGCATCCCGTGGCCGATCTACATCCTGCTGATCCCGATCGAGCTGCTTCAGGTCGTCGTGATCCGCTGGGCCTCGCTGACCATCCGACTCCTCGCGAACATGGTTGCCGGCCACATGATGATCGTCGTGTTCATCGGCATGACCCACGGACTGCTTCTCATGGCCCTCGACCTCAATCCCGCGGGTCTCATCGCCCCTTTCGCAGGCGTCATGGCCATCGGCATCTACGGCTTCGAGATCTTCGTGGCCGCCCTGCAGGCGTTCATCTTCACGATGCTCACCGCCGTCTACATCCAGCTCGCCACCTCCGACGAGCACTGAGTCCCCCGCGGCGGCGGCTCCCGGGCCACGCCGTGCGGTCCCTGAACCATCCCGACCCTGACCTGATCGTCGCCCTGATGCGGCACAACGAAAGGAAACACCCATGGAGCCCACGATCCTCGCCGAGGTGACCGGAAACATCGCGACCCTCGGTTACGGCCTCGCCGCGATCGGCCCGGGCATCGGCCTCGGCATCCTGGTCGGCAAGACCGCCGAGGCTCAGGCCCGTCAGCCCGAGATGCGCTCGCAGCTGCAGACCACCATGCTGATCGGTGTCGCGTTCACCGAGATCCTCGCGCTGCTGGCGATCGTCACCGGTCTGATCTTCTGAGGCAGAATCCATGATTCTGGCAGAAGCAGACAGCGTCCCGGGCTGGCGGCTGCTCATACCGCTCCCCGAGGAGATCATCTGGTCGGCCATCTTCCTGCTGATCTTCGCAGGCGTCTTCATGAAGTACGTGCTCCCGCGCATGAATGCCGTGCTCGACGAGCGCAGCGAGAAGATCGAGGGCGGCATCCGCAACGCGGAGAAGGTCCAGGAGCAGGCCGACCAGCTGAAGAACGACCAGGAGCAGGAGCTCGCGGCGGCCCGCCAGGAGGCGGCGTCCATCCGCGAGAAGGCCCGCAACGACGGTCAGAAGATCATCGACGAGGCCCGTACCCGGGCCGAGGCCGAGTCCGAGCGCGTGCTCGCCGCCGGCCGCCAGCAGCTGAGCGCGGAGCGGATCGCCGCCTCGACCGAGCTGCGCGGTGAGGTCGGAACGCTCGCGAGCGATCTGGCCTCGAAGATCGTCGGCGAGTCCCTGACCGACGACGAGCGCTCCCGCCGTGTGATCGACCGGTTCCTGGACGACCTCGAGTCGAGCCAGACCTCCACCCGATAAGGACCCGTGATGCGAGGAACCTCCTCCACCTCATTCGGTGAGGTGCTCCGGCAGGCCGAGTCCGCCTCCCAGGCGGACCGCGGCGCGCTGGAGCCCGGCGCCGAGGAGCTGTTCTCGGTGGCCGATGCCATCGATTCCAGCAACCAGCTCGTCCGCACCCTCTCCGATCCCGGCCGCCCCGCCGAGGTCAAGGAGGCGGCGGTGCGCTCGCTGTTCGGCGACCGCGTGAGCCCGCAGACCCTCGGCAGCACTCTCGAGGTCGTGCGCCGCCGCTGGTCCCAGCAGGAGGACGTCCTGGACGCCCTCGAGCTGCTGGGCGTCGCGGCGCTGCTGGACCTCGCCGGTTCCGAGGGCGTGCTGGAGCAGGTCGAGGGGGAGCTCTTCGAGGTCTCCCGCCTGATCGACGGCAGCGGTGAGCTCACCGCCGCCCTCGACGACGCACGGGAGAACCCCTCGCAGCGCGCAGCTCTGCTGCGCAGGCTGCTGGACGGGCGCGTGCACCGCCTCACCGTGGCGCTCGCCGCCCGCGCCGTCGGGCGTCGCAGCGACATCAAGCCCGCCCGCCGGGTCGAGGAGTTCGCGCGCTTCGCCTCCGAGCGACGTCGGCGGGCCTTCGCCGAGGTCGCCAGCGCCGTCCCGCTGAACGAGTCGCAGCAGGCCCGCCTCTCGGCGATCCTGGCCGGCATCTACGGCCGGGAGGTCCAGCTGAACCTCCAGGTCGACCCGGATGTCGTGGGCGGTCTCCGGATCCAGGTCGGCGACGACCTCTACGACGCCACCGTGCTGGCCCGGCTCTCGCGAGCCCGGGCGAAGCTCGTGGCCTGACCCAGCCCTCGACGCCCCGGCGTCCCCAGCACCCACCAGACCATCCCCGCACGGGGAGACCGAGAGGAAGCGAAGCAGCAGATGGCTGAGCTCACGATCAGCCCGGAGGAGATCCGGAACGCCCTGGACACCGCGGTGTCCACCTACCAGGCAGGCGCCACGGAGCGCGAGGAGGTCGGCCGCGTCAGCGAGGCCGCCGACGGCATCGCTCGCGTCGAGGGCCTGCCCAACGTCATGGCCAACGAGCTCGTCCGCTTCGAGGACGGCACCCTCGGCCTCGCCCTGAACCTCGAGCTGCGCGAGATCGGCGTGGTCGTGCTCGGCGAGTTCGCCGGCATCGAGGAGGGCCAGCAGGTCCGCCGCACCGGCCAGGTGCTCTCCGTCCCGGTCGGCGACGGCTACCTCGGCCGCGTGGTCGACCCGGTCGGCAACCCGATCGACGGCCTCGGCGAGATCGCCACCGTCGGCCGCCGCGCCCTCGAGCTCCAGGCCCCCACGGTCATGCAGCGCAAGGCCGTCAAGGAGCCGATGCAGACCGGTCTGAAGGCCATCGACGCGATGACCCCGATCGGCCGCGGCCAGCGCCAGCTGATCATCGGTGACCGCCAGACCGGCAAGACCGCGATCGGCATCGACACCATCCTGAACCAGAAGGCCAACTGGGAGACCGGCGACCCCGAGAAGCAGGTCCGCTGCATCTACGTCGCCGTCGGCCAGAAGGGCTCGACGATCGCCTCCGTGCGCGCCACCCTCGAGGAGAACGGCGCGATGGAGTACACCACCATCGTCGCGGCCCCCGCCTCCGACCCCGCGGGCTTCAAGTACATCGCCCCCTACACCGGCTCGGCCATCGGCCAGCACTGGATGTACGAGGGCAAGCACGTCCTGATCATCTTCGACGACCTCTCCAAGCAGGCCGAGGCCTACCGCGCCGTGTCGCTGCTGCTGCGCCGCCCGCCGGGCCGCGAGGCGTACCCCGGTGACGTGTTCTACCTGCACTCCCGCCTTCTCGAGCGCTGCGCCAAGCTCAGCGACGAGATGGGCGGTGGCTCGATGACCGGCCTGCCGATCATCGAGACCAAGGCGAACGACGTCTCGGCGTACATCCCGACCAACGTCATCTCGATCACCGACGGCCAGTGCTTCCTGCAGTCGGACCTGTTCAACGCGAACCAGCGCCCGGCGGTCGACGTCGGCATCTCGGTCTCCCGCGTCGGCGGCTCCGCGCAGACCAAGGCCATGAAGTCGGTCTCGGGCACCCTGAAGATCGACCTCGCCCAGTACCGCGACCTCGAGGCCTTCGCCATGTTCGCCTCGGACCTGGATGCCGCTTCCAAGCAGCAGCTCAGCCGCGGTGCGCGCCTCATGGAGCTGCTCAAGCAGTCCCAGTACTCGCCCTTCCCGATGGAGGAGCAGGTCGTCTCGATCTGGGCCGGCACCCGCGGCAAGTTCGACGACATCGAGGTGGAGGACGTCCGCGAGTTCGAGGGGCAGCTGCTCGAGCACCTGCGCCACAACGGCGGCGTGCTCGAGGCCATCCGCACCTCCGGCAAGTTCGAGTCCTCCACCGAGGAGGAGCTCAGCTCCATCCTCGAGCAGGTCAAGAAGGACTTCCTTGCCGGCAAGAGCGAGGGCTCTGCCCGCAACGACGAGAGCGGCCGCCTCGCGTCCGACCAGATCGAGCAGGAGCAGATCGTCCGCGGCTGATGCGCTCGGCCGCCGCCCCCGCGGGGGGACGGCGGCCGCCCGCCCCGGACGCATCCACCGCTCACGAGGAGAGACATGGGAGCCCAGCAGAGGGTTTACAAGCAGAAGATCCGCTCCGCCCAGGGGATGAAGAAGATCTTCAAGGCCAAGGAGATGGTCGCGGCCTCGCGCATCGCCAAGGCCCACGCCCGGGTGACGGCGACGACCCCCTATGCCGAGGCGCTCACGCGCGCGATCGGTTCGGTCGCGTCCCACTCCGACGAGATCAGGCATCCGTTCCTGGATGCCGACCGGCACGAGACCGGCCGCGCGGGGATCCTCATGATCACTGCCGACCGCGGCATGACCGGCCCCTACTCGCACAACGTGATCCGCGCTGCCGAGCAGCTCGCGAACACCCTGCGCGACCAGGGCAAGGAGCCCGTGATGTACGTGGTGGGCCGCAAGGGCGACTCGTACTACCGCTTCCGCAACCGCCCGCCGCAGCACTCGTGGACCCCCTACAAGGAGAACGAGCTTCCGGAGCTGGGCCGCGAGATCGCCAAGCTGGTCACGCAGGACCTCCTCAGCGAGGACCCCGCGGTGCACCTGGACGAGCTGTACGTGGTCGGCACCCGCTTCGAGTCCCGCTTCCAGCAGTACACCAAGTCCATCCGCATGGTGCCGATGGGTCTGGTCGAGGCCGAGAGCGAGGAGCACCGCCCGGTGTACCCGCTGTACGAGTTCGCCCCCGATGCCGACACCGTCATCGAGGAGCTGCTCCCGCGGTACATCCGCTCGCGCATCACCAACATCCTGCTGCAGGCCATGGCCTCGGAGCACGCCTCCACGCAGCGCGCCATGAAGACCGCCACCGACAACGCGGAGACCCAGATCCGCAAGTTCACGCGGATGGCGAACTCCGCCCGTCAGGCAGAGATCACCCAGGAGATCACGGAGATCGTCGGCGGCGCCGACGCGCTCTCGGGATCCGGCCGCACCGAACGCTGAGACACTTGGCCGTGAGCGCCCCGCGCGTCGGCCCGACATGGAGAGAACGGACATGACCACCACCATCGACAGCCAGGACACCGCCCCCGCGGCGCCGGTCGCCACCGGCCGCGTCGCCCGCGTCACCGGCGCGGTCATCGACATCGAGTTCCCCCCGGGGAACATCCCCGACCTCTACAACGCGCTGCAGATCCACATCTCGGCCGAGGGCTCGGGCCTGGAGGACTCGACCCTGACCCTCGAGACCGCCCAGCACCTCGGCGACGGCATGGTCCGCGCCATCGCGCTGAAGCCCACCGACGGCGTGGTCCGCGGCCAGGACGTCGTGGACACCGGCGCGGCCATCTCCGTGCCCGTCGGCGATGCGACCCTCGGCACCGTGTTCGACGTGGTCGGCACCCCGCTGAACAAGCCTGCCTCCGAGCTGAAGGTGACCGAGCGCTGGCCCATCCACCGCAAGGCCCCCAACTTCGACGAGCTCGAGTCGAAGACCACCATGTTCGAGACCGGCATCAAGTCGATCGACCTTCTCACCCCCTACGTGCAGGGCGGCAAGATCGGCCTGTTCGGCGGCGCGGGCGTGGGCAAGACGGTGCTCATCCAGGAGATGATCTACCGCGTGGCCAACAACCACGACGGCGTCTCCGTGTTCGCCGGCGTGGGCGAGCGCACCCGTGAGGGCTGGGACCTCATCGAGGAGATGACCGAGTCCGGCGTCATCGACAAGACCGCGCTGGTCTTCGGCCAGATGGACGAGCCGCCGGGGACGCGTCTGCGCGTGGCGCTGTCCGCGCTGACCATGGCGGAGTACTTCCGCGATGTGCAGAGCCAGGACGTGCTGCTGTTCATCGACAACATCTTCCGCTTCACCCAGGCGGGCTCCGAGGTCTCCACGCTGCTGGGCCGCATGCCCTCCGCAGTGGGCTACCAGCCCAACCTCGCCGACGAGATGGGTGTGCTCCAGGAGCGCATCACCTCGACCCGCGGTCACTCGATCACCTCCATGCAGGCGATCTACGTCCCGGCCGACGACTACACCGACCCGGCCCCGGCGACCACCTTCGCCCACCTGGACGCGACCACCGAGCTCTCCCGCGAGATCGCCTCGCGCGGTCTGTACCCCGCGATCGACCCGCTGGCCTCCACCTCCCGCATCCTCGACCCGCGCTACGTGGGCCAGGACCACTACGACACCGCGGTGCGCGTGAAGCAGGTGCTCCAGCGCAACAAGGAGCTCCAGGACATCATCGCGATGCTCGGCGTCGACGAGCTCTCCGAGGAGGACAAGGTCATCGTGTCGCGGGCGCGACGCATCCAGCAGTTCCTCTCGCAGAACACCCACCTCGCCAAGCAGTTCACCGGTGTGGACGGCTCGGACGTCCCGCTCAAGGACACCATCGAGGGCTTCAAGGGCATCTGCGACGGCGAGTTCGATCACATCACCGAGTCGGCCTTCTTCAACGTCGGCGGCATCGACATGGTGCTGGAGAACCAGCACCGCATCGACAAGGAGCTCGGCAAGTGAGCTCGCTCGACGTCACCTTCGTGACCGCGGACCGGACCGTGTGGACCGGCCAGGCCGCGCAGGTCGTCGTGCCCGCCGTCGATGGCTCGATGGGCATCCTGCCCGCGATGGTCCCGACCCTCGCGATCCTCGGCACCGGCACGGTGCGGATCATCGACGAGGACGGACACGTCGACGAGAGGACCGTGTCCGGCGGCTTCGTCTCCGTGGACGCGGACGTGGTCACCATCGGCGTGGACGACGCGGAGGCTGTCGCCTCCGGTGACGCCCGCCTCTGACCGGCCGCACCTGCCATGAACGACTCGAGCATCCCGATTCTCCTCCTGGGGATCGGGATGCTCGTCGTCGTGCTGGCGGCGCTGCTACTGATCATCCGGCAGATCGCGATGTCCCGCAGCCGGGGCGTCTTCGAGTGCTCCCTGCAGCGTCGCGGACTCGTGGGCGGGGAGAAGTGGCAGCACGGCCTGATGCGCTTCGGCACGGACCGGCTGCGCTGGTTCCGCGCCTTCTCGCTGCGGCTCCGCCCCGAGGTGGTCATCCGCCGCGGGGAGATCCTCGAGGTGAACCGGCGACGGCTCGAGGCGCGCGTCGACGGCGACGCGGAGAGCTATCTGCTCGAGTTCACGCTCTCCGGGGGCCGGGAGATCCAGGCGATCGTGGACCTCGCATCCGGTGCGGCGATGAACTCCTGGCTCGAGGCCGCGCCGACCGGCATGGTGGTCGGCGACGCCGACTGACGGGGCCTCAGCAGTTTCTTTCAGCCGACGCGCTCAGCCGACCTCGCGGCCCCCACGCAGCACCGTCACGGGCCGAAGCCCACGGTCCACCAGCACCGCATCGGCCCGTCGGCCGGTGGCGATCGCCCCGATCCGGTCCTGCATCCCGAGCACCGCAGCCGGCACCGCGGACGCGGCCCGGACGGCCCGCACCAGATCCACCCCGGCCTCGGTCACCGCGAAGCGCACCACGTCCAGCAGGTGCGCGGTGCCGCCCGCGATCGCCCCTCCCTCGGTGAGGGTCGCGACCCCCGCCTCGACCGTGACGTCCAGGGCGCCGAGCCGGTACTGCCCGTCGGCCATCCCGGCCGCCGCCATCGCGTCGGTCACGAGCGCCACCCCGTCCTCGGCCGCGATCGCGAAGACGTGCGCGACGGTCCGGGCATCCAGGTGCACGCCGTCGGCGATGACCTCCACGACCAGCGCGCCGCGCGCCGCGGCGTCGAGCGCCGCGAGCGCGGGCCCCGGGTCGCGGTGGTGGATCGGGCGCATCCCGTTGAACAGATGGGTGGCGGTGGGCAGGGGGGAGCGGCCCTGATGCCGCCGCAGCGCCTCCGCGGCGCGGCCGACGGCGCGGGTCATGTCGGCGCTCGAGCCGTCGGTGTGGCCGAGCGAGGGGACGGCGCCGCCGGCGGCGAGGGCCTCGAGCACCTCGTCGGCCCGGTCGGCCTCGGGAGCGACGGTCATGGTGGCGAGCGCGCCGCCGGCGAGCCCGGCCAGCTCGGCCACGAGCTCCGGGTCCCCGCCCACGATGTGCTCCCGGTTCTGTGCGCCGCGGCGGGCGACGGAGACGAACGGGCCCTCGAGGTGGATCGCCGCGATCTCCCCCCGCTCGTGCAGGAGCGCGAGCTGTCCCACGCGCCGGCGCAGGGTGTCCGCGTCGGCCGTGACGAGCGAGGCGACGAGTGAGGTCGTGCCGTGGCGGCGGTGCTCGCGGACGGCGGTCAGCATCTCCTCCGCGTCCTCCGCGTCGGGGAAGGAGGCGCCGCCGCCGCCGTGGCAGTGCAGGTCCACGAGGCCGGGCAGGATCAGCCCGTCGTGCTCGAGGGTGCGCGCGGCGGAGTGCACCGGGGCGTGGGCGGCGGGTCCGGCCCACAGGATCTCCTCGCCCGCGACGAGCACGAGCGCCTCGGGGGCGAGCCCGCCCTCGAGCACCGCGGTGCCGCGCAGGGCGAGGTCGGCGGCGAGGGGGACGGGGCGCGGGGCGGCGGTGCTCATGCGGTCTCCTGGCAGGTGGGGGAGCGGTGGCGGCTCCGAGGCCGGTGGGGCGTCAGAACAGGCGCGACTCCGCGTCGTCGATGCCGCGCAGGGCGTCGTAGTCCAGCGTCACGCAGTCGATGCCGCGGTCCCCGGCGAGGACCTTGGCCTGCGGCTTGATCGCCTGGGCGGCGAAGATACCGCGCACCGGCGCGAGCAGCGGGTCGCGGTTGAGCAGCTCGAGGTAGCGGGTGAGCTGCTCGACGCCGTCGATCTCCCCGCGGCGCTTGATCTCGATCGCGACGGTGCCGCCGTTCTCGTCGCGGGCGAGGATGTCCACCGGGCCGATGGCGGTGAAGTACTCCCGGCGCACCAGCGACCAGCCGTCGCCGAGGGTCTCGATGTTCTCGGCCAGCAGCGCCTGCAGATGCGCCTCGACGCCGTCCTTCTGGAGGCCGGGATCCACGCCGAGCTCGTGAGAGGAGTCCTCGAAGACCTCGTGCAGGCGCACCCGCAGGCGGTCGCCGGACTTCTCGTGCACCACGTCCCACTGCTCGATCCAGTCGCTCTCGGGATCGGCGGCGACCTCGTCGTCGTCGCGGCGCGAGACCGCCAGGGTGCAGGGCGGGCTCATCCAGTTCAGGGGCTTGTAGCTGCCTCCGTCGGAGTGCACCAGCACACTGCCGTCGGACTTGACGATCAGCAGGCGCGGGGCCTCGGGGAGGTGGGCGGTGAGTCGACCGGTGTAGTCGACGGAACAGCGGGCAACGACGAGACGCACCCCGAAAGGGTACGGCACCGGGCATGCCGTGCGACCGTGCGCCGTCCCGCAGCGGGGGCCGCGACCCGTGCCCATGCTCACGAAGCCCTGGTCGTGACCGCGCAGGGCTCGTATCGTGGACGGGTCCCCCGTCCGGGTCCGGCCCGGCACCGTCACAAGGAGCATCCCATCGTGCAACGACTCCTCGCCGTCCTCCTGGTCCTGGTCGGACTGCTCGGGCTCGTGCTCGGCCGTCTGGGCGAGACCACCTGGGCCCCCGAGACCGAGACCACCGCTTCGGTGACCCTGCAGGATCCGGGGCCGGCCGTGGTCATCGACCCGGGCGTGCTCTACGTGGGCGGTGAGCAGGGCCGTGTCGTCATCGAGGGCGCCTCCGACGTCTCGGTGATCACCGCGTCCAACAGCGACATCGACGCCTACCTCGAGGGCATCCACCACACCCGCATCACCGGGGCCAGCGACTGGACCACGCTGAGCACCGAGGACGTGTCCCCGGACGGCGCGGCCGAGATCGCCTCGCCCACCGAGTCGGATCTGTGGCGCACCGTGGACACCGGACCCAGCCCCTACACGATCGACGTGGCCGACTTCTTCGCCCAGGAGAACGGCGACAACGAGCAGGTCTATCGCGCGCTGCTCATCGTCACCGACGGCACCGCGCCCGGCGCGGAGAGCATCTCCATCACCTGGCCCGTGAACGCCGAGAACGAGTGGGTGCCCTTCGCCTACGCGGGCGGCGCCGCGATCGCCGTGATCGGCCTGGTGCTGCTGGTGGTCTCCCTCGGCCGCCGACGCGACGACGAGGAGGCGGAGGAGCTGCCCGTCGGCCCGTACCCCTCCTCCTGGGGCGCCGGCGCGGGCGCTGCGGCGACCGCCGACGAGCCCGCCACCGAGAGGCTCACCTCCACCGAGGACAGCGCCTGGGGCGATCCCGCCGAGGGCACGGACCAGGAGCAGCAGCGATGACGACCCACCACGAGCCGCGCCGGGGAGCCGCCATGAAGGACGTCGCCATGAAGGACAGGAAAGCCGTGAAGACCGCCAGTGCCGTCCGTTCCGCCGCCTCGCCACTCCCCGTCGGCCGTCGCGGCCTGCTGCTCGGCACGGGCGGTCTGCTGGCGACCACGCTGCTGGCCGCCTGCGGCGCGGAGCCCGAGCCGCCTGCCGCCCCGCCCACCGGCAAGGAGCTCGCCGAGCCCACTCCGGCGCAGACCACCGAGCAGTTCGAGAAGATCATCCCCGCGGTGCACGCCGTCGTGGTCGAGGCGGACGAGGCCCGCGACGCCGCGAAGCTCGCCCCGCGCGTCTCCGGCTCCGCCGCCGAGTTCCGCACCGCCGTCTACGCCCTGATTGCCAAGGCCGAGGAATGGGCCGAGGACCTCAAGGTCCCCGGCGAAGCGCTGATCGTGCCGCTCACCTCCACCAGCGCCGAGTTCCCCCGCACTGCCATCGCACTCGTCGAGGACTCCGTCGACGGTGGCGTCCCTTATTTCATGGCGCTGCAGCAGGCGGATGCGAAGTCCCCCTACACCGCCTGGGGCTGGGCCCAGCAGGCCGTGGACGTCGAGATGCCCACCGTGCCCGCCGCCGCGGTGGGCTCGGAGCAGGTCACCGGCGACACGGAGGGTCTGCTGATGACCCCGGCCGCGGCGCTCGCCCTGTACGCGAAGGTCCTCACCGAGGGCGATGCGGCGGATGCGGACGACCAGCTCGCCCCGAACCCGTTCCAGACCGGCACCCACGAGCGCATCCAGACGGAGCGCAAGGAGCTGAACCAGGGCGTGGAGTGGGACGAGGCGGCGACCATCCGTGAGACCTACACCGTGCGCGAGGACGAGCTGGTGGGTCTGCGCACCGACGACGGCGGCGCGATCGTGATGGGCACCCTCATGTCCAGCCGCCGCGTCTCCATCAAGGACGGCGCCACCATGCGCTACGCCGAGGACAACAAGTACACCAAGGTGATCGGCAAGCGGGAGTTCACCAAGGAGTACGTGCGCGACTACGGCACCCATGTGGCCCTGTACATCCCCTCGGCCGACGCTGGCGGCCAGGTCCAGCCCATCGGCGCGACCCAGACCGCGCTGGCCGCGACGGGGGAGTGAACCGCGGGGAGTGAACCGCGGGGGCTGTGCAGCGGGGAGTGAGCCGCGGGGCAGTGCCGCGGGGCGTGAGCCCGGGTGCGCGCTGTGCCGTGGGCGAACCGGACGGTCCCGTCCGGTCGCGCCCCGGCGCGACTCCCTAGACTGGGCGCGTCACGCACCCGTCGAAGGAGTATCTCCGTGTCCGATCCATACGGCATCATCGATCTCGCCGCGCTGAAGCAGCCCGCCGGCGGCGCCGGCCCGGCCGACGCCGGCACCCCGTCCGTGCACGAGGTCGCCGTCACCGAGCAGGGGCTCGAGCAGCTGATCGGCGACTCCCAGCGGATCCCCACCCTCATGCTCGTCACGAGCAGCCGCGTGCCCGACGGTGCACAGTTCCTCGCCTCGCTGCGTCGCGCGGTCGACGCGCAGGGCGGCGCGGTGCGCCTGGCCACCGTCGACGCCGACACCCAGCAGCGGGTCGCCGCCGCGCTGCGCGTGCAGCAGCTGCCCACGCTGCTGCTGCTCATCCAGGGCCAGCTCCAGCCCATCGTGCAGTCCGTGCTGCCCGACGAGGAGATCGACAACCTCGTCACCCAGGTCCTCGAGATCGCCCGCCAGCAGGGCATGGATCCGTCGGCCGACGGGGAGCAGCAGGCCCCGCCGGAGGAGCCCCTCCCGCCGCTGATCGCGGAGGCGTACGAGGCGATCGAGCGCGGCGATCTCGACGCGGCCGCCGCGGCGTACCGCAAGCAGCTCCAGGAGGCCCCGGCCGACGCCGAGGCGAAGGCGGGCCTGGCGACCGTCGAGCTCATGCGCCGCACCCGCGGGGCGGAGACCGGCGCCGCCCGCGAGGCCGCCGCGCACGCGCCCGGTGACCTCGAGGCGCAGATGCTGGTCGCCGACATCGACATGCTCGGCGGTCACGTCGACGACGCCTTCGGCCGCCTGCTGGACCTGCTGCGCGGCGCGGACCAGGAGACCAAGGACGCCGTGCGCGCCAGGCTGCTGGAGCTCTTCGAGGTCGCCGGCGCCGAGGACCCGCGAGTCGCCGCCGCCCGAAAGCGCCTGGCGAACCTGCTGTACTGAGCGCCGCGCAGGGGCGCGCACCTGCCGCGCCCCGGGTGCATGCGCCTCGCGGGGCACCGCGGGGCGTCGCCACCGCCGGGCTCGGCACCGTCGGGCGTCGGGTTACCCACAAGTCATGAGCCGCTGTGTGCCATTCCTGGAACACAGCGGCTCATGACTTTCCGGTAACCCGGGGCCGGGATCAGCCCTCGCGGAGGCGCTGCGGGGCGAGGATCACCGCGCCGAGCGGCGGCACCGAGAGGCGCACGGAGTGCTCGCGACCGTGGAGGGGCAGCGGCTCTGCGTGGACCCGGCCGAGATTGCCGACCCCGCTGCCGCCGTACACGGGGGCGTCGGTGTTCAGGACCTCGAGCCAGTCTCCGCCCTCGGGCAGCGGGATGCGGTAGTCGTGCCAGGGCTCGGGGGAGAAGTTCACGACCACGGCCACCGGGTCGCCCGCCGCGTCGCGGCGCACGAAGGAGAGCACGTTGTGGCCGGCGTCGTCCCCGATCAGCCACTCGAAGCCGCCCGGGTCCTGGTCCCGCTGATACAGGGCCGGGAACTCGGCCTGCAGGGCGTTGAGGTCGCGGACCAGCTGCTGGGCGCCGCGGTGCAGCGGATACTCCAGCAGCCACCAGGGCAGACCAGCCTGCTCGTTCCACTCGGTGCCCTGGGCGAACTCGATGCCCATGAAGATGAGCTGCTTGCCCGGGTGGGTCCACTGGAAGGTGAGGTAGGAGCGCAGCGACGCGGCCTGCTGCCAGTCGTCGCCGGGCGCCTTGCGCAGCAGCGAGCCCTTGCCGTGCACGACCTCGTCATGGCTGAGCGGCAGGACGAAGTTCTCCGAGTACTGGTACACCATCGAGAAGGTCAGCTCGCCGTGGTGGTACTGGCGGTGGATCGGGTCCTGGCCGAGGTACTCGAGGGTGTCGTGCATCCAGCCCATGTTCCACTTGAACCCGAAGCCGAGGCCGCCGGTGTCGGTGGGGCGGGTGACGCCCGGGAACGAGGTGGACTCCTCGGCGATCATCACGATGCCTGGTGCCCGCTTGTACGCGGTGGCGGTCGTCTCCTGGAGGAAGGCGATGTTCTCGAGGTCCTCGCGGCCGCCGTGGCGGTTGGGGATCCACTGGCCGTCCTCGCGGGAATAGTCCAGGTACAGCATCGAGGCGACCGCATCCACGCGCAGGCCGTCGACGTGGAACTCCTCGAGCCAGTAGCAGGCATTGGCGACCAGGAAGTTGCGCACCTCGTTGCGGCCGGTGTCGAAGATGTACGTGCCCCAGTCGGGGTGCTCGCCGCGGCGCGGGTCCGCGTGCTCGTACAGCGGGGTGCCGTCGAAGCGGCCCAGCGCCCACTCGTCCTTGGGGAAGTGGGCGGGCACCCAGTCCATGATCACGCCGATCCCGGCGTTGTGGAGGGTGTCGATGAGGTGGCGCAGCTCGTCGGGGGAGCCGAGGCGCGAGGTCGGGGCGTAGTAGCCGGTGACCTGGTAGCCCCAGGACCCGCCGAAGGGGTGCTCCGCCAGCGGCATGAACTCCACGTGGGTGAAGCCCATGTCCGCGACGTACTCGGTCAGCTCCTGGGCGAGCTCGCGGTAGCCGAGGCCCGGCCGCCAGCTGGCCAGGTGCACCTCGTAGACCGACATGCGCGAGGCGAGCGCGTCGGCGCCGGCCCGCTCGGCGAGCCAGTGCTCGTCGGACCATTCGAAGTCGCTGGTGGTGATCACCGAGCCGGTCGCGGGCGGCACCTCGGCGGCGCGCGCCATCGGGTCGGCCTTCTCCCGCCACTGGCCGTCGGGGCCGAGGATGCGGAACTTGTAGGTCGCGCCGTCCCCGGCGCCCGGCACGAAGATCTCCCACACGCCCGAGGCGCCGAGCGAGCGCATCGAGTGCAGGCGGCCGTTCCAGCCGTTGAAGGAGCCGATCACCTGGACGGCGCGGGCGTTGGGCGCCCACACCGTGAAGGAGGCGCCCTCGACGCCGTCGACGGTGCGCACGTGCGCTCCGAGCGCCCGCCACAGCTCCTCGTGGCGACCCTCGCGGATCAGGTGCAGGTCGAGCTCTCCGATGGTGGGCAGGAAGCGGTAGGGCTCTTCGGTGTCCACCCAGTCGGCGCCGTCTGTCCAGGTCACGCGGATCCGGTAGGAGGGCACCTCCTTCAGCGGCAGGGCGGCGGTCCAGATCCCGTCGTACTCGTGCTCCATCGCGTGGGCGGTGCCGTCGGGCAGCAGCACCGCGACCTCGCTGGCAAAGGGCTTGAGGGTGCGGATGGTGACGCCGCCCTCGTACTCGTGGGCACCGAGCACCGCGTGCGGCTCGTGGAAGCTGCCGGTCGCGGTGGCGCCCAGCTCGTGCTCGCCCAGCGGCATCACCGGGGTCGAGCCCGCGCCGGTGCGGGTCGGGACGGTGGGGTCCGTGGTGTCGGTCATGTCAGTTCTCCTCGGGGTGGATGATCCGCAGGACGTGCGCGGGCCGGTCGGACGCGCTCAGGATGACGAACGGGTCGCGGTCCCAGTGGTACCGCTCGCCGGTCAGCAGGTCCTCGACCTCGAACGAGTCGCCTGCGCCGAAGGCGGCCGGGTCCAGGTGGAGGCGGGTCGAGGAGTCGCGGTCGTGGGCTGTCAGGGAGACCACCAGCACGCTGTCGGGGCTGCCGGTGCCGGTGGCGTCCGCGTCGAGGTGCTTGGAGTAGACGAGCACCTGGGGGTCGTCGGCCTCGTGGAAGCGGATCGTGGTCAGGGTCTGCAGGGCGGGATGCTCGCGGCGGATCCGGTTGAGCGTCGCCAGCAGCGGCTCGAGGCTCTCGCCCCGGGCCAGCGCCCCTGCGTAGTCGCGCGGCTTGTACTCGTACTTCTCGTTGTCGATCTGCTCCTGCGCTCCGGGGCGCGGGACGTCCTCGACGAGCTCGTAGCCGCTGTAGATGCCCCAGGTGGGCACCAGCGTCGCGGCGAGGATCGCGCGCAGCACGAAGGCGCGGCGCCCGCCGGTGGTCATGTACGGGGTGAGGATGTCGTGGGTGGTGGGCCAGAAGCTGGGCCGCATGTAGGGCGCGGACTCCACCAGCTCCTCGAGGTACTCCTGCAGCTCGTCGGCGCCCTCGCGCCAGGTGAAGTACGTGTAGGACTGGTGGTAGCCGACCTTGCCCAGGGTGTGCATCATCGTGGGCCGGGTGAACGCCTCGGCCAGGAAGATCACCTCGGGGTGCGTCTCGGCGAACTCCGCCAGCAGCTCCTCCCAGAAGCGCACGGGCTTGGTGTGGGGGTTGTCCACGCGGAACAGGGTCACGCCATGGGAGACCCACAGCTCGAGCATGTCGCGGATCGCGGCGTACAGGCCCTCGTAGTCCTGGTCGAAGCTGAGGGGGTAGATGTCCTGGTACTTCTTCGGCGGGTTCTCGGCGTAGGCGATGGTGCCGTCCGCACGAACGGTGAACCACTCGGGGTGCTCGGCGACCCAGGGGTGGTCGGGGGAGCACTGCAGGGCGATGTCCATCGCCACCTCGAGCCCCAGCTCCTTCGCCCGGCCGACGAAGGCGTCGAAGTCCTCCATCGTCCCCAGGTCCGGGTCGATCGCGTCGTGGCCGCCGTCGGGGGAGCCGATCGCGTAGGGGGAGCCGGGGTCGCCCGGCTGCGGGTCCAGGGTGTTGTTGCGGCCCTTGCGGAAGGTGCTGCCGATGGGGTGGATCGGGGTGAGGTAGGCGACGTCGAATCCCATGTCGGCGATGCGGTCCAGGGCACCGGCGGCGGTGCGCAGGGTGCCGGAGGTCCAGCCGTGCTCGGGGTCGAAGTGCGCGCCCTCGGAGCGGGGGAAGAACTCGTACCAGGACCCGAACAGGGCGCGGCGGCGCTGCACCTCGAGCCGGTAGGGACCGGCGACGGTGACGCCCTCGCGCAGGGGGCGCTCGGAGAGGATGCCGCGCAGGTCGCCGGCGAGCGCCGGCGCGACCCGGGCGGAGGCGGGCAGGCCGGGGGCGCGCAGGGACTCGAGGGCGGCGGTGACGACCGGGCCGTCGGAGGCGGGGCGCTCGCCCGCGGTGATCTCGGCGAGCACGCGCTCGAGCACGAGGGCGCCCTCGGCGCAGGTGAGGTCGAGGTCGATGCCGGCGGGGACCTTCACCTCGGCCACGTGGGCCCAGGTCTCATACGGGGCGGAGTACGCCTCGATGCGGAAGGTCCAGCTGCCCAGCTCGTCGGGACGGATCGTGGTCTCCCACAGGTCCAGGCCCGGGTTCACCGAGCGCAGCGCGCGACGTGTCTCGGTGCCGTCGGGGGAGACGAGCACCAGCTGCACGCCCATCGCGTCGTGGCCCTCGCGGAAGGCGTTGACCCGTACGGTGACGGTCTCGCCCTCCACGCAGCGTGCGGGGAAGCGCCCTCCGTCGACGACGGGCTGCACATCCATGATCGGGATGCGCCCGATACCGGCGTCCAGCCCGGTGCGGTCAGTGGTCTCGGACATGGGCTCTCCTGCCTGAGCGCTCGATGGTCACGAGGCGCTCTGCGATGATCGCGGTGACTGACCTCACGATAGCCGCTTCGGCACCTCCGCCGTGACGTCAGGGGTGATCCCGACGACCACCACGCTCCCGGGGGCGACGGTGACCGTCCGGTCCACGACGGGGGAGGTGGGCAGCTCCTCGGGGTTCTCCAGCGCCGTGTCCAGCAGCAGGCGGGCGGTGCCCTGCGGCCAGGGCGCCTCCGGCAGGCGCACGGTGCGCTCCTCCGCCTCGGCGGAGAGGATCACCAGCAGGTGATTGGAGCCCTCGCGGCCCGGGATCGCGGGGCGCAGCATGGCCAGCAGGTGCTGGGAGGGGTTCATCCAGTCCTGGTGGTCCATCGGGAGCCCGTCGGCGTCGAACCAGGCGATCTGCCCGGCGTCGAGCGCGGGCGGATCCGCGGGGCGCAGGAAGTGGGGTGAGCGCAGCTGCGGATGCTCGCCGCGAAGCTGCAGCAGGCGGGAGACGGTCTCGCGCAGGTGCGCGGCGTGGGCGCTGCGCCGCCAGTCCATCCAGGAGATCTCGTTGTCCTGGCAGTAGGCGTTGTTGTTGCCCTGCTGGGTACGACCGCGCTCGTCCCCGGCATTGAGCATCGGGGTGCCCGAGGCGAGCAGCAGGGTCGCCAGCACGCTGCGGGCGGTGCGGCGGCGGGCCGCTTCGAGGGCCGCGGCCCCGGGGGTCCCGGCGGGCAGCTCGCCCTCGTGGCCGTGGTGGTAGGAGCGGTTGTTCGAGGTGCCGTCGCGGTTGTCCTCGCCGTTGGCCTCGTTGTGCTTGGTCTCGTAGGCGGTGAGGTCGCGCAGGGTGAAGCCGTCGTGGGCGGTGACGTAGTTGACAGAGGCCCAGGGGGCGCGCAGGCTCCGCCCGGTGGGGAGGTCCACCGGGTCCTGGCGGGTCAGGAGGTCGCTCGAGCCGGCCAGGCGCGTGGCCAGGTCGCGCACGCCGCCGATGGCCTGGTTGCCGGTGCGCTCGCGCGCGGCGCGGTCGGAGAGCCAGAAGGCGCGCACGTCGTCGCGGAAGGCGTCGTTCCACTCGGCGAAGGGGACGGGGAAGCTTCCGGTCTGCCAGCCGCCGGTGCCCACGTCCCAGGGCTCGGCGATGAGCTTGACCCCGCGCAGCACCGGATCCGTCGCCAGCGCCCGCAGCAGCGGATGGTCGTGGCGGAAGCCGCGGTCGTCGCGGCCCAGGGTCGCGGCGAGGTCGAAGCGGAAGCCGTCCACGTGGACTTCCTGCACCCAGTAGCGCAGGGAGGCGAGGATCAGGTCGGTGACGTGCACGGAGCGGGGGTCGAGGGTGCCTCCCGTACCGGTGACGTCCTGGAAGGTGCCGTGGTCCATCCAGTAGTACTCGAGGTTGTCCAGGCCCCGCAGGGACAGGGACGGACCGCCGGCCCCGCCCTCGGCGGTGTGGTTGTAGACCACGTCGAGGATGACCTCGAAGCCTGCGGCGTGCAGCCGCCGCACCATGGTCTTGACCTCGTCGAGCACCGCCTGGGCGCCGGCGTGCTGGGCGGCGGCCGTGGCGAGCGACGGCTCAGGGGCGAAGAAGGACGACGTCGAGTAGCCCCAGTAGTTCGTCAGGCCCAGGCGGGTGAGGTGGGGTTCGTCCATCGCGGCGTGGATGGGCAGCAGCTCGATGCTGGTCACCCCGAGCTCGCGCAGGTAGTTCGTCACCGCCGGGTGGCCGAGGCCGGCGTAGGTGCCGCGCTGCTCGGGCGGCAGATCGGGGTGGAGCTGGGTGAAGCCCTTGACGTGCAGCTCGTAGAGCACGGTCGAGTCCCAGTCCACCATCGGGCGCAGATCGTCCTGCCAGTCGAAGGCGTCGGAGACGACCACCGACCAGATCGCATCCGCCCCGTTGTCCACCTCGCTGCGCCGGGCCGTGTCGCCCACCCGGTCCAGCATCGAGTCGACCTCGAAGGGGAAGAAGGAGCTCAGCAGCGACGAGGAGTGCGAGACGCCGCGGGCCCAGGGGTCCTGGAGGAGCTTGCGGGGGTTCGCGTACATCCCCTCCTCGGGGTTCCACGGCCCGTGCACGCGCAGCCCGTACTTCGTGCCCGGCACCATGCCGTCGACGTGGTCCCAGTGCAGTCCGCCGTTGGTGTGGCGCAGGCGCTGACGGTGCTCGGTCGTGCCCCGCAGCACGCACAGGTCCACCACTTCGGCGCGGGGGGCGGCGACGGCGAAGGTCCCCCTGCCGCGGGAGTCCACCGCGAGTCCGGGGGCGGTGGGGGCGACGGGCGGAGTGGCGCGGTCGAAGCGGTCGGCAAGCACGTGCTCATCCTCCCACCGCCCTCGCACCGGCGCGCACTCGGCGTGAGCCGCATCGCGCCCGCCGAGGGCCGGGGCGCTAGGATCGTCGCGGTGGCGACCCGCGCGGACGGCGCGCGGAGGGCTGCCACGGCCGTGCCAGCACCGGCCTGCGTCCGCCTTCGGGGGAGGGGACGGGGCATCGCGGGCTCCTGGGCGCGGCCCGCAGGACGCACAGCACACGACGACCGCACGACGGGGGACAGCCAGCGCATGAGCAACCCACCCACCCAGCAGCCGGGGGTCCCGGTGCCCCCCGCCCCGCAGTCGGGCCCCGGCTCGTCGGCCGCCCCTGCCGGACCCGGCGCCCCCGCGGGCATGGCCCCGTCGGCCGCTCCCGCCCACCCCGCCGCGGGCCCGTCCCGCCGGCCCGAGGGCTTCGCGCCCTCCAGCCGCGCGATCGCGCCGGCGGACCTCGAGCGCACCGGCGCGATCATCGGCACCATCACCAAGGTGTTCCAGTCCCGTGTGGTGGGCCAGGAGAACCTGCGCCTGTCGCTGCTCGCGGCGCTCGCCGCGGGCGGGCACGTGCTGCTGGAGTCCGTGCCGGGCCTGGCGAAGACGACCGCCGCCAGCGCGCTCGCCTCCGCGATCACCGGCTCCTTCTCCCGCATCCAGTGCACGCCGGACCTGATGCCCAACGACATCATCGGCACTCAGATCTTCAACTACGGCTCGGGCACCTTCACCACCCAGCTCGGCCCGGTCCACGCCAATGTGGTGCTGCTGGACGAGATCAACCGCTCCAGCGCCAAGACCCAGTCGGCGATGCTCGAGGCGATGCAGGAGCGCCAGACCTCCATCGGCGGCGAGGTCCACCGCCTGCCCGAGCCGTTCATGGTGCTGGCCACGCAGAACCCGATCGAAGAGGAGGGCACCTATGTCCTCCCCGAGGCGCAGATGGACCGCTTCCTCATGAAGGAGATCCTCACCTATCCGCGCCCCGCCGAGGAGCACGAGATCCTCGACCGCTCCACCGCCGGCAGCCTCACCGGTCCGCGCGAGGCGGTGGGCACAGTGTCCCTCGAGGACGTCCGCTTCCTGCAGGCGATGGTGGACCAGGTGTACGTCGACCCCGCGGTCAAGCGCTACATCATCGACCTGGTCTTCACCACGCGCGGCTCCGGTCCGCGCCCGGTCCCGAACCTCACCCAGTCGGTGCGGGTCGGGGCGAGCCCCCGTGGCTCCCTGGCGCTGATGCGCGTGGGTCAGGCGCACGCCCTGCTGCACGGCCGCGATTACGTCACCCCCGACGACGTGCGCGCCATGCGCTACGGCGTTCTGCGCCATCGCCTCGTGCTCACCTTCGACGCGCTCGCCAGCGGCATCAAGCCCGAGCAGATCATCGACGCGGTCTTCCACGCCGTGCCGATGCCCTGAGCGCGCAGGCGGCACCGATGGCGACCTCGCTCATGACCCGGGTCAAGGCCCGGGTGGACCTGCACACCTCGAACCGGGCGCGCGGCCTCATCCAGGGCCGCGGCCGCTCGCTGTTCAAGGGCAGCGGCGAGGACTTCGACGATCTGAAGTACTACCAGCCCGGGGACAAGATCTCCGACATCGACTGGAAGGCGACCGCCCGCTCGGGCGAGCCGCTGATCCGCCAGTTCAACGAGGAGCGGGTGCGGCACCTCTCGATCGTCGCCGACACCTCCTCCGCCATGGCGGCCACCGCGGCCGACGGCACCTCCAAGCGCGAGGCGATGATCCTCGCCGCCGGGATGGTCTGCTACCTCGCGCAGAAGAACGGCGACCTCGTGGGCCTGGTCGGCGGCAGCGACGCCCGTCCCGTGCAGCTTCCCTCCCGCTCCAGCGACGGCCACCTCGAGCTGCTGCTGCGCACGATCCAGCAGACCACCACCTCCGCCGCGCCGCCCGCGGACAGCGCCTGGCTGCTCGAGCGCGCCTTCCGCGTCACCACCCGCTCCACCCTGATGACGATCATCACCGACGAGGCCCATCCGGCGGTCGAGGACTTCGCGCTGCTGCGCCGCCTGACCACACGGCACGACGTCATGGTCATCCGCATCGCCGACGCGGACCCGCTCCAGGCCGCGGACCTCGACCACGACGTGGTCGACGTGGACGCCCCGCGCGAGATCGGCTCGCTCACCCGTACCTCGAAGCGGGTCGCCCGGGACGTGGCCGCCTACCGCGCCGCCCGCAGCGAGGGCATCACCGAGATGCTCGACCGCCTGCACGTCAGCCACCTGCTCACCCGCGGCGAGAGCACCGTGGTGGAGGACATGATCGCCATGCTGCGCTCCCGGGAGTACCGCCATGCCCGTGCCTGACCTGCTGCTCCGCCCCGCGGCGCAGCTCCTGGCCGAGCCCGCGCCGCCCGAGGTCATCGACCCTCCCCAGTACTCGATCGCCTGGGTGATCCTCGCGGTGCTGTGCATCGTGGTGATCGTCGCGCTGATCGTGGGGACCCTGAAGATCACCCGCGCCATCGAGAAGCGCATCGCCTACCGCGCCCGGCCTGGCGAGATGGCCACCCTGAAGGCCGAGTTCCTGCGCGCCGTGAACGACATCGCCGACCGACACGAGGCCGGGGAGCTGGAGGCCCGCGAGGGCCACCATGAGCTCACCGGCGTGATGCGACGCTTCGTCAAGCGCACCACGGGCCTGGACGTCACCAGCCAGGACCTCGCGACCCTGCAGGCCGAGCCGCGCACGTGTGCCGTCGGCGCGCTGATCGGCGACCTGTACGAGCCGGACTTCGCCCAGGCCTCGGACCGCGAGCTGCGCGACTCCGTGCGCCGCGCCCGGGAGGTGATCCGCGCATGGTCATGATCTTCTGGTGGGTCACGGGCCTGCTGCTGCTGGCCGCGATCGTGGTCTGGGCGATCACCTTCTGGAACCGTCGCTCCCTGCGCCGCTCCCCGGTGCTGGTCGCGAACTCCCGCTACATGGACCGGATCCCGAGCTTCGTGCGGGCCCAGCGCGCCGCGCGGGTGGTGCGCGCCTCGCAGGTGGGCATCGCCGTGCTCGCCGTGCTCGCCGCCTCCGTGCTCTCCGGCCGCATCGCCACGGAGCGCATCGAGACCCCGGAGTTCGCCTCGCGCGACATCGTGCTGTGCCTGGACGTGTCCGGGTCGATGTACGAGTACGACACCGAGATCCTCGCGACCTTCGCGACGATGGTGGACTCCTTCGAGGGGGAGCGGGTGGCGCTGTCGATCTTCAACTCGACCAGTCGCACCGTCTTCCCGCTGACCAACGACTACGACCTCATCCAGCGCGAGCTCGTGCAGGGCGCCGAGGCGATCGACTTCGACGAGTTCGGGTACCGGCTGGGCACCCGGGACTACTCCGACGAGAAGGTGCGCCAGTACGTCGACTTCGTCGAGGGCACCAAGGGCATCCCCGACGAGGCCTCGATCGTGCCCGACGGCCTCGCCTCCTGCGCCCAGGTCTTCGACCAGGCCGAGCAGGACCGCTCCCGCTCGATCATCTTCGCGACCGACAACGAGGTCAACGGCACCCCGATCTTCACCCTCGAGGAGGCGACCCAGCGCGTCGCCGACCGCGACATCGACCTGTACACCTTCTACCCCGGCGCCTACGAGTGCGGTCCCGGCTGCTTCGAGGAGCTGCAGACCGCCACCGAGGACCAGGACGGTCAGCTGTACGAGTCCTCCGACCCGCAGGCGATTCCCGCGATCATCGAGGCGATCCAGCGCAACCAGGCCGAGGTGCTCGGTGCCCAGCCCACCGTGGTGCGCACCGACCATCCGTCGGTGCCCTTCGTGCTCACCTTCCTCTCCCTCGTCGGGATCCTGGTCCTGGGATGGAGGGCGCGCTGATGCATCTGCAGTACCTGATGCCGCTGTGGGCGATCATCCCGCTGTTCGGCGCGATGCTCGCCCTGTGCGCGGCGATGCTGGTGGCCCGGCCCCGGCAGCGCGTCGCCTGGCTGCGCCGCACCCTGATGGTCCTGCTGCTGCTCGTCGTGGCGCTGCGCCCGGTCACCCCCATCGAGGGCGAGCAGACCCAGCGCATGAACGCGAACGTCTTCTTCGTCGTGGACCGCACCGGCTCAATGAACGCCGAGGACTTCGCCGGCGAGCAGCCGCGCCTGGACGGCGTGAAGGCGGACATGACCCGCATCATGGGCATGACCGAAGGGGCCCGCTACGGGATCATCGCCTTCGACTCGACCGCCACGCAGCAGCTGCCGCTGACCACCGATGCGGGGGCGGCCGCCGCCTGGATCGACACGCTCACCACCGAGCCGACCGCCTACTCGACCGGCTCGAACGTGGACCGCCCGCTGGCCACGCTGCTCACCGAGATCTCCGACGCCAAGCGCGACGACCCCGACTCCTCGGTCCTCGTGTACGTGCTGTCCGACGGGGAGAACACCGACGAGCGCGAGTCGGAGTCCTTCGCCCAGGCGGCCGGGTTCATCGACGGCGGGGCCGTGCTCGGCTACGGCACCGCCGAGGGCGGTCCCATGAAGACCCAGGGCGGCGCGGAGGACGGCGAGTACATCACCGGCCCCGACGGCGCCCAGGGCATCTCCACGATCGACGAGACCCAGCTGCAGACCATCGCCGGGCAGCTCGGCGTGCCCTATCTCCACCGCGACGACCCCGAGGCCCCGATCGAGGGCACCATGGACGGCATCACCCTGCGCCCCATCCCGGCCGAGTCCCGGCGCGGGGTCGCCAGCTTCGAGGACTGGTACTGGGTGGCGGCGATCCCGCTGGCCGCCCTGATGATCTGGGAGCTGGGGGAGATGACCTACCGCCTGCCGCGCAGGATCGACCGCCAGGACCTTCAAGGAGCGCAGCGATGAGCACGTCCCTCGCCCCGCGGCAGGAGTCCCCGCAGCCGGACGCCCCGCCCACCGACAGGCCGCCCGCCCTCGCCCAGGACGAGCGAGGCAGCGCCGAGGACTTCGGCCTGAACGTGAAGCGGCTGCGCCGCACGCGCCTGATCGTCTTCGCGATCCTCGCTCTGCCGATCCTCGCGCTCGCCGTGCTGGCGGTGCGCTTCGTGTCCATGCCGATCACCCAGGCCATGCACCTGGACTCCTACGGGAAGCAGGACTATCCCGTGGCGATCGAGCGCCTCGCCCCGGTGCAGACCGCGAACTGGTTCGAGCCCTACCTCCCGCACCTGTCCGAGGGCACGGCGCTGCTCCAGCAGGGCGAGGACGCCGCCGCGGAGGCGGAGCTGCGGGTGGCGCTGGACGAGTGGAACAGCCACTCCGACATCAACGCCCCCATGCACGCGCAGTGCAAGATCCTCAACAACCTCGCGCTGTCCATCGAGCGCCAGGCCGATCTCATCGAGGACCCCCAGGCCCGCGCCGACCGGCTCTTCGAGGCCGAGGAGCTGCTCGCCCCCTGCATGGGCGGCGGCGGTGGCGGCGGCGGTGAAGGAGGCCAAGGCGGCGAGGGCGGAGAGTCCGGGGAACCCAGCGAGCAGTCCGGCAACGAGGACTCCGAGACCACCGAGGAGAACGGCGAGCGGGTCGAGGACAAGCGCCGCGAGGCCGACGAGGAGGCCGGGAACGACCCCGACGACCGCGGCACCGACCAGGGCGACGAGCCGGGCGACCAGGAGGGCGGCGGCGGCCAGCAGGACCCGGGCGACCCCTCGCGCACCGACCCCGACGGGGACGGCACCCCCGAGGAGACCCCGACCAGCGGCACCTCCGAGGACCAGCAGAAGGACGACGAGCTCGAGGAGCGCAACCGCGACGCCCAGGGCGGCGACGGCGAGAACGAGGACGGCGGGTCCCCGCGGGACCCGGTGAAGCCATGGTGACGACGCACGACGCAGAGGCCCCCAGGGACCAGCAGGCGCGGGACCAGCAGGCGCGGGACCAGCAGGGGCGGGAGCCGCAGGAGACGCAGGAGCGCGCCTACCTCGACCATGCCGCGACCACCGTGCTGCGCCCCGCCGCGCGTGAGGCCTTCCTCGAGGCCTCCGCCGCCTGGGGGAACCCCTCCTCGGTCCACGCCGCCGGCCGCCGCGCCCGCGCCGTGCTCGACGAGGCTCTCGAACGGATCGCGGGCCTCCTCGGGGTGCCGCGCAGCTGGCTGATCATGACCTCCGGCGGCACCGAGGCGGACAACCTCGCCCTGCGCGCCGCGCCGCTCGGCGTGCTCGCGAAGGATCCCACTCGCACCGCGGTCGCCGTCGCCGCGACCGACCACCCGGCGGTGGTCGCCACCGCCCGCTCCCTCGCCGCCGGCCGCCCGCCGATCCAGGCGCGCGAGCTCCCGGTGGACGCCGCCGGGATCCTGACGGCCGACGGGATCGCCGAGGCGCTCGCCGACGGACGCGTCGGCGTGGTGAGCGCGGCACTGGTGAACAACGAGACCGGCGCCCTGCAGGACCTCGCCGCGCTCGCCGCGGCCGCCCGCCCCCACGGCACCCTCGTCCACACCGACGCCGTGCAGGGCGTGGGGCACGTGGCCCTGCCCTCCTTCGACGACGTGGACCTCATGTCCCTGTCCGGCCACAAGATCGGCGCTCCCGTCGGCGTGGGCGTCCTGGTGGCCCGGCCCACCGTGCCCTTCGCCGCCACCAGCACCGGCGGCGGGCAGCAGCGCGGCGTGCGCTCGGGCACCCTGGACGCCGCCCAGGCTGCCGCCTACGCCGCTGCGCTCGAGGAGACCCTCGCCGAGCGAGACCGGCGCGCCGTCGAGGTGCGCGCCCTCGCGACCCGCCTGCGCGAGGGGATCGCCGCCATCGCCCCGGACGCCCGCTTCACCCTGCCCCCGGACTCCCCGCAGTCCGGTCACATCGTGCACATGGTCCTGCCGGGTGCCGACTCCGACGCCCTGCTGTTCCTCCTGGATGAGCGGGGCGTGGACTCCTCTGCCGGCTCCGCCTGCTCCGCCGGCGTCGTCCAGGCCAGCCCCGTCCTGGAGGCGATGGGCATCGGCCTCGAGGAGTCCCGCGGGGCGCTGCGCCTGTCGCTCGGCTGGACGAGCACGCAGCGGGACGTCGACATCCTGCTCGCCGCCCTGCCTGAGGCGCTCGAGCGCGCCCGCGCCGTGGGGGCCCTGCGCCGCTGAGTGCCGCCGTTCCCTGCCTCGCTGACCCGCGGGTCACAGGGCGCATCTCACGTCCCCCGCGGCCGGGAGAGCGCATACCCCTTCGTACACTCGAGGGATGCGAACGACGGTGTCCGGGACGGTGACGGAGGTGCAGACGCCATGAAGGTGCTCGCGGCGATGAGCGGCGGCGTCGACTCCGCCGTGGCGGCGGCCCGCGCGGCCGAGGCCGGCCACGAGGTGGTCGGCGTGCACATGGCCCTGTCCAAGAACCGCGACCAGACCCGCACCGGCTCCCGCGGCTGCTGCACCGTCGAGGACGCCTCCGACGCCCGCGTGGCCGCCGAGCGCATCGGCATCCCCTACTACGTGTGGGACCTCTCCGACGACTTCCACGACCTCGTGGTCGAAGACTTCCTGTCCGAGTACGCCGCCGGCCGCACCCCGAACCCGTGCGTGCGCTGCAACGAGCGCATCAAGTTCGCCTCCCTCCTCGAGCGCGCGACCCTGCTCGGCTTCGATGCCGTGTGCACGGGCCACTACGCCTCGATCCGCCACGACGGCCCCGGCGGCGCACCCTCCCTGCACCGCTCGCGCAACATGGACAAGGACCAGTCCTACGTGCTGGCCGTGATGGGACCGGAGGCCGTCGGCCGCTCGCTGTTCCCGCTGGGGGAGTTCGCGACGAAGGCCGACGTGCGCGCGGAGGCGCGCGCCCGCGGCCTCGGCGTCTCCACCAAGCCCGACAGCTACGACATCTGCTTCGTCGCCGACGGCGACACCCGCGGCTTCCTCGAGAGGCACCTCGGCGAGGCGCCCGGCGAGGTCGTGGACGCCGACGGGCACGTGCTCGGCACCCACCGCGGCACCCACGGCTTCACCATCGGCCAGCGCAAGGGCCTGGGCATCCAGCAGCCCGCGGCCGACGGCGCCCCCCGCTACGTCGTCGACATCGACCCCGCCTCCCGCCAGGTCGTCATCGGCGCCGCGGAGCTGCTCTCCACCCGCGAGCTCGTCGCGAGCGACGTCGTCTCCTTCGAGCCCCTCGCCCCCGGGCGCGAGGTCCGCGCCCAGATCCGCGCCCACGGCGAGGCGACCCCGGCGACGATCCTCGAGGTCCCCGCCGCCGCGTCGGCGGGCAGGAACGACGCGCTCCTGCGCGTCGAGCTCGCCACCCCGATCCGCGGCGTCGCCGCGGGCCAGACCCTCGTCCTCTACGACGGGGACCGCGTCCTCGCCGCCGCCACCCTGGAGCGCCGCGCATGACCCCGCTGCTCACCCTCACCGGAGACGGCACCTTCCGTGCCCTTACCCCCGAGCGCTGCGAGGCCCTCGGCCTGCCCGAGGACCCGCACCTCTCGGCCCTGATGCGCCTGCGCTCCCTGCTCGGCGACGACCTCGAGGAGCAGCTCGCCGCCCGCCTCTACCTCCCCGCGGCGCTGGGCCTGGACGAGACCGACCATCTGCTGCCCGCCACCCTCGCCCTGCTCGCCGAGACCACCGGCGACCTCGTCAGCTACGGCTGGCGCCTCGGCGCCGGGACGGGCCTCGCCTGGCAGCACGCCCGCGAGCTGCGCGAGCGCACCCTGGACGCCGCCCGGATCGCGCTGCTCGGCTACGAGGGGCTGCTGACCACGACGGCGCTCGGCCCCGCGACCCTGTCGGCCGCGACCTACCTGCAGTCGGGGGAGCGGACCCTCGGCGACCCCGGCGCCGTCCGCGACCTGCCGATGCTGCTCGCCGAGGGCCTCGCCGACCACCTCGCCGCCGTCGCCGAGCGCGTCCCCGGCGCGCACCGCCACCTGCTGCTGCGCGAGGACGCCGTCGCCGGCGTCCACGAGGGCCGCATCCCCACCCCGTCCGGCCGCCGCCGCTACGCCCCGCTCGCCGCCCCCGAGATCGGGATGCTGTGGCGCAGCCTCGTCGTCGCGCTCGAGTCCGTGGGGCTCGGGGCCGACGCGATCACCTTCGGCGTCGGCGCGGACGCCACCCTGCTGCGCGCCGCCCGCGACGCCGGCGTGCGCCGCATGTCCCTCAGCCCCCGCCGCATGCCGGCCCTGGACACCGCGGCGGGCGTGGCCCTGTGGGAGGGCATCGCCGAGGCCGCCGAACAGGGGTGCAGCTTCGAGCTCGTCGTCGATCCCCGACCGGGTGGACGGCTCGTGCCCGAGGTGGAGCGCATGTTCGAGATCTGGCGACGCCTGGGCCACTCCGAGCACTCCGCCGCCGGGATCACCGTGATCGCCCACACCGGCGCCGCGCACGACGTCCACTCCGGCCGCGTGGACCCCTCCGCCCAGCCCGAGGTCTCCACGCTCCTGGACGAGACCGCGATCGAGGCGCTGCTGCGGCTCGCCCCCTCCTACGCGGAGCGCCTCGCGGCCTGAGAAGCACGTCGCACGAGCGCACCACAGGCGATTCCGAGGACGGCCCCTGTCCGCCCCGTGCGTCACAATGTCCGGGTGACTCCCACCGCGCAGGACCCTCAGCACCCCCGCCCCGAGGTCGAGAGCCCGTCGGCAGATTCCCCCTCGGCCAAGGCCCCCTCCTCGGACAGCACCGCCCAGCAGCGCATCGCCGAGCTCATCGCGCAGATCGAGCAGGCGCGCGAGGACTACTACGGCCATGACGCGCCGACCATGGCGGACGCCGAGTACGACGCGCTCGAGCAGGAGCTGCGCACCCTCGAGGCGGAGCACCCGCAGCTCGCGCGCGAGGATTCGCCCACCCGCACCGTCGGGAATGCCGGCGTCGCCACGGGCCTCGCCCCGGTCCAGCACGCCGAGCGGATGCAGAGCCTGGACAACGTCTTCTCCCTGGAGGAGCTGCGCGAGTGGTGCGCCCATGCGAGCGCGGAGCTCGGCGGGAGCGTGCGCTGGCTGACCGAGCTGAAGATCGACGGGCTCGCCATCAACCTGCGCTACGAGCACGGGGAGCTCGTCACCGCCGCGACCCGCGGCGACGGCCGCACCGGCGAGGACGTCACCGAGAACGCCCTGCGCATCGAGGGGATCCCGCAGCGCCTGGCGGGGGAGGGGCACCCGGCCCTCGTGGAGGTGCGCGGCGAGGTGTTCATGCCCACCGCCGCCTTCGAGCGCCTGAACGACTTCCAGGTCGAGCTGCGGGAGCGCGCGGTCGCTGAGGCCCGCACCCGCTTCGAGTCCCGTCAGGCCACCGCCCAGCGCGCCTTCGACGAGGAGCGTGAGCAGCTCGCCGCCACTCGGCGCTTCCCCACCTTAGCCAACCCCCGCAACACCGCCGCCGGGGGCCTGCGCCAGCAGCTGGACAAGAAGGACGGGCTCGAGCGGGAGGCCGGCGAAGCGCGTCTCGGCGGGCTGCGCCTGACCGTCCACGGCCTCGGCGCCTGGTGCGACCCGCCGGTCGGCTCCCAGAGCGAGGTCTACGAGCTGCTGGCCTCCTGGGGACTGCCCACCTCGAGGTACATGCAGGTCAGCGAGTCGATCGACGAGGTCATCGCCTACGTCGAGCACTACGGCGAGCACCGCCACGACGTCGAGCACGAGATCGACGGGATCGTCATCAAGGTCGACGCCTTCTCCCAGCAGCGCGCGCTCGGCTCCACCTCCCGCGCCCCCCGCTGGGCGACCGCCTTCAAGTACCCGCCCGAGGAGGTGACCACCAAGCTCCTGGACATCCAGGTGCAGGTGGGCCGCACCGGCCGGGTCACCCCCTTCGGCGTCATGGAGCCGGTCACCGTCGCCGGCTCCACCGTCGAGAAGGCGACCCTGCACAACCAGTTCGACGTGGAGCGCAAGGGCGTTCTCATCGGCGACACGATCATCCTGCGCAAGGCCGGTGACGTGATCCCCGAGATCCTCGGCCCCGTCGAGTCGCTGCGCGACGGCACCGAGCGGCCCTTCGTCATGCCGACCGAGTGCCCCTCCTGCGGCACCGAGATCCGGCCCGAGAAGGAGGGCGACAAGGACTGGCGCTGCCCCAACCAGCGCGACTGCCCCGCCCAGGTCACCGGCCGTGTCGAGCACGCGGGCTCCCGCGGCGCCTTCGACATCGAGTCCCTCGGTGAGGAGAGCGCGATCGCGCTGACCGACCCGGACAAGCGCCGCGGCGAGGCACTCGCGGCCCTCGCCGAGGGCCACGCGATCCACCTCCCGATCCGCGGCGTCGAGGACGTGGAGCTCGAGCGCTTCGTCGTGCTGCGCAACGGCGAGGTCTCGCAGGGCAACGACGGGGTGCCGCTGCTGCGCCTGACCTCCGCGGACGACCCGCTGCTGCCCGCCCTGCAGACCCCGGTCATCACCACCGGCGAAGACCTCTTCGACCTCACCGCCGAGAAGGTGCGCGAGGTGTTCGTATGGCAGCCCGAGCGGCGCGACGGCGTCCCCACCGGCGACTGGCGCATCCAGCCCGCCTTCTGGTCCCGCCCCCAGTTCCGCCACTACAAGCGCGGCGACGAGTGGCGCGAGGTGAAGCAGCCGGGCGTCCTGAAGACCACCGAGCTGCTGCTCAGCGAGCTGGAGAAGGCGAAGGGCCAGCCGCTGTGGCGGGTGCTCGTGGCGCTCTCGATCCGGCACGTGGGCCCCACCGCCGCGAGGTCGCTCGCCACCGCCTACGGCACGATGGACGCGATCCGGGAGGCGAGCGTCGAGCAGCTCGCCGAGACCGACGGGGTCGGGCAGATCATTGCCGAGGCCGTGGTCGAGTGGTTCTCCGTGGACTGGCACCGCGCGCTCGTGGACGGCTGGGCCGCCTCCGGCGTGCGCATGGCCGACGAGGTCGAGGAGGGCTTCGTGAAGACTCTCGAAGGCTTGACCATCGTGGTCACCGGCGGGCTCGAGGGCTTCACCCGGGACGGCGCGAAGGAGGCGATCATCTCCCGCGGCGGCAAGGCCTCGGGCTCGGTCTCCAAGAAGACGAGCTTCGTGGTGGTCGGCGAGAACGCCGGTTCCAAGGAGACCAAGGCCCGCGACCTGGGCCTGACGATCCTCGACGAGGCCGGGTTCGTGCAGCTGCTCGAGCACGGCCCGGAGGCGGTGACGCCGGACGAGGACGCCGCCGCGGTCGACGGGGCAGACTCTGACGCCGACGCGGCCGACGCCGACTGACCCCGCCGACGCCGACTGACCCCGCCGTCGCTCAGGCCTGCTGGGCGAGTGCGAGCGGCAGCACCGGGCCGGACCCGGCGCGGCGCAGCAGCCGGGCGGCGACCGCCATGGTCCAGCGCGTGTCGATCGCGTCGTCGACCAGCAGCACCGGCGCCCCGTCCAGCGCGTCGAGCCGCGCCTGCAGCTCGGGACCGACGGCGAAGCGCTCCCACAGGTCCGCGACGCGGAAGGCGCTGTTGCCGCCGCCGCGCAACGGCTGGGCGCCCGGGGCGAGGTCGAGGGCGCCGAGGTCCTCGAGCCGACCGATCGCCGCGATCCCGGAGGCCAGGGAGCCGACCAGCTGCGGGCGGGTGGTCGAGGGGATCCGCACCACGGCTGCGGGCCGCTGCGCCCAGTCCCAGTCCTTCAGCACCTCGACGATCCGCCCGCCGATCCGCTCGGGGACCACGGCATCGACCGGGCGGCCGTCCTCGTCGGTGCGCAGCAGCTCCCGCAGCGGCACCGCCCAGCCGAGGTCGGACATGCGGGCGATGACCCGGCCCTCGGCGGCCCGCTCGCCCTCGGGGATCCGGCCCTTCGGCGCGCCGGCGCCGAGCAGCCGGTCCAGCCCGGACGGCCAGCTCGCCCGCGGCTCCACCGGCACGCCGACCCGCTCCAGCAGCGCCGCGACCCGGGAGTCCTCCGGCCCCTCGCCCGCGCCCGCCGATGCCCCGGCGGCGTCCGGCGAGGGATACCAGGCCCCGGCGCACACGTCGCAGCGCCCGCAGGGCTCGGCGGTCGTGTCGTCCAGTTGCTCGGCGAGGAACACCATCCGGCACTGCTCGGGCCCGCCGGCGAGCCGCTCGTAGGCGAGCATGGCCTGCTGCTCATCGCGGCGGGCCCTGGCCACGTTCTCGTAGCGCGCGGCGTCGTAGTGCCACGGCGCGCCGGTGGAGACCCAGCCGCCCTTGACGCTCTGCACCGCCCCGTCCACGGCGAGCACCTTCAGCAGCAGCTCCAGGGCGCTGCGGCGCACGTCCACCCGCGCCTCGAGCGCCGGGGTGCTGAGCGGCCCGCCCGCCTCCGCGAGCGCGGCGAGGACCTGGGAGGCGGACTCCTGCGTGGGCATGGAGGCCGTCGCGAAGTACTCCCAGATCGCCCGGTCCTCCTTCCCCGGCAGCAGCAGCACGTCGGCCCGGTCGGTCGCGCGTCCCGCACGGCCCACCTGCTGGTAGTAGGCGACCGGGGAGCTGGGGGCGCCGAGGTGGATCACGAAGCCGAGGTCCGGCTTGTCGAACCCCATCCCGAGCGCGCTCGTCGCCGCGAGCGCCTTGACCTCGTTGTCCTTCAGCGCCTGCTCGAGCTCGGCCCGCTCCTCGGGATCGGTGCGGCCCGTGTAGGCGCGCACGCGCCGGCCCGGACGGTCCAGGAGCGCGGCGAGATCCTCCGCGGCGGAGACGGTCAGCGCGTAGATGATGCCGGAGCCCTCGAAGGAGTCCAGGTGCCGCACCAGATAGTCCAGACGCTGCCTGTCATCGGCGAGGCTCAGCGAGCCCAGTCGCAGCGACTCGCGGGTGAGGGGGCCGCGCAGGGTCAGCACCTCGCCGCCCGCACCGCCGGTGCCCAGCTGCTCGGCGACGTCGGCGACCACGCGCGAGTTCGCGGTCGCGGTGGTGGCGAGCACCGGCACGTCCGCGCCGAGCTCGCCGACCAGGTCCCGCAGCCGCCGGTAGTCGGGCCGGAAGTCGTGCCCCCAGTCGGAGATGCAGTGGGCCTCGTCGATCACCAGCAGACCGCAGCGGTCCACGAGCCGGGGCAGCTGCTCCTCCCGGAAGCGGGGGTTGACGAGGCGCTCGGGGGAGACCAGCAGCACGTCCACCGAGTCCGCGGCCAGCTGCTCCTCGATGTCCCGCCATTCGGTGGGGTTCGCCGAGCTGATCGCGGCGGCCCGCACCCCGGCCCGCTGCGCGGCGGCGACCTGGTCGCGCATGAGCGCGATGAGCGGGGAGATGATGAGCGCCGGCCCTGCCCCGCGCCGCCGCTGCAGAAGCGCGGAGAGGAAGTACACCGCGGACTTGCCCCAGCCGGTGCGCTGGACCACGAGCACCCGTCGGCGCTCGGCGACCAGCGCCTGGATCGCCTCGAACTGGCCGGGATGGAAGTCGGCGTCGGCCCGGCCGGTCAGCGCACGCAGCGCCTCGCGGGCCTCCTCGCGCAGGGCGGTGCTGTCGGTGGGGGCTGCGGGCGGGATGCTCATGCCCTCCAGTGTGACAAGCCCGCCCGACGCGCGAGCGCGACCGGGCGGGCTGTGGAGAAGATCGGTGTGGGGAGGATCAGTCGCCGGAGGGCGCATCGGCGCCGTTGGCAGACCCCTCAGCAGAACCCTCGGCGCCCGCGAGGCGCTCCCGCTCGAGGCGGCGCAGCCGCTCCGAGGTGCTCTCGCCGTCGCTCAGCGGATCCTCCTTGGTCGCCAGCGCCCGGCGCATCCGCTCCTCGAGCACCTGGGCCTCGCGGATCCGCGGATCGGTCGACGGCTCCTCGCCGTCCGACGGGTCGTGGGAGGTGAAGTCGATGTTGGGGTCGACGGACATGGCAGATCCCTTCGTGGACGACAGGCGAGAGCGAGTCTACCGGCCACGACGCCTCAGCACAGGCCCGTCGGCCGCCCCGAGGGCCACCTGCGATCCGCCCCTAGACTCGCCGACATGGCCCGTCGACCCCGCCGCTCCACCAGCCCCTCCCGCGCCGCCTCCCGCGCGGCGCAGCCCCTCACCGGCACCGCGCTCGTCGAGACGCTGCTCGGCGGCTGGCGGGCCCTGTCCCGCCTGGACGTGGACGGCTTCGCGATCCTCCGCTCCCGCGGCGTGACCCGGCGCGGGAACAGCGTCGTCCCGATCGAGCCGCCGACGGACCCCGCCGCCCTCGCCGCGGCGCTGGACCGCATCGACGCCCTCGTCGGCGCCGCCGGCGAACAGCCCACCTACCGCCTGTTCGACGTGGAGGGCCTGGACCCCGGACCCGTCGCCGCCGCCCTCGAGGCGCGGGGTGCCGCGGCGGGGGAGCCGACCCTCGTGCTCCAGCGCCCGCTCGACGGCCTCCGCACCGCCCCCGATGCGCGCGCGAGCATCGCCGTCGGCGCCCCTCCCGCGGACTGGCTGGAGGCATCCTGGCGCCTCGCTCCGCGCCCCGAGGAGGGCGCGCGCGAGACGCTCCGCGACCTCATGGCCGGGACCCCGGCGCTCTACCTCTCGTTCGGGGAGGACTCCCCGTCGGCCGACGGGCCTCCCGGTACTCCCGATCCGGGCGCCCGCGCCGTGGGCCGGGCGGCGCTCGTCCCGCACCGCCGGCGGACCATCGCCGTGCTCGACCAGATCGCCGTCGATCCCGCCCGTCGCCGCGAGGGGCTGGGACGTGCGGTCGTCGACTCCCTGCTCGCCCTCGCCGCCGTCCAGGGTGCGGACCTCGCCCTGCTCGAGGTCGATGGGGGCAACACCGCCGCCCGCGGGCTGTACCGCGCCGCGGGATTCGCACCCGTGGGGGAGTACCGGTATGTCGCCGGGGTCTGACGGCGCAGTGTCCGACCGCGCAGTGTCCGACCGCGCAGTGTCCGACCGTGCAGTGTCCGACCGTGCAGGGGCGTGACCGGCGCACCACGGGCACCGTCCGGCCCCGGGGCCAGGCCGTCCTAGACTGTCGGCATGCCTTCGATCGGACGAGATGACGTCGCACGCCTCGCCGACCTCGCACGGATCCAGCTGTCCGAGGAGGAGATCACCCGCTTCGCCGGTGAGTTCGACTCCATCATGGACGCTGTCGCCTCCGTCTCCGAGGTCGCCACCGAGGACGTCCCCGCGACCTCCCACCCCATTGCCATGACCAACGTCTTCCGCGAGGACGAGGTCACCGAGACCCTCACCCAGGCCGAGGCGCTCTCCGGCGCCCCCGAGGCCGAGGACGGCCGCTTCGCCGTCCCCCAGATCCTGGGCGAGGAGTGAGAGAGAGCATGAGCACCCCCACCACCAGCGCCGACATCACCCGCCGCAGCGCCGCCGCCCAGGCCGCCGCGCTCCGGGCCGGCGAGGTCACCTCCGAGGACCTCACCCGCGCACACCTGGACCGCATCGCCGCCGTCGACGGCGACCTGAACGCCTTCCTCCACGTCAGCGAGGAGGAGGCCCTGACCACCGCCCGCGACGTGGACACCCGCCGCGCCGCCGGCGAGGAGCTGCACCCGCTGGCCGGCATGCCGATCGCCGTCAAGGACGTCGTGGTCACCAAGGGCCAGCCCACCACCGCCGGCTCCAGGATCCTCGAGGGCTGGGTCCCCCCGTACGACGCGACCCTCGTCGAGAAGATCCGCGCCGCCGGCCTGCCGATCCTCGGCAAGACCAACATGGACGAGTTCGCGATGGGCTCCTCCACCGAGACCAGCGCCTACGGCCCCACCCGCAACCCCTGGGACCGCGATCGCATCCCCGGCGGCTCCGGCGGCGGCTCCGCCGCGGCGGTCGGCTCCTACGAGGCGCCGCTCGCGATCGGCACCGACACCGGCGGCTCGATCCGCCAGCCCGGCGCCGTCACCGGCACCGTGGGCGTCAAGCCCACCTACGGCTCGATCTCCCGCTACGGCCTGATCGCCATGGCCAGCTCTCTGGACCAGGCCGGGCCCGTCACCCGCACAGTCGAGGACTCCGCGCTGCTGCACGAGCTGATCGCCGGGCACGACCTGCGCGACTCGACCTCCCTGCCCGACCCCGTCGGCCCCTACGCCGAGGCGGCCCGCCGCCAGGACGTCAAGGGCATGCGCGTCGGCGTCATCGAGGAGCTCGAGGGCGAGGGCTTCGCCCCCGAGGTCCGCGCCCGCTTCACCGAGTCGCTCGAGAAGCTCGAGCAGGCCGGCGCGGAGATCGTGCGCGTCTCCTGCCCGAACTTCCGCTACGCCCTCGGCGCCTACTACCTGATCATGCCCTCGGAGGCGTCCTCGAACCTCGCCAAGTTCGACGGCATGCGCTACGGGCTGCGGGTCGTCCCCGAGGACCACCCCACCGCCGAGAACGTCATGAAGGCCACCCGCGGCGCCGGCTTCGGCGACGAGGTCAAGCGCCGCATCCTGTTGGGCACCTACGCGCTCTCGGCCGGCTACTACGACGCCTACTACGGCAGCGCCCAGAAGGTTCGCACCCTCGTGCAGCGCGACTTCGCCGCCGCCTTCGAGAAGGTGGACGTGCTCGCCTCGCCCACCTCCCCGACCGTCGCCTTCCGCCTCGGCGAGAAGCTCGACGATCCGATGGCCATGTACCTCAACGACATCGCCACCATCCCCGCCAACCTCGCCGGCACCCCCGGCATCTCGCTGCCCTCGGGCCTGGCCGAGGACGGGCTGCCCGCCGGCATCCAGTTCCTCGCCCCCGCCCGGGCCGACGAGCGCCTGTACCAGGTCGGCGGTGCCCTCGAGGCGCTGCTCGAGGACGCCTGGGGCGGGCCGCTGCTGGCCCAGGCCCCCGAGCTCGCCGTCACCGCAGGAGGAGCCACCCGATGAGCACCGCTCAGACCGCTGATCTCGTCGACTTCGACGACGCGATCGACCGCTACGACCCGGTGCTCGGCATCGAGGTCCACGTCGAGCTCGGCACCGCCACCAAGATGTTCGACGGTGCGCCGAACATCTTCGCCGCCGAGCCGAACACCGCCGTCACGCCGACGTCGCTGGGCCTGCCCGGCTCGCTGCCGGTCGTGAACCGTCAGGCCGTCGAGTACGCGATCCGCATCGGCCTCGCACTGAACTGCTCGATCGCCGAGACCTGCCGCTTCGCGCGCAAGCAGTACTTCTACCCCGACCTCACCAAGAACTTCCAGACCTCGCAGTACGACGAGCCCATCGCCTTCGACGGCTGGGTCGACGTCGAGCTCGAGGACGGGGAGATCGTGCGCGTCGAGATCGAGCGCGCGCACATGGAGGAGGACGCCGGCAAGAACACCCACGTCGGCGGCGCCACCGGCCGCATCCACGGTGCGACCCACTCCCAGGTCGACTACAACCGCGCCGGCGTGCCTCTGGTCGAGATCGTCACCCGCCCGATCCCCGACACCAAGGGGCGCGCCCCCGAGGTCGCCGCCGCCTACGTGCGGACCCTGCGCGACATCTTCCGGGCCCTCGACGTCTCCGAGGCCCGGATGGAGCGCGGCAACGTCCGCGCCGACGTGAACGTCTCGCTGCGCAAGGACGCCTCGGCGCCGCTCGGCACCCGCACCGAGACCAAGAACGTCAACTCCTTCCGCTCCATCGAGCGCACCGTCCGCTTCGAGATCTCCCGCCAGGCCGGGATCCTCGACGCCGGCGGCGCGATCGTCCAGGAGACCCGCCACTTCCACGAGGACAGCGGCGAGACCTCGTCCGGCCGCGTGAAGTCCGACGCCGAGGACTACCGCTACTTCCCCGAGCCCGACCTCGTCCCGGTCGCCCCGTCCCGCGAGTGGGTCGAGCAGATCCGCGAGGGCCTGCCCGAGCTTCCCGCCGCCCGCCGGCGCCGCCTGCTGGGGGAGTGGGGCTTCACCGACCTCGAGATGCGCGACGTCATCAACGCCGGCGCCCTCGACCTCGTCGAGGCCACCGTCGCCGCCGGCGCGAGCGCCCAGAGCGCCCGCAAGTGGTGGATGGGCGAGCTCGCCCGCACCGCCCGCGAGCAGGACGCCGAGCTCGACGCCCTCTCGATCACCCCCGCTCAGGTCGCCGAGCTGCAGAAGCTCGTCGACGAGGGGAAGATCAACGACAAGATCGCCAAGAAGGTCCTCACCAAGGTCCTCGACGGCGCCGGGGACCCGGCCGCGATCGTCGAGTCCGAGGGCCTCGCCGTCGTCTCCGACGACTCGGTGCTCACCTCCGCGGTGGACCAGGCGATCGCCGACAACCCGGACGTGGTCGCCAAGATCCAGGGCGGCAAGGTCCAGGCCATCGGCGCGCTCATCGGCCCGATCATGAAGTCCACCCGCGGCCAGGCCGACGCCGGCCGCGTCCGCGAGATCATCATGGAGAAGCTCGGCCTGAGCTGAGCGCGGCTCTCCTCTCGTGCGGCAGGGGCCGCCCCGGAACATCCGGGGCGGCCCCTGCGTGCTCGGCAGGCTCAGCGCGAGGTGCGCGCCGCGGCGACGACCACGTCCGTGCCCTCCGGGGAGATGAGCACGGTGTACGTGGCGGAAGGATCCTCGGGGTTCGAGCCGTCGAGGTAGCGCGCGCCCTTGTGCACCTCGTCGGGAGCGAAGCGCTGGGAGATCGTCGCCCCGTCCTGGCTCACGGGCAGCCCTTCGCCACCGCCGAAGGAGTTCGCGACCCAGCTGCTGACCTCGTCGGCCGAGGCGGAGAAGGAGACGCGCACGCTCCACTCGTCCAGCTCGGAGACGACGATGCCGTCGGCGACCTCGAGCTGCGCGTCGGGCGCGGGAACACCGACGGCGGCCAGCGCCTCCTCGGCGGTGGGGGAGTCGTTCATCGTGGGGTCCTCCTCGGTGGTGCGGGTGACGGTGCATCCGGTGCCGACGAGCAGGAGCCCCGTCCCGCCGATGACCGCGGCGCGGAGGAGCGCCCTGCGTCGAGGCGTGATCGTCTCGGTCATGGTCCGCTCGTCCGCCTCTCGGAGGTGCCGTGGAGCTGGTACTCCCGTGCCAGACCCGCTCGGTGGAGCTCGGCCAGCTGCTCGTCGGTGATCGTCGGGTCGAAGGGACCGGGCAGGTCGATCTTCGTGGCCTTGCTGCCGTCCCAGTTGTACTGGTCACGATAGTTCAGCGTGGTCTCCATCTCGTACCGCCATTCGGGATGGGTCGCATCAGGCGGGTACACCGTGACCTGTCCGTTCATGGAGTAGTTCCCGGACCCAGTGGCGTAGTACCAGTTGTCGCTCGAGGCCGTGACGCCGGGCCAGCCGGTCTGCACGGGAAAGGTCACCGGGCCCTGGGCGCCCGACTCCCGAGCCCGGTCGAGGGCGAGCTGACCGATGCCGCGCTCGCGCTCCGCGATCTGTGAGCGGATGCCCGGTTCGTCCTCGAGATAGGCCGCGAGGTCCATCTCCCTGTCCGTCCCTGAGTTCCCGAGGAAGTGCAGCAGGTTCTCCGCGGCGTCCGGCCACATCGCCGACATGAGGGACGCCATCAGGGTGGCCGCTTCATGGGCGGCCAGATCGCCGAGCCCCGGCTCCTCGCTGCCCCAGTCACCGGCGCCCGGGTCCACCGGGTGCCACTCGGGCATCCGCGGATCAGGGACGGACGTGCCGGGAACCGGATCGCCGAGCCCGTCGGGCAGTCCGCTGCCCAAAGGGCCCTGCGAAGGTCCGGGGTCGCTGTCACCACCGCGACGACCGTGCTCACGACCGCCCTCACGCCCGGCCCTCGGCAGCGTCTCCGGCCGGAAGCCGGGGCCGGGCGGCATGAGAAGGACGGCACCGTCGATGTCACCGGGATCGGACGCCCGGTCCTGCTCCTCCGCGTGCCCGTCGGCGTCGTCCCCGAGACCGGCGAGGGCCTGCTCGATGGCGTCCAGCTCCGGGAGGACCGACGAGAGGATTCGCTCGCGGAAGGCCTCCGCGTCCTCGCCTCGCCAGAACCCCTCGCTTCGTGCTCCGAGCGAGACCGTGGCCCGGACCTCTCCGAGCGCGATCCGACCGGTGCGCACCGCCTGTGCGAAGGCGCGCAGTGCCTCCGTGTCACCGCCCATGAAGACGTCCGCCATGTCCCACCCCTTCAGTCGTCCTGGGGTGAGGGTGGCAGGATCAGTCGGTCCCGTCCATGGGGAGAAGTCCCCGCTGCCCGCCCCGGATCGCCGTTCACGTCCCGGATGCTGACACCGCCATCCCACATAGCGGCGTACAGTGAGGCCATGCCTCAGCTCCGTTCCCGCACCTCCACCCACGGCCGCAACATGGCAGGCGCGCGCGCCCTCTGGCGCGCCACCGGCATGGAGAAGTCCGACTTCGGCAAGCCGATCATCGCGATCGCGAACTCGTACACCCAGTTCGTGCCCGGCCATGTCCACCTCAAGAACCTCGGCGACCTCGTCGCGGGGGCCATCAAGGAGGCCGGCGGCGTCGCCAAGGAGTTCAACACCATCGCGGTGGACGACGGCATCGCCATGGGCCACGGCGGCATGCTCTACTCCCTGCCCTCGCGCGACGTCATCGCCGACAGCGTCGAGTACATGGTCAACGCCCACTGCGCCGACGCGATCGTGTGCATCTCCAACTGCGACAAGATCACCCCCGGCATGCTCATGGCCGCCATGCGCCTGAACATCCCGGTCATCTTCGTCTCCGGCGGTCCGATGGAGTCCGGCAACCCCGTCGAGGGCGTCACCGAGAACCGTCTGGACCTCGTGGACGCGATCGCCATGAGCGCCGACGACTCGATCACCGACGTGCAGCTCGCCGAGATCGAGGAGAACGCCTGCCCCACCTGCGGCTCCTGCTCGGGCATGTTCACCGCGAACTCCATGAACTGCCTCACCGAGGCGCTCGGGCTCTCCCTGCCCGGCAACGGCACGACGCTCGCCACCCACGCCTTTCGCAAGGAGCTCTTCCTCCAGGCCGGGCGCACCATCGTGGAGCTGTGCCGTCGCTGGTACGAGGAGGACGACGCCTCCGTGCTGCCCCGCAACATCGCCACCAAGGCCGCGTTCACCAACGCCATGAGCCTGGACGTCGCCATGGGCGGCTCCACCAACACGGTGCTGCACATCCTCGCCGCCGCGATCGAGGGCGAGATCGACTTCGGCCTGGACGACATCGACCGCCTCTCCCGCTCGGTGCCATGCCTGTCCAAGGTGGCGCCCAACGGCACCGCCCACATCGAGGACGTCCACCGCGCCGGAGGCATCCCCGCCATCCTCGGCGAGCTGGACCGCGCGGGCCTGCTGGACCACACCGTCCACTCGGTGCACTCCCCGGACCTCACCACCTGGCTGGACGCCTGGGACATCCGCAGCGGCAAGACCTCCAAGGAGGCCGACGCGCTGTTCCACGCCGCCCCCGGTCGCGTGCGCACCACCCAGGCCTTCTCCTCCACGAAAATGTGGAAGGAGCTGGACACCGATGACGAGAACGGCGTGATCCGCTCCGTCCCGCACGCCTTCACCAAGGACGGCGGCCTCTGCGTCCTCAAGGGCAACCTCGCCACCGACGGCGCCGTCATCAAGACCGCCGGCATCACCGAGGACCTCTTCAACTTCGAGGGCACCGCGGTGGTCTGCGACTCCCAGGAGGAGGCGGTCCAGAAGATCCTGGACAAGACCGTGAAGGAGGGCGACGTGGTGGTCATCCGCTACGAGGGCCCCCAGGGCGGTCCCGGCATGCAGGAAATGCTCTACCCGACCTCGTTCCTCAAGGGCCGGGGCCTCGGGAAGTCCTGCGCGCTGATCACCGACGGCCGCTTCTCCGGCGGCACCAGCGGCGTGTCCATCGGCCACATCTCCCCGGAGGCGGCCGAGGGCGGTCTCATCGGCCTGGTCGAGGACGGCGACACCATCGTGCTCGACGTCGACAAGCGCCTGCTCGAGCTGCGCGTGGACGACGCCGAGATCGAGCGCCGCCGCGAGGCCAAGGGAGCCCTGCCCTGGCGCCCCGAGAAGCGCGAGCGCGAGGTCTCCCAGGCGCTGAAGGTGTACGCGCACCTCGTCCGCTCGGCGACCTACGGAGCGACTCGCCGCCCGCTGTGAGGCGGTGATGACCTGACGCTGCGGCGCTGACCTCTCGGGTCGGCGCCGCAGCGTCGTTCAGCTCCCGAGCGCCGCCATGTACCGCTCGAGCGCGATCTCGGCGACGAGCTCGTGCGCGCCGAGCGGGGCGGCGAGCACGTCCGCCCCCGCGGCGGCGACCAGGTCGTGGAAGTGGCCGGGGGCGAGCACGTAGCTCGCCACCGCCACCCGCGAGCCGGACAGCTCGCCGCGCGCCTGCCGCTCCCGCACCGCGGCGACCGCGTCGCGCACGGTGGGCGTCGCCGCATAGGCGAACCCGACGCTCACCTCGCGCCCCAGCCGCTCGGCGAGCAGCCGGCCCATCTCCTCGACCTGGGCGACGCCCTCGGCGTCCCGGGTGCCCGAGCCAGCCATCACCACGGCGTCGTCCGCGCCGAGGCCCGCCTCCTCGAGGCGCTGCGCCATCACCTCGGCGAGCCGCGGATCGGGGCCGAGCGGGGCGGCGGCGGTCGCGGCGCGACCGGCGACGGCACCGCCGATGTCGTCCTTCACGTGATAGCCGAGCGAGAGCAGCAGTGGCACCACGACCGCCTGCACCGGCTCCTCGTCCCGGGTGCGCTGCGCGTTCAGCGGGGCGTGGGCGGCGACCACGGCGGCGACGTCCGGGGATTGCACGTCCACGAACGCCTCCCGCACCGCGCCGGGCGCGCGCTCGGCGAGCATCCTCTGCAGCGCGCGGATCACGTCGCGCCCCTCGCGGGAGCGGGTGCCGTGCGAGCAGCCGATGAGCACCGGCGCGGGCGGTGCAGCACCCCCGCCAGCCGCACCCCTGTCGGCCGCGCCGTCGACCACCGCCTCGCGCCCGGACCCGTGGGCCGGCGCCTCGGGCTCCGACGGGGGCTGCAGGAACCCGTCGGCCGCGGTGCGACCCACGACGATCACCGCCGGATGCGCGATGCCCTCGGCGGCGACGACCGCCTCGATGTCCGCGAGCGTGCCGCGCACGCTGCGCTGCTCCGGAAGGGTCGCGCTCTGCACCACGGCGACCGGGGTCGCGGGATCGACACCGTTCAGCAGCGACTGCGCCACCAGGCGCGGCAGCCATTCCACGCCCATCATGAGCACGGTCGTGGTGCCGGGATCGCGCAGCGCGGCGAGGTCCGCCTCGCCGAGGTCCCCGTGGGCGTTGACGATGTGCAGGGCGACGGCAGTGCCGCGGTGGGTGACCGGCACATCCCCGGCGGCGGGCCCCGCGATCGCGGAGGTCACCCCGGGCACCACCTGCACGGGCACCCCGGCGGCGCGGCAGGCGAGGACCTCCTCGCCGCCGCGGCCCAGCACGAACGGGTCCCCGCCCTTCAGCCGCACCACGCGCCGGCCCGCCTGTGCCAGCCGCACCAGCAGCGCTCCGATCTCGTCCTGCGGCAGGGCGTGGGCGCCGGGGCGCTTGCCCACGTCGATCACCTCGACGGCGGGGTCGAGCTCATCGAGCAGCGCGCGCGGGCCGAGCCGGTCGGCGACCACCACGTCGGCCTGCCGCAGCAGCTCCAGTCCGCGCACGGTGATGAGGTCCGCAGCGCCGGGACCGCCGCCCACGAGGGCGACGCTCCCGGGCGCGAGCGGCGTCGTCGGCCGGGGGCTCACGCCTTCCCGCCCGCGGCGGCGCGCGGCGCGGTGGCGACGTGCACGTCCCCGTCCTGCAGCGCGACGTCGAAGACGGCGATCGGCAGCCTCTCCCCGCCGCCGGAGTCCAGGACCTCACCGGTGTCGAGGTCCCAGGACTGCTTGTACATGGGGGAGGAGAGGGTGGGGACGATCCGCTCGGGCTCCTCGCCCTCGCCCGCGATCCGGTGGGTGCCCACGAGGCCCCGGGAGAGGATGTTCGAGCTGGAGTACGGGTCGAGCTGCTGCACGGCGCGCACGCTGCCGTCGTCCAGCAGGAACACGGCGATCTGGGTGCCGTCCGGCAGCATCGCGGCCGCGCCGCGCTCGGGGGCGAGATCGGCGACGGCGCAGATGCGCACGAGGGAGCCGGCGGCTCCGGTGGCGTGGGTGGTCATCGGTCAGTCTCCTTCGGGGAGCGTCTCCGCGGCGCCCGCGAGGGCGTGCTCACGGGCGGCGAGCGGGGTGGGGAAGGTGTCCTCCGCGGCGTCCTCGGGACGGGCAGGGCGCACCTGCTCACGCTCGAGCACGTAGCGCAGCGACGGGTCGTGCAGGTCAGGGGCGTTGATGAAGGACACGAACTTCGCGCGCCGCTCCGGGTCGTACACCGCCTCGGCCCACTCGTCGACGTAGGAGTCGGTGTGGCGCTGCATGGCCGCCTCGAGCTCCTCGCCGATGCCGAGGGAGTCCTCCACGATCACGCGCCGCAGCTCTTCGATCCCGCCGGGGTACTCCTCGACCCAGCGCGCGGTGCGCTGGAGCTTGTCCGCCTCGCGGATGTACAGGATGAGGAACCGGTCGATGCACCGCTGCAGCGTCTCGTCGTCCAGGTCCTCGACCAGGAGCTTGCCGTGCGCGGGCTGGGCACCGCCGTTGCCTCCGACGTACAGGTTCCAACCGCGGTTGGTCGCGATGACGCCCACGTCCTTCGCCTGCGCCTCGGCGCACTCGCGGGCGCAGCCGGACACGCCGATCTTCAGCTTGTGCGGGGAGCGCAGGCCCCGGTACCGCTGCTCGAGGTGCACGGCCATCGCGGTGGAGTCGCCGACCCCGAAGCGGCACCAGTTGGTGCCCAGGCAGCTCTTCACCATGCGCAGGGACTTGCCGTAGGCGTGGCCGGACTGGAACCCGGCCTCCACCAGGCGCTCCCAGATCTCGGGCAGCTGCTCCAGGCGCGCGCCGAACATGCCGATGCGCTGGGCGCCGTTGACCTTCACGTACAGGCCGTAGTCCTTCGCGACCTGCGCGAAGACGAGCAGCTTGTCGGGAGTGACCTCGCCGGCCGGCATCGCGGGGATCACCGAGTAGGTGCCGTCCTTCTGGATGTTCGCCATGACGTGGTCGTTGGTGTCCTGCAGGGAGCCCAGCTGGCGGCCCACGGGGTTGTGGCGCCGGCCGCTGAGCGCGCCGAGCGAGGACAGGATCGAGGCGACCGTCGGGCGGCACACCGCGCAGCCGCGGCCGGCGCCCGCGCCGTGGGCGGCGACGACCTCGGTGAAGGTCTCCTGCCCGCCCTCCTCGACGAGCTTGTACAGCTCGGCGCGGGAGTGGTCGAAGTGCTCGCACAGTGCGCGGGAGACCTCGATGCCGCTCTTGGCGAGCTCCTGGTTCAGCAGCTTCGTCAGCGACGGCACGCACGAGCCGCACACGGTGCCGGCGCTCGTGCACTCCTTGATCGCACCGACGGTGTGGCAGCCCTGCTCGTTCACGGCGTGACGGATGGTGCCGGCCGCGACGTTGTTGCACGAGCAGACCACGGCCTCGTCGGGCAGCTCCGCGCCCGCGAGCGCGTCGCCGCCGCCCTCCGGGGCGATGACGGCCGACGGGTCCGCACCGAGCTTCCGCCCGATGAGCGGACGCAGCTGCGAGTACAGGGCGATGTCGCCCACGAGCACGCCGCCCAGCAGAGTCGTCGCGTCGTCGCTCATCACGAGCTTGCGGTACTGACGGTGCACCGGGTCCACGAAGGAGACCTCGAGCGCGTCGGGGGTCATGGCGTTGACGTCGCCGAAGGCCGCGGCGTCCACGCCCACGCCCTTGAGCTTCGTGCCGTCGGCGAAGCGCTGGTGGGTGCGGGTCCCGCCGAGGAAGCGGTCCACGACCACGTCGGCCATGTCGTTGCCGGGGGCGATCAGGCCCGCGCACACCCCGTCGAAGGAGGCGCACTCGCCGACGGCCCAGATGTCCGGATCCGAGGTCTGGCAGCTCTCGCCCACCACGATGCCGCCGCGCTCGCCGACGGTCAGGCCCGCCTCACGGCCGATCCGGTCGCGGGGGCGGATGCCGGTGGAGAAGACCACCACGTCGATGGGCAGCTCGGTCCCGTCGGACAGCTCCGCGGTGCCCATCGCGCCGTCCTCGGCGGGGCGGAAGGCGGAGGCGCCCACGCCGGTGCGCACGTCGATGCCCATGTCCTGGATGAGCAGGCGCAGCATCTCGCCGCCGCCGTCGTCCAGCTGCACGGCCATCAGGCGGTCCGCGAACTCGACGACCGTCGAGTGGGCACCGAGGTTCTGCAGCGCGGCGGCGGCCTCGAGGCCGAGCACGCCGCCGCCGACGACGAGGCCGCGCACCTGGCGGCCCAGGGTCTCGCCGCGCTCGGCGACCCAGGCGGCGAGGGCGCGTACGTCGTCCACGGTGCGGTAGCTGAAGGAGCCGGGCAAGTCCTTGCCCTCGGCCCGCGGCGCCCAGGCCCAGGAGCCGGTGGCGAGCACGAGGCGGTCGTAGGGGTGGACGGTGCCGGAGGCGCAGGTGACGGTGTGCGCGGAGCGGTCCACGGCCTCGGCGGCATCGCCCGTCACCAGCGTGATCCGCGGGTCCTCCCACACGCCGGTGTCGAGCGACAGCATCTCTTCCTTGCGGTGGCCGAACCAGTCCGAGAGGTGCACGCGGTCGTAGGGCTGCTGCGGCTCCTCCCCGATCACGGTGAGGGCCCAGTCGCCGCTCGGGTCCTGCGACTGCAGCCGCGCGGCGACGCGGTGGCCGGTCATGCCGCCGCCGATCACGACGATGCGGGTGCCCGGCGGCAGCGCGGACTCGGGCGCGGGGGCGAGGGGGGAAGGTCCTGGGGTGCTCATGGCGGCTGCTCACGGTCCTCTCGACGGCGGATGGCGACGCGCCCACCGTAGGCGGGGAAGGCGCCTATGCGCAGGACTTTCGCCCGTCCCGTCGGGAGTCGGTCGTGCCGTCCGACGGGCTCCCGCCGCGCGGTCTCGGCATCCGGACAGGTGGCGGCGGGCGCGGGGGAGGGCCTATCGTGGGCGCATGCAGACGATCCTTCTCGTAGTCACCGAGCGCGGCTGACGCCCGTTCGTCCCTACGAGACGTCATCCGCGCCCCTCCCCGAGTCCCTGGCGGAGGGGCTTTTTCGTGCCCGGTCCGAGGGCGCGGAGCAGCGGGAGGCGCACGGAGCACCATCCCCGCCACGCCCAGAGTCCGAGACGACGAAGGAGTTCCGATGACCGGACAGCAGATGACCGGCGCACAGGCGCTGGTCGAGTCCCTCGAGCATGCCGGAGCAGAGGTCGTCTTCGGCCTGCCCGGCGGCGCGATCCTGCCCACCTACGACCCGCTGATGGACGCCAAGAAGCTCCGTCACATCCTGGTGCGCCATGAGCAGGGCGCGGGCCACGCCGCCAGCGGCTACGCCCACGCCACCGGCAAGGTCGGCGTGTGCCTGGCGACCTCCGGCCCCGGCGCCACCAACCTCATCACCGCCATCGCCGACGCCCAGATGGACTCGATCCCGATGGTGGCGATCACCGGCCAGGTGGGCTCCTCCTTCATCGGCACCGACGCCTTCCAGGAGGCGGACATCGTCGGCATGACGATGCCCATCACCAAGCACAACTTCCTGGTCAAGGACGCGCAGGAGATCCCGAAGGTCATCAAGCAGGCCTTCCACATCGCCTCGACCGGCCGCCCCGGCGCCGTGCTGGTGGACGTCACCAAGGACGCCCAGCAGGCCACCATGGAGTTCGTCTGGCCCGAGACCCTGGACCTGCCGGGCTACCGCCCCGAGGCCCGCCCGCACGGCAAGCAGATCCGCGAGGCCGTGCGCCTGCTCCTCGAGGCCAAGCGCCCCGTGTTCCTGCTCGGCGGCGGCGTGCTGCGCGGAAACGCCGAGGAGGAGGTGCGCGAGCTCGTGGACGCGTCCGGCGCCCCCTTCGTCACCACCCTCATGGCCCGCGGCGCCCTGCCCGACTCGCACCCCAGCCACCTGGGCATGCCCGGCATGCACGGCACCGTCGCGGCGGTCTCCGCCCTGCAGCGCGCCGACCTCATCATCGCCATCGGCGCCCGCTTCGACGACCGCGTCACCGGGCGCCTGGACTCCTTCGCACCCGGTGCGAAGGTGGTCCACGCCGACATCGACCCCGCGGAGATCTCCAAGAACCGCGTGGCCGACGTGCCGATCGTCGGCCAGGCCGCGGACATCGCCCGCTCCCTCACCGCCGAGCTCCGTCAGCGCCTGGAGGAGGACGACACCCGCGACTACGAGGGCTGGTGGAACACCCTGGACATGCTCCGGGACAACTACCCGCTGGGGTGGACCGAGACGGCCGACGGGCTCACCGCCCCCCAGAAGGTCATCTCCCGCATCGGCGCGATCTCCGGACCGGAGTCGATCGTCGTCGCGGGCGTGGGCCAGCACCAGATGTGGTCCAGCCAGTTCGTCCAGTACGAGAACCCCCGCACCTGGATCAACTCCGGAGGCCTGGGGACCATGGGCTACTCGGTCCCCGCGGCCATGGGCGCGAAGGTCGGCAAGCCCGACCAGGTCGTGTGGTCCATCGACGGCGACGGCTGCTTCCAGATGACCAATCAGGAGCTCGCCACCTGCGTGATCAACGAGATCCCGATCAAGGTCGCCGTCATCAACAACTCCAGCCTCGGCATGGTCCGCCAGTGGCAGAACCTGTTCTACGACCAGCGGTACTCGAACACCGAGCTGAACACCGGCCACGGCTCGCGCCGCATCCCCGACTTCGTCAAGCTCGCCGACGCCTACGGCTGCGCGGGCCTGCGCTGCGAGGGGGACGAGGACATCGACGACACGATCCGCCAGGCGCTGGAGATCAACGACCGCCCCGTGGTCGTCGACTTCACCGTCAGCGCCGACGCGATGGTGTGGCCGATGGTGCCCGCCGGCGTCTCCAACGACGAGATCCAGATCGCCCAGGGCATGAGCCCCGAGTGGGAGAGGGACATCTGAGCATGACCACCCAGCAGCAGACCACCGCCCGCACCACCGACGTGGTGATGACCCCCCACAGCCAGACTCTCTCGGTCCTGGTGGAGAACAAGCCCGGCGCCCTCACCCGCGTCACGGCCCTGTTCTCCCGTCGCGGGTACAACATCTCCTCGCTCGCCGTCGGCCCCACCGAGCACCCGGAGATCTCCCGCATCACCGTGGTCGTGGACGTCGAGCAGCAGCGCCTCGAGCAGATCACCAAGCAGCTCAACAAGCTGGTCAACGTGATCAAGATCGTCCAGTTCGACCCCCGCCAGACGGTCCAGCGCGAGCTGATCCTCATCAAGGTCACCGCCGACAACACGTCCCGCACCGCGGTGCTGGAGATCGTCCAGATGTTCCGCGCCAAGGTGGTCGACGCCGCCTCGGACTCGGTCACCATCGAGGCGACCGGCACCCAGGACAAGCTCACCGCACTGCTGGGGATGCTCGAGTCCTTCGGCATCCGCGAGATCGTGAAGTCCGGCGAGGTCGCCATCGGCCGCGGCGGCCGCGCGATCACCGACCGCGCCCTGCCCTCCTGAGCACCGGCCGGCGCACCCAGAATCCCGAATACCAAGACCGTCTCTCACATACCAGGACGCCGGGCGATAGCATCGGATCCGACGCCCGCACGCAACCACCGAAGGAGCACATCGTGGCTGAGATCTTTTACGACGACGACGCCGACCTGTCCATCATCCAGGGCAAGAAGGTCGCGGTCATCGGCTTCGGCTCGCAGGGCCACGCCCACGCGCTGAACCTGCGCGACAGCGGCGTCGAGGTCCGCGTGGGCCTGCGCGAGGGCTCGAAGTCCGCCGCCAAGGCTCAGGAGGAGGGCCTGACCACCGGCACCGTCGCCGAGGTTTCCGAGTGGGCCGACCTCATCATGATCCTCACCCCCGACCAGGATCAGCGGAAGGTCTACGCCGAGTCGATCCAGCCGAACCTCACCGAGGGCAAGGCGCTCGCCTTCGCGCACGGCTTCAACATCCGCTTCGGCTACATCGAGCTCCCCGCCGGCGTCGACGTGCTGCTGATTGCCCCGAAGGCCCCCGGCCACACCGTGCGCCGCGAGTTCGTCGCCGGCCGTGGCATCCCGGACATCGTCGCCGTCGAGCAGGACGCGACCGGCTCCGCCTGGGCCCTCGCCCTCTCCTACGCCAAGGGCATCGGCGGCACCCGCGCGGGCGTCATCAAGACCACCTTCACCGAGGAGACCGAGACCGACCTCTTCGGCGAGCAGGCCGTGCTGTGCGGCGGCATGAGCCACCTCGTCCAGGCGGGCTTCGAGACCCTCACCGAGGCCGGCTACCAGCCCGAGATCGTCTACTTCGAGGTTCTCCACGAGCTCAAGCTCATCGTCGACCTCATGAACGAGGGCGGCATCGCCAAGCAGCGCTGGTCGATCTCCGACACCGCGGAGTACGGCGACTACGTCTCCGGCCCGCGCGTGGTTACCGACCAGACCAAGGCCGACATGAAGGAGATCCTCTCCGACATCCAGACCGGCGCCTTCGCCAAGCGGTTCATCGAGGACCAGGACAACGGCGCGAAGGAGTTCCAGGAGCTGCGCGCCAAGGAGGCCGAGCACCCGATCGAGAAGGTCGGCAAGGACCTGCGCAAGATGTTCGCGTGGAGCGCCCAGTCGGTCGACGCCGACTACGTCGAGGGCAGCGCCGCGCGCTGATCCCGCGCACCGCGCCTCGCACACCTCGAGCGGCGGCGGGGGCACCCGGCTCATCGGCCGGGGCCCCCGCCGCCGCTCCACATCTGCAGTCTCGGATCGTGACCCTCGTTCCCGCATGGCGGACACCGGGCTACTCTGTCCCTGACCCCGTCGCCCCCGAGGGCGTGAGCGACGACCACCATCCGCACCGGAGGAGATTCCGTGACGCGTCCTGTCGTGCTCATCGCTGAGGAGCTGTCGCCCGCCACCGTCGAGGTCCTCGGACCCGACGTCGAGGTGCGCAGCGTGGACGGCACCGACCGCCCCGCGCTGCTCGCCGCAGTGGCCGAGGCCGATGCCCTGCTGGTCCGCTCCGCCACCCAGGTCGACGCGGAGGTCTACGCCGCCGCCAAGCAGCTGAAGGTCGTCGCCCGTGCGGGCGTGGGCCTGGACAACGTGGACTTGCCGGCCGCGACCACCGCGGGTGTCATGGTGATCAACGCCCCCACCTCGAACATCACCTCCGCCGCGGAGCTCGCGGTCGCTCTGATCCTCGCCTCGCTGCGCAACCTCGCCCGCGCCGACGCCTCGGTGAAGGCCGGGAAGTGGGAGCGCAAGCAGCTCACCGGCGTCGAGCTGCTGGGCAAGACCGTGGGCGTGGTCGGCTTCGGCCGCATCGGCCAGCTGGTCGCCGAGCGCCTCGCCGGCTTCGGCGTCGAGCTGCTCGCCTACGACCCCTACGTCAACCACACCCGCGCCGCCGAGCTGGGCGCCCGCGTGGTCGAGCTCGACGAGCTCATGCGCGAGTCGGACATCGTCACCGTCCACATGCCGAAGACCCCCGAGACCACCGGCCTCATCGGCGCCGAGCAGTTCGCGCTCGCCAAGCCCACCCTCCACGTCGTCAACGCCGCCCGCGGCGGCCTCATCGACGAGGAGGCGCTGTACACCGCGCTGACCACCGGGCAGATCGCCGCGGCGGCGCTGGACGTCTACACCTCCGAGCCGCCGGCCAGCAGCGAGACCGCCTCGAAGCTGCTCGAGCTCGACAATGTCACCCTCACCCCGCACCTCGGCGCCTCCACCGCCGAGGCGCAGGAGAAGGCCGGTGTCGCCGTCGCCAAGTCCGTGCGGCTCGCCCTCGCCGGCGAGCTCGTGCCCGACGCGGTCAACGTCGCGGGCGGTGCGATCGACGACCTGGTCCGCCCGGGCGTGGCCCTCGCCGACCGCCTCGGCCAGCTGTTCACGGCGCTCGCCTCCGAGTCCCCGGAGCTGCTGGAGATCGAGGTGCGCGGCGAGATCGCGACCCGCGACGTCACCGCCCTGAAGCTCTCCGCCCTGCGCGGCATCTTCCGCTCCGTGGTCACCGAGCAGGTCAGCTACGTCAACGCCCCGGTCCTCGCCGAGGAGCGCGGCATCCGCGTGCAGCTCCTGACCGACGAGACCTCCGACCGCTTCCGCAACGTGATCGCCATCCGCGGCACCCTGCGCAGCGGACACGTCGTCTCCGTCGAGGGCACCCTCAGCGGCGTCGAGCAGTCCCACAAGCTCGTCCAGATCGGCAAGCACCCGCTGGACGTCCCGCTCAGCGACCACCTGCTGCTGATCCGCTACGCCGACGGTCCGGGCCTGATCGGCCTGTACGGTGCCCGGCTCGGCGAGGCCGGCGTGAACATCGCGGGCATGCAGGTCTCCCGCGCGGGCAGCGCCCCGGGCTCCGAGGCCCTGGTCGTGCTGAACCTCGACAGCTCCGTGGACCGCGAGCTGGCGGTGAGCATCGGTGAGCGCATCGACGCGCACTCGATCCACACCGTCGACCTCGTCTACTGACCCCCATCCCGAAGGAACCACCCATGAGCACCACCGCTCCTGCTCCCAGCACCCTGCGCCTGGCCGTCATCGAGGGCGACGGCATCGGAAAGGAGGTCGTCCCCCAGGGCCTGCGCGCCCTGCGGGCCGCCCTCGAGCCCGCCGGCGTGACCGTCGAGACCACCGACTTCGATCTCGGCGCGGGGCGCTGGCACCGCACCGGCGAGACCCTCACCGACGAGGACATGGCGGCCCTGGCCGAGCACGACGCGATCCTGCTCGGCGCCGTGGGCGATCCCGGCGTGCCCTCGGGCGTGCTCGAGCGCGGCCTGCTGCTGAAGCTGCGCTTCGGCTTCGACCACTACGTGAACCTGCGCCCCACCCGACTCTTCCCGGGCGTCGCCACGCCGCTCGCGGATCCGGGCGAGGTCGACTTCCTCGTGGTCCGCGAGGGCACCGAGGGCCCGTACGTCGGCAACGGCGGCTCGATGCGCACCGGCACCGACCTGGAGGTCGCCACGGAGGTGTCCCTGAACACCGCCGTCGGCGTCGAGCGCGTGGTCCGCTACGCCTTCGAGCAGGCCGCGGCCCGCCGCGGGAAGCTGACCCTGGTCCACAAGCACAACGTGCTCGTCCACGCCGGTCACCTGTGGCGCCGCATCGTGGAGAAGGTGGGGGAGCAGTACCCCTCGGTCGCGGTGGACTACGCCCACGTCGACGCGATGATGATCTACCTCGTCCAGGACCCGTCCCGCTTCGACGTCATCGTCACCGACAACCTCTTCGGCGACATCGTCACCGACCTCGCCGGCGCCATCGGCGGCGGCATCGGCCTGGCCGCGAGCGGCAACGTGAACCCCACCGGCGCGTTCCCCTCGATGTTCGAGCCCGTGCACGGCTCGGCCCCCGACATCGCCGGGCAGGACAAGGCCGATCCGACCGCGACCGTGCTCTCGGTCGCGCTGCTGCTGGACCACCTCGGCCACGTCGAGCCGGCCGCGGCCGTGCGCGCCGCGGTCGAGAACGACCTCGCGGCCCGCGCCGCCGATCCCTCGCTCGCCTCCCGCGGCACGGTCCGCACCGGGGACGACCTGGTGGCCGCGATCGCCGGCACGGCCCCCGGCTCCGTGCGCTGAGCACGCACCTGACAGACTGACCCCGCCACCTTCTATCGAGGAGATCCCTGTGAGCGCACTCGCCTTCCCCCAGACCAGCACGACCCGTCGCGTGGGCGACGACGAGCGCGCCCGCATCCTCTCCGCCCCCGGCTTCGGCCAGCACTACACGGACTTCATGGCTCGTGCGCGCTGGACCGAGGGTGAGGGCTGGGGATCCGACGAGGTCGTCCCCTACGGCCCGCTGCAGCTCTCGCCAGCCGCGGCGGTGCTCCACTACGGCCAGGAGATCTTCGAGGGCCTGAAGGCCTTCCGCCACGCCGACGGCTCCGTGTGGACCTTCCGTCCCGAGGCGAATGCCGCGCGCATGCAGCGCTCGGCCCGGCGCCTGGCCCTGCCGGAGCTGCCGGAGGAGGACTTCCTGACCTCGCTGAAGGCCGTCGTCGCGGCCGACGAGCCCTGGGTGCCCGAGGCCACCAGCGAGGAGTCGCTGTACCTGCGCCCGTTCATGTTCGCCTCCGAGGAGTTCCTCGGGGTGCGCGCGAGCCATGTCGTGGACTACTACGTCATCGCCTCCCCGGCCGGTCCGTACTTCCCCCGCGGTGTGCAGCCGCTGGTCGTGTGGATCACCGACGAGTACGCCCGGGCGGGCCAGGGCGGCACCGGCGCGGCCAAGTGCGGCGGCAACTACGCCAGCTCCCTGCTGGGCAAGCGCGAGGCCGCAGAGAACGGGGCCGACGAGGTCCTGTTCCTGGACTCCGAGACCCACACCAGCATCGACGAGCTCTCCGGCATGAACGTCGTGGCCATCACCCGTGACGGCCGCCTGCTCACCCCGTCCCTGAGCGGCTCGATCCTCGAGGGTGTCACCCGCCTGTCGATCCTGCAGCTGGCCCAGGACCGCGGGCTCGAGGTCAACGAGCAGAAGCTCGTGATGAGCGAGATCGAGGAGCAGCTGAAGGCCGGGGAGATCACCGAGATGTTCGCCTGCGGCACCGCCGCGGTCATCAACCCCATCGGCGAGTTCCGCTCCAAGCACGGCTCCGTGACCGTCGGCGACGGCGGCTCCGGGGAGTCCACCCTGGCCCTGCGCAAAGAGCTCACCGACATCCAGTACGGCCGGATCCCGGACCGCCACGGCTGGCTGACCCGACTGGTGTGAGGGAAGGACGACGATGACCGACGCGACCGGACCGACCACGCCCACTGCGGAGATCCCCGGGTTCCACCTCTACGACACGACCCTGCGCGACGGCTCCCAGCAGGAGGGGCTGACCCTGTCGGTCACCGACAAGCTCGCCGTCGCCCGTCACCTCGACGAGCTGGGCGTGACCTACATCGAGGGCGGGTGGCCCGGCGCCGTCCCGCGGGACACCGAGTTCTTCCAGCGCGCCCGCACCGAGCTGCAGCTGACGCACGCGCGCCTGGCCGCCTTCGGCGCGACCCGCAAGGCCGGAGCCGCCGTCGAGGAGGATCCTCAGGTCGCCGCGCTCGTGGAGGCCGGGACGCCGACCATCACCCTGGTCGCCAAGTCCGATCTGCGCCACGTCACCGGGGCGCTGCGCACCACGGCCGAGGAGAACCTCGCCATGGTGACCGACACGGTCTCCTATCTCGTGGGCCTTGGCCGCGAGGTGATCCTCGACGCCGAGCACTTCTTCGACGGCTTCCTGCACGATCCGGACTACACCACCTCCGTGCTCGTCGCCGCCCACGAAGCCGGCGCCGCCGTGCTGGTGCTCTGCGACACCAACGGCGGGATGCTCCCGCACCAGGTCACCGAGATCATCGAGAACCTCTCCGCTCGGCTCGAGACCGCCGGGGCAGGGGACGCCCGGCTCGGCGCCCACACCCACAACGACACCGGCTGCGCGGTCGCCAACGCGATCTCCGCCGTCCGCGCCGGGATCACCCACGTCCAGGGCTGCGTGAACGGCTACGGGGAGCGCACCGGCAACGCCGACCTCGTGACCCTCATGGGGGATCTCCAGCTGAAGATGGGCATGGACCTCGTGCCCGCCGAGACGCTCGCAGAGACCACCCGCATCTCCCACGCGATCGGCGAGATCGTGAACATGCCGGTCACCACCCGCGCCCCCTACGTCGGCGCGAGCGCCTTCGCCCACAAGGCCGGGCTGCACGCGAGCGCGATCCGTGTGGATCCGGACCTGTACCAGCACACCGATCCGCGCGAGGTCGGCAACGACATGCGCATGATCATCTCCGACATGGCCGGCCGCGCCTCCATCGAGCTCAAGGGCCGCGAGCTCGGCTTCGACCTCGCGGGCGAGCCCGAGCTGCTCTCGCGCCTCGCCGCGACGGTCAAGCAGCGTGAGGCGGAGGGCTACTCCTACGAGGCGGCCGACGCCTCCTTCGAGCTGCTGCTGCTGGACGAGCTCGGCCAGGTCCCCAGCTACTCGACCGTCGAGTCGTGGCGCGCCACCTCGCAGCTCGGCCGCGACGGCACGCTGGAGACCGAGGCGACCGTGAAGCTGCGCAGCGACGCCGAGGGCGAGCACGAGCGGAAGGTCGCGATCGCCGAGGGCAACGGCCCCGTCAACGCCCTGGACCTCGCCCTGCGCGAGGCGCTGCGCGAGCGCCACCCCGAGGTCGACGAGTTCGAGCTGCGCGACTTCAAGGTGCGCATCCTGGACGCGCACCACGGCACCGACGCGACGGTCCGCGTGCTCGTGCGCACCTCCGGGCGAGGTCTCGAGTTCCAGACCGTCGGCGTCGGCCCGAACGTCATCGAGGCCTCCTGGGAGGCGATCTACGACGCGTACACCTACGGGCTGTACAAGTCGGGCGTCTGACCGGGCCCGGGAAGCTAGTCTGTGCCCATGACGACCTACGTTCTGACCGCCATCGGCAATGACCGTCCCGGCCTGGTCGCCGCCCTCGCCTCCGCCGTGGACGAACACGGCGGCAACTGGGTGGACTCTCAGCTCGCCCTGCTCGCCGGCAAGTTCGCCGGCATCGTGCAGGTCGACCTGCCGGACGACGGCGTCGAGGACTTCCTCGTCGCCCTGGCCGCCCTCGAGGACGAGGTGGGCCTGCAGGTCGAGGCCTCCGCCGCCGAGCCCGCCGCCGCGGCGGACGGCGCCCCCTCCCGCGCCCTGCGCCTGCACCTGCTCGGTCAGGACCGCACCGGCATGGTCCGCGAGGTCACCACCGCCCTGCGCTCCCAGGGCGCGACCATCGACGGCCTGCGCTCCTGGACCCGTGAGGCCCCCGAGGGCGGCGGCATGCTCTTCGAGGCCGAGGCGGAGCTGCGCCTGCCCGGCGACCGCGACGAGGCCGACGTGCGCGACGCGCTCGAGACCATCGCACAGGAGCTCATGGTCGACCTGGAGCTCGACGCGGACGACTGACGGAGGACGACGCCTCGCCCCGCTGCGCGGGGGAGCGCCGACGGGAGCCGGGCCAGGACGGCCGGAGCACCGTCGGCGCTTTTTCGTGCACTTCTCTGCGCACCTATGTGCACAGTGCGTCCCGCAGGCGACGTCCGGCACTCTTCCTCCGGATTTCCGTCGAATTTTCAGACCCGTTTCCCCGATAGCGCGTCCGCGGGGACCGAAGTCCCCTAGGGTGGCCTCACGGGCCGAGGACCCTGATGAGGTGCCACCCCACCTCCGCGGTGCATCATCGGGCAGTGCTCGACCCTCGCGTCCGCTCCTGAGCGAGGAGAGTCGATGATGACCCCGTCCGCATCCGCCGCGTCTGCCACCCCCGCCGCCGAGACCGTCCAGCCCGGCGCCTGGCGGGCGCTGTTCCTGGTCACCCTCGGTTTCGGAGTCAACTTCTGGGCGTGGGCGCTGCTCAGCCCGCTCGGTCCGGTGTACGTCGAGCGCGGCATCGTGGCCGACGCCTCGCTGATCGTCGCGATCCCCGTCCTCGTCGGTTCGCTCGGGCGCATCGTGGTGGGCGCGCTCTCTGACCGCTTCGGCGGTCACCTGATGTTCCCCATCGTCTCGCTGCTGACCGTGATCCCGGTGCTCTTCCTGGGATTCGCGGGCCAGTACACCTATCCCACGCTTCTGATCGGCGGTTTCTTCCTCGGCATCGCCGGGACCACCTTCGCGATCGGCATGCCCTTCGTGAACGCCTGGTTCCCGCCTTCCAAGCGCGGCATGGCCACCGGCATCTACGGCGTCGGCATGGGCGGCACGGCGATCAGCGCCTTCACCACGGTGCCGCTCGTGAACTCGGTGGGGGACCGGGCGCCCTTCGTCCTCACCTCCGTCGCGCTCGTGACCTACGCGGCGATCGCCTGGCTGTTCATGAAGAACGCCCCCGGCTGGTCCCCGTCCCGGCGCAGCATCGTCGCCCAGTCGCTCGCGGTCATGAAGCTCACCGTGACCTGGCAGGCCTGCTACCTCTACGCCCTCTCCTTCGGCGGCTACGTCGCCTTCTCCGTCTTCCTGCCCACGATGCTGCAGACCTGGTACGGGCTCGAGGCGGCCGACGCCTCCTTCCGGATGGCCGGCTTCGTGATCGTCGCCGTGATCATGCGCCCCCTCGGCGGCACCCTCTCGGACCGCCTCGGTGCCGCCCGGACCCTGCTGATCTCCTACACCGCCGTCGCGGTCGCGGCACTGATCCTCACCTTCCAGCCCGAGCTGATGCCGGTGGGCACCCTCGCCTACATCCTCATGGCCGCCGGCCTCGGCCTCGGCTCCGGCGCGGTGTTCGCCCTGGTCTCCCAGACCTCCGACCCGTCCGTGGTCGGTTCGGTCACCGGCTTCGTCGGCGCCGCAGGCGGCCTCGGAGGCTTCGTCCCGCCACTGGTGATGGCCGCCGTGTACGCCGCGTCCGGCAGCTATTCGATCGGCATCGGCCTGCTGCTGGCCGCCACCCTCGGCGCGGTCGTCGTGACCCTCTTCGTCGCACGCGGCGCCCGTACCTCGTCCATGGAGGAGACCCGATGAGCATCCAGGACCGCACCGCTCCGTCGGCAGGTGAACCGCAGCGGGGCACCGCCCCGGGCATGGACAATCCCCTGTTCGACGCGCTCATCGGGGCGCGGAAGATGTTCAGCCGCTCCGAGCGGATCACCGAGGACAACCGCGAGACCCACCGCGTGGGCGGGCGCAGCGGCGACTCCTTCTACCGCGAGCGCTGGAGCCACGACAAGGTGGTCCGCTCCACGCACGGCGTGAACTGCACCGGCTCCTGCTCCTGGAAGGTGTACGTCAAGGACGGCGTGATCACCTGGGAGTCCCAGGAGACCGACTATCCCTCCACCGGCCCCGACAAGCCCGAGTACGAGCCGCGCGGCTGCCCCCGGGGCGCCTCCTTCTCCTGGTACACATACTCGCCCACGCGCGTGCGATACCCCTATGTGCGCTCCGAGCTTCTGCGCATGTTCCGCGAGGAGAAGGCGAGGACCCCGGACCACGACCCCGTGGCGGCCTGGGCAGCGATCGTCTCCGACCCCGAGAAGGCCATGCGCTACAAGCGCGCCCGCGGCAAGGGCGGCCTGGTGCGCGCCTCCTGGGACGAGGCCGTCGAGATGGTCGCCGCCGCGTACGTGCACACCGTCAAGGAGTACGGCCCCGACCGGGCCACGGGCTTCTCCCCGATCCCTGCGATGAGCCAGGTCTCCTTCTCCTCCGGCGCGCGCTTCCACCAGCTGATCGGCGGCTCCATGCTGTCCTTCTACGACTGGTATGCGGACCTCCCGCCCGCCTCCCCGCAGGTCTTCGGGGACCAGACGGACGTGCCCGAGTCCGGGGACTGGTGGGATGCGGCCTACCTGATCATGTGGGGCTCGAACGTGCCGCTGACCCGCACCCCGGACGCGCACTGGATGGCGGAGGCCCGCTACCGCGGCCAGAAGGTCATCTCCGTCGCCCCCGACTACGCCGAGTCGGTGAAGTTCGCCGACGAGTGGCTCGCCCCGCACCCCGGCACCGACGCGGCGCTGGCCATGTCGATGGGCCACACCATCCTGCGCGAGTTCTACGTCGAGCAGCAGGTGCCGTACTTCGAGGCCTACGCGCGCCAGTACACCGACCTTCCCTTCCTCGTGCAGCTCGAGCAGCGGGAGGACGGCTCGCTCGTGCCCGGCAAGTTCCTCGTCGCGAGCGAGGCGGGGGAGCACCGCACCGCGGAGGCCGCCACCGAGCACGCCGACTTCAAGCCCATGGTGTTCGACCGCGCGACCGGCGGGGTCGTGGTCCCGGACGGCACCCTCGGCCACCGCTACTCGGCCGACGGGGAGGGTCGCTGGAACCTCGAGCTCGGCGACCTCGACCCGGCGCTGACGCTGTTGGGCCATCACGAGGACGTGGCCGAGGTGCTGCTGCCTCGTTTCGACACCGCCGGGCAGGGAGGCCGCGGCGACGTGGTGCGCGGCGTCCCGGTGCGCCGCCTCGACGGCCGGATCGTCACCACCGTGTTCGACCTGCTGCTGGCCGAGTACGGCGTCGGGCGCGAGGGCCTGCCCGGTGCGTGGGCGCGAGGCCTCGACGACGCCGACGCGCTGTACACCCCCGCGTGGCAGGAGGCGATCACGGGCGTGCCCGGCGTCGCCGCCGCCCGCATCGCCCGCGAGTTCGCGCAGAACGCGATCGACTCGGGCGGCCGCTCGATGATCATCATGGGCGCCGGCACGAACCACTGGTTCCACTCGGACACCATCTATCGCTCCTTCCTGACCCTCACGAACCTCTGCGGCACGCAGGGAGTGAACGGCGGCGGCTGGGCACACTACGTCGGTCAGGAGAAGGTCCGCCCGATCACCGGCTGGCTCCACCTCGCCAACGCCCTGGACTGGTCCCGCCCGCCACGGCAGATGACCCAGACCACCTACTGGTACATGCACACCGATCAGTGGCGCTACGACCGCTTCGGCGCGGACACCCTCGCCGCGACCACCGGTGCGGGCCGCTTCGCGGGCACCACCACGGCCGACGCGGTCGCCCTGTCCCAGCGCCTGGGCTGGCAGCCCTTCTTCCCCCAGTTCGACATCAGCCCCCTCGAGGTCGCCGACCGCGCCGCCGAGGCGGGGCAGGAGACGATCCCGTATCTGGTCGAGCAGCTCAAGCAGGGCACGATCAGCTTCGCCGCGGAGGATCCGGACGCCCCGCAGAACCAGCCGAAGATCTGGTCGATCTGGCGGGCGAACACGCTGGGCTCCTCCGCCAAGGGCGACCAGTACTTCTTCCGCCACCTGCTCGGCGTGGACTCCGCCGCCACCGAGGAGGAGACCCCGGAGCACCTTCGCCCGCGGGACGTGCGCTGGCGGGACGAGGCGCCCATTGGGAAGATCGATCTGATGCTCACGCTGGACTTCCGCATGACCAGCCACACCCTGCACTCGGACGTGGTCCTCCCGGCCGCCACCTGGTACGAGAAGCACGACCTCTCGACCACGGACATGCATCCCTTCATCCACTCCTTCAACCCCGCCATCTCCAACCCCTGGGAGTCGCGCACTGGAGTGTCCCCGATTTTTCGGAGTGTGGTTTAGGCTGCGATTCCTGTGAGTGTGCGATGTCCTTTGTCCCATTCGGCTGGGGTGAGGTATCCCAGGTGTGAATGGCGGCGCTGTCTATTGTAGTAGTGTTCGATCCAGGTGAAGGTCTCTTTCCGCAATGTGGACAGGTTTACCCAGGGGCGGGTGTGGATGAGTTCCTTTTTGTAGGTCGCGAAGAAGGACTCGGCGACGGCGTTGTCGAAACAATCCCCGGTGCGACCCACGGAACGCCGGATGTGGTGGTCCTTACAGTACGTGGCGAATTCGGCCGATGTGAATTGAGACCCGCGGTCGCTGTGAAAGATGATTCCGGCCGGTGGCCGGCGGCGCGCGATAGCCAGCGTCAGTGCCTCGATGACAAGGTCGGTGCGCATGTGGTCGGCCAGTGCCCAGCCCACAACGGCTCGGGAGTGCAGGTCGATGACTATGGCCAGATACGCCCAGCCGTTCCAGGTCTTGATGTAGGTGATATCGGAACACCACTTCTGGTTCGGCCGCTCGGCTGTGAAGTCGCGCCCGATCAGGTCTGGGGCCGGCGCCGGGTCCGGGCCGCTGGTGGTCGTGCGCTTCCAGGCACGGGGGTGGCGTCCGCGCAGCCCGGCGGCCTGCATGAGGCGAGCGACGCGATTCTTGCCGACCCGTTCGCCCAGGGCGCACAGCTCGGCATGGATCCGTCGAACACCAGGGTTGCCGCGCAGCCGCCGGTAGGCCTCGGTGATGATCGCCAACAGGCGATCGTTGTCCTGATCGCGTGGGCTGGGCCCCCGGCCACGCCAGGCATAGAACCCGGAGGGCGACACGGCCAACTGCTTGCACATGAAATCCACCGGATACTCGTCACGGTCAGCCCAGTCCGCGATCGCGGCGTACTTCACCGCTGGTCTTTCGCGAACCAGGACGCTACTTTTTTTGCGAACTCCGCCTCCATGCGGGCGTGTTTGACTTCCTCCCGAAGCCGGATCAGTTCCTCGCGTTCGCTCTCTGACAGTGGCTTCTCGGGACGTTTCCCGCTCGAGTCACGCGCCTTCTTCACCCATTTACCCAACGTCATCTCGTGCACGCCGATATTCCTGGCGGTCTCGGCGATGCTGTGGCCATCATCCAGGACCAAGCCTACCGCGGACGCCTTGTACTCCTCCGTGAACGATCTCCTCGTCGAACCCATCACGACTTCCTTTCAGTTCAGAAAGGAATCACGACTTACCCCAACTATCCACCAAACCGGGGACGGTCCACACCGACTGGGAGACCTGGGCGTCGATCGCGAAGCGCTTCAGCGAGCTGGCCGAGACCCATCTGGGTACCCGCCAGGACGTGGTCGCCTTCCCGCTCCAGCACGACACGCCCGGCGAGCTCGCCACGCCGCACGGCCGGGTGCGCGATTGGAAGAAGGGGGAGTGCGAGCCGGTGCCGGGGCTGACCATGCCCACCCTGGTGCAGGTCGAGCGGGACTACACGCAGATCCACGCCAAGTTCACCTCGATCGGCCCGCTGCTCGAGAAGCTCGGCATGACCACCAAGGGGATCACGTACGACGTCACGCAGTACGTCGAGGAGCTCGGGAGGCTCAACGGTATCCACCGCCACGGCCCCGCGGCCGGGCGCCCGAAGCTCGAGACCGACCTGCAGGCCTGCGAGTTCATCCTGGGTCTGTCCGGCACGACCAACGGGCACATGGCCACCGAGGGGTTCAGGACCCTCGAGAAGCGCACGGGCGTGCACCTGCACGACCTCGCCGCCGAGAACGAGGGCAAGCGCATCCACTTCGCCGACACCAAGGCGGCCCCGGTCCCGGTGATCACGAGCCCGGAGTGGTCGGGCTCCGAAACCGGTGGTCGCCGCTACAGCCCCTTCACGATCAACGTCGAGCGGAAGAAGCCCTGGCACACCCTCACCGGCCGCCAGCACTTCTACCTCGACCACGACTGGCTGCTGGAGATGGGGGAGGCGCTGCCGGTGTTCCGCCCCCCGCTGGACATGACCGCACTGTTCGGCGAGACGCCGCTGGGGGAGAAGGACGCCGGCGGCACCGCGATCTCCGTGCGCTACCTGACCCCGCACAACAAGTGGGCGATCCATTCGATGTACATGGAGAACTTCTTCATGATGAACCTCTCCCGCGGCGGCCAGACGATCTGGATGAGCGTGGAGGATGCGGAGGCCGTGGGCATCACGGACAACGACTGGATCGAGGCCGTGAACCGCAACGGCGTCGTGGCTGCCCGGGCGGTGGTCTCCCACCGCATGCCCCGCGGCACCGCGTTCATGCACCACGCCCAGGACCGCACGGTCAACGTGCCCCTGACCGAGAGGGACGGGATGCGCGGCGGCATCCACAACTCGCTGACGCGCATCATGCTCAAGCCCTCCCACCTCATCGGCGGCTACGGGCAGCTGTCCTACGCCTTCAACTACTACGGCCCGACCGGGAACCAGCGCGACGAGGTCACCATGATCCGCAGGCGCACCGCCCCGGTCGAGTACTGAACCACGGCCCGGAGACGAGGAGCGCGACATGCGAGTGATGGCCCAGATGTCGATGGTGATGAACCTCGACAAGTGCATCGGCTGCCACACCTGCTCGGTGACCTGCAAGCAGGCGTGGACCAACCGCACCGGCACGGAGTACATCTGGTTCAACAACGTCGAGACGCGGCCCGGCCAGGGGTACCCGCGCGGGTACGAGGACCAGGAGAGGTGGAAGGGCGGCTGGGAGCTCACCGGGAGCGGCCGGCTGAAGCCCCGCGCGGGCGGGCGCCTGACCAAGCTGCTGCAGCTGTTCTCCAATCCGCGCCTGCCCGGCATCGAGGACTACTACGAGCCCTGGACCTACGAGTACGACCAGCTGCTCAGCGCCCCCGCGAACTCGCCGAACATCCCCACCGCCCCGCCGAAGTCTCTGATCACCGGGGAGCGCACGCAGATCCAGTGGTCGGGCAACTGGGACGACGACCTCGGGGGCACCTACCTGCACAAGGACAAGGATCCGATGCTGAAGGGCATCGAGGAGAAGGTGCAGTTCGAGTTCGACCAGACCTTCATGTTCTACCTGCCCCGCATCTGCGAGCACTGCCTGAACCCCACGTGCGTCGCCTCGTGCCCCTCGGGCGCGATCTACAAGCGCGAGGAGGACGGGATCGTCCTGGTGGACCAGGACGGCTGCCGCGGCTGGCGCATGTGCATCACCGGCTGTCCCTACAAGAAGATCTACTTCAACCACAGCACCGGCAAGGCCGAGAAGTGCACCTTCTGCTATCCCCGCATCGAGCAGGGCGAGCCGACCGTCTGCGCCGAGACCTGCGTGGGGCGCCTGCGCTACATCGGCCTGGTCCTCTACGACGCCGACCGGGTCACCGCCGCCGCCTCCACCCCGGACGAGAAGGGCCTCTACGAGGCCCAGCGCGACCTGATCCTGGACCCCCACGACCCCGAGGTGATCGAGGGCGCGCGGCAGGCCGGAATCCCGCACGGCTGGCTGCTGGCTGCGCAGAGGTCCCCGACCTACCGGCTGATCAAGGAGTACGAGGTCGCGCTCCCGCTGCACCCGGAGTACCGCACCATGCCGATGGTCTGGTACATCCCGCCGCTCTCCCCGGTGGTCGACGTGGTCCGCGACACCGGCTACGACGCCGAGGACGCGGAGAACCTCTTCGCCGCGATCGACGCGCTCCGGATCCCCGTGGAGTACCTCGCGAACCTCTTCTCCGCCGGTGACGTGCCCACTGTCGAGCGGGTCCTGTACCGCATGGCCGCGATGCGCTCGTACATGCGCGACATCAATCTCGGCAAGGCACCGCGCGAGGGGATCGCCAACGCCGTCGGCATGGACGGCGAGTCGATGGAGGAGATGTACCGGCTGCTCGCGATCGCGAAGTACGAGGACCGCTACGTCATCCCCGTCGGCCATCACGAGTCCGCCCACGACCTCGAGGGCATCGGGACCGACTGCCCGCTGAACAGCCCTGGCGGCCCCGGCATGGGCATGTCCCTGCCGGAGGAGTCGCTGGGGATGTCCGGGCCCGGCTACTCCACCAAGCGCCAGGAGAACGGCCCTGAGCGCCCTGCCGGAGTGCGCATCAACCTGCTGAACTGGGACGGGAGAGGACGGCCCGACGGTCTCTTCCCCGCCCCGTCGGCCGGGAGCGCCTGATGGGCGCGTTGGCCAGGCTCCTCGGCCGACGGGACGCGCCGAGCTCGAGCGCCCCGGCAACCTCTCCGCGCTCGCACCCCGCCCGCTCCCCGCAGGATCTCCTGCATGCCTCCGGACTCGACCTGCCGGAGCTACGCATCACGTGGCTCGCCGTCTCCTGGCTGCTCGGCTACCCCGACGAGGAGATGCGCGCCCGGCTCGGCGACCTCGACACCCTGATCGAGGACCTGCCGGACCCTGTGCGCACGCCCCTCGCCCGGTCCCTCGACGCAGTGCGGACGCTGGACCCGTTCGCCCTGCAGGAGAAGTACGTCGACACCTTCGACACCCGCCGTCGGGGCTGCCTGCACCTGACCTACTTCAGCCACGGCGACACCCGCCGCCGCGGGATGGCGCTGCTGCGCATCAAGCAGGACTTCCGCGCCGCGGGCCTGGAGATCGGCGACCAGGAGCTGCCCGACCACCTGCCCGTCGTGCTCGAGTTCGCCGCCGGGCACGACCCCGAGCGGGGCGCGAAGATCCTGCGCCAGAACCGCCCCGGTGTCGAGCTGCTGCGCCTGCATCTCGAGGAGATCGACTCCCCGTGGCACGGCGCGCTGGCGGCCCTGTGCGCGACCCTCCCGCCGCTGGACGCCGACGACCGCGAGGCAGTGCTGCGCCTCGCGGCGGAGGGACCCGAGGAGGAGACGGTGGGCCTGGACGGCTACGGAGGCCTGGAGGGCGACGCCTCGGACCTGCTCGGCCAGACCGCCGCCGCGGGCCTCCCGGACTCCTGCGGCGGTGGGGCTGCGGCCCCCGGACCGGTTCCCCTGGACCTTCTGAGAGGACGACCCCGATGAACGACGCCTCGACCCTCGACCTGCTGCTGTGGGTGGTGCTGCCGTACATGGTGCTGGCGGTGTTCGTGCTCGGGCACATCTGGCGCTTCCGCACCGACCGCTTCGGCTGGACGACCCGCTCGAGCCAGATCTACGAGTCCAAGCTCCTGTCGATCGGCTCGCCGATGTTCCACTTCGGGATCATCGGCATCTTCCTCGGGCACGTCGTCGGGCTCGGGATCCCGAAGTCCTGGACCAGGTTCCTGGGCATCTCTGATCACATGTACCACCTGATGGCGGTGATCGTCGGCCTGGCCGCCGCGGTGGCCTGCGTCGGCGGTCTGCTGATCCTCCTCTACCGCCGCCGCACGAACACCCGCGTGTTCGGCGCGACCACGGTGGGCGACAAGATCATGTACCTGCTGCTGTCGTCGACGATCCTCTTCGGCGTCCTCGCCACGCTCGTGCACACCACCTTCGGCGACTACGACTACCGCGAGGGCGTCTCGATCTGGTTCCGCCAGTTCTGGACCTTCCAGCCCTCCACCGCGCTGATGTCCGAGGCGCCGCTGTTCTTCCAGCTGCATGTCCTCTCGGCGCTGCTGCTGTTCGCCGTGTGGCCGTTCACCCGACTGGTCCACGTGTTCGCCGCCCCGGTCGGCTATCTGACCAGGCCCTACATCGTCTATCGCAGCAAGGACCCCCGCAAGGAGGCCGAGCGGCGCGGATGGGAGAAGGTGAAGTTCTGATGTCCTCGAGACCGCCGGTGACCCAGCAGGCCGACTGGGAGAGCGACCTGCTGCCGTGGATGCGACGCACCGCTGAGGAGCTCGACGTCGGCGGCGTCGACCTCGACGTGGACCGCGTCCACCTCATGACCGGGGCCGTCGCCGAGGGGGTGCAGCGCTCCATGGCGCCGATCTCCGCGTTCCTCGTCGGTGCCGCGGTCGCACGCGGCGCGAGCCTCGAGGAGGCCTGCGCCGCGGTGGAGGGGCTGTGCGCCGAACGGGTGGGCCTCACCGCGAGGCGATGTCCCCCACGTGGGTGAGGGCGAGGACCGGCTCCCCGGCCTCGTCGGTCGCCTCGAGGTCGAGCTCTGCCTCGATCGCCCAGTCGTGGTTCCGGTCGGGGTCGTCGAGCACCTGCCGGATCCGCCAGATCCTCGACTCCTCGGTGATCTGCAGCAGCTGCGGTGAGCGGGCGGGACCGTCGATGCCCACGTGGTCGTAGGTGTCGTAGTACTCGTCCATCGCCTCGGCCCAGCGCGCCCGGTCCCAGCCGGAGGCGCCGTCGAGCTCGGCGAGGCGCTCCTCGCGCTCGAAGGCGAAGTGCTCCACCCGCTGCCACATCGCGGCGCGCACCATCGTGCGCAGCACCTTGGTCTGGGCCGACAGGCCGCGCGGGCTCGTCGGCCGGATCTCGGAGGCGCCGTCGGGGTCGGCGTCCTCGGGGTGGGTGAGGGCCTCCCACTCGTCCAGCAGCGAGGAGTCGATGCCGCGCACCAGCACGCCCAGCCACTCCACGAGGTCCTCGAGCTCCTCGGTGCGCAAGTCCTGGGGGATGGTGCGGCGCATCGCCTGGTAGGCGTCGGAGAGGTAGCGCAGCACGATGCCCTCGGAGCGCTGCAGGCCGTAGCGCTGCACGAACTCGCTGAAGGTCTGTCCGGTCTCGTAGATCTCGCGGACCACGGACTTGGGGGAGAGGTCCTCGGCGCGCACCCAGGGCCGGGTGCGGGCGTAGATCTCGAGCGCCGCCTCGAGGTCCTCCTCGAGCGGCTTCGGCCAGGTGACCTCGTCCAGCCGCGCCATCCGCTCGGTGTACTCGACGCCGTCGGCCTTCAGCTCGGCGAGCAGCTCGCCCTTGGCGGCGTTCTGCTGCGCCAGCAGGATCTGGCGCGGGTCCTCGAGGATCGCCTCGATGATCGAGACGGTGTCCAGGGTGAGGGTCTCGGACTCCTCGTCCAGCGAGTCGATCATCGCGATCGCGAAGGGGGCGAGCGGCTGGTTCATCGTGAAGTCCAGCTGCAGGTCCTCGACCAGGGCGAAGCGCCGGCCCAGGTGGTCGGGCTCGGGCAGCACCTGGACGATCTCGGCGTCGCGCAGACCGCGGAAGATCTCGACCGCCTGGCGGACCAGGGCCAACTTCTGGGAGGGGGTCTGGTGGCTGGTCATGATGAGGTGCCGGCCCGAGGCGATCGCGTCGCCGGGCCGGGCGATGAGGGCGAGCACCATCGAGGCGGTGATGCGCAGGTGGGGGCGCAGGGTCTCGGGCGGGTTCTCGACGAGCTTGGTGAGGTTCGCCTCGGACCAGGACACCGCGCCCTCGGGGATGCGGGGCTTTGGCTCCTTCTTGCGCTTCTTGGCATTGTTGGGGGCCTTGCCTGCCTCCTCGCGCGCCCGCTGCTTGGCCCGCTCCTTCTCGAACTCGATGGTCCAGGTCGGGGCCTGCACGACGACGTGGCCGACGGTGTCGAATCCGGCGCGACCCGCGCGGCCGGCGATCTGGTGGAACTCGCGCGCGTTCAGCAGGCGCATCCGTTTGCCGTCGAACTTCGCCAGTCCCGTCAGCAGCACGGTGCGGATCGGCACGTTGATGCCGACGCCCAGGGTGTCGGTGCCGCAGATGATCTTCAGCAGCCCGGACTGCGCGAGCTTCTCCACCAGGCGCCGGTACTTGGGCAGCATCCCGGCGTGGTGCACGCCGATGCCCTCGCGCACGAGCCTGGAGAGGATCTGCCCGAAGCCCTTGGAGAAGCGGAAGTCGCCGATGAGCTCGCGGATCCGCTCCTTCTCCTCAGTGGTGAGGATCTTCTGCCCCTGCAGCGCCTGGGCCTGCTCGAGCGCGTCCTTCTGGGTGAAGTGGACGATGTACACCGGGGCGTCGCGGTCCTCGAGGATCGTCGCGATCGTGTCCGGCAGCGGGTCCAGCGACCAGCGGAAGTCCAGCGGCACCGGGCGCGGGGCGTCGTCGATGACGCTCACGACCCGGTCCGTGCGCTCCTCGAGGTCCTCGACGAACGGGGTGACGTCGCCGAGGGTCGCGCTCATGAGGACGAACTGGCAGTCGGGCAGCTCGATCAGCGGCACCTGCCAGGCCCAGCCGCGCTGCGGGTCGCCGTAGAAGTGGAACTCGTCCATCACCGCGAGGCCGACGTCGGAGCCGGGCCCGTCGCGCAGGGCGTGGTTGGCGAAGATCTCGGCGGTGCACACGATGATCGGGGCGTCGTGGTTCACGGCCGAGTCACCGGTCATCATGCCCACGTTCTCGGCGCCGAACTGGGCGACGAGGTCGAAGAACTTCTCGCTCACCAGCGCCTTGATGGGGGCGGTGTAGTAGGAGCGCTGCCCGCGGGCCATGGCGGCGAAGATCGCGGAGTACGCGATGGTGGTCTTCCCCGAGCCCGTGGGGGTCGCGGCGATGACGTGGTCGCCGGCGGCGATCGCCAGCAGCGCCTCCTCCTGGTGGGGGTAGAGGGTGCGGCCGACGGACTCCTGGGCTGCGACGAATCCGTCGACGATCGCGTCCTGACCGGTCTCGGAGGAGGCATCGGGCAGGAACGGGGTCAGGATCGGCATGGGGTCCAGTCTGCCAGGACCGGCCGACGCTCCGCTCAGCGTGATCCTGCGAACTCCCCGCGCAGCCAGCGGCGGTGGGCGTCGATCGCGGCCCGGGTGGGACGAGCGGGAGCGGTGAGATCGGGGCCGTGGTCCCAGGTGCTCTCGCCCCTGCGCATGGCGGAGCGGGCCTCAGTGATCGGGGCACGGATCCGACGGCCGTCATGGAGCACGGCCACGGTCTGACCCTGGTGCACCCATCCGGTGTCGACCTCGATGCGTGCGATCTGCTCCCAGGGGATGCGGCGGGTGCGGAACATGGTGCGGATCAGGACTCCGGCGGTGGTCACGGTGAACCGCATCCGCTGACCGAGGCCGATGAGGACGGCGACGGCGAGCGCGGAGGGGAGGACGAGCAGCAGCGCCGCTGCCCGGGCGAGCGGGGAGCCGGGATCGGAGCCGAGCACCGCGAGCGAGGTCGCGCCGAGGATCAGCACCACGAGCACTCCCACCCCGAGTGTCACGGCCCGCACCCAGGGCGCCGGCCGTGCGACGTACAGCACCCTCGACTCATCCGCGCTCACGCCGCCCGCCTCACACCGCGCCGTGGGCAGTGACCTGGGGGAGCCCCTCGAGCTCGGCCAGCAGCCGCTCGCGGAGCGCGTCGGCGCGCTGGGCGAGGGCGCGCTGGCGCCGCACGTACTCGGCCTTCCCGGCCGGGGTCTCGATCGCGACCACCCCGTAGCCGAGCGGCCGGACGTCATAGGGGCTCGCCTCCATGTCCAGCACCCGCGTCTCCCGCGCGTGCTCGAAGCAGTCCAGCACCAGGTCCGAGGGCACGAGCGGCGTGAGCTTCATGGCCCACTTGTACAGATCCATCCCGACATGCAGGCACGCGGGGTTGTCGTTGTCGACCTGGGTCGCGCGGGTGGGGGTGAGGCTGTTGAGCGGCGCGGCCGACGGGGTGAAGAAGCGGAACGCGTCCAGATGCGAGCAGAGGAGGTTCTCCCGCTCCACGACCTGATCGGTCTCGGCCTGGGTGAGGCGCAGCGGCAGGTCCTCGTGGCGCTGCTGGCCAGGCCGCAGCCCGTGCACCATCGCCCACTCGTGCAGCCCGAAGCAGCCGAACTCGGGCCGGCGCCGGGTGAGCGTCGAGGCGCGCAGCAGGCGCGTCATGAAGGACCGCGCATCGGCCCGCTCGGTGACATAGCGGTGCACGTCCGCGCGCCGCAGCACGGAGCCGCCGTCCACGTTCCCAGGCTCGTCGAGATACCAGGACCTCCGGCCCGCCTCGTCGACGTCCGGGATCGCGGGGGCGCCGTCCGGGCCGACATCGGCCGACGCCTCGTAGGCGGTCCGCCATCCCGGGTGCCAGCGGCGCAGCCGAGCGGGGGAGAAGGGGTAGTAGGTGAACAGGAAGTCCTCGACGGGATGCTTCTCGCCGCGCTGCTTCCGCGCGCGATGCGCGGCGGTCAGCGCATCGGCCCGCTCCTCGTGGGCCGCCCGGGCCGCGCGCGCCTCCTCGGCGCCGAGGGTGCGGATCCCGCCCTCCTGCATCCCGCGCCCCCTTCCCGTCCACGTCTCCGGTCCCGATCCATCGTACGAGTCCCGCGCCCTGCGACCGTTCCTCCACAACGCGGCGCCGTCCACACTCGGCGCCCTCCCCGGGCGGGGAGCGCATCGTGCTCCCTACGGTGGGCCCACGGGTGGCAGAGCGCCGCCGACGGGGAGGAGCACCACGATGACCGGCATCGATTTCGACTGCGAGACCTGCGGGGAGCATCACGAGGAGCACGACGGCACGCCCGCGAGCCCCTGGCCGCTGCTCGAGTTCCCCGCCCCGGAGGCGTTCCTGCGGATGGATCCCTGGGACCGGATCCTGAGGACCCGCCTGGAGGAGACCCTGTGCCTGATCGACAACGGCCGGTCCACGGACGCCTACGTCACCGCCATCCTGCGCTTCCCCGTCCGCGGAGAGGAGGCGGCGCTGCTGTGCGCGCCGTGGGTGCACATCGACGTCAACGCGTTCCGCGAGGCGCTCGCGAACTTCGCCGATCCCCGCTACCGCGAGACGATCCCGGGCACTCTCGCGACCGTCCTGCCCGGCCTGGAGGAGCCGCTGGGGATCCCCGTGCGGGTGCAGGTCACCGGCGGCGGGCTGCCGCCACTGATCAGCCCCGACGCCCACGCCCGAGCCCGCCCGCTCGCGCACGAGCTGCGCGTCGGGATCACCCGGGCGGAGGCGGAGCTGCGCCTGCGCTCGATGATGCTCGAGGACCCCGTGCTCTGACGGCGGGGCTGACCACAGGACCTATTGGCCGGGTCCGCGCCGCTCAGGCCTCGTCGAAGGCGGAGCCCGGCTCCTCGCCCTCCGGCGCCTCAGCCAGCAGCTCGCGCACCCGCGGGATCACCTCGGTGCCGTACAGCCGGATCGACTCCATGAGCTGCTCGTGGGGCATGGGGCCGCTCGCGTACTTCAGGTCGAAGCGGTCCAGGCCCAGGGTGCGGATCGTGGCGGCGATCTTCTGGGCGACGGTCTCCGGGGAGCCGGCGTAGAGCGAGCCGTGGTGCCACTCGCCGTCGAACTCGGCGATGCCCGAGGGGCCCCAGCCGCGCTCGCGCCCGATCTCGTTGCGGTTGTGGATCCAATGCGGGGCGAGCTGCTCGCGGGCGGTCGCGTCGTCCGCGGCGATGTGGCCGGGGGAGTGGACGCCGACGGGCAGCGGGGCATTGCCGAGCTTGCGGTTCGCCTCGTGGAAGAGGTCCGCGTAGGGGGCGAAGCGCTCGGCGGGGCCGCCGATGATCGCGAGCATGAGGGGCAGGCCGTGCCGGGCGGTGCGCACCACCGAGTTCGGGCTGCCGCCGACGGCGACCCAGGTGGGCAGCTCCCGCTCCAGCGGCGGGTACAGCGCCTGGTTCTTCAGCGGCGCGCGGGTGGTCCCGGACCAGGTGATCGGCTCACGGGAGAGGGCCTTGACGAGCAGGTCGAGCTTCTCCTCGAAGAGGGTCTCGTAGTCCTGCATCGCGAAGCCGAACAGCGGGAAGGACTCGGTGAACGAGCCGCGGCCCACCGTCAGCTCCGCCCGCCCGTTCGAGAGGGCGTCCAGGGTGGAGAAGCGCTCGACCACGCGCAGCGGGTCGTCCGAGCTCAGCACGATCACCGCGGTGCCCAGCGTGATCCGCTCGGTGCGCGCGGCGAGGCCTGCGAGCACCATGTCCGGGGCGGAGACGGCGAAGTCGGGGCGGTGGTGCTCCCCGATCGAGAAGTGGTCGATGCCCACCTGATCGGCGAGCTCGCCCTGCGCGATGATGTCTCGGATCACCTGCGAGGAGGACACGGGCGCGCCCTCGAGGTCCACCGCGACGTCGCCGAAGGTGTCCAGACCGAAGGTGACGGCCTGCGGATCGATGCTCATGTGCGCTGCGCTCTCCTGCTCGAGATGATTGAGATTTCAAGTATACGTCGGGCGCGGCGCGTCATCCAGCGCCGTCGGCGGGCGCGTCCCCGCGGCTACTCCCCGCGCCACACCGGTTCCCGCTTCTGCGCGAACGCCGCCGCACCCTCGGCGGCATCACGGCTGGCGAACACCCGCTCCTGCGCCGCACGGCTCCTCGCCCAGGCCTCCTGGTCCCAGGTGTCCGCCTGCGCCGAGGCGCGGGCGAGCCGCACGGTCTCGGCGACCGCCAGCGGTGCGTTCGCCGCGATCCGCTGCGCGAGGTCGAGCGCCTCCTCGAGCACGGCGCCCGGTGCGCTGACGGCGGTGACCAGGCCCCACCTCGCGGCGTCGGCCGCCGTGATCGGCTCCCCGGTGAGCAGGTGCGCCATCGCGATCTTCTCGGGCATCTGCTGGATGAGGCGCATCGCCCCGCCCGCCGCGGCGAGCAGCCCGCGCCGCACCTCGGGCAGTGCGAGCTGCGCCGCGGGGTCGAGGATCGCGAGGTCCGCGGCGAGCACGAGCTCCGCCCCGAGCCCGGCGGCCGGACCGTTCACCGCCGCGATGACCGGCTTCGCGATCGCATGCGCGACCACTCCGGCGAAGCCCCGCTCCGGTCGGGTGCGGGAGTGCGCGCCCTCCCCGCGGGCGAAGGCCTTCAGGTCCATGCCGGCGCAGAACGCGCGCCCGGCCCCGGTGAGCACGAGCACCCGGGTGCCGGGATCCTCCTCGGCCTCCGCCACCGCGTCGCCGAGCGCGGTCGCGAGGGCGTCGTCGATCGCGTTCAGCACCTCCGGCCGGTGCAGGGTCATCACCCGCACGTGCCCGTGCTGCGCGGTGAGGACCAGCTCCTCGACGCCCGACTCCTCGCCGCTCATCGCGGCGCCATCCGGATCGCCCCGTCCAGCCGGATGACCTCGCCGTTCAGCATCGGGTTCTCAATGATGTGGTGCACGAGCGCCGCGAACTCGGCCGGCCTGCCGAGCCGGCGGGGGTGGGGGACCTGCGCGGCGAGCGAGTCGCGCACCTCCTGCCCGAGCCCGGCCATCATCGGGGTCTCGAAGGTGCCCGGCGCGATCGCCATCACCCGGATCCGCGCGTCGGCCAGCTCCCGCGCGGCCGGGAGGGTGAGCCCCGCGATCGCGGCCTTCGATGCCGCATAGGCCGTCTGCCCGATCTGGCCGTCGAAGGCGGCGACGGAGGCGGTGTTCACGATGACCCCGCGCTCCTCGCCGTCCAGCGGCTCCTCGGCCATCGCCTGGGCGGCCAGGCGCATCACGGTCACGGTGCCGAGCACATTCACCCGCAGCACCCGCTCGAACTCCGCCATCGGCATCGGCCCGGACCGCCCCACGAGGCGGCGGGCGCTGACGATCCCGGCGCAGCTGACCAGGATCCGCAGCGGTCCGAGGGACCGGGCGAGCGCCACGGCGGCGCCGACCTGCTCCTCGTCGGTGACGTCCCCCGGCACGAAGCGCGCGGTGTCACCCAGCTCGGCGGCGGCCTCCTCCCCGGCGGAGCCCGGAAGGTCCAGCAGCACCACCTGTGCCCCGGCCTCGACGAGCCTCTCGGCGCTCGCCCGCCCGAGCCCCGAGGCCCCACCGGTCACGAGCGCGACGCTTCCCTGCGCATCCATCTGCCTCACAGCCTCTCGATGACGACGGCGTTGGCCATGCCCTGTCCCTCGCAGAGGGTCTCGAGCCCGTAGCGACCACCGTCGGCCTCGAGCCGCGAGAGCAGGGTGGCGAGCAGGCGCGTGCCGGAGGACCCCAGCGGATGCCCGAGCGCGATCGCCCCGCCCCAGGCGTTCAGCCGCTCGGGGTCCGCACCGGTCTCGGCGAGCCAGGCGAGCGGCACCGGGGCGAAGGCCTCGTTGACCTCGTACGCGTCGATCGCGTCCAGGCCGAGCCCGGCCCTCTCGAGCGCCCGCTCGGTCGCGGGCATCACGCCCGTTAGCATCTCGAGCGGATCCGAGCCGACGACGGCGTGGGCGAGGAAGCGGGCCCGCGGCGTGAGCCCGAGCCGCTCGGCGAGGCGCTCGTCCATGAGCAGTGCCGCGCTCGCCCCGTCGGTCAGCGGCGAGGAGCTGCCGGCGGTGATCACCCAGCCCAGCTCGCCGAAGCACGCCTCGGCGGCGGGGGAGCGGAAGGCCGCCGGCAGGCCCGCGAGGGCCTCGGCGGTCGTGCCCGGTCGGATCGTCTCGTCGGCCGCGTGGGGGTGAGCCGCCCCCGGGGCGGTGACCGGCACGATCTCGGCGTCGAAGGCGCCGCGCTCCGCGGCCGCCGCCGCGCGGGCGTGGGAGAGCGCCGAGTACTCGTCGAGCACCTCCCGTGTCAGCCCCCAGCGCGCTGCGACCAGCTCCGCGGAGATCCCCTGGCCGACGAGGCCGCCGGGGAAGCGCTCGGCCACGCGCGGGCCGAAGGGGTCCTCGCCCTCGGCGGCCCGGCCGATCGGCACCGCGCTCATCATCTCCACGCCCCCGGCGATCACCACGTCCTGCTGCCCGGCGGCGATCACGGCGGCGCCGAAGCTGAGCGCCTGCAGCCCCGAGCCGCACTGGCGGTCGATGGTCGCGCCGGGCACCGTGACCGGGAGCCCCGCGGCGAGGGCGGCGCTGCGTGCGATGTTCACGGCCTGCGGCCCCACCTGGCCCAGGCAGCCGACGAGCACGTCGTCCACCCGCTCGGGATCCAGGTCGGTGCGCTCCACGAGCGCGGAGATCACCTCGGCCATCAGATCCGCCGGGTGGAAGCTCGCGAGCGCCCCGGTCGGCCGCCCGCGGCCCGAGGCCGTGCGCACCACGTCCACGAGAACCGGTGTGCCCATGCCGTGCCCCCTTCGGCGTGTGCCGCACGTCGTCGTGACGCGGCGCACATCCCATCGTACGCGGGGGCGGGTCCTAGACTGGCGGGCATGCGCATCGCCCGATTCACCACCGGCGAAGATCCCATGTACGGCATCGTCCAGGAGAAGGACGGTCAGGACATGGTCTACGGGATCACCGGTGACCCCCTGTACACAGAGATCCGCCCCACCGGCACCATCGTGCCGCTGGAGGACGTGCGCCTGCTGGCGCCCGTCATCCCGCGCTCGAAGGTGGTGTGCGTGGGCAAGAACTACGCCGCCCACGCCGCCGAGATGGGCGGCGAGGTGCCCGAGCAGGCCCTGTTCTTCCTCAAGCCCAACACCGCCGTCGTCGGTCCCGGCGACCCCGTGGTCATCCCGTCCTACAGCGACGAGGTGAGCCTCGAGGCCGAGCTGGCCGTGGTCATCAAGCGCATGGCCAAGGACCTCGCCCCGGAGCAGGTCGCCGATCACGTCCTCGGCTGCACCTGCGCGAACGACTTCACCGCCCGCGACGCCCAGCGCGCCGAGAACCAGTGGTTCCGCGCCAAGGCCTTCGACACCTCCTGCCCGATCGGCCCCTGGATCGAGACCGACCTGGACCCCGCCTCGGGCCTGCAGATCTCCAGCGCCGTCGACGAGGAGACCGCCCAGAAGGGCACCACGGCCGAGATGGTCCGCTCGGTCGCCGAGCTGGTCGCCGAGGTCTCCACGATCGTCACCCTCCTGCCCGGCGACCTGGTCCTCACCGGCACCCCCGCCGGCGTGCGCACCGTCCGCCCCGGCTCGACCGTCGACGTCACCATCGAGGGCATCGGGACCCTGACCAATCCCGTCGTGCAGCGCTGAGCGCAGCACCGTCGGCCGCCCGATCCCCTCTCCACCGCATCACCACCCCAGGAGCCCCCGCGTGAGCACCGCCCCCACCCCCGAGACCGCACCCGAGACCGAGGTGCGCGTCCGCTTCTGCCCCAGCCCCACCGGCACCCCGCACGTCGGCATGGTCCGCACGGCCCTGTTCAACTGGGCCCACGCCCGCCATCACGGCGGCAAGCTGATCTTCCGCATCGAGGACACCGACTCCGCGCGCGACAGCGAGGAGTCCTACCACCAGCTGCTGGACGCCATGCGCTGGCTCGGCATCGACTGGGACGAGGGCGTCGAGGTCGGCGGTCCGCACGGCCCCTACCGCCAGTCCCAGCGCGGCGAGATCTACCAGGACGTCATCGCGAAGCTGAAGGACGCCGGGCACATCTACGAGTCCTTCTCCACCGCGGACGAGATCTCCCAGCGCCACCGCGACGCCGGCCGCGACCCGCAGCTCGGGTACGACGGCTTCGACCGCGAGCTCACCGGGGAGCAGAAGGCGGCCTACCGCGCCGAGGGCCGCGAGCCCACCTGGCGCCTGCGCATGCCCGACGAGGACATCACCTTCACCGACATGGTGCGCGGCGAGATCACCTTCAAGGCCGGCTCCACCCCGGATTTCGTGGTGGTCCGCGCCAACGGCCAGCCGCTGTACACGCTCGTGAACCCCGTGGACGACGCGCTCATGCGCATCACCCACGTGCTGCGCGGCGAGGACATCCTCTCCTCGACCCCGCGCCAGATCGCCCTGTACCGGGCGCTCGTGGAGATCGGGATCGCCGAGCGCGTCCCCGAGTTCGGCCATCTGCCCTACGTGATGGGGGAGGGGAACAAGAAGCTCTCCAAGCGCGACCCGCAGTCGGACCTGTTCCTCTACCGCGAGCAGGGCTTCGTCCCCGAGGGCATGGTCAACTACCTCGCCCTGCTCGGCTGGGGCTACAGCGCCGATCAGGACATCTTCTCCCGCGAGCAGTTCGTGGAGCGCTTCGACGCCCGCGATGTGAACCCCAACCCCGCGCGCGTGGACCTCAAGAAGGCCACCGCCATCAACGCCGACCACATCCGCCTGCTGCCCGAGGCGGAGCTCGCCGAGCGCCTGGTGCCCTACCTCCAGGCGGGCGGGATCCTCGGCGAGGAGGTCACCGACTCCCAGCGCGCGCTCATCGCCGCCTCGGTGCCGCTCGTGCAGACCCGCATGAACCTGCTCGGCGAGGCGCCGGAGCTCATGGGCTTCCTGTTCGTCGCCGACGAGGACCTCGTGGTCGAGGACGACGCGCTGAAGAAGCTCGGCGACGACCCGGTGGCCGTGCTGGACCGCGCGATCGCGGAGGTCGACGCGGTCCCCGCCGACGACTTCACCGCAGCGCTCCTGGAGCCGGCCCTGCGCACCGCCATCGTCGAGGACATGGGCATCAAGCCCCGCCTCGCCTTCGGCCCCCTGCGCAGCGCCATCTCCGGCCGACGCATCTCCCCGCCGCTGTTCGAGTCGATGGAGTTGCTGGGCAAGCCCTCGAGCCTCGCGCGTCTGCGCTCCCTGCGGGACCGCCTCGCGGCCGACGCGGGCACGGCCGGCTGAGCCGGTCCCGGGCGCTGTGAGGACCGGCGTGCCGAGCCTCACAGCGCCGAGGGGCCCTCTCGCTTTGTGTTCGTCGCGAGAACCCGCTAGAGTCTTACCTCGGTACGGCACCGGAGAAGAGCCGGGAAATCCCGCGGAAACCACCGCGAAGAGGCCCCGAGGAATCGAAGGAAACGTGCTCTCACCATGGGGTATGGTGTAATTGGCAACACAACGGTTTCTGGTACCGTCATTCTAGGTTCGAGTCCTGGTACCCCAGCGCTTCGCAGCCTCGGCTGCAGAGCCCGCGCCCCGTTCGTCTAGCGGCCTAGGACGTCGCCCTCTCACGGCGGTAACACCGGTTCAAATCCGGTACGGGGTACGACGCGAGATCACGACCAGGTCGTGGATCTCGCACCCGCCCCGTTCGTCTAGCGGCCCAGGACGTCGCCCTCTCACGGCGGTAACACCGGTTCAAATCCGGTACGGGGTACGAGCAGGAGCCGGCACCATCAGGTGCCGGCTCCTTCGTCATGTCCGGGGAATCCGGCGTCTGTCCGGCCGATGTCCTGCGCCTTCGCTCCGCCTCGGAGTATCGTCGTGACATGACGCACACAGCAGCTTCAAGGATCACGGTCGGCATCTTCGATGCGGACGAGTCCGATCAGGCGGTCCGGTGGGCCGCCCGCCACGCCGCCTCCGTCGGCGGCACCCTCCATCTCGTCCACGCCTTCGTGTGGACCGAGCTCGATGTGAACGTCGACCCGATCTCCGGCATGCCCGGCTCCGGCTTCCGCGGCGCGGCCGACGCCCTGCTGCGCGAGGCGAGCGAGCTGGCCCGCAGCGAGCACCCCGAGGTGGAGATCACCACCGAGGTCGTCGACGGCAACGCCGTCCCCGTTCTCGTCCGGGCCAGCGAGGGCTCCGACGTGCTGGTCCTGGGCGGCCGGGGGATGGGGCGCCTGATGACCCTCATCGTCGGTTCCAAGAGCCTTGCGCTGGCCGCTCGCTCGCACTGCCCGGTCGTGGTGGTCCGCGGCCGGATCGACGGCGACGGTCCCGTCGGCCTCGTGCACCACGAGACGGCGACCGAGAACGTCACCCGAGCCGCCGAGCTCGCCGAGGCCTACGGCCGCGACATCCACCTCGTGGTCCGTCCCGGCACCTCCGAGGAGCAGGCGCAGGAGATCCTCGCCGCGACGGCGCAGAGGATCGCTCTGTCCCACCCCTCGGTGTTCGTGAGGGACGTCGCGATCGCGACCTCGGAGAGCGCGAAGCAGCTCGTCGAGGCCAGCGAGAACTCCTGCGTCATGATCGTCGCGGGGGAGCGGGCCTCCGGCCCCGTCGGCAAGGTCAGCGCCCCGCGGCAGCTCGTGAACGTGCTGCGCTACGCCAACGTCCCGGTCTGGATCGAGAGGGACTGAGCGGGACGGCGCGCGCAGGAGTGAGAGCGTCGCGCGCGCGGGGGCTCAGGCCCCTGCGCGCCGTAGCAGCTCGGTGAGGTGGTTGGCCGAGCTCATCACCGAGGCCGCGTGGAGACGGCCCGGCTGACGGGTGATGCGCTCGATCGGGCCGGAGATGCTCAGTGCTGCGACCACGCGTCCGTTCGGGCCGCGCACCGGCGCGGACACGGAGCCGACGCCCGGCTCGCGCTCCCCGATGGACTGCGCCCAGCCGCGGCGGCGGACGGCCGAGAGCTGGGTGGCGGTGAAGCGGGCGCCGAGCAGGCCGCGGTGCAGGCGGTCCGGCTCCTCCCAGGCCAGCAGGATCTGGGCGGCGGAGCCCGCACGCATGGTGAGCGCCGCACCGAGCGGCACCGAGTCGCGCAGACCGATGGGTCGCTCCGCGGCGGCCACGCAGGTGCGGTGGTCGCCCTGGCGGCGGTACAGCTGGGCGGACTCCCCGGTGTGGTCGCGCAGCGCGGCGAGCACGGGACCGGCCGAGGCCAGCAGCCGGTCCTCGCCGGCGGCCGCGGCGAGCTCGCCGAGGCGCGGCCCCAGGATGAAGCGCCCCTGCATGTCGCGCGAGACCAGATGGTGGTACTCGAGCGCGACCGCAAGGCGATGCGCGGTGGGTCGGGCCAGGCCCGTCGACTGCACGAGCTGGGCGAGCGTGGCCGGTCCGGCCTCGAGCGCGCCGAGCACGACGGCGGCCTTGTCGAGCACGCCGACGCCGCTCCCGTTCTCCTCCGAGGTGTTGTCCATGCTCCGATACTGCCGTCTTATTTTGTGAGACGCAAGTGCGGTGTGTAGTGGACCAGCCCACCATGGGGCATGCGCTCGACTCCGGGCGCCGCTCGACATTCAGGCACGCATCCCCACGAGGGGTGCAGGGAAGGATCGACATGGCGGGGACCCTCGCGGAGAAGGTGTGGGCGGATCACGTGGTCCGTCGCGGAGAGAACGGCGAGCCCGACCTTCTCTACATCGACCTCCAGCTGCTGCACGAGGTCACGAGCCCGCAGGCCTTCGACGGTCTGCGCCAGGAGGGGCGCACGCCCCGCCGCATCGACCAGACCCTCGCGACCGAGGACCACAACACCCCCACGATCGACATCGACAAGCCGATCGCGGACCTCACCTCCCGCACCCAGATCGACACCCTGCGCCGCAATGCCGAGGAGTTCGGCGTGCGCATCCACTCCCTCGGAGACAAGGACCAGGGCATCGTCCACGTGGTGGGCCCGCAGCTGGGACTGACCATGCCCGGCATCACCGTGGTGTGCGGCGACTCCCACACCTCGACCCACGGCGCCTTCGGCGCGCTGGCCTTCGGCATCGGCACCTCCGAGGTGGAGCACGTGCTGGCCACCCAGACCCTGCCGCTGACCCCCTTCAAGACTATGGCGATCACCGTCACAGGCTCCCTGAAGCCGGGCGTCACCGCGAAGGACATCATCCTCGCGGTCATCGCGAAGATCGGCACGGGCGGCGGTGCCGGCTACGTGCTCGAGTACCGCGGCGAGGCGATCCGCGAGCTCTCCATGGAGGGCCGCATGACGATCTGCAACATGTCGATCGAGGCCGGTGCCCGCGCCGGCATGATCGCGCCCGACGAGACCACCTTCGAGTACGTCAAGGGACGCCCCCACGCCCCGCAGGGCGAGGACTGGGACGAGGCCGTCGCCTACTGGCGGACCCTGCGCACCGACGACGACGCCACCTTCGACGCCGAGGTGGTCATCGACGCCGACCAGCTCGAGCCCTTCGTCACCTGGGGCACGAACCCCGGCCAGGGCCTGCCGCTGTCCGCCGAGGTCCCCGCCCCCGAGGACTTCGTGGACGAGACCGACCGCTCCGCGGCCGAGCGCGCGCTGGAGTACATGGACCTGGTCCCCGGCACGCCGCTGAAGGACATCAAGGTCGACACCGTCTTCATGGGCTCGTGCACCAACGGCCGCATCGAGGACCTGCGCGCCTTCGCCTCGATCCTCGAGGGCCGCACCAAGCACCCAGACGTGCGCGTGCTGGTCGTCCCGGGCTCGGCCCGGGTGCGCCTCCAGGCCGAGCAGGAGGGCCTGGACAAGGTGTTCCTCGACTTCGGCGCCGAGTGGCGCCAGGCCGGCTGCTCCATGTGCCTGGGCATGAACCCCGATCAGCTCAAGCCCGGCGAGCGCGCCGCCTCCACCTCCAACCGCAACTTCGAGGGCCGGCAGGGCAAGGGCGGGCGCACCCACCTGGTCTCCCCGGTGGTGGCCGCGGCCACTGCCGTGCGCGGCACCCTGTCCTCCCCGTCGGACCTCCAGCCCACCGCCTGAGGAGCAGCACCATGGAAGCCTTCACCACCCACACCGGCATCGGCGTCCCGCTGCGCCGCAGCAACGTCGACACCGACCAGATCATCCCGGCGGTCTACCTCAAGCGCGTCACCAAGACCGGCTTCGACGACGGCCTGTTCAACGCCTGGCGCACGAACGACCCCGAGTTCGTCCTGAACAAGCCGGCCTACGCCAAGGGGTCCGTCCTCGTGGCCGGCCCCGACTTCGGCACCGGCTCCTCGCGCGAGCACGCCGTGTGGGCGCTGCGCGACTATGGCTTCAAGGCCGTGCTCTCCACCCGCTTCGCGGAGATCTTCCGCGGCAACGCGGGCAAGCAGGGCCTGGTCGCCGGCGTCCTCGCCCAGGACGACATCGAGCAGCTGTGGAAGATCCTCGAGGAGACCCCCGGCACCGAGGTGACCGTCGACCTGGAGAACCGCCAGGTCCACGCGGGGGACGCGACCTTCCGCTTCGACATCGACGAATACACCCGCTGGCGCCTCATGGAGGGTCTCGATGACATCGGCCTGACCCTGCGCCACGAGGAGGACATCACCGCCTTCGAGGCGACGCGCCCCTCCTGGATGCCGAAGACGCTCCCGGCCCGCACCGCCGACACGCAGTGAGCGATCGCTGAGCCGCTGCCGACCCGTCCGCGACCTGTCCGCCCCCTTCGCGGGGACGGGCAGGTCGCTCCGGTATGGTGACCCGGTCAGACACGGGACGCCCCGGCGCCCCACATCCCAGGCAAGGACACCATGAGCTCCACATTCCACGTGCGCGGCGGACGGCCCCTCGACGGCGAGATCACCGTCCGCGGTGCGAAGAACCTGGTCTCCAAGGCGATGGTCGCCGCGCTGCTCGGCACCTCCCCGAGCACCCTGCGTTCGGTCCCGGACATCAGCGACGTCCGCATCGTCTCGAACCTGCTGTCGATCCACGGCGTGAAGGTCGAGCACGACGTCGAGGGCGGCGTGCTGCACATGGACCCCTCCAACGTCGAGCGCGCGCACGTCGCGGACATCGACGCCCACGCCGGCTCCTCCCGCATCCCGATCCTGTTCTGCGGGCCGCTGCTGCACCGCCTCGGCGAGGCGATCATCCCCGACCTCGGCGGCTGCCGCATCGGCGACCGGCCCATCAACTACCACCTCGACGTGCTGCGCAACTTCGGCGCCCACGTGGACAAGCGCGAGATGGGCATCCACATCACCGCGCCGAACGGGCTGAAGGGCGCGAAGATCGACCTCGAGTACCCGAGCGTCGGCGCGACCGAGCAGGTGCTGCTCACCGCTGTGCGCGCCAAGGGCGTCACCGAGCTGACCGGCGCGGCGGTCGAGCCCGAGATCGAGGACCTCATCGCGGTGCTGCAGAAGATGGGCGCGATCATCTCCCTGCAGACCGACCGCACCATCACCATCGAGGGCGTCGACGAGCTCGGCGGCTACGAGCACACCGCCCTCTTGGACCGCATCGAGGCCGGCTCCTGGGCCTGCGCGGCGCTGGTGACCAAAGGCGACGTCTTCGTGCGCGGCGCCCAGCAGAAGCCGATGTCGACCTTCCTGAACATCTTCCGCAAGGTCGGCGGCGGGATGGAGATCCGCGAGGACGGCATCCGCTTCTTCCACCCCGGCACCCCGCTGCGCGCCATCGCGCTCGAGACCGACGTGCATCCCGGGTTCATGACCGACTGGCAGCAGCCGCTCGTGGTCGCCCTCACCCAGGCCGACGGCATCTCGATCCTCCACGAGACGGTCTACGAGAACCGGCTCGGCTTCACCTCGGCGCTGAACGACATGGGTGGCCGCATCCAGGTGTACCGCGAGTGCCTCGGCGGCTCCCGCTGCCGCTTCGACGCGAGCAACTACAACCACTCCGCCGTGATCTCCGGCCCGAAGACCCTCCACGCCGCGGACATCACCGTCCCGGACCTGCGCGGCGGCTTCTCGTACCTCATCGCGGCGCTCGGCGCGGAGGGCGTCTCCACCATCCGCGGCATCGGCCTCATCGACCGCGGCTACGAGTCCTTCCGCGACAAGCTCTCCGCACTCGGCGCGGACTTCTGGGAGGAGGACGCGTGAGCGACGCCGAGATCCCGGACGCCACCCAGGTCGAGTCACCCCAGCCCGCCGCCCCCGTCGGCAGCTCCCTGGCCCTGCGCGACATCCCGATCCCGGACTACTGCGACGTGGTCATCGTCCCCACCGGCGGCGTCGAGGAGTCCGACCCGCGCGTGTGGGCCGAGGCGATCTTCGCCCACGAGAACACGCCGCTGAGCTCCCGCGGACTGCGCGCCCTGCGCGACGAGGCGGTGCGCCTGTTCGACATGGTGCCGCCGCCCGAGAAGGAGTTCGTGGCCGACGAGGTCGTGGGCTCCGAGGCCCTCATCGTCGACGACGATGACAAGCTCACCGTCCGCATCGGGGTGGCGCTGCTTCCCGGCGGGGACCTGCTCCAGGTGACCACGGCCGTGAAGTACCGCTCGCTGCGCGGCCGGCTCGCCTTCGCCCCGCGCCGCCTCATGCATGCCGCGGCGGTGAACACGCTGGCCCGCCGCGCCCCGACCACGCTGCGCCGTCGGGCGCTGGCCGGCGACCCCCGCGCCGCCGCCCTCACGGGGCAGGTGTCCCGCCGGGCGCTCGGCCGGGGCCCGTCCGCCTCGCGCTGATGCCCGCCCGCTCCCCGCTCGCCGCGCTCGCGCGCAGCTGGGACCTGCCCGGTGCGCGCCCGGTCCCGCGCCGCGCGGGGCTCGTCATCGACCTCGCCCAGATCCCGCTGCGACCCCTGATCACGGCGCTCTCCCGTCCCCGTTGGGAGGGCACCGAGAACTTCCCGGCCGACGGGCCGGTGATCGCCTGCGGCAACCACCTGGCCGCGTTCGACCCCTTCGGCTACGGCCACCTCCTGCAGGCCTCCGGCATCGCCCCGCGGTTCCTCGCGAAGGACGGCCTGTTCCGTGTGCCGGTGCTCGGCGCGCTGCTGCGCGCGGCCCGGCAGATCCCGGTGCTGCGCGGCACGAGCCGCAGCGCCGACGCCCTGGCCGCGGCCCGCGAGGCTCTGGGCCGCGGGGAGCTGCTGATGATCTTCCCCGAGGGCACCTACACGCGCGATCCGGACCTGTGGCCGATGCAGGGCCGGCTCGGCGCGGCCCGGCTGGCGCTGGAGACCGGCGCACCCCTGCTGCCGATCGCGAGCTGGGGCGCCCGCGCGCTGTGGCCCGTCGGCTCCCCGCTGCCCCGTCCCGGTCCCGGCCGGAACGTGCGCATGCTGGTGGGGGAGCCGTACACGGTCGCCGTCCGCGAGGGCGAGACCGTGCAGCAGGCGGCGCTGCGCGTCACCGATGACCTCATGCTCCGCATCGCGGCGCTGCTCGGCCGGCTGCGGGGCGAGGAGCCGCCCGCCGTGCTCCACGACCCGCGCCGCGATACCCACCGCCCCGAGGTGGGGCGCACCGACCCCGCCTTCCGCCCGCCGATGCAGGAGGACCCATGACCGCCCGTCTCGCCGTGCTCGGCGCCGGCTCCTGGGGCACCACCTTCGCGCAGGTCCTCGCCGACGGCGGGGCCGACGTGACCCTCTGGGCGCGCCGCGAGGAGGTCGCCCGGGAGATCCGGGAGCAGCATCGCAACTCCGCTTTTCTCGGCGAGCGGGAGCTGCCCGCCGAGATCACCGCCACCGCCGACGCCCGTGAGGCGCTCGACGCGGCCGACGGGGTCGTCGTGGCGATCCCCGCCCAGTCGCTCCGCGCGACCCTGGCGACCTTCCCGGCCCTGCCCGCCGTGCCGGTGCTCTCGCTCACCAAGGGCATCGAGCGCGGCACCGACGCCCGGATCAGCGAGATCCTCGCGGACGCCGGCAGCGCGGATCCGGCCCTCGTCGGCGTGCTGTCCGGTCCCAACCTCTCCGCCGAGATCGCGGCGCGCCAGCCCTGCGGCAGCGTCGTCGCGGGCACGACCGAGGAGATCGCGGGCACCTTCGCGTCCTGGTGCGCCGCCCCGTACCTGCGCGCGTACACGTCCACCGACGTGGTCGGCGTGGAGATCGCCGGGGCCGTGAAGAACGTCATCGCGATCGCCGTCGGCGCCGCCTCCGGGCTCGGCCACGGCCACAACACCACCGCCTCCCTCATCACCCGGGGCCTCGCGGAGATCACCCGGCTCGGCGTCGCCCTCGGCGGGCGCCGCGAGACCTTCTCGGGCCTGGCCGGGATGGGCGACCTCGTCGCCACCTGCGCCTCCCCGCTCAGCCGCAACCACCGCCTGGGCCTGGCGCTCGGGCGCGGACTGGACGTCGAGGCCGCCGCCGCGGAGGTGGGCCAGACCGCCGAGGGCGTCGCCACCGCCCGCGCCGTCGCCGACCTCGCCGAGCGCCTCGGCGTGGACATGCCGATCACCCGCGCTGTCGTCGCGGTCGTCGACCACGGCGCACGTATCGACCAGGTCACCACGGCCCTGCTGTCGCGCTCCGTCCGCCCCGAGTGATTACCCTCGCCCTATGAGCACCACCGTCGCCCTCCTGTTCGGCGGCCGCAGCGGCGAGCACGGCATCTCGTGCATCACCGCCGGCGGCATCCTGGCCGCGATCGACCGCACCCGCTTCGACGTCGTCGCGATCGGCATCACCCGTGAGGGGCGGTGGATCCACGTCTCCGACGACCCGGCGGACTGGACCATGGTCGACGGCCGCGCCCCCGAGGTGGTTCCCGAGGGCGACGAGGTCCTCCTGCCCTCGGACCGCCACCGGTCGGGGGAGCGGACCGTGCTGCGCGCCGTGAGGGACGGCCGCCTCGAGACTCTCGCGGAGATCGACGTGGTCTGGCCGCTGCTGCACGGCCCCTACGGCGAGGACGGCACCGTCCAGGGCATGCTCGAGATGCTCGACATCCCCTACGTCGGCTCGGGCGTGCTCGCCTCCGCCGCGAGCATGGACAAGGCCGCGACCAAGCAGATGCTGCGCGCCGCCGGGATCGAGTGCGCGCCCGGCATCGTCCTCCACCAGGACCGCTACCAGGGCCGTGCCGCGCAGGTCCTCTCCCACCTGAAGAAGCACCATCCGCTGCCCTGGTTCGTCAAGCCCGCCCGCGCCGGGTCGAGCCTCGGCGTCTCCCGGGTCACCGACCCCTCCCAGCTCGAGGCCGCGCTCGCCACCGCCTTCGCCGAGGACCCCAAGGTCCTCGTCGAGGAGGGCGTGACCGCCCGCGAGATCGAGTGCGGCGTGTTGCAGGGCCGCGACGGCGGCGAGCCCCGCACCACCCTGCCCGGCGAGGTGAAGGTCGGGCACGACCTCGACTTCTACGACTACGAGGCGAAGTACTTCGGCAAGGGCACCGTGAGCATCGACGTGCCGGCCGGTCTGCCCGACGCACTGCTCGAGGAGGCCCGCGAGGTCGCCTCCCGCGCCTTCACCGCCATGGGCCTCGAGGGACTGGCGCGGGTGGACATGTTCGTCACCGCCGACCGTCGCGTGCTGGTCAACGAGGTGAACACCATGCCCGGCTTCACCCCGTACTCGATGTTCCCGGTGCTGTGGGAGAACATGGGCCTCGCCTACGCGGACCTCATCGCGGACCTCATCGACCAGGCCGTCGCCCGACGCCTCGGCTCGCGCTGAGCTGGATCGGGGGTCGGGCTTCAGCCCTCGTACCCCTCGTCCCCTGGGCCGATGCAGAACCGGGTCGCCTCGAGGTTGCGGTCCACGACCTGCGTGAGGTCGAGCGCGGCCGCGGAGGGCTGGTCCGGGGCGGCCGAGCGCGGCACGGACACGTCGATCGCGGGCTCGCGCCCGTAGGTCGTATAGAGGAAGGTGTCGCCTTCGATCTCGCGCACGACCCAGTCGACCTCGACGCCTTTATCGTCGGCGAGGGTGGTGCACATGTCGGTGGTCGGCCCGGGCGGGGTCACGCCGCACCGCATCACCACGGTGTCCTCGCCGGAGCCCCAGGCGACCGTGCCCTGGCTCGAGGTCTCGACCTTGTCCATGCCCAGCACCTGCGGCGGCGCGCCGAGCACGATGTCGGCGCAGACAGGGTTCGCGGCGTCGGGACCGGCGGGCACGCGCACGGTGCCGCAGGCGGCGAGGGAGAGCGCGAGACCCCCCGCGAGGGGCAGGGCGAGCAGTCGGCGGAGCACGGCGGGAGCCTACCCGGCGGGGCTGGGGACGATCGGGCACACTGGTCGAATGACCGGTGAGCCTTCCCCCGCAGCGCCCCTCCCCGCAGCGCGTCCCCTGACCGGAGAGGCCGCGCTCCTGTCCCGCATCCTCCCGCGTCTGGCCCTCCCGTCCCTCGCGGCCGACGGGCGCGTCGAGGTGGGTCCCGGGGACGACGCCGCCGTGGTGCGCCTGCCCTCGGACCGGCTCGTGGTCACCACCGACACCCTCGTCGAGGGCTTCGACTTCCTGCCCCATGCCACGACACCGGCCTGGATCGGCCGCAAGGCCGCCGTGCAGAACCTCGCCGACGTCGCCGCGATGGGGGCCCGCCCCCTCGCCCTCGTCGTCGCCCTCTCCGCCCCGGCGGACACCCCGCCCGGGACGCTCGAGCAGCTCTCGGCGGCGCTCGCGGAGCAGGCGGCGGCCGACGGCGCCCACGTGGTCGGCGGCGACCTGGGCCGCGCCGACCGCCTGACCCTCACCGTCACCGCCCTGGGCGCGATGGGGCACGGTGACACGCCCGTGCTGCGCTCGGGCGGACGAGCCGGGGACGTCCTCGCGATCGGCTCGGACCGCCTCGGCCGCTCGGCGGCGGGCCTCGCTCTCATCCTCGCCGGGCGCGCACGGGTCGCGCCCGACGGGGCGGTGGCCCTCGAGGGGATCCGCACGCCCGGCGCCGCGGACCTCGTGCGCCATCACGACGCCCCCGAGGTCGACCTGTCGCTCGGCTGGTCCGCGGGCCGCACCGCGCACGCCATGATGGATCTCTCCGACGGTCTGGTCCGCGACGGCCGCCGCCTCGCCGCCGCCTCGCAGGTCGCGATCGACCTCGATCCCGCCGCGCTCGAGGACGACGTCCGCGTGCTCGCGGCCCTCGCCGACGAGCTCGGCACCGATCCCGCGACCGATCCCTGGGACTGGGTCCTCCACGGCGGGGAGGAGCACGCCATGCTCGCGGCCTTCGCCCCCGGGGAGGTGCCCGTGGGCTTCCGCCCCGTCGGCCGCCTTCTGCCCGCCGGGCCCGCGGGCCCCTCCCTCACCCTCGGCGGCCGCGAGGTCGCGGGGGAGGGCTTCGACCACTTCGGGTGAGGCCGGGCGCGTTACGATGGTCGGCGGCGCGGACACCGCCCGCGCCGACGAACCGTCCCCGTGACCCGGAGGAGCACCCCATGCCGATCACCGTGAAGGCCCTGCAGAAGACCGGCCCCGACCAGCCGTTCCGCGTCACCACCATCGAGCGCCGCGACCCGCGCGCCGATGACGTGGTCATCGACATCAAGGCCGCCGGGATCTGCCACAGCGACATCCACACAATCCGCAACGAGTGGGGCGAGGCGCACTTCCCCCTCACCGTCGGCCACGAGATCGCCGGTGTCGTCTCCGCCGTCGGCGCGGACGTCACCGACTGGAAGGTCGGCGACCGCGTGGGCGTGGGCTGCATGGTCAACTCCTGCGGGCAGTGCATCGAGTGCCGCGCCGGCCAGCAGCAGAACTGCCTCGAGGGCAACGTCGGCACGTACAACGCCGAGGACGTCGACGGGACCATCACCCAGGGCGGCTACTCCGAGAAGGTCGTCGTCAACGAGCGCTTCGTGTGCCGCATCCCGGACGCGCTGGAGTTCGACGTCGCAGCCCCGCTGCTCTGCGCCGGCATCACCACCTATGCCCCGCTGAACCGCTGGGGTGCGGGCGAGAAGGTCGACGGCCGCGCGAAGAAGGTGGCCGTGCTGGGCCTCGGCGGCCTCGGCCACATGGGCGTGCAGATCGCCGTCGCCATGGGCGCCGAGGTCACCGTGCTCACCCGCACCCTCGCCAAGGAGCAGGACGCCCTCGCCCTCGGGGCGACCCGCGTGCTCGCCACCACCGACGAGGACTTCTTCTCCGCCAACCGCGGCGAGTTCGACCTGATCCTCAACACCATCAGCGCCGACATCCCCGTGGACCGCTACCTGCGCCTGCTCGCCCCGCGCGGCGTCATGGCCGTCGTGGGCCTGCCGCCCGCCAAGCAGCAGCTCAGCTTCGGCTCCGTGATCGGCGGCAGCAAGGTCCTCGCCGGTTCCAACATCGGCGGCATCCCCGAGACCCAGGAGATGCTCGACTTCTGCGCCGAGCACGGCGTCGCCGCGAAGATCGAGACCATCTCGGTGGACGAGGCCGACGCGACCTACGACCGCGTGGTCGACGGCAAGGTCCACTTCCGTGCTGTGATCGACACAGCGACGTTCGCCGGCGCCGCCGCGGAGTGAGCGCTTCGCCCATGAGCACCGGGGCCCGGACTTCCCGCCCCGCCACCGAGGCCGACTCCCTCCGCGACGGCCACCGCTTCACCTGGTTGAAGCCGGACCGGTGGCGGGCGGGGTTCCGGGCCCTCGTGCTGGAGGTGGACGGAGACGTGATCGGCGTAGGCCGCATCGGGCCGAACCCCGTCCATCCCGGCCGCGACCTCGTCGAGCTCGAGATCGCGCCCGATCATCGCCGCCGCGGCCACGGCACAGCCCTTCCCCGCGAACTCGGTGGATACAGCGATAAACCACTGTCCAGCAAGGTGGCGCCCGGCTCGGAGCGGGACCTCTTCCTGCGCTCACTCGGCGCGGTGACCTACCTCGAGGTCCCGCTGCTGCGCGTCGAGGTCGCGACCGATCGCACGTCCCGGTGGTGCGCCGCGGTGCGGTCGTCGGCCGACGGGGCCGCGCGCGCCGTCCCGTGGTCCGACCTGCTCCGCAAGCAGCTCGTGGACGCGCTGACCGACCGCTACGCCTGGCAGCACGCGAGCTGGTCCCCGGTCGCTGCGCGCGACGTGCTCCGCCGCGAGGTGGGCGAGGAGTTCCTGGGCGGAGCGGTGCGGGAGCACTCCTGGGCGGTGCTGCGCGGCGGAAAGATCGCGGCGCTGTCCGATCTGTACGACGAGCCCGTCGGCACAGCCCGCGAGGGCACCCTCGAGGCCGTGGACGCCGCCGCGCCCACGGCCCGTCACGATGTCGCCCTGTGCCTCGCCGCCCAGCTCGAGGACCTCGGCACGCTCGGAGTCGCCACCTATGACCTCGACAACCACCCCACCGACCCGCACACAGCACCTCTGCTCCACACGCTGCGTCGCGAGGAGGTGGACCCCGTCCATCTCGTCGAGATCCCGAACGGGCTGACCGCCGTGCTGCGTGACCTCGACTGAAGACGCGCTCCCCCGAGGAGGATCCATGGACCCCCTGCTCGCCCTCGCCCGTCGGCATCCCGAGTGGTGGCACGATGCCTCGACGGACGCTGCAGCCGACGGCACTGTGGACGACCTCACCCTTGAGCCCCTCGGCCGCGGCGAGTCCTTCGCCGCCCATCTCCTGCTCCGCGGGGAGAGGGAGAGCGGCGAGGGCCCCCACGAGCTCGTCCTCCGCGTCCCCCACAAGGACCTCGCCGAGCTGCCGCAGTCGCTGCGCGAGGAGCACGCGATGCTCGCCCGCGTCCCGGACGGCCTCGCCGCCGCGCCGATCGCCGTGGGGGAGGAGGACGGGATCGCCTACGCCGTCACCACGCGGGTCCCGGGGCGCGTGCTCCCGTCTGCCGTCTGGGCCGACGAGGCGCTCCTCGCCGCCCTCGCCCGCACTCTCGCGCGTCTGCACCACGCGGGCGACCGGACGGGCCTGCCCGTCCCGGAGCGGATCGACCCCGTCGGCGGCGCCGAGAGCGCCCTCAGCTGGTGGCGCACGCACGAGCCGGCCGCCGCGCAGGTCCTCGCCCCGCTGTGGCCCGCCGTGCGCCGGCACCAGCAGCGCGCCGCCCCTGCCTTCCGCGACGTCGATCCGGTGCTGCTGCACGGTGACCCCGCCGCCGCGAACCTGCTGGTCGACGACGCGGGTGAGGTGCGTCTGGTCGACTGGGAGTGGGCCCAGGTCGGCGATCTGGCCCGCGACCTCGCCTTCATCGGCGGGCCGATCACCGCCGAGCCCTGGTACGCCCCGCTCACCGAAGCCCAGGTCGAGGGACAGGTGCTCGCCTATCTCGAGGCGCGGGCGCTCCTGGGTCGCACGCGCCCCGAGGACCCGTCGGCCGTGCTGCTGCGCCGCCGCGCCCACCTCGTCCACGAGGCCTTCTTCACCGCCGCGCACCTGCATCGCACGGGGGAGCGGGAGCGTTCCGAGGAGCTGCTCGAACAGGTCGCGGCAGCGGTGTCCTGAGAGAGCCGTCGCCTGACGTCGCGGGGGTGCACAGCGAAGGAGCCCTCACCCGATCGGGTGAGGGCTCCTTCGAAGTGAGTCCTTGCGGTCTCGCTCAGGCACCGAGCGTGCTGACCTTGCCTGCCTTGAGGCAGGAGGTGCACACGTTCACGCGCTTGCTGGTGCCGTTGATCACAGTGCGGACCGACTGGATGTTCGGGTTCCAGCGACGCGAGGTGCGGCGGTGCGAGTGAGACACGGCCTTGCCGAAGCGAGGGCCCTTGGCACAGATGTCACACGTGGAAGCAGCCACTGTCGTCTCCTGGTACGTCGTTTTCTGATCGAGGTGCCCGCTCCATCCCCGCATCGAAGGGCGGGGCCGGTGACCTGGGTGAGCGCGGAGGTGCGAGCCCCCGGCGGTCAGGGCAACCACGGAAGCATAGCCCAGTTCCCTCCGCCCGAGGAAGGGCGGGCGCGGTGGACGGGCTGTGGATTCCCTCACGATGTCCCAGCGCAGTGGCACGATGGGGGCGCGCAGGAAGTGTACCCACGACAGGACGAGGAGACCCACGATGGCCCGGAAGCAGCCCGCCCGGCGCGGTGTCATGCCGCTGTCGGAGCTGCTCACGGAGAAGGAGACCAAGGCGCTGGCCTCCTTCGACGTGCGGGAGATCGACGCGCTGCTGCGCTTCGCCCCGCGCCGCTACGTGGTCCCGGGTCCGCTCACCTCGCTGTACGACGCGGAGGTCGGCGACGACATCAGCGCCGTCGTCACCGTCCAGGACATCCACGAGCGGACGATGCGCAACCGCCCCGGCACCCTGCTCGAGGTCGACGTCACCGACGGCACCGCGACGGTCACCCTCACCTTCTTCCTCGGCAAGCGCCATCTCTCGGGCTGGCACCGAAGCCGTCTGCCCCGCGGCGCGCGGATCGTCGTCCACGGCACCGTGGGCGAGGGGTATCGCGGCGGTCGACAGATCGTCCATCCCGACTACGAGCAGGTCGAGGACACGGAGGAGGGCCTCGCCTGGGCGCAGCGCCCGCGCCCGATCTACCCGCTCCGCAAGAACATCTCCCAGGCCACGATGCGCTCGGCCACCCAGAAGGGCCTCGAGTTCGCGGACACCGCCGAGCGGATCCTGCCCGAGGAGGTCCTCGCCCACCGCGGCCTGCCCACCCTCGCCGAGGCCGCGCGGCTGCTCCATACCCCGCTCACGCTCGGCGAGGCCCGCCGCGGCATGACCCATCTGCGCTTCGAGGAGGCCTTCGTCCTCCAGGCGATCTTCGCCCAGCGCCGCGCCCAGGACCTGCGCACCCCCGCGCCCGAGCTGCGCGCCGAGGGTCCGCTGCAGCCGCTGTTCGACGAGCGGCTGCCCTTCACCCTCACCGAGGGGCAGCACGAGATCGGCGAGCAGCTCGCCTCCCGCATCGGCAACGGCCACCCCACCAGCGCCCTGCTCCAGGGCGACGTCGGCTCCGGCAAGACCGTCATCGCCCTGCGCGCCATGCTCCGCGCCGTCGACTCCGGCCACCAGGCCGTGCTGCTCGCCCCCACCGAGGTCCTCGCCGAGCAGCACCACCGCACGATCGTGGGCCTGCTCGGCGACCTCGCCGGCGCCGGGCACCTCGACGGCCATCCCGACGCGACCCGCGTCCGCCTCCTCACCGGCTCCCAGCGCACCACCGCGCGCCGCGAGACCCTGCTGGACGTCACCTCCGGCGCGGCCGGGATCGTGGTCGGCACCCACGCCCTGCTCACCGAGAGCGTCGAGTTCGCCTCCCTCGGGCTCGTGGTCATCGACGAGCAGCACCGCTTCGGCGTGGACCACCGGCGCCGCCTGCGCGCCAAGGGCCCCGGCGGCATGAGCCCCCACGTCGTGGTCATGACCGCCACCCCCATCCCGCGCACCGCGGCGCTCGCCACCGTGGGCGACCTCGACGTGCTCACCCTTCGCGAGAGCCCGGGCCGACGCGGCGGCGTGACCAGCTTCGTCGTCCACGAGCGCCTCGCCCGCTGGGAGGAGCGGATGTGGCAGCGCGCCGGCGAGGAGATCGCCGCGGGCCGTCAGGTCTTCGTCGTCTGCGCCCGCATCGACGAGGGGGAGGCCGACGCCCCCGCCCCGAAGGAGCTGGACGAGTACGGGCGCGAGAAGCCGGACCCCGGCCTCGCCCCCGCCCGCGGCGTCACCCAGACCGCCGAGCGACTCGCCACCCGCCCCGAGCTCGCCGGCGCCCGGATCGGCGTGCTCCACGGCCGCCTCACCACCGAGGAGAAGCAGGAGGTCATGGCCGAGATGGCGGCCGGCGAGATCGACGTGCTCGTCTCCACCACGGTGATCGAGGTGGGCGTCGACGTCCCCAACGCCTCGGTGATGATCGTGCTGGACGCCGAGCGCTTCGGCGTCTCCCAGCTCCACCAGCTGCGCGGACGCGTGGGCCGCGGCGAGCACCCCGGCATCGCATTCTTCGACACCAGCGCCGAGCCCGGCGAGGCCCACTCCACGCACCTCCAGGCGATCGCCGACACGTCCGACGGGTTCCTGCTCGCCGAGCTCGACCTGCGCCGCCGCGGCGCCGGTGACCTGGTGGGGGAGGAGCAGTCGGGCCTGCAGTCCACCGTGAAGCACCTGGACCTGCTGCGCGACAGCCGCCTCATCGAGGCCGCCCGCGAGGTCGCCTTCGCCGTGGTCAAGGGCGATCCCGATCTCGAAGAGCACACCCAGCTCGCCGGCGCCATCGCCCTGCGCCTGCGGGACGCCGACCCCGACGTGGAGAGGAGCTGACATGCCGCGCATCATCTCCGGCAGCCTCGGCGGCCGCACCATCCCCGGCCCGCCCGGCAAGGGCACCCGCCCCACCTCCGACCGCGTGCGCGAGGCGCTGTTCAGCCGACTCGCCGGCTGGGACGCGCTCGACGGCGCCCGGGTCCTCGACCTCTACGCGGGCACCGGTGCCCTCGCCTTCGAGGCCCTCTCCCGTGGCGCGGAGCACGCTCTGCTCGTGGAGCTGCACGGCGCGACCGTGAAGCAGCTGCGTCGCACCGCGACCGAGCTCGGGCTCGCCGGGAGGGTCGACGTGCGCGCCGGGAAGGCCGGGGTCGTCGCGGCGCAGCTGGGTGCGTCGGCGGGTGGGGGCACGTCGGCCGACGGAGGCGCCGCGCGCGCGACCCTCGTGTTCCTCGACCCGCCCTACGACGTGCCCACCGAGGAGCTCGAGCAGCTGCTCGTCACCCTGCGCCCGGCGCTCGCCGACGACGCCCTGGTGGTCGTCGAGCGCTCCTCCCGCACCCGGCCGCTGGAGTGGCCCGAAGGGTGGGCCGACGACGGGACGAAGGCGTACGGGGAGACGGTGCTGCAGTACGGCGGCCCGCTGGTGGACGACGGCGGGGAGTGAGCCCGCGAGGAGTGTTCCGGAAGGGACTGTCCACATTTTCGGCGTACCCCTTGAAAAAGTCGGATGAATATGTGTCGGGCGGCTGTGCGGTGAGGTTGATGCCCTTTCTGTCGAGGTGAAGGCGACATTTCTTTGAGGTGGCCATCCGTGCTGTCGTGGCACACATCTTTTCCTTGTCGTCTGTTGATACACGCAAGTGACCTGCGGGTATCCACATTGCGTGGATGCTGTGTGGATATCGCCTGACCGTTCCTCCACCGGACCGGGTTATCCACATTTTCGAGCAATGTTGCGGTGGGTATGGATCGTTCCGAGCGAGTGTTCTAAAATGGAGGAGTGGCATCGAGGGGATGCCGCAGGGGAGACGCTGGAGAGATCGAGAGGGGGAGCGTCATGGGTGACGAGGAGCTGCACCACGATGAGTCGGCCGAGACGCTCTTCCCGTGGGCGGACACGCCGGATCCCGACCTCTCGGACGCCGCCCAGCACGGCGCCCCGGCACAGCTCCCTCCCGAGCGCCCCGGCGAACTGCCTCGCCCCGTCGTCCGCGCACGGACCCCGCTGACCGCGCAGTCCCTCGTCGAGCGGGCCGATGTCGCCCCGCGCACCCCTGAGGCGGAGGCGGTGCTGCGGATCTTCCGCCGCCGCCGGCAGGAGCACGCCGCGTTCTATGTCGGCGAGATACGGGACCTCGCCCTGCTCTGGTGCGAAGGGGACGAGTCGGACGAGAAGGCGCTCCACGCCCTCGCGGCGGCCGCCGGTCTGCGGGTGAAGCTCACGCGCGGTGACGATCGCCTGCGCGATGCCCACGTCGCCGTGACGGATCTGCCCGCCTGCTTCGCCCGTGTGGAGGAGGGCGCGCTGCCGGTGGAGTGGTTCGAGTGGCTGCTGCGGAGCACGCTGCGCCTCACCTCCCACCAGCGCCGCCAGGTCGACGAGCGCGTCGCCGCCTGGCAGCTGGAGGCGATCGACGTCGAGCGCTTCTACCGGGAGCTTCGCCACCTGCTGAACTGGTTCGGGCGCGCGGCCGTCGAGGGGTCGGCCGAGGAGAAGCGCTCCGTGTTCTTCCAGGCCTCGCCCGATGGCGACGGCACGGCCTGCCTCACCATCCGCGGCCCGATCCCGGAGATCCTCGCGCTCGGCCGACGACTGGACGCCGCGGCCCGCGCCGTCCAGGACGCCCAGCGCCGCGCCCTCGCGAACGGGGCACCGATCCCCTTCGACCAGGGCGGCGAGGCCGCACGCCAGGGGAAGCAGCTGCCGCTCGAGGCGCTCCGCTACGCCATCGCCACCCGCTCCGCACTGGACACCGGCAGCATCGAGGTGCCCGAGCCCGCCTTCCGGATCTCCCTGGTCGTCCCGGCGCTGTCGCTGTTCGGCCTCACGGACGCCCCGGCCACCCTCGACGGCACGATCCCCGTCCCCGCCGCCATGGCCCGCGACCTCGTGGCCAAGGCCCCCGCCTTCGAGCGGGTCCTCACCGACCCGATCACCGGCGCGTTCCTCCCCGGGACGTCGAAGACCTACCGTCCGTCGGCCGCGATGGCCGAGAACCTGCGGGTCATCGACCCGGTCTGCGCCGCCCCCGGCTGCACCCGGAACGTCATGACCATCGGCGAGGCCGACCACATCGAGGAGTTCGACCTCGAGAACCCCTCCCGCGGCGGACCGACCAGCGTGGAGAACCTCCACCGCCTCTGCCGTTCCCACCACCGCATGAAGACCGCCGGACTCCTCGATCCCGACCGCGACGAGGACAGTGGCCTCACGCGCTGGCGCCTTGGCGACGCCGCGGTGTGCGAGGTCCCGCTGAACCGCGACCTCGTCACCCGCGAGCTCTCCGACCTGCTCGAGAACATGTGGGAGAAGTACCGTTGCGAGCTCGAGTTCGACGCCCTGCTCCGCCTCGGTGTGGCCGAGGAGACGCCGGAGGAGATCGCCGATGCGCTCTAGGCCCAGCGCTGGGGCGAGCACCTGACGGAGTACTGGACGAATGCCGGCGACGACTCCGGCGAGGATGCCGCCGACGATTCCGGCAAGGACCCCGGCCCGCCACCGCTCCCGCCGACACCCGGGTACGGACCCCCGCCGTTCTGACCGCGCGGCACCCCACTACGCTGACGGCATGACACGCACCCTCGACGAGCTCGACTGGCCCCTGCGCACCGACCGGCTCGTGCTGCGCCGCGGCCGCAGCGAGGATGCCGCCCAGGTGTGGCCCTGGTACGGCCTTCCCGAGGTGCAGGAGTGGACCACCACCCTCAGTGCCACCCTCGAGGAGCACCAGCAGTGGTGGGACCGCACCCTCGACAGCTGCGTCGTCGGCCTGCAGGGCGGGCGCATCGTCGTCACGGGCAAGCTCGAGCGGCAGGACGCCTGGTCACAGGCCGACATGCGCGAGCAGGCCGCCGGCCAGAAGGCGGAGCTCGGCTGGGTCCTCGCGCCGTCCGCCCAGGGACAGGGCCTGGGCACCGAGTTCGCTGCCGCCCTGCTCGACATCGCGGTCGACGGGCTCGGCGTGCATCGCGTCGAGGCGTCCTGCTTCGCCGAGAACCTCGCCTCCCGCCGCGTCATGGAGAAGATCGGCCTGCGCCTCGAGGGCGTGTTCCGCGAGGAGTCCCTGCACCGCAGCGGCCGATGGCTGGACGGGATGACCTATGCGATCCTCGCGAACGAGCACCGCGCCCAGCAGTCCGGCTGACCGCTCAGCCCCAGTTCGCCGCGTCCGTCAGACAGAACGGATGCCCCGCCGGGTCGCGCAGCACGATCCACGTCTCGCCAGGCTGCTCCTCCACCCGCTCCGCACCGAGCTGGACGCAGCGCTCCGCCACGGCCTCGAGGTCCTCGACCGCCAGGTCGAAGTGGAACTGCTTGGCCCCGCGATCCGGCCAGGAGGGCCGCTGGTGGTCGGGGATCGTGCCGATGCCGAGGGCGTGCGAGGGACCGGTCAGCATCGCGTACTCCTCCGTGAGGTGCGCGATCGGCCAGCCCAGCACCTCCGACCAGAACCGTGCGAGCGGCTCGGTCTCGGTCGCGTCCAGGGTGATCATCGCCAGGCGCGCGAGCGGGGCGGAGGTGGAGGTGGGGTCAGGGGTGCTGTTCGTCGTCGTCATGCCTGCCACACTGCCCCCATGGCACCTGCGCGCGATTGGACGAACGCGACGGGATCCGCAGGCGCTGCCGGCACCCGGCCCGACACCCCGACTGACGATCCGCCCAGCCACATGTACGGCCACGTCCTGCGCCCGGACGAGTTCCTCCGCCGCGCCCGTTACGACCACGCCGAGCCCGCTCCGGCGCTGCGGCGCTGGGTGGACCGCTACTGGTCGGTGACCTGGGACCTCGCCCCCGGGGAGGAGCACCGGGTCGCGACCCTCGACGACCCCACCATCCACCTCACGCGCGAGTGGGGAGGGGTACGCCGCGCGGAGGCCGACGGGGGCGGCACCTGGATCACCGGCCCCGTGACCCGCGGCCGCTTCGACGTCACCCAGACCGGCAGCGGGGGAGTGGTCGGCCTCCGGTTCCGCCTCGGAGGCACCCGCGCGTTCACGGAGGCCGAGCCGGCCGAGGTCCGTGACCGCACCGTCGCGGCCGCCGACTGGTTCGGGGCCGCGATGCCGGGAGGGATCGGTGCGCCGCACGCCCCCGATGCGACCTCCGCCGCACCTCTCCTGGACGCCTGGCTCCTCTCCCTCGACCCACGTGACCCTCCAGGCCACGACGAGCTCCTCGAGGCGCTCGCCCAGCTCGAGGACCCGGGCGTCACCAGCACCGCCGAGCTCGAGCGGCGCGTGCACCGCTCCGTCCGCTCCCTCCAGCGCATGTTCAGCCACCACCTCGGCGTCGGCCCCAAGCGGATACTGCTGCGCGCCCGGGTGCAGGACGCGATCGCCGCCATCGATCGCCGGGATCCCCGGCCGCTGCCCGACCTCGCTCAGGACCTCGGGTGGTTCGACCAGTCCCACTTCATCCGCGACGTCCGCGCCGCCACCGGGCTCACCCCGTCGGCCTACGCCCGAACGCGCGACCGGGAATACTGACCCCATGAGCGACACCACCGCCGGCACCCCCACCTCCCTCGACGCCGTCTTCACCGTGCGCATGACCCTCGGCGACCCGCTCCCCGGCGCCGACGCCCGCTTCGACCTGGCCAAGGAGTGGACCGGAGGCGCCGAGGGCACCTCCCGCGGCGTGATGCTGACCGCCGGCGACCCGGAGACCGGCAGCGCCGGCTACGTGGTCTCCGAGACGTTCGAGGGCACCCTCGGCGGGAGGCGGGGCACGCTCGTCCTCCAGCAGCTCGGCACCATGGCCGCGGGCGAGCCCGAGCTCCAGTACGTCATCGTCCCCGGCTCCGGCACCGACGAGCTCGCGGGCGCGACAGGCACCGTCACCATCGGCGAAATCCACGACGACGGCCGCCATGAGGTGCGGATCCAGCTCGCCTGAGCACTAGAGTCGTCGCCATGACCACCGTCGTCCTGCCCGGCTCGTTCGACCCCTTCACCCTGGGGCACCTCGACCTCACCCGGCGGGCCGCCGCCCTCGGCCACCGGGTGATCATCGCCGTCTCCCACAACCCCTCCAAGAAGGGGACCCTCGACCTGGACGCCCGCACCGGCGCGATCCAGCAGATCCTCGCCGAGGAGGGCCTCGCCGACACCGTCGAGGTGCGCACCCTCCCCAAGGGGCTGCTGGTCGACTTCTGCCGCGAGGTCGGTGCCGGCGCCGTGGTGCGCGGGCTGCGCTCCCAGCTCGACCTCGCCTACGAGGAGCCGATGGCGCGGATGAACCACCACCTCGAGGGGATCGACACGCTCTTCCTCCTCACCGACTCCCGCTACGCCCACATCTCCTCCTCGCTCGTGCGGGAGGTGCACGCCCTCGGGGGTGACGTCTCCGACATGCTCCCCGGCCCCTCGAAGCAGGCGCTCGCCGCCGCCTCCGACTCGGACGTACGCTGAGCAGATGACCACCGACGCCGCTTCCACCTCGCCGCTCGACGAGTCGCTGCGCTTCGACGCCGTCGACCTCGTCGGCCGCACCGGCTCCCACCGCCACGTCGACCGCACCGTCCCCGCGCCCGCCCGCGAGGCCGGCGGTCTCGCAATGCAGGTCGCCGAGGGCGACGACATCGCCCTCGACCTCGAGCTCGAGTCCGTCGTCGAGGGCATCTACGCCCACGGCACCGTCACCGCCCGCCTCGAGGGCGAGTGCTCGCGCTGCCTCGACCCCGTCGAGCAGGACGTCACCGCCCGCCTCGACGAGCTCTTCCTCTACCCCGAGAAGGTGAAGGCCGACGAGCTCGAGGACTCCGTCCTGCTCGAGGACGACGAGGTGCGCCTCGGCCCGCTCGTGCGCGACGCCCTTGCGATGGAGGCCGACGAGCGCCCCCTGTGCCGCGAGGACTGCCCGGGCCTATGCGCCCAGTGCGGATTCCGCATGGAGGACGACCCCGACCACCACCACGAGGTCATCGACGAGCGCTTCGCCGCGCTGAAGGGGCTGTTCGACAGCGACGACAGCACCTCTGACGACAGCACCCCCGACGTCAGCACTGCCTCCGACGACGCCCCGGGGAAGGCCTGATGGCGCGCAGGCGCCGCGCCACCGAGGCCGCCGCCCCGAAGGGTCTGCTCGAGACGCTCCCGCTGGACGCCGGACAGGCCGCGGACCTCGAGGAGTCCGGCCTGCTCGAGCTCGCCCTGACCCACCGCTCCTACTCCTACGAGCACGACGGGCTGCCCCACAACGAGCGGCTCGAGTTCCTCGGCGATGCGGTGCTGCAGCTGGCCGTCACCGAGCACCTCTACGTCGCCCACCCCTCCCTGCCCGAGGGGGATCTGGCCCGGCGCCGTGCGGCGACCGTGAGCACCCGTGCGCTCGCCGTGGTCGCCTCGCGTGTGGACCTCGGCGCGTATGTGCGGCTCGGCCGCGGCGAGGACCTCACCGGCGGCCGCACCAAGGCCTCGATCCTCGCCGACACCACCGAGGCCGTGATCGGCGCGGTCCACCTCGCGCTCGGCCAGGACGTCTCGCGCCGCTTCGTCATGGACCTGCTGCGCCCGCTGCTGGACTCCGACGAGTTCCTCGAGGCCGGCTACGACTTCAAGTCGCGCCTCCAGGAGATCGCCGCCGCGGAGGGGAAGAGTGTCGCCTACGCCCTCACCGAGTCCGGGCTCGAGCACTCCAAGACCTTCTCCGCGACCGTCACCGTGCCCGACATCGTCACCGCCACCGGCGAAGGCGCCTCGAAGAAGGACGCCGAGCTCGCCGCCGCCCAGAACGCGGTCCGCGGCATCCTCGCCGAGCGCGGCGAGTCGCTGATCCCCGGGGGCTGAGCCGTGCCCGAGCTGCCCGAGGTCGAGGTGGTGCGGCGCGGCCTCGAGCCCCGTACCGTCGGCCGCACCATCAGCGGCCTCGAGGTCCTCGACGCCCGCAGCCTGCGCCGCCAGGCGGGCGGGGAGGACCGCCTGCGCGCCGCGATCGTCGGCCGCACCCTCACCGCCGTCGTGCGGCGCGGCAAGTTCCTGTGGTGGCGCCTTCACGACGAGGACGGCGCCGAGGCGGGCGAGGCGCTCGCCGCGCACCTCGGCATGAGCGGGCAGATGCGGGTGACGACACCGCACGGCGTACCGTCCGCCCCCGCACTGCCGGACCAGGGCCCCGCGCCGGATCCGCTGCGCCACCGCCGCGTCTCCCTGCACCTGGACGACGGCTCCCGGATCGACTTCCTCGACCAGCGCCTGTTCGGCGGGCTCTGGACCAGCCCGCTCGTCGAGGCGGCCGACGGGCGCGCCGCGGGCCTCGGCAGCCCGGACGCGCTGCTGCCCGCCTCGGCCGCCCACATCGCCCGCGACCTGCTCGATCCCGCCGCGGACCTCCCCGCGATCGCGCGAAGGATCCGCGAGCGCCGCGCCCCCGTGAAGTCCCTGCTGCTCGCCCAGGAGGTCGTCTCCGGGATCGGCAACATCTATGCCGACGAGGCGCTGTGGCGTGCCCGTACCCGCTACGACACCCCCGGCGAGGCGCTGAGCCAGCGCCGCGCCCTGTCGGTGCTGCGCGCCGCCGGCGAGGTGATGGAGCGGGCCCTCGCCGCGGGCGGCACGAGCTTCGACGCGCTGTACGTGGACGTCGAGGGGAACAGCGGCTGGTTCGCGCGCGAGCTCGCCGCCTACGGCCGCGAGAGGGAGCCGTGTCCCCGCTGCGGCACCGCGATCCGCCGTGTGCCCTTCATGAACCGCTCCAGCCACTTCTGCCCGCGCTGCCAGAGGCGGCGATGAGGGTCGAGGACGAGCCCCGGAACGGCACGACGCGGGAGCATGTGCTCGACCTCGTGCTCCTGCTCGGCGGGATCGTGCTCATGGTCGTCACCCCGGGGCAGATCCTCGGCACGGTCCGCGCCGTCACGGCCCGGGAGCTGATCGAGGACCCCCACGCCCTGCACGCCACGCTCCTCGTGCACGGCGCCGCCCACCCCGACGCCGGTGCCACGACCTTCCTCGCGCTCTACCTGCTGCTCCACGGGCTGGTGAAGGTCGCGATCGTGCTGGCCCTGCTGCGCGGCACGACCCGCGTCTATCCGTGGGCGATGCTCGCCCTCGGCGGGTTCCTCGTCTTCCAGGTCTACGAGCTGGTCGTCCACCCGACGGCGATGATGGTCGTGCTCACGGTGCTGGACGCGCTCATCCTCGCCCTCACCTGGCGGGAGTGGCGCCACGGCCGCACCCTGCACGAGACCTGGCGCAGCACGGTCGGCTGGGCTCGACGGACGATGCGCCCCGCCGTGCGGTAGATTGCTTCGTCGAACGACCCACCAGGGATTCAGCGCAGGAATCAGCGCAGGACGACGTGAGGAAGGACGCTCAGTGACAGCGACCGAACAGGGCGGCCCGATCCGCGTGATGCTGGTGGACGACCACGAGGTGGTCCGTCGCGGCATCGTCACCGCGATCGACGCGAGCGACGCGCTCACCGTGATCGGCGAGGCGTCCTCCGTGGCCGAGGCGAACCGTCGCCTCCCGGCCATCCGCCCCCAGGTGCTGCTCGTGGACCTCCAGCTGCCCGACGGCACCGGCATCGACGTCATGAAGAAGGCGCGCGAGCTCGACCCCGAGCAGAAGATGCTGGTGCTGACCAGCTTCGACGACGACGCGGCCCTGCGCGAGTCCCGCGCCGCCGGCGCCTCCGGGCTGATGCTGAAGTCGGCCCGCTCCCAGGAGATCATCGCCGCGATCCAGGCCGTCCACGCCGGGCGCAGCATCTGGCCCGCCGACCACGCCGACGAGGGCCCGGACCTGTCCGAGTCCGATCAGCGGATCGTCGAGCTGATCGGCAACGGGCACTCCAACCGCGAGATCGCCGAGGCGCTCGGCATCGCCGAGAAGACCGTGAAGAACCGCGTCACCGTCATCCTGCAGGCGCTCGGCATGCAGCGCCGCACCCAGGTCGCCGCGATGGTCGCGGCCCGTCGGCGGGCGGGCTGGAAGCCCCAGTGATCGCGCGGTGATCAGGGGGCGGGCAGCGTGACCCGCCACGAGATCATCGTGCCCGGCTCGAGGCCTATCGCATCGACCCAGCCGGCATGGCGCCGGGCGCGCGCCGACATGTTCGCCAGGCCGCTGCGGCGCCGCACCGTCGGATCGATGCCCCGACCGTTGTCCGAGACGTTGACCTGCACCACCCGGTCCACGCCCTCGGAGAACACGCTCACCGACACCGCGACCGCGCTCGCATGCGCATGGCGGGCGGCGTTGGCGAGGCACTCGCGCACCACCGCGACCACGTCCTCCGCGATCTCCGGCGGCAGCTCGGCGTCCATCTCCGCCGGGTGCGGGGGCAGGCGCAGCGAGGGCACGAAGCCGAGCCCCGAGGTCGCGAGCCCCACCTCGCGGCGCAGCTGCTCGGTGAGCGTCGCCTCGGCCCGCTCGCGGCGCAGGGACTGCACGATCTGACGGATCTGCGCGACCGCGTTCTCGACCCCCTGCACGCTGGTCGCGACCGAGGAGCGGATCCGGGCCTTGGACGGGGTGACGTCGGGGGAGCCGAGCGAGTCGACCAGCCCCTCCAGCTCCATCCCCACCGCGAACAGCTCCTGGATCGCGAGGTCGTGCAGGTCGCGGGCGATGCGGCTCCGCTCGTCGTCGATCTCCGCGTCCGCGCCGAGCGAGGGGACGCGCAGGGTGAGGCCGACGAGGCCCGCCAGCGCGTCCAGGCGCTCCCGGTCCGCGGCGGTGAAGGCGTCGGACTCCTCGGGGCGCAGCACGCCCAGCAGCCCTGTGCCGTGCTCGGCGGCGTCGACGACCGCGAGCAGCACCCGGCAGGTCTCCTCGCCGATGTCGAAGGTGCCGATGGCCTCGAGCGCGTCGGCGTCGGCCTGCTCGAGCGCCGTGAAGATCTCCTGCCCCTCGAGCAGCTGCTCGCCGAGCAGCACCCCCGCGTCGGGGCCGGAGACGATCTCGGCGACCCACACGTCCTTCTCCAGCGGCATCACGAGCACGGAGCTGCGGGCGCCGAGATCGGTGCGCGCGGAGCGGACCAGGAGGTCCAGCAGCTCCTCGGTGTCACCGCCGGCGAGCACGGCCCCGGCGAGGTCTTGGACGCGGGGGCGGCCGGGCCGCTCGGGAGGGGTGGTCGGCGGGTTGCGGTGCGGGGTCACGGTGCCTCCTCGAGCACGGTGCGGGCCCCGGGCAGCAGACGCAGCACGGGGGTGCCGGTGGGGATCGCGTCGACGCGGTGGGTGACGACCACGACGGTCGACGCGGCGGGGACGAGCGAGGCGTCCGACGGATCCAGCAGTGCGCGCAGCAGCGCGTCGCCGCGCGCGGCATCCAGGTGCTCGGTGGGCTCGTCGAGCAGCAGCACCGGGCCGCGGCGCAGCACCGCACGGGCCAGCAGCAGGCGCCTGCGCTCACCCCCGGAGACGGTGGTGCCGTCGGGCCCGAGCATCGTGTCCAGGCCCCGGGGGAGCCCGGCGAGCCAGTCGTCCAGGCCCGCCGCGACGAGCGCCCGGGTGAGCTCCTCGTCGGCGAGGTCCCCGCGCACCACCCGCAGGTTCTCCCGCAGCGTGGTCGCGAAGACGTGCCCGTCCTCGGCGAACATCGTCACGACCTCGCGCAGCGGGCCGTCCGGGGAGGAGACCTGCCCCTCGAGCGGGGCGAGGAGCCCGGCGAGGGTCGCCAGCAGCGTCGACTTCCCGGAGCCGGAGGGGCCGACGATGGCGAGGCGCGAGCCCGGCGGGAGGTCGAGGTCGAGAGCCGCGACCCGCGGCGCGTCGGCGGTCCAGCCGGCGGTGAGGGTGGTCGCCTGCAGGGTCGCGGTGGCGGGGCGGTCCGCGGGGACCGGAGCGGATTCGCCGACGGGCTCGCCGACGAGCTGGTCGAGGCGCCCGGCGGCGGCCTGCGAGCGGGCGAGCTGTGTCGCGGCGGCGGGCAGGGCGGTCGCCGCCTCGAAGGAGGACAGCGGCAGCAGGAGCAGGATGCCGATCTGCCCGGCGGAGAGGTCGCCCGCGGTCCACGCCGCACCCGCGGCGAGCAGGGAGCCGAGCACCCCGAGGACCATGCTCGCCGGCACCGCGGCGGCGGCGATCGCGGAGGGCAGGGCGGCGCGGTCGATCGAGGCGTCGTGCGCGCGCTGGGAGGCGCCGAGGGCGTCGAGGGACTCCTCGAGCCGGCCCGCGAGGCGCAGCGAGGAGGCGTCGTCGAGGATCTCCAGCGCCTGCGCGGTCACCGAGGAGCGCGTGGTCACCACCGCCTCCTCACGCAGCCGTGCCGCGCGGAGGGCGAACAGCGGCGCGAGCACGGAGGCGAGGACCAGGGAGGCGGCCATCGCGGCGGTCGCGGTGAGCGACAGCGGCGCGAAGGTCGCGAGCACCACCACGCCCATCACCACTGCCACGAGCGCGGGGACGATCGCCTTGATGACGTGGTCGCCGAGCTCCTGCGCATCGTCGCCCAGCCGGGCGAGCAGGTCGCCGCGGCGAAGGCGGGTCAGGGCGTCGTCGGTGCGGGCGGCCAGCGCCGTGAACAGGCTCGTGCGCAGCGACACGACCCCGCGCAGGGCGACGTCGTGGGTAAGCATCCGCTCCACCCATCGGAACACGCCTCGGGAGACGCCGAGTGCGCGCACCGCCACCACCGCGACGGTGAGGTCCAGCACCGGCGGCATGGTCCAGGCGCGGGTGACGAGATAGGCGGAGACCGCGGCGAGGGCGAAGGCCGCGCCGAGGGTCGCGCAGGCGGCGAGGACCGCGGCGGCGAGGCGCCGGCGGGGGATCGCGAGGGCCTGCTCGGCGCGGCGGAGCGGGGCAGCGGTGTGAGCGGCGGCGCGGGTGGTGGTGCGAGTGGCGGTGCTCATCGGGTCCTCGCCTCCAGCACGGCGACGTCGTCGGCCACCGCGACCAGCGGCGAGCGGTGCGCGACCACGAGCACGGTCCGGCCGTGCGCGCGCAGGGTGCGCAGCAGGACGAGCACCACCGCCTCGGCGGCGCCATCGAGATGGGCGGTCGGCTCGTCGAGCACCACGAGCGGGGCGGGGGAGAGCATCGCCCGGGCGAGCGCGAGGCGCTGGCGCTCCCCGAGGGACAGCCCGTGCCCGGCCCGGCCGAGGTCCGCGTCCCAGCCGCGCTCGGCGACCACGGCGTCGAGCCCCGTCGCCGCAGCCGCGGCCTCGAGGTCCTCGTCGCTCGCGCCGGGGCGGGCGGCGGCGAGGACCTCCCGCAGGGTGCCGGGGGGCAGTACGGGCCGCTGGGGGAGATGGACGACCTGGTCCCACAGGGTGCGGCGCTCGAGGTCGCGCACGTCGGTGACGGTGCCGTCCGGGCCGACGATCTCCGCGCGGCCCTCGTCGGGCGCGAGCAGCCCGAGGAGCACCTGCACGGCGGTGGTCTTCCCGGCCCCGGAGGAGCCGGTGAGAGCGAGGACCCGGCCGGGGCGCACCGCGAGCTCCGCGGCCGACGGGGCGAGCCCGTCCCGGGAGCGGACCGAGACCCCGTGCAGCGCGAGCGTGGAGCGCGAGAGGTCCGGGGCCTGGGCGGTCCCGTCGGCCGGCGCCTCCTCGTCCAGGACCTCGAAGGCCGCGCCGACAGCCGCGAGCCCGTCGGTCGAGGCGTGGTACTGCGAGCCGACGTTGCGCAGCGGCTGGTACACCTCCGGGGCGAGGACCAGCACCGCGAGCGCGGGGGCGAGGTCCATGTCCCCGTAGACCAGACGCATGCCGATGCTCACGGCGACGAGCGCGACGCACAGGGTCGCGAGCAGCTCGAGCACCATGGAGGAGAGGAAGGCGAACTTCAGCGAGCCCATGGCGGAGGTGCGGTGGCGATCGCCGAGCGCCTGGACGGTCCGCTCGGGGCCCTTCTCCCGGCCGAGCGCGCGCAGGGTGGGCAGGCCGTCCACGAGGTCCAGCAGCTGCGCCCACAGGGAGCGCATGTCCGCCAGGAGCCGCTCGGAGCGGCCGACGGTCAGCTTCCCCACCAGGATCATGAAGATCGGGATGAGCGGCAGGGTCACCACCGCGATCACGGCGCTCAGCGGGTCGAGCACCGCGATCGTGAGCAGGCAGAGCGGGGTGACGGTCGCCGAGAGCACCAGCTGCGGCACGTAGCCCACGAGGTACGGGTGCAGCTTCTCGATGCCCGTGGTCGCGAGCGCGGTGAGGTCCGCGCCGCGGCCCGCCCCGGCGCGGGGGCCGAGGCGGGCGGCGTGGCCGACGATCCGGGCGCGCAGCTCGCTGATCGCGGAGGTCGCGGCGCGGTGCGCGGTCGCCTCCTCGACGAGCACGGCCCCGGCCCGGACCAGCAGGGCCGCGACCAGCACGGCGAGCAGGGCCGGGGTGTTCTGCGGGACGTCGCGGGTGATCAGCAGGTCCGCGCCGAGCCGGGCGATGACCAGTGCGGTGACGATGACGCACGCCGCCTGCACGAGCCCCAGCACCACGGTGCGCAGCACATGGGTGCGGGCGGCGCGCACCTCCCGTACCAGGCGCGGGTCCAGCGGAGCGCGGCGGGTGCTCGCCCTCTCCTCGGCGGGGGCGTCGGGAGCGGCGGTCGTGGTGGTCATCGCGGACAGTGTGTCAGTTCTGCTCTGTGTCAGTTCTGCTCGAACGCGTCCCGGTAGCCCTGCTTCGCCTTCTCCACGAGGCGGCTGCCCGGGGCGGGGGAGTCCTCGTCGCCGATCCGGTGGCGGAAGACCCGGTAGGTCCAGATCACGTAGGCGATGACGATCGGCAGGAAGATGCACAGCGCCACCAGCATCACGGTGAGGGTGTGCGGGGTGGAGGAGGCGTTCGCGACCGTGAGCGAGTTCGCGGCATCGTTCGTGGCCGGCATGACGTAGGGGAACAGTCCGCCTAAGAGGGAGACCGCGGCCCCGCCGATGGCGGTGGTGGTCGCGCCGAACGCGAGCCCCTCGCGGCGGGCGCGCACGAAGGGCACCACGGCGATGAGCGCCACGGCCGCGATCGCGATCGGGACCAGGGTCAGCCACGTGTTCGAGTGGGCGAACTGGAACCACAGCAGGTAGGCGGCGCCGGCCACGATGGTCGGCCACACCAGGACCCCGGCGAGGCGGTGGGCGTCCTCGCGCAGCTGCCCCTCCACCTTCAGGGCGAGGTAGAGGGTGCCGTGCAGCCAGAACAGGAGCACGAACACGATCCCGCCCAGCAGCGCGAAGGGGTTCAGCAGGCCCAGCAGAGACGTGGTCACCCAGTGGTTCTGGTCGATCGCGACGCCCGCGACGATGTTCGAGAAGGCGACGCCCCACAGCAGCGCGGGCGCGAAGCCGCCGATCACGTGGACGACGTCCCAGCCGTTCCTCCAGCGGTCGGAGTCGACCTTGTCGCGCCACTTGAAGGCGCACACGCGCACGATCAGCACCAGCAGCAGGAGCAGCAGGGCGAGGTAGAAGCCGGAGAACAGCGTCGCGTACCACTCGGGGAAGGCCGCGAAGAGCAGCGCGCCGCCGGTGATGACCCAGACCTCGTTGCCGTCCCAGACGGGGCCGATGGTGCGCAGGATCGTGCCGCGGGTGCCGACGCCGCGCTTCCAGAACGCGGCGACGTTCATCTGCACGCCGAAGTCGAAGCCCTCGAGCACGAAGTAGGCGAGGAAGAAGAAGGCGATGATGAAGAACCACAGGGTCTGCAGACCGGTGGGCTCGAGCATGGAGGCGTCCATGAGAATCTGCGGTCCCTTCTCAGTAGTCGAAGGACAGGGTCGGGGTGTCGAGCTCGGCCGTCTCCGGATCGCGCTGCGGCAGCGGCGCGCCCTTCAGCGCGGCCTTCTGCATCATGCGGAACCAGAACACGGCCAGCACGCCGTAGACGAGGGTGAAGGCGACCATCGAGGTCAGCACCATCCACTCGGGATGGCTGGAGACGCCCTGCATGGTCATCAGCCGGATCGTGGGGTCGTCGGGGTTGGGGTGGACGACCCAGGGCTGGCGGCCGATCTCGGTGAACACCCAGCCGGCGGAGTTGGCGAGGAAGGGCATCGGGATCGCGAGCACGGTGAACCACTGGAAGGCCTTCGACCCGGTGGTGCGGGCATTCTCGCCCTTGCCGCGGGTGGCCCACAGCGCCCAGAAGGCGACGATGCCGCTGAAGGCCGCCAGGCCCATCATCAGGCGGAAGGACCAGTAGGTGACGAACAGGTTCGGGCGGTAGTCCACCTCGACCTCGTTGCCGTGGATGTCGGTCGCGGTCTCGCCGAACTGCTCCTTGTACTGGGCGTTGAGGTCGTCCACGCCCTGCAGGGTGGCGCTGGGATCGTTGGTCGCCAGGATCGAGGTGACGTAGGGGATCCCGATGAGGTGGGTGACGCCCGAGCAGTCGGTGCTGAAGGCGTCGGGGCCGCCGACGGTGAGGATCGAGAAGGGAACCCCGGAGGAGGTGTCGCAGTGCGCCTCGGCAGAGGCCATCTTCATCGGCTGCTGCTCGAACATGATCTTCGCCTGCGCGTCGCCGGAGATCACGAGCACGATCGCGGAGAGGAACATCGCCACCACGCCGAAGCGGACGGTGGGGCGGTACAGATCGCGGGCGGCGTGATGGTGCTCCTGGCCCTCGGGGGTCGCAAGGCCCAGCTCGCGGGCCTTGTTGTGGTGCTTGACCATGTGCCAGGAGGCGACGCCGACCACGAACGCCGAGGCGACGAGCCACGCTCCGGAGATGACGTGCGGGAATGCGGCGAGCGTGGTGATGTTCGTGAGCACGGAGAGGATCGAGCCCTGCGCGGGATCGAGCTCGGCGCGTCCGGTCTCGGGGTTCAGGACCGCGCCGACGGGGTGCTGCATGAACGAGTTCGCGGCGATGATGAAGTACGCCGAGGCCATGGTGCCGATCGCGACCGCCCAGATCGTCAGCAGGTGGATCCGCTCGGGCATCTTGCCCCAGCCGAAGATCCACAGGCCCAGGAACACCGACTCCAGGAAGAAGGCGACCAGGCCCTCGAGCGCGAGCGGCGCCCCGAACACGTCACCGACGAAGCGGGAGTACTCCGACCAGTTCATGCCGAACTGGAACTCCTGGACGATGCCGGTGGCGATGCCGATGCCGAAGTTCACGATCAGCATCGAGCCGAAGAACTTCGTCATCCGCGTCCAGGCGTCCTTGCGGACGGGGTCCTTGGACAGCACCGCGCGGGTCTGCATGATCGCCACGAGCAGCGACAGACCGATCGTGAGCGGCACGAAGATGAAGTGGTACACGGTGGTGATGCCGAACTGCCACCGTGCGAGGTCGAGGGCTTCCATGGATCCTCCCCAGAGAACGACGCACTGTCAGAAAAGCTAGGCGGCGAACCCGCCGCTCCTGAGGACCATGGTCCCCTGTGACGTGGGTGCATGTCCTCCTCGGGCGGGGATCGGCGCTGTGCCATACTGACCGAGGCACTCTTCCGCTCCGTACCGGGCGGAAGAACCTCCCGGCGCCGAGTCGTCGGAGCGACGGCCACGCGGAACACCGCGACCGCACCGCTCCCGACGCACGGCATCGCAGCGCTCCCGCAGGGGAGCTGCGCGACGGCGAGGGCCAGAGACTTCCGTCCCCAGGGACGATGACCGGACGGGGCCAGGGTGCGCTGGCCCTCGTGAAGGAGACGGCCGCATGGCTGAGAGCACCCACAACCCCGCGCAGGACCCCTCGTCGCAGGAGTCGCCCGCCGCCCCGCCCGTGCGCCGTCGGCGGCGCGCCGGCGCCCCCGCCGGAGCCCCGGCGTTCACCCCGCCGGCCGTGCCCGCGCCGGAGAGCACCGCGCCGCGCACCGTCGTCGCCCCGCAGAGTGCCGAGCCCCTCGCTCCCGCCCCCGTCTCCGCGCCCCGCAAGCGCCGCCGCGCCGGTGCGCCCGCAGGGGCACCGGCCGCGGTCGTCCCGGCGGCTCAGGAGCCGGCGGTCGAGGAGCCAGTCGTCGCGGAGCAGCCCGTCGTCGAGGAGGAGACCCCCGAGCAGGCGCTCTCGGCGAACCCCGTCGTCGACGATCTGCGCGCCCTCGCCTCCGCGCGCGGCGCCGCGTCCCCGGCCGCTTCTCCGGCCGACGCCCCTGCCGAGACCGCCCCCACCGAGGACGAGGACCGTGCCCGCCGCCGCGAGCAGGTCCAGATGGACTTCGCCTCCCTGCTCTTCCAGGCGCCCACCCCCCAGCCGCGCACCACCGTCGGCCCGCAGGACGCGGTCGACGCTGAGGACACCGACGAGGACGAGGAGACGGGCGAGCAGGAGGAGACCCCCTCGACCTCCCGCCGCTCCCGCTCCCGCTCGCGCCGCTCCGCCCAGCGCGCCGAGGGCGAGGCCCCGGCCGCGGACGGCGCGGACCACGCGACCTCCGAGGACGACGACTCCTCCGACGAGGGCGACGGCGACCAGGACGGGGCCGAGCGCTCCGAGGGCTCCGGCTCCTCGCGCCGCCGCCGCCGTCGCGGCGGTCGGGGCCGACGCGGCCGCGGCCGCGGGGACGACGACTCCCCGAACGACTCCCAGAACGGTGAGGACTCCGAGGGCGTGTCCGACGACGCGGGCTCGGCCGACGGTGCGGAGGACTCCGAGGGCTCCGACGAGTCCGACGCCGAGACCGGCGACCAGGGCTCCGGCGAAGGCTCCGGCTCCTCCACGGGCTCCAGCTCCCGCCGTCGCCGCCGTCGCCGCCGCTCCGGCAGCTCCTCGGACGACGGCTCCTCGCCGGACGATCCGCCGAACACCGTGGTGAAGGTGCGCGAGGCCCGCGACGAGGTCAAGTCCGTCAAGGGCTCGACCCGCCTGGAGGCCAAGCGCCAGCGCCGCCGCGAGGGCCGCGACGCCGGTCGCCGCCGCAACGTCATCACCGAGGCCGAGTTCCTCGCCCGCCGCGAGTCGGTCAAGCGCTCGATGGTGGTGCGCGAGCGCCCGGGCCGCACCCAGATCGCGGTGCTCGAGGACGACGTGCTCGTCGAGCACTACGTCGCCCAGAAGTCGCAGACCTCGATGGTCGGCAACGTGTACGTCGGCAAGGTCCAGAACGTGCTGCCCTCGATGGAGGCCGCGTTCGTGGACATCGGCAAGGGCCGCAACGCCGTGCTCTACGCCGGTGAGGTGAACTGGGACGCCGCGGGCCTGGAGGGTCAGCCGCGCCGCATCGAGCTCGCCCTGAAGAGCGGCGACCCGGTGCTCGTGCAGGTCACCAAGGACCCCATCGGTCACAAGGGCGCCCGCCTGACCAGCCAGATCTCACTGCCCGGCCGCTACGTCGTGTTCGTGCCCGGCGGCTCCATGACCGGCATCTCCCGGAAGCTGCCCGACACCGAGCGCAACCGGCTGAAGAAGATCATGCGCCAGATCATCCCCGAGGACGCGGGCGTCATCGTGCGCACCGCCGCCGAGGGCGCGAGCGAGGAGGAGCTGACGCGCGACGTCGAGCGCCTGCGCGCCCAGTGGGAGAAGATCCAGAAGGCCCAGAAGTCGAAGTCCGCGCCCGTCGCGCTCTCCCAGGAGCCCGACATCGCCATCAAGGTGGTCCGCGACGTGTTCAACGAGGACTTCACCTCGCTGATCGTCGAGGGCAGCAAGGTCTACGACGACGTGCACGAGTACGTCTCCGAGGTCGCCCCCGACCTGCTCGAGCGCGTCACCCGCCACGTCGGCGAGACCGACGTCTTCGCCAAGCACCGCATCGACGAGCAGCTGCTGAAGGCCATGGACCGCAAGGTCTACCTGCCCTCCGGCGGCTCCCTGGTCATCGACCGTACCGAGGCGATGACCGTCGTGGACGTCAACACCGGCAAGTTCACCGGCTCCGGCGGCTCCCTCGAGGAGACCGTCACCAAGAACAACCTCGAGGCGGCCGAGGAGATCGTGCGCCAGCTGCGGCTGCGCGACATCGGCGGCATCATCGTCATCGACTTCATCGACATGGTCCTCGAGGCCAACCGCGACCTCGTGCTGCGGCGCCTGGTCGAGTGCCTCGGCCGGGACCGCACCAAGCACCAGGTCGCCGAGGTGACCTCGCTGGGCCTGGTGCAGATGACCCGCAAGCGCGTGGGCCAGGGCCTCGTGGAGACCTTCTCCACCACCTGCGAGCACTGCCACGGCCGCGGCATGGTCGTGGACATGGACGGCGAGCACGGCCACCAGCACGGCGGCGGCTCCGGCGGCAACGGCGGTGGCGGCAGCAACGGCGGCAGCGGCTCCGAGGACTCCTCGAAGTCGTCCTCCCGCCGGCGCGGTCGCCGCGGCCGCGGGGGAGCGAAGGACGAGGACGAGCAGGGCGTCGAGAACGGCGCCGAGGAGCAGCACGGCGACGTGCACCGCCTCGCCGACGACGAGGGCTCCCGTGCCCTCGCCCGGGCCACCATCGCCTCGATCGCCGCCGCCTCGTCCGGCAGCCACTCCCACCCGGAGGTCGTCGTCGACGGCCAGGTGGTGTCGGTGGAGGAGCCGGAAGCCTCGGACGCCCCGGAAGCGCCGTCCGAGGGGTGACGTGTTCCACAGGGTGTGACCGTGTTCTCGCAGGTCGGACCGTGTCCGGTGGTTGACCGGCTGTTCACGGGATCGTAAGCTGTCCCCTGGCGCAAATGCGTCGCAGTCGTGATTCCGGTGGACATCGCGCGACCGCATCTCCCGCCCGGCCCCTCGGAGCCGGGGATGGTTGACGGTCGCAGGTCCGCGGTGGACACCCGGCAGGGAGCACGACTCAACAGCAGATCCGATTCACAAGATGGAGCAGTGACGTGGTGTACGCAATCGTCCGCGCAGGCGGTCGTCAGGAGAAGGTGTCGGTCGGTGACACCATCGTGATCAACCGCGTGGCCGGCGAGGCGGGCGACAGCATCGAGCTCGCTCCCGTGCTGCTGGTCGACGGTGACAAGGTCACCTCCGCCCAGGACGACCTCGCGAAGGTCAAGGTCACCGCCGAGAAGGTCGAGGACCTCCGCGGCGAGAAGATCCGCATCCTCCGCTACAAGAACAAGACCGGCTACAAGAAGCGCCAGGGCCACCGCCAGGAGCTCACCCGGCTGAAGATCACGGGCATCGCCTGAGCGACCCCTCGACCAGACAAAGGACTGATCCCAGATGGCACATAAGAAGGGCGCAAGCTCCTCCAAGAACGGTCGCGACTCGAACGCTCAGCGCCTCGGCGTGAAGCGCTTCGGCGGCCAGGTCGTCGGCGCGGGCGAGATCATCGTCCGTCAGCGCGGCACCTCCATCCACCCCGGTGACGGCGTGGGCCGGGGCAAGGACGACACCCTGTTCGCGCTCACCGCGGGCACCGTCGAGTTCGGTCGCAAGCGCGATCGTCGCGTCGTCAGCGTCGTCGAGACCGTCTGACACGCCGCCCCGGGCTTCCGGGAATCCAGCGTCCTTCGAGGGGCGGAGCGCTTCGCTCCGCCCCTCGAACGCTTATCACCACCCCGCTGACCACACCACGGAGAAGCACCCATGGCCACATTCGTCGACCGCGTCCGGCTGCAGGTCGTCGGCGGCTCGGGCGGGCACGGCGCCGCCTCGATCCGCCGCGAGAAGTTCAAGCCCCTCGCGGGACCCGACGGGGCCGACGGCGGCCGCGGCGGGGATGTGATCCTCGAGGTCGACGCCTCGACCACGACCCTGCTCGAGTACCACCACAAGCCCCACCAGCGCGCTACCAGCGGCGGCTTCGGCAAGGGCGACATGCGCCACGGCGCCCGCGGCGAGGACCTGATCCTCCCCGTCCCCGACGGCACCGTGGTGAGCACCGAGGACGGCACGGTGCTGGCCGACATGGTCGGCATCGGCACCCGCTTCGTCGCCGCCCGCGGCGGCAGCGGCGGCCTCGGCAATGCGGCGCTGTCGTCCCCGAAGCGCAAGGCCCCCGGCTTCGCGCTGCTCGGCGAGCCCGGGCAGGAGCGCACCCTCGTACTCGAGCTGAAGTCCGTGGCGGACGTGGCGCTGGTCGGCTACCCGAGCGCCGGCAAGTCCTCCCTCATCGCCGCGATGAGCGCCGCCCGGCCGAAGATCGCCGACTACCCCTTCACCACCCTGGTCCCGAACCTGGGCGTGGTCGAGGCCGGTCAGCACCGCTACACGATCGCCGACGTGCCGGGACTGATCCCCGGCGCGAGCGAGGGCAAGGGCCTGGGCCTGGAGTTCCTGCGCCACATCGAGCGCTGCCACGTCCTCGTGCACGTGCTGGACGCCGCGGCGCTCGAGTCCGACCGCGACCCCGTCAGCGATCTCGACACGATCGAGGCCGAGCTCGCCGCCTATGCGAGCGGGCTCGACGAGGAGGCCGGTGCCCGCGTCCCGCTCATGGAGCGCCCCACCGTCATCGTCCTGAACAAGACCGACCTGCCCGACGGCGCCGACATGGCCGACATGGTCCGCGAGCGCCTGGGGGAGCGGGACGTGCCGATCCTCGACGTCTCCGCCGTGTCCCGCAAGGGACTGCGCGAGCTGTCCTTCCTGCTCGGCGAGCTGGTCGAGCAGGCCCGCGCCGCACTGCCCGCCCCGTCGGCCGCACCCGTGGTCCTCACCCCCGAGGCCGTCGGCGAGAAGGACTTCGAGGTCGTCATCGAGCAGTACGACGGTGACACCGCCTTCCGGGTCAAGGGCGACAAGCCCGAGCGCTGGGTGCGCCAGACCGACTTCCGCAACGACGAGGCCGTGGGCTTCCTCGCCGACCGGCTCGCGAAGCTCGGCGTCGAGGACAAGCTGTACGCGGCCGGGGCCGTCGCCGGCTCGACCGTGCTCATCGGCCCCGGGGACGATGCTGTCGTCTTCGACTGGGAGCCGACGATGGTCGGCGGCGCCGAGCTGCTGGGCCGCCGCGGCACGGACGAGCGCCTCGAGGACCATCACCGCCCCACCCGCGAGCAGAAGCGGGAGGAGCAGAAGGCCCGCACCGCCGCCCGCATGGACCGGCTGGCCGCGATGGAGGCCGAGCGGAAGGCCGGGCACTGGGCGGATCCCGCCGAGGAGGACGGGCCCCGGTGAGCGTCGCCGAGCTGCGCCAGCCCTCCCGGCTCCTCACCCGCGGCGAGCTCGCGGACGCCCGCCGCATCGTCGTGAAGATCGGCTCCTCGAGCCTGACCGACGAGCGCGGGCGCCTGGACCAGCAGCGGATCGACGAGATCGCGGAGGTCGCCTCGACCCTCGCCGCGCGCGGCACCGAGCTGGTGATCGTCTCCTCCGGTGCGATCGCGGCGGCGCTCGGCCCGCTCGGACTCGAGGAGCGACCCACCGCCGTCGAGCGCCAGCAGGCCGCGGCGTCGGTCGGGCAGGCGCTGCTGGCGACCGCGTGGTCCCGCGCCTTCGCCGCCCACGACCGGATCACCGGGCAGGTGCTGCTCACCGAGTCCGACGTGATCCGTCCCCAGACCTACCGCAACGTGCGCGCTGCCCTGGAGGCGCTGCTCGAGCTCGGCACCGTGCCGGTGGTGAACGAGAACGACACCACCGCCACCCACGAGATCCGTTTCGGCGACAACGACCGCCTCGCGGCGCTGGTCGCCCAGCTGCTCGGCGCCGACGCGCTGATCCTGCTGACCGACGTGGACGCGCTGTACACCGCCCCGCCGGACCAGCCCGGCGCCGAGCGGATCGGCGAGGTCGAGGACGTGGCGCGCCTGACCGGCGTGAACATCGGCCGGGTCGGCTCGAAGGTCGGCACCGGCGGCATGGTCACCAAGCTCTCCGCCGCCCAGCTCGCCTCCACCACCGGCACCGCCGCGCTCATGACCTCCGCGCAGCGCTTCGCCGACGCGGTCTTCGGCGAGGACGTCGGCACGTTCTTCCCCGCCCATCACGGACGGCGCCGCTCCCGGCTCGTATGGCTGCGCTTCGCGACCCGCGGCGCGGGGACCCTGCACCTGGATGAGGGGGCGGCCGACGCCGTGCGCAGCCGCCGTCGCTCGCTGCTCGCCGTCGGTGTCACCGACGTCGAGGGCACCTTCCCGGCCGGGGTGCCGGTGGACGTCGCGGCGCCCGACGGGACCCTCATCGCCCGCGGGCTCACCGCCTTCTCGAGCGACGAGCTGCGGGCCATGGCCGGGCGCGGCACCGACGAGGCGCGCGAGGTGCTGGGGGAGCGGTTCCGCCGCCCCGCCATCCACCGCGACCAGCTCGTGGTGCTCTGAGCGGCTGCGCGTCGAGGAGCGGGACGTCCCCTGGGCGGACGCCCGGTGACCGGCGGGCCTCGCGCTCCTAGACTCCCGGGCATGGTCGACCTCGCCCTCCCCACCGCCGACACCGTGACCGACGCCGTGCTCGCTGCGGCCCGCGCCGCCCGTGATGCCCAGCCGACCCTCGCGCGCCTGCACCGCGCCGAGAAGGACGCGCTGCTGCTGGCGATGGCCGAGGCGCTCGTCGCCCGGGACGCGGAGATCGTCGCGGCGAACGCGCTGGACCTCGCGGCGGCCGACGAGGCCGGCATGGCCGCCGGCCTGCGCGACCGGCTCGCCCTGGACCCCGAGCGGATCACGACGATCGCACAGCAGCTGCGCGACGCCGCCGCGCTGCCCGACCCGATCGGCGAGGTGGTGCGCGGCTCCGTGCTCGCCAACGGCCTCGAGCTGCGCCAGGTGCGGGTGCCCATGGGCGTGATCGGCATGGTCTACGAGGCCCGCCCCAACGTCACCGTCGACGCCGCCGGGCTCTCCCTCAAGGCCGGCAGCGCCGTCGTGCTGCGCGGCGGCTCCGCGGCGCTGCACTCCAACACCGCGCTCATCGGCGTGCTGCGCGACGTGCTGGTGGAGCGGGGCCTGCCCGCGGATCTCGTCGTCGGCATCGACGAGCACGGTCGCGATGGGGTGGACGTGCTCATGCGCGCCCGGGGTCTGGTCGACGTGCTCATCCCGCGCGGCGGCGCCGGGCTGATCCGCCGCGTCGTCGAGAACTCGCTCGTGCCCGTCATCGAGACCGGCACCGGCACCACCCACGTCTTCGTCGACGCGAGCGCCGACCTCGACCAGGCCGAGCCGATCGTGCTGAACGCCAAGACCCAGCGCGTCGGGGTGTGCAATGCCCTGGAGACCCTGCTGGTCCACCGCGACATCGCGGAGGAGGCGCTCCCGCGGCTCGCCGGCCCCCTCGCCGAGGCGGGGGTGCGCCTGCACGCCGACGAGCGCGCCGCCGCGCTGCTGGGCGCCGCCGGGACGTCGGCCGAGGTCGTGCCCGCGACCGAGGAGGACTGGGACCTGGAGTACCTCGCCCTCGAACTTGCCGTGAGGGTCGTCGACAACCTCGACGAGGCCCTCGCCCACATCCGCGCCCACTCCTCGGGCCACACCGAGTCGATCCTCACCCGGGACCTGGAGAGCCAGCGGCGCTTCCTCGACGAGGTCGACTCCGCGGTCGTCATGGCGAACGCCTCGACCCGCTTCTCCGACGGCGGCGAGTTCGGCTTCGGCGCCGAGATCGGGATCTCCACCCAGAAGCTCCACGCCCGCGGCCCCATGGGGCTGCCCGAGATCACCTCCACCAAGTGGCTCGTGGTCGGGCAGGGGCACGTCCGCCCCTGACAGCAGTCCTCGAGACAGCACCGCCCGTGAGAGGCCTCCCATCCGGCGCGTGAGTTCCTGACCGGCCCCGGCGCTGTGGGATGATGGGCCGGTCCCCTGTGGAAAGGCCAGAACGCACATGATCGACCAGCTCATGATCCTCGCCGAGTCCGGCAGCCATGCGAGCGGCGGGCTCAGCGCCCCCGTCGTCGGCATCGGCACCTTCCTCATCCTGCTGACCCTGCTGGGGCTCACGTGGCTGATGGGCGGCGCGCACCACCGCAGCCTGGACTCGAAGAACGACACCGACACCGACCACTGAGTCCGGTGGAGCAGCTGCGACGACGCATCGGCGTGATGGGCGGGACCTTCGATCCCATCCATCACGGCCACCTCGTCGCCGCCAGCGAGGTGCAGAGCGTCTTCGGCCTCCACGAGGTCGTCTTCGTCCCCACCGGCCGCCCCTGGCAGAAGGCCGACCAGGAGATCTCCGACCCCGAGCACCGCTACCTGATGACCGTGGTCGCCACGGCCGCGAACCCCGTGTTCACGGTCTCGCGCGTGGACATCGACCGCCCCGGCGCGACGTACACGATCGACACCCTGCGTGACCTGCACGCCGAGCACCCCGATGCGGACCTGTTCTTCATCACCGGTGCCGACGCCCTCCAGAACATCCTCACCTGGAAGGACACGGAGGAGATCTTCGAGCTCGCCCACTTCGTCGGCGTCACCCGCCCCGGGCACGAGCTGGACACCTCCGGACTACCCGACGACGGCGTGACCCTCATCGAGGTGCCCGCCATGGCGATCAGCTCCACCGACTGCCGCACCCGCGTCGCCGCCGGTGCGCCCGTGTGGTACCTGGTCCCCGACGGCGTCGTTCAATACATCAACAAGTACGCCCTCTACCCAGGAGGTGACGGCCGATGACCGAGCCCGAGACCACGGAGCCCGCGCCGCGCCGAGGGCGCCGCGCCCGTGCGCTGACCCCCGAGGAGGAGGCCGCGTTCGAGGCCCGCGCCGCCGCGGAGCCGGCCGCCGAGGAGACCGGCGCCGTCTCCGGCATGCGGGGAGCCGTCGCCGTTCCGGGCGCCGACGCGCCCGTCCCGACCCTGCGGAAGTTCGGCCGACGCGCCCGCATCATCGAGCTCAGCGAGGAGGGCGCTGCGCCCGGGAACGCGACGGCGACCGCCACCGCGGAGCCCGAGATCGAGAGGGACCGCGACGGCGTCGAGCTCGGCGAGCTCTCCGTCACCGAGGCCCCCGATCCTCGCCCCGCGCCCCGCTTCGAGGGCCGGGTGCTGCACCGCCCCGAGTCCACCGGCGGGCGCCGCCTGCTGTGGCTCGTGTGGGTGCTGGTCGCGCTCGCGATCGTCGCCCTCGTCATCCTGCTCCTGACCGGCATCGTCGGCCCCGGCGTCGCCTCGTCGGCCCTCGCCGGCACCGACCCGGACTCCCAGACCCTTTCCCTCTCCCATCCCGTCCTGGAGGAACCTGCAGCGTGAGCGCCCCCGAAGAATCCCTCGACCTCGCCCGGGTGGCCGGCCAGGCCGCCGCCGACAAGCTCGCCGAGGAGGTCATCGGCCTGGACGTCTCCGAGCTGGTCGTCATCACCGACGTCTTCCTCGTGTGCAGCGGCGACTCCGAGCGCCAGGTCTCCGCGATCGCCGACGGGGTCGAGGAGGCGCTGCTCAAGGAGCGCCGCCGCAAGCCCCTGCGCCGCGAGGGCGAGCGGGACGCGCGCTGGGTGCTGCTGGACTACGGCGACATCGTCATCCACGTCCAGCACGCCGAGGACCGCGCCTTCTACGCCCTGGAACGGCTGTGGCGCGATGCCCCCGTGATCGATCTGCAGATCGACGAGGGCCGTCCCGCGTGAGGCCCGCCGCTCGCGGTCGGCTGATCCTGGTGCGCCACGGACAGACCGACTACAACCGTGAGGGCCGCCTCCAGGGACAGGTCGACATCCCCCTGAACGCCCGCGGCGTCCGCCAGGCCGAGGTGCTCGCCGGGGCCATCGCCCAGGACCCGCCGGACGTCATCGTCGCCTCCCCGCTCCAGCGCGCCCTGGAGACCGCCCGCGCCATCGGCCGCGCATGCGACCGCGAGGTCATCACCGATCCCGCGTTCCTCGAGCGCGGCTTCGGGCAGTGGGAGGGCCTGCGCGGCGAGGAGATCCACGAGCGCTGGCCCGCCGAGCACGCCGACTGGCGCGCGCACCGGCCCGTCAGCGGGCTCGGCATCGAGGACCGCCCCGAGGTGGGGGAGCGGGTCGCCGGCGCCTGCCGCCGACTGCTCGCGCAGAATCCCGGACGCACGGTCATGGTCGTCGCCCACGGCGCCGCCATCACCCTCGGCATCACGGCGCTGTTGGGTCTGGACACCAACGGCTTCCGCGGCATCGCGGGGCTCGAGAACTGCCACCGTTCGGTGCTCGAGCCCGTCCTCACGGACCCCCAGGAGGGCCTGATGAGGTTGCTGTCACACAACGTGGCTCCCGATTTCACCTGAGCCACCAGCGCATGTATTCTCTACGAGTCGCCTGATGAGGGCGGCACCCGATACGGGGCTATGGCGCAGTTGGTAGCGCGCTTCCATGGCATGGAAGAGGTCAGGGGTTCGAATCCCCTTAGCTCCACTCGAGAATCTCGTGAGACAGTGACTCGTCAGAAGGGCCCGGCTGATGCCGGGCCCTTCTGCTGTTCCCGGGCAGTGCCCCCGTCGGCCCGGGTGGGCCACGATGGGCCCATGAGCTCCCCACGCGGCATCCCCCTGTCCGGCTCCCGTCTCCTCGTCACCGGTGGGGGAAGCGGCATCGGCCGGCTCATGGCGCTCGGCGCCGCCCGTCGTGGTGCGCGTGAGGGGGTGCTGTGGGACCTCTCCCGTGAAGCAGCTGAGGCGGTTGCCGACGAGATCCGCACCGCCGGCAGCACCGCGACGGTCATGACGGTGGACGTCTCGGACCGCGCCGCTGTCGCCCCGTGGCGGCGCGCGCGGCGGGGCAGACCGACTACGCAGGCAGCAAGTTCGCCGCCGTCGGCTTCACCGAGGCGCTGCGCGCGGAGCTGCGCCAGCAGGACAGCGGCGTCACGACGCTGCTGGTCGCCCCGTTCTACATCGCCACCGGCATGTTCCAGGGCGTCACCCCCCGCTTCCCGCGCCTGTTGCCGATCCTCGATCCGGACGACGTCGCCACCCGCGTGCTCGACGCGATCGAGTCCGGGCGCGAGCAGCTGATCATGCCACTCATGGCCAGCCTCGTGCCCGCCGGGCGGATCCTCCCCGTGCGGCTCTTCGATCGGGCGATGGACTTCTACGGCGTGAACCGGTCGATGGCAGGCGTCACCGGGCGCGGTGCGAGACCTTATCGAGACCTTCCCGCATAGACCTGCCCCCGGGCGCGGTGTACTGTGACGCGCATCCCCTTCTGAGAGCGCTCTCTCAAGGGACTGATTCTGAGAGCGCTCTCTGAACCTGATGCATGACCGGACGAAGGAGTTCGCCATGAAGTTCACGCGCCGCACCGCCCTGACCGCCACCGCCGCCACTGCCGCCACCGCCGCGATCGCGGGCTGCGGCGGATCCTCCGGCTCCTCGAGCGACGGGGGAGGGGACGGGAACATCGAGCTGACCGTCGCCACCTTCAACGAGTTCGGCTACGAGGACCTCTTCACCCAGTACGAGGAGGAGAACCCGGGGGTGAAGATCACCCACAAGAAGGCCGCGACCGCGGACGACGCCCGCGCGAACCTCATGACGGGCCTCGCCGCCGGCAGCGGGCTCGCCGACGTCGAGGGCGTGGAGGTGGGCTGGTGGGCGGAGCTGCTGCAGTACTCCGACGTATTCGAGGACCTCGCCGACCCCGCCGTCGAGGGGCGCTGGCTGGACTGGAAGACCGAGGCCGCCACCGTCGACGGCAAGCTCATCGGCTACGGCACCGACATCGGCCCCGAGGCGATCGCCTACCGCGCGGACCTCTTCGAGAAGGCCGGACTGCCCACCGACCGCACCGAGGTCGCCGAGCTCCTCACGGGCGACTGGGCCACCTACTTCGACGCCGGACGGCAGTTCGTCGAGGCCACCGGCATCCCGTGGTTCGACGGCGCGGGCGGCACCTACAACGGCATGGTCCAGCAGCTCACCTACCCCTACGAGGGTGAGGACGGAGCCCCGATCCCGCTGGCCGAGAACGCCGACGTCAAGGCGATCTACGACCAGCTCGTGGAGTACAAGGAGATCTCCGCCGGCCTCACCCAATGGTCGGAGGACTGGACCGCCGCCTTCCAGAACGACGGCTTCGCGACCATGCTCTGCCCGCCGTGGATGATGGGTCCGCTGTCCGGCAACGCCGACGGCGTCGAGGGCTGGGACATCGCCGGCGTCTTCCCGGGCGGCGGCGGCAACTGGGGCGGCTCCTACCTCGCCGTGCCCAGCCAGGGCAAGAACATCGAGGAGGCGAAGAAGCTCGCCGCCTGGCTCACCGCCCCCGATCAGCAGATCAAGGCCTTCGAGGCCGTCGGCGCCTTCCCCAGCCAGGTCGAGGCCCTCGAGGCCGAGGAGGTCACGAGCCTGACCAATCCCTTCTTCAACGACGCGCCCGTCGGCCAGATCTACTCCGAGCGCGCCACCGCGATCGACGTGCAGCCGGTCATGGGGCCGAACTTCTTCGTCATCAACACGGTGGTCGCCGATGCGATCACCCGCTGGGACGCGGACGGCGCGGACCCGGCCGGGTCCTGGGACCAGGCGCTGTCGGCCTACGACGAGCTCGGCCTGGACTGAGCGGGAGTCGACGGGTGAACCTCCGCAGTCTGCTCGCCCGGCTCGACACCCGGGTGACCCCGTACCTGTTCATCAGCCCCTTCTTCCTCCTGTTCCTGCTGGTGGGGCTGTTCCCGATCCTGTACACGGCCTTCGTGTCCCTGCACGACTGGGACCTGATCCGCGGCCAGGGCGACTTCGTGGGGCTGGCGAACTACGAGTTCGTGCTCGGCACCGACAGCTTCTACAAGGCGCTGCGCAACACGTTCTCGATCTTCCTGCTCTCCTCCGTGCCGCAGGTGGTCGCCGCGATCCTCATCGCCTACGTGCTGGACGCGAACCTGCGCGCGAAGACCTTCTGGCGGATGGGGGTGCTGGTGCCGTACATCGTCGCCCCCGTCGCCGTGTCGCTGATCTTCGCGAAGATCTTCGCGGACCAGTCGGGCCTGGTGAACAACCTCCTGATGGGGGTGGGCCTGCCCGCGATCGGCTGGCACAGCGACGCCCTGGCCTCCCACGTCGCGATCGCGACCATGGTCAACTTCCGCTGGACCGGGTACAACGCCCTGATCTTCCTCGCGGCCATGCAGGCGATCCCGCGGGAGATCTACGAGGCCGCGATCATCGACGGGACCGGGCGCATGCGCCGCTTCCTGCACGTCACCGTGCCGATGCTGCGTCCCACGATCATCTTCGTGGTCATCACCTCCACCATCGGCGGCCTGCAGATCTTCGACGAGCCGCGGATGTTCGACACCACCGGGCTCGGCGGCGCCTCCCGGCAGTGGATGACCATGACGATGTATCTCTACGAGCTCGGCTGGGGGCCGCAGGTCTCCTTCGGCCGCGCCTCGGCCGTGGCCTGGCTGCTGTTCCTGATCATCATCGCGATCGGCATCCTCAACTTCCTCATCACCCGACGGATCGCGACCGCGGGCGGCCCCGCGAAGCGCGCGCGGTAAGGAGCCCTCCCATGCAGTCGACCGCCGCCATCGAGCAGTTCGCCGGGAAGGGCGCCGCCCGTGCCGCCCGCCGCCGCCTGAAGGGCGGGGGCGGGGTGGACGCCCGCCCTCGCTGGTGGAACTACGCCCTGCTCGCCCTCGTCCTCCTGATCTCGATCTTCCCGCTCTACTACGCGCTGCTGCTGGCCTCCTCCGACGCCGGCTCCATCGCCCGCAACCCCATCCCCTCTCTCCTCCCGCAGGGGAACCTGCTGGCGAACCTCGGGGAGGTCATCGCCTCCGACATCGACTTCTGGTCCGCCATGGCGAACTCGGTGCTGGTGGCGACCGTGACCTCGCTGTCGGTCGTGTTCTTCGCGACCCTCGCCGGCTTCGCCTTCTCCAAGCTGCGCTTCCGGGGCCGACGCGCCCTGCTGCTCTTCGTCATCGCGACGATGGCGGTGCCCGTGCAGCTGGGCGTCATCCCGCTGTTCATCCTCATGGCACGGATGGGCTGGGTGGGGGACCTGCGGGCCGTGATCGTACCGGGGCTGGTCACCGCCTTCGGCGTGTTCTGGATGACCCAGTACCTCGACGACGCGCTGCCCTTCGAGCTGATCGAGGCGGCGCGCGTGGACGGCTGCAACCTGATCCGCACCTACTGGCACGTGGCGCTGCCGGCCGCCCGCGGGGCCGGGGCGATGCTGTTCCTGTTCACCTTCGTGGGCTCCTGGACCAACTTCTTCTGGCCCTTCATCATCCTGCGCGGCGACAGCCTCACCCTGCCGGTGGCGCTGCAGCAGCTGCAGGCCTCCTACTTCAAGGACTACTCGCTGATCATGTCCGGCGTGGTCGTCTCCGTGATCCCGCTGCTGCTGCTGTTCCTGATCGCGGGCCGCCAGCTCGTCAGTGGCATCATGCAGGGCGCGGTGAAGGGGTGAGAGGACTCCAGGGGTGAGAGGAGAGCACGCGATGGCGGAGCGGATCAGCGGCGGTCCGACGCTCGAGGACGTGGCGCGGGTCGCCGGGGTGTCCCGGGCGACGGTCTCGCGCGTGGTGCGCGGGGACGTGAAGGTGCGGGCCGACAAGGTCGCCGACGTGGAGCGGGCGGTGCACGAGCTCGGCTACGTGCCCAACAGCGCCGCGCGGAGCCTCGCGAGCCGCCGCACCGGCGCGGTCGCGCTCGTCGTCCCCGAGCACGAGTCGCGCGTGTTCACCGATCCCTTCCTCGTCACCGCGATCTCCGGGGTCTCCGCCGGGCTCGAGCCCGGCGACGAGCAGCTGCTCCTGCTGCTCTCGAGGCCCGAGGACCACAGCCGCACCCGCCGCTTCCTGCGCGGGGGCCATGCCGACGGGCTTCTGGTCGTCTCCCATCACGAGGGCGACCTGTCGGTCGAGGTGCTGCAGGAGGCGACGGTGCCGGTGGTGTTCATCGGCCGACCGCCTGAAGGGCATCCCGCCCCGTTCGTCGATCTCGACAACGTCGAGGGCGGGCGGCTCGCCGCCCGGCACCTGGTCGCGCGGGGCCGACGGCGGATCGCGCTGATCGGCGGGCCGCCGGACATGCCCGCCTCGCGGGACCGTCGCGAGGGCTTCCTCGCCGAGCTCGCCGCCGCGGGCCTCGCCCCGGTGCTCGAGTCCAGCGGCGACTTCACCCTCGCCTCGGGGGAGCGGGAGGCCGCCGCGCTCCTCTCCGCGGACACCCCGTTCGACGCCGTCTTCGCCTGCAGCGACCTCATGGCGATCGGCGCGCTGAAGCGGCTCGAGGCGAGGGGGCTGCGCGTCCCCGAGGACGTGGCGGTGATGGGCTTCGACGACATCGCCTCCGCGTCCGACGAGGCGATCTCCCTGTCCACCGTGGTGAACCCCGGCCGGGAGCTCGCCGAGCGCGCCGCGACCATGCTGCTCGGTCTCATCGCCGGCACGGGCTCCGCGGAGCAGGTGGTGCTCGCGCCCCGCCTCGAGGCGCGACGCACCACCTGATCCGGCGGCGTCACTGCGCGAGCAGGCGCACCATCTCGTCGTGGGGGAGCGGGACGCCCTCGAGGCGGCCGACGGGGATGGAGCCCATCATCCGCAGGAACGAGTCGTCGAAGCTGTCGTCCATCGCCTCGCGCAGCTTCGGCCCGACGACGGGATCGGCGAGGACCTCGTCGATCGTCGAATCGAGGCTGAGCGGCAGCCCGACCTCCTCGCCCTCAAGCGCGATCTCGACGCGTCCGCGCAGATCGCGGCTCGACGCGCCGACCTCGACCGTGTACGTCCCGCCCTCGAGCACCCACCGGTCCACGCGCACGTCCCAGTAGGCGAGGTCCTCGGCGGGGATCTCGATCCGCGGCTCGCCGGTCGCGCCGGGGGCGAGGTCGAGGAGCGCGAAGCCCTTCAGCTCGCGCGGGGCGCGCTGGGCGATCGAGTCCGCGAGGCCCACGTAGACCTGCACGACCTCCCGCCCGGCGACCGCGCCGGTGTTGGTGACCGGGACGGTGACGGTGAGCGCACCGTCCGGCGCCGCCTCGACGGCGGGCTCGCCGTATTCGAAGCTCGTGTAGGACAGGCCGTGGCCGAAGGGGAAGGCGACCTCGACGCCGCGGGCGTCGAAGCCGCGGTAGCCGACCAGCACGCCCTCGCCGTAGCGGACGTGCCCGAGCTCGCCGGGGAAGGTGCCGTGGGAGGGGGGAGTCCTCGAGCCGCAGCGGGATGGTCTCGGTGAGCTTCCCGCCGGGGGTGACGTCCCCGTAGAGGACGTCGGCCGTGGCGGGGCCGCCCGCCTGCCCGAGCAGCCAGCCCTCGAGGATCGCGGGGACCGACTGCGCGAAGGGGAGGGCGACGACGCCGCCGTGGGAGAGGACCACGACGGTGCGTGGGTTCGCCTCGAGCACTGCGTCGACGAGGGCGAGCTGCGCAGCGGGCAGGTCGATGTGCTCGCGGTCGTAGCCCTCGGACTCCTCCTCGGAGTCCAGGCCGAGGAACAGCACCGCGGTGTCGGCGCCGGCGGCGGCCTGCACGGCCTCCGCGCGCAGCGCCTCCTCGTCCCCGCTGCCGTCCAGCGTGAAGCCGGGCGCGAAGGTCACCTCGCCGCCCGCGCGGGCGCGCAGGGCGCTCAGCGCGTCGTCGACGCGGGTGGGGTTGATCTGGGAGGAGCCGGCGCCCTGGTAGCGCGGGGAGCGGGCGAACTCGCCGATCACCGCGAGGGAGTCCGCCTCGCGCAGCGGCAACAGCTCGTCCTCGTTGCGCAGCAGCACGATCGCGCGCCCCGCGACCTCGCGGGCGAGCGCATGGTGCGCCTCGACGTCGATCTCCCCGCCGGCCGACGGGCGGTTCGCGGCCTTGCCGGCGAGGTCGATCAGGCGCTGCACCGAATCGGTCAGCCGCTCCGGGTCCAGGCGCCCCTCCTCTCGGCGAGCTCCGGATCCCAGGTGGAGCCGAGCGCCACCGCGGGCGGGAAGCAGGTCGCCGGGACCGAGCCGGTCAGGCCCAGGTGGTCGCCCGCCTCGGCCTGGCGGCGCAGGCCGTGCGGCCCGTCGAACATGCGCACCGAGCGCACCTCGCCCACCGCCTTGGTGGTCCAGAAGTCCTCACCGCTGGTGAGGGAGGCCTGCTCGGTCAGGGTGAGATCTGTGGAAGGCGTCATGCGACCAGCGTGCTCCTCCGCCTGGGCGGATGGCCGGGACTCGCGGGGAGGGAGGAATCAGCCCGCACCGGCTGCCGCAGGATCGTGCGCAGCCGGTCCGGGGCGGTGCGGCGCGGATCGCCGAGGTAGATCTCGTGGTGCAGGCCCCGCATCGCGAGGCCCCGCGCCGGGATCTCCTCCTCGTGCAGGCGGGCGAGCAGCGGGCCCTCGTCGTCGTAGGGTCCGAGATGGAGGGTCTGCAGGCAGCGCCCCTCGTCGATCAGCGACCACTCCAGGGCCGAGCCCTCGCGCACCGCGTCGACGTGCTCGGCGGTGAGCCAGTCGGGGGTCATGAGCAGCAGGGACCACTGCCAGCGGTCCTTGTCCCGCGAGCGGGTGAAGGCCTCCATGTCGTCCGCCCACCACAGACCCTCGAGCGGTGGGACCACCTAGTCCAGGCCGAGCTCCCGCTTCGAGCTTCGCGGCAGCGGTCACCGGGCCATTGTGCGCTCACCAGGGTGGATGCCATGGCCCGCAGCACCCCCGACCAGCCCGGACAGCCCAACCTCATCGCCGTGCGCGGCGCCCGCGTGCACAACCTCCGCGGCGTCGACGTCGACGTGCCGCTGCGCTCCATGGTCGGCGTCGCCGGGGTGTCCGGCTCCGGCAAGTCCTCCCTCGCCCTCGGGGTGCTCTACGCCGAGGGGTCCAGGCGCTACATCGAGGCGCTGTCGACCTACACCAGGCGCCGCATGGCGCAGTCGCCGCGCGCCGCGGTGGACTCGGTCGAGCACGTCCCCGTCGCGCTCGCCCTGCGCCAGCGTCCGGCCGTGCCCGGGGTGCGCAGCACCTTCGGCACCTCGACGGAGCTGCTGAACGTACTGCGGCTGATGTTCTCGCGCCTGGCCTCCCACACCTGCCCGAACGGCCACCGGATCCCGCCCACGATCGACGTGGCCGCCGAGGCGGCGATAAACTGCCCCGAGTGCGGGGCGGTCGTCCACGCCCCGAGCGCCGAGGAGCTCTCCTTCAACTCCGCCGGTGCCTGCCCCACCTGCGAGGGGATCGGGACCGTGCGGACCGTCGACGACGCGGCGCTCGTCCCGGACCCCAGCCTCACCCTCGACGAGGGTGCGGTCGCGCCCTGGCAGATGTTCGGCTTCAACGTCCAGCCCGACATCGTGCGCGAGTTCGGGGTGCGCACCGACGTGCCCTGGCAGGACCTGCGCGAGGACGAGCGGCAGATCGTCCTGGACGGGCCCGAGGAGAAGAAGCACATCACCGTCACCTCGGTGAAGGGCCTGCACGAGCTCGACTTCACCTTCCGCAATGCCCGGCTCACCGTCACGAAGGAGCTCGAGCGCGCCGACACCGAGAAGCGCCTCTCCCGCGTCTCCCGCTTCCTGCACGAGGGGCAGTGCCCCGACTGCCGCGGCAGCCGGCTGCGCCCCGAGGCGCTCCTGCCGCGGATCGGCGAGCTCGACCTCGCCGCCGCCACCGCTCTGTCGCTGGGCGACGTGCTCGCCTGGGTCGCGGACATCCCCGCCTCCCTGCCCGCGGAGATGCGCGAGATGGCGGACGCGCTCGCGGAGACCTTCACCGCGATGGCGCGGCGCCTGGTCGAGCTCGGTCTCGGATACCTGACCCTGGACCGCGCCGGCGCCACCCTCTCCACCGGCGAGCGCCAGCGCGTCCAGCTCGCCCGCGCCGTCCGCAACCGCACCACCGGGGTGCTCTACGTGCTCGACGAGCCGTCGATCGGCCTGCACCCCGCGAACCTCGACGGGCTGCTCGGCGTCATGCGCGACCTCCTGGCCGACGGGAACTCGGTGGTCTTCGTCGACCACGACGTCCAGCTGCTGCGCGAGGCGGACCACCTCATCGAGATGGGGCCCGGCGCCGGCACCGAGGGCGGGCAGGTCATCGCCGAGGCGGCCCCCGCCGCGCTCGCCGAGGAACCGGACTCCCTGCTCGCCCCCTTCCTCACCGGCGACGCCGACACCCCCGCGCCGCAGCCGCTCCCGGACCGCGGGACGCTGCACCTGGAGACGGGCCCGCTCCACACCGTCCACCCCCTCGAGGTCGACGTGCCGCTCGGGGCGCTCACCGCCGTCACCGGCGTCTCCGGCTCCGGCAAGACCACACTCGTGCTCGAGTCGCTCGTGCCGGCGCTCCTCGCCCGGGCCGACGGAGGCGCCCTCCCCGCCCACGTGACCGCGCTGGACGCCCCGGAGGGCCTCGCCGTCCACGTGGTCGACGAGACCCCGATCGGCCAGAACGTCCGCTCCACCGTCGCCACCTACTCCGGTGTCATGGACGCACTGCGGAAGGCCTACGCCGCGACGGATCAGGCGCACGAGGACGGCCTGAACGCCTCGGACTTCTCCCACAACACCGGCTCGCTCGCCTGCCCCCGCTGCGAGGGGACCGGGGAGGTGTCCCTGGACGTGCAGTTCCTTCCCGACGTGGACATCGTCTGCCCCGAGTGCGAGGGAGGACGCTTCGCCCCTGCGTCCGAGCGGTACCTCCGCCGCGGGCTGTCTCTGCCCGCGCTGCTGGGCCGCACCGTCCGCGACGCGCTCACCCTCACCGAGGACCTCCCTGCCGTGCATCGCAAGCTCGTCCGGCTCGACGAGCTGGGGCTCGGCTACCTCACCCTCGGCGAGGCCACCCCGGCGCTCTCGGGCGGCGAGGCGCAGCGGCTCAAGCTCGTCGGCCGCCTCCACCGCGACCAGAGCGATGCGGTGTTCGTGCTCGACGAGCCGAGCGTGGGCCTGCACCCCCTGGACGTGCGCACCCTGCACGGGGTTCTGCGCCGCCTCACGGAGCGCGGCGCGACCGTGCTGCTCATCGAGCACGACCTCGACCTCATCGCCGCCGCCGACCACGTCATCGACATGGGCCCGGGCGGCGGCGAGGCCGGTGGGCGCATCGTCGCCACCGGCACCCCGCAGGAGGTCGCGGCGGCGGAGGGCTCCGTCACCGGGCGCTATCTCGCTGGGCATCTCGCAGGACACCTCGCCGGCCACCCCGACCAGCGCTGAGCTTCCCCTCCTCGACGATCAGCCCGTGGAGCTCCGCGAGCTCGGCGACGGAGAACGCGGCCTCCTGGACGGCGGGCGCGATCGCCCGGGCGAAGGCCGCATAGCTGCGGGGCACCTCGATCCCGCGCCCGGCGAGCAGGCGGCGCGCGTACTCGTCGCACAGGAACGTCGGCCGCTCGAAGCAGTACAGGCAGATCGCGTCGGCCGTCTCCTCGCCGATCCCCTCGACCCCGCGCAGCTCGGCGCGCAGCGCCGCATCGTCGAGACCCCGCGCCGCCTCCGCACGCGCGTCCCACCAGCGGGCGAGGGCGAGCACGCGGCCCGGCTTGGTGCGCGGGAAGCCCGCGGGGCGCACGAGCGTGCGCACGCGCTCCTCGTCGGCCGACGCGAGCGCCGAGGCCGCGCGAAGCCCTGCCTCCTCGAGCGCGGAGAGGGCCGCGGCGGCCTGCTCCCAGCGGGAGCGCTGGACGAGCACCGCGCCGAGCGCGATCTCGAAGGGCTCCTCGCCGGGCCACCACCAGCCCTGCGGGCCGTGCCGGTCGCGCAGCTCGTCATGCAGGGCGCGCAGGTCGGCGTCGGCGGGCAGGGACGGGCGGGTCATGCCCCGTAGGCTGTCACGTCCTCGCGGGAGACTGCGAGGCACACGCGGCTGCCGGGCTCGAGGTGGCGGGCGGCGATGTCCTGCGGGGCGAGGTCCGCGGCGAGGTCCTCGGTGCGCACCCGCACCAGGTCGCCGTGCGGGGAGAGGGTGCGGACGGTGCGGGGGAGGCCCGCCTGCGCGTCCTCGTCCACCAAGTGCACCGAGGCGGGGCGAAAGGCGGCGTGGAGCGTCGTGCCCGGGGCTGCGTCGCTCCGGACCGGCAGGTGCCCGCCGCCCGGGAGCTGCAGCGCCCCGTCCTCGAGCGCGCCGGTGATCAGGTTCAAGCCTGCGAAGCGCGCGGCGAAGGCGGAGCCGGGGCGGGCGAGGACCTCCGTCGTCGGCCCCTCCTCGACGACCCGTCCCTGCTCGAGCACGATGACGTGGTCGGCGAGGGTGAGGGCGTCGAGCACGTCGTGGGTGACGATCACGGCGGTGCGGCCGGCGAGGAAGCCGCGCAGCTGCTCGCGCAGCGCCGGCGCCACGTCGATGTCCAGCGCCGCCATCGGCTCGTCCAGCAGGATCAGGCGCGGGTCCGCGGCGAGGGCCCGGGCGATCGCGACGCGCTGCGCCTGACCTCCGGAGAGCTGGGAGGGCCGGCGCTCCGCGAGGTGCAGCAGGTCCAGCTCCTCGAGCCAGCGCGTCGTCTCCTGCTGTGCCCGCCGGCGCGGGACGCCCTGGGCGCGCAGCGGGAAGCGGACGTTGTCGCGCACGGTGAGGTGCGGGAACAGGACCGGGTCCTGGCTGAGGGTGGTGATGCGGCGGTGGTGGACAGGTATCCAGGTGTGCTCGTCGGCGAGGACGGTACCGTCCAGCACCACCCGGCCGCGCGCCGGGCGCAGGGTGCCGGCGATGAGGGAGAGGGCGGTGGACTTGCCGGCGCCGTTGGGGCCGATGAGGGCGACGGTGCGACCGCCCGGCACGTGGATCTCGACGTGGACCCCGCGCTCGGGCACCTCGGCGGAGAGCTCGAGGCTCATGCGGGGCGCTTCCGGTGCGCGATCGCGATGATGACCACCGCGATGATCATGAGCAGGAAGGACAGCGCCACGGCCGCCTCGGGGTCGCTCTCGCGCTGGAGGTAGATCTCCAGCGGCAGGGTGCGGGTGGTGCCCTGGAGGGAGCCCGCGAAGGTGATCGTCGCCCCGAACTCGCCGAGCGCCCGGGCGAAGCTCAGCACCGCGCCGGAGAGCAGGGCGGGCATGACCAGCGGCAGCGTCACCCGGGTGAGCACGCGGGTGGGGCGGGCGCCGAGGGAGGCGGCGGCCTCCTCGAAGCGGGTGCCGGCGGTGCGCAGCGCCCCCTCGAGGCTGAGCACGAGGAAGGGCAGGGCCACGAAGGTCTGGGCGAGCACCACCGCGGTGGTGGAGAACGCGATCCGGATCCCGAGCATCTCGAAGGTGCCCCCGAGCAGGCCCTGGCGTCCGAAGGTGTACAGCAGCGCGATGCCGCCCACGACCGGGGGCAGCACCAGCGGGATCAGCACCAGCGCCCGGACCAGGGTGGTGATGCGGGCGTCGGAGCGGGCCAGGCACAGCGCCATCGGGGCGCCGAGCAGCACGCACAGCACGGCGCTGGTCAGCGAGGTGCGCAGGCTGAGCCACAGGGCGGCGAGGGAGGACTCCGAGGTGAGCAGCGCCCCGAACTCCCCCCAGCTCACGCGCAGGGCGATCGCCCCGAGCGGCACGACGGCCAGCAGACCGCCGAGCAGTGCGGGGATCAGGACCCAGCGGGGGAGGCTGCTCATGCGCCGCCGAAGCCGTAGCCCACGAGGAGCTCCTGTCCCTGCTCACCGGTGACGAGGTCGACGAACTCCTGCGCGTGCTCGGGGTGGGCGGAGCCCACGACGGTCACGATCGGGTAGGTGTTCACGGCCTCCTGGGCCTCGGGGAAATCGATGCCCTCGACGGCGTCCCCGGCCTTCTGCACATCGGTCACGTAGACCAGGCCAGCATCGGCCTCGCCGGCGGTGACCTTGTTCAGCACGTCCGTGACGGACTGCTCCTCGCTGACGGGGGAGAACTCGAGCCCGGCGGCCTGCTCGACGGTCTCGGTCGCGGCGCCGCACGGCACCTCGGGCGCGCAGACGACGAGGTTCAGGTCCTCCGCGGTGAGGTCCTCGAGCCCGGTGACGCCCTCGGGATTCCCGGCCGGGACCGCGATCATCAGCGTGTTGGTCGTGAAGTCGACGGGCTCGGCGCCCTGGAGGTCGGAGTCGACGAGCTTGGTCATGTTGTTGGTGTCCGCGGAGGCGAAGACGTCCGCCGGGGCGCCCTGCTGGATCTGCTCGACGAGGGTCGAGGAGCCGGCGAAGTTGAACTCGACGCTCACCCCCTCGTTCTCCTCCTCGAACTGCGCCCCGAGCTCCTCGAACGACTCCTGGAGCGACGCGGCGGCGAACACCTGGAGGGTGATCTCCTCAGCAGCGGCGCCGCCCCCGGCATCGGACGCCTCGCCGGACGCCTCGGTGGAGCCGCCGCCGCAGGCCGCGGCGGTCAGCACGATCACCGCGGCGGCGGCCGCGGACCGGATCAGGTTCTTCATGGGGTCTCTCCTCGCAGGGGACGGGACGCCGGTTCGGCGTCGATGACGACCTGGGTGGCCTTCACGACGGCGCTGGCGACCTTGCCGGGCTCGAGTCCCAGCTCGCGCGCGGCCTCGCTGCTCATCAGCGACACCACCCGGAAGGGCCCGCACTGCAGCTCGACCTGCGCCATCACCGTGTCCATCACGACGCGGGTGACAAGGCCCGTGAAGCGGTTGCGGGCAGAGCTGGCGGTCGCGCCGTGCAGCTCCGGGGCATGGGCGAGCTCGCGGGCGAGACGTGCGACCTCGATGCCCTCGAGCACCTTCCTCCCGGCGTCGTCCTTGGTCGCCTGGAGGGTGCCCTTGTCGATCCAGCGGCGCACCGTGTCCTCGCTGACTCCGAGGAACACCGCGGCATCACGAACTCGCAGCTGCGTCATGAGAACCACCATAGTGCCGCAGATGCGGATCGGCGGCGGTGTTCGTCCTTCAGGACGCGTGCTCAGGACGCGAGCAGCACCCCGCCGAGCCCCACCCCGGCGACCAGCAGGGTCGACATCGCCGCGAGGGCGAAGGGCCGCAGCCCCACCTGCATCAGCAGTCGCGCCCGCACCCCGGTGCCGAGCGCGAACATCGCTGCCGCGAGCAGCAGGGTCTGCAGGAGCGAGGCGCCGCCCAGGAGCGGGGCGGGCAGCGGCAGGCCCGAGCGCAGCACCACCATCGCCAGAAAGCCGAGCACGAACAGCGGTACGAGCGGCGGGCGCTTCCCGTCGGCCGCCCCTGCGCGGCGCTGCTGGAGGGAGAGGACCGCCATGACGGGGGCGAGCATGAGCACCCGGGCGAGCTTGACGATCACGGCGACGGTGAGTGCCGCCGTGCCGAGCGCACCGCCGGCGGCGACGACCTGCGCGACCTCGTGGATCGAAGCTCCCGCCCAAAGTCCGGCGGTGGTCGCGTCGAGCCCCATCGCGGCCGACGCGGCGGGCACCGCGATGATCATCAGCGTCCCGCACAGCACCACGAGCGCGACCGCCGTGACGGTGCGGTCCTCGTGACGGTCCTCCGGGTCGATCACCCCGGCGGTGGCCGCGACCGCCGCCGCGCCGCAGATCGAGAACCCGCAGGCGACCAGGATCGTCAGCCGACGGTCCACGCCGAGCGCCCGGCCGAGCGCCACCGTGCCGAGGATCCCGAGCGTCACGACCGCGACGACGACGAGCAGCATCCCCGCGCCGAGGGAGAGCAGGTCCCCGAGCGCCACCTGCAGGCCGAGCAGCACGATCCCGAGGCGCAGCAGCTTCTTCGAGGCGATGCCGAGGCCCGGCGCGAGGGCTCGGGGCAGGGGAACGAGGTTCCCCACCATCACGCCGACCACGATCGCGACCACGAGCGCGCTGATCCCGGGCAGCAGCGGCGCGAGCAGCATGGCGGCGACGGCGACGCCGAGTGCGAGTGCGAGCCCGGTCCAGGGAGCGGAGGCGCGGACTGTGCGGGAGGGGGCGGAAGGGGCGGGTGCGGCAGGGGAGGACACGCAGGCCACCGTCCCATCCCGGCGTCGGCGCCGGTAGAGGGCAGTTCGCGAACAGGGCATATGATCCTGATATGACCCAGTCGCTGCCGAACCTCCAGGCGCTCGCGCTGTTCGTCGCCGTCGTCGACGAGGGCGGGCTCGGCGCCGGGGCGCGGCGCGTCGGCATCCACCAGCCCAACGCCAGCCGGGTGCTCTCGCGGCTCGAGGCGGAGGCCGGGACGGCGCTGCTGGACCGGGATCCGCGCGGCTCGCGGCCGACGTCGGCCGGACTGCTTTATGCCGCCCACGCGCGCGAGCTGCTCGCGGCGGCCGACGAGTTCTCCGCCTGGCTGCGCCACAGCCGGAACGAGGATGCCCGGGAGCTGCGAGTCGGGGTGAGCATGACGATCGCCGAGCACCTGATGCCGGCGTGGCTGACCGAGCTGCGGCGGCGCAGCCCGCGCGTGCGGGTGGACCTCGAGGTGCTGAACTCCACCCAGGTCCTCGCGGGGATCCATGAGGGGCGGCTGACGCTCGGCTTCGTGGAGACCCCGCACCTTCCCCGGGGCGTGAACACGCTGGCGCTGCGGGAGGACGAGCTGGTGGTGGTCGTCGCCCCGCAGCACGACTGGGCACGGCGCGAGGAGCCGCTGACGCTCGCCGAGCTCGCCGCGACCCCGCTCGTGGTGCGCGAGGGCGGCTCCGGCACCCGCGACGCCTTCGAGGAGCTGGTCCCGGACGCGGCCCGGACGCCGCCGGTGCAGGAGCTCGGCAGCAATGCGGCGGTGCGGGTCGCGGTGGTGAGCGGCGCCGGTCCCGCGGTGCTCAGCATGCTCGCGGTGCGCTCGCCGCTCGAGGCGGGGCAGCTGCACCGGGTGCCGGTCGCGGGCACGCGGCTGCGGCGGCCGCTGACCGCCGTGTGGAAGGGGCCGCGCCGGCTCAGCGGCCCGGCTGCGGAGCTCGTCGATGTCGCTGGAAGGAGCTGAAGGGCGCCATGCCGATCCTCACCAACACCTCGGAGCAGCCGGAGGAGCCCCGTCGCGGCGCCGTCTGGTCCATCACCGCGCCGGACCGGGAGCTGGACTCGAACCTGATCCGCCTGCCCGCCGGGGACGAGATCCCCGCCCACGTCGGCGCCGAGGTCGACACGCTCGTGCACGTGGTGCGCGGCAGCGGACTCCTGCGCACGGAGGACGGCGAGGAGCCGCTGCGCACCGGAGACGTCGTGCTGCTGCCCCGGCGCACCGTGCGCGGGTTCCGGGCGGGGGGAGGACGGCCTGGAGTACCTCACCGTCCACCGTCGGCGGCAGTCGCTGAGGATCCAGGGGTCGGGGGAGCGGGGCGGGGTCAGAACGGCGGCGGATCATCCGGATCCCACGGGCCCGGAGGGATCGGCGGGGGTGGGCTGAGGTCGGGAGCGGGAGGCGGATCCGGCCAGGGCTCCGGCGGCGGGGTCGGTGCCGGGGTGCCGGAGCGCCGACGGACATGCTCCCGCCATGCGTCCTCGAGGTCCCGGACCGCGAGACGGGTGCCGAGGTCGATGTCATCGGCGGTGATCACGTGGTCCCCCTCGGACCCGATCCGCCAGCGCGTCCGCCCGGGCTCCCCGGCCTCCCCGGGCGCTCTGCGCTTCCGGGGGAGGCGGGTCGGGTCGAGCTCACCGGCGGTCTTCGCCTGGTGGTGCTGCCAGCACAGGAGATGGAGGTTCTCGATCTCGGTGAGCCCGCCGGCGGCGGGATCGACGTGGTCGTACTCCTCGATGTGGTCGGCTTCGGAGGCCCAGGACACCGGGCGGGTGCAGCCGGGCATCGCGCAGGAGGAGTTGCGCAGGCGCAGGTGCTCGAGCATCGCGCGGCTCGGGGAGTAGCGCTGCGCGGGCAGGGGCAGGAACTCCCCGGAGCAGGGATCGGTGAGGATCCGGTACCAGACGTCGGTGCTGCCGGCGAGCTCGCGCGCCACGGCCGGCGGGATCGGGGTGCTGCCGTCGACCATGCCGGGCGCGTCCGAGATGCCGAGCGCCGTGAACAGGGGCACGGTGACGTTCACGCGGAAGCGCGGCGCGGGAACGTCCACCCCGTCGGTGTCGAACTCGGCGTTCAGCAGCAGGTCGTAGCGCAGGCGCGCGAGCGGCACCGGGCGCCGGGTGGCCGTGACGATCCCGTCGAGGTCATAGGGGATCTCGGTCCCCTCCTTCAGCGCCTTGCGCTGGGCGGCCTGGATCGCGTGCGCCGTCTCGTCCAGGCGCTTCCAGAAGGCGAGGACGTCCGGGATCGGGCCCCTCAGGGCGGCCGAGGCGACCCCTGAGGGGCTGTCACGGACCAGCTCGACCTCGCGGACCAGCTCCTCCTCGGCCTGCTCGGGCTGCTTCTCCCGCTCGGCGAGGAGCGTCACGAGCGCGTTCAGCAGGGTGAGGAAGCGCTCGGCGGGGATGTCCGAGGACCAGGCGGACAGCGCCTCGTCCAGCAGTCGGCGCGACTCGTCGGACAGGTCCTCGGACTCGCTCAGCACCTTCTGGAACCACCAGCTCGGGAAGTCGCCCTCCTCCATCCGCGCCAGGGTGAGGGGCAGCTGGTCCACGGCGCGGTGGGCATTGAGCAGTTCCCATCTCGCAACGCTCTGGGTGATCCGCAGGGCGGTCGCGGCGCGCAGGGTGTCGACGTCGGCCAGAGGCTCGACGTCGCCTCCCTCGCCCTCGACGCCGCCCTCGCCCTCGATGCCGCCCTCGTGCTCGATGAGTGCGGCGAGGGCGCGGTAGCGGCCGGCCAGCGCTGCGGCGCTGCTCCGCTCGGCGTCCCAGACCGCCTGCGCGGCCTCGCCGAGCGCGACCTCTCCCTCACCGCAGCCGGAGCGCGCGGGGATCGCCTCGCGGGTGAACGCGGAGCGGGCGCGGACGACCCGCAGGCGCTGGGGGAGCGCCTCGAGGAAGGCGCGGGCGGCGGCGTCGCGCGCCGACTCCTCGTCGTCCCCGTCGGCCGACATGCATGCCACCGCGCTCATGGTCCCCACCTCCCCTCGTCGTGCTCCCGTCCCCATGTGCCACGCACTGCGGCCGGTCGAGCCCAGTCGCCGGCCCGGCGGTGGCGGAATGTCTCGATCTTACGGACCCAGAAGGCTCCAGGAAAGGGGCGTGGATGAACCTGTCGACGTTCCTCGACGGTATCCACAGAATGTGGATGATGCGCTGTGGAAAAGGTGGGCGTGTGGAGGAGAGGTGGCGCCACTTGGGTGGGCACGACGGACGTTGTCCACACTTCCGGGGGGAGCGTCTTCGTCTGTCAGGGGTGTGGTGTAAGGCGTGTCGCCTGCGGGATCGCGGAGACTCTCCGGTGAGTCCGGCAGTGACGTGGTGCCCGGGAGGAGCGGCGGCGAGCCCCGGACAGAATAGTTTCTGGACAATTCGACTGCTTCTGCAGGGTTCCTGATGCATGCGTGCGGAATTGAATCATTTCGAGGTTTTCCGACACTTCGCGCGTACTCCCAGGACGTCTTTCTCGAATTCTTCCCCGCGTCCACGTCTACGCCCCGTCCGCCCGCCCCACCGGCGGCACGTTTGCCGGAGAGACCCTCCGACCAGGCAGACTGGAGCCATGGCTGACTCCACAGATCCCCGCGTCGCGGTCTACCTCGACTTCGACAACATCGTGATGTCCTGGTACGACCGCGTGCACGGCCGACAGGCCTGGAGCCGCGACCGCCACCGGATCGCGGAGGACCCCACCGAGCCCGAGATCGCCGAGAAGCTCGCGAAGGCCACCGTCGACGTCGGCGCGATCATCGACTTCGCCGCTTCCTTCGGCTCCCTGATGCTCACCCGCGCTTACGCCGACTGGTCCTCCCCGGTCAACGCCCTCTACCGCACACAGCTCGTCGCCCGCGCGGTCGACCTGGTCCAGCTCTTCCCCGCCGCCGCGTACGCGAAGAACGGCGCCGACATCCGCCTGGCCGTGGACACCGTCGAGGACCTCTACCTCATGCCCGACCTCACCCACGTGGTGATCATCGCCGGCGACTCCGACTACGTCCCCCTCGCCCAGCGCGCCCGGCGCCTCGGCCGCTACGTGGTCGCGATGGGCGTCGCCGGCTCCACCGCCAAGTCCCTCGCCGCCGCCTGCGACGAGTTCGAGTCCTATGACAACCTGCCCGGCGTCGAGCGACCGGCCGCTCCGGCACGTGCTCGCAGCCGCCGCGCGCTCGGCGAGGACGAGGAGCGCAGCGGACGCAGCCGCGCGCGCCGATCGGGTGGGTCGGCCGACGAGACCGACTCCTCGGAGAACGGCAGCTCGGACACAAGCAGCTCCGACAGCAGCGGCTCGGAGAACGGGGGCTCGGAGAACAGCAGTCGGCGATCCTCCCGCGGCGGGCGCTCCTCCGGCCCGTCGGCCGACGCTCCCGCCTTCTCCTCCGCCGACGACTCCCTCGACGACGACCTCGAGGACGACACGGTCGTCGACGACATCGAGGACCCGCAGGAGGCGGCGACCCGCCTGCTCGAGCGCGCCCTCCAGCTCGGCGGGCGCGGGGACAGCGAGTGGCTGCACAGCTCCGCGGTGAAGTCCCACATGCGTCGCATGGACCCCTCCTTCAGCGAGAAGCAGCTCGGGTTCAAGTCCTTCTCCGAGTTCCTCAAGGCCAACGCCGACATCGCCGTGCTCGAGGAGACCGGGCACGAGCGGCTGGTGCGGGCCCGGGACTGAGGAGCTCGCAGCGGGGACCTCGCCGAGGGGGAGCAGCCGACTCCGTGACAGATGTCCCGGTCAGGGGCGATACTGTTCCGCACCGCCGAAGGAGGCACCCCGATGAACGTGTTCCTGTGGATCCTCGCCTTCGTGCTCGCCGCAGTGTTCGTCGCCTCCGGGGCGATGAAGATCTTCGTCCCGCGCGAGCAGCAGATCGGCCGCACCGCCTACGTCGAGGACTTCCCGCACTCCATCATCCGCGGGATCGGGATCCTCGAGATCCTCGGCGCGCTCGGCCTCGTGATCCCGGCCCTGACCGGTGTCGGGACCATCCTCGTGCCGCTCGCGGCGGCGGGCCTCGCGATCACTATGGTCTTCGCGGCCATGGTGCACATCCGCCGCGGCGACCCCATGAGCGCGACGATCCCCTCGATGGTCCTCGCCGTGCTGTCGGTGGTCGTCGCCTGGTCCCGCTTCGGGCCGTACCCGCTCTGAGCGCCTGGGCCTGCGACCCGTTAGGCCCGCGGCCGCCGACGTCGGCCGGGCTCGCGCAGCAGCGCCCGCAGCGCCAGGCCCACCAGCAGCGCCCAGAACGCGGCGCTGATCCCGGCCACAGCGATGCCGGAGGCGGCGATGAGGACCGTGACCCCGGCCGGGAGCTGGTCGGACGGCTCGGCCAGCGCCGCACGGAGCGAGACCACGAAGGTGCCCAGGAGCGCGAGGCCCGCGACCGCGGGGATGACCCCGTCGGGCGCGCGGGCGATGAGCTGCGCGAAGGCGGTCGCCGCGAGCCCGCACACCACGAGCACCACGCCGGAGGTGGCCGAGGCGATCCAGCGCCGTGAGCGGTCCTCCCCGGCCTCGGGCCCGGCCGCGAGGGCCGCCGTGATCGCGGCGAGGTTCACGGCGTGTCCGCCGACGGGGGCGGCGAGGGTGGTGGCGACGCCGGTGGTCACGAGGCTCGCCCGCCACGGCACCTCGTAGCCGAGCCCCTGCATCACCGCGACGCCGGGCACGTTCTGCGACGACATCGTCACCAGGTACAGCGGCAGGGCGATGCCCACGACCGCGCCGAGGGTGAGGGTCTGGGCGGTGAGCTCCACCTGCGGCAGGAATGAGTCGGTGGGCGAGGCGGCGGGGGAGGTCGCGAGGGACACGACGATCACCGCGGTCGCGGCGACGAAGGCGAGCGGGGAGGCCCACCGCGCGGCGAAGCGCTGCGCGAGCGCCCACACGAGGATCACCGGCCCGACGGCCAGCGGGTTCTCGGCCACCCCGAGGACCGGGCCCAGGCACAGCTGGAACAGCACTCCCGCGAGCATCGCCTGCGCGATCGAGGTGGGGATCCTCGCCATCAGCCGACCCAGCGGCGGCACCAGCCCCGTCAGCGCCAACAGCACCCCGACCAGCACGAACGCCCCGACGGCGGCCGGCCAGCCGCCCTCGACCATGCCCGTCCCGGCCAGCAGCGCGGCGCCCGGGGTGGACCAGGCGACGGTGATCGGCAGACGCGTCCAGGTGGACAACAGGATCGAACACAGCCCCATCGCGATGCTGACCGCGAGCAGCCCGCTGGCCGCCTGGGCGGGGGAGGCGCCGACGCCCTCGAGTCCGGCGAGGACCACCACGAAGGAGCTGGTGAAGGCGACGAGACCGGAGACGATCCCGGCGGAGACGGGGCGGAGCATGAGGGAAGGGTAGGCGGGGTGCGGACTTGCCCGGGCCGCCGTTCGCGGGAAGGATCGCGGCATGGCTCCCCTCGACGTGATCTCCTGGCTCCTCGACACCGACCCGGCGCTGCGCTGGCAGGTCGAGCGCGACCTGCTCGACGAGCCCGAGGACGTCTGGCTGGAGACCCGTGCGAGGGTCGCGACCGAGGGCTTCGGGGCGCGGCTGCTCGCGCACCAGGACGTCGAGACCGGACTGTGGGCGGGCGGCGCGTTCTTCCCCGGCGGGTTCTTCGACGACCCCGCGAACGAGGAGCTGCCCGGCCAGCCCTGGACCGCGACGACCTGGTCGCTGACCACCCTGCGCGAATGGGGGATGGATCCCGCGCCGCTGATCGCGAACGACACCGCGGCGAAGCTCGCCGAGAACGCGCACTGGGAGTTCGACCCCTCCCTGCCCTACTGGGGTGGGGAGGTGGACTGCTGCATCAACGCGATGACGCTCTCCAACGGGCTGTGGCTCGGCCTGGACATGCAGGTGCTGGTCGACTGGTTCCTCGAGCACGCGATGGACGAGGGCGGCTGGAACTGCGAGTGGGAGAACGGGTCCACCCGCGCGAGCGTCCACTCGACCCTGAACTCGTTGCGCGCGCTGCGCCACCACGAGGTCGTGACCGGCGGGTCCGACGCGACCCGGCAGGCGATGCGCGATGGCGAGGAGTACCTGCTCGCGCGGCACCTGACCCGGCGCCTCACCACCGGCGAGATCCTCGGCCCGTGGGTCGACCACTTCCTCTACCCGCCGCGGCACGTCTACTCCGCGCTGCGCGCGCTCGACCACTTCCGGGAGATCGGCCGACGGGACGAACGGATGGAGGAGGCGGTGTCGATGGTCATCACCGCCCAGCAGGAGGACGGGACCTGGCTCCAGCAGCACCACATGCCCGGGGAGGAATGGTTCGAGGTCGACGTGCCGGTGGGGGAGCCGTCCCCGTGGCTCACGTTCCAGGCGCTGCGCGTGCTGCGGTGGTGGAGCGAGGGGGCCGTCAGCTGAACCGCGGCCGCTCCTCCTCCGCGATGGCCTCCACGATCGGGACGTCCGGCTCCGCCCAGTCGCGCGTAAGCAACGCGTCGAGCCCGACCCATTCGAGCCGGTCGTGGTCGGTGCTGGTGGTCGGGGAGGGGCCGACGGGGCGCGCCCAGTAGCAGTCCAGGTGCAGCTCCCGCTCGCCGGCCCAGCCGGTGCCGCGACCGATCAGCCAGCCCACCTCGACCTCGATCCCGAGCTCCTCGCGCAGCTCCCGGACCAGCGCCGCCTGCGGCGACTCGCCCGGCTCGATCTTGCCGCCCGGGAACTCCCACCGCCCGGCCGACGGGATGCCGGGGCGGCGGCGGGCGGCGAGGATCCTCAGCCCGTCGGCCGTGACGAGCACCGCCCCGACGACGCGCAGCTGCGTGCCTCGCGCGCCGTCATCGCCCTCCTCGTGGTCCCATGGCTCGGCGAAGCCGACGTGGTCGGCCCACCATTCGTGGTCGCAGGCGAGGCAGGCGCGATCGGGGCCGACGGCCACGCACCCCGGGAAGGACACCCACTCCGGGGCGGTCTCCATCGCCTCCAGGGTGGGCATGCCGATCAGGCTGTGCACGACGTCGCCGCTGCCGCAGCGCGGGCAGGTGCCGCGGGTCCATTCCAGGGTCATGGCACCAGTGTGGCTGAGGGGTGGGACGGGAGAAGGGTGGTGACCGTCCGGTCACAGTTCGGTCACCATGCCCCCCACGCTCCGATTTCGGACGACGCCCGCGCCGGGCAGGGCTAGTGTGCTGGACACCCGAAACGGGTGTCCCGCGTCACAGCAGGTCCCGCATTCTCGCGATGCCGCGAACCCCCGGCCTCGCCCCGCCCCCTGGAGGTAATCGTGTTCGACGCCGCTCTCACCCCGAAGCGCCGCACCATGCTGCTGAGCCTCGCCGGAGTCCCCGTGCTCCTGACCGCCTGCGCCCAGACCTCCGACAGCGGCGGCAGCGGCAGCGGCGGCTCCGACGGCGGGGCCGACGGCGCCTCGCTCACCGTCGGCACCACCGACAAGGTCACCGCGCTCGACCCGGCCGCGGCCTACGACAACGGCTCCTCCTCGGTGTGGACCCAGTGCTACGCGTACCTGATGAACACCTCCATCGGCTCCGAGGACGGCGTCCCCGAGCCGGACCTCGCCGAGACCGCGGAGTTCACCAGCGACACGGTCTACACCGTGACCCTCAAGGAGGGCCTCACCTTCGCCAACGGCAACGACCTGACCAGCGAGGACGTGAAGCACACCTTCGATCGCCAGCTCGCGATCGCCGACCCCAACGGCCCCTCCAGCCTGCTGGGGAACCTCGCCTCCGTCGAGATCGTCGACGACCTCACCGTCGAGTTCCACCTCACCGAGCCCAACGACCAGACCTTCCCCTATGTGCTGTGCAGCCCGGCCGGCCCGATCGTGGACGCGGACGTCTTCCCGGCCGACGCGGTCCTCCCCGACGACGAGATCGTCGCCGCCAATGCCTTCTGCGGCCCGTACGCCATCAGCAGCTTCAGGCTCAACGAGCTGATCACCTTCGAGGCCTTCGAGGGATACCAGGGCCTGTACGGCACGCCCGCCACCTCGAGCGTGAACATGTCCTACTACGCCGACCAGAACAACATGAAGCTCGACATCCAGCAGGGCAACATCGACTGCGTGTGGCGCTCGCTGTCCGCCACGGACATCGCGGACCTCGAGGGCGATGACGCTGTCACCGTGCACGAGGGGCCCGGCGGCGAGATCCGCTACATCGTCTTCAACTTCAACACCAACCCCTACGGCGCCTCGACCGAGGAGCCGGACCCCGCCAAGGCCCGCGCCGTGCGCCAGGCCGTCGCAGACCTCCTGGACCGCCAGGCTATCGCCACCCAGGTCTACAACGACACCTACACCCCGCTGTACTCCTACATCCCCGAGGGACTGCCGGGTTCCGGGACGCAGTTCCAGGACCTGTACGGCGACGGCTCCGGCGGCCCCGACGCCGAGCGCGCGCGAGGCCGGCTCGAGGACGCGGGCGTGGAGATCCCCGTCGCGCTCAGCCTCCAGTACAACCCCGACCACTACGGCAACTCCTCCGGCGACGAGTACGCGGCGGTGAAGAGCCAGCTCGAGGCCGACGGGCTGTTCACCGTGGACCTCCAGTCCACCGAGTGGGTCCAGTACTCCAAGGACCGCGTCGAGGACGTCTACCCCGCCTACCAGCTGGGCTGGTTCCCGGACTACTCCGACGCCGACAACTACCTCTCGCCCTTCTTCGTCACCGAGAACTTCCTGGCCAACCATTACACGAACCCCGAGGTCGACCAGCTGATCTCCCAGCAGCGCGGCACCGCGGACCCCGCCGAGCGCGAGGCGCTGTTCGTGCAGATCCAGGACATCGTCGCCGAGGAGATCTCGACCCTGCCGCTGCTGCAGGGCGCGCAGATCGCGATCTCCACCGCGGACGTCCAGGGCGTCACCCTGGATTCGTCCTTCAAGTTCCGGCTCTCGCCGCTGTCCAAGTGACCGCGACCGACGAGAAGGGAGCGAGTGCCCCGTCGGCCCCCCGCAGGACGCGCCAGCGCTCCTCGGGGGGCCTCGGCCGGTACATCCTGATCCGCTTCCTCCTGATCATCCCCACCGTCCTCATCCTCATGACCGTGGTCTTCTTCCTCATGAGGATCACCGGCGACCCGATCACCGCCGCCCTCGGCGGCCGGCTCACCCCGGCCGAGCTCGCGGCCCGACGGGCCGAGGCGGGCTACGACCGGCCCCTGATCGTGCAGTACCTCGACTACCTCGGCGGCGTGGTGCGCGGCGACTTCGGCACCACCTACACCGACCGCACCCCGGTCAGCGAGATCCTCACGACCTACGGTGCGGCGACCTTCGAGCTCGTCGCCTACTCGGTCGTCGTCGCCCTCGTCATCGGTGTGCCGCTCGGAATGCTGGCGGCCCGCACCCGCGACCGCTGGCCCGACGCGGTGCTGCGCATCGTCGCGATCCTCGGCTACGCCACCCCCGTCTTCTTCGTGGGCCTGCTGCTCAAGCTCGTCTTCTCCGTGGGACTGGGCTGGCTCCCGGTCGCGGGGCGGATCTCCACCAGCGGTGAGATCACGATGAGCAGGATCCTGAACCCCACCCCGTTCTACCTGCTGGACGCGCTGCGACTGGGAGACATGGCACTGCTGCGCGACGTGCTCAGCCACGCGGTCCTGCCCGCGGTCGCGCTCGGCATCCTCACCGGCGGCATCTTCCTGCGCCTGGTGCGCACGAACATGATCGGCACCCTGGAGATGCAGTACATCGAGTCGGCCCGCTCCCGGGGCGTGGCCGAGTCACGGCTGACCACCCGCCACGCCCTGCGCCCCGCGCTGATCCCGATCATCACGGTGATGGGCATGCAGATCGCGATGATGCTCGGCGGCGCCGTGCTCACCGAGACGACGTTCGAGTGGAACGGGCTCGGCTACATGCTCGCCCAGTACATGAAGGCTCGTGACTACGTCGCCGTCCAGGGGATCGTCATGATGCTCGCCGTGATCGTCGCCGTCTCCAACTTCATCGTCGACGTGATCGCCGCGCTCATCGACCCGAGGGTGAGGTACTGACATGACCCTGTCGAACCCCGAACCCGTCGGCGACGGCAACGCCGCCGGCACCGACCTCGCGGCCGAGGCGCCCGTCGTCGCCGAGACCGCCCGCTCGCCCTGGTACCTGCGCCTGCCGGTGCTCAGCCACCTGCGCCGCAGCGTCGGTCTCCAGCGCGGCATGCTCATCACGGGCGTGGTGCTCGTGGCCGGGCTGCTGCTCACCGCCCTGTTCGCCCCGCTCCTGGCCCCGTACGGCTTCGCCGCGACCTCGGACGCGGCGGGTCCCTTCGGCACCCAGCGGCCCCCGTCGGCCGCGCACCCGTTGGGGACCACCGTCACCGGCTTCGACGTGCTCTCCCGCGTGATCTGGGGGACCCGCACGGCCGTGGCCGTGATGGTCTGCGCCGTCGCCGCCTCGCTCTTCGTCGGCGTCGCGCTCGGCCTGCTCTCCGGCTACATCGGAGGCTGGCTCGACCGGGTGCTGGTCATGCTGGCCGACGCGATCTACGCCTTCCCGTCCCTGCTGCTCGCGATCGTCATGTCGATCGTGATCTCCGGCGGGCAGTCCGACGCCTGGGGCGGCATCCTCGCCGCCGCGCTGTCCATCACCGTCGTGTTCGTCCCGCAGTACTTCCGGGTGATCCGCGCCGAGGTGGTGCGCCTGAAGGCCGAGCCCTTCGTCGAGGCCGCGAAGGTGGTCGGCACCGGGCACCGCCGCATCATGGGCACCCACCTGCTGCGCAACGCCACCCGCACCCTGCCGCTGATCTTCACCCTGAATGCCTCGGAGTCGATCCTGACCCTCGCGGCGCTGGGCTTCCTCGGCTTCGGCATCGAGCCCACCAGCGCCTCGGAATGGGGGTACGACCTCAACCGCGCCATGTCCGACGCGACCAGCGGCATCTGGTGGACCGGCCTGTTCCCGGGCCTGGCGATCGTGCTCGCCGTGCTCGGGGTGACGCTCGTGGGCGAGTCCGTCAACGACCTCAACGACCCGCGCCTGCGCACCCGCCGCCGGCGACGCAGCCCGAGGAGGGCCCGCGCATGACCCAGGCAGCCCCCGAGGCCGCATCCGAGACAGCGCCGCGGCTCGAGATCCGCGACCTCGACGTCCGCTTCGCGACCGACGCAGGTGAGGTGCACGCCGTGGACGGCGTGAGCCTCCAGGTCGCCCCGGGCGAGATCCTCGCCGTCGTCGGCGAGTCCGGCTCCGGCAAGTCCGTCACCGCCCGCTCCGTGCTCGGGCTCCTGCCCGAGACCGCCACGGCCGACGGGGCGGTGCTGGTCTCCGGCACCGATGTCGTGAGCCTCTCCGGCGCCCGCCTGCGGGCGCTGCGCGGCGAGGACGTCGCGATGATCTTCCAGGAGCCCTCCAGCGCCCTGAACCCCGTCTTCCCCATCTGGTGGCAGATGGGCGAGGGGCTGCGCGCCCACCGGCCCCGGATCAGCCGCAAGGAGATCCGCGCCGAGGCCGTGAAGGCGCTCGAGTCCGTGGGCATCCCCGATGCCGCCGAGCGCGTCGACCGCTACCCGCACGAGTTCTCCGGCGGGCAGAAGCAGCGCATCATGATCGCGATGGCGCTCACGCTCGGCGCCGAGCTGATCGTCGCCGACGAGCCCAGCACCGCCCTCGACGTCACGGTCCAGGCCGAGATCCTCGAGCTGCTGCGGGACGTGCGCGACCGCTTCGGCACCTCGATCATCGTCATCACCCACAACATGGGCGTGGTCGCCGACCTCGCCGACACCGTCGCCGTGATGCGCCACGGAAAGGTCGTCGAGCGCGCCGGGGTGCAGGAGCTGTTCGCGAGCCCGAAGCAGGAGTACACCCGCACCCTGCTCGCCGCCGTGCCGCACCTGGGCCGGCGCTCGGCCTGGACCGCCCTCGACCCGGCCGAACAGGCCGAGATCGAGGAGGCCGAACCGGTCGTCGTCGCGAAGGACCTCGTCATCGAGTACCCCGGGCGACTGGGCCGTGCGCCCTTCCGCGCCGTCAAGGGAGTGGACCTCACCCTCCGCGCCGGCGAGGTGTACGGGCTGGTGGGGGAGTCCGGCTCCGGCAAGACCACCATCGGCCGCGCCATCGCCGGGCTCGAGCGCACCAGCGGCGGCAGCCTCCGTGTGCTCGGGCACGAGATGAACGGCATCCGCGAGCGCGCGTTCCGCCCCGTGCGGCGACGCATCGGCTTCGTCTTCCAGGACCCGGCGACCTCCTTCAACCCGCACCTGACCATCCAGCAGTGCATCGAGGAGCCGCTCATCGTCCACGAGCGCTCCCTCTCCGCCCAGGAGCGCGGCAGGCGGGTGCGCGATCTGCTCACCGCGGTCGAGCTGCCCGGCACCTACGCCGGCCGGTACCCGCACGAGCTCTCCGGCGGGCAGCGCCAGCGCGTCTCCCTCGCCCGTGCGCTCGTGCTCGATCCCGAGCTGCTGATCGCCGACGAGCCCACCAGCGCGCTGGACGTGTCCGTGCAGGCCACCGTGCTGGACCTGTTCCGCGAGCTGCAGACGCGCCTTCGCTTCGCGGCGCTGTTCATCAGCCACGATCTGGCGGTCGTCGATTCGCTCGCCCACCGGATCGGGGTGCTCTACCGCGGGGAGCTCGTCGAGGACGGGCACGGCCCCGACGTGCTCCAGCGCCCGCAGCACGACTACACCCGCCGGCTCATCGCCTCGCTGCCGGTGCCCGACCCCGTCGAGCAGGCGCGACGGCGCGAGGCCTTCGCGGCCGAGTTCGGCGGCGGGGCGCGGTGAGCACAGGCTGCTGATCGCGGGGTGCTGATCACCGGCTGCTGATCACCGCGATCACGAGCCCCAGCAGCACGAGCACGCAGCCGAAGCCGTTCAGGAGCACGGCGAGGATGAGGTTCCGCCGTGCCTCCGGCCCGGACACGGGCTCGGCCGGGGGTGGGACGAAGTGCGCGGGACCCTCAGCGGGCTCCGACGGCGGCTCCTCCGGACTGCGGGCTCCCTCGGCCATGGCTGCTCCCTCCGGCGGTGGAGGTCCGCTCACTCCGCGGCGTGCAGCGCCTCCAGCAGGTCCTCACCGTACTCGGCGAGCTTCTTCGCGCCCACACCGCTGACGGTGCCGAGCGCGGAGACGCTCTGCGGGGAGGTCTCGACGATGCCGACCAGCGTCGCGTCGGAGAAGACCATGTACGGCGGGATCTGCTTCTCCTTGGCGACCGAGGTGCGCCAGGCCCGCAGGGCCTCGAAGCGCTCGCGCTGGGCGGGCTCGAGGGACTCGGCGGCGCGGGAGGCGCCGCCGGGGCGTCGGCCTGCTCCACGCGCCGCGCGCTGCGGGGTGCGGTCCTCGGCGAGCTCGACGGTGACCTCGCCGCGCAGCACGGGACCGGCGTGCGGGCCGGGGACCAGCACGCCGTAGTCGCCCTCGGCCTCGACGATCCCGCGGGCCAGCAGCTGGCGCAGGGTGCTGCGCCACTGCTTCTCGGTGAGCTCCTGACCGATGCCCCACACGCTGAGCTCCTCGTGCCGGTACTGGGTGGAGCGCTCGTTCTCGCGCCCGAGCAGCACCTCGATCACCTGCCCGGAGCCGAACTTCTGCCCGCGCTCGCGGTCCAGGCGGATCAAGGCCGAGAGCAGCTTCTGCGCGGGGACGGTCGCGTCCCAGGTGGTGGGCGGGCTGAGGCAGATGTCGCAGTTGCCGCAGTTCTCGGCACCGAGGTCCTGGCCGAAGTACCGCAGCAGCTGGACGCGCCGGCACGAGACCGTCTCGCACAGGGCGAGCATCGCGTCCAGGTGGGAGCGGGCGTTGCGCTTGAACTGCTCGCCGCCCTCGCCGGCGTCGATGAACCGCCTCTGGCTGACCACGTCGCCGAGCCCGTAGGCCATCCAGGCGGTGGAGGGCAGGCCGTCGCGCCCGGCGCGGCCGGTCTCCTGGTAATAGCCCTCGATGGACTTGGGCAGGTCGAGGTGGGCGACGAAGCGCACGTCGGGCTTGTCGATGCCCATGCCGAACGCGATGGTCGCGACGATGATCAGGCCCTCGGCGCGCAGGAACCGCTCCTGATGGTCCTGGCGCACGGCCGCGTCGAGCCCCGCGTGATAGGGGAGAGCCGGGATGCCGCGATCGGAGAGCCACTGGGCGGTGGTCTCCACGCTCTTGCGCGAGAGGCAGTAGACGATGCCGGAGTCGCCCTCGTGCTCGGTGGTGATCAGGCGCAGCAGCTGCTCGCGCGGGGAGTTCTTCGGCTCGATCCGGTAGCGGATGTTCGGGCGGTCGAAGCTCGAGACGAAGTGCTTCGCACCCTGCAGGTGCAGCCGCTCGGTGAGCTCGCGGTGGGTGGCCTCGGTCGCCGTGGCGGTCAGCGCGATCCGCGGCACGCCCGGGAAGGTCTCGGCGAGCATCGACAGGCCCAGGTAGTCGGGGCGGAAGTCGTGCCCCCACTGGGACACGCAGTGCGCCTCGTCGATCGCGAACAGGGCCAGCCGCGCCCGCTGCAGCAGCTGCACCGTGCGGGGGAGGACCAGCCGCTCCGGCGCCATGTACAGCAGGTCCAGCTCCCCGGCCAGCAGCTGCTGCTCCACCGCCTGCGCCTCGTGCAGCTCGAGGGTGGAGTTCAGGTACGCCGCCCGGATGCCCACGCCCTCCAGCGCCGCGACCTGGTCCGCCATCAGCGCGATGAGCGGGGAGACGACGATGCCCGTGCCGTTCCTCAGCAGTGACGGGATCTGGTAGCACAGCGACTTCCCGCCGCCGGTGGGCATCAGCACCACCGCGTCGCCGCCGCCCGCGACCTGGTCGATGATCGCGGCCTGGTCGCCGCGGAAGGCGTCGTAGCCGAAGACGCGCGAGAGGATCGCCAGCGCCTCGTCGGTGCGGCCCGCGTCGCCCTCGCGCAGCGCGGAGATCGGGTCGGCGTCGGCGAGCGGTTCGGGGGCGGAGCTCATGACCGACACTGTATGCGGGGCGGCCGACGCGGGCGCGCGCGGGGCGCGCGGGTGTGGACGGTGGGTGACGTCCGAGGAATGAGATCGCGCAGAGGGGGCGGGGTGAGGGCCTGTGAGGTCACCCACTCGCGTCGAGGTGATGCGGCACATCCGTGCAGGTCGTGGGCTTGCTTTGCGGCCGGGCCCCTGTCCGATCCGCGAAACGTCCCGTTCGGATGTCAGGGGGTCGGGAAAGGATCCGGGGAGATCGGAAGAACGCGTCGTGACCTGCACTGCGACCGTCCGATCTCCCCTTTTCCTTCGGACCGCCGAGGGCGCCCGATCCTCCGAGGAGACCCACGAGGTCGTCGTCCCAGCCTCCGCCCTATGGCGGATCCCCCGAGCAGCCGCCGGTCTCAGGCCCCCAGGGCCAGGACCAGGGTGCCTGGCAGCCGCTTCCGGGGTACGGAGCCCAGGGCGCGTCGCCCTACGGGGCACCGTCCCCGAACGCTCCCTATGGGGCTCAGCCGGGTTACTCGGCGCCGTCGCCGTACCCGCAGCAGGGACAGGGGCAGGCCGCCCCGTATGGCCAGCAGCCGTACGGTCAGCAGTCGCCATATCCCCAGGGGGCGCCCGCGCCGCAACAGGGACAGGGTGCGCACCAGCAAGCGCCATATCAGGCCGCCCCAGCACAGTTCGCTTCGACGCAGCACGCGCCGACGCAATTCCCGTCGATGCAGCCGCCGAAGGACTTCGTCGCCACATGGCTCCTGGCGCTGTTCCTCGGTTTCCTCGGAGTCGACCGCTTCTACCGCGGCTTCGTCGGACTCGGTCTCCTGAAGCTCCTCACCTGCGGCGGCGCGGGCATCTGGACGCTGGTCGACCTCGCGATCCTGCTCTTCACCGGTGGCCGTGACAAGACCGGCCAGCGCCTGGCGGGGTATGACAAGAACAAGAAGATCGCGTGGATCCTCACGCCGATCGTCCTGATGCTCGGCATGATTTTCGTCGCGGTGACCAGCGATGACTCCGGCAGCGACTCGGCATCGCCCGCGAGCCAGGAGGTCGTCGCGGTGGCGGAGGAAGAGCCGACGGAGGAGCCGGAGACCGCGGCGACCCCGAGCGGGCAGGCCACCACCGAGGAGGAGACCACCGAGGAGGCAGCGGCATCTCCCACCGAGGCGACCGCCGAGGAGGAAACGGAGGAGGCCGCTCCCGCCGCTGAGGCACCGGCGGACGTCCCTGCCGCCAGCAGGCGATGTCCGATGCTGTCGCCCAGGGCCGCGTGGATGCGGAGGCGGCGGAGACCGACCTCCAGCGCGCCAATGTGCTGAATGTCCGCAGCGATGCCATGTGCACCTCCGTGCCCGACGGTCAGGTGACCGACTGGGTCGGCACGGTCGTGACCGTCGATGCCAACGGTGAGGGCAAGGCCGTCGTGGTGGTCGCCATCGAGGAGGACATCGAGATCGGCACCTGGAACAACGCCTTCTCGGACATCGGCGACAACACCCTCATCGAGCAGGGCACCGAGCTGTACGACCTCGCCCTGGGCCTCGCACCGGGCGATGCCGTGAAGTTCTCCGGGACCCTGAAGTCGGGGGACGAGGCGAACGACGCCTGCTACTACACGTCCAACGTCACCGAGGCGATGTCGATCGACTCCCCGGACTACATCATCAACTTCTCGGACCTCCAGAAGGTCGGCTGAACAGGTCGATCGCTCGTGCAGGGGCCCCGGCGGACGCGCCGGGGCCCCTTGTGCGTCCTCCTGTGAACGCCGGTGCGAGGGCCCGCGAGCAGGTGCGATAGAAAGGCCCGGCAGAGCGAGAACGGCCTGGTCCGATGGCACGCGTCCCGCTCCCCAGCACCACGAGAGGACAGCAGTGAGCACCACTGAGACCCCGTCCGGCCCCGCAGGGCGCGTCGAGGGGAAGGTCGCCCTGATCACCGGCGCCGCCGGTGGCATCGGCGCGGCCACCGCCGAGCGCCTCATCGAGGAGGGAGCGCGCGTGATCGCCGCCGACCTCGAGCGCCGGCAGGACGCACTGGAGGCGCTGCGCGCCGCGCTGCCCGACCCGTCGGCCCTGCTCCCCGTGGTCGCCGACGTCACCGACCAGGCCTCGCTGGAAGCGGCGGTGGCACGGGGCGTCGAGGAGTTCGGCCGTATCGACATCCTCTTCGCCAACGCCGGTGTGCTGCAGTCCGAGGCACCGGTCGAGGACCTGCCCGAGACGACCTGGCAGACGGTGCTGGAGGTGAACCTCACGGGCGTGGTGAACACGGCGCGCGCCGTCTTCCCCGTCCTCAAGCAGAACCCGGACGGCTCGAGCGTCATCCTCGCCTCCTCCACCGCCGGGATCCGCGGAGGCGCCAACTCGACGGCCTACACGGCCTCGAAGACCGCCCTCGTCGGCCTCGGAGAGACCTGGGCCCACGAGCTGGGCCCCTACGGCGGGCGCGTGAACACCACGCACCCCACCGCCGTCGGCACCGAACTGGTGCTGAACAAGGAATTCATGCGCAAGCACCGCCCCGACCTCGAGGACCCCCGACCGGAGGACGTGGTCGACTCGTTCAAGAAGGGCAAGCTGCTGGACGTGCCGTGGATCGACCCGCGCGACGTCGCCAACGCCGTGCTCTTCCTCGCCTCCGACGAGGCCCGCTATATCACCGGCGTGCACCTGCCGATCGACGCGGGCTCCACCACCAAATGGGGCTGAGCCCCACGCCCGAGCCCCACCCCATGCCCGATAGACCGATCACCGGAAGGACACCCTCATGCCCGCTCTGACCCTCCAGGACCTGCTCGACCGCGCCGGCATCGACGACGCGATCAACGCCTACTCCCACGCCCTCGACCAGCGCGAATGGCGCTTCCTCGAGAAGGGCTTCACCAAGGACGCGCAGATCACCCTGCTCGACCGCGACCAGGTGCTGGACCTCGACGGCCTCGTCGAGCTGCTCTCCGGGAACGACGCGACCCGCCTCGGCGGCCAGCATCTGCTGGGCAACACCTGGTACGAGATCGACGGGGACACGGCGCATACGGTCACCGAGACCTACTGGACCACGCTGCAGACCTCCGAGGAGGCGGACCGCTACCTCCTCATCCGCGGCACCGCGATGTACGTCGACGACCTGGTCCGCACCGAGGACGGCTGGCGCATCGCCCGTCGTGCGCTCGCGCTCAAGTCCGTCACCCGCGACCTCGTGCCCGTGCGCGAGGACGACCTCGAGAACATCCGCCACACTCTGACCAAGGACTCCTGGTACAAGAGCTGAGCGCCGAGGCCCCTGAACAGCGGGGGCGGATCATCCCGCGCTGATCCGCTCCCACACCTCGGGCCCTCCCGCGTCCCAGATCTCCCCGCCGTCGCCGACCACGACGAGCAGGGAGCGGGCGCGGGAGAGGCCGACGTAGAGCAGCTGCGGGGCGCGCTCGGCAGCGCCGAAGCCGTTGACCGCGAGCACCACCACCGGGCGCTCGAGCCCCTTGAAGTTCAGCACGTGCCCGTAGAACACCTCCTCGCCGGCGAAGAACCCGTCCCAGTAGCCGTCGAAGCCCTCGAACTCGACCTGCGACTTCTGCTCCGGGTGGCGGCTGCCGGTGGCGAGCAGGGCGATGTCGCCCGGCGCCCACCCCTCGCTGATGAGCTGCTCGACGACGTCGTCGGCCGCGGCGAGCGCGTCCGCCGTCGGGGCGGCGACGTACCGCACCGGGGCGCCGTCCTCCATCCGGGCGCGCTGCTCCAGCGGGGTCAGCGGCGCGAAGGTGCGGGCGATCGTGCGGGTGTTGCGCAGGTTGTCGTCCAGCGGGAAGGGATTCAGGGTGATCGGGGCGCGGCCCTCGCGGTCGAAGACCGTCTGGTGCTGATCGGCGAACACGAACAGCACCCCCTCCTCGGGGTCGCGCAGGCACCGCTGCAGCCCGTCCCACCACACGTCCGCGAAGTCCTGCGCCTCGTCCACCACGATCGCGTCGAACAGCTCGTCCTCCGACTGCGTGGCGGCCAGCTCGGCCAGGCGGCGGGGGAGGTGCTCCTCGTAGTACGTCGCCGCCGGGCCGTCGAACTCGTCCTCGGGCTCGGCGCCCCAGTGCACCGGCAGGTCGTGGAAGAGCCCCACGAACGCGGGCCGCTCCTGCTCGGGCCAGGTCCCCGAGAGCAGCTGGAAGTGGCGGGCGAGGCCCCGCGAGTAGCACAGCAGCGCGGTGCGGAAGCCGTCCCGGGCGAGGGTGCGGGCCTTGATCATCGCCAGATGCGTCTTGCCCGAGCCGGCGCCGCCGATGATCTGGGCACGGTGCTGGAAGCGCAGCAGCGCGATCGCCCGCTCCTGCTCACGGGTCAGGGCATTGCCCTCGTCGGCGATCTCCCGGGCGAGGACCTGGTGGTTCTCGATCGCGCGGTGGCTGCGGCGCAGCATCTTCACCGCGTGCGCGCACTGCTGGGCGTCCAGCGGTGCCAGGCCGTCCCGGGTCTGGGTGCGCATCGCGCCGACGATCCCCTCGGCCAGGCGCGACATCTCGGTCGCGTCCAGGACCAGGCGCCGCGACGCCTCGGGGGTGCGCCAGTCCGGCGGCAGCTGCGTGTAGGGCAGGGCCACCATGTGCACCGCGCGACCGACCGGGCGGGAGGACGTGGAGGCCAGGTACTCCAGGATCCGGTGCTTGGCGCGCTGCGCCTGCGCGATCGGGGAGCGGGCCAGCTCGTGCGTCCCGCGGCGGTCCGCCTGGTACCAGCGCCCGTCCCGCAGCGAGACCCGGCCGCCCTTCACCTCGATCACCGCGATCCCGATACCCGGCCACAGCACGAGCAGGTCAGCCTCGACCTCCTCCCCGTCGGCCGTGACCCGCTGCCCGGCGATCAGGACGGCATCGTCCGGCAGCTGCTCGAGCAGGCCCTCCCACACCTCCTGCTCGGCGGTCGAGGCGAACTCCGGGGCTGCGGGATGGCAGAGCGGCATGGGACTCCTCGGCGGGAAGCGCGGCGGTGCGACGGCTGCGTGGCTCTGGCCAGGATATTCGGGACCAGCGGGCCATGGTCCCCTACGCTCGAGGCATGGCCAGGAGACCCCGGATCCCCCAGCGCGCGCGACGCACGCCCTCCGCGCAGAGGAAGCTCGAGCAGCACATCGCCGTGTTCGGCGAGAGCGGCAGCGGGAAGACCGTGCTGCTGTCCTCGTTCTACGGCGCCTCCCAGGAGGCCCTGTCGGCCGACGCGGGCGGCGCCGACCCGGGCGCCGGGCGGCGCCTCTACGACCTCGTCGCCGACGACACCACCCAGGGCGACCGGCTGCTGAAGAACTACTACCGCATGGGCAGCTCCGCCGAGGTGCCCGCTGGGAACCGCTTCCGCGCCGAGCCCTACCGCTTCACCCTGTCGCTCAAGAGCGCCCCGAGCTCCGCCGAGCGCAAGGCGATGCCCTTCGAGGCGCTGCAGCTGGTGTGGCACGACTACCCCGGCGAGTGGTTCGAGCGCTCGGTCAGCGGCCCCGAGGAGGAGCGGCGGCGCGTCGAGGCGTTCCGCAACCTCCTCGTCTCCGACGTGGCGCTGCTGCTCGTGGACGGGCAGAAGCTCGCCGACACCGCGGGGGAGGAGGAGCGCTACCTCAAGTCCCTCTTCCACACCCTGCGCACCGGGCTGCTGCGCCTGAAGGACGACATCCTCGTGGACGGCAAGGAGCTCGTGCAGTTCCCCCGCATCTGGGTGGTGGCGCTGTCCAAGGCGGACCTGCACCCGGACATGGACGCCGCCCGCTTCCGCGCGCTCGTGCTCGAGAAGGCCGCGGACGAGCTCGGCCAGCTGCGCGAGAGCATCGAGTCGATGGTCGAGGGGGACGACGCGCTCGCCGTGGGCGAGGACTTCCTGCTGCTCTCCTCCGCCCGCTTCGAGCCCGGACGCATCGACGTCGCCCAGCGCATCGGCGTGGACCTGCTGCTCCCGCTCGCCGCGATGCTGCCCTTCGAGCGGCACGTCGCCTGGGCGCGCAGGCGGGAGATCCCTGCCCGGGTGGCCAAGGACCTCCTCGGCCACGCCGGCGAGATCTCCACCGCCGCGATCGCGGTGGCCATGTTCGCGGGGAGGCACAAGCTGCCCGGACGCCTCGGCGCGATCGCCGCCGTGCTCGGCCCCCTCAGCGCCCTGCTCTCGCGCGACGAGGTCAGCGACGCCGCCTCGCTCGCCGGGGAGAAGCTCGCCGCCGTGCATGAGCGGGCGGTCGAGAAGAAGCAGAACCTCGCGGCGATCCTCAGCGGCTTCAAGATCGAGCTCGAGCGCGGCGAGAAGGACGGCGTGTGGCTGCGGAGCCGGCGATGATCCTCCTCTGGGCGACCCGGGGGAGGAGCTGGGGGTTCCGGTTCCTGCCCGTCGGGCGGGGGGCGGCCGACGGGATGGCGGCCGACGGGGATCCGCTCGGCCTCTACGAGCGGGCCTTCGCCGGTCACGAGGACGGGGACGAGGGCTGCTGGGCCGGCGCCGACGGGCTGACCGCCGTGCGCCTGAGCGACCCCGAGGGCCGACGTGACGAGGCAGGACGCGTGATCCCGCACGAGTTCGTGCTGCGCGGCGAGGAGGTGCGGACCGTGGAGGACGCGCTCGCCGCGGTGTGGCCTCGAGTCGCCGCGCAGTACGCCGAGGTCTGGGACGGACCGCGGGACTGAGGGACCGCTCTGGTAACTGCGAAGTCCGCGATGCGGACTTCTGGCGCCGTGCGGGCTGGGTCCGGCGCGTCGCTCCGTCCGGCCGCTGTGCTGGGCGTCACCTGGGCAACTCCTGGACAGGTGCTTCATCTGTCGGACGGCTGTCCTAGATTCCTCAATGCAGCCCCAAGCGGCTGGTCAGCACCCTGATCAACCGCCGCGGCCCTCTCCGCGCAACGATGCGGCGTTGGGCCCACGCACCCGCAGCAGGCCGCTCTCCCACTCTCGGCCTCGGCATCCGCATGAGGCCCCGCCAGTGCGCCCCGAAAGGTCTCGCCGTGAACACGAATGTTCCTCCGTCCCAGGATCCGGGCACCCCGGATCCGTCGCCCGCGCCCCAGAACGGCGGCCCCGTTCCGCCGCAGGGCTCGCCCGCACCCCAGTACGGCGCGCCGCAGGGCCAGTACCCCGGCCAGCCGGGCCAGTACCAGGCCCCGCAGGGACAGTACCCCGGACAGCAGGGCTAGTTCCCGGCGCCCCAGGGTCAGGCTCCCGCCGAGAAGCCCAAGCGCAAGAAGAAGGGCCTGATCGCGGCCGGCTGCGGCTGCCTCGCCCTGTTCGTGATCGGCATCGCAGGCTGCACGGCGATCATGGCCAACAGCGGCTCCGGCGACGGCGACGCGGACCCGGTCTCCTCCGAGACCACCACCGCCGCGCCCGCCGAGGAGGAGGCCACCACCGAGGAGGTCGCCGCCGAGGAGGAGGCGACCACCGAGGAGGCCACGACCGAGGAGGAGGCCGCGGCCGCCGAGGGTGACGTGCCCGCCGAGTACACCTCCGCGCTGAACAGCGCCGAGTCCTACGCGGACGTGATGCACATGTCCAAGCAGGCCATCTACGACCAGCTCACCTCCGAGTACGACCAGTTCTCCGAGGAGGCCGCCCAGTACGCGGTCGACAACCTCGACGTCGACTGGAACGAGAACGCGGTGCGCGCCGCCGAGTCCTACTCGGAGAACCTGCACATGTCCAAGCAGGGCATCTACGACCAGCTCACCTCGGAGTTCGACCAGTGGACCGAGGAGCAGGCCCAGTACGCGATCGACAACATCGAGGCGGACTGGAATGCGAACGCCCTCGAGTCCGCGAAGGTCTACCGCGACGAGCTGGAGATGTCGCCGGAGGCCATCCGCGACCAGCTGACCTCCGAGTACGGTGACAAGTTCACCCAGGAGGAGGCGGACTACGCCGTGGAGAACCTCGACGGCTGAGCTGTCTGAGCGCTCCGCATGACCCGCAGGGGCGGGGTCGGCACCGAGAGTTGACGGCCCCGCCCCTGCGGCGTCGGGCGCTCTAGAGTTGTGCGGGCCTGCGGGACGGTCGGGATGCGCAGGAACGCTGAGAGGAGGGGGGAGCGCCATGGCGATGAGCCAGCAGACGGCCACGTTCCTGCTGTCGCTGCCGCCGGTGCGCGGCGGGGTGTCGCTCATGTTCCTGCTCAGCCTGGGAACGGTCTTCATCGACGACGAGATGGGACTCGCGGGGCGCCTCGGTCTCGCCGTCGTGCTCCTGCTCCTCGGCACCGTGATCTGGGCGGTGACGCTCCGCGGATTCGTCCGGGACGTGCACGAACCGCGACGGCTCGAACACGGGGAAGTGGTCGTCGCCGCCCGGCCGCGCGGTGCGGCACGGGTGCTCTCCTGGATCGCGCTCGGAGTGCTCGTCGTCGGCCTGCTGATGCTGCCGTCGCTGCTGGACCGGGACCTGCTGATCCTCCCCGCGCTGGCCGCGACCCTCGTCGCGCTCTGCCTGGCCACCGCGCTGCCGAAGCTCAGTCGTCGCTTTGTGGGACGCGCAGGCCAGGTCGCCGTCTCCCCGGTGGGGCTGCAGCTCCTGGATCCGAAGGGCGCCGAGGTCGCCACCATCCCCTGGGCTGCTGTCGGGCCCGTCGGCACCGACGACCGCGTCGCCCGCTCCCTCGAAGCGCCCGGTGCCGAGCAGCTCGGCGAGCGGGTCCGCTGGCGGGCGGGCGCCCGCGAGGCCGTCGCGCGATGGACGAAGGTCGGCTTCTCGCCCGACGCCGGCGAGGTGCGGGCGCTCGCCCTGCCGAGGGAATGGTCCGAGGACCCGGCCGCTCACGGACGGCGGTGGACAGAGACCCTGGCGTCGCTCGCGGTGTTCGCGTGGGCGAGCCTTGTGTGTGCTCTCCTGCTCGGAGCCATGGTCTTCGCCGTGGGATCCGGTCAGGCGCCCTGGTGGATCCTGGCGGTGCTCGGCTGGGCACCGGTGATCGCGCTGGTGATCCTCGTGCCGCGCGTCGTCCGAGTGGTCCGCGGCGGCCTACCCGCGCCGGCAGGGCGGGGCGGACGCTCGGCACTCCTCGCGGAGGCGACCGCCCGCGGATGGGACGACCGGCTCCACGGACAGGGCCTCGTGCCCTGGGAGGACATCGAGCGGCTCGAGATCCACGGTGGGCACACGCTGGTGATCTCCCGCGAGGCGGCACCACCGTTCCGCGACCACGACCTCGGCAACCGGATGAACCATCGCCTGGAGACGGCGATGGACAGCTGGCCGGGCGGGATGCGGATCCGCAGCGCCGGGCCGCTGTTCCGCGAGATCGGCCCCCGGCACCTTCCCTACGACCCCGGCAGCGGTGCCTTCCTCCAGGCGGAGCGAGCGGGCCGGGAGGGCTGGGCCGAGGTGCGCCGCGCGGCGACGACCCCCTGATCGCCCACCCGGCCCGCCGGCTCAGGCGGCGGGATCGGCGAAGCTCGCGACCCGCACCGCAGTCGCCTCCGGGTCCCCGCCGTCGTGGGAGCGCTGGGTCGTCCAGAGGTCATCGCGGTCGAAGGTGCCGGCGATGTCGGTGCTGGACAGCAGCAGCGAGCCGTCCTCGCACTCGTACCAGCTGAACATCCCCTCGGGCTGCCCGTTCGCGTTGTCGTGCATCGTGGTGGTGCAGGAGACGTCGTCCGGGAGGACCACCTCGATCGGCGTCGGATCCTGGCTGCGCGCGATCGGCAGCTCGGTCGACGTGGCCGTGGGCGAAGGGAAGCGGACCGCGACCCGGTCGCGCACGTTCGTGATGCACAGGACCTGCTCGCCCTCCTCGAGCGCGCAGGCGATCGCGCTGTCGGCGTTCGCGCCGCACGAGAACACCTCGTCGCTCTCGGAGAAGATCGAGGCGTCGATCGCGAAGGCGCAGACGTCGTCGTCCCGCTCCTCGATCGTCCAGGAGTCGTCCACCCAGAGCCCCTGGACCGTGGTGCCGCCGCTGGTGTCCGAGTCGGAGTCGTCCTCGCTGTCGGAGTCGTCCTCGCTGTCGGAGTCGTCCTCGGATGCGGTGCCGTCCTCCGTCGGTTCCTCCGTCGTGCTGTCGCTGGTCGGCTCCTCCGTCGGCTCGTCGCTCGAATCCTCTGTCGGCTGGTCGCTCGGCTCCTCCGTCGGCTCCTCGGCGACCGACGAGGAGCTGGGCGCGGCGTCCGTCGGCCCCTCCTCGCCCCCGCCACCGGAGCAGGCGGAGAGCCCCAGGACCAGAGCCGGAGCCGCGAGCGCGGCGAACGTGCGTCGGATGTATCGCATGATGAACCCCTGTGGCATGGACCCGGCATGGCGGATCGACCTGAGGCGCGCGACCCCCGCGCGCCGCCCCCTCGCGGCGTCCGGGTTCCCCACCGGACGGCCCGACTGTGAGGGCGAGCACATCGTCGCCTGCAGAGGCGCGGCGGCGCAATGGCCCGCCGGGCCGGAACTGTGCAGGAGTGGTGGAGGTTCCGTCCGTGCGATAGCCCTCAGCGCCTGTCCTGGGGGATCAGCGCTTGTGGTAGAGCGCGCGGCGCAGGAAGCGCGGCTCGGAGGTGACCTCGATGCCGAGACTGCGGAAGATGCCCTCGTCCACGGTGCCGAGGATCGTGGTGGTGTGCACGTCGCAGCCCGCGAGCCGGCGCAGCTGGTCCACCGCACGGCGGGCGTTCTCGTCACTCGATGCGGAGACCGACAGCGCGATCAGCACCTCGTCGGTGTGCAGACGCGGATTGCGGGAGCCGAGGTGCTCCGTCTTCAGGGTCTGGATCGGCTCGATCGAGTCAGGGGAGAGCAGCTGGACCTCGTCCGGGAGACCCGCCAGATGCTTCAGCGCGTTAAGGAGCATCGCCGCCGAGCAGCCCAGCAGCGCCGAGGTGCGCCCGGTGATCACGGTCCCGTCGGCCAGCTGGATCGCCGCACCGGGCTCGCCCGTGCGGGCCTCGACCGCGAGCGCCGGCGCCACCACGGCCCGGTTCTCGGTCGTGCAGCCCGCGCGGGACATCACCATCGCCACGCGCTGGGAGACCTCGTCGTCCTCGTCGTTGATCCGCTCGTGCATCACTGCCCGGTAGTAGCGGCGGATGATCTCCTGCCGCGCCGCCTCGCGGCACGCCTCGTCGTCCACGATGCAGGAGCCGGCGAGGTTCACCCCCATGTCGGTGGGGGAGGAGTAGGGGGACGACCCGGTCAGGCGCTCCAGCAGCGTGCGCAGCAGCGGGAACACCTCGACGTCGCGGTTGTAGCTGGTGACCTGCTCGCCGTAGGCGGCGAGGTGGAAGGGGTCGATGAGGTTCACATCGTCCAGATCCGCGGTCGCTGCCTCGTACGCGAGGTTCACCGGGTGCTCGATCGGCAGGTCCCAGATCGGGAAGGTCTCGAACTTCGCGTAGCCCGCCGCGATCCCGCGCTGGTGGTCGTGGTAGATCTGCGAGAGGCAGGTGGCGAGCTTGCCCGAGCCCGGGCCCGGTGCGGTCACCACGATCAGGTCGCGGCTGGTCTGCGAGTACTCGTTGGCGCCGAAGCCCTTCTCCGAGACGATCCGGGCGGTGTCCTGCGGGTACCCGGGGATCACGCCGTGGCGGGCCACCTTCAGGCCCAGCCGCTGCAGGCGCTCCACGAAGGCGTGGGCGACGTGGTTGCCCTCCTCGAGCTGGGTCAGCACCACGTTCTCGACCAGGAAGCCGCGCTCGCGGAACACGTCGATCAGGCGCAGCACGTCGTCCTCGTAGGGGATCCCGAGATCGGCGCGGACCTTCTGGCGCTGCAGGTCCTTGGCGTTCAGGCACACCAGGATCTCCAGCTCGCCCTTCAGCCGCTCGAGCATCGCGATCTTGTTGTCCGGGGTGAAGCCCGGCAGCACCCGCGAGGCGTGGTGGTCGTCGAAGAGCTTCCCGCCCATCTCCAGGTACAGCTTCCCGCCGATCTCCTCGCGGCGATGCTGGATGTGCCGCGACTGGAGCTCGATGTACCGCTCGCGGTCGAAACCGATCGCGGGTCGGGGGGACGGGGAGCCGGGGCGGGGATCCTGGACGGTCACCACGGCAACGTAGCACCGCCGGGATGACGGAGCGTGACACGCAGGAGGCGCTGTGTCCGAGGTCCCGCCTACGCTCGAGGCATGCCTGCCGAGACGCCTCCTGAGACCATCGACGCCGAGCTCATCGACGCCGAGCACTTCGAGGGGGTGATCGTGGGCGGCGGGCCCCGCGGCGTCGCCACCGTGCTGCGCACCGTCGCCCGGCTGCGCGCCGAGGATGCTGCGCCGCTGCGCCTTGCGATCCTCGACGCCGTCGCCGTCGGCCCCGGCGCGACCTGGCGCACCGACCAGCCAGCGCAGTACCTCAACAACACCCAGGCCGATGCGACCACCGTCCACCCCGACGGCTCGACCCGCATGAGCGGCCCGCCCGCGCCCGGGCCCGACCTCGTGGACTGGGCCCGGCGGGTGCGGGCCGACGGGAGCCATCCCGCCGGGGACTGGGTGATCGAGGAGGTCTCGGAGCTCACCGGCGCCACCTTCCCCAGCCGCCGGCTCCAAGGCGCGTACTTCCGCGACCAGCTCGATGCCGCGATCGCGACCGGCGGGGTGGAGCTCACCGAGGTCGTCGGCCGCGTCGTCGACCTCGAGCGCATCGACTTCGAGAGCACGGACGCGCTCACCGCCGTCGTCCTCGAGGACGGCCGACGGCTCGCCGCTCCCACCGTCGTCCTCGCCCAGGGGATGGTCCAGGCCCGGCGCAGCCCCGAGGTGCAGCGCCTCGTCGAGTTCGCCGCCCGCCACGGCCTGCGCTATGCGGAGCCCGGGATGCCCGCCGAGCGCGACTACAGCGGGCTTCCCGCCGGGGAGACGGTGCTCGTGCGCGGCCTCGGCGCGAACTTCTTCGATGTGATCGGTCAGCTCGTCGCCGAATGGGGCGGCACCTTCGAGCCCGTCCCGGGGGACGCGCGCGGACGGCTGCGCTACGTGCCGAGCGGCCGCGAGCCGGTTCTCGTCGCCGGCTCCCGGCGCGGTGTCCCGTATCGCGCGAAGCCCGATGGCGGCCGGTCCGTGCGTCCGTTCGCGCCCCGCTGGGCGGTGGACGAGTGGTTCGACGCCCTCGCCGAGCGGGCCGACGTCGACTTCGCCGAGGAGGTGTGGCCTGTGCTCGGGCGCGAGTTCGCCCGCGTGTACCTCGAAGCGCTCACGGAGCTCGAGCCCTCGGCGGTGTGCGGCGACTGGCTGGCCGGCCTGGATGCCGCGGAGACCGTCGAGGAGGTCGACGAGGTGCTCGAGGCCGCGATCGGCGAGGACGCCTGGGCCTGGACGCTCGAGGAGCTGCACCGTCCCACCCACGGGGAGCCGGTCTCGGCCGAGGACTGGGCGCGCCTGGTGCGGCGACTGGTGAAGGACGAGCTGGGCTCGATGTCCGACCCCTGGCGTCACCCGCGCGCCGCGGTCAACGGGGCGATGGGAGCGCTGCGTCGGAAGGTGTGGCGCCTCACCGCCCGCGGAGCGTTCTCCGGGCAGTCGCTGGCCCGGGAAGTGCTCGGCTGGTTCGACGGCGACTCCCTCGCCCTCGCCTCCGGCCCGCCCGCGGACCGCGCCCGGCTGGTCCTCGCGCTGCTCGAGGCCGGGGTGATCCGCCTGCTCGGCCCCGGGATGACGATCACGGCCGACGAGGACCGCGGACTCCTCCGCGCCTCCTCCCCGCTCACCGGCGAGGTCGTCGACGCCCGGGTGCTGCTCGAGACCCGCATGTCGAAGGGGCGGGTCACGGACACCGACGACCCGCTGCTGCGCGCCCTCCTGGACTCAGGGCGCGCCCGGATCCACACGGTCGACGCCGTGCCCACCCACAGCCTGGAGACCAGCCTCGCCGAGCGCTCCGAGGACGCCCGCGGCGGGTTCAACCTCGTCGCCGCCGACGGGAGCATCGATCCGTCGGTCGTCGTGCTCGGCATCCCGGCGGCGAGCACCCAGCCCGGCTCCGCCATCGGCGCGACCCCCGGCGTCCCCTCCCCGCTTCTCGCGGGGGCCGACGTCGCCGCGCGGCAGATTGTCGCCCGGGCTCAGATGTCCCGGAACGTCTCGATCTGCGCGCCGAGTCCGTTCAGCCGCTCGGCCAGGTCCTCGTAGCCGCGGTTGATCACGTAGATGTTGCGCAGCACCGAGGTGCCCTTCGCCGCGAGCATCGCCAGCAGGATCACCACGGCCGGTCGCAGGGCCGGCGGGCACACGAGCTCCGCACCGCTCCAGCGGGTCGGGCCCTCGATGAGCACCCGGTGCGGGTCCATCAGCTTCACGTTGGCGCCGAGCTTCGTGAGCTCGGTGAGGTAGATCGCGCGGTTCTCGTAGACCCAGTCGTGCAGCATGGTCTGGCCCTCCGCGGTCGCCGCGATCACGGCGAAGAACGGGAGGTTGTCGATGTTCAGGCCCGGGAAGGGCATGGGGTGGATCTTGTCCGTCGGCGCCTTGAGGTCCGAGGGGTGGGTAGTGATGTCCACCAGGCGGGTGCGGCCGTTCTCCGCCGGGTACTCCTCGGAGCGGTCGTAGCGCAGCCCCATCTCCTCGAGGATCGCCAGCTCGATCTCCATGAACTCGATCGGCACCCGGCGCACCGTGATTCTCGAGCGGGTCACGATCGCCGCGGAGATCAGGCTCATCGCCTCGATCGGGTCCTCGCTCGGCGCGTAATCCACGTCGGTCGCGATCGCGGTGGTGCCGTGCACGGTAAGGGTCGTGGTGCCGATGCCCTCGATCCGCACGCCCAGCTTCTCGAGGAAGAAGCACAGGTCCTGGACCATGTAGTTGGGGCTGGCGTTGCGGATCACGGTCTCGCCGTCGTGGAGCGCCGCGGCGAGCAGGGCGTTCTCGGTGACGGTGTCGCCGCGCTCGGTGAGCACGATCGGGCGGCGCGGGCCGACGCCCGCCTCGGTGGTGGCCTGGTAGTTGTGGTCGGTCGCGACGACCTGGAGTCCGAAGTGGCGCAGCGCCGTCATATGCGGCTCGACGGTGCGGGTGCCGAGGTCGCAGCCGCCGGCGTAGGGGAGCTGGAACTTCCCGGCGCGGTGCAGCAGCGGGCCGAGGAACATGATGATCGAGCGGGTGCGGCGGGCGGCGGCCTCGTCGATCGTGGTGAGGTTCAGGACCTCGGGGACCTGCAGCTCGAGGTCGTTGTCCTCGTTCATCCAGCGGGCCTTCACACCGATGGAGGTGAGCACCTCGAGCAGGCGGTTGACCTCCTCGATGCGCGCCACCTTGCGCAGCACCGTGGTGCCGGTGTTCAGCAGCGAGGCGCACAGCAGCGCGACGCCCGCGTTCTTCGAGGACTTCACGTCGATCGCGCCGGACAGGGTGGTCTCCCCGTGCACGCGCAGGTGGCTCGGGCCGGAGGTGCCCATGCCCACCAGCTCGGAGTCCAGCGCCTGGCCGATGCGGGAGATCATCTCCAGGGTCAGGTTCTGGTGGCCCTTCTCGATGCGGTTGACCGCGCTCTGGCTCGTGCCGAGCTGCGCGGCGAGCTCCGCCTGGGTCAGTCCCGAGTGCTGACGGGCGTCGCGCACGAGCGCACCGATCCGGGGGAGGAAGTCAGAGGTCTCCGTCGTCGAAGTCATGGGCAGACCGTAACTCACACATGAGATATCTGCAGGTGAGGCGCGGTGCGGTGATGGTCACGTTGCCAGCGTGGCCCTCACCGCACTCACGCGCTGACCAGGATGGGGAGGTCCTCGACGTGCCCGCCCACCCGGTAGGAGAGAGCCGGGTCATAGGGCTCGAAGCGCAGCGGCATCCCCGCCTCGACCGGGGTGCGGTCCGCCTTGCGGTTGTTGCACTCCTTGCACGCCGAGACCAGGTTCGTCCACGAGGACATCCCACCGCGGGAGACCGGCTGGATGTGATCGACGGTCGCCAGCAGCGCCTCGCAGGCGGGGGTGCGCGAGACGCTGCGCCCGCAGTAGGCGCAGGTCCAGTGGTCCCGCTCGTGCACCGCGCGGAACGAGAACCCGACCGAGCGACGGCCTGCCCCCTCGACCCAGGCGCCGCTCAGCTCGCGGGTGAGCTCGAGGGCGGTGGGCACGATCCTCTCGTCGAGCATCGTCAGCTCCACGGGGATCGCGACCTCGCGGCGGATCATCCCGAAGGCATGGCGGACGGTCGTGGTGTGCAGCAGCTCCCCGATCCCGGTGTCCGGGTCGTAGCCGAGGTTGTAGACCCTCACCTGGGGCATCACCGCTCACCCCCGTCGGCCGACGGGACGACGCCCGGAGAGGGGCGACGAGCGGAGCGGACGGAGAGGGACGGGGTGGGGAGGGCGGGGCGGCGGCTGTGCATGGCGCTCCTCCTCCCGGGGGCCTCAGGCCGCGGACGCGGGCAGGAGGAGCGCGCCGGCCGACCCGTCGGTCGGTCGATGCGGCATTCGGGCGCGCCACTGATGAGCGCTGCGCATCGGGTCCATGAGCTCCTCCTCCCGGGCTGCGTTGGTGGTCGTGGTCGACGGCGGGCACGCGGTGAGCAGGATGCCCGGGCCCATGCCGCCACGACCAGGGTGCCGCCCCGCCCCGCGCGCGGCAACGTTTTTCCTTCGAACGTCCGGTGAAGCCTTCGCGGCCGGCGGGGGAACGACGCGCTCTCACAGGACCTCCACCCCGCCCGCCCTCGCGCCGCCCCGGACCGACCGACCGGTGGGCCTACGATCGAATCTCGGACGTGCGGAGACGCGCGGAGCCGTGCGGAGACGAACGCAGGAGGCGGAATGGGGCTGGAGGAGCTCGAGCTGGTGGCGGTGCTGGCGGTGCTGATCATCGTCGGCGCCTCCTACTTCGCCGGGAAGCTGGGCGTCGCGACCCCCATCGTGCTCGTGCTGCTCGGGCTCGGGCTGAGCCTCATCCCCGGGCTGCCGCCCGTCGCCCCCGACCCCGAGCTGATCCTCGCCGTCGTGCTGCCGCCGCTGCTGTACTCGGCCGCGGTGAACATGCCCGTGGTCGACTTCCGCCGCGACCTGCGCACGATCGGTGCGCTGTCCGTGGTGCTGGTGCTGGTCTCCGCGGTGGGCACCGGCGTGCTGCTGTGGTGGCTGCTGCCGGACCTCGGCCTGCCCGCGGCGATCGCCGTCGGCGCCGTGATCAGCCCGCCCGACGCCGTGGCCGCCACCTCCATCGGCAAGCGCCTGGGCCTGCCGCCGCGGCTTCTGACGATTCTCGAGGGCGAAGGGCTCGTCAACGACGCGACCGCCCTCGTGCTGCTGCGCACCGCCGTCGCTGCGACCGCCGGGGCGTTCTCCTTCTGGCAGGCCGCCGGGGACTTCGCCTATGCGGTCGCGGTCGCCGCCGTGATCGGCGCGGTCGTGGGCATGGTGGCGCTGCGGGTCCGCTCCCACATCGACCAGCCGGCGCTGACCACCGCGATCTCCTTCGTGGTCCCGTTCATCGCCTACCTGCCCGCCGAGGTCGCCGGCGCCTCCGGGGTCCTGTCCGTGGTCGCCGCTGGCCTGGTCACCGGTGCCGGCGGCGTGCGGAGGCTCAGCGTGCAGGACCGCACCGCCGAGCGCACCAACTGGCTGACCATCCAGCTGCTCCTCGAGAACGGGGTGTTCCTGCTGATGGGTCTGCAGCTGCGCACCCTCGTCGCGGACGTCGAAGGGGCGGGCCTGTCGGTCACCACCTCGCTGTGGCTCGGTCTGCTCATGGTCGTCGCGCTCACCGCGATCCGGGCGGTGTTCATCGTCCCGGTGGTGCTCGCCGCCCGGAAGCGGCGCAGCGGGCACGAGGAGAAGGCGCGGCGCTTCGAGGAGATCCTCGAGCACGTCACCGCCGACGAGCGGCTGCGGACCCACCCCCGGGGCGTGAAGATCGAGCGCTGGCTCCAGCGCCACCAGGCCGACGCCCGCTTCTACGCCGGCAACGGCCTGGGCTGGCGCGGCGGCGCCGTGCTCGCCTGGACCGGGATGCGCGGCGTGGTCACCCTCGCCGCCGCCCAGTCCCTGCCGCTGGACTTCCCCTACCGCTCCCAGCTGATCCTGCTCGCCTTCGTCGTCGCCCTGGTCACCCTGGTCCTGCAGGGCGGGACCCTGCCGCTGCTCATCCGCGTGCTCGGCATCCGCGGCACCACCGAGGACACGCGCCGGCGCGAGCTGTCGCTGCTGCTGGGGGAGATGAGCGAGGCGGCCGTGGGACAGGTGCTCGACAACCCCGACCTGCGCCGCCGCGACGGGAGCCGCTTCGACGACGAGGTCCTCGAGGCCGCGCGGCGCACCTTCGCGCGCACCACCACCGCGCTCGAGGCCGACGGGACCGCGGACCCGCGGGCCGGGCAGGTCCCCGAGCTCGCCCAGCTGCTCGCCGAGGTGCAGCAGGACGCCCTGGACGAGGCCCGCTCGCTCGGCGCCTACGACTCCCGGACCATCGGTCGGGCGCAGAAGATGCTCGACTCCCGGGCACTCCGGCGCGACGGACTGTGAGCCGGTCCTGGAATCCGGCGGCCCGGACCGTCATGCTGGAGTGGTGAGGGACGAGCGGCAGGAGATCAGGGAGCGCGAGCAGGTGCTGTCCGACTACGGCACCTGGCGACTCGCGGTGGATCCCGACGCCCCGGTCGTCGACGAGGTCCGCACCCTGGAGACGCTCCTGCGACTGAAGGCCGAGCGGCTGGACAGCCCCGAGGTGGGGCTGTGGACCGAGGACCTGGCCCGCGAGCTCGTCACCGAGGTGGTGCCCCGCACGGTCGTCCAGCTGCGCGAGCAGGTGATGGACATGGTCCCCGCCCTGCGCCACTTCTTCCACTACCTGCACGAGAGCGGGCGCTGGGACGAGGACGGCATGCCCGCCGAATCGGCGCCGTCGATGCTCCACGAGCTCGAGTTCGCGGCCCTCGAGGCGGCCGACGACCCCACCCGTCGCTCGTACTCCACCAACATCCTCGGCCATGGCCTCGCCCTCGGCGTCGACCTCGAGGACGAGGACGCGCTCGCCGACTACATGCACTGGGTCAACTCCCTGCCCGACGGCGAGCGGATCGCCCTGTCGGACACCGGGCGCCTGCCCGCGCCCTCGACCCCCTTCGACCCCGCCTCCGCCCGGGCGCAGCGCGAGGTCGAGGCCGCCGAGGACCAGGACCCCGCCTGGCCCTGGTTCCTGCCCCCGCTCGAGGACGACGGTGCGCCGCTCGGCGAGCTGACCGGCCCGCAGGACGTGCGCCCCTACGCGCAGTGCGCGCTCGTGGAGCGTGCCGGGATCGTGCTCGACTTCGTGGGGGACGGCCGACGGGCCACCGCCACGGGCGCACTCGGACGGGATGACACCGCTGCGCTGTGCTCCCTGCTGGATCTCGAGCCCGGTGCGCGCAGCCTCTGGGACCGCCCCGAGCTCGCGGGCGTGTGGGTGACCCTCCTGGACGGAGGCTGGCTCGAGCTCATCGGCTCGACCGTGCGCGCCGCGACCGGCCCCGTGCCCGCCGTGTCGCGCGAGGCGGATCCCGAGGACTTCGTCGAGTTCGGCCATGCGGTGATCACCGCGGCGCTGCTGGGACGCGAGGCTCGGGACCCCGAGGACGGCGGGTTCCGCGGCATGCCCGACACGGCGGCGGCGCTGCTGGTCGCGTGCGGGCAGGGCGGGCTGGAGTTCCCGCCCCGACGCGACGGGCCCGGCACCTCCATCGCCGTGCCCCACGACCCGCTCACCGGCGATCCCGACGGCGCCGCGATGGGACGGATGTTCCGGGTGCTCCACGACCTCGAGGACCTCCAGCACTGCGGGCTGCTCGAGGAGGCGAACGGCGTCTACCGCGGCAGCTCCGCGGTGACCCTCGCCCTGGTCGGACTGCTGCGCCGAGACGGCTGAGACCTCACCCGCACAGCTCACCCGCAGAGTTCACCCACAGAGATCAACCGCGCAGCAGCGACACCGCGATCAGCACCATCACCAGCGCGATCGCCCCGTCCAGCACCCGCCAGGACCGCGCGCTGCCGAGGACCCCGCCCAGGCGCCGCGCCCCGAGCCCCAGCGCCGTGAACCACACCGTGCTGCCCGCCATGGCGCCGAGCGCGAACTGCCAGGCGAGCGTGCCGTGGGTCGAGGCCATGGTGCCCAGCAGCAGCACCGTGTCGAGGTAGACGTGCGGGTTCAGCCAGGTCAGCGCCAGCGCGGTGAGGACCGTGGCGCGCAGTCCGCCATCCCGCGCAGCGCTGCCGCCCGGGGTTCCGGCCGTATCGAGCGACTCGCCGCCGCGCAGGGCCCGCCTCGCGGCACCGGCCGCGTAGACGAGGAGGAACGCGGCGCCTCCCCACCGGGCGAGCGTCACGAGCAGCGGCGAGCCGCTGATCACGGCGCCCGCCCCCGCTGCACCTGCCGCGATCAGCACCATGTCCGAGAGGGTGCACACCGCCACCACGGCGAGCACGTGCTCGCGCCGCAGCCCCTGACGGAGCACGAAGACGTTCTGGGCGCCGATGGCGACGATCAGGGCGAGACCGGAGAGGAGGCCGTGGAGAGCAGGAGGCACGGAGACGACGGTACGAAGCTCTCCGATGAAGCACAAGCGAAGATCTCTGACGCTCCGTAAGCACAGCTTCAGTAAGCTCGCGATATGGACGTCGATCCCCTCTCCGCCCGGGTGCTCGCCGCCGTCGCCGAGCACGGCACCCTCGACGCCGCCGCCAGGAGCCTGCACATCACCCCGTCGGCCGTGAGCCAGCGCCTGAAGCAGCTCGAGCAGCAGGTGGGGCGTCGGCTGCTGATCCGCTCCCGACCTGTGCGCCTGACCCCGGAGGGGAGGGCCGTGGTCCGCTTCGCCCAGCGCCAGCAGCTGCTCGAGCACGAGCTGCGCGCCGACCTCGGCCTCGCGCAGGACCACGCAGGGGCGAGGCTGACGATCGCCGTGAACTCCGACTCGCTGGCGACCTGGTTCCTGCGGGCAGTCGCCGAGGTGACCGCGGAGCACCCCGTGCAGATCGAGCTGCTTCGCGAGGACCAGGACGGCACCGCCCGGCTGCTCGGCGAGGGCGAGGCGGTCGCAGCCGTGACCAGCGCCGCGCAGCCGCCCGCGGGCTGCAGCTCCACGGCGCTCGGGCAGCTGAGCTACCGGGCCATGGCCGCCCCCGCCTGGTGGGAGCGCTGGGCGGGCGACGGAGCGCAGGACGGGCGGACCCCGTCGGCCGACGTGCTCGCCCGCGCGCCGCGGATCGACTTCGACCGCACCGACGTGCTGCAGGCGCAGTGGCTGCGCGGGCGGGGCGTCGACCCTGCCGCCGCGCCTGTCCACCACGTCCCCTCCACGCATGAGCTCGCCGTCGCGGTCGAGCTCGGGATGGGCTGGGCGATGCTGCTCGAGGACCAGGCCCGGGAGCTCGAGGGGCGCGGCGCCGCGATCGGGCTCGGCGGCCCCGCGGTGGTCACGCCGCTGTACTGGCAGGCGGTGCGCACGCCTTCGACGCTGCTGGACGCGCTGACGGAGGCCGTGGTCGCCGCGGGGCGGCGGGAGCTCGCTGCCGCGGCACTCTCGTGACAGCACCCATGGCACGACCCATGGCACGACCCATGACATGAGACGTCTTGCCGGTGATCGCGGTCACTGCCTACGGTGACGACATGTCTTCCCCTGATGCACATCGCTCCGTCCCGCCGGCCCCAGGGGCCCGCTCATGATCACGCTCCTCAGCATCGTCGGCGCGCTGGCGCTGCTGAGCTTCGTGGCGTTCGTGGTGCTGGGGCTGACGCGAGGCTGGCAGGACGAGACGGCCCGCTGGGTGCTGCGCATCGCCGGCGGGTTCGCGATCCTCTGCGCGGTGCTCGGGGTGCTGGTCGCCGTCGTCGGCGGCTGACGAACTCGTCGTAGACCCCTCACAGCGCAAGGAGCCGCCCCACCGAACAGGGTGGGGCGGCTCCTTCGCTCTGCGGGGGAGTCGGCGGTCAGCGCACTCCGCGCATGCCGCGGCTGACGGGACCCGCGATCAGCAGCATGACCACGCCGATGGCGATGGTCACCGCGCCGAGGGTGCCGAAGTAGCCCACCTCGTTCTCCGCGGAGTAGAAGCCCGCGAGCGCACCGGACAGCGAGGTGCCGAGCGCGACGGCGAGGTTGGACAGCGCCATCATCATCACGGGGTAGGAGCGCGGGGCGAGCTTCGTCGCCAGCGACAGGCCGACGGGGGAGAGCCACAGCTCGCCCACGGTCGCGACCAGCATGATCAGCGCGATCCACAACACCGGCACCGAGACGACCGACGCCATGGGCAGGAACAGCACGAACGCGGTGCCCATGAGGATGATGCCCACACCGAACTTTCGCGGGGTGGTGGGCTGGCGGGTGCCGAGCTTCGTCCACAGCGCCGCCATCACCGGGGCGAGCAGGATGATGAACAGCGGGTTGAAGGACTGCACCCACGAGATCGGCATCTCCCAACCGAGCACGGTGCGGTTCAGGCGGGTGTCCGAGTACAGCGTGATCACGGTGAACTGCTGCTGGAACAGGGCGAAGAACGCCGCGGTGCCGATGAACAGCGGGATGAAGGAGACCACGCGGGAGCGCTCGTCCGAGTCGAGCTTCTTCGAGGTCAGCAGCAGCGCGAAGATGACGATCGCGCCGATGATGGCGAGGGCGGAGACCACCGTCGCGAGGTTCTGGGCGTTCAGCACGCCGGTGGCGGCGAGGACGACCACGAGCACGACGGTGCCGACGGCGATGCCGGCCCACAGCGGGTACTTGGCGTGCGGCAGCGGATCGGGGACGTGGTGCACGCTCTCGGGCAGGCCCTTGCGGGTCAGGACGTACTGGGTCAGGCCGATGGCCATGCCGATCGCGGCCAGGCCGAAGCCGAGGTGGAAGCCCCACATCTGCTGGGCGAAGCCGGTGACCAGCGGTCCGAACAGGCCGCCGATGTTGACGCCCATGTAGTAGATCGAGAAGCCGGCGTCGCGCCGCGGGTCGTCACGGCTGTACAGCGAGCCGACGAGAGTCGCGGCGGTGGACTTCAGACCGCCGGAGCCGACGCCCACCAGGAGCAGGCCGAGGGCCAGTCCGGGCACGCCCGGCACCAGCGCGAGCGCGATGTGGCCGAGCATGATCATCACGGCGCTGCCGAAGAGGGTCTTCTCCGGGCCGAGCAGGCGGTCCGATACCAGCGCGCCGAGGATCGAGAAGAGGTACACCGAGCCGCCGTAGGCGCCCACGATGCCCAGCGCCACGGTCTCGTCGATCCCCAGACCGCCGTCGGTGGCGGCGAAGTACATGTAGATCGCGAGGATGCCCTGCATGCCGTAGAAGCTGAAGCGCTCCCACAGCTCGACGCTGAACAGGTTCGCGAGCGGCCCCGGCTGACCCATGAAGGTGCGGCCGGAGGGGTTGTGCGCCTCCGGGGTGTCGGCGGCCTCGGTGGCGAGGCCGGCGCCGTCGCCGCCGGGCAGATCAGCGGGTGTGGGGGTGGGCTCGGGGGGCTGGGTGGAATTCACGACGAGACATCCTGCGCCTCACGCGTTCACGGTGCAACGCAGCGACCGGGCGATGTGAGCAGTCAGTCGGCGGGAGATCCGGCAGATCGCTGGGCCCGACCGCTCATTTCGCTGTGCCCGGGGGAGCGGCCCGGGGCGACATCCTGGGCGACGTCCGGGGCGAGGTCCGGTGCCTCCCGGATCCCGAACTCCCGCCTCAGCACGCGTCGGGCGGCGTGCCAGCCAGCCATGCTGTGCACCCCGGGTCCCGGCGGGGTCGCCGCCGAGCACAGGTACCAGCCGGTCGCCCCGAGGCGGTAGGGATCGGGCAGGGCGGTGGGACGGGCGATCATCCGCGCCATCGTCACCGCCCCGAGGGCGATGTCCCCGCCGGCGAGGGACGGGTTGTGGTGGACCATCTGCGCGGCAGGGATGCCGCGGGAGGCGACGACCACGTCCCGGAACCCCGGGGCGAAGCGTTCGATCTGGGCGGTCACCCGCTCCGTGGGGTCCGTGGTGTCCCCCGCGGGGACATGGGCGTAGGCCCACAGCGGTCGCAGGCCCTCCCTGCTCCGGGAGGGGTCGGCGACGGTCGGGTCGCTGACCAGGGTGAGGGGACGCTCGGGGAGATGCCCGGCCGCGACCTGCGCCTCGGTCGCGACCATCTCCGCGCGCGTGCCGCCGAGGTGCTGGGTGCCGGCCCTTCCCACCTCCGCGTCCCTCCAGGGGACGGGACCGGACAGGACGAAGTCGACCTTCGCGGCCGCGTTCCCCTGCGGGACGGCGCGCAGCGCCCGCTGGAGGTGGGGAGGCAAGCGGTTCGCGAGGATGTCCGCGGCGGCGGGTGCGGTGGTGTCCAGCAGCACCGCACGGGCGGGCGGCACATCCCGCCAGGTGCGCACGCGGTTACCGGTCGTGACGGTGCCGCCGTGGGCGCGGAGGTCCGCGACCAGGGCGTCGATGATCGCCTGCGAGCCGCCGACGGGGATCGGCCAGCCCGCGCCGTGGGCGAGCGCGCCCAACAGCGCGGCGGTCGCGCCGAGCGCGAGCGAGGGCAGGGTTCCGATCGCATGGGCGCCGACGCCGGTGAGCAGCGCCCGGGCGCGCTCGGTGCGGAAGGGCAGGCGCCAGGCGGGCGTGCCCTGCAGGCCGAGCAGGGCGGCGAACAGGGGAACGGCGCGCAGGGTGCGGGGATCCAGGAGCTCCGGTGGGAGGGTGCGCTTGTCGCCGAGGGCGAGGGCGGCGACCAGGTCCTGGTCCTCGGCGAGGCGGCCGAGGGTCGCCCGCCAGGCGGGTCCGTCGGCCCCGAGACCCTCCGCGGTCCGTTCGACATCCCGCCAGGCGATCGCCGCCGGCGCGTCGTCCAGCGGGTGGGCGTAGGACGCCTCCGGGGCGACCATGCGCACGCCGCGGGCGGAGAGGTCGAAGGAGCTGAGGAAGGGGCTCGCGAGGGCGAGCGGATGCACCGCGGAGCAGAGGTCGTGGACGAGGCCGCCCGCGAGGCCGTCACCCAGGCCCAGGTCCATGGTGCGGGCACCGCCGCCGATCGTCGGCTGCGCCTCGAGCACCTGCACCGCGAGGCCTGCTCGCGCGAGGGTGACCGCGGCGGAGAGGCCGTTCGGGCCGGAGCCGACCACGACGGCGTCGGCCGGGGGAGCCGGGGACGTGCGCATGGCGCTCAGCCTATGACCGCTCCCACCTTCTGACCGCTCCCATTTTCGCTACACACGGGTAGCGTAATGTGGAGGGCATGTCGACGACCGCTGCCCAGACCGCCTCCGCCGAGGTCCCCGCCGAGCGCCGCGCGCGCCGACCCCGCCCCCAGGCCGTGCTCGAGGTCCGGGCGAAGAACCGCCTCTCCCCACGCCTGCTGCGCCTGACCCTCGGCGGCGAGGGCTACGACGTCCTGCACCGCAACGACCACACCGACGCCTACGTGAAGCTCCTCCTCGCCGACCCCGGCTCCGGACTCACCCCGCCCTACGACCTCGACGCGCTGCGCGAGCAGAGCCCCGAGCTGCTGCCCACCCGCCGCACCTACACCGTGCGCCGCTGGCACGACGACCGCCGCGAGCTGGACATCGACGTGGTCCTGCACGGCGAGGACGGCGACCACGGCGTGGCCGCCCGCTGGGCCGACGAGGCCCAGCCCGGCGACCTGATCGCCATGAACGGCGCCGGCGGCGGCTACACCCCCGCCGCGGACGCGCGCAGCCACCTCCTGATCGGCGACCACGCCGCCCTGCCCGCGATCGCCGCGGCGCTCGAGGCGATGGACCCCTCCGCCCGCGGCCTCGCCCTCATCCACCTCGACCACGAGGAGGACGTGCTCACCCTCGAGCACCCTGCGGGCCTCGTGGTGCGCTGGGTGCTCGGCCCGCGCGAGCAGCTGCTCGAGCAGGTCGCCTCGCTCGACCTCACCGACCACGAGGGCCTGGACGTGTTCTGCCACGTCGAGCGCGGCATCACCAAGCAGCTGCGCCGCCTGCTGGTCGCCGACGCCGGGATCCCGCGCGAGCAGATCTCCATCTCCGCCTACTGGGCGCTGGGACGGGTGGAGGACCAGTTCCAGGCCGAGAAGCGCGAGCCCATCGGCGCGATCGACGACTGAGCGAGGCGTGAGCGATGGATGAGCGAGGGATGAGCGAGGCATGAGCGAGCTGGTCGTCGGCCCCGACGGGCTGGCCCGTCCCGCCTGGGCGTCGGTCCACGAGGACCTGCGCGACTACTACGACACCGAGTGGGGCATGCCGGTGCGCGACGAGCGCGGCGTGTTCGAGCGCCTCGCGCTCGAGGGCTTCCAGTCCGGGCTCAGCTGGGCGACGATCCTGCGCCGCCGCGAGGGGTTCCGCCGCGCCTTCGCCGGATTCGACCCCGAGGCCGTCGCGGAGTTCACCGAGGGGGACGTCGAGCGGCTCCTGCAGGACACCGGCATCATCCGCCACCGCGGCAAGATCGAGGCCACCATCTCCAACGCCCGCGCCACCCTCGCCCTGAGGGATGAGCAGGGGCCGGGCTGGACCCTCGCCGACCTTGTCTGGTCCTACCGGCCGGCTCGCACATCCATGCCGCGGACCATGGCGGAGGTGCCCACCACCAGCGAGGAGTCGGCGGCGCTCGCGAAGGAGCTGAAGCGTCGAGGCTTCCGCTTCGTCGGCCCCACCACGGTGTTCGCCCTCATGGAGGCGCTCGGCGTGGTCGACACCCACCTGCTCGGCTCCCACCGCCGCGGCACCTCCGGGGTGTGGGGCGAGGACGGGCTGCCCGCGTCCTGACGCACGGCCCCTCCTGACGCACCTCTCCTCCTGACGCATCGCGCCACATTCGGTCACACACCTCGCCTCGTGGCGGTTCCCGCTCCCACGATGGTCCCTGGCGGCATTCGCATGCCGTGGGAGAAGGACGCATCGAAGGAGGCGCGATGAGCACTGCAGGGATCCACGCGGGGTGGTCGGACACGGACTGCCACCGCTCCATGACCCCGCCGATCTACGCCACCAGCGCCTACTCGCATCCCGACCACGCCTCGCTGCGCGATCTCTTCGCGCGGCGCAGCGAGGGGTTCGCCTACTCCCGCTCCGGGAACCCCACCACCCGGGTGCTCGAGGAGCGGATCGCGGCGCTCGAGGGCGGGATCGACGCGGTCGCCGTCGCCTCCGGCCAGGCCGCCACCACCATCGCCCTGTGCGCGCTCGCCGCGCCGGGCGGCCACGTGGTCGCCTCCTCCCGCCTCTACGGCGGCACCACCGAGCTACTGGACGACACCCTCGCCGACTTCGGGGTCACCGCCACGATCGTGGACCCCTGGGACCTGGAGGCGTGGGAGGCGGCGTTCACCGAGAACACCCGCGCCGCGCTCGTCGAGTCGATCGCGAACCCCGGCGCGCAGCTCGTGGACCTCGACGCGCTCTCCGAGATCGCGCACCGGTTCGACGTGCCCGTCGTCGTCGACTCCACCCTCGCCAGCCCCGCCCTGTACCGCCCCGGCGACCACGGCGCGGACGTGGTGGTCCACTCAGCGACCAAGTACCTGTGCGGGCACGGCACCACACTGGCCGGGCTGATCGTCGACACCGGCCGCTTCGACCCGCGCCGATGTCCCGAGCGGTGGGAGCGCCTGACCACCCCGAACCGCCGCTTCGGCGTCACCTTCGCCGACGAGTACGCGCAGGGCCGCTCGGGTCTGCTCGCCTTCGCCCGCGCCAAGTACGTCACCGACTTCGGCACCACCCTGCCCGCTGCGAGCGCCCAGCAGATCCTCGTGGGCATCGAGACCCTCGACCTGCGCGTGCGCAAGATCAGCGCCGACGCCGCCGCGCTCGCCGGCCGCCTCCACGCCGACCCCGCGGTCGCCGCCGTGCACCATCCCTCGATCCCGGGACGCCCCGACGCGCAGATCGCCGCACGGGACTTCCCGCACGGCACCTCCGGCGTGTTCGCCATCGACCTCGACGGCGGGGAGGAGGCCGCCGCGGCCTTCTGCGACGCGCTCTCGCTGTGGTCGATCGCGGTGAACATCGGCGATGCCCGCTCGCTCGTGTGCCATCCCGCGACCACCACCCACTGCCATCTCAGCGACGCCCAGCGCGAGGCCTGCGGCGTCGGCGCCGGGACGGTGCGGCTCAGCGTGGGCCTCGAGGACCTCGACGACCTCTGGGCGGACCTCTCCCGCGGGCTCCAGGCGGCGCGGACGGTGCAGGAGGCGGCGGCGGTCGGCGCCGCCTGAGCCGCTCGGTCGGACCGCTGCGTCGTCCCCTGCCGCGTGACTACGGTCGCGGCGGGGAACACTGCGCCGCGGGGTGCGGTTGTGCCGGTCATGGAGACTCTCGACGCGGTCGTGATCGGGGCCGGGCAGGCCGGCCTCTCGGCGGCCTACCACCTGCAGCGCCGCGGCATCACGAACGCCGTGGTGCTCGATGCCGAGGACGGCCCCGGCGGAGCCTGGCGCCACCGCTGGGACAGCCTCACCATGGCCACCGTCAACGGGATCCGTGAGCTGCCGGGCATGCCCGTGGTCGAGGCCGCGGACTCCGAGCCCTCCAACATCGCCGTCCCCGCCTACTTCGCCGACTTCGAGGACCGTTTCGGGATCGAGGTGCGCCGCCCGGTGCGGGTCACCCTTGTCGAGGACGATCCCTCCTGGGTGGCGCCCGACGGGGAGGCGCCCGACGGGGAGGCGGCCGACGGGGGAGTGCTGGGCCGGCCGCTGCTGGTCCATTCCGTCGGCGGGGACGGCGAACGGCTGCCCGTTCTGCGCACCCGCGCGGTGCTGAACGCGACCGGCACCTGGACCCGCCCCTTCCGTCCCGCCTACCCGGGCGCCGCCTCGTTCCGCGGCCGCCAGCTGCACACCGCCGACTACGTCTCCGCCGACGAGTTCACCGGGCAGCGGGTGGCCGTGATCGGCGGCGGGATCAGCGCGCTCGGCCACCTGCAGGAGATCGCCGAGGTGGGGGAGACCTTCTGGTACACCCGGCGGCAGCCGGACTTCCAGGACCGGCCCTTCACCGAGGAGGAGGGCCGTGAGGCCGTCGCCGGGGTGTGGGAGCGGGTGCGTGCTGGACTGCCCGTGCGCAGCGTCGTCTCCGCGACGGGCCTGTCCTGGACCCCGGCGCTGCGGGAGGCGCAGCGGCGGGGGATCCTCGAGCGTCGGCCGATGTTCACCGAGATCACCCCGGAGGGCGTGATCGAGGCCGACGGGACCCTGCGGGAGCTGGACGTGCTGCTGTGGGCGACCGGGTTCCGCCACGAGCTGCGCCACCTGCGCCCCCTCGCCCTGCACAGCGACCAGGGGGGGATCGTCATCGACGGCACCGCCGCCTCCGTCGACCCCCGCATCCATCTGCTCGGCTACGGGCCGAGCGCCTCGACCATCGGTGCGAACCGCGCCGGTCGCGCGGCGGTGAACCGGCTGGTGAAGGATCTATGCCCTGCTCTCGACCGGGAGCGCGTCCCGGCCTAGGGTTGCCGGCATGGACAAGCAGCGCAGCCTTCCCCCTCTTCCCATGGACGGCGTGGAGCGGGTGCTCTGCGTTGTCGCGCACCCCGATGACATGGAGTACGGCGCCAGCGCGGCCGTTGCCGCCTGGACCGCGGTCGGCGTGGAGGTGACCTATCTGCTGCTGACCCGCGGCGAGGCGGGGATGGCCGAGCCGCCCAAGGTCGTCGGCCCCCTGCGCGAGACCGAGCAGCGCCGCGCCTGCGCGGCCGTCGGCGTCACCGACCTGCGCTACCTCGACCACCCCGACGGGATGCTCGAGGCGAATCTGTCGCTGCGCCGCGACATCGCGCGCGTCATCCGCCAGGTGCGCCCCCAGCTCGTGCTCACGGGGAACTTCGACGTCGAGGCGTACGGGAGCCTGAACCAGCCCGACCACCGCGAAGGGGGACTCGCCGCCGCCGACGCCGTGCGCGACGCCGGGAACCCGTGGATCTTCCGCGAGCTGCGGGAGGACGAGGGGCTCGAAGCGTGGAACGCGGCGGCGCTGCTCGTGGCCGGGCACCCGGAGCCCACCCACGCCGTGGCCGTGGAGGACGAGCACGTGGACGCGGCGGTCGCGTCCCTCCGCGCCTACGAGGCCTACCTCGCCCACATCACCGGGCACCCCGAGCCGGAGGTGTTCATCCCGGCGATCCTGCACGAGGGCGGCGCGGCCGCAGGGGCGCGCGCCGCCCTGGTGGTGCGGGTCTACGACATGGGCGGGCTCGGCGGGGAGTGAACCGCCCTCAGGACTGCGGGGTGCCGTGGTGGCGGCCCAGCTCCAGGGTGTCCATGTCCTCGAGCTCGCGGTCCTTGGTCTCGGGCACCCACAGGAACACGAACACCAGGCTCAGCAGCGCGAACGCCGCATACAGGCCGTAGGCGAAGGTCAGGCCGATCTCCGACAGGGTCGGGAAGGTCGCCGAGACGGCCCAGTTCGCGCCCCACTGGGCGGCGGCCGCGACGGCGAGGGCCGAGGCGCGGATCCGGTTGGGGAAGATCTCGCCCAGCAGCACCCACACCAGCGGGCCCCAGGTGGTGCCGAAGAACATCACGAAGGCGTTCGCCGAGATCAGCGCGATGGTCGACCACGGGTCGGGCAGGGAGACCGTGTCGGCCCCCGCAGCGACCTCGCCGAAGGAGAAGGCGAGCGCCATGAGCCCGAGCGACACCGTCATGCCGGCCGAGCCGACCAGCAGCATGACGCGGCGGCCCACCCGGTCCACGAGCAGGATCGCGATGATGGTCGCGACGATGTTCATCACCGACGTGATGGTGGAGGTCAGAAGAGCCTGCGACTCGTCGAACCCGACGGACTGCCACAGTGTGGTGGAGTAGTAGAAGATGACGTTAATGCCCACCAGCTGCTGGAACAGGGACAGGGCGATGCCGAGCCACACGATGGGCTTCAGGCCGAAGCGCCCGCCCACGAGATCCCGCAGGCTCTCCTTCGACTCGCGCTCGAGCGAGTGGCGGATCTGCTGGATCTTGAGGTTGACGTCGAGCTCGCCGGTGAAGTCGTAGAGCACCTTGGAGGCCTTGTCGGTCTCGCCCTTGCCGATGAGATAGCGCGGGGACTCCGGCAGGAACAGCGCCATGATCCCGTAGACCGCGGCAGGCACCGCCTCGATCATGAACATCCAGCGCCACGCGGCGACGCCGAACCAGTAGGACTCGGCCGCGCCGCCGGCGGAGTTGGCGATGATCGCGTTGGACAGCAGCGCCGCGAAGATGCCCAGCACGATCGCGAGCTGCTGCAGGGAGCCGAGGCGTCCGCGGTACTTCGCGGGCGCGACCTCGGCGATGTAGGCGGGGGCGATGACGCTCGCGGCGCCGACGCCGAGTCCGCCGACCACGCGCCAGATGATCAGGTCCCACACCCCGAAGGCGAAACCGGAGCCGATCGCGGAGACGAAAAAGAGGATCGCGGCGATCACCATCACCGGGATGCGGCCGAAGCGGTTGGCGAGGCCGCCGGCGAACCAGGCGCCGACCGCGCAGCCGAGCAGTGCGGAGGAGACGGCGAAGCCGGTCAGGCCCGCGCCGAGCGAGAACTCGTCGGACAGCGCGCCGACGGCGCCGTTGATGACCGAGGTGTCGAAGCCGAACAGCAAGCCGCCGACGGCGGCGGCGATGCTGATCCCGATGACCTTCGGGTTGAGCGTCTGCGAGGACTGCGGTGGGGATGAGGGCATGGGGAGGGCGCCTCCGTGACGAGGATGCGGCGGGCGCGGTCGCGTCCGCCTCGATGACCTGGCGTCACGTTACACCTCTGCGGGAAGCGCTGGTCAGCCGCGGCGGCGCACCTGCTCGGCGTAGGTGTCGAGGATCTTGAGGATCCCGGGGTGCAGCCGGAACTGTCCCCGGGTCCGGCGAGTAATGACACTTCCGTGAGAAAGTGTTACTACCCGGGGGTCGAGGTCAGCCCTCGCTCTTCGCCTCGAGGCGCTCGAGCTCCTCCGCGGCGACGGCCGGGTCGAGCTTGACGAAGATCGGGGTGGGCTTCGCGACCGGTCGGCCGGTCACGACGGGGCGGTGCTCCCACGCGGGGACGCCGGAGTAGTCGCCGGTGATGATCGGATAGCCCGGACCGCCGTCGAGGTCCTCGACGGCGTGGATCTCCGGCATCGGCGCGATCTGGCGCTCCCCGCCGAGCGCCTTCTCCACCTCGTTGGCGGAGAAGGGCAGGAAGGGGGCGAGCATCGTGTTCAGGTCGGTGACCGCCTGGGCGAGCACGTGCAGGACGGTGAGCAGGCGCGGGCGCTGCTCCTCAGACTTCATCTTGAACGGCTCGGTCTCGGAGACGTAGCGGTTCGCCTCGCCGACCAGGCGCATGACCTCGGCGATCGCCGCGCGCTGGCGGTGCGCCTCGATGAGGCCGCCGACGGTCGTGAAGCCCTCGCGGATCGCGGAGAGCAGCTGCTCGTCGATCTCCTCGAGCTCCCCGGCCTCCGGCACCTCGCCGACGTTCTTGGCGATCATCGCGGCGGTGCGGTTGACGAGGTTGCCCCAGCCGGCCACCAGCTCGTTGTTCGTGCGGGAGACGAACTCGGACCAGGTGAAGTCCGCGTCCTGGTTCTCGGGGCCGGCGGCGGAGATGAAGTAGCGCAGCGCATCGGGCTGGTAGCGGTCCAGCACGTCGCGCACGTAGATGACCACGCCCTTGGAGGACGAGAACTTCTTGCCCTCCATCGTGAGGAACTCGCTGGAGACGACCTCGGTGGGCAGGTTCAGCTCGCCGAACCGCCCGGGCTCGCCGCCCTTGTCGCCCTTGCCGTTCTGGGCCAGCATCTCGGCCGGCCAGATCTGGGAGTGGAAGACGATGTTGTCCTTGCCCATGAAGTAGTAGCTGAGCGCCTCGGGGTCGTTCCACCACTTGCGCCACAGCTCGGCATCGCCCTGGCGGCGCGCCCACTCGATGGAGGCGGAGAGGTAGCCGATCACGGCGTCGAACCACACGTACAGGCGCTTGGTGGGCTGGTCCTCCCAGCCCGGCACCGGGATGCCCCAGTCGATGTCGCGGGTCATCGCGCGGGGCTTGATGTCCTCGAGGATGTTCTGGCTGAAGCGGATCACGTTCGGGCGCCACAGGCCCGTCGCCTCGCGCTCGTCGAGCCAGCGCCCGAGCTCCGCGGCGAGCGAGGGCAGGTCGAGGTACCAGTGAGTGGTCTCGACGAACTTCGGGGTCTCGCCGTTGATGCGGGAGACGGGATCGATCAGGTCGGTGGGGTCCAGCTGGTTGCCGCAGGCGTCGCACTGGTCGCCGCGGGCGCCGGGGGTGCCGCAGATCGGGCAGGTGCCCTCGATGTAGCGGTCCGGCAGCGTGCGCCCGGTGGAGGGGGAGATCGCGCCGTGGCCGGTCTTCTCGATCATGTAGCCGTTGTCCCGCACGGCCACGAACATCTCCTGCACCACCTGGTAGTGGTTGCGGGAGGTGGTGCGGGTGAACAGGTCGTACGACAGACCCAGCGCCACCAGGTCCTCGACGATCAGGCGGTTGTTGCGGTCGGCGAGCTCGCGGGCGGAGATGCCCTCCTTGTCGGCCTCGACGAGGATCGGGGTGCCGTGCTCGTCGGTGCCCGAGACCATCAGCACGTCGTGTCCGGCCATCCGCATGTACCGCGAGAAGACGTCGGAGGGGACGCCGAACCCGGCGACGTGGCCGATGTGGCGGGGGCCGTTGGCGTACGGCCAGGCGACTGCGGACAGGACTGTGCTCATGACGTCCGATTCTAGGGGAGAGCGCGCACCGTCCACGCATGCCCGCGCGGGGCAGACCAGTGGGGGAGTTGTCGCTACGCTGTGACCATGAGCACCGATGGACTCGCCGCAGCACAGCAGAAGATGCAGGACGCCGGGGTCGCGCAGACCGCGATCGACGTCTTCTCCCACTACTACGGGCAGCTGGAGGAGGGTGTCACCGGGACCATCCCCGAAGACACGATCGAGCCCTACCTCGACCCGCCGAAGCTGGAGGACGTGAAGATCGACGTCGCCGAGGCGAAGAAGGTCTTCGACAAGCTCGCGATCATCAACCTCAACGGCGGGCTCGGCACCTCCATGGGCCTGGACAAGGCGAAGTCCCTGCTCCCCGTGCGCGAGGGGAAGAGCTTCCTGGACCTCATCGTCGAGCAGGTCCTCGCCGCCCGCCGCGGCACCGGCTCCCGCCTGCCGCTGATCTTCATGAACTCGTTCCGCACCCGCGAGGACACCCTCGAGGTGCTCTCCAAGTACCCCGACCTCCCCGTCGGTGACCTGCCGCTGGACTTCCTGCAGAACAAGGAGCCGAAGCTCCGCGTCGACGACCTGACCCCGGTGCAGTGGGAGGCGGACCCCGACCTCGAGTGGTGCCCGCCCGGCCACGGCGACATCTACACCGCCCTGCAGACCTCCGGGCTGCTCCAGCAGCTGCTGGACGCCGGCTTCAAGTACGCCTCGGTCTCCAACTCCGACAATCTCGGCACCGTCCCGAGCCCCGTGATCGCCGCGTGGTTCGCCGCGACCGGCGCGCCGTACGCGGCCGAGCTGTGCCGTCGCACCCCCGCGGACCGCAAGGGCGGCCACCTCGCGGTGCGAAAGTCCGACGGACGGCTGATTCTGCGCGACACCGCGCAGACCCCCGCCGAGGAGATGGACTTCTTCACCGACGAGCACCGCCACCCGTTCTTCCACACCAACAACCTGTGGTGGGACCTCGAGCAGCTCGACGCGATCCTCAAGGAGCGCAAGGGAGTGATGGGACTGCCGCTCATCCGCAACGAGAAGACGGTGGACCCCTCGGACAAGTCCTCCACGCCCGTCTACCAAATCGAGTCCGCCATGGGCGCGGCGATCGAGGTGTTCGACGGGGCGACCGCGATCGTGGTGGGCCGCGACCGGTTCCTGCCCGTCAAGGCCACGAGCGACCTGCTGCTGGTGCGCTCGGACCTCTACGAGCTCGACGAGCGCCGCGCGCTCGTGAAGCAGGTCGAGCAGGTGCCGGACGTGTCCCTCGCCTCCGGCCCGTACAAGCTCATCGGCGACTTCGAGGAGCGCTTCGGGCAGGGCGTCCCCTCGCTCAAGCAGGCCAAGCGCCTGGACATCCAGGGCGACTGGACCTTCGGGGCCGACGTCGCCGTGGTGGGCGAGGCGGTCCTCGGCGGCGAGGGCGGCGAGGTGCCCGAGGGGGCGAAGGTCGGCGCCGCCGGCTGACGGCGGCTCGGGTGGACGAACGACCCCCGCCTCCGACGAGAGTTCGACCGAGCGCCCGGGTCCTCAGCGGCCCGGGCGCTCGCTGGTCCTCGGCTGCGCCGGTTCCGAGTCCTGAGGGACCGACTGCTCCGTCGCGGCCCAGGCCGCGAGCATCGCAAGGGCGTCGGCCGACGGGCTTCCCGGGGGCGCCGTGTACACCATGAGCCGCAGCCCGTCCTGCTCGGCGAGGTCCATCGCCAGATAGTCCAGGTCGAGGTCACCCACCACGGGGTGGTGCAGGCGCTTGGTGCCGGTGCGGTGGAAGCGCACGTCGTGCCGCGCCCAGCGCACGGCGAACTCCTCACTGCGGGTGGAGAGCTCACCGATCAGGGCCGAGAGGTCGCGGTCGTAGGGGTGGCGGCCCGCCTCGATCCGGAGCATGCCGGTGACGTCGTCCGCCGAGCGCTCCCAGTCGCGGAAGAAGCTGCGCGAGGCCGGGTCCAGGAACAGGAACCGGGCGGTGTTCAGGGGACGGGCAGGGCTCTCCATGAGCGGGGAGTACAGCGCCCTGCCCAGGTGGTTGGTGGACAGGACGTCGTGGCGGGCGTTGCGCACTTAGGCCGGCGCGTCCGTGATCGCGTCCAGCACCTGCTGGACCGGGGCGGGCACGGCGCGCGGGGAGCGAGAGGGGGTGCGTGTGCGCGGTGCGGCGTTCGCGCGCCGGGCGAGGTCCATGAGGTGGTCGTGCTCGGCCTCGTCCAGCTGCAGCGCCCGGGAGAGGGACTCCAGCAGCGTGTCCGAGGCACCGGCGAGGTTCCCGCGCTCGAGGCGGATGTAGTAGTCCACGCTCATCCCGGCGAGCATCGCGACCTCCTCGCGGCGCAGCCCGGGCACGCGCCGGTTCCCGCCGTAGGCGGGCAGCCCCGCCCGCTCCGGGGTGAGTCGGGCCCGGCGCGTGGAGAGGAACTCGCGGACGTCGTCGCGGTGGCTCGTCGTGCTCATCGTCGAAGACTAGGCGCTGCGGCCGACGGGAGGGAGGTACGGGCGGACCCCCTCAGGGGCCCGCCCGTCCCGTCTCAGGCGCGCGCGGCGGCGTCTCCGGCGCGGGCGGCCGCGGTGACGCCCGGATGCGGGGCGGGGCCGCGCTCCCAGCCCTGGCCGCCGGTGAGTTCCAGTGCATGGGGGAGCGGGTTGCCGTAGCGGTGGTTCGTGGCGCTGATCGCCTGCTCGCGCAGGAAGGTCAGCAGCTCGACGCGGCCGCTGGCGACCACGGGGCCGGTGAACAGGGCCACCTCCACGCGCTGCGCCTGCGCCTCGCGCAGCACGGCGGGTGCCTCGCCGAGCACCCGGATCCGGTGCTGGGCGATGCGGTCGAACCGGGCGGCGAGCTGCTCGTCGGACTCGACGGTGACGGAGGCTCCGCCGGCCGTGCCCTCGGCCCGCGCGGCCGCGGCGAGCTCCTCGGTCGCGGCGGAGACCTCGACCGCGGCGCCGACCGTGGCCGCGGCGTGGAGGACGCGGCGCAGCTCGAGCGCGGTCGCGCCCTCCGGGGCGCGCACCAGCACCGGCAGTGGCAGGTAGCGCAGGACGTCGATCTCGCCGTGCAGCTCCTGCTCGTCGCGGGCGCGGAAGGTGGTCGCGAGGTGCTCGCGGTCCGAGGCGCGGGCCGCCTCGAGCCAGGCCTCGCCGTCGGCCTCGCGGGAGGGGACGGCGGGGGAGTCGGCGATGTCCTGGAGGTGGACGAGGTAGTTGGGGCCGCCGGCCTTCGCGGTCTGGCCGATGGCCGAGCGCTTCCAGCCGCCGAAGGGCTGGCGCTGCACGATCGCGCCGGTGATGCCGCGGTTGACGTACAGGTTCCCGGCCTCGACGTGCTCGGTCCACCAGGCGATCTCGGCCGGCTCCAGGGAGTGGAGACCGGCGGTGAGGCCGTAGTCGGTGCCGTTCTGCATCCGCACCGCCTCCTCGAGGGAGTCGGCGTGCATCACGCCGAGCACGGGCCCGAAGTACTCGGTGCGGTGGAAGGCGGATCCCTCGCGCACGCCGATGCGCACGCCCGGGGACCACTGGCGCCCGGTGCCGTCCAGCAGCTGCGGCGCGGTCAGCCAGGTCTCGCCCTCGCCGAGCTCGGTGAGGCCGGAGCGGAGCTTGTCACCGGGCGGCTCGATGACCGGGCCCATCTGGACGGTCGGGTCGACCGGCTCGCCGACGTCCAGGGACAGCACCGCATCGGCGAGCTGGGCGTTGAAGCGGCGGGAGCGGGAGACGGAGCCGACGGTGATCACGAGGCTCGCCGCGGAGCACTTCTGCCCGGCGTGGCCGAAGGCCGACAGCGCCACGTCCTTCGCGGCGAGGTCGAGGTCCGCCTGCGGGGTGACGATGATGGCGTTCTTGCCGGAGGTCTCGGCGAGGACCCGCAGCTCGGGCCGCCAGGTGGAGAACAGGGTCGCGGTGTCGTAGGCGCCGGTGAGGATCAGCTGGTCGATCGCGGGATGGGCGATCAGGGAGCGGCCCACCTCGTCCTCGGGCACCTCGACGAGGGTGAACACGCCCTCCGGCACCCCCGCCTCGTGCAGGAGCCGTCCGACGAGCGCACCGCAGCGCCGGGCCTGCGGGGCGGGCTTCATGATCACGGCGCTGCCGGTCACGAGCGCCGCGAGCACGCCGCCGGTCGGGATCGCGACGGGGAAGTTCCACGGCGGGGTGACCAGGGTGAGCGGTCGCGGCGCGAGGGCGATGTCGCCGTGCGCGGCAAGGCGCTCGGCCTGTTCGGCGTAGTACAGGGCGAAGTCGATCGCCTCGGAGACCTCCGGATCGCCCTGCTCGAGGGTCTTGCCGGTCTCGGAGGCCATGACCTCCAGCAGCTCGGCGCGGTGGGCGGCGAGCGTCCCGGCGACGCGACGCAGGATCAGGGCGCGCTTGGCGACGGGCAGCGCCGCCCAGACGGGCTGGGCCTCCAGGGCGCGCTGGACCGTCTGCTCCACCTGCTCGGTGGTCTCCAGCCGCGCGGCCTCCGCCTCGGTCTCGCCGAGCACGGAGCCGCGGATGCGGTGGGTGATCCGCTCGGCCCAGGCCTGGTTCGCGGGGGTGGACAGGTCGGTGTCCGGGGTGTTGCGGAAGGCGCCGGGCACGGCGGGCAGCGCCTCGGAGCCGAGCTCGAGCATCCGTCCGCGCTCGGCGCTGCGGTCCTGGGTGCGATGGGTGGCCGGGGAGGACTCGGACAGGGCCAGGTCCAGGGCACGGGTGAAGCGGTCCTGTTCGCGGGCGAAGAGGTCCTCGGAGCTGTCCAGCTCGAAGGCGGCGGAGAGGAAGTTCTCCGAGGACGCGTTCTCCTCGAGGCGGCGCACCAGGTAGGAGACGGCCACGTCGAAGTGCTTGGGGTGCACGATCGGGACGTACAGGCGCATGGTGCCGGTCGCCTCGCGCACCACGGCCTGCTGGCCGGGCGCCATGCCGGCGAGCATCTCGAACTCGACGCCGTGGCCGGGACCGGTGGGGATGCCGCGCTCGCCCATCAGCAGCAGGGCGAAGGCGACGTCGAAGAGGTTGTGGCCGGCGACGCCGAGGTGCACGGCGGCGAGGTGCTGCGGATCCAGCGCCTCCAGCAGCATGCGCTTGTACTGGGCGTCGGTCTCGAGCTTGGAGAGCAGCGGTGCCTGGGGCCAGCCGTGCAGGGAGGCGTCGACCTTCTCCATGGCGAGGTTCGCACCCTTGACGAGGCGCACCTTGACGGGGGCGCCGCCGGCGGCGACGCGTCGCTCGGCGAAGTCCCGCACCCGGGCGAGGGCGGTCGGGGCGTCCGGCAGGTAGGCCTGCAGCACGATGCCGGCATGGAGGTGGGCGAGCTCGGGGCGGTCCAGGAGCTTCTCGAAGACCTGCAGGGTCAGCTCGAGGTCGCGGTACTCCTCCATGTCGAGGTTGAGGAAGGTGGGGTTCTGCTCGCGGGCGGCGTCGAGGTACACCGGCAGCAGGGTCTCGACGATGTGGTCCACGGTCTCCGCCGCACCCCACAGGGGCAGGTGGTCCACGATCGAGGACACCTTGATGGACACGTAGTCCACGTCATGGCGGCCCACGATCTCGCGCACGCCCTGGAGGCGGCGGGCGGCCTCCTGCGCGCCGAGCACGGCCTCGCCGAGCAGGTTGATGTTCAGCTTCGTCCCGTCGGCCGTCAGGCGCGTGATCGAGGTGCCGAGCGGCCCGGGACGGGCGTCGAGGATCAGATGGGAGACCATGCGGCGCATGGCGGCCTGCGCGGTGGGGACCACCACCGACGGGGCCACGTGCGAGGCGGCGCCGCCGAGGGCGACCACGCGGCGCAGCGCGGCGGGCAGGAAGGCGGGCGGGTCCTGGGCGAGGCGGCGCAGCTCGACCGCGGCGGCGCGGGGATCCTCGGGACGGATCACGCGGTCCACGAAGGCGAGGGTGAAGTCCAGGCCCTTGGGATCGCGCAGGAGGTCGGACAGCAGCTTCGCCGGGCCCGGCACGGGGCGCGCGGCGGCGGCCTCCACCCAGGTCGAGACCTGTGCGGCGACGTCCTCGGCGGTGAGGTCCGTGGCGCGGCGGTTCCCGGGGCCGGGGGACGAAGGGTTCTGCGGGGACAACGGGGTTCTGCTCCTCGATCGCACATCGCGGCGACGGCGCGGCGGCGGCGTCGCCGAGGGCTTGCTCGCCCTGACCTGATCGTAGGTCCTCCCACGGCCCCTGCCGACCGCGAGAGACCCCGGGATGTGGAGGTCCTGTGACCGGAACGGGACCATTCTGGGACGGCCCGGGAATCGGACCTCCGGGCGGCCGACCGACGAGCCCGCGGGAACCGCTCGGTCGGTCGGAGGGGCGGAGAACCCCCGCGATGCCAGGGGACTGTGCAACGATGCGCAGGAACGATCGGACACCGACGACCCACCGGACACCTCTGGAGGCACCGATGAAGAAGTTCATCTTCCTGGCAGGACTCGGCATCGGCTTCGTGATCGGCTCGCGCGCCGGCCGCGGACCCTACGAATCCCTCGAGCGCACCGCACGTCAGGTCGCTGAGGACCCCGAGGTCCAGCGCCGCGCCGCGCAGGCCAAGGACACCGCGACCAAGGTCGCCCAGGACACCGCGGCCACGGTGAAGGAGAAGGCCCCCGAGGTCGCCTCCACCGTCAAGGAGAAGGCCCCCGAGGTCGCCGCGAGCGTGCAGGGCGCCGCCGCCGGCGCCGCGGGCGCCGTGAAGGACAAGGTCTCCGGCGGCTCCGATGCCCAGGGAGACGAGGTCTCCTCGGCCGACACGCCCTTCGCGGGCGGGGACGCCGAGGTCGGCGAGGACAAGCCGCTCAGCTCCTGAGCACGCCGGGCCCGTCAGAGGGCCCGCACAGCCGCCGCAGCGCCGGCGTCACCCCAGCACGGTGACGCCGGCGCTGCGCTGTTCGTCCATGAAGCAGGGGCCGCACAGCGACATGTAGGTCACCTCGCCGCTCGTGCCCCCGTCGATCGCGACCTGCTCGCCCTCGAAGACGAAGCGGTCCCCGATGCGGCGGCAGTTGAACTCTGCCTGGGAGCCGCAGCGGCACATCGTGGGCAGCTTCTCCACGTTGTCGGCGAGCTCGAACAGGCGCTGCGCGCCGGGGAACACGGCGGTGCGGAAGTCGGTGCGCAGGCCGTAGCAGATCACGGAGATGCCGTCCTGCTTGGCGATCCGGAACAGCTGGTCGATCTGGGCGGGCTCGAGGAACTGCGACTCGTCCACGAGCACGCAGTGCAGGGGGCGCAGCCCGCGCTCGTCCGCGGTGGCCTGTACCCGGGCGCGCAGGTCCTCACCGGGATGCGCGAGGACGTCCACCTGCCGCTTCGCCCCGCCGCGGGCCACGACCCAGTTCTCGCCCTTGGTGTCCAGGGCGGGCTTGACCGTCAGGGTCGCCAGGCCCCGCTCGTCGTAGTTGTAGGCGGTCTTGATGAGGGTGTCGGACTTCCCGGAGTTCATCGCTCCGTACTTGAAGTGCAGCTTGGCCATGCGGGGTGGTCTCCGAGGGGGTCGGGGGCGGGGGAGCGGGGTCAGAGGTGAAGGATCAGAAGGCGTCGAGCACGCTGGGACGCGGCCCGGCCAGCAGCGCATCCAGCAGCGCAGCGGCGCGCGGGTCGTCCGCCTCGGCGCGCAGACCGAGGCGCCGCGCGTCGGCGAGGGAGCGGCCTCCGGTCAGCAGCAGAGAGGCGGCATGCACGTCCAGGTGCACGGTGCCGAGGGAGTCGAGGTCGGCGGAGGCTGCCGCCTCCGTCGGTTCCTGCGCGAGGACGCGGATCTGCCCGCCCACCGCGACGACGTCGAAGGCGCCGGCCGCACGGCAGGTGCCGGGCGGGACGGTGGCGTCCTCGACGATCAGTCGCAGTGCGCCGTGCACCCCGGCCGGGGCGGGCCGGGCGGCGAGGGCCGCGGCGGTGTCGATCACCCGCATCAGCACGAGCGGGACCGCGTCCGAGGCGCGGCGCGCACGACCACCGGGCAGCACGTCCAGGACCGGGTCCTCGGTGCGGACCCGCAATCGCAGCTCCTCGACCAGCGTGGACCAGGTGCCGAGCACGCGCAGCAGCGCCCGGAGATCATCGCGGTCGCGGCCGAGGACCTCGTGGACCTCGAGCTCTCTCCCCTCGGCGGTGCCGGGTCCGGGGCGGCGCCGGGTCCAGGAGGCGTAGCCGCGGTCTGTGCCGTCCTCGCCCACGAGCAGCACCGCCTCCCAGCCGCCGCCGGGAAGTCCCTCGGGGAAGTGCGGACCCTCCCGGCGCAGCATGCCGTTGTCGCCGGCGGTCAGCTCCGTGTACAGCGCCCGCAGGCGCGGCATCGTGGCGGCGGTGACGGGGAGCGTGCGCCGACCGGGCACGGGGCGGATCCGCTGGAGGTCCACCAGCGGCACCACGAGGCTCTCGGGCCGGGCGACGACCTGGTAGCCGTGGCGGCGGTAGATCTCGGGGTTCGAGGCGAAGAGCATCGAGAAGGGCATGCCCTCGGCGTCGCAGCGGGCGATCACAGCATCGACCATCGCGCCGAACAGTCCGTCGCCGCGATGGGCCGGGTGCACCGCCAGACCAGCAACCCCGCCGCTGCGGGCGCGTCCGCCGCCGAGCGCGATCCCGTGGTGCAGGATCCGCGCGCCCGCGGCGAGCACCCCGTCGCCCCCGCCCCCGTCGGCCCCGCCCCCGTCGGCCGCACCCGTCGCCGCGAGCATCGCCGAGGAGTCGATGCCGAGCACGCTCTGGCCGGGGCTGAGAGGAGCGGCCGCCTCCTCCGGGGTGAGGTCGAAGCGGCCCCCGAACGCCCCTGCGGACAGTGCGCGGTAGGCCGCGGCGTCCGCGGTGGTGAGGGAGCGCACGGGGAGCGGGTCAGGCAGCGGGGAGGGCATGCGGGAGAGTCTAGGTGCGCTCCAGGGTGCGACGGCGGCGGGCCCCGGTGCGGCTGTTGCATACTTGCCTGGCGAGTCCACCCGGAGGAGATGCCGTGACCCCACGCCGCGACAGCGAGTCGGCGAGCACGTCCAAGAACGGCGCCCGCAAGCCCTTCACCCGTGCCAACAGCGCTCATCGCTCCGCGCGGGAGGCGCTCTCGCGCCGCCTCTCCGCCGGCGACCCCCGCAGCGAGCAGGATCCGCAGCGCCGGATCCCGGTGGGCCTGTCCACCTCCTCCGTCTTCCCCTCCGGGGTCGAGGAGGGCTTCCGCCTCGCCGCCGAGATCGGCTACGACGGCATGGAGGTGATGGTCTCCTACCCGAAGGACTCCCAGGACCCCGAGATCCTGCGCGAGTACTCCGAGCGGTACGAGCTGCCGATCCTGTCCCTCCACGCCCCGACCCTGTTCTTCCTGCAGGGGCTGTGGGGACGCGAGCCGTGGGTGAAGATCGAGCGCACGATCGAGCTGGCCAAGGAGCTCGAGGTCCCGACCATCGTCGCCCACCCCCCCTTCCGCTGGCAGGGGAAGTACGCGCGCGGCTTCGTGGACGGCGTTGCCCGGCTCGAGCAGGAGCACGGCATCGCGATCGCGGTGGAGAACATGTACCCGTGGCGGCTCGGGGTGCGTGAGGTGCTGAACTACCTCCCCGACCACGACCCGACCGACGAGGACTACGAGCACGTCACCGTGGACCTCTCCCACGCCGCGACCGCCGGCGACGATGCGCTGGAGATGATCGAGCGCCTCGGCGACCGGCTCACCCACCTGCACCTGGCCGACGGCTCCGGCAACACCACCAAGGACGAGCACCTCGCCCCCGGGGAGGGCAGTCAGCCCTGTGCCGAGGTGCTGCGGCGCCTGGCCAACCGCGGCTGGGAGGGCTCGGTGCTGCTGGAGGTGACCACCTCCCGCGACGCCGAGGCGCGCGAGCGCACCCTGCGCCAGTCCCTCGCCTTCGCCCGCCACCACCTCGGCCACCACCTCGACGGCGAGGACGAGGGCGAGGGCGCAGGGGAGGGTGCGGCCGACGGGGGCGCCGACCGGGGCGACGTGGGATCCACCACCCCCTGAGCCCCCGTCCAGCCTCGGGTGTGAGAATGGCGGGTGCATGTGCCGGGCTCGGCGCGGCCGCCATGCGATGACGACAAGCACACGGACACACCGAACGACGAGGTAGCGCACGCAGATGGGGAACGGCAACACAGGGATCGTCCACACGAACACGAGCCTGCTGGCGGTCGAGGGGACGCTGCCGCAGGTCACGGTGACCTCGGACGAGATCGACGAGATGCTGGCCCCGGCCCGCAAGCGGCTCCGCCTGCCCAAGGGCGTGCTGCAGCGCGTCGCGGGCGTGTACGAGCGCCGCTGGTGGCGCGACACCGAGAACGGCTGGAAGCAGGGCGTCGTGCTTGCCGCCGAGCGCGCCATGGCCAAGGCCGGGATCATGCGCGACCAGGTCGGTCTGCTGATCAACGCCTCCGTGTCCCGTCAGCACCTCGAGCCGGCCGTGTCCACCGGGATCCACCACTCCCTCGGCATGCCCGCCAGCTGCATGAACTTCGACATCACCAACGCCTGCCTCGGCTTCGTCAACGCCATGACGATGGCGGCGGGCATGATCGACTCCGGCCAGATCAAGTACGCCCTGATCGTGGGCGCGGAGGATGTCGAGGAGGTCCAGCGCGGCACGATCGAGCGGATCAATTCCAAGAACTCCACCCGCGCGGACTTCAACAACCAGTTCGCCTCCCTCACCCTCGGCTCCGGTGCCGCGGCCGCCGTGCTCGGCCCCACCGACGCCCACCCCGAGGGCCACCGACTGAAGGTCACCCAGGCCCGCGCCGGCACCGAGCACCACGAGCTGTGCGTGGCGAACATGCAGGACATGCGCACCGACTCCGCCGGTCTGCTCGAGAACGGGATCCAGCTCATCCTGGACACCTGGAAGGGCGCCAACGACGCGGGGCTGGACTTCAAGAGCATCGACCACGTCATCCCGCACCAGGTCTCGATGGTCTACACCCGCAACTTCTCGAAGATCACGGGCGTGGGCATGGAGCGCATCCCGGTCACCTTCCCGGACTGGGGCAACATCGCCGCCGAGGCGGTGCCGATGACGCTGGCCCACATCCAGAACGACGTCAAGCGCGGGGAGCGGGTGCTCCTGATGGGGGTCGGCTCCGGACTGAACACGGCGATGATGGAGGTCGAGTGGTGAGCCCCGCCCAGAACAGCACCCCTGCAGGGATCCCGAGCGTGCCCGGGCTCGACCCGGCCCTCAGCCGCACCCTCGAGGTGCGCGACCACACCGGGGAGCTGCGGCAGTGGCACCTGCTGGACTCCGGGCCGTGGCTCGCCGAGCGCGGCATCCGCCCCCGCGGCACGCTCCTCGCCGTGCACGGCAACCCCACCTGGTCCTTCCTGTTCCGCTCGCTCGTGCGCGAGGACATCCCCTGGCGCCTGATCGCCGTGGACCAGCTGGAGATGGGCTGGTCCGAGCGCACCGGCGTCACCCGCCGCTACCAGGACCGCATCACCGACCTGTCCCTGCTCACCGACGCGCTGTCGCTCCGCGGCCCGGTGGTCACCGTCGGCCACGACTGGGGCGGCCTGATCTCCGCCGGGTGGGCGCTGGACAACCGCCACGACCTGGTCGGGATGATCCTCACCAACACCGGCGTGCACCAGAAGCTCGAGGAGGCGCTGCCGAAGGCGCTGCAGCTGGCCACCACCCCCGGCTTCCGCACCGCCTCCACCTCGCTCACCGACGCGTTCCTGCGCACCACCCTGTCGCTGTCCACGCCGGCGCTGCCGAAGGAGGTGCAGGAGGCGTACCTCGCCCCCTACCGCTCCCGCGCGCGCCGCCGCGGCATCGACCAGTTCGTCGCCGACATCCCCGCCGGTGCCGAGCACCCCTCCCGCGCCACCCTCGAGCGGGTCGCGGCCGGCATCGCCGAGCTGAAGGTCCCGACCCTGTTCGCCTGGGGCCCGCGCGACATCACCTTCTCGGACCGCTTCCTGCGCGACCTGATCCAGCGCGTCCCCCACGCGGACGTGCACCGCTTCGAGAAGGCCTCCCACCTGGTGTGGGAGGACGCGGACGTCGCGGGCCTGGTCGCGACGTGGCTCGAGGCGACCTTCGGCACCGCCGAGGAGCCCCGCATCGAGGCCGCGCCCTGGCGACCGGTCTCCTCCTACGCCGAGCCCGCGCCCGCGCGTCCCATCGGCGCCGAGATCTCCCGTCTCGCCGCCGACCCGGCCCATGCCCACCGCCCCGCCGTGGTGGAGCTCGCCGGCGAGGGACGCGAGGGCCGCGAGATCTCCTGGTCGCTGCTGGACCGCCGCGTCGAGGACATCGCCGCGGGCCTGCTCTCCCATGGCGTGCGCCCCGGCGACCGCGTGAGCCTGCTGATCACCCCCGGCGCCGACCTGACCGGTGTGCTCTACGCCTGCTTCCGCATCGGCGCCGTCGCGGTCGTGGCCGATGCCGGCCTCGGCGTGCAGGGCCTGACCCGCGCCGTGATCGGCTCCCACATCGACTGGCTGATCGGCATCAACAAGGCTCTCGTCGGCGCCCGCGCCATGGGCTGGCCCGGCCGGCGCCTCAGCGTCGAGCAGCTGCCCACCGTGGACCGCACCGCCCTCGGCGTGGAGACCTCCATCGCCGAGCTCGCCCGCTCCGGTGCGCTCCAGCGCGAGCTCGGCGCACCGCTGGACGTGCCGGTGCCGGACCCGGACTCCGATGCGGCCGTGCTGTTCACCTCCGGCTCCACCGGCCCGGCCAAGGGCGCGGTGCTCACGCACCGCCAGCTCAGCGCCATGTTCGCCGCCGTCGGCGACACCCTCGACCTCGCCCCCGAGCGCGGTCTCGTCGCCGGGTTCGCGACCTTCGCGCTGCTGGGCCCCGCGCTCGGCGCCCCCACGGTCGTGCCCGACATGGACATCACCCGTCCCGGCGAGCTGACCGCCCCGGCCCTCGCGGAGGCGATCGCGGCGCTCGGCAGCCCCGCCGTGTTCACCGCCCCCGCCGCGCTGCGGAACATCCTGGACACCGCCGACCAGCTCGATGAGTCCGGCCGCGCCGCCATGGCCCGCGCCGCGAGCTTCTTCTCCGCCGGCGCCCCCATCCCCGCGCACCTGCTGCGCGGGCTGAGGGACCTCATGCCGCACGCGAAGGCGCTGACGCCGTACGGCATGACCGAGTGCCTGGCCGTCGCCGCGAGCGACCTCGAGGGCATCGAGGCGGCCGGTGAGGGCTCCGGCGTGTGCGTCGGCACCCCCGTGCCGCGCGTCGAGATCGCCATCGCCGTCATGGACGAGGAGGGCGTGACCACCGGGGAGATCACCACCGACGCCGGCGTCACCGGCGAGATCCTTGTGCGCGCCCCGCACGTGCGCGACCGCTACCTCATGCTCTGGGGCACCACCCACACCTCCATGCGCTTCGAGGGCTGGCACGCCACCGGCGACGTCGGCCACCTCGACCAGGCCGGCCGGCTCTGGGTCGAGGGGCGCGCCGCCCACGTCCTCGCCACGGCCGACGGGCTGTTCACCCCCGTCCAGGTCGAGGAGGCCGCCGAGTCCGTGCCGACCGTGCGCCGTGCCGGCGCCGCCGTCGTCGGCCCCCGCGGCACCCAGCAGGTCGTCGTGATCCTCGAGACCGAGGACGGCTACCGGCCCGGGAAGGCGGGGCGTCCGCGCGCCGCCGCACCGTCGCTGCAGGAGGCCGTGCGCCGCGCCGTCCGCGACCGCGCCGGCGTGGAGGTCGTGGCCGTGTTCACCACCCGCGCCCTGCCCACCGACATCCGCCACAACTCCAAGATCGACCGCGCGGCTCTGTCGCGCTGGTCCGGTCAGACCCTGCGCGGGGAGAAGGCGGACGCCCTGTGAGCGCCCCGACCATCCTGGTCACCGGCGCCTCCGGCATGCTCGGCGGAGCCGTCGCGACCGCCCTGCGCGACCGCGGCGCGACCGTTCGCGCCTTCCAGCGCCGCCCCGCCGGGATCGACGGCGTCGAGGACGTCAACGGCTCCCTCACCGAGGCGGGCGACGTGCGCCGCGCCGTCGCCGGGGCGGACGCCGTGATCCACCTGGCCGCGAAGGTGTCCATCTCCGGGCCCGAGAGCGAGTACCGGGCGATCAACATCGAGGGCACCCGCCACGTCCTGGACGCCCTGCGCGCCAATGGCGGCGGGAACCTCGTGAACGTCTCCACCCCGTCGGCCGCCCACCTGGGCCGCGCCATCGAGGGCCTCGACGCGACCCCCGCGGACCCCGAGCGGGCCCGCGGGCCGTACGCCCGCACGAAGGCCGCCGCCGAGCTGCTGGCGATGGCCGCCGACGGCACCGCCGGCATCCAGGTCACCTCCGTGCGCCCCCACATCGTGTGGGGCCCCGGCGACACCCAGCTCGTGGGACGGATCGTCGACCGCGCGAAGAGCGGTCGCCTGCCCCTGCTCGACGAGGGCATGGCGCTCATCGACACCACCTACGTCACCAACGCGGCCGACGCGATCGTCGCCGCCCACGACCGGATCGACGACGTGCACGGCGAGAGCTTCGTGATCTCCAACGGCGAGCCCCGCACCGTCCGCGACGTGTTCGCCGGCTGGTGCGACGCGGCCGGGGTGCCCGCCCCGACCCTGCGCGTCCCCGGCAGCGTGGCCCGCTTCGCCGGCCGCCTCATCGAGAAGGTGTGGGAGAAGCGCCCCGGCTACGACGAACCGCCCATGACGGAGTTCCTCGCCGAGCAGATGTCCACCGCGCACTGGTTCGACCAGCGCCGCACCCGCGAGCGCCTGCAGTGGACGCCGCGGGTCAGCATGGACGAGGGCAACGCCCGCCTCGCGGAGTGGTTCCGCGCGCACCCCGTCGTCTGACCCCTCCGTCGACGCCTGCTGCCCGAGCCCGCCGTCCGACCCCGTCGCCCGATCCCGCCTCACGGAAGTCGAGTCCTCCATGTCGACCGTCCCTTCCCCCCAGTCCGACGCCGCGCACAACGAGGCCGACGAGGCCGCGCTGCGCGCGGAGATCGATGCGGAGCTCGCCGCCGAGCGCAGCGCCCGACCCCGGGCCGGGCTGCGCCTCGCCGGGGCGGTGCTGCTGATCGGCGCGCTCGTGGGCTGGTTCGCCTCCCTCGAGCTGCAGGTCGGCAAGGAGTTCCTGCTCGCGAACCCCGGGGCGAGCCTCGCCTGCGACGTGAACCCCTTCATCTCCTGCGGCAGCGTCATGATGACCTGGCAGTCCTCGGCGCTGGGCATCCCGAACATGGCCATCGGCCTGGGAGGCTTCGCGATCATGGCCGCGACCGGTGCGCTGATGGTCTCCGGCACCGCCCTGCCCACCTGGTACCGGTGGGCACGCCTGGGCGGGATGACCTTCGCCTTCGGCTACATCCACTTCCTCGCGATCTCCGCGATCTTCGTGATCCGGGCGCTGTGCCCCTGGTGCATGGTCATCTGGACCGTCACCGCGCCGATGTTCTTCTCCACCCTCGCCCACACCATCGAGAGCGGCGACCTGCGCCTGCCGCGCCCGCTCGCGAACGTGCTGCGCCACTGGGTGGTCCTCACCCTGCTGTGGTACTTGCTGGTGATCGTCACGATCCTCGCCGCCTTCTGGCGGCAGTGGCTCGTGGTCTTCGGAATCGCCTGAGCCGGGATCTCCCCACCGGGGCGCCCGACCGTTCCTCCACAGGGATGGGTCGTCCCCATCCCGGGGCCTGCGCCTGACCCGAGCACCGCAGCCCGCCTAGGTTCGCGGGCATGGGAGCACATGCGGGGCACGGGAGCGGGGCCGACGAGCACGGCCGGGGACGCCCCGGCCGGCACCGCCGCAGCGGCGAGCCGCTGATCGCGCGGCGGGATCATGCCCCCGCCGGACCCAGGCGCCTGCCCTTCCCCGCCCCTTCGCCCTCGGCGCTCGTGGGCATCGCCGTGCTCGTCCTCATCGGCCTCGGGGTCATCCACCTCTCCAGCACCGGCTCCGCCGTGCCCCAGGAGGAGACGGCGGCGGAGGTCGTGGAGGGGGAGGGGGACGGCACTGAGCCGCCCTCCTCCGCACCCGCAGCGTCCGAGGCGCCGGGCGCCGCGCCGTCGTCCCCGTCATCCCCATCATCGCCGGGAGCCCCGTCGTCGCCGGCGGCCGACGGGGCTCCCGCCGCGGAGCTCGTCGTGCACGTCTCCGGCGCGGTCGCGAGCCCCGGCGTGGTGCGCCTGCCCGCCGGTGCCCGGGTCGACGACGCGCTGCGCGCCGCCGGGGGAGCACTGCCCGAGGCCGAGCTCGCCGCCGTGAACCTCGCCCGCCCCGTGGCCGACGGGGAGCAGATCCACGTGCCGGTGCCGGGGGAGGAGCCACCCGTCCAGGCCCCGGCGCCCGTCGCGGGCGAGGCACCGGTGAACGGGGACGGCGGGGATGGGGCCGGCGGGGGCGGCACCGGAGGCAGCAGCGGCGGAGGGCCCATCGACCTGAACACCGCGAGCGCCGCCGAGCTCGAGGAGCTCCCCGGGGTGGGGCCGGCCATCGCGCAGCGCATCATCGACCATCGCGAGGCGAACGGCCCCTTCACCTCCGTGGACGGTCTGCTCGAGGTCTCCGGCATCGGACCGGCGACCCTCGAGAAGATCCGCCCGGCGGCGACCGTATGACCCGCGGCGACCTGCGACTGCTGCCCGCGGCGACCTGCGTGTGGGCCCTCGCGGTTCTCGGCATCACCGCCGGCACAGCGGCCGCCGTCGCCGCGGCCGCCGTGCTCGTGGCGCTCGCCCTCACGGTCATCACCCTGCTCGGTCCCGCCCGCTGCGGCCATGGGGTGTTCGCCCATCTGGGCATCGTGGTCCTCGCCGGGGTGCTGCTGTTCCCGGCCCTCCAGCGCCACAGCGGTGCCGAGGAGCTGTTCGCGGACGCCGCCTCCGAGGGGCTCGTGGTGGAGGTGGGCGTGCGCGCATCCAGCGAGGCCGCTCCGCCGAGCGGCGGGCCCGAATGGTCCCGCAGCGGACTGCAGATGCGCGCGAGGACCGTCGCCGGGCCCGCCCGGTTCGGCACGGCGCAGGAGCAGCTGCCGGCCTCCCTCCCCGTGCTCGTGCGCGCGTCGGGTCCCGCCGCCGAGGAGCTCGCCCGGGTGCGGGACGGCCAGAGCGTCCACCTGCGCGGCGGCGTCTCCACGAGCGGCTCCCTGATCGTGCTGCGCGCCACCGAGGTCACGGTGGTCGCTGCTCCCGGCGGGGCCGGACGGGCCCAGGAGGCCCGTCACCGGTTCCGCGGGATCGCCCGCGCGGCCACCTCCCACCTCCCGGCCGACGAGGCCGCGTTGGTGCGAGGCATGACCACCGGCGACACCGCCGGGATGGGGGAGCGGACCGAGGAGATCATGCGCCGCGCCGGGATCTCCCATCTCGTGGCGGTCTCGGGAGCCAATATTGCTCTGGTCCTCGCCGCGGTGCTCGCACCGCTGCTGCTCCTCGGGGTGCGGCGCAGACCGCGGCTGCTGGCCGCCGCGACGGTCGTCGCCGGGTACGTGTGGCTGGTCGGGGACGAGCCGAGCGTGCAGCGCGCCGCGACGATGGCGGCCCCGCTGCTCGCCGCCCGATTCGCCGGGGTGCGCGCCTCCCCGGTCGCGGTCCTCGCCCTCACCGTCGCGCTGTGGTCCGTGCTCGACCCGGTCACCGCCGCGTCGATCGGCTTCCTGCTCTCCGCCCTCGCGACCGCAGCGATCCTCATCGTGGCGCCACCGCTCGCGACCGCCCTCGTGGAGCTGAGCGGGGAGCGGCTGGGGCGCACCGCCGCGCTCGTGCTCGCCGTGCCGCTGGTCGCCCAGGCCGCGTGCACCCCCGTGCTGCTCCTGCTCACCCCTGAGCTGTCGCTCTGGGCGGTGGCCGTGAACATGGCGGTCGCGCCGCTGGTGGGTCCTGCGACGGTGATCGGCCTGGTCGCCCTCGTGCTCGGGGTCGTCTCGCCGCCGCTCGCGGCGGCGCTGTACACCCTCGCCGCGGGCGGTGCGCACGCGGTGCTGCTCATCGCCCGCACCGCCGACGCGCTGCCCGGCTCCCGCATCCCCGTCGCCGAGGGGCCGACCGGCGTGCTCATCGCGATCGCTGTGCTGGTCCTCGCTGGTCTGGCGGTGGCGGGTCGGCGCCTGCGCGTGGTGCGCTGGAGCGTCGCCGTGGTGCTCGTCCTCGCCCTCGCGCCGAGCCTCGGACGGCAGCTGCCGATGCGGAGCGCCCCAGGATGGACCGTGGCGATGTGCGCGGTCGGGCAGGGCGATGCGATGCTGCTGCGCCCGGCGGACCGCCCGGCCGGATCCGGGGCGGGAGGGAGCCGGGACGGGCCGACGGTCCTCGTCGACACCGGAGGGGACCCCGACCTGCTGCGCACCTGCCTCGACCGGCTCCAGGTGCGCACGATCGACCTGCTCGTCCTCACCCACCCCCACGCCGACCACACCGGCGGCCGGGAGGCGCTCACCGGAGCCCGCGCCCCCGCCGAGCAGTGGGTGTGCCCCCTGCCCGAAGCGGCGCGCGACGTTCTGGACAGCATCCCGGCCCGGCCCGTGACGACAGGGGAGCGCTGGGAACGGTCCGGGCTCGCGCTGCAGGTGCTGTGGCCGGCGTCGGCCGAGGAGGCGCAACGGGCCAGCCGACTGGAGCGGGGGTCCGGGGAGGGGGACGCCGCGAACGACTGCTCCGTGGTCCTCGCCGCCACCTGGGAGGACGGCACCCGACTCGTGGCCCTCGGCGACCTCGAGCCGGCCGCGCAGGAGCAGCTCGCCGCGCAGGAGCCCGGCACCGCGGACATCGTCAAGGTCGCCCACCACGGCTCCCGCTTCCAGCACCCGCCCCTGTACGCGCAGCTCGACCCGGACCTCGCGCTCGTCGGGGTCGGCGCGGAGAACACCTTCGGCCACCCCACCGACGAGGCCCTCGACCTCGCCCGCGGACTCGGCGCGCAGGTGCTGCGCACCGACGAGCACGGCACCGTGGTGCTGCCGACGGGCGAGGGGGCCGCGCCGCGCAGCGTCGGCCCGGGCCGCTAGGATCGACGGGTCCCCGAGCAGTGAGGAGCTCACCGTGAGCGATGTCGAGTGGCACAGCGTCGCCCTCGCACCGATCGTGCTCGTCCAGGGCACCGAGTCCCTGATCGCGGACCGCGCGGTGCAGCGCCTGCGCGCCCTGGCCAAGGAGGCCGACCCCTCCGTCGAGATCCACGGGCTGGTCGGTGAGGCGCTCGGCCCCGGCGCCCTCGCCCAGGTCGCCAGCCCCTCCCTGTTCGGCGAGCCCCGCCTCGTGATCGTGCCCGAGCTGCAGAGCGCCCCCGACGCGCTCGTCCTCGAGCTGCTGGACTATCTCAAGGCCCCGGAGAGCGACGTGACCCTCGTGCTCGTCCACCGCGGCGGCAACCGCGGCAAGAAGCTGCTGGACGCGCTGAAGAAGGCCGGCGTGCCGCGCGTGGACGCGAGCCCCGTCAAGCGCGCCGCGGACAAGCAGACCTTCGTCGCCGCCGAGTTCGCCCGCGCCCAGCGCCGCATCCAGCCCGACGCCCTGGTGGCCCTGGTCGACGCCTTCGGCACGGACCTCGCCGAGCTCGCCGCGATCAGCCGCCAGCTCATCGAGGACACCACCCCCGACCCCGGCGAGCAGCCCGCCCAGGTCACCGTCGCCGACGTGCACGCCCTCACCTCAGGGCGCGTGGAGTCCACCGCCTTCGCCGTCGCCGACTCCGCGATCGCCGGGAAGGAGCAGGAGGCGCTGCAGCTTCTGCAGCAGGCCCAGCTCGCCGGCGCCGACCCCGTCCCGATCGTCGCCGCGATCGCCTCGAAGATGCGCTCGCTGGCGAAGGTCACCGCCCCGTCGGCCAACGCCCGCACCCTCGGGATGCCCGACTGGATGCTGCGCAACCTCACCCGCGACGCCCGCGCCTGGAACGACCGCTCCCTCGCCCGGGCGCTCGAGGCCGTGGCCCGCGCCGATCACGAGGTCAAGGGTGCCGGACGCGACCCGCAATGGTCCGTGCAGCGCATGGTGATGGAGATCTGCCGCGCACGTCGCGCCGGCTGAACAGCGCACGTCGCGTCGGCTGAACAGCGCTGACTGAACAGCGTCGGCCGGCAGCGTCGATCCGGAGTTCCCTGGACAGCGAGAAGCCCGGTGCGCATCCCTGCGCACCGGGCTTCTCGTCCCCGCCGGGCGGGGGAGGTCAGAGACCTGACGTCACTTGGCGACTCCGGCGACCAGCTTCGCGAGACCCGACTTGCGGTTCGCGGCCTGGTTCTTGTGGATGACGCCCTTGGAGACGGCCTTGTCCAGCTTGCGGGACGCGGTCTTGAGCGCCTCGCCGGCGGCCTCGGCGTCACCGGTGGAGACGGCGGCCTTCACCTTGCGGGTGTAGGTCTTGAGCTCGGACTTGACGGCACGGTTGCGCAGGCGCGCCTTCTCGTTCGTCCGGTTCCGCTTGATCTGGGACTTGATGTTTGCCACGAAGACTCTTCTCTAGTGCTGCTGCGGTGGATCATCCGCGGCGGCAGAGGAACGGCCCCGACGGGGACGGCGGTGGGGATCGCCTGGAGACGTCGGTGCCGGGTCGCTGCCACGGCTACTCACCCGGGTCGCACGCGACGCCCTGCCCCTGAGACACTTCGGGAGGACGTGATGCGCACACCGGACGGTATGTCACACATACAGCGGACAAGATTAGCAGAGACTCCTGCCCGGACCGCACCCGATGTGCGGCGTGTCTCCTGCTCGCGCCGGGGACGGGGGCTCGGGAGCGCTCGTGTCGGCCCTGTCGTTCAGCCCTGCCGCCAGTTCAGCCCCGCCCCCAGTTCAGCCCGGCCGTCAGTTCAGCCCTGCACTGCGGCGGCCACGCGCTCGTACCGCTCGCGATCCAGGCGAGCGCCCTCGCGGCGCACCGCGTCGGGGGAGATCCGCAGCAGCCGATCGGCGCGCACCTCCGAGGGACGGCCCTTGCTGTCCCAGTCCCCGGCGCCGATGTCGACCCAGGTCGCGCCGTGCTCTCCGGTGCGGGTCGCACCGGACTCGGTGCGGTCGCGGGAGGTGAGCATCAGGGCGATCAGCACCTCGCCCTCGCCGTCGCGGCCGCCGGCGGAGGCGTCCTCCTCGGCGATCACGAGCACCGGACGGTCCTTGCCGCGGGTGATGTCCTCCTCGTACGGCACCCACGCCCACACGATCTCGCCCGGATCGGGGTGGTCGTCCTCCCGCGGGGCGTAGGCGAGCCTCAGGCCGCGGGAGTCCTTGCGGTCCGCGAGCGCGCCGTGCCCGTCGGCCGCGCCGGAGCCGCCGGCCGTCGCCCGCCCGGCCCCGTCGGACTGCCGGGCCCCGTCGGCCGATCGACCGGGCGTCGCCCCGGCCCTGCCCGAGCCGCTCTTGGCCGAATCGTTATCCGCCGTCCCGCCGCGCTGCTCCTCGATGGCGCGGACCGCGGCACGGCCGAGGTCGCGGGCGCCGCGGCGCACGGAGGGGTTCCGTGCGAGGGAGCGCACGGCCGAGGACAGCGTGTCGAACAGGGACATGGTGCTCGCTTCCTGGGCAGTGCGCCCACGGGAGGGTGTCGGACCTGTGAGAATGGTAGGCATGTCCGCTCCCTCGCTGTTCCACAGGATCGAGACCGGGACCGCCGGCGACGAGATGTTCGCCCCCGACGGCACGGTGCGCCCGACGTATCGGGCACTGCACGACGCCCTCGCCGGGCTCGGGCCCGAGGAGTTCCGCAATCGGTCCGACTCCCTGGCCCGCAGCTACCTCGACCAGGGCGTCACCTTCGACTACGCCGGTGAGGAGCGGCCCTTCCCGATCGACGCGATCCCCCGCGTGATCGACGCCGCCGAGTGGGCGCGCGTCTCCACGGGCGTCGCCCAGCGGGTGAGGGCTCTCGAGCGCTTCCTCGACGACCTGTACAACGAGCAGCACGCGATCGCCGACGGCGTGATCCCGAAGGAGCTGGTCACCTCCTCCACCTACGTGGTCGAGGCGATGCGCGGCTACTCCCCGCCCAACGGCGTGCGCATCCACATCGCCGGTATCGACCTGGTCCGCGACGGCGCCGGGGACTTCCGGGTCCTCGAGGACAACTGCCGCACCCCCAGCGGCGTCAGCTATGTCCTCTCCAACCGGCGCGCCATGGCCCAGACCTTCCCGGAGCTGTTCGCGGACCGGCCCGTGCGCCGCGTCGGCGAGTACCCCGGGCGTCTCCTCGCGGCCCTGCGCGCCGCCGCCCCGGACACCGCCGACGAGGACCCGACCGTCGTGGTGCTCACCCCCGGCCGCTACAACAGCGCCTATTTCGAGCATTCGCTGCTGGCCCGCACGATGGGCGTGGACCTCGTGGAGGCCAGCGATCTCGTCGAGCGGGGGGAGCGCATCTACATGCGCACCACCGCCGGGCTGCGCCGCGTGGACGTGATCTACAAGCGCACCGACGACGACTTCATCGACCCCGAGGTGTTCCGCCCCGACTCCATGCTCGGCGTGCCAGGCCTGGTCCGCGCGATCCTCGCCGGGAACGTCGTGGTCGCCAACGGCATCGGCAACGGGATCGGCGACGACAAGCTCACCTACACCTATGTCCCGGACCTGATCCGCTACTACCTCTCCGAGGAGCCGATCCTCCCCAACGTCGACACCTGGCGGCTGGAGGAGCCGGACTCCCTGGCCGAGGTGCTCGACCGGCTCGACGAGCTCGTGGTCAAGCCCGTGGACGGCTCCGGCGGCAAGGGCATCGTCATCGGCCCGTCGGCCTCCCGCGATGAGCTCGACGCCCTGCGCGTGCGGCTCCTGGCCGATCCGCGCGGCTGGATCGCCCAGCCCGTCGTGCAGCTGTCCACGATCCCGACCCTCGTCGAGGAGGGGCCCGAGCCCCGCCACGTGGACCTGCGCCCCTTCGCGCTGAACAGCGGCGACGACGTGTGGGTGCTGCCCGGTGGCCTCACCCGCGTGGCGCTGCCGCGCGGAGAGATGATCGTGAACTCCTCCCGCGGCGGCGGTTCCAAGGACACCTGGGTGCTCGCGGCAGAGCGCCCCGCCGCCGGCGGCGCCTCGCAGTCCCAGGTCCAGATGGCCACCGAGGAGGCGATCGAGGACCCCTCCGACGAGGAGTACGACGAGTTCGAGGCCCTGCACGAGGAGCGCGCTGCCGAGCGGGAGAAGGAACCGGCCCCCGTGACCTCCGCGATCCCGATCATCGACATCGACGAGTACGCGGACCAGGACCCGCCCCAGGAGAAGGACGACGACGAGGACGAGGTGGACGCCCGATGATGCTCAGCCGGATCGCCGATGCGATGTTCTGGATCGGCCGCTACGTCGAGCGGGCCGACCAGACCGCCCGCATCCTCGACGTGAAGCTCGAGTCGATCACCGAGGACGCCTCCCACGACCTGCACGGCGCCTGCCGGGCCGTCTACGACATCTTCGGCGTCGAGGACGTGCCGCAGTCGGACTGCACGATCCAGCACGTGCTGGATCGCCTGGTCACCGATCGCACCAACCCGTCCTCGGTCGCAGGGGCGCTGCAGACCGCGCGCGAGAACGCCCGCGGTGCCCGCGAGGTCCTCTCCACCGAGGTATGGGAGTCGCTGAACACCACCACCCTCGGGATGCCGCGCGGGGTGCGCCCCTCCCGCATGCACAGCTCCTTCCAGTTCGCCAAGGACCGCTGCGCCGTGGTCAACGGGCTCGTGGACTCCTCCATGACCCGCGACGAGGCCTGGCTGTTCCTGCGCATCGGGCAGCTGCTGGAGCGCGTGGACATGCTCGCCCGGAACCTCCAGTCCCACGACCTCGAGGACTCCGCCGACGCCGCGACCGTGCTGCTGCTGCGCTCCTGCAGCGCGCACGAGGCGTACATCCGCACTTACCGCGGTCGGGTCGGGGCGGCGCGCGCGATCGAGTTCCTCCTGCTGGACTCGGTGTTCCCGCGCTCGGCCGTGCACTGCCTCGCCGAGATCGACGTCGCGCTCGAGTCGCTCGCGAAGCTGCACGGCAGCTCCTTCGACCGCCTCGGCACGGCCGAGCCCGGCCGACGGATCGTGGGCCGGGCGCTCGCGAGCCTGCGCTACCGCGCCCTCGACGACATCGTCGAGGACTTCGAGGTCGAGATGGAGCAGCTGCAAATGGTCACCGGCGCGGTCACCCGGGCGCTCGGCGCGACCTACTTCCACCCGGCCGCCTGAGCTGCGGCCGGGGAGCGGGGGCGAAACGGGATGTCTCCCCGCAGAGTCCTGCCCCCGCTGCTGCTCCGCAGCCCGCTCGCGGTCGCGTCCCTGGCCCGCAACAGCCCCGCGGACCGGGTCCCGAGCCACCGCACGACGTTCGGTGCATCCGCGTACGCGATCGACCTCGTGCCCCTTGGGGAGCGCGGCCGCTCCGCGCCGTACACGCTCATCTCGTTCCTGGTCCCCGAGCCGCCGGAGCGCTTCGCTGGCTTCGGCGCCGAGGTGCTCGCCCCCTGCGCGGGCGTGGTCCGGCACGTCCGCGACGGCGAGGAGGACCATCTGGCCCATCGCGGGATCCCGTCGGTCCTCTACGCCCTCACCCAGCGCCGCCGCCTCGCCCGGGGGTGGGACGGCCTTGCGGGCAACCACCTGATCCTCGAGGCGGAGCTGCCCGGGGCGTCCAGCCACGGGCGCACCGCCTTCGTGGCGCTGTGCCACCTGCAGCGGGGCAGCCTGCGTGTCGCGCCCGGGGACCGGGTCGCGGCGGGGGAGGTGCTCGCCCGCTGCGGGAACTCGGGCAACAGCATGGAGCCGCACGTGCACCTGCAGGCGATGGACGCCTTGGACCCCGGGCGGGCGACGGCGCTGCCGATCGCGTTCCCCGGCGGGGTGCCGCGCTCCGGGCAGGTGCTCGCGGGCGCAGGTCGGCCGACGGGATGAGCGCCCCGCTGTGACGTCGGCCCGTCCGGCGGGGCGCGGACCGCGCGCGCCGCGCCGCGCGTGAGACGATGGGCCGATGCCCGGCGCGCGTGCGCCGGTCCGCTGCCGACGAGAGGACGAATGCCGGTGACCCCGAGGATCGCTGCCGATGAGGCACGGGACATCGCTCCCGCGTCGACGCCCCAGGAGCGGCTCCGCAACTTCTGCATCATCGCCCACATCGACCACGGCAAGTCCACCCTGGCCGACCGGATGCTGCAGATCACCGGGATCGTCGACGAGCGCGCCATGCGCGCCCAGTACCTCGACCGCATGGACATCGAGCGCGAGCGCGGAATCACCGTGAAGAGCCAGGCCGTGCGCATGCCCTGGCAGGTCGACGGCGTCAACTACGCCCTGAACATGATCGACACCCCCGGGCACGTGGACTTCACCTATGAGGTCTCCCGCTCGCTCGCCGCCTGCGAGGGCGCGATCCTGCTGGTCGACGCGGCCCAGGGCATCGAGGCGCAGACGCTCGCGAACTTGTACCTGGCGATGGAGAACGACCTCACCATCATCCCGGTGCTCAACAAGATCGACCTGCCCGGCGCCGATCCCGAGAAGTACGCCGCCGAGATCGGCCAGCTCGTGGGCGTCGAGCCCGACGAGGTGCTGCGCGTCTCCGGCAAGACCGGCCAGGGCGTGCCCGAGCTGCTCGACCACGTCGTGAAGACCCTCCCCGCCCCCCAGGGCGAGCCCGACGCCCCCTGCCGCGCGATGATCTTCGACTCCGTCTACGACACCTATCGCGGCGTGGTCACCTACATCCGCGTCGTCGACGGGCACCTGCGCGCCCGCGACCGCATCGACATGATGTCCACAGGCGCCCACCACGAGCTGCTCGAGATCGGCGTCAGCTCCCCGGAGCCGCAGCCCACCGAGGGCATCGGCCCCGGCGAGGTCGGCTACCTCATCACCGGCGTGAAGGACGTGCGCCAGTCCAAGGTGGGCGACACCGTCACCACCTCGGTGCGCGGGGCGACCCAGCCGCTGTCCGGCTACTCCGACCCCAAGCCGATGGTCTACTCCGGCCTGTTCCCCATCGACGGCTCGGACTACCCGGCGCTTCGTGATGCGCTGGACAAGCTCAAGCTCAACGACGCGGCCCTGAACTACGAGCCCGAGACCTCCACCGCCCTCGGCTTCGGCTTCCGCGTGGGCTTCCTCGGGCTGCTGCACCTGGAGATCATCCGCGAGCGGCTCGAGCGCGAGTTCGACCTCGACCTCATCTCCACCGCCCCGTCGGTCGTCTATCACGTCGTGATGGAGGACGGCACCGACGTCGAGGTGCTGAACCCGTCGGACTTCCCCGAGGGGAAGGTGCGCGAGATCAGCGAGCCCGTCACCAAGGCGACCATCCTCGTGCCCAGCGAGTTCATCGGCGCCGTCATGGAGCTGTGTCAGTCCAAGCGCGGCACCCTCGGCGGCATGGACTACCTCAGCGAGGACCGCGTCGAGCTGCGCTACACCCTGCCGCTGGCGGAGATCGTCTTCGACTTCTTCGACCAGCTGAAGTCGAAGACCCGCGGCTACGCCTCGCTGGACTACGACGTCTCCGGCTCCCAGGTCGCCGACCTCGTCAAGGTCGACATGCTCCTCCAGGGCGAGCCCGTGGATGCGTTCAGCGCCATCGTTCACCGCGACAAGGCCTACAACTACGGCGTCGAGATGGCCGGGAAGCTCAAGAAGCTCATCCCGCGCCAGCAGTTCGAGGTCCCGATCCAGGCCGCGATCGGCTCGCGCATCATCGCCCGCGAAAACATCCGCGCCATGCGCAAGGACGTGCTGTCCAAGTGCTACGGCGGCGACATCTCCCGCAAGCGCAAGCTGCTGGAGAAGCAGAAGGAGGGCAAGAAGCGCATGAAGAACATCGGCTCCGTCGAGGTGCCGCAGGAAGCCTTCATCGCCGCCCTCTCCTCCGACGCCGCCGAGGGCGGCAAGGACGGGAAGAAGAAGTGACGACCTCCGCGCTCCCGGCCGACGCGCTCCCGGCGGGGGCGCGCGGGCGGGTCGGTGCGGTCTGCGTCGTCGCGACCCTCCACGCCGACGATGGCTCGGTCGGCACCACCGCGATCGACAAGCGCGCCGTCGAGGGCCCCGTCGCCGTCGGACCCCTCGGCCTCTACGCCGACGTGCAGGCCGACCGCGCCCACCACGGCGGCGCCGACCAGGCCGTCTACGCGGTCGACGCCGAGGAGCGGGCCCACTGGTCCCGCGAGCTCGGACGCGCGCTCGCCCCCGGCGCGCTCGGGGAGAACCTCAGCATCGAGGACCTGCCCATCGACGATCTCGAGATCGGGGCGCGGGTGCGGCTCGGCACCGCGCTGCTCGAGGTCACTGCGCCGCGCACCCCCTGCATGACCTTCCAGCGCTGGATGGGCACCGACGACTTCCGCGCCCGCTACCACGAGCGCGGCCGCACCGGCGTGTACTTCCGCGTGCTCGAGACCGGGCAGGTCGAAGCCGGTGACGCGCTCGAGGTCGTGGACGCGCCCGGCCACGGCGCGACCGTCGCCGCGGTCTACGGCGGCGCCCGCGACCGGGACCTCACCCGGCGCCTGGCGACCTGGGCCGACGGCGCGGGCGTGGCGCTGCACCGCGAGCTCGAGGCCCGCGCGCAGCGGCATCTGAAGGGCGAGCGGCACTCGAAGGACGAGCGGTGAGCGCTGCGGCCCGGGACCTCTCGGTCTACATCCACGTCCCGTTCTGCGCGGTGCGCTGCGGGTACTGCGACTTCAACACGTACACCGCCACCGAGCTCGGCGGCGGCGGGTCCCAGCGCGAGTACCCCGCCAACGCCATGGCGGAGATGGACCTGACCCTCGCCGCGGACCGCGCCGCCGGGTACGAGTACGCTCAGGTCTCCACCGTCTTCTTCGGCGGCGGCACCCCCACGCTGCTGCCGGCCGACGACCTCGTCGCCATGCTCGACCACCTGCGCGCCCTGATCCCGCTCGCGCCCGACGCGGAGGTGACCAGCGAGGCGAACCCCGACTCCGTCACCCGCGCGTCGCTGTCGCGCATGGCCGACGGCGGCATCACCCGCGTCTCGATCGGCATGCAGTCCGCGGTCCCGTCGGTGCTGGCGACCCTGGACCGCACCCACGAACCCGAGCGCGTGCCGCAGGTGGTGCAGTGGGCGAAGGAGGCGGGCCTGGACGTCAGCCTCGACCTCATCTACGGCACCCCCGGCGAGACCCTCGCCGACGTAGAGACCTCCGTGCGCGCCGCCCTCGCCTGCGGGGTCGACCACCTCTCCGCCTACTCGCTGATCATCGAGGGCAACACCGCCATGGCCCGCCAGCTGCGCCGCGGCGAGCTCGAGGCCCCCGACCCCGACGACATGGCCGACAAGTACGAGCTCATCGACGACCTCACCCGCGAAGCGGGCCTCTCCTGGTACGAGGTCTCCAACTTCGCCCGCACCGAGGAGCACCGCTCCCGCCACAACCTCGCCTACTGGCGCGGCGGCGACTGGTGGGGGATCGGCCCCGGCGCCCACCGCCACCGCGACGGACTGCGCTCCTGGAACGTCAAGCATCCCAGCCGCTACGCCCGCATGCTCGCGGTCGGCGAGCTGCCCGTCGCCGACTCCGAGCAGGTCGCGGCCGAGGACCGGCTCGTGGAGCGGATCATGCTCGAGCTGCGCATCGCCGACGGGCTGGAGGTGTCGGTCGTGCCCGAGGAGAACCGGGAGATGCTCGCCGTGCACCGCGACCGCGGCCATCTTGACCCGGACGCCCTCGCGCGGGGACGGGCCGTGCTCACCCGCAGCGGCCGGCTCCTCGCCGACGCGGTCATCCGCGACCTCGTGCCCTGAGCGCAGGCCCTGCGCGCACTGGCCCTGCGAGCACTGGCCCTGAGGCCGGACCCGGAGCACACTGAGGACCATGACTCCTGCCTCGGCTCGGCCCACCTCGATCGACGAGTACCTCGACGGCCTCGAGGACCCGGCCCGCACCCTCATCGCCCGGCTGCGGGCACTCGTGCAGGAGGCGCTGCCCGCGGCGACCGAGGCCGTGAAGTGGGGCAGCCCCGCGCACCTGCACCCCTCCGGCACGATCCTGCTCGTGTACAGCGCTCACAAGGACCACGCGAACTTCGTTGTCACCCCCAGCACCCGTGAGGCCTTCGACCGGGAGCTGGAGGGGTTCGCCACCGGCAAGGGACGCGTCGCCCTGCCCTACGGCCAGGAGATCCCGGAGGACCTGCTGCGCAGGATGATCGCCTATCGCCTCCGCGAGCACGCGGAGCAGGGCGTGGGCTGGATGTGAGGCCCCGGTGGGATCAGGCCCGATGACGGAAGGAGCCCCCGCGACCTCGAGGATCGCGGGGGCTCCGGTGCGTCGTGCGATCACGTCACGGCGTGATCACTTCACGAAGCGGATGTTCAGCGGGTAGTTCCAGTACTCGCCCTTGTTGGACTTCACCGCTCCGATGATGGCGAAGATGACGTGCAGCACGGCCGGCAGCCACACCAGCGGGAACGCGATCGAACCGATGCCGAAGGTGACCACCGCGAAGATCGTGATCGCGATGGAGAGCACCACCTCCGCGATCACCGTGGCGATCGCCGCGTTCAACGTCTCGGCCGCGTTGTAGCGGACGAAGCGGTCACGGTCCTTGTACATCAGGAAGATCACCAGCGGACCGACCCAGCCGAGGAAGCCGGCACCCACCACGTAGCCGAGCACCGCGGAGAGGTGGGAGAACATCGACCACATCTTCGAGTCCGAGGCGGAGACGGGCTGGCCGGTGATCGGACCCTCGTACAGTCCCTTGAAGCCCTGGGGGAGCGGCGAGGCATCAAGGTGCGGAGCGCCCTGGGGAGCGCCGTTCCCGTCGGCCTGCTGCGCGTACTGCTGCTGGCCCGCGTACTGCTGACCGGAGAACTGCTGACCCTGGGGCTGCTGGCCGAAGGACGGATCCTGGCGCGGATCGTACTGACGCTCGGTGTGCGCCGCGAAGGGAGCGGCGCCGGCGGCGTAGGAATCGTGCGAGGCGGCGCTCGGAGCCGACGCACCGCTCGCGCCGTAGGGCGAACCCTGGGCGTAGTGCGAAGGCTGCGCCGGAGCGCTCTGCGCGTACGGGTCCGCCTGGGCGAACGGGTCGTGGGGGTGGAGCGCGGGGTCCGAGGTGGGCGATCCCTCCTCCGCCGGCTGTGAAGCGGCGGGGCCGCCCGTGCCGGGCTGGTCGATGTCGAGGGGGTCCGAGGCGGGGGTGCCGGGCTCGGAGCCGTACGGATCGTGCGGGTGCGGAGTCTGGCTCATGATTCCTTCTTCGTCTCGGGCCGGCGCCGGGCCGACCTGCTGGGTGATGACCTCACCCTAACGAGGGTCGTGCGGGCCGCTCATCGTGGAGGTCCGCCGCATACGCCGGGGGATATCCCCCATTCAGTCCCCGTCGACCGTCACGAAATCGATGAGCTCCTCGATCCGCCCGGACAGGGTCGGCTCGACGTCCGCGTAGGAGCGGACCGTGGAGAGGATCCGCTTCCAGCCCAGGCCGATGTCCGCCTTGTCCTCGTGGGGCCAGCCGAGCGCGGCGAGCGTGCCCACCTTGATGTCGGTGCCGCGGGGGATGTGCGGCCACTGGGCAAGACCCACCCGGGCGGGCTTCACCGCCTGCCACACGTCGACATAGGGGTGGCCGAGCACGGTGACATTGCCGCGCGCGCCCGGCAGCGCCATCACCTCGGCGGCGATGCGGGACTCCTTGGAGCCCTTCACGAGATGGTCCACGAGGATGCCGAGGCGCCGACCGGGGGAGGGGCCGAACTCGGCGACGCGCTCGACCAGGTTGTCCGCGCCCTCGAGCTGCTCGACGACGATGCCCTCGATGCGCAGGTCGTGGCCCCACACCTTCTGCACGAGCTCGGCGTCGTGGGTGCCCTCCACCCAGATCCGCGAGGCGCGGGCGGTGCGGGCCTTCGCCCCCTCGACGTACACCGATCCCGAGGCCGAGCGCTTGCGCACGGGCGCGGCGGAGCGGGCCACGGGTCGGGTGAGCACGACGGGCTTCCCGTCGATCATGAACCCGGGGCCGAGCGGGAAGGTGCGGCGCCTGCCGCGGCCGTCCTCGAGCTCGACGATCAGCTCGCCGGCGGTCTTCTCGACCCGGGTGATCGCGCCGGTGAACCCGGTCGAGGCCTCCTCGACCACGAGATCGCGAGCGGCGGGCACCTCCCTCGCCACGGGGCGGCGGCGGTGGTGCGCGGGCGGGCCGGAGGACAGCACGTCGGCGCCGTACCGGTCGGGGAATCGAGCGGAGGGGGAAGACACGGCGGACACTGTATCCCCGTGGCGAACGCCTCCCCGCGCAGCGCGCCGGGGACGCGTAGGATTGGCACTTGGCACCGGAGAGTGCCAGATTGGGTCAGCAGGACGACCGAACCAGCAGGACGACGGAAGCGACAGGACATGCCGCGGCAGGACGAGAGGCAGGAGGACCGCCCCATGGACGCCCGCAAGCTCCAGATCCTCGGCGCCATCGTCGAGGACTACGTCTCCACCCGCGAGCCCGTCGGCTCCAAGTCGCTCCTCGAGCGGCACGAGCTCGGCGTCTCCGCCGCGACCGTCCGCAACGACATGTCGATCCTCGAGGAGGAGGGGCTGATCCACCAGCCCCACACCTCCGCAGGACGCGTCCCCACCGACAAGGGCTACCGCGCCTTCGTCGACCACGTCGCGACCGTCAAGCCGCTGTCGGCCCCCGAGCGCCGGGCGATCCGCTCGCTGCTCGAGGACGCCGGCGATGTCGAGGAGCTGCTGGCCCGGACCGTGCGCCTGCTCGCCCAGCTCACCCAGCAGGTCGCGATGGTCCAGTACCCGGCCCGCCGCCAGGCCCGCATCCGCCACGTCGAGCTGGTCAAGGTCGCCGACTCCCTGCTCCTGGTCGTCCTGATCACCGAGTCCGGCCGCGTGGACCAGCGCACCGTGCCCGTGATCTCCGGCAAGCCCGCCGAGTACTACGTGAGCCTTCGCGACCAGCTCAACCGCGTCGTCTCCGGCCGCGAGGTCACCGACCTCGTCGCGCCGCTGGCGGAGTACCTCGAGGCCCTGCCGCAGCCGGAGCGGCCCGCCGCCGCCGAGGTGGCCGACGCGCTCGCGGCCCTCGCCGCGACCCGCGCCGAGGACCGCATCATGATGGCGGGCACGGCGAACATCGCCCGCTCCGCCGAGGACTTCGCCCGCGACGTCGAGCCGCTGCTGGACGTGCTCGAGGAGCAGCTGGTGCTGCTGCGCCTGTTCACCGAGATGCACGTCTCCCCCGGGGACGTGCAGGTGCGCATCGGCTCCGAGCTGCACGACCAGGCCCTGCACCAGGCCGCGCTCGTCGGCGCCGGCTACGGCGCGGGCTCGCACCTGGCGATCCTCGGCCCCAGCCGCATGGACTACGCCGCCGGCATCTCGACGGTGCAGGCCATCGCCCGCTACGTCTCCCGCTTCCTCGAATGACCGCCCCGGCGGGCCCCGCGCCCGCCGCCCGCGGCCACCGACCCCCGACTCCCCCTAAGGACCCACGCCTGTGAACGAGGACTACTACGAGCTGCTCGGCGTCTCCCGCGACGCCTCGACCGAGGAGATCAAGAAGGCGTACCGCAAGCTCGCCCGCACCCTCCACCCGGACGTCAACCCCGACCCCGACGCGGCCGAGAGGTTCAAGAAGGTCTCCCAGGCGTACGAGACCCTGTCCCACGAGGACAAGCGCCGCCAGTACGACATGGGCGGCGGCCCGGGCATGGGCGACTTCCCCCGCGGCGGCGCCGGCTTCGACTTCAACGACATCTTCGACATGTTCGCCGGGGCCTCCGGCATGCGCGGCCGCAACCAGGGCCCCGTGCCCCGCCAGCGCCGCGGCGGCGACGTGCTGCGCCGCGTGAAGATCGAGCTGCGCGACGTCGTCTTCGGCACCGAGCAGCAGGTCGCCTTCCGCACCGCCGTGCTGTGCGAGCGCTGCTCCGGCTCCTGCTGCGAGCCCGGCACCAGCCCCACCCGCTGCACCGCCTGCAACGGCTCCGGCCACGTCCAGCGCGTCCAGCAGTCGCTGCTCGGCCAGATGGTGACCATGGCGCCCTGCCCCACCTGCGAGGGCCACGGCGACGTCATCGACAAGCCCTGCACCGGCTGCTCCGGCCACGGCCGCACCGCCACCGAGCGCACCGTCACCGTGCGCATCCCCTCCGGTGTCGAGAACGGCACCCGCATCCAGCTGCGCGGCGAGGGCGAGACCGGCGAGGCCGGCGGCCCCTCCGGCGACCTGTACGTCGAGCTCTCCGTCAAGAGCCACGAGATGTTCGAGCGCGACGGCGACGACCTCGTCACCACCGTCGCCGTGCCCATGACCACCGCCGCGCTCGGCGCGACCGTGCCCCTGGAGACCTTCGACGGCGTGCAGGAGCTGGACATCCGCCCCGGCTCCCAGCCCGGCGAGGAGGTCACGCTCAAGGGCCTCGGCGTCACCCCGCTGCGCCGCGAGCGCCGCGGCGACATCCGCGTGGTGCTCGACGTGGACGTGCCCACCTCCCTCACCGAGCAGGAGCGCGAGCTGCTGGAGCAGTTCGCCGCCCTGCGCGGGGACGAGGCGGAGCGCCGCAAGGGCCATCAGGGCGGACCGTTCGCGAAGCTGCGCGAGCGCCTCCAGAACCTCTGAGCCCCGCACCGACCACACGCAGGAGCGCTCCGTGCCCACCACCCCACCCGGCTTCCTGATCCTCGACGACGCCCTCGCCGCCGCCCGTGAGGGCGACGCGCTGGTGCTGGACGGCGAGGAGGGCCGCCACGCGGCCAAGGTGGCCCGGATCGGGGTGGGGGAGCAGGTGCTGCTCACCGACCACCCCGGGAGGCAGGTCCTCGCCGAGGTGACCGCCGCCCGCAAGGAGGCGCTGCAGCTGCGCCTGCTCGCGGACCCGTCGGCCGCCGTGCAGCGCCTGCCGCGCCTCACCCTCGTCCAGGCCCTCGCCACCGGCGGCCGCGATGAGCAGGCCGTGGAGTCCGCGACCGAGCTCGGCGCGGACCGGGTGGTGCCCTGGATCGCCAAGCGCTCCGTGTCTGTGTGGCGCGGGGACAAGCTCGCCAAGGGCCGCGCGAAGTGGGAGGCGACCGTGCGCGCCGCCGTCAAGCAGTGCCGCCGCCCCGGCATCCCGGAGGTGAGCGCCGCCGTCACAACGCCCGCGCTCGTCGAGGACCTGCGCGCCCGCGCCGCGGACGGTGCCCTGGTGCTCGTCCTGCACGAGCAGGAGTCGGTGGGGCTGATGAGCCTCGCCCCCGAGCTGCGCTCTGCGAGCGAGTCCGGCATCGAGGAGATCGTGCTCGTCGTCGGCCCCGAGGGCGGGATCGACCCCGCCGAGCTCGACACGATGCGCGAGGCCGGTGCGCGCTCCGTCCTGCTCGGCCCCGAGGTGCTGCGCTCCTCGACCGCCGGCCCCGCCGCGATCGCAGTGCTCAGCGCGCTGATCGGGCGCTGGGGCTGACGGTCAGGGGCGGAGAGGCCCCCGCCGCCTGAACGCCGAAGGCCCCCGCCGACGTGATGTCGGCGGGGGCCTTCTCAGGACTCGGGGAGTCAGGCGATCTCGGCGGGGACCTTGGTGGTCGCGGCCTGGAGCTGCTCGCGCAGCGTGGAGGTCTTGCCCTCGGCGATGAAGAGCTCGCCCTCGACGGAGAGGTCCTCGCGGAAGCCGAGGCCCACGATGCCGATGACGTCGGCGCCCACGCGGCCCATCAGGGTCTCCAGCAGCGGCAGGACCTCGCCCGCGTCGCCCCAGCCGTAGCCGACGAGCACGACCGGCAGGTCGACCCACTCGGTGTACAGCCAGTCGATCGCGGTCTTCAGCGAACCCGGGTAGGAGCCGTTGTACTGGGGGGTGAGGATGACCAGCGCGTCCAGGGCGGCGATGCGCTCGGCCCAGGAGATGCCGTGCGCGGTCTCCTTGGGCAGGCCCTGCTTGGGGCTGGTGGTCTCGTCGAAGTCGGGGAGGGCCACCTCGCGGAGGTCGATGAGGTCCACATCGGCGCCGGCGGGCACGTTGTCGCGGACCCACTGGGCGACGTTGTCGCCCACACGGTTCGGGCGGGCGGAGGAGATCAGGATTCCGAGAGTAGTCATAGTGACCAGAACTTCTCACAGTCCCGGTCTGTTCCGCATGCCGACGTGGCCTGTATCGCTTCTGCGACGCACGGGGGCCTCCCGTAGACTCCCCGACATGGGCAACAGCGTCACCGAGCACCGGGATCCCGACTGCGTCTTCTGCAAGATCGTCGCCGGGGAGATCCCCTCCGAACGGGTCCATGAGGACGAGCAGGTCATCGCGTTCAAGGACCTCAGCCCCAAGGCGCCCGTGCACGTGCTGGTCGTCCCGCGCGAGCACCGCCGCGACGTGCGCGAGCTCGCCGGTGACCCCGCGCTGCTCGCCCACACCGCCGAGGTCGCCTCGAAGGTCGCCTCCGAGCAGGCCGACGGCGACTTCCGCCTGATCTTCAACACCGGCGCCAACGCCGGTCAGACCGTGTTCCACGTGCACGCGCACGTCCTGGCGGGCGGGACGCTCGCAGAAGGAGAGATGTGACAGACGCCCTCAGCCCGGCTCCCGGACGCGCCCCCGAGGTGCGCGAGCGGAAGCTGGCCATCCCCGACCATCTGAGTCCCTTCCAGGTGCTCGGGGAGAACGACCAGGCGCTGGCCGCCCTCGAGGACGCCGTCCCCGACACCGACGTGCACGTCCGCGGCCACCAGGTCACCCTGCGCGGCACCGAGGACGCGCTGCGCCGCGGCGAGCACATCATGCGCTCGCTCATCGAACTGGCCGGCACCGGCCAGGCCGTCACCGCCGAGGCGGTCCAGCGGGCCGCGAACCTCTACGGCGACGACCGCGCCTCCGGGCAGAAGCTCGAGGAGGTGCTCTCGCGCACCATCCTCTCCTCCCGCGGCCGCACCATCCGCCCCAAGACCATGGGCCAGAAGAGCTACATCGAGGCGATCGAGTCCTCGACCATCACCTTCGGCATCGGCCCGGCCGGCACCGGCAAGACCTACCTGGCCGTCGCGATGGCGGTCCAGAAGCTGCTGAGCAAGCAGATCAACCGCATCATCCTCACCCGGCCCGCGGTCGAGGCGGGGGAGCGGCTCGGCTTCCTGCCCGGCACGCTGAACGAGAAGATCGACCCGTACCTGCGCCCGCTGTACGACGCGCTGCACGACATGCTCGACCCCGAGTCGATCCCGCGGCTCATGGGAGCCGGCACCATCGAGGTCGCACCGCTGGCCTACATGCGCGGCCGCACCCTGAACGACGCCTTCATCATCCTCGACGAGGCGCAGAACACCACGCCCGAACAGATGAAGATGTTCCTCACGCGCCTGGGCTTCAACTCCACCATGGTGGTCACCGGCGACGTCACCCAGGTCGACCTCCCCGGCGCACAGCAGAGCGGCCTGCGCGTGGTCGAGAAGGTGCTCGGCGGCATCGACGACATCTCCTTCTGCCGCCTCTCCTCCCGGGACGTGGTGCGCCACCGACTGGTCAGCGACATCGTCGAGGCCTACGGCCGCTGGGAGATCCGACCGGGCGGCAGCCGTGACTCCCGCCGCCGCGAGAACAAGGGGAACTGAGCCCATGACCATCGAGATCCGCAACGAGACCACCGCCGTCGTCGACGAGCGCGAATTCGTCGACCTCGCCCGCTTCGTCTTCGAGGCGATGCACCTGCATCCCGCCACGGAGATGTCCATCCTCTTCGTCGACGAGGAGGCGATGGAGAAGCTGCACGTGCAGTGGCTGGACCTGCCCGGCCCCACCGACGTGATGAGCTTCCCCATGGACGAGCTCACCCCCGGCACCCCCGAGCACCCCGCCCCCGAGGGGCTGCTGGGCGACGTGGTGCTCTGCCCGAGCGTCGCGGCGAAGCAGGCCGCCGAGTCCGGTCACAGCGCCGTCGAGGAGATGCTGCTGCTCACCGTGCACTCCATCCTCCACCTGCTGGGCTACGACCACATGGAGGAGGACGAGCGCACGGAGATGTTCGACCTCCAGCGCAAGCTCCTGCTCACCTTCCTCGCCTCCCGACCGACGCACTGACCCCTCCTCCCTTGCTCACCACCGTTCTGCTCGTCCTCATCCCCCTTGCGATCGCCGCGGCGATCGTCTCCACCGTGCTCACCGCGGCCGATGCCGCCCAGGTCACCGCCTCCCGCGGTGCGCTCGAGAAGGCCCTGGCCGACCATCCGGCCGACGTGCGCGAGCGCGTCCTGCACCAGCACGAGGACGCCGCCCGCACCCTCGCCTCCGTGTCGCTGGGCCGGATGCTCTCCGAGACCGTGATGGTCACGGCCGTCGCCGGGATCTGCTTCGCGATCGCCCGGGACCTCGGCCGCGACGGGGACTGGGTGCTGCCGGTGCTCGGGACGCTCCTCGTCGCCGGGCTGCTGGGGCTCATCGTGCTGGCGATCTCCCCGCGCACCATCGGCCGGCGCCGCGCCGAGTCGGTGATGATCTCCACCAGCGGCCTCGTGGGCGCCGTGCGCTGGCTGCTGTGGGTGCCCGCGAGCGTGCTGTCGCGCCTCGGTGCCTCCCTCGCCGCCCGCCCGGGACGGGTCGAGAACCCCGAGGAGCTCGCCGAGAAGGCGCGCCGCAACGTGGACCGCGCGCTCGAGGACGAGCACGTCGGCGAGGGCGAGCGGGACATGATCCAGGGCGTCTTCGATCTGCGCGGCACCATGGTGCGCGAGCTGATGGTGCCCCGCACCGACATGGTCGCGATCGCCGCCGACGCCACCGCCCGCAAGGCGATGCACCTGTTCGTCCGCTCCGGCTACTCGCGCGTCCCCGTCATCGGCGACAGCGTCGACGACCTGCGCGGCATGCTCTACGTCAAGGACGTCATGCGGGCGATCCACTCGCCCTGGGACCCGCGCCCCGAGCGGCCCGTCCACGAGATCATGCGCCCGGCGCGCTTCGCGCCCGAGTTCGTGCCGGCCGACGAGGTCCTGCGCCAGATGCAGACCAGCCACGTGCACATCACCGTGCTCGTGGACGAGTACGGCGGCGTCGCAGGCATCGTCACCATCGAGGACATCCTCGAGGAGATCGTGGGCGAGATCGCCGACGAGCACGACCGCGCCGAGCCCGTCATCGAGGACCTCGGCGACGGCCGCTACCGCGTCCCCGCCCGGGCGAGCCTGTCCGAGGTGGGCGAGCTGTTCGACCTCGACCTGGACGACGACGACATCGACAGCGTGGGCGGGCTGCTCGGCAAGACCACCGGCCGCGTCCCCATCCCCGGCAGCCACGCCAGCGCCCTCGGCCTCGAGCTCGAGGCCGAGAAGACCGCCGGGCGCCGCAAGCGCCTCTCGACCGTGATCGTGAGCAGGACCCCCGAGGACGAGGATCCGTCCCGAGACCAGGAGGAGCACCATGACCGCTGACCAGGCTTCCCCCGACCAGGAGCCGGGCGCGCAGGAACCGAACGCCCAGGAGCCGAACGCGCAGGACGCCCCGCACCGCGCCGGCTTCGTCGCGCTCGTCGGCCGCCCGAACGTCGGCAAGTCGACCCTCACCAACGCCCTGGTGGGGGAGAAGGTCGCGATCACCTCGACCAAGCCCCAGACCACCCGCCGCGCCATCCGCGGGATCGTCACCCGCGAGGACTCCCAGATCATCCTCGTGGACACCCCCGGTGTGCACCGTCCCCGCACCCTGCTCGGAGAGCGGCTGAACGACCTGGTGCGCGAGACCCTCGGCGAGGTCGACGTGGTGGGCTTCTGCCTCCCCGCGGACCAGAAGATCGGCCCCGGCGACCGGTTCATCTCCCAGGACCTCGTCGAGATGCGCCAGGGCCGCCGCGGCCCGAAGGTCATCGCGATCGTCACCAAGATCGACCTCGTGGGCCGCGACACCCTCGCCGAGCACCTCGTGAGCGTCGACCAGCTGATGCACTTCGACGAGATCGTGCCGATCTCCGCGGTCAAGGGCGAGCAGATCGATGTGCTCATGGACGTCATCGCCTCGCAGCTGCCCGAGGGTCCGCAGCTCTACCCCGACGACCAGCTCACCGAGGAGTCGCGCGATGACCGCATCTCCGAGCTGATCCGCGAGGCCGCGCTCGAGGGCGTCCGCGACGAGCTGCCCCACTCGATCGCCGTGGTGGTCGAGGAGGTCGTCGAGGTCGACCCCGATGGCGATGCGTTCACCCCCGTCGAGCCCGGCACCGGACGGCTCATCGTCCGCGCGACCCTCTTCGTCGAGCGCGACAGCCAGAAGGGCATCATCATCGGCCGCGCCGGCTCCCGCCTGAAGGAGGTCGGCTCCCGCGCCCGCGCCGAGATCAACCAGCTGCTGGGCCGCAAGGTGCACCTCGACCTGCGGGTCAAGGTCGCCAAGGAGTGGCAGCGCGACCCCAAGCAGCTGGGGCGGCTCGGCTTCTGAGGCGGCGGACCAGCACGGTTCCGCATCGTGGTCCTGCCCGACCGGCGACGGGGACGGTGCTACGGTGGCTCCCGTGCGTGGATCGCTGCTCCTGCTTAGCCGCCGCGACGGGTCCTGAACCGCCGGGAACCCGCCGCGGCTGACGTGCTGTCCGGCGACCGGTACCCGAAGCGAGAAGGATCCCTCCCATGACTCACTCCACCACCAGCACCGCCCCGAACGGCCAGGCCGGCCAGACGGCTGTCGCCGCCGAGGCGGACCCGTCGGACCCCGTCGTCGGCCCCACGGGCGACGCGCCCCAGCAGCCGTCCGGCATGCCGACCCACAAGTACCTGCCCTTCCACGAGCAGATCAAGGTCGACCTGCCCGACCGCACCTGGCCCACCCGCCGCATCACCCGCGCCCCCCGCTGGTGCGCGGTCGACCTGCGCGACGGCAACCAGGCCCTCATCGATCCCATGAACTCCGAGCGCAAGCTGCGCATGTTCGAGCTCCTGGTCACGATGGGCTACAAGGAGATCGAGGTCGGCTTCCCCTCGGCCTCCAAGACCGACTACGACTTCGTGCGCACCCTCATCGAGGAGGGCCGCATCCCCGAGGACGTGTCGATCCAGGTCCTCACCCAGTCCCGCGAGCACCTCATCGAGCGGACCTACCAGGCGATCGCCGGCGCGAAGCGCGCGGTCGTCCACCTGTACAACTCCACCTCGATCGTCCAGCGCGACGTCGTGTTCCGGGCCGACGAGGACGCGGTCCTGGACATCGCGGTGCAGGGCGCGCTGCTGTGCAAGAAGTACGAGGAGACGATCCCGGACACCGAGGTCACCTACGAGTACTCGCCCGAGTCCTACACCGGCACCGAGCTCGAGTACGCGCTGCGCGTGTGCAACGCCGTCATCGACGTCGTCAAGCCCACGCCCGAGCGCAAGATGATCATCAACCTGCCGGCGACGGTGGAGATGGCCAGCCCGAACGTCTACGCCGACTCGATCGAGTGGATGCACCGCCACCTGGACCGCCGCGACGCGCTGGTGCTGTCCCTGCACCCGCACAACGACCGCGGCACGGGCGTGGCTGCCGCGGAGCTCGGCTACCTCGCCGGCGCCGACCGCATCGAGGGCTGCCTGTTCGGCAACGGCGAGCGGACCGGCAACGTGGACCTGGTGACCCTGGGCCTGAACCTGTTCAGCCAGGGCATCGACCCGCAGATCGACTTCTCCGACCTCGACGAGGTGCGACGCACCGTCGAGCACTGCAACCAGATGCCGGTGCCCGAGCGCAGCCCCTACGGCGGCGACCTCGTGTTCACCGCCTTCTCCGGCTCCCATCAGGACGCCATCAAGAAGGGCCTCGAGCGGATGCAGTCCGACGCGGACGCCGCCGGCAAGGACATCGACGACATGGTCTGGCGGGTGCCCTACCTGCCCGTGGACCCCAAGGACCTCGGCCGCTCCTACGAGGCCGTGATCCGCGTGAACTCCCAGTCCGGCAAGGGCGGCATGGCCTACCTGCTGCGCACCGAGCACGGCCTGGACCTGCCGCGCCGCCTCCAGATCGAGTTCTCGGGCATCGTCCAGCAGAAGACCGACTCCGACGGCGGTGAGGTCAGCCCCGCACAGCTGTGGGACGCGTTTTCCGACGAGTACCTGCCCGCGACCGATCCCTCGCGCCGCTGGGGACGCTACGGCTTCCGCGGCGTGAAGCAGGAGTCGGCTGGCGACGGCGCGGACCGCATCACCGTCGCCCTCGTGGTGGACGGCGAGGAGCACGAGATCACCGGCATCGGCAACGGCCCGCTGGATGGCTTCGTCAAGGCCCTCTCCGAGCGGAACATCGACGTGCGCATCCTGGACTACGCCGAGCACGCCCTCACCGAGGGCGACGACTCCCTGGCCGCCTCGTACATCGAGTGCGAGATCGGGGACCGGATCTTCTGGGGCGTCGGCATCGACGGGTCCATCACCCGCGCCTCGCTCGAGGCGATCGTCTCCGCGCTGAACCGCTCGCACCGCGCGACGGTGTGAGACTGCGCGACGGTGTCAGACTGCGCGACGGTGTGAGACTGCGCGACGGACAGCGAGCACCCTGGGGCGTGAGGCCCTGAGCATGAATCGAGGCCCCGGGCATGATGCCCGGGGCCTCGACTCTGTCCTGTGCTCCGTGCGATGCGCTCCGGTGCGGACCTGTGCGCGCTCACGGTCGATGCCGGACGCGACATCGACCGTGAGCGCGCACAAGTTCGGTGCTGCCGGCATCGAAAGCGCGCGGGGACGGCGGTCAACGAGCCGGGGCGCCGGTCAGCGCGCGGGGGAGGTCCTGTCGCCGTCGGTGCTGTTGCCCGAGCCCGCCTCCCCGGCCCCGGTCTCGAACGCCGCGAGCTGCTCCTCGGTGAGCATCGGCATCTCGCCGGTGACCGTGGCGTGGGTGGGGGTGGGCAGCTCCCAGCCGGCGGGCTCGTCGATCGGCTGCGGCTCCTGCGGCGGGGCGGAGCGGGCGGTGAGGGTGACGCCGGCGCTCGCGAGCACCACGAGCAGCGCGGCGGCGAGGCGCAGCGGGGTGACGCCCTGGCTGAGCAGGACCATGCCCGCGAGCAGAGCGACCACGGGCTCGAGGCTCAGCATGATGCCGAAGACGTGCCGGGGCAGGCGGCGCAGCGCGGCGAGCTCGAGGGAGTAGGGCAGCACCGAGGCGAGCACCGCGGTGCCGAGCGCGAGCAGCAGCAGGTGCGGGTCGAGCAGACCCTGCACCGCGCCCGGCGCGCCGAGGGGAAGCACCGTGAGGGTGCCGATGACCATGGCGATGGCGAGGCCGTCCTGGCCGGCGACGAGCTTGCCGACCCGGGCGCTGGTGATCACATACAGCCCCCAGAACACGCCGGCGAGCAGGGCGAAGAAGACACCGAGCGGGTCGAGCGAGGAGACCCCGGCGAAGGACTCCAGGCCGAACAGCCCCACGCCCCCGAGGGCGAGCGCGACCCACAGCAGGTCGGCGCGGCGGGTCGAGAGCACGGCGGAGACCACGAGCGGGCCGAGGAACTCGATCGCCACGGCGGTGCCGAGCGGGATCCGCGCGAGCGAGGCGTAGAAGAACCCGTTCATGGTGCCGATGACGACGCCGAAGGCCGCGACGGCCAGCCACTGCTCCTTGGTGAAGCGATGCACCTTCGGGCGCACGATCACCAGCAGCATGAGCGCCGCGAGGCCGAGGCGCAGGGCGGTGGTGCCCCAGGAGCCGATCTCGGGGAACAGCTGGACCGCCAGCGCCGCCCCGAACTGGAGCGAGAAGCAGGAGCCGAGGATGAACAGGACCGGGGTCAGCGGCACGCCGCGGCCGGACGTCGACGCGCTGGCCGGAGCGCCGCTCGCGCCGCTGGTCGGGGCCGCGGTGGGGGTGGTGGGGGAGGAGGTCACGTCGTCACTCTGCACCGCATCCTCCCTCCCGGTCCAACGAATGTTTCCGACCTGTACTGTGAAGCAGAACTGAAAGAACAACGGAGGCGCGAATGCTGAACCTGCACCGTCTGTTCCTGCTGCGCGAACTGCGCAGGCTGGGGACGATGTCCGCCGTGGCGCGGGTGCACTCGATGTCCCCGTCGGCCGTGTCCCAGCAGCTCTCCCACCTGGAGCGGGAGACCAAGGTCACCCTGTTCGAACAGGCCGGGCGGAAGGTGGTCCTCACCGACGCGGGAATGCGCCTGGCGCGCCGGGCGGAGGACGTGCTGGGGCTGCTGGAGGCGGCCGAGTCCGAGCTGGTCGCCGCGCAGGGCGAGGCCGGGGGAGTGCTGCGAGTGGCGTCCTTCCAGACTCCGCTGATCGCCCTGGCCCCGAGGGCGGTGAGCGTGCTCGAGCAGCGCCATCCGGACCTGCGCATCGAGATCGCCCAGCGCGAGGTCGAGGAGGCCTACCTCGGCCTGCTCGCCCACCGCTTCGAGGTGATCCTCGGCGAGGACTACCCCGGCGGGCAGCAGGTGGTGCGCCGCGGCACCGACCGCGAGCACCTGCTGCGCGACCCGCTGCTGCTGGTGGTGCCCGACCACGGCCCCGCCTCCGAGGCGCGACGCCTCACCGACCTCGCCCAGATGCCGTGGGCGCTGGACCCCGAGAACTCGCGCACCGGCGTGTGGGAGCGGACCTATCTGCGCGCCGCCGGCATCGAGCCGTGGGTGCGCTTCGAGACCCCGGACCCGCTGCTCCAGGTGCACCTGGTCCGCTCCGGGCACGCGGCCGCGTTCGTGCCCGGGATCATCGCCTCCGAGCACCTCGGCGGCACCCGGGTGCGGCGCCTTCCCGGGGACCCGCACCGCAGCCTCTACACCGCGGCCCGCGCCGGAGCCCGGGAGCATCCCGCGCTGCTCGCCTTCCGTGCGGCGCTGCTCGAGGCCGCAGGCTCGATCGCGGACCTGACAGGGCTCGAGCCGCTCGCGGAGTGACGGCCGAGCAGCCCCGCCGCTCATCCCTCGTGGCGGAACCCGAGCTTGATCGTCACCTGCCAGTCCGCGACGTAGCCATCGACGATATGGCCGCGGATGGACTGGACTTCGAACCAGTCGAGGTTCCGCAGGGTCTTCCCGGCCTCGGCGAGGGCGTTCTTCACGGCGTCGTCGCTGCTCTCCGGGGAGGTGCCGACGATCTCGGTGATGCTGTAGACGTGCCCTGACATGGTGACCTCCAGGTGTCGGCCGCGGGCCGGACCCCGCGGGATCGGTAGCGCAACGCTACGCCGCCCGCCTCGCCGCGACCAGGGCCCCGTCGGGACTCGGCGCTGCGCCCGGTCTCTGGGTACCTCGCCCGCGGAGTGTCACCCGCCCAGCGGCACGGTCGCGAGCACCTCGTGGCGCGGTCCGCCGCCGCGGCCCTCGCCGAGGTGGGAGGCGAGCAGCTCGATCTCCCTCGCCCGCCAGGTCGGTCCGCGATAGACCGACAGCGCGTTCACCGCGGAGTCCAGCAGCATCCGCGTCGGATCGGGCTCCGGCGCCTCGCCGCGGCGGCGCCGACGCGGGGCCCGCGGAGCGCGGGCCGAGACCCGGGCGACCGTCAGATGCGCACGCCGCCGCTCCCGCGGATCCCGTCGGCCGCCCCGAGCGGCACCGTCCGCGCCGTCCTCCGACCCCTCGCCGAGCAGATCCTCGGCCATCAGGTCCGCGAGCTGCGCCGTCTGCCCGGCGACCCCGATCCACAGCGTGCGGTGCCCGAACTCGCCGGCCCCGTGCAGCGCGAGGTCGAGCGGTGCGTGCCGGCGCGCCGTGTGCGCGAGCTCGTCGGCGACGCCCTCGAGCGCCCCGGCCGGCAGAGCGGGGTGGAAGGCGAGGGTGAGATGCCACTGCGCCGGATCGCTCCAGCGCAGCGACAGCCCGGAGCCCGCGCGCACGCCCGACAGCGCCGCGTCGAGGTGCTTGAGCACGTCGGCCGGTGGGCGCAGCGCCGCGAAGACCCGCATCGCCGGCGCAGCCCTCAGCTGACCTGCGGGAAGGAGCGCTTCGCGGCTTCGGCGATCTTGTTCAGCTGGGAGCGGTCGGACATCGCGCCGAGCACGCCGCCGAGGCCCGGGATCGCCTTGCCGAACAGGCGCGAGGAGCGCAGGGCGAAGCGCTTCAGGATCCGGGATCCCACGGCGGAGGCGACCTGGGACTGGGGCGTGGAGGGCAGGCGCCCGGCCACGCCGCGAGCGGCGACGCCGGCGACCGGGCCGAGGCCGATGTTCTTCAGCACCTCGCCGGACTCCTCGCCGACCAGTGCCGCGAGGACGCGCACGCGGATCTCGGGATCGTCCAGGTCGTAGCCGCGCACGGCCGCGATCGCGCCGACCATGCGGGTGGACTGGATGTAGAACTCCATCACGTTGGTGGGCAGCAGGACCGGCAGGGTGATCGCACCGCCGAGCCCCGTGAGGAATCCGGCGACGGTCACGCCCCGGCGGTGGGAGCGCACGATCCGACGCACCGCCTTCTCCGGGCGCTTGCGGGCCCGGCCGCGCTGGGCCTTCCTCGCGACGTCCGCGGCGGAGGAGTAGGTGAGCTTCCCGTCCAGGCCGATGTCGCGGACGGAGTCGATGAGGCGCTGGACGGCCCCGCCGCTGTCAGCGGGGGCGGAGCCCTTGGTGGACTTCGCCTCCTTCATGGCCTGGCGTGCGGTCTTCTTCGCCGACTCGTCGCGGCGCAGCATGCTGAAGATCCCCATGAGGGGCTCCTTCCTGCGCAGGGCCCGGATCCGGGTCCGGCGCGGTGCGGGGTCTGGGGCCGACGGGCCGGGTGCGGCCGACGGCGGACAGGCCCATGATGCCAACTCGCCGCTCCGGGCGCGGAATCGCCGACCGCTCGGTGCGGGCCGACGCGGGCCGACACGGGCGGGGGAGCCGTCGTACCCTCGTCCCATCATGGACGTCCTGCACGAGCCCGCGACCCCTTCTGCCCGGAGCCGGTGATGAGCCGCCTGTCGCCGTGGCAGCCGTCCTGGTGGACCGCGGAGCACCTGCGCGAGACGATCCCGTACATGGCCGCGGGCATCGCCCTGATGCTCTTCGGGACCGCGATGGCGATCGCGGTGCTCGGCGGATTCCGGCCAGGAGGCATCCACACGGTGCTCGTCTGGGCGGCCGCGATCCTCGTGGGCCTCATCCCCCTGATCGCCGCCGAGATCGCCCGGGCGCGCACCTGGGCATCGGTCCGTGCGACCGCGTGGCTCGTGGTCACCGCCGGCTTCGCGGCGCTGGCGATCGGCTCGGCGGCCGCCGACGTGTACGCGCTGACGGTGATGGACGAGGTCGAGGTGACCGTCCGCGAGCGCGGGGCGCATCTGGAGGAGGAGCTCGAGGCGCCAGGGGCGGAGGGACGAGTCCATGCGCATCTGGTGGACGCGCCCAACGGCGAGCTCGGCGTCGTGCCCCTCCAGCGGGAGGAACAGGTCAACGGCACTCTCGACGGCATCCGACAGGACCCGTTCGGGCTGCGCCCGCTGACCGTGTCGCCCTCGGTCAGCGGGACCGTGGTGATGAGCCTGGTCGGCCTCGTCCTCTTGGTGATCAGCCTGCTCGTGCTCGCCCGCGAGACCCTGCGGCTGCTCGACGCCCAGCGCCGCGTGGTGCGCGTGGCACGGCGTGCCGCCCAGCACCCGCAGGCCCGCTGAGGAGACGAGAGCGCGCGGCGTGAGCGAGGTCCCTGCACTGGCGGGGTCCGCCTCCCGCTCGGCGTCGGCCCCCGGGCGTACTCTCGAGGGACGATGACCAGCAAGCTCTACCGTGACGACGCGATCGTACTGCGCACCCACCCGCTGGGCGAGGCCGACCGCATCATCACCCTGCTCACCCGCCGCCACGGCAAGGTGCGCGCGGTCGCCAAGGGCGTGCGCCGCACCGGCAGCCGCTTCGGCGCCCGGCTCGAGCCGTTCTCGCTGGTCGACGTGCAGCTGCACGCCGGACGGAACCTCCACACCGTCACCCAGGTGGTGACCATCGAGGCCTTCGCCGTGGGGATCACCGCGGACTACGGGCGCTTCACCGCCGCCAGCGCCATGCTCGAGACCACCGACCGGCTCACCGACGAGATGGTCGATCCCAGCCAGCGCGGCTTCCTCATGCTCGTCGGGGCGCTGCGCGCGATGGGCGAGGGCCGGATCCCGCCGCCGCTGGTGTTGGACTCCTTCCTGCTGCGCACCCTCGCGGTGTCCGGCTGGGCGCCGGAGCTGCGGGTCTGCGCGACCTGCGGCGCCGAGGGCCCCCATCACGCCTTCGACATCCGCGCCGGCGGGCTGGTGTGCACGCCGTGCCGTCGGCCCGGAGCGATCGCCGTGCGCCAGGCCGCGATCGAGCACATGATCTTCCTGCTCGCCGGGGACTGGGAGAATGTGCTGTCCGCCGACGAGACGATCCACGCCGAGGCGGGCCGCCTGATCACGGACACGATGACCTGGCACCTCGAGCGCTCCGTCCGCTCGCTGCATTACGTCGAACGCTGAACGCTGAGCTCTCGCCTGCCCTTCCCGCCCGCCCGACCGCCGAGGAGACCCGATGCCCGCTGCCGCTGAGCACGGCCACCAGGACCCGTACCCGCACCCGAGCGGTGCCCGGCCCCCGCAGCTGCCCGCTCCCACGATCCCGCGCCACGTGGCCGTGGTCATGGACGGCAACGGCCGCTGGGCGAACCGGCAGGGCCTGCCCCGCACCGCAGGGCACGAGGCCGGGGAGGCGGCGCTGCTGGACGTGGTCGCAGGCGCGCTCGAGATCGGCGTGACGCACCTGAGCGCCTACGCCTTCTCCACCGAGAACTGGAAGCGCTCCCCGGACGAGGTTCGCTTCCTCATGGGCTTCTCCCGCTCCGTGCTGCGCCGCCAGCGCGACACCCTGAACTCCTGGGGCGTGCGCATCGTGTGGATCGGCCGCGAGCAGCGCCTGTGGGGCTCGGTCATCAAGGAGCTGAAGGAGGCCGAGGAGCTCACCCGGCACAACTCCCGCATGACCCTGTACATGTGCGTGAACTATGGCGGCCGCGCCGAGATCGTCGACGCGGTGCGGGAGATCGCCGAGGAGGCGCGCGCCGGGCGCGTGATCGGCAGGGGCATCACCGCCGCGAGCTTCGCCCGCCACCTGAACGATCCGGACATGCCGGACGTGGACCTGTTCCTGCGCACCAGCGGCGAGCAGCGCACCTCCAACTTCCTGCTGTGGCAGTCCGCCTACGCCGAGCTCGTGTTCGTGCCGGAGCTGTGGCCGGAGGTGGACCGGGTGGTGCTATGGCGGGCGATCACCGAGTACGCCCGGCGCGACCGCCGCTACGGCGGCGCGATCGACGCCCCGGAGGAGACGGCGAAGGGCTGATCCGTCCGGGGCGGACTGACCGGCCCGGGCCCGACCGGTGCGCCGTTCAGCGCTCGCTGGGCAACGGCTCCGAGCTCTCGGCGAGGGTGCTCTCGCCGGCGGCGGTCGTCGCGGTGTCGGTCGCCGAAGTCTCGGTCACCGAAGTGTCTGCCGTCGCAGCCTCGGTCGTCGCGGCGGCGCTGGCCCCGCCGGTGCGGCGCTTGTGACGCAGCAGCACGGCGACCAGCACCACGAGCAGCGCGAGCACAGCCACGGCCGCCCAGGGCGAGCGCAGGAACAGCTCGAACCAGGCGGCGAAGGCCACCAGACCCACGGTGGCGTAGATGAACGCCCAGGCGAGCCCGCCAAGGGCGAGCGCGGGGAGGTAGCGCCTCGCGGGCATGGCGGTGAGTCCCGCGGCGGCGTTGGCAGCGGTCTGGAAGCCGACGGTGAGGAAGCTCAGCGCCACCACCGGCGCGCCCCAGCGGTTGACGAGCTCGGTAGCGTGCTGGACATTGGGGGAGTCGAGGAACTTCGCGACCCGGCCGCGGTCCACGGCCTTGCGCGCCCCGCGCCCCACGAGATAGGTGGCGCCCGCGCGGCACCAGATCACGACGTAGAGGAAGGCGACCGCCGGCAGCAGCGGCAGGCTCTGCACCCAGTCCATCATCGGCCCGGCGCCCCGTCCTCCGCCTCGTCGCCCCCGGCCGCGGAATGCTCCGCGCACAGGCCGAACACCTCCAGGGTGTGGTCGAGGTCGGTGAAGCCGTGCTCGTTCGCGATCGTGGTCATCGCGCCCTCGAGGCGCGGGGCGAGGAACTCGACGGTGCGGCCGCACTCGCGGCAGACCAGGTGGTGGTGGTGCCCGGAGTCCTCGCACTGGCGGTACAGGGACTCGCCGTCGCCCGCGACGAGCACGTCGAGCCGACCCGAGCGCGAGAGCGCCTGCAGGTTGCGGTACACGGTCGCCAGGCCCACGGTCTCCCCGTCGGCCTTCATCTGCTCATGGATCTGCTGGGCGGAGCGGAAGTCGTCCTGCCGCGAGAGCGTCTCCAGGATCGCTGCGCGCTGGCGGGTGTTCCGTTGCATCCCCCCATTGTCCGTCATGGTCATCGGGACTTCCATCGGTCGTGAAGGGACCCACGTCGGCGTGAGAAGGCGCGCTGGTCGCTCACGCGCTGGTCTCGCTGGTCGCCCACGCGCTGGTCTCGCTGGTCGCTCACGCGCCGGTCGCGCCGGTCGTGCTCCGTGCGGCGGCCGACGGGGCGGCGGTGCGGCCGGGCCCGGGTCCCGACCCGGCGCCCCCGGCGTGCTCGCCGTGGCGCTCCCGCCCCGGGCGAGCGGGGCGCAGCGCCCGGCTCAGCAACCCGAGGATGTACACCCCGATGGTGAGCAGCACGATCACGCCGCCCGGGGGCAGGTCGACGTAGACGGTGATGAGGAGTCCGCCGAGGGCGCAGACCACGGCGATGACCATCGCGGTGCGCATGGTGCGGGTGAAGCCGACCACGAGGTTCTGCGCGGCGGCGACCGGGACGATCATGAGCGCGGAGACCATGAGCGCGCCGACGATCCGCATCGACAGGGTGACGGTGAGCGCGGCCATCACGGCGATCAGCACGTTGACGGTGCGCACCGGCAGGCCGGAGGCGCGGGCGAACTCCTCGTCGGCCGTGACGGCCGAGAGCAGCCCCGACAGGCCCACCCCGATCGCGAGCACGACGACGGCGAGGACCGCGGAGATGACGGTGTCCAGCCGCGTCACGGTGGACAGCGAGCCGAAGAGGTAGCCCATGAGGTTCTGGGAGGTGCCGCCGGCGAGCTGGATGATCACGACGCCACCGGCGATGCCGCCGTAGAACAGGATCGCGAGTGCCACGTCGCGGCTGGTGTGGGAGACCTCGCGGACGTACTCGATGAGCACCGCGCCGATCACCGAGGCGGCCAGCGCCCCCGGGATCGCGAGGAGGTCGGCGGGGGTGGCCGAGAGCCAGGCACCCACCAGCCAGCCGACGGCGACGCCGGTCAGGGCCACGTGGCCGAGCCCGTCGCCGAGCAGGGACAGGCGCTTCTGGACCAGGTAGGTGCCGACGACGGGAGCGGTCAGTCCGATGAGCAGCGCGATGATCAGCGGGTAGCGCAGCAGGTCGGAGGTGAGGATGTCGAGGGGCGAGATCATAGGGGGTGGATCTCCTGTCCGAGGCACTCGTCGTAGGGGAGGGCGTCCTCGGGGTGGTCGTGGCCGGGGTCCAGGTGGGGGCGGTCGTGCTCGGGCCCGTCGTGGACGACGTGGCCGTGGTCGAGCACGACGGCGCGGCGGATGTCCCCGCCAAGAGGTCCGGTCTCGTGCAGGACGACGAGGATCGTGGTGCCCTTCGCGGACAGCTCGCGGAACAGGCCCGCGATGAGCTCCTGGGTGGGGACGTCCACGCCGGAGAAGGGCTCGTCCAGGACCAGCAGCTCGGGCTCGCGCACCAGCGCCCGGGCGATCATGACGCGGCGCCGCTGCCCGCCGGACATGCGGGTGATGGGGCGGCCGGCGAGGTCGGCCATGCCCACGGCCTCCAGGGCGCGGGTGACGCGGGGATCGCGGGTGCTCGGCCACCAGGAGCGGGAGCCGAGGAGGCCGGCCGCGACGGTCTCGCGGGCCGTGGCAGGGATGGAGCCGCCCTCGGCGGAGTCCTGGGGCACGTAGCCGAGCCGGTCGTGCGCGGCGCCCTGGGCGACGGGACGGCCGAACAGGCGCGCGCTGCCCTCCTCGAGGGGGAGCACGCCGACGACGGCACGCAGCAGGGTCGACTTGCCCGAGCCGTTGGCGCCGAGCAGAGCCACCATCTCTCCGGGCTCGATCCGCAGGTCCACGCCGTGGAGGATCCGCTGGCCGCCGAGGGCGACGACCGCGCCGCGCACATCGACGACGGGGGAGGGGGCCGCGGCGCTCATGCCCAGCTCGCCACGAGCTTCGTGCAGTTCTCTCGCATGACCTGAGGGTAGTCCGCGTCCTCGGAGAGCTGGGTCTCGAGGTTGTCGAGCTCCTCGGCGGTGATGCCGAGGTTGTCGGCGAGGGTCTGGGCGACCTTCGGCGAAGCGGTGGTCTCGAAGAAGACAGTCGTCACGCCCTCGTCGCGCACGATCCCCTCGAGGGCGAGCAGGCGCTGCGGGGAGGGCTCGGTCTCGGGATCCACGCCGGTGATGCCGATCTGGTGGAGGTCGTAGCGCTGGGCGAGGTAGACGTAGGCGGCGTGGCTGGTGATGAAGGGCCGGTCTCCGTCGACGGCACCGAAGTCGTCGGTGAGGTCCTGGTCCAGCGTCTCCAGCTCGGTGCGCAGCGCCTCGGCATTGGCGGTGAACTCGTCCGCGAGCTCAGGGGAGAGCTCGCCGAGCCGCTGCGCGATCGCGTCGCCGAGGTCCGCCATCCGCACCGGGTCGTGCCAGAAGTGCGGGTCGAAGGCGCCGTGATCGTGACCGTCGTGACCGCCCTCGGCGTCCTCGCCCTCTGCGTCCTCGCCCTCTCCGGCTCCCTCCTCGTCCGCGTGGGCGGCGTGCTCCTCGGAGGTCTCCTCGCCGTGGGTGCCCGCCGCGTCGGCCGCGATCAGGTCGATGACCGAGGAGACATCCAGCACGTTGTCCCCGCCGTGGGAGGCGATCGCGTCGTCGAGCGCCGTCTGGAACCCCGGGATCTGGGGCACCAGATCCGCCTTCTCGACCTGGATCACCTGCTGGATCGACAGCTCGAGTCCGTGCGCGTCGGCGCCCGGGGTGGTGAGGTCGACGATCTCGACGTGCTCCCCGCCGACCTTCGTGGCGAGGTAGCGCAGCGGGTATGCCGAGGTCACGACCGTGAGGTGATTCCCGTCGGCCGAGCCCCCGCCGCCCGCACCCGAGCCGCAGGCGGCCAGCAGGGCGGCGCCGACGCCGAGACCGGCGGCGGCGAACAGGGAGCGGCGCGATGGCGTGAAGCTGGAGGGCATGACAATCATTCTCATCAGTGGGTGGAGGTGAGGCAAGTCGACGCCCAGCCGACGAGGCCGTTCGTGGGCACCGTCACAGCGCGGTCGCTCGCTATGCTGGGGCGGTCCCGATCCACCCGTCACCAGGAGACTCCCCGTGGCCAAGGCCCCCACCAGCACACTGGACAACGTCATCGCCCTCGCCAAGAAGCGCGGCTTCGTGTTCCAGGCCGGTGAGATCTACGGCGGTTCGCGCTCGGCCTGGGACTACGGGCCCCTCGGCGTGGAGCTCAAGGAGAACATCAAGCGCCAGTGGTGGCGCACCTTCGTCACCTCGCGCGGTGACATGGTAGGCCTGGACTCCTCGATCATCCTGCCGAAGCAGGTGTGGGAGGCCTCCGGCCACGTCGCGACCTTCACCGACCCGCTGGTGGAGTGCCGCAGCTGCCACAGCCGCTTCCGCGAGGACCACCTCATCGAGGCCTTCGAGTCCAAGAAGGGCCGCGCCCCCGAGGGCGGGCTCGCCGAGATCGCGTGCCCCAACTGCGGCACCCGCGGCGAGTTCACCGACCCCCAGCAGTTCTCGGGCCTGATGAAGACCTACCTCGGTGCCGTCGACAACGAGTCCGGGCTGCACTACCTGCGCCCCGAGACCGCCCAGGGCATCTTCGTCAACTTCCTCAACGTCGTCACCGCCTCCCGCCAGAAGCCCCCCTTCGGCATCGGCCAGGTCGGCAAGTCCTTCCGCAACGAGATCACCCCCGGCAACTTCATCTTCCGCACCCGCGAGTTCGAGCAGATGGAGATCGAGTACTTCACCCCGCCGGCGGAGGCGGACGAGCACTTCAAGGCCTGGGTCGAGGAGTGCTGGAACTGGTTCGTGGACCTCGGCATCAAGGAGGAGAACCTCCGCCGCTTCGACGTGCCCGAGGACGAGCGCGCCCACTACTCGGCCGGCACCATCGACGTCGAGTACCGCTTCGGCTTCCAGGGCAGCGAGTGGGGCGAGCTCATGGGCATCGCCAACCGCACCGACTTCGACCTCTCGAGCCACACCGAGGCCTCCGGCACGAAGATGCAGTACTTCGACCAGGCCGCGAACGAGCGCTACACCCCCTACGTCATCGAGCCCAGCTTCGGCCTGACCCGCTCGATGATGGCCTTCCTCGTGGACGCCTACCGCGAGGACGAGGCCCCCAACGCCAAGGGCGGGGTCGACAAGCGCACCGTGCTGGGCCTGGACCCGCGCCTCGCCCCGGTGAAGGCCGCGGTGCTGCCGCTGTCCAAGAGCGAGGACCTCGTGCCCCGCGCCGAGGAGCTCGCCGCGAAGCTGCGCAAGCACTGGAACGTCGAGATGGACGTGACCCAGGCGATCGGCCGCCGCTACCGCCGCCAGGACGAGATCGGCACCCCGTTCTGCATCACGATCGACTTCGAGACCGCCGAGGACCAGGCCGTCACCATCCGTGAGCGCGACTCCATGGCGCAGGAGCGCGTGGCGCTGGACCAGGTCGAGTCCTACCTCGCCGCGCGCCTGATCGGCGCCTGAGCAGGGCGCGGGCCACAGGGCTCGCAGGGCCGACGGGGCCGACGGGGGAGAACCCCGTGGGCCCCGTCGCCGTTCGTGGTGGCGGGTTCGCCGTCGCCTGCCCCGTGGTGCGGGCTGCTCAGCGCGGGGTGATCAGCGCGGGCTGCTCAGCACCCGGCGGAACAGCTCACGGCTGACCAGCGCAGAACGGAGATCGCCCCGACGGTCCGCGCGGGCGCGCAGGCTCGTCCCATGACCACCACGACATCACCCCCGACACCGCTCGCCGACCTCACCACCACCCGACTGCTCCACCAGCGCGTGCTCCTGCTGGACCGCGAGCTCGACCAGGAGAACGGCGCGGCGCTCAGCGCCCAGCTGCTCCTGCTCGCCGCAGAGGATCCCCGCACCGACATCACGCTGCTGATCAACTCACCGGGCGGGCTCGTCCCCGCCATGCTCGCCATCGGCGACCTCATGGACCTCGTTCCCTGCGACGTGCGCACCGTGGCGCTGGGCATGGCCTACAGCGCCGGCCAGTACCTGCTCACGCAGGGCACCCCGGGCAAGCGCTTCGTGCTCCCGCACGGCCAGGTGCTCATGCACCAGGGCTCGGCCGGGTTCGGCGGCAGCGCCGCGGACATCGAGCTGCAGGCCGAGGACCTCCGCCGCAACCGCGACCTGCTGATCCGCCTGACCGCCGAGCGCACCGGGCAGAGCGAGGAGACGATCGCGCGCGACTCCGAGCGCGACCGCATCTGGGACGCCGACGGCGCGGTCGCCTACGGCTTCGCGGACCACGTCGCGAGCTCCCTGGAGGAGATCCTCCCGCTCGGCCCCGCGGGTCGACGGGGGACCGGCGCAGGGATCGGAGGCGCGCGATGAGCAGCTACACCATCCCCTCGGTCCTCGAGCGCACGAGCACCGGCACCGAGCGCAGCGCGGACGTGTTCTCCCGCCTGCTCAGCGACCGGATCATCTACGTCGGCACGCCGATCGACGACGGGGTCGCCAACACCGTCATCGCCCAGATCCTGCATCTGGAGGACGACTCGGCCGACGCCCCGATTCACCTGTACCTCAACTCCTCCGGCGGCGACGTGCAGGCGGTGCTCGCCATCTACGACACCCTCGCCTTCGTGCGCAGCCAGGTCGCGGTCACCTGCATCGGCCAGGCCGTCGCCGCTCCGGTGGTGCTGCTCGCGGCGGGCACGCCGGGCATGCGCTGGGTGCTCCCGCACACCCGCGTGGTGCTGCACCCGCTGGAGGCACAGGGTCGCGGCGCGGTGCCGGACCTGATCCTCGCCACCGAGGAGGTCCAGCGCCTGCGCGGCGCGCTCGAGGAGCTGATCGCCGAGCACTCCGGGCAGGACCGTGAGAGGGTTCGCCGGGACCTCGAGCGCGAGCGGGTGCTGGACGCGGAGGCGACCGTCGCGTACGGGCTCGCCGACCAGGTGCTGCTCAGGCGGCCGCGAGCAGCCTGACGGAGCTGTGTGGAGCACCGCCCGCCCCATCGGGGAGGGTCGGGCCCGGGATGCGGGTGCTGGAGTCGGTTTCGGCGAGGTCCGACCCCGTGAGGTCCAGGATCTGCGGGCGCCCCGCCCGCATCGGGGCCGGTCCTGAGGCCCATCCGCTGCCCGCCGTCTCGTCGCCGGGTACCTCCAGGGCCCCGTCGGCCACCCGCAGCAGGAGGAGCGGCAGATCCACCCCGAGGGCGCCGAGCACGGCGGCGAGCAGCTCCGAGGAGGGATCCTTGCGGCCGCGCTCCACGTCGGAGAGGTGCTGCATGCTCATTCCCGCGCGGCCCGCCACCTCGGCGAGGGTGCGTCCCTGCCGCCGGCGCTCGGCGCGCAGCTGCTCGCCGAGGAGTTCGCGCAGGAGCGGCGCGGGGCGAATGCCGGCCCGATCGCTCGACGGCGGCGTGGGACGGCCGGGGCGGTGGTCGTCCGCGACCGCGCGTCTCGCGTGCTGGCTCGTCATGGACCGAACCTACGCGTCCCGTGTGCGACCCGCCCGTGCCTCTGCTCTGGGCGGAACCCGGTGAGCCGACCGCTCGCGCTGCCGGGTCCGCCCCGCACCCGTCAGACGATCGCGGTGAGCAGGTGCGGGACGACGTGCCGGGCGAAGGTGCCGAGCATCGCGCGCTGGTCCGCGGCGGGCGCCCCGAAGGGGAGCACCAGCGAGATCTCGTCGGCCGCCTGCACGACCGCGTCGGCGACGAGCGCCTGCGCGACCTCGCCGGGATCGTCGATGACGATGCGGGAGAACACCGCGGCCTTCCCGCCGATCTCCTGGGCCTGGTGCTCGTCGCTGACGCCGGGGCCGGCGGTCCGCTCGCGCGGGATCAGCGACACGTAGCGCTCGAGATCCTCCTCGGACTCCACCGGGATCATCTGGCGGGAGACCATCACGTGCCCCTCGCCGTGCCCCGCCTCGCGGGACGCCTCCCGGTAGGCCTCCAGCGCCTCGAGCTGGAGCAGCTCGAAGGAACGGCCGGAACCGTCGTCCGGTGCCATGGTCGCCAGCTGCAGGCCGAGTCCCGCGTGGCCCGCCATCGCGGCGCGCTGCGGGCTCGCCGCCCCGTAGGCGAGGCGCTCGCGCAGACCCGGGGCCTGGGGCTGGATCCGCAGCGGGGTGCCGGGGTCGACGCCCTCGATGTGCTGGTCGGCGCCGGAGACGATCTCCCCGCCCACGAGCTCCAGCAGATCGTGCAGCACCCGGTCCACGTGGTCCGTGCGGTCCCCGTGCAGGGCGCCGAAGGCGCGGGTGTAGATCGCGTCGTGCGCGGAATAGCCGGAGCCGAGACCGGGGCGCAGGCGACCGCCGGTGAGCAGATCGGCGGTGGCGAGGTCCTCGGCGAGTCGGCCCGCGTTCTCGAAGCGCAGCGGGATCACCGCGGTGCCCAGCTGGATGTGGGAGGTGTGCTGGCCGAGCGCGGAGAGGAACAGCAGCGGAGAGGACAGGGCGTCCTGCAGATGCCGCACGCGCACATAGCCGACGTCGTAGCCCAGCTCCTCGGCCTCGAGGAACAGCGCGCGACCGTCCTCCAGGGCGCCGTGGTCCACCTGGCCGACGAAGCCGATCCGGGGAGCCTCCCGGGTGCCGGATGCTGATGCGGTCATCTCACGCCTCCTTCGAGCGATGCCTTCACGGCGCGAGGGAGAGGAAGGGGATGCGCCGATGGCCCATTCTCCCAATCGACCGCGCCGCCGGTGGGGACTTCCTGCCTTCCGCCCGACGCGCCGTCGACGGGTCCTCCCCGCCGCGCGCTGCGACCGTTCCTCCACAGCGGTCGACGCGGAGTCGGAACTCGGCTGGATGCACATCACCACTCCTCCTCCTCCCATGGACGGCCCGGTGGTGGGAGAATCCCAGGACGATGACGCTTCTCCACGACACCCCGCACGGAGCCCCCGCCCAGGCCAGCACTCCCGGTCACGGCACGGGGGCTCGTCGTCGACCCCTCACGATCGGGAACCTCACCGTGGACACCCCGGTCATGCTCGCCCCCATGGCGGGCGTGACCAACATGGCCTTCCGCGTGCTGTGCCGCGAGTTCGGCGCCCAGCACAGCGAGGACGACGGCGGGCTGTTCCCCACCGAGATGGTCACCACGCGCGCGCTCATCGAGGACCACCGCGAGTCCTGGCGCCTGCTGCGCATGGCCGACCGGGAGTCGCCCCGCTCCGTCCAGCTGTACGGCGTGGACCCCGCGGTCGTCGGCCGCTCGATCGAGATGATCCTCGAGCGCGATGGCGCCGACCACATCGACCTGAACTTCGGCTGCCCCGTCCCCAAGGTGACCCGCCGCGGCGGCGGCGGTGTGCTGCCCTGGAAGGACGAGCTGTTCACCCGCATCCTCCGCGCGGCCGTGGACGCCGCCGGGGACGTGCCGGTCACCCTGAAGACCCGCAAGGGCGTGGACGATGCGCACCTGACCTTCCGCGACGCGGGCCTGATCGCCCAGGAGGTCGGCGCCGCCGCGATCACCCTGCACGGCCGCACCGTGAAGGAGCAGTACTCCGGCACCGCGGACTGGACCTCCATCGCCGAGCTCAAGGAGACCGTCATCGACATCCCCGTGCTCGGCAACGGCGACGTGTGGTCGGCCGAGGACGCGCTGCGGATGATGGACGAGACCGGGGCCGACGGGGTCGTCGTCGGCCGCGGCTGCCAGGGCAGGCCCTGGCTCTTCGCCGACCTCGCCGCCGGCTTCGCCGGCTCCGAGGAGCGGGTGCGTCCCGGCCTCGGCGACGTCGCCCGGATCCTGCGCCGCCACGCCGAGCTGCTGGTCGAGTTCTACGAGGACGAGGACCGCGGCGTGAAGGACCTGCGCAAGCACGTGGCCTGGTACTTCAAGGGCTACCCCGTCGGCGGCGACATGCGCCGGAAGCTGGCGAGCATGGAATCCCTCGCCGACCTCGACCAGAAGCTCTCCGAGCTCGACCTCGAAGCGCCCTACCCGGGCGCCGACGTCGAAGGGCCCCGCGGCCGCACCGGCCATCCCCGCAACGCCACGGTCCCCACCGGGTGGATGGACTCCCGCGAGCTGTCCGACGAGCATCGCCGGCGCCTCCACGAGGCCGAGCTGGACATCTCGGGCGGCTGAGCGATGACCGACCCCGCCTCCTCCAGCACTGCCGCGGCAGCCCCGTCGGCCCCCGCCCTCCCGCCGCCCGGCTACACCGCGCACGACCTCGAGCGGTGGATGCCCGAGCCGCCCAAGTCCCAGGCCCGCACCCCTTTCCAGCGCGACCGCGCCCGGGTGCTGCACTCCTCGGCGCTGCGCCGCCTCGGCGCGAAGACGCAGGTGCTCGGCGCCGGCGCGAACGACTTCGTGCGCACGCGCCTGACCCACTCGCTCGAGGTCGCGCAGGTGGGGCGCGACATCGGCGCAGAGCTCGGCTGCGATCCCGACGTGGTCGACGCCGCGTGCCTCTCCCACGACCTCGGCCACCCGCCCTTCGGCCATAACGGCGAGAAGGTCCTCGACGACATCGCCGCGGACTTCGGCGGCTTCGAGGGCAACGCCCAGACCCTGCGCCTGCTCACCCGGCTCGAGCCGAAGGTGGTGGGGGAGGAGCGGCCCTACGGCCTGAACCTCACCCGCGCGAGCGTCGACGCCGCGATCAAGTACCCCTGGGCGCGCTTCGAGGGCCCCGATCCGGCCTCCCCGAAGTTCGGCGCCTATGCCGACGACCTCGGGGTGTACACCTGGGCGCGCGAGGGCGCGATCGAGGGCCGCAAGTGCTTCGAGGCGCAGGTCATGGACCTCGCCGACGACATCGCCTATTCCGTCCACGACATCGAGGACGCGATCACCGGGCTCACCCTGGACCTCGCGAAGCTGCGCGACCCGATGGAGCGCCACGCCGCCCTGTTCGTCGTCCAGGACTGGTACATGCCTGACATGCCCCTCGAGGCGCTGGACGAGGCACTCTCCCGCCTCGAGGCGGAGCCCAGCTGGCTGACCTCCTTCACCGGGTCGATGCGCTCGGCCGCGGCGCTGAAGGACATGACCAGCCAGCTCATCGGCCGCTTCACCCGCTCCGCGATCACCGCGACCCGCGAGGCCCACGGCACGGCTCCCATGTCCCGCTACGCCGGTGAGGTCGTCGTCCCCGAGGGGACGAGGCTCGAGATCGCGGTGCTGAAGGGTCTCGCCGCCGCGTACGTCATGTCCTCCGCCTCCCAGCAGCCCGTCTACGAGGCGCAGGAGGAGATCATCCGCGACCTGTACTCGCGCCTGTGGCACACCGGCACCCAGTACCTCAGCCCCCTGTTCGCGGAGCTGTGGCAGCAGGCCGGGGACGACGACGCGCGCCGGCGCGTGATCGTCGACCAGATCGCCTCCTACACCGACGTCACCGCCCGGCGCCTTCACGAGGTGCTGTTCGACCGGGACGTCACCCACATCACCGCCGCCGACATGCCCCTGCCCGGGCTCGGATCGGAGCTCTGAGCGAGTGGCCCAGGGACTGATCCGCCGCGCCGACGTGGAGCTCGTGCGCGAGCGCGCCCGCCTGGACGAGGTGGTGGGGGAGCACGTCACCCTGCGCACCGCCGGGATCGGCTCGATGAAGGGGCTGTGCCCCTTCCACGACGAGAAGACCCCCTCGTTCAACATCCGCCCGCAGCTGGGCCACTGGCACTGCTTCGGCTGCGGCGAGGGCGGGGACGTCATCTCCTTCGTCCAGAAGATCAACCACCTCAGCTTCGTCGAGGCCGTCGAGATGCTCGCCGGCCGCTACGGCGTCCAGCTGCACTACGAGGACGGCGGCAAGGACGGCGACCGCCCCGACTTCGGCACCCGGCGTCGCCTCGTGGACGCCCACGCCATCGCCGAAGAGTTCTACCGCGAGCAGCTGCTCGCCCCCGCCTCCGAGGTGGGACGGCGCTTCCTCGCCGAGCGCGGCTTCGACCAGGACGCCGCCGAGCACTTCGGCGTCGGCTTCGCCCCGGAGGGCTGGGACTCCCTGACCGGCCACCTGCGCTCGCGCGGCTTCACCGAGGCGGAGCTCACCGCGAGCGGCCTGGTCTCCCAGGGCCAGCGCGGGGTGTACGACCGGTTCCGCGGCCGGCTCGTGTGGCCGATCCGCGACATCACCGGCAAGACCATCGGCTTCGGCGCGCGGCGCCTGCTCGAGTCCGACCAGGGCCCCAAGTACCTCAACACCCCCGAGACGGACATCTACCACAAGTCCCAGGTGCTCTACGGCCTGGACATCGCCCGCAAGGAGATCGCCACCCAGCACCGCGTGGTGGTCGTCGAGGGATACACCGACGTGATGGCCGCGCACCTGGCCGGGGTCACCACCGCCGTCGCCTCCTGCGGCACCGCCTTCGGCGCCGAGCACGTGAAGATCGTCCGCCGCGTCATGGGCGACTCCAACCCCTCGGCCGGGCTGCGGCTGAACACCGACGGGAAAGGCCTGGCGGGAGAAGTCGTCTTCACCTTCGACGGCGACGCCGCCGGGCAGAAGGCGGCACTGCGCGCCTTCGAGGAGGACCAGCGCTTCGTCGCCCAGACCTACGTCGCCGTCGAACCGAACGGCATGGACCCCTGCGAGCTGCGGATCGAGCGCGGCGACCAGGCGGTGCGGGAGCTCATCGAGACCCGCAGGCCCCTGTTCGAGTTCGCGATCCGCACCGCCATCAGCCAGGTCGACCTCGACACCGTCGAGGGACAGGTGACCGCGCTGCGCATGGCGGCGCCGGTCGTGGCGAGGATCCGCGACCGCGCCATGCGGCCCGAGTACGCGCGGCGCCTGGCCGGCTGGCTCGGAATGGACGAGCGGACCGTGCTGCGAGCCGTCCACGACGCTGCTCGCACCGAGGGCCGCGGCGGGCATCGCGCCGAGGAGCAGCCGCCGGAGCCGCACCGCGACGGTGGCGGGCACAGCCCCGGGCACGGCAGGGACTCCGGGCACGGCAGGGACGAGGGCGGACTGCCCGTCCCACGCCTGGCCGACGTGGTCTCGCCCCGCGACCCCGTGGGCCAGGTCGAGACCCAGTCGCTCGCCGTCATGCTCCAGTCCCCGCAGCTGCTGGACGCGGACAAGGTCGCGGCGCTGCCCGACGACTCCTTCCACGTCCCCGCCCTGCAGGGCGTGTGGGACGTGATGCTCGCCGCCGGCACCCTGCTCGACGCCGTCGAGGGGACCCTGCCCCCGGCCCGCTACCTCGAGCAGGTCCTCGAGATCGCGGGGGAGACCGTGCGGCCGCTCATCGTGGAGATCGCGAACCTCGACCTGCCCGCCCGGACCGAGGAGAGCCTCGCGCGGCTCGCCGACTCGCTGCTGAACCGCCTCAGCGAGCTGTCGATCACCCGCGAGTACTCGGTGCTCAAGCAGCGCCTCCAGCGCACCGACCCCTCCGATGCGGAGCGGTACCAGGAGATCATGGCGCGGCTCACCGAGGTGCAGGTCAAGCGCCGTTCCCTGCGGGCTCCGGCGGACTGACCGGCTCGGGACGGCGGACGACGGAGGCTCGGCCGACGGGGGCGGCCCTCGCGGCACCGCGCAAGACCGTCAGCCGAGCGCGCCGACAATCTCCTAGCGCACCCAGATCAGCCGAGTGCGCGTACCGCGGTGATCGCCTTCTGCTGCATCTCCAGCAGGTGGGCGAGGAGGTTCTCGAGCGTCGGCACGGCCTCGGGCTCGGGGTCGAGCGCCGCGAGGAACGTGCGGGCGATCTCCACGTCCTGCACCCGCCCCAGCAGCTCCTGGTACGGCTCGGCGCGCGCCAGGCGCTCGGCGGCGATGGGGCCGAGGGGGAGGAGCAGCTCCGCGGCATAGCGCCAGCGCTTGGCGGCCTTGCGCGCCGAGTGCAGCTGGGCAGGATCGTCGGCCGCTGACGTCAGTCGCCTCCGGACCCGTGCCTCGGCGCCCTCGAGCACCGCGACCGGATCGAGGTGAGGCAGCGAGGGCGGTGCCGTCCTCCAGGTGCGCAGCAGGTCCGCGGTGCGTCCCCAGGCGCTCCCACCGGAGTCCGACCGCAGCTGGGCGAGGGCGGCGTCGCGCAGGACGTCCAGTTCGCGGGTCAGCAGTGCACGGGCAGGAGGGACCGGCGAGGGTCGGGCCCCGTCGGCCGACGGGAGCTCGTCGAGGGCGGGCAGCAGCAGCTCGGCGAGCACGTCGGCGTCCCGCACCTCGCCGAAGGCGAGCGCGACCGCCTGCAGATCCGCGTCGAGGGCGACGTGGTCCCCATACTCGGGCAGGTGCTCGAACGCCGCGGGGAAGGAGCGGACGGTCCCGCGGAGGCGGCGCAGCGAGGTGCGGGTGTCGTGGACGAGGTCGACGGTGAGATCGTCCACCGCCCGGTCGACCGTGTCGATGCCGATGAGTGCCCGTGCGGCGTGGGCGTGGACGTAGTCGGCGAGCGGGTCGGGGTCGGGGCTGCCGGCCCCGGTCATCGTCCGGGTCATGATCGCTCCTGCCTCCTTCGTCCGCGGTGGGGCGAGCACGCCGCGCAGGCTGCTGCTCGGGCCCAGCCTGGCCGAACGGCGGCGCCGTGTCGAGCATCGTCGGCCAGTCGTCGCCGGTGCGCCCCGGACTCTTCCCATCGGGCGAGCGGATGCGTAGCGTGGGCGCTTCACGGCGGCCCGACCACCGTGGTCCCGGGGAAAGGCGGCAGCGTGAGGATCGAGATCGAGCACCGACTGGACGCTCCGCAGGCGGAGGTCCTCGCCTGGCACGAACGCCCTGGCGCCCTGGTGCGCCTGACCCCTCCGGGACTGGCCACTCCCGACGCGCCAGGCGAGGGAGGGATCCGCCCCGGACGCGTGGTGGGCGTGCGCGTGGGCCCGCCCGTGCTACCCATGCTCATCCGTCCCCACTGGGTCCTGAGGCACGTGGAGCGCGTGCCCGGCGGTGGCTTCGTCGATCAGCAGGTCCGCGGGCCCTGGCGCAGCTGGCGGCACGAGCACGGGATCCTCGACGACGCCCGCGGCGGCACGCTGCTGCGGGACGTCATCGACCTCGAGCTCCCGCGCCACCTCGACCACCTCGCCCCGCGGGTGGAGCGGGCGGTGCAGGCGCAGTTCGCCTTCCGCGCCCGGCAGCTGCGCGACGACCTCGCCTTCCACGCCCGCTGGGCGCACGTGCCGCGCCTGACCGTCGTCATCACCGGGTCCTCCGGCCTCATCGGCACCCAGCTCGCCGCGCTGCTCGAGAGCGGCGGCCACACCGTGCGCCGCATGGTGCGGGAGGACCGGGTGGGGACCGGCGAGGTCACTTGGGATCCGCAGACCGGGCAGCTCGATCCCGCGGACATCGAGGACGCCGACGTGGTCGTGAACCTCGCCGGGCGTTCGATCGCCACCCGCTGGACCTCCGCCGCCCGGCGCGATATCCGCTCCTCTCGCATCGGCGGCACCACGCTGATCTCACGCACCCTCGCCCAGCTCGAGGACGGACCGACCGCGCTCGTGCAGGCCTCCGCTATCGGGCTGTACGGGCCGCGCCGCCCCGGGGAGGTGCTCACCGAGGACGACCCCGGCGGGGACGGCTTCCTCGCAGACCTCGTGCGGGACTGGGAGGGCTCCACCCATGCCGCCCGTGATGCCGGGAAGCGGGTCGTCGCCGTGCGCACCGGCATGGTCCTCTCTGACGCCGGCGGCTCCCTGCTGCCCCAGCTGCCGCTCTTCTTCGCGGGCGTGGGCGGACGCCTCACCGCGAAGCGGGCGAAGCTCTCCTGGATCACCCTGGACGACATCACCCGCGCCTTCGCCCACGCCGTGCTCTCGGCGGACCTCGAGGGTCCCGTCAACGGCGTCGCCCCGCACCCCGTCACCGCCGGGGAGTTCGCCCGCACCCTCGGCGGGGTGATGCACCGGCCCTCGTTCGTGCCCGTGCCCGAGTTCGGCCCGCGCCTCTTGCTCGGCCGGGCGGGGGCCGACGAACTCGTCCGCACCGACCAGCACGTCTCCGACGCGCACCTCGCCGCGAGCGGGTTCGTTTCCGCGCATGCGGAACTGGGGGAGGGATTGGCGCACCTGCTGGTGCGGGGGTGAGTCGAGACCGGGGAGGACCTGAGAGCCCCGCTCCTCAGGAATCCTGCGCGACGGCGAGTATCCGCCGGCACGCCGTGGCCAGCTGCCGGCTCTGCGCGGCGGTGAGGGGCTCGAAGAACAGGCGGCGCAGCTCTGTCTCGTGCGCCGGCGCAACCGACTCGACCTTCTGCCTCCCAGCATCGGTCAGTGTGACCAGCGTGGTTCGTCCGTCCTCGGGATTGGGCCGGCGGGTGAGCCATCCCTGCCGCTCGAGGCGCGTGGCCGCATTCGACAGGCGGGACAGCGTGCCGCAGACGCTGCTCGCGAGCTCGCTCATCCGCAGCGTGCGCTCCGGTGCCGTCGAGAGCCAGGACATGACCAGGTAGTCGAAGTGCCCGATGCCGCCGTCGCGCTGCATCTGGGTCTCGAGGACCCCGGGGAGCAGGGTCAGGACATGGGCGAACGCGAACCACTGCGCGCGCTCCTCGTCGGTGAGCCGTTCGGGCTCGGCGCCGCTCGTCACGAGAGCGAGTCTAGGTCGCATTGCCCCGAACTTGGTTGTCCAGTGAAATCAATAAGTCTAGTTCTACTTCATCAGGTAAGTAGCTGCGGGCGCACTCAGCAAGCGTGACCACTGAATCGCCTGTAAGTGTTCGTGGTGGCCGGCCCGGGGCTGGCTGGCAGGGTTGGTGCTGGTAGCCCGGCGCCCGTCGTGACTCCTGAATCGGCTGACCCCTGCGGGGTGTCATTCCCGGGATCTGTCCGGCGGGGGCCGGGTGCCGGCGCCAGCCCTGGCCCACCACGATGGCTTGATCAGAAGCATGTCCACCGCCGGGAGCTCGATCTCGGCGGCGTGGCTCATTACAGGCCCGCCTCGTAGTGACTCTCATCCTGGGCCGACGCCGGCAACGACGTCCCGTCCCAGCGATTCGAGAGGAACATCGTCATGAACAGTCTGCCTGCCACCGTAGGGGACTTCTACCGATACGTCGTCGGAGTCGACACCCACGCCGCAACCCACTCCTACGCGATCATCGAGGCTCCGAGCGGCGGCCTCATCGATCAGAATGTCTTCCCGACCAGCCCTGCAGGGCTGCGACGCGCACGAGAATGGATCGCGCGCCGCACCGAGGGAGACCTCGACGGTGTGCTGATCGCCGTGGAAGGAACCGGCTCTTACGGGGCAGTTCTCAGCGACGTGCTGCAGCAGGTCGGCTACCGAGTCGTCGAGGCACCGACCCCGCGTCGTGCACGAGCCCGAAGCAAGACCGACGCCCTCGACGCGCTACTCGCCGCCCGATCGAGTCTCGTCATGCCGTTGACGACGTTGCGAGATCGTCGCACCGGTGACCTGCAGTCGGCGCTCCAAGTCCTCACCGGTGCCCGCGACCAACAGAACGCCGACAGATTGCGGTGCATCAACGCCCTCACCGCACTCGTGAGAACCCACGACCTTGGAATCGATGCACGCCGGGCCTTGACCGGAATGCAGATCGCGACGATCGCGAGCTGGCGTCGCCGAGAAGAGACGCTGGGGACAGCAACCGCCCGCGCCGAAGCGACACGCCTCGCGAAGCAGATCACGACGCTCGAGAGGGACCTCGCCGAGAACCGTGAACGGATCACTCACCTCGTGGAGACCACAGCTCCCGAGCTGCTGGACCTGCCAGGAGTCGGCGCAGTCACCGCAGCCGTGATCTTGACGGTCTGGTCGCACCCCGGCCGAATACGCAACGAGGCCGCATTCGCCATGATCGCAGGAGTCTGCCCGATCCCGGCCTCCTCGGGTAACACCACGAGGCATCGCCTCAACCGCGGTGGAGACCGACGGCTGAACCGCGCGCTGAACACCATCGTGCTCACCAGGATGCGCACCGATCCTGCCACCCGCACCTACATCGAGCGGCGCCAAAGCGAGGGCAAGACATCCAGAGAGATCCGACGCTGCCTCAAGCGCTACATCAGCCGCCAGATCTTCCGATCACTCACAGTTGCCCACCCCGTCCCGGACGCCGCCGCCGCGGCTTGACACAACATAGAAGCATCCCGGGTGTGGTGGAGGCTCTGAATCCACGGGAGGATGAGGAGCATGGCAGCACCGAGGAAGTACCCCGACGAGCTTCGGGAGAGAGCCACGAGGATGGCAGTTCAGTCACGGCGCGATCCATCGACGAGGTCGGGAACGTTTCGCCGTGTGGGCGAGCAGCTCGGGATCAATCCTGAGACTCTGAGGAACTGGGTCGTGCAGGCCGAGGTTGACGAGGGGCACCGTCCCGGGACCACGACCAGCGAGTCCCAGCGCCTGGTCGAGCTGGAGAAGGAAGTGCGTGAGCTGCGCAGGGAGAACTCGATGGCGGATTCAAGCGGTCAGTGCAACGAGTCCTGTGAGATGAGGCAGTCACTGATCACAGGAGGATCCGGATGCAGGGCAGGCACGGTCATCTCAGCCGGGAGCAGAAGCAGCTCGGGCTCAGGCTGCACGGGAAGGGCTGGCGGCTGGTCGACATCGCGAAAGAGATCGGCTGCAGCGCGCCGATGGTCGGCATCATGGCCCGCACCGGCAGGCACCTTGACGCCAGGCCGTTCGGCTGGGAGCCACGGCAGGGCTGTCTGACGATCCACGAGCGCGAGCAGATCCTGCTGGGGATCAATCGTGGCGATACCTTCACCGCGATCGCCGAGCAGCTGGGGCGTGCGGTGTCGACCGTCAGCCGTGAGGTGTAGCGCGGCGGGGGTCGCTGCGGCTACTCGGCGTGGCGTGGTCATGAACGTGCCCGCGAGCAGGCGCGTCGACCGAAGCCGTTCAAGCTTGCGTCGGGCCGGCTGCTCGAGGAGGTCGCCAGCCGGCTGGAGCAACTGTGGTCACCTGAGGAGATCGCGGCGCGCCTACGGTTGGATCACGCCGACGACCCGGAGATGCGCGTGAGCCACGAGACGATCTACCAGTCGCTGTTCGTGCAGGGCCGAGGCGAACTGCGCCGTGAGCTGGCGCGGTGCCTGCGGTCCGGAAGAGCGGCCCGCAAGCCCCGCCGAACCACGGACGGTCGCGGCCGCATCCCCGGCATGGTCATGCTCAGCGAACGCCCCGCAGAAGCCGACGACCGCGCCGTGCCAGGCCACTGGGAAGGTGATCTCATCCTCGGCGAGGGCAGCCGCAGCGCCGTCGGCACGCTCGTTGAGCGCTCGACGCGAATGACACTGCTGCTGCACCTGCCCGACGGCAAGAGCGCCGAGCAGGTCGAGGCCGCGATGCGCGCCGCAATCAGCAAGCTGCCGCCCTCGTTGATCCGAACGATCACCTGGGACCAAGGCGCGGAGATGTCCAAGCACGCCGCGTTCACCATCGCCACAGGAATCCCGATCTACTTCTGCGATCCCCACTCGCCCTGGCAGCGGGGGAGCAACGAGAACACCAACGGCCTGCTGCGCCAGTACCTGCCCAAAGGCACCGACCTGAGCGTCGTCAGCCGCGAGAAGTTGGACGCGATCCAGGACAGCCTCAACGGACGCCCCCGCAAGACACTGGGCTATCTGACACCATCAGAGAAGCTCGCAGAGTTCCTTGCGCCCACCGCTTGAATCCGCCGATCCTGAGGTCAGCCTCGGCTTTTTTCGCGGCGGAGCTCGACCGCCAACAGCGTTGATCGTGGAGTACATCGACCAGTGCAGGCATGAGTTCGGCGCCTGGCCGGTCTGTCGAACGCTGACCGCAGCGGGCACGCAGATCGCGCCGAGCACGTACTACGCGTTCAAGACCCGCCCACCCTCGAAGCGAGCACTACGCGACGAGGAACCGCTGGTCGAGATCCACCGGGTCCATGCGGCGAACTTCGGCGTCTACGGGGCGAAGAAGGTCCACGCCCAGCTGCGCCGCGAGGGCGTCGTCATCGCGCGTTGCACGGTCGAGCGGCTCATGCGCGGCGCGGGGTTGCGAGGGATCAGCCGGGCCAAGGGCCCGCGCACCACGATCTCAGGTCGCGGCACCGATAATCGTCCTGACCTCGTCGAACGTGACTTCACCGCGACCGCTCCGAACCAGCTGGGTGTCGCTTATTGTACATCGCTACTCGAATCGTTCGCGAAGTACGTCGCGCCGTCGTTGGGGTGGAAGCCCAATACGGAGGGCCCCGTCGAGGGGTACACCGGCTAGGCTGACCCTATGGGCGAAGTGCAGTTGACAGGCCGACTTGTTTGTCGAACGACCGAGGAGTCGAATCTTGTCAAGCGATTCTTGCATGATCACGTTTCACTTACTCGCTTAGAACCCGGGTGCCTATCGTTTGAGGTTACGCAGACCGACGACCCACTTGTTTGGCGAGTCGAAGAACGATTCAATAGCGAGGCTGCTTTCGAATGTCATCAAGACCGCGTGGCGTCCAGCGAGTGGGGGCGGATGACCGCGGGGATCACACGCGACTATTCGATCGTCAAGCACACCGGATAGAGGTTGCCTTGATTCAGTTGTTCGCCACCGCCGAACCAGTTGTGGGTCGCGGACATCACCTACTGCCGCACCTTCGCCGGCTGGGTGTATGCCGCGTTCGTCATCGATGTGTTCTCCCGCCGCGTGGTCGGCTGGCAGCTGTCGAAGTCGCTGCGGACGGACCTCGCATTGGACGCGCTCGAGATGGGCATCTGGACCCGCGATCACGCAGGCCAGGCCGTCTCCGGGCTCCCGCACCACAGCGATAAGGGCGTTCAGTACGTCGCCATCCGCTACACCGAGCGTCTTGCTGAGGCCGGCGCGGCCGCCTCGGTCGGCTCCACCGGCGACTCGTATGACAATGCCCTGGCCGAGGCCTTCAACTCGCTGTTCAAGGCTGAACTGGTCCGCAACCGCGGGCCCTGGAAGAACATCGACGACCTCGAGATCGCGACCGCGGAATACATCGACTGGTTCAATCACCGGCGACTTCACGGCGAGATCGGCATGATCCCGCCCGTCGAGCTGGAGGACATCTACCATCACAACCACCCCGCACCGGCACCCGCCGACGCGGCACTTGCGAGCCTCTAACAAACCCGGGATGCTTCTATGTTGTGTCAAGCCGCGGCGGCGGCGTCCGGGACGGGGTGGGCAACTTTGAGTGATCGGAAGATCTGGCGGCTGATGTAGCGCTTGAGGCAGCGTCGGATCTCTCTGGATGTCTTGCCCTCGCTTTGGCGCCGCTCGATGTAGGTGCGGGTGGCAGGATCGGTGCGCATCCTGGTGAGCACGATGGTGTTCAGCGCGCGGTTCAGCCGTCGGTCTCCACCGCGGTTGAGGCGATGCCTCGTGGTGTTACCCGAGGAGGCCGGGATCGGGCAGACTCCTGCGATCATGGCGAATGCGGCCTCGTTGCGTATTCGGCCGGGGTGCGACCAGACCGTCAAGATCACGGCTGCGGTGACTGCGCCGACTCCTGGCAGGTCCAGCAGCTCGGGAGCTGTGGTCTCCACGAGGTGAGTGATCCGTTCACGGTTCTCGGCGAGGTCCCTCTCGAGCGTCGTGATCTGCTTCGCGAGGCGTGTCGCTTCGGCGCGGGCGGTTGCTGTCCCCAGCGTCTCTTCTCGGCGACGCCAGCTCGCGATCGTCGCGATCTGCATTCCGGTCAAGGCCCGGCGTGCATCGATTCCAAGGTCGTGGGTTCTCACGAGTGCGGTGAGGGCGTTGATGCACCGCAATCTGTCGGCGTTCTGTTGGTCGCGGGCACCGGTGAGGACTTGGAGCGCCGACTGCAGGTCACCGGTGCGACGATCTCGCAACGTCGTCAACGGCATGACGAGACTCGATCGGGCGGCGAGTAGCGCGTCGAGGGCGTCGGTCTTGCTTCGGGCTCGTGCACGACGCGGGGTCGGTGCCTCGACGACTCGGTAGCCGACCTGCTGCAGCACGTCGCTGAGAACTGCCCCGTAAGAGCCGGTTCCTTCCACGGCGATCAGCACACCGTCGAGGTCTCCCTCGGTGCGGCGCGCGATCCATTCTCGTGCGCGTCGCAGCCCTGCAGGGCTGGTCGGGAAGACATTCTGATCGATGAGGCCGCCGTTCGGAGCCTCGATGATCGCGTAGGAGTGGGTTGCGGCGTGGGTGTCGACTCCGACGACGTATCGGTAGAAGTCCCCTACGGTGGCAGGCAGACTGTTCATGACGATGTTCCTCTCGAATCGCTGGGACGGGACGTCGTTGCCGGCGTCGGCCCAGGATGAGAGTCACTACGAGGCGGGCCTGTAATGAGCCACGCCGCCGAGATCGAGCTCCCGGCGGTGGACATGCTTCTGATCAAGCCATCGTGGTGGGCCAGGGCTGGCGCCGGCACCCGGCCCCCGCCGGACAGATCCCGGGAATGACACCCCGCAGGGGTCAGCCGATTCAGGAGTCACGACGGGCGCCGGGCTACCAGCACCAACCCTGCCAGCCAGCCCCGGGCCGGCCACCACGAACACTTACAGGCGATTCAGCATCTCGGCCTGGACGTCCTCGCCCGGTGCCGCCTCAGCCTCGTCCCCGACACCAACACCGAGGGGGTCACCACCAGTACCCTGACCGCCCTGGCCGCCTGACCAATCAGCGAAGGATCGCTACACCACTTCCCGGGACTTGACCGAACGTGCAGGCGTTACAGCGGATGCTCGGGCATGAGAGTGCAACGATGGCGCTTGACGTGTAGGCCTCGCCGGTGGACGACGATCTACGGGACCTCGGCGCGTCGATTGATGCTGCTGCGTACCCAGTGCGTACCGGCGATGCCGCCTAGGGCTGGAATATCGCTCTGAACTGGTAGCCCAGGCGGGGCTTGAACCCGCGACCGACGGATTATGAGTCCGCTGCTCTAACCGGCTGAGCTACTGGGCCGTGCCCACAGGGGCCGCACGAATCTACCACGCAGTGCACTGCGACCTGGGTCGATGCACGCATGTGGACCGGGCGCGCCTGCTCGACGCTCCCGTCGGCCGATGCCGCAACGGCCCCGAGGTGCCCCGGCCCCGCCGTGAGCGTTACCTTCGTCATAGAACCCCCGGTCAGCTCCCTTTCGAGGTGCGAACCCTGCCCAGATCCTGCTACAGTCGTCCAGGTCGATCCCGCATAGCTCAATCGGCAGAGCATTCGACTGTTAATCGAAGGGTTGTTGGTTCAAGTCCAACTGCGGGAGCCCAGCACAGGAGACAGCCCCGGATTCGTCCGGGGCTGTTCTCGTTGCGCACACCTGTCCCCGGTCCCTCGAAGGAGTCCGACGATGCCCTCCCTGCCCGACGACCGCTTCCCGCTCCCGGAGAACTTCGGCCCCGGCAGCGTGTGGGCCGACCGCACCGGTCACCGCACCCTCATGGGCCGCAACCAGCGCGGCGTCGAGATACCGATCGGCTATGGCGAGGGCGAGATCAACCCCGGCGAGCTGCTGAAGATCGCGCTCATCGGCTGCGCCGGTATGAGCAGCGACACGAACCTCTCCCGCCGCCTCGGCGAGGACTACGACGCCCGCCTGTGGGCGCACGGCACCTCCGACGAGGCCGCCAACCGCTACTTCACGATCGCCGAGGAGGCGCAGCTCCCGCTCGAGGGACTCACCGAGAAGGAGATCGCGACCGTCGTGAAGGTGTTCTCCCGCGCCGTCGAGGTGGGCTGTACCGTCGAGCGCAGCGTCGTCGCCGGCGTGGAGGTCACCCACCGCATCCTCGGCGCGGAACCTGCCGCCGAGCCCACCGCCGCCGCGCCGTCCGCCGACATCGCCCAGGAGGACCCCCGCTCATGACCATCCGTCCCATCCGCGTGGTCGGCGACCCGGTGCTGCGCACCCCCTGCGACCCCGTCGGCACCATCACCGACGGCACCCGCTCCCTGGTCCAGGACCTCCTGGACACCGTGGACGACGAGGGCCGTGCGGGCGTGGCCGCGAACCAGATCGGCGTGAGCCTGCGCGCCTTCTCCTGGCACATCGTCGAGACCGGGGAGCTCGGTTACATCCTGAACCCCACCATCGTCGAGCTCTCCGAGGAGCTCCAGCACGATGACGAGGGCTGCCTCTCCGTGCCGGGGCTGTTCTTTCCACGCACCCGCTCCGCCTACGCCCGCTGCGTGGGCCAGAACCTCGAGGGCGAGGAGATCGAGCTGGCCGGCGAGGGGATCATCGCCCGCCTCATCCAGCACGAGGTCGGCCACCTCGACGGCGAGCTCTACATCGACGGCCTCGAACGCTCCGTGAAGAAGCGGGCATTGCGCCAGATCAGGGAGACCCTCTAAGCTCGGCCCCTGACAGCCACCCTCTGTCATCGCACACCTCCGCAGTTCCGATCGTTGGGGAAGACGCATCGGACACCGGAAGGAACGAGATGACCCAGGGCGTTCTGTACATCCACTCCGCCCCGCGCGCCCTCACGCCTCACATCGACTGGGCCGCCAGCGGAGTCCTCGGCGCACCCGCGCGGATCCGCTGGGAGGACCAGCCGGCGCAGCGCGGGCTCCAGCGCGCCGAGATGACCTGGCGCGGCCGCGAGGACACCGGTGCCCGGCTCGTCAGCGCCCTGCGCGGCATGCACGAGGTGCGCTTCGAGGTGACCCAGGAGGCGACCGCCGCCGTGGACGGCGCCCGCTGGAGCTGCACCCCCGACCTCGGCATCCACCACGCCGCGACCGACCACGCCGGCAACATCGTCCTCACCGAGGACCATGTGCGCGGCTGCATGGAGCGCGCCGGCAACGACGCCCGCGCCCTCACCCGCGAGCTCGGCATCGCCCTCGGCGAGCCCTGGGACGAGGAGCTGGAGATCTACCGCCACGCCGGCGAGGGCGTGCCCATGCGCTGGCTGCACCGCGTCAGCTGACGGCCCGCCCCGCACGTCCTTCCGAGCACACCGTCCCAGCGCACACGGAACGGCGCCGGCCCCCTCAGGGGCCGGCGCCGTTCGCGTGTGCGGCGGGTTGTGCAGACCGCGCGGCTCAGGCCGAGGTGACCACCAGCGCGATGTCGTGGCCGCCGAAGCCGAAGGCGTTGTTCAGCACGGCGATGTCGCCGTCGGGCAGCGCGGCCGGGGCGTTCTGCGCGATCTGCATCGGGGTGTCGGGGTCGAGGTTCTCGATGTTGATCGTCGGCGGGGCGATGCGGTGGTGCGCGGCGAGGACCGAGAACACGGTCTCCAGTGCGCCGGCACCGCCGAGCAGGTGCCCGGTCATGGACTTGGTGGAGGTGACCACGATCTGGTCGGTGACCCCGTTCAGAGCGTCGGAGACCGCGCGCAGCTCGCCGATGTCGCCCAGCGGCGTGGAGGTGCCGTGGGCGTTGAGGTGCTTGATGTCCTCGGCGGCGACACCGGAGTCCTCGACCGCCTCGCGCACCGCGCTGGCCTGTCCGTCGGCCGACGGGGCCGAGATGTGGTGGGCATCGGACGCCATGCCGCGACCGGCGACATAGCCGTACACGCGGGCGCCTCGCGCCGCGGCGTGCTCCTCGCTCTCCAGCACCAGGATCGCCGCGCCCTCGCCGAGGACGAAGCCGTCGCGGTCCACGTCGTAGGGGCGGGACGCGTGCTCGGGATCGTCCACGCGCGTCGAGAGCGCGCGGATGTTCGCGAAGCCGGCGAGGGTCATCGGATGGATGGACGCCTCGGTGCCGCCGACGAGGACCACGTCGGCGCGGCCGTCGCGGATCATCGTGAGACCCAGTGCCACGGCCTCGGAGCCGGAGGCGCAGGCCGAGACGGGCGTGTGCGCGCCGGCGCGGGCGCCGAGCTCCATGGAGATGTTCGCGGCCGACGAGTTCGCCATGAGCATCGGCACGGTGAAGGGGTTGATGCGGCGGGCCCCGCGCTCGCGCACCACGTCCCACTGGTCCAGGGTGGTCCACAGGCCGCCGATGCCGGAGCCGACCACGACGCCGAGGCGATCGCCGTCGACCTCGGGGGTGCCCGCGTCGGCCCACGCCTCACGGGCGGCGACCATCGCGTACTGGCCCGAGGGGTCGAGCTTCTTGGCCTCGGGGCGGGTGAGGGAGTCGAGCGCGCCGGGGACGAGCTGGCAGGCGAAGTTCACGGAGAGGCCGTAGCGCTCGGACCAGTCGTTGTCCATGGTGCGGGCGCTGGAGGTGCCGGCCAGGGCGGCCTTCCAGGTGGAGGCGACGTCCCCGCCCAGCGGGTTGACGGTGCCGAGTCCGGTCACGGCGACGCGGGAGCGGGAAGCGGTCATGAAGATCTCCTGGGCAGGTCGAGGGGACGTCGGCACGCCGATGGGGCGAGGAAACGGCGACGCCCGGGACGCGGATCGTCCCGGGCGTCGGGCGGGGTCAGCTCTGGGCGCCCGCGATGAACTTGACGGCGTCGCCGACGGTGGCGAGGTTCTTGACCTCTTCGTCGGGGATGCGCACGTCGAACTTCTCCTCGGCGTTCACGACGATGGTCATCATGGAGATGGAGTCGATGTCGAGGTCGTCGGTGAAGGACTTCTCCAGCTTGACGTCCTCGGTGGCGACACCGGTCTCCTCGTTGACGATCTCGGCGAGGCCCTCGAGGATCTCGTTCTCGGTGTGTGCCATGGGTGCTCCTTAGGAATGATCGAAATGTGGGGCGGGGTAAGACTACCTGCGCGGGTGCGGGGAAGCCGGGAGGCCGGGTGATGTTACTCGTCGGTCGTGACAGGGGTGACAGCGCGGGTCACGGTGCGGTGATGGGTGACCGCACCCCGCAGCCGTGGCGCGGTGCCGCGGCGCCGCGGTGCAGCGGGGTGGATTCTCAGGGCAGGATCAGGACCTGGCCCGCGTAGGCGAGGCCGGCGCCGAAGCCGAACTGGACCAGCACGTCGCCGCTCTTGGCCTGGCCCTCTTCGAGCAGGCGATGCGTCGCCAGCGGGATGGAGGCGGCCGAGGTGTTGCCGGTCTCGGCGATGTCGCGGCCGATCACCACGTCCTCGGGCAGCTTCAGCTGCTTGGCGAGCTCGTCGATGATGCGCATGTTGGCCTGGTGAGGCACGAACACGTCGACGTCGTCGATGGTCAGTCCCGACTTGTCGAGCATCTCGCGGATCTTCTCGGCGGTGTGCCACACGGCCCAGCGGAACACGGTGCGGCCGTCCTGCTCGAGGGTGGGCCACTCCACCTTGCCGTCGCGGAAGTCGATCGACGAGCCGGTCATGCGGATGGTGTTCCAGTTGTCGCCGTCGCTGCCCCAGACCGTCGGCCCGATCTTCGGGGTGTCGCTCGGGCCGACGACCGCGCCGCCCGCGCCGTCGCCGAGCAGGAACGAGATCGAGCGGTCGGTGGGGGAGATGAAGTCGGAGAGCTTCTCCGCGCCGATGACCAGCACATGGCGGGCGGCCCCGGAGCGGATCAGCGAGTCTGCCTGGCCGATGCCGTAGGCGAAGCCGGCGCACGCGGCCGAGATGTCGTAGGCGATGACGTCCGGGCGGCCCAGCTCCCCGGCCAGCAGCGTCGCGAGCGACGGGGTGGGGTAGGGGAACGAGATCGTCGAGACGATGATCGCGTCAAGGGTCTCCAGGTCGATGCCGGAGCGCTCGATGGCCTCCTTCGCCGCGGTGAGCGAGAGGTCCTTGACGCCCACGTCCTCGCTCGCGCGGGTCCGGGTGATGATGCCGGTGCGCTGGCGGATCCACTCGTCCGAGGAGTTGATCGGCTCGATGATGTCGTCGTTGGGGACGACGAGGTCGCCGCGGGCCGCGCCATAGGCGAGGACCTGCGAGCCGGGGACGGTGGGCTGGGCGCTGAGGGTGACGGCCATGATCAGTTCTCCTGGTCCGAGGGGGTGGCCCCGGCGTGCTCGCGCACCAGCGCGCGGGCAGCCTCGAGGTCGTCGGGGGTGTTGAGGTTCGCCAACGCGATGCCCTTGAGCTCGCGCTTGGCCAGGCCCGTGAGGGTCCCGGCCGGGGCGACCTCGATGAGGGCGGTCACGCCGCGGTCGCGGAAGGTCGCCATGCACGCCTCCCAGTCCACCGGGGAGGCGACCTGGGTGACGATCGAGTCGAGGTACGCGGCACCGGAGGTGACGACCTCGCCGCCCGCGTTGGAGACCAGCGGCACGGAGGGGTCGGCGGGGGAGAGGCTCGGCGCGAAGCGGGCGAGCTCCTCGCGGGCGGAGGCCATGTACGGGGTGTGGAAGGCCCCGGCGACCTGCAGCGGGATCACGCGCGCCTTCGCGGGCGCGTCCTCGCCGAGGGCGGCGATCTTCTCGGCGGCGCCGGCGGCGACGACCTGCACGGCGGAGTTGATGTTGGCCGGGTGCAGGCCGTGCTCGGCGATCTTGGCGAGCACCTCCTCGCGGGTCCCGCCGACGACGGCGGCCATCGAGGTGGGCTCGGCCGCGGCGGCCTCGGCCATGGCGCGCGAGCGCACGGCGACCAGGCGCAGCGCGTCCTCGTTCGAGAGCACGCCCGTCAGCGCCGCGGCGGTGACCTCGCCGACGCTGTGCCCGGCGATCACGTCGGCCGCGGGCAGGCCGTCCTCGGCGCGCAGCTGCGCGGCGGCGAGGATCCCGGCGGCGACCAGCAGCGGCTGGGCGACGGCGGTGTCGCGGATCGTGTCCGCGTCGGACTCGGTGCCGTGGCGCAGCAGGTCGACGCCGGCGGCCTCGGAGAGGGAGGCGAGGGTCTGGTCGACGCCGTCGAGCTCACGCCACGGGGTCAGGAAGCCGGGCTTCTGCGCCCCTTGTCCGGGACAGACGATCGCGAGCACGGGTACCTCCAAGGGGGTCGAACGGGTGGGGAGAGGCGGGTGCCGCCCGCCGCAGGATAACGGTCGGGCCGGCCACCCCGTGGGGGATGGCCGGCCCGACCGGTGGATCAGGACTCGCCGCCGAAGGAGCCGGACTGGCCGGCATTCACGTTGGTGAGGTCGTACTTGTCGATGGCCTGACGGACCACGGACGGGTCGACCTTGCCCTGCTTGGCGAGCAGCTGGAGGGTCTTGACGACCATCGAGTGCGCGTCGATCTTCAGGTGGCGGCGGGCGGCGGGGCGGGTGTCCGAGAAGCCCCAGCCGTCGGCGCCGAGCACGCCGTAGTCGCCCGGGATCCACTGACGGATCATGTCGGGGACCGCGAAGTCGTAGTCGGAGGTCGCCACGAACGGACCCTCCACGCCTTCCAGGCGCTGGGAGATCCACGGGGTGCGCGGGTCCTCGGGGTTCAGGAGGTTGTGCTTCTCCGCCTCCAGGGCGTCCTTGCGCATCTCCGTCCACGAGGTCACCGACCACACGCTCGCGCGCACGCCCCAGTCCTCGGCGAGGATCTCGCGGGCGTGCTTGGCCCACGGGACGCCCACGCCGGAGGCGAGCAGCTGCGCGACGGGGCCGTCGCCCTCGGGCGCGCCCTCGAGCTGGTACATGCCCTTGATCAGGCCCTCGACGTCCAGGTCCTCCGGCTCGGCCGGATGCACGATCGGCTCGTTGTAAACGGTGAGGTAGTAGAAGACCTCCTGGAGGCGGTCGTCCTCGCCGTACATGCGCTGGAGGCCGTCACGGATGATGTGCCCGATCTCGTACCCGTAGGCCGGGTCGTAGATGACGGTGCCGGGGTTGGTGGCCGCGATGATCGGCGAGTGGCCGTCCATGTGCTGCAGGCCCTCACCGGCGAGGGTGGTCTTTCCGGCGGTCGCGCCGATGACGAAGCCCTTGGCCATCTGGTCGCCGGCGGCCCAGAAGAAGTCGCCGGTGCGCTGGAACCCGAACATCGAGTAGAAGATGTAGAACGGGATCATCGGGTAGTCGTGCGTGGCGTACGAGGTGCCCGCCGCGGTGAACGCCGAAGTGGACGAGATCTCGTTGATGCCCATGTGCTTGATCTGGCCGGAGGTGGACTCCTTGTAGGCCAGCAGCAGGTCGCGGTCCACCGAGAGGTAGTTCTGACCGTCGGGGTTGTAGATCTTCGCGGTCGGGAACAGCGAGTCCATGCCGAAGGTGCGGGCCTCGTCGGGCACGATCGGGACCCAGCGCTTGCCGGACTCCTTGTCGCGCATGAGGTCCTTCAGCAGGCGCACGAGCGCCATGGTGGTGGCGATCTCCTGCTTGCCGGAGCCGCGGCGCGCGACCTCGTAGGCCTTGTCGCCGGGCAGCTCGATCGGCTTGTGCTCGGTGCGGCGCGAGGGGACCGGGCCGCCCAGATCGCTGCGACGCTGCTTGAGGTACTTCATGACCGGCGCGTCGGCGTCGGGCAGGTAGAACGGGGCGTCGTAGACGCTGCCGGCCTCGAGCTGCTCGTCGCTGACCGGGATGCGCAGGGTGTCGCGCAGGGCCTTGAGGTCCTCGAGGGTGAACTTCTTCATCTGGTGGGTCGCGTTGCGGCCCGCGAAGTTCTTGCCCAGGCGGTAGCCCTTGATGGTGTGGGCGAGGATGACGGTCGGCTTGCCGTTCTTCAGGGTCATGGCCTGCTGGAAGGCGGCGTAGATCTTCTTGGCGTCGTGACCGCCGCGGTTGAGCTTCCACCAGATGTCATCGTCCGAGAGGTCCTCGACCAGGGCCTTGGTGCGCGGGTCGCGGCCGAAGAAGTTGTCGCGGATGAACCCGCCGGACTCGGCGCGGTAGGTCTGGAAGTCGCCGTCCGGGGTGCCGTTCATCAGGTCGATGAGCGCGCCGTCGGTGGAGTTCTCCAGCAGCGGGTCCCAGCCGGAGCCCCAGATCACCTTGATGACGTTCCAGCCGGCGCCGCGGAACTGGCTCTCCAGCTCCTGGATGATCTTGCCGTTGCCGCGGACGGGGCCGTCCAGGCGCTGCAGGTTGCAGTTGACGACGAAGGTGAGGTTGTCCAGGTGCTCCTTCGCGGCGATGTGCAGCGCGCCGCGGGACTCGACCTCGTCCATCTCGCCGTCGCCCAGGAACGCCCAGGTGTGCTGCTCGGAGGTGTCCTTCAGGCCGCGGTTCTGCAGGTAGCGGTCGAAGGACGCCTGCTCGATCGCGTTGACCGGGCCGATGCCCATGGAGACGGTGGGGAACTCCCAGAAGTTCTTCATGGCCCGCGGGTGCGGGTAGGAGGGCATGCCGTGCTCGGAGGAGACCTCCTGGCGGAAGCCGTCGAGGTCCTGCTCGGTGAGGCGGCCCATCATGTAGGCGCGGGCGTAGATGCCGGGGGAGGCGTGGCCCTGGAAGAACACGTGGTCGCCGCCGCCGGGGTGGTTGCGGCCGCGGAAGAAGTGGTTGAAGCCGACCTCGTACATCGTCGCGATCGACGCGTAGCTGGAGAGGTGGCCGCCGACGGACACGCCGGGGCGCTGGGCGCGATGGACGACCATCGCCGCGTTCCAGCGGTTGATGTTGCGCAGCTCCTTCTCGAGCTCCGCGTCACCGGGGTACTCGGGCTGCTCGTCCACCGGGATGGTGTTGATGTAGTCCGTGGTCAGCGAGTCCGGCAGGTGCAGGTCCTCGTCGCGGGCGTGCTGGATGAGGCTCTGGACGACCTCGGAGGCGCGCTCCTTGCCGCGGTGCTCGACGAGACCGTCGAACGACTCCAGCCACTCCCGGGTCTCCTCCGGATCGGGGTCCTGGGCATGGCTCGGCAGGTTGATGCCGATGGGACGAGGGGTCTCGTGCGAAGTCACACTGTCCTTCTCTCTACCGGAGGCGAATGGACCGGCCCAGGAGCGGAGGAGCACCCATGGGCGCACACGGCACCACGGGGCTCGGCTCCTGCGGCCTCGGTTCCGACCAGCGTACCGTCGCCGAGCCCGTGGAGGACCTCCACACGACCTTCACAGCGTGAGACGACCGCCACCTCGGGCCGGGCCGTGCCTGCGCGCCGCACGGCACGGGTCCTGCCCGGCCCGGGTCCGGCCCGGTCCGCGAGCAGCGCGCATGCACCGGGGTGTCCCGTGGCATAGAATCGGCGCGCGCAGCACCTGCGAACAGGGCCCTGCGGGGTTCCGAGCCGTCGCTGCACATGTACTGAACCCGCTCGTGAGGAGTCCTTTCTTGTCACCGTCGTCCGATGCCCCTTCGTCCAGCGCCCTTGCCGAGGCGATGAACCTCAGCTCGGGACAGATCGTGCAGGAGTTCGGCTACGACGACGACGTCGATCTCGACCTTCGCGATGCGATCGAGGACCTCATCGGCGGTGAGCTGGAGGACGAGGACACCCAGGAGATCGTCGACGCCGTCGTGCTGTGGTGGCGCGAGGGCGACGGTGACCTCACCGATGCCCTGGTCGACACCCTGAGCAACATCGAGTCCGGCGCGCCCGTGTGGGTTCTCACCCCCAAGGCAGGACGCGACGGTCACGTCATGCCCGCCGAGGTGCAGGAGAGCGCTGGCATCGCGGGTCTGCGCGTCATGAGCTCGGTGAGCCTGGCGCCGGACTGGACCGGGACCCGCCTCGCCAGCCGCACCAACTGACCCCTCACCCGTCGCCCCTTCCCGGGGGCGGCGCGGGCGAGTGATCGCCGCCGGGGCGCGCCCCGGTCCGGGTCGTTAGCTCAGCTGGTCAGAGCGTCTGGTTTACACCCAGAAGGTCGGGGGTTCGAGCCCCTCACGACCCACCCGCACGCGAGCCCCTCGTCCGCACTCCGGTGCGGGCGAGGGGCTCTCTCGTGGTGCGGCGCGGTGGTCCTGCGGCGCTCGGCCCGCGGGCCCTGCGGCCGACGGGCTCTGCGGCCGACGGGCTCTCAGCGGGTGGCGACGTACGCGAGCACCAGCAGCACGGGGATCGCGACGATCAGGCAGCCCCAGGTGATCGCGGTCTTGCGGTCCTGCGCCTGCTGCTCGGGGGTGCGCTCGGCGGGCTCGGGGCGGCCCTCGCGCTCCCAGCGCTCGCGCTCCTCGCGCCGGCGCACGAGCATCCGCCCGATCATGACGATGACGGAGACGAGGATGGCCACGAAGAGTGCGGCGAGGATCAGAGTGTCGATGACGGCACCTCCTGAGCGCGGGGGACGGAGCGTGGACAGGGTCTCACGACGAGCATCTCGACGCTGAGGAATGTCGGGACGGGTGGGGGACCGCTGGAAGGGCAGGGGGCCGAACCTGCTCGAGTGCGTCCGGGACCTGGACCCCGCCCTCGCCGGGGTGTGTACTGGAGGAGCGGTCCGCTGCGCACTGCGCGGAGCACAGCGCCCAGGAGAGGGCCGACGATGAGCACGCACGGTTCAGAGCACCCCCGCACCATCGTAATGACCGGCGGCACGGACGGCTTCGGCGCCGTCGCCGCCGCCCGCCTGGCCGTCCGCCCGCGGGTCCGGCTGCTCCGGGGCACGCGCCGCCCAGGATCCGGAGCCTAGGACCGGGCCACCGCGACGGCACGGCTCGACCTCGCCTCCCTGGACTCGGTGCGCGTCTTCGCGGCGCAGGCGCTGGAGTTCCTCGGGGGCGCACGGTTGGACGCGCTGGTGCTGAACGCCGGGATCATCCGCCCCGATGCGCAGGGGCGGTCGGCCGACGGTTTCGAGACGACCTTCGCCGTCAACCACCTCGCCCACTTCCTGCTCCTGCGACTGCTGCAGCCCTCCCTCGCCCCGGGCGGGGTCGTCGTCCTGACCTCCAGCGGCACCCATGACCCCGCGCTCGGCGCGGAGCTCGTCCCGCCCCGGCACGCCGAGGCCGCGCTGCTCGCGCACCCCGAGTTCGACCCGGGGCTCGAGCGGCGTCCCCACCGGGCCGGGCAGCAGGCCTACACCGCCTCGAAGCTGTGCGCGGTCCTCACCGTGCGCGCCCTCGCGCTCGGGGCGGGCTCGCCTGCCCCGTCGGAGGAGCTGCGCGCCCTCGCCTTCGACCCCGGGCAGGTATTCGGCACGGGCCTCGCCGGTGCGCTGCCGCTGCCGCGACGGATCGCCTGGGCGCTCATGGGGACCGGGGTGCTCGGCGAGCTCCTGCGCAGGATCGGACCGTCGACGATGAACTCCCGGGAGGACGCCGGGCGGGTGCTCGCCGGTCTCGCGCTCGGTGCTCGTCCACCCGGTCGCCCGCCCGACGGTGGCGGCGACCGCTCCTATGTCGCGCTGCGTCGGGGGAGGGCCGCGTGGGCGGCGCCCTCCGTCCTCGCCCGGGACGACGAGGCCGCGCTGAGGCTGTGGCGCGACAGCGACCGGCTCGTCGGCACATCGCCGACAGCACTCTGAGCCGCCGCGGCACTGCGCCGACCCCGCCGTGCCCTGGGTCTCACCCCCGGCGCTGCCGGACCGGGGCGTTCCTATACTGGCCGGACCGCCATCGATCCCAGGAGGCCCCCGCAGGTGAGCGCAGCGACCAGACCGTTCGACGTCGAAGCGATCCGGGCGGACTTCCCGATCCTCACCCGCATGCTGGATCCGGACACCCCGATGATCTACCTCGACGGCGGTGCCACCTCGCAGCGGCCCCGCCAGGTCATCGACGCCGAGGTCGCCTACCTGATGCGCGACCACGCGGCCGTGAAGCGCGGCGCCCACCGCATGGCCGGCGCCGCGACCGACGCCTACGAGTCCTCCCGCGAGCGCGTCGCCGCCTTCCTCGGCGCCCCCTCGCCGGACGAGCTCGTGTTCACCAAGAACGCCACCGAGGCGCTGAACCTCGTGGCCTACTCCCTCGGCAACGGGGACGAGTCGACCCCCGAGCACCTGCGGGTGCGCGAGGGAGACGAGATCCTCGTGACCGAGATGGAGCACCACGCGAACCTGGTGCCGTGGCAGGAGCTCGCCCGCCGCACCGGCGCGACGCTGCGCTGGATCCCCGTCGCGGACGACTTCACCCTGGACCTCACGGACCTGTACTCGCTGCTCACCGAGCGCACGAAAGTCCTTGCCGTCACCCACCAGTCCAACGTGCTGGGCACGATCAACCCCGTCGGCCGCCTGATCGAGGCCGCCCGCGCCGTCGGCGCGCTGACCGTGATCGACGCCGCCCAGTCCGCCCCGCACATGCCCTTCGACCTCGCCGCCCTCGGCGCCGACTTCGTGGCCCTGTCCGGGCACAAGATGCTCGGCCCCACCGGCATCGGTGTGCTCTGGGGCCGCTACGAGCTGCTCGCGCAGCTGCCGCCCTTCCTCACCGGCGGTTCGATGATCGAGACCGTCCACATGGAGCGCTCGACCTACGCCGAGCCGCCCGCCCGCTTCGAGGCCGGCACCCCGCCGATCTCCCAGGCCGTCGGCCTCGCCGCCGCCTGCGACTACCTCGACGCGCTCGGGATGGAGCACATCGCCGCGCACGAGCGCGCGCTCACCCAGCGCGCCGTCGCGGGCCTCGCCGCGATCGACGGGGTGCGGATCATCGGCCCGGCCCTGTCCCCGGAGCGCACCGGCGCAGTCGCCTTCGACGTCGCCGGGCGTCACCCGCACGACGTCGGCCAGGTGCTGGACTCCTACGGCATCGAGGTGCGGGTGGGCCACCACTGCGCCTGGCCGCTTCACCGCCGCTTCGGCCTGCACGGCACCACCCGTGCGAGCTTCTCCCCCCACACCACCGCCGCCGAGGTCGACGCCCTCGTCGACGGCGTCGCCCGCACCCTCGAGTTCTTCGGATCCCTCTCATGAGCAGCCATCTCTCCGCCCTGTACACCGAGCTCGTCATCGAGCACGACAAGCGCCCCCTGCACGCCGGGCTGCGCGAGCCGTTCGAGGCCGAGGTCCACCACGTCAACCCCACCTGCGGTGACGAGATCACCCTGCGCCTGCACCTGTCCGAGGACGGGGCCGAGCGCATCGAGGACGTCTCCTACGACGCCGAGGGCTGCGCCATGAGCCGCGCCTCCGCCTCGATCATGGCGGACCTGCTGATCGGGAGGACCGTCGAGGACGTCGAGCCGACGCGCGCCCACTTCGAGGAGGCCATGAAGTCCCGCGGCCGCGTCGAGGGGGACGAGGACCTGATCGGCGACGGCATGGCGCTACTGGGCGCGGCGAAGTTCCCCGCCCGTGTGAAGTGCGTGCTCATGCCATGGAAGGCCTACCAGGCCGCGCTCGTCGAGACCCGGGCCCTGCGCGGATGAGCACGCGCACCCTCGGCGACCTGATCGGCGTGCTCGAGGCCGCCTATCCGCTCTCCTGGGCGGAGGACTGGGACCGGGCCGGACTCGTGCTCGGCGAGCGCTCAGCAGAGGCACGGAGGGTGCTGCTCGCCGTCGACCCCACCGTCGCCGTCGCCCGCGAGGCGATCGAGGGCGGCGCGGACCTGCTGGTCACCCACCACCCCCTGCTGCTGCGCGGGGCGAGCTTCCTGCCGGCCGACGAGGGCAAGGGCGCGGTCGTCACCTCGCTGCTGCGCGCCGGGGTGGGCCTGTGGTGCGGGCACACCAACGTGGACCGCTCCACCCTCGGCACCGTCGGCGCATGGATCCGCGCCCTGCAGCTCGCCGATCCCCGCCCGCTGCTGCCCGGGGACGAGGGGGAAGAGGCCGCGCACGGCTCGCGCCGCTTCGGCCTCGGCGCCGTCGGCGAGCTGCCGGAGCCCACCACCGTCGGCGCCCTCACCGCCCGCATCGCGGGCCTCGTGCCCGCGACCGCCCGCGGCATCCTCCACACCGGCGCTCCCGAGCGCGAGGTGCGCACCATCGCCGTCTGCCCCGGGGCGGGGGACTCGTTCCTGGAGGCCGCGACCGGCTCCGGCGCGGACGTCTACATCACCTCGGACCTGCGCCACCACCCGGCGCTCGAGCACATCGAGGCCGCCGCCGATCCCGCCGCGGTGCCGGCGCTGATCGACGTGCCGCACGCGGCGAGCGAGGCGCTGTGGCTGCCGCTCGGCGCGGAGCTGCTGCGCGGCGCCCTGCCCGGCCTCGAGGTGATCGTGAGCGACCAGGTCACCGACCCGTGGGGCGGCCGCGCGGAGTGAGTCGCCGGCGCGCCGGTTGAGCCGAGCGCTCGTCCGGACGCGTCAGTCCGGACGGGTCAGCCGACCCGGTCGACGACCACCAGCCGGTCACCGTCCAGCTCGACGCCGAGCGTCGACGCGCCGCGCCCGGCGATCCCCGAGAGCCCCTCGGCGACCACCTCCGCCAGCTCCTCGGCCGACGTCGGCGTCCCTTCGGCGGCCAGCAGCACGCGCGTGACGAGGCCCCGGTAGCGCTTCGCGTCGTGGGAGATGACCTTGCGGACCCCGCCGGCCTCCTGCACCGGCGCCACCTCGAGCACCCGCACCCCCTCGCCGCTGCGCATCGCCATCATCGAGCGGTATGAGCCGGAGCGGCAGTCGACGACGAGCGGCGAGGGGCCCTCCGCGAGCTCCGCCCGCAGCTGCGCGGCGATCGGGCGCAGCCGCGGCGTCCACCAGGACCCGGCTTTGCCGAGCCGGGAGAGCTGCGAGGAGGCGGAGAGTCGGTAGGCGGGGATCCGGTCGCGCGCGGCGTCCACGAGGCCGAGCAGCGCGGACTGCACCAGCACCCGGCGGCCTGCGGGGATCCCGCCTCCGGGCTCGAGCTGGTCGTAGAGCACTCCCGAGTACACGGCCAGCGGCGCCGTGGCGGGCTCCTGCTCGAGGTGCAGCATCCGCCCCACCAGCTCCGGGGAGGAGGCCGGGACGCCCAGGTGCCTGGCGGCGTCGGCCCCGGCGGCGGTGCGGTGCGCGGCCCGCAGCACGGTCTCCCGCGCCTCGCGCAGCTCCGGCAGTGCCAGCTCGCCGAGGTCGAGGGGCCTGTGACCCACCTCCGCAGGGCGGGTCTTCGTCTCCGAGGGCGGCAGCAGGATCAGCATCCGATCATTCTCCGAGGTCGTCGGGTATCGCAGGGGCAGGACCGGGCGCGCGACCCGGGAGAGGTTCGGCACGTCCGCGCCCCCGTCGGCCGCCCCGCGAGGGCGACGCGCAGGCGGGCGCGTAGACTTCCGGGCGGACCAGTCGGCCGGGCAGCCGCGTCCCCGGGCCTCGCGCCTCGGGGCCGAGGAAAGTCCGGGCTCCATCCGGCACGGTGGTGGGTAACGCCCACCCGGAGTGATCCGCGGGACAGTGCCACAGAGAGCAGACCGCCGCCGCGCCAACGGGCGGGGCGGTAAGGGTGAAAGGGTGGTGTAAGAGACCACCGCGGCCTCGGTGACGAGGTCGGCACGGTAAACCCCACCGGGAGCAAGGTCAGACAGGGAACGTTCGAGGGCGCCGGCCCGAGTTCCCGGGTGGACCGCTGGAGGTCGTCGGCAACGGCGATCCGAGAGGGATGGCTGCCGATCACAGAACCCGGCTTACAGGCCGGCTGGTCCGCCCCGCGGGGCGACCCCGCACAGGGGCCGCGCCCGACGGGACGGCGCAGAAGCGCAGGTCAGGCCCGCTGTGAAGCCTGGGCCGTCACTTCCCGGCCTTGTGGGTGTCGTCGGTCTTCTTGCCCTTGCGCAGGGCCTTCTCCTCGCGATGGGCGAGCACCGCCGCGCCGATGATCCCGGCCTCGTTGCGCAGCTCCGCCGGCACGATCTCGGCCTTGAGGTCCAGCAGCGGCAGGTACTTCTCGTGCTTCTTGGAGACGCCGCCGCCGATGATGATGCGGGTGGGGGAGAAGAGCAGCTCGATGTGCTCGAAGTACTCCTGCAGACGGCCGGCCCAGGTCTCCCAGTCCAGCCCCTCCTTCTCACGGATCGAGGAGGCCATGTACTTCTCGGCGTCCTCGTACTTCCGCGCCTCCGCACTGTCGAGGAACACGTGGCCGAGCTCGGTGTTGGGGACCAGGCGGCCGTCGACGAAGGTCGCCGAGCCCACGCCCGTGCCGAGCGTGAACACCTGCACCACGCCGTGGCTCTTGCGGCCCGCGCCGAACTCCATCTCGGCGATGCCGGCGGCGTCCGCGTCGTTGACCACGAACACGTCGTGACCGGTGGCCTCGGTGAGGAGCTTGTCCACGTCGGTGCCGATCCAGGACTTGTCCACGTTCGCGGCGGAGTGGGCGACGCCGTCCTTGATGATCGCCGGGAAGGTCACGCCGATGGGCATGTCCTCGTCGAGGTCGAAGGAGTTCACCAGCTCGACCACGGTCTTGGCGACGGCCTCCGGGGTGGAGGGCTGCGGCGTCTCGATCCGCACGCGGTCGGCGGCGAGCTCGCCCTTGCCGAGGTGGACGGGGGCACCCTTGATGCCGCTGCCGCCGATGTCGATCCCGAAAGCCTTCTTGCTCATCGTCACTCCTGGTCGAAGGGGCGGGCGGAGGTCACGCCCGGCCGGTGTGCGCACCGTCCTCGGCGCGTTCGCGCGCCCACGATACCCGGCCCACGGGCCCTGCCGGTCAGACGACCGTGAGCAGCTCGGGACCCTCGGCGGTGATGAGCATGGTGTGCTCGAACTGCGCCGAGTAGGAGCCGTCGCGGGTGACGACCGTCCAGCCGTCCTCCCACTGGTCCCAGGCCTGGGAGCCCAGCGTCACCATCGGCTCGATCGTGAAGGTCATGTCCTCCTCGATCACGTCGTCGAACATGGGCGCCGAATCGTAGTGGGGGATGACCAGGCCGTTGTGGAAGCCCTCGGCGACGCCGTGGCCGGTGTAGTCGCGGACCGACTCCATGCCGTGGCGGCCCACGAACTTCTCGATCACGCGGCCGATCACGTTGACCTCGCGGCCGGGCCGGGCCACCTTGATGCCGCGCATCATCGCGTCGTACGCGACGTCGACGAGCTCCTGGACGCGCGGGTGCACATCGCCCACCAGGAAGGTCGCGTTGCAGTCGCCGTGCACGCCGTGGATGAACGCGGTGACGTCGACGTTGAGGATGTCCCCGGACTGCATCACGGTGGAGTCGGGGATGCCGTGGCAGATCACCTCGTTCAGGCTCGTGCAGCACGACTTCTCGAAGCCGAGGTAGCCGAGCGTGGAGGGGTAGGCGCCGTTCTCGAGAAGCACGTCGTGGACCGCGCGGTCGATGTCATCGGTGGTGGCGCCGGGGCGGGTCGCCTCGCCGGCGGCCTGCAGCGCGAGCGCCGCGATGCGGGAGGCCTCGCGCACCCGCGCGATCACGTCCGCGCTCTGCACGTACGGACCGCTGTCCGAGACGGCCTCGTCCTTGTCCACGTACTCCGGCCGCTCGATGCTCGCGGGCACCGTGCGGCGGGGGCTCAGCTCTCCGGGGACGAGTCGCGCGCGCCCCTCGGGGCGGATCCATTCCTGCTCTACAGTCATACCCACCAGTCTCTCACCGACCTGGGAAGGAGCCCGCTGTGAACGAGGGCACGCAGTACTACTACAACCTCACCACCGGCGCCGTGGAGGAGGGGCCCCAGTCGAGCATGTCCGACCTCATGGGCCCCTACGCCTCCCGCGAGGAGGCGCAGAAGGCGCTGGCGACCGCCGCCAAGCGCAACGAGAAGTGGGACCAGGACGACGCGTCCTGGGAGGGCGAGGCGGACTGACCCGCCGCTGCCGGACCCTGCTCCTGCCGGTCCGGGGTCGTCACTCGAAGGAGTGCTCCGGCCCCGGGTAGGCGCGCTCGGCCACCTCGGTGCGGTACTGCGCCGCCGCGCGCTCCAGCTCCCCGCGCAGGTCCGCGAAGGCCTTGACGAACTTCCCGTGGAAGCCGGACAGCCCCGCCATGTCCTGCCACACCAGCACCTGACCGTCGCAGTCCGGGCCGGCGCCGATCCCGATCGTCGGTACGGTGAGCGCCGCGGTGATCTCGCGGGCGACCGCGGCAGGCACGAGCTCGAGCACGATCGCGCTCACCCCCGCCTCCTGGATCGCCAGCGCGTCCTCGCGCAGCCTCTGCGCGGTCTCCTCGTCCCGGCCCTGCACCCGGTGACCGGACAGGGAGTTCACCGACTGCGGGGTGAAGCCCAGATGCCCGATCACGGGGATCCCGGCCTGCACGAGCGCCCGGATCTGGGGAACCATCTCGGTCCCGCCCTCGAGCTTCACGGCCTCGGCCCCCGCACGGATCAGGTCGATGCCGTGCAGGACCGCATCGCGGGGCCCGGTCTGGTAGGTGCCGAAGGCGAGGTCCGCGACGATCAGCGGCCGGGTGACGCTGCGCGCGACCGCGGCGGTGAAGGTGAGCATGTCCTGGTGGGTGGTGGCGGTGGTGCTCTCGTGCCCGAGCACCGTCGAGCCGACGGAGTCGCCCACCAGCAGCGTCTCGATCCCGGCCTCCTCGAAGACCTTCGCGGAGAACTGGTCGTACGCGGTGAGCATCGAGAAGGGACGTCCCTGCTCCTTCGCCAGCTGCAGATGGCGAAGACGGATCTTCGAGGGAACGGACGGGGAGGAAGTGCTCACGGGACGCTCCTGGGAGGGGACGGGGTACCGGCCCTCAAGCCTAGACCGCCCCGTCCCGATGCTTCCCGCGCCGGCTGCGCGGGTGCGTGTGCAGGCACGGCCTCCCGTGTGACACCCTGGACCCGGCCGACGCCCGTCGTGCCCCCAGGGGAGGGGAACTGCATGGACCTGCGCACCACCGTCACCCGCGCCGCCACCGGCGTCGGGGCACTCGCCCTCGTGCTCGGTGCCGCCGCCTGCACCGGCGGGGACGACGAGCAGCCGACCGCGGCGCCCACGCAGACCGCCACCACCTCCGAGGCGGCACCGCAGCCCAGCGACGGTGGCGGCGACGTCACCGACGAGGACCTCACCGCCGCGGCGGACCGGTTCATCGAGTTCCTCCAGGCGATGGACGACGGCGACTGGGATGCCGCCTGCACCCACGTGCTGGACCCTGAGACCGGCACCGCCCCGGAGGGCGAGCGGCTGCAGCTGTGCGCCGAGCGGGGCGAGGCCGTGATGGGGGAGTACGGGGATGTGCTCCAGCCCGGCACCTTCGACGACGTGGACTCCTCGATGGTCATCGCCCAGGAGGCGGGCGACGACACCCTCGCGCTCTCCGTCGCCGGCGAGCCGATGGACATCCCCATGGTCCGCGGTGACGACGGGCAGTGGTACCTCTCCATCCCGTTCTGAGCCGTTCCGTTCTGTACCGCCGTCCCCCATGGGGACTTCTCCCCAGCGACGCGGAGGCGGTTCCCATGGCACCCTGTGCGCATCCGGGGTGGGCCCGGGAACCGAGGAGGACGACATCATGAACGCATTCACGCGACGGACCGCCCGCGGCCTGGCGACCGGGCTGGGGGCGTTGGCCCTCGTCGCCGGTGCCTCTGCCTGCGGCGGGCTGGACGGGCTCACCGGGGGCGGCGACGAGCCGACGGCCGTCGAGGAGAGCGCCGACGCCACGGACGAGAGCACCGCCGAGAGCACGGACGATGCCGGCACCGAGGACGCCGGCACCGAGGACGGTGCGACCGACGACGCGACGGATGAGGCGACCGACGACGCGACGGACGAGGCGACCGACGACGCGACGGACGAGGCGACCGACGACACCGCCGCGGGCGAGCCCCTCTCCGAGGAGGACCTCACCCTCGCCGGCGATCGCTTCTACGTCTTCCTCGAAGGCATCGCGCAGGTCGACCCCGAGAAGGCCTGCTCCGTCGTGCTGGACTACGAGACGGGCGAGCCTGCCACCGGTGACGGCCTGCAGGCCTGCATCGACAGCTTCGGCGAGGTCGAGGACGAGATCGATCCCGAGACGGCGGCCCTCCTGGACCGTTCGATGATCGACACCGTGGACAACGGCGACGGCCGCGCCGAGGTCACCTTCATGGGCGAGTCCGGGGACATGTACATGGTCAAGGCGTCCGACGGCCAGTGGTACATCCAGGCTGACTCCTCCTTCTGACCCGCCGCTGGCCTGACTCGCCGCTGGCCTGACCCGCCGCCGGCGCCACTGCTGATCACCGGGCACCGTCCGCACTGTGCGGACGGTGCCCGGTCTCGTCCCGGCTGAGGCAGACTTGGACCATGGGACATCTCCACGACGACGTCATCCGCACCGTCTCCGACCGGGACGTGCGGTTCATCCGCCTGTGGTTCTGCGATATCGCCGGGACGCTGAAGTCCATCGCGATCTCGCCGGCTGACCTCGAGAACGCCTTCGCCGAGGGGATCGGCATCGACGGCTCCACCATCGAGGGCCTGACCCGCAGCTACGAGTCGGACATGCTCCTGCGCCCGGACCCCGCGACCTTCGAGCTGCTCGCCTGGCGCGGGGACACCAACGCGACCGGGCGCATGATGTGCGATGTCCTCACGCCGGACGGCGAGCCCGCCGCCTCGGACCCGCGCCGCGTCCTGAAGGACACCCTCGCCCGCGCCGAGGAGAAGGGGCTGGAGTTCTCCACCCACCCCGAGATCGAGTTCTACCTCTTCGAGGAGCCCTACGAGCCCAGCCAGCCGCTGCGCCCCATCGACCACGCCGGCTACTTCGACCACGTCCATCGCGGGCAGGGCCAGGACTTCCGCCGCGCCGCCATCCAGCACCTGGAGGCGATGAACATCCAGGTCGAGTACTCGCACCATGAGAACGGCCCCGGCCAGAACGAGATCGACCTGCGCTATGCGGACGCGCTGACCACCGCGGACAACATCGTCACCCTCCGCACCGTGGTCAAGGAGGTGGCCCTGTCGATGAACCAGGTCGCCACCTTCATGCCCAAGCCCATGATCGACCAGCCCGGCTCCGGCATGCACACCCACCTCTCCCTCTTCCAGGGCGGGAAGAACGCCTTCCACGAGCCCGGCGCCGAGTACGGCCTCTCGCGGCTGGGCCGGCAGTTCATCGCGGGCCTGCTGCGCCACGCCCCCGAGTACGTCGCGGTCACCAACCAGTGGGTCAACTCCTACAAGCGCCTGTGGGGCGCGCAGGAGGCGCCGAGCTACATCTGCTGGGGCCACAACAACCGCTCCGCGCTGGTGCGCGTGCCCTTCCACAAGCCCACCAAGGGCACCAGCTCCCGCGTCGAGTTCCGGGGCCTGGACTCCTCGGCGAACCCTTACCTCGCCTTCGCCGTGCTGCTCTCCGCGGGCCTGGCCGGGATCGAGGGCGAGTACGAGCTGCCTGAGGGCGCCGAGGACGCGGTGTGGGACCTCACCGAGCGCGAGCGGCGCGCCATGGGCATCGAACCGCTGCCCACGGACCTGTTCCGGGCGCTGGAGGGCTTCGAGGGCTCCGAGCTGATGGCCTCCACCCTCGGCGAGCAGGTCTTCGAGTTCTTCCTGCGCGACAAGCGCCAGGAGTGGGAGCGCTACCGCGAGCAGGTGACCCTGTACGAGCTCAGATCCACCTTCTCCCGGGTCTGAGAGGAGCGCCGTGAGCACCACCAGCGGAGGGCGCGAGCCCGCCACCACCACCGGGGCCCTGGCGCGCCTGGGCTTCAACCGCACCGACCGCGTCCAGCGGTTCCTGTCCGAACCGGCCCTCGCAGGGCTCGGCGAGGGCGCGGCGGAGGCGCTCGGCGCGACGGCCGACGGGGACGACGCCGTGCTCGGCCTGTTGCGTCTGGCCGAGTCCGCGCGCGACGCCGAACAGGGGAAGATCCTCGAGGAGTTCCTCGGGAGCGTGGGCACCGCGGGCACGCCCGGGCACCGGCTCATCCGGCTGCTCGGCCAGTCCGTCGCCCTCGGCGACGTTCTCGCCCGCCACCCCGAGCGGCTGGACGTGCTGCGCGAGGGCGACGACGAGCTCATCACCCCCTCCGCCGAGGTGCGCGAGACCCTGCTGCGCGCCGTCGGCGCCGACCCGTCGGCCGCCGTCCCCGTCGCCGACGGCTCCGGCCGCGAGGTCCGCGACGCCCTGCGCACCGAGTACCACCTGCGCCTCGCGCAGATCGCCGCGGCCGACGCGAGCGCCCCTGACCCCACCGTTCTGCAGCCCCAGGTGTCCGAGGCGATCAGCGACCTCGCCGACGCGGCCCTCGAGGCCGCCGCCGCGATCGCCCGCGCCACCATCGACGGGCAGGAGAAGGTGCGCTGGTCCGTGATCGCGCTCGGCAAGACCGGCGCCCGCGAGCTCAACTACATCTCCGACGTCGACGTCATGCACGTGGTCGCACCCGCCTCCGACGACGTCGAGGAGGAGGACGTGATCACGGTCGGCAGCGCGCTGGCCCGCGAGCTCGCCCGCGCCTGCTCCGAGCGCACCGGCGAGGGGTCCCTGTGGCAGGTCGATGCGAACCTGCGCCCCGAGGGCAAGGACGGTCCGCTGGTGCGGACCCTGGACTCCTACCGCCGCTACTACACCGAATGGGCGAAGTCCTGGGAGTTCCAGGCCCTGCTGAAGGCTCGCGCCGCCGCCGGGGACCGGGGGCTCGGGGGCGAGTACGAGCAGATGGTCGCGCCCTGGGTGTGGCAGGCCTCCACCCGCGAGGGCTTCGTCGAGGACACCCGCGCCATGCGCCGCCGCGTGGTCGCCCACATCCCTCGCGCCGAGGTGGACCGCAACATCAAGCTCGGCCCCGGAGGGCTGCGGGACGTGGAGTTCACCGTCCAGCTGCTGCAGATGGTGCACGGCCGCGCCGACGAGGGCGTCCAGGGCCGCTCCACCCTCCAGTCCCTCGCGAGCCTCGGCGAGGGCGGGTACATCTCCCGCGAGCACGTGAGCGAGATGGACGAGGCCTACCGGTTCCTGCGATGCGTCGAACACCGCCTCCAGCTGCACCGCCTGCGCCGCACCCAGGTGCTGCCCACCGCCCAGAGCGACCTGCGCCGCCTCTCCCGCAGCCTCGGCCTGTCCACGGACGACTTCACCAAGCGCTATCAGCGCACCCGCCGCCGGGTCCGCCAGCTGCACGAGGAGATCTTCTACCGTCCGCTGCTCCTGACCGCCTCCCAGCTCTCCGACGGGCAGATCCGCCTGAGCGAGGAGGACGCCGAGGCGCGACTCTCCGCGATCGGCTACCGCGATCCGGGCCGGGCGCTCGGCCACATCACCGCGCTCACCGAGGGCATCTCCCGCCGCGCCAAGATCCAGCGGCAGCTGCTGCCGGCGATGCTCGAGTGGTTCTCCGACGGCATCGACCCCGACATGGGCCTGCTCGCCTTCCGCCGCCTCTCCGATGCGATCGGTTCCGCCCACTGGTACCTGGGGCTGCTGCGCGACTCCGGCCTCGCCGCGAAGCGCCTCACCCGGGTGCTCGCCGCGAGCCGGTACGTCGGCGAGCAGCTCGAGCAGATCCCCGAAGCAGTGCGCTGGCTCGCCCGCGATGAGCAGCTCGTGCCCCTGTCCCGCGAGGTGCTGGGCCGGGAGTTCCTCGCCGTCATCACCCGGGTGGACACGGTCGAGGAGGCGCGGGACGTGCTGCGCCGCACCCGCAACCGCGAGCTGCTGCGCGTGGCGCTGGCGCACCTCACCGGGGTCGCCTCCCCGCGCGAGGTGGCCCTCGCCCTCACCGACCTCGCCGAGGCCGTGCTCGAGGCCGGGCTGCTGGTCGCCTACCACGTCGTCGCCCGCGATCGTGGCGCGGTGGGGGAGGACGCCGGCACCCTGGACGGCGCCGGGGAGGTCGACGAGTCCACCGCCCCCATGCTGCGCGAGCGGCGCACCGATCCCGCCCGCGCGCTCGGTGTGGAGCTCACGATCCTGTCGCTGGGCAGCTTCGGCGCCCGCGAGATGGGCTACTCCTCCGACGCGGACGTGCAGTTCATCGCCCTGGACCGCGGAGCGGGCGACGCGACGATCGAGATCACCAATGCGGTCGCCGCGGAGATCCAGAAGATCCTCAACGCCCCCTCCGCCCGCTCGGACATGAAGGTGAACGCGGACCTGCGCCCCGAGGGGAGGATGGGTCCGCTCACCCGCAGCCTCGCCTCCTGGCGGGACTACTACCGCCGCGACGCCGAGACCTGGGAGAAGCAGGCCCTGCTGCGCGCCCGCGTGGTCGTCGCCTGCGAGGCCGTGGCCGAGGAGCTCACCGCCGAGATGGACCGCCACCGCTACCCCGACGGCGGCCTCTCCCGCACCGACCGCCGCGCCATCACCCGCATGAAGGCGCGGGTCGAGTCCGAGCGCCTGCCCCGGAACGCCGACCCCTCCCGGCACGTGAAGCTCGGCCGCGGCGGCATGACCGACGTGGAGTGGTGCACCCAGCTGCTCACCCTCGAGCACGGCCACGACGTGGAAGGCCTGCGCACTACCGGCACCCTCGACCAGCTCGAGGCCGCCTCCGCCCAGGGCCTGCTCGAGGCCCGCGAGGCGGGGGAGCTGCGCGAGGCCTGGATCCTCGCCTGGCAGATCCGCCGCGCCCTGTTCCTGTGGAAGGGCCGCGAGGGCGACGTGCTGCCGACGGACCGCAACGACCTGCGCGCCCTGGCGCGCCTCATCGACGGGCCCGACGGCACAGCCGCCGAGCTCGAGGACCGCTACCTGAAGCTCACCCGCCGCTCCCGCCTCGTCGCCGAGCGGATCATCTTCGACGGCGAGGTGTGAGCGGGCCGGTGTGATCCGTCGGCGGGCGTGAACCGGCTGCCGGTGTGATCCGTCGGCCGGATCCCGGCGCGTCGGCCGCCCGGCCCGAGCCCCGGCGGGCCCGTCGGCGTACCGTGGGAGCATCCACGTCCCGCGCCGCGCGGTGTGCACCGGCCCGTCGGCCGGAGCGCCGAGGCGCCTCCCGCAGTCCCCGAGGATCCATGACCACCCCCTCCCTGAGCGCCGACACCCCGCGCGGCCGCATGTACCGCCTCGAGCCCGAGGGCCCGCTGATGTACCCCTCGATCACCACGGTCGCGGGCATGCGCGCCAAGGACTTCCTCCAGGACTGGTACGCCACCATGGCCTCGAAGCGGGCCCTGGACATGTACGCGTGGCTCGATCGCAACCCCGACCGCGCCGCCGCGGAGATCTCCCGCGTCACCCGCGACCGCTGGGGCACCCAGAAGCGCATCGCGGCCGCAGCCCCCGAGTACACCCGCACCGCCGCGGACTTCGGCACGCTCGTCCATGCGGCCTGCGAGGACTGGGGCCGCTCCGGCTCCCGGCCGACGGGGGAGCGGGTGGGCGAGATCGCCGAGGAGATGCGCACCGCGCAGGGCGCCTTCGCCGCCGAGAAGGACTCCGCTGATCTGATCCGCCGGGCGGACGTGCGCCTGGACGGCTACGGCCGGTTCCTCGACGACTTCCAGCCCGAGTTCCTCGAGGTCGAGCAGACGGTCGTGAACCACACCGTCGGCTACGCCGGCACCACCGACGCGATCGTGAAGATCGGCAACACGGTGCTGAGCGCCGACATCAAGACCTCCAAGAAGGTCCGCGGCGACTACGCCCTGCAGGGCGTGGCCGTGTGCCGGGCCGAGCTGCTGCTGGACGAGGACGGCTCCACCCGCGAGATGCCGGACCTCACCGGCGCGTTCATCGTGCACCTGCCCGAGAAGGGGGGCTACCAGGCCGTGCCGCTGCGCACCGGGGACGCCGAGTTCGAGGTGTTCCGCTCGCTGCGCACTGCATGGTCCTTCGAGCCCGACGAGTGCGCGCTCGAGCCGGCCGGCGATCCGAAGGCGCTCATGCTCTCCCTGTTGCGCACCAAGGGCGGCCTCGGCGGCATCGACTCTCTGGGCTGACCGGATCACGGCGCCTCTGAGGCCCGCCAGAAGCGCCACCACTGCAGAAGGTCTCACCGGGTGAGACTTTCTGCAGTGCTGGCTCCCTGACGCCGCTCTGCGCCCCCTCTTGCCGCGCATTGAACAGACGTATAGGCTGTTGAACGTCAGTTCAGTCGGGGTCCGACGGGCTACGCGTTGCCGAGGGAGGCCCGATGACCGCGTCCGAGCATGTCGACTCCCAGCTGCCCGCCGACGAGCGGATCCTCCGGGCCGCACTGCACCGCTTCGCCGCAGAGGGGCTCGGCGCCCCGCTGCGGGCGGTCGCCGCCGACGCCGGGGTCAGCGCGGGGCTGATCATCCACCACTTCGGCTCACGCGAGAACCTGCTCGAGGCCTGCGACCAGCGCGCGCTCGAGGTGACTCGGCAGGAGAAGGGCTCGCTCATGACCGGCGGGACCACGGCGATGTTCGCCCAGCTCGCCGACGCCGAGACCTACGCCCCCGAGGTCGGCTACGTGCTGCGCCGCCTGCAGGCCGGCGGTCCGCTCGTCACCGCCCTGGTCGACGACTTCGTGGACGACGCCGAGGAGTACCTCGACGCCGGTGTGAAGGCCGGCCTCCTCAGCCCCAGCCGCGACCCCCGCGCCAGGGCCCGGGTGCTCACCGAGACCGCGCTCGGGGCCCTGCTGCTCCAGCTGCCCGCCCAGCGCGCGCAGATGGACCTCGAGGAGCTGCCCCGGTGGCTGCGCTCCTACACGGAGCAGCTCATGGTCCCGCTGCTCGAGCTGTACACCACCCCGCTGCTGACCGACTCGACCCTGCTGGACGCCTACCTCGCCCACGCCGGCAAGTCGGCGGCCGCACCGCCCGGGACCGCGCCGACCGATGCATCACCGACCAGCACCACCCCGCCCGAGACCGACCCGCCCACCGACAGGAGCACGCCATGACCTCCACCGAAGCGGCCGTCACCGTCCGCGACCTCACCAAGACCTTCGGGAAGGCCCGGGCGCTGGACGGCTTCAGCCTCACCGTCCCCACCGGCCAGGTCACCGGCTTCCTCGGCCCGAACGGCGCCGGGAAGTCCACCACGATCCGGATCCTGCTCGGCCTGCTGCGCGCCACCTCCGGCACCGCGAGCGTGCTCGGCATGGATCCCTGGCGAGAGTCGGTCCCGATCCACCACCGTCTCGCCTACGTCCCCGGGGACACGAACCTGTGGCCGAACCTCACCGGCGGCGAAGCGATCGACGTGCTCACCCGCGGCGAGACGGGGGAGCGGCACCGCACCCGCCGCGCCGAGCTCATCGAGCGCTTCGAGCTGGACCCCACCAAACGCGCCCGCACCTACTCCAAGGGCAACCGCCAGAAGGTCTCCCTGGTCGCGGCGCTGTCGCGGGACGTGGACCTGTACATCATGGACGAGCCCACCTCGGGCCTGGACCCCCTGATGGAGGCGATCTTCACCGACGAGGTGCGCAGGCTCCGCGAGGCAGGACGCACGGTCCTGCTCTCCAGCCACATCCTCGCCGAGGTGGAGAAGCTCTGCAACACCGTCACCATCATCCGCGCCGGCAAGGACGTGGAGAGCGGCACCCTGGCGGAGCTTCGCCACCTCACCCGCTCGACCGTCACCGCCACCACCGCCGCGGACCCCGCACCGCTCACCCGCCTGCCCGGCGTGCACGACCTCGTCGCCGAGCACGGCCGCCTCCGCTTCGACGTCGACGACGCCGCCGTCCACGACGTGCTGCCGCTGCTGACCGCCATGGACGCGAGCGGACTGACCATCACCCCGCCCTCGCTCGAGGACCTGTTCCTGCGCCACTACGGCGACGAGCTCGCCCCCGCCGGGACCGCTGCCGAGGAGGCGTCATGACCACCGCCGCCCCGCCGAGGCCCGTCGGCCGCCGCGGCGACGGACCGACCCACCGCCGCGATCGCGAGAGCGCCTCGCCGCTGACCGGCACCGGTGCGCTGCTGCGCCTGTACCTGCGCCTCTCGCGCCGCGCCGTGATCATCTGGACGCTCGCGATGCTGGTGTCGGTCCCCTCCTCGATCCTCGCCATGAAGCAGGCCTATCCCGACCAGGCGGCGCTGGACGCACGGGCGCAGCTGCTGGACAACCCCTCGGCCGTGATGATGACCGGGCCCTACTTCGCCGGCACCCGGTACACGTTCTGGGCCATGGTCACCAATGAGCTCTTCCTCTGGGTGCTGATCGCGGTCGCGATCATGTCGATCCTGCTCACCGTGCGCCACACCCGCACAGAGGAGGAGGCGGGCCGGCTCGAGATGACCCGGGCCCTGCCCACCGGGCGCCTCGCCCCGTCGGCCGCGGCCTTCGGCGTGGTGCTGGTGGCGAACCTCGCCGTGGGCGCCGCGACCGCGGCCGGGGCGCTCATGATCGGCGGCCCCGTCGCGGACTCCCTTGCCCTCGGCGCCGCGACCGCGCTCACGGGGCTGGTGTTCGCCGCGATCGCGGCGGTGACTGCCCAGATCGCCGAGCACGCGGGCACCGCCTCCGGGATGGCGCTCGGGATCATGGCGCTCGCGTTCATGGTCCGCGGGATCGGCGACGTCATCGACCGTGAGGGCTCGAGGCTGTCCTGGTTCTCGCCCTTCGCCTGGGCGCAGCAGACCCGCATCTACGTGGACCTGCGCTGGTGGCCGCTGCTGGTCTCCCTCGCCGCGACCTTCGCCCTGCTGGCCCTCGCCGGTGCCCTCTCCCGGCGCCGCGACGTGGGCGCCGGGCTCCGCGCCGCAAGGGCCGGACGCGCCGGGGCCTCCGCCGGGCTGCTGCGCCCCGGCGGTGTCGCGCGGCGTCTGCTGCGCTCGGCCCTGCTGGCCTGGGGCATCGGCCTGTTCCTGTTCGCGATCGCGTTCGGGGCCCTCGCCTCCTCCCTCGGCGACCTCATGGACCAGGTGCCCGAGTTCTCGCAGTGGGCACCGATCACCCTGGACGACCTCACCGGCTCCTTCTCCGCGTTCGTGCTGCAGATGCTCGCGATCGGGCCTGTCGCCCTGCTCGTCTCCGCCGTGCTGAGGATGAAGGTCGAGGAGCAGGCCGGCCGCCTCGCCCCGCTGCTGATCGCCGGAACCTCCCGCACCGCCCACGCCCTGTGGTGGTTCCTCTCCGCGTTCGTGGGAACCGCGGTGATGCAGGTGGCGCTCGGCCTCGGCGTGGGCCTCGGCGTGTGGGCCGCGACCGAGCAGACCCGCTGGATCGGGGACTTGACCCTCGCCTCCCTCGCCTACCTCCCCGCGATCACGCTGGTCGGCGCGCTGGCGCTCGCGCTGTACGGGCTGAGCCTGCGCAGCACGGGCCTCGCCTGGCTGGTGGTCGTCTACACCTCGTTGGTCGTGTTCCTCGCCGACATGCTCGGTCTGCCCGACTGGGCACGCGCGATCTCGCCGCTGGACCACGTCTCGCTGGTGCCCAGCGAGGACCTCCGGGTCGCACCGCTCATGGTGATGGGCGCGGCGGCCGTGGTGCTCGTGGTGGTCGGGATCCTGGGTCTCCGCCGACGGGACCTCGCGGCCGGGTGACGGCGCCCGTCGGGCACAGGGATGACGGCCGACGGGGTTGACCGGTCAAGTCCCTGGAAGTGGTGTAGCGATCCTTCGCTGATTGGTCAGGCGGTCAGGGCGGGCAGGGAGCTTGTGGTGACCTCCTCGGTGCTGGTGTCGGGGACGAGGTTGAGGCGGCAGCGGGCGAGGACGTCGAGGCCGAGGTAGCGGCGTCCTTCGGCCCACTCGTCGGTCTGTTCGGCCAGGACCGCGCCGACGAGGCGGACGATCGCTTCGCGGGTGGGGAAGATGCCGACGGAGTCGGTGCGGCGACGGATCTCCTTGTTCAGCCGTTCGGTGGGGTTGTTCGACCAGATCTGGACCCACACGTCTTTCGGGAAGGCCGTGAACGCGAGCAGATCCGCGCGGGCGGCATCGAGGTGCTCGGCCACGGCCGGGAGCTTCTCGCTGACGTAGTCCAGCAGCCGCTCGAACTGGGCGTTCACCGCTGCTGCGTCGGGCTGGTCGTAGACGCTGTGCAGCATCGCTTTCACCGCCGGCCACATGCTCTTCGGCGTCACGGCCATGAGGTTCGCGGCGTAGTGGGTGCGGCACCGCTGCCAGGCCGCCCCGGGAAGGTGCGCGGCGATCGCCTCCACCAGTCCCGCATGCGCATCGGAGGTCACCAGGCGCACTCCGGCGAGGCCGCGGGCGACGAGGTCGGCGAAGAAGCTGTTCCAGGCCGCTCCGGTCTCGCTGGTCGCGACCCGCATGCCGAGGACTTCGCGGTGCCCGTCTGCGTTGACGCCGGTGGCCAGCAGGACGACGGCGTTGGTCACGCGCCCGCCCTCACGGACCTTCATCGTCAGCGCATCGGCGGAGACGAACGTGAATGGCCCGGCCTCGTCCAGGGGACGGTGGCGGAACTGCTCGACGTGCTCGTCCAACGACTCCGCCATCCGGCTGACTTGCGACTTCGAGAGCGAGTTGATGCCCAGGGTCTTCACGAGCTTGTCCATGCGGCGGGTGGAGACACCGGCGAGATAGCAGTCCGCGACGACCGTGATCAGGGCGGATTCGGCGCGCTTGCGCCGCTCGAGCAGCCACTCGGGGAAGTAGGTGCCGGTGCGGAGCTTGGGAACGGCGACGTCGATCGTGCCGACGCGGGTGTCGAGGTCGCGGTGGCGGTAGCCGTTGCGCTGCGCAGAACGACCAGCGCTGGGCCGGCCGTACTCCGCGCCGGCGACAGCGTCTGCGTCCGCGGAGAGCAGGGTGTTGATCACGTTCTGGAGCAGGCTGCGCATCAGATCCGGGGACGCTTCGGCCAGGGCTTCACCGAGCAGGCCGGAAGGGTCGACAATGTGGGGAGCGGTCATCGTGATGACTCCGTTCGAGAGTGCTGTGAGAGGTTCACTCGAAGGATCACACGGTGGCCGCGCCCACGTCCGAGACGATCACTGCGGCCACCGCGCTACACCACTATCGGGGACTCAACTTGACACCCAGTCTGTGCACCGGACGCCCGGCCGTCGGAAGGCCTGAATCGGGGGACGGCTTGAGGGGGAGGGGCTGTTCGGTTGCCGTCCGCCAGGGCTCGGGGCCGGGTGAGGGGCCGTATCCGGGATGCCGTCACCGGAGCCGTGAACCCAGATGTCGCCGGTGCGGATGGCCAACTTGCCGGTACTGCCGAGCCCTGCGATGAGGGCGCGGTCGGCGCCGGCGCTGTGCTCATTGCCGGCCGCGGCGGCGTGGATGACCTCTTCGCTCTTCTTGACGAGGGTGGGCGATGACCGAGGCGTCGCGCATGCGGGCGACGGCGGTCTCCGCTTCCGGACCGGTCGGTTCACGAGCGCCAACGGTGGTCAGAGGGGGTGCGACTTCTCTTTCGACGGGTGCCGCCGTACGGTGACGGGCATCACTCGCGGTACTCCCGATCCAGAGGAGGAAGCACGTCATGGCATCCACGGAGCACGCACCCACACCAGTACCCGGTCGCCCGAACAGCCAACCCCCATCGCTCGAGGAGCCGACAGAGCCCACCGCGCCACTCTCTCCGAAGCCGGATCAGCAGGGCGTCCAGCCCCGAACGCCCACCGGCGCTGAACCCGTCCCGGACAGGGCCACCACCGCACAGCAGGGCGAGTTCCTGACCACCTCGCAGGGCGCACGGCTGCGCGACACCGACCATTCGCTCAAGGCCGGCAGGCGTGGTCCTGTTCTGCTGCAGGACCATCACCTGCGCGAGAAGATCACCCACTTCGACCACGAGCGGATCCCGGAGCGAGTGGTTCATGCTCGTGGCGCCGCGGCCCACGGGGTGTTCGAGGGCTATGGCACAGCGGAGCCCGTGTGCAGGGCCGGGTTCCTCGCGAAGGGAAAGCGCACCGAGGTGTTCACCCGCTTCTCGACCGTCGTCGGCTCCCGTGGGTCAATGGACACCGCGCGTGACACCCGCGGGTTTGCGACCAAGTTCTACACCGACGAGGGCACCTTCGACCTGGTCGCCAACAACATCCCGGTGTTCTTCATCCAGGACGGCATAAAGTTCCCCGACGTCGTCCACGCCGCCAAGCCCCATCCCGACCGGGAGATTCCTCAAGCCCAGAGCGCTCACGACACGTTCTGGGACTTCGTCTCCCTGCACACCGAGGCGCAGCACCACACCCTGTGGTTCATGGGTGACCGCGGCATCCCGCGGTCCTACCGGATGATGGAGGGCTTCGGGATCCACACCTTCCGGCTCGCGAACACCGCCGGGGAGACCTCGCTGGTGAAGTTCCACTGGAAGCCGCAGCTCGGAGTGCACTCGCTGACCTGGGAGGAGGCGCAGCTTCTGGGCGGCAACGATCCGGACTTCCATCGCCGGGACCTCGCCGATGCGATCGAAGCCGGCGCCCACCCCTCCTGGGAACTTGGGATCCAGGTGTTCCCCGACAACGAGGAGCAGAGCTTCGAGGGCATCGACCTGCTGGATCCTACGAAGTTCGTCCCCGAGGAGCTCGCGCCGGTCCAGCCCATCGGCCGCCTCACCCTGGACCGCAACCCCAGCAACTACTTCGCCGAGACCGAGCAGGTGGCCTTCAACCCCGGCCACCTCGTGCCCGGCATCGACGTCACCGACGACCCGCTGCTCCAGGTGAGGCTGTTCTCCTACGTCGACACCCAGCTCACCCGCCTCGGCGGGCCGAACTTCGCCCAGCTACCGATCAACCGCGCCCACGCCCCGGTCAACGACATGCTCCGCGACGGCTACGGCCAGCAGGGAGACCACTCCGGTATCGCGCCCTACCACCCGAACTCCCTCGACGGCGGCTGCCCGTTCATGGCCGGCGAAATGGACAGCGCCTTCGAGGACCTGCCGGTCCGCCTGCCCGAGGGGGTGAAGGAACGCGAGCTCTCGGCCACCTTCGAGGACCACTTCAGCCAGCCGCGCCTGTTCTGGCGCAGCATGACCCCTCTCGAGCAGGACCACATCGTCGACGCCTACTCCTTCGAGCTCGGCAAGTGCTACGAGGCCACGATCCGCGAGCGGCAGCTGCAGTCCCTGGCCAACATCGACGCGGACCTGTGCGGCCGGGTCGCTGCGGCGCTCGGGATGCCCGCCCCCGCGTCGACGGTCCCGGTAGAGGAGGAGTCCGACGGCGCGGTGGACTCCAGTGCTCCGCTGTCCCAGTTGGGTGGTCGGTGGCCGACCGACGGGCGGGTAATCGGCATCGTGGTGGACCCTGATGGTGACAACTCCGCTCTACTCGCGCTGCACGAAGCCATCGTGGCGGTCTCGATGACCCCGGTCGTGATCGCCCCGCGCGGCGGCGAGGTGGCGGGCGTGCCCGTAGGCCGGACGTTCGGCACCGCCGCCTCCGTGGAGTTCGACGCCCTGCTGCTGGCGGGTAATCCCCTCACCGCACCGGATTCACGACCCTCGATCGATCCGAAGGCAGGAGCCCCCGGTGCCGGCGAGGTCGAGCCCCGCGTCGGCAAGCTGATCGACGAATGCTGGCGCCATGCCAAGGCGATCGGCGCCTGGGCCGAGGGGCGCACAGCCCTGGAAGCCCGCACGGCGCCTGACGGTGCCGGGCTCGTGCTCGGCGAGGACGGGCAGGCCGTCTTCGGCGAGGTCCGGACCCTGCTGGAGAGCCATCGCGTCTGGGAACGGTTCCCGGCCGACGCCTGAACTGTGCCGGAGCTGACGCTTCATGATCTCGGCCGTCAGCCGGGCGGCCTAGCCCCCACTGAACCCTGATCGCGCATCAGTCCCGTGCCTGGGTCTGGGGAATCGTCGGCACGGGCGCAACAACGACGTCGTGGAGTCTCCAGTCCAGCTCGAGCAACTCGGTGCGTAGCAGTACGAGCTGGTCGAGGGAAGGTGCCTTGCCGTGGCGAGGCACCACGAACATCTCGACGTGGAACACGTGTCCTTGATCGCGGACGCGGCCGACGGCCTGGGCGACCCACGGGGTCGCCAGGGCGCGCGTCTCGACGTCGCGCGTGAGCGGATGCGGTTTCTTGTCGTCGACGGTGCGGGCGCGGGTGTCGGTAAGGCCGGCGATCGCCGCGCGCAGGTTCTTGAGCCCGTCTCGCAGGATGGAGATCGACACCACCAGGGCTGCTGCAGCGTCGAACCACCACAGTCCGAATCCGATGCCGAGGACGCCGACGATGGTGGCGATCGCCGTGGACCAGTCCGCTTTGTTCATGTCCGCGTCGGCGAACAGGACCTTGTCGTGGAGCTTCTCCGCGAGCGGCAGCTTCTTGCGACCCAGGATCACTGGCGCGATGCCGGAGAGCACCATGACGATGATCATCGGCCACCCCGCCCACACGGCGTGCCCGAACAGTGCCATGGTCCCGATCGGCGGTTTCTCCACCTTGACCAGGCTCATGACGGAGTCGACCACGAGGAAGGTACCCATCGCCAAGAGCGCCAGGGCGGCGACCAGATGCGCGACGCCAATCGATCGGTGATGCCCGTACGGATGGTCCCGGTCAGGAGCCTTGCGGAGCCGGCGTGCGGCGATCAAGAACGCCAGGGGCGGCAGGAGCGTGAGCATGTCCTCTGCCCAAGCGGCTTTCATCGCTTGCGACTGACCCGTCACGAGCCCGACGGCTGCGATCGTCACGACCATGACGCCGATCGTGATCCACTCCAGGCGGATCGCCTGGCGAAGGACCTGTTGAACGTCGTGAGGTAACGCGTCGTGCCCCGAAACGGAAGCCGTCTCGGACTGGGCGGTGGGGCTCATCGTTCGGCGTCCTGATCGTCGAGGAACGTCTCCAGGGAGGCCATCAGGGCGTTCTCGCCAGGTCGCACGCCCATAACCATTTTCTCCGTCTTCCCGTCCTCCCCACGGACGGTCGTATACGGGCGGGTCAGCGCGACCTTGTCGGTCCACGGCGCCTTCGACGTCAACCCGCCGATCATGATGTCGAGCTCGCCGTCCTTCATGCGGTCGGCGAGAACACTCTCCGAGCCCGGGACCCAGGTGATCTGTGCATCGATGCTCTCGGCGTAGTCCGTCACGAGGTCTGCTTCAACACCGGTGACCGCACCATCCGGCGAGACTTCGGTCCAGGGCGGGTTGGCCGTCGCCCCGACATAGATCGTCCCTCCGGTTGCGCGGGCCAGCGAGTCCTGGCTGTCGGCGGGAAACGGGCCGGAGCACCCGGACACCAGCAACGCCGCCGCGACCGCTGCAGCCGCGGCCCGGACAACGTGACGCGCGGAGACCAACACGGCGAGTACCTCCGGTCAACGATGCTGGAGCCCACGATCTTAGCCCCGAGACTGTGCACGCCCTCGGCGATCGGCAACCCCCGCCCCGCGCGCTGGCGCGGCTGGAAGCCCAGCCTCGAGATGAGACTGTCGGTGGGACACGGCGCACGGCAACACTCAGCCGGCCGCTTCAGTCCTCCATCGTGGAAGCGTGCGCGTAGGTCTCATCTGGTGCAGCGGTTTCTTCTCCTGCGGAACTGGTCGATGTGGCGTGCTGGTGCCGATACAGCGAGCGATGCGGCCGCTCTCGACGGCGTTTGCCCGCCCGGGAACGGGTCACGCCCCCTTCCACATGGTCATTAGCTTCAGCGTCCGCGATCCGCTTGCCTACTGTCGTTTCACGAGCAGATCGCTCCGTCGGTCGATCACCCGGCCGGCACCGAAGGAAGGATGTTCGTCATGGCTGACAAGAACAACTCTGGACAGTTCGGAAACCGCAGCGATACCGAGGAGCAGGCCCAGAAGGGCGGCGAGGCCAGCACGGGAAGCTTCGACGACACGAACGCGGCTGACCCGAGCGCGGCGGGGCAGAAGAGCTCCGGCAGCTTCGGTGAGGCGAACGCGGCTGACCCGAGCGAGGAGAGTCGTAAGGGCGGCCACGAGAGCTCCGGCAGCTTCGGTGACGAGAACTCGGCGGATCCGAGCGAGGCCGGCCGCAAGGGCGGCCAGAGTTCCTGAGCTGCCACGCCACAGTGCCGCGGAATGCAGGAGCGCCACTGGGCGCTCGTGCGTCCCGCGGCGTCGTGCGGTAGTATCACAGTTGGTCCAGCCAGTGGCCGTCACGTCGTCGTGACCGGAGGCCTGCTGTGCCGCACAAAATATCCATCCTCGTTCATGCTGATGTCTCGCGAGAGGACATCACCCTCAAAGTCTCCGGACACTTGTCCGCCGAGACCATGCCGGCCCTCGAGCGCCAGGTCCAGCGTGCTCGCGCCTTAGACCCCGCGGCCCCAGTGAGGGTAGACCTCTCAGCGGCACATCCCATCGACACGGATGTCCACGGGGCTTTCTACGCGCTGACCGAGTCCACGAGCACCGACCCCTTCGCTCACGGTGGCCGGGTCGAGATCGTGGGTGCACCGTCCCTCTCGCTCCGATCGTCCCGCGCCGCCTCGGGCGAGGTGGTCTCATGAGCGCCTCGACGGTCCCGCTCCGAGATGGAGGAGCGGGTCCTGCTCTTCCGTCGGCCGCGCCGTGGAAGGTCCGCCCGCACGACGTACACGACCACGTCCGCATGGTCGTACCGAAGCGACGTGAGGCCATCCTCGACGTGGCCTCGACAGCATTCGCCCACCACGGCTACCACGGTGTGAGCATCAGAATGCTCGCCAAACAGGCCGGACTCTCCCACCCTGGGCTTCTTCACCACTTCCCCTCGAAAGCCGCCCTCCTTGGTGCAGTGCTCGACCGTCTCGAGCACCAAGCGCAAGCCGTCCTCGACGACGAGACCGTCTTCCGACGTGGCCTCACCAGAACGGTCGATGAGCTCGTCGACCTCTACGATCCCGGGTCCGAGAGCATCCAGCTGCTCGCCATGCTCGACTGCGACGGCAGGATGGAGGACTTCCCCGGACGGGGGCGCAGCGCGCGACTACGGCGCGTCCACGAATACCTGGTCGAGCAGGCCCTGATTCGCCTGGAAGAGCAGGGACTGCTGCGTTCTGATCTGTGCCCAGTGTTCGCCGCGCGCACGTTCATGTCCTTCGTCATGGGGTGCGCCACCAGAGAACAGACGGTCCGCCTCATGCAGCAGGAAGACCACGCGGACGCCCCCCGCGAGGAGGTCCGCCGCGCTCTGCAGCTGTTTTTCGTGACAGAAGACCAGGAGCAATGAGCCGGCCCGCCTTGGATCGATGTACCGCGTGCGCAACCGCGACAGCGCCACCCCTCGACGGGCCAGGCCGCCACGCGATCGACGCGACCGGCAGGGCTCTCGACCCCGATCGGGCATCCTCTCGTTATGAGCATTGAGAAGACCACGGACGCGCTCCTCCTCGTCGACCTGCAAGAGGCCTTCTTCGCGGACCCCACGCTGGACCGCGCACGACCCGCCCTCGTGGACGCTGCGACGACGCTCATGTCGGCGGCGCGGCGCCACGACATGCCGATCATCGTCGTCACGACCGAGCACAGCCGCGACCGATCAACCTGGACCCTCACCATGCTCGACGACGACAAGGGCTTCCTCTTCCACGGCGACCCGGGCACGAAGATCCTCCACGAGCTCGACACCACGGGAGCCATGCACATCGAGAAGACCCGCGACAGTGCATGGTTCGGGACCGACCTCCTGCTGCGAGTTCGCAACCTGGGGATCCATCGGATAGTGCTGGCCGGCGTCTCCACCCACGCCTGCATCACCCAGACAGCTCGCGACGCGTTCGCGAACAACGTCCGCACAACCGTGGTGACGGACGCCGTTGCCGACCACGACGAAGCGCATAAGGAGCCTGCTCTCTCACTGCTGGCCGCAGACCGCCAGGCGCAGCTCGCGACCGTCGCGGAGGTCCTCGATGCGTGGGACTCACTCCCGCGCAGTGAGGACGACGCAAGAACGGTCAGTGCCCGCGGGCAGGCGGGCCGGAGCTGAGCCCGACCCCGGTCCGTGAGCCCGCACGACAGTTACCGCGTGCTCTCCGTGACGTGGAGGTCAGCGCTTACGGTCGCTCGGGGCAGTGTGGGGGACTTCTCCGAGCTCGGTGACTTCCCGCGCGACGTCGTGCAACTTGCGGTTCAGATGGTTACTCGCCGTACGCAGCAACTGGAACGCCTGCTCCTCGGTGATCTTGTGCGCGCTCATGAGGATGCCGACCGCCGCACCGATCTGCCGACTCGTCGTCAAGGCATCACCGAGACTCTGCGCCCGGCGCTCGCTGTCCGCGTGCGACATCAGCGTCGTCGCGTGGATGGCGAACAGTGTTCCGGCAGAGATGAAGTCGTCGAAAGCGCCAGGGGTGGCCGAGTACATGTTCAAAGCCGTCGGCGCAGGTTCGTCGAGGAGATGGAACGAGAGCACGCTCTTGACCCGCCCATCCGCCACGACGAGCTCCCGGAACTGTGGCCAGCGCTGGTCCTCGGTGAGATCCGCGCTCCACACGGGCTGGCGGGAACGCGCAGCGTCCAGGCAAGGGCCGTTCCCGGCCGCGTACTGCATCTGATCGACCTCACTCGCTGTGGAGTCAGAGGCGCAGATCGTCCGCGGCGGCTTATTGTCCGGGCGCATCGTGATGCAGGCCCAGTCGCAGGCCGGGATCGCGGTCTTGGCCAGTTCCACCAGACGTTGTCGCGCGTCGACCGGTGAACCGCCGGCCAAGAGGAAACTGCTGAGGCTCCCGAAGCTCCGCGCGAGGTCCTGATCCACATCCGCAACCATGTCGATTTCTCCTTTCGAAGTACCTCGGGCGTATCGCGGTACCGACCATCCGGTCGTCCCCCCCGATCAACTATCCCATGCCATCGCACGCCGGCGAACTACCCCGCTGCGGGCGCCCCGGTGAGGAGTAGGAGGTGCGCCCGGGATGAAGAGCCCTTCCGTGCGGTCTGCAGCGTGCCACGGCCCAGCACGCTCACTAGCGTCGAGGGACCAAAGGTTGCCGTTGCGACGATTGACCCCTGATGCGAAGGAGCAAGGACGATGATGCACTCCGTCCACACGACCGACGGTGGAGAGACCACCGGCACCGCCGACAACAACTACAACCTCATCTGGTTCACCGAGCAATGCCTCTCCAACGCCCTGCGACTGCAGACCTACGTCGAGGACGCACGCCGCAGCGGAGATGACGAGCTCGCCGACTTGCTCGGCAAGGCGCAGCACGAGAGCGCCAAGGGCGCAAAGATCGCCAAGGACCTCCTACGTCGCCGCCTCGGGCAGGACTGAGACCCACGGTGGAGCGGGGGCACCCGACCGGTAGGTCCCGGAGAGGCCCGGCCGCCGGGCGTAACCATACGCTCTCAGGCATGGGAATCGACCGAATCCGGCCGCTCATCGGGCGAGCTGTGACGGTGACCGACCAGGGCACCGTGCTCGCAGAGGGCGTCCTGCAGCACGCCCGCCAAGAGCGAGCGACCTACAGGCCTAATCCCGGCAGCGGCACCTGGTCCGGAGACGTGCTCGTACTGGTCGTCGGAGACAAAACGCTGGAAGTAAGCACGAGCATCAACGTTGAGGCTGCCGGGCCGGGGGATACCCTAACCTGACGGATGCGCGGCAGGTTCGGCCGTGAATACTCGTGTGCAAACTGGCGGGTCGTTGAGCCACCCTACTTGCGGCCCCGCGCAACTCGCGGTGATCAGCCCCCGGCCACCAGAGTCCACGAACGCGTCGACAACGGCATGACTTCATACACCTAGATGGTGCTGCGCCTGCCAGCCACTTCGAAGGCTGAGCGGACCCACGGGTCATACCTCGTCAGAGGTCCGGCGCGTCGGCAGAATGGTAGGTATGAGGCGACTGGGAGAGCTGGTTCGACGGCCCGAGTTCAGTACTGAACTGCTCCAGATCCTCAAGGGCGTGATCGCGGCGACGGCGGCATGGTGGCTCTCCCTCGAGGTGCTGGATTCCATGTTGCCCTTCCTCGCGCCGTGGACGGCGCTACTCACCGTGCACGCCACGGTGCACAGGTCACTCTCGCGAGGCGCGCAGACGACGGCGGCCTCCGCGATCGGCGTCGGCCTGTCGTTCATGATCGGGGCATTTCTCGGAGTGAGCGTATGGACGTTCGCCCTGGCCCTTTTCGTCGGCCTCGCTGGTTCGCGATTGTCATGGATCCGCGACGAAGGAGTCGCCATCGCGACCACCGCGATCTTTGTCCTCGGCAGCGGCTTCTCCCAGCAGCAGCCCCTGCTGCTGGACCGCATCATCGAGGTCGGCGTCGGCGTCGGAGTCGGGGTCCTCGTCAATCTTCTGATCATCCCTCCGCTGCGTGATCAGCAGGCCTCCCGGAACGTGGACCGCCTCAACCGCCGGATGGGCGACGTCCTCATCAACATGGCCGATGAGTTCGCCTCCTCCTGGGAGACCGACAAGGCCGATGCCTGGCATGAAGAGATCGAGTCGATGAGCGAGGAGCTGAACACAGCCTGGCAGTCGGTCCGCTTCGCCCGCGAGAGCAGAAAGGCCAACCCGCGATACCGCCTGACCCGAGCCAGGGGGCGGTCGCGCGATGGGTCCGCGCCGGGTCGCGAGGCGAGCTACGAGGAGATCCTCCAACGTGTCGACGAGGGGATCTCGCACCTTCGTCACCTGGCCCGGTCCCTGCATGACGCCGCCTACGCCGAGGGGGCGTGGGACGAACGCTTCCGCGAACGGTGGGCTGCCATCGTCCGCGACGCCGGACACGCGATCGCCGATCCCCACGTGGACGTGGAGCCGGTCGAGGGCCGGATCACCGCTCTTGCCCGGGAGATGGCCACCGATCGGAGCCTTCCCGAGGAGAGCTGGCCGCTCTACGGCTCCCTCCTGTCCAGCATGCGCCATATCGCCGTCATCGTCGACGATGTCGCCTCGGCCCGCGAAGCACGCGAAGCGACGACCGAGAACCCGCGGACCTGACAACGAGTCGCCGGCAGGGTGACAGGTGAGGCCGACATCAGCGCGGTCCGGGTCGTCCCTACGGTGGGCGCGCTCCCGTGCAGGTCCTCGACGGGTCGAGAAGCCTCTGTCTCCCGGCGAGATCAGGGGCTCGGGGTGCCCCCGTTGACGTTGAGCGTCTCGCCGATGACATAGCTGGATTCCGGCGAGGTGAGGAAGACGTAGGCGGGTGCGAGCTCGGTGGGCTGCCCGGCCCTGCCCAGCGGGGTGTTCTTCCCGAAGTCGGGCAGTGCGTCCTTGGGCTGGCCGTCAGAGACCTGTAGAGGGGTCCAGATGGGTCCGGGGGCGACGGCGTTGACCCGGATCCCACGGGGTGCGAGCTGCTGCCCGAGCCCCTTGGTGAAGTTGTTGATCGCCGCCTTGGTCGAGGCGTAGTCGAGAAGGTGAGGTGAGGGGTTATAGGCCTGGATCGAGGTCGAGTTCACGATCGTCGCCCCCGGCTCCAGGTGCCGCAGTGCCGCTTTCGAGACTCGGTAGATCGCGCGGATGTTCACCTCGAAGGTCGACGCCCACTGCTCGTCGTCGAGATCCTCGACCTGCTCGACCGAGATCTGCCGGCCCGCGTTGTTCACGAGGGCGTCGAGGCCGCCGAGCCCGGCGGCTGCCTCGTCGACCACCGCGCTGCAGTACTCAGCGTCCGCGAGGTCGCCGGGCAGCAGCAGCGCCGTGCGCCCGCTCTCCTCGATGACACGACTGATGTACTGCGCGTCCTCCTCTTCCGCAGGCAGGTAGGACAGGGCGACGTCCGCACCTTCGCGGGCGAAAGCGATCGCGACCGCTGCCCCGATGCCGGAGTCCGCCCCCGTGATCAGCGCACGTCGGCCCTGAAGGCGTCCCGTGCCGCGGTAGGAGTGTTCCCCGCGATCGGTCTGGGGTACGAGCTCCGCATCGAGGCCCGGCTCGGCCTGGTCCTGCTTCGGAGGGGTGATTTCCGGGAAGCGCTCGACCGGATTCTGGAAGGTCAGCTGGTCTGTTGCCATGGTCATACCTCTCTTCGACGGCTCATGTGAGTCCATGAGCGGTGGTCAGTGACGACTGGGGTCTAGCACCACCTTGATGCAGCCGTCGTGCTTCTTCTGGAATGTTTCGTATGCAGAGGCTGCCTCCTCGAGCGGGAGGCGGTGGGTGACAAGGTCCGTCACGCCCAGGGGGTCGCTGGGATCTTCGACCAGGGGGAGGAGGTCGTCGGTCCACGCGCGGACGTTGCACTGGCCCATCCGGAGCTGGATCTGCTTGTCGAACATCGACAGCAGCGGCATCGGGCTCGCGACACCGCCGTAGACGCCGCTCAGCGACACCGTCCCGCCGCGGCGCACCAGGTCGAGGCTGGCGTGAAGCGCCGCGAGGCGATCGATTCCCACGGTCTCCATGGCCTTCTGGCCCACGGCCTTCGGCAGATGGCCGACGACCTGGTGCGCGGCGCGCGCCACCGGGCTGCCGTGGGCTTCCATCCCTACCGCATCGACGACGGCGTCCGGCCCACGTCCGTCCGTTGCTTCCCGGATCGCGTCCACGCTCAGCGGCGTCTGGTCGAAGACCTCGACCCCGTGCCGCGCCGCCATCGCCCGTCGCTCGGGAACAGGATCGATGGCGAACACGCGGTTGCCGAGGTGGACCCCGATGCGGGCGGCGAACTGCCCCACCGGGCCCAGCCCCATCACGGCCAACGATCCTCCCTCGGGCACGTCGGCGTACTTCACTCCCTGCCAGGCCGTCGGCAGGATGTCGCTGAGGAAGAGGTACCTCTCGTCGGGCAGATCCTTGCCCACGGTGATCAGTCCGTAGTCCGCATGCGGGACCCGCAGCTGCTCGGCCTGCCCGCCGGGGACCTGCCCGTACAGCTTCGAGAACCCGAACAGCGACGCGCCCGACCCCTGCTCGGTGACCTGGGTCGTCTCGCACTGTGACTGGAGCCCGCGGGAGCACATCCAGCAGTGACCGCAGGAAATGTTGAACGGGACGACGACCCGGTCGCCAACTTGCACTCGGCTGACGCCCGATCCGATCTGCTCGACGATCCCCATCGACTCGTGCCCGAGCACATCGCCAGCGGTCATGTAGGGACCCAGCACTTCGTAGAGGTGCAGGTCGGAGCCGCAGATCGCGGTCGAAGTGATTCGGACGATCGCATCCCCGGCATCCTGGAGCTGCGGATCGGGAACGTCCTGGACGCTCACGTTGCGCGTGCCCTGCCACGTCACTGCTCTCACGGGGTGTTTCCTCCTGTAGTCGAGGGATCGACGTTCACAAGGCTCCTCACCAAGGACGCCAGGCCTCCGATCAGGCTATCGGTACCTGCCACCAAGGACCAGCAGAGCGGCCGATCGGTAAGCACACGCCACCTCGGGTCGCGGGGCGAGTGGGGCGCACCGGCTGCAATGGATCTCGCGATCGGCGTGCACAGCACGTATAATCCCCATAGGTTCTCCCTACCCGGTTCGCGTGAGCCGCGAAAGGCCGCACGGAGGCTGCCATGACGAGAAAAACCCCGCCTCCAACCGGGAGGTCGAGAGGCGGGAGCGTGGCCACGCTCGGAACTGCCGCACGGATAGGTGACATCTTGACCTGCCCTACGGTTTGGTTTCCACTCTTGGTCGCTAGCTTCCGGTGGTGGTGAGTGCCCGCGGGATGCGGGCGAGGTCGTAGTCGTGGGGTGTCGCGTACTCGAGGGAGGAGTGTCGTCGACGACGGTTGTAGAACACCTCGATGTACTCGAAGATCGCGTTCGCGAGCTCGATGCGCGTCTTCCACTTCTTCCGGTTCAGCAGCTCAATCTGCATCGTCGACCAGAACGACTCCATCATCGCATTGTCGAGGCCATCGCCGACGGTCCCGAACGACGGCAGCAGTCCCGCTGAACGGATCTTCTGAGTGAAGACCCAGGAGGTGAACTGGACTCCATGATCCGCATGAACGATCCCTCCGGGCCCTGGCTGACGTGCACGGATTGCCATGTCCAGAGCGTTCACGACCAGGGTGGAGTCCTGTTTGGAGTCGATAGCCCAGCCGATGATCTTGCGGCTACAAGCATCCAGCACGGCGGCGCAGTAGATCTTGCCCTCCCGGGTGGGATGCTCGGTGATGTCCGTGACCCACAGCTCGTTCAGCGCGAGACGGTGGAACTTGCGGTTGACCAGGTCGTCCGCTGTGGCGACCCCCTTAAGTCGCTTGATTCTGGCTGGGCCTGGAAGGCCACCGATTCCGGCGCGAGTCATGAGGACGGAGATGAGCCGGCTGGAGCACGAAATGTTCATTCCGATGGTGAGCTCGGCGTGGATGCGGCGGTAGCCGTAGGTGCCGCGGGAGGCGACGTGGATCTCCCGGATCAGGCCGGTCAGCCAGCGGCGGCGCAGCTCAGTGGCACTGGTCGGGCGCTTTCGGTACCGGTAGTAGCCCTGACGGGAAACGCCCAATAGGCGGCAGCAGGTGCTTGTGGGTGCCCCGGCGTCGACGAGTCGGTCGATCACCGGGTGCGCCCTTTTGGGGCGACTCCTCCCTCCTCGTCGAGCCATGTCGCGGCCCGGCGAAGGATCGCGATCTCCTGCTCGAGCTGCCGGACACGGCCGCGCGCCGCGCGGAGCTCGGCAGATTCCTGACTGCTTCGTCCCGGCCGGCGACCGTGGTCGATATCGTCCTGTCGCAGCCAGTTGTGGAGGGTGACCTCGTGGATGCCCAGGTCCAGTGCCGTCTGCTTGACCTGGCGGCCCTCGCGGACCAGAGCGATGGCACGGGCACGGAACTCGGGAGGGTACGGGCGGGGCATGCGAAGAGCCTTCCATGAAGACCATCGACTAGCGACGTCAACTGGAAACCGAGCCATAGGTCAGGTCATCTGATCTGGCTTGCCCGCAGGGCGCCTTGGAAGGATGTGGACCATGCCCGCTCCCTATCCCCAGGAGTTCCGTGACGACGTCGTGGGCGTCGCGAGGAACCGTGAACCTGGCCAGAAGCTGTCGGTGATCGCGAAGGATTTCGGGATCTCGGAGTCGTGCCTGACGAACTGGATGCGTCAGGCCGATGTCGAGGACGGTGCCAGGCCCGGCAAGTTCCGTGAGGACCCGGCTGAGCTGCGCGATCTGCGTCGCCGCAATCGGCTGCTCGAGCAGGAGATCGAGGTCCTCCGCCGCGCTGGCGCGTATCTGTCCCAGGCGAACCTGCCGGGAAAATCCTCTACCCGCTCGTGAGTGATCTCGCTGGCGATGGGATCCCTGTCGCGGTGTGCCTGCGGGTTCTGAAGCTCTCCCGCCAGCCCTACTATCGCTGGCGGAAACAGCAGGTCACCGAGTCTGAACTGGTCGAGGCCTATCGGGCCAACGCCCTGTTCGACGCGCACCGTGACGATCCCGAGTTCGGCTATCGGTCCTCGCCGGTGAAGCGGAAGCCGCTGGTGAGTCGATGTGCGAGCGGACCACGTGGCGGATCTGCCGGGACAACCAGTGGTGGTCGGTGTTTGGGAAGCAGCGCGGCAAGACTGGCAAGCGCCCCGGTCCGCCGGTCCACGATGACCTCGTGAAGCGGGACTTCTCCGCTGATGACGTCAACGAACCGTGGCTGACCGACATCACCCAGCACTGGACGGACGAGGGAAAGCTCTGCCTCTGCGCGATCGAGGACGTGTTCTCCGGACGGATAGTGGGCTACTCCATCAGTGACCGGATGAAGACTCGTCTCGCGGTGAACGCCCTGGACAATGCAGTATCTCGTCGTAGCGATGCTGCCGGATGCATTGTGCACTCGGACCGAGGGAGCCAGTTCAGGTCGCGGAAGTTCGTGCACGCGTTGAACCGTCACCACCTCATCGGATCGATGGGGAAAGTCGGTGTTGCCGGGGACAACGCCGCGATGGCGTCCTTGTTCGCGCTGTTGCAGAAGAACGTCCTGGATCGCAGGCGCTGGCGGACTCGAGAAGAGCTGCGGATCGCGATCATCACCTGGATCGAGCGGACCTACCACCGACGTCGCTGACAGGCCCGCCTGGGGCGATTGACCCCCATCGAATACGAGACAATCATGAACCAGACCGTCAGTCTGGCGGCCTAAACCCAGCTGACACCTACTTTTACATCAGTCCCGACCGTAAGCCAGCGACCCGCAGGGACCTGCTCCGCGAGCGCACAGACCTCGAGCGCCTGCAACCCATGCCCCTCACGTTTACGGGTGTACTGGCCGGCGCCCTTCACCTTCACGGGCGACTCACTGACGATGCCATCCTCCACGGCTGCACGACACACCTGCGCCAGCACGCGGTAGGCGTTGGCGCGAGCGGCCGGAGTGTCGGTGGGGAACCCTCCCACCCACTTCCGGACCATCGCCGGGGTCACGGCGCTCATAGGAGTGGTACCGAAGGTGGGCTTGACCCACTTCTCGAGGTTCACCTTGTAGTGGTAGCGCGTGCGGTCACGGACCTGGATCGCCTTGAGCCACTCGTCGGCGAACTCGCCGACCGTCGTGCGATCGTCGCGGCCGCGCCATGAGCCACTTTCTATGGCGGCACGCTGCATCGCGAGCCACGTATCGGCATCCATCTTGGCGGTGAACGTCTCCGGGGCGGTGCGCCGCGTCCCTGCAGGGTCCAGGTAGCTCGCCTGGTACCTCCCGCTGGGAAGCTTGCGCACCGCCCCGAAGGAGCGACGTCCGCGATGTCGGGAACCTGCCACTTCTGGCCTCTAAGTCGTGCGACAACCGTGCGATGGCTCGGTCGTACTCCGTATGACTTGAGCGTACTGCACGCGTGCAAAAGACGAAGTTTCAGAACCTATGAAACCGCAGGTCAGAGACAGAAAGTGCCCAATCTTCACTCAGATGTCGTAGTAGAGCTCGAACTCGTGGGGGTGCGGGCGGAAGCGGAACGGATCGATCTCCGTGGTGCGCTTGAGCTCGATCCAGGTCGAGATGAGGTCCTCGGGGAACACGTCGCCCTCGGTGAGGAAGTCGTGGTCGGCCTCGAGGGCGTCCAGAGCGGCGCCGAGCGAGTCGGGCAGCTGCTGGATCTGCGCGTGCTCCTCCGGGGGCAGCTCGTAGAGGTCCTTGTCGATCGGCTCCGGCGGCTCGATGCGGTTGCGGATGCCGTCGATGCCGGCCATGAGCTGCGCGGCGAAGGACAGGTACGGGTTCGCCGAGGGGTCGGGCGCACGGAACTCGATGCGCTTCGCCTTCGGGGAGGAGCCGGTGACCGGGATGCGGATCGCGGCGGAGCGGTTGCGGGCCGAGTAGACCATGTTGACCGGGGCCTCGAAGCCGGGCACCAGGCGCTTGAAGGAGTTCACGGTGGGGTTGGTGAACGCGGTCAGCGCGGGGGAGTGGGCGATGATGCCGCCGATGTACCAGCGGGCGATGTCCGAGAGGCCGCCGTAGCCGCGCTCGTCGAAGAACAGCGGCTCGCCGTCCTTCCACAGCGACTGGTGGGTGTGCATGCCGGAGCCGTTGTCACCGAAGAGGGGCTTGGGCATGAAGGTCGCGGTCTTGCCGGCCTCCCACACGGTGTTCTTCACGACGTACTTGAACTTCATGACGTCGTCCGCCGCCTGCTGCAGCGTGTTGAAGCGGTAGTTGATCTCCTGCTGGCCCGCGGTGCCGACCTCGTGGTGGGCGCGCTCGACCTGGAGACCGGTCTTCTCGAGGATGGTGACGATCTCGTCGCGGAGGTCGGCCATCTGGTCGTTCGGCGGGACGGGGAAGTAGCCGCCCTTGACACGGGTCTTGTAGCCCTGGTTGCCGCCGAACTCGGACTCGTCGCGGTCCGTGTTCCAGGACGCCTCGTCGGAGTCGATCGCGTAGAAGCCGGAGTTGATGCCGGTCTTGAAGCGCACGTCGTCGAAGATGTAGAACTCCGCCTCGGCGGCGAACAGGGCGGTGTCCGCGATGCCGGTGGACTTCAGGTACTCCTCGGCCTTCGCGGCCACGGTGCGCGGGTCGCGGGAGTAGGGCTCATCGGTGAACGGATCCACGATGGAGAAGTTGATGATCAGCGTCTTGTGCTCGCGGAACGGATCGAGGTACGCGGTCTCGAGGTCCGGGATGAGCTTCATGTCGGACTCGTGGATCGCCTGGAAGCCGCGGATCGACGAGCCGTCGAACAGCTGTCCCGTCGCGATGGCCTCCTCGTCGAAGGTGCTCGCAGGGATGTTGAAGTGCTGCATGACGCCGGGAAGGTCGCAGAAGCGGATGTCGATGAACTCGACGCCCTCCTCCTCGATGTACTTGGCGACCTCGCTGGGATTGTTGAACACATCTCCTCCATCCGCGCCGGTGGGCGCGTGTCGTTCAGATTCACCCCGTGGGGCCTCACATGACGAGTGCCTGTCAGCCGCGTCGGGCCCGGACTCGGGTGAGACCAAGCATAGAGTCCGTGGTGCACGGCACTTGGGGGAATCGTTCAGCTCGTGGGCCCCTCCCGGGGCGGCCGCGTAGGCTCGTGCCGTGATCGATCGCAACGACCTCGGCAGCTGGATGGAGGGGGCTCCCCACGAGCCCGACTACGTCAAGGGCTCCAGCATCGGACTACCCGCCGAGGGCCCCGGCTCCGTCGCCCCGTTCTGGCGCCGGCCCGCCGCGCTGATGATCGACTGGCTGCTGTGCATGGGCATCTCCGCCCTCGCCTTCCAGGGGGACGCACTGGCCAACCTCGTCCTCTTCGTCGTGGTGAACGTGCTGTTCCTGACCCTTTTCGGGGCCACTCCCGGGCAGTTCATCACCCGCACCCACGTGGTACCGGTGACCGGTCGCAGCCCCATGATCCTGCGCGCGTTCGTGCGCACCTTCCTCATGCTGCTGCTCCTGCCGGCAGTGGTCTGGAACCGCGATTCGCAGCCGCTGCACGACGTCGTCGCCGGCACCGCGGTCGTCACCTACTGACCCCTCCCGGGGCTCGTCCCGCCCCGCTGCGCCGGCCCCGCAGGGGCCCGTCGGCCGCCTCGGAGCGCGCCCGCGAACGCTCCCAGGACCCCGTCGTCCGCCCCCTCAGGAGACCGCTCGAAATCGCTCTGACCTGCAGTGATAGTTATTGTCACGAAAAGGTCACGGTGGTCACGGAAGGGTAACGGGCCTCTGGGGGCCTTCCAGGACGCCGTCCCGGCACGGCGCGGTCCGGGCCCGGCACCACCGCAGTCCCCACGCTGCGCCGCAGATGCGCAGCGCCCCCTCCCGCCGTGGCGGAAGGGGGCGCTTCGAGGAGGCGTCGCAGGCGGCTCAGCGGCCGCGCATCGCCTTGCGGTTCGGGCGGGCGCGCATGGGGTCCACGCCCTTGGGGATCGACTGGCGCAGCGAGCGGTGCAGCGCGTTCAGGCGCTTGGAGACCTGCGCGGCCTCGTCCTTGGTGAGCTGCTTCTTCATGCGCTGCATGTAGGTGGGCAGCTTGTGCAGCGGCACCTCGCCCTCGCCGTCGCCCACCACGATCTGGTGGATCGGGACGTTGTCGTGCTGGAGGACGCGGCGGATCGAGCGGCGCTCCTTCTCCAGCAGACGCATCGAGACGGAGGAGGAGTCCTCGGCGACCACGGCGATGCCGGCGCGGCCCGAGGCGCGGAAGAGCATCTTCTGGGAGCGGGGATCGATCTGGACGGGCTCGTCCTCGACGTTCCAGCCGCGGCGGATCGACTGCATCGCCGCGAGCGCCGCACCGGTCTGGCCCTTGATGCGGCTGAATGCGGCGCGCTCGGCCTTGCGGGCCAGGATCATCATCGCGATCAGCAGACCGATGGCCAGGCCCATGAAGATGCCGTACCAGGGGCTGTTGAAGATCAGCAGCGTCAGCAGCATGCCGACGATCGTCGCGCCGATCAGTGCCACCAGCATCAGCGGCAGGGTCGACTTGTCGACCTCCTGGGTGTACTTGTACACCTCGAACATCTGCTTGATGCGGCCGGGCTTCTTCGAGCCGTCGGCGTTGCGGCGACCGCGCCGCTTCTTCGTGGTGTCGTCCTTTGCGGACGTGGTCTCGGACTGGCGAGCCATGGGGGATGTGTCCTCTCGGGGCCGGGCGGGCGTCAGCTCGCGGCGGCCTGCTGGGTGCGGGCGACGACGCTCGCAGCTTCCTGACGGGCGGGCTGATCGGAGTCGAGGTGGCGGAGGTTCTCCGGGATCTCACGGCCGAGCTTGCGCATCGCCTGCGCCCACAGTTTTCCGGCACGGTAGGAGGAGCGGACCATCGGTCCGGCCATCACCGCGAGGAAGCCCATCTCCTCGGCGGCCTGGGAGAGCTCCACGAACTCCTGCGGCTTGACCCACCGATCGATGGGGTGGTGCATCTTGGAGGGCCGCATGTACTGGGTGATCGTGATGATGTCGCAGCCCGCATCGTGGAGGCGCTGGAGCGAGTCGAGGATCTCCTCGTTCGTCTCGCCCATGCCCAGGATGAGGTTGGACTTCGTGATCATCCCGGCGTCCTCGCCCATCGTGATCACGTCGAGCGAGCGCTCGTAGCGGAACGCGGGGCGGATCTGCTTGAAGATCCGCGGGACGGTCTCGAGGTTGTGCGCGAACACCTCGGGCTTGGACTCGAAGACCTGCTGGAGCGCCTCGCCGTTGCCCTTGATGTCGTCGATGAGCAGCTCGACGCCGGTGCCGGGGTTCATCGCGTGGATCTGCTCGCAGGTGCGGGCGAACAGCCCCGCGGCCCCGTCGGGCAGGTCGTCGCGGGCCACGCCCGTGATGGTGGAGTAGCGCAGGCCCATCTCCTTGACGGAGCTGGCGACCTTGAACGGCTCCATCGGATCCAGGGCCATCGGCTTGCCGGTGGCGATGTTGCAGAAGTCGCAGCGGCGGGTGCAGGTGTCACCGCCGATGAGGAAGGTCGCCTCGCGATCCTCCCAGCACTCGAAGATGTTCGGGCAGCCGGCCTCCTCGCACACCGTGTGCAGGCCCTGGCCGTGCACACGCTGCTTCATCGCGGTGTACTCGGGGCCCATGACGGCGCGGGTCTTGATCCACTCCGGCTTGCGCTCGATCGGGACCTCTGCGTTGCGTGCCTCGACGCGCAGCAGGCGACGGCCTTCGGGAGCGGTAGTCACCCTGATGCCTCCTCATTTCGACGTCCTCCGAGTCTATCGACCCGGCTCGGCGGTGGGCGCCTCAGACCGGGCGGGGCGAGGTGCGGTGCGCCACCAGTTCGGTCATGGCCTCGGCGACCGGCTCGACCACCTCGGCGACCGGGATCCGACGACCCGCCTCGCGGCTGAGGCTCGTCACGCCCGCGTCCTCGATCCCGCAGGCGACGATGTTCTGCGCCCAGGAGAGGTCGTTGTCGCAGTTCAGGGCGAAGCCGTGCATGGTGGCGCGCTTGGAGACGCGCATGCCGATGGCGCAGACCTTGCGGTCCTCCTCGCCCTCGCGCACCACCCACACGCCGCTGCGGCCCTCGACCGGCACCGTGTCGATGCCGAACTGCCCGCACACGCCCATGATGGTGCGCTCGAGATCGCGGACGAAGCCGACCACGTCGATCGGGATCGGCAGCTTCACGATCGGATAGCCGACCAGCTGCTGCGGACCGTGCCAGGTGATCTTGCCGCCGCGGTCGATGTCGACCACCTCGGCGCCGTCCCGGGGCCGCTCATGGTCCTGGGTGAGCTTCCCGGCGGTGTACACCGGCTGGTGCTCGAGCAGCAGGAGGGTGTCGGGCCGCGCGCCCGCGACGACCTCGGCGTGGATCCGGCGCTGCAGGTCCCAGGCGGCGCGGTACTCGACGGGCCCCGCGGGCAGGTCGAACTCCTCATGCCGGTCCCCACCGGGGAGGGGTTCGCTGAATCCGAGGCGTATCACGTCGAGCACCGACCCAGCTTACTCCGGCTCTCACCTGCGCGTTGTGGATGACCGAGGGGTGGGGTGGGGGCGATGGGGTTCACTCCTGGCATGGATGCGGGCACAGGAGCAGGCAGGGACGAGGAGAGCACCCCGGGCCGGGAGGACGCGCTGCGGGTGCGCTGGCGAGGACCGGAGGGGCACGAGGCGGTGACGGCCGAGCTGCAGCTGCTCGCCGCGCTCGAGGTCGCCGGGATCTCCGCCGCGCCCGACGTGCTCGGCATCGAGGAGGACGGCTACGTGCGCGAGACCGCCGCGCCCCTCGTGCGCCGCGGTGGCCGGCGGGCCGCCCAGGCCGCCGCCCCGGCGACGGGGGAGCGGCTCGCCCTCGCCCGCGCGCGGGACGATCTCGATGCGCTCGTGGACGCGCTCCACCAGCGCGGCTGGGTGCTCGGGGCGCCGCGCGGGCGGGGGCTCGGGGTGCGGGCCGACGGGTCCGTGCTCGTGCTGGACCTGTCGGGGCTGCGGCGTGAGGAGAGCCTCGTCGCCCGCAGCGCCGACCGCCACTGGGTGGACTCCGTGCTGCGGGACGAGGAGCGCACGCTGCGCCGGAGGGTGCACCTGGCCGGGGAGACACCGGGGGAGACGCCGGAGGAGGATGCCGCGAGCGCGCGATCGGCGACGGTGGTCGCCGCCGGGCAGCGCCCCGCTCCTTCTGCGCAGGAGAAGGATCTGTTCGCCCTCGCCCTCGCGGGCCCGTCGGCCGACGGGGCGGGGCCCGCGAGCGACGCGGCCGACGGGGAACCGGGCACGCCCCTCCCGGTGCCGCGGCTGCGCAGGCGGCGCAGCGGTCACGAGAGTCCCTCGGCGCCGCCCGCCGAGGACGCCGCCTCCCCGAGGCGACGCCACCACTACTCCTGGGACGAGCGGGCCACGGGTCGCGGACGCTCGGGGGCGCGGCGACTCGTGCAGGGCCGGGTGACGACGGCCGTCACCGCCGCCCGCACGGCGCTCGGCAGTCCCCGGCCGCGACGCACGGTACTGCTCGGCGGTGCCGCGGTGCTGATGCTCTGCGTCCTCGGCGCGGCAGGGGTCCACCTCGCGGGAGGGGAGGGGAGCCGGCCGGCCGCAGGAGCGCCGGCGCTGTCGGACCCGGCCACGGCGCAGTCCTCGGGGCGCGACGCAGACCCCGCCCCTGACCCGGCCCCGGCGATCGAGGATCCCTGGGCCCTCGCCACGGAGCTCGCCGGGGCTCGGCACGCCTACGTCACCGGCGCCGGTGACCGGGCCGTCGCCCTGCCCGGCAGCGCTGCCGACGCCGAGGACGAGGAGGTGCGCGAGGCGTATCGCGACCTCGAGGTCACCGGCGGCGGTCCCGTGGTCCACGAGGCCGAGCTGCTCGCGCCCCCGGACGCGGCCGGTGACGCGGTGGTGCGGGCGGTGACCTCCACTGAGGAGCACGAGATCCTGCTGTCCGGCTCCACCCGCGACGTGGTCGAGCAGGTCCCGGCCGGGGAGCCCGTCACGGTGGACCTGTCCCTGCACTGGGACGGGCACGAGTGGCGCATCGCCGCGGTGGAGCGGGTGGCCTGAGCCGCGGCGCGCCCGGGCAGGAGGCTCCGGACAGCAGCAGGCCCCGACACCGATGCACGGTGCCGGGGCCTGCTGTCGGCTCGTCCTCCCGGGCGCGGAGCCCGCGAGGTCAGGCGGGGTGGCTCAGAGGCCGAGCTCGCCCTCGAACGCACCCTCCTCGAGGCGCTTCTTCATGTAGGTGAGGAAGCGGGCGGCGTCGCCGCCGTCGACCATGCGGTGGTCGTAGGAGAGGAACAGGTACATCATCGAGCGGATGGCGATGGTGTCGTCGCCCTCGGCGTTCTGCACCACGGCCGGACGCTTGGTGATGGTGCCGGTGCCGAGGATGCCGACCTGCGGGGCGGGCACGATCGGGGTGTCCCACAGCGCACCGCCGGAGCCGGTGTTGGTGATGGTGAAGGTCGCCCCGGACAGGTCGTCCGGCACCAGCTTGTTGGACTTGGCGCGCGAGCCGAGGTCGCCGATCTGACGGGCCAGGCCCGCCAGGTTCAGGTCGCCGGCGTTCTTGATCACCGGCACGACCAGGCCGCGCTCGGTGTCCGCGGCCATGCCGATGTGCTCGGCGCCGTGGTAGACGATCTTGTCGCCGTCGATGGTGGAGTTCAGCTGCGGGTAGGTCTTCAGACCCTCCACGGCCGCCATCATCAGGAAGGGCAGGAAGGTGAGCTTGGCTCCCTCGCGGGCGGCGAACTCGTCCTTGGCCTTGGCGCGCAGCTTCGCGATGCGGGTGACGTCCACCTCGACCGCGGTGGTCAGCTGGGCCATGCCGTGCAGAGACTCCATCATCCGCTGGCCGATGACCTTGCGGATGCGGGGCATCTTCTCCTCGGTGCCGCGCTTCGAGGAGACCTCGACCTTCGGCGCCGCGGGAGCGGCGGCAGCAGCCGGAGCGGCAGCGGCAGCGGGGGCAGCGGCCTGGGACTTCTGCGCCTCGATCGCCTGCTGGACGTCCTGCTTGCGGATCCGACCGCCCAGGCCCGAGCCCTTCACGGAGGACAGGTCCACGCCGGCCTCGGCCGCCATCTTCCGCACCAGCGGGGTGACGTAGCCGGAGGACTCGGCACCGGAGACGGAGTCCGCGGCCTGCGGGGCCGGAGCCGCCGCGGCCGGAGCCTCCTGCTTCGGAGCCTCCTGCTTCGGAGCCTCCTGCTTGGGGGCCTCAGCCTTCGGCTCCTCCTTGGGAGCCTCCTGCTTCGGCGCCTCGGCGGGCTTCTCCTCAGCCTTCTTCTCCTCAGGCGCGGGAGCGGCGGGCTCCTCGGCCTTCGCGGGGGCCGCATCGCCGGAGCCGACGATCGCCAGGACCGCGCCGACCTCGGCGTCCTCGTCCTCGGCCACCTTGATCTCGAGCAGGGTGCCGGCGACGGGGGAGGGGATCTCGGTGTCGACCTTGTCGGTGGAGACCTCGAGCAGCGGCTCGTCGACCTCGACGCTCTCGCCGACCTCCTTGAGCCAGCGGGTGACGGTGCCCTCGGTGACGGACTCGCCGAGCGCGGGCATGGTCACCTCCTGACCCTCGCCGCCACCGGCGGAGCCGGAGTCGGAGGAACCGGAGTCGGAGGACTCCGCGGGAGCCTCCTGATCGGTGGAGGGGGCGGTGGTCTCGTCGGACGCGAGGTCCTCGCCCTCGTCAGCCGCGGGGGCCTGGTCGGCCGACTCCTCAGCGCCGGAGTCGCCGGCATCGGAGCCGCCGGAGCCGGAGCCGTCGCCGATGATGACGAGATCGGCGCCGACCTCGGCGTCCTCGTCCTCCTCGACCAGGATCTTCTCGATGGTGCCCGCGACGGGCGAGGGGATCTCGGTGTCGACCTTGTCGGTCGAGACCTCGAGCAGCGGCTCGTCGACCTCGACTGTGTCGCCGACTGCCTTGAGCCAGCGGGTGACGGTGCCCTCGGTGACGGACTCGCCGAGAGCCGGCATCTTCACGGTTTCAGACATGGGGTTCTCTCCTTGGGAGGGCTCAGGCGTGGGCGTGGAGGGGCTTGCCGGCGAGGGCGAGAGCCGCCTCGCCCATGGCCTCGTGCTGCGAGGGGTGGCCGTGGATGAGGGACGCGACGTCCTCCGGGTAGGCCTCCCAGTTGACGATCAGCAGCGCCTCGCCCATCAGTTCCGAGGTGCGCGAGCCGATCATGTGGACGCCGATGATCGGGCCGTCCTTCTCGCGGACCAGCTTGATGAAGCCGGTGGTGCCGAGGATCTGGGACTTGCCGTTGCCGCCGAGGTTGTACTCGTACGCCTCGACCTTGTCCTCGCCCAGCTGCTCCTTGGCCTGCTTCTCGGTGAGGCCCACGGAGCCGACCTCGGGCTCGCAGTAGGTGATGCGCTCGATGCCGGACTCGACGATCGGTGCGGGGTTCAGGCCGCCGATGCGCTCGGCGACGAAGATGCCCTGGGCGAAGCCGCGGTGGGCGAGCTGGAGGCCGGGCACGATGTCGCCGACGGCGTAGATGCCGGGGACGTTGGTCTCCAGGGTCTCCTTGTTTGCGAGCACGAAGCCGCGATCCATCTCGATGCCCTGCTCCTCGTAGCCGAGGCCCTTGGTGTTCGGGCCGCGGCCCACGGCGACCAGGAGGTAGTCGCCCTCGTAGACCTTGCCGTCGGCGAGGGTGACCTTGACGCCGTTCTCGTCCTGCTCAGCCTTTTCGGTGAACACGCCGAGGGAGTAGGCGATGCCGCGCTTCTTGTAGGCGCGCTCGAGGGCCTTGGAGATGGCCTCGTCCTCGTTGGCGACCAGGTGGGGCAGGCCCTCGACGATGGTCACGGACTCCGCGCCGAGCGACTTCCACATCGAGGCGAACTCGACGCCGATGACGCCGCCGCCCAGGATGATCGGGTTCTTGGGGATCTCGGGCAGCTGCAGCGCGGCCTCGGAGTCCAGGAAGCGGCCGCCCAGGTCGATGCCCGGGAGGGTCTTCGAGAAGGAGCCGGAGGCGAGGATGATGTTCTTGCCGGTGAGGGTGCGGGTGCCGCCCTCGGTCTCGACCGTCACGGTGTTGGGGCCGGTGAGCTTTCCGAAGCCCTCGACGTAGTCGATCTTGCGGGACTTCACCAGGCCCTGGAGGCCCTTGTAGAGCCGGCCGATGATCTTGTCCTTGAAGCCGAGGACCTTCTCGACGTCGATGGAGTCGAGGGTGAGGTTCACGCCGGCGGCGGAGGCCTCGGAGGGCGCATCGGCGAGCTCGCCGACGTGGAGCAGCGCCTTGGTCGGGACGCAGCCGCGGTGCAGGCAGGTGCCACCGAGCTTGTCCTTCTCCACGAGAGCGATCTTCTGGCCGAGCTGGGCTCCGCGCAGCGCGGCTGCATAGCCGCCGCTGCCACCGCCCAGGATCACGACGTCGAACTGGTCAGTGGTTGTGTCCGCCACCTGTGTGCTCCTCGGTGTCTTGGGTGTTCCGCGACCCGCTCGGACCTGGATGGCCGACGGCGCCGCCTGCGTGCCCCATGCTAGGGCACCAGGCGGCGCCGGGCGGACCGCACGGGCGTAACGGTCAGGGTAGGGATGCGGCGCGGGTCACGCTCCGGCGCCCGCGCCGGTGCCTGCGCCGGTGTGTGCGGCCTGGTCCTCGAGGACCTGCAGGACGGTGCGCACGGACATGCCGGTGGCGCCCTTGCCCATGTACCCGAGCGGCGAGGAGGCGAAGGCGGGGCCCGCGATGTCGAGGTGCGCCCACTCGGTCTCGCCCACGAACTCGGCCAGGAAGATCCCGGCGGAGAGGGCACCGCCCGGTCGGTCGCCGATGTTGCGCAGGTCCGCGACGCGGCCGGTGAGGTCCGCGCGCAGCTCGCTCGGGAAGGGCAGCGGCCAGAACGGCTCGCCCACGGTCTCGGAGGCGGCCAGCACCACGGCGCGGCCGGTCTCGGTGCCCATCACGCCCGCGGTCCGCTTGCCGAGCGCCACCACGGCGGCGCCGGTGAGGGTGGCGACGTCCATGACGAGGTCGGGGGAGTCCGCGACCGCGTCCACGAGCGCGTCGGCCATGACCATGCGGCCCTCGGCGTCGGTGTTGAGCACCTCGACGGTGGTGCCGTTGCGCATGGTGACCACGTCGCCGGGGCGCTGCGCGCCGCCGCCGGGCATGTTCTCGGCGAGGGCGAGGAAGGTCGTGACCTTGACGTCCAGGCCGAGACGGGCGGCGCCGATGGTCGCGCCGAGCACGGTCGCGGCACCGGTCATGTCCGAGGTCATCTCGTCCATGCCCGCGGCAGGCTTCAGGGAGATGCCGCCGGAGTCGAAGGTGATGCCCTTGCCCACCAGCGACACGGAGCGGGTCGCCGAGGCGGGCGCGTACTCGAGGCGCACCAGGCGCGGCGGGCGGGTGGAGCCCTGGCCGACGCCGACGATGCCGCCGTAGCCGCCCTCGGTCAGCGCCTTCTCGTCCAGGACGGTGACGGTGATCGGCAGATCCTTGACGAGCTCCTCGGCGCGGCGCGCGAACTCGGCCGGGTACAGCAGGTTCGGCGGGGTGTTGACGAGGTCGCGGACCAGGTCCACGGAGCCGGAGAGGATCTCGGCGCGCTGCGCGGCCTGCTCCAGCGCGGCTGCGTCGGAGTCCTCCGCGAGCAGCACGAGTTCGGAGAGCGCGGTCTTCGGGGCCTTCGCGCCGTTGCCGGTCTTGTGGGCGGTGAAGGCGTAGGCGCCGAGCGCGGCGCCCTCGAGGGCGGCGGCGCGCTGGGAGTCGGTGGCGGTGGGCAGCGCGAGCGCGGCACGGCCGACGCCGGCCAGCGAGCGGGTCGCGGCGCCGAAGGCAAGGCGCAGGTCCTCGTCGGAGACCTTCGCGAGATCCTCGTCACCTACGCCCACCAGCAGCAGGGAGGTCGCGGAGGCGAGGGAGAAGGAGGGGATGCGGTGCAGGTCGCCGCGGCTCGCGGAGGCGTCCAGGCCCGCGATGGCCTCGGAGATCTCGGGGAATCCGGGGACGGTGGAGGGTGCGTCGCCCGCGCCCTTCAGCAGGGGCAGGACGAGGACGTCGGCTGCGACGTCGCGCACGGAAGCAGAGGAGATGGTGATGGTGGGCATGGCCCTATCGTAGGACCGGGTCCGGGCAGGGTGCCTGGACGGCGGAGGAGGACGAGCGCCGAGATGGCAGTGCAGGGATCGCAGAGCGAGAGGTCGCGCCCGTGAGCGCGCTGAGCATCGTCGTCGCCGTGCTCTGCGGCCTCACCGCGGCGCTCGCGATCTACTACGCCGCGAAGGACTTCGCCGCCGACCTGGTCCTGCTCGGGGGCAGCGCGCTGACGGTGATCGGCTGGCTGGTGCTCGGCATCGCGCTCGCGGTGCGCGATGCGATGGGCGAGAGCCCCGCGCCGGACCGCATCACCCTGTACGGCTATGTCCTCACCGGGCTCATGCTCTCCGTGGGCGGGGCGTGGCTGGGCATGTTCGAGCGCACCCGCTGGGGCAGCGTCGTCATCGCCGTGGTCTCCGCGGTGTCCATCGTGCTGCTGATGCGGCTGCACCAGATCTGGCCGGGAGGCTTCGCATGAGCACGCACAAGGCGGACACCCGCCGCGCCGGACGCACCCGCGCAGCCGGATCCCCGTCGGCCGGATCCCCGTCGGCCGGATCCCCGTCGGCCGACGGCCGCGCCTTTGGCGCGTCGCGCGGCTTCGAGATCGTCCTGATCGCCGTCTACGGCATCTTCGCCCTCTCGGCGACGGCCCGCAGCCTGGTCCAGGTGCTGCGCGACTTCTCCTTCGCGCCAGTGGCCTACTCGCTCTCGCTGCTCGCCGCCGCCACCTACATCGCCGTCACCATCGCTCTGGTGCGCAAGGGGCGCCGCTCCCGGGTCGCCCGCACGCTCGTGGTCCTCGAGCTGATCGGGGTGCTCGTGGTGGGCACCCTGACCCTGCTGGACCCGGCGCTGTTCCCCGACGCGACGGTGTGGAGCCTGTACGGCCAGGGCTACGGCTACGTCCCCCTCGCCCTGCCGCTCGTCGCGCTCGGCTACATGCTCCTCTCCGGCCGACGGTCTGCGGAGCCCGCCGACATCGCTGAGCCTGCCGACACTGCGGGCCCTGCCGAAACTGCGGGCTCGGTGCGGCGCCAGGGACCTGCGGCCTGAGAAGGCGCTGAGGGAAACGCGTACCGTACTCCCGTGACCTCCGACGACGCCGCCCGACGCGGGCCCTACGACCTCCTGTTCCACCACGTGCTGCGGCACATGGATCCCGAGCAGGCCCACGTGCTCACCGTGAAGGCGCTGCGCACCGCGCACGCCCTGCCCGGCGGCCCCGCCCTGCTGCGCGCCCTGTTCCGCACCCCGGATCCCGCGCGTCGCGAGCCCGTGCCCGCACGGCTGTCCGGCAGTGCCGCGGGGGAGAGCCCTGCCCGCGCCGCACGTGCCTTCGTCGACGCGGTGCCCACGGGGACCGTCGGCATGGCGGCCGGCTTCGACAAGGACGGCGAGGTGCCGCTCGCGCTGCTCGACCTCGGCTTCGGTCACGTCGAGGTCGGGACCGTCACCGCGAAGGCGCAACCCGGCAACCCGCGCCCGCGCTCCTTCCGCCTCGTCCCGGACCGGGCGCTGATCAACCGCATGGGCTTCAACAACCACGGCGCCCAGGAGCTCGCGCACCAGCTCGCGAAGGCCCGCCGCACCGAGCGCGGCCAGCGCGCTGTGATCGGCGTGAACATCGGCAAGTCCAAGGTCACCGCCCTCGAGGACGCCGCGGAGGACTACCGCTTCTCCGCTCGCCTCCTCGCCCCCTACGCCAGCTACCTCGCCATCAACGTCTCCAGCCCCAATACCCCGGGGCTGCGGGACCTGCAGAGCGTGGAGATGCTCCGCCCGATCCTCGAGGCCGTGGTCGAGGAGGCCCGCGACAGCGAGCGCCGCATGCGCCGCGCCGTGCCCGTGCTGGTGAAGATCGCCCCGGACCTCCACGACGCCGACGTCACCGCCGTCGCCCGCCTTGCGGCCGAGGTGGGGCTCGCGGGCGTCATCGCCACCAACACGACCATCGCCCGCCCCGAGTCGCTGCGCACCGAGCGCGCGGCGGTCGAGCGCATCGGCGCGGGCGGCCTGTCCGGCCCGCTCCTCGCCGGACGCTCCCTCGAGGTGCTGCGCCTGCTGCGCGCCGAGCTGCCCGCGGACGCCGTGGTGATTAGCTGCGGCGGCGTCACCACCGCCGAGGACGTCCGCGAGCGCCTCGCCGCCGGCGCCGACCTCGTCCAGGGCTACACGGCCCTGATCTACGAGGGCCCGTCCTGGCCGGGCCGGGTCGCCCGCGCGCTGCGCGGCTGAACCCGGAGCTGCGGGGCTGGACCCGGCCGCTGCGACGGGCACTCACACGGCCTGGGCGCGGAACTGCTCGATGTAGCGCTCGAAGTCCCAGCCCGCCCGGTTCCCCGAGCCGTCCAGGAACTTCTCCGCCGCCTCCCGGCCGCGGCGGTGCAGCATGTCGCGCTCCGCGGTGGTCAGGTCGAACTGGGTGGTGCCCACCGCGCCGGTGTCGATGAAGATCGTGCGCGAGACCGCATCGGCCGACTCGATGTGCATCCCGTCGTAGAAGCCCATCATCGTGCGCAGGATCGCGACCCCGAAGGACACCGTGCCGGTGATGCGGTTGGCGACCCCGAGCGCGGCGTCCGGCCGCTGCGAGAGCTTGATGCCGAGGGTGGGCCAGCGCGGACGCACCCCGGCCGGCGCGTCGAACTGCGTGATCGGGAAGTTCGAGAGCATGCCCCCGTCGACCAGCCACGTCGGCCGCCCGTCGGAGTCCTTCCAGCCCACCGGCCGGAAGAAGAACGGGATCGACATCGAGATCCGCACCGCGTCCACGATCCGCTGCTCGCCGGGGGAGCGGTGGTAGTCCTCGAAGTCCCGCGGCAGGAACCGCAGACGGCCGTTGGAGATGTCCGAGGCGGTGACCACCAGGCGGAACGCCTCGTTCGCGGGGACGGTCCGGGCCGGGTCCGGATCCGCGTAGGCGAGATCCGCGAAGGTACCCGTGCGGTACAGCGGGCTGTGGGTGCGCAGCTGCTCCTCGAGCCAGTCCTCCACGAAGCGCCCGGGGTAGATCCCCTTGCGGCGCAGCACGCTGACCACCTGGATGGGCAGGTACCGGTTCCACCGCCGGCCGTCCTGGAAGCGCGAGTAGTCCAGCTCCTGCATGATGCCGGTCATGGTGGACGGCGCGATCCCGGCGGCGACCATGCTGCCCGCTATCGCGCCCGCCGAGGAGCCCGCCACCCGGTTAACCCGGTAGCCGTGCTCCTCGAGCACTTCGAGGGCACCCACCAGCGCGATGCCCTTGACACCTCCGCCTTCGAGGACGAGGTCGAGTCTCTTCCCGGCCGGGTCCGACGAGGGGAGGGACGATGACGACCTGTCCTCCTCGACGCCCTTCATGTCTGAATTGTCCGCCCGGGGGCGGGGGCGTCAAGGGGGTGGCGGAGTGTCGCGGATGAACGCGCCCACAGCACGCCGCCCGCGCACCCGGCCCGTCGGCCGCGGGCCTAGGCTGGAGGGATGGACGAGGACCTCTTCTCCCTGGGCGGTGACGCGCCCGCGCCGCGCACCCTCTCGGACCGCAACGTGGACCACCGCGCCCCGCTCGCGGTGCGCATGCGGCCGCGCTCGCTCGAGGAGATCGTCGGCCAGCACGCAGCGCTCGAGCCCGGCAGCCCGCTGCGCCGCCTCGTCTCCACCGACGACTCCCGCACCGCGCCGAGCTCGGTGATCCTGTGGGGTCCGCCCGGCACCGGCAAGACCACCCTCGCCTACGTCGTCGCCCAGTCCGGGGACCGCGAGTTCGTGGAGGTCTCCGCCGTGCTCGCCGGGGTCAAGGACATCCGCGACGTGGTCGACCAGGCCCGCTCGCGCCTGCGCACCGTCGGGCGGGAGACCGTCCTGTTCGTCGACGAGGTCCACCGCTTCTCCAAGTCCCAGCAGGACGCCCTGCTGCCCAGCGTCGAGAACCGCTGGGTCACCCTCATCGCCGCCACCACCGAGAACCCCTACTTCTCGGTGATCTCCCCGCTGCTGTCCCGCTCGATCGTGCTGACGCTCGAGCCGCTCGAGCGCGAGGACCTCGACACCCTCGTGGACCGCGCCCTGGCCGACGAGCGCGGGCTCGGCGGGGCGGTCACCCTCACCGACGACGCCCGCGAGGCGCTGCTGCGGCTCGGTGGCGGCGACGCCCGCAAGATCCTCACCTCCCTCGAGGCCGCGGCCGCCGCGGCGCTCATGAAGGACTCCAAGGAGATCGACGCGGCGACGCTGTCCCAGGCCGTCAACCGCGCCGCACTGCGCTACGACCGCGCCGGCGACCAGCACTACGACGTCACCAGCGCCTTCATCAAGTCGATGCGCGGCAGCGACGTCGACGCCGCACTGCACTACCTCGCCCGCATGATCGAGGCGGGGGAGGACCCCCGCTTCATCGCGCGCCGCGTCGTCATCGCCGCGAGCGAGGAGGTGGGCATGGCGGACCCCACCGCCCTCCAGGTCGCCGTCGCCGCGATGCAGGCCGTGCAGATGCTCGGCATGCCCGAGGGGCGGATCCCGCTCGCCCAGGCGGTGGTCCACATCGCCACCGCCCCGAAGTCCAATGCGTCCTACCAGGCACTGGACGCCGCGATCGCCGACGTCCGCGCGGGCAAGGGGCAGGGCGTGCCCGCGCACCTGCGCGACGCCCACTACTCCGGGGCGAAGAAGCTCGGCCACGGCGTCGAGTACCGCTACGCCCACGACCACCCCCACGGCGTCGTCGCCCAGCAGTACCCGCCGGACGACCTGGTCGGCGTCGACTACTACCGGCCCAAGAACCACGGCCGCGAGGAGGTCACCTCCCGTCGCGTCGAGGCACTGCGCAGGATCCTGCGGTCCGAGGGCGGGGCGTCGGGACGCCCCTGAGCGGGCCCGTGTGGGGCACTCCACAGGAAGCGCCGTGTGACCAGCGCCGTCGGACATGGACCGGCGGGCACGGCTGCGGTAATGTGGTCGGCTGAATCCGCGGCTGCAAGACTGGATTCACCACACGCGAACAAGAGGTATACCTCGTGACCAACGTCACCCGTGCGCGCCGCCAGGCGCGTCTGTCCCGAGCCCTCGGGCTCCCGCTCACCCCGAAGTCCGTCAAGTACTTCGAGAAGCGCCCGTACCCCCCGGGCGAGCACGGCCGCGCCCGTCGCCGCACCGAGTCGGACTACGCCGTGCGCCTCAAGGAGAAGCAGCGTCTGCGCGCGCAGTACGCCCTCCGCGAGAAGCAGATGCACCGCGCCTACCTGGACGCCAAGAAGGAGTCCGGCCTGACCGGTGAGTCGATGGTCGAGCTGCTCGAGATGCGCCTGGACGCGCTCGTCGTGCGCGCCGGCTTCGCCCGCACCATCCTCCAGGCCCGCCAGGCCGTCGTGCACCGCCACATCCTGGTCGACGGCAAGCTGGTGGACCGCCCCTCCTTCCGCGTGAAGCCGGGCCAGACCATCCAGGTCAAGCCGAAGTCCCAGGCCATGGAGCCCTTCCAGATCGCGGCCGAGGGCGGCAACTCCGACGTCCTCGCGTCCACCCCCTCGTACCTCTCGGTCGAGCTCCCCGAGCTGAAGGCCCAGCTCGTCTCGCGCCCCAAGCGTGCCGAGGTCCCCGTGACCTGCGACGTCCAGATGGTCGTCGAGTTCTACGCGCGCTGACCTCTTCGCGACGCAGCACGATCGGCCCCGGCGGGTGTACTCCGGTACCCTGACCGGGGCCTTCGTGTTCGCGGATCCTGCAGCCGCAGATCCCGCCGCTCCCTACCCCGCGGCCACCGCCGACCCCGCGGCCCGCCGTCGCTGCGCGCGCCCCTGAGCAGCACCGAGCCCCACCTTCTCGTGCCCCGCCCCTCGCGGAGCATCCCCGCAGTTCCAGGAAGGACACCTGACCTCCATGCGCACATCCGAGATCCACCGCCGCTGGCTGGACTTCTTCGCCAAGAAGGACCACCAGATCGTGCCCAGCACCTCGCTGGTGTCCTCCGACCCCTCGATCCTCTTCACGATCGCCGGGATGGTCCCCTTCATCCCCTACATCGTCGGGACCGAGAAGGCTCCCTGGCCCCGCGCCGCGAGCGTCCAGAAGTGCATCCGCACCAACGACATCGACAACGTCGGCCGCACCACTCGCCACGGCACCTTCTTCCAGATGGCCGGCAACTTCTCTTTCGGCGACTACTTCAAGACCGGTGCCATCGACTACTCCTGGGAGTTCCTCACCTCCTCCCAGGAGGACGGCGGCCTCGGCTTCGACCCCGAGCGACTGTGGTTCACCGTGTGGGAGGAGGACGAGGAGTCCTACCGCCACGCGATCGACGTGATCGGCCTGGACCCCGAGCGCGTGGTCCGCCTGCCGCGCGACCAGATCTTCTGGGACACCGGCCAGCCCGGCCCCGCCGGACCCTGCGGCGAGTGGCACTACGACCGCGGCCCCGAGCACGGGCCCGACGCCGTCACCGGCACCGTGCCCGAGTGGCCCGGCGATGAGAAGGCCGAGGACCGCTACATCGAAGTGTGGAACCTCGTGTTCGACCAGTACATGCGCGGCGAGGGCAAGGGCAAGGACTACCCGCTGCTCGGCGAGCTGGACCAGAAGTCCATCGACACCGGCCTCGGCGTCGAGCGCGTCGCGTACCTGCTGCAGGGCAAGCAGAACATGTACGAGATCGACCAGATCTTCCCGGTCATCGAGAAGGCGCAGGAGCTCTCCGGCCGCGCCTACGGCGCGCAGGAGGAGGACGACGTCCACCTGCGCATCATCGGTGACCACGTGCGCAGCGCGCTCATGCTCGTGGCCGACGGGGTCCGCCCCGGCAACGAGGGCCGCGGCTACGTGCTGCGCCGCCTGATCCGCCGCGCCGTGCGCTCCATGCGCCTGCTGGGCTACACCGAGCCGTCGATGCCGGCGCTGCTGCCCATCTCGAAGTCCCTCATGGTCGAGTCCTACCCCGAGCTCGAGGCGGACTTCGGCCGCATCTCCGAGATCGTCTACGGCGAGGAGGAGGCGTTCCGCCGCACCCTCGAGACCGGCACCGCGATCTTCGACCAGGTCGCGAAGGACGCGAAGAAGGACGGCGGCCGCGTGCTGCCGGGCGAGGACGCGTTCCGCCTCCACGACACCTACGGCTTCCCCATCGACCTCACCATGGAGATGGCGGCCGAGGTGGGTCTCCAGGTCGACGCCGACGCGTTCCGCTCCGCCATGCAGGAGCAGCGCGAGCGCGCCCGTGCGGACGCGGCCGCGAAGAAGTCCGGCCACACCGACACCGGCCTGTACAACCGCCTGCTCGCCGAGCGCGGCGGCGAGGTGCCGTTCCTCGGCTACACCGAGTCCACGGTCGCCACGACCGTCGAGTCCGTGCTCGTGGACGGGGCGCTCGTGAACTCCGTGCAGGCGCCCGCGCAGGTCGAGGTCGTCCTCGCCGCCACCCCGTTCTACGCCGAGTCCGGCGGTCAGCTGGCCGACCAGGGCAGCATCTCCCTGACCGGCGGCGGCCTCATCGAGGTCGACGACGTGCAGAAGCCCGTCAAGGGCCTGATCGTGCACCGCGGCCGCCTCGTCGAGGGAGAGCTCGCCCAGGGTGCCTCCGCGATCGCCTCGATCGACACCGAGCGCCGCGGCGCGATCGCCCGCGCCCACACCGCGACCCACATGGTCCACGAGTCCCTCCGCGAGGAGCTCGGCACCGGCGCCACCCAGGCCGGGTCCGAGAACTCCCCGGGCCGCATGCGCTTCGACTTCCGCTACGGCCAGGCCGTGCCCAAGTCCGTGCTCGAGCAGGTCGAGGGCCGGGTCAACACCCTGCTCCAGGACGAGCTCGAGGTCACCGACCAGCAGATGCCGATCGACGAGGCGAAGGCGCTGGGCGCCCAGGCGCTGTTCGGCGAGAAGTACGGCGACATCGTGCGCGTCGTCTCCATCGGCGGCGACTGGTCGCGCGAGCTGTGCGGCGGCACCCACGTCGGCTCCACCGGCGCGATCGGCAGCATCCAGCTGATGGGCGAGAGCTCCATCGGCTCGGGCGTGCGCCGCGTCGACGCGCTCGTGGGCCTGTCCGCCTACCGCCAGCAGGCCAAGTCCCACGCCCTGGTCTCGCAGCTCTCCGAGCTGCTGAAGGTCGGCGCGCCCGAGGAGCTGCCCGAGCGCGTCCGCTCCCTCACCCAGCGCATGAAGGACATGGAGAAGCAGCTCGCCGCCCTGCGCGGCCAGCAGCTCCAGGCCGAGGCCGGCAAGCTCGTCGAGTCCGCGACCGAGGTCGCCGGCGTCCGCCTGCTCGTCCACGACGCCGGCGAGGGCATCGCCGCGGGCGACCTGCGCACCCTCGCGCTCGACCTCCGCTCCCGCCTCGGCGACGACGCGCCCGTCGTGGTGGCCGTGGCCGGGCACGAGGACGGCCGCGCCGCGCTCGTGGTCGCAACCAACGCCGGCGCCCGCGACCTCGGCCTCGCCGCCGGGACGCTGCTGCGCACCGGCGCGGAGGCGATGGGCGGCCGCGGCGGCGGCAAGCCCGACATGGCCCAGGGCGGCGGCGGCGAGCCCGCGCGCATCTCCGAGGCCCTCGACGCCGTGCGCGGCGCCGTCCAGGAGGCGCGGACCGCATGAGCGGCGCCGCCGACGGGCCCGAGGGTCTGCCGCGCGGCGTGCGCCTCGGCGTGGACGTCGGCGACGTCCGCGTCGGGCTCGCCCGCTCCGACCTGGACGGACTGATCGCCACGCCCGTGGAGACCCTCGAGCGCGCCATCGCGCCACGCCGAGTCGTGGACGAGGCGGTCGAGACGGATGCGCATGTCATCATGGTCGGACTCCCGCGCTCCCTGAGCGGCAGCGAGGGAGCGGCCGCGGCGAAGGCGCGCGACTTCGCCGCGGAACTGGTGACGCTGCTGGACGCAGCATCGCTGAGCACCGAGGTCCGCCTGATCGACGAGCGCCTGACCACCGTGTCCGCCCACAAGGCGATGCACGCCTCCGGTCGCAAGGGTCGCCGTCACCGCCAGGTCGTGGACCAGGTCGCTGCGGTGATGATCCTGCAGCAGGCCCTGGACGCCGAGCGCGCCACCGGGGCGCGCACTGGCGAGCGGGTGGAGATCCCGCCCCACGAGGAAGTGCTGGAACGGACCGAGGAGGACACCCGATGAACGACGAGGACCTCTCCCTCGACGAGCTCGCTGAGTCGCAGAACGGCGGCACCGACGGCAGCGACGACGGGGAGCATCCCGAGGATCCCGGCCCGGAGCGCCCCGGCCAACGGGGTGAGCCGCGACGCCGCAGGCGCGGCGGATTCGTGCGGTCCATCCTGCCCGTGCTGCTGGTCCTCGCTGTCCTCGCCGGCCTCGGCGTCGGCGGCTACCAGGGCTACCGCTGGGTGACCTCCAACGTCTCCGTCGCCCAGGAGGACCCCGAGTTCCCCGGTCCCGGCAGCGGGGAGGCGCTGGTGGAGGTCGCCCACGGCGACACCGGCACCGACATCGCCGGGACCCTCGTCGAGCAGGGCGTCATCAAGACCACCTCCCCCTTCGTCACGATCTTCTCCTCCACCCCCGAGGCCTCCCGCATCGAGCCCGGCGTGTACCGGCTCAAGAAGGAGATGAAGTCCTCCGACGCCCTGACCATGCTCCTGGATCCCGCGAACCTCGCCGGATTCCGCGTGATCATCCCCGAGGGCAAGCGCCTGACGGAGATCTGGGCGCAGCTGGCCGAGGAGACCGACATCCCGGTCGAGGACTTCGAGGCCGCCGCGAAGGACTACACCTCCTACGGCATCCCCGAGAACCCCGCGAAGTCCATGGAGGGCTACCTCTGGCCCGGCCGCTACGACATCCTCGAGGACGCCACCGCCCAGGACGTCATCCAGATGATGTGGGACCGCATGGAGGAGCAGCTCACCCAGCGCGACATCCCCCAGGACCAGTGGCACACCACCCTGACCTACGCGAGCCTCGCGGAGATGGAGGTGCGCAACCCCGAGGACTACGGCAAGGTGGTGCGCACCATCCACAACCGCCTCGAGGGCGTCGGCGAGGCCAAGGGCACCCCGATGAGGCTCCAGTTCGACTCGACCGTCCACTACGTCACCGGCAAGTCCGCGAGCGTGGGGACCACCGATGCGGAGCGCGCCACCGACAGCCCGTACAACACCTACCTCAAGGACGGCCTGCCGCCCGGCCCGATCGCCGCTCCCGGTGCGCAGGCGCTGGACGCCGCGGCGAACCCGCCCCCCGGTGACTGGCTGTACTTCGTCTCGGTCAACACGGACACCGGCGAGACCAAGTTCGCCGCTACCTGGGCCGAGCACCAGGAGAACGTCAAGGAATGGCAGGCGTGGGCGAACTCGCGCGGATGAGCGGGACCGACGGGGGACAGGCGACCGACGGGCCCGACGCGAGCGGCACTGCCGACGTGCGGCGCTTCGCCGTGATCGGCTCGCCGGTCGGCCATTCCCTCTCCCCGGTGCTCCACCGCGCCGCCTACGAGGAGCTCGGCATCACCGACGCCGTCTACGAGCGCCACGAGGTCGCCGCGGGCGAGCTGCCCGCCTTCCTCGCGGAGGGGCCCGGTCGGATCCTGCAGGGGCTCAGCGTCACCATGCCCGGCAAGCCCGAGGCCTTCGCCCTCGCCGCCGAGCGGGACGAGACCTCCACCGCCCTCGGAGTCTCCAACACGCTGCTGCGCCGGCCGGACGGGTCCTGGCGCGCGGAGAACCACGACGTCCACGGCATCGTCCGCGCCCTGCACGACCACGGCGCCGGCGCCGTGGTCACCGGGGGAGTGCTCGGCTCCGGCGCGACCGCGCTCAGCGCCATGGCCGCCCTGATCGAGCTCGGAGCCGACACCGTGCTGCTCACCGCCCGCAGCCCGGAGAAGCTCGCACCGCTCGTCGCCTTCGCCCGCGACCGCGAGGTGGAGATCGTCCTGGTCCCGTGGACCGAGCACCACCGCGTCCTCACCGCGGACGCCGCCGTCAGCGCTCTCGCCGCCCCCGGCGCCCGCGCCGTCGCCGAGGAGTGGACCGCCCGCGGCCTCGACTCCCTGCCCGTGCCCGGGGTGCTGCTGGACGTGCTCTACGACCCATGGCCCGCCCCGATCGGGGCCGTCGTCGAGCAGGTCGGGGGAGAGGTCGCCGACGGGCTCGAGATGCTCGCCCACCAGGCCGAGATGCAGGTCCGCTCGATGCTGGGCGTCCCCTCGGCCCCCGTGCGCACCATGCTCGCCGCCGCCCGCGAGGAGCTCGCCCGGCGCCGCGCCGACGCCTGATCCGCACGGCACCGAGGCCTGATCCCGCACCGCGCCAGCGGCTGATCCCGCACCGTGTCGGGACCCGGCCCGGGGCCGGACCGAGCGGTCGCCCGGAGGTCCCGAACGCCTTGTCTCTGACGGTAAAGACCCGGTAAAGTGATCGGCGTCGCAGGGGCCCGCCCGGGCACCGCGCAGAGCACGAGCGGAGCACGAGGGGGACTCATGGGGCTGGATCGCGGGCTCAGGGACATCGGCGTCGAGGAGCCGACCATCGCGCCGGAGGTCACCGCCTCCCAGGATCTGCGTCATCCCCTCGACCTCGCCGCGCCGACGGACGTTTCGTCGGCAGCCCCGTCGGCCGCCCCCATGATCTCCACCGAGGTCTCGACCGCCGTGCTGCGCCGATGCACCGCGCTCGCCACCCGCGCCCGTGCCGATCTGCTCACCAGTACCCACCACGACGCCTCCGACGAGCTCGTGGCGCTGCTGGCCACGATGGAGGGCTGGGAGCCGACGGCGCTGGTCGACCCGGACCCCACCATGACGGTGCTCGCCGCCGCCGCGCTGCAGGATCTCGCCGCCCGCCTCCCGGAGGGCGCCTCCGGTGATCTCGCCGCCCGCGCCGCCTCGGTGACCGCGATGCTCCTGGAGGTCATGGACCGTCGGCCCGTCGTCGCCCGGGCCTGAGCGGGGAGCTCGCAGGCCGGAGCGGGGCCGCACTCCTCCCGGAGCGCGCTCGGCGTGATTGTGTTCACGTTCTCCCTGGCAGAGGCGCTTTCGGGTGCGAGGTGGGTCCAGGTGCGTGGTACTGTCTTCCTTGTCGTCATGACGACCACCTGTCCGGGTGGCGGAATTGGTAGACGCGCTAGCTTGAGGTGCTAGTGCCCGCTTTAGGGCGTGGGGGTTCAAGTCCCCCCTCGGACACCGCAGTGAAGGCCCCGGCTCGATATCGAGCCGGGGCCTTCCGCATGTCAGGACTCGTCGGCCGTCGGGCGCTGTCGCCCTCACCACAGTGGTTCCGAAAGGGCAACGGTCCGGCGAAGTGTGCCGACCTGTCTGACAGGATGAGCCGTCAGCGGCGGCCCTCCGTTCTCTGCACCACGGTCGGTGTCGACACGGGGAGCGCGCTGATCCACAACCCTCGGGGCGAGTCCCCGTGCGGACCTTCCCGTTCCTTCCTCAAGGAGTTCCCGTTATGGAGATCGAAGGCTGGTCCCAGACGCTCGGGGCCGCGCCGCTGCTCGGCATCGCCGCCGGCGCCATCGCCCTGATCCTCGTGCTGGTCATCAAGTTCAAGCTGCACGCCTTCCTCACTCTGGTGCTCGTCAGCCTCCTGACCGCCTTCGCGACCGGCATCCCCGCCGGCTCGATCGCGGACGTGCTCGTGGGCAGCTTCGGCGGCACCCTCGGCTCCGTCGCCCTGCTCGTGGGCCTCGGCGCGATGCTCGGCAAGCTCATCGAGCACTCCGGCGGAGCGACCGTGCTCGCCGAGAAGATGATCGACCTGTTCGGTGAGAAGCGGGCTCCGCTCGCGCTCGGCGTCGCGTCCCTGTTCATGGGCTTCCCCATGTTCTTCGACGCGGGCCTGGTCGTCATGCTGCCGATCGTGTTCGCCGTCGCCTCTCGCCTCGGCGGCCCGATCCTGCTCTACGCCATGCCCTCCGCGGTCGCGTTCTCCGCGATGCACGTCTTCGTGCCCCCGCACCCCGGCCCCGTCACCGCCACCGAGCTGTACGGCGCGAACCTCGGCGTGGTGCTCGCCATCGGCCTGCTCTGCGTGATCCCGACCTTCTACCTCACCGGTGTGGTGTGGGGCCGCGTCACCGCGAAGAAGTTCCCCTATACCCTGGACACCGTCGGCGCCGTGTTCGGCGGCGGCGACGAGGAGCCCGTCTCCAAGCCCCCGGCCGTCGGCACCGTCATCGCCGTGCTGCTGCTGCCGATGGTGCTGATCTTCCTCAACACGGGCCTGGATTTCCTGCGCGCCGCGGGCGCCGTCTCCGAGGACGCCGTCTGGTACGGCATCCTCACCACCTTCGGCGCCTCGCCCGTCGCGCTGCTGATCTCCGTGCTCGTGGCCCTGATCGTCCTCGGCTTCCGCCGCGGCGAGAACGGCACGGCGCTCGAGAAGATCGTCGACTCCTCGCTCGGCCCGATCTGCTCGGTCGTGCTGATCACCGGCGCCGGCGGCATGTTCGGCGGGGTGCTGCGCAGCTCCGGCATCGGCGACGCCCTCTCCGGCGTGCTCTCCGACCTCGGCCTGCCGCTCATCCTCGCCGCGTACATCATCGCGGTCGTCATGCGCGTGGCCCAGGGCTCCGCGACCGTCGCCCTGGTCACCGCGGCGGGCCTCATGGCCCCGGCCGTCGCCGCGGCCGGCTACTCGCCCGGTCAGATCGCGGCGATCACCGTCGCGACCGCCGCCGGCTCCGTGTTCGCCTCCCACGTGAACGACTCCGGCTTCTGGCTCGTGGGCCGACTGCTGAACATGGACGTGGCCACAACGCTCCGCACCTGGACCGTGCAGCAGACCATCGAGTCCCTCATCGGCTTCCTGATCGCGGGCGCACTGTTCCTCATCCTCTGACATCCTGCAGGGGACCCCGCGCACGGGGCCCGTCCCACCGGCTGGTTCCGGAGGGGCGGGCCCCGTCCGCATCCCGCGCTCCGCCCGGGGCGCCGTCCGCCAGGAGAGCTCCGTGGCCGCACCGTCGGAAGCCCCGTGGTCCGTGCCCGGCAGCGCGCCCGCCGAGCGCACCCCGCCGTGGCGGTACGCGATCGGGATGTTCGGCATCTCCATCCCGATCAACTTCATCAAGGGCTCGATCGTGCTGCTGTACGTCGACACGCTGGGGATGGACGTGCGCGCCTATGCCGCGGTGATGGCGGTCTACGCCGTGATCGATGCGCTGGACAACCCGCTGCTCGGCCACCTCTCGGACCGCACCCGCAGCCGCTTCGGACGGCGCCGTCCCTGGCTGATGATCGGGGCGCCGCTCCTGGCCGCCTCGATGATCGCCCTGTTCTCCCCGCCGGACCTCGACGGCACGGCACTCGTGCTCTGGTTCGCGGTGTTCGCGATCCTCTCGGAGCTGTTCGACTCGATGCTGAACGCCAACTACGGCGCGTTGCTGCCCGAGCTGTTCCCCAGCGAGCGCCGACGCGGCCTCGCCAACGCCCTGCGCCAGGCCTTCCAGCTGGTCGCCATGATCATCTCCCTCGCCCTCACCCCGGTGCTCACCACCTCCCTGCTCGGCAGCGAGCATGGCACCGAGGGCTTCCCCCGCACCGCGCTGGCGTACGCCGTGCTCGCCGTCACGGTGATCTGGGCGATGACGCTCGGGGTGCGCGAGGACCCCGCCACCCAGCATGAGGAGCGTCCCCGCCTGGTGTCCGCCATCGGGCAGATCCTGCGCACCCGCCTGTTCTGGGGGGTGGGGCTGACCAGCGCCTGCTACGGCGCGGCCCTCGCGATCGTCCTGTCCGGCGTGCAGCTGTACGTGCGCCACTGGCTCGGTCTTCCCGTCGCCTACGCCTTCGCCCTCCAGGGCATCGTCATCCTCGTCGCCGCGGGCGGGCTGTTCCTCTGGCTGCGCCTGGTGGTGCGGATCGGGGCGCTGCGCACCTGGCGGATCGCGTTCCTCGTCCTCGCTGGGGCGTTCGGACTGCTCTACCTCGCCGGATCGCTGCCCGCGGCGCTCGCGGCCGGCGCCGTGCTGGGTCTCGGCTGGGCCGGGATGATGGCGACCAACGACCTCGTCGTCGCGCGGGTGCTGGACCGCGACGCCGCCCGGCACCGCCTGCACCGGGAGGGCCTGTTCCTCTCCGCCTTCGGCGTGTTCGGACGGCTGAACGGCGCCGTCAGCGGCCTGGCGCTCGCGTCGCTGGGCGCGCTGTTCGGCTACTACTCGGGCGAGCACCCCGGCCCCGAGCCCGGGCAGGCCTTCCGCGTCTACCTGTGCGTCTACCCCTTCGTGCTGTGCACCCTCGGGGCGATCGCGGCCCGCTTCGTGAGCGTCCCCTCGCCCGAGGAGAGCGCGGCGGCCGCCGCCGGGGAGGAGACCGCCCGATGAGCAGCTGTCCGGATTTCCGCGTGCACGACGCACCAGCGGGGGAGCGGCGCCTGGTCATCACGGCCGACGACCTCGGCCGGGACGCGGCCGGCACCGACACGATCCTCTCCCTGTGGGAGGACGGCGCCGTCACCGCGACCAGCTTCATCGTCGTCTCCCCGCACGCGGAGGCGATCGCCGAGCGGCTCCGCGCCGACGGGCGCACACCCCACCTGCATGTCACCCTCAGCAGCGAGACGGATATCGCGCCCTGGGCCCCGCTCTCCGGGGGTGCGTCCCTCCTCGACGAGCACGGCACGCTCCCGGCGGACCCGCGCCGCGCCGAGCAGAGGGCCGACCCCGACGAGGTGCGCGCCGAGCTCGACGCCCAGCTGGCGTGGATGCACGATCGCGGCCTGCACCCCCGGGCCGCGGACTCCCACGCCTCCGTGCTCTACGGCATCCACGGCGGGCGACTGCTCAAGACCGCCCTGCACTGGTGCGCCGACCACGGCCTCGGCTTCCGCATGCCCCGCCACCTCGACCCCTTCCCCCGCAGCGGGGCGTTCCCCCCGGAGGCGCTGGCCGGACACCGCACCGCGGTCGCCCTCGCCGACGCGCTCGGGGTGCCGCTGCCCGCGGCGCTGCTCACCAACCCCCTCGGCGCCGCCGAGCTCGGGGACCCGGCACGCCTCGCGGAGCTCCTCATCGCCCAGCTGCCCGCCCTGCCCCCGGGCACCAGCGAACTGGTGCTGCATCCCTCGGCCGACGGGCCCGGGGTGCCGGCGGTGCGCACCTGGGAGGCGCAGCTGGTACGGGACCCCCGCTTCCGGGACGCGCTCGAGCAGGCCGGGCTGCGGACGGTGAGGGCATGGTGAGCACGTGGTGAGCCCGCGGACCGAGCGCCGCGTTCTGCGCCTCGGCCTCGAGGACCAGCGGGCCACGCCAGTGCTCGCCGTGCCCGTCGAGGTGCCGCCCGGTGCGGCCGGGATCGAGGTGCGCCTGGTCCACGACCGCGACGCGGCGACCATCGACCTGGGCCTCGAGGGCCCGGACGGCTGGCGCGGCTGGTCCGGCGGCGCCCGGGACCGTTTCGCGGTGGGGGCCGACGCCGCGACCCCTGGCGACATGCCCGGCCCCCTCGAGCCGGGCACCTGGCAGGTCCAGCTGGGCCTGTACCGCCTGCCGCTGCGCCCGCTCGAGGTGACTCTCGAGATCACCCTGCCCCCGCGGCTCGAGATCCCGCCGGACCCGCTCGCCCCCGTCGCCCCGCAGCGCCGCCGCGCGAGCGCCCGGCAGCTGCCCGCCCCGAAGGGGCTCACGTGGTTCGCCGGCGACTTCCACGCCCACTCCACCCACTCCGACGGCGAACTCTCCCTGGACCAGCTCGCCGCCCTCGCCGCGAGCGCCGGGCTCGACGTCCTCGCCGTCACCGAGCACAACACCGTCTCCCACCACCCGCACCTCGCCGCAGTCGGCGCCCGCCACGACATCACCCTCCTGCCCGGGCAGGAGATCACCACCGCGCGCGGCCACGCGAACGCCTTCGGCGACCTCCCCGCGATCGACTTCCGCCGCGACCCCGCCCACTGGCGCGACGAGGTCGCGGCAGGTGGCGGGTTCCTCTCCCTGGACCACCCCCTCGCCGAGCACACCGCCTGGCAGCACACCCTGGACCCGCTCCCACCGGCGCTCGAGCTGTGGCACGTCACCTGGTTCCTGGACCGCACCGCCACCGGGCCGTGGGCGCTGCTCGCCCGCTGGGCGACGGACCCCGTGCTCCTCGGCGGCAGCGAAAACCACCATGACCGGCACGGCTACGTCCCCGGCACCCCCACCACCTGGGTTGCCGCCGCCGAGTGCACCCCCGCGGCGCTGCTCGAGGCGGCGAGCGCCGGCCGCACCGCGATCACGACCCTGCCTACCCCGGACGCCCCCGCCCTGGTGCGCTGCGAGGACGAGCTCGTCGCCGTCGGCGCCGAGGGCACGGTGCTGCGCGACATGGACGGCCGCGCCCGGGTGCTCCGCAGCGCGCGCACGGTGATCCCCGCCACCGGGCGCGGCCCGTACCGCCTGGAGAGCCCGGCGGGGGAGCTGCTCGCAATCAGCCCCTGACCCGGCGCCGGTGACCTGCGTGGAAGAATCGCCGACATGGTCCACGTCTTCCTCCATGAGCCGGCGATCGCCGGGAACACCGGCAACGCCATCCGGCTCGCCGCCGTCACCGGTGCCCGCCTGCACCTCATCGAACCGCTCGGCTTCGACTTCGAGGACTCCAAGCTGCGCCGCGCCGGACTGGACTACCACGACCTCGCCGACGTCAGCATCCACCCCGACCTCGAGCACGCCCTCGCCGCGGTGCCGGAGGCGCGCGTCTTTGCGTTCACGGCCCGCACCGAGACCGGCTTCCACGAGATCGAGTACCGCCGGGACGACGTGCTGCTGTTCGGCACCGAGCCGACCGGCCTGCCCGAGGAGGTCATGGACCATCCCCGCGTCACCTCCCGGGTGCGGATCCCGATGCTCCCCGCCCGTCGCTCCCTGAACCTCGCCAACTCCGTGTCGATCGCGGTGTACGAGGCATGGCGCCAGCTCGGCTACGACGGAGCCGGCGCATGAGCCGCCGCCCGTCCCGCATCGAGCGGCGCAACGCCCGTTTCCAGCAGTGGCAGGCGCTGCTGACCAACCGCACCAAGCGCAGCCGCAGCGGCGAGATGGTCATCCAGGGCGTCCGGCCCCTCACCCAGGCCCTCGCCCACGGGATCGAGATCCGCACCCTGCTCAGCGATGGCCGCGAGAACCCCTCCCGCTGGGCGCGCGAGCTGCTGGAGAACCCGCCGGCTCCCGTCGTCGAGCTCGCCCCCGAGCTGATGGCGGAGCTCGGGGAGAAGGAGGAGGGCAGCCCCGAGCTGCTCGCCGTCGCCGCGCTGCCGAGCGACGACCTCGCGCGCCTCGACCCCGGCCCGGACGGCGTCGTGGTCGTCTTCGACCGGCCGACGGGGCCCGGCAACATCGGGGCACTCGCCCGCTCCGTCGATGCCCTCGGGGGTCGGGGCCTGATCGTCACCGGCCACGCCGCGGACCCCTGGGACCCCGCCGCGATCCGCGCCTCCACCGGCTCGATCTTCGCCGTGCCCGTGCTGCGCGCCCCCTCCCACCGCGAGGTGCTCGAGTGGGTCGAGCAGCGCCGCGCGGCGGGGGAGCCGTGGCGGGTGCTGGGCCTGGACGAGGCGGGCGGTCACGAGCTGGACGACGAGGACCTCACCGGTCCCACCCTGCTCGTGGTCGGCAACGAGACCGTGGGGATGAGCGCCGGATGGCGGGAGGCCAGCGACGTGATCGCCGAGATCCCCATGACCGGCAGCGCCTCCTCGCTGAACGCCTCGGTCGCCGGGTCCCTCGCCCTCTACGAGATCGCCCGCCAGCGCCGGGGTCGCTGAGCGGGGGGAGGGGCGCCGTTACGCTGTGCCGAGCGCTCCCGCGACCAGCGGCGCGCCGAGCAGGCCGAGGAACGGTCCGGCCAGCAGCACCGGCCCCACCGGGAAGCGCACCCCGGCGCGGCGGGTGCGGGCCATGACCACGGCGCCCAGCAGCCCGGCCAGCAGCGCGATCCCCAGCAGCGCCGCGATCAGCACCTCCCCGCCGAGCGCGGTGGACATGGCGACCACGACCGGCACCGTCTTCGCGTCTCCCATCCCCAGCAGCGACGGCGCGCCCAGGGCGATCAGGATCGCGACGCCACCGAGCACGAGGGCGAGCAGCAGCGCGGTGCGCAGCTCCCCGCGCAGCTCCGGCACCAGCAGCGCGAACAGGGCGAAGCACAGCGCGACCGCGCCGGTGAGCAGACCCACCCAACGGTTCGGCAGGCGGTGGGTGCGCACGTCGTGCACGGACAGCACCACTGCGGGCGGCAGGTACACGACCAGCAGCACGGCGAGCAGGAGCGGGGACGCGGGCAGCACCCGCTCATCGAACCAGACGCGGCCGCCGCGCGGGCGGGGGAGCGGCCGGATGTGGACGACGGGCGTGCGAGTCGCGGCCTGCGAGTCCCAGCCCGCGATCCTCCCGGCCCGCTCGCCCGATCAGAGCGTGGACTGCACCCGGATGATCCGCCGCCGCATCCAGACCTTCTTGCCGCCGCCCATGTACAGCCGGGTGCGGGCATGCTCCCAGCGGCCGTACTCGGCCTGCTCGGCGAGCTCCTTGCGGACCTGTCCGATGGAGCTGCCGCGAGGCACGGTGATGATCTGGAACTCGTAGTCGTCGGCGCGACGTCCGCGCTCGATCGGGAGGTCCCGGAACCCCCGGGGATCCTTGACGTGCTGGACGCCGGCGACGAGGGCGGTGCGGGGCGTGGGCAACATTTCCTCCTGTGCACGATGACCTGCGGTGGGGTCCGACGGCGAGGGTCCGCTCGCGGGCCGGTCCGGGTGACCGACCCCACTGCGGAATCTTGACCTCGCCATGGCCGAATCCTCTGTCCATTGTGCCGCCGGACGATGTACGGTCCAACCATGAACACGGATCCTCGCTCCGCTCTCGCTGCGCTGATCGCCGCCCTCGAGCGTCACTACGAGGCGGCCGCCGCCTCCCGCGGTGACGACGACCCGGCCCTGGACGCCGCCACCGAGCAGCTCACCACGGCCTTCGACACCTACGACGACGCGCTCTTCGACGCGTACGACATCGCCACCCCGCTGATCGTCTTCGACGGCGACGAGGACGATGACGACGACGAGGACGACTTCGACGACCTCGACGACTTCGACGACGAGGACGAAGAGGACGACTTCGACGACGAGGACGACGACTACGAGGACGACGAGGACGACTGAGGTCCCGGGAGGCCCGTCGGCGACCCCTGCCGGACCTCCACGTACTCTTCACCACTGCTCCGCTGCGCGGCGCCGGGCCACCCGCCCGGCGCCGCGTACTCTGTCCGGGGTCCTGACCATCACCGGTCACGGGGCCGACGTCGAGCGCCCGGCGCGCTCGACCCCCAGCGCGAATCCTCCGAGGAGTGTGCATGTCGTTCATCGAGGCGGTGATCCTGGGCCTCGTCCAGGGTCTGACCGAGTTCCTCCCGATCTCCTCCAGCGCCCACGTGCGCGTGGTCGGCGAGCTGCTGAACCCCGGCCAGGACCCGGGCGCCGCGTTCACCGCGATCATCCAGCTCGGCACCGAGACGGCGGTGCTGATCTACTTCTGGAAGGACATCACCCGCATCATCTCGCGCTGGTTCAAGGCGCTGGTGGGGAAGATCCCCCAGTCCGACCCGGACGTGCGGATGGGCTGGCTGGTGATCCTGGGCTCGATCCCGATCGGTGTGCTCGGCCTGCTGTTCGAGTCCCAGATCGACCACGGCCTGCGCAACCTCTACATCACCGCGACGATGCTGATCGTCTTCGGCATCCTGCTGGGCGTCGCCGACCGCGTCGCCCCGCAGCGCAAGGAGCTCAAGGAGCTGACCCTCCGCGACGGCATCCTGTTCGGCCTGGCCCAGGCGCTGGCGCTCATCCCCGGCGTCTCCCGCTCCGGCGGCACCATCACCGCGGGCCTGCTCATGGGCTACACCCGCCAGGCCGCCGCGCGCTACGCCTTCCTCCTCGCCGTCCCGGCCGTGTTCGCCTCGGGCCTGTACAAGGCGGCCAAGGAGGTCCCGATCCTCTTCTCGGCCGACGGACGCGCCGCCGCGGCCGCGGCCGGGGAGCCGTCCCTCGCCGCCATCATCATCGCGACCCTGGTCGCCTTCGCCGTGGGCTACGCGGTCATCATGTGGTTCATGCGCCTCATCGAGAACCGCTCGTACCTGATCTTCGTGGTCTACCGCATCGTCGCCGGCGTCGTGCTGCTGGCCCTGCTCGGCTTCGGCGTGGTCGATCCGCTCGGCGGCGCCTGACCACCCCCGTCGGCCGACGACGATCCCCGGCCGACCACGATCCCCGGCCGACGACGACCCCCAGCGCCCCGGCGCCGGTGTGGGAAACCCCCCTGTGGGCACCCACCCGGCGCCGAGGCGCTTTTCGTATGATCGACGGGTGCATTCCTGGACCTCTCCCGCCCTGACCCCGCTTCCCGCCTCGGGGAAGCCGCTGCGGCTGTTCGACACCCGCGCCGGGCGGATCGCACCCGTCGTCCCGCTCACCCCGGGGACGGCCCGGCTGTACGTCTGCGGGATCACGCCGTACGACGCCACCCATCTCGGCCACGCCGCGACCTACCACTCCGCGGATCTCATGCGCCGCGCCCTGCGCGACACCGGCCTCGAGGTCGAGATGGCCCAGAACATCACCGACGTGGATGATCCGCTGCTCGAGCGCGCCGACCGCGACGGCGTGGACTGGCAGGAGCTGGCCGCCTCGCAGGTGGAGCTGTTCGCCGAGGACATGACCGCCCTGCGCGTCGTCGCCCCGGAGACCTACCGCTCCGTGAGCGAGGCGATGGACGACATCATCGCCACCGTCACCGCCCTGCACGAGCGCGGCCGCGCCTACCAGGTCGCGACCCCTGACGCGGAGGGCGAGGACTGGTACCTCGACCTCTCGGTCGACGGTGCCCTCGGCGACGTCTCCGGCTGGACCGAGGAGCAGATGCTCGAGGTCTTCGCCGACCGCGGCGGCGACCCCGACCGCGAGGGCAAGCGCGGCCGCTTCGACCCGCTGCTGTGGCGGGCCGAGCGCGAGGGCGAGCCCGCCTGGGACGCCGGCGTGCTGGGCCGCGGCCGCCCCGGCTGGCACGTGGAGTGCGTGTGCATCGCCGAGGACGGGCTGGGCCTGCCCTTCGACATCCAGGCCGGCGGCAGCGACCTCGTCTTCCCCCATCACGATCTCTCGGCCGCGCACTCGGTGGCGCTGGGCCGCCCCTTCGCCGCGACCTACGCCCATGCGGGCATGGTCGCCTACGAGGGCGAGAAGATGAGCAAGTCGCTGGGGAACCTCGTGTTCGTCCATCGCCTCGTGCGCGGCGGCGTGGACCCGATGGTCATCCGCCTGGTCCTCATGGCCCACCACTACCGCTCAGACTGGGAGTGGTCCGACGACGAGCTCGCCGAGGCCGGCCGCCGCCTGGAGGCCTACCGCTCCGCGGCCCGTCGCCGCGACCTGCGCGCCGACGTGGTCGAGGCGCTGCGCGCCGCGCTGCGCGACGACCTGGACACCCCCGCCGCGCTCGCGGCCCTGGACGCGTGGGCCGACGGCAGCGCGCTGCCGGGCACCGCCGAGGAGCTGCCTGCGGACGCCCCCGGCGATGTCGCCGCCGCGACCGACGCCCTGTTCGGCCTCGCCCTGAACGACTGAGCGCTCAGTCCGTCTCGCGGCGGCGGCGCAGGAACTGCTCGAACTCCTTGGCGATCGCGTCACCGGTCGCCTCGGGCAGCCCCGCCGCGTCCTGTGCCCGCTCGAGCCGGCGCACGTACTCGGCGACGTCCTCGTCGGTGCGGGCCAGCTCGTCCACACCGCGCTCCCACGCCTCGGCGTCCTCGATCAGCTCACCCAGCGGGATCGGGGCGCTGACCATGTCCTGCACCTCGCGCAGCAGGCTCAGCACCGCCTTCGGCGAGGAGTTCTGGGAGACGTAGTGCGGCACCTGAACCCAGATGCTGGTGGTGCGCAGGCCCGCGCTCGCGGTGCGCCGCGCGAGGATCGTCGGCACCCCCACCGGGCCCGAGTACTGCTCCGCCTCGTCCTCGACCTTCTGGGAGGGGACGGGCTCGACCTGGCTCGAGGTGGGTAGGGGCCGGGAGTGCGGGGAGTCGGCCAGCAGCGCGCCGAGGGAGATCACGGAGCTCACGTCCAGCTGCTGCAGCTGCTCGAGGATCTCGTCGCAGAACCGCTTCCAGTGCAGGGACGGCTCCGGGCCCGAGACCGTGATGATCTCCGGTCCGCGCGGCGGGGTGACCAGGCGCAGCTTCGTGTCCGGCCAGTCCACGACCCGCAGCCCCTCCTCGGTGGTGCGGATCTCCGGGCGGTTGACCTGGAAGTCGATGAACTCCTCGGCGTCGACCGCGCCGACGGGCCGCGAGGGCCACACCTCGAGGAGATGCTCGATCACCCCGGTGGCCGCCTCGCCGGCATCGTTCCACCCGCTGAAGGCCGTGATGGCGATTCGACTCATCGCTCCATCATAGGCTCGCCTCCCGCCCCCGAGCACAGCCTGTGACCATGGCGGACAGCCCCCCGTCGACCCTGTCGTACCCCCGCCGCACCCCGCTTCGGAGGCGGGCCGCAGGAGCCCGGGCTATCCTCGCCCTGCCCTGGGCGGACGCCTCGCCCGGACCCGAGGAGAGCGACCATGAGAACGCCCACGCTGCGACTGGGACCGCTGCCGCCGCTGCAGGTGAGCCCCGGCACCCTGGTCACCGTCCTGCTCGTGGCCGCGCTCATGTACCCGGTGATGTCCGGGCCCGGCATCGCCCCAGCCACCTCGGCGCTGCTCGCCCTGACGATGGGCGTCTTCCTCATCCTCTCCGTGCTCGCCCACGAGATCGCGCACGCCGTGGTCGCCCGCGCCTTCGGCGCCCGTATCGACCACATCGCCCTGACCCTGTGGGGCGGGCACACCCAGTGCCGCACCGACCGCATGTCCTCCCTCGGCTCGCTGCTGGTCTCCCTCTCCGGCCCCGCCACCAACGGCGTGCTCGCCGCGCTCACCGCCGCCGCCGGGGCACTGGTCGATCCCGAGTCCGCCATCGGCCTCCTGCTCGGCTCCATGACGTGGATGAACCTGGTCCTCGCCGTGTTCAACCTGCTGCCGGGGCTGCCGATGGACGGCGGTCGCGCCCTCGAGTCCCTGCTGGGGATCGTGCTGCGCAGCCCCACCACCGGCACCGTCGTCACCGCCTGGATCGGCCGCGCGATCGCGGTGGGCGTGGTCCTCTACCCGCTGTGGCTGATAGTGCGACGCGGGGGAGCGGGCACCGGATCGCTCCTGATGCTCGTGTGGGCCATGCTCATCGCCGGCATGCTGTGGCAGGGCGCGAGCCAGGCCCTCCGCGGCGCCACCGTGCAGAGGCGCGTCGAGACCCTCGACGCCGCCGCCCTCGCCCGCGGTCTCCGCCTCGTCCCCTCGCAGACCCCGCTCGCCCACCTCGGCACCCCCGAGCAGGCCGCCCAGGTGCTCCTGCTCGACCAGGCCGGTGCCCGACCGGGCACCGTCGGCCGCGCCTTCCGGATCGACCCGTCGGCCGCCGCGTCGGTCCCGCCCGAGCACTGCGCGACCACTCCGGCCTCCGCCGTCGCCGCACCGCTCGGGGACGTAGGCTCCCTGTCCGTGCACCTGCGCGGCGACGACCTGATCTCCCACATGGTCGAGCACCCGGCGGCGCTGTACCTCGTGGTCGAGGAGGCCGGCGGGTTGCGCGGTGTGATCATGAGCGCCGATGTCAACGCGCTCCTGCGCGGACGGTGAACGGCACAGGTCACCGGCCAGGGCGCGGCCTATGCTGGAGAGCATGACTTCTGAGCCGCAGCCCGCCGCCCCCGACGAGGCGACGAGCCCCGCGCCCACGGACGGCGCCCAGGCCCCCGGCCCCGCGCCCCGCGCACCCCGCCGCGGCCTGGACCGCACCGGCCCCTTCGAGCTCGGCGACAAGGTCCAGCTCGCCGACGCGAAGAACCGCCTGCACACCATCACCCTGAAGCCCGGCGGCGAGTTCCACTCCCACCGCGGCGTGCTGCGTCACGAGCAGCTGATCGGCGCCGAGGACGGCACCGTCGTCGAGGACAACCACGGCACCCGCTACCAGGCGCTGCGCCCGCTGTACGCCGACTACATGCTCTCCATGCCGCGCGGCGCCGCGATCATCTACCCCAAGGACTCCGCGCAGATCCTCATGTGGGGCGACATCTTCCCCGGCGCCCGCGTGCTCGAGGCCGGCGTCGGCTCCGGCGGCCTGACCACCGCGCTGCTGCGCGCCGTCGGCCCCGAGGGCTCCGTGCACTCCATCGAGCGGCGCGAGGACTTCGCGGAGGTGGCCCGCGAGAACGTCGGCACCTTCTTCGGCACCCCCGAGGGCGAGCTGCCCCCCACCTGGCAGCTCTCCATCGGCGACTTCCAGGACGTCGCCCCCACGCTCGGCACCGCCGCCGTGGACCGCGTGGTCCTGGACATGCTCGCGCCCTGGGAGTGCGTGGACGCCGCCGCGGACGTGCTCGTCTCCGGCGGGGTGTACCTCGCCTACGTCGCCACCGTCACCCAGCTCTCCCGCACCGCCGAGGCGCTGCGCGACCACGGCGAGTTCACCGAGCCCTACGCCTGGGAGACCTTCGTGCGCCCCTGGCACCTCGAGGGCCTCGCGGTGCGCCCCGAGCACCGCATGAACGCCCATACCGGCTTCCTGCTCACCGCCCGTCGCACCGCCCACGGCCAGGAGGCGCTGCGCCGCGTCACCCGCCCCGCGCCCGGCTCCCGCGACGAGGAGGAGCTGAACCACCCCGACAACGACGGCTTCGGCGGCTCGGACTCGGAGTGGACCTCGCAGGACGTGGGGGAGCGGGGCGTCGCCCCCAGGAAGCTCAAGCGCGCGCTGCGCGACATCCGCCAGGGCCGCGACCGCTGAGCTGATCCGCAGCGCACCGCGCCCGCACGCCCGGGCCCCGCACGCTGAGGCCCCGCACGTCGAAGGAGGAGGAGAGGCAGGGATGAAGACCTACGCCGAGATGACCGCCGAGCTCGAGAAGCTCGCCGCCCACAACGAGCGCCTCGTGGCCGGGCTGCGCTCCGCCCGCGCCCAGATCGTCGAGCTCAAGGAGGACCTCGAGCGCGTCGGCGACCCGCCGAACTCCTACGCCACCTTCCTGCGCCGCTGCGAGGGCACCACCATCGACGTGCTCCACAACGGCCGCCGCCTGCGGGTCGCGACCGCGGCGAGCCTGGACCTGGACGCCCTCACGCCCGGCACCGAGCTGCGGCTGAACGAGGCCCTCGCCGCCGTGGAGGCCGTCCCGCAGGGCGACGCCGGCAATGTGGTGCCCGTCGTCGAGGCCCTTGCCGACTCGCGCGTGCTGGTCGCCGTCGCACCCGACGACACCCGCGTGCTGCGCCGCTCCGGCACGCTCGCCGAGGAGCTGCTCCACCCCGGAGACCACGTCCTGGTGGACCTGCGCAGCCAGCTCGTGCTCGAGCGGATCGACCGCGCCGAGATCACCGACCTCGTCCTCGAGCAGGTGCCCGAGGTGTCCTTCGACCAGATCGGCGGGCTCGGCGAGCAGATCGAGGCGATCCGTGACGCGGTCGAGCTGCCCTTCCTCCAGCAGGACCTCTACCGCACCTACGGTCTGCGACCCCCGCAGGGCGTGCTGCTCTACGGCCCCCCCGGCTGCGGCAAGACCATGATCGCCAAGGCCGTCGCCCACGAGCTCGTGCTGCGCAGCGCCGAGGTGCGCGGGGTCAGCGCCCAGGAGGCACTGGAGAACTCCGCGTTCCTCAACGTCAAGGGCCCGGAGCTGCTGAACAAGTACGTCGGCGAGACCGAGCGGTCCATCCGCCTCGTCTTCGAGCGGGCCCGCGAGAAGGCCGCCGCCGACCACCCGGTCGTCATCTTCTTCGACGAGATGGAGGCGCTGTTCCGCACCCGCGGCACGGGGCTGTCCAGCGACGTGGAGACCACGATCGTGCCCCAGCTGCTCGCCGAGATCGACGGCGTGGAGGGCCTGGACAACGTCATCGTCATCGGCGCCTCCAACCGCGAGGACATGATCGACCCCGCGATCCTGCGCCCCGGCCGCCTGGACGTGAAGATCCGCGTGCGCCGCCCCAACGCCCGCGCCGGCCGCGAGATCCTCGGCCTCTACCTCGACGAGTCCGTGCCGGTGCGCGAGGACCGTGAGGAGCTGCTGGACCTCGCCACCCGCGAGATCTACGCCGACACGCCCGCCACCGCCTACGTGCGCGTGGAGTACTCCGACGGCGGCCACGACGTGCTGCACTTCCGCGACTTCGTCTCCGGCGCGACCCTGCGCAACATCGTGGACCGCGCGAAGAAGCTCGCCGTGAAGGACCAGCTCGCCACCGGCGAGGTCGGCGTCGCCTCCCGCCACCTGCGCGAGGCGATCGCCGCCGAGTTCGCCGAGAACGAGGACATGCCCTCGGCCGCCCACGCCGAGGACTGGGCCAAGGTCACCGGCATGCCCGGCCGACGCCGCCGCGTCGACGCCGTGGTCCCGCTCCAGGAACACGCCCTGCCCGAGGGCACCGCCGCCGACGACACCGCCGCTGCCGCCCCTGCCGAGGAGGTCACCGCATGAGCACCCCCGACAGCACGAGCACGCCCGGCACCGGGAGCGCCCCCGCGCTGACCACCGAGCGGGTCATGGGCATCGAGACCGAGTTCGGGGTGCTGCACGCCGACCTCGAGGACCGCGCCCGCGCCGGCGCCGGCAGCTCGATCCTGCTCTCCCACCTCGTCGTCGGCGCCTATGCGCTGCTCGACCCCGCCGAGGGCGACCGCGGCCGACGCGTGCGCTGGGACTACGGCGACGAGACCCCGCTGCGCGATGCCCGCGGCTTCGAGCTGCAGCGCGCCGCCGCGCACCCCTCCCAGCTCACCGACGAGGTGCGCGACGCGCACGTGCCGAGCGTCGAGATGGACGCGCCGCTGACCGGCCCCGAGATCGCGCCCGACGGCGACGACGCCGAGGTGCTCGCCTGGGCGTCCCAGCGCTCCATCGGGAACGCGGTGCTGCGCAACGGCGCCCGCTGGTACGTCGACCACGCCCACCCCGAGTACTCCGGCCCCGAGGTCACCCGCGCCCGTGAGGCCGTGGTCACCGACCGGGCCGGCGAGGAGATCGCCCGGCGGGCGATGGACCTCCTCGCCGCGGCCGACGGGATCCCCGACGTCGCGCTGTACAAGAACAACACCGACGGCAAGGGCGCCTCCTACGGCACCCACGAGAACTACCTCGTCGAGCGCGACGTGCCCTTCGAGCGGGTCGTCGCGGCGCTGCTGCCCTTCCTCGCCTCCCGTCAGGTGCTGGTCGGCGCCGGTCGCGTCGGCCTCGGCACCCGCGGCCAGGAGCCCGGCTACCAGATCTCCTCCCGCGCGGACTTCTTCGAGGCCGAGGTGGGGCTCGAGACCACCCTGAACCGGCCCATCGTCAACACCCGCGACGAGCCGCACTCCGACCCGAGGCGCTTCCGCCGCCTCCACGTGATCATCGGGGACGCGAACCTTCTGGAGGAGTCGACCTTCCTCAAGCTCGGCACCACCTCCCTGGTCCTCGCCGCACTCGAGGCCGAGCACCGCACCGGCGCCCCGATCCTGCCCGACCTGCGCCTGGCCGACCCGGTCGCGGCCGTGCGCACCCTCAGCCACGACCCGACCCTGCAGGCCACCGTCCCGCTCGTGGACGGGCGGGAGCTCACCGGCCTGCAGCTCCAGCGCGCCCACCTCGACGCCCTCTGGGCCGTCGCCGACCACGCCGATCAGGAGACCGCGCAGGTGCTCACCGCTTGGGGCGAGATCCTCGACCTGCTCGAGCAGGACCCGATGCTCGCCGCAGGCCGCGTCGAATGGGTCGCCAAGCTCAGCCTGCTCGAGCGCTACCGCACCCGCCACGGACTGGAATGGGGCGACCCGCGCCTGGCCATGGTGGACCTGCAGTACTCGGACCTCCGCCCGGGACGGGGCCTGTTCGGCAAGCTCCGCGCCGCCGGCGCCGTGCCCGCCCTCGTCCCGCAGGACGAGGTGGAGGCCGCCGTGCTCACCGCCCCCGCCTCCACCCGCGCCCACCTGCGCGGCGGGCTGATCGCCGCGCACCGCGAGGCGGTCCCGTCGGCCGGATGGGACGCGATCACCCTCGCCGGGCCCGCCGGTGGCCACCGCCTGCGCCTGGCCGATCCGCGGCTCGGCAGCGAGGAGTGGTGCCGCACCCACGGCGTCGACCCCGCCGCCGACGTCGACGAGATCGTCGAGGCGCTGCGCCGCGCCGTCTCCGAGACCGCACACCCCTGACCCTGCACCGCATCAGTTCCAGCCTCAGTTCCCGCACCAGCACCACGAGGAGGACCCCATGTCCCAGCAGTCCCTGAACGCCCCCGGCTCCGGTCCGGAGGACAACGACGCCGACGACGCCGTCACCGGCGGCCAGACCTTCGCCTCCGCCCAGGCGGCCGACGACCTCCTGGACGAGATCGACTCCGTCCTCGAGGAGAACGCCGAGACCTTCGTGCGCTCCTTCGTGCAGAAGGGCGGCCAGTGACCCGATGAAGCGCCGAGTGGGAGGACTGGAGACCGAGTTCGGACTCGTGTGCGTGCGGGCCGACGGCAGCCGTGCGCTCGAGCCCGAGGAGGCCGCGCGCGAGCTGTTCCGGCCCGTGGTCGCCATGGGCCGCTCCTCGAACGTGTTCCTGCGCAACGCCGCCCGGCTCTACCTCGACGTCGGCTCGCACCCCGAGTACGCGACCGCCGAGTGCGACGACTGGTGGGAGCTGGTCGCGCAGGACCGGGCGGGGGAGAGGATCTTCGCCGACCTCGCCGCCTCCGCGGACCAGCGCCTGGCCGAGGCCGGGCACGACGCCCGCATCCACCTGCTCAAGAACAACGTCGACTCCGCCGGCAACGCCTTCGGCTCCCACGAGAACTACCTCGTGGACCGTCGCGGCGAGTTCACCCGCCTGCCCCGCTACCTGCTGCCGTTCCTGGTCACTCGCCAGATCGTCACCGGAGCCGGCGGTGTGGTCCCCGCCCCCGAGGGCGAGGAGGGCGGCCGCTTCGTCTTCTCCCGCCGCAGCGATCACATGTGGGAGGCGGTCTCCTCCGCGACCACCCGCACCCGCCCCATCATCAACACCCGCGACGAACCGCACGGCGACCCCACCCGCTTCCGCCGCCTGCACGTCATCGTGGGCGACTCGACCATGTCCGAGGTGTCCACCCACCTCCGCTTCGCGACGACGGATCTGGTGCTGCGCGCGATAGAGTCCGGCCGCGCCCTGCCCGAGCTGACCCTCTCCGACGACATCGCCGCGATCCGCGCCGTGGCCCGCGACCTGAGCGGCACCGCGCCGCTGCCGCTCGAGGGCGGGGGCACCACCACCGCTCTCGAGGTCCAGCAGCGCTGGCTCGACCACGTCGCCGACCTGGCGGACGAGACCGAGCAGGAGGTGCTGGAGACCTGGCAGAAGGCCCTGGATGCCGTGCGCACCGGCGACCGCTCCTGGGCCTCGACCCACCTCGACTGGGCCATCAAGGAGCGCCTGTTCGCCCAGGTCACCGAGCGCAAGGGCATAGACCTCGCCGATCCCGCGATCGAGCGGCTCGACCTCGCCTATCACGACATCGCTCCGCAGCGTGGCGTCTTCTTCGCCCTCCAGCGCCGCGGCCTCGCCCCCTCGATCCTGCCGGACGCACGGATCGAGGCGGCCCGCACCGTCGCCCCGACCACCACTCGCGCCCACCTGCGCGGCCAGGTCGTCACCGCCGCCCAGGAGCACCGCGTCGACCACGTGGTGGACTGGACCACGCTGCGTCTGACCCGCCAGGGCGCGATGCCCGTGCAGGTGCTGGACCCGTTCACCACCCAGCTCGACGCGGTCGACGCCCTGCTCGAGGAGATCCGCGCCCAGGGCAGCCCGGCCACCCCGCCGCCCCTCGCCTGAGCCACCCCGCCCGGGACTTTCCGCCTGAGACGACACCCACCCCGGCGCTCCAGCCGACGCCCAAGCTGCGCCCCGTACCCTGGGGCGTGCCCCTCCGCCGGGGACGCCGATCCGAAAGGTCCTCCATTGCTCCGCCGTCGCACCCTGCTGACCACCGCGCTCGCTGCGAGCGCCGCCATCGGCCTCGCCGCCTGCACCGATGACGGGAACGGCTCCGGCGCCTCCGACGCCGGGGGCGCGTCCGACGCGGGCGGTGCCTCGGACGGCGGCGACGCGCTGGCCGCGCTCACCGTCTCCGGGGACCTCGGCGCCGAGCCGACCGTCGAGTTCACCGCTCCGCTGGAGATCACCTCCGCTCAGGCCGAGATCGTCACCCCCGGTGACGGCGACACGATCGCCGACGGCGACACCGTGATCTGGCGCAGCCTCTACGTCGACGCGAGCACCGGCGAGACCCTGCAGTCCTGGTGGCAGGGCGCCCCCGCCGGCGGCCTGCAGGTCGCCTCCGACCAGGTGGGCGAGGCGGCGTTCGCCTTCCTCACCACCGTCCCCGTCGGGTCCCGCTTCGTGATGACCGGCTGGCAGCAGGACTCCTCCGGCCAGGCCCGCTCCCTCGTCCAGGTCGCCGACATCGACCGGATCGTGTCCCCGCTGCGCGCCGAGGGCGAGCCCGGCGACCCGTCCGGCACCTACCCGGCCGTGACCCTTGCCGACAACGGCGCCCCGTCGATCGCCGGCGCCCCCTCCGGCACCCCGCCCACCACCACCGTGCGCGAGGAGCTGATCGTCGGATCCGGGGACACCACCCGCGCCGGCGACTACCTCACCATGCAGTACACCGGCTGGAAGTGGTCCGACGGCTCCCAGTTCGACTCGTCCTGGGACCGCGGCGCGCCGTTCTCCTTCGTCCAGGGCCAGGGCTTGGTCATCCAGGGCTGGGACGAGAACCTGCTCGACCTGCCCGTCGGCTCCCAGGTCATGCTCGTCATCCCCGCGGCTGAGGCCTACGGCGAGGACCCCGAGGCCGCCAACGGCCTCGGCGGCGAGGCCCTGATCTTCGTCGTCGACATCCTCGACGCCGCCCACACCAACGCCTGACACAGCACTGCCTGACACAGCACCGCCAGGCACCACAGACCGTCCCCGCAGTCCCACCACCGAGGAGGAACCCATGACCGACCGCACCAAGCCCGAGATCGACGCCCCCGAGGGCCCGGCTCCCACCGACCTGGTCAGCACCGACGAGATCGTCGGCGACGGCGAGGAGGCCGGCCGCGGCGACGTGGTCGACGTCCACTACGTGGGCGTCTCCTGGTCCACCGGCGAGCAGTTCGACGCCTCCTGGGACCGCGGCGAGCCGCTGCGCTTCCAGCTCGGCGTCGGCCAGGTCATCTCCGGCTGGGACCAGGGCGTCCAGGGCATGAAGGTCGGCGGCCGCCGCCGCCTGGACATCCCCGCCCACCTCGCCTACGGCGACCGCGGCGCCCCGCCGGTCATCGCCCCCGGCGAGACCCTCATCTTCGTGTGCGACCTGGTCGCGGTGCACAAGCGCTGACCACGCCCGCCCAGGGCGCGGCGGGGGAGCGCGAGGAGGGACCGGCCACCGGCCAGGCACCCCTTTTCGCGGCCCCCGCCGTCGCCGTTCCCGACCAGTCACCGTCGGCCGCCGCGGCCGAGGACCCGGACCGCCCCGGCGCGGCCCGGGCCTCCGGCCTGCGCACCACCGCAGGCTTCGAGGTCGTGGACGACCTGCCGGTGGCGAGCGTGCGCCTCGTGGGCGTGCTGCCGCACCTGGACCGGCCCTTCGAGTACGCCGTCACCCCCGACACCGCCGCCGCCGGACCCGGCATGCGGGTGCGGGTGCGCTTCTCCGGCAAGGACACCGAGGGGATCGTGCTGGGCCGGCACGCCGAGCCCTCCACCGACCGCGCCTTCGCCCCGCTGCACCGCCTGGTCTCCGACGACGTCGTGGTGCCGGCGGCGATGATGCGAGTGTGCGAGGAGGTCGCCGAACGCTGCGCCGGCACCGTCGGCGACGTGCTGCGCCTCGCCCTGCCGCCCCGCCACGCCCGCGCCGAGAAGGCCGACCGCGCGGCGGTGGAGAAGGAGGCCGCGGAGCAGGAGGTCGCGGAGAAGGACGCTGTGACAGGGGACGACTCGGCGGGGGACAGCCCCAGGGGCTCCGAGGGAGCCGAGGATTCCCCGTCGGCCGACGGCCCCGCGCCCGAGGAGGCCCCGTCGGACGACGTGGACACGGATCCCGACGCCGGCCCTGAGGCCGACGCGCCCCCGGCGGCACCGCCGGCCCCGCGCCCCGGCGACCGCTACCCGGCGCTGTCCGCCCTGCTCTCCCGCGCCGGCAGCCCCACCGGACCCGTGCCCCGCGCCTCGATGGTGCTGGACCCCGTGGACCCATGGACCGCCGTCGCGGCCGACGCGATCGCCGACCTCGGCGAGGACCGCGGCGCGCTCGTCATCGCCCCCGACCAGCGCGACGTCGCCCGCCTCTCCCGCGTCCTCACCGCCCGCGGCATCGACCACGAGATCCTCGCCGGCACCGAGGGGCCCGAGAAGCGCTACCGCACCTTCCGCCGCATCCTGCGCGGCGCGACCCGGGTGGTGCTGGGCAACCGCTCCGCCGCCTTCGCGCCCGTGCAGGACCTGTCCCTCATCATCTGCTGGGACGAGGCGGACGACCTGCTCGAGGAGCCCCGCGCCCCCTACCCCCACACCCGCACCGTGCTGCAGTGCCGCTCCGCCGAGGAGCGCGCCGCGCTGCTGTTCCTCGCCGCGAGCGAGTCGGTGACCATGCGCGCCCTCATCGACGCCGGCTACCTCGCCCGCCTCGCCCCGCGCCCCGCCCCGGTCACCGCCGTGCGCCCCCGCATCGTCGCCATGGACCAGTACCTGCGCGACCGCGAGGGCCCGTCGGGCCGCTCGCGCCTGCCCCAGGAGGCGATGCGGGTGCTGCGCCGGGGACTCGCCCGTGGGCCGGTGCTCGTGCAGGTCCCACGCAGCGGCTACGCGCCCGCGATCGCCTGCACCTTCTGCGGCACCCGCGCCCAGTGCGCGACCTGCTCCGCGCCCCTGTCCCTCGGCGCCCGCGGCGGGCCGCTGCACTGCCGGGTGTGCGGGCGGCGTGAGGACGCCTACCGCTGCCCCGAATGCGACCGCACCCAGGTGCGCGCCATGGTCGTCGGCTCCGCCCGCACCGCCGAGGAGCTGCACCGGAACTTCCCGGACGCGCCGCTGAAGGTCGCCGGCGGCGCCCACGGCCCCCTCGAGGACGACGCCGTGCCGGGGACCGGGATCGTCGTCTCCACCCCCGGTGCGGAGCCCGCACCGGACGGCGGCTACGCCGCCTGCCTGCTGCTGGACGCCGACGCGATGCTGGGCCGCGCCGCGTTCGACGCCGACGTTGAGGCGGTGCGGCGCTGGCGCGACGCGATCGCGCTGGTGCGCACGGCCGACGAGGGCGGGGAGGTGCTCGTGGTCGGCACGGCGACCCTGCCCGCGATCCGCGACCTCGTCGCCCACCGCTCGGGCCTGTTCCTGGACCGGGTGCTCGAGGATCGGCGCGAGCTGGACCTGCCGCCCTTCCGGCGTGTCGCCGAGGTGGTGGGGGACCGCGAGGCGTGCCGCGCGTTCCTGGAGAGCACCGAGCTGCCGGACGGCACCGAGGTGCTGGGCCCCGTCGACCTCGAGGGCCTCGACGACGCCGGTCGCGCCCGCGCCGTGCTGCGCCTGGAGCCGCAGCGTTCCCGCGAGCTGGCCGCCGCGCTGCGCGCCGGGGTCGCCGCGCGCAGCGCCCGCAAGGCCCGCGGCTCCCTGCGGGTGCGCCTCGACCCGCCGGACGTGTTCTAGGCCGGAGTTCCCGTCCCCGTCCGTGACGGTTCGGTAGTGTGCCACGTCACAGCACCACGGGCGTCGTGACGACGCGACGCCTCCACGCGACGACGCGAGGGAAGGGACGGCCATGACCACCGACGCCTCCACGACGGACCACCGAGTCCCTGACGACCGCCCCGACCTCTCCGAGGGGGAGCGCGCGAACCCCGAGACGCGCCGGACCCTCCTGATCCGGGTGGTCGGCCTCGCCGTCGGCCTCCTGGCCGCACTGCTGATCTACGCGATCATGCCAGCAGACGTGCCCCACGCCGCGAAGCTCACCGCCGCGACCGCGGTGCTCATGGCGGTGTGGTGGATGACCGAGGCGCTGCCCATCCCCGCCACGGCGCTCGTGCCGCTGGTCGTGTTCCCGGTGCTGAACTCGGAGGTCCGCTTCGACGACGTCGGCGCCTCCTACGGCAACAACATCATCTTCCTGTTCATGGGCGGGTTCATGCTGGCCCTGGCCATGCAGCGCTGGAACCTGCACAAGCGCATCGCACTGGCGATCGTGGGGAAGATGGGCTCCAGCCCCTCCCTGCTCGTGCTCGGGTTCATGGTCGCCACCGGCTTCCTCTCCATGTGGGTCTCCAACACCGCCACCGCCGTGATGATGCTGCCCATCGGCATCTCCGTGCTGCTGCTGGTCAACAAGCTCCGCCTCGACGAGGCCGAGCGGACGGGCGAGGACCCCGGCGAGGGCGTGGACCCCGAGGCCACCGCCACCGGCGCCTCCTCCCCGGCGGTCCGCTCCAACTTCGGCACCGCCCTCATGCTCGGCATCGCCTACGCCGCCTCGATCGGCTCCCTCGCCACTCTCATCGGCACCCCGCCGAACGCCCTGCTCGCCGCGCACATGAGCCAGGAGTTCGACATCACCATCGGCTTCGGTCGCTGGATGCTGGTGGGGGGGTCCGATCGCGGTGGTGTACATGCTGATCGCCTGGCTGCTGCTGACCAAGGTGTTCTTCAAGCCCGAGATCAAGGAGATCCCGGGCGGTGCGGCGCTGATCAAGGAGGAGCGGGCCAAGCTGGGCAGGATCTCCGCCGGCGAGGTGCGGGTCGCGATCATCTTCGTGCTCGCCGCGCTGAGCTGGGTGTTCATCCCGCTGATCTTCCAGGCCATGGACGCCGACCCGCCGATCGGCGACGCCGGCATCGCGATGATCGTCGCGCTGCTGCTGTTCGTGCTGCCCGCCGGCGCCGCCAAGGGTGTGCGGCTGCTGGACTGGGACTCCGCGGTGAAGCTGCCCTGGGGCGTGCTGCTGCTGTTCGGCGGCGGCCTCGCACTGTCCGCCCAGTTCTCCTCCTCGGGCCTGACCGAGTGGATCGGTCAGGTCACCGCCGGTATCGGCGGACTGCCGGTGGTGCTGATCGTCGCGATCGTCGCCGCGGGCATCCTGTTCCTCACCGAGCTCACCTCGAACACGGCCACCGCCGCGACCTTCCTCCCGGTCGCGACCGCCGTCGCCGTGGGCATCGGGATCGACCCGATGCTGCTCGCGATCCCCGTCGCGATCGCCGCGACCAGCGCGTTCATGCTGCCGGTAGCGACCCCGCCGAACGCCATCGCCTACGGCTCCGGCTACGTCCAGATCCCGCAGATGGCCAAGACCGGCCTGTGGCTGAACCTCATCGGCATCGTGCTGATCACGGTGACCACGATGACGCTGGCGGTGTGGGTGTTCCAGCTCGTGTACTGAGGCGGGCACACACCTGCAGTGCGGACCCGGTCGCTTCTCGCACCGGGTTCGCGCGGTGTCTCGGAGCGTGCTCAGTTCTCCTCGCCGCGCAGTAGCGCGAGCGCAGCGAGTCCGGCCAGCACCGCGGCCACGCACACCACCGCGATCGCGGCGCCCCAACCCGCGCCCTCGTAGACATGGCCGATCGACCAGCCCAGCACGCTGGAACCGGCGTAGTAGAACAGGTTGTACAGGCTGGTCGCCTGGGAGCGGGCACCGTGTGCCCTGGCCCCCGCCCAGCCGGAAGCGGTGGAGTGGGCGCCGACGAACCCAGCCGTCATCACCAGCAGCCCCGCCAGCACCACGAGCAGCGGGCCGAGGGTCGTGAGCAGAAGCCCCGCGATCATCACCCCGATCGAGCCGAGCAGCACGGGTAGGCGGCCGTGGCGGGCGGCGAGCTGACCGGCGATGGGGGAGGAGATCGTCCCGCCGAGGTAGGCGAGGAACACCAGCCCCATGAGGCTCGCGGGGACGAGGTACGGCGCGGCGGTGAGGTGGAACGAGAGGTAGTTGTACACAGCCACGAATCCGCCCATCAGCAGGAACGCGCAGGCGTACAGGGCGAGCTGGCCGGGGTCCTTCAGCGGGGTGAGCAGGCGGGAGAGGCGTCCGCCGCGCGCCGCTCTGCCCAGCGGCCGGAACCGCTGCTCCTTCGGGGCGAGGATCACGAAGCCGGCCGCCGCGGCCGCCGCCAGCAGCGCGACGGCGGTGATCCCGGAGCGCCAGCCGAGCACGTCGGCGACGGGGGTGGCGACGAGCCGGCCGGACAGCCCGCCGACGGTCGTGCCGGCCACGAACCAGCCCGCGGCCACGGCGCGGGCCCGTTCGTCGACCTCGTCGGAGAGGTAGGCCATGGCGAGCGCCGGCACCCCGCCGAGCGCCATGCCCTCCAGCAGCCGCAGTACCAGCATCAGCTCGAAGCTCGGCGCCCAGGCGGAGACGAGCGCGAGCACCGTCGCCCCGCACACGGCGAGGATCATCGCGGGGCGGCGCCCGATCCGGTCGCCCACGAAGCTCCACGGCACCACGGCGAGCGCGAGCCCGGCGGTGGCGGCGGAGACGGTCAGCGCCGCCTGCTCCGCACCGATCTGCAGGTCCGCGGAGATGAGCTGGAGGATGCCCTGGGGCGAGTACAGCTGCGCGAAGGTCGCGAGCCCCGCGCACACCAGCGCGATCTGCAGGCGCTGATAGGCGGGGGAGCCGATCGGGTGGCCGGTGGGCGGTGCCTCGCCGCTCATGCGGTCCCGTCCTCTCGCTGCACGGTTCCACTGTAGGCACCGTGACGTGCGGGGCCCGGTCCCGGTCGCGCCGCGGACCGTAGACTCGTCCCATCATGCGTCTTCTCTTCGCCGGCACCCCCGAGGCCGCCCTTCCTTCGCTCCGCACGCTGCTGGACTCCCGCCACGAGGTGGTCGGGGTGCTCACCCGCGCCGACGCCCCCTCCGGGCGCGGCCGGAAGCTCACCCCCTCTCCGGTGAAGGCCCTCGCCCTCGAGGCCGGGGTGCCGGTGCTCACCCCCGCGACGCTGCGCGACGAGGCCGTCCAGCAGCAGCTGCGCGACCTCGCCCCCGATGCCGCGCCCGTGGTCGCCTACGGCAACCTCGTCCCCGCCGCGGCGCTGGACATCCCCCGCCACGGCTGGGTGAACCTGCACTTCTCACTGCTGCCCGCCTGGCGCGGCGCCGCCCCCGCGCAGCGCGCCGTGCTCTCCGGGGAGCACGGGACCGGCATGAGCGTGTTCCGCCTCGAGAAGGGCCTGGACACCGGTGACGTCATCGCCACTGCCCCCACCACGATCGGGGAGTTCGAGACCTCCGGCGAGCTGCTGGACCGCATGGCCGAGGACGGTGCCTCGCTGCTTCTCGAGGCCCTCGATGCGCTCGAGGACGGGACAGCGACCTTCACCCCGCAGGACCACGACGCCGCCACCCACGCCGCGAAGCTCACCCCGGCCGAGGCCCGCATCGACTGGACCCGGCCCGCGAGCGAGGTGGGCGCGCTGATCCGCGGCATGAGCCCGCAGCCCGGGGCATGGACCCTGCTGGACGGAGCCCGCACCAAGCTCCTCGGCATCGAGGCGATCCAGGACGCCTCGCGCGGCGCCGTCGGCCCCCTCGCCCCCGGCGAGATCGGCGCGACCAAGCGCCAGGTCCTCGTCGGGACCGGCACCGACCTGATCGCGGTCGCGACCCTCGCCCCCGCGGGGAAGAAGGCGATGCGCGCGGCCGACTGGGCGCGGGGCGCGAGTCTCGCCCCCCACACACGATTCGAGACCGAGCAGGACGGAGAGCGCGCATGAGCGAGCAGCGAGGCGGCGGCCGCGACGACCGCCGCGGCGGAGGCAGGCGCGACGATCGCCAGGGCGGCCGACGCGACGACCGCTCGGGCGGCCGGCGCGACGACGGCTCCCGCCGGGGCCGCGACGCGCAGGGCCACGAGCGCTCCGGCGCCCGCGGCCGGGGCGAGCAGCGCCGCGGCTGGTCCTCCTCCCGCCCCTCCGAGCGCTCCCGCGCCTCCACCCCCTCCCGCCAGGTCGCCTTCGAGGGCATGAGCCTGGTGGGCGAGGAGGACTCCTACGCGAACCTCGTCCTCCCGAAGCTCCTGCGCTCCTACCGCCTCTCCGGCCGCGACGCCGCGTTCACGACCGAGCTGTTCTACGGCACCCTGCGCGCCCAGGGCCGCCTCGACGCGATCCTGCAGGCCTGCGTGGACCGGCCGCTGGAGAAGGTCGAGCCCGCCCTGCTGGACGTGCTGCGGCTCGGTGCCTACCAGCTGCTGGACATGACCGTCGCCCCGCATGCCGCGACCTCTGAGACCGTGGCCCTGGCCCGCGCGGAGGTCGGCGCGGGCCCGGCGAGCTTCGTCAACGCCGTGCTGCGCCGCGTGGGGGAGAAGGACCTCGAGACCTGGATCGCCGAGGTCGCCCCTGACCGCGCCACCGATCCCACCGGCCACCTCGCCGTCGTCCACTCCCATCCCCGCTGGGTGGTGCGGGCGCTGTCGGACGCGCTGGCCGGCCACGGCCGCTCCCGCGACGAGATCGACGAGCTGCTCGCCGCGCAGAACGCCGCCCCCGCCGTGTCGCTCGTGATGCGGCCGGGACTGACCGACCTCGACGAGCTCATCGACCACGGCGCGAGCGAGGGCCGCCTCAGCGTCTTCGCCGCGTCCTGGCCCTCCGGCGATCCCGGCGGCATGGACCTGGTCAAGCAGGGCCGCGTCGCCGTGCAGGACGAGGGCAGCCAGCTCGCCGCCCTCTCCCTCGCCCTCGGCGCGGACGACCTCGTCCTCGCCGACGACGCGCACTGGCTCGACCTGTGCGCCGGCCCCGGCGGGAAGACCGCGCTGTTGGGCGGGCTGACCGTCGACCACGACGCCGACCTCCTCGCCGTCGAGCTGCAGGAGCATCGCACCGCGCTCGTGGACCGGGCCGTCGCGTCCCTGCGCGAGGCCGGCTGCGAGATCGAGACCCGCACGGCCGACGGCACCACCATCGGCGCGGAGCTGCCCGGGCGGTTCTCCCGGATCCTCGTCGACGTGCCCTGCTCCGGGCTCGGCGCGCTGCGCCGCCGCCCCGAGGCGCGCTGGCGCCGCACCCCCGGCGACATCGGCCACCTCACCACCATTCAGCGGGACCTGCTCGGCTCGGCGCTCGACGCCGCGGCGCCCGGGGGAGTGGTCGCCTACGTGACCTGCTCCCCGCACCTGGCCGAGACCCGCCTCATCGTCGCGGACGTGCTGAAGACCCGCGACGACGCCGAGCAGCTCGACGCCCGCCCCGCCGTGCGCGAGGCGATCCTGCCCAAGGCCAAGAACTCCGCCGAGCTCGGCGAGGGCCCGTCCGTGCAGCTGTGGCCCCACGTCCACGGCACCGACGCGATGTACATCAGCCTCCTGCGCAAGCTGCCCCTGCCCTCCGACACCGCACCCACCGAGGAAGGAACCCCCGCGTCATGAGCATCACCTACTCGACCGGCACCCACTACATCCACCCCAGCATCCTCAACGCCGACTTCATGTCCATCGGCACCGAGCTGGACAAGATCTCCACCGCCGACAGCGTGCACGTGGACGTCATGGACAACCACTTCGTGCCGAACCTGACCTTCGGCCCGAGCATGGTCGAGCAGATCGTGGAGCGCAGCTCCATCCCGATCGATGCGCACCTGATGATCGAGGACGCCGACCGCGAGGCCCCCGCCTTCGCCGAGGCCGGCGCCTCCTCGGTGACCTTCCACCTCGAGGCCACCCGCGCCCCCGTCAAGCTCGCCCGCGACCTGCGCAAGAAGAACGCCCAGGTGGGTGTGGCGCTGCGCCCGGCAACCGCGGTCGAGCCGATCCTCGACATCATCGGCGAGTTCGACATGCTGCTGATCATGACGGTCGAGCCCGGCTTCGGCGGCCAGAGCTTCCTGGAGACGATGCTCCCGAAGATCCGCCGCGCCCGGAAGGCGATCTCGGAGTCGAACCTCGAGGTGTCCATCCAGGTCGACGGCGGGGTGAGCCGCGAGACCATCGAGCGCTGCGCCGAGGCCGGGGCGAACGTGTTCGTGGCGGGCTCGGCGATCTACCGCGCCCGCAATGCGGCCGAGGAGATCTCCGCCCTGCGTGAACTCGCGAGCGCCCACACCGCGCACTGATCTATCCTGCCCCTGTCACAACCTGTGACGTGCTCCGGGGTCGGTGAAAGTCCGAGCCGGCGGTGATAGTCCGCGACCCGCGTCTTTGCGGTGGAGCCGGTGGAATTCCGGCACCGACAGTACAGCCTGGATGAGAGGCGCACGTCCCGCAGGTCCTCGGGGCAGCGCATGCGCGTCCCCGTGCCCTGCAGGATCCCTTTTTCCCCGGAGCCACTGCATCCGACGGAGAAAGGACCGACATGGATCTTCTGCAGTGGCTCTTCAACGCACGGATCGAGTTCGCGGGAGGACAGTTCCTCCTGCTGCGCGAGGTGCTCGGCAACGTCTTCGGACTGCTCAGCGCACTCGGCGGCATGCGACGCAAGGTCTGGGCGTGGCCCATCGGCATCGCCGGCAACCTCCTGCTGCTCACCGTGTTCCTGGGGACCGTGTTCGGCAACCCCAACTCGGTGGACCTGCTCGGCCAGGCCGGCCGACAGATCATGTTCATCGCCACCAGCATCTACGGCTGGGTCCGCTGGCGTCAGGCGAAGCAGGAGGGCGGCACGGCCGTCGAGCCCGAATGGGCGTCCTGGGGCACCCGCGCCCTGCTGCTGGTCGCCCTCGTGGGCGGCACCGCGGCGCTGACCCCGATCTTCCGGGCGCTCGGGTCCTACGAGCCCGTCTGGGCCGACGCCTGGATCTTCATGGGCAGCCTGCTGGCGACCTTCGGCATGGCCAAGGGCTGGGTCGAGTTCTGGCTCATCTGGGTGGCGGTCGACATCGTCGGCGTGCCCCTGCTGTGGAGCGCCGGGTACTACGCCAGCGCCTTCATGTACGTGTTCTACGGCGCATTCACCCTCATCGGCTTCTTCGTCTGGTGGCGGGTGCGCAACAAGCGCGATGCGGAGGAGCAGAGGGTGACGGTCGAGACCGCGCACCTGGACCCCACCGTGCGCCGGCGCTGAGCCCCTCCACCGGATGAGGCCCGACGCGCCCGACGTGTGAGTGCTCTCCCGGCAGGTGGTCCGATCCGCGGACCATCTGCCGGGACGCGTACCCTGTCGGCGTGAAGGATTTCGAGGCACTGTTCGCCGAGCTCACCGAGAAGGCCCGCACCCGACCCGAGGGGTCGGGCACCGTCCGCGAACTCGACGGCGGCGTCCATCAGATCGGCAAGAAGATCGTCGAGGAGGCCGCCGAGGTGTGGATGGCCTGCGAGTACGAGTCCAAGGACGACGCGGCCATGGAGATCAGCCAGCTGTTCTACCACCTGCAGGTCATGATGATCGCCAAGGAGATCTCCCTCGAGGACGTGTACAAGCAGCTCTGAGCTCCGCTCGAGCCGCACGCACCTGCGTTCTCGCCCACCTGCGTGCTGGGGCGCTCGCGACGCCCCGACTCGGCCGATACCGTCGGCCGCCCCCGCGCCGACGGCCCCGCCGTCCCGCCCCTGACTTCCGTCCCGACATCTGACTCCGTCCCGACACCTGGCCGCGCCGCGGCCGAGGAGGATCCGTGCTCCGCATCGCCGTGCCCAACAAGGGTGCCCTCTCCGAGCCCGCCGCCGATCTGCTGCAGGAGGCGGGCTACCGCCGCCGCGGCATGGCCAAGGAGCTCGTCGTGGTCGACGAGGAGAACGGCGTGGAGCTGTTCCATCTGCGCCCCCGCGACATCGCGGTGTACGTGGGCTCCGGCACCGTGGACGTGGGCATCACCGGTCAGGACATGCTGATCGACTCCCGCACCCCCGCCGCCGAGATCCTCCAGCTGGGCTTCGCCCGCTCCACCTTCCGCTTCGCCGCGCCGGTCGGCACCCGCAGCGACATCTCCGACCTCGAGGGCGCCCGCATCGCCACCAGCTACGAGAACCTCGTCGAGGACTACCTCGGCGAACGGGGCGTCTCCGCCGAGGTCGTCCACCTCGACGGCGCGGTCGAGTCCTCGATCCGCCTCGGCGTGGCCGACGTGATCGCGGACGTCGTCGAGACCGGCACCACCCTGCGCCAGGCGGGCCTGGCCCCCTTCGGCGAACCGATCATGACCAGCCAGGCCGTGCTCTTCTCCCGTCCCGGCATGGAGCTGGACGAGGAGGGGCAGCGCGCCCTCGAGGTGCTCGAGCGCCGCATCCGCGGCGTGCTCGTCGCGCGCGAATACGTCATGCTGGACTACGACGTGCCCACCGCGCTGCTCGAGAAGGCCGTCGAGATCACCCCCGGTCTGCAGTCCCCGACCGTCTCGCCGCTGCACGGCGGGGAGTGGTCCGCGGTGCGGGCGATGGTGGACCGTCGCGTCGCCCACCGCATGATGGACGACCTCTACGACGTCGGCGCCCGCGCCATCCTGGTCACCGCGATCCAGGCCTGCCGCATCTGAGGAGACCATGACCACCCCCGCACCACCGCCGCAGGCCGCCGACGAGCGCGCCACGGTGGTGCTGCGGCCGCGGATGGTGCGGCTGGCCGCCTACACCACCGCCGTCATCGTCCTGGCCGGCATGATCGCCGGGGCCGTGCTCATCACCAGCTTCCAGCTCGGCGGCCGGCTCAGCCTGATCGCTATCGGCGTGCTCATGGCCGTGTTCTGCCACCTCGAGGCGTCGGTGCGGGTCGTCGCGCGGCCGACGGTGCTGGAAGTCCGCAACCTCATGCGCACGCGCACCCTGGAGTGGCCCGAGGTCGTCGGGATCAGCTTCCCCATGGGTGATCCGTGGGCGCACCTCGACCTCGCCGACGGCTCCACCCTCCCGCTGCAGGCGATCCAGCGCTACGACGGCAAGCGCGCCATCGCCGCCGCGCACCGGCTGCAGGACCTCGTCCACGAGCGCGGCGAGGCGGCGGAGGCCTGACGGGGCCGAACTGTCACTGACGACCTGCGCGGGCGATCACTGGCGCTAGGGGACGAGCCTCGGCCGTATTCGGGCTGCGTCGCCGTATGGCGCCCGTGAATGCACACGCGCCCTGGCGGGCCCGGCGGTCAGCTCGTGCGGAGGCGCTCAGCTCGTGGGGAGGCGGTCCGCCGCGCAGCGTCCGGCGAGGGCGGCGTACTGGAAGGACGGGTAGTCCTCGGCGAGGGTGCGGCCCATCGTGGTCATCCGCACCGGCATCTCCTCGAGCGCGTCCCGCAGGCCCTTCGCATCCACCTCGGTGATCTCGTGCACCACGCCGCGCTTCTTCGCGGGCTTCAGGATCGTTGACTTCACCTGTTTTCGCACAGACTCATGAAAAGAGTTGTAACGGGAGTCGGTGGGGGACATGACCGGCAGGTGCACCGGGGCGAGCAGCGCCTTGCCGTAGGTGGTGGAGGAGTGGTGGGACAGGCCCCGGTGGCGGTCGCGCTCGTCGGCCCCCGAGACGCGCAAGGTCGCGATCGGCGTGCCGCCCAGCACGGAGGCGGCGTGGAGTGCCTCGGCCGCCTGCACCCCGGAGAAGCCCCAGCCGGTGCCGGTGCCGAGATTGCCCGGGCCCTGGATGACGATGGCGACGTCGGCCCCCACCACGTGCTTCGCGCCGAGCAGCGCGGAGTGCACGGTGACCGCCTCGAGGTCCCCGCCGAAGGACTGCCCGGCACTGATCACGGCGGCGAGCAGCTCGGACTCGCGCAGGCGCGCGGCGGTGCGGGAGTAGGCGGCCGGCAGTGCCGCGGCGTCGGTGTGGACGTAGGCGATGCGGGCGGTGCGGCGACGGGCACGGATCCCCGCGATGATCGCGGGGAGCGAGGAGTGCAGGTCCGCGACGACGACGGGCATCCCGGCGATGTCGGTGGAGGCGCGGACGGTGTCGTAGTGCTCGCCGTCCGGGTCGTCGATCGCGTCGACCATGGTCTGCTGCGGGGTGTAGCGGGCCTTGACCATGTGGCCGGTGATCTCCTCGACCTCCGGCAGCGCCTCGGTGCGGGCGACGACGAGCGCCTCCCCGCCGGTGCCGAGCTCGCGCCGCAGCGCATTGGTGTTCAGCAGCACCTGCTCGCCCTTCACGGGCTTCCCGGTCAGCTCGCGGTAGGCGAGCGCAGGGATGGTGGTGCCGTCCTCGAGCTCCGCCTCGAACCGGTCCACGCCCGGCCAGGAGGTCTTCGAGGTTCCCACGGTCGCCCGTTCCCATCGCAGCATGGCGCCCAGCCTAGGCCGCACGGCGAGAGGTCCGCACCGCCCAGGTGCCCGGCCAGTAGTCTGTGGCGGTGGCTTCGAAGAACGTGGAGAGACTCCTCAACGTCATCATGACGATCGGCTCGCGCCGCCGGATCGACCGCGCGAAGCTCTTCTCCGTCATCCCCGACTACGCCGAGGCGACGTCCGAGCAGGCAGTGGAGCGGATGTTCGAGCGCGACAAGGCCGCGATCCTCGAGCTCGGGCTGCCGCTGGTCTCCGAGCGGGACGTGCTGGACGAGAACACCGTCTACTACCGGATCGACGCCGCACCCTCCTCCACGGTGCTGGATCTCACCACCGAGGAGTACACCGTCCTGCTCGCCGCGAGCCGCGCCTGGGACGCCGCGGCCGCCGGCGGCGCCGCGCGGCGGGTGCGCGCGAAGCTGCTCAGCCTCGGCCACGACGCGGACCCCGACCTGCTGCGCCGCACCCCGCGCGGCGCCGTCGAGTCCCTGCCCGTGCTCTCCCCGCTGCTGGACGCCGTGGTGACCGGGAAGTCCGTGCGCTTCACCTACCGCGGCACCCACGGCGCCCCCGCCCAGCGCCACGTCGAGCCGTGGGTGGTGGGCGTGCACGACGGCCACTGGTACGTGTACGGCTTCGACCGCGACCGGAGCGCGCCGCGCCTGTTCCGCGCCTCCCGCATCGAGTCGTTCCCCGCCGAGGGACCGGCCGCGAAGGAGCCCCGCCCGGAGGACACCGACCTCGACGGCGTGCTCGCGAGGATGCTGGACAGCGACGACCGCGACGCCGCCCTGCTGCGCGCCGCCCCGTACAAGGCCCTGTCCCTGCGCGACCGCGCTGGCGCCGAGCTCGAGGCCGAGGAGCTGCGCCTGCCCGTCATGCCCCGCCCCGCCGCCCGCCGCCTGGTCCTCTCCGACGTGCGCTGGGTGGAGCTGGTGGAGCCGGCCGCCTGGCGCGCCGAGATCGCCGACGTGCTCACCGCGATCGCCGACCGCCACGAAGGGGAGGGGAACCTCGGCGCCGTCGAGAGCGCCGCGAGCCGCCCGAGCCCCCGCATCCGCCTCTCCCCGCAGAGCGGCGACCACCTCTCCCGCCTCATCTCCGCCGCGTCCTACGTGATGAACCGGGGCGAGGCCGACCTCGCTGAGCTCGCCGAGGCACTCGACGTCTCCGAGAAGCAGCTGGTCGACGACCTGCAGGTCCTGTTCGTCTGCGGCGACATGGGCGCCGGATGGGAGGACCTCATCGAGGCCGAGTGGGAGCACGGCACCGTGCGGGTGCGCAACGCCGAGCCGCTGCACCGCGCCCTGCGCCTGAGCGCCGTGGAGGTCACCGCGCTGCTGGCCGGGCTCGCCGCGCTCGAGCCCGCCGCCGGCGAGGGCGAGCGCGTCGTCGCCGCGGCGCGCGAGAAGCTGCTGGCCGCCGTCGGCGGGGAGGGCGACCAGCCCGCGCCCGAGGCGCCCACGCGCCAGGAGCTCCAGCAGGCGTCGGCCGCCGACGAAATGGCCGCCCGCACGGCCGACCGCGCCGACACGGTCCTCGCCGCCGTCCAGCGCGCCCTCGCCGCCGAGCCCGGGGAGGGCGGAGACGACGACCCCTCCCACCTCACCCTCCGCTACTCCTCGGCCGACCGGCCCGGCACCACCGTGCGCCGGATCCGGCCCCTCGCGCTGGAGACCGACGGCGCCCGCTCCTATCTCCTGGCCGACTGCGAGCTCGCCGGCGGCGAGCGGCGCTTCCGCCTGGACCGCATCGTCGAGGTGCTGCCGCCAGACACGCCCATGTCCCGCCCCGATCTCGACCCCGACGAGGTGCTCGACGGTCGCACCGAGGGGGACGTGTGGCTGCGGCTGGACCCGCCCGGACGCTGGATCGCCGAGTCCTTCGCCGCCGCCGAGCTGCGCGACGGGCAGGACGGGGCGACCTACGCCCGGCTCGACGGACCGCTGCGCGCACCGCTCGTCGACGCGGTGTTCGAATCCGCCGGTTCCGCCGAGGTGCTGAGCCCGAGTGGCCTGCGACACACGATCGTGACCGTGGCGCGGGCAGGCGCAGCGCGCCACTCCCAGCAGTAGCGGCTACCCTGGAACTACCCGCCGAGAGGTGGGCCGAGCCGCCGCCGTGGCGGCCCGTCCGGTGCCCCTGTCCGCTGTGGGATGATGGGCGCGCCTGCGCTGAGTCATGGCGCTGTTGAAAGGGACTTCCATGAACTTCTTCCGCAACCCCTGGGCGATCGTTCTGCTGATCGTGCTCGTGATCCTGCTGTTCGGGGCCAACAAGCTTCCGGGGCTCGCGCGCAACATGGGCAAGTCGATGCGCATCTTCAAGAGCGAGGTCGAGGAGATGCGGGGCGACGACCGTCGCTCCGATGACGAGGACGACGAGGACGAGCGTCCCGCCCGCTCCAGCCGCCCGCGCGAGGCGCGCGACTACGACCGCGAGGACCGTCGCGCCCGCGACGACCGCGAGTACGACCCCCGCGACGTCGAGGACCGCGAGCCGGTCCGCGCCCCGCGCGAGGACGACGAGCCCTACCGTCGCGACTGAACCGCAACGTCGTTCGATGGACCGCGAGTCCGGGTGCGTCGTCGCCCGGGCCCGTAGGGCTGAGAGGTAACTGATCCGTGGCGAGTGATACGCAGGGACGCGGGCGCGCCGAGGCGAAGCCCGCGAAGAAGCCGCGCAAGGACCCCGAGGGGAGGATGTCCCTCGGGGAGCATCTCGTCGAGCTGCGCAACCGACTGCTGATCTGCGCGGTCGCCGTGCTGCTGTTCTCGATCGTCGGCTGGTTCCTGTTCCCGTGGGTGTTCGACGCCGTCAAGGCGCCGATCGAGGCCGCCGGCGAGGACTCCGACCTCCAGGCTCTGATCAACTTCCAGGGCGTCGGGCAGGGCCTGAACGTCAAGCTGCAGATGGCCGCGTACATCGGCCTGATCCTCGCCTCGCCGATCATCATCCTGCAGATCTGGCTGTTCGTGATGCCGGGCCTGCACAAGAACGAGCGCCGCTACGCGATCGGCTTCTTCGGCAGCGCGATCCCGCTGTTCTTCCTGGGCTGCATCGCCGGGTACTGGGCCGTGAACCAGCTGGTCCCGGTGCTGATGAGCTTCACCCCCACCGAGGGGTCGACCTCGCAGATCATCCCCTACGACCAGTACCTCGCCCTGCTGATCAAGACCATGCTCGCCTTCGGCATCGCCTTCGTGGTGCCGGTGGTGATGGTGCTGCTGAACTTCATGGGCCTGATCACCGGCAAGGCGATGCTGAAGGCGTGGCGCTGGATCATCTTCCTGTCCTTCGCGTTCACCGCCGTGATGGTCCCGACGCCGGAGCCGATCACGCTGATCGCGATGTCCGCCGCGATCGCGAGCCTCTTCTTCGGCGCGATCGTCATCTCGCTGCTCCACGACAAGCGGGTCGCCAAGCGCACCGGCGAGGACGACCTCTCCGACGACGAGGCCAGCCGCATCGATGACGAGGTCGAGGAGATCGAGGCCCCGTCGCGCCTGGACGACGCCGACGAGGACGGACGGTGAGCAGACTCCGCGTCGGTCTGCTCTCCAACCCGTCCGCCGCCCAGGGCGCGGCACACCGGGTGGGCCGTCAGGTCGCACACCTGCTGCGCCTGGCCGGGATCTCGGTGGTCGACCTCTCCGGCCCCTCCGCGCACGTGGCCCGCGCCCGCGCCGAGGAGGTCCGCGACTCGCTGACCGCGCTCGTGGTCGTGGGCGGTGACGGGACCGTGTCCCTCGGCGCGGAGATCGTCGCCGACTCGCCCGTGCGGCTCGGGATCGTGCCCGCCGGCAGCGGCAACGACTTCGCCCGCGCGCTCGGCCTGCCGATCAACGACCCCGAGGAGTCCACGCGCGCGCTCCTGCACGCGCTGTCCCGCCCGGTCGTCACCATCGACGCGATCGAGATCATCGCCACCGGCGAGCACGCCCTGCCCCACCGCTCCCTGGCGCTCGGCAACGTGAACCTCGGCTTCGACGCCCTGGTCAACGCCCGCGCCAACTCCAGCCGCGCCGGGACGACCCTGCGCTACCCGCGCGCCGTGATGCGCGAGCTGCGATCCTTCTCGCCCCTGCCGTTCTGGCTCGAGATCGACGGCGGGGAGCGGATCGAGATGGATGCGACCGTGCTGACCCTGTGCAGCTCCGGCATCTACGGCGGCGGCATGCAGATGGTCCCGGGCGCCCGCATCGACGACGGCATGCTCGAGCTGCTGTCCGTCACCGGTGTGGGCCGCACCGAGCTGCTGCGCTTCTTCCCGCGCGTGTTCAAGGGGACTCACACCGACCTCGACGCGGTGGACATCCGCCCCGTGCGCGAGCTGACCCTCGGACTGCGGGACGGCCGCGCCCTGCGCGCCTACGCCGACGGGGAGGCGCGCTCGCTGCTGCCGATCACCGCGCGCGTCCGCCCCGGTGCGGTCCGGCTGCTGGCCGACGTCGCGGCCCTGCGCGCCGAGAGGGCGGTCGACGGGGGAGCGCAGTGACCTCACCCGCCGAGCGCTACGCCGCCTGGGCCGCCGAGCAGAAGGCCGAGAAGCAGCGCGCCGACTCCGAGCTGAGCGCCTTCACGCGCCGCTACGACTTCGCGCTGGACGACTTCCAGCTCGCCGGCGGCCGCGCCCTCGAGGACGGCAGCTCCGTCCTGGTCGCCGCTCCCACCGGCGCCGGCAAGACCGTGGTCGGCGAGTTCGCCGTGCACCTCGCCCTCGCCCGCGGCCGGAAGGTCTTCTACACCGCCCCCATCAAGGCGCTGTCCAACCAGAAGTTCGGCGAGCTCGTGGACTGGCTCGGCGCGGACCGCGTCGGCCTGCTCACCGGCGACACCTCCCTCCGCCCCACCGCCGACGTGGTCGTGATGACAACCGAGGTGCTGCGCAACATGCTGTATGCCGACTCGGACCTGCTGGACGGGCTCGGGTTCGTGGTGATGGACGAGGTGCACTACCTCGCCGACCGGCTGCGCGGCCCGGTGTGGGAGGAGGTCATCATCCACCTGGACCGCTCGGTGCAGCTGGTCTCCCTCTCCGCGACCGTCTCCAACGCCGAGGAGTTCGGCGCCTGGCTGCAGGAGGTCCGCGGCCGCACCGAGATCATCGTCTCCGAGACCCGCCCCGTGCCGCTGTGGCAGCACGTCATCGTGGGGGAGGAGCTGCTGGACCTCTTCGTCGACGCCGACGGGGAGGCCGTGGTCTCGCACGGCCCCGGCGCCGACCGGCACCGCGAGGTCAACCCCGAGATCGAGCGGATCACCTCCTTCTCCCTGCCCGTCGACGAGCGCAGCGGCGGCGAGCGCGGCCGCGGCTACCGCGGGCGCAAGGGCACCAAGGGCCGCCACCGCCCGCGAGGCTCCGGCCAGCACGGCCCGCCCAAGGGCCGCGGCCAGGGCGGGGAGCAGCGCGGACGTGACGATCGCGGGGGAGACCGCCGCGGCGGCGACCAACGCGGGGGCAGCCGGCATGGTGGCCCGGACCGCGATCATCGCGGCGGCCTGCACCGCGGCGGCGGCATGCGCCCGATGCGCCGCCCCGACGTGGTCGCGCTGCTCGACGACGCCGCCCTGCTGCCCGCGATCATGTTCATCTTCTCCCGCGCCGGCTGCGAGGGAGCGGTGCAGCAGTGCGCCCGCGCGCACCTGCGCCTCACCGACGATGCCGAGCGCCGCGAGATCCGCGCCGTGCTGGACGAGCACCTCTCCGAGATCCCCATCGAGGACGAGGACGTGCTGGGTCTGCCCGCCTTCCGCCGCGCGGTCCTGGACGGCTACGCCGCCCACCACGCCGGGATGCTGCCGCTGCTGAAGACGGTCGTCGAGGAGCTGTTCGGCCGCGGTCTGCTGAAGGTCGTCTTCGCCACCGAGACCCTCGCGCTGGGCATCAACATGCCGGCCCGCTCCGTGGTGCTGGAGAAGCTCGTCAAGTTCAACGGGCTCGAGCACGCCGACCTGACCCCGGGCGAGTACACACAGCTCACCGGCCGTGCGGGCCGCCGCGGCATCGACACCGAGGGCCATGCGGTGGTGGTGGCCGGTCCGCGCTTCGATGCGTCGGCCGTCGCGTCCCTCGCCTCGCGCCGCACCTATCCGCTGCGCTCCGCGTTCCGGCCCACCCCCAACATGGCCGTGAACCTGCTGGACCGCTTCGACCTCTCCCGCGCCCGGGAGACCCTCGAGACCAGCTTCGCCCAGTTCCAGGCCGACCGCTCCGTGGTGGGCCTTGCCCGCCGCGCCCGCGAGCTCGAAGACACCGCCGAGGATTACCGCACCGCAGTGACCTGCGAGCGCGGCGACCTGCTCGAGTACGCCGGGATCCAGGAGGCGATCACCGCCCGGGAGAGGGAGCTCTCCCGCGCCCGCGCCGCCAAGGACCAGGACCGCACCCGCTCCGTCCTGTCAAACCTGCGCCGCGGCGACGTGATCGCCCTGCCCGGCGGGAAGCGGCGCGGCTATGCCGTGGTGCTGGACGTGGACCGGCGCGTGCTCGGCGGCCCGCAGGTGGACCTGCTAGACACCGAGGGGCGCCGTCGCAGCCTCCGCCCCGGCGACGTGCCCTCCCCTCCCGCCGTCATCGACACCCTGCGCCTGCCGCGCCAGGAGTCGCTGGGCAGCGGGAAGGTCCGCAAGGACACCGCCGCCGCGCTGCGCCAGCGCCTGGCCGGGCAAGACGACGACGCTCGCCGGGAGGTGCGCCGCCGCGCCGGCCGCACCCCGTCGACCGCCGCGAGCGACGAGCGGCTCCAGCAGCTGCGCGCCGAGCTCGCCGCGCATCCCTGCCACTCCTGCCCCGACCTCGAGTCGCACCTGCGCTGGGTGGGTCGCTGGCGGAAGACCCGCGGCGAGCTCGAGGGCGTCCAGCGCCGTATCAGCGGCCGCACCAGCTCCCTGGCCCGCCAGTTCGACCGACTCACCGCGCTGCTCGTCGAGCTCGGCTACCTGCGCGCGGAAGGCCCGCAGGCCGCGGGGGATGAGGGTGAGGAGCTCGTCCCCACAGCCTCCGGACTGCGGCTGCGCCGCATCTTCTCCGACCGCGACCTGCTGATCGCCGAATGCCTCGAGCACGGCGCCTGGACGGGTCTGGATCCGGCAGGACTCGCCGCCGTGGTCTCCGCGGCCGTGCACGAGTCCCGCCGCGACGACCGCGCCCCCGAGGTCATCCCGGACCCCGCCGTCGACGCGGCGCTCGAGGCCTCCGCCCGTATCGCCCAGCGCCTCCAGGCCCTCGAGACCCGCCACGGCATCGAGCCGACCACGCCGCCCGATCCCGCGGTCGCGGCGATCGTGCACCGCTGGGCGCGCGGCGAGCACCTCGCCGCTGCGCTGGCCGGCAACGACCTGCCGCCCGGCGACTTCGTGCGCCACTGCCGCCAGGTCATCGACCTGCTCGACCAGCTCACGGCCGACGAGCAGCTCGGCGCCACGGCCCGCGCCGCCATCGCCGCGGTGCGCCGCGGCCTGGTCGCCCAGGAGATCGGCCGATGAGCGATCGGCCGGCGAACGAGCGGCCGATGAGCGTTCTCCCAGGAGGAGGCGCGAGCATGGGGCCCGTGACCGACCGCGATACCTCTGTGCCCGATCCCGCCCAGCCCTCGGCGCCCGTGCTCTACACGGGCATCGTGCTGTACAGCGCCGAGGACCCCGAGGCCTCCGCGATGCTCGTGGCCGACGGGTTGATCGCGTGGACCGGCACCGAGGACTCCGCGCTCGTCCTGTTCCCGGACGCCCGACGGATCGACGCGACCGGTTGCCTGGTCACCCCCGGCTTCGTCGACGCCGCGGCGACCGCCGAGGAGGACGCCGATGCTGCCGCGCGCGGCATCGTGCTGCGCCTGCCCGGGCCGACGGGCACGCGCGAGGGCGTGCGCGTCATCGCCCCGGTCACCGAGAGCGCCGACTACCTCGACCTCGTCGGCGAGGGCACCCCGCTCGCCTTCGGCTCCGCCGGTGCCCCCGAGGCCGCCGACCCCTGGGACTGGGTGCGCGCCGCGACCCGCACCGCCCCCGCCGCACAGCGCATCTCCGACCGCGCGGCGTTCCTCGCCGCCAGCCGCGGCGGCCAGCGCGTGGCCGGACACCGCCACCCCGGCACCCTGCGCACCGGCCTCGAGGCGACCTTCGTGGTGTGGGAGCCGTGGGACCTCACCGTCCAGTCCCACGCGGAGAGGGTCGACTCCTGGTCCACCGACCCGCGCTCGCGCACCCCGCTGCTGCCCGACCTCGACCAGGGCAGCCCCCGCGCGCTGCGCACCGTGATCGACGGCCGCACAGTCCACGACCTGCTCGGACAGGACGGCGCGCTCGGGCAGGACGGCGCGCTCGGGCAGGACGGCGCGCTCGGGCAGGACGGCGCATGAGCACGACGGTCCGGACCGCGGCCGCCCGCGCCCGGTCCCGTCGGCAGAGCGACGAGTTCGACCCCACCCCCTGGCCCGTCGCGCTGCTCTGCGGCGTGGTCGGCGGTGCCTGCGCGTACTTCGCGAACCCGCCGTATGACCTGTGGATGCTCCTGCCCGTGGGCCTCGCCCTGCTGAGCGCGGGTCTGCTGGTGCGCTCCGCATGGCTCGCGGCGCTCGTGTCGCTGCTGTGGGGGCTCGCCTTCTTCGTGCCGCTGACCGAGTGGGCCAACATCTACGCCGGAAACGTGCCCTGGATCGCGCTGGGCATCGTCGAGGCGGTGTACATCGTGCTCTACGGCCTGCTGGCCCGCACCGTCCTGGTGCGGCGCGGTCTGTGCCTCTCCTCCGCCCTCGTCGTCGCGGCGCTGTGGGTGGCGGTCGAGACCCTGCGCAGCACCGTCCCGTGGGGCGGCCTGTCCTGGGGCGCGAGCGCCTTCGCCCTGGCCGACTCGCCGCTGCTGAACCTCGCCCCCTGGATCGGGATGGCCGGCCTCGCCCTCGTGGTCGGTCTGCTGGGACAGCTGCTGCTGCACGGCGCGCTCTCGCTGCTGGGCCGCCGCCACCGCGGCCTCGTCGGCTTCTCCGGGGTGTGGCCCTGCGCGATCGCCGTCGGCGCCGTGCTCGCCACGGTCGTGGTGCCCCATCCCGTCAACCGCGCCCCCGCCGACCGGCAGTCCATGACGATCGCCGCCGTGCAGGGCTCGGTGGGCGAGATCGACGAGGGCAGCTACACGATGCCCGAGGACGTCTTCGCGAACCACCTGGCCGCCACCGAGGACGTGCTGGACCAGGCGGAGGCCGACGGCGACGACCTCGACCTCGTGGTGTGGCCCGAGGACTCCACCGGCTCGGATCCCCGGCAGGACCCTGGGCTGGCCGGCCAGCTGCGGGGCCTCGCGGAGCGGGCCGACGCGCCCGTGCTCGTCGGCACCCAGGTGCGCGTGGGGGAGACCCAGCGCCTGAACCAGGCCGTGCTGATCACGCCCGACGGCTCCGCCCCGTACCAGTACTCCAAGCGGCACCCCGTCCCGTTCGGCGAGTACATCCCGATGCGCGAGGTGTTCAGCCGGATCACCGACAAGGTCGACCTGATCTCCCTGGACATGATCCCCGGGCAGGAGGTCGGCACCATGGACCTCGCCGCCCTCGACCAGGGCCAGGGCACCGTCGGCATCCTCATCTGCTTCGAGATCGCCTACGACGAGCTGGTCCACGACGTGGTCCAGGACGGTGCCGAGGTGGTCGTCGTCCAGTCCAACACCGCCCTGTTCGGCGACTCCGACGAGGCGATCCAGCAGCTCGCCCAGGCGAAGGTCATGGCGGTGCTGTCCGGGCGCAGCGTCGTGCACATCTCGACCGCGGGCCAGTCGGCGATCTTCAGCCCCGAGGGCCGCCAGATCGACTACGTCGGCCACTGGGAGCAGGGCACCATGCTGGCCGACGTCCCCCTGCGCACAGGGATCACCCCCGCGGTCGCGGCCGGGCCCTGGATCGCGGTGGGCATCAGCGCCTTCGCGCTCGTCGGCCTGCTGGCCGCGCTGTCCTCGGACCGCCGCGCCCTCGCCCGTCCCGCCCGCCGTGCTGAGAAGACCAGCCGTTCCGAGAAGACCCGCCGTTCCGAGAAGAGCTGATGCATCCCTCCAGCGCCCCGCTGCCGCCCACCCTCGTCGTCATCCCCACCTACGACGAGCGCGAGGCGCTGCCCGGCACGCTCGCGCGCCTGCGCGCCGCGGTGCCCGAGGCGCACGTGCTCGTGGTCGACGACAGCTCCCCGGACGGCACGGGGGAGTGGGCCGACGAGGTCGCCGCCCGCGACGAGGCCGTGCACGTGCTCCATCGCGCCGGGAAGGAGGGGCTCGGCCCCGCCTACCTCGCGGGCTTCGCCTGGGGCCTCGAGCGCGGCTACGCGCAGCTGGTGGAGATGGACGCCGACGCCTCCCACCGCCCCGAGCAGCTGCCCGGACTGCTGGAGGCCGTGCGCCGCGGCGCCGACCTCGCGATCGGGTCCCGCTGGATCCCCGGCGGCGCCGTCCACGACTGGCCGCTGCGGCGCAGGGTCCTGTCCCGCGGCGCGAACGTGTACGTCCAGGCGCTCATGGGCCTCGGCGTCGCCGACGCGACCGCCGGGTTCCGCGTGTTCCGCGCCGAGCTGCTGCAGCGCTTGGTCGACGGGGACATCGCCTCCCACGGCTACTGCTTCCAGGTGGACATGACGCGTCGCGCCCGCGATCTCGGCGCCGTGATCGTCGAGGTCCCGATCGACTTCGACGAGCGCACCGAGGGTGCCAGCAAGATGTCCTCGGACATCGTGCGCGAAGCCCTGGTCAAGGTGACGCTCTGGGGCCTCGCACGCCGCGCCCAGGGGCTTCGCAAGGCCCTGCGCTAGTCTGACCGGGTCCTCGCCGCCCACGGGATCGCAGACCGGGAAGGACCCGCCATGACGTCCTCGTCGACCTCTTCGTCGCAGCACGGCCCCCACGCCTCCACGCCCCACGACCCCGCCCCCCGCGCCTCCCGCTGGGGACGCTTCGTGCCCCTGGCCGTCGTGCTCGTGGGCCTGCTGGAGCTCGCGATCCTCATCGTCATCGGCGTGAACACGAGCCTGTGGTGGGCGGTGCTGGTGGTGGTGATCGGCTGGATCATCGGCCTCGCACTCCTGGTCGCCGCCGGGCAGCAGTCCTTCACCCGGCTGCGCTCGCTCTTCCGCGCCCTAGGCGGCCGCGGAGACGTGCAGGACCACCTCTCCCGTCCCGCGTTCACCCTGCTGTCCGCCCTGCTGTTCTTCTTCCCGGGCGTGCTCACCGACCTCGCCGGGCTCGTCCTGCTGCTCACCCCAGTCCAGCGCCGCACCGTGAAGGCGATGGGGCTCAGCAGCGGCTCCGAGGGGGCGCGCAAGGTGCTCTACCACCGCTCCGGCAGCGGCATCATCGACGGGGAGATCGTGCTGGAGAACCGCCGCACGGACCGCGAGGACCCGCCGCCCACGATCATCCAGGGCTGATCCCACCCTCCTGCACAGCACAGCGCCCCCGCTCCGCCTTCTCGGCGGGACGGGGGCGCTGTCGCGTGGTGGTGAGGCGGTGCCTCAGGAGCCAGGGACCTCAGAGGTTCCGGCGCTGGTGAAGCTTGCCGGCGCGCAGCAGCTCGAGGCGCTGGTCGAGGAGCACCTGGAGGTCCTCCTCGCTGCGGCGCTCCAGGAGCATGTCCCAGTGGGTGCGCACGGGCTTGCCGGGCTTCTCCTCGGGCTTCTCGTGGTCGCGCAGCACGGCGGTCGCGCCGCAGCGGCACTCCCACACGGCCGGGACGTCGGCCTCGACGGAGAAGGGGAGGACGATGGCGTGGCCGTTGGGGCAGTCGTAGACGGCCTCCTGGCGCGGTGCGGCGAGGACGCCGTCGTCGGTCTCCATGGAGAGGGAGCCCAGACGGGTGCCTCGCAGGCTGCGGCTGTTCATGCGGTTCTCGCTTCCTGCCGGTGATGCGGTGCCCGGACGGGATGCCGTCCGGTGAGTTCAGTGGGTGGGTGGACCTGCGCGTGTCAACGCGCGGACGAGGGGATCTGTTCCCGAGGGGCTCGGATCCTCACTCCGCGGCACTCACTCCGTCGTCGCGCCGTCGAGCAGACGGGACAGCAGGTCGACGCGATTGGTGATGATACCATCCGCGCCCGTGACCAGCAGGTCCTGCATGCGGGCGGGGGAGTCCACGGTCCACACGTGCACCTCGCAGCCGGCCCTGTGAGCGGCGGCGACGGTCGCCGGGGTGACGACCGGCACACCCCGGTAGCTCTCGGGCACCTGCAGCGCGCCGTAGGGGGCGAGGATCCGGTTCGTCACCGCCGTGGGCAGCTCGAGCGCCCGCACGGCGAGGAACGCGGCGATGGTGCGGCGGGCGGGGCTGCGCACGGGACGGGTCCCGGTGGCCGCCTCGATCGTCGCCACGGCCTTGCGCACCACGGACCCGTCGAACCCGGCGATGCACACCCGGTCCGCGCTGCGGGTGCGGGCGATCGCCGCGACCGCGGGCCCGATCGCGGAGGGCGCCTTGATGTCGATGTTGATCGGCACGTCGCGGAAGGTGCCCAGCACGTCCTCGAGCATCGCCAGCGGCTCGTCGCCGGCCAGGCGCACGGCGCCCGCCTCCTGGGCGCTCAGGGCATCGATGCGGCGGGAGTCGCCGGCGACGCGCGCCAGGTCCTCGTCATGGAACGCGAGTGCGAGCCCGTCGCGGGTGGCGCGGGTGTCGGTCTCGAGCATGTCGGCGCCGGCCGCGACGGCGTCCTCGAAGGCGCGCAGCGTGTTCTCCGCGCCGTCCAGCGCCAGCCCCCGATGCGCGATGCGGCGCGGCCGCGGGCCGGGCAGGAACCGTGAGCGGGGGGCGGGACGGTCACTGCCGCCGCTGATCGATGAGTGCATCCTCTTCCTCCTCGTCCTGGCCCCGCTTGCGGGTGCGGACCGCGCGTCGGGGGCGATGGTCTGGGGTGCGGCTGACGGGCGCGTCGGCCCCGGGCTGCGTCGTGTCGGCGCCGTCGGCCGTCTCGTGCGGCACCGCCGCCGTCCCGGATGTCTCGGTGTCCTCCGGCTCCTCGGCGTCGAGGTCCTGGAACTGCTTGCGCACGCGGAAGACCTGTGCCGCCGGGAAGAACGCGGCGAAGACCCACCACTGGAAGGCATAGGACAGGTGCGGGCCGAGGCCCGTGTCCGGTGCCTCGAGGGCGGTGGGTCGGGGACCGGCAGGGTCCTCCGCGACCAGGTCGCCGTAGGCCTGGGTCACCAGCGCGGTGTACTCGAGACTGAGCAGGGAGGCGATCTGGGGCGGGTTCACGGAGTGCGCCTGTCCGGGCGGCGGGACGCGGTCCAGGACGGGCTCGGCGGGGCGGAGGCGGGCGGTGACGGTCACCTCGCCGCTCGGGATCGCAGGCGGGTCCGCAGGGATGGAGCCGCTGCTGGCCGTGGAGTCCTCCGGGACCCAGCCGCGCACGATCAGCAGCGTCGTGCCGTCCTCGGCGGTGAAGGGGACGAGCTGCCAGAAGCCGATCTGCCCGCCGATCTGGCGGTTGCGGACGTAGAGCACGCAGTCTGGGTCCTGGCAGTAGCTGCCGCGCATCTGCACCGGGGTCCAGGTCTCGGAGGTGGGCAGCGGCGCCTGCGGATCGGGCATCGCCTCGTCAAGCGGGATCGGGGCGGCCTCGTAGTTGGCCTCGACGACCGCGGCCTGGTCGCGACGGTCCTCGAAGCGGCCCCACTGCCAGAAGCCCAGTCCCACGCAGACGGCGGTGAGGACCAGCACGGCCACGAGTCCGAGGAGGTTGTCGCGGCTGAGCAGGAGTCGTCGGCGGGCGGAGCGGTCGCTCATCCGCGGGCCGGTGCCGCGGCACCCACCTCAGGCAGTGCGGTGACGGTGGTGCTGATACCGGTTGTGCTGATTCCGGCGGAGCCGATGTGGGCGGAGCTGAGGCTCCCGGCCGTCCCCTCGAGCATACCGGCGAGGTCCTCGATCGCGAAGTCGACGAGGAGCACGAACATCACCACCGTCGCCGCGGTGAGCAGCAGACCGAGGGCCGTCGCGGTGATGGTGAGGCCCAGGCGGAGGCGGGGCCGGTGACGGCGGGGCTTCGCGGGCGGGAAGCCGTAGTCCTCGTCCTGCAGATGGTTCTGGGACCACATGCCCGGGTTCAGGACGGAGACGGGGTACTGCTCGACCCGGGAGCGCGGGCGGGCACCGCTGGCAGGGACGTCCTCGGAGTCCTGCAGCGGCGCCGCGCCCGTGGTACCGGGCCGGTCCGACCGCCAGAGCCTCCACCCCGCCGGCACCGGCCCCCAGGCGGGGGAGGGCCGGAAGTCCGCCGGCGGGACCCACCCGTCATGCGGGGGCTCCGGCCAGTTCGGCGGCGGGTTGAAGCTCGGGCGCTGGGAGGTCACGCAGGGACGTCCCAGGTGTAGTCGTCGGAGTAGGTGGTGAACTGCAGGACGTTGCCGCCCGCACGCTGCACGTCGAACAGGACCACCATGGTGTACTCGTCGCCCGCCTGGAAGCCGTTGTCCGGCGAGAAGCTGACGCCGGAGCCCTTCAGCCCGAACGACTCGGTGGCCGGATCGACGACGCCGCCGTAGGGGGTCTTCACGCCGAACTGGTACGGATTCAGACCGTCGAAGGTGCCCTCGGTGACGGTGAGCTTCGCCGTCACCTTGAGGTACTCGCCGAACTCGGGCTCCTCGACCGCGCCGCCGTACTCGGACTCGAGGTCCGCGGCCTTCACGTACTCCATGTGCACAGCGATGGTGCCGGTCCCGTCGGTGCCGACGATGTTGACCGGCTCGGCCGACGGGTCGATGGTCGCCAGGTCGGTCGGGGTCGGGTTGTCGACCGCCTCCTCGGTGGCCGTCTCCGTGGGCTCGTCGGTCGGCCCGTCCGTCGCCTCGTCCGTGGTCGCCTCGTCGGTGGGCACCACCTGGGTGGTGGTGGTGCCGCCGCCGGTGGGCTCACCGCCGCGGGGACCCAGCAGCACCACGCCGCCGACGATGATCAGCGCGAGCACGAGCAGCACGGCGATGATGCATCCGATCCACCAGAAGCGCTGGATGAAGCCCTTCTTCGGCGGCTCGCCACCGGTGGAGGCGGTCCAGCCGGAGCCGGTGCCGTCCGCCGGGGAGCCCTGGCCGTACGCGCCCGCGGGGTAGTCGGAGGCGGAGCCCTGCCCCGGGTAGTCCGAGGCCGAGCCCTGGCCGTAGCCGGCCGGCGACGCCTGACCGTAGCCCTGCGCGGGCGACGCCTGGCCGTAGCCCTGCGTCGGCGAGGCCTGGCCGTAGCCCTGGGCGGGCGAGGCCTGGCCGTAGCCCTGCTGCTGATCGCCGTACCCCTGAGCAGGGGACGCCTGGCCCTGGCCGTACTCGGCGGGGGACGCCTGGCCGTAGCCCTGCGTGGGGGAGGCCTGGCCGTAGCCCTGCTGCTGGTCGCCGTAGCCCGGCTGCTGGCCATAGCCCTGCTGACCCGGAGCGGCGGCCGACGGCGCCTGGCCGTCCCCGCTCTGCCCGGAGCCCTGCGCGGCGTACGCACCGGCGGCAGCGCCGCCCGCGACGGCCGCGCCCGCAGCGGCCGCGCCCCAGCCGGTGCCCTGGCCCTGCTGATCCTGCCCCTGCTGATCCTGACCCTGCCCGTACTGCCCCTGCTGCGAGGAGTACTGGTACTGGCCGTACTGACCGCTGCCGTACTGACCGCTGCCGAACTGACCCTGGTCGCCCTGGCCGGCGTCGGTCGTCGGCTGCGCCGACTCGTACGGTGCCTGCTGGGCGAGATCCGCCTGGAGGTCCGGACCGGCGTACTCCGCCGTCTCGGGAGCCTGCGAGTCGGTCACCTGGGACTCGGTCGACTCGGCCTCGGTCGGCTCCGAGGCGGCGGCCTGGACGTCGGGCGACTGCCCGTCGACGGCAGCGGCGTGCTGGCCGGAGTCCGCGACGTGGGTCGCGTCGTCGGCGTCGTCCGCCGCGCCCGCGCCGGAGGACGTGCCGTAGGAGTTCTGTGCGCTGGAGGAGTCCTGAGCCCCGTAGGGGTTCTGGGCTCCGTGGGCGCCGTCGACGGCCTCGGCGGATCCCGACGAGGACTCGGCGACGGACGCGCCGTTGTCGCCCGCACTCCCGCCCTGCTCCTGACCGGCGGAAGCATGCTGGCCGTAGGGGTCGATCGAGCCGTACGCCCCCGCAGAGCCGGCGCCCGCGGCACCCGCACCGGCAGCAGCGCCGGCATCGTCGCCCGTGCGCTGGTCGGTGGAGGCAACGCGCGACGCGTCGTCGTCGGAGGCGGCGTAGCCCTGCTCGGAGGACTGATGCGCGACCGGAGCCTGCTCGGCCTGCACCGGCTCCGCAGCTGCGGGCTCGGAGGAGACGGGCTCAGTAGAGACGGGCTCAGAAGAGACCCGCTCAGAAGAGACCGGCTCAGAAGAGACCGGCTCGGCCGACGCCTGCTCACCGGCGCCCTGCTCAGCGGCTCCCTGCTCGGCAGGAGCCTGCGCCGGTGCGGCGGGAGCCTCGTCGGCCGCGACCCAGAAGTTCCACCCCTCCGGTGCGGGGCCCCACGACGGATCCGGCTGCCAGCCGGGCGGCGGGCTCCACTGCGGATCGTCGATGGGCCAGTTCGGCGGAGGATTGAAGCGATAGGCCATCAGATGGCACCTTCCAAGGCTGTGGGCGTAGTCGGGCTCCCCCCATGGGTCCCGACCGTGTCTCGCCCCGTATCGTAGAACACACACGCACGCCCGGGCGGCGCGCCCCACCGCCCGGAAGGGCCGGATCGCGCACGCCCCGACACCGAGGAGTCCGCATGTCCGAGAGCACCACCGAGCCCCGCAGCGTCCTGATCACCGGAGGCAACCGCGGCATCGGCCGCGCCATCGCCGAGGAGTTCGTGCGCCGCGGCGACAAGGTGGCGGTCACCAGCCGCTCCGGCGAGGGCGGCCCCGAGGGCGCACTGACCGTCGTCGCGGACGTCACCGACGGGGACAGCCTCGACGCCGCGATCAAGGCCGCCGAGGAGGCGAACGGCCCCATCGAGGTGCTCGTCGCGAACGCCGGCATCACCGACGACCAGCTGCTGCTGCGCATGAGCGACGAGTCCTTCGAGACCGTGCTGGACACGAACCTCACCGGCTCCTTCCGCACCGTCAAGCGGGTCATCAAGTCGATGATGCGCAAGAAGAAGGGCCGCATCGTGCTGATCTCCTCGGTGGTGGGCCTGTACGGCTCGCCCGGTCAGGTGAACTACGCCGCCTCCAAGTCGGGCCTGATCGGCATCGCCCGCGCCCTGACCCGTGAGCTCGGCTCCCGCGGCATCACCGCGAACGTCGTCGCTCCCGGCTACATCGACACCGAGATGACCCAGGCGCTGTCCGAGGAGCTGCAGGACTCCTACCGCAAGGCCATTCCCGCCGGGCGCTTCGCGGACCCGACGGAGGTCGCGCGCGTGGTCTCCTTCCTCGCGAGCGACGATGCGGCGTACATCTCGGGCGCCGTCATCCCCGTCGACGGCGGCCTTGGCATGGGACACTGAGTCCCGACCCCTCCACTGCGATCCCTAAGGCGTGAACCCACCCCGATGTCCTCTTCCGACCCCGCCAGTCGCCTGCTGCTCCTGATGCGCCACGGAAAGGCGGAGAACAGCTCCGGCCAGCCCGACCACGACCGCGCGCTGGCCGAGCGCGGAGAGTCCCAGGCACGTCTGGTGGGGGAGTACCTCGCCTCGCAGAACGTGCAGGTCTCCCGTGTGCTGCTCTCTGACTCCGCCCGCACCGTCCAGACCTGGGAGGCCGTGGTCTCCCAGATGCCCGGCTTCGACGGGAAGGTCACCCGCCACGAGGAGATCTACACCGGCGGCCCGGCAGAGCTGCTCTCGCTGCTCGGCGGCGTGAAGGACAAGCACACGGTGGTGATGGTGGTGGGCCATGAGCCCACCATCTCCTCGCTCACCACGCTGCTGGCCGACGAGCACTCGGACGCCGGCTCCCTCGCCCAGGCCCGCATCGGCATGCCGACCGGCGGCATGGCCGTGCTCTCCGGCGCGCTGGAGGACTGGGGCTCCCTCGGGGAGGAGTCGCTGACGCTGCACACCATCGTGCGCCCCTGACGCAGCACCGACAGCACGACGCCCGTCCTTCCCGGGTGGGGGAGGGCGGGCGTCGTCGTGTCGGCCGGAAGTCCGTCTGCCGGGAGAGTCCGTCTGCAGGGAGAGTCCGTCGGCCGACGGGCGCTCAGCGCGCGGCCGCCGCCTCGAAGTGCGGCCACGCCTGAAGCAGCGAGTCCCCGTCGAGCTCGACGTCGGCCACAGCCCGCAGCGCGGGCTTGGCGTGCCAGGCGATGCCGGTCCCGGCGGCGACGAGCATCTCGCGGTCGTTCGCACCGTCGCCCATCGCGATGATCCGCCCGGCCGGCACCCCGTACCGCGCGGCGAGCTCCTCCAGGGTGCGGCGCTTGACCGACCCGTCCACGATCTCGCCGGTCACCTGCCCGGTGAAGCGGCCGCCCGTGATCTCGAAGCGGTTGGCGAGGACATGATCGATGCCGACCTCTGCGGCGAGCTCGTCGATCACCTCGTGGAAGCCGCCGGAGACGAGCGCCGTCACCCAGCCCGCCTCGCGGGCGCGGCGCATCAGCTCGAGCGCACCGGGGGTGGGCACCAGCGACGCCCGCACGGTGGCGAGCACGCCCTCGTCCAGTCCCTCCAGCAGCGCCACCCGGGCGCGCAGCGACTGGGAGAAGTCCAGCTCGCCGCGCATGGCGGCGGTGGTGATCGCCTCGACCTCATCGCGCACACCGGCGTGCTCGGCCACCAGCTCGATGACCTCCTGGGTGAGGAAGGTCGAGTCGACGTCGGAGACCAGCAGGCCGGTCACGGCGGGGCGGGCGGTGCCTCCGGCGGTGTCGGACAGGGCGTCCTCACGCGGGGGCGCCGCGGCCCCGGGGGCTCCGGGGGCCGCGGCGCCTGGTACTTCGTCCCTCACGGCTCGATGACCGTGCCCTTGCCGATCACGGTGATGCCGGACTCGGTGACGACCCAGCCGCGGGCGAGGTCCTTCTCCTTGTCCAGACCGATCTGGGTGCGCGGCGGGATGACCACGTCCTTGTCGATGATCGCGCGGTGGATCTGGCAGTGGCGGCCGACGGTCACGTCGTCCATCAGCACCGAGTCCGACACGGTCGACCAGGAGTTGATGCGCACCCCGGGGGAGAGCACCGAGCTGGAGACCGAGGCGCCGGAGACGACCACGCCGGGGGAGATCACCGAGTCCACGGCGGAGCCGACGCGGCCGGGGCCGGCATGGACGAACTTCGCCGGCGGCGCGTTGCGGTGACCGGTGAAGGTGGGCCACTTGTCGTTGTAGAGGTTGAACACGGGATGGATCGAGATGAGATCCATGTGCGCCTCGTAGAACGCGTCCAGGGTGCCGACGTCGCGCCAGTAGTCGCGGTCGCGGTCGGTGGAGCCGGGCACGTCATTGCGGATGAAGTCGTACACCGCGGCGTCGTTCTTCGCGACGAAGCTCGGGACGATGTCCCCGCCCATGTCGTGCTTGGAGTCGTCGTCCTCGGCGTCGCGGGTGACCGCCTCGACGAGGGCGTCGGCGGTGAAGATGTAGTTGCCCATCGAGGCGAGGATCGAGCTGGGATCGTCGGCGAGCCCCTCGGTCTGCTTCGGCTTCTCGACGAAGGCCTTGATGGTGGTGGGGTCGGCCGGGTCGGTCTCGATGACGCCGAACTGGTCGGACAGCTCGATCGGCTGACGGATCGCGGCGACGGTGCACGACTTCCCGGACTCGATGTGGGCGTCCATCATCTGCGAGAAGTCCATGCGGTAGATGTTGTCCGCACCGACCACGACGACGTAGTCGGGCTTCTCGTCATGGATGAGGTTCAGCGACTGGGCGATCGCGTCGGCGCTGCCGCGGAACCAGTGCTTGCCCATGCGCTGCTGCGCGGGGACGGGGGCGACGTAGTTGCCCAGCAGCGAGCTCATCCGCCAGGTCTGGGCGATGTGCTTGTCCAGCGAGTGGGACTTGTACTGGGTGAGCACCACCACGCGGAGGTACCCGGAGTTGACGATGTTCGACAGGGCGAAGTCGATCAGGCGGTAGATGCCGCCGAACGGCACGGCGGGTTTTGCGCGATCGAGGGTGAGGGGCATCAGCCGCTTCCCCTCGCCGCCGGCGAGGACGATTGCGAGGACCTTTTTGGACGACATGGTGCGAGGATAGACCAAACGTGGCGCCCGTCACGGGGAGAACGACCGGTTCGGTCACCCCCGCCCTGACGACCCTTCGGGGACCGTGCGGGAGCCCGCATTTCTTGTCGATAGAAGGAGAACAGGAGCTCGTCATGCGCGTCGATCTGCTCACGAAGGAATATCCCCCGGAGGTCTACGGCGGCGCCGGGGTGCACGTCGCCGAGCTCACCAAGGTCCTGCGACCGCACATCGACGTGCGCGTGCGCGCCTTCGGTGCCGAGCGCGAGGAGGAGGGGACCTTCTCGTACACCATCCCCGCCGAGCTGGAGGGCGCCAACGCCGCCTTGTCCACCCTCGGCACCGACCTGCTGATCGCCGCGGACTGCGCCGGCGCCGACCTCATCCACTCCCACACCTGGTACGTGAACTTCGCCGGACACATCGCCTCGCTGCTGCACGGCGCCCCGCACGTCCTCTCCGCCCACTCGCTGGAGCCGCTGCGGCCGTGGAAGGCCGAGCAGCTCGGCGGCGGCTACAAGGTCTCCTCCTTCGCCGAGCGCACCGCCTACGAGGGCGCGGCCGGGGTCATCGCCGTCTCGGGCGGCATGCGCGAGGACATCCTGCGCGCCTACCCGAGCGTCGACCCGGCGAAGGTGCACGTGGTCCACAACGGCATCGACATCGACTCCTGGTCCCCGAACCCTGAGACCTCCGCCCTGACCTCGCGCGGCATCGATCCCGAGGCGCCGACGATCGTGTTCGTCGGCCGCATCACCCGCCAGAAGGGCCTGCCCTACTTCCTGCGCGCCGTGCGCGAGCTGCCCGACGGCATCCAGGTGGTGCTGTGCGCGGGCGCGCCGGACACCCCGGAGATCGCCAAGGAGGTCGACGACCTCGTCGCCGAGCTGCAGCAGACCCGCACCGGGGTGCACCTGATCACTGAGATGCTGCCGCGCGACCAGCTCACCCAGATCCTCACCCACGCCACCACCTTCGTGTGCCCGAGCGTGTACGAGCCGCTGGGGATCGTGAACCTCGAGGCGATGGCCTGCGGCATCCCCGTGGTCGCCTCCGCCACCGGCGGCATCCCCGAGGTCGTCGACGACGGCGTGACCGGCTACCTGGTCCCGATCGAGCAGGTCACCGACGGCACCGGCACCCCTGTCGACCCCGAGAAGTTCGTCGGTGACCTGCGCGACACCCTCGTGAAGATGGTCTCCGACCCGGCACGCGCCAAGGAGATGGGCGAGGCCTCGCGCCGCCGCGCCGCCGAACACTTCTCCTGGACCTCGATCGCGGAGCGCACCCTGGAGGTCTACCGCACGGTCATCGAGCAGGCCGGCTGATCCTCAGCCGGTCGCCTCGGCGCCGGGGGTGCCGGCGACGGGGCGGCCGGTGGCGGGGTGATGCGTTCACTGGCGCTCTGTCGTTCACTGGCGCTATGCGGTGATGGTCGCCGTATCCGGGGCTGGTTCCCCGTATGGCGCCAGTGAACGCAGCGGCCGGAGCCGTGCCGACCGTGGGAGCAGGAGCAAGGCCGTTCGACAGGCCTCGGCCGGTCGCCTCAGCCGGTCGCCTCGGCCACGATCCGCTCCACCGTCTCCACGAGCGCAGAGCGGGCCGCGTCGTGCAGCTCGTCCAGCAAGCCGCGCCGGGTGAGCGCCTCGGCGAGGTGGACGGTGTGGCCGTGGCCCTCGTCGATCTCGGCGCGGGTGAGCAGCAGGGTGCGGGCAGCGAGCACCAGCAGGTGCGCGGCGGAGGGGTCCACGTGCCGCGGCAGGGCCGTGGAGATCCAGGTGGCCGGGATGCGCGCCGGCTCCACCGGCTCGTCGGGCACGAGATCGAGGTCGACACTGCCCTGGGCGGTGCGCTGCAGGGCCTGCAGAAGCTCCTGGCGGGCGCTGCCGGAGGTCGCCGCGGGCGGGACCTGGGCGCCGACCGGTGCGGCGATGCGGTGCCAGGTCACCGCGTTCACCTGACGGTCCTCGACCTCCACTGCGGTGAGCTGCGGGATCAGGGTGTGGTCGGCGATCCCGGCGGCGGTCACCACGATCGCCTGCCCCGCCTCGAGGGCGGCGGGGATCGCGGCGGGCGGGCCGACGAGCCCTGCGAGCCGCCCGGGCACCGGCAGCACGAGGCGCAGCTGCGCGAGCGGCAGGCGCTTCAGCGAGGTCATCCAGTCGAACAAGTCGGCGCCCTGGCCGCTGGGGCCGGAGCGGCCGAGGCCGAAGCTCATCCGCGCCGCGTCATCCGGACCGAGGTCCCCGCGCAGGTAGGCGGAGGTCCACAGCATCAGCACGGCAGCCCGGGGGAGGGCGACCAGGTCCCTCCCGGCGGCGGCCTCGCTCATGCGCTCTCCTGAGTGGCAGTGCCCTGCTGATCCGTGGCGGCAGCGCCCTGCTGATCGGTGGCGGCAGCGCCGTCGGCCGCGACGAAGACCGCGCGCCGGCCCCCGGTGTCCACGGACTCGAGGCGCACGCGGACCACCTGCCCCACCTCGGCGTCCATCGGCACCCAGGCGGTGACCGGCGGATCGGTCAGCTGCACCTCGACGCGCAGGGGCGCACCGGAGCCGTTGCCGGAGCCGTTCCCCCCGCCCTCGCCGCCGTCGCTCGCCTCGCGGCGCTCGATGACGGTCGCCTCGAAGGTCTCGCCTTCCCAGGCGGCGAGCGCCGCGGTCTCCACCAGCTCCCGGGCGGCGCGCTCGAGGTTCCCGGCCTGCGCGCCGGTCTGCCGCATCGCCTCGGGGATCTCGGTGAGCGCCGCGAGCAGCTCGGGGGACGGGGTGCGGCCCTGCGCATGGTCCAGGCACACCAGCAGCACGAAATGGTCCACGAGCCGGCGCAACGGCGCGGTGGTGTGGGAGTAGGGGGCGGCGATCGCGGCCTGCACCGGATCTTCCGGCACCTCCTCGGGCGTGGTGAACGCGGCATAGGAGGCGCCGCGGAACAGGGAGGTGGCGAGGTTCAGCAGCGCCAGGTGCACGGGCTCGCGCCAGTCCAGGGAGCGCAGGAACTCGCCGTAGGCGACGTCCTTGCGCCACGGCACCCCGAGCACCTCGCTCTGGCGGCGGAACCGGTCCACGGCCCGCGGCTCCGCGGGCGGCATGGTGCGCAGGATCCCCGCGCCGTGCTCGAGCATGAGGGTCGCCGCGGCCATGCCGGTCATGAGGGACAGCTGGGCGTTGGCGTCCTCGATCGGGTTCAGGCTGCGCCAGGTCAGGCGCACGTGATCGTTCTCGACCACCACCTCCTGCTCGGGCACGTTCAGGCTCGCCCCGCCCCGCTCCGCCTCGAGCTGCGTGCGCAGCTCGCCGATCTCCTGGAGCAGCAGCATCATCGGGTGGCCTGCTCCGGCGTCGAGCTCCTCCTGCACCTGGTCGTAGGCGAGCTTCGCCACCGAGCGGACCAGCGCCCGCTCGAGCCCGATCGCAGTGACCTCGCCGCGCGCGTCCAGAGTCAGCTCCCACACGAAGGCCGGCGTGGTCTGGTCCGGCAGCAGGGACGCGGCCGCCTCCGAGAGCACCTCGGGGTGCAGGGGGATGCGACGGTCGGGCAGGTAGAGGGTCTCGCCGCGGCGGCGGGCCTCCTGGTCGATCGCGTCGCCGAGGTCCACGAAGAAGGGTACGTCCGCGATCGCGTACAGCACCCGGTAGCCGCCGTCCGTGCGCTCGAGGTGCATGGCCTGGTCGAGGTCCGTGGAGCTCGCGGGGTCCAGGGTCACGAAGGGGATGTCGGTGCGGTCGGCGCGCCCGTCGGCCGCGGCGTCGCGGGCGGCGGCCTCCTCGGCGGCGGCGAGCACCTCGGCCGGGAACTCGAGCGGGACCTCGCCGTCCTGCGCGGCGAGCAGCGCGTCGATGCCCTCGCGCAGGTCGTCGGCCGCGACCGAGCCGCGGGGGGCGTGCAGGGAGACGGGACGGTGCGGCACATGGACCTCCAGCAGGTCGGAAACGGTCCGGGCCAGTCTAGGCAGGTGTCCGGGACGTGGGCGGGAGCGAGGGCGACGCGCCCGTCGGCCGTGAGACGCGCCTGCCGGCAGGGGCGACGCGCCCGTCGGCAGGGGCGACGCGCCTGCGGGCATGGCGCGGTGCGCGGCCCTGCGGGCGATAGGCTCGGGCGCATGTCCGTCGCAGCAGCTTCTCTGAACGATGTCACCGTCACGCGCAGCGGGAAGGAGATCCTCTCCGGGGTCTCCCTCGAGATCGGCGAGGGGGAGCGCTGGGCGGTGCTCGGCCCCAACGGCGCCGGCAAGTCCACGCTCATGCGCCTGCTCTCCACGCGCCTGCACCCCACCCGCGGCACCGTCGGCATCCTCGGCGAGCGCCTGGGCCGGGTCGACATCTTCGAGCTGCGCCCCCTGATCGGCCTGGCCAGCCAGGAGCTCGCCGACACGATCCCGCCGGAGGAGCTGGTGGAGAACGTGGTCGTCACCGCCGGATACTCGGTGGTGGGCCGCTGGCGCGAGGAGTACGACGACGTCGACCTCGAGCGCGCCCGCACGCTGCTGGCCGCCTTCGGCGTCGGCGAGCTCGGTCAGCGCCACTTCGGCACCCTGTCCACCGGTGAGCGCAAGCGCGTGCTCGCCGCCCGCGCCCTCATGACCGACCCCGAGCTGCTGCTGCTCGACGAGCCCGCCGCGGGCCTGGACCTGGGCGGCCGCGAGTCGCTCGTGCGCACCCTCGGCCGCCTCGCGAAGGACCCCGCCACCCCCGTGACCGTGCTGGTCACCCACCACGTCGAGGAGATCCCGCCGGGCTACACCCACGTCGCCCTGGTGCGGAAGGGGAAGCTCGTCGCCGCCGGACCCATCGCCGAGACCCTCACCTCGCAGAACCTCACCGCCACCTTCGGGCTGCCGCTCATCGCGGAGCAGCGCGGCGAGCGCTTCACCGCCCGCTCGCTGGCGCTGAACTGACAACGCGGTGACGGAGGAGACCGGGGCGGGCGTTTCCGGGGCGGAGGAGACGACCCCGCAGGGCACGACCCCGCAGCTGCGCCCGCTGACCGACCTGTCGGACCCGGCGCTGGACGACTACCTGCGCATGACCGACGTGAAGCTCCGCTCCCGCGTCGAGGTGGAGCGGGGCCTGTTCATGGCCGAGAGCTACGAGGTCATCTCCCGCGCCATGGACGCCGGGATGCAGCCGCGCAGCTTCCTCATGAGCGAGAAGTGGCTGGAGAGGTTCGCGCCGCTCTACTCCCGCTTCCCGGACGTGCCCGTGTACGTGGGCGAGGAGGCGCTGCTGGAGACCCTCACCGGCTTCCACCTCCACCGCGGCGCGCTCGCGGCGATGCAGCGGCCCGAGCTGCCCGCCGTCGACGACCTGCTGGCGGGGGCGCGCACGGTCGCGGTCCTCGAGGACATCGTCGACCACACCAACGTCGGCGCGATGTTCCGCTCCGCCGCCGCGCTCGGCGTGGACGCGGTGCTGGTGACCCCGCGCTGCGCCGACCCGCTCTACCGCCGCTCCATCCGCGTCTCCATGGGCACCGTCTTCCAGGTCCCGTGGACCCGGCTCGAGGCCTGGCCGGAAGCCGGCGTCGACCTCCTGCACGAGGCCGGCTTCGACGTGCTCGCCCTCGCCCTCACCGACGGGGCGGTGGCGCTGGACGCCGTGGACCTCGGCCCGGCGCGGAAGGTCGCCCTCGTGCTGGGTGCGGAGGGGCACGGGCTGAAGCCGGCGACGCTGTGCGCGGCCGACGAGCACGTGGTCATCCCGATGGCCGGGGGAGTGGACTCCCTGAACGTCGCCGCGGCCAGCGCCGTCGTGTTCTGGCAGCGCCGCGCGATGCTCGGCGCCTGACCCCCAACGCCCGACTGTCAGCCCCAGATACTCAGCGCCCGCCGGCGATCCGCTCCAGCAGCTCCGCCGCGGTCGGTGCGGTGAGCGTCGGCGACCACTCCTCGGTCCACTCGCGGTCGTGGGAGACCCACGCGGTGGACAGGCCCACCCCGCGGGCGCCGCCGATGTCGTTCACGGCATGGTCGCCTACCATCCAGGTCTCCTCCCCGCAGGCCAGACCGTTCACGGCGATCGCGAAGATCCGCGGATCGGGCTTGGCGACCCCGGCCTCCTCGGAGATCACCACGCGGTCCAGGTACGGGCGCAGCCCCGCCCGCTCGACCTTCGCCCGCTGCATGGCGGTGGGGCCGTTGGTGACCACGACCAGCTCCGCCCCCGCCCCGCGCAGGGCGCCCAGCGCCGGCAGCACGCCGGGGTAGCACTCGATGCCGACGAGGGACTCCTCGAGCAGGCGGCGCTCGATCGCGTCGGCCCCACCGGGCCCGTCGGCCGCGCCGGTTCCGTCGGCCGACGCCTCCCCGCCCGCCGACGCGAGCCCGAAGCGCTCGGCGATCATCGCCGCGAGCTCCCGGCGGGGGCGATAGCCCTCGGCGTCGGCCGCGAGCAGCCACTCGAGATCCTCCCGGCCGCCGCAAAGCTCGCCGACGAACCCCTCCGCCCAGCGGGCGAAGGCGCCGTCGCGGTCCACGAGCGTGCCGTCCAGGTCCAGCAGCACCCGCGGCGGCACCGCGCGGGCAGCACTCGTGGAGTCGGCGGGGATCACAGCGTGATCTGCAGCTTCACGTCGGTCGGCCGACCCTCGAGGAAGCGCTCGAAGGCCTTCGGCGCGTCGTCGAAGGCGAAGGTCTCGCTGACGAAGCGGGAGAGGTCCACCTGCTCGCTCGCGGCGAGGTCGATCGCGGTGCGGTGCACGTTCGCGTAGCGGAAGACGGTCTCCAGCGACAGGCCGCGGCTCTGGGCGGTGGCGATGTCGAAGGGCACGGGATCCACCGGCATGCCGACCAGCACGATGGTCCCGCCCGGGGCGGGCAGCTCCCACAGCGAGCGATAGGCGGGCTTCGCGCCGGTGGCCTCGAAGACCACGCGCGGGCCCCAGCCGTCGGTCTCCTCGCGCACGCGGGCGCCGAGGTCCTCGCTGGTGGCGTCGACCGTGACGATGCCGTCGAGCCCGTCGAGCAGGGCGAGCTTCTCGGGCAGGACGTCGGAGATGACCACGCGGCTCGCGCCGCCGGCCCGTGCGGCCAGCGCCGTCATGATCCCGATGGTGCCGGCGCCCACCACGGCGGCGACGTCGCCGGGGCGGATCTTCGCCTTGGTCGCGGCGAAGACGCCGACGGCGAAGGGCTCGATGAGGGCGCCCTCGGCGAAGCTCAGCGAGTCGGGCAGGCGGTAGGTGTACTCGGCGGGGTGGAGCACCTCGTCGACCAGGCAGCCGTCGAACGGCGGGGTCGCCCAGAACTCGACGGCCGGGTCGACGTTGTAGTTGCCCTCGCGGGAGGCGCGGGAGGTGGGGTCGGGGATCCCGGGCTCCATCGCGACGCGGTCGCCGACGGCCAGGTGGGTGACGCCCTCGCCGACCTCGACCACGGTTCCGGTGCCCTCGTGGCCGAGGATCATCGGCGCCTCGAGCACGAACGGGCCGATCTTCCCGTCGGTCCAGTAGTGCACGTCCGAGGCGCAGATCCCGACGGTGTGCATCTGGATGCGCACCTGCCCGGGACCGGGGGAGCCGATCGGCTCGACCTCCTCGATCGACATGCGTCCCTTCTCGTGCAGCACCAGCGCTCGCATCCTCGTCCTCCCTGTCGGTGTGGGGTGGGCCTCATGATCGCAGAGGCGGCGAGTGCGGTGCGGGGACGGCCAGCGGGGGAGCGGGCGGGCGGGGATCGGGGCGGCCGACGGGGCGCGCCCGGTGGGGTGCGATCATCGGCCGACGGGGCGCGCCTGACGAGCGCGGCGCTCGCTCCGGCGCGGCCGACGGTTCCTCCACACACCCCGGTCATCCACCATGGCGGGCTCGGACTGTTCCTCGACCCCCGTGCTCCGTAGGGTCGAAGGACGAGATCTCTCCAGGTCACAGCGTCCTCGAGGAGGTGGGAGGAATGGGCGGGTTCGACGAGCGTGGGAAGGGTGCGGGCGGCGACGAGGAGTCGGCGTCGGCCGACGATGCTGCACCCACCCCCGACCACCCCGCCCTGCCCGCGCACCTCGAGCAGGTGCGGGAGGCCGCCGTCGAGGACGGCATCCGCCTCGCCGCCCGGTACCGCGCGCTCGCCCCGTCCTACCGTGACCTCGAGGACGAGGAGACCGACGAGGACGAGGCGGAGGCGGAGCTGATCGCCGTGGCCCTCGCCGTGCGGCGCACCCGCACCGTCGCCCTGACCCTGGTCCATGACGCGCACCGCGCGGTCACCCAGCTCCCCGCCACTCTCGCGCGCCTCGAGCGCGGCGAGTTCCCCTCGGCATGGTTCGAGCGGATCCTGCGCCGCACCGTCGACCTCACCCGCGCCCAGCTCGCCTGGGTGGACCAGGCCGTCTCCCGCTGGTCCACCGACGTCACCACCGAGCAGTTCCACACCCGCCTCTCGACGCTCCTGACCCGCCTGCTCTCCCGCAAGGACCTGCCCCCGCACCTCACCCCGGAGGGCAGGCGCCGGGTGGAGATGCTCCCCACCGGGGACGACGGTGTGGGGTGCCTGCGGGTCATCGGCCCCGTGCCGGAGATCCTCGCTCTCGCCCGGCGCCTCGACGAGGCGGCGCGCGCCGTGCAGGCCGCCCAGCGCCACGCCCTCGCCGCCGGGGAGGAGCCGCCGCTGGACCCCCGCGGCACCGTCGCCGAGACCGCGATGCAGGCCCCGCTGGCCCTGATCCAGTACGACCTGCTGATGGCGGCGGCGCTGGACACCGACGGGGTCGCCGTGCCCGCGCCGCGCTTCCGGATCAACGCCACCATCCCCGTGCTCACCCTGCTCGGCGCCTCGGACGAGCCGGGCATGCTCGAGGGCATGATCCCGCTGCCTGCGAGCATGGCGCGCGAGCTCGCCGGCGGCAGCGACGTCTGGTACCGGGTCCTCACCGATCCCTGCTCCGGCGCGTACCTGCCGCTGCCGGCCGAGCGCTACACCCCCAGCCGCGGCATGCTCGAGCACCTCCGCCTGCGCAACGCCACCTGCGCCGTGCCCGGCTGCACCCGCCCCATCTCCTGGGCCTCCGAGGCCGACCACATCGAGGAGTACGACCACGGCCACCCCGAGCGCGGCGGGCTCACCGAGATCGAGAACCTCCACCTGCTGTGCTGGCAGCACCACCGCGCGAAGACCGCCGGGCACCTGGACCCCGTCCGCCTGCCCCGCACCGCGCACCTGCCGGGGCGGACCGCCTGGTCGGCAGGGGACATGGTCGATGTGGTCGTCGCCGACGACACCGACCTGGCCACTCCCGTCATGGTCGAGGTGCTCCAGGAGTCCTGGCAGCGCTGGCTCGCCGACCGCGAGGCCCGGCGCCGCGCCCGCGAGGAGCACCGCCACCCACCCGAACCGCCGTTCTGAGCCACCCCTCCTCGCGAGGGAGCCGGCTACGACACCCTGACCTGCGCCGATGCATGAGCTCGCGGTGCGCACCAGGCCGTCCTCGCAGTGCCGGGCATCTCCGCGGCTCCGTCTGTCACACCCCTCCACCAGGCTTCGTATGCACGTTCGAAGTCATGACCTGGACACCTTGAGCGTCTCGATCGGGAAGCGTATGGTTCGAACAGATATTCGAACACGAGTTCGAGGCATGAGAGGTCCGGGAGGAGAAGCAGTCGATGAGCAGCGCAGCCGTGGAGACCCGGTCCGAGGACCTCGCCCAGCGCCTGTCCCGGGCCCGGGCGGCGCTCGGCGCCGCCGAGCGCTCGGCGGCGCGCTGGGGCGGGCGGATCGACCGCACCGCTCTGCGCGGCCCCTCCCTCCAGCCGTCGCCGGGGGAGGGCGCGGCGGAGGAGGCCGACGACGGGCTCGGCGCGCGCCTGCCGCTGCCGGGCCCGCTCGCGCCCCTGGTCCCGCGCGGGACCCTGCGCGCGGGCAGCTCGGTCGCCGTCGAGGGCGCCGCGACCACCTCGCTGCTGCTCTCCCTCGCCGTCGCCGCGGCCGGGGACGACGCCTGGTGCGCGGTCGCCGGCATGCCGGACCTCGGCCTGCGCGCCGCACTGGACGCGGGTCTGGACCCCACCCGGCTCGCCCTCGCCCCGGCCGACGGGGACCAGACCCCGCAGGTGCTCTCCGCCCTCGCCGACGGGGTGGGGGTGCTCGTGCTCGGCCCCGACCTGGCGCTCGCCCCCGCGCTCTGGCGCAGCCTGCTGGGCCGTGCCCGCACCGCCGACACCCTCGTCCTCGCCGCGACCCCGCCCGGCCGGGCGGACCTCACCCTGCGCGCGAGCGGCCGCGGCTGGACCGGGCTCTCCACCGGCTCGGGACGGCTGCGCCGACGCCGCCTGGCGGTGACCTCGCAGGGACGGGGCATCGCCGGGCACCGCGAGGTCGAGGTGCTGCTGCCCGAGGTGCGCGGCCTGCTCGCCGCGGTACCGCAGGGCGGGGCGGCGGTGCAGGACATTCCCCGGCAGGGCGCGGACCGTCCCGCCGACCTGCCCGCGCAGCGCCCGATGCGGCTGGTGCCCACGGCGCGGAGGGCCGGATAGTGACGACGACGAGAGAGAGGACCGACCGGGCCGAGCTCGCCGCGTCGGCCGACGCGACCCGCACGGCCGACGCGACCCGCACCGTCGCCGTCACCGTCCCGGACTGGCCGCTGCTGGCGGCGCTGGACCGCCACCAGCGCCGGACCGAGGCCGAGGGCGCCGCGAGCACTGCCCCTGCGAGCGCTGCCCCCGCGAGCGCTGCCCCCGCCGGCTCCGCGCCCGCCCCCGTCGACAGTGCCTCTGCTCCTTCCCCCGCGCCCGTCGACCCCGCCCGCACGCCCGTGCTCCTCATCGACCAGCACCGCGTCACCCATGCCGGTCCCGCCGCCCGTGCGGCCGGGGCGATGCCGGGGATGACCCGTCGGGCGGCCCGCGCCGCCTGTCCCGAGGCGCTCGTGCTCGAGGCCGACCGGGAGCAGGAGAGCGCCCTGTTCGAGCTGGTCGCCGCCGCGGTGGACACCATCGCCGCCGGGGTGGACGTGCTGCGCCCCGGGGTGCTGCTGATGGCCGCTCGCGGGCCGGCCCGCCACCACGGCGGGGAGGCGGCCCTGGCCGAGCACCTCCTGGACGCGGTCGCGGAGCTCACCGGCTGGGACTGCACGGTCGGGATCGCCGACGGCCCCTTCGCCGCGCTGCTGGCCGCCGGGCCCGGTCGGATCGTGCGCCCCGGCCGCAGCGCCGACTACCTCGCCCCGCACCCGATCGCCGCGCTGCGTCGCGCCCCCGTCGGCCCCGGCTGGGGCCATCGCGGCCAGCCCTCCGCGACCCGGCCCGAGCGCCGCCTGGACCTCGACGAGACCGTCGACCTGCTCCAGCGCCTCGGGATCACGACGCTCGGTGACCTGGCCGCTCTGCCGTCGGCCGCCGTCGCCGACCGCTTCGGACCCGACGTCGCCACCCTCCACCTGCTCGCCCGCGGGCTCGAGCCCGCCCCGCCCGCCGCGCACCACCCCACCCAGCCGCTGCTGGCCGAGACCACGCTCGAGACGCCGCTGGTGCGCACCGACCAGGCGGCCTTCATCGCCCGGCCCCTCGCCGAGAAGCTCCACGCCCAGCTGGTCGAGCGGGGGCTGGTGTGCACGCGGCTGCGGATCGTGGCCCGCACCGAGAGCGGGGAGGAGATGGAGCGCACCTGGCGGCACGACGGGGCGCTCGGCGTCGGCGACGTCGTGGATCGCATCCGCTGGCAGTGCGACGGCTGGATCACCCGCGCGCGGCTCGGCGGGCCGGCGACCGGGGCGATCGTCCGCCTCGGGCTGCACCCCCTGCAGCTGGCCCCGGCGGGGGAGAGCGCCCCGGCGCTCTGGGGCGGGGCGGGGGAGTCCGCCCAGCGCGCCGGTCGCGCCTTCGCCCGCGCCCAGGGCCTGGCGGGGGAGGAGGCCGTGCAGGTGCCGGTCGCCGTCGGCGGGAGGCTGCTGGCCGCGCAGACCGCGACGATCCCCTGGCGCAGCGAGCGGCCCGAGCGTCGCGAGGGCCCCTGGCCCGGCTCCCTGCCCCGCCCCGTCCCCGCGACCGTGTTCCGCACCCCGCCGCCGGTGGCGCTCGAGGACGCCGACGGGCGCCCCGTGGTCGTCACCGCCCGCGGGCTGCTCAGCACCGCCCCGGCGCGGATGCTGGTCACCGCCCCCGGCCTGCCCGCCCTGCAGCGCGCCGGCCTGCGTGCGGGCTCGGGCTTCCCCGTGCTCGCCCACGGCGCGCCGACCGTGCTGGACGAGCGCTGGTGGACGCCCGACGGCACCCGTGCCGCCCGCCTCCAGCTCGTGCTGCGCGGCGCCGACGCCGAGGAGACCGCCGTCCTCGCCCTGTCGCGGGCGGGGGAATGGACGCTGGAGGGGCTCTATGACTGAGACTGCACCCACCGAGGACCCCCGCTGATGGCCGGCTGGTTCCTGGGCCCGCCGGCGTGGAAGGACATCGAGGCGATCCTCTCGGACCGTCCGGCGCAGGTGGTCACCCCGCCGATCATCGTCGAGCACACCGGGAAGGTCCCCGAGGACGGCTACCGCCCCGCGCGCACCGTCGACTACGCGGAGCTGCACGCCCACTCCCACTTCAGCTTCCTCGACGGCGCCTCGAGCCCCGAGGACATGGCCGAGCAGGCCGCCCGCCTCGGCCTCGGCGCGATCGCGCTGGTGGACCACGACGGGCTGCCCGGCGTGGTGCGCGCCGCGAAGGCCGCGGCGGAGGCCGGGATCGCGACCGTGTTCGGGGCGGAGCTGACCCTCGGGCTGGAGCCCGGGGCGCAGGCGGCCGGCACCACCCCGGTGCTGTCCGCGCCCCGCGCCGGCACCCCCGACCCGGACGGCGAGCACCTGCTGGTGCTGGTCCGCGACGCCGACGGGTACCGGCAGCTGTCCGCCGCGATCGCCCGCGCCCACCTGGACAGCGGTGAGAAGGGCGTGGCCCGCTACCGGCTCGCGGAGCTCTCGCGCCTGGCCCGCCAGGGGCACTGGCTGATCCTCACCGGCTGCCGCAAGGGCGCGGTGACCCGCGCGGTCGCCCCGCACCTGGAGAGCGGGGACCTCGAGGGGGCGGCCCGCGCCGCCGCCGCGCAGATCGCGCGCCTGGTGGACCTGTTCGGGGCCGGGAACGTGGCCGTCGAGCTGATCGCCGGCGGCGGGGGAGAGGCGGACGAGCTGCACGACGCCCTCGCCCAGGGCGCGCGCCTGGTGCGCGAGGAGTCCGGGCTGGACGCGATCTCGCTGCCGCTGGTGGCGACCACGAACTCGCACTACGCCCGCCCCGCGGACAAGCGCCTGGCCGACACCCATGCCGCGCTGCGCGCCGGGGTGCCGCTCGAGCGCGCCGACCCCTACCTCTCCTCCCGCCCCGCGCACCTGCGCAGCGGCGAGGAGATGGCGCAGCTGCTGCCCCGCTACCCCGGCGCCATCGCACAGGCCGCCCAGCTGGGCCGCGACTGCGCCCTGGACCTGCGCCTGCTCGCCCCGGACCTGCCGCCCTTCCCCGTCCCGGCCGGGCACGACGAGGCCAGCTGGCTGGTGGAGCTGGTGGAGATCGAGGGCCGCGAGCGCTACGGGCCCCGCCCCGCCCCGGGCGCCCCCGAGCGGGTGCCGGGCGCGTGGGCGCAGATCGACAAGGAGCTGAAGGTCATCAACGACCTGCACTTCCCCGGCTACTTCCTCATCGTCCACGAGATCGTCGACTTCTGCGCCGGGGAGGGGATCCTCGCCCAGGGGCGGGGATCCGCGGCGAACAGCGCCGTCTGCTACGCGCTGGGGATCACGGCGGTCGAGCCCGTCGGTCACCATCTGCTGTTCGAGCGGTTCCTCGCCCCGGAGCGGGACGGTCCGCCGGACATCGACATCGACATCGCCTCGGACCGTCGTGAGGAGGTGATCCAGCACGTCTATGCGCGCTACGGCCGCGAGAACGCCGCCCAGGTCGCCAACGTCATCACCTACCGCGCCAAGCTCGCCGTGCGCGACGCCGCCCGGGCGCTCGGCTACGACCCCGGCGCGCAGGACGCCTTCTCCAAGCGGATCGAGCGCTCCTTCTCCTCGCTCGCCGACGCGGACGTCCCGGCCGACGTGGTCGCGCTCGCCCAGCAGCTGCGCGACGCGCCCCGCCACCTCGGCATCCACTCCGGCGGCATGGTGCTCGCGGACCGGCCCGTGATCGAGGTGTGCCCCGTGCAGTGGGCGGCGATGGCGGACCGCTCCGTGCTGCAGTGGGACAAGGACGACTGCGCCGACGCGGGACTGGTCAAGTTCGACCTGCTCGGGCTCGGGATGCTGACGGCGCTGGACCACGCCCTGCGGATCGTCGGCGAGCACCACGGCCAGCACTTCGAGCTGCGCACCCTGCCGCAGGAGGACCCGGCCGTCTACGACATGCTCTGCACCGGGGACAGCGTGGGTGTGTTCCAGGTCGAGTCCCGCGCCCAGATCTCCACCCTGCCGCGCCTGAAGCCGCGCGAGTTCTACGACCTCGTCGTCGAGGTGGCGCTCATCCGCCCCGGCCCCATCCAGGGCGGCTCCGTGCACCCCTACATCCGCCGCCGCGCCGGCGAGGAGGAGGTCACCTTCCTCCACCCGCGGCTGGAGAAGTCCCTCGGGCGCACGCTCGGGATCCCGCTGTTCCAGGAGCAGCTGATGCAGATGGTGGTCGACATCGCGGACTTCACCCCCGCCCAGGCCGACCAGCTGCGCCGCGCCATGGGCTCCAAGCGCTCCACCCAGAAGATGCTGGACCTGTCCGACGCGCTGTTCGAGGGGATGGCCCGCCACGGCATCACCGGGGAGGACGCCGACGCGATCCACCGCAAGCTGCTCGCCTTCGCCAACTACGGCTTCCCCGAGTCGCACGCCTACTCCTTCGCGTACCTCGTCTACGCCAGCGCGTACCTCAAGTGCCACTACCCGGCCGCGTTCACGGCGGCGCTGCTGCGCTCCCAGCCGATGGGCTTCTACTCCCCGCAGTCCCTGGTCGCCGACGCGCGCCGCCACGGCGTGCTCACCCGCGGACCGGACGTGCTTCTCAGCCGCGCCCGCACCGATCTGGAGACCGACGAGGAGCACGTCGGCTACCGGATCGAGACCCCCGGGGCGCAGGTGCAGGGGGAGCGGGCCGGGCGCGGCCCCGCGATCCGGCTGGGCCTGGACCAGGTGCGCGGCATCTCCACCGACACCGCCGACGAGATCATCGCGTCCCGTCGGCGCCACGGCCCCTTCACCTCCATCCCGGACCTCGCCCGCCGGGTGCGGCTGACGGCACGGCAGCTCGAGGCCCTCGCCACCGCCGGGGCGCTGGACGGCCTGGCCGGGTCGCGCCGCCAGGCGCTGTGGGCCGCGGGCGCCGCCGCCCAGGAGTCCCCGGACACCCTGCCGGGCCTCGCGGTCGGGGCGCAGGCCCCGATGCTGCCCGGGATGAGCGACGAGGAGCTCGCGGGGGCCGACGCCTGGGCCACCGGGATCACCCTGGACGACCATCCGATGGCGCTCGTGCGCGAGCAGCTCGCGGCCGACGGGGTCGCCTCGATCCTGGGCACCCGGGACGTCGAGGACGGCAGCCGCCTGCGGGTGGCCGGGGTGATCACCCACCGCCAGCGCCCGGCCACCGCCGGGAACGTCACCTTCCTCAGCCTCGAGGACGAGACCGGGATCCTCAACGTGGTCTGCTCCCAGGGCTTCTGGGTGCGCCACCGCGCCCTGCTGCGCACCGCCCGGGCGGTGGTGCTGCGCGGCATCCTCGAGAACCGCACCGGGGCGGTGAACCTGGTGGCGGACGCGGTGGAGCCCCTGGACCTCGCCGCGGCGGGGAGGTCCAGGGACTTCCGGTGAGCAGGGACTTCCGGTGAGCAGGGACTTCCGGTGAGCAGGAGCCACCGGTGGGAGACGCCCGCTCAGCCCCAGAACGGGGGAGTGGCCCAGCGCGGCGGCACGAGGGGCGCGCCCTGCGGCTGCGATGCGGGGACGACGGGCGGGGCAGGGCCGGTGGGCGCCGCAGGGCGGCCCACGATGCTGCGGCCGACGATGCTGCGCGTGGTGGTGCTGCGGCCGAGGGTGCTGCGGCCGACGTCGGGGGCGTCGGCGGGCGGGGCGAGGATCAGATCCATGACGAACTCCGATCGGTGCGGGCTCAGCCGTGGGCGATCCACCGGCGGTCGTCCAGGTGCAGGGCGGCCCGGGTGATCATCAAGAGACCGGCGACCTGGAGCAGACCGCCGATCACGGCAAAGGTCTCGTCGGCGAGCACCAGGTTCACCACGTGGCCGACCGGCCAGCCGCCCTGGACCCCGAGGTGGTCCGCCAGATGCTCGGCGGCGCCACGACGCGCTCCGTCCTGGACCCGCTCACCCCGCGCGAGCGGGAGGTGCTCGCCCCCATGGCCGAGAGATGGAGCAACCGGGCGATCGCGCGACGCCTGGTGGTCCCCTCCCGAACCGTCGAGGCGCACACCCGCGGCATCTTCACCAAGCTCGACCTGCCCGAGTCCGAGGACGAGCACCCCCGGGTGCGGGCGATCCTCGCCTACCTCGGGGCGGCAGGAGCCGCCTGAGCACAGGGCCGACGGAGCCCGACCGGCTCAGGCGGCGGCCGGCATCGCCCCCGCGTCGATCCGCGAGGCGCGGTCGGCGCGGCGGGCGCCGCGCGAGACCGCCAGGGTGAGCAGCAGCGAGATCGCAGCCCAGGCGAGGATCGCCAGCAGCGTGCCGGAGGTGCTCACCAGCGCCCCGCCGAGCGCGGCGTGCACGAGACCCTCGGTGACGATCGCCAGCGGCATCAGGCCGCTGACCGCCTGCAGCGCCTCGGGAGCGGTCTGGATCGGGACGATGCCCACCAGCATCACCACCTGCAGCACCATCAGCATCACCGAGGCGATCCGGCCGATCCGGTCCCCGAGCAGGGCGAGAAGCGCCTGGTGCAGGGCCGCGAACATCACCGCGCCGGCGAAGGCGATCAGACCCACCGAGAGCGGGGAGACGGGGGAGATGCCCACGGCCGTGAGCACCGCGAGGACCGCCACGGTCTGGACCACGGCGATCAGCAGGGCCGGGGCCAGGGAGCGCAGCACGACCTGCCACATCGGCAGGGCCCGGTCCAGCAGTCGCCGGGACAGGGCCGGCAGCAGCAGGAAGGTGCCGAAGGCGCCCAGCCACAGCGCGAGCGCGGTGACGAAGGGGAAGGTCGCGGTCGACGCGCCGTTCGCCTCGTTCTCGCGCTGCGCCTCGGCCGTCACCGGGGCCGCGGCCATCTCGCCCATGCGGGTGCGCTCGTCCTCGCTGTACGAGGGGACGGCGTCCGCGCCCTCGCGCAGACCGGTCGCGAGCTCCCCGGTGCCGTCGGCGAGCTGATCCGCGCCGTCGGCCAGGTCGGAGCTGCCGTCGGCGAGCTCCGAGGTGCCGTCGGCGAGCTCCGTCGTGCCGTCGGCGAGCTGGTCGGTGCCGTCGGCGAGCTGACCGGCGCCGTCGGCCAGCTGCCCGGCACCGTCGGCGAGCTGGCGGTTGCCGCTCGCGAGCTGATCCGCGCCAGTGCCGAGCTGGTCGGCGCCCGTGGCGAGCTGACCGGCGCCGTCGGCGAGCTGCCCGGCCCCGTCGGCGCTCGCGCGGGTGCCCTCGGCGAGCAGTCCGGCGCCCTCGGCGAGCTGGTCCACGCCGTCGGCGTACTGGACCATGCCGTCGCGCAGGCCGGTCACGCCGGTGACGAGCTGGCCGGCGCCGTCGGCGCTGGCGCGGGCCCCCTCGGCGAGCTGCGAGGACCCCTCGACCAGGCCCGGATTCGCCTCGGTGCCGTCACCGGTGAACGCGGTCTCGATGCCCTCGGCGTAGGTGACCATGCCCTCGGTGCCCTGGACGAGGCCGGGCTGGTCGGCGGTGCCGTTGATCCCGTCGGCGAGCTGCTGGATGCCGCTCGCGGCCTGGGTGGCGCCCTCGCCGACACCCTGGGCGGTCGCGACCAGGCCCGGGTTCGCGGCGGTGCCGTCGCCGTCGAGCACGGCGCGGGTGCCGTCGACGTAGCCGGTCATGCCCTGGGCCTGCTGGCACAGGGCCTGCACCTCGGGATCGTCGGGGTAGCGCTCGGCGAGGGCGCAGGCGCTCTGCGACATGCCGCCGGCGAGCGCGTCCATGCCGGGGTTCTGCGCGGTGCCGTCGCCGTCCAGGACGGACCGGAGCCCTTCGGCGTAGGAGACGACCCCGTCGGCGCCCTGGGCGAGCCCGGGCTGGGAGTCGGTGCCGGAGAGCCCGTCGGCCGCCTGCTGGGCGCCCTCGCCGAGCTCGGCCGTGCCCTCGGCGAGGGTGCGGGCGGTGGGGGCGAGGCCCGGGTTGTTCGCCGTGCCGTCGCCGGAGACGGCGGTGCCGGCCTGGGCGACGCCGTCGGCGTACTGCTCGAGACCGGTGGCGAGCTGGTCCGCGCCGGCCTCGAGGCCCGGGTTCGCGGCGGTGCCGTCGCCCTCGACGCCGGCGGCGAGCTGCTCGGCACCGTCCAGCAGCCCCGGCTGGGTGTCGGTGCCGCGCATCCCGGCCTGCAGCTGGGCCACGCCGCCTGCGAGGTCCTCGCTGCCGGTGGCGAGCTGGTCGAGCCCGTCGGCGAGGGTGCGGGAGCCGTCGGCGGTCTGCCAGGTCCCGTCGGCGAAGGTCCACACGCCGCCGGCGAACTGCTCGGCCCCGTCGGCCGCCGCGGTGCTGCCGTCGGCGAGGTCGGAGGTCCCGTCGGCGAGCTCGCGCCCGCCGTCGGCCAGGTCGCGGGAGCCGTCCGCGAGCTCCGAGGTGCCGTCGGCCAGAGCGGAGGTGCCGTCGGCGAGCTGGCGGGTGCCGTCGGAGAGGTCGGTGGTGCCGCCTGCGAGCTCCTCGGCGCCGTCGGCCGCGTCGGAGAAGCCGTCGCCGAGGTCGTTGAAGCCGAGGTAGAGGCCGTTGAGGTACTGCTCGGCCATCTGCCCGCCCATGGTGGAGGCGGAGGCCTGGGCGACGGCGGTGCCGACCAGCGCGTTGATCTGGCCGGAGGCGTCGTTGGTGGTGACCTCGAGGATCGCGCGGGTCGCCTCGGGGGTGCCGATGGTGGCCAGGCGCTTGGAGAAGTCCTCGGGGATGACGACGACGGCGGAGTAGGTGCCGTCCTTCAGCCCGGACTCGGCGTCGTCCTGGCTGGTCAGCTGCCAGTCGAAGCCGGTGGTCTCCGGGGTGTCCTGGTCCTCGACGGTGCCGGGCTGGGTGAGGGCGCCGGCGAGGAGGCGGCCGAAGGGCACGGTCTGGGTGTCGCCGTTCTCGTCGGTGATCTCGGCGCCCTGGTCGAGGTTCACGACCGCGGCGGGGACGGTGTCCAGGCGGTCCACGCGGCCGCTGAGGGCCCACATGCCCAGCGCCGCCACGAGCAGCGGCAGCACCAGGACCACGACGAGGGTGCGGGGGTGGGACAGGCGGCTCATGCGAGCGCTCCTTCCGGGGCGGTGTCGTCGGCGCGATGGGAGGGACCGGAGGGGTCCGGCTCCGCGGCGCGATGGACGGAGAGGGCGAGCAGACGGCGGGGGTCGCGCAGGGTGCGGTGGAGGTCGCGCTCCGCCTCGACGGGGTCGTCGGCGCGGGAGCCGACGACGAGGGTCGCGCCGGCCTCGAGCAGTGCATCGATCCGCTCGACGAGGGTGTCGTCGACGGTGCGGGCGGCGTGGGTGAGGTCGGCGAGGGACTCGATGACGATCAGTCCTCGGCGGGCGCTGCGGACGTCGATCTCGGCCAGCCGCGCGGCGACGTCGGTGCCCGCCGGGATCCACGGGCTGCGGGCCTGGATGGCACCGAGGTCGTCCGGGGCGAGCCGGTCGTGCACGGCGAGGATGCCGGCGGCGGGCGTGAGGCGCCCCGCGACGAGCGCGAGGAAGGTGTTGCGGGCGGCGTCGTCGGCCGAGCGGACCACGAGCATCCGCCCGGGCTCGACCTGGCCGGTGAGCGGGCCGAGCCGGCCGTGGCCGCCCCGCAGCGGCACTTCGACGTCCTGGACGCGCAGGGCGTGCTCGCCATGCTCCTCGGTCCAGCGGCGGTGCTCGAGGACGGCGCCGAGGCCCTCACCCTCGACGTCCACCGGGGGCAGGATCTTCCCGAGCCACCGTGGCATCCACCAGGCGTTCTTCCCCAGCAGCGCGAGGACGGCGGGCACGAAGGTCATGCGCACCACGAAGGCGTCCACGAGCACGCCCACGGCGAGCGCGACCGCGATGGGCTGGAGCATGAACCAGCCGGAGGTGACGAAGCCGGCGAAGACGGAGACCATGATCAGCGCGGCGGCGGTGACGACGGGGGCGTTGGCGACGAAGCCCTTCTCGATCGCGCCCTTCGCGTCCCCGGTGTGCACGAACTCCTCGCGCATGCGGGAGACGAGGAAGACCTCGTAGTCCATGGCCAGGCCGAACAGCACGCCCATCACCATGATCGGCATGAAGGAGACGACCGGGCCGTTGATCTCGACGAACAGCGGACCGTTGAACCAGCCGTACTCGAACACCATCGAGGTCACGCCGAACGCGGCGGCGACGGAGAAGAGGTAGCCGACCGACGCCTTCAGCGGCACCCAGATCGAGCGGAACACCATCGTCAGCAGCAGCAGAGACAGGCCCACCACGAAGATCGCGAAGGGGAGCAGGGCAGCGCCGAGCTTGTCGGTGACGTCGATGCCGACGGCGGTGGCGCCGGTGACGGTGACGTCGGAGATGGACAGGTCCTCCTCCCAGGCCTCGGCGCTGCCGCGCAGCTCGGCGACGAGGTCCTTGGTGGACTGGTCGGTGGGGCCGCCCTCGGGGATCACGACCACGACGGCGAGGTCCGCACCCCGGTTCGGGGTGGCGATCTGGATCTCGCGGACGTTGTCCAGGGCGAGGATGTCGCTCTCGAGCTCGTCGACGACCCCGAGCGGGTCGGTGGTGTTGATGATGTCGGCGGTGACCAGGAGCGGGCCGTTGTAGCCGGGGCCGAACCGCTCGGCGATGAGGTCGTAGGTGACCCGCTCGGAGGAGCCGGGCGGCTCGGTGCCCTGGTCGGGCAGGGCCAGCTGGAGGTCCTTGATCGGGATGGCCAGGGTGCCGACGCCGAGGATCACCACGAGGATGGTCAGGGCAGGGACGCGGGTGACCAGGCGGACCCAGGCGCGGCCGACGCGGCCGTGGGAGGGGGCGTCGGGATCCTCCGCGGGCAGCACGCCGCCGTTCTGGGCCATGAGGCGGCGGATGCCGCGGGGGCGCAGGCGCTCGCCCATGATGCCCATGATCGCCGGCAGCATCGTCAGCGCCACGACCACGGACAGCGCCACGGTCGCCGCGGCCGCCACGCCCATGACGGTGAGGAAGGGGATGCCGGTGATGAACAGGCCCACCAGCGCGATGACCACGGTCATGCCCGCGAAGATGACGGCGCTGCCGGAGGTGGCCAGCGCCCGCCCGATCGACTCGGCGACGTCCTCGCCGCGGGCGAGCTGGTCGCGGTGGCGGGAGAGGATGAACAGGGCGTAGTCGATGCCGACGGCGAGGCCCAGCATCGCGCCGAGCGCGGTGGTCACCGACGGGATGGAGACGCCGGCGGAGAGTGCGACGAGGGCCAGCATGGACACGCCGACGCCCATGATCGCCGTGATGATCGGAATGAAGGCGGGCACGAGGGAGCGGAACACGATCGCGAGGATGATCAGCGCGACGACGACGCCGATGATCTCGCCGGCGCCGAAGGGGATCTCCGCGCTCTGCAGCACCTGGCCGCCGAGGTTCGTGTCCAGCGTGGGGGTCTCGGCGTCTGCGACCAGCTGCCGGATCTCCTCCACGGAGGTCTCGGGGAAGGTGCCGGTCTGCCCGTCCATCTGGAACTGGGCGATTATCGCGGTGTCGTCCTCGGTGCGGGTGCCGGGGGAGAGCTCGTCGAAGGGGGAGGGGGCCACGGCAACGCCGTCCACGCCCGCGATGTCCTCCATGAGCGCGTCGATCTCGGCCTGGTGGTCATCGACGGTCGTGCCGTCCTCGGCCAGGAGCACGAGCGTGCCGGAGGTGCCGCCCATCTCGGGGAACCGGTTGGCGAGGACGTCGATGCCTTCCTGCCCCTCGGTGCCGGGGATCTCGATCTCGGTGGAGAAGGTGCCGCCGAGCCCGACGGCGAGGCCGCCGATGATCACCAGCAGGGCGACCCAGGCGCCGACGACCTTCCAGCGCAGCGAAGCCATGAGCAGGCCGAGGCGGTACAAGGACGAGGACACGGGACCTCCAGGACAGGGCGAGCTGAGGGGACGCCGGACCTCCCGCTCGAGACGCCCACGCATTCGATACACGCATGTATCGGTGGGATACTATCCAGATCGTGGTGCCGTCTTCAACGTCGTTCCTAGGAGCCCGGGGGAGACCCGCGCCACGCCTCCTCGCACCCCTCGCACGCACCCCGCACGCAATCCCGCACCGTCCCCGTCCCGTCCCCGGTAGGAGCCATGACCGATCTGTTCGAGCCGCTGCCCGAGTTCGCGGGCACGCGGCGCAAGGAGAACACCCGCGCGAAGCTGATCCGGGCGTCGCTGGACGTGTTCGTGGACAAGGGCATCGACGGTGCGACCGTGGACGACCTGGTCAAGGCGGCCGGTTTCACGCGCGGTGCCTTCTACTCGAACTTCTCCACCAAGGAGGAGGTCTTCGTGGCGCTGTTCGACGAGGTGACCGCGGAGGTTATCGGCATCGCCAACAGCTCGGTCGAGTCGGCGGTGGGGGAGGCGGGCCCGGAGCACGCGGTCACCTTCGACGACGACGAGATGATGCTCGCCGTCTTCGAGGGGATCCGCCCCTACGGCCGGCAGTGGTACCTGCTCTACTCCGATGCGATCGCCCGCTCCCTGCGCGACGAGACCATGCGCGGGGAGCTCGCGGTGCAGCGTGAGCGGATGCGGGATGAGATCGGGCAGCTGCTCACGCGCCGGCTCGAGGCGGCGGGGGACCGCTCGCGCCTGCCGGTGGAGGACCTCGCCCAGCTGCTGGTGGGGATCTTCGTGGACCTGATGCTGCGCGAGCAGATGGAGCAGCGTGACATCACCGAGCTCGCGGCGACCACGATCCTGGGCACCCTGCGCGCCTTCGTCGAACCGGCCGGCGGCCCGGGGGAGCGCGGCGGATGTCTGCGAGGTGAGGGGGAGCCGTCCAGGCGGTGACGCCCTGGATTCCTCGCGACACGCCGATTCCCTGGGGCCCGCATGAGGGGAGTCTGCACGTACGGTGAAGACGGTGTGATGACCGTCGCATCCCGCTTCCCCTCTTCCCCAGGAGACGACATGCCGTCCTACCGCCCGCGCCACCTCGCGCCCTCGAGCGCTCCGCCCACGTCCTCACCCTCCTCCGAGGCAGGCACCTCGCGCCGCTCGCTGCTGCGCGGGGGAGTCCTCGGCGCCGCCGCGCTCGGCACCGGTGCCGCGGCGCTCACGGCGCCGGCCGCCATGGCTGCGCCGTCGGGCGGCATCCACGGCCAGGACGTCTCGGGCTGGCAGGGGGAGGTGGACTGGGCCGCGCAGAAGGAGCTCGGCTCCCGTTTCGCCTATGTCAAGGCCACCGAGGGGCGCAGCTACCGCAGCCCCGCCTTCGACCACCAGTACCGCGGTGCCGGGAAGGTGGGGCTCGTGCGCGGCGGCTACCACTTCGCCCGCCCCGACTCCGGCGGTCCCGAGGAGCAGGTGGACTTCTTCCTCAACAACGGCGGCAGCTGGAGCACCGACGGGAAGACCCTTCCCGGCATGGTCGACTTCGAGGGCTACCACGGCATTCCCCTGGACTACGGGCTCTCGCAGCAGGAGATGCGCGAGTGGATCTCGACCTTCTCCTGGCGCTACCGCCAGGCGACCGGCCGCCGCCCCGCGATCTACACCAACTACTACTGGTGGCGCGACGTGGTGGGGGACTGGACCCCGAAGAACTCCCCGCTGTTCCTCGCCGCCTACCGCCGCACCGAGCCGGAGCTGCTGCCCGGCCGCTGGTGGGACTGGGAGATGTGGCAGTACTCCGACTCCGGCCCCTTCGCCGGGGATTCGAACCTCTTCCGCGGCGGCGAGGAGCAGTTCGCCCGCTTCGTGGGGGAGTACGACTACGGCGCGCCGGGGATCTGAGATCCCGTCGGCCGCGTCGTATCCCGTCGGCCGGGCCGTACCCCGTCGGCCGACGAGCCGCCCCCTCGCTGACCTCGTCACATCGGGCCGTCGCCTCCGGGCGGCGGCCCGGCGTGCTGTGTAGCCTTCCCCGGTGACATCACCGCAGAGAACCCACGCCCCCATCGCACCCCGGTCTGGAAGCCCCGCCGGCGCCGTCTACGCCGACCGGGGCAGCTCGCACTTCGACATCCTCCTGGCCGCCATGGTCACCGTCGTCATCCTCTCCGGCATCGGCGCCGCGAAGGGGGTCAGCTTCGGCACCGTCCCCGGGACGGGCTTCGAGATCATCACCGACGGCGGCTTCTTCCTCTTCCCCCTCGCCTACGTGCTCGGCGACATCATCACCGAGCTGTACGGCCCCCGCACCGCGCGTCGCGCGATCCTCACCTCCTTCGCCGTCAGCATCCTCGCCTCGATCTCCTACCAGGTGATCATCGCCCTGCCGCCGTTCCCCGACGACTATGGGATGGCGAAGCAGGAGGCCCTCGAGCTCGCGCTCGGGCCGGTCTGGATCGTGGTCCTCGCAGGCCTCGTCGGCTTCCTCGCCGGCCAGAGCCTGAACTCCGCCGTCGTCTCCCGCATGAAGCGGCGCACGGGGGAGCGGGGCCTCATCGGCCGCCTGTTCACCTCCAGCGGCCTCGGCGAGCTGGTGGACACCATCCTGTTCTGCACGATCGCGTCGGCCGCGATCGGCATCACCACCGTCGAGCAGTGGGCCGAGTACACGATCCTCGGCGTGCTCTACAAGGTGCTCGTCCAGTACGCGATGATCCCCGTGACCTCGGCCGTGATCCGCTGGCTGAAGCGCACCGACCCCACCTACCAGGCGCGACTGGCCGACGCCGCCGCCTGACCCGTCCAGGACTCGGGCACGCGCTTCCCGTGGCGACCGGCCACCCCCTACGATGAATCGTTCGAGCCGGGCGAGATCCCTGTGATCCGCCCGGCTCGACGTCTGCTCTCCTGAAAGGACTCCCGTGGCCGCCGCCGCCGACGACACCCCCCGAGACCACCTCACCGGCGGCGCCCCCGCCGAGCCCTCCCGCACCACCGGCGAGCATCTCCCGGTGCCCACCGCGACCGGCGGCATCCCCACCATCACCGGCGCGATCCCGGTGCTCGAGGACCCGGCCGACCAGGCGCGCGCGCACCTGCCCACCGAGGAGCAGCTGGCCGGCACGCGCGGCAAGGTGACCGCGATGGTGATCGTCGTGCTCACCACGCTCAGCGCCATCGGCCCTCTCGCCACCGACATGTACATCCCGGCGTTCCCGCAGGTCGCCTCCGAGCTCGGCACCACCGCCTCGATGATGCAGCTGACGCTGACGGCCTTCTTCATGGGCACCGCGGGCGGGCAGATCGTCGCCGGGCCCCTGTCCGATCGTCTCGGCCGACGGGGGCCGCTGCTCATCGGCATCACGCTCTGCCTGCTCGCCTCGATCGGGTGCATGCTCGCGCCGAGCGCCGAGCTGCTCATGATCATGCGCGTGCTCCAGGGCATCGGCGGCGGCTTCGGCATGGTGCTGGGCCGCGCGGTGCTCATCGACATGACCGACGGCCCCGAGCTGTTCCGCATCATGAACGTCATGCAGGGCGTGGGCGGCGTCGCCCCGATCGTCGCGCCGCTCCTGGGCGGGCTGATCCTGCTGGTGGGGCAGTGGCGCGAGATCTTCGCGGTGATCGCGGTGATGTCGCTGCTGTCCCTGATCGGCGTGCTCTTCCTGATCCCGGAGTCCCTGCCGGTGGAGCGACGGCACTCCGGCGGGTTCCGGACCTTCCTCAGCAACTGCCGCACGCTGCTGGGCCGGCGCATCTTCGTCGCCTACCTGCTGGTGAACGCGTTCTCCGCCTTCGCGCTCATGGCGTACGTGTCCGCGAGCTCCTTCGTGGTCCAGGAGATGCTCGGCTACTCGTCCACGACGTACTCGATCAGCTTCGCGATCAACTCGATGGGCATGATGGCGCTGTCGCTGCTGTCCGCCTACCTGACCCGCACCATCCATCCGCGCCGCCTGATCCGGGTGGGCCTGATCGTGGTGTCGCTGGCGAGCTTCGCGCTGCTGATCGGCAGCCTGTTCCTGGACACCCCGGCGTGGATCGTGTTCCCGGCGTTCTTCCTCACCGTCGCGCCGCAGGGCATGATCTTCGGCAACGGCGGCGCGCTCGCCTCGGACCAGGCGCGCGAGTTCGCCGGCACCGGCTCGGCGATGCTGGGCCTCGGCTTCTCCTTCGCCGCCTCGATCGCGGCGCCGCTCGTGGGCCTCGCGGGCACGCACTCCTCGCTGCCGATGGCGATCGCGATGGTCGCCGGCTCCCTGATCTCGGTGTTCTTCTTCGTGCTGGCCGGGCGGGGGAGCGGCGCCGACGACGGGCGCCTGCCCGGGCAGGCCTGACGGACGGGACCCGACGTGGAGCGGGCCCGCCCCGCACGCCCGGAGGCGGCGGAGCGGGCCCGAGGGAGCGCGGGGCTCAGCTGAGCTTCGGCTCGATCTGCGAGGTGTAGATCCCCTCGAGGGTGCTCTCCAGCGCGGTCAGCGCCTCCTCGACATCGCCCTGCTCGGTGAGGATGGTGCCCACGGCGTTGGCGATCTCCTGATCCGCACCGGGAAGGAACACGCGCGCGTAGTCCTGGGTGCGGGTGACCTCGAGCTGATCGATGGCCGTCTGGATCTGCGGGGTGGTCTCCAGCAGCTCGGTGATGTCCGCGCTCTTGCGCACCGGCATGTAGCCGGTCGCGCCCGAGAAGGCGACGGTGGACTCGGGGCGGCCCATGAACTCGATGAGCATCGCGCCCGCGAGCTGCTCCTCCGGGGTGATCGAGGCGGGGACTCCGAGGCCGGCACCGCCCGTCGGGCACACCGGTCCCTCCACCGGTCCGGCGGGGAGGAAGCCCACGCCCACGTCGAAGCTCGCGGCCTCGAGGACGCCGACCAGCGACCCGGTCGAGGCGATGGTGGTCGAGCAGACCCCGGCGGCAAAGGTGTCGGCCGAGTCGGACGAGGCGACCTGCGCCCACTGCCCCTCGTAGACCGTGCTCTGGACCCACTGCAGGGCCTCGATGGTCTCGGGGGAGGAGACCTTCAGGTCCCACTCGTCGGACCACGAGGTGCCGCGACCCCACAGTACGTTCTGGAGGGTCCAGCCGGCATAGCCCGCGAGGTCGGGGTACATGTAGGCGACCTCGCCCTGGGTGAGCTTGGGGGCCCACTCCTCGAACTCCTCCCAGGTCTCCGGGGCGCGGTCGGGCAGACCGGCCGCCGCGAAGTGGTCCTTGTTGTAGTAGAAGAGCGGCGTGGAGCGACCGTAGGGGAGCGCCCACTGCTTGTCGTCGTACTGGTAGTCGGCCACGAGGGAGTCGCGGTAGTCCGACAGGTCGATGCCGAGCTGCTCGATCATCAGGTCCAGCGGCGCGATGTTGCCGTTGATGAAGTAGCGGAACCACCACACGTCCGAGAGCACCACGACCGCGGGGAGGTCGTCCTGCGCGGCCTGGGCGGTCTGGAAGCGCTGGGCGATCTCCTCGTAGTTGGAGCCCGCGGTCACGTGGCTGACCTTGATGCCGGTCTCCTCGGTGAACTGCGCGAGCAGCTCCGCCTCGACGTCCTTGGAGCCGCCGGGGTGGTTGGTCCAGAAGGCGATCTCGGTGACCGGCTCGATGGAGGAGAAGTCGACCTCCTCGCCGCCCTCGTCGCTCGCGCCGCTGCCGCCGCCGACGGAGGGGCCGCCGCAGGCGGCCAGGGCGAGCGCGCCGGCGCCGGCGGCGCCGAGCCCGAGCAGGGTGCGGCGGGAGGAGGGGATGGTCAGGGGGCGGATCGGACGGTTCATCACGGGTGTCCTTTCGGGACGGTGGGGTCGTGCAGGGGGGATTGGGGGGAAGCGGGGGAGACGGGGCGGACGTCAGCCGGTGACGCTGCCCTGGGTGAGTCCGGAGACGACGTAGCGCTGCAGGGCCGCGAAGACGATCAGCACCGGGACGATCACCACGACGGTGCCGGCCATGAGGATCCCCCAGCCGGCGCCGGTGTTGCCCTCGGAGTTCTGCAGGGCGGTGAGACCGACGGGCAAGGTCATCATCGAGGAGTCGGTGGTGATGATGAGGGGCCAGATGTAGTCGTTCCACTCGCCGACGATGGTCACGAGCGCGACCGTCGCGACCGAGGGCAGCGAGATCGGGGCGATGATCTGCCACAGCGTGCGCCAGTGGCCGGCGCCGTCGAGCGCGGCGGCCTCGAGGATCGAGGGCGGGATCGTCATGAAGTACTGGCGCAGCAGGAAGGTGCCGAAGGCGGTGCCCAGGCCCGGGAGGATGATGCCCCAGTAGGTGTTGACCCCGCCCCAGCCGGCGATCAGGACGTAGTTGGGCAGGATCGCGACCTGCGGCGGCACCATGAGCGCCACGAGGATCCCGATGAAGATGATGTTCTTGAAGGGGAACCGCACGAAGACCAGCGCATAGGCGGTCATGATCGCGAGGACCACCTTGATCGAGGCGCCGACGGCCGTGACGATCACCGAGTTCAGGAAGAAGCGGGGGATCGGCACCGAGGTCATGGCGACCTCGTAGTTGTGCAGGGTCGGCTCCGAGGGCAGCACCACGAGATCGGTGGTGAGGATCTCCGACGGGGACTTGAACGAGCTGATCACCATCCATGCCAGCGGCAGGATGACCACCGCCGTGGCGAGAAGGAGCGGCACGTAGCCGGTGGTGATCGTGGAGACGATGTTCTCGCGGGAGAACGGTCCGCCCCTGCGCCGAGGAACGGCAGGGCGGTCGTCGCTGCCCGGAGCGGGCGTCGCGCCGGGCGCGGGGACTGCGGCAGGAGCGCTCATGCGTAGTGCACCTTCTTCTCCACGTAGCTGATCTGCACCACCGTGATGACGATGAGCATGAGGAACAGGACCACCGAGATCGCCGCCGAGTAGCCGGCGCGGGAGTAGCCGCCGAAGGCCTGCAGGTAGCTCTCGAAGATCAGGGCGTTGGTGCCGCGCCCGGTCGGTGTCATGATCCGCAGGATGTCGAAGGCCTGGAGACTGTTCAGAATCGTCGTGATCAGCAGGAAGAAGGTCGTGGGGGAGAGCAGCGGCAGGCTGATCGACCAGAAGCGGCGCAGGGGGCCGGCGCCGTCGAGCTCCGCCGCCTGCATCACGTCGCGGGGGAGCGACTGCAGTCCGCCGAGGTAGACGATGGCGCAGTAGCCGAGGTTCTTCCAGACGTAGACGACGATGACCATGACCAGGGCCATCGTCGGGTCGTTGACCCATTCGGGGCTGCGCATGCCGAGCTGGCGCAGGAACCATGCGAGGACTCCGAAGTCGGGGTCGAAGATGAACAGCCACACCAGGCCCACGCCGACACCGGAGAGCACATAGGGCGCGAAGGCGGCGGACCGGGCGAAGGCTGTGCCGGGGATCGAGGTGTTCAGCGCGAGTGCCAGCAGGAGCCCGAGCAGCATGGAGCCGCCGACGGTGACGAGCGTGAAGATCACCGTGATGCGGATGCTGTTCAGGCCCGAGGGCGAGGTGAAGAACTCGACGTAGTTGCCCAGCCCGATGAACGTCGCGCTGGTGGAGCCGAGCGTCCAGTCGAGCATCGAGTAGTACACGTTGGTCATTAGCGGCCGGTACGTGAACAGGAGGATCAGGATGATGTTCGGGGCCGCCAGGGCCACGAACCACAGCGCGTCGCGGCGCTTGCGGGCGCTGAGCCGGGTGCCCCGGGGCGGGGCCGGCTGCTGTGTGGTCGAACTCGTCATCGCACCTTCTTCCTGTTCGGCGGCGGTCTGAGAACGACCGCGAGCCATTCGAGGACGGCGACGTGTCCACCCCGGAGCCGCGCCGCAACCATGACCGGTGCGAAAGATGAACATCGGGTGAACTGCGCCGTCCACCTGCCGGATGTGTGCCAGTCCATGCGATGTTCATCCGGCATTCCACGAATCTGCCTGGTCAGTCGCGTGCTGCGTGCTCCGGGCGCTGTATCCAACCCTCCTCCAGGGAACGCCGATAATGCACGTTATGTTAAGTAGAGTCGGAGGTGCGGCGAGGCGCGGCCGCATGCCCCTCCTCCGCCTCCGGCGCTTTCAGCTGCGGCGCAGTGCGGTGATCGCAGCGTGCGGTCGATGTCCGGGGCCGGTCCTGCGATGCGTCTCGACGACATCGAAGCCCGCCGCCTCCAGCTGACGAGCCATGTCGCTCACGGACCACGTGCGCGCCGAGATCACGGCATGGTCGAACCTCGTCGCGTCCGGGCCGTCGAAGAACCCCAGCAGCAACACCCCGCCGGGCCTCAGGACACGCGCGAACTCGTTCAGCACGGTCCCGAGCCGGCTGGGCTCCATATGGATGAGTGAGTACCACGCCAGGATCCCGCCCAGCGACGCCGAGTCCTCCGGGATCGCCTCGAGGCTGCCGAGCGTGAAGGCCACGTCGGGGTATTCGGCCCGTGCGTGCTCGACGAAGCGCGGCGACAGGTCGATCCCCCGCACGTCGACCCCGCGTCGGCGGAGGTGATCACTCCAGTGCCCGGGTCCGCATCCCGCATCGAGCACCGTCCCCGTGACGCCGTCGGCCCAGTGCTCCACGAGTGCACGGTCGGCGGGATGGACCGCCACCATGGTCCCGAGGCGCTCGGCATACTCGGCCGACCGACGGTCATAGGCCTGCTGCACGTCGTGCGCAGTCTCGTGCACAGTCTCGTGCGATGCCGTCGCCGCACCGGACCGTGCGGAGGCGGCGCGCAGCTCAGACCGCTGCAACGACGCCCTCTCCCCCGTCCCACGCGGCGACCAGGCGCACGGTCCCGTCGAGATCGCCGAGGGTGCGGGCGATGGTGAACGGCTCGCCGTCCTCGAGCAGCACCGTCGAGCTCGGCGCCTGCTCGCCCTCGTCGACCTCGAGGCGCAGGGTGACGGTCTGGCGCCGGTGGTCCACGACGGTGTCGCCCTCGTAGATGTCGAGCTCGGCCTGCTGCTGCTCGCCGGCCAGCGCCCGCGCGAAGCACTCCAGCGCCACCTCGTCCTCGAGGCCGTCGTAGACGTAGCGTGTGCCGAGCACCGAGTGCTCCATCGTGAGCACCGGCTCCGGGGCGTCCTCACCGCCCAGCGGCGACGGTCGGTAGGTCAGCGGCAGGTGGTAGATACTCTCCCCCGCACGCACCAGGTGGCACTCGACACCGACCTCGCCCGCCGGGTCGTCGAAGCGGTAGGCCCCGAGGATCGTCTGCTCCGCCTCGCTCCCCCAGGCTCGCGAGGTCAGGAGGGTGCGGAGCACCTCGGGCTTCGTCGGGGAGAGCTCGGCCTTGTAGATGATCGCCATGCACCCACGCTATCCCCCTCCACCTGGCCAGATGAGAACTTCCACATCTGCCGTTCAGCCGCTCCTCATCTGCTGTTCACAGAATGGCGGTCATGACTGTGCCCGAACCCGGTCGCGAGACCGTTCCCGCCGACTCCCCCGCCGAGGGTCGCGCCCCTACAGAGGGCAGCGCGCCCGCCGAGGAGCGGGACTTCCGCCCGCTCCCCCTGCGCCGCATCGCGCTCGGCCTCATCGCGGTGGCCGCCGGGATCATCCTCGTGGCGCTCGTGACGCTCACCGCGCACCAGCGCACCACCGGCGTGAGGTCGCAGAACTTCCACACGGTGTTCTGGTACTTCGACGTGGGTCGCGAGTACAACATGGCCACCTGGTACAACTCCGGCCTCTGGCTGCTGCTCGGCGCCTTCGCCGCCGCGATCGCCCTGACCCGGCCGCGCCTGCGCGGCTCCTGGTGGCTGCTGTCCGTGGTGGCACTGGTCGCGTCGGTCGACGAGTACCTCGAGGTGCACGAGCGGCTCGACGTGCCCGGCGACCGGATCGCCGCAATGCTGCCCGTCGAGGTCGGCTTCACCTGGGCGCTCGTCGGTGCGCCGATCGCGCTCATGATCGGACTCCTCCTGCTGCGCCTGGTGCTCTCGCTCCCCCGGCGCGCCACCTGGGGCATCCTCCTCGGCGGTGCGCTCTTCCTCGTCGGCGCCGTCGGCATCGAGACCCTCAACGGCAACCATCTGGCCGCGATGGACTGGATGGTCGACAACCGCTACATCTACGGGACGATGCTCGAGGAGCTGTGCGAGATGAGCGGCATCGCGATCGCGATCGCCGCGCTCCTCAGCCTGGTCCAACGCAACGAGGCCCTCGGGCAGCTGCGCCTGGACCCCGCACTGCGCGCCGTCTGAGGGTCGCGCGAGCGCCGTCCTGGCGCCGCGCGCATACCCCCGTGACTGCCCTTCTGGCAAGCTCCACTCCCCCGTCCTCCCGGTAGGTCACGGAAAGGTCACGGCGAAAGGGGCCATTGCGGGTTGCTGGGATCGCATATACGGTGCTCTCCAAGCAACACGGAGATGGCGCACGTCACCTTCGTGTCCGCGGACCAGGAACCCCCCTCGGAAGGATCGGATCCACCATGAAGAGAATCGGCGTCGACGTCGGCGGCACGTTCACCGACCTGTACTTCTCCGACGACGAGAACCGCGTCGCGGTCGTCGAGAAGGTCCCCTCCACGCCGCACGATCCCTCCGAGGCGGTCATCAACGGCCTGACCCGGCTCTCCGAGAAGGCGGGCGTCCCGCTGTCGGAGATCGATCAGCTCGTGCACGGCACCACCGTCGCGACCAACACGGCCCTGACCCACACGGGCGCCGAGGTCGGCATGATCACCACCGAGGGCTTCCGCGATATCCTCCACATCGCGCGGCACAAGAAGCCCTACAACTTCTCGCTCCAGCAGGACCTGCCCTGGCAGACCCACCCCCTGGCCAAGCGCCGCCACCGCCTGACCGTGCGCGAGCGCATCACCGCGCCGCACGGCGACGTGCTCATCGAGCTGGACGATGACGAGGTCCGCCAGCGCGTGCGCGAGCTGAAGGAGGCCGGTGTCGAGGCGATCGCCGTCTGCCTGCTCCACAGCTACCTCAACGACTCCCACGAGCAGCGCATCGGCGAGATCGTGCGCGAGGAGTTCCCCGAGGCGTACCTCTCCCTCTCCAGCGAGATCGTGCCCCTGTACCGCGAGTACGAGCGCTTCTCCACCACGGCGCTGAACGCCTACGTCGGCCCCAAGGTCTCCCGCTACCTGCGCCGCCTCCAGGAGGCCGCCCGCGGACTCGGCTACCAGCGCGAGATCCTGCTCATGCAGTCCTCCGGCGGCATGGTCCCGATCGACGAGGCCGCGAAGCTGCCCGTGACCCTGATGATGTCCGGCCCCGTCGGCGGCCTCATCGGCGGCGTCTGGGCCGGCAAGCAGTCCGGCTTCGACAACGTCGTCACCCTCGACATCGGCGGCACGTCGGCCGATATCGGCGTGGCCCACGGGGGCGAGCTGCGCATGCGCCACCTCCTGGACACCAAGATCGGCGACTACCAGGCCATGGTCCCCATGGTCGACGTCGACACCATCGGCGCCGGCGGCGGCTCGATCGCCTACGTCGACGCGGGCGGCGTGTTCCGCGTCGGACCGCAGTCCGCGGGCGCCGTGCCCGGCCCGGTCTGCTACGGCCGCGGCGGCACCGAGCCCACCTCGACCGACGCCCAGGTGCTGCTGGGCCGCATGCGCCCGGACCGCGTCCTGGCCGGCTCCGACATGGACCTCGACATCGACTCCGCCCGCGAGGCGATGAAGGGCCTCGCGGACAAGCTCGACATGTCCATCGAGGAGGCCGCCCTCGGCGCCCTCCAGATCCAGAAGTTCGGCATGACCCAGGCCATCGAGCAGAACTCGGTGCGCCGCGGCTACGACCCGCGCGACTTCACCCTGGTCGCCGAGGGCGGCGCGGGATCGCTGTTCGCCTGCGAGATCGCCGCCGAGCTCGAGATCCCGAACGTCCTGGTCCCCGCCCACCCGGGCATCATCGCCGCGATCGGCCTCCTCGCCACCGACGAGGAGTACGAGTTCATGTCGACGCTGCGCATGCGCTTCGCCGACCCGCAGCCCGAGCTGGTCCAGAAGGGCTTCGAGGCGCTCGAGAAGCGGGCCATCGCCCAGCTCGACGCCGAGGACGTCCCCCAGGAGCGCCGCAAGATCGACTGGAAGGCCGACGCCCGCTACGCCGGCCAGGGCTACGAGATCCGCTTCGACGTCCCCGAGGGCCCGGTCGACGAGGCCTGGCTCAAGGCCGCCGAGGAGGCCTTCCACGAGGCGCACTTCGCCGAGTACGGCCACCGCTTCGCCGAGGGCGAGGTCGAGCTGATCACCATCCGCGTCGAGGCCATCGGCATCATGGACGACCTGCCCGCCGCGCAGGCACCGCAGGGCGGCAGCCTCGAGGGCGCCCTGGTCGAGACCCGCGACGTCACCTTCAGCGTCGACGGCAAGCCCGAGACCATCGCCACCGGCTTCTACGACCGCGACAAGCTCGCGATCGGCACCGAGTTCACCGGCCCGGTCATCATCGAGCAGTACGACTCGACCATCGTCGTGCCGCCGGCCTTCACCGGCGTCGTCGACGAGGCCGGCAACATCGTCATCACCTGCCCGGCCGTACAGGCCGCGGACGTGGAGCTCGCCACCCCGATCCTCATGCGCGTCATCGGCGGCGCCCTGAGCTCGGCCGCCAAGGAGATGGCCTCGGTCCTGTTCCGCATGGCCTACTCCTCGATCATCCGCGAGTCCGAGGACCTCGGCGCGGGCCTGTTCGACAAGGACGGCAACGTCCTGGCCGAGTCCGACTCGACCCCGATGTTCATGGGCTCCATGCCTAAGATCGTCAAGGGCGTCATCTCGGTGCTGGGCGACGACATCCACGAGGGCGACGTCATCCTGCACAACGACCCCTACCTCGGGGCGACCCACTCCCCCGACGTCGCGGTGATCGAGCCGATCTTCCACGACGGCGAGCTGGTCGGTTTCGCCGGCGCCTCCGGGCAGCTGATCGACAACGGCGGTGCGTTCTCCGGCCTGATGGTCGACATCCAGGACATCCAGTCCGAGGGTCAGATCTTCCGCGCCGTGAAGATCTACGAGAAGGGCGTGCGCCAGGAGTCGCTGATGCGGCACATCCTGAACAACTCCCGCACCCCCACCTCGAACCTCGGCGACTTCCAGGCCATGATCGCGGCCTGCACCCTCGCCAAGTCGCGCTACCTGTCCCTCATCGAGCGCTACGGCTACCCGGCCGTGCGCGAGGCGGGCCAGTCGTGGATCGACTACTCCGAGCGCATGCTGCGCCAGGAGATCGCGAAGATCCCCGACGGCGTGTACGAGACCGAGGTCGGCTACCTGGACGACGACGGCCGCAACTACGGCGAGAAGCTGCCGATCGCGGTCAAGGTCATCATCGAGGGCGACGAGATCACCTACGACCTCACCGGCTCCTCGCCGCAGGTGCCCACCGCCTACAACTGCGCCTTCGAGGGGACGACGGTCTCGGCCTTCACCTTCATCACCCGCATGATGTTCCTGGACGAGGTCGCCTTCCCGGTCCACGTCCCGCAGAACGAGGGCATGCTGAAGCCGCTGAAGGTCATCGCCCCCGAGGGCACGATCTTCAACCCGACCTACCCGGCCGCGACCTTCTCCCGCTTCTCGCAGGTGCAGCGCGCGGTGGACCTGGCCCTGCGGGCGCTCGCGCCCCAGATCCCCGAGCGGGTGACGGCGGGCAACTCCGCCCACATCCACTTCATGTCCTACGCCGGCTGGGACGAGAACGCGGGCGAGTACTGGGTCTACCTCGAGGTGAACGAAGGCTCCTACGGCGGCCGCGCCCACTCGGACGGCCCCGACTCGACCGACAACCTCATCGCCAACACGCGCAACAACCCCATCGAGGAGCTCGAGTGGCGCTTCCCGATGCGGACCGACCGCTACGAGCTGCGGGAGGAGCCGGCCGCGGCCGGTGAGCACCGCGGCGGCATCGGCATCGTCCGCGAGAACACGTTCCTCACGGACACGGTGGTCACCTGCGAGGGCGAGCGCCACGACTCGGACGTCCCGTGGGGCGTGTTCGGCGGCCACGACGGCCTGAACGCGTCGATCGTGAAGAACAAGGGCCGCGAGGGCGAGGAGCACTGGCCCTCGAAGGTCACGGGCTTCAAGATCGAGGCCGGCGACTCGCTGACCATCACGGTCCCCTCGGGCGGCGGCTTCGGCGATCCGCTGAACCGCGATCCGCAGAAGGTCCTCGAGGACGTCCTGGACGGCTTCACGAACCGCGAGGCGGCCGAGGCCGACTACGGCGTGGTGCTCCGCGAGGAGAACGGCAAGCTCGTCCTGGACGGCGCCGCGACCGACGCCCTCCGGGCAGCGCGGGCGACGACCGACTCCGAGGAGTAGGTGCCCGCGGCCGACGAGGAACTCGCTCCCGCCGGCATCTGACCGAACCGGTGGCGGGAGCCCCCGCTCCCGCCACCGGCCCCGGGACCGTGACCCCAAGGATCCCCTGAAGCAGCAGCACCCCGCAGTGCAGGACCCGGCGCCGACGATGGCGGCGCCGGGTCCTCCCATACCCGGACCCGGACGGCCGTGACGGGAGAACCCCGCTCGGCGCCCGCTCCCCCATCACCTGCACCACGCAGTCCCCATCCCCACGATCTCCCGCAGGGAGATCCCTGGTCCCGCGAGAGGGAACCCCGCCATGAACACCTCCATCCACGACACCACCGACGACCCCGCACGCAAGGCCCCGTTCGACAGCTCGCTCGTCGCCGCAGGCCTCGCGAAGGCCCCGAAGATCGGCGAGAAGGACCTCAACTGGGCCCTCGTGCTGTGCTTCTTCGCCTGGACCTTCGCCGTATACGACTTCGTCCTGTTCGGCAACCTGCTGCCGGCCATGGCCGCCGACCTCGGCTGGACCGACGCCCAGTCCACCGGCATCAACACCGCGGTCACCGCGGGCACGGCGCTGGTCGCCTTCGGCATCGGTCCGATCGTGGACAGGTTCGGACGCCGCAAGGGCATCGTCCTCGCCGTCGCCGGCGCCGCCGTCGCCTCCGGCCTCACCGCCGCCGCGGGCTGGGTCGCCGGCCTCATCGGCGGCCTCGGCATCATCCTGCTGGTCCTGGTGCGCTCGATGGCCGGCCTCGGCTACGCCGAGCAGGCCATCAACGCCACCTATCTCAACGAGATGTTCGCGCAGACCCACACCGATGCGAAGAAGGCCAAGCGCCGCGGCTTCATCTACTCCCTGGTCCAGTCGGGCTGGCCGGTCGGCTCCGTGCTCGCCGCGGTGTCCGTCTACCTGCTCTTCCCCGTCGGCGGCTGGGAGCTGCCCTTCCTCGTGGCCGTGTTCCCGGCGGTGTTCATCCTCCTGGCGGCCAAGAAGCTCAAGGAGACCCCGCAGTTCGTGCTGCGCCGCGAGGCGGACCGCCTGCTGAAGTCCGGCCACACCGCCGAGGCGTACGCGCTCGCCCGCGAGGCCGGCATCGACCTCACCGAGCAGTCCACGCCGCTGGCCGCCGCGTTCAAGGGCGTCTCCCTCCGCCCCACGATCGTCATCTCGATCGCGTTCATGCTCAGCTGGTTCGGCGTGCTGTGCTTCGTGATGCTGGGGACCTCGTATCTCACCGCCGCGGACGGCAAGGACGTGCCCTTCACCAACGCGCTGGCGATCCTCATCGTCTCCAACGGCACCGCGTTCCTCGGCTACCTGTTCCACGGCTGGCTCGGCGACCGCATCGGCCGACGCAACTCCATCGCGCTGGGCTGGCTCCTCTCCGGCGTGTCCTTCCTGGCCCTGGTGCTCGCCCCGCAGGGCAGCTTCGGGCTGATCATCGCGCTGTACAGCGCCGGGCTCTTCTTCCTGATCGGCCCGTTCGCCGCGCTGCTGTTCTTCAACGGCGAGAGCTTCCCCGCCCACACCCGCGCCACGGGCGGCTCGATCATCAACGCCAGCGGCCAGCTGGGCGCGCTCATCGCCGGCATCGGCGTGACCGCCTCCCTCGCCTCCGGCACCGGCTGGGGCACCTCGTTCATGATCTGGGGCTGCGTCCCGATCCTGCTGTCCGGCCTGGTCATCCTCGGTGCGCGCAACGTGGACCCGCGCGCGGTCCGCACCGACTGACACCCCGGGTCCCGGAGCGGCGAAGAACTGGCCCCGAGACGTGATACGCGCTACAGTATTCTCTTCAGCAACCCCGTTGCTGAACCGACAACACACAGAAGGAACACGGAGAGCACCATGACTGACACGATCGAGACCTCGACCGGCACCGCGAACGACATCGAGGCCCGCCTGGCGGCCGTTCTCGAGGAGGCCTTCCAGGCCGGCGTCGAGACCTACAACGAGCGCGGCTTCAAGCGCCGCATCGGCTTCGGCAACCGCCCCGCGGTGATCCACATCGATCTCGCCAACGCCTGGACCCGCCCCGGTCACCCCTTCACCTGCGCCGGGATGGACACGATCATCCCCAACGTGCAGCGCATCAACGAGGCGGCCCGCGCCAAGGGCGTGCCGGTCTTCTACACCACCAACGTGTACCGCAACCGCGACGCGTCCTCGGGCACCAACGACATGGGCCTGTGGTACTCCAAGATCCCCACCGAGACCCTCCCGGCGGACTCCTACTGGGCCCAGATCGACGACCGCATCGCCCCGGCCGAGGGCGAGGTCGTCATCGAGAAGAACCGCGCCTCCGCGTTCCCGGGCACCAACCTCGAGCTCTTCCTGACCTCGAACCGGATCGACACCCTGATCGTCACCGGCGCCACCGCGGCCGGCTGCGTGCGCCACACCGTGGAGGACGCGATCGCCAAGGGCTTCCGCCCGATCATCCCCCGCGAGACCATCGGCGACCGCGTCCCCGGTGTCGTCCAGTGGAACCTCTACGACATCGACAACAAGTTCGGCGACGTGGAGTCCACCGACACGGTGGTCGAGTACCTCAACAACCTCCCCCAGTTCGAGGACACGGTCCCCAAGACCCTCTCGGACCCCCAGCCCGAGGTCGAGGCCCCCGCGGATCCCGCCTGATCCGCAGCGCCTCCCGGTGACGGCCCGGCACTCCCCGCGAGTGCCGGGCCGTCCCCCGTCGGCCGACGCTGCGCAGACAGCCCCTGCGCCGGGCGACCTGCGCTGTCCGACCTGCGCCCCGACATACACTTCCCACCACGTCTCCCCCAGGAAGAGGACCCCATGACCCAGGAGCGCACCACCTCGCAGGAGAAGCAGGGCGCCGCCGCCTCGCTGCTGAACGGCTTCGCCGTGCTCGAGGCCCTCGCCACCTCCTCACGGCCGCAGCTCGGGGTCACCGAGATCTCCGCGATCGTCGACCTGCACAAGTCCACCGTCTCCCGCATGCTCACGGGCCTGGCCGAGGCCGGGTACGTCGAGCGCGACGAGTCCACCGGCCGCTACCGCCTGGGCCTGGGGATGATCGGTCTGGCCGGACCGCTGCTGGCCGAGCTCGACATCCGCCGCGTCGCCGCCCCGTACCTCGAGGAGCTCACCGACACCACCGGCGAGACCTCCGCGATCGCGATCTGGAACGGCGCCGAGGGCGTGGTCGTCGAGCAGTACGCGAGCCCCCATCAGGTCAAGCACTCCGCCTCGATCGGCACCCGCTACCACCGCTTCGCCAGCTCCTCGGTGCGGGTCTTCCTCGCGACGCTGCCGGACGAGGAGGTCGAGCGGCTCCTCTCGCCGGACGGCTCCATCCAGTTCGACGGCTCCCTGGAGGAGGCGCGCGCCGCGCTCGCCGAGGTGCGCGAGGCCGGGGTCGCGATCAACGACGGCGGCACCACCGTCGAGGAGTACGGCGTCTCCGCGCCCGTGCACGACTACCGCGGCGAGATCGCCGGCTGCCTCACCGCCAGCGCGCCCCGCACCCGCGTGCAGCACCTGGGCACCCAGGAGAAGCTCATGGAGGCGGTGCTGGAGACCGCCGCGATGATCACCGCGCGGCTCGGCGGGCGCGAGGGCGCGCGGGGCTGACGGGCGCGGCGCCGCCGAGCATCAGCTCAGGAGCGGCTCCCCCGCGACGATCCTGCCGTCGGCCATCGCGACCCTGCGGTGGGCGCGGGCGGCGACGGAGTCGTCGTGCGTGACCAGGACCAGAGCGGCGCCGTCCGCGACCACGGCCTCGAGCGCCTCCATCACACCGGTCCCCGCCGCGGAGTCCAGCGCGCCGGTGGGCTCGTCGGCCACGACGAGACGGGGACGGTTGATCAGGGCGCGCGCGATCGCGACCCGCTGCAGCTGACCACCGGACGCCTCGCCCACGCCCCGCTCGGCGAGGTGGGCGACGTCGAGGCGCTCCATCAGCTCCAGCGCCCGCTCCCGGACCTCCCGGCGCGGGGCGCGGCGCGCCATCAGGCCCGGCATCGCCACGTTGTCCAGCAGGGTGAGGGTACCGAGCAGGTGGAAGCGCTGGAAGACGAAGCCGACGTCCAGCAGGCGGTGCCTGGACAGCTCCCGCTCGGAGCGGCCGGCGAGCTCCTCCCCCGCCCACAGCACCGTGCCGGAGCCGGGTCGCTCGAGGCCGGCGAGGAGGGTCAGCAGGGTCGACTTCCCGCAGCCGGAGGGTCCGGTGATCGCCAGGAACTCCCCGGCACCGAGCTCGAGGTCGATACCGTGGAGGATCTCGGTGCCTCCCAGGCGGTGGTGCAGGTCGCGGGCGATGAGCAGGGGCGCATCGTCCACGGCGCCGGACTCGGCGCCGCGGGGGTCGAAGGAGGTGGCAGGAGAGGTCATGGCGGGTCCCTTCGGGATGGACGGGCGAGGGCGCGGGGCGGGCGGGCTCAGTCGGCGGTGACGGTGCGCACGTGGACCGTGCGCAGGGCGTGGGTAGTGAGCAGGGTCGCGGCGACCACGGCGGCGGCGAGGGCGAGCGGCAGGCCGACGAGGGTGCCCAGCGGGTCGATCACGAGGTCGAGGCGGCTGGTGCCGGAGAAGAGGGCCTGCACCCCACCGGTCATCACCTCGAGCAGCGCGTTCAGCAGCGTGCGTCCGGCGACCGGGGCGAGGACCGCGCCGAGCACCGTACCGGCGGCGAGGGCGAGCAGCACCCGGGTGAGGTAGGGCGCGCGGAGCCCTGCGGGCGTGGCCCCGAGGGCGCTGCGGATCGCGATCTCCCCCGCCTCGGCGGCGAGCCAGAGCCGGGTCACCATCGCGGCGAACAGCATCGCGAGCGCGAGCGAGACGGCGATGGCGAGGCGGGCGGTCGCGTCCATCCGCTCGGCGATCGGGCCGAGGAGCTGGGCACGGTACTCGACTGTGTCGGAGACCCGCGCACCGGGCAGGGCGCCGGCGAGGTCGGCGAGGACCGCGTCCCCGTCGGCCCCCGGGAGGAGCTCCGCGCCGAGGACGTACCACAGCACCTGTTCGCCCTCGACGGGGAGCTGGGCGCGGGCTGTGATCCCGCCGTAGGTGAGGTCCTGGTAGGAGCCGACGATGCGCAGGTCCTGCCACGTCCCGTCCGCCTGCACGGGCAGGGTGTCGCCGATGTCGCGGCCGGTCTCGGCCAGGGCCGTGAGCGACAGAGCGATCTCGTCGGCCGCCGCGGGCGGGCGGCCCTGCGCGTACCCGGACCCGGAGGTGCCGTGGTCGCCGCCGGCGACGGGCAGGGAGAAGGGCACGCCGTCGCCGCCCTCGACCAGGTGGCGGGTGGAGACCAGTGCCGTGTGGGACGCGATCCGGGGGTCGTCGGCGAGCAGCTGCTCGGCGGTCTCGAAGCGGGCCGCGTCCGCGGGGCCGGAGTGGCGCAGGTCGATCCGCACGTCGCCGTCGCCGAAGCCGAGCTGCGCGGACAGCTGCGGGGCGGCGAGCGTGGAGGCCATCGCGGCGGGAAGCATGACGAGCACGGCGCACACCGCGAACACCCCGGCCAGCAGCGGAGCCCCGCCGCCGCGGCGCAGCAGCGCCATGACGCCGAGGCTCGGCCCCACGGGCAGGGGCGAGCGGTGCAGTCGCAGTCGCCCGGGTCGGGCCGTGCGGGCACCGGCGCGCAGGTCCTCCGCCGGCTCCCTGCGCAGCAGAGCGCGCAGCTGGAGGGCGACGGTGGCGAGCACCGAGGCGACCAGCAGCGCGGCGACCGCGGCGGGGACGAGGAGCACGTGCGGGCCTCCCTGATGGCCGGTGTAGCGCACGAGGTCCGCGGAGAGCACCGGGGCGAGCGCGGTGCCCGCGAGGAGCCCCGCGAGCGCCGCCGGCACGGCGATCAGGGCATAGGTGAGCAGATGGAGGCGGCGCACGTCCGGGGAGGACACGCCGATGGCGCGCAGCACGGCGATCTCCCGTCGGTTCCGCTCCAGGGCCGTGCGCACGGCCAGGCGCAGGCACAGCAGCCCCACGACGAGCACGAGCAGGGAGGCGGCGAGCACCACGGCGCCGACGAGCCCCTCGGCGATGATCGCGAAGAGCGCGAAGGCGGAGCGGTCCACCATCGGTCCGGCCGACGGCAGGCCCGCCTCCTGATAGGCGGTGCGCAGGGCGGGCAGCCGGGCGGCGGGGTCCTCGACCCAGAAGCTGATCAGCTGTTCAGGGGTCCCGGTGTGGGCGGCGATGTCGGCGAGGTCGTCCCGATGGACGGCCAGGCGCTTGGAGCCCGCGATCGCAGTGTTCATGGTGGAGTCGCGGAAGAAGCCGGCGACCTCGAGATCGCGGCGGAATCCGTCGGGCGCGAGGATCGTGACGGTCGAGCCGACCTCGAGCCCGGTCTCGAGGCGGTGATAGAGGGGCAACCAGATCTGCCCGCGCGCGACCGCGGTGACGGGCCGGTCCTCGAGGTCCAGCAGCAGGTCCCGCTCGGGATCGGGGACGGTGAGGGAGTTCTCCTGGACGCTGCCCTCCTGCGACCGCCCGTCCAGGAGCAGCTCGGCCCCGTCGATGCCGAGCAGCGGGCTGATCCGATGGGCGGTGACCGCGTCCTGGGAGGCGGCGAAGGCGTCGATCGCGGCGGGGTCGAGGTCGCCGGTGTGCATCTGCACCAGATGCGGGGCGTCGGCCCGGTCCAGCAGCGCGTCCCCGGCGCCGACGAGGCGCGCCATGAGACCTGCGCCCGCACAGGCGAGCAGCGCCGAGAGCGCCAGGAGTCCTGCCAGGGTCAGGGCGACAGCCCGGTCCCGCCGCAGCATCCCCGCGGCCATCCTCACCAGCATGGCGCCCTCTCCGCGGCATCGCCCGGCGCGGCGCCACGCAGCTCACATTAGGGCTGGTCAGAGGCTGCGAACAGGGGAATGAGGGTGCGCAGCGAAAGTGTCCGGCGGTCCCCCGGTGCGGTGAGGGGGATTCCCGGGGTGACGAGCATCCAGCCCTCCACCCCGGCGGCCTCCGCGGCCTCCACGTCCGCCGGCCGGTCCCCCACGGCGAGGCACTCGGCGGGGTCGAGATCGTGCTCGGCGAGCAGGGCGAGGGTCATCGCGGGATCGGGCTTGCGGGCGAAGCCGTCGGGCGCGCAGACCATCCCGTCCACCTCCAGGCCCAGCTGGTCGAGCAGTGCCGTCGCGCTCGTGCGCTCGCGGTGCGTGGCCACGAGGTTCAGGCCGCCCGCCTCCAGCACCGCCGCCATCAGCTCCCGCGCCCCGTCCATGACCGGCGGAGGGCTCTGCTCCCAGTGGTCCTTGGTGGCCTCGTACGCCGCGCGGAGCACCTCCGCGGGCACGTCGTAGCGGGTGGCGAGGGCGGTGATCGCCTGTCCGCTGGAGACGCGGGTGAGCGCGCCGACCTCGGCGAGCAGCGCGTCGTCGACCTCGACCCCGAGCGCGGAGGCGAGCGCCCGGTCCACGTCCGGGTAGGTGTCCACGAGGGTGCCGCCGAGGTCCCAGATCAGTGCGCGCATGGCCGCAGTCTCTCAGGACCGGGACCGTGCGCGCAGGACCCGCCGCACGGTGGTTCACTGGAGCGGTGCCCCTGCTCGACGAGCTCATGCAGCTCTCCGCCCTCACCCTCGTCCTCCTGGTCGCCGCCGCGTTCGTGGCCGGCTGGGTGGACGCCGTCGTAGGCGGCGGCGGGCTGATCCAGCTGCCCGCCCTGCTCACCGCGATGCCGGCCGACGCACCGAGCGGCGCGGTGCTGGGCACGAACAAGATCGCCTCCGCCGCGGGGACGACCGTGTCGACGCTGACGTACATCCGTCGCATCACGCCGGTGGCGGCGACGGCGCTGCCGCTGGTGGTGTGCGCGCTCGCCGGCAGTGCGGCCGGGGCGGGGATGGCGTCCTTCCTCCCCAGGCCCTGGCTGACCCCGATCGTGCTGGTGGCGCTGCTGGGCGTGGGCGCGTACACGCTGCTGAAGCCGCAGATGGGGCTGGAGCACGCGCCCCGGCACAGCGGCCGCGGGCACGTGCTGCGCGCAGGCGGGATCGGCGGGGTGGTCGGGATCTACGACGGGGTGCTCGGCCCGGGCACCGGCTCCTTCTTCATCATCGCGATGGTGGCGCTGCTGGGGTACGGCTTCCTCGAGGCGAGCGTCCACGCGAAGCTCGCGAACCTCACCACGAACGTCGGCGCGCTCCTCGTGTTCGGGCTGCAGGGGCACGTGTGGTGGGTGCTCGGCGGGCTGATGGCGGTGGCCAACCTGATGGGCGGCTACCTCGGAGCGCGCCTCGCGCTGAGGCTCGGCTCGCACTTCGTGCGGATCGTGTTCCTCGTGGTCACCGGTGCGCTCGCGATGCGGCTCGCGATCGACACCGCGGCGATGTTCCTGTGAGGGCCGTTCTCCTGTGACTGCCGTTCTCCGGTGACCGCACTCCTGTGAACTGCACCATTCCGTGCCGGAGTGCGCTCGCGGCGGAATAGTTCCGGCGGCGGCGCCGTTGATCTGGAGGTCACTCTTCCCGCCCCGCGAGGGCGGCCCGCGCCCAGGAGGTCATGATGGATCCGACGACCCTGTTCAGCTACGAGCGCCATGTGGATTCGCGCTCCTTGCGCGGCCGCACGCTCCTGGTCACCCTCGGCGCGTTCTCCGACGCCGGCGACGCCCAGCACCTGACCGACGACCACCTGCTCAACACCCTGTCCAGCCGCGTGGTGGGCCGGCTCGACATGGACCAGGTGTACGACTACGCGGGGCGGCGCCCCGAGGTGACGCTCCAGCTCGACCACTTCGACGACTACGAGCGCCCCGAGATCCTGCTGCACGAGGTCACCGGTGCCGACGGGACCACGTTCTTCCTGCTCACCGGCCCGGAGCCGTCCTTCCAGTGGGAGCGCGTCGCCTCGGCGCTGCGGATCGTCGTGGAGCAGCTAGGCATCGAGCGGACCCTGCTGCTGCAGGGCTTCCCCGCCCCGGTCCCCCACACCCGCGAGCTGCCGGTGACCCGCTTCGCCGGCAATCCCGACTCCATCGCGGTGCGCCGCACCATGCCCGGCACCTTCCGCCTGCGCGCCCCGTTCACGGCGCTGCTGACCATGCGCCTGGCCGAGGGCGGGCACGACGTGGTGGGCCTGACCGTGCACGTGCCGCAGTACCTGCACGAGATGTCCTACCCCGATGCGGCGATCGCCCTGCTCGGCGCGGTCACCGAGGAGTCGGGCCCGCAGATCGCGGTCGACGCGCTGGAGGCGCAGGCCGGTCCGGTGCGCGAGGCGGTCGACGCCCAGATCCGGTCCCAGCCGCAGCTGCAGGAGATGGTCACCGGTCTCGAGCAGCGCTTCGACCGCATGATCACCTCCGGCATCGGCGGGGAGGTCCCCACGGCGGACGCGATCGCCGCGGAGGTCGAGGAGTACCTCGCGAGCTTCGAGGCGGAGCAGGGCGAGGGCGACTCTCGTGAGGGCGACTCCCCCGCGGACAACTCCCCCGCGGACGTCTCCCGCGAGGCCGGCTCCCCCGAGGACGACCCCCGGGGGGACGGCCCGTCGGCCGACGGCGAGAACCCGTCGGCCGGACCCGGGAGCCCGCAGGCCTGAGGGCCCGCAGGCCCGAGACCCGCAAACCTGCGAGCCCGCAGGCCTGAGGGACCCGAGCGCTCAGGTGGGCCGGCTCAGCGCAGCTCGAGCCGCTCCGACCACCGCTCCTTGGGCAGCTCCGGGTCCACGAGCGCGGTGACCTGGATGCCGGTGAGGGTCACGTTGCCGGTCAGGGTGGTCATGAAGGCGGTGTCCGCGGCGTCCTGACCGGTGGCGATGCGCACCATCGACGCGCGCGGAGCGAGGTGCGTGGAGTCGACGACCAGCCACTGCCCGTCGATCTGCGCCTCCACCACGAGGTGGAAGTCCATCGGGCTCAGCCCCGGCGCGTACACCGAGGAGCAGCGGGCGGGGATGCCCGCGGCCCGCAGCAGGGTCGCGGTGAGGTGCGCGAAGTCGCGGCACACGCCCTGGCGGGACATGTAGGTGGTGCGCGCCGAGTCGGTGATCGTGCTGGAGCCGGGCACGTAGTCGAGGTGCTTGCTGACCCACTCCACGACCGCGTCGAGCGCCTCGACACCCTCGAGGTCCCCCACGACCTCCTCGGCGATGCGCGCGAACTCGTCGACCTCGCAGTAGCGGGAGGGGCGCAGATGCAGCACCGCGTCCGCCTCGTCGGTGCGCGGCGCGGTCGCCGGCCCCACGCCCCGTGCGTCGTAGACGATCTCGACGGTCCCGCCGGGCAGGCCGTTGATCAGATGGAGACGGCTGCCGAAGCGGTCCCGGGTCTCGGTGACCGGGTGCTCGTCGCCGTCGACCAGGACGCTCAGGGTCTCCTCGCCCACCGGTGCGTCGGAGATCGCCACCAGCAGGGCGATGTCGGTGTCCTGGGCCACCTCGGCCCTCATCCATGCGCGCACGTGTCGTTCCATGCACCCAGTGTCGGGCATGACCGGGCCCTGGCGGGACGTGAGATGCCCGGCCGGGGCGTGATGCGCGACATACCCGCGACATGGCGGGGCCTGCCGCATACGCTGGGCTCCGCCCGCCCCGTCCAGCGCCCTGCGAGGAGCCTCCGTGCAGAATTCCGTTCAGCGACCCGACATCACCGAGCGCGAGGAGTTCGCCGCGACCCTCGCCGCTCTCGGCCCGCAGGCGCCGACGATCCTGCCCGGCTGGGACGCGGCGGACCTTCTCGAGCACCTGCTGCTGCGGGAGGGCGGTGCCCATCTGCTGGTGGGCGAGCGTCTTCCCGGACCGCTCGGCAGGCGCGCGGCGGAGTCCCGTGCGGCACGGCGCGAGGTCCCGTGGGCCGAGCAGGTGGCGCGCTTCCGGCAGGGGCCGGGGCGGCTCTCCCCCGTCGGCCGTCTCGACGCGCTCACCGGCCAGGCCGAGCTGCTCATCCATCACGAGGACCTGCGCCGGGCGCAGCCCGGCTGGGAGCCGCGCCGGCTCTCCCGCGAGCGGGAGGACGACGCGTGGCGGGCGCTCGGCCTGATGGCGCCGGTCTCGATGCGGGTGCGGGCCGACGTCACCCTCGTCTCGCCCCGCGGCGGTCGGCGGTTCGGGTCGCGCAGGGCCGCAGGCAGCCTGCGCGTGCACGGCGAGCCGCTCGAGCTGCTGCTGTGGGTGAGCGGGCGGGACGACGTCGCCCGGGTGCGCCTGCACGGCGACGGGGCCGCGCGGCGCGCGCTCCAGGACGGCCGACGGGGGCTCTGAACCCCGGTCTGCGGTGACGCGGCGGCTCAGCCGCGCTCGAGCAGGAACAGTCGCGGGTGGTGGCCCTTCTGGAAGAAGCGGTGCTCCCCCACCGGTCGCCAGCCCGCCGGCGCCTGCTCGAGCACCCGGTGCATGCGGGTGATCTCGTGGGTGAGCACCCCGAGCCGGGCGCGGGGCGCGGCCAGCTCCGCGGCGCGGTCGAGGAGGTCGGTGAGCAGCTGCTCGTTCTCGGAATGCTCGCCGTGGAGGGTGCCCCACGGCGGGTTGCTGAGGATCCTGGTGAAGCCGCTCCCGAGGTCCGCGGTGCGCACGTCCCCGACCACCCAGTCGATCCGGCCGCGGCGGCCGGCGGCGCGCTGATGGCGGCGCGCCGCGTCGATCGCCGCGGGATCGAGGTCCACGCCGACGGCGCGGGCGGGCACGGCCAGGTGCAGCTGTTCGACGAGGAAGGTGCCTGAGCCGCAGGTCATGTCCAGCACCTCGTCCTCCTCGCTGATGCCGAGCAGGTCCAGGACGGTCGCGGCGATGGTGGCGTTGACGGCGCCGGGGTAGTCGACCTCGCGCCAGGACCGGGTCGCGAGCGGCCGCGGGGTGGTGCGCAGCAGCACCTGCCAGGTCCCGGGCTCGGCGCCGCGGCGGACACGGGCGACGAGGTCGCCATCCTCGCCGGCCACCGGCAGGCCCGCGAGCTCGGCGAGAGCGTCGGCGAGGCGCCGCATGTCCGGGGTGTCGGCGCCTGCGGCCTCGAGGCGCAGGCCGTGGAAGGTCTGGCGGGGGCGCTGACGGCGCAGGTCCTCGAGCAGCGCGCCGAGCCGCTGCTGCACGGAGGTCTCCAGCAGCTCGCGGGGCCGACGGGCCGGGACGGTCAGCGCGGTGGAGGCGGCGACGACCCGGCGCAGGGAGCGCACCGCGTCGAGGTCCGCGGTGGTCAGGCTCAGCTCGGTCGCGGTGACGGCGCGGGCGGGGCCGAGCGCGGAGGCCTCGGCCAGGGCGCTGTCGGCGCAGCCCTCGAGGACCTCGAGCACCAGCTCATGGGTGATCCGGTCCATGGTGGGGTGCTCCTTCGAGAGGGTGGGTGGGACCACGGCAGGTTACCGCCCGTCGCACCACCGGGGTACAGGCCGGGATCGGTAGACTGCGGGGGTGTTCATCGTGAGTGTGTGTTCCCTGAAGGGCGGCGTCGGCAAGACGTCCGTGACCCTGGGCCTGGCCTCTGCCGCCCTCCACCAGGGGGTGAATGCGCTCGTCATCGACCTGGACCCCCAGGGTGACTCGACCCTCGGGCTCCTCGGGGAGCCGGCCACCGGCGTGGACATCGCCGAGGTCCTCGCCTCGCCCCGCACCGAGACGGTGGACCGGGCGATCACCCCCACCCCGTGGGCGGAGGGTGCGGCGTCCCATCTGGACATCATCGCCGGCTCCAACCGCTCCGCCGTGATGGACTCCCCGGCGCTGAGCCCGAAGGAGGTGCGTCGGCTGCACGATGCGCTGGACAAGCGCACCCATCAGTACGACCTCGTCCTCGTGGACTGTCCGCCCTCCCTGAACGGTCTGACCCAGATGGCGCTGTCCGCCTCCGACCGGGCCCTGGTCGTCGCGGAGCCCGGCTTCTTCGCCGTCACCGCCGCGGATCGTGCGCTGAAGCTCGCCACCGAGATGCGGGAGGAGGGCATCGCGCCGCGCCTGCAGCCGCTGGGGCTGGTCGTGAACCGGTACCGTCCCCGCTCGGTCGAGCACCAGTACCGCCTCGCGGAGCTGCGGGACCTGTTCGGCGACGCGGTGCTCGAGCCGGTCATCGAGGAGCGGGTGGGCCTCCAGCAGGCGCAGGGCGGCGCGGTGCCGCTGCACCGCTACGAGGGCGCCTCCGGTCAGCGCCTCACCGAGGACTTCGATGCGCTGCTGAAAACCGTGATGGACTCGCGCCAGAACTCCTGAGCCGAACGCCTGAGCCGGACCCCGAGCAGACAGCGATCCGGTACGGACAGCGAACGGCGGGCCCCCCTCCCCGGGGGCCCGCCGTTCGTCTGTACTGATGCTCTATGCGGTGTTCGTGGTGCGGCGTGCCCCGCGGCGGCTCAGCCGGCCTGGCGGGAGCGGCGCCGGGCGGCGAGCTCGTCCTGCAGGGCGAGGGCCGCGTCGTCGGCGGGGTTGACGCCGGGCAGCACGGCGAGGTCGTTCTCGACCTCGCGCCACACGCGGCCGACGGCGATGCCGAACACGCCCTGACCGCCCTGGACGAGGTCGAAGACGTCCTCGGCGGAGGTGCACTCGTAGACGGAGGCGCCGTCGCTCATGAGGGTGATGCCGGCGAGATCGTCGATGCCGCGCTCGCGCAGCGCGCCGACGGCGATGCGGATCTGCTGGAGGGACACGCCGGTGTCCAGGAGGCGCTTGACGACCTTGAGCACGAGGATGTCGCGGAAGCCGTAGAGGCGCTGGCTGCCCGAGCCGTGGGCGGCGCGGACGCTGGGCTCGACGAGCCCGGTGCGCGCCCAGTAGTCGAGCTGGCGGTAGGTGATGCCGGCGGCCTTGCAGGCGGCCGGGCCGCGGTATCCGAGCTCACCTGGGGTGTCCACGACATCGTCGAAGAGCACACCCTGGGCGGGCTCCGCGGGCACGGTGGACTGCTCCGTGCGATCCTCGCCGCGAGTGGCGTTCACAGCTACCTCCGGGTTCCGGCTCTCAGAGGGGGAAGGGTGAGAGCACTCTTCACAGGGTAGCGCGAAGTCCCCGTCGGCCGACAGCAACGCGCCGTCCGAAGGTCACGGAGAGGTGACGAACCGGGGTCTCTCAGATCTCCCGCAGCCGGGTGCGCAGTACCGAGCCGTGCAGGGTGATCATGGATTCGCCCAGGTCACGGGCGAAGTCCTCGGCCTCGCCGCGGGCGGCGGAGTCGCCGGAGCGGCTGCGGGGCCGGGCCACGGAGCGGATCATGTGAGCCTCGCGCTCGGCGGCGGTGCGGACCATCACCAGGTGGCGGGGGTGCAGGCCCTGATCGGCGAGGTCACGGGCGGAGGTGACGATCTCCAGCTCGGCGGCGCCGTAGAACAGCGCACCCTCGGGGAGGAATCCGAACTGCTCGAGCTCCGCGAGGAAGTCGTCGTCCACGGCGGCCTCGCGGGCCAGTCCCCGACGGTCCAGGCGCACGGGCTGCAGGGTGGAGCTGGGCCCGGGCCGCGAGGCGATCGAGGTGACCTCGGAGTCGACGCCGTGCTCGAGCAGATGCTCCTTGATGACCTTGAGCGGCCAGAAGCGGTCGCGCTGGGCGCGCAGGACGAACCGCAGCCGGTCCACGTCCTCACGGCTGTACTTGCGGTAGCCGGCCGGGGTCCGCTCGGGGCTGATCAGCCCCTCGGACTCGAGGTAGTGGAGCTTGGAGTGCGCGAGATCCGGGAACTCGTCCCGCAGGAGCTCGAGCACCTGACCGATGCTGAGGCGCGATGCGGTGGACGAGCTCGGCCTGCGCGAGGCGGAGGCCGGCATCCGCTCAGACCGTCCCGGGGAACGGGTGGTAGGTGAGGCGGTACTTGCCGATCTGGACGTCCTGGCCGGCGTGCAGGCGCGTCTCCTCGACACGGTCCTTGCCGACATAGGTGCCGTTGAGGGAGCCCAGGTCGCGCACCAGGAAGCCTTCGCCGTCGCGGACGAACGCGGCGTGCTTGCGCGAGACCGTGACGTCGTCGAGGAAGATCTCGCTCTGGGGGTGGCGTCCGGCGATCGTGGTCTCGGAGTCCAGCAGGAAGCGGGCGCCGAGGTTCGGGCCCTTCCGCACGATGAGCAGCGCGCTGCGCGGGGGCAGGTTCTCGATCGCCCGACGGTCCTGCGAGGACAGGCCGGGCTCGGCATCCTCCAGCGGATCGTTGGGCGAGATCGCGCTCAGCTTCGACGTGTGGTCGAGATTCTCATCGTTCCACTCGGTGTTCCCGGACACCTCACACCCCTTCCTGGCCTGCTGCGGCTCTGCGGTCTGAGAGCGGAATGAGAGTGCAGGCCGTCGCTCGTCCATTCTCGCACGGGCGCGAGGCCCGGCGGGCCGACCTGCCGCCTCCACGTCAGGATTTGACGATCACTTGACCACCTGGGAGTGCTCGGGGGCGGACAGCGGCACCGTCGCGTCGATCAGCACCTCGTCCTCCGCGGTCGCGGCGAGGGTGCCGCCGTCGCCGGCGACCGCATCCGCGGCACCGCCCGGGATCCGCAGCGCGGGCTCCATCACGGCCGGATCGCCGATCGCGCGCAGCGTGTACGGGGCGGTCAGCGCGGTGCCGTCGACCTCGAGGGTGCCGTCAGCGGCGGTGGTGATCGAGGTGGAGGCGACCACGCGCACGTCCCCGATCTGGACGACCTCGGCGCCGGCGTTGCGCAGCTCCTGGAGCACGCCGAGGAGGGTCGAGGCGCGCACCCCCTGCTGCGGGTCGGCGATCGAGACGATGATGCCGCGGCCCTGGGCAGGAGCGGTGCCGGCGAGGATCTCGAGGTCCTCGAGACGATCCTCGGCGGCGTTGCGCGCGGCGACGTCGTCCTCCTGCCCGGAGCGCAGGGTCTCCAGGGTCCGGTCCAGCTCGGCGTTCTCCACCTCGAGGTCGGAGACGTGGCGTCCGGACTCGTCCAGCAGTCGCACCAGCTCCTGCTGGGTGGCGCCCTCCAGCTGGTCGTCGTTGCGCCCCACCTGCGCGGCGATGGACACACCGAGGAGCAGGCAGAGCAGGCCCACGATCAGCTGGGAGAGGTTGGCCTGCGGCCGCAGGGTGTCGCGCAGTCGCTGCCAGACCACGCGCTGCTGGCCTCGGCTCTCGGGGGTGCGGGTGCCGTCGCTCATGAGCGGAACAGGAGCCGGCGGATCGCGGCGGCGTTGGAGAAGATGCGGATGCCGAGCACCACGATCACCGCGGTGGACAGCTGCGAGCCCACGCCGAGCTGATCGCCGAGGAACACGAGGAACGCCGCGATCAGCACGTTGAACAGGAACGACGTGATGAACACGTGGGAGTCGAAGGCGCCGTCGAGGCTTGCGCGGAGACCGCCGGCGAGGGTGTCCAGCGCCGCCACGACCGCGATGGGGAGGTAGGGCTGCAGCGCGACGGGGATGTCGGGCTGGACCACGACGCCGAGCACGATGCCCAGCACGAGTCCGAGGATGGCGATCACAGAGGGTCCTCCTGGTCCGGGCCGGTGGTGGCCGCGGCACTGTCGGGCTGACGGGTCAGCGGGTCGTCCGGGGCGGTGGTCGGCGGGGTCTCCGGGGCGGGCTCCGGCTCGGCCCCGGGCACGGTGGCCTCGCGCAGGGTGCCGACGGCGCGGGCCGGGAGGGTCAGCTCCTCCCCCGGCTCCCAGGCGAGCTGGATGCCGTAGCGGGAGGAGATGTCCGCGAGGTACTCGCCGGACTCGGAGTCCTCGACCCCGGTGCGCAGCTGCTCGGGATCGCCGAGGGCGGTGATCCGGTAGGGCGGAGACAGCGGCCGGAAGTCGACGAGGACCGCGGAGCCGGCGGTGCGGATCGCAGTGGTGCTGGAGACGCGCTGACCGTTCACGGCGATCGCCTCGGCCCCGGCGGCCCACAGCCCGTTCACGGCGATCTGCACGTCGGCATCGGTGACGCGGTTGACGGCGCCGGGGCCGGCACCGGGACTCGAGGGCAGAGGGGCGGAATCGTCCAGGACGAGGTCGATCCCGGGGCCGGTCATCGCGACCGCGGCGCCGGCCTGCTCGTGCGCGGCGAGCTCCTCGGCGGAGCGGTCGTCCGTCCCGTCCAGCACCACACCCTGGGCCTCGGCGATCTGCGCCTCGAGCTCGCCCTGACGCTCCTCGAGCTGATCCGCCTCGGCACGGGTGTCTCGCACCTCCTGCTCGAGGAGCGCGCGGGGGCTGTCCTCGGCGGCGGCGTCGTACCGCAGGTCCACGACCGCGGCGCTGACGACGAAGCCGAGCAGCAGTGCCAGCAGCAGCGTGATGGTGCGGGTGGCCCGGTTGTCGGGCGGGGTCGCCTCGCCGGCGGGGTGCTCCTGCTCGCGCAGGTCGTCGACGGAGTACGGGTCCGCGGTGAGGGCGCGAAGGAGAGAGGTGGGAGAGTACGGAGTCTCACCGTGCGGTGTCGGATGCTCCTCGCGGAGCTTCCCTGGTCGCGTGCTCATGCCAGCAGTGTAGGAGCGACGGCCGTGTCGGGGACTCTCAGACGCGGGGCACCTCCAGGTCCTGCCCGGTCAGCGCCGAGAAGTCGACGCGGCCGGCGTCCGGGGCCTCCGGGGCGCGGGCGAGGATCACGAAACGGCTGACCGTCGCGATGAGCGGCCCGTCCTGCATCTGCGCTGCGAGGCGCTCGAGGGCCTCGCGGTGGCGGTCCACGTCGAGGTCCTCCGGCGCATCCCACGGGGCGCGGCGCAGGTAGCCGAGCAGGCTCGACATGTCGTCGAACTCGTAGCGGCCGTGGAAGGCGTGGGAGCGGTCCACCCGCAGCCCGGCGGCGACGAGGTCGTGGACCATGCTCTCCAGCGTCACGTCCGCATGGGGGTCGCCGAGCCCGAAGGCCTCGCGCACCTCGCGGAGGTCGTCCCCGCCCACCTGCTGGGTGAGGAACGCACCGGACGGGCGGAGCACGCGGGCGACGTCGGCCGGAGCGAACGCCTCGTGGCGGCTGAGGATCAGGTCGAAGGAGTCGTCCTCGAACGGGAGGCGAGCACCGGGCGCCTCGGAGTCGTGCTCGACGACCTCGATGCCGAGCGGGACAAGGCGCTCCCGGGCGATAGGCAGGTTCGGCGCCCAGCCCTCGGTGGCGACGGTCCCCTCGGGCAGGGCATCCGCGAGGGAGGCGAGCACCTCTCCCCCGCCGGTGCCGAGGTCGAGGACCCGGTCCGCCTTCTGGGAGAGGTTCTCCACGGCGGTGCGCCAGCGCCACGGCGGCTCTTCCTCGCGAAAGCCGGTGAGGGTGGAGAAGTCCCATCCTGTGGGCTGCTCGGCAAGGGCGTCGCGCCAGCGCTGCAGCTCCTGCTCGTCGGTCGACATCGAACCTCCTGGGCCATCGGGGCGGGCATCCGCCTCCACTATCGCACCCCCGCCCCGGAACGCGCGTGCGCCACGGGTGCCGCAGGTCACGCCCCTCTCGATTGGCTCGCGAGGCCCCCATCGGGGTACTGTGTTCCTCGGTCCTCCGGAGACGGAGGATCTCGGGCTGTGGCGCAGCTTGGTAGCGCACTTGACTGGGGGTCAAGGGGTCGCAGGTTCAAATCCTGTCAGCCCGACCGAGAGAACCGCAGGTGACAGGCACTTTCCAGATTCTGGGGAGTGCCTGTCCCCGTCTCTGCGGGGGCCTGTGCAGCAATGCGTGTGGCAACGCAGCCCGTCTGCCCTGGATCGCGGTCCTCAAATCGTGATCTGGGCTTCCATCCCCGTGGGCGACCCGGCGAGCACCCGAGCTCCGCTCCTACACTCCCAGGCATGCAGAACTCCGCGCCCTCCCCCGCGCCCGCCCCGCACAAGTTCGTCCTCACCTTCGTGTGCGAGGACCAGCCGGGCATCGTCCATGCCGTCACCGGAGCCCTGCTCGAGGCCGGCGGCAACATCGTCGAGAGCCGTCAGTTCGAGAGCTTCGACTCCCACCGCTTCTACATGCGCGTGGTGATCGCCACCGAGGCCTCGCAGGACGAGGTCACCGCCGCGCTCGCACCCGCGATCCAGCGCTTCTCGCTGGACTGGGCCATCGACGTCGTCGGCCGTCCCGTGCGTACGCTGATCCTCGCCTCCAAGACGACCCACTGCATCAACGACCTGCTCTACCAGCGCGACAACAGCCACCTGCCGATCGAGGTGCCGCTGATCCTCGCGAACCACGACACCGTCGGGAAGCTCGCAGCGTTCTACGACGTGCCCTTCGAGCACCGCCCCATCGCCTCCCCCGAGGACAAGGCCGCCTTCGAGCAGCGGGTGCGTGAGGTGGTCGAGGAGCAGGACATCGAGCTCGTGGTCCTCGCCCGCTACATGCAGGTCCTCTCCCCCGAGCTGGTCGAGTTCCTCAACGGGCGCTGCATCAACATCCATCACTCCTTCCTTCCCGGCTTCAAGGGCGCGAACCCGTACCGCCAGGCGTACGCCCGCGGGGTGAAGCAGATCGGTGCGACCGCGCACTTCGTCACCACAGACCTCGACGAGGGCCCGATCATCGAGCAGCAGGTGATCCGCGTGGACCACACCCGCTCCCCGCAGGAGCTGATGTCGATCGGTCAGGACACCGAGGCGCGGGCGCTGCGTCAGGCCGTGGCCTGGTACGCGCAGTCGCGCGTGCTGCTGGACGGGACGCGCACGATCATCTTCCGCTGACGGATCGCCGCGGCGCGCTCAGCGCCGCGCGGCCCGTCCCACGCCCTGGAGCTGCTCCGCGTCGGCGTAGCGCATTCCGGGCGGGACCTGGGCGAGCTCGAACCAGGAGGCGGCGCGCGGCAGCAGTCGCACGTCCTGCCAGGGGATCTCGAATTCGGCGGCCTGCCACATGGTCAGTGCGATCTCGTCGCGGCGTCCGGCGGCGACCAGGAGCAGGCGGCGCAGCCGCGAGAGGGCGTGCGGCTCGGCGCGGGCGGAGTCGGGGATCGCGACCGCTCCCCCGAGGTCCAGCGGCCACACCGTCTCCCCCCAGTGCAGCTCCGCGTGCTCGGGGGTGCCGGCGATGACGGCGGGCGGGCGCAGGTCCGCGGCGGCGACCGGGGTGGGGGCGATGGGGGTGCCGCGCCGCAGCACCTCGTGCTCGACCCAGGCACCAGGCAGCACGAGGCGACCTCCCACGTGGACGTCCACGAGCAGGGCATCGGAAAAGGGGCGCAGCGGCTCCGAGAGGATCCCGTCGCGGGCCATGTCGCGGCAGGGTGCGGCGATCACGCGCACCACGGCGTCGTCCCCGGTCGCGTCCGTCAGCGGGATCCGCACCCGGGTGCCAGGCAGCGGGTTCGACGCGGGGCTCATCGGCGGAACCGCGCCTCGGGGCGGTCCTCGAGCGCGAAGGCGAGGTTGTCCCGAAACCGGTCGTTCATCGGCGGCAGGGCGTCCAGGGGGAACCACTGCGCGGCGGTGTTCTCCCCGTCGGCCGGATGGGGCTCCTGGTCCGCGTCCGCCTCGCACAGGAAGCACAGGTCCAGGTACTGGGCGCGGTCGCCGTTGGGGTAGGAGATCTCGGGCAGGACGCGCACGTCGACGAGGCGCAGAGCGGTGGCGGCGATCCCCGACTCCTCGGCGACCTCGCGCACTGCGGCGCGGGCCGGCTCCTCGCCGGGGTCGACGATCCCGGTGACCGGGGTCCAGCGGCCGTCGTCCGCGCGGCGCACGGCGAGCATCCGGGTGCGGCTCGGGTCGAGCACCAGCGCGGTCACGCCGGTCATCCACAGCAGGTCGTTGCCGATGCGCTCGCGAAGGTCGAGCACGAAGTCGGGGGTGGGGATGGGTGCCTCCTGGGCGGAAGAAGTGCAGGTGGTCGCTGGGGGCGCGTCGGAGCTCAGCCGCCGGTGGTCGCCGCGACCCCGACCACGAAGATCATGATCACGACATACGCGATGACCGCGAGCACGCCGATCCCGATGATCACGGCGAGGATGATCCAGCCGATCTTGTTCATCTTCTTCGCGCTGACGGGGTCGCTGTCCATCTGGACCAGCGCGATGATCCCGAAGATCGAGGGGATCATCGACGCGCACAGGAATCCGACGATGATCAGGATGATCGCCTGGGTCTGGATCGAGCCGCGGTCGGGGGCCTGGGGCAGGTAGGTCATGGCGTGCCGTCCTTCGGGTGGGCGGGCGAGGAGGGGAAGGGGAGCGGGCGGGACTCAGAAGTCCTGCAGCGGGCGGCCATGGGCGTCCTTCTCGAAGGCGGGCGCCTTGGCGAGCACCATGATGCCCTCGATGAGGCCCCAAAGGGCGCCGGCTCCGCAGGTGATCAGGGTGACGACGATCTGGATGATGCCGATGGTGGTGTAGCCCAGCAGGAAGCGGTGCACGCCGAAGCCGCCGAGGAAGATGCCCAGCAGACCGACGAGCAGACGGTTCTGCCCCTCTCCCCCGGGCACCTGGCCCGGCTGCTGCGGGACCGGACCGCCGCCGCCGTACGGGGGCTGGCCGTTGTACGGAGGCTGACCGCCGACGGGCGGCTGCCCGCCGGCCGGGGGTTGGGTGCCGTACGGGTCGGCACCCGGCGCTCCGGCGCCCGGCACTGCCGACCAGCCGGCGCCCTCGGCGGCCGGGTCCGAGGCCGAGGCCTGACCGTAGGGCGAGGGCTGGCCGTACGGGGAGGCCTGGCCGTAGGGGGACGCCTGGTCGTAGGGCGAGGGCTGGCCGTACGGGGACGGCTGAGCGTAGGGCGACGCCTGCGCGGACGGGTCCTGCCCGTACGAGTTCTGCCCGTACGGATCCTGGGCCGGGGGCTGCTGCCCGTACGGGGACGCCTGCGAGGACGGGTCCTGCGCGGGCGGCTGGCCGTAGGGGTTCTGCTGCCCGTACTGCTCGGAGGGGGCGCCGTTCTCACCGGGGTTGCTCATGGCTCCACGATACGGGGCCGAGCGCACAGGCCGCACCCGACCTCCGTCTCCCGCGGCCCTCCTTCCGTCGGCCCCCGGGCAGGTTCCCGCGCGACGATCAGCGGCGGCGCTTCTCCCGGATCCGCACGCCGATCACGATCGGCGAGCCGGTGAACTCGAAGTCCTCGCGCAGCCGGCGCTCGATGAAGCGTCGGTAGCCGTGCTCGAGGAAGCCGGAGGCGAAGATGACGAACCGCGGCGGACGGGTGCGCGCCTGGGTCGCGAACAGGATCCGCGACTGCTTGCCGCCGCGCAGCGGGTGCGGGTGGGCGGCGACGAGCTGGCCGAGGAAGGCGTTCAGACGGCCGGTCGGGACGCGGCGGTCCCAGCTCTCCAGCGCCTTCTCGAGCGCGGGCACGAGCTTCTCGGCGTGACGCCCGGTGGCGGCGGAGATGTTCACGCGCGGCGCCCAGGCGACGTGCGCGAGGTCCCGCTCGATCTCCCGCTCGAGGGCCTTGTGGCGCTCCTCGTCCAGCAGGTCCCACTTGTTGAAGGCGAGCACGAGGGCGCGCCCGGACTCGAGCACCATGTCGATGATCTTGAGGTCCTGCGTGGAGATCGGCTCGGAGGCCTCCAGCAGCACGACCGCGACCTCGGCGCGCTCGAGCGCGGCATGGGTGCGCAGGGACGCGTAGTAGTCGGCGCCCTGGGACTGCAGCACGCGGCGGCGGATGCCGGCGGTGTCCACGAAGGTCCACTCCTTGCCGCCGAGGGTGATCTTCTCGTCGACCGGGTCGCGGGTGGTCCCGGCGACGTCGTCGACGACCACGCGCTGCTCGCGGGCGAGACGGTTCAGGAGGGAGGACTTGCCCACGTTCGGGCGTCCGACGAGCGCGACCCGGCGCGGCCCGTGATCGACCGGTGCGCCGCGGCCCTCCTCGGGCATCGCGGCGACCACGGCGTCCAGCAGGTCGCCGGAGCCGCGGCCGTGCAGGGCGGAGACCGGGTACGGCTCGCCGAGGCCGAGGTTCCACAGCGCCGCGGCCTCGAGCTCGCCGCGCTGGTCGTCGACCTTGTTGGCGACCAGCACGATCGGCACGTTCGCGCGGCGCAGGACCTTGAGCAGCTGCTCGTCGGTGGTGGTGATGCCGACGTTCGCGTCCACGATGAACATGACCACGTCCGCCAGGGACACGGCGACCTCGGCCTGCTCGGCGACGCGGTAGGCGATGCCCTGGACCTTGTCCTCCCAGCCGCCGGTGTCCACCAGCCAGAAGTCCTTGCCCGCCCACTCGGCCTCGTAGAAGACGCGGTCGCGGGTCACGCCCGGGCGGTCCTCGACGACGGCCTCGCGGCGGCCGAGGATGCGGTTGACCAGGGTGGACTTGCCGACGTTCGGGCGGCCGACCACGGCGACGACCGGCAGGTTGCGCTGCACGGAGGGCAGCAGCGGCTCGCCGTCCTCGCCGGTCAGCAGCGCGAGGTCCTCGTCGTCCAGCTCGTACTCGGACAGGCCTGCGCGCAGCGCGGCCTCGATCTCCTCGTCCGTCGGCCCCTCCCCCGGCGCCGAGCCCTCGGCGCCCGCGAGGCCGAGGGGCGCGCCGGCCCCGTCGGCCGACGGGGACGCGGCCGACGGGCCTGCGAGGGCCGGCTCGGCCGGGCCGAACTCGGCCTCCTCGTCCTCGGCCTCGGCGGCCGCGACGAGCATCAGGATCTTCTCGACGACGTCCTCGATCTCCAGGCCCGTCGTGTCGACCTCGTGCACGCCCTCGGCGGCGGTGAGGAACTCGGAGACGGCGGAGTCGTCGCGGTCGCGGCGCAGCACCTGGTCGGCCATGAGCTCGCGGTTCTCGGGGGTGTCCTCGAGGCCGAGCTCCGCGGCGCGACGGCGCATGCGCTCCTCGTCGGAGGCGGTCAGGAGCACGCGCACGCGGGCGTCGGGGGCGACGACGGTGGTGATGTCACGGCCCTCCGCGACGCAGAAGCCGCGCTCGGCGGCGGTGGCGAACAGGACCTCGCGCTGGCGGCGCTGCAGGATCGGGCGCACCAGGGTGTTGGTGGCGACGGCGGAGACCTGCTGGGAGATGCGCTGGGTGCGGATCTCAGAGGTGATGTCGGTGCCGGCGACGACGACGGTCGCCCCTGCAGGGTCGGTGCCGAGGTCGAGGTCGATCTCCTCGGCGACGCGGGCCACGGCCTCGCGGTCGGTGAGGTCCACGCCGTCCTCGAGGCAGGACCAGGCGACGGCGCGGTACATCGCGCCGGTGTCGAGGATGCCGCCATCCAGTGCCTCTGCGACGAGGCGGGAGACGGTCGACTTCCCGGACCCGGCCGGGCCGTCGATCGCGATCGTGATGCCCTCGGCGGGGGTCTGCGGCGCGCTGGTGTGCATCCCTGAAGGATACGGGGCGCTCACGCCTCGGCGACCCTCCAGCCGCGTGCCGTGAGCTCTCGCGTGAGCAGGTCCTCACGGGTGGCGTCGATGGCGACGTGCGCGAGGCCCACCTCACGGCCCAGCTCGTGCTCGAGGCGGAGGTCCTCGAGGTTCACGCCGATCTGCCCGATCTCGGTGAGGAGCCGGGCGAGCTCGCCGGGACGGTCCGGGACGAGCACGACGATCGTGGAGAACGCGTCGGTGCCGCCGCCGTGCTTGCCGGGGATGCGGCGCACGCCGCGGTTGCCCTCGGCGATGAGGTCGGCCAGCGCCCGGCGGGAGCCGGTGCCGGGGTCGGGATCGCCCTGCAGGGTGGTGAGCGCCTCGCGGACCTGCTCGAGGCGGGCAGCGACCGCGGTGAGCACCTCGCCGACGGCGGCGGCGTTGGCGCCGAGGATCTCGACCCACAGCCGCGGGTCCGAGTCGGCGATGCGCGTCGTGTCGCGCAGTCCCTGGCCGGCCAGGCCCAGCGCCTGCTCGGAGGGCTCGAGCAGGGTGGTCGCCAGCAGGCTCGAGAGCACCTGGGGGACGTGGGAGACGTGGGCGACGGCGGTGTCGTGCGCGCCGGCGTCCATGGTGATCGGAACGGAGCCGATCTCGGTCGCCAGTCCCTTCAGCACCGTCACGGCGTCCGGGAGGGTGCTCTCGTGGGGGACGACCACGAAGGGGCGGCCCTGGAAGAGGTCCGCGCGGGCGGCGATGACGCCGGAGACCTCACGGCCGGCCATGGGATGCCCGCCGATGTAGCGGGGCAGGTCCTCCTCGCGGGCGAGGAGGCGCAGGCCCTCGAGGACGGTGGTCTTCACGCTCGCCACGTCCGCGACCAGGGCGTCGGGCCAGCGGCGCAGGGCACGGTCCACGAGGGAGGCGGCGACGTCCGGGGGCGCGGCGACCAGGACCAGCTCCGGGGAGCGGGAGCCGGTGGTGGGCAGCTCCCCCACGCCGAGCTCGACGGCGAGGGCCGCGGTGCCCGGGGAGACGTCCTCGACCTGCACGTCCACGCCGGCGCGGCGCAGGGCCATGCCGAGGGAGCCGCCGATCAGGCCGGTGCCGATGATCCGCACCGGGGAGGGCACGAGGCTCCTCACAGTCCCACCCCTCACAGTCCCACCTCCGCCATCAGGGTGCCGAGCTCGCGATGGGTGAGCTCGCGGGTCGCGCCGGGGGCGAGGTCGCCGAGCAGCACCGGGCCGATGCGGGTGCGCACGAGCGCTGTCAGCTCGAAGCCCTGGGAGGCGAACATGCGGCGCACGATGCGGTTGCGGCCCTCGTGGAGGGTCACCTCGACCACGGCCTCGCGGCCATCCTGGGCGAGCACGCGGGCGCGGTCGGCGCGGGCCGGGCCGTCCTCGAGCTCCACGCCCTCGCGCAGGGTCTTCACCAGCCCGCGGGGCGGACCGCCGGGCGCGTCGAAACGGCACACGTAGGTCTTCTCCACCGCGAAGGAGGGGTGGGTGAGGCGGTGGGCGAGCTCGCCGTCGTTCGTCAGCAGCAGCAGGCCCTCGGTCTCGTAGTCGAGCCGGCCCACGTGGTAGAGCCGCTGGGGGAACTCGGCGGTGAACTCGGTGAGGTCGCGCCGCCCCTCGGGGTCGCTCATGGCGGAGACGACGTGGCGGGGCTTGTGCAGGGCGACGGTGAGCTTGGTGGTGTCCAGCTGCAGGCGTCGGCCGTCGACGTGGACCACCTGGGTGGACGGGTCGATGCGCACGCCCTGCTCGAGCACGACGGCGCCGTCGACCTTCACGCGGCCCGCGCCGATCAGCGCCTCGCAGGCGCGGCGGGAGCCGAACCCGGCCTGGGCGAGCACCTTCTGGAGCCGCTCGCCGCCCTCGCGGTGCAGGTCCGGCATCTCGCCGTCGGCGTCGGTCGGGACGGGGCGCACCGCGCCCTCGTCGTCGCGCAGGCGCGTGCTGCGCGGCGGGGTGAAGGCGCTGCGGCGGCGCTGCTTCCCGCCGCCGGAGCGGGAGCCGCCCGAGCGGGCGCCGCCGGAGCCGGCCTTGCCGCCGGAACTGCCCTTGCTGCCGGAGCCGCGCCTGCCCCCGGAGCCGCCCTGCCCGCCGGTCGCCATCAGGCGGCGCCGCCGCGGGAGATGAGCTCCCGGGCGAGCTGCCGGTAGGCCTCGGCGCCCTTGTTGGAGGAGGCGAAGGAGATGATCGGCTCCGCCGCGACGGACGCGTCGGGGAACTTCACCGTGCGGTTGATGGTGGTGTGGAAGACCTGGTCCGGGAACGCCTCGACCACGCGCTGGCACACCTCGCGGGCGTGCAGGGTGCGCGGATCGAACATGGTGATGAGGATGCCGTCGAGCTCCAGGCGCGGGTTGATGCGGTCCTGGACCTTCTCGATGGTCTCCACCAGCAGGGCCACACCGCGCAGCGCAAAGTACTCGGCTTCCAGCGGGATGATCACGCCGTGGCTGGCCGCGAGGGCATTGACGGTGAGCAGGCCGAGCGAGGGCTGGCAGTCGATGATGATGACGTCGTAGTCGTCGGCGACGGGGCGCAGCACGCGGGCGAGCGCCATCTCTCGGGCCACCTCGTTGACGAGGGTGACCTCCGCGGCGGAGAGGTCGATGTTCGCCGGGAGCACGTCGAGGTTCTCGGTGTCGGTCTCCTGGATCACCTCGCGCACGTCATGACCGCGCTCCATGAGCAGGTTGTAGACGGTGACGTCGAGGTCGTAGGGGTTCACGCCGGTGCCGGCGCTGAGGGCACCCTGGGGGTCGAGGTCCACCAGCAGCACCTTGCGGCCCAGCTCGGCGAGGGCCGCGCCGAGGTTGATGACGCTGGTGGTCTTCCCGACGCCGCCCTTCTGGTTGACCATCGAGATGATCCGCGCGGGGCCGTGGGAGTCGAGCGGGGCCGGCTCCGGGAGCTCCGGCATCGGTCGGCCGGTGGGGCCGAGGTCGATGTCCAGCTGCTGGGGGGAGGTCGGGCTCACGGAGTGTTCCTGTCGTCGGCGTCGTGGTCTGGTGCGGGTGCGCGGCTCAGCCTGCGGGGCGCGGAGATGCTCCGGTCCCAGTCCGGGCAGCGACGGCTGCGCCTGTGCGCTGCCATCGGCCGCGGGGCGCCCCCGTCGGGCGGGGCCGGGCGGGGGCTTCGTGCCGCCCAAGTCTAAGCCCCCTTCCGGGCGCGGGGGTGGGCCGCGGCATGGGTCTCGCGCAGGGAGTCGACCGTCACCTGCGTGTACAGCTGCGTGGTGGTGACCGAGGCGTGGCCGAGCAGCTCCTGGACGCTGCGCACGTCCGCACCGCCGTGCAGGAGGTGCGTGGCGTAGGAGTGGCGCAGGGTGTGGGGGCTGATGGGCTGCGGAAGGTCCTCGAGCCCCGCGTCGCGGGCGGCGCGCTGGACGATCTGCCAGGCCGCCTGGCGGGTGAGCCGGGTGCCGCGGGAGCCGAGGAAGATCGCCGGGGTCCCGGTGCCGTGGGCCGCGAGCGCCGGTCGGCCGCGGGTGAGGTAGGCGCCGAGCGCCTCGAGGGCATAGCGGCCGACGGGGACCACGCGGTGCTTGTCGCCCTTGCCGCGCAGCACGGCGGAGCGCTCCCGCGCATCCACGTCGTCGAGGTCCAGACCGGTCGCCTCGGAGATCCGGGCGCCGAGGCCGTACAGGATCTCCACGAGCGCCCGGTCGCGCAGGGACCGCTCGGTCGCCTCCCGGCCGGTGCCCGGCCGGCCCGCCGCCTCCAGCAGCGCCTCGACCTGGTCGAGGGAGAGCGGGTGCGGCAGCCGATGGGGCAGGGAGGGGCTCGGCACGAGACGGGAGGGGTCGCCGGTGGTGGAGGCGCGCTCGGCGTCGAGGAAGGAGTGCAGCCCCCGCACCGCGGCGAGGGAGCGGGCGGCGGAGGCGGCCGAGAGGGCGCTGCCCCCGTCGGCCCCGGTGCGCAGGGCCTGCAGCCACTCCCCCAGGTCGGAGGGGTCCACCGCGGTGGCCTCGAGGTCGCGCTGCGCGAGATCGCGCAGGTAGCGGCGCAGGTCGCGGGAGTAGGCGGCGAGGGTGTTGTCCGAGAGGCCCCGCTCCACGCGCAGGTGACCGAGGTACTGCTCGAGCAGGCGCCGGTCGCCGGGCCGCAGGCCGCCGTCGGCCGGTGCCCCCTCGTCGGCCGGGACCGTCACGAGGTCAGAGGGTGACGAAGGGGTCGATCGCGAGCGCGACGAACAGGACCGTCAGGTAGGTGATCGAGCCGTGGAAGACCGTCATCGGCGCGAGCGCCTTCCCGGTCAGGCCCTTGTGCACGCGCAGGGCGTAGCGGATCACCAGGTAGCCGAACCAGGCGCCGGCGCCCACGGCGGCGATCCCGTACACCCAGCCGGTCTCCCCGAGCGGGATGATCGCGAGGCTCGCAGCGATCATGAGCGCCGTGTGCATGATCATCTGGCCCGCCACGTTCGACCGCGAGGAGACCACCGGCAGCATCGGCACCCCGGCGGCGGCGTAGTCCTTGGAGAACTTCTCGGCGAGCGGCCAGTAGTGCGGCGGGGTCCAGAAGAAGATCACCAGGAACAGCAGCACGGCGGTCCAGGACACGGTGCCGGTCACCGAGGACCAGCCGATCAGCACGGGCATGCACCCGGCGACCCCGCCCCAGACGATGTTCTGGCTGGTGCGGCGCTTCAGGATCATCGTGTAGAAGACGACGTAGAGCAGGATCGCGCCGACCGCGAGGGCGGCGGACATCCAGTTCACCAGCAGACCCAGCCACAGCGCGGAGACGCTCGAGAGGGTGATGCCGAAGATCAGCGCGGCGCGCGGCGTGACCGCCCCGGTGACCAGGGGCCGGTTCTTCGTGCGCTTCATCTTCGCGTCGATGTCGCGCTCGAGGTACATGTTCAGCGTGTTCGCGCCGCCGGCGGCGAGGTAGCCGCCGATCATGGTGGCGAGGATCAGCCCGAGCGAGGGGAATCCCCCGGCGGCCAGAAACATCGTGGGGATGGTCGTGATGAGCAGCAGCTCGATGATGCGCGGCTTGGTCAGCGCGACGTACGCGCGCAGCGTAGAGCGCACGGACCGCGCGGGGCGGCCGCCGTCCTGGCCGGCGTCCCGGAGCGAGGCTCCCTGGGTGGCGGTCACCGCCCACCATCCTTCCTGAGGTCGCGGCACCGGGCCGCACGAACCGCCACAGTCTAGGCGAAGGTCCCGTTCGCGGGGAGCGGACAGGGGTGACGCACGGCACCGCCAGGCACGGCAACAGGGGGGTCGAAGGCCCCGGGGGTCCCCCAGCCGCACTAAGGTAGGGCCCGTCGCCCCGCATACGGGACCGTGCCCCACCGCGCGCCGCGACGGTCGCGGTGCGCGCTCGGCGCCGTCTCCCCCGGGAGGCGCGATGCGGGGCCTGTCTTTCCTGCGGCCGCAGAGGCCGCGAACCGGCGAAAGGATGTATTCGACATGACGGAGAACTTCAAGGCCCCCGAGGGCTGGACCGAGCTGGACAAGCGGGCGGTCGACACCGTCCGCGTCCTGGCCGCCGACGCCGTCGAGAAGGTCGGCAACGGCCACCCCGGCACCGCGGTGAGCCTCGCCCCGGCCGCGTACCTGCTCTACCAGGACGTGATGCGCCACGATCCCAAGGATCACCAGTGGCTGGGCCGCGACCGCTTCGTCCTCTCCGCGGGCCACTCGAGCCTGACCCAGTACATCCAGCTCTTCCTCGGCGGCTTCGGCCTCGAGAAGAAGGACATCGAGGAGCTGCGCACGTGGGGCTCGAAGACCCCGGGCCACCCCGAGAACTTCCACACCGAGGGCGTGGAGATCACCACCGGCCCCCTCGGCCAGGGCATCTCCTCCGCGGTCGGCTTCGCCATGGCGCAGCGCCGCGAGCGCGGCCTGCTCGATCCCGACGCGGCGCCCGGCGAGAGCCCCTTCGACCACTTCACCTACGTGATCGCCTCCGACGGCGACCTCGAGGAGGGCGTCTCCTCCGAGGCCAGCTCCCTCGCGGGCACTCAGCAGCTGGGCAGCCTCATCGTCATCTGGGACGACAACGAGATCTCCATCGAGGGCGGCACCTCCATCGCCTTCACCGAGGACACCGCCGCGCGCTACGAGGCCTACGGCTGGGACGTGCGCACCGTGGACTGGACCAACGGCGGCACCGAGTACGTCGAGGACGTCGCGGCGCTCAAGGACGCGATCCTCGAGGGCCAGAAGGTCACCGACAAGCCCACCTTCATCCGTCTGCGCACCGTGATCGGCTGGCCGATCCCCGAGCTCGCCGGCAAGCACTCCGTGCACGGCGCCAAGCTCGGCACCGAGGGCGTGGCCGGTCTGAAGAAGGCCGTCGGCTTCGACCCCGAGCAGACCTTCCAGGTCGACGAGGACGTGCTGGCCCACACCCGCGCCCTCGCGGACCGCGCCGTCGAGGCGAAGGCCGAGTGGGACAAGGGCTACGAGGCCTGGCGCTCCGCCAACCCCGAGCGCGCGCAGCTCCTGGACCGTCTGGTCGCCCGCGAGCTGCCCGAGGGCTTCGCCGAGGCGTTCCCGACCTTCGAGGCCGACGAGAAGGGCGTCGCCACCCGCGCCGCCTCCGGCAAGGTTCTCGGCGAGCTCGCCGCGGTCATGCCCGAGCTGTGGGGCGGCTCCGCCGACCTCGCCGGCTCCAACAACACCACCATGAAGGGCGAGCCGTCCTTCCTCCCCGCCGAGCTCTCCACCGAGGAGTTCGCCGGTGACGTGTACGGCCGCACCCTCCACTTCGGCATCCGCGAGCACGCCATGGGCTCGATCCTGTCGGGCATCTCCCTGCACGGGCTCACCCGCCCCTACGGCGGCACCTTCTTCCAGTTCGCGGACTACATGCGCGGCGCCGTGCGCCTCGCCTCGCTGATGAAGACCCCGGCCACCTACGTGTGGACCCACGACTCCATCGGCCTCGGCGAGGACGGCCCGACCCACCAGCCGGTCGAGCACCTGGCCGCCTACCGCGCGATCCCGAACCTGTCGATCGTGCGCCCGGCGGACGCCAACGAGACCTCCCAGGCGTGGAAGGCCCTGCTCGAGCGGGACAACGGCCCCGTCGGCCTGATCCTCTCCCGCCAGGCGCTGCCCACCTTCGACCGCACCGAGTACGCGGGTGCGGAGAACCTCGTCAAGGGCGGCTACGTCATGAAGGACGCCTCCGACGGCCAGCCGAAGGTCATCCTCATCGCCACCGGCTCCGAGGTGCAGTACGCCGCCGAAGCGCAGAAGCAGCTCGAGGCCGAGGGCACCCCGACCCGCCTGGTGTCCATGCCGTCGGTCGAGTGGTTCGACGAGCAGGACGACGAGTACAAGGAGTCGGTGCTCCCCTCGTCGGTCACCGCCCGCGTGACCGTCGAGGCCGGCATCGCCATGCCGTGGTACCGCTTCCTCGGCGCCCACGGCAAGGCTGTGTCGCTCGAGCACTACGGCGCCTCCGCCGATGCGAAGACGCTGTTCCGCGAGTACGGCTTCACCGCCGAGGCGGTCGTCGAGGCCGCCAAGGAGTCGCTGGCCTCCGCCGGCGCCTGATCACCTGCGGGGGCGGGGCCTCCTGGTCCTGCCCCCGCCGCTCTCCCCCTCCCCCGTCGGCCGACGATCCCCGCCGACCGGCCCTTCCGACCGCGGCGTTCCGTGCGCCACAGGTCGGAAACGGATCTCCCCCGCATCCGTTCGACTCCACGACAGCAATGCGACCCAGGGCGCGGTGCGCCCGGAAGGAACGTCATGACGCAGAACTCCTCCACCCAGGCCCTCTCCGACGCCGGCGTCTCGATCTGGCTCGATGACCTCTCCCGCAAGCGGCTGGAGACCGGCAACCTCGCCGAGCTGCTCGCCACCCGCAACATCGTGGGCGTGACCACGAACCCCTCCATCTTCCAGGCCGCGATCTCCGGCTCGGACGAGTACGACGCCGACATCGCCCGCCTCGCCGGCGAAGGCAAGGACGTCGACGCGGTCATCGAGGTGCTCACCACCGATGACGTGCGTAACGCCTCCGACCTGCTGAAGGACGTCTACTCCGCCACCGGCGGCTACGACGGCCGCGTCTCCATCGAGGTCGATCCGCGTCTGGCCCACGAGACCGAGAAGACCATCGAGCAGGCCAAGCACCTCCACGAGGTCGTCGGCCGCGAGAACGTCATGATCAAGATCCCCGCCACCGAGGAGGGGCTGCCGGCCATCACCGCGGTCATCGCCGAGGGCATCAGCGTCAACGTCACCCTGATCTTCTCCGTCGAGCGCTACCAGGCCGTCATCGACGCCTACCTCACCGGCCTCGAGCAGGCCGCCGAGGCCGGCAAGGACCTCTCCACCATCCACTCCGTCGCCTCGTTCTTCGTCTCCCGCGTGGACACCGAGATCGATGCGCGCCTGGACGCGATCGGTGGCGCCGCGGTCGACCTGAAGGGCAAGGCGGGCGTCGCCAACGCCCAGGCCGCCTTCGGCGAGTACCTCGAGGCCTTCGGCTCCGAGCGCTTCGAGGCCCTCAAGGCCAAGGGCGCCAACGTGCAGCGCGCGCTGTGGGCGTCCACCGGTGTGAAGAACCCCGACTACTCGGACACCCTGTACGTGGACAACCTCATCGCCGACCCGACCGTGAACACCATGCCCGAGAAGACCCTCGAGGCCGCCGCCGACCACTCCGCGCCCGCCGCGGCGCTGTCGGCCGAGTCCGCGAAGACCGGCGAGCAGGTCCTCGCCTCCGTCGCCGACGCCGGTGTGGACCTCGCCGACGTGTTCGCCGTCCTCGAGCGCGAGGGCGTCGAGAAGTTCGAGAAGGCCTGGAACGAGCTCATCGAGACCGTCTCCGCCTCCGTCGAGGCCGCCCGCGCCTGATCCCCCGGACGAGCACGGCCCAGCCCCTGTGAGGGGCCGTGCTCCGGCCGTCCCGTGTCCGAGAAAGGACGATCGTGACCGACTCCCCCACCCTCCTCGCGGCCGACGGAGCCAACCCGCTCCGCGACCCCCGCGACCGCCGGCTCCCGCTGATCGCCGGCCCCAGCTCCATGGTGATGTTCGGCGTCACCGGAGACCTCGCGCGCAAGAAGCTCCTGCCCGCGATCTACGACCTCACCCACCGCGGCCTGCTCCCGCCCAGCTTCGGCCTGGTCGGCTACGGCCGACGCGACTGGTCCGACGACGACTTCGCCGACTACGTCAAGAAGTCCGTCTCCGAGCACTCCCGCACCGGCTTCGACGAGAGCGTCTTCGAGCAGCTGCGCGGCGGCCTCCGCTTCGTCACCGGCACCTTCGACGACACCGCCGCCTTCGAGCGGCTCACCGAGGTCGTCGGCGAGCTGGACCGCACCCGCGGCACCGGCGGCAACCACGCCTTCTACCTCTCCATCCCGCCGGACGCCTTCCCGCAGGTCTGCGGACAGCTCGCGAACTCGGGCCTGAACACCCCGGCCGACGGCTCCTGGCGCCGCGTGGTCATCGAGAAGCCCTTCGGCCACGACCTCGCCTCCGCGCGCGAGCTCAACGACGTGGTCGAGAAGGCGTTCCGTCCCGAGGACGTCTTCCGCATCGACCACTACCTGGGCAAGGAGACCGTCCAGAACATCATGGCGCTGCGGTTCTCGAACCAGCTGTTCGAGCCGATCTGGAACGCCAGCTATGTCGACCACGTGCAGATCACGATGGCCGAGGACATCGGCATCGGCTCGCGTGCCGGCTACTACGACGGCATCGGCACCGCTCGCGACGTCATCCAGAACCACCTCCTGCAGCTGCTGGCCCTGACCGCGATGGAGGAGCCCGTCTCCTTCCGCGCCTCGGACCTTCGCGCCGAGAAGGAGAAGGTGCTCGCCGCCGTCGAGCTGCCCGAGGACCTCGCCGCGCACACCGCGCGCGGCCAGTACGTGGGCGGCTGGCAGGGTGGCCAGGAGGTGCGCCCGTACCTCGAGGAGGACGGCATCCCCGCCGACTCCACCACCGAGACCTTCGCGGCCATGCGCCTGGACATCGCCACCCGTCGCTGGGCGGGCGTGCCCTTCTACCTGCGCGCCGGCAAGCGCCTGGGACGCCGCGTCACCGAGATCGCGGTCGTGTTCAAGCGCGCCCCGTTCCTGCCCTTCCGCTCCACGGACACCGCGGACCTCGGCCAGAACGCCATCGTGATCCGCGTCCAGCCGGACGAGGGCGTCACCATGCGCTTCGGCTCCAAGGTCCCCGGCACCCAGATGGAGGTGCGCGACGTGACCATGGACTTCGCCTACGGCATGAACTTCACCGAGGAGTCCCCCGAGGCGTACGAGCGCCTCATCCTGGACATGCTGCTGGGCGACCCGCCGCTGTTCCCGCGCCAGAAGGAGGTCGAGCTCTCCTGGAAGATCCTCGACCCCATCACCGAGTTCTGGGCCGAGAACCTCGACCCCGCGCCGTACCGTCCGGGCACCTGGGGCCCGGACACCGCACACGAGATGCTCGCCCGTGACGGGCGTACCTGGAGGCGACCGTGATCACCACCCTCAACGACACCACCGCGTCGGCGGTCGACAAGACCATGACCGAGATGCGGGAGACCTTCGGCGAGAACACGATCGGTCGCGTGCTGACCCTGATCATCATCGCCACCGGGGACATCGAGGAGGTGCTCGACGCGGCCATCGCCGCCAGCCACGAGCACCCCGCCCGTGTGCTCGTGGTCGACACCGACCCGGAGGCCGAGACCTCGGGGCTCGACGCGGAGATCCGCGTCGGCCGCGACGCCGGCGCCGGCGAGATCGTCATCCTCAAGGCCCGCGGCAGCGTCACCTGGTCGCTGGACACCCTGGTGATGGCGCTGCTCCTGCCGGACGCGCCGATCGTCACCTGGTGGCCGGAGAACGCCCCGTCCTCCCCCGTTTACGACGTGCTCGGCTCCATGTCCCAGCGCCGCATCACCGACTCGGCCGCCTGCACGGATCCGCTCGGCACCCTGAAGCGCCTCCGCCGCGGCTACGCCTCCGGCGACTCCGACTTCGCGTGGGCGCGGCTGACCCGCTGGCGCGGTCTCGTCGCGAGCGCCTTCGAGGTGCCGCCGGTCTCGATCCCCACCAAGGTCGAGGTCTCGGGCACCGAGGGCAACCCCTCCGTGCTGCTCATGGCCACCTGGCTCGAGCACACCCTGGGCGTCGAGGCGGAGATCCTCCCGCCGCCCGAGGGCAACCCCGAGTTCGCGGGCGTGCACTCCGTGCGCCTGGTCCGCGAGGACGGCACCATCGAGCTGACCCGCATTAGCGACGACTCGATCATCATGAAGCTGCCCGGTGACGACTCCGGCCAGCACGTGACCATGCCGCGCCGCACCCTCGCCGAGCTGGTCACCGAGGAGCTGCGCCGCCTGGACCCCGATGAGGTCTACGGCGAGGTGCTCGGCGCCGCGTTCTCCTCCATCGGGGACACCGGCACCTTCGCCACCGGCAAGCCCGAGCCCGCCGACCTGGTGGTCGCCGACGCCGACGCGGTCGCCCAGGCCGCCGCCTCCGCGGCCGCGGAGCAGCTGGCCGACGCGATCGAGCAGCGCGACCACGCGCACCTCGTGCTCACCGGCGGCACCGTCGGCACCCTCACCGCCGCCGCGCTGCCCGCAGCGTTCGAGAAGGCCGGCGTGGACGTCACCCGACTGCACCTCTGGTGGGGCGACGAGCGCTTCGTCGAGCACGGCTCCGACGAGCGCAACGACGCGGGCGTGAGCGCCTCGTTCCTGGACGTGCTGCGCGAGAAGGGCCTGCCCGCTCGCAACGTGCACCACATGCCCTCCCCCTCGGACGGCATGTCGCTCGAGGACGCTGCCGCCTGGTACGGCCAGCAGCTCGACCAGATGGGCGGCGACGCCCCGTTCCACACCCGCGGTCAGGCGTTCTTCGACGTGCTGATGCTGGGCATGGGACCGGACGGCCACATCGCCTCGCTGTTCCCCGAGCACCCCGACCAGAACCAGGTCCGCGCCAGCGCCGTGGCGGTGACCAATTCGCCGAAGCCCCCGGCCGAGCGGATCTCGCTCACCTGGCCGGTGCTCAACTCGGCACGCCACGTGGCGCTGCTCGTCGCGGGCGCCGAGAAGGCCGACGCGGTGAAGCGGGCCCACGAGGGCATCGACCCGTGGGCGGTGCCCGCCTCGGCGGTGCGCGGCCTCGAGTCCACCACCTGGTTCCTCGACCAGGCCGCCGCGGGACGCACCGCGGAGTGACGTCTGGGTGAAGCTCGTGTGAGGTCATCTCGCTCGGGCTCGCACAGCAGCTGCACGGAGGGCCGGTCACCGCAAGGTGGCCGGCCCTCCGTACATGCGGTGGCGCGGTGGCCTCACGCGTCGCCATGGTGGGGGCACGGTGCTTGACGCGTCGCAACTGCGAGACCACGGTGCCTCACGCGTCGCTGTGCCGGGGGCACGGTGCCCGACGCGTCGCTGTGCCGGGGGCACGGTGCCTCACGCGTCGCTGTGCCGGGGCCACGGTGCCTGACGCGTCGCCACTGCGGGGGCACGGTGCCTGACGCGTCGCCACTGCGGGGGCACGGTGCCTGACGCGTCGCCACCGATGTGTCTTAGCGACGCCTGAAGCACCCTGCCCGGGAAGTGGCGACGACTCAGGCATCGTGGGGCATGCGAGGCCCGCTGGCGTGCGCGCGGCCGACGTGCACATGCGAAGCGGGCCGTCCCCGGAGGAACGGCCCGCTGCAGAAGTCTTCTCGGTCGGCGTCTGGAGCGCCGGCGAGGGATCAGAGGAAGCGCTCGATGATCCCCAGGCCCACGGCGGACGCGCCCCAGAGCACCGCCATGGTGACGGTGAGGCGGTTCAGGTTCCGCTCCGCCACGCCCGAAGCGCTCGCGGAGGAGGACACGCCGCCGCCGAACATGTCCGACAGGCCACCGCCGCGACCCTTGTGCAGGAGCACGAGCATGATCGTGATCAGGCCGAGCACGGCCAGCAGGATCTGAAGGATGAGCTTCAGAAGAGGGAGATCCACGTCAGGGGCAGCCTTCCACGGAGACGGTCGGACCGATCCAGCATACGGCACGGGCCGGACCCTGTCGGGGTCCGGCCCGTGTGGCGAGGCGCATGCCTCAGCAGAGGTCACGCGGAGCAGCTCAGACTCTGCCTTTCGGCTGAGCTCCTACCGCTCGTACCTCGCAGTACGTCGTACGTCGCTCAGCCCTGGAAACCCGCGATCTTGGCGAACTCCTCGGCCTTCAGCGAGGCGCCGCCCACGAGGGCGCCGTCCACGTCGGCGCGCTCCATGAGCTCGGCGACGTTGGAGGACTTCACGCTGCCGCCGTAGAGGACGCGCACCGCGTCGGCGACCTCGTCGCCGTGCAGGGCCCGCAGCGCGTCGCGGATCGCGGCGCACACCTCCTGGGCGTCGTCGGGCGTGGCGACCTCGCCGGTGCCGATGGCCCACACGGGCTCGTAGGCGATGACGATCGTCTTCGCCTGCTCGGCGGTGAGGCCCTCGATGCCGCCCTCGAGCTGGGCGAGGGTGTACTCGACGTGCTTGCCGGCCTGGCGCTCCTCGAGCGGCTCGCCGACGCAGAGGATCGGGACGAGACCGGAGGCGAAGGCGGCCTTCACCTTGGCGTTCGTGACCTTTTCGTCCTCGCCGTGGTACTGGCGGCGCTCGGAGTGGCCGACGGCGACGTAGGTCGCGCCGAGGGCCTTGAGCATCGCGCCGGAGACCTCGCCGGTGTAGGCACCTGACTCGTGCTCGGAGATGTCCTGGGCGCCGTAGGCGATGGGCAGCTTGCCCGCGTCGACAGCGACCTGGACGGTGCGCAGGTCCACGAAGGGCGGCAGCACGACGGTCTCGACCTTGGTGGTGTCGACCGACTTCAGCTGCTCGCCGAGCTCCTCGACGAGGGCGAGGGCCTGCTTCCAGTCGAGGTTCATCTTCCAGTTGCCCGCCATGAGCGGGGTGCGGGTGGTCACTTGGCGTCCTCCTCGAGGATCGAGATTCCGGGCAGCTCCTTGCCCTCGATGAGCTCGAGGGAAGCGCCGCCGCCGGTGGAGATGTGGTCGAACAGGCTCTCGTCGAAGCCCAGGTTGCGCACGGCCGCGGCGGAGTCGCCGCCGCCCACGACGGTGTAGCCCGGAGCCTTGGAGAGCACCTCGGCGACGGCGGTGGTGCCGGCGGCGAAGGTCGGGAACTCGAACACGCCCATGGGGCCGTTCCAGAACACGGTCGCGGCGTCGGAGATCTTCTCGCCGAAGAGCTTCGAGGTCTCCGGGCCTATGTCCATGCCCTCCTGGTCGGCGGGGATCTGATCCACCGCGACGGTGGTCGGGGCGGCGTCGGCCGAGAACTCGGGGGCCACGACGGTGTCGACGGGGAGCACGAGCTCCACGCCGTTGGCCTTCGCGCGCTCCATGTACTCGGTGACCACGTCGAGCTTGCTCTCGTCCAGCAGCGACTGGCCGACCTCGTGGCCGAGCGCCTTCTGGAAGGTGTAGGCCATGCCGCCACCGATGAGGATGCGGTCGGCCTTGCCGAGCAGCGAGTCGATGACGCCGAGCTTGTCGGCGACCTTCGCGCCGCCGAGGACCACCACGAAGGGGCGCTCGGGCTCGTCGGTCACCTTGCGCAGCGACTCGACCTCGCGCAGCACCAGCTCGCCGGCGGCCGCGGGCAGCAGCGTGGCGAGCTCGTAGACGGAGGCCTGCTTGCGGTGGACGACGCCGAAGCCGTCGGAGACGAAGGCGTCGCCGAGCGCGGCGAGCTCCTGCGCGAAGGCGAGGCGCTCCTCGTCGGTCTTCGCGGTCTCGCCCGGGTTGAAGCGCAGGTTCTCGAGCACGGCGACCTGGCCGTCGGCGAGTCCGGCGACGGTCTCCTGCGCGGAGGAGCCGACGGTGTCGGTCGCGAAGGCGACGTCCTGGCCCAGCAGCTCGCCGAGGCGGCCGACGACGGGGCGCAGGGAGTACTTCTCCTCCGGCGCGCCCTTGGGGCGGCCGAGGTGGGAGATCACCGCGACCCGGGCCCCGGCCTCGACGAGGCGGGTGAGGGTGGGCAGCGCGGCGCGGATGCGGCCGTCGTCGGTGATGGTGGTGCCGTCCAGCGGCACGTTGAGATCGGCACGGACCAGCACGCGCTTGCCGCGCAGCTCCCCGAGCGAGTCGATGGTCTTCAGCACAGTGGTGCTCCTTCAGGATGCGGCCGACGCCCGCTGGAGCGGCGCGTCGGGACGGGGGACGAGCGGAGCCCGCCGATCTCCGACCCCTCGGGGTGGTGACCGGCGGGCTCCGGGACTGTCCTGGTCGTCAGGGCGACGACGGGAGGATCAGAGGGACTTGCCCACGAGGAGCGAGAGCTCCACCATGCGGTTCGAGAAGCCCCACTCGTTGTCGTACCAGGCGAAGACCTTGACCAGGTTGCCGTTCACCTTGGTGAGCTGCGAGTCGAAGATCGAGGAGTGCGGGTCGCCCTCGATGTCCTTCGAGACGATCGGGTCCTCGGTGTAGCGCAGAACACCCTTGAGCGGGCCCTCGGCGGCCTTCTTCACCGCGGCGTTGATCTCCTCGATGGTCACCTCGCGGGACGCCTCGAAGGTGAGGTCGGTGATCGAGCCGGTGGGGACCGGAACGCGCAGCGAGTAGCCGTCCAGCTTGCCCTTCAGCTTGGGCAGCACCAGCGCCACGGCCTTGGCCGCACCGGTGGTGGTGGGGACGATGTTCAGGGCGGCGGCGCGGGCACGACGCGGGTCGCGGTGCGGGCCGTCCTGGAGCACCTGGTCCGACGTGTAGGCGTGGATGGTGGTCATCAGGCCCTTGACGATGCCGAACTCGTCGTTGAGCACCTTGGCCACGGGGGCGAGGCTGTTGGTGGTGCAGGACGCGTTGGAGATGATGTGGTGCTTCTCGGGGTCGTAGTCGCCCTCGTTCACACCGATCACGAAGGTGCCGTCCTCGTTCTTCGCCGGAGCGGAGATGATGACCTTCTTGGCGCCGGCCTCGATGTGGGCCTTGGCCTTCTCGGCGTCGGTGAAGATGCCGGTGGACTCGACGACGATGTCCGCGCCGATCTCGCCCCACGGGATGTTCTTCGGGTCGCGCTCGGCGAACGCGCGGAAGGTGTTGTCACCGACGGTGATGGAGTTCTCGTCGTAGGACACCTCGACGGGCAGGACGCCGCCGATGGAGTCGTACTTGATGAGGTTCGCGAGGGCCGCGTTGTCGGTGAGGTCGTTCACACCGACGATCTCGATGTCGGCGTTCTGCTCGAGAGCGGCGCGCAGGAAGTTGCGGCCGATGCGGCCGAATCCGTTGATACCAACCTTGACGGTCAAGGGTTCCTCCTAGATCCGCAGATGTCTGCGAAGTTCGAGTACTGACACTTGGCGCGCACGCCGTCGTACGCTCGGGCGGCGCCGGATGTGACCGACGACCGTGACGATGGTATCAACGTCCGGCGTCGGGTGACGCGGGTAGTTGGTCCTCGTCCACTCCGTGGTCGGTCCCGGGGATCCCGAGCTCCTCCGCGCGCTTGTCGGCCGTGGCCAGGAGCCGACGGATCCGACCTGCGACGGCGTCCTTGGTCAGCGGCGGATCCGCGAGCCGTCCGAGCTCCTCGAGGCTCGCCTGACGGTGCTCCAGACGGAGCCGACCGGCGGCCTGCAGATGCTCGGGGACGTCGTCGCCGAGGATCTCCATCGCGCGCTGGACGCGCTGCCCAGCGGCGACCGCGGCCCGCGCGGAGCGGCGCAGGTTCGCGTCGTCGAAGTTCGCCAGCCGGTGCGCGGTGGCCTTGACCTCGCGGGTGGTGCGGCGCTCCTCCCACGCCTTCACGGTCTCGTGGGCGCCCATGCGGGAGAGCAGCGCGGAGATCGCATCGCCGTCGCGCAGCACCACACGGTCCGCGCCGCGGGCCTCGCGCGCCTTGGAGGCGACGCCGAGCCGGCGGGCCGCACCCACCATCGCCAGTGCCACCTCGGGGCCGGGGCAGGACAGCTCGAGCGCGCTGGAGCGCCCGGGCTCGGTGAGGGTGCCGCGGGCGAGGAAGGCGCCGCGCCAGGCGGCCTCGGCGTCCACGAGCGCCCCGCCGACCACGAAGGGGGGCATCCCGCGCACGGGACGGCCGCGGGCATCGAGCAGGCCCGTCTGGCGGGCGAGCATCCCGCCCTCGCGATCCACCCGCACGATGTAGCGGGTGGTGCGGCGGATGCCGGAGGGGGCGAGCACGGCCAGGTCGGCGCGGTGCCCGTACATGTCGGCGATGATGCCGTGCAGTCGGCGCGCGACGGCGGCGGAGTCCAGCTCCGCCTCGACCACCACGCGCCCGGCCACCAGGTGCAGTCCCCCGGCGAAGCGCAGCATCGCCGCGGCCTCCGCCTTGCGGGCGGAGGGGCGGGTCACCTCGAGGTGGCTCAGCTCCTCCTTCGCCTCACCCGTGAGCGCCATGCGAGTCCTCCTGGGTGGTCGTGGTCGGAGCCTCGGGCTCCACGTCGCCGTAAAGGTCGTCGAACAGGTCACGATAGGCGGCGGCGAGGCGCACGGGGTCGTGCCGCGGAGTGCCGTCGCCCACGCTGACCTGGCGCAGCAGGGTGCGTATCCCCCGGGCCTGCAACGCCTCGGCGAGGTCCAGGGCGTCGTCCAGGGTGGTCGGATCGGCCAGCAGCGCGTCGAAGCGGCAGTTCTCCGCCCGCCCCAGCAGCACCTCGAGCATGTCCAGGCTCGTCATCCCCTCGGCCTCCTGCGAGCCGACCGAGAGGTTCGTGGTGATGCAGCGGTGGGCGGGGCTCTTCGCGATCGCCTCGGCGATCTCGGGGATCATCAGGTGCGGCAGCACGGAGGTGTACCAGGAGCCGGGGCCGACGATGATCCAGTCGGCCTGCGCCAGGGCGTCCAGCACCTCCTGGGGCACGCGCGGGCGGGGCGGGATCAGGTGCACGTCCTCGACGCGGCCCTCGGCGGTGGCGACCTCGTACTGACCGGACACGGTGCGCACCGTCCCGTCGGCCGATCGCACCCGCGCCTCGATGTCCAGCGGGTCCAGCGCCATCGGCAGCACGCGCCCGCGTGCGCCGAGCAGCTCGGCCATCTGGTCAAGGCCCTCGATGGGGTCGTCGAGGATCTGCCAGAGCGCGACGATCATGAGGTTGCCGAGCGCATGGCCGTCGAGGTCGCCGTCGGTGGCGAAGCGGTGCTGGATGACATCGCCCCAGATCGAGCCCCATTCGGAGTCCTCGCACAGGGCGGCCAGGGCCATGCGGAGGTCGCCGGGCGGCAGCACGGGCATCTCGGTGCGGATGCGGCCGGAGGAGCCGCCGTTGTCGGCGACGGTGACCACGGCGGTGATGTCGTCGGTCAGCAGGCGCAGCGCGCGCAGGTTCGCGGCCAGGCCGTGCCCGCCGCCGAGGGCGACGACGCGGACCGGGCGCTGCGGGGCCTCGCGGCCGCCGCGGCGGGCGGTCGCGGAGCGGTCGGTGCTGCGCAGGCGGTGGCGGGGACCTCGGGGGGCGATGCTCATTCGCGCCCCAGGTCGCGGTGGCGGATCCGCACGGCGTGGCCGGCGCTGCGCAGCTCGTCCCCGATGTGCTCGGCGACGGCGACGGAGCGGTGCTTGCCGCCCGTGCAGCCTATTGCGAGGGTGGTGAAGTGCTTGTTCTCGGCGCTGTAGCCGCGCAGCACGGGGTGGATCATCTCGAGGTACTTCTCGACGAACTCGGCGGCGTTGGCGTCGCCGAGCACGAACTCGGAGACCTCGGCGTCGGTGCCGCGCTTGGGGCGCAGCTCGGGCACCCAGTACGGGTTCGGGATGAAGCGCACGTCGCTGACGTGGTCGGCCTCCAGCGGGATGCCGTACTTGAAGCCGAAGGACAGCATGGTGACGGTGAGGCGCTGCTCCTCGCTGGTGCCGAAGAGGGTGCGCATCTTCATCGTCAGCTGGTGGACGTTCAGCGGCGAAGTGTCGATGACCTGGTCGGCGAGGCGCCGGTAGGGGGCGAGCATCTCGCGCTCGCGGCGGATGCCCTCGAGCACGCCCTCCTCGCCCTGGAGCGGGTGGGGGCGGCGCACGGAGTCGAAGCGGCGCACGAGGGTGGACTCGTCGGCCGTGAGGAACAGGACCCGCAGGCGCAGGTCCGCGCGGCGCAGCTGCGCGATGACCTCGCCGAGCTCGTTGAAGAAGGGGCCGGAGCGGGGGTCGACGACGACCGCGAAGCGGTTCTCACGGCCGACGGCGCTGGCACGCAGCTCGTACAGGGTGGGGATGAGCTGCGGGGCGATGTTGTAGACGACGTACCAGCCCATGTCCTCCAGGGCGTGGGCGGCGGTCTCGCGGCCGGCGCCGGCGAGGCCGGTGATGATCACCACGTCGCCGCGGTTCTCACCGCCCTCCTCACTGCCACCGGGACCGGGACGGCCGTCCTCGCCGTGGCTCTCGATGGGGGCGTCACCGCCGGGGGCGGGTGCGGTCTCCTCGGTCACGGGGGCTCCTTCCGGATCGGGTGGTCGAACGGGGCTCCGACCCGCGCAGATGCCGCGGGGCGGGGTCAGCCCTCGAGGATCTCGCCGGTGGCCATGTCGATCACCAGACCGAGCGCGTCGTCCTGGTCGGCGCTGTCCTTGTCGGCGCTGTCCCGGGCGGTTTCGTCCACGGCGAAGTCCTGAGCGGTGTCCTGGTCGGTCCCCTGCTGGGATGTTAGCGCGGCGTGAATGTTCGCGGCCAACGCGGGCCCGATCCCGTCGACCTCCGTGAGCTCCTCCTCGCTCGCCTCGCGGATCGCGGAGACGGTGACGAAGCGGTCCAGCAGCGCGCGGCGGCGGGCCGGGCCGAGGCCGGCGATGCCGTCCAGGGCGCTGGCCTGCATGGCCCGCCCGCGCTTGGAGCGGTGATAGGTGATGGCGAAGCGGTGGGCCTCGTCGCGCAGGCGCTGGACCAGGAACAGCGCCTCGCTGGTGCGGGGCAGGATGACCGGGTACTCGTCGTCCGGCAGCCAGATCTCCTCAAGGCGCTTGGCGATGCCGGCCAGCGCGATGTCGGTGACGCCCAGGTCGTCGAAGGCGCGCTGGGCGGCGGCGACCTGCGGCGGGCCCCCGTCGACGAGGATCAGGGAGGGCGGGTACGCGAACCGCTTGAACTTCCCCTGCTCCTCCTCCGCCTCCGCCGGCGGGTCCAGGTGGTGCTTCAGGCGCCGGGAGATCACGTCGTACATCGAGGCGGTGTCGTCGCGGGCGGCGGCGCCGGAGACCGAGTAGCGGCGGTACTCGCTCTTCTTGGGCAGCCCGTCCTCGAAGACGACCTGGGAACCGACCACGTTGGTGCCCTGGGAGTGGGAGATGTCGAAGCACTCGATGCGCAGCGGCGGCTCCGCCATGCCCAGCGCCTCCCCCAGGTCCTCGAGGGCCTTGGTGCGGGCGGTGAGGTCGCCGGTGCGCTTCAGGCGGTGCAGGCGCAGCGCCTCGGTCGCGTTCTCGCCGACGGTGATCAGCAGGTCCTTCTTCTCGCCGCGCTGCGGGACGCGCAGGTCGGTGCGGGGTCCGAGCAGCTCGCGCACCTGGGCGAGGTTGGTGGGCAGGACGGGGACGAGCACTTCCTTCGGTGCGTCGCCCTCGGTGTACAGCGTGGTCAGCGCGCGTTCGACGAGGTCGGGGGCGGCGGACTCGTCGAGGATCTCCGCGGTCCAGCCGCGCTGACCGCGGATGCGCCCGCCGCGCACGTGGAATACCTGCACGGACGCCTCCAGCTCGTCCTGGGCGAGGGCGATGAGGTCGGCGTCGGTCGCATCGGACAGGACCACGGAGTTCTTCTCCATGACCTTCTCGAGCGCCTGCAGGTCGTCGCGCAGGCTCGCGGCGGTCTCGTAGTCCATCGCGGCGGCCGCGGCGCGCATCCGCTGCTCGATGCGGCGGGTGTACTTGGAGGTGTTGCCGGCCATGAAGTCCGCGAACTGCTCGGCGAGCTGTCGATGCTCCTCCTCGGAGATCTCGCCGGTGCAGGGGGCGGAGCACTTCCCGATGAAGCCCAGCAGGCAGGGCCGGCCCGAGCGCTCGGCGCGCCGGTACACCCCGGCGCTGCAGGAGCGGACCGGGAACACGCGCAGCATCAGGTCGAGGGTCTCGCGGATCGCGCCGACCTGCGGGTACGGCCCGAACGTGCGGTCCCCCTTCGCGCGCGGCCGACGGGTGATGTGCACGCGCGGCACCTTCTCCCCCATCGTCAGCACGAGATAGGGGTAGGACTTGTCGTCGCGGAACTTGACGTTGAACCGCGGGTCGAACTCCTTGATCCACGTGTACTCGAGGGTGAGGGCCTCGACCTCGGTGCCCACCACGGTCCACTCCACGCTCGCGGCGGTGGTGACCATGCGACGGGTGCGCTCGTGCAGCACCGACAGGTCCTGGAAGTAGTTCACCAGGCGCTGGCGGAGGTTCTTCGCCTTGCCGACGTAGATGACGCGGCCGTGCTCGTCGCGGAACCGGTACACCCCCGGGCGGGTGGGGATGGTGGAGGTGGCGGGGCGGTAGGTCGACGGGTCTGCCATCAGGGCATCCTCCCTCAGGCCTTCGCGTCGGCCTTCGACGCCGCCTTCGAGGAGCCCTTCGAGCCGCCCTTCGACATGCGGCCCTTCCGCCCGGCCGCGAGCATCGGGGCGAGGAAGCGCCCGGTGTAGGAGCCCTCCACCGTCGCGACCTGCTCGGGGGTGCCGGTGGCGACGACCTTCCCGCCGCCCGCGCCGCCCTCGGGACCGAGGTCGATGACGTGGTCCGCGGTCTTGATGACGTCGAGGTTGTGCTCGATGACGATGACGGTGTTGCCCTTGTCGACCAGGCCCTGCAGCACCTCGAGGAGCTTGCGGACGTCCTCGAAGTGCAGGCCCGTGGTGGGCTCGTCGAGGACGTACACGGTGCGGCCGTTGGAGCGCTTGTGCAGCTCGGAGGAGAGCTTCACGCGCTGGGCCTCGCCGCCGGAGAGGGTGGTCGCGGACTGGCCGAGCTTGACGTAGCCGAGGCCCACGTCGACCAGGGTCTGCATCTGGCGGCGGATGGCGGGGACGGCGTCGAAGAACTCGAGCGCCTCGGCGATGGACATGTCCAGCACCTCGGCGACGTTCTTGTCCTTGAACTTCACCTCGAGGGTCTCGCGGTTGTAGCGCTGGCCCTTGCACACCTCGCACTGCACGTACACGTCGGGCAGGAAGTTCATCTCGATCTTCAGGGTGCCGTCGCCGGAGCAGGCCTCGCAGCGCCCGCCCTTGACGTTGAAGGAGAAGCGCCCGGCGGTGTAGCCGCGCATCTTCGCCTCGGTGGTCTGGGCGAACAGGGTGCGCACCCGGTCCCACACGCCGGTGTAGGTGGCGGGATTGGAGCGCGGGGTGCGGCCGATGGGCGACTGGTCCACGTGCACCACCTTGTCCAGGTGCTCCAGGCCCGTCACGCGCTTGTGCCGGCCCGGGACGATGCGGGCGCGGTTGAGCTCCTTGGCGAGGACCGAGTAGAGGATGTCGTTGACCAGGGACGACTTGCCGGAGCCGGAGACGCCGGTGACGGCGGTGAGCACGCCGAGCGGGAAGGTGACGTCCTGGCCGGTGAGGTTGTTGGCGCGCGGGGCGACGACGGTCAGCTTCCTGTCGCGATCGATCTTCCGCCGCGACTCGGGCACGGGGATCTCGAGCTCGCCGGAGAGGTAGCGGCCGGTGAGGCTCTCGGGATTCTCCTTCAGCGCCTCGACGGTGCCGGAGTGGACGACCCTGCCGCCGTGCTCGCCGGCCAGCGGGCCGATGTCCACGACCCAGTCGGCGGCGTTGAGGGTGTCCTCGTCGTGCTCGACGACGATGAGGGTGTTGCCGAGGTCGCGGAGCCGCTCGAGGGTGGCGATGAGGCGCTCGTTGTCGCGCTGGTGCAGGCCGATGGAGGGCTCGTCGAGCACGTAGAGCACGCCCACGAGGCCGGAGCCGATCTGGGTGGCGAGGCGGATGCGCTGCGCCTCGCCGCCGGAGAGGGTCGCGGCGGCGCGGGCGAGGGAGAGGTAGTCCAGGCCCACGTCGAGCAGGAAGCCGAGACGGGCACGGATCTCGCGCAGCACCTCGTCGGCGATCGCGGCCTCGCGCACGCCGAGCTCGAGGCCGTCGTGGAACGCGAGGGCGTCGCGGATGGACATCTCGCACACCTCGGCGATGGAGCGCCCGCCCACGGTGACGGCGAGGACCTCGGGGCGCAGGCGCGCACCCTGGCACGCGGGGCAGGGCACCTCGCGCATGAACTGCTCGTAGCGGTCCTTGGCCCAGTCGGACTCGGTGTCCGAGTGGCGGCGCTCGAGGAAGTGCATCACGCCCTCGAAGCCGGTGGAGTAGGTGCGCTCGCGGCCGAAGCGGTTGCGGTACTTGACGTGGACCTTGTGGTCCTTGCCGTGCAGCAGCGCCTCCTTGGCGCGCTGCGGCAGCGCCCGCCAGGGGGTGTCCATGGAGAAGGCGAGCTCCTCGGCGAGGCCCGCCATGACCTCCTGGTGGTGGTCGGAGGAGCCCATGGCCCAGGGGGCGATCGCGCCGTCGGCCAGGGAGAGGTCCTCGTCGGGGATCACGAGCTCGAGGTCCACCTCGAGGCGCTGGCCGAGGCCGGTGCACTCGGGGCAGGCGCCGTAGGGGGCGTTGAAGGAGAAGGTGCGCGGCTCGATGTCGTCGATCGCGAGGGGGTGGTCGTTCGGGCAGGCGCGCTTCTCGGAGAAGCGGCGGGTGCGGCCGGGATCGTCCTCGTCGAGGTCCACGAAGTCGACCATGAGGATGCCCTCGGCCAGGCGCAGCGCGGTCTCGACCGAGTCGGTGAGGCGGCGGCGGGAGTCGGGCTTGGCGGCGAGGCGGTCCACGACCACCTCGATGGTGTGCTTGTAGCGCTTGTCGAGACTGATCTCCTCGTCCAGACGCCGGTTCTTCCCGTCGATCCGCGCGCGGGCATAGCCCTGGGAGCGCAGGGAGCTGAGCAGATCCGTGTGCTCGCCCTTGCGGCCCTGGACCACGGGGGCCAGCAGCTGGAAGCGGGTGCCTTCGTCCTCCTCGAGGAGGGTGTCCACGATCTGCTCGGCGCTGGAGGAGGTGACCAGCTCGCCGCAGACGGGGCAGTGCTGCTCGCCGGTGCGGGAGAAGAGCAGGCGCAGGTAGTCGTAGATCTCGGTGATCGTGCCGACGGTGGAGCGCGGGTTGCGGTTGGTGGACTTCTGGTCGATCGACACCGCCGGGGACAGGCCCTCGATGAGGTCGACGCTGGGCTTGTCCATCTGGCCCAGGAACTGGCGGGCGTAGCTCGAGAGGGACTCGACGTAGCGGCGCTGGCCCTCCGCGAAGATCGTGTCGAAGGCGAGGGAGCTCTTGCCCGAGCCGGACAGGCCGGAGAACACCACCAGCCTGTCGCGGGGGATGTCGATGTCGATGTTCTTGAGGTTGTGCTCGCGGGCACCACGGACGACCAGGGAATCAGTCACCCCGGCATTCTAGGGGCGCAGACCGACCTTCGAACAGTTGTTCGGGGGAGATGTGGGCGACATACTGTCTCCATGGCTGATCACGAGTACACCGGACACGTCGAGCCGGGCGGCGAGCCCGCCGTGCGCGACTTCGAGCACCTGCAGGTCCGCAAGCTGTCCGTCGGGCCGATGGACAACAACGCTTACCTGCTGACCTGTCGGTCGACCGGCGCCCAGCTGCTGATCGACGCGGCCGCGGACCCCGACGCCCTGCGCCGGATGATCGCGGAGGGCGCAGAGCACAACTGGCTGGACGTCATCCTCACCACCCACAGCCACCACGACCACGTGGGGGCGCTGGCGGAGATGATCACGGCGACCGGCGCCCGCACCGCCGCCGGTGCGGAGGACGCGAAGGAGATCGCGGAGAAGATCGACCTGCCCCTCGCCCACGGCGACGTGATCGAGTTCGGCGAGCAGCGGGTGGAGATCATCCACCTGCGCGGCCACACCCCCGGCTCGGTGGCGGTGCTGTGGCGCGGCGGCGAAGAGGGCGACCACCTCTTCACCGGTGACTCCCTCTTCCCCGGCGGGGTGGGCAACACCGACCGGGACCCGCAGCGCTTCGCGCAGCTGATCGACGACGTCGAGCAACGGATCTTCGACCGGCTGGACGATGCGACCTGGGTGTACCCGGGCCACGGCGACGACACCACGCTCGGGGCCGAGCGGGCCTCCGTCCCGGCCTGGCGCGAGCGGGGCTGGTGACCTCGCCCCCGCCGGGCACCGCCACGCCCGCCCCGGCGCGGTGCGTGCTCGGTCGCGGGGCGGGCGGAGCAGTCGTGCTGCGCGAGGTCGCGGCCGACGGCTCCGTCCTCGACGAGCGGACCTTCACCCTCGACGCGCTCCCCGCCCTCGTCGCCGAGCTCGAGGCCGCGCACCGGCCGCGCTGGGTATGGAGCGACGCCGCCGCCTGGTACCCGCGCCTGCTCGCAGCCGGGGTGACGCTCGAGCGCTGCCACGACCTGCGCCTGGTGCACCGGATCCTGCGCCATTCCGAGCTGGTGACGGAGCCCGGTCCTCTGCGAGAGCGCAGAGACTGGGACACCCCGCTCGAGCCGGAGGAGCCGCGGCGCGACCTCGGCGCGACACTCTTCGACCTCGACGCCCGACCGTCGGCCGCCCACGGCGTGCCCGACGGGATCGAGGAGACCGGGGCGGAGCTCGAGCGGCAGCTCTCGGCGATCGCGGGCGCCGAGGACCCGGGGCGGCTGCGGCTGCTGCTCGCGGCGGAGTCGGCCGGCGCGCTGATCGCGGCCGAGCTGCAGGCGGCGGGGATCCCCTGGGACGTGGCCGAGCACGACCGCATCCTCACCGAGGCCCTGGGGCCGCGCTCCTCCCCCGGGACGCTCCCCGCGCAGATGGTGCAGGTCGCCGCCGAGGTGCGCACCGCTCTCGAGGACCCGACCGTGTCGCTGGACTCGCCGCCACAGCTGCTGCGCGCCCTGCACCGCGCCGGCATCGACGTCTCCTCCACCTCGCAGTGGGAGCTGCAGAAGCACGAGCATCCGGCGATCGAGCCGCTGCTGCGGTACAAGAAGATGTCCCGCCTGCTGACCGCCAACGGCTGGACGTGGCTGGACGAGTGGGTCCGGGAGGGCCGCTACCGGCCCGTCTACGTGCCGGGCGGCGTGGTCACCGGGCGCTGGGCCTCCAGCGGCGGCGGGGCGCTGCAGATCCCGCGCCGGCTGCGGCCCGCGCTCCGTGCCGATCCTGGCTGGCTGCTGGTCAGCGCAGACGTCTCCCAGCTCGAGCCGCGGGTGCTCGCCGCCATGTCCCGCGACGCGGCGATGATCGAGGCGGGGGCCGGGAAGGATCTCTACTCCGGCATCGTCGAGGCAGGGGTGGTCACGAGCCGGCCGGAGGCGAAGGTCGGGGTGCTCGGCGCGCTGTACGGCGGGACCACCGGGGACAGCGGCCGGGTGGTGCCGCGGCTGCGCCGGACCTTCCCGGACGCGATGGCCCTGGTCGACGGGGCGGCCGCGACCGGCGAGCGGGGCGGGACGGTGACGACCTGGCTGGGGCGCTCCTCCCCCGCCCCGGAGGCGGCCTGGACCGCCGCGCAACGAAGCGCCAACGGACCCGACGCGGGGGCCGGTGAGCAGGAGCGCGCCCGGCGCGCGGCCCGGGATCGCGGGCGGTTCACCCGCAACTTCGTCGTGCAGGGCACCGCGGCCGAGTGGGCGCTGTCCTGGATGGCGGCGCTGCGGCTGCGGCTCGCGCAGCTGCCCGAGGCCGCGCTCGAGGAGCGGGCCGAGCCCTCGGGGCCGGTGTTCTCCCGCCGCGCGCACCTGGCGTTCTTCCTGCACGACGAGGTGATCGTGCACGCCCCTGCCGGTCAGGCGAAGGCCGCGGCCGCCGCCATCCGCGAGAGCGCCGACGCGGCCGGGCGACTGCTGTTCCCCGGCAGTCCGATCGACTTTCCGCTGGACCTCGCGATCACGGAGCGCTCGGCGGAGAAGTGAGCGCCGCTGGCCTCCCTGCGACCGATGCCTCAGTGCGGAGGTGGCCGGCGCGGCGTGAAGCGGAGGACCACCGTCACCCGTGCCGTGCGAGGTCCGCGAGGATGCACTCGAGCATCTGCTCCTCGGCGAGCTCCTCACCGAGGACCTGCTCCCCGCGGGCGCCGAGCACGTCGCGGGGGCGGTACCAGGACGCGACCTCCTCAGCGGTCACGTGCCCCGCGATCGGCTTGCCGGGACGGCCCCGCAGCGTCTCCTGGTGGCTCACGTCGAGGTAGTACACGAGTCACGGACCGAGCGCCTCCCGCAGCATGCGCGTGAACATGCCGAGATACCGCTCGGCGCCGAAGATGCCGCCGAGGAGCGTGATCCGCCCGACCCCGAGGCAGTACCGGACCATCGTCTCGAGCAGGCCCACGGTCTCACCCTGCCCGCTGTCGTGCTCCCACAACGGCTCGCGCCGCACATGGTCCTGCCCGATCACGGCGACCTCGCCGCGCGGCAGGGCACGCTGGACGCGTCGTGCCACCGTCGACTTCCCCGAGGCGGAGTTCCCGCGCAGGACGACGAACGGCGGCACGCATCGAAGGGTCCCCATCGCTCGATCCTGGCAGACCCCCGCGCTCCGGTGCGGGTGCTACACGGCGGGGTGCTCAGGGACCAGCGCGGCGAGCTCCTCGAGCAGGGAGTCCATGCGTCGAGCGCCCAGCAGCGGGCTGAGCGGCTCGGAGAACCAGTGCTCCCAGAGCTCGTCGAGCTGCGCCGCCGTGGGAGCGACACCGGTGTCCAGCAGCTCCGCGATCGCCTGCGCCTCCGGCTCGTACTCGTCCTCGGGCATGCCGTCCGTGGTTGGGGCGAGGCCCGCCGGGTCCTCCCGGGTCAGGAGGGCGAGCACCTGCTCCTGCGTCGAGGTGCCCTCGTGCTCGGGGTCCTGGTCGTCGAGCAGGACCGATGCCAGGGTCATCGCACCGGTGGCGAGCCCGATCCAGACGCGCGGGGCGGGCACGCCTCGTCGACGCAGGAAGCCCTCGACCGCGCCATCCAGCCGGAGGCCTGCCGCACCGGCTCCGGCCATCAGACCACCGAGGCCGAGCTCGAGCGCCGCCTCGGAGAGGGCCGGCGTCCGCAGACCGCGAAGGCGCGACGCGTCGCCGTCGTCCGGCGCTCCCGGCCGGCCCTGCGCGGCGAGGAGGCTGACACCGGTGATCAGCACCGCGGCGAGCGCGACGTGTCCGACGCGCACCGGGCGCGGGAGACGGTGCACAGGGAACATCCCGAGGGCGGACGCAGCAGCCGTGCCGACGGCCAGGCGCACGATGCGGGAGCGCTGGGACTGTGTCACGGGGTCTTTCTTCTCTCGCCGCGGGGCCCGCCGTGCGCCACGGGGCGGGGCGTGCCCTCGACGATATCGGGCGATGCCGACTGTGACAGACGACGATCGTCGGTGCCCGGGGTGTCCTTCGACCGCGGCTCGGCGGATGAGGGAGGATGGGCCGATGCGCCTCTGGTCACTGCACCCCCGCCACCTCGACCGCCAGGGTCTCACGGGCTGCTGGCGGGAATCGCTGCTGGCGCAGGCCGTGCTCGCCGGGCGCACTCGCGGGTACCGCTCCCATCCGCAGCTCGAACGGTTCCGGGCCCAGCCCGCCCCGCTCGATGCCGTGGGCACCTACCTCGAGGTGCTCGCGCGGGAGGCGACCGCTCGCGGCTACCGCTTCGACCTCTCGCGGATCGACCGCCGCCCCGAGGAGCTCACCGGCCACGCGCCGACGGATGCCGCGGCCGGCGTGCCACGGATCCCCGTGACCCGGGGACAGGTCGACCTGGAATGGCGCCATCTGCTCGCCAAGCTCGCGCAGCGCAGTCCCGGGAGCGAGGCGCTCACCGCAGCGCATTCCGCGCCGACGGTGCATCCGCTGTTCACCGTGGTGCCGGGTCCGGTCGAGAGCTGGGAGCGGGCGACGGATCCGGAGGGCTGAGCGCGATCCGCAGCCAGCGCGAGAGGGGCGCCCCATCCGGGACGTCCGCGAGATCGGTGCGCAGCCACCGGGCCTCGCTCAGCTCGAGCGAGGTGCTCACCTCCCTCGAGGCGGCGGTGCCGACGAGGATCGTGAGCCGGTCGCGCTTGCCCTCGGTGACCGTCTCGAGAGCGGTCACCTCCTGGAGGTCTCCCGTGATCGCGAGGGCGAGCTCCTCGGCGACTTCGCGACGCCCGGCCTCGGCAGGGCTCTCGCGACGTGGACGATAGCGGCCTCCCGGCAGTGCCCAACGGTCCCGGTCGACGTAGGAGTGCCGCACGGCGAGGAACCGCAAAGGGTCCTCCGGAGGATGCAGCAGCACCTTCACTCCGAAGGTGCGCGGCCTGCGCACCCGCCACCAGAGCCGCCGCAGCCGGTGCCCCGCCGTGAGCACGGCGCCGAGCACCCGGCTCACGCCAACTCCGCCGCCGACAAGACGAGGATCTCGAGCACAGTTCCCTCGGGACCGGTCAGCTCCCAGGTCCTCTCCTCCCCCGTCTCCCGAATCATGCCCGGACCCGCGGGGCGCGGCGGTGTGGGCACGCCGGGCGGCCTCCGCGGAGCAGTCCTGAGAATGCCGATGCGGTGTCGAGGTGCTCTCCGCGGCGGTCATGGGTCCGGCCTTCCCCTCGTGACGCGATGGAATCCGAGCGTGCCACGACGTGAGAGCCGGCGTCCACGGTCCGGCCGGAGCGGGCTCAGGACCGCTGCACCGCGCGCAGCTCCTTCTTCAGCTCCTGCACCTCGTCGCGCAGCCGGGCCGCGAGCTCGAAGTTCAGGGATTCCGCGGCCTGGTGCATCTGGGCGGTCATCTCGTCGATCATGCCGGTGAGCGCGCCGACGGGATCGTCGCCGAGATCGATCTGTCGGCCCTGCACGGAGTCGACGGCGTTCGCGCGCGCCCGGTCCCGCGCCACGCGCTCCTTGCCGGAGCGGTAGTCGGTGGCCATGAGGGTCTCAGTGTCGATGTCCTCGCGGGCCAGCATGTCGGTGACGTCGGCGATGCGCTTGCGCAGCGGGGTCGGGTCGATGCCGTGCTCGGTGTTGTAGGCGATCTGCTTCTCGCGGCGGCGGTTGGTCTCGTCGATCGCTTCCTGCATCGAGTCGGTGATCCGGTCGGCGTACATGTGCACCTGGCCGGAGACGTTGCGGGCGGCGCGACCGATGGTCTGGATGAGCGAGGTGCGCGAGCGGAGGAAGCCCTCCTTGTCCGCGTCCAGGATCGCGACCAGCGACACCTCGGGCAGGTCCAGGCCCTCGCGCAGCAGGTTGATGCCCACCAGCACGTCGAACTCGCCGAGGCGCAGGGAGCGCAGCAGCTCGACGCGGCGCAGGGTGTCCACGTCGGAGTGGAGGTACTGGACCTTCACCCCGTTCTCCAGGAGGAAGTCGGTGAGGTCCTCGGCCATGCGCTTGGTGAGGGTGGTGACAAGCACGCGCTCATCGCGCTGGACCCGCTTCTCGATCTCCTCGCGCAGGTCGTCGATCTGGCCCTTGACGGGCTTGACGATCACCTCGGGATCGACCAGCCCCGTCGGCCGGATGATCTGCTCGACCACGCCGTCGCTGCGCCCCAGCTCGTACGCGGCCGGCGTGGCAGAGAGGTAGACCGTCTGACCGGTGCGCTCGGTGAACTCGGAGAAGGTCAGCGGGCGGTTGTCCAGCGCCGAGGGGAGGCGGAAGCCGAAGTCGACCAGGGTGCGCTTGCGGGAGCGATCCCCCTCGTACATCGCGCCGATCTGCGGGACGGTCACATGGGACTCGTCGATGACCAGCAGGAAGTCCTCGGGGAAGTAGTCCAGCAGCGTGTTCGGGGCGGTGCCGGGGCCGCGCCCGTCGAGGTGGCGGGAGTAGTTCTCCACGCCGTTGGTGGAACCGGTCTGGCGCAGCATCTCCAGGTCGTGGGTGGTGCGCATGCGCAGACGCTGAGCCTCCAGCAGCTTGTTCTGGGACTCGAGCTCCTCGAGCCGTTCGCCGAGCTCGACCTCGATGGAGTCGACCGCGCGGGAGAGCCGCTCGGGGCCCGCGACGTAGTGGGAGGCGGGGAAGACGTGGATGTGTTCCTCCTCGCGGATGACCTCGCCCGTCATCGGGTGCAGGGTGTACAGCGCGTCGATCTCGTCGCCGAAGAACTCGATGCGGATCGCGAGCTCCTCGTACATCGGGATGATCTCGACCGTGTCGCCGCGCACTCGGAAGGTGCCGCGCTCGAAGGCGACGTCGTTGCGGTCGTACTGCATGTCCACGAAGCGGCGCAGCAGCTCGTCGCGGTCCATCGTGTCGCCGCGGCTGAGCTGGACCATCCGGTCCACGTACTCCTGCGGGGTGCCCAGGCCGTAGATGCAGGAGACGGAGGACACGACGACCACGTCGCGCCGGGTGAGCAGCGAGTTGGTGGCGCTGTGGCGCAGCCGCTCCACCTCGGCGTTGATCGAGGAGTCCTTCTCGATGTAGGTGTCCGACTGCGGGACGTACGCCTCGGGCTGGTAGTAGTCGTAGTAGGAGACGAAGTACTCCACCGCGTTGTGGGGCAGCAGGTCCCGGAACTCCGCGGCCAGCTGCGCGGCGAGGGTCTTGTTGTGCGCCATGATCAGGGTGGGCCGCTGGACCTGCTCGATGAGCCAGGCGGTGGTCGCGGACTTGCCGGTGCCGGTCGCGCCGAGCAGCACCACGTCCTGCTCGCCGTTGTTCAACCGCTCGGTGAGCTCCCGGATCGCCTGCGGCTGATCTCCCGAGGGCGTGTATTCGGAGACGACCTCGAAGGGATGCTCGGCGCGGACCAGATCGGTGACAGGACGCATGGGAACCAGCCTACGACGCGGGTGCGACAGCCGGAACGTGCGGGCGGCGCTGTCAGCTCAGGGCGCATCCGCGCGCAGGCGCTCCAGGGTGTGACGGGCACGCGCGGCGAGCTGCTCGCGGGTGCCGGTGTTCAGCACCAGACGGTCCGCGCGCAGGATCCGCTCGCGATCGGTGACCTGCGCGGCCATGATCGACTCGACGTACTCGCGGTCCTTGCCGCGATCGCGCATCACGCGGGCGATCCGGTCCTCGCGCCGTGCGAGCACCGCCACGACTGCGCGGTAGTCGCCCTCCTTGCCCTTCTCCAGCAGCAGCGGACTGTCGTGGACGACGAGGGACTCCCCCGCCGCCGCGGCCTCCGCCTCCTCGCGGGCGACGGCCTCGTCGACACGGCTGAGCACGATGCGCTCGAGGTCGGCGCGGGCGGCGTCGTCGGCGAAGACGAGACGGGCCATGGCGGCGCGGTCGATGGTGCCGGCGGCGTTGCGCAGCTCCTCGCCGAAGCGGGCGATCGCCTCCTCGACCCCGTCCCCGGGCACGTCGAGCACCGCGCGGGAGTGGGCGTCGAGGTCGATGACCCGCATCCCCTCCTCGCGCCAGAGCGCGGCGACGGTGGACTTGCCGGAGCCGATGCCGCCGGTGAGGCCGATGCGGTGGAGGGCGGGTGCGGGAGCCATGCCCCGATCGTAGGGCGCGCGGGGCGCGCGGTCGGCCGACGGGGGCGGAGCGGCCGACGGGGACCGGCCGACGGGATCCGGCCGACTGGGCTCGGCCGACGGGGCCGGGTCGACCTGGTCACGGGAGCATTCCGACTGGCGGGCGCGCGTACTACGGTGCTCGCGTGGATCCGCTTCAGCTGCTCGTGACGAACGACCTCCTGCGCGTGCTCGACCTCGTGGGTGTTTTCATCATGGGTGTCGCGGCAGGGGCGATCGCGGCCCGCCTGAACTTCGACGTGGTGGGCTTCGCGATCATCGGGATCACCGCCGGTCTCGGCGGCGGCATCGTCCGCGACCTGATCCTCGACTTCGGCGTGCCGGCCGCGTTCTCCAGCCCCTGGTACCTCACCTGCGCCCTGGCCGGCTCCGCGCTCTCGTTCCTGATCAACGCCGAGGGCCAGTGGTGGCGTCGCCTGGTGACGGTGCTGGACATCATGGCGATGGGGCTGTGGGCCGCGACGGGCACCGCGAAGTCCCTCGGTTACGGCCTGGACGCCCTGCCGGCGGTGCTGCTGGGCGTGGCGAGCGCGGTGGGCGGCGGTGTGCTGCGCGATGTGCTCGTGGGGCGTATCCCCGCGATCTTCGGCGGCGGCCCGCTGTACGCGACCGGGTCGCTGCTCACCGCGGTGCTGACCTGGCTCGTCTTCGCTCTGGGCCTGCCCGCCCCGACGGTGCTGATCGCGGTCGCGGTCGGGGCGCTGCTGGCCGGGGTCGCCGCGTGGCGGCGCTGGAGCCTGCCCGCGCACAACGAGTGGCAGGTGACCATGTCCGCCGCGCAGCTGAAGCGCCTGGTTCGCCGCACCCGCACCGCCGAGCGCGAGCGGGTCGCCGCGGAGACCGGTGCGATCCCGGTGGTGAACCTGGACAACGACGACCTCGCCGAGGACCTGATCACGGACGACGTCGACGAGACGGCGTACGTCGAGCGGGTCTTCCACGACGGCGAGGAGACGGGGCCCGACGGCGGGCATCCCCAGCAGGGACCGCTCGGGGCGCGCTGAGGCCGGGTCAGGGACGCAGCAGCTCGAGCATCCGCGCGACCTCGTCGGCCGCGAGCTGGCCGGGCGCCGAGCCCTCGCCGACGCTCGCGAAGGTTGCGGCGCTGCCGAAGGCCTCGGCCGCGACGCGGCTGGTCGCGCCGAGCGATCCCATGGAGATCGCGAGGTGCGGGCCGGTGCGGTCCTCGGCGACGGTGAGGCTCGCCGAGAGCAGGGTGAGCACGTCGCGGGCGCTGCGCGGGGTGACGGCGATCTTGGGGATGTCGGCGCCGCGAGCGCGCTGGGCGCGGAGGAGCTCCACGAGCCGCGCCTCGTCCGGGGTGCCGTCGAAGTCGTGGAAGGACCCGACCACGGCGATGCCGTGCCGTCGGGCCGCGGCGATCACGGAATCCACGACGGACCGGTCGCGGGCGGTCTCGATGTCCACGAGGTCCACGGCGGACTGGGTGCCGGCGCGGCGACCGGTGATCAGTGCCTCGAGCAGCGCGCCGAGGTCCCGGTCGGAGAGCGGCCGGCTCCCGCCCTCCGCGGTGGTGCGGAAGGTGACAAGCAGCGCCCGGTCGGCGCCGAGGGCGGTGCGCAGGGGCGAGAGCGCCTCGAGCACCGCCTCCCGGTGCGCCCCGGCGTCCTCGAGGTCCGGACGGAAGAGGTCCAGGCGCCACTCGAGGATCCGCGCCGGGGAGGCGAGGGCCGACTCCGCCTGGGCGAGGAGCGGCTCGAGGTCCTCCCCCACCAGCGGCACGATGATCTCGGGCCGGCCGCGCCCCAGCTCGATCCCGCGCACGGTCGCGGTGCGGCGCCGCTCGTCGCTCACGGCGGTCAGTCCTCGGTGATCGCCGCGTAGGCGGACAGCAGCAGCGCCGGGTCCGGCCCCTCGATGCGGGAGACCTTGCCGATGCGGTCCAGGACCACGAAGCGCAGCAGGCCGGCGCGGGTCTTCTTGTCCCGCTTCATGGCGTCCTCGAGCTTGGGCCATTGGCGGTCGCGGTACGTGGTGGGCAGTCCAAGGGAGACGAGGATGTCGCGGTGGCGGTCCACCTCGGCCTCGGAGAGCTTGCCGGCCAGGTGCGAGAGCTCGGCGGCGAACATCATGCCCACGCTCACGGCGGCGCCGTGGCGCCACTGGTAGCGCTCGTTGCGCTCGATGGCGTGGCCGAGGGTGTGGCCGTAGTTGAGGATCTCCCGCTCCCCGGACTCCTTGAGGTCCGCGGAGACGACGCGGGCCTTGACCCGGATCGCGCGCTCGATCGCCTCGCGGAAGGCGTCGGTGGAGACGTTCAGCACGGCCTTCGGGTCCTTCTCGACGATGTCGAGGATGGCGGTGTCCTCGATGAACCCGGCCTTGACCGCCTCGGCGAGGCCCGCGGCGACGTCATTGGCGCCGAGCCCGGCGAGCACGTCGAGGTCGGCGATCACGGCGATCGGCGGATGGAAGGCGCCGACGAGGTTCTTGCCCTCGGAGGTGTTGATGCCGGTCTTGCCGCCCACTGCCGCATCGACCATGGCGGCGACCGTGGTCGGGACCTGCAGCACGTCGATGCCGCGCAGCCACGACGCGGCGACGAAACCCGCGAGATCGGTGGCGGCGCCGCCGCCGAGCCCGATCACGAGGTCCTGGCGACCGATCTCGGCCTGCCCGCACACGCCCCACAGGAACCCGGCGACCTGCGCGGTCTTCGCCTCCTCGCCGTCGGGGATCTCGGCGGCGAAGGCCTGCCGACCGGTCTCGGCGATCGCGGCGCGGACCTGCTCGGCGACCTCCCGCAGGCTCGGCTGGTGCACGAGGACGACGCGGCGGGCCCGCTCGGGCACGAGGGTCGGGATGTCGGCGAGCAGACCGCGGCCGACGAGGACGTCGTAGCCGCCGGTCGGAGTGGTCACGGGGATGGTCGTGGTGCTCATTCGGTCTCCTCCGGTACCCGTGAGGGCGTGTCGAGCTGCAGGATGCGGGCGATGGCGCGGGCGACGAGGGCGGGGCTGCCCTGGCCCGCGTCGATGCGATAGGGCGCGAGGTCGCGATAGGCCTCCATGCGCTGCGAGGTGACGGCCCGCCAGCGGGTCAGGGGGTCCTCCCCGGCGAGCATCGGCCGGTCCGCACCGGTGCCGAGGCGCTGGGCGACGATGCGCTCGTCGATCTCGAGCAGCACGACAGGACGGCCGCGCAGGCGCTCGGCCGAGGCGGGGGTCAGCGGCGCACCCCCGCCGAGGGACAGGATCCCGCCGTGCTCGTCCAAGGCACGGGCGAGGGCGTCCGCCTCCAGGGCGCGGAAGGTCTTCTCCCCGTCGGCCGCGAAGATCTCGCGGATGGAGCGTCCCTCGGCCCGGACGATCAGGGCATCGAGGTCCGCGAAGGCGACCCCGAGCCGGGCGGCGAGGGCCTTGCCGACGCTGGTCTTCCCTGCGGCCATGGGGCCGATCAGGATCGCCAGCGGGCCCGCCGGGCGCGCGGCCGACGGGTCGGCGGGGCGCGGGTCGGTCACGAGGCGCTGTCCGGGCGGCGGTCGGTCAGCGCCGCCTGCAGGTCCTTCGTCCCCTCGAGGTGGGCGCGGATCTCGGCGACCGAGTCGCCGCCGGCCTTCTCCAGCAACGCGTCGGCGAGGGTCAGCGCGACCACGGCCTCGGCGATCACGGCGGCCGGGGCAACGGCGCAGGTGTCCGAGCGCTGGTGGTTGGCGGTGGCCTGGGCGCCGGTGGACACGTCCACGGTGCGCAGGGCGCGCGGGACGGTGGAGATCGGCTTCAGGGCGCCGCGCACGCGGATGACCTGGCCGTTGCTCATGCCGCCCTCGAGGCCGCCGGCACGGTTGCTGACGCGCGGGAAGGACTCCTCGCCCTCGTGGCCCTCGCTGCCGACGGCGAGGATCTCGTCGTGGGCGGCGGAGCCGCGACGGGCGGCGGTGTCGAAGCCGTCGCCGATCTCGACGCCCTTCATCGCCTGGATGGACATGATGGCCTGGGCGAGTCGGCCGTCGAGGCGGCGGTCCCACTGGGTGTGGGAGCCGAGTCCCACAGGGACGCCGTAGGCGAGGACCTCGACGACGCCGCCGAGGGTGTCGCCGTCGGCCTTGGCGGCGTCGACCTCGGCAACCATCGCCGCGGAGGTCTCCTCGTGGAAGCAGCGCAGCGGGTCGGCGTCCAGGCGCTCGACATCGTCCGGGGTGGGCAGCGCCGCGCCCTCGGGGACGCGCACGGGTCCGACGGACAGGGTGTGGGAGACCAGGCGGATCCCGGCGGCCTGCTCGAGCAGCGCCGCAGCGACGCGACCGGCGACCACGCGGGCGGCGGTCTCCCGGGCGCTCGCGCGCTCGAGGATCGGGCGGGCCTCGTCGAAGCCGTACTTCAGCATCCCCGAGAGGTCGGCGTGGCCGGGGCGGGGACGGGACAGGGGGCGGTTGCGGGCGATCTCGCGCTCGTCGCCGGTGCCGGCGTCGACCAGCAGGTCCTCGCGCGGGACCGGGTCGGCGCTCATGACCTTCTCCCACTTGGGCCACTCGGAGTTCGCGATCTCGATCGCGAGCGGGGAGCCGAGGGTGAGGCCGTGGCGGAGACCGCCGTGGACGGTCAGGACGTCCTGCTCGAACTTCTGGCGGCTGCCGCGGCCGTGGCCGAGGCGGCGCCGGGCGAGCGCGTCCTTGAGATCGTCACTGGTCAGCTCGATCCCGGCGGGGACGCCGTCGAGCAGGGAGATGAGGGAGGGGCCGTGGGATTCCCCGGCCGTGAGCCAGCGCAGCATGCCCACGATTCTCTCACGGGGTGCCGCGGCGGGGCGGCCGCGTCCGCCGTGACCTGCTCCTCGTCCCGTCCCGTCGGCCTCGTCCCCGCACCGGCCGGGTCCCGTCCCCGCACCGGCCGGGTCCCGTCCTCGCGTCGGCCGGGTCCCGTCCTCGCGTCGGCCGGGGCAGGGCGGGCCGCGCCGGTCAGTCCTCGTCGAGCTCCTCGGCCTCGTGCGGGGTGAGCCGCTCGACCAGCGGCACCACATCGGCGATGCCGTCGAGCACGGCGGTGGGCCGGTAGGGGTACTGGGCGATCTCGGAGGCGCGGGTGGAGCCCGTGAGGACGAGCACGGAGCGCATGCCCGCCTCGAGCCCGGACTTCACGTCGGTGTCCATGCGGTCCCCGATCATCACCGAGGTCTCGGAGTGGGCGCCGATGCGGTTCAGGGCCGTGCGCATCATCAGCGGGTTCGGCTTGCCGACGTAGTAGGGCTGGATGCCGGTGGCGGCGGTGATCATCGCGGCGACCGCCCCGGTGGCCGGCAGCGGACCCTCGGCGCTCGGCCCAGTGACGTCGGGGTTGGTGGCGATGAACTTCGCGCCGTCCCGGATCAGGCGGATCGCGCGGGTGATCGCCTCGAAGGAATAGGTGCGGGTCTCCCCCAGCACCACGAACTCGACATCGGTGTCGGCGAGGATGAAGCCCTCGTCGTGCATGGCGCTGGTGAGACCGGCCTCGCCGATCACATAGGCGGCCGAGCCCGGCTGCTGCTCGGCGAGGAAGCGGGCGGTCGCAAGCGCGCTGGTCCAGATCGCCGCCTCCGGCAGCTCGATGCCGCTGCGGGACAGGCGCGCCCGCAGATCGCGCGGTGTGAAGATCGAGTTGTTGGTGAGCACCAGGAAGGGGCGGCCGAACTGCTGCAGCGCGGCGATGAACTCGGCGGCGCCGGGCAGGGCGGTGTTCTCGTGGACGAGCACTCCGTCCATGTCGGTCAGCCACGTGTGGATCGGGGAGTCCTCGAGCACGGTCGTCATGGCACCAGTGTGCCCTCTCGGCGGCGCCTTCGTCTCCGGGGTCCGCGGCGGTCCGTCGGCCGACGGGGCTCGCAGCGCCTCGCGGAACGGGACCGGCCCGGCCCCCGCAGTGCGGGGACCGGGCCGGTCCGAAGCAGCGATCCGGAGATCAGTTGCCGGTGAGCTTGGCGCGCAGGGCGGCCAGGGCCTCGTCGGAGGCCAGGGTGCCCTCGTCCGAGGAGCTCGACTGGTACGAGGTCGAAGCCGGAGCGGACTCGGAGGACGAGGTGGAGGCGGCGGCCGGAGCGTTCGCGGACTCCTCGTCGGCCTTGATGGCCTCGGCGACCTGGGCCTTGTGGGCGGTCCAGCGCTCGTAGGCGGCCGCGTACTGGCCCTCCCACTCCTCGCGCTGGGCGTCGTAGCCATCGAGCCACTCGTTGGTCTCCGGGTCGAAGCCCTCGGGGTACTTGTACTCGCCGTTGGCGTCGTACTCCGCGGCCATGCCGTAGAGCGCCGGATCGAAGGTGGTGTCGTCGCCCTCGGGGTCCACGCCCTCGTTCGCCTGCTTGAGAGAGAGGGAGATGCGGCGACGCTCGAGGTCGATGTCGATGACCTTGACGAAGACGTCCTGGTCGACGGTGACGACCTGCTCGGGCAGATCCACGTGGCGCTGGGCCAGCTCGGAGATGTGCACCAGGCCCTCGATGCCGTCCTCGACGCGCACGAACGCACCGAAGGGGACGAGCTTGGTGACCTTGCCCGGCACGACCTCGCCGATGGCGTGGGTGCGGGCGAAGAGCTGCCACGGGTCCTCCTGGGTCGCCTTCAGCGACAGGGAGACGCGCTCGCGGTCCATGTCGACGTCCAGGACCTCGACCTTGACCTTCTGACCGACCTCGACGACCTCGGACGGGTGGTCGATGTGCTTCCAGGACAGCTCGGAGACGTGCACCAGGCCGTCGACACCGCCGAGATCGACGAACGCTCCGAAGTTGACGATGGAGGACACGGCGCCCTCGCGGACCTGGCCCTTCTGCAGGGTCTGCAGGAAGTCCGAGCGGACCGCGGACTGGGTCTCCTCGAGGTAGGCGCGGCGGGACAGGACCACGTTGTTGCGGTTCTTGTCCAGCTCGATGATCTTCGCCTCGATCTCCTGGCCGACGTAGGGCTGCAGGTCGCGGACGCGGCGCATCTCGACGAGGGAGGCGGGGAGGAAGCCGCGCAGGCCGATGTCGACGATGAGACCGCCCTTGACGACCTCGATGACGCGACCGGTGACGACGCCCTCGTCCTCCTTGATCTGCTCGATCGTGCCCCAGGCGCGCTCGTACTGGGCGCGCTTCTTGGACAGGATCAGGCGACCCTCCTTGTCCTCCTTCTGGAGGACGAGGGCCTCGATCTCGTCGCCGACCTCGACGACCTCACCGGGGTCGACGTCGTGCTTGATGGACAGCTCGCGGGAGGGGATGACGCCCTCGGTCTTGTAGCCGATGTCCAGGAGGACCTCGTCGTGATCGACCTTGACCACGGTGCCTTCGACGATGTCGCCATCGTTGAAGTACTTGATGGTCGCATCGATGGCTGCCATGAGCTCGTCGGCGTCACCGATGTCGTTGATGGCGATCTGGGGGGTCGTGGTGTCGGTCATGTAGTTAAGGGCTCCGTCGGGACAGGAAATGAGTAGGGTCGGGGGACGTGCTCCGCCCACGAGAGGCGGGTTCGCCGCGCGCCGAGGCGCACAGACCTTCACAAGCCTACCAGCCGTGTGCCCCGTGTGCGAGGGCGCGCCGGGGCGCCGGGCGCACTCCCGGTGTGATGTCCTGCACCCCGTGCGGGGGTGCGGCCGACGGGGCGGACGGCCCCGCGCTCCCTCAGTGGGCGGCTTCGCGCCAGGTGCGGCCCACGCCGATGCCGACCTCGAGCGGGACGGAGAGCTCGTAGGCGGAGTCCATGCCGTCCTCGACGATCTCGCGCACCTGCTCGAGCTCGCCGGGCGCGACCTCGAGCACGAGCTCGTCATGGACCTGGAGGAGCATGCGCGAGCGCAGGTCCGCCTCGCGCATCCGCGCCTCGACGGCGAGCATCGCGAGCTTGATGATGTCCGCGGCGCTGCCCTGGATGGGCGAGTTCAGCGCGACCCGCTCCGCGTTCTCGCGGCGCTGGCGGTTGTCGCTGGTGAGGTCCGGAAGGTAGCGGCGACGGCCGAGGATGGTCTCGGTGTAGCCGGTCTCGCGGGCCTTCTCCACGGACTCGTGGAGGTAGTCGCGCACCCCGCCGAAGCGCTCGAAGTAGCCGTCGCGCAGGGCGGTGGCCTCGGCGCGGGAGATCCGCAGCTGACGGGACAGGCCGAACGCGGACAGCCCGTAGGCCAGGCCGTAGCTGACGGCCTTGGTCTTGGAGCGCATGGCCGGGTCGACCGCGTCCGGGCTCACGCCGAACACGCGCGAGGCGACGAAGTTGTGCAGGTCCTCACCGGAGCGGAACGCCTCGATCAGGCCCTCGTCCTCGGACAGGTGCGCCATGATGCGCATCTCGATCTGCGAGTAGTCCGCGGTCATGAGCGTCTCGAAGCCCTCGCCGGCCACGAACACGTCGCGGATGCGCTGACCCTCCGCGGTGCGCACGGGGATGTTCTGCAGGTTCGGTTCGGTGGAGGCGAGACGGCCGGTCGCGGCCGCGGTCTGCTGGAAGGTGGTGTGGACGCGGGCGCCGGTGTCCATCACCTTGTCCAGGCCCACGAGGTAGCCGGTCAGCTTGCTCATCTCGCGGTAGCGCAGCAGCCAGGACAGGAAGCGGTGCCCGGCGGACTCGGGGTCCAGCGTCTCCATGAGGTCGGTGAGCGACTCCGCGTCGGTGGAGTGGCCCGAGGAGATCTTGCGGGTCGTGGGCAGACCGAGGGTCTCGAACAGCACCACCTGGAGCTGCTTGGGCGAGGCGAGGTTGACCTCCTCCCCCACGATCTCGCCGGCCTCGCGCTTTGCCTGGGCGACGAAGCCCTCGAACTCGTCGCGCAGCGTCTGCAGGGCGTCGTGGTCGATGGCGATGCCGCGCTCGTGCATCGTCTCCAGCACCTGCTGCAGGGGCCGCTCGAGGTCGGTGAGGATCCCCTCCGCCCAGGGCGCCTCGCCGAGGCGGGAGGCGAGCTCCGCGGCGGCCGGGTGCAGGGCCGCCGCGGCGGTGGCGAGGCGCTCCTCGGCGCGGGCGATGTGGCCCGCCCTCACCTCGGCGGCCTCCTTCTTCAGCGTGGACTCCGCGGGCTTGCGGGGCCTCGGCTCGAAGCTCACCCCGGCGAGGTCGGAGGCCAGGGTCTCGGCGTCGTAGCTGCGGGCGCCGGGTCGCAGCACGAACGCCTCCAGGGCCAGGTCCCGCACCCCCTCGCCCAGGCGGTAGCCGTTCTCGGCGAGCCAGGTCCGCACCGAGGGGACGTCGGCGATGCGCAGCTCGCGCGCGCCCTCGAGCGCGGCGGCGAGAGCCTCGGACGCCTCGGAGTCGAGTCGGCCGAGCGCGACGGCCCCGGCGGTCTCCTCGGTCGCGAGGCCGAGCAGCGCGCCGCCGCGCACGTCCTCGGCGACGTCGAGGGCGAGGACGTCGGCGGAGTCGCCGAGCAGCTGCGCGAGGGCGGCCGCGTCCTCGACGTGGAGGATGTCCGCGGCGGGTGCCGGGGCCTCGTCGGCCTCCACCGCCTCGCCGAGCAGGGCGGCGGGCAGGTCGCGGCGGATGGTATCGCCGAAGGCGAGGTCGTCGAAGACCTCGAGCACCTTCGCCCGGTCACCGCCGCCGAGGGCGTAGTGGGCCGCGTCCTCGGGCAGGTCCAGGGTGGTGAAGGCGGCGTTCATGCGGCGGTTGCGCTCGACATCCTCGCGGTGGTCGCGCAGGGACTGGCCGGCCTTGCCCTTGATCTCCTCCGCGTGCTCGAGCACACCTGCGAGGCCGCCGTACTGGACGATCCACTTGGCGGCGGTCTTGGGGCCGACGCCGGGGACGCCCGGGAGGTTGTCCGCGGCCTCGCCGACCAGCGCCGCGAGGTCCGGGTACTGCTCGGGCGGGATGCCGTACTTCTCCTCGACGGCGGCGGGGGTCATGCGGCGCATCTCGGTGACGCCCTTGACGGGCTGGAGGAGGGTGACCTTCTCCCCCACCAGCTGGATGGCGTCGCGGTCGCTGGAGACGATCAGGGTCTCGTGCCCCTGCGCCTCGGCGCGGGTGGCGAGGGTGGCGATGATGTCGTCGGCCTCGTAGTCCTCGTAGGTCAGCCAGCGCACCCCGAGGGCGTCCAGGACCTGCTGGATCAGGCCGATCTGCCCGTGGAACGCGGGCGGGGTCTCCTCGCGGCCACCCTTGTACTGGTCGTAGATGCGGTCGCGGAAGGTGCCGCCGGGCAGGTCGAAGGCGACGGCGAGGTGGGTGGGCCGCTCGGAGGCGACGACGTTGATGATCATCCGGGTGAACCCGTAGACCGCGTTGGTGGCCTGGCCACGGCCGTCGCTGAACCCGTCGGCCGGCAGGGCGAAGAAGGCGCGGAACGCCATGGCGTGCCCGTCGATCAGGAGGAGGCGCTGGTCATCGGTGTCGCTCGCACTCATGGGGAGCAGTCTCCCACGACCTGCGGTGCAGTGCGCGCCCAGGGCCGCCGGGCCGCCGTGCAGTAGCAGAGCCGCAGTGCTGTGGCAGTCTCGTGCCATGACCGATGCGCCCCGCCCCGCCGAGCCCGCCACTGCAGCCCAGGCTCCCGCCGCCCTCGCCCAGGAGACCGCGCCGCCGCTGACCGAGGAGCTGCGCTCCCGGCTCCTGCCCGCCTTCGCGGGCACCCTCGTGGAGCGCTGCGGGATGGAGCTGCTGACGATCGCTCCGCACGGCGGGACGATGACCATGCCGGTGGCGGGCAACACGCAGCCGGCCGGTCTGCTGCACGGCGGCGCGACGATCGCGCTGGCCGAGTCGATCGCCTCGATCGCCGCCCTGCTGCAGGCCCGGGCGGTGCACGGCGAGGGCGCGGCGGCGGTCGGCACCTCGGTCTCCGCGCTGCACCACCGCTCCGCACGGGAGGGCACGGTCACGGCGACCTGCACGGCCCGGCACCTGGGTCGGCAGGTGGCGAGCTACCTCGTGGACGTGCACGACGAGGCGGGGCGCCTGTTGAGCACCATCACGGTCTCCACCCAGCTGCTGCCTCCACGCTGAGGCGCGGGGACGCACTCTCGGTGGGCGCTCAGGCGGGTGCTTCGAAGCCCGCCGCGCTCCCGCCCTCGAGGGCGTTCGCCTCGGACCAGGTGTAGGTGCGCATCTGCCCGACGCGGGCATCCGAGCGCGGCCCGAGCTCGAGGTCGCCCATCCGGCCGGAGTAGCTGATCGTCGCGGTCTGCCCCGCGTCCACCGCGGTGGTGAGGACCTGCCTGCATGCCGAGTAGTCGGTGCAATCCTCGGAGCCGGTGAGCACCCTGGGGATGGCCGCGGCGAGGGCGGGCCCCTCCACCGACAGCGCCTGCTGCGCGGCGAGGCATGCGATGACCACCGCGTCGTAGCCCTGCTGGGTGTAGGCGTAGCCGCGCTGCAGGAAGGACGCGTCGCGGTTGAGCATCATGTTCTCGTGGTCGACGGTGATCTCACCGCCCGGCTCGAAGCCCGTGGCCGTGGAGAGCGACTCGGCCGCCAGGGACCCGGCCACCTCCTCCTGGGCGTAGTCGATGACCGCCCACGGTGCCACGCGCACCGGGAACTCGACGCTCGGGCGTCCGCCCTCGTCGAGCGTCGCCTCGCGCAGGGCGGAGAGGAAGGGCGCCGCCTCGGCCCCGCCGTTGAGGACCAGCAGTGCCGGAGGGGTCTCGAGCACGGCCCCGACCCGTGCGGCGACGTCGCCGAAGTCCCCCACGGCATACAGCTGCTGGGAGACGACCCGACCGCTCGCAGGGTTCAGCACCCGCTCGATCTCGGAGAGCAGGCTGCGCCCCTGGAGCGTGTCCTCGGAGAGGTAGGCGATCGTGCCGGGCGCCCCACCGCGGTCCGAGCTCGCTCCGAGCGCGAGCTCCGCGTACATCGCGGCGATCGTCGCGTCGTTGGGCGCCAGGCGCACCAGCAGGTTCGAGGTCTGCACGTCCTCGGCCCGCACCTGCATTCCCGAGCTGAACAGGTCGATCACGGTCATCTGGTGCTCCACGAACGACGGGATCGCCGCGATCAGCGACTCCTCGTCGATGGACGTGATCACGCAGGTGACCCCCGATTCCGCCATCTGCTGGATCACCGGGGCGAGGTCCTCGTCGGGCGCCGCCATCACGTGCCGCTCCACCAGCACGATCTCCTGGTCGAACAGACCCTCCCAGCGGGCGTTGACGTCGATCCGGGCCACGTCGATCGCGATCGCGATCCCGTCCTCGAACTTCGCCATCCGTCCGTAGGACGCCCCGATCGAGCCGATCACGAGCGGCTGCTCGGGCTCCACGAGCGCGCCGGCCGACGGGGGCGGGGTGGTCTGGCCTCTACTGCCCCCTCGGCGGCCGCCTTCGCAGGCGCTCAGCGCCCCGGCGCCGAGCACCCCGAGGCCGAGCCCGCGCACCAGGCTGCGTCGCGTGATCGCCATGGTCGCCGCGTCCCCCTTCCCCGCCCGGCCCCGTCGGCTGCCGTGCGGTCCCCTCGTCCCGACGCGCCCCCGCGCGCCGGGGCCGAGATCAGTCCTGGATCAGTCGATCAGTCCGTGATCAGTCCTTGCCCTGGCCGCCGAGCTGGTCGACGACCGCGTCGGCGACCTCGCGCATGGTCAGGCGGCGGTCCATCGAGGTCTTCTGGATCCAGCGGAAGGCCTCGGGCTCGGACAGGCCCATGTTGGTCTGCAGCAGGCCCTTGGCGCGGTCCACGCGCTTGCGGGTCTCGAAGCGCTCCCCGAGATCGGCGATCTCGGACTCGAGCTGAACGATCTGCTGGTACCGCGAGATCGCGATCTCGACGGCGGGCAGCAGGTCCGCCGGGGTGAAGGGCTTGACGACGTACGCCATGGCGCCGGCGTCGCGGGCGCGCTCGACGAGCTCGGCCTGGGAGAAGGCGGTGAGCATCACGACCGGGGCGAGGTTCTCCTCGCCGATCTTCTCCGCGGCGGTGACGCCGTCGGTCTGCGGCATCTTGACGTCGAGGATGACGACGTCGGGGCGCAGCTCGCGGGTCTTGGCGATCGCGCTCTCGCCGTCGCCGACGGCGGCGAGCACGTCGAAGCCCGCCTCGGTGAGAGTCTCGACGATGTCCATGCGGATGAGGCTCTCGTCCTCGGCCACCACGGCGGTGCGGCGGGGCGCGCCGTCGCCCGCGGTGGTGTCCTGGGCGTCGTCGCGGAGGTCGGTGGTGTCGTCAGTCATGTCGCCCTGTGTCTCGTTCTGGGCCTCGTCCCGGGCAGGAGCCCGGGGTCACGGGCAAGAGCCCGTGCGTCGGAGGCCGATGGTCATCAGCGGTATCCTAGTCCAGCCCTCGAGGCCGAGGAGCAGGCCGGATTGGCGGAATGGTAGACGCGGCGCACTCAAAATGCGCTGTCCGTGAGGGCGTGCGGGTTCGAGTCCCGCATCCGGTACCCCAGGTGGGGGCGTGCGAGGGCACCGAGGCCCGCGCACGCACCCCCGCTCAGCGGTCCGGGGTCTCCCACATCGGGTGCAGGCGGCGCGCGACGAGGCGCGTCACATGGATCACCCCGCCGACCGAGGTCAGTGCGAGACTGCGCGGACCGTCCGCCGGGAAGGCGAGGGAGCTGAGGGTCTCCTCCCCCTCGCCGAGGAACACCTCGACGCTGCCGCGGTCCACGAGCACCCGCAGGCGCAGCGTGTCGCCGCCATCGAAGGGTGCGGAGCGGTATCCGCGATCGCCGGGCCCGCCGCCGCTCGTGCGGCGGTCCAGCACCACGCGCCCGGACTGGTCGTCGTAGGCGACCCAGGTGCATCCGCTCGCCGTGCGCTGCACCTCGAGGGCGACCTGCTCGGAGGTGGTGCGGGCGAGGTCGACCTCGAGCTCGATCTCGCAGGCGTCGACGTCCTCGAGGAGCACCTCGGTGACGTCCGACGGGATGTCGGCGTCCTCGAGCACCCGCTCCCCCGCGCTGTCGCGCAGGGTGGCGAGCTCGGCGACGGGGAGGGCGCGCAGCCGCAGGTCCTCCCCCAGCGTCAGCTCGCGCGGCACGCTGAGCTGGCCACTCCAGCCGTCCTCGGCCTGGGAGGCCAGCGGCAGGGTGAATCCGCCCATCCATCCCAGCTGGAGGCGCCGACCGTCCGGGGCCTCGAAGCTCTGGGGCGCGTAGTAGGTGTGGCCCCAGTCCGCGGGCCGGTACTCGGCCGCGGTGCGGAACTGCTCGCCAGGCGCCCAGTCGCCGATGACGTACCCGGCGTTGTGCCCATTGCGCCCGGCGTACCCGGCCGGACGCGCGGTCGTCATCGGGCAGTAGGTGAGCACCCACCGGTCACCGAGCGGGAAGAGGTCCGGGCATTCCAGCATGTACGCCGACGGGTCGGGGTCCTCGAACAGGACCGTCGCGAAGGTCCACTCGCGCAGGTCCTCGGAGCGGTAGAGCCGCACCTGGCCGCGATGGTCGGTGGACTGCGCACCGGCGACGAGCCACCAGGTGCCGTCCTGCCGCCACACCTTGGGGTCGCGGAAGTCGAGCACGTCCTGGGGTGCCTCGATGACGGTGCCGTGCTTGGTGAAGCGGACCCCGTCCTCGGAGGTGGCCAGGCACTGGACCTGGGTGACGCCGCCCGAGTCGTCCGTGCCGTTGTTCCAGCGGTGCCCGGTGTAGAGCACGGCCAGGGTCCCGTCCTCGTCCTCGACCGCGGAGCCGGAGAAGATCCCGTCGCGATCCGCCTCGAGGCTCGGCGCGAGCGCGAGCGGCTCGCGCCGCCAGGTGACGAGGTCCTCGCTGGACACGTGGCCCCAGTGCATCGTCCCCCAGTCGGTGCCGGCGGGGTGGTGCTGGAAGTAGACGTGGTAGCGGCCCTGGAAGTGGATCAGGCCGTTGGGGTCGTTGATCCAGCCTGCCGGTGCGGCGATGTGGAACGTGGGGTACCAGCGGTCGTCGCGGGTGGCGAGCAGGGCGGTGTTCGCCGCCGCGGCGCGCTCCAGGGCGTCCGCGTGCACGTGGCTCGCCGCAGCGTGCGCTGCAGCGGACTCAGCAGTGGGCTCCGCAGTGGACTCAGCGGTGGTCGGCACGATGATCTCCTCGGGAGGGTCGGAAACGGTGTGGTGGCGGGGTGGGAGCCGGCCCGCTCAGACCGCGGCGGGCTCGTCGGCAGCCTCGGGCTTCGGGGCGCGGCCCCGCACGAAGGGCTCCCCGAGCACCTGCCGGTCGTCCTTCTCCAGCAGCACCAGCGCGTAGACCGCCGCGAGCGCGACGACCCCGGCGATGACGAGGAAGGTGGGCTGGTAGCCGAGCTGGTCGCGCAGCGCGCCGAGCGGGCGGGAGAGGACGACGTTGCCGATCTGGGCGGAGATGTTGAAGCCGACCAGGTAGAGCGTCGCCGACAGCCCGGTGCTGAAGTGCAGGGTGAAGTAGCGGAAGATGCCCAGCACGAACAGGGGCACCTCGAAGGCGTGGAGCATCTTCACGATGCTGATGAGCACGGGCCCGTCCAGCACCGCGGTGCCGAGAATGCGCACGAACATCACGCTCACGCCGAGCAGGAGGGTGTTCCGCACGCCCACGTGCCGCATCACGACCGTGACCGCGCCCATCATCAGCGCCTCGAGGAACACCTGCGCCGAGTTCAGCGCACCGTAGGTCTGCTGGCCCACGGCCGGGTCGTCGAACAGGGAGGTGTAGAAGTCGGGGAACATCTGCTGGTCGTAGACGGTGTAGAAGGTCCACGAGAGGATCACGAAGCCGATGACGACCCACAGCGAGCGCCTCTTCAGCAGGCCCGCCATCTCGCGCACGCCCGGGGTGCTGGGGAGCACCTGGCCGGCGACCGGCTGCTCGGCGCCGCGCGGGCGCCACAGGAGCTGGACGAGCAGCAGCGCATGGCCCAGGACGGAGCCGGCCCAGAAGTTCAGGTCGGGATCGCGGGTGAACAGGAACCCGGCGATGAGCGCGACGATCGCGTAGCCGAAGGAGCCCCACATGCGGGCCTGGCCGAACTCGAAGCCGTTGCGGCGGCTGAGGCGCTCCACGAAGGCCTCGAACAGGCCGGTCGAGCCGACGAAGGCCGCGGCGATGAACACGGAGCCCAGCGCGACGCCGAGTCCGAAGTTGTTCTCGAGCAGCGGCTTGTAGACGAAGATCGCGAAGGGGCCGACGAGGGCCATCAGCGCGGAGATGACGATGGTGACGTTCCGCTTGAGGTCCAGGCGGTCCTGGATCGTGCCGTACAGGAGCATCAACACGAGGGTGGCCGCGGAGTTGGCGGAATAGATGGTGCCGACCTGGGAGCCGGTGAGCTGGAGGCCGCCGGCCTCGCTGGTCAGTCAGATCTGGAAGAAGGACCACCAGATCCCCCAGGAGGCGAAGTACAGCAGGATCGTGACGGAGCCGAACTGGTACGAGGAGTTCCGCAGGGAGCGGGTGAACGTCGACATGGTGACCTTTCGACATTGAAGCGGGTCGGGATGCGGGACGCCCTCAGGGGAATCCTGGGGGCACTGCACTGCCGGGTGATGCGCTGCCGGAGCCGGCGGAGGGAGCCGGTCGGACCATCGTTGCTATAACGATTAGGTAGTACATAGCACTCCGCTCGCCCCCTGCTTAGAGGTTTTGCTAAATCGTTTGGACCGTGTCGCGCTCGATGAGCTCGAGCGGGAGCAGCGTGCGCTCCGCGGGCAGCGCAGCGCCGCTGGTGACGGCGTCCAGGAGCATGCCGGCACCCACCTCCCCCATCTCGCGGTAGGGCAGGCGGAGCGTGGTCAGCTGCGGCCGCACCATGGTCGCGAGCTCCTCGTCGTCGAAGGAGATGAGCGAGAGGTCCGCGGGCACGCACAGACCGCGCTCGGCCGCGGCCTGGAGCACACCGAAGGCGACGCGGTCGTTGACGGCGAGGATCGCGGTGGTGTCCGGGGCGGCGTCGAGCACGGCGTGGGCGCCGCGGAAGCCGAGCTCGGGCTCCCACACGTCGCCGTGGTGCTCGGCGGTGAAGCGCAGTCCCGCCTCGGCCGTCGCGTCGTCGATCCCGTCGAGACGGACGGGGATGTTGGTCGAGACGGAGGGCAGGGCGCGCTCGGGATGGCGGCCGATGAGCGCGATGCGCCGATGGCCGCGCTCGAGCAGATGGCGCACGGCCGCCTGCCCGGCGGGGAACTCGTCGGGGCCGACGGCGGGCCAGCCCTCGGAGATGCCGTTCAGCACGATCCGCGCCTCGGCGCCCTCCGGGGCGGGCAGAGCGATCTCGCGGCCGGTCATCATGCCGAGCACGAGGCCGTCCACGCGGTGGGAGCGGAGGATCCCGAGGGCGCGCGCGATCCGCTCGGGATGGTGGTCGACCTCGGCGATCATCACCGAGTGGTCGCGCTGCTCGGCGGTCTCCAGCAGGCCGCGCAGCATGCCCGCGGCGAAGCGGGTCACCGTGACCTCGTCGGAGATGAAGCCGATCGTCGCGGTGCGCCCGGTGCGCAGGCTGCGCGCGGTCGCGTCGGCGACGTAGCCGAGCTCGGCCGCGGCCTCCTTGATCAGCTTCGCGGTGGAATCGGCGATGCGGGAGCCGGGCTTGTCGTTCAGCGCCATCGACACGGTGGGGACGGAGAAGCCGGTGCGACGGGCGATGTCGGCCAGGGTCGGACGCCGGCTGCGGGCCACCGCACCCTCCTCGGTATCGTGGGGCACCCCGGTGCACGGCCCGGGGACGGGCTCCCCACCCGTGAGCAGGGACTTCCGATCATACGCGAACGGCGCCCGCGACCTCTCGGTCACGGGCGCCGTGGCGCTGTGTCGGTCCGCTTCCGCAGGGTCAGCGGTGCGGGCCGCTCTCGCGGCGGTCAGCGGTGGTGGCGGCTCAGCAGTGCGTCGAGACGGCGTTCACTGACCGCCGGCGCTCACTGACCGGCGGCGATGCGGTCGGCCTCGATGCGGGCCGACTCGGTGCCGTCGAGGTCGCCGATGCGGTGCACGCGCAGGGTGTTGGTCGAGCCGTGGACGCCGGGGGGCGAACCGGCCGCGATGACGACCAGGTCGTTCTTCTGCAGGCCCTTCTGCTCGCGCAGGAGGTCGTCGACGACCTGGACCATCTCGTCGGTGTCGCGCTGCATCGGGACGAGGTGCGCCTCGACGCCCCAGGTCAGCGACAGCTGGCGGGCGACCTCGGGGTAGGGGGTCATGGCCAGCAGCGGGATGGTCGGGCGCAGGCGGGAGAGGCGGCGGGCGGTGTCGCCGGACTCGGTGAAGGTCACCAGGTACTGGGCGGAGAGCTGGTCGCCGATCTCGGAGGCCGCGCGGGTGATCGCGCCGCCGCGGGTGTGCGGAATCGTGCCGAGCGCCAGGATGCGGTCCGCGCCGTTCTCCTCGGTGTTGGTGACGATGCGGGCCATGGTGCGCACCGCCTCGAAGGGGTACTTGCCCACGCTGGTCTCGCCGGAGAGCATGACCGCGTCGGCGCCGTCGAGGATGGCGTTGGCGCAGTCGGAGGCCTCGGCGCGGGTGGGGCGCGGGTTCTCGATCATCGACTCGAGCACCTGGGTGGCGACGATGACGGGCTTCGCGTTGCGGCGGGCGAGCTCGATGGCGCGCTTCTGCACCAGCGGCACCTGCTCCAGCGGCAGCTCCACGCCGAGGTCGCCACGGGCGACCATGATGCCGTCGAAGGCGCCGACGATGGAGCGCAGCGCGCGCACGGCCTGCGGCTTCTCGATCTTGGCGATGACGGGGACGCGGCGCCCCTCCTCCTGCATGATGCGCAGGACGTCGTCCATGTCGTGGGCGTCGCGCACGAAGGACAGCGCGATGAGGTCGGCGCCGAGCCCGAGGCCCCAGCGCAGGTCCGCGATGTCCTTCTCGCTCATGGCGGGGACGGACACGGCGACGCCCGGCAGGTTGATGCCCTTGTGGTTGGAGACCGGGCCGGCGACCTCGACGATGGTGGTGACGTCGGTGGCGGTGACGTCGGTGACGCGCACGGAGACCTTGCCGTCGTCGATCAGCAGCACGTCGCCGGGGCGGCAGTCGCCCGGCAGGCCCTTGAACGTGGTGGAGACGCGCTCCTTGGTGCCGACGATGTCGTCGGTGGTGATGGTGAAGGTGTCGCCGACCTCGAGGAAGTGCGAACCGGCCTCGAAGTTGCCGAGGCGGATTTTCGGGCCCTGGAGGTCCACGAGCACCGCGACGTTCTTGCCGAGGTCCTCGGAGGCCTTGCGGATGTTCGCGTAGACCGCCTCGTGGTCGTCGTAGGTGCCGTGGCTGAGATTCATCCGCGCCACGTTCATCCCGGATTCGATCAGCGTCCGGATCTGCTCGTAGGTATTGGTCGCGGGACCAAGGGTGCAGACGATCTTCGCTTTGCGCATGTCAACCCATCTGTAGTTCGTATGAAGGGCCGCGACCCTCCGGGGGGCGGCGCGCGGGCGCCGCAGAAGGGCCGCAGCGTCGCGTGTGCTGGACCCATCCTGTCACACTGTGACGGGCTTCTCCCCCGGCGCCACGGGACGCGGAAGGGAGGTCGAGCCCATCAGGTGCTCGTCCACGGCCGCCGCGGCCGAACGTCCCTCCGCGATGGCCCAGACGATGAGGCTCTGGCCTCGGGCGCAGTCGCCCGCGGTGAACACGTTCGGCACGTTCGTGGCCCAGGAGCCGTCGTGCACGATGTTGCCGCGTGAGGTCATCTCCACGCCGAGGCCCTTCAGCAGACCCTCCTCGCGGGCCCCGGTGAAGCCCATCGCGATGAGCACCAGGGTGGCGGGGAGCACGGTGTCGGTACCGGGGGTGGGGATGCGTCGGCCGTCCACGTACTGGGTGCGGGCGACCTTCAGACCCGTCACGGCGCCGTTCTCGTCGACCTCGAAGCCGGTGGTGGAGGCGAGGTAGGAGCGGTCGCCGCCCTCCTCGTGGGCGGTGGAGACCTCGAACAGCACGGGGTGCACGGGCCAGGGCTGGGACTCGTCGCGCTCGCTGGGCGGCTGGGTGCCGATGGCGAGGGTGGTGACGGACTTCGCGCCCTGGCGCAGCGCCGTGCCGAGGCAGTCGGCGCCGGTGTCGCCACCGCCGATGATGACGACGTCCTTGCCCTCGGCGCTGATCGGGTCGCTCAGCCAGTCACCCTCCACGAGGCGGTTCGCCTGGGTGAGGTACTCCATGGCCGGGTGGATGCCGGTGGCGTCGCGGCCGGGCACGGGCAGCTCGCGCGGCACGGAGGCGCCGGTGGCCAGGATCACCGCGTCGAAGCGGGTGGAGAGCTCCTCGACGCCGAGCGCGTCCTCGCCCTCGCCGCCCACGTCCACGCCCGTCCGGAAGCGGGTGCCCTCGGCGCGCATCTGCTGCAGGCGGCGGTCCACGTGGCGCTTCTCGAGCTTGAACTCGGGGATGCCGTAGCGCAGCAGGCCGCCGAGGCGGTCGTCCTTCTCGAGCACGACGACGCGGTGACCGGCGCGGGTGAGCTGCTGGGCGGCGGCGAGCCCGGCGGGACCGGAGCCGACCACGGCCACGGAGCGGCCGGTCTGGCGGGTGGGCTCGACCGGGCGGACCCAGCCCTCGTCGAAGGCGCGGTCGATGATCGACACCTCGACGTTCTTGATGGTCACGGGCGGCTGGTTGATGCCGAGCACGCAGCTGGACTCGCAGGGGGCGGGGCAGGCGCGGCCGGTGAACTCGGGGAAGTTGTTGGTCGCGTGGAGTCGCTCGGCGGCCTCCTCCCAGTCGTCGCGGTAGACGAGGTCGTTCCACTCCGGGATCAGGTTGCCCAGCGGGCAGCCCTGGTGGCAGAAGGGGATGCCGCAGTTCATGCAGCGGCCGGCCTGGCGGGAGACGACGGACAGGGTGCCCTTCTCGCGGGCCTCGTAGACCTCGCGCCAGTCCATCAGGCGCACGGGCACGGGACGGCGGGCGGGCAGCTCGCGGTCGCGGTAGCGCAGGAATCCTCGGGGATCAGCCATGGGTGGCCTCCATGATCTCGTTCCAGACATCGTTCGCATCGGGGTCGATCCCCTGGGCCACCGCGTCCTCACGGATCGCGGTGATGGTGAGGAACGCGCGGGGCGCGACCTCGGTGAGCCGGCCGATCAGCTCGTCCTCGTCGGCCAGCAGCGCGGCCGCGCGGTCGGAGCCGGTGCGGGCGGCGTGGTCGCGCAGCGTCTCGAGCACGAACTCGCGGTGCTCCTCGCGCACCGGGGTGATCGAGAAGCCGGCGGCGTCCTTGGGGTTCAGGCGGGACTCGTCCAGGTCCAGCACGAACAGCGTGCCGCCGCTCATGCCGGCGCCGAGGTTGCGGCCCGTGGGCCCGAGCACGAACACGGCACCGCCGGTCATGTACTCGGCGCCGTGGTCGCCGATGCCCTCGACGACGAGCGTCGCGCCGGAGTTGCGCACCCCGAACCGCTCCCCCGCGGCGCCGGCGAGGAGCAGGCGTCCGGAGGTCGCGCCGTAGGCGCAGGTGTTGCCGGCGATCGGGGCGGAGGTCAGCGACGGCTCCGTGCCGGTGCCGTGGCCGACGGCGATGATGCCGCCGGACAGGCCCTTGCCGACGTAGTCGTTCGCATCGCCGGTGAGGTGCATGCTCACGCCGCGGGGCAGGAAGGCGCCGAAGGACTGGCCGCCGGTGCCGTCGAGGTCGAGCACGATCGCGTCCTCCTCGAGGCCGCGACCGTCGGTGCGGCGGGTGACCTCGTGGCCGAGCAGGGTGCCGGCGCTGCGCTCGACGTTGCGGACGCTGCCCTCGAGGCGGATGCTCGGGGCGGCACCGTCGATGACGTCGGCGGCCGCGGCGATCCAGGGGTGGTCCGGGGCCTTCTCCAGGCCGTGGTCCTGGCCGCGGCGGCGGCGCGGGAAGTCGCCCTCGTGGATGGTCGGGGCGGCGAGCACCGCCTCGAGGTCCAGGCCCTCCCGCTTCGCCTGGCCGAGCGCGGTGCGGGAGCGGGTGTCCTCGCGCAGGCCCAGCAGGTCGGTGCGGCCGATGGCCTCGTCCAGGGTGCGCAGGCCGAGGGAGGCGAGGTGCTCGCGGACCTGCTCCGCGACGAACTGGAAGAAGGTCACCACGTGGTCGGCGTGCCCGTCGTAGCGGGCGCGCAGCTCCGGGTTCTGGGTGGCCACGCCCACGGGGCAGGTGTCCAGGTGGCACACCCGCATCATCACGCAGCCGGAGACGACCAGGGGCGCGGAGGCGAAGCCGTACTCCTCGGCGCCGAGCAGCGCCGCGATGACCACGTCGCGACCGGTCTTCATCTGCCCGTCGACCTGGACGGTGATGCGGTCGCGCAGGCCGTTGAGCAGCAGGGTCTGCTGCGTCTCGGCCAGGCCCAGCTCCCAGGGGGTGCCGGCGTGCTTGAGCGAGTTCAGCGGGCTCGCGCCGGTGCCTCCGTCGTGGCCGGAGATGAGCACCACGTCGGCGTGCGCCTTGGACACGCCGGTCGCGACCGTGCCGACACCGAAGCGGGAGACCAGCTTGACGTGGATGCGTGCCGACGGGTTCGCGGACTTCGCGTCGTGGATCAGCTGGGCCAGGTCCTCGATCGAGTAGATGTCGTGGTGCGGCGGCGGGGAGATCAGCCCGATGCCGGGGGTGGAGTGCCGGGTGCGGGCGATCCACGGGTACACCTTCTCCGGCGGCAGCTGGCCGCCCTCGCCGGGCTTGGCGCCCTGGGCGATCTTGATCTGGATGTCCTTGGCGAAGGAGAGGTACTCGCTGGTGACGCCGAAGCGGCCCGAGGCGATCTGCTTGATGGCGCTGGAGCGCTCGGGATCGTGGACGCGCTCGGGATCCTCCCCGCCCTCGCCGCTGTTGGACATGCCGCCCAGGCGGTTCATGGCGATGGCGAGGGTCTCGTGCGCCTCCTGGGAGATGGAGCCGTAGCTCATCGCCCCGGTCATGAAGCGCCGGGTGATCGACTCGACCGGCTCGACCTCCTCGATCGAGATCGGGGTGCTCTCGTCGGTGCGCAGGCGCAGCAGGCCGCGGATGGTCATCAGCCGCTCGTGCTGGTCGTCGACCGCGTCGGTGTACTTGCGGAACTCGTCGTACCGGCGGGAGCGGGTGGAGTGCTGGAGGCGGAACACGGCCTCCGGGGTGAACAGGTGCGGCTCGCCCTCGCGGCGCCACTGGTACTCGCCGCCCACGGTCAGGCCGCGGTGGGGCTGGTGCACGCCGTCGACCGGGTGGGCGAGGGCGTGGCGAGCGGCAGTCTCCTGGGCGATGACGTCCAGGTCGATGCCGCCGATGCGCGAGACGGTGCCGGGGAACCAGGTGTCCACGAGCTCCTGGGACAGGCCCACGGCCTCGAAGATCTGGGCGCCGCGGTAGGAGGCGACGGTGGAGATGCCCATCTTGGACATGATCTTCAGGACGCCCTTGCCGAGCCCGTAGTTGAAGTTGGCGACGGCCTGCTCGGGGGTGAGGTCGCTGATCACGCCGCGCTCGACGAGCTCCTCGACGCTCTCCATGGCGAGGTAGGGGTTCACGGCGCTGGCGCCGTAGCCGATCAGCAGCGCGGCGTGGTGGACCTCGCGCACGTCCCCGGCCTCGACCACGAGCGCGGCCGCGGTGCGCCGGCCCGTGCGCACCAGGTGGTGCTGGACGGCGCTGGTGAGCAGCAGCGAGGGGATCGGGGCGAGGACCTGGTTGGTGTCGCGGTCGGAGAGGACAAGGAAGGTCGCGCCGTCGTCGATCGCGGCGACGGCCTCCTCGCAGATCTCCTTCAGGCGCGCCTCGAGCGCGGCGGTCCCGCCGCCGACGGGGTACAGGCCGCGCAGGCGGACGGTGTGGAAGTCGGCGGTGGCGGGGTGCGCGTCCACGGCCAGCAGCTGGGCGAGCTGGTCGGAGTCGATGATCGGGAAGTCCAGCGCCAGCTGGCGGGCATGCTGCGGGGTGGCGTCCAGCAGGTTCCGGGAGCGGCCGATGGTCACGCCGAGGGAGGTGACGATCTCCTCGCGCAGGGAGTCCAGCGGCGGGTTCGTGACCTGCGCGAACATCTGCGTGAAGTAGTCGAACAGGAGCCGCGGCCGGTCCGAGAGCACGGCGATGGGGGTGTCGGTGCCCATTGCGCCGATCGGCTCGGCGCCCTTGGCGGCCATGGGCGCGATCAGCACCCGCAGCTCCTCCTCGGTGTAGCCGAAGGTCTGCTGGCGGCGCAGCACCGAGGCGCGGGAGTGGGTGATGTGCTCCCGCACGGGCAGGGACGACAGCGCGACCTTCTGCTCCTTGACCCAGGTGCCGTAGGGGTGCTCGGTGGCGATGCGGTGCTTCAGCTCGTCGCTGGGCACGATCTCGCCCGCCTCGAGGTCCACCAGGAAGATCTCGCCGGGGGCGACGCGGCCGGTGCGGACCACCTCGGAGCGGGGCACGTCGATCAGGCCGGTCTCGGAGCCGAGCACCACCAGGTCGTCCTCCATCACCCAGTAGCGCAGCGGGCGCAGGCCGTTGCGGTCCAGGCGCGCACCCACCTGGGTGCCGTCGGAGAACACGACCGCGGCGGGGCCGTCCCACGGCTCCTGGAGCGCGGCGTGGTACTCGTAGAACGCCCGCAGGTCGGGGTCCATCGACTCGTCGTTCTCCCACGGCTCGGGGATGAGCATCATGAGCGCGTGGGGCAGCGAGCGGCCGGAGAGGTGCAGCAGCTCGGCCACCTCGTCCAGGCCCGCGGAGTCGGAGCCGCCGGGGGTGGAGACCGGCAGCAGGCGGGAGAAGTCCTCGCCGAACACGTCGGTCTCCATCGCGCCCTCGGCCGCGCGCAGGCGGTTGCGGTTGCCGATGACGGTGTTGATCTCGCCGTTGTGCGCGATGGTGCGGAAGGGGTGCGCGAGCGGCCAGGCCGGGAACGTGTTGGTGGAGAAGCGGGAGTGGACGATCGCCATCGCCGAGGCGAAGCGGGGGTCGCGCAGGTCCGGGTAGAACTCGTCCAGCTGCATCGGGGTGAGCATGCCCTTGTAGACCATCACCCGGGTGGAGAGGGACGGGAAGTACCCCTCGGTGCTGTGCTCGACCCGGCGGCGCACGGCGAAGGCGGCGCGCTCGAGGTCCAGGCCGGTGCGCTCCCCCGCCGCGTCGGCGAGGAAGACCTGCACGACGTCAGGGCGGACCGCCTCCGCGGAGGGGCCGACGAGGCCGTCGGTGGTGGGAACGTCGCGGGTGCCGAGCAGGACGAGGCCCTCCTCGGCGGCGATGGCCTGGAGCGCGTCGCGCACCTCGGCGCGGCCCTCGGGGGTGCGGGGCACGAAGGCGATGCCGGCGGCGTAGGCGCCCAGCGGCGGCAGGTCGAGGCCGCTGACCTCGCGCAGGAACGAGTCGGGCAGCTGGACCATGATGCCGGTGCCGTCGCCGGTGTTCTCCTCGGCGCCCACCGCGCCGCGATGGTCGAGGTTGCGCAGCGCCGTCAGGGCGTGCTCGACGATCAGGTGCTGCGGCTCGCCGCGGAGGGTCGCGATCATGGCGACGCCGCAGGAGTCCACCTCGCTCTCGGACCGGTACAGGCCCTGCGCGGCGGGGAAGGAGGAGAAGCGGGAGTTGAGGGGGAGCATGGCGCTGGCCCTTTCCTTGGGGGCGGACGGAAGAGCGGGGACGTCGGAGGCCGACGTCGTCCCGGTCCCAGGGACCGCCCCCGAGGGCGTGGCGCGATGCGACGTCTCGGGGGTGCGGTCTAGGTGCCGGGCGGGTTCTCGGTGCCGGCGGAGGGCGGGGTGCCGGACTTCTCCACCTCGTCCTCGTCGGGGCCGTTGCCCTCGGTCTGGGCGAGCAGGGTGAAGGAGCCGTCGGCCGCGACGACCTCGCCGCCGCGCTTGCGCTTGCGGTAGGTGAGGATCACGAACATCGCCACGCCCACGAGGGCCATGAGGATGGCGACGAGGGTGTGGATGCGCAGCGGGCCGACCATGAGCACGGGCTCGGAGCGGATCGCGTCGATCCAGGCGCGGCCGGTGGAGTACAGGGCGACATAGGCCCAGAACTGGCGGCCGCCGGCGAGCTGGAAGCGGTGGGCGAGCAGGAGCAGCACGGCCAGGGCCGCGAGGTTCCACAGCTGCTCGTACAGGAAGGTGGGGTGGTACGTGCCGGGCACGCAGCCGTTGATGGTCTGCCCGTTGGTGACGCAGGTGATGTCCCAGGCCCACCAGGCGTCCAGCGGCGGCCCGTACAGCTCCTGGTTGAACCAGTTGCCGAAGCGGCCCAGCACCTGGGCGATGAGCAGGGTGGGCGCGACGGTGTCGGCCAGCGCCGTGAAGGACACACCCTTGATCCGGGACATGATCCACACCGCGAGCGCGCCGCCGGCGACGCCGCCGTAGATCGCGAGCCCGCCCTGCCAGATGTACAGCACGGCGATCGGGTTGCCGTTCTCGCCGAAGAAGGGCTCCGGGGAGGTCAGGACGTGCCAGACGCGGGAGCCGACGATGCCGGCGATCACCGCGACGAACATGATGTCGAACAGGGTGTCGCCGTCGCCGCCGCGCTTCTCCCAGCGCTTGGTGGCCCACCACATGGCCACGCCGATGCCGGCGAGGATGCACAGGGCGTAGAAGTGGATCGTCAGCGGGCCGAGCGAGAGGGCGGAGACGGAGGGGCTCGGGATCATCGGGTCCTCTCCTCTCCCGGCCGACAGGGGCCGTCTCTCCTCGGCCACGAGGGCCGGTCACTCCGGCCGACGGGGCCGTGCCGTTCGGCCGACGGGGCCGTGCCGCCCGGCCGGGAGGGCCGGGGTCCGGGACCGGGAGGTCCCGGTCGGGGGGCGGGTCAGGCGCGGGCGCGCTCGACGCCTGCGCGGAGGTCCTTGGCGACCTCCGCCAGGGCGGTGAGTGCCGCCCGGTCGTCGCCCTCGTGCTCGAGCAGCGCGCGCACGAAGGCGGACCCGACGATCACTCCATCAGCGTACGCGCCGACCTGCGCGGCCTGCTCACCATGAGAGACGCCCAGACCCACGCACACGTTGGTCGCACCGGCGGCGCGGGTCCGCTCCACCAGCCCCTCGGTGGCCGTGGACACGCTGGCCCGGGTGCCGGTGACGCCCATGGTGCTCGCGGCGTACACGAATCCGGTTGTGTGCGAGACCACATGCTCGAGGCGGTCGCGCGGGGAGCTCGGTGCGACGAGGAACACGCGGTCCACGCCGTGCTCCTCGGACGCGGCGATCCAGTCGGCGCCCTCGTCGGGGATGAGGTCGGGGGTGATGAGCCCGGCGCCGCCGGCGGCCGCGAGGTCGCGCGCGAAGGCGTCGGGGCCGTAGGCGAGGACCGGGTTCCAGTAGCTCATCACGAGGATTGCGGCGCCGCGGCCGGAGAGCGCCTCGACGGCCTCGAGGACGTGGCGGGTGCGGGTCCCCGCCTCGAGCGCGGCGGAGGCCGCCTTCTGGATGACCGGGCCATCCATCACCGGATCGGAGTAGGGCAGGCCGAGCTCGATCATGTCGGCACCGTTGTCGATGAGGACGCGGGCGGCGTCGATCGAGCGCTGCAGGTCGGGGTAGCCGACGGGCAGGTAGCCGACGAGAGCGGCACGGTTCTCGGCCCGGGCGCGGTCGAGCACCTCCGCGGCGCGGAGCCGCTGCGAGTCGGGGCGCGGGGAGTCGGGGCGCGGGGAGGCGGTGCTCTGGGCATCGGGGCGCGAGGCGTCGGCGGCGGTCATCGGGTCTCCTCCGGGGTCTCGGGCGAGGTGCTGCGGGCGAGGTCCCGCAGGGCGCCGAGGTCGGCGCGGGCGGGGTCGTCGCCGACGAGGCCGAACCAGCGCGAGGCGGTGTCCACGTCCTTGTCGCCGCGGCCGGAGAGGCTGACGACGATGACGGCGCCCTCCCCCAGCTCGCGGCCCAGCTCGAGCGCTCCGGCCAGGGCGTGCGCGGACTCGATGGCGGGCATGATGCCCTCGGTCATCGACAGCAGCGCGAAGGCGTCCATGGCGGGGCCGTCATCGATCGCGCGGTACTCGGCGCGGCCGGTGTCCGCCAGCCATGCGTGCTCGGGGCCGACGCTGGGATAGTCCAGGCCTGCGGAGACGGAGTGGGAGGGGATGGTCTGGCCGTCCTCGTCCTGCATGACGAAGCTGCGGGCGCCGTGGAGCACGCCGGGGGAGCCGCCGGTGATGGTGGCGGAGTGGCGGCCGGTGGAGATGCCGTCGCCGCCGGCCTCGCAGCCCAGCAGCCGCACCTCGGGATCGTCGAGGAAGGCGTGGAAGATGCCCATGGCGTTGGAGCCGCCGCCCACGCAGGCGACGACCGCGTCGGGCAGGCGGCCCACCCGCTCGAGGGTCTGGGCGCGGGCCTCCTCGCCGATCACGCGGTGGAAGTCGCGGACCATGGCCGGGAAGGGGTGGGGGCCGGCGACGGTGCCGAGGAGGTAGTGGGTGGTCTCCACGTTCGCGACCCAGTCGCGGAAGGCCTCGTTGATCGCGTCCTTGAGGGTGCGCGAGCCCTGCTCCACGGCGACCACCTCGGCGCCGAGCAGGCGCATGCGGGCGACGTTCAGGGCCTGGCGCTCGGTGTCCTCGGCGCCCATGTAGATGGTGCAGTCCAGGCCGAACAGGGCTGCGGCGGTGGCGGTGGCGACGCCGTGCTGGCCCGCGCCGGTCTCGGCGATCAGGCGCTTCTTGCCCATGCGCCGGGTCAGAAGTGCCTGGCCGAGGACGTTGTTGATCTTGTGGGAGCCGGTGTGGTTGAGGTCCTCGCGCTTGAGGAGGATGCGGGCGCCGCCGGCGAGCTGCGAGAAGCGAGGCGCCTCGGAGAGCAGGGAGGGGCGCCCGGTGTAGTCGGCGGCGAGGGCGCGCAGCTCGGCGACGAACTCGGGCTCGATGATCGCCTTCTCGTACACCTCGGTGAGCTCGTCGAGCGCCGGGACGAGCGCCTCGGGCAGGAAGCGCCCGCCGAACTCGCCGAAGTAGGGCCCGGCCGCGGAGCGCAGCGCGGTGGAGGGTCGGGTGAGGTCCAGGACGACGGGCTCGCCGGCGGGGCTCGTCGCGCGCAGGGCGCTGTCCTGGGGGGTGTCGGGGCTGCTCATGCCTGAGCTCCTTCCGGGGCGGGGCGGCCGCGGCGCGCGACCTGGCGGAACGAGGCGACCGCGGCGGCGGGATCGCCCGAGGTGACCAGGGCCTCGCCGACCAGCACGGCGTCGGCGCCGGCGGCGGCGTAGGCCTCCACATCGGCGACGCCGAGCACGGCGGACTCGCCGATCCCGAGGGGCCCGGCGGGGATGCTCCGCAGCAGGGCGGCGGCGCGGTCGAGGTCGACGGTGAGGTCCTTGAGGTTGCGGGCGTTGACGCCGATGATGTCGGCGCCGAGGTCCAGGGCCCGTGCGAGCTCGTCCTCGGTGTGGGTCTCGACCAGGGCCTGCATGCCGAGCTCGCCGATGAGGGCGTGCAGATCCCGCAGCTGGGAGTCCTCGAGGGCCGCGACGATCAGCAGCACGAGGTCGGCGCCGTGGGCGCGGGCCTCGAGGACCTGGTAGGGCTCGACGACGAAGTCCTTGCGCAGCACGGGCACGTCGACCCGGGCGCGCACGGCGTCGAGATCGGCGAGAGTGCCGCGGAACCGGCGCTGCTCGGTGAGGACGCTGATGGCACAGGCGCCGGAGTCGGCGTAGGCGGCGGCCAGCTCCGCGGGCTCGGGGATCTCGGCCAGCGCCCCCTTGGAGGGGCTGGAGCGCTTCACCTCGGCGATCAGTCCCATGGTGCTGCCGTCGCCGGCCAGGTGGGCGCGGGCGTCGAGAGCGGGGGCGGCCTCGCGGGCGAGGCGCTCGATCTCGGCGTCGGGCACGGCGGCGCGGCGGGGCGCGAGGTCCTCGCGCACGCCGACGATGATGTCGTCGAGGACGGTTCCGGTGGTGGTCACTCGGTCTCCTGCGGATAGGGCGGGACCGCGACGGGCGCGGGTCCCGCGGTGTTCGACGGGCTGAGCGGCGGGCTCAGGCGCCGACGTACGAGATGGGGGCCAGGAACCAGAAGGCGGGAAGGTTCCTCAGCACCCCGAAGAGCACGGCGATCCCGACCATGACCAGCAGCGCGGTGCGCGAGGGCATCAGGTCGGTGCGCAGTCCGCGCACCCGCCGGACGGTCCACATCGCCAGTCCGGCGGCGATCAGCGGCAGGGACAGGACCAGCAGCGCATTGCTGCGCAGGGCCAGGAGCAGGTCCCCGGCGAGCAGGGAGTGCACCGCACGGATCGCGCCGCAGCCCGGGCAGTCCAGCCCGGTCAGCTGGTGCACGATGCACAGGGGGATGTGGGTGCGGAAGGGGTCGAAGACCAGCTGCACGCCGACGGCCAGGGCGAGCCCGGCGCCGACGATTCCCAGCGGCAGCAGGAGGCGGCGCGCCCCGCGGGGGGCGGGGGCGCCGGGCGCGGCCCGGCCCGGCCGCTCCTGTGCCGCGGTGGTCACCGGGCGTCGGCCTCGGCGACCTGCACGGCGGGGGCCTCGTGGGTGCGGGCGGCGGGCCCGGTCACGGGGTGGCCGTAGTGCTTGGGCTGGCCGAGGCCGGCCGCGGAGAGCACGATGCCGGCGATGATCGCGAGGGCGACGATCGCCGCTCCCACCCAGATCAGCACGGACAGGTCCGGCAGGATCATCCCGGCGGCGAGGACGACGGACCCGAGGACGATGCCGAGGTTCATGGTCCAGCTCGCGACGGTCTTGCCCTCGTTGTGGTGGGGCGGCGGCGGCACGACGTAGGTCTTCGGCATGGTCCTTCTCCAGTTCAGGGTCCCGGTCAGGGCCATTGTGCCACGTCGCGCCGGTTCGAGCCGTGCGGGTCCGTGAGCCGTGTCAGCGCTTCGGGTCCTCGCCGGTGCGGGCGTCGGGGCGGCCGTCGGACCCCTCGTCATGGTCCTCCCCCGCGACCGACGGGTCCTCGCCGCGGCTGAGCGCGTCCCAGGCGGCGGCGGGGTCGTCGGCCGGATCGGCCGTCGCGGCGACGGCGGCGCTGCGGTAGCGGGTGCCCACGGGCCAGGCGCGGCCCGCGACCAGCACGAGCACGCCCACGAGGGCGAGGGCCGCGGCGGGGACGAGCGCGATGAGGGGCCAGGCGGTCGCGTCGGCCGCGATCTCGCCGCCGGAGACCCCGGTGGCCTCGACGACCGCGCCGCGAGCGGCCGCCGCCGGATCCCGCACCGCGCCGAGGGATGCGACGGCGGCGGCGACGCCGGCCAGGACCATCACCGGGCCGGTGAGGAATCGCACCCAGGCCGAGGACAGCGAGGTCGCCAGCGCCGCCGCGAGGCCCGCGAGGGCGAGGGCGAGCACGGCCGGTGCCGCGTCGGAGCCGGTGACCGAGACCTGCTGGGCGGTGCCGGCAAGGTCCGGGGCGCTCGCCTGCACCCAGGGGGTGCGGGTCGCGCCGGCGAGCAGCCCGGCGGCGACGAGGCCGGCGAGGACGGCGGTGCTGCGCTTCAGCCTCATGCGCGGCGCAGCGTGTCCGCCGAGGCGGCGGCGCGGAGGGCGGCGGCGGCCTTGGACTGGGACTCGCGGTGCTCCATGGTGGCGTCGGAGTCGGCGACCACTCCCCCGCCGGCCTGGACGTGGGCGGTGCCGTCCTTGAGCACGGCGGTGCGGATGGCGATGGCCATGTCCATGTCGCCGGCGAAGTCGACGTAGCCGACGGTCCCGCCGTACACCCCGCGCCGCACCGGCTCGAGCCGGTCGATGATCCGCATGGCGGAGGGCTTCGGCGCCCCGGAGAGGGTGCCGGCCGGGAAGGTGGCGCGCAGCGCGTCGTAGGCGATCGCGTCGTCGCGCAGGTGCCCGGTGACGGTCGAGACGATGTGCTGGATGTGGGAGAACCGCTCGATGTGCATGAAGTCCCGCACCACCACGGTGCCGGGCTCGCAGAACTTCTGCAGGTCGTTGCGGGCGAGGTCCACGAGCATGAGGTGCTCGGAGCGTTCCTTGGGGTCGGCGAGCAGCGTCGCGGCGAGCTGCTCGTCCTCCTCCGGGGTGGCGCCGCGGGGGCGGGAGCCGGCGATCGGGTGGGTGGTCGCGGTGGTGCCGCGCACGGTCACCAGCGACTCGGGGCTCGCCCCGACCACGTCGATCGGTGCGCCGTCCGCGTCGACCGTGCGCAGCAGGTACATGTAGGGGCTCGGGTTCATACGACGCAGCACCCGGTACACGTCCAGCGGATGCGCCGCGGTGGGCAGCGAGAAGCGCTGGGAGGGGACGACCTGGAAGATCTCGCCGTCCACGATGTCGCGCACCGCCTCAGCGACCGCCCTCTCGTACTCGAGCTGGGTGGTGCGAGCCTTCGGCGTCAGCTCCGTGACCGCGTCGTAGACGACGGGCCCGCTGTCCACCGGGGTGCGCAGACGCTCGCGCAGCCGGTCCAGGCGCGCGAGGGCGTCGTCGTAGGCGGCGTCGACCCCGTCGTCGGTGGCGTTGAGGTTCAGGGCGTTGGCGACGAGCACGACGGTCGAGTCGTGGGCGTCGTGGACGACCACGTCCTGCGCGAGGAGCATCGACACGTCCGGCAGGCCGATCTCGTCGGGCGGGGCGGCGTCGAGCTTCTCCCAGTAGCGCACCGCGTCGTAGGCGATGTAGCCGACCATCCCGCCGGTGAAGGGCGGCAGGTGCTCCTGGCGGGCGGCGCGGAAGGCGCTGGTGATCTCGCGCAGCGCCTCGACCGGGGTGCCGGTGGTGGGGATGCCGGCGGGTACGTCGCCGTGCCAGTGGACCTGGCCGTCGCGCTCGGTGAGCACAGCGCGGGCGCTCGTGCCGATGATCGAGAAGCGGGAGGTCTCCCCCTCCCCGGCGGACTCGAGCAGGAAGGTGCCGCGGCCGTCGCCGTCCGCGGTGAGGCGGCGGTAGAGGGACACGGGCGTGTCCTCGTCGGCGAGCAGGCGCACGGAGACGGGGACGACGCGCTGGCGCGCGGCGAGGGCGCGGAAGGTCTCGCGGTCCGGGGTGACGCGGCCGAGCGCAGCGCCCTCGCGACCGCCCACCTGCTCGGGGTAGGCCTCGGTGCGGGAGTCCTGGGGGTCCTGGGGGAGGTCGGTCATGCGGTGCGCTCCGTGGTCTCGAGGACGACGGCGTCGAGCTCGCCGCCGTCGAAGCAGGTGTCGGTGCCGCGGTGGCAGGCCGCGCCGACCTGGTCCACGCGGACCAGCAGGGTGTCGCAGTCGCAGTCCAGGGCGACGGAGCGGACCCACTGGACGTGGCCGCTGGTGTCGCCCTTGCGCCAGTACTCCTGCCGGGAGCGGGACCAGAAGGTCACCCGCCCGGTGGTGAGGGTGCGGTGCAGCGCCTCGTCGTCCATCCAGCCGACCATGAGCACGCGCTCGTCGGTCGCGTCCTGGACGACGGCGGCGACAAGGCCCGCGTCGTCGCGCTTCAGGCGCTGGGCGATCTCGGGGTCGAGCCCGGAGGGCGGGACGTCGGCGCCGACGGCCGGGATCGGGTCGTTCGTGCTCACAGGGCGCGCTCCAGCTCCTCGGCGCGGTCGGTGCGCTCCCACGTGAACTCGGGGAGCTCGCGGCCGAAGTGGCCATGCACGCTGGTGAGCGCGTAGATGGGGCGCAGCAGGTCGAGGGCGTCGATGAGCGCGGCGGGGCGCAGGTCGAAGACCTTCCGCACCGCGGCGGCGATCTGGTGGGAGGGGACCTTGCCGGTCCCGAAGGTCTCCACGTACAGGCCCACCGGCTCGGCGACGCCGATGGCGTAGGCGACCTGGACCTCGCAGCGGTCCGCGAGGCCCGCGGCGACGATGTTCTTGGCCACCCAGCGCATGGCGTAGGCGCCGGAGCGGTCCACCTTGCTGGGGTCCTTGCCGGAGAAGGCGCCGCCGCCGTGGCGGGCCATGCCGCCGTAGGTGTCCACGATGATCTTGCGGCCGGTGAGGCCAGCGTCGCCCTTCGGGCCGCCGAGCACGAAGCGGCCAGAGGGGTTGATGTGCAGCTTCACCGGGGAGGTGTCCAGGCCCAGGGCCTCGAGGTCCTCGAGCACGGGGGCGATGACGACCTTGGAGATCGCAGGCGCCAGCTGGCTGGTGAGGTCCACCTCCTCGCTGTGCTGGGTGGACACGACGATCGCCTCGACGGTGCGGGCCACGCCGTCCTCGTCGTAGCCGATGGAGACCTGGGTCTTCCCGTCGGGGCGGAGGTAGGGCAGCACTCCGTCGCGCCGGGCGGTGGAGAGGTTCTGGGTGAGGCGGTGCGCGGCGTGGATCGGCAGCGGCATGAGCTCGGGGGTGTCCTGGCAGGCGTAGCCGAACATGAGTCCCTGGTCCCCGGCGCCGAGGCGGGAGAAGGCCTCCGCGGCCGCGTCGCCGCGGGCCTCGAAGGAGGTGTCCACGCCCTGGGCGATGTCCGGGGACTGCGCGCCGATGGAGACCTCGACACCGCAGGAGTCGGCGTCGAAGCCCTTCTCCGAGGAGTCGTAGCCGATGCGGCGGATCACGTCGCGCACGATCGTGGCGACATCGGAGTAGCCGGAGGTGCGCACCTCGCCGGCCACGTGGACGAGTCCGGTGGTCACCATGGTCTCCACCGCGACGCGCGCGTCGCGGTCCTGGGCGAGCAGGTCGTCGAGGATGGCGTCCGAGATCTGGTCGCAGATCTTGTCGGGGTGCCCCTCGGTGACCGATTCGGACGTGAAGGTGCGCAGCTCGCTGGTGGTCATGGTGATCAGGGTACTTGCGGGAGCCGACCGACGAGTTCGTCGAGCACGGCGTGGGCGACCTGGGTCTTGGTCCCCTCGGCCGTGGCGAGCTCCTCGCCCTCGCGGTCCAGGATCCGCACGGCGTTGTCGGCGGCGCCGAACACGCCGCTGGTGACGTCGTTGAAGACGAGCAGGTCGGCGCCCTTGCGGCGCGCCTTGGCGCGGGCGAGCTCGAGGGCGCTGACGCCATCGCCGCCGGTCTCGGCCGCGAAGCCGACGATCGCGGGCCGCTCGGCGTCCCCGCGGTCCAGGACGCTGCTGCGCAGGATGTCCTCGGTGCGACGCAGGGCGAGGGTCGGCACGGAGTCGGGGTCGGACTCGTCCTTCTTGATCTTCGCGTCGGACTTCCCGGCGGCCGTGAAATCCGCCACGGCGGCGGCCATGACCAGCGCGTCGACCTTCCCGCGGTGCGCGGCGACGGTCTCGGCGAGCTCGGCGGCGCTGCCCAAGTCCAGGCGCTGGGCGCCGGGCGGGGTCTCGAGCGCGACGTTCGCGGCGGCCAGGCGCACCCGGGCGCCGCGCACGAGGGCGGCGTGGGCGAGGGCCCAGCCCTGTCGGCCGGAGGAGTGGTTGGCGAGGAAGCGGACGGGGTCGAGGTCCTCGCGGGTGCCGCCAGCGGTGATGAGCAGCTCGCGGCCGACGAGGTCGCGCACCACGGCGCCGCGCTCGTCGCGCGGTGCGGCCAGGGCCGCGCGGGCGGCGTCGAGGATCGCCTCGGGCTCGGGCAGGCGGCCGGGACCGGAGTCGGGGCCGGTGAGGCGGCCGACGGCGGGCTCGAGCACGATCGTGCCGCGCTCGCGCAGCACGGCGACGTTGTCGCGGGTGGAGGGGTGCTCCCACATCTCGGTGTGCATCGCGGGGGCGAGCACCACCGGCGCGCGGGTGACCAGGGCGGAGGCGGTGAGCATGTCGTCGGCCCGGCCGATCCGCAGCCGTGCGAGCAGGTCCGCGGTGGCGGGGGCGATGACCAGCAGGTCCGCCTCCTGGCCGTGGCGGACGTGGGCGACCTCGTCGACGTCCTCGAAGACGGAGGTGAGCACCGGGTGGTGGCTGAGCGCCTCCCACGTTGCGGCGCCCACGAACTCGAGCGAGGCCGGGGTGGGGACGACCCGCACCTCGGCCCCTTCACCGACAAGACCGCGCACCAGGTGCGCGGTCTTGTAGGCGGCGATCCCGCCGCCGACGCCCACGAGGACGCGGGCACCGGCGAGCGTGCGCTGCGGGGTGCTCATGGCTGACCCTGTGGTGATGCCGGCGGCGCCGGGATCAGAGGGTGAAGTCGGTCGGCGGGACCTCGGGGGCGTCGTCGCCGAGCAGCAGCGGGGCCGGGGCGTTGGGATCCGGCTCGTTCTGCGCGGCGTACTCCTCCTCGTCGATCTCGCGGACGGTGAGGAGGCCCTCGTCGATCTCGCGCAGCGCGATCGACAGCGGCTTCTCCTGGTTCTCGACGTCCACCAGCGGGCCGACGAACTCGAGCAGGCCCTCGGAGAGCTGCGAGTAGTAGGCGTTGATCTGGCGCGCGCGCTGCGAGGCGTACAGCACCAGGGCGTACTTCGAGTCGACGGTCTCGAGGAGACGGTCGATCGGGGGGTTCGTGATGCCTTCGGGCTGGGCGACTGTTCCGGCCACGGATGTCCCTTCCTGGGTGACGGCGTGCGACGCTCCAGGATACGCCCTTCCGCGCCGGGCGGCGAGGGCGGGAGCGTCCGGGGTCAGGTGAGGTCGTTCACGCCGAGCAGCGAGGCGAGCTCGTCGGCGGCGCGGTCCACCCGGTCGTTGACGATGGTGACGTCGAACTCGGACTCGGCGGCGAGCTCGACGCGCGCGGTCGCCAGGCGGCGCTCGCGCTCCTCGGCGTCCTCGGTGCCGCGGCCCACGAGCCGCTGGACCAGGGTGTCCCAGTCCGGCGGGGCCAGGAACACGAAGCGCGCCTCGGGCATCGTCTCGCGGATCTGCCGGGCGCCGGCGAGGTCGATCTCGAGCAGCACGGGACGCCCCTCGGCGACGGCCTGCTCGACCGGTCCGCGCGGGGTGCCGTACTTGTTGCGGCCGTGGACGACGGCCCATTCGAGCATCTGACCGGTCTCGATCAGGCGCGCGAACTCCTCCTCGGTGACGAAGCGGTAGTGCACGCCGTCGACCTCGCCGGGCCGCGGGGCCCGTGTGGTCGCGGAGACGGACAGCCAGATCTCGGGGTACCGCTCGCGGATCGCCGCGGACACGGTCCCCTTCCCCACGGCGGTGGGGCCTGCCAGGACTGTCACCGGGGCCGGTGCGGTCATCGCGCCGGCCCCGGTGGAATGCTCAGGGGTCACTCGGAGAAGTGGGCGACGAGCTTCTCCGCCTGGTGGGAGCCGAGGCCGCGGATCTTGCGGGAGGGCGAGATGCCGATCTCCTCCATGATCTGCTGCGCCTTGACCTTGCCCACGCCGGGCAGGGCCTCCAGCAGGGCGGAGACGCGCAGACGACCGACGACCTCGTTGGTCTCGGCCTCCTCCAGGACCTTCTTGATCTCCTCGCCGCGGTGGCCGGCGCTGTCCTTGAGCCGGGCCTTGATGGCCGCACGCTCGCGACGAGCCTCGGCGGCCTTCTTCAGGGCCTCGGCCCGCTGCTCAGGGGTGAGGGGAGGGAGAGCCACTGTTCTTACCTCTTGTTCTGTCGCTGGTGACGTCCATGGTCCGGGAGGTCCCCGGTGTGGGAAGAGCGTAACCCCAAAATCGTGGCCGAGGGCACGTTTGACACGCTAAGTCCCTGGTCCCGCGCCTGTCGGCCCCTCGGCGGGGCTCTCGCGGCGGCCCGTCTGGCGGGGCCGGAAGGGGTGCTCACGGGCCCGCCCGGCGGGGGCCGACGGGCTCAGCGGTACTGGCCGGTCAGCTCGTCGGCGCGAGCGGCCAGCGCGGCGGTGTCGGGGCCTGCGGCCAGGAACCCCCGGGACACGGAGACCAGCACCTGACCTGCGCGTTCACCGAAGACATCGGCGACCTCGGCCGGGCCGGCACCCTGGGCGCCGACCCCGGGGGCCAGCAGCGGGGCCGACGGGGCCGCGGCATCCAGGCCGAGCCGCCGGTAGGCGTCGCCGACGGTCGCGCCGACCACGAGACCGGCACTGCCCCACTCCCCCGGTGCCGCGCCGCCGATCCGTTCGGCGTGTCGCGCGATCTCGAGGGCGACCGGCGTGTCCTTGCCGGTCAGGGCGTGCTGCACCTGCGGCCCGTCGGGGTTGGAGGTGAGCGCGAGGAGGAACAGTCCCTTGCCGTGCGCGGTCGCGAGCTCCGCGGCCGGATCGAGGGAGCCGGTGCCGAGGTACGGGCTGACCGTGATCGCGTCGGCCTCGAGCGGCGCGCCCGGGAGCAGGTGCGCCTGGGCGTAGGCGGCCATGGTCGAGCCGATGTCGCCGCGCTTGACGTCGAGGATCGTCAGCACCCCGGTCTCGCGGGCCGCGGCCAGGAGCTCCTCGAGCACCGCGACGCCCGCGGAGCCGTGGCGCTCGAAGAAGGCCGACTGCGGCTTGATCGCCGCGACCCGGCCCGCGACCGCCTCGAGCACGCGCAGCGAGAACTCGCGCGCGCCCGCGGCGGTGTCCGGCAGGGACCACTCGGTCAGGAGTGCGGCGTGCGGGTCGATCCCTGCGACCAGCGGTCCCTGCGCGGCGACCGCGGCCTGGAGGACCCGGCCGAAGGGGGCAGGCGCGGCGCCCTCCGTCGTGACCTCCCCCGCACCCGCCCCTGTGCCGGCAGGGCCGGCGCTCACGCGCCGACCTTCGCGGTCGCGCGGGCCTCGTCGGCCGCGTCGGCGGACGCCTGCGCGTCCCGTCGCGCCCGGACCTCGCGCAGCAGCGCCGTGTGCTGCTGGATGCTGCGCACCTCGAAGGGCTCCACGGGCCTCGCCTCGATCGCCTGGACGGCGGCCTGGAACTCCTGCAGGGTCGTGATGACCGGGACGTCCATGCTGGTCGCGGCCGCGCGGATGGCGTAGCCGTCCACGCGGGCGTTCGAGCCGGAGGGGGTGTTCAGGACCAGGTCCACCTCGCCCGCCTCGATGAGCTCGATGACGCTCGCCTCCTCGCCGGCCTCGGAGGCCTTGCGCAGCACGCGGCAGGGGATGCCGTAGCGGCTGAGGACCTTGCCGGTCCCGGCGGTGGTGAGGATCTCGAAGCCGAGCGCGGCCAGTCGCGCGACCGGCAGGGGCAGGGAGCGCTTGTCGCGGTCGGAGACGGAGACGAAGGCGCTGCCGGAGGTGGGCAGGCCCTGGCCGCCGATGGCCAGCTGGGACTTGGCGAAGGCGAGCGGGAAGGTGGAGTCCATGCCCATGACCTCGCCGGTGGAGCGCATCTCCGGGCCGAGCACCGAGTCGACCGCGCGGCCCTCGGCGGTGCGGAACCGCTTGAAGGGCATCACGGCTTCCTTCACCGCGATCGGGGTCTCCTCGGGCAGGTCGGAGCCGTCGCCGGTGGCGGGCAGCACGCCGCCGCGGCGCAGGTCCGCGATGGAGGTGCCGGCCATGAGCAGGGCCGCCGCCTGGGCGAGCGGCACGCCGGTGGCCTTGGCGACGAAGGGCACGGTGCGGGAGGCGCGGGGGTTCGCCTCGAGCACGTACAGCACCCCGTGGGAGAGGGCGTACTGGACGTTCAGCAGGCCGCGCACGCCCACGCCCTCGGCGATGGCGAGGGTGGAGGTGCGGATCCGCTCGAGCACCGGGGCGCCGAGCGTGACCGGCGGCAGGGTGCAGGCCGAGTCGCCGGAGTGGATGCCGGCCTCTTCGATGTGCTCCATGATCCCGGCGAGGTAGAGCTCCTCGCCGTCGTACAGGGCGTCCACGTCGATCTCGATCGCGGTGTCCAGGAAGCTGTCGATGAGGATCGGGGCCTCGGCGCGGCCGCCGTCGGGGAGGTTGCGGCCCACGTAGTCGACCAGGCCCTCCTCGTCGAAGACGATCTCCATGCCGCGGCCGCCGAGCACGTAGCTCGGGCGCACCAGCACCGGGTAGCCGACCTTGGCGGCGACCTCGATGGCGTCGCCGAGCCCCCAGGCGGTGCCGTAGGGCGGGGCGGGCAGGTCGGCCTCGGCCAGGACCGCGCCGAAGTGGCCGCGATCCTCGGCGTTGTCGATCGCGGCGGGGCTGGTGCCGATGATCGGCAGGCCCTCGGCCTCGAGGCGGCGGGCGAGGGACAGCGGGGTCTGCCCGCCCAGCTGCACGATGACGCCGGCGACGGGGCCGGCGGCCTTCTCCGCCTCGTACACCTCGACGACGTCCTCGAAGGTGAGCGGCTCGAAGTAGAGCCGGTCGGCGATGTCGTAGTCCGTCGAGACCGTCTCGGGGTTGCAGTTGATCATGACCGTCTCGTAGCCGCCGCCGGGCAGCTCCGGGTCGCCGAGCGCGAGCGCGGCGTGGACGCAGGAGTAGTCGAACTCGATGCCCTGGCCGATGCGGTTGGGGCCCGAGCCGAGGATCAGCACGGCCGGGCGCTCGCGCTTCTCGACCTCGGTCTCCTGGTCATAGGTGGAGTAGTGGTACGGGGTGCGGGAGGCGAACTCCGCGGCGCACGTGTCCACGGTCTTGTAGACGGGGTTGATCCCGAGGGCCTCGCGCACGCCCTTGACCACGTCACCGCTCTGGCCGCGCAGGTTGCCGATCTGGTCGTCGGAGAGGCCGTGGCGCTTGGCGAGCGCGAGCAGCTCGGCGTCCAGCACGTCGCCGGCGCGGACCTCCGCCGCGATCTCGGCGACCAGGAGCATCTGGTCGAGGAACCAGCGGTCGATACCGGTGGCCTCCCCGAGCCGGTCGAGGGTCTCGGCGGGATCGAGGATTCCCTCGGCCGCGGACCACAGGATCCGGCCGATGGACAGCAGGCGCTCCGCGGTGGGGGTGCGCACGGCCTCGAGCAGCTCGGCGACCTCGGCGGCCGTGGGCGGCTCGCCGCGGTAGTCGAGGGTGGCGCCCTTGACGTCGATGGAGCGCTGCGCCTTGCCGAGCGCCTCGGTGAAGTTGCGCCCGAGCGCCATCGCCTCGCCCACCGACTTCATGGTGGTGGTGAGGGTGGGGTCCGCGGCGGGGAACTTCTCGAAGGCGAAGCGGGGCACCTTGACCACGACGTAGTCCAGCGCCGGCTCGAAGCTGGCGGGGGTGGTGCCGGTGATGTCGTTGCGGATCTCGTCGAGGGTGTAGCCGATGGCGACGCGCGCGGCGATCTTCGCGATCGGGAAGCCGGTGGCCTTGGAGGCCAGCGCCGAGGAGCGGGAGACGCGCGGGTTCATCTCGATGACGACGATACGGCCGGTCTCGGGGTGGGTGGCGAACTGGACGTTGCAGCCGCCGGTGTCCACGCCGACCTCGCGGATGATCGCGATGCCGAGGTCGCGCAGCTTCTGCAGCTCGACGTCGGTGAGGGTGAGGGCCGGGGCGACGGTGACGGAGTCGCCGGTGTGCACGCCGACGGGGTCGACGTTCTCGATGGAGCAGATGACCACGCAGTTGTCCGCGCCGTCGCGCATGAGCTCGAGCTCGAACTCCTTCCAGCCCAGGATCGACTCCTCGAGCAGGACCTCGGAGGTCGGCGAGTAGTGCAGGCCGTCACCGCCGATGCGGCGCAGGTCCGCCTCGTCGTAGGCCATGCCGGAGCCGAGCCCGCCCATGGTGAAGCTGGGGCGCACCACCATGGGGTAGCCGAGTTCGTCGGCGGCCTCGAGCAGCTCGTCCATGGTGTGGCAGATGCGGGAGCGCGCGGACTCGCCGCCCACCCGCTCGACGACCTCCTTGAACTTCTGGCGGTCCTCGGCCTTCTGGATCGCGTCCAGGCTCGCGCCGATCATCTCGACGCCGAACTCCTCGAGGGTCCCGTTCTCGGCCAGGGCGATCGCGGCGTTCAGCGCGGTCTGACCGCCGAGGGTGGGCAGCAGGGCGTCGGGGCGCTCGTTGGCGATGATCGAGCGGATGATGTCCGGGTCGATCGGCTCGATGTAGGTGGCGTCGGCGATCTCCGGGTCAGTCATGATCGTGGCCGGGTTGGAGTTGACGAGGATGACCCGCAGGCCCTCCTCGCGCAGCACGCGGCAGGCCTGGGTGCCGGAGTAGTCGAACTCGGCGGCCTGGCCGATGACGATCGGGCCGGAGCCGATGACCAGGACGGAGGAGATATCGGAACGGCGGGGCATCAGGACTCCTCGGAGGCGGAAGCGGTGGCGTCGGCGGCGGGGCCGGCGGCGTCGCGGTGCGCGACGGCGAGCTCCACCAGACGGTCGAACAGGGGCGAGGCGTCGTGGGGTCCGCTGGCCGCCTCGGGGTGGTACTGGACGGAGAAGGCGGGGATGTCGAGGCAGCGCAGGCCCTCGACCACGTCGTCGTTCAGGCCGACGTGGGAGACGACGACCCGGCCGTAGCGGCCGCCGTCGTGAGGGGCGGTGTGCTCGCCCTCGAGCGGCACGTCCACGGCGAAGCCGTGGTTGTGGGCGGTGATGGCGACCTGACCGGTCTCGCGGTCCTGGACGGGCTGGTTGATGCCGCGGTGGCCGAACTTCAGTTTGTAGGTGTCGAAGCCGAGGGCGCGGCCGAGCAGCTGGTTGCCGAAGCAGATCCCGAAGAAGGGCAGGCCGGCGTCGAGAACGCCGCGCAGCAGCTCGATCTGGGCGGTGGCGGTGGCGGGGTCGCCGGGGCCGTTGGAGAAGAACACGGCGTCGGGGCCGATGGCCAGGAGGTCCTCGAGGGAGGTGGTGGCGGGCAGCAGGTGCACGCGCAGTCCGCGCTCGAGCATGTTGCGGGGGGTGGCGCCCTTGATGCCGAGGTCCACGGCGGCGACGGTCGCGACGACCTCGCCCTCGGGCTCGAGCACGACGGGCTGGTCGATGGTGACCTCCTCGACGAAGCTCGCGCCCTCCATGGAGGGCTGCTCGCGCACCTCGGCCAGCAGCTCCTCCTCGGGGCGCTCGAGCGCGTCGCCGGAGAAGATGCCGCCGCGCATGGAGCCGGTGTCGCGCAGGCGTCGGGTGAGCATGCGGGTGTCGATGTCGCTGATGCCGACCACGTCGCTGTCGACGAGCAGCTCGTCGAGGGTCTGCTCGGCGCGGTAGTTGGAGGAGATGCGGGAGGCGTCGCGCACGGCGTAGCCGCGCACCCACACCTTGCGCGACTCCATGTCCCCGGCGTTCGCACCGGTGTTGCCGATGTGCGGGGCGGTCTGAACGACGATCTGTCCGGCGTAGGAGGGGTCGGAGAGGGTCTCCTGGTAGCCGGTCATTCCGGTGGAGAACACGACCTCGCCGAGGCGGGCGCCGCGGGCCCCGTAGGCGGAGCCGCGCAGCACGGTGCCGTCCTCGAGGACCAGCAGGGCGCGCTCGTGCGGGGCGCGGCGCACCGGGGGTCGGGAGGCAGTGGGGGCGGAGGTGGTCATGCGTGCTCCTTCCGGGAGAGCAGGAGGTCGTGATCGGCGCGGTCGTCGAGCCGCAGGCCGGTGTCCAGGAGCCGGTCGCCGAGGCGCCAGCGGATGATGAGCAGGCCGTCGCCGCCCACGAACTTGCCGGCCATGCCCGGGCCGGAGGTGAGCTCGGCGACAGCGCCTGCCGGGATGGTCAGGGCGCCGAGGCCCTGGCGCTCGAGATGCCAGGAGCCGCCGCTGCCGAGGGAGACCTCGGCGCGGGCGCGCTGACCGAGGCCGTGGGCGACGACCCGCTCGAGCGGCTGCTCGGCCAGGACCGTGTCCACGTAGATCGCGCCGACGGGCCCGTGGGCGAGGGTCTCCCCCAGCTCCTCGAGCGCCGCGGCCGACGGGGCGGGCAGGTCGGACTGGGTGCGTCCGCGGCGCCGCCAGCCCCAGGCCATGGCGCCGAGCGCCGCGAGGAAGAGCAGCGTCAGCAGCAGGACGGGGACGAGCCGGTCGCTCACCGCTCCACCACCGCGCCGTCGCGCACGGTGGGTCGGCCGCCGAGCAGGGTGAGCCGGTTCGCACCGGGCAGCTCCAGGCCCGCGAAGGGCGAGTTGCGCCCGAGGGAGGCGTGCTCGGCGGGGTCGGTGACGCGGACGGGGCGCGGGTCCCAGACCAGCAGGTTCGCGGGCTCCCCGACGGCGAGCGGGCGGCCCTGGTCCTCGTCGCGGCCGATCTCGGCGGGCTTCTCGGACATCACCCGGGCGACGTCCCTCCAGGTGAGGCGGCCCTCGTCGACCATGGTGGACTGCACGAGGGACAGGGCGGTCTCGAGACCGGTCATACCCATCGCGGCCTGGTCCCACTCGCGGTCCTTGGAGTCCGCGGGGTGGGGGGCGTGGTCGGTGGCGACGATGTCGATGGTGCCGTCGGCGAGTCCGGCGCGGACCGCCTCGACGTCCTCGGCGGTGCGCAGTGGCGGGTTCACCTTGAACACGGCGTCGAACTGGCGCACGTTCTCGTCGGTGAGCAGCAGGTGGTGCGGGGTGACCTCGGCGGTCACGGCGATGCCGCGCTCCTTGGCCCAGCGCACGATGTCCACGCTGCCGGCGGTGGACAGGTGGCACACGTGCAGGCGGGAGCCGACGTGCTGGGCGAGCAGCACGTCGCGGGCGATGATCGACTCCTCGGCGACGGCGGGCCAGCCGGCCAACCCCAGCTCCGCGGAGACCACGCCCTCGTGCATCTGGGCACCCTCGGTCAGGCGCGGGTCCTGGGCGTGCTGAGCGATGACGCCGTCGAAGGACTTCACGTACTCGAGCGCGCGGCGCATGAGCACGGGGTCATGCACGCACTTGCCGTCGTCGCTGAACACGCGCACACGGGCGCGGGAGTTGGCCATGGCGTCGAGCTCGGCGAGCCGCTCGCCGCCGAGGCCCACGGTCACGGCGCCGACGGGGCGGACGGTGCACCAGCCGGCGCTCTCGCCGCGGCGGGCGACCTGCTCGACCACGCCCGCGGTGTCGGCGACGGGGGTGGTGTTGGCCATGGCGTGCACGGCGGTGTAGCCGCCGCGGGCGGCGGCGCGGGTGCCGGTCTCGACGGTCTCGGCCTCCTCCCCGCCGGGCTCGCGCAGGTGGGTGTGGAGGTCGACGAGGCCGGGCAGCACGATGCAGCCGCCCGCGTCGATCACCTCGGCGCCCTCGGGCGCCTCGAGGTCCGGGCCGACGGCCTCGATGCGACCGCCGACGACGAGCACGTCCTGGACGTCCTCGCCGTAGGGGCGGCCGCCGCGCAGCAGCAGGGCGGTGGCGGGGCCGGCGGGCTCGTCGGCCGGGGACGCAGAGGCCCGGGAAACAGGGGCCTGGGGGGCGGTGGTCTCAGCGGTCACGGGTCGTCTCCCGGTCGTCGGTGGCGAGCAGGTGGTAGAGCACGGCCATTCGCACGAACACGCCGGAGGCGACCTGTTCGACGATGACGCTGCGGGGGGAGTCCGCGACGGCGCCGGCGATCTCGAAGCCGCGGTTCATCGGGCCGGGGTGCATGACGATCGTGTGCACGGGCAGGGCGGCGGCACGGGCGATGCTCAGCCCGTAGCGGCGGGAGTACTCCCCCGCCGTCGGGAAGAACCCGCCGCCCACCATCCGCTCGCGCTGCACGCGCAGCATCATCACGGCGTCGGGGCCGGTCGCGAGCGCCGCGTCGAGGTCATAGGAGATCTCGCAGGGCCAGGCGGAGGCGCCGACGGGCACCAGCGCGGGCGGGGCGACCAGGGTGACGCGCGCACCGAGCAGGGTCAGCAGCAGCACGTTCGAGCGGGCCACTCGCGAGTGGAGCACGTCGCCGACGATGACCACGTGCAGGCCCTCGAGGTCGGCGCGCGGGTCGCCGGGGCGCAGGTGGCGGCGCAGGGTGAAGGCGTCGAGCATCGCCTGGGTGGGATGCTCGTGCGCGCCGTCACCGGCGTTGACGATCGGCTGGTCGATCCAGCCGGCGTGGGCGAGCAGGTGCGCCGCGCCGGAGGAGCCCGAGCGGACCACGACCGCGTCGGCCCCCATGGCCTGGAGGGTCAGGGCCGTGTCCTTCAGGGACTCGCCCTTGGAGACGCTGGAGCCCTTGGCGGAGAAGTTGATGACGTCCGCGGAGAGGCGCTTCGCGGCGGCCTCGAAGCTGATCCGGGTGCGGGTGGAGTCCTCGAAGAAGAGGTTTACGACCGTGGTGCCCACGAGGGTGGGCAGCTTGCGGATGGCGCGGGACTGGGTGCCGGCCATGTGCTCGGCGGTCGCGAGGACCTCGAGGGCCTCCTCGCGGGAGAGGTCGGCGATGGAGATGAAGTGCCTCATGCGCGCTCCCCCTCACCGGTCGATGCGGCCGCCGGGGCTGCGGCGGGGCGGACGATGTCCACCGCGTCCTCGCCGTCGGTCTCGGCGAGCTGGACGTGGACCCGCTCGGTCCGGGAGGTGGGCAGGTTCTTGCCGACGTGGTCGGCGCGGATCGGCAGCTCGCGGTGGCCGCGGTCCACGAGGACGGCCAGGCGCACGGCGGCGGGACGGCCGACGGCGCCCAGCGCATCGAGCGCCGCGCGGATGGTGCGGCCCGAGTAGAGCACGTCGTCCACGAGCACGACGGTGCGGCCGTCGATGCCGGCGGGCGGGATGCGGGTGGGGCTCGGGGCCCGGGTGGGGTTCCGGCGCAGGTCGTCGCGGTACATGGTGATGTCCAGCGACCCGTACAGGGCGGAGAGGTCCTCGTCGTCCGGGCGGCCCTCGGCGCGGGCGATCTGCTCGGCGAGGCGGCGGGCCAGCGGCACGCCACGGTGCGGGATGCCCAGGAGCACGAGGTCGTCAGCGCCGTGGCCGCTCTCGAGGATCTCGTGCGCGATGCGGGTGAGGGCCCGGCGGATCTCCTCGGGGCCCAGCACGCGGGAGCGCTCTGCGCCCGGCTCCGGACCTGGGCCCGCGGGCTTCTCGGTGCCGTCGCCGGCGGGTGATGCGGTGGTCATGCGGTGTCTCCCTTCCACGCCTCACGGGACGTGTCGTTAAAGGGGTGGGGATGCTCGTGCGAGCGGTGCCAAGTCTAGTAGGCGGGCCGGTGCAGGCACCGGCGTGCCCGCCCCTCGGACGGGGCGGGCGGCGCGGTCAGCGGCGGGATCTCAGGAGAGGTTGCTCAGGGCAGCAGGCCGCTCACGTCGACGAGGCGCTGGAGAAGCCCGTTGACGAAGCGCGGGGAGTCGTCGGTCGAGAGGACCTCGGCGATCTTGGTGTACTCGCCGATGATAGCGCCGCGCTCCCCGTCGGCCGCACCGTGCAGCACCTCGGCGGCGCCGAGGCGCAGGATCGCCCGGTCCACCGCGGGCATGCGATGCAGGGGCCAGTCGCGCGAGTGCGTGGCGAGGTCCTCGTCGATGTCCGTGGCGTGCGGGGCGTACAGCTCCACCAGGGCGCGCGAGCGCTCGGGCAGCGGGGTCTGGGCGGCGGTGCGGCGCAGCCGCTCCTGGAGCACGTCGAGGACCGGCGCCTGCTTGGCGTCGGCCTCGAAGAGCACGTCCAGGGCGCGGATGCGGTCGCGGGTGCGCCCGTGGAGGCGGTCCGCGGCGGCCGGGACGGTGCGCTCGAGCTCGACCTCCGCCCCCTCCCGGGTGGGGAGGGGGAGGCCGGTCGGCTTCGGGGCCTTCGGCTGGTCGGCGCCGCCCGTGGTGGAGCCTCGGGTCACTTGACGCGCTCGAGGTAGTCGCCGGAGCGGGTGTCCACCTTGACCTTGTCGCCCTGGTTCAGGAACAGCGGGACCTGGATCTCGCGGCCGGTCTCCAGGCGCGCGGGCTTGGTGCCGCCGCTGGAGCGGTCGCCCTGCAGGCCGGGCTCGGTGAACTCGATGGTGAGCACCACGGAGGCGGGCAGCTCGACGAAGAGCGCATTGCCCTCGTGGAAGGCGATGACCACGTCCTGGCCCTCGAGCATGAAGTCCTTGGCCTCGCCCACGGTCTCCTCGGAGACGTTGGTCTGCTCCCAGTTCGAGGTGTCCATGAACACGTACATGTCGCCGTCGATGTAGGAGAACTGCATGTCGCGGCGGTCCACGGTGGCGGTCTCGACCTTCACACCGGCGTTGAAGGTCTTGTCCACGCCCTTGCCGGACATGACGTTCTTGAGCTTGGTGCGCACGAAGGCCGGGCCCTTGCCGGGCTTGACGTGCTGGAACTCGACCACGCTCCAGAGCTGCTGATCGAGGACCAGCACCATTCCGTTCTTGAGGTCGTTCGTCGTCGCCATGGGTCTCCTCGGTAGTCGTCGGGGCGGACCAAGGATAGCGCGCAGGCCCGCCTCTCCCCCGGCGGCCGACGGACTCAGCGGCTCGACGTGAGGTCGATCATGCTCAGCAGCCGCACGGCCAGGGGGTGGGCGGCGCTCTCCTCGCGCCAGCCGCTCGTCTTCACGGCGCGGGAGACGGTCTGCTGGGTGACGCCGAGCCGCTCGGCGAGGCGGGCCTGGGTGGCGCCGGGCTCCTCGCGCAGCGCCCGGACCGTCTCGCGCTGGCCGCGGTTGCGGGTGCGGACCATCCAGCCGATCAGGCGCAGCACGGCCTCGACGTCGGTGGCGGTGTCCTGCTGGCGCGCATCGGCCGCGCGGACGGCGAGCGGGACCTGGGAGGTGGTGGTCGCCGCGGCGAGGGCCTGCGCGGCGGCGGCGACGGCCGGGCCGCCGAGCTCGCGGACGGAGACGGGCAGCGGGCGGTCCACCGCCCCGATGCCGAGGCCGATGGCGGTGCCGCCCACCTCCAGCGCCCGCAGCATCACCTCGAGGGCTGTCTCGCCGCGGGCGGCGAGGATGAGCGCGTCGGGGCCGGCGGTGCGCTCGGGCGGCAGGGGCAGCTCCACCTCCGCGAGCGCCTCGAGCAATGCGGGGACGGGGTCGACGGCGGGGCGGCCGTGGCCGGGGCGACCGGAGAGGGAGAGGACGAACACGACGGGCCTTTCACAGCGGATATCAGGCGTTTGTCACGGTACACGTATGAGAGGCTGAATCCGGTGGTGGCGCGCCGTCGGCCGACGGCGCGCCGGGCCCCGCCTCCTCGGCGGGGCCCGGCGCGCGCGGGTGCTGCTGTGCTCGATCGCGCTGCTGTGCTCGATCGCGCTGCTGTGCTCGATCGCGCTGCTGTGCTCAGCCGTCCGCGGCGGCAGCGTTCTCGATCTCGCGCTGACGGTCCTCGGCGGCGCGGCGGGTGAGCTCCGCGCCCTTCTCCTCGTCGCGGGTGAGGTTCTCACCGGTCGAGACGTCGAAGACGTGCAGCTTGCGGGTGTCGACCCAGAGCTTCGCCTCGTTGCCGCCGCGGATGCGGCTGGCGGAGCTGAGGGTGACGACGACCTGAGGTGGGATCTCGTCCTGGTCGAGGTCCTTCGCGAGCTCGTCGAGGACCTCGGCGACCTTGGGGTCCTTCTCGTAGTCGATGTAGCCGTACTGCTCGTTGCCGAGCCACTCGGTGTGGGTGGGGGTGGCGGTGAGTTCGGTGCCGTGCTCGAGCAGCGCCTCGTCCACGAACTCGAGGTCCTCGAAGTGCTCGGGCCGCACGCCGATCAGCACGAGGTCCTTGCCGCGGGCGGCCTCGATGACGCGGTCCGGCGCGGAGAGGTCCCCGATGGGGGTGCGCAGGCGTCCGTCGGCCTCCCGCGCGGGCAGGAAGTTCATCGAGGGCGAGCCGATGAAGCCGGCGACGAACAGGTTCGCGGGCTGCTCGTAGAGCTCTCGCGGGGAGGCGACCTGCTGCAGGCGGCCCTTCTTCAGCACCGCGACCCGGTCGCCGAGGGTCATCGCCTCGGTCTGGTCGTGGGTGACGTAGACGCTGGTGATGCCGAGGCGGCGCTGCAGCTGCGCGATCTGGGTGCGCATCTGGCCGCGCAGCTTGGCGTCGAGGTTCGACAGCGGCTCGTCGAAGAGGAAGGCGTCGGCGTTGCGGACGATCGCCCGGCCCATCGCCACGCGCTGGCGCTGACCGCCGGAGAGGTTGCCGGGCTTGCGCTCCAGGTGGTCGTCGAGCCCGAGCATCGACGAGGCGTGGCGCACGCGCTTGTCGATCTCGTCCTCGGAGACGTTGTTCTTGCTCAGCCGCATCGGGAAGGCGATGTTGTCGTACACCGTCAGGTGCGGGTAGAGCGCGTAGTTCTGGAACACCATGGCGAGGTTGCGGTCGCGGGGCGCGATCTCGTTGACGCGCCTGCCGTCGATCCGCAACTCGCCGTCGGTGATGTCCTCGAGGCCGACGATCATCCGCAGCAGCGTCGACTTCCCGCAGCCCGAGGGGCCGACGAGGATCACGAACTCGCCGTCGGCGATGTCGAGGCTGACGTCGTTCACGGCGGGGAAGCCGTCGTCGTACTTCTTGACCAGGTTCTGGATCTCGATGGTGGCCATGGCCGGTGGTACCTCCTGGGGTCAGCCCTTGACCGCGCCCTGCGTCAGACCGGAGACGATCTGGCGCTGGAAGAGCACGACGATGATGATGATGGGGATGGTGACGATGATCGCGGCGGCCGAGATCGCGCCGGTGGGCTCCTCGAACTGCGAGGCGCCGGTGAAGAAGGCCAGCGCCGCCGGGACCGGCCGCGCGGCGGACGTCGACGTCAGCGAGATGCCGTAGACGAAGTCGTTCCAGGCGATGAAGAACGCGATGATCGCGGTCGTGAACACGCCGGGCAGCGCGAGCGGGACGATGACCTTCCGGAAGGCCTCGAAGCTGGTTGCGCCGTCGACCTGGGCCGCGCGCTCGAGATCCCAGGGGATCTGCTGGAAGTACGCGGCGAGGGTGTAGATCGAGATCGGCAGGGTCAGTGAGAGGTACGGGATGATCAGGCCGGCCCAGGTGTCGTACAGGCCGATGGTGCGCCACAGGTTGAACAGCGGCGTGACGATCGAGATCACCGGGAACATCGACACGCCGAGCGCGCTGAAGAGCACCAGGCGCTTACCCGGGAAGTCCAGGCGGGCGATGGCGTAGGCGCACAGGGTCGCCAGCACCACCGCGATGGCGGTGGCGATCAGGGTGATGCCGATCGAGTTGCGCAGCGCCGGCAGGAACAGGTCCCGCGCGGAGCCGGCGAAGATCTGCGTGTAGTTGTCCAGCACGAAGCTCGTGGGCAGGAAGCGTCCGGTGGTGAGGTCGCCGGTGGCCTTGAACGAGGTCATCAGGATGGAGACCAGCGGCCCCAGCGTGTACACCAGCACCACGACGGTGATCGCGATCCAGCCGACCTTCTGCTTGGTGGTCATGCCCTTCATCTCAGCGTCCCTCCCCCGAGGTCAGATCGACCTTGAAGCCCTTGATCGCGACGATCGCGATGCCGATCACGCACAGGAACAGCACCACGGAGATCGCCGAGCCCATCCCGATCTCGAGCCGGCCGATCGAGGTGCGGTATGCCAGCAGCGAGAGGACCTCGGTGCCGTAGGCGCCGTTGGTCATGATGAACACGTTGTCGAAGATGCGGAAGGCGTCCAGGGCGCGGAACAGGACCGCGACCATGATCGCCGCCTTCATGTTCGGCAGGACCACGCGGCGCATGATCTCCCAGCGGGTCCCGCCGTCCACGCGAGCGGCCTCGGTGAGCTCACCGGGGACCTGTGCGAGGCCGGACAGCAGCAGCAGGGATATGAACGGGGTGGTCTTCCAGATCTCGCTGAGCATGATCACGGTCAGCGCCGGGGCCGCCGAGCCGAACCAGTTGAAGCTGTCCTCCACGAAGGGCAGCCACGAGTTCACGAAGCCGGTGTTGATGTCGAAGGCGAAGAACCACGCGAAGGCGGAGACCACGGTGATCGTGCCGTAGGGCACGAGGATCGCGGTGCGCAGCAGGCCGCGCAGCTTCGTGATCGCGTTGTGCATCACCAGCGCCAGGACGAAGCCGAGCACGAGCTCGACCGCGACGGTGACCAGGGTGATCAGCACCGTGACGCCCAGGTCCTTCCAGAACACCGGGTCGGTGAAGAGCACGCCGTAGTTGGCCAGGCCCACGAACTCGCGCTCGTCGGGGGCGGTGAGGCGGTAGGAGAACAGGGAGTCGAAGAACGCCTGGACGATCGGGTAGACGGTCACGGCGACCATCACCACGAAGGCCGGGGCGGCCAGCATGATCCCGAGGCGGCGCTCCGCCCGGGCGCGGTCGCTGAGCGGCGCCTTCTTCGGCTTCCGACGCTCCTCGACCGGCGGGTCCGCCGCTCTCGTCGGTGCGGCTGCGGTCTCGCTCACAGCAGGGCCTCCCCTCTGAGCACGGACTGGATGAACTCCTGGGACTCGGCGGGCGTGGACTCCGTGACGTCGGAGATCGGGGTCCAGTGCTGCTGGATGCCCAGCGAGATCTCGTTGTAGTACGGGGTCTGCGGGCGGGGCGCGGCCCGCTCGAGGGACTCGCGGATCTCGGGCGCCATGGGGTAGGCGTCCTGCACTTCCGGGTCGTCGTACGCGGTGGTGGAGGCCGGCGGGTTGCCGTCCGAGAGGAAGTACTGCGCCTGCTTCTCGGGAGAGGCGATGCAGCGGATCGCCTCGTAGGCGAGGTCCGGGTGCTCGCTCGACGCGCCGACGCCGAGGTTGATCCCTCCCAGCGGGGGTGTGGACTCCTGGTCCTCGGTAATCTGCGGGTAGGTCGTCCACTTCATGTCGTCCAGGACCTCCTGGTCGACGCTGCCCTGCTCGACGGAGGTCTGGGTGGCGGTGTAGACGAACGGCCAGTTCACCATGAAGGAGCCCTGGTCGCCCTGGAACTGGGCCATGGCGACGTTCTCGTCCTGGGTGGTGGCGCCGGGGCCGGCGAGGCCCTCGGAGCCGATGGTGGAGATGATCCTCGCGGCCTCGTCGCCCGCCGGGGAGTCCAGCGCCAGCTGGGTCTCGTCGGCCGGGGCGTCGGGGTTCTCGATGATCGCCTGGCCCTGGGACTCCATGAGGGCGTTGACCCACACGGTCATGGACTCAGCGCGGATGCCCTGGATGCCGAGGTAGGAGTCGGTGGTCTCCGCGGCCTCGATCAGCTGGTCCCAGGTGACGGGCTGGGACATGTCCAGGCCCGCCTCCTCGGCGACCGACTCGCGGTACCACAGCAGCTGGGTGTTGGCCCAGAACGGGACCGCGACCAGCTCGTCCTTCCAGGTGGCTCCCTGCACGGCGCCCTCGACGACGTCCTGGGTGGAGGACTCGACGAGGTCCTCCGGGACCGGGGCGAGGAAGCCGGGCTCGGCGAGCTCGGGGATGTAGGGCGGGTCCAGGCTCATGATGTCCATGGACCGGTCGCCGGCGGCCAGGCGGCGGGCCAGCTGCTCGCGCTGGCTGGCGGCGTCGCGCGGGAGCAGCGAGGTGGTGATGGTGTACGCGCCGTCCGCCTCCTCGGTGCACTGCTGGGCGATCTGCGCCTGTCCCCCGTTGTCGGGGTTGATGTACCAGGTCAGCTCCGGGGGGCCGGAGTCGGCCGAGCCGCAGGCGGAGAGCGTCGCCCCCAGCGCGAGGGCGGCGCCGGCTGCGCACAGTCTGCGCAGCGCGGACGGTCGGGCGGATTCGCTCACGGTCTTCGCTCCTCCTCGTCGAGCCGGCGCGGGGAACGGATGCGCGAGGACCTCTGCGATGAGGTCCGGCGCTCCGGAGGGGGCCGGATGACGCCCGAGACTATGCCGCACGTCACAGGCTCGCAAATCGGGCGCGCCGACAATCCCGTCGGAGCGGGGCCGACGGGGGTGCCCGAGGGCGGCCGGCGGGGGTGCCCGAGGGCGCCGACAGGGGGTGTCGAGGGCGGCCGGCGGGCGCTGCCGCCGCGGGGCTCAGGCGAGCTCGATGAGCTCCTGGTACTCGGCGTTCCAGAGGTCCTCGACGGCGTCGGGCATCATCAGCACGCGCTCGGGGCTCAGAGCCGCGACCGCGCCGGGGTCGTGGGAGACCAGCACGACCGCGCCCTCGAAGGCCGCGAGCGCGCCGAGGATCTCCTCGCGGCTGGCGGGGTCGAGGTTGTTGGTCGGCTCGTCCAGCAGCAGCACGTTGGCGCTGGAGACCACGAGGGCCGCGAGCGCGAGGCGGGTCTTCTCGCCGCCGGAGAGGACGCGGGCGGGCTTGTGGACGTCGTCGCCGGTGAACAGGAAGGAGCCCAGGATCTTGCGGGCCTCGACCTCGGGCAGCTCGTAGGCCGCGGTCATCATGTTCTCCAGGACCGTGCGGTCCAGGTCGAGGGTCTCGTGCTCCTGGGCGTAGTAGCCGATGCGCAGGCCGTGACCAGGGATGATCTGCCCGGTGTCCGGCTGGTCCACGCCGCCGAGGATGCGCAGCAGGGTGGTCTTGCCGGCGCCGTTCAGGCCGATGATCACCACGCGCGAGCCGCGGTCGATCGCGAGGTCCACGCCGGTGAAGATCTCGAGGCTGCCGTAGGACTTCGAGAGGTCCTCGGCCATGAGCGGGGTCTTGCCGCAGGGGGCCGGCTTGGGGAAGCGCAGCGAGGCGACGCGGTCCTTCTGCCGCTCCCCCTCCACGCCGTCGAGCATCCGCTCGGCGCGCTTGAGCATGTTCTGGGCGGCGACGGCCTTGGTGGCCTTGGCGCGCATCTTCTCGGCCTGGGCGGTCAGGGCCGTGGCCTTCTTCTCCGCATTGGAACGTTCGCGCTTGCGACGCTTCTCGTCGTCCTCGCGCTGGCGCAGGTACTGCTTCCAGCCCATGTTGTAGATGTCGATGACCGAGCGGTTCGCATCGAGGTAGAACACCTTGTTCACGACCTGCTCGACGAGCTCCACGTCGTGGCTGATCACGATCAGGCCGCCGCGGTAGGTCATGAGGTACTCGCGCAGCCACACGATCGAGTCGTGGTCGAGGTGGTTGGTCGGCTCGTCCAGGATCATCGTCGTGGCCTGGGAGAACAGGATGCGGGCGAGCTCCACGCGGCGGCGCTGGCCGCCGGAGAGGGTGCCGAGCTCCTGCTCGAGGAGGCGGTTGGGGAGGCCGAGGTTCGCGGCCATCCGCTTGGCCTCGGCCTCGGCCGCGTAACCGCCGGCGGCGTCGAGCTCGGCCTCCAGGCGCGGGTAGCGGTCCATGGCCTTGATGCGCTTGGCCTCGGAGAGGTTCATGTCGCCCATCTCCTGCTCGGCGCGGCGCAGGCGCTTCAGGATCCCGTCGAGCCCGCGGGCGGAGAGGATGCGGGCGAGCACGCTCTCGGTGTCCTCGCCGCTGTGGGTGTCCTGCGGGAGGTAGCCGAGCTCGCCGGAGACCTCGACGCTGCCCTCGGTGGGGTCCAGGGTGCCCGAGAGGACCTTGGTCAGCGTCGTCTTGCCGGCACCGTTGCGGCCCACCAGACCGACCCGGTCCCCGTCGGTGACCTGGAAGGAGACGTCGCTCATGAGCAGCCGGGCGCCGACGCGGATGGCGAGGTCGTGCACGGTGATCACGGGATGGGGCTCCTTGTCGACGAGGGACGGCCGCGAAGGGCCGGATCGAGTCTAGGGCCGACGGGCCGTCGCAGCCCTCGGATATCCGCCCACGGTGCCGCGTCCCACAGCCCGGCCCCCTCGCCGCTCCCCCGTCGGCCGAGACCCGGCGTCCACACGTCGGCCGAGCCCCGCGGCCCGCCCGCGCGGATCCGCCGCGGAAGCCCCGCCGAGGTGTCATCCTGGGGCCGAGGCCGTGACCGCGGCCACGAGGGACAGTAGAGAGGCTGGACATGCGCATCGGGGTGCCCCGGGAGGTCAAGAACAACGAGAACCGGGTCGGTCTGGGAGCCGCCGGCGTCCACGAGCTGGTGGTGCGCGGGCACGAGGTCGTCGTGGAGACCGGTGCCGGTCTCGGCTCACGCGTGACCGACGCGGACTACGAGGCCGCGGGCGCGAGGATCCTCGGCTCGGCCGACGAGGTCTGGGAGCAGGCCGAGATGATCGTGAAGGTCAAGGAGCCGCTCCCGGAGGAGCACGGGCGGCTGCGGACGGGGCAGATCCTCTTCACCTACCTGCACCTGGCCGCGGATCGCGAGCTCACCGAGGCGCTGCTCGCGTCGGGCACGACCGCGGTCGCCTACGAGACCGTGCAGCTGCCGGACCGCTCCCTGCCGCTGCTCGCGCCGATGAGCGCGATCGCCGGCCGCCTCGCCGCGCAGGTGGGCGCGTACCACCTGATGTCGCCGCTCGGCGGCTCCGGGGTGCTGATGGGCGGCGTGCCCGGCACCTCCGAGGCGAACGTGCTGGTCGTGGGCGGCGGTGTGGTCGGCGAGCAGGCGGCGCTCATGGCGCACGGCCTCCACGCGAACGTCACCGTCATGGACCTCAACGTCGCGCGGCTCGGGCAGATCGCGAACATGCACCACGGCGGGATCCTCACCCGCTACTCGACCAGCCTCGACCTCGCCGAGCAGATCGAGCGGGCCGACGTCGTGGTCGGTTCCGTGCTGATCCCGGGCAAGAAGGCGCCAAAGCTCGTCACCGACGAGATGGTCGCGCGAATGAAGCCGGGCTCGGTGCTGGTGGACGTCGCGATCGACCAGGGCGGCTGCTTCGAGAACTCCCGCCCCACCACGCACGACGACCCCACCTTCCGGGTGCACGACACCGTCTACTACTGTGTGGCGAACATGCCCGGCTCGGTGCCGGTCACCGCGACCGCAGCGCTGAACAACGCGACCCTCCCCTACATCCTGAAGCTCGCCGGGGCCGGGTGGCGTGACGCGCTGCGGGCCGATCCGGCGCTCGTCGCGGGCCTGCACACCCACGAGGGCGCGCTGACCCACGCCGGCACCGCCGAGGCGCACGGGCTCGAGCTCACCGACGCCGCCGCCGTCGTCGGCTGACGGGTCCGGACAGAGTTGTGCGCCCTCAGGGTCGATGTCGCGAGGGACATCGACCCTGAGGGCGCACAACTCGCCGCGGGCCCGCGCAGGAGCACCCCGCACAGGGGTGGGCCTCCGCGGCGACGGAGCTCAGGGCGTCAGCAGGGCTTCAGAGGTTGAACCCGATGGCGCGCAGCTGCTCGCGGCCGTCATCGGTGATCTTCTCCATGCCCCACGGCGGCATCCACACCCAGTTGATCCGGTGGGACTCGGTGATGGGGTCCAGCACCGCGAAGGTCTGCTCCTCGAGCATGTCGGTGAGCGGGCAGGCCGCAGAGGTGAGCGTCATGTCGATGACGGCGTTGCCGTCCTCGACGGTGACGCCGTAGACGAGGCCGAGGTCGACGACGTTGATCCCGAGCTCGGGGTCGATCACGTCCTTCATCGCCTCGAGCACGTCCTCGACGCCGACGGTCGAGGCGGGGGTGGTCTGGTCGGTCATGGCATCCTCCCGATCGTTGGGGGTGGGTCGCCGCGGCCCAGCGACGGGGCCGCGGCGACGTGGCGCATCAGGCCTGGGCGCCGGTCAGGAAGCGGTCGTAGCCCTCGTTCTCGAGGCGCTCGGCCAGCTCGGGGCCGCCCTGCTCCGCGACCTTGCCGTTGACGAAGACGTGGACGAAGTCCGGCTTCACGTACTGCAGGATGCGGGTGTAGTGGGTGATCAGCATGATGCCCACCTCGGTGTTCTCCTTGGCGCGGTTGATGCCGTCGGAGACGATGCGCAGCGCGTCGACGTCGAGGCCGGAGTCGGTCTCGTCGAGGATGGCGATGCCGGGCTTGAGCAGCTGCATCTGGAGGATCTCGTGGCGCTTCTTCTCGCCGCCGGAGAAGCCCTCGTTGACGTTGCGCTCGGCGAAGACGGGATCCATCTTCAGGTCGTCCATGGCGCCCTTGACGTCCTTGACCCAGGTGCGCAGCGCGGGGGCCTCGCCGTCGACCGCGGTCTTGGCGGTGCGCAGGAAGTTCGAGACGGTCACGCCCGGGACCTCGACCGGGTACTGCATGGCGAGGAAGAGGCCGGCGCGGGCGCGCTCGTCCACGCTCATCTCCAGGACGTCCTCGCCGTCCAGCAGCAGCTCGCCGCCGGTGATCTCGTACTTGGGGTGGCCGGCGATGGCGTAGGCGAGGGTGGACTTGCCCGAGCCGTTGGGGCCCATGATCGCGTGGGTCTCGCCGGAGCGGATGGTGAGGTCGACACCCTTGAGGATCTCCTTGGTGCCCTCAGGGGTCTCGACGGTGGCGTGGAGGTTCTTGATCTCCAGGATCGACATGTGCGGTATCTCCTTGACCAGGGGTGCTGGTGGTGACGGTGAAGCAGTGGGACGGGCGGGTGCCCGGGGACTCAGGTGGCGGGGGCGGCGGTCGGATCCACCAGGATCTCGCCGCTGCCCTCGTCGATCCGCACGGGGAACACCCGCACGGGACGGACGGCCGGCAGCTGCAGGGGTCGACCCGTGACCAGGTCGAACTGGCTGCCGTGCTTCCAGCATTCGATGGTGCAGCCCTCGACGTCGCCGTCGCTCAGCGCGATCTCGTCGTGCGAGCAGAGGTCCTCGAGGGCGTGGACGCCGCCGTCCGCGTCGCGCACCAGGGCGATCTCGATGCCCCCGGCGACGACGTCGAGCGCCGTGCCGGGGTCGAGGTCCGCCAGGGCGGCGACGGGGACGAAGGCGTCCGGCATCAGTTCATGCTCCGGGCGAGCTCGTTCTCGATGGACTCGAAGAGGTGCTCGCGGATCTCCGGGACGTCGATCTTCTGGATCAGCTCAGCGAAGAAGCCGCGCACCACGAGCCGCCGCGCCTCGGCCTCGGGGATGCCCCGGGCGCGCAGGTAGAACAGCTGCTCGTCGTCGAAGCGACCGGTGGCGGCGGCATGGCCGGCGCCCTCGATCTCGCCGGTCTCGATCTCGAGGTTCGGCACGGAGTCCGCGCGGGCGCCCTCGGTGAGGACGAGGTTGCGGTTGAGCTCGTAGGTGTTGGTGCCCTCGGCCTCCTTGCGGATCAGCACGTCGCCGACCCACACGGAGCGCGCCTTTCTGCCCTGGAGCGCGCCCTTGTAGGCGACGTCCGAGGAGCAGTTCGGGGCGGCGTGGTCCACGAAGAGCCGGTGCTCGAGGTACTGGTCCTCGTCGGAGAAGTACAGGCCCAGGTTCTCGAGCTCGGCGCCGGGGGCGGAGAACTCGCCGATGGCGCTGACGCGCACGGCGCTGCCGCCCAGCGAGACGACGATGTGCTTGAGCTTCGCGTCCCGGCCGAGCTTCGCGTGGTGGGTGGCGATGTGCAGCGCGTCGTCGTCCCAGTCCTGCAGGGCGATGACGGTCATCTGCGAGTTGTCGCCGACCACGAGCTCGACGTTCTGCGCGTACTGCGCGGAGCCGGTGTGGTTCAGCACGAAGGTCGCGCTCGAGGACTCCTGGGTCTCCAGCACGAGGTGCGCGTTGCCGCGGCGGTCCGCGCCGCGACCGGTGACGTCCACGCGGAACGGCTGCTCGTACGCGGCGTTCTTCGCGGCCACCAGGTGCAGCGCCTGCTCGGTGCGGGCCGACGCGATCGCGGCGGGCAGGTCCTCGGGTACCAGGGTGGTGCCGCGGGGCGCCTGACCGGGCGCGAGGGTTGAGGCCTCGGGGGCGCCCTCGGGGACGGTGACGGCGTAGTCCAGCGCGGCATCGCCCTCGCGGTCGTCGGTGGCGACGTCCTCGAACAGCGGCGCGAAGCGGCGCAGCGGGGTGAAGCGCCACTCCTCGATGTCGCTCTTGGGGCGCGTGTGGTCGCCGATCTCGAACGAGCGCAGGCGGGCGCCGCGGTTCAGCGCGGCGCGGGCCGACGGGGCATCGCCCGGCAGGGCGATCGCCTCGTCCTCGAGCTCGGGAGCGGCGGCGGTCTCGACGCCCTCCAGGGCGGTCTGGGCGGCCACGGGCGCGGCGCCCGCGGCGTGGCCGACGTTCTCATTGGCCGTCGGGTCCCCGAGGGACTCGGCACCCTTCACATCAGTGGTCGTCATCAGCCGACTGCTCCTTCCATCTGCAGCTCGATCAGGCGGTTCAGCTCCAGGGCGTACTCCATCGGGAGCTCACGGGCGATGGGCTCGATGAAGCCGCGCACGATCATCGCCATCGCCTCGGTCTCCTCGAGGCCGCGGCTCATCAGGTAGAAGAGCTGCTCCTCGGAGACCTTGGAGACGGTGGCCTCGTGGCCCATCTGGACGTCGTCGACGCGCACGTCGACGTAGGGGTAGGTGTCGGTGCGGGAGATCGTGTCCACCAGCAGCGCGTCGCACAGCACGGTCGAGGCCGAGTGCTCGGCGCCGGGCATGACCTGCACCAGGCCGCGGTAGGAGGTCCGGCCGCCGCCGCGGGAGACCGACTTGGAGACGATCGAGCTCGAGGTGTGCGGCGCCATGTGCACCATCTTCGAGCCGGTGTCCTGCTGCTGGCCCTCGCCGGCGAAGGCGATGGACAGCGTCTCGCCGCGGGCGTGCTCGCCCATCAGCCAGACGGCGGGGTACTTCATGGTGACCTTGGAGCCGATGTTGCCGTCGACCCACTCCATGGTGCCGCCCTGCTCCACCGTGGTGCGCTTGGTGACCAGGTTGTACACGTTGTTCGACCAGTTCTGGATAGTCGTGTAGCGGACGCGGGCGTCCTTCTTCACGACGATCTCCACGACGGCGCTGTGCAGCGAGTCGGACTTGTAGATCGGCGCTGTGCAGCCCTCGACGTAGTGCACGTACGAGCCCTCGTCGGCGATGATCAGCGTGCGCTCGAACTGGCCCATGTTCTCCGTGTTGATGCGGAAGTAGGCCTGCAGCGGGATCTCCACGTGCACGCCCTTGGGGACGTACACGAAGGACCCGCCGGACCACACGGCGGTGTTCAGTGCGGAGAACTTGTTGTCACCCGAGGGGATGACGGTGCCGAAGTACTCCTTGAACAGCTCCGGGTGCTCCTTGAGCGCGGTGTCGGTGTCCAGGAAGATGACGCCCTGCTCCTCCAGGTCCTCGCGGATCTGGTGGTAGACGACCTCGGACTCGTACTGCGCGGCGACGCCGGCGACCAGGCGCTGCTTCTCCGCCTCGGGGATGCCGAGCCGGTCGTAGGTCTCGCGGATGTCCTCGGGCAGCTCCTCCCAGGAGGTGGCCTGCTTCTCGGTGGAGCGGACGAAGTACTTGATGTCGTCGAAGGCGATGCCGGACAGGTCCGGGCCCCAGGTGGGCATGGGCTTCTTGTCGAACAGCTTCAGGGCCTTCAGGCGGCGCTCGAGCATCCACTCGGGCTCGCCCTTCTTGGCCGAGATGTCGCGGACGACCTCTTCGCTCAGCCCGCGGCGCGCGCTGGCGCCGATGGTGTCGTCGTCGTGCCAGCCGTAGGCGTACTGGCCCACGGACTCGATGATCTCGTCCTGTGTGAGCTTCTCCGGTGCGCTCGTCATGGTGTCCTTCCCTCGGTGAGCGGAATGTGGGTCGTGCAGGCGTGAGCTCCCTGCGCCAGGGTGGCCAGGCGCTGGACGGGAGCCCCGATCATGCGGGAGATGACGCGGGTCTCGGCCTCGCACAGCTCCGGATGGTCCGCCGCCACGTCCAGGACGGGGCAGCGGCCGTGGCAGAGCTGTGCCGTGACGAGGGTACGCGTGGTGGCGGACCCTCCACGGCGGCCGACGGGGAGCGGGACGTGCAGCGGGCGCACCGTGGTGGCGTACCCCCGCTCCGAGAGCAGCTGCGAGAGCAGCTCGAGGCGGCGCGCGGTGGAGACGAACTCCCCCGCCTGCTCCGCCTCGGCGACCCGCTCGGCGAGCAGGCGCTCCCAGTCGGCGATGCGGCGCTCCGCGAGCGACGCCACCGCCTGGTCGCCCCCGAGTCGTGCGAGCTCGTCCAGGGCCAGCACGGCGAGTTCGTCGTAGCCGCCGGGCTGCCCCTCATGGACGGGCGGGGCGAGCACGAAGGTCTTGCTGGGACGGCCCCGGCCGCGCTGGGCGACGGGGACCTCGTGCTCGATGATCACCCCGTGGGCCTCGAGGGCCGCGAGATGGCGCCGCACGGCGGCGCTGGTGAGGCCGAATCGCTCGGCCAGCTGACGGGCCGCGATGGGCCCGTGGGCGGAGATCGCCTCGACGAGTCGGTCGCGCGTGGACTGCGCGACGTCCTGCTCGAGATCGGGCTCGGTCATCGTGGCATCCTCCCTCCTCGACCCCCATGATTTTACAACAGAATGCTTTCCAAATACGGGCCGGGGTAGTGTGCGGCACAGCACGAAGGGTGCCCTTACCTGCGCGATCGTCGGCCGACGGGGGCCACCCGGCCCCGCACCCCCTGACCCACCTGTCACCCTGCACTTCCATTTAGTTCGGTTTTCAACTACTCTGGCGCCATCAGCCCCGACCCGCCCAGGAGGAGACCGCATGACCACCGCAGACACCACTGGCACCAGCACCACCGCCGACACCACCGCCGAGAACTCGACCCGCGGCTACTACGTCACGCAGGGCAAGGCGTTCGATCGCGACATGAACTACATCGACGACCGGATCACCCGCGACGGCCGCGACGGCTGGCCCGTCGAGGCGGGCCGTTACCGGCTCATCGCCGCGCGCGCCTGCCCCTGGGCGAACCGCACCCTGATCTCCCGCCGCCTGCTGGGCCTGGAGGACGTGCTCTCCGTGGGCATGCCCGGTCCCACCCACGACATGCGCTCGTGGACCTTCGACCTCGACGAGGGCGGGGTCGACCCGGTGCTCGGCTACGAGCGCCTGCAGCAGGCGTACTTCGCCCGCTTCCCCTACTACCCCCGCGGCATCACCGTCCCAGCCGTCGTGGACGTGCCCTCCAAGGCCGTGGTGACCAACGACTTCCAGCGCATCACCCTGGACTTCGCCACCGAGTGGACCGAGTTCCACCGCGAGGGCGCCCCGGACCTATACCCCGAGGCGCAGCGCGAGGAGATCGACGCGCTGAACAAGTGGATGCTCCATCGCGTCAACAACGGGGTGTACAAGGTCGGCTTCGCCGGCTCCCAGGAGGACTACGAGCGCGAGTTCGCGCTGCTGTGGGAGGCGCTGGACGAGCTCGAGGAGCGCCTCGGCACGTCCCGCTACCTCATGGGTCCCTCGATCACCGAGGCGGACGTGCGCCTGTTCCCCACCCTGATCCGCTTCGACCCCGTCTACCACGGCCATTTCAAGGCCAACCGCCAGACCCTCGCCTCGATGCCGAACCTGTGGAACTACACCAAGGACCTGTTCCAGACCCCCGGCTTCGGCGACACGGTCGACTTCGTGCAGATCAAGCGGCACTACTACTACGTACACGAGGACATCAACCCCACCCAGGTCGTGCCGCTGGGCCCGGACCTGTCCCCGCTGATGGAGGCCCACGACCGCGACCGGTTCGAGACCGACACCTGGGGTCCGGGCGGCGCCGCCCCCGAGGCGCCGCTCGCCGCCGAGGTGGTCGATCCGGCGCACACCCCGTTGCACGTCACCGGGCGCTGAGCGGCGCTCCGCCGGCGAGCTGATCACACCGCTCCCGGGCTGAGCACAGCGAGCGCGGGCGGGAGGCCTACCATGGTCGCGCCATGGACGACCTCTCCCCCGCGCTCGTCGCTGACGAGCTCACCCTCAGCTACGGCGCCGTCCGCGCCCTGGACGGCCTGAGCCTGACCGCCGAGCGCGGTCGGGTCACGGCGCTCCTGGGCCCCAACGGTGCCGGCAAGACCACCTCCATCTCCTGCGCGACGGGACTGCTGCGGCCCGACGGCGGCACCGTGCGGGTCCTCGGCGAGGACCCCTGGCGCGCCGGACCCGAGCACCGTGCCCGGGTGAGGGTGATGATCCAGGACGGCGGTCTGGTCTCGGGCACCTCCGCGATGTCCCTGCTGCGCTACGGCGCGACCCTGCACGCGGCGCCGCTCGACGTCGACCAGGTCGCCGAGCACCTCGGCATCGACGAGTTCGGCCGCACCCTGGTGCGCCGGCTCTCCGGCGGCCAGCGCCAGCGCCTGGCCCTGGCGCTTGCGATCATCGGCCGCCCCGACCTCGTGTTCCTCGACGAGCCGACGGCCGGCATGGACCCCGCGATCCGCAAGCGCGTGCGCACCCTGATCCGGGGCCTCGCCCGCACCGGCACCGCGGTGGTGCTGACCACCCATCTCATGGACGACGTCACCGGTCTCGCCGACGCGGTCCACGTCATCGCCCGCGGGAAGGTCGTCGCCTCCGGCTCCGTGCAGGAGGTCATCAGCGCCCACCGTTCCCGCGACGGCGGTCTCACCGTGCAGGCGACCGCCACGGGCGTGGACCCCGCCGTCGCCCCTGCGCTCGAGGCCGACCTGCGCGCCGCGGCGGCCCGCCACGGCGCCTCCCTCGAGGTCACCGCCGGCGGCGCCGCCGATCTGGAGAGCGTGCTGCTGGACCTCATGGAGGAGGCCGACGCCACCGCCCGTGCGGGGCGCAGCCCGGACACCACCGCGACGGAGGAGACGCGATGACCGAGCCGACCACCGCCCCTGCGAACGGGGCCGAGGCGAACGGGTCCGCGACGAACGGGGCCGCGACGAGCGGCTCCACCCCGTCGGCCCCCGAGGACCGGAGCCCGCGCCCCGCCCCGCCGCTGCGACGCATCCTCGCCCACGCCGCTCTCGAGGCGCGGATCCTGCTGTCCAACGGCGAGCAGCTCATGGTCGCGATCGTGATGCCCGCCATGGTGCTCATCGGGCTGCGCCTGCTGCCACTTGGCCGCATCGAGGGCGTGCCGGCGATCGACACCGCGGTTGCCGCGACCTTCGCCACCGCCCTGATCTCCACGTCCTTCACCTCGCAGGCGATCATGACCGGCTTCGACCGGCGCAACGGCGTGCTGCGCTGGGTGGCGACCACGCCGCTGGGTCGGGACGGGTACCTGGCCGGCAAGATCCTCGCCACGCTCGCCACGCATGTGCTGCAGGTGGTCGTGCTCGGCCTGCTCGCGCTCGTGCTGGGGTGGCGCCCGGAGCTGCTCGGTCTGCTGGCCGCGGTGCCGGTGTGGCTGGTCGGGACCGTCGCCTTCGGTGCGCTCGGCCTGCTGGTCGCCGGGACCCTGCGCACCGAGGCCGTGCTGGCCGTGTCGAACCTGGTGTTCGTGGTGCTGGTCGCCGCCGGCGGCGTCGCCTTCCCCGCCGCCGCCTATCCGCGTTTCCTGCGGGGCCTGGTGGACCTGCTGCCCTCCGGGGCGCTCGGGGAGCTGCTGCGCGCCTGCCTCGGGAACGGCCCCTTCTCCGCCGGTTCGGTGGTCGTGCTGCTGCTGTGGGCGGTCGCCGGGGTCGCCGCGGTGATCCGCTGGTTCCGCTGGACGGACGTCTGAGCGACGGGCCGGGCGCCTGAGCGACCGGACGGGTGCGGGATCCCTCGCATCCGGGCCCGGCGTCCAGACAGCGGTCCGCTGCGGAACCTAGACTGCTGGGCATGTCCAGCCCCGCCCTCGCCCCCGCTGCGCGCACCCCTGAGCGCCACGGGCGGATCACAACCCTGCCCGATGCCCGCCTGACCTCGTGGGGGCCGCAGCGCCGGGCGCGCCTGGCCGCCATCGCGCTCTGGGGCAACCTGATCTGCCAGATGGGCATCATCCTCTCCGGCGGCGCGGTGCGCCTGACCGGCAGCGGGCTGGGCTGCTCGACCTGGCCCAACTGCGAGCCCGGCCAGTTCACCCCCGTGCTGACGATGGAGTCGGGCATCCACCCCTTCGTCGAGTTCGGCAACCGCACCCTCACCGGTGTGCTGAGCATCTTCGCGATCGCCGTGCTGGTGGTGACCTACCGGTGGCTGTCCCACAAGGGGCGCGGCTTCCGCATGCTCGCCTGGGTTCCGCTGATCGGCACCGCCCTGCAGGCGCTCATCGGCGCCTTCGTGGTGTGGCTCGACCTCCACCCGGGCCTGGTCAGCCCCCACTTCCTCATCTCCCCCGTGATCGGGGCGCTGTCGACGGTGCTGCTGGTGCGGCTCTACGACGGGGACGGGCGCGTGCGCCTGGCCGTGCCCGGGAAGGTGCTCGGCCTGTACGTCGCGCTCGCGGTGGTCGGCTTCGTGGTGCTGGTGCTCGGCACCATCGTCACCGGTACCGGCCCGCACTCGGGCGACTCCGGGGACATCACCCGCATCATGCTCGATCCGGTGGTCATCTCCCGCGTCCACGCGATGGCGGTCTACGCCTTCCTCGCCCTGCTGATCGCGCTGCTGGTGGTGCTGCACCGCCTGCGCGCCCGGCGCGAGGCGAGCACCGCCGCCTGGGCGCTGCTCGCCCTCACCCTCGCCCAGGGCATGGTCGGCTACATCCAGTACTTCACCGGCCTGCCGGCGGGCATGGTCTTCGCCCATCTGATCGGCGCCGCCCTCTTCGCCCCGGCGATCGCCTGGGTGGGCGCGCGCCTGGTCACCTGGCAGGAGCAGCGATGATCCTCGGACGCAGGCGCCGCAGCTCGACCCAGGAGCTGCCCACCACCGCGCAGGCCCGCCCCGCGGGCGAGTTCGTCGCCTCCGTCCTCTCGCACCTGCGCGAGGTCGTGGACGTGGGCTGGAACCTCCTGGAGGTGGACGCCGAGGCCCACCGCATGATCCGCGAGGCCGGCGCCACCAGCTGCTACATCGACTACCACCCCGTGTTCGGCGCCTCCCCCTTCGGGTACGTCATCTGCACCTCGCTGAACGAGGGCGTGCTGCACGGCCGCCCCTACGACCGGGTGCTCGAGGACGGGGACCTGCTCTCGCTGGACTTCGCGGTCTCGCTCGAGGGATGGGTCGCCGACTCGTGCCTGACGATCCCCGTGGGCACGCCCCGCGCCGCGGACCTGCAGCTGATCCGCGACACCGAGCAGGTGATGTGGGCCGGCATCGACCAGGTCACCGCCGGGGCGACCGTGGGCGACATCGGCCACGCCGTGATGAACGAGGCCCACTCCCTGGGCTACACGATCAACGACCGCTTCGGCGGGCACGGCGTGGGCCGCACGATGCACGAGGCCCCGTTCGTCCCCAACCACGGCACTCCCGGCGGCGGTGCCGAGCTCGTGGCGGGGCAGCTGATCACGGTCGAGCCCTTCCTCGTGCCGACCACCTCGGACCTCGTGGTCGACGAGCGCGACGGCTGGACCCAGCTCTCGGCCGACGGCTCCCGCGGCGCGCACGCCGAGCACACCCTGCAGGTCACCGACGGCGCACCGGTCGTGCTCACCGCCCGGGCCGACGACCCCGCCCCGCGCAGCTCGCTGGGCTGACCAGAGCGCGACCCACTGGTCCGGCCAAGCCGTGCCGGGCCCGGGCGGCCGACCGACGAGGTCCGTCAACCGACGAGGTCCGTCAACCGACGAGGTCCGTCAACCGGCCGGGTCTGCCGGCCGGCGAGGTCTCTCAGCCGACGAGCTCCTCGAGCGTCGCGGCGATCCCTGCGGCGTCCAGGCCCTGCGCGGTGAGGATCGCATCGCGCTTGGCGTGCGGGATGAACTCCAGCGCGATGCCCAGCGTGCGCACCACGGGCGCGGGCGCTGAGAGCGTGGCCCGTCGGCCGAGCGCCGCTGCGAGCGCCGCGCCGATCCCCCGCTCGCCGAGGCCGTCCTCGAGCGTGACGACGGCGCGGGCAGAGGCGGCGAACTCGAGCAGCGCCGGGGAGAGCGGCAGCGCCTGGACCGGGTCGAGCACGAGCACGTTCAGCGCCGGGTGCTGGGCGCGCAGCTGCTCGGCAGCGGTCACGGCGCGGTCGGCGAGGGCGCCGATGCTCACCAGCAGCACGTCGACCGCGGCCTCCGCGTCGCCCGAAAGCACGTCGCCGGCGGGCAGCGCGGCGAGGGCGGGGAGGTCCGACGGGCAGGCACCCTTGGGGAAGCGCACGATCGAGGGGCCGGAGGTCGCGAGCGCGGCGGGCACGGCGGCATCCAGGCGTGCGCCGTCGCGCGGGGCCCAGAGGCTGAGGCCCGGCACCTGGGAGGCGAGGGCGAGGTCCCAGATGCCGTGGTGGCTGGGACCGTCATCGCCGGTGACGCCGGCGCGGTCCAGAGTGATCGTCACGTCCTCGCCGTGCAGGGCGAGGTCCAGCAGCAGCTGGTCGTGGGCGCGGTTCAGGAACGTGGCGTAGAGCGCGACGAGGGGCCTGCGGCCGCCGGCGGCGAGGCCGGCGGCGGTGTCCAGGGCGAGCTGCTCGGCGATGCCGACGTCCAGCACCCGTCCCGGCATCTCCTGCTGCAGGGGGGTCAGGCCCACGGGGTCGACCATGGCGGCGCTGACGGCGACCACGCGCTCGTCGGCGCGGGCTGCCTCGAGCACCGTCTCGCCCAGGCGCGCGCTCCAGGTGCGGGCGGCCGGCTTGGTGGCCTCCTCCCCCTCCAGGGAGAACGGCCCGGTGGCGTGCCAGTGATCCACGGCGTCCGCCTCGGCGCGGGCGAAGCCGGCGCCCTTGCGGGTCAGCACGTGCACGACCACGCCGGAGCTGTCCGGGTCCTCGGCGGCGGCGCGGGCGCGGTGCATCGCGGACGCGAGCGCGCCGTGGTCATGCCCGTCGATCGGGCCGAGGTAGGTCAGGCCCAGCCCCGTGAACACGTCCTCCCCCGCGCGGAGCCGGCCCTCGCGCAGCGCCGCGAGATGGCGGGCGATCCCGCCGACGGTCGGGGCGTAGGAACGGGTGTTGTCGTTGAGGACCACGACGGTGCGGGAGCCGGTGTCGGAGGCGAGCTCGTTGAGCGCCTCGAGCCCGACGCCGCCGGTGAGGGCGCCGTCGCCGATCACCGCGACCGCCACGCCGGCGGTGCCGGCGAGGCGGTGGGCGCGGTCGATGCCGTGGGCCCAGGCGATGGAGCCAGAAGCATGGGAGTTCTCGACCACGTCATGGGGAGACTCGCCGCGGTCGGGGTAGCCGGAGATGCCGCCCTGCCGGCGCAGACCCTCGAGATCGGCGCGGCCGGTGAGCATCTTGTGGACGTAGGCCTGGTGGCCGGTGTCGAAGACGATCGGCTCCTGCGGGGAGCGGAACTCGCGGTGCAGGGCGAGGGTCAGCTCGACCACGCCGAGGTTCGGGCCCAGGTGGCCGCCGGCCTCGGAGCAGATCTCCACCAGGCGGCGACGCAGGGTGCGGGCGAGCCCGGGCAGCTGATGCGCGGGCAGGGCGCGCAGCGCCTCGGGGCTCTCGGGGATCGCCGGCTCCTCCGGTGCGGAGGCGGGCGAGGACGGGGTCACGCTCGCTGCGGGTCGCGACACTGCGACAGCTCGCTGCTCGGTGGTGGACACGCGCGGTCCTCCCTCGGGGACGGGATCGGGACCTGCCCAGAGTACGTCGTCGTGACCTGGACGGACGCGCGACATGGTCACATCTGTGCACATCTTCACCGGGGATTCACGGCCCTCGCGCCCGATGTGCAACGCGGTGCAGACGCGGTGCGCAGGGGTGCATGGTCGGACCTCGGCACTCCCTTGAACGGGCCGCGCCCCGGAACCCATGACGAGTTCCGGGGCGCGAGGGGCAACGGTCACGCTCTACTTCTTGCGCGAGCTCCTACCGCTCGTACCTCGCAGCACGTCGCTCACGCAGCACCTGTTGCGCGAGCTCCTACCGCTCGTTCCTCGCAGCACGTCGCTCACGCAGTGACCAGCGACCGCAGGACGTACTGCAGGATGCCGCCGTTGCGGTAGTACTCCGCCTCGCCGGGGGTGTCGATGCGGACAACCGCGTCGAAGGACACCTCGGTGCCGTCCTCCTTGGCAGCGACGACCTTGACGGTCTTCGGGGTGGTGCCCTCGTTCAGCGCCGTGATCCCGGTGAAGGAGAACGTCTCGGTGCCGTCGATGCCGAGGGACTCGGCGGTCTCGCCGGCCGGGAACTGCAGCGGGAGGACGCCCATGCCGATGAGGTTCGAACGGTGGATGCGCTCGAAGCTCTCGGCGATGACGACCCGGACGCCGAGGAGCTTGGTGCCCTTGGCGGCCCAGTCGCGGGACGAGCCGGTGCCGTACTCCTTGCCGGCCAGGACCACGAGCGGGATGTCCTTCTCCGCGTAGGCCTGGGCGGCGTCGTAGATGAACTCCTGCTCACCGGTCAGGAAGTTCTTGGTGTACCCGCCCTCGACGCCGTCGAGCAGCTGATTCTTGATGCGGATGTTCGCGAACGTGCCGCGGATCATCACCTCGTGGTTGCCGCGGCGCGAGCCGTAGGAGTTGAAGTCCTTGCGGGCGACCCCGTGCTCCTGCAGGTAGCGGCCGGCCGGGGAGTCCAGCTTGATGGAGCCGGCGGGCGAGATGTGGTCGGTGGTGGTCGAGTCGCCGACCTTGACCAGCACGCGGGCGCCCTCGACGTCGGTGACCGGCTCTGTGGTCAGCTCCATGCCCTCGAAGTACGGGGGCTTGCGGACGTAGGTGGACTCGGCGTCCCAGTCGAAGGTCGCGCCCTCGGGGGTCTCCAGGCTCCGCCAGCGCTCGTCGCCGGTGAAGACGTCCTTGTAGTCCTCGGTGAACATCTCCTGGTTGATGGACTCGGAGATGACCTTCTCGACCTCGGTGGGGTTCGGCCAGATGTCGCGCAGGTAGACGTCCTGGCCGTCCTTGTCCTCGCCGAGCGCGTCGTTCTCGAAGTCGAAGTCCATGGTGCCCGCGAGCGCGTAGGCGATGACCAGCGGCGGGGAGGCCAGGTAGTTCATCTTCACGTCGGGGTTGATGCGGCCCTCGAAGTTGCGGTTGCCCGAGAGCACCGCGGTGACGGCGAGGTCCTTCTCGGCGATGGCCTCGGAGATCTCCGGGGACAGCGGGCCCGAGTTGCCGATGCAGGTGGTGCAGCCGTAGCCGACCAGGTGGAAGCCGAGCTGCTCGAGCGCGGGCCACAGACCGGCCTTGGTGTAGTAGTTCGTGACGACCTGGGAGCCGGGCGCCATCGAGGTCTTCACCCACGGCTTCGCGGCCAGGCCGCGGTCCACCGCGTTCTGGGCGAGCAGGCCCGCGGCCATCATCACCGAGGGGTTGGAGGTGTTGGTGCAGGAGGTGATCGAGGCGATCGAGACGATGCCGTGGTCGATCGAGAAGTCCTGCCCCTTGACCTGGACCGGACTGGAGGCGCGGCCGACCACGTGCTGGTGCTCGGGCGCGGCGCCACCGGACTCGTTGTCGGAGTCGGGGGTGGCCGGGTCGGAGGCAGGGAAGGAGCCGTCGCCGTTGCCCTGGACCTCGTGGCCGGTGGCGTAGGAGGGCAGCACCTCGCGGAAGGACTCCTTGGCCTCGGTGAGCACGATGCGGTCCTGGGGGCGCTTCGGGCCGGCGATCGAGGGCACCACGGTGGACAGGTCCAGCTCGAGGTACTCGGAGTACTCGACCTCCGTGGAGGGGTCGTGCCACAGGCCCTGGCGCTTGGCGTAGGCCTCGACCAGCGCGAGCTGCTCCTCGGAGCGGCCGGTCAGGCGCAGGTAGTCGACGGTGACCTCGTCGATCGGGAAGATCGCGGCGGTCGAGCCGAACTCGGGACTCATGTTGCCGATGGTGGCGCGGTTGGCGAGCGGGACCTGGGAGACGCCCTCGCCGTAGAACTCGACGAACTTGCCCACGACGCCCTGCTTGCGGAGCATCTCGGTGATGGTGAGCACGACGTCGGTCGCGGTCGCGGCCGGCGGGATCCCGCCGGTGAGCTTGAAGCCGACCACGCGCGGGATGAGCATGGAGACCGGCTGGCCGAGCATCGCGGCCTCGGCCTCGATGCCGCCGACGCCCCAGCCCAGCACGCCCAGGCCGTTGACCATGGTGGTGTGGGAGTCGGTGCCGACGCAGGAGTCGGGGTACGCGCGCAGCACGCCACCGACTTCACGGGTCATGACGGTGCGGGCCAGGTACTCGATGTTGACCTGGTGGACGATGCCGGTGCCCGGGGGGACGACCTTGAAGTCGTCGAAGGCGGTCTGGCCCCAGCGCAGGAACTGGTAGCGCTCGCGGTTGCGCTCGTACTCGAGCTCCATGTTCTGCTCGAGCGCGTCGAGGCGGCCGGCCACGTCGATCATGACGGAGTGGTCGATGACCATCTCGGCCGGGGCGAGGGGGTTGATCTTCTCAGGATCGCCGCCGAGGTCCTGCATGGCCTCGCGCATGGTGGCCAGGTCCACGACACAGGGCACGCCGGTGAAGTCCTGCATGATCACGCGGGCGGGGGTGAACTGGATCTCGACCGACGGCTCGGCCGAGGCGTCCCAGTTCGCGAGCGCGCGGACGTGATCGGCGGTGATGTTCGCCCCGTCCTCGGTGCGCAGCAGGTTCTCGAGCAGGATCTTGAGGCTGTAGGGCAGCGTGTCCGCGCCCTCCACGGCGTCCAGCGCGAAGATCTCGTAGTCGGTGCCCCCGACAGCGAGGTTCTGCTTCGCGGCGAACGAGTCGACGGTGCTCATCAGGCGAACTCCTTTGGTAGGGGATCAGCCCCATCATCGTAGGCGCGCGGAGCGTCCCTCGCGGACGAACGCGCGCCGACGGGCGCACTGCGACCGAGGAACTTCCCTCGAGGAGGTGCGCCGACGGGGCCGCCGGCCTGGCCGGCAGATATCTTGACGTCAAGATAAACCATACCACGCGCATGCCCCCGGACCTGACGGCGCGTCAGGACACGGGAGGGCATGTGACCAGGGCCGCAGGCCGTCGAGGAACGTCGGGGGCTGCGGAGTTCTGCGGAGGGCGCCGCAGCGCCCCCGCGGTCCGCCCGGCTCAGGAGCTCGCGCGCTCCAGCACCACCACGGACTCGATGTGGTGGGTGTGGGGGAAGAGGTCGAAGGCGCGCAGGTCCACGATCTTCCAGCCCTTCTTCTCGATCGCGGCGAGGTCGCGGGCGAGGGTGGCCGGCTCGCAGGAGACGTACACGATCCGCTGGCGCACGGCGGTGGCGAGCAGCCCCATGAGCTCCACGCCGGCCCCCGCGCGGGGCGGGTCGAGCACCACGGCGTCCACGCCGCCGCGGCGGGCGCGCACCCAGTCGGTGACGTCGGCGGTGGCGGTGGAGACCTGCGGGAGGTCCTCGAGGTTCTGGGCGGCCAGCTGGGAGGCGCGGCGGTTGCCCTCGACGGACACGACGGAGCCGTCGCGGCCCACCTGCTCGGCGGCGACCGCGGTGAACAGGCCAACTCCGCCGTAGAGGTCCCAGGCGCTCCCACCGCGGGGGGCGCGCAGGCCGGAGGCGACGACCTCGCTGAGCAGCTCGGCGGCACGGCGGTGGGACTGCCAGAAGCCCGTGGCGCTCACGGCGAACAGCCGCTCGCCCACGCGCTCGTGGACGGTGCCGTCGCCGCGCAGGGGCACGAGCCCCTTGGCGGTGCGCACCGCGACGTCGGCGTCGCCCCAGCTCTCGGGGATCTCGACGGCGTCGGGGTCGAGGTCGCGGCCGATGAGGACCACGGAGGCGGGACCGGCCGACGGGGCCACGGCGTCCACGGCCTCGGTGCCCTCGGGGGCGGTCCACTCCCCCAGGCGCAGCTCGCGCACGGCGCGCGCGGACAGCGGGTCGGCGCCGACGGAGCGCACCTCGTGGGAGCGCCAGCCACGCATACCGACCTTCCCGTCGGCGTCCACGGCGTAGCGCACGCGGGTGCGCCAACCGAGTCCGTCGGCGTCGTGCGGCGCGGGCTCGACCTGCACCTCGTCGACGGGGTAGCTGCTCACCCCGGCGCGGCGCAGCAGCTCCTGCATGACCTCGGTGGCGATGCGGCGCTGGGCGGGCAGGGCGATGTGCGCCCATTCGGCGCCGCCGACGCCGTCGACCCCGGCCTCCTCCCACACGGAGGGCACGCGGTCCACGCCGGCCTCGAGGACGTCCAGGGCCTCGGCGCGCCAGAAGCGGGCGTCGGCCTTCTCCTCGGGGTCCTCGAGCAGACGTGCGGTGACGGTCTCGCCCGGCGCTGTGCCTCGCACGAAGACCACCCGTCCCTCGTGGCGGGCCACGAAGGTGCCGCCCGCGGCGGGCCCTCCGGCGGTCAGGGTGAGGAGTCGGCCGCCGAGGGCGGGTCCGCTCGCTGCGCGGTCGGCGTCGGTCATCGGACCACTCTCCTGCTGTCCGGGTCCGAGGCGTGCTCGGACTGCTGCGATGGGCGGTGCGGGGCGGGGCCCCGGGCCGCGTCGCGGTCCATCATCTCATCCTGTGGACGAGGGTCGCGCCCGGCCCGGCGCGTCTCCCCGATCACGTCGGCTGACGGGGCCGCCCCGAGAGCTGCGATCAGCTCAGCGGGCGTCGCGCCGGGCGAGCAGCCCGCGGTGCATGAGCCACACCAGGTAGGCGATCACGGCGAAGGCGGGCAGGCCCATGGCGATCTTCGCGGCGCCGAGCGCAGCGACCTGGCCGGTCAGCAGCAGCGGAAGCTGCACCGCGACCTTCGCGGCGTAGAGCGCCGCGAAGAGCAGCGTCGCGCGGGTGTACACGCGGAACGCGTCGGGGTCCTCGCGCCAGTCCTTCACCCGCGGGTCCAGCACGCTGACGAACAGGCCGATCAGCGGGTACCGGGCGGCGATCGAGAGCAGCAGCACGACCAGCGCCACGGCGTTGGTGATGATCCCGGGCCAGTAGAAGTCCTCGCCGTCACCGGAGCGTAGGGCGAGGATCGCGCCGAGCGCCACGCCGATCAGGCCGCCGAGCACGGTGGCCGGGCTCTGGCGCTGCACGAGGCGGGCCAGTAGCAGCACGACCACCACGGCGACCGCGGAGATCGCGGCGATCGCGACGGAGTGCGCGACCACGAACAGGACCACGAACAGCAGGGTGGGCAGCACGGACTCGACGATGCCGCGTCGGCCGCCGATCGCGTCGGAGACGGAGAACTCCTCCTCCTGCAGCACGGCCCCGAGCCCGCTGCGCGGGGCGGTGCCGTCCGCGCCGGCACCGGGCCCGTCGACGTCGGGCCCGTCGACATCCTGTGCGCCGGCACCGGGCTCGTCGGCCGACGGGCTCGCGGGGTCGACGAGTCCTCGCGGGCCGTTCGGCTCCGCGGGCCCGTGCGACGGGCTCTGGCGGGGCGGATCGCCTCTTCGGTGGGTGCTCATCCGATCTCGGTGATCTCGGGGCCCCGCGCCAGCGGGTCCAGCGGGCCGGAGCGGATCTGGGCGAGTCCGGGCCGCTCCCCCGGCAGGTGCAGCGGGATCAGCTCCTGCGGCGCCATCGCCTCGGCGCCGCGCACCACGACGAGGCGGGAGACGAGGGTCTCGAAGCGGCGGGACTGCTCCGCATCGCCCAGCGCCTTGCCGGTGAGGATGCCGCGCAGGAACCAGCGAGGCCCGTCGATGCCGATGAAGCGGGCGGGACGGTAGCCGGTGCGGCCGTCGGGGCGCTTGATGGGCAGGCGAGTGATCAGCTCGGTGCCGAAGGCGCCGGGCCGGGTCTCGGCGGTGCCGCCCTGCTTGACCACGGAGTCACGCAGGGAGGAGCGGACCTCCTCCCACAGTCCGCGGGACTTGGGGGCGGCGAAGGCCTGGACCTGCAGGGAGGAGCCCTCGATGACGAGGTTCGCGCCGGTGACGGCGCCGCTGCGCTGGTCGACCTCCATGCGCAGCTCCATGCCGTCGATGGTCGGCACGAGCAGACCGCCGAGGTCGATGCGGTCCTCCTCGGGAGCGTCGGCCGCGTCGTACGGGCCGTCCTCGAGGTGCGCGCCGCGGGGTGCATCGGCGGCGCCCTCCGCGGCGTCGTCGGCAGTCGAGGCGGTCGAGGAGTCGTCGGACGAGGCGTCAGCGGGGTCGGCGGTGCTCTCGTCCTCGGGGATCTCGGCGACGTCGGTGTCCTCGGCGTCCAGGCCCTCGATCTCCTCGACCTGCTGGTTCTTCTTGCGGGAGAACAGTCCCATGGTCATCCCTCCGTGGTGTCCGGGCCGGTAGCGGCGCCGGTCGTGACGGGTGCGGTCGCGGCGGATGCGGCGCCGAATCCGCCGCTGGAGCCGAAGCCCGAGGCGGCGCGGTCGGTCTCGTCCAGGTCCTCGACCTCCCTCACGGCGGGGGCGAGGAACGGCACGATCACGAGCTGGGCGATGCGGTCGCCGACGTGGAGCGCGAAGTCCTCGGTGAGGTCGGTGTTGTGCAGGGCGACCTTGACCGGTCCGCGGTAGCCGGCATCCACCACGCCGGGTCCGTTCAGCACGGTGATGCCGTGCTTCGCGGCGAGTCCGGAGCGGGGGCACACCAGGCCCACGGTGCCGGGCGGCAGGGCGAGGGCGAGGCCGGTGTCCACCAGGGCGCGACCGCCCGCGGGGATCACGAGGTCCTCGGCACTGGCGAGGTCCAGGCCAGCGTCATCGGCATGCGCGCGGTGCGGGAGCGGGGTGTCGCCGCTGCGTCGGATCCGCAGCTGCGGGGTCTCGGGTGAGGCGTCAGGCATGGGGCCAGGGTATGCCGTCCGGCCGCACGGGGCCTGCAGGGAACCCCTCAGATGCGCGTGAGACCATGGCCGCATGTCCGCCGCAGCCGATCGCTCCACCGACTCCGCCCCCGAGAACGCGTCCCGGGAGGGCGCACAGCCCAGTGCCCGCGAGGCCTCGGCCCCTGCCCCCTCCGCCGGGTCGGAGCCCCTGTTCCGGGAGCACCTGCTGCCCGGTCCCGGGATGTGGATCGTCGCGGTCGCCGTCGGCTTCGCACTGGGCCTGATCCTCGTGCCCCTGAACCTGATCGTCGCGATCGTCGTCGGCGTGGTGGCGATCGCGGTGCTGCTGGTGCTGGTCGTGCTGTACTCCCCCGTCCTGGAGGTCTCCGGCGGCGAGTTCCGTCTGGGCCGCGCCCGGATCCAGGTCGGCCTGCTCGGCGAGCCGGAGGTGCTGCGCGACGAGGAGTGGAAGCGCGCGATCGGTCAGGACTTCGAGCCCCTCGCCCATCACTGCGTGCGGGACTGGACCCGCTCGGGCCTGCGCGTCGAGGTGCTGGACGAGGAGGACCCCACCACGTCGTGGGTCGCCTCGACCCGTCGGCCGGAGGACCTCGCCCTCGCGCTGCGCACCGCCCAGCAGCAGGCCCGCACAGCCGCCCGCTGAGCCCTCGGCCAGCGGGTCGGCCCCGCACCCGCGCGCTGCCTCGTGCACGACGACACGCCCCCGCGCACGACGAAACGGCGCCTCCCCGAGCGGGGAGGCGCCGTTCTCGTGCTGCGGTGGTGCTGCGGTGTGCGCAGGGCCGACGCGACTCAGGCGGCGGCGCACTCCTTGCAGATGATGAGGGTGCCCTCGACGTGATCGATCTGGCTGCGGTGCTTCACGAGGAAGCAGCTGGCGCAGGTGAACTCGTCCGCCTGGCGGGGCAGGACCCGCACGGACAGCTCCTCGCCCGACAGGTCGGCGCCGGGCAGCTCGTAGGAGTCGGCCGCCTCGGCCTCGTCCTCGTCGACCGTGGGGGTCGCCGCCTCGTTCCGCCGGCCCTTCAGCTCCTCGATGGAGTCGTCGTTCGATTCGTCGTCGTTCTTTCGCGGGGCGTCGTAATCAGTGGCCATCTACGGTCCGTTCCTGGGTTGTCGAGGAGGTCGTTAGACCTGGGTGTGGGACATGTCCGCGCCGGTGCGGCCTCTGGGGCCGTCTTCGACGGGCCCGGGTCCCAACGCTGAATGCGGCGGCATTATTGCAGAGCGCCCTGCGACCGGCAACACGGTTCCCGCGGCGTGCCGAGCGACGGGTCGGCCGGGGCCTCCGCCGAGAGCGCGCGCACTCCCCCGCTCGGGTGTCCCTCGGGCCGCGCCCAGGCGCGGACCTGTAGGGTCGCGCCTAGACTGTGCCTGCGCGCGATCAGGCTCCGGGACCCGCCCCGGAGGCCGGCGCGGACAGCACCACCGGGCGCGAACGGAGAGGACGACGATGCGCGAGCTCGATCTCGACGGGATCCATGATGACGGGGAGCACCTGCTCCTGGTCGACTCCGACGGCGATCGGTACACCCTGCGCATCGATCGCGCCCTGCGCGCCGCGGTGCGCACGGACCGTCCGGCCCTGAACATGATCCAGGTCGCCGACTCCGCACCGTTGCGCCCCAAGGAGATCCAGGCGATGCTCCGCGCGGGTCGCAGCGCCGAGGACATCGCCGAGGCCTCCGAGATCTCGCTGGAGCACGTGCGCCGCTACGAGGGTCCCGTGCTCGCCGAGCGCGAGTGGACCGCGCAGCGGGCGCGCACCTTCCCCGTCGGCCGCGGCGGCCCCGCCCTGGACCAGGTGGTCGCCGAGCGGCTCGCCGCCCGCGAGGCGACCGGCGAGTCCGCCTGGGACGCGTGGCGACGCCCCGACGGCACCTGGACGCTGGAGCTGAGCTTCTCCGCCGGCGGCCGCACCCGCCAGGCGCACTGGATCGCCGACGTCGACAACCGCTCCGTCTCCCCGCTGGACGACGAGGCGCGCTGGATCAGCGACGAGGACGCGCCGCCGGAGCCCACCCGCGGTCGCGGCCGGCTGCAGGCCGTGAAGAGCTCGGTGTACGACCTCGAGGCCGACGGGTCGCTCGAGGGCGATGCGCCGCGCGCCCGCACCTGGACCCCGCGCCGTCCCGTCTCCGAGGACCATCCCTCGGTGATCGAGGACAGCGAGCTGGACGCGCTGAACGCCCGCCGCGGGCTGCGCCCCGTGCCCCGCGAGGACGACTCGGCGACCGTGTGGGCGGGCCTGGACGAGGAGACCGAGTCGGACTTCGCACCGGTCGGTGCCGAAGCCGCGGAGGTCGACGCTCCGTCCGACGGCCCCGAGGCGGCCGACGGTGCCGAGCCGGCCGGCGCCGAGGTCGCGGGCGCGGAGGCGGACCCCGCGCTGGCCCCCGACGACGTGGCGGACCAGGACGCCGACACCGAGGAGTCCGACGCGCGCGATCCCGACGAGGAGGCGCTGTTCGAGCACGTCTCCGGGGCCGACGAGACCTCGGCCGACGAGACCTCGGAGGACGTCGAGGACGCCGACGCGCAGGCGGAGCCTGACGTGCACGCCGACGACGCGTCGGCCGACACGGAGTCCGGGAGCGACGCCCCCGCCGACGAGGTCGACGAGAAGGACATCCTGATCCAGTACCAGGACACCGTGGACCTCACGCCGCTGCCCGGCTTCGACGACGCCCCGTCGGCACCGTCCGAGGGCGAGGCGAAGCCTGCGAAGAAGTCCTCCCGCTCGCGCAGCAAGCGCGCCTCGATGCCCAGCTGGGACGAGATCGTCTTCGGCTCGAAGCACGACTGAGACCGCTCCTCACAGCGCCCGCCGCAGTCCTGAACGGCGCCGCGGTACCCCGCGGCGCAGCCGGCCACACCATCAGGTGGTGACGCGCAGCAGCGGGACCACGGCCTCGGCCGAGGTCAGCGAGCCGTGAAGGCCCACCATCGCGCGGGCGGACTCCTTGCGCCGCGAGTAGTCGTCCACGCCCCAGCGCCCCCGGGCGAGCACGAGCACGTCCGCGAGCCGCCCGTCGACGTGGGCGGGCACCGCAGCGTCCGCAGGCCCCAGCAGTCCGGCGGCGAGGACCTGCGCGCGGGTGAGCACGAGCGCCCTGTCCCCCAGCCGCTCGCGCATGCCCGCGGCGATCTCGTCGGCCGCCCCCTCGCCGGGCACGGCGTGCAGGGCCAGGGCCCGCGCCTCCCCCGTCACCTCGGCGACGTGGCGCAGCAGCGCGGGATGCTCGGCGAGGTCGATGGTGTGCGCCGGTGAGGTGTCGACCATGCCGTGGTCGGCGGTGACGTGCACGCGGGTTCCGCGCGGGGCGCGGCGCAGCAGCGCACCGAGCAGTGCATCAACCTCGCCGAGCGCGGCGCGCCACTGCTCGGAGTCCACGCCGTGCTCGTGCCCGGCGTGGTCGACGTCGTCGACGTGCAGGTGCACCAGCCCGTCCGGTCCTGCGCGGTGCAGGGCGGTGCGCACCGCCTCGACCCGGTCGCCGCGGCCGTGGGCGAGGAACTCCCAGCCGCGGTAGGCGACGCCCGTGAGGTGGGAGCGCTCGTGCTTGGCGGGAGCGACCTGGATCGCGCGCCGCGACGAGCTCTCGGCGAGGGTGGGCGCGGGCATCCAGGCCCGGGGGTCCAGGCCCTTCTCCCCGGTGATCTGGTTGACCGTCCGGCCGGTCGCGGGATCCAGGCCGAGATACCCGAGCACCCCGTGCGCGAGCGGGGCGAGGCCGGTGTGCAGGGAGACCATGGCGGTCGCGGTGGTCGAGGGGGCGACGGTGCGGATCCGGGCGGTGTCCCCCTCGAGGCGGCGCAGGGTCGGGGTGAGGGAGCGGTGCTCGGCGAGCAGGTCCGCGCCCACACCGTCCAGCAGCACCACCACGTCGCGGCCGGGCTCGGGGACGGTGAGCAGCGGCGCGATCACGTCCAGCAGGGCGGGTCCCTCCCCCGCGGTGAACGGCGGGGGCAGCAGGTCCGCCGGCCACACGGGCATGGGCTCCACGGCGGCGCCGCTCAGGAGTCGAGGGCGTCGAGCGCGTCGAGCAGGCGGTCGTGGAAGGCGAGCGCCTGCGCCACCGCCTCGTCCCCGTCGGCGAGCGCGCTGACGCGCAGTGCGAGGTCCGACGGGGAGGTGGTGCCGGTGTAGCCGTGGTCGGCCTGGCAGGTGGGGTCCCCGCAGTCGGCGGGTTCGAGGTCCACGCGGCGGCTGCCGTCCCAGCTGATGCCGAGGGTGATCTCGGACTCCCGACCGGTGGCGCGCTGCCCGTCGGTGTCGAACACCTGCGACAGCCCGGTCGCGGTGATGCGGCGCAGGCCGAGCCGCTCGGTGGTGGAGACGACCTGGGAGGGGTTCAGCGCATCCGCCGGGTCGTCATCCAGGTGCGTGATCAGCAGGTGGCGGGCGGTGAGGACCACGACCGTGAGGTGGCGTCGCACCTCGGGCCCGTCGAAGGTCGTCTCGGCCCGCACCAGGTGGCCCAGCACCTCCGCGCCGCGCAGGGCGCGCGCGATGCTCGTCCCGGCGGCCTGGGGGAAGTAGCCGGCGGTCTCGAGGTCCTGCTGGAGGTCGGCGGGGAGGGCGAGCGTCATCGCACCAGTGTCCCACGCAGCGCGGGCGCTCATGCGCCGGGCGGCAGGGAGCTCACGCCCCCAGCGGCTCGGAGCTCACGCCCCCGGCGGCTCGGAGAGGGTGCGGCGGGCGCCGTCGGTGCGGTTCGGGGCGGCGGCCAGGCGCGCGGAGGCGCCGACGACGCTCACGCCGTCCTGCGCGACCAGCACCGGGTACAGCTCGAGGGAGGCGAGCTCGGGCAGGTCCTCGGCAAGCAGTCCCACCCGGACCACGAGGTCGGCGAGCGCATCGCGATCCGCGGGCGGCAGCCCGCGCGTGCCGCGCAGCTTGACGGCGGTGGCGGGAGCGTCGACGAGCCGGTGCGCGCCCTGCTCGCTGAACGGCGGGATCGCGTAGGCGATGTCGTCGAGCAGGTCGGTGGCGTCCCCGGCCACGGAGAGGGACACGACGGGGCCGAGCGAGGGGTCCTCGACGCTGCGCACCACCATCGGCACCCCGGCGGGGGCCATGGCCTGCACCTCGAGCGGGGCGGAGGAGAAGGCGAGGTCGCGGCGCATGGACTGCAGGGCGTGGCGCAGCTGCACCTCGTCGGGGATGTCCAGGCGCACCCCGCCGAGATCGGCGCGGTGGCGCAGCACCGGGTCGGTGCTCTTCAGCGCGACGGGGTAGCCGATCTCCGCGGCCGTGGCCAGGGTGTCGTCCTCGTCGGTGACGGTGCGGCTGGGCAGGGTCGCGATGCCGTAGGCGGCCAGCAGCGCGGCGGTGTCCTCGGGGCCGAGCACCAGCTCGCTGCCGAGGTCCTCAGGCACCAGCCGGTCCACGAGCTCGCGCGCGGCAGCGCGGTCGAGGTCGTCGCGGCGCGCGGGCTCCTCGTCCTCGGCCGACGGGCGGGTGGCAGCGGCGAGCATCCCGGCGCCGACTCGGACCACGGCGTAGGGGGTGGCATGCACGGGCGGGAGCGCATCGTCCACGCGGACCTGCTGCTGGACCTCGGCGAAGCGCTCCGCGGTGGTGACGACGCACACCAGCAGCACCACCTCGGAGTGGCGCGCGACGACCGCCATCTGGCGCAGCGTGTCGGTGGCCTCGGCGGTCTGCGGGTCGACGATGCCCGCGATCACCATGTCGACCTCGCCGAGGGCGGCCATGGAGGTGAAGGCGCGCTGGACGAGCCGCGGGTCCGGGGACAGCGGGACGGAGCGGTTGTCGGCCACGACCTGCAGTCCGGCGGCGTCGGCCGCACCGCGCAGGGAGGCACCGAGCGCGGCGGTGTTGGAGAGCAGCCCGACCCTCGGGCCGAGCGGGAGGCCCTGGCGGCCGATCGCGTCGACGACGTCCAGCAGGTGGTCGACCCCACGGGTCTGGACCACCCCGGCGGAGGCGAGGACCTGGTCCAGGGCGCGCCGGGGCAGGCTGGAGGTGCGCACGTCGTGGCCGGGCGGGAGGTTCGACTCGATGCCGGGCGGGCGCAGCACGATGAGCGGCGTGGAGCGGGTGAGGCGCCGTGCGATCCGCGTGAACTTGCGCGGGTTGCCCATGGACTCCAGCGCCAGCCCGATCACCCCCACCTCCTCGTCGTCCTCCCAGTGCTGGAGGGTGTCGTTGAGGGAGACGTCCGCGCGGTTGCCGACGCCCACGAACTCGTGCAGACCGATGCCGCGGGAGTCCGTGCCGGCCAGGAGCATGGCGGACAGGGCGGTGGACTGGCCGGCGAGCGCGACCCGGCCGGGGCGGGGCATGTGCGGGGCGAGCGAGAGGCTGATCGCGTCGTCCCCCGTGCGCAGGAAGCCGAGGGATCCGGGGCCGAGCAGGCGCATGCCGTGCAGGCGGACCCGGGCGACGAGCTCACGCTGGAGTTTCCGGCCGTCCTCGCTCTCGGAGAAGCCCTCGGTGGGGATCAGGACGCTCTTGACGCCGATCCTGGCGCACTCCTCGATCGCCTCGAGGCAGGCCTCGGGGCGCAGGGCGATGACCGCGAGGTCGACGGTGCCGGGCACGTCGGTGATCCGTCCCCAGGCGCGGTGGCCGCGCAGCTCGAACGCCTCGCGGGCCACGAGGTGGACGGTCCCGTCGTAGCCGGAGGACTCGAGCGCGGTGAGGAACCGCCCGCCCACGGAATCGGCGCGGGAGGACACGCCGACCAGGAGCACGGACTCGGGGTGGAGCAGCCGCTCCATGGCGCGGGCCTCGGCGCGGTGCTCGCGCTCGGCCATCACCTCGAGGGAGCGGGCGGTGGGGTCGATGCGGAAGGACACCATCACCACCCCGTCGTCCAGGGTGCGGTCCACGTCGAAGCCGGCCTCGGTGAAGACCTTGATCATCTTGGTGTTCTGCGGGAGCACCTCGGCGGTGAACACGTCGATGCCGCGCTCGCGCGCTGCGGCGGCGAGGTGCTCGAGCAGCACGGAGCCGAGGCCGGAGCCCTGGCGGGAGTCGGCGACGTTGAAGGCGACCTCGGCCGAGCGCGGGTCGACCCGGTCGTAGCGGCCGACGGCGACGATGTCCTCCCCCACCAGCACGACGAACGCAACCCGGTCCACGTGGTCGACGTGGGTGAAGCGGGTGAGGTCCCGCTCGGACAGGCGCGGCATGGGGGCGAAGAAGCGCAGGTACCGCGACTGCTCGGACTGGCGCTGATGGAACTCCTGGAGCGCGTCGGCGTCGCTGGGCAGGATGGGGCGCAGATGCGCGGCGGAGCCGTCGCGCAGGGCGATGTCGGCCTCCCAGTGCGCGGGATAGGCAGGAGACGCGGGATGCGTGTCCGCGCCGCCGCGGGCACGCCGTCGCAGGGAGCGCAGGCCGTCGCGTCTGTCCACCATGGCGCGATCCTAGCTGGGAGAGGCCCCGGATTGACGGGATTCACGTCCCCGACCAGGGGCCGGGTCCACGGATCGTGGCCGGTCATGCGCCATGATGTCCCCCATGGCCCGTTCACGCAGCACCACTCCGCCCGCCGGGGACGACGCGGTCGACGAGACGATCGTCGACATCGACGTCACCAGCGAGATGGAGTCCTCGTTCCTCGAGTACGCCTACTCCGTGATCTACTCGCGGGCCCTTCCCGACGCCCGTGACGGTCTCAAGCCCGTCCAGCGCCGCATCCTGTACATGATGGCGGAGATGGGGCTGCGCCCCGACAAGGGCCACGTGAAGAGCCAGCGCGTGGTCGGCGAGGTGATGGGCAAGCTCCATCCCCACGGCGACACCGCGATCTACGACGCGCTGGTGCGCATGGCGCAGAGCTTCAACATGCGCCTGCCGCTCGTGGACGGGCACGGCAACTTCGGCTCGCTGGACAACGGCCCCGCGGCCCCGCGCTACACCGAGGCGCGCCTGGCGAAGGCGGCGCTGCTCATGACGGACTCGCTGGACGAGGACGTCGTGGACATGGTCCCCAACTACGACAACCAGCTGCTGCAGCCCGAGGTGCTCCCCGCCCAGTACCCGAACCTGCTGGTCAACGGCGCCTCCGGCATCGCGGTGGGCATGGCGACCAATATGGCGCCCCACAATCTCGTCGAGACGATCGCCGCGGCCCGCCACCTGATCGACCATCCGGAGGCGGAGCTCGAGGAGCTGATGCGCTTCGTGCCCGGCCCGGACCTGCCCACCGGCGGGCGGATCGTGGGCCTGGACGGGATCCGCGACGCGTACCGCACCGGCCGCGGCTCGTTCAAGATGCGCGCCACCACCCGGATCGAGAACGTCACCTCGCGCCGCAAGGGCATCGTGGTCACCGAACTGCCCTACCAGGTCGGTCCCGAGCGGCTCGCGGAGAAGCTGCGCGACGCGGTGCAGGCCAAGAAGGTCCAGGGCATCACCGACTACCAGGACCTCACCGACCGCCACCACGGCCTGCGCCTGGTGATGACGGTCAAGTCCGGCTTCGACCCCGAGGCGGTGCTCGAGCAGCTCTACAAGCACACGCCGCTGGAGGAGTCCTTCGGCATCAACAACGTCGCCCTGGTGGACGGCCAGCCGCGCACCATGGGGCTCAAGCAGCTGCTCGAGGTGTTCGTCGACCATCGGCTGAAGGTGGTGCGCCGCCGCACCGAGCACCGCCTGCGCAAGCGCAAGGACCGCCTGCACCTGGTCGAGGGCCTGCTGCTGGCGATCCTTGACATCGACGAGGTCATCCAGATCGTGCGCAGCAGCGACGATGCGGAGACCGCCCGCACGCGCCTGATGCAGGTCTTCGACCTCACCGAGGTGCAGGCCGAGTACATCCTCGAGTTGCGCCTGCGCCGTCTGACGAAGTTCTCCCAGATCGACCTCGAGGCCGAGCGGGACGACCTGCGCGCCGAGATCGAGCGGCTCGAGGAGATCCTCGGGTCCGACGAGGTGCTGCGCCGTCTGGTCTCCGACGAGCTCGCCGCGGTCGCCGCCGAGCACGGCGACACCCGCCGCACCGTCCTGCTGGAGAGCGCCTCGGCGCCGGTGGCGAAGGCGGGTACGTCCCTCGAGGTGGCCGACGAGCCCTGCGGCGTGCTGCTGACCGGCACGGGTCTGGTGGCCCGCGTCGCCGGGGAGGGGCCGCTGCAGCGCGACGGGCAGCGCAGCTCCCACGACGTGATCGTCTCGGACGTGCGCACCTCCACCCGCTCCGAGGTCGGTGTGGTCACCGACCGCGGGAGGGTGCTGCGCCTGTCGGTCGTGGACCTGCCCTCGCTCGCCCCCACCGCCGGCGCGCCCTCCCTCGCCGGCGGCACGCGCCTGGCGGACCTGGTGGACCTGGAGAAGGACGAGCGGGCGCTGGGCCTGATCCGCCTCGGCGAGGAGGACATCGCCCGCGGCGGCGCGATCGCGCTGGGCACCCGCCAGGGTGTGGTCAAGCGCGTCCAGCTGGACTTCCCCCGCACCGACGGGTTCGAGATCATCTCGCTCAAGGACGGCGACGCCGTGGTGGGCGTGGTCGATCTCGAGGACGACGGCGACCTGGACCTGTGGTTCATCACCTCCGACGCGCAGCTGCTGCACTTCCCCGCCTCCGGCATCCGCCCGCAGGGCCGCGCGGCGGGCGGCGTGGCCGGCATCAAGCTCGCGGACGGCGCGCAGGTGCTGAGCTTCGGCACGATCGACGTCACCGCCCCGGCGGACGTCGTCACCGTCGCCGGCAGCTCCGCGACCCTGCCGCTGCTGCAGACCGGGTCGCTGAAGGTCTCCTCGCTCGGGGAGTTCCCGGCCAAGGGCCGCTCCACCGCCGGTATGCGCTGCCACCGCTTCCTGCGCGGCGAGGACTCACTGATCGGCGCCTGGGTGGTGCCTCATCCCGCCCGCGCCTCCTCGGAGGCCGGTCAGCCGATCGACCTGCCCGAGCCCACCGGGCGCCGCGACGGCTCCGGCACCCCGGTCTCGGTCCCGATCGCGTCCGTCGGCTGATCGCCGACGGCTGATCGCCGCCGGTTGATCCCGGCCGACGGGCCCTCCCGGTCGCGCCCGTCCCGGTAAGCCCGTCGGCCGCTCCCGGCCCGGCGTGGAAGACTTCTGGCATGCCTGACGTCCTCCGCTCCCGCCGGGTCACCGTCGCCAGCCGCACCGAGTCCTTCACCCTCGCGCTCGGCGTCGCCGGCGTGCTCGTCGGCCTCGTGGTCGGCCTCGCCGTGCTACGCGGCACTTCGACGCTGTCCGGGGAGGGCTCGATCGGGCAGCTCGCCGCCGTCACCTCCGGAGGCACCTCCGCCGTGGTCGCCGCGGTGACGATGGCGGTGATCATGCCACAGCGCCGGCCCTGGGTGCGCACCGTGCCCCGGCTGCGCCGGGCGCTGACGATCCTCGGCCCCTCCCTCGTCTACGCGGTCCTCGCGCTGCTGCTGACCTCGGCGATGTACGGCATCCTCGCCGAGGCGTTCCGGGGCGTGGCGCTGGACCGCTTCGCGAGCACCTTCTGGGTGGCGCTGACCACCGGGGCGTGGGCGTACGTGGTCGCGGCGAGCTCCTGGGCCCTGTCCGGGCGGTCGCTGGCGACCCTGCTGATGGTCTTCCTCACCGTCGGGGTGCTCGCCGCGGCGATGCTGTCCCCGGACCCGTACTGGTGGGAGCAGTACTTCTCCCAGCTCGGCGAGGGTGCGGACACCGCCGGTCGCACCTTCAACCTCACCCTGCTGCTGACCGGTCTCGCCTTCGTGGCGGTCGGGGACTTCGTCGCCCACGACCTGCAGCGCTGGACCGACGCGGCCGGGGAGCCGCGCTGGAAGGTGCACCTGGTGCGCGGCACCCTCATCGCCCTCGGCGCGTTGCTGGCGCTCGTCGCGCTCGTCTCCCGCACCGTGTCGGTGGACTGGCACAACCGCCTGGCCGAGATGCTCGTGGTGGTGTTCGCTCTGGCGCTGATCGTGTTCCCGGTGCTGCTGCGCCGCCTGCCGGGCGGGCTGCTCGTCTTCACCGGGGTCGCCTTCGCGGTACTCGTGATGCTGATCGTGCTGTTCGAGGGCGTGGACTACCTGAACATGACCGCCTTCGAGCTCGGCGCGGCGGTGACGGTGTACATCTGGCTGCTCCTGTTCATCCGCACCGTCTCCGCGGCCGGGGAGGGCGTCGCCGCGGAGGACGATGCAGAGGACGATGCCGCGCAGGACGATGCCGCGGATGATGCGGTGACGCACGGCGGCGCCTCCCCCGCCCGGTTCGAGGTGTGACCTCCGCCGGGTCCGGGCGGCGGGAGCGTGCGACGATGCAGGGCATGAACACTCCTGGCACCGCCGCTCCTGTTCCCGCAGTGTCGCTCCCCGAGGGGGTGACCCTCGGCTCCGCCCACGGCGTGGACGCCGCGCTGGTGGACACCCCCGCCGTCACCGCCACCCTGCTCCTGGACGGCGCGCACCTGACCAGCGCCGTCCCCGCCGGGGAGCAGGACCTGCTGTGGCTCAGCCCCGCCTCCGCCTTCGGCCCAGGCGAGGCCGTGCGCGGCGGCGTGCCGCTGGTGGGCCCCTGGTTCGGTCCCGGCCGCGACCAGTCCCAGGAGGTCAAGCACGGCTGGTTGCGCAACGTGCGCTGGGACCTCACCTCCGCCGAGCGCAGCGGCGACGAGGTCACCCTCACCCTCACCTCCCCCGCCGACCGCACCGAGCTGTCCGCCACCCTCGAGGTCCGCCTCGGCGCCGAGGTGTCGCTGGAGCTGACGATCACCGCCGGGGAGCAGCCGCTCGAGCTCGAGGCGGCCCTGCACACCTACCTCGCCGTCGGTGACGTGCGCCGCATCGAGATCCAGGGACTCGAGGGCGCGGACTACCTCGACAACACCCGCGGCCTCACCCCCGACACCCTCGCCCACGCGCCGCTGCACCTCACCGAGGCGACCGATCGCGTCGTCGACTCCACCGCGGAGGTCACCGTCGTGGACGAGGCCGCCGGGCGGCGCGTCGTCTCCACCCCGCGCGGCACCTCCCGCACCGTGGTGTGGAACCCCTGGGACACGCTGGTGACCGGGATGGCCGACATCCCCGACGAGGCCTGGCCCGAGTTCGTGTGCATCGAGCCCGCCGCCGCGAAGGAAGGCTTCGTGGCCCTCGAGCCCGGTGCCTCCCACAGCCTCGGCGTCACCTACCGCATCGAGCACTGACGCCGCAGCCCGGGACGCCGCGCCGCATCGTCCGCTGACCGGGCACGACGCGAGACTCCCGACCGCTCCGGTACCCGGTCGCCCCTTCAGCGCGGCCGGGTCCCGGCGTTTATTCCCTGGACCCGGTAGCGTCGCCGGTGCTCCACTGGAGCCATGGACACGCACCGCACACCGCTCATGACCCCGGCCCTCCCGGCCGCGGCGACGCGCGGCGTCGCGGCGTCCCTCCCCCGGCTCCTCGGATCCCCACGGATCCTCGGTGCGGCCGACGGAGGCCGCCCCGCCGCCGCCTGACGCCACGCCGGCCGACGCCACCTTCGGCTGTCGACACCACCTGACGCCACCGTCGGCCGTCGCCGCCGGCTGACGCCACGTCGGCCGACGTCCCCTGGACGTCCCCACCATCGCCTCCCGCCCTGCGGGCATCGCGCGTGATCGCGCATGCCCCGGCTCGCGCTGCCCCCTGCCGTTCTCCGCCCCTGCCCTCCGCAGCGCCGGCGGGCGACTTCGAGGACCGCTCCTGTCCTCGCCCCGGAGAAGACTCGTCCCACCACCCACCGAGGAGGACGCCATGTCCACCACCGCCCTGCCCGTCCAGACCTCCACCGCCCAGGCCACCAGCGCTGCTCGCTCCGCGCCTCGCACCGAGCGCGCCCCGCGTCCCTCGGCCCGCGAGCTGCGCGACCGCCTCGCCCGCGCCCGTGAGCTGCGCGCCCTCCTGCGCCGCCGCGCGGCGGAGAAGGCGCGGCAGGACAACGAGGCGCAGGCGCTGCGGATGATGCTTCGCGCCGGCGTCACCCTGCGCTGACCTCCACGACCCTGCGTGCCCCGGACTCCCTGCGGAGTCCGGGGCACGTCCCTGTCAGCAACCGGATCGTCAGCCGACGAGGTCGATGATCACCAGCTCGCGCGGATCGTTCACGCGCACCCCGGCGATGCTGTTGCCGAGCCCGCGGCTGATCACCATGGTGGTGGTGCCGCTCGTGTGCACGCCCTCGGCGAGCGCGGGGAGGAAGCCCTGGTGCGGGGCGAAGAGCGGGCCGATCAAGGGCAGGCGCACCTGACCGCCGTGGGCGTGTCCGGACAGGACGAGGTCGACGTCCTCCCCCGCGTACTCCTCCAGCAGCTCGGGGCGGTGGGCGAGCAGCACGGTCGTGCCGTCCTTGGGAAGGTCGAGCCGGTCCAGGATCTGCCGGGGCGGGGTCGGGGTGCGGCCCGCGTCCCAGGCGACGCGGGGATCGTCCAGGCCCGCCAGGGTGATCCGGGTGCCGCCGACGGTGAGGGTCGTCGCCTCGTCGCGCAGGATCACCACCCCGGCGCCCTCGAGCCCTGCCAGCAGCTCGCCGCGCAGGTCGGAGTCCGCGTCGTGGTTGCCGAGCACCATGTAGGTGGGGGCGAGTGCGGTGAGGGAGGCGGCGAGCTCGAGCACGGCGGTGAGGTCGCCGGTGCGCCGGTCGATCACGTCACCGGTCAGCGCGATGAGATCGGGGTGGGCGTCCTCGACCGCGGTGAGGAGCCGGTCCTGGAAGTCGCCGAAGTCGGCGGCGTGGAGGTCCGAGACCTGGGCGATGCGCAGCCCGCCCGCGGGCAGTCCTCCCCCGTCGGCCGCGGGACTCGCGCCGACCCCGGTGCCCTCGTCGGCCGCATCGGCGGCTCCGTCGGCCCCAGCGTCTGCAGAGGTGACCGCGACCTCGTAGCGGGCGACGGTCAGGCGCCGGTTGTCCCACAGCAGCCAGGCGGAGAGCACCGCGAGGACGAGGAGCACGGCGAGGCCCGCGACGGCGAGGCGCTGGCGCGGGGAGCGGCCGGGCGCTGCGCTCCGCTCCCCGACGGAGAGGGGCGCGCTCACCGCACGGTGATCCCGTCGGCGGCCATGGCCGCCTTGACCTCTCCGATCGTCATCTCCTGGAAGTGGAACACGCTCGCGGCGAGGACCGCGTCGGCACCGGCGTGCACGGCCGGCGCGAAGTGCTCCGGCTTCCCCGCGCCGCCGGAGGCGATCAGCGGCAGGGTGGTGGCCGCGCGGGCCAGGCGGATGAGCTCGAGGTCGAAGCCCTCCTTGGTGCCGTCGGCGTCCATCGAGTTCAGCAGGATCTCCCCGGCGCCGCGCTCGGTGACCTCGCGGATCCACGCGATCGCGTCGATGCCGGTGCCGCGGCGGCCGCCGTGGGTGGTGACCTCGAAGCCGGAGCCGGTGCGGGCGGTGCCCTCGGGGGTGTCGTCGGTGACGCGGCGGGCGTCGATGGACAGCACGAGCACCTGGTTGCCGAAGCGGTGGGAGATCTCGGAGATCACCTCGGGGCGGGAGATCGCGGCGGTGTTGACCCCGCACTTGTCGGCGCCGGCGCGCAGCAGCTGGTCCACGTCCTCGACGGTGCGGACGCCGCCGCCGACGGTGAGGGGGATGAAGATCTGCTCGGCCGCGGCGCGGACCACGTCGATCATGGTCTCGCGGCCGCCGGAGGAGGCGGTGACGTCCAGGAAGGTCAGCTCGTCGGCGCCCTCGGCGCCGTAGCGGGCCGCGAGTTCCACCGGGTCGCCGGCGTCGCGAAGGTCCTTGAAGTTCACGCCCTTGACGACGCGGCCGCCGTCCACGTCCAGGCACGGGATGACTCGTACTGCCACGCTCATGCGTCGATCCTCTCCAGGTCGAGCTCCTCGGCTCCCTCGATGATGAACTGCTTGCGGGGAGCGACCTCCGAGCCCATCAGCAGCTCGAACATGGCGCTGGCCGCCTCGGCGTCCTCGATCCGCACCCGTCGCAGGGTGCGGTGGCGGGGGTCCATGGTGGTGTCGGCCAGCTGGTCGGCGTCCATCTCGCCCAGGCCCTTGTAGCGCTGGATCGGCTCCTTGTACCGCTTGCCGCGCCGCTCGAGGTTCTTCAGCAGCTTGTGCAGCTCGGCCTCGGAGTAGGTGTATACCAGCTCGTTCTTCTTCGAGCCGCCGTGGACGATCTCCACGCGGTGCAGCGGCGGGACCGCGGCGTAGACCCGGCCCGCCTCGACCATGGGCCGCATGTAGCGGTGGAAGAGGGTCAGCAACAGGGTGCGGATGTGGGCGCCGTCCACGTCCGCGTCGGTCATCATGATGATCTTGCCGTAGCGGGCGGCGTCCAGGTCGAAGGTGCGCCCGGAGCCCGCACCGATCACCTGGATGATCGCGGCGCACTCGGCGTTCTTGAGCATGTCCGTGATGGACGCCTTCTGGACGTTGAGGATCTTGCCGCGGATGGGCAGCAGCGCCTGGAACTCGGAAGAGCGGGCGTTCTTCGCAGTGCCCAGCGCGCTGTCGCCCTCGACGATGAACAGCTCGGAGCGCTCGACGTCGTGGGTGCGGCAGTCGGCGAGCTTGGTGGGCATGGTCGAGGACTCCAGCGCGTTCTTGCGCCGCGAGACCTCCTTGTGCATGCGGGCGGCGATGCGGGCCCGCATCTCGGAGACGACCTTGTCGATGACGAGCGCTGCCTGTTCCTTCTCCCCCTTCTTGGTGGAGGTGAGGAAGTCGGTGAGGCGGTCCTCGACGACCTTGGCGACGATCTGGCGGATCGCGGGGGTGCCGAGCACCTCCTTGGTCTGGCCCTCGAACTGCGGCTCGTCGATGCGGACGGAGACCACGGCGGTGAGCCCGGCGAGGGCGTCGTCCTTCTCGATCTTCTCGTTCTTGGCGTTGAACTTCACGCGGCGGGCCTGGTTCTCGACCTGCTTGCGCATGGTCTTCACCAGCGCCTGCTCGAAGCCGGAGACGTGGGTGCCTCCCTTGGGGGTGGCGACGATGTTGACGAAGGAGCGCAGGGTGGAGTCGAAGTCCACGCCCCAGCGCAGGGCGATGTCGACCTCGCAGGTGCGCTCGACCTCCGTGGAGACCATGTGACCGTTCTTGTCGAGCACGGGGATGGTCTCGGTGTACCCGCCCTCGCCCTGCAGACGGATCACGTCGGTGATCTTCTGGTCCTGGGCGAGGTACTCGACGAACTCGCTGATCCCGCCGTCGTACTTGAAGGTGCGGGTGGCGGGCTGGTCGGGGTTCGCCTCGGGGCGGTGGTCGGTGACGGAGATCTGCAGCCCGGGGACCAGGAACGCGGTCTGGCGGGAGCGGCGGGTGAGGTCGTCGAGGGAGAAGTGGGAGCCCTTGACGAAGATCTGCGGGTCCGCCCAGTAGCGCACCCGGGTGCCGGTGACGCCGTGCTTGGCCTTGCCGATCACGCGCAGCTCGGCGGGGCCGTCGGCCGGGGTGAAGGGGGCGTCCGGCGAGGGCTCTCCCTGGTCGGCGAACTCGCCGGAGGTGCCGCGCTGGAAGCTCATCGCGTAGGTCTTGCCGCCGCGGTCCACCTCGACGTCGAGCCGGCCCGACAGGGCGTTGACGACGCTGGCGCCCACGCCGTGCAGACCGCCCGAGGCGGCGTAGGAGCCGCCGCCGAACTTCCCGCCCGCGTGGAGCTTCGTGTAGACGACCTCCACGCCGGTCAGGCCGGTGCGGGGCTCGACGTCCACCGGGACGCCGCGGCCGGTGTCGCGCACCTCCACCGAGTGGTCGGGGTGGAGGATCACGGAGATGGCGTCGCCGTGCCCGCCCAGTGCCTCGTCCACCGCGTTGTCGAGGATCTCCCACAGGCAGTGCATGAGGCCCCGCGAGTCGGTGGAGCCGATGTACATGCCCGGGCGCTTGCGCACTGCCTCGAGGCCCTCGAGGACCTGGAGGTTGCGCGCGTCGTAGGCGGACTTCTTCGCAGCGGTGGTGGTGGACACCCTCCGGATCCTACGACGGACCGCCCCTCGAACCCCGCATTCACCGGCCCGGGAGCCCGGCGGGGCGGTCCGGCTCACAGGGTGTTGCGCCCCTGGCGAACCACGGCTGTGGATGCTCCCCTCCGAAGGCGCGGCGGTGCTACAAATGTCCCCATGAACCTCACTCTCGAAGCTCCCCGGCTCACGGCTCATGACCGCTGCGACCGCTGCGGCGCCCAGGCGTACGTCAAGGTGCTGCTCGAGGCCGGTGGCGAGCTCATGTTCTGCGCCCACCACGCCCGCGCCCACGAGGACGCCCTGAAGGGCATCGCCTCCGAGGTCATCGACGAGACCGAGCGCCTGCACATCAAGCCGGAGCCGGTCGAGGATTGAGTCGATGAGGGGTTGCGCACGGACGCTCCCCTGATCGGCCGACGGACCCGCACGACGAGGGCGCCCACCATCACGGTGGGCGCCCTCGTCGCATGTGCGGATGTGCGGACCTCTCGGAGCGATCGCAGCGGTTGCTACTCCTGGGCCAGCAGCTCCTCGGCGCGGATCGCGTACTCGACCCACTGGGTGCCGCGGCTCTCCCGCGGCTCGCGCTGCCCGGTCTCGACGAAGCCGAGCCGCGCGTAGAGCCTCCGAGCGGGGAGGTTGGTGTCGTCGACGTCCAGGCGCAGGTCCGGGCGGCCGAGCTCGAGGGCGATCCGTGCCAGCTCCGCCAGCAGCAGGCGCGAGACGCCCCGACCCCGGCCTGTCGGCCGCACCCACAGGGAGACGATGTGCGCGCGGTCCGCGGGGATCGGGTGCTCGGGGGTGTATCCGGTCGGCAGCAGGGCGATCCCACCGAGCACCTCCTCGCCTCCCAGCGCGTGCTGGGCGCCCGGCTCCTGCTCGCCGCCCGGCTCCTGCTCTCCGCCCGGCTCCTGCTCTCCGCCCGGCTCCTGCTCTCCGCCCGGCTCCTGCTCCGCTCGCACGGCCTGGAGGTGGATGCGAGGGCCGGCGAGCTCGTCGCGCCAGTCCTGCTCGGTGCGGGCGCAGGCCTCGGCGGGGTCGGCCCAGAACGCGTCGGGGTCGGCGTCGAGCATGTCCAGGCGCAGCGCGCGATGGGAGGCCCAGTCCTCGGGGCCGACGCGGCGCACCCGCAGGACGGGCGGGTCCGTCGGCGCGTGGGAGGGCGGGGTGGTCATGCGGGCTCCTTCCAGCCGGTTCCCGGCCGGTCCGTCAGGGCGGGATGGGCGTCGGCCGACGCGGGACGAGCCCGGGATCCGAGGATCCCGGGCTCGTCCCGGTGGGTGCGCGCGGCGGTGACGCCGGGCGACGGGATCAGTCGAGGTAGTCGCGAAGGACCTGCGAGCGCGAGGGGTGGCGCAGCTTGCTCATGGTCTTGGACTCGATCTGGCGGATCCGCTCGCGGGTCACGCCGTAGACCTTGCCGATCTCGTCCAGCGTCTTGGGCTGGCCGTCCTCGAGGCCGAAGCGCATGGAGACCACGCCGGCCTCGCGCTCGGAGAGGGTGTCCAGCACCGAGTGGAGCTGCTCCTGCAGGAGGGTGAAGCTCACGGCGTCCGCGGGCACGACGGCCTCGGAGTCCTCGATGAGGTCGCCGAACTCGCTGTCGCCGTCCTCGCCGAGCGGGGTGTGCAGGGAGATCGGCTCGCGGCCGTACTTCTGGACCTCGACGACCTTCTCCGGGGTCATGTCGAGCTCCTTGGCGAGCTCCTCCGGGGTGGGCTCGCGGCCCAGGTCCTGCAGCATCTGGCGCTGGACGCGGGCCAGCTTGTTGATGACCTCGACCATGTGCACGGGGATGCGGATGGTGCGGGCCTGGTCCGCCATGGCGCGGGTGATGGCCTGACGGATCCACCAGGTGGCGTAGGTGGAGAACTTGTAGCCCTTGGCGTAGTCGAACTTCTCGACCGCGCGGATGAGGCCCAGGTTGCCCTCCTGGATCAGGTCCAGGAAGAGCATGCCGCGGCCGGTGTAGCGCTTGGCGAGGGAGACGACCAGGCGCAGGTTCGCCTCGAGCAGGTGGTCCTTGGCGGCGCGGCCGTCCTCGGCGATGATCGCGAGCTCGCGACCGGCCTTGGTCTTGCGGATCGACTCGTCGGCCTTCAGCTTCTGCTCGGCGTAGAGGCCGGCCTCGATGCGCTCGGCGAGCTCAACCTCCTGCGCGGCGTTCAGCAGTGCGACCTTGCCGATCTGCTTGAGGTAGTCCTTGACCGGGTCGGCGGTCGCGCCGGCGGTGACGACCTGCTGGGCGGGGGCGTCGTCCTCGGAGGCGTTGAAGACGAAGCCACCGGACTCCTCGACCTTGTCGTCGGTGCCGGAGGTCTTCGCGCCCTCGGCGGTCTCGGTGCCCTCGGCATCCTCCGGAGCGTCCTCGGCGTCGGTGTCGACGTCCTCGGGGGCGTCCTTGGCGGTGGTCTTCTTCACCGTCTTCTTCTTGGCCGCGGCAGCGGTGCTGCGCGGCTTCGAGGTGCTCGCCGCCTTCTTCTTGGCGGCTTCCTTCGTGGTGGTCTTCGTGGTCCCGGCCTCGTCGGCGGCGGGGGCGTCGTTCTCGACGGCCTCGGTGGTCTTCGAGGCCGCGGCGCGGGTGCTGCCCTTCGCCGTGGTGGGCTCAGCAGTCTTGGAGGAGGTCACAGAGTTCCTTCTTCCGGCGGCGGCCCGATGCGGGCGGTCCACCGCACTCGGGCGATCGGTCTTCTCGGCGCGGCTCACGGGATGCGCAGCGTGTCGCGTTCCCGGTTCGAACCGTGGAAACGGCGCACGAAGGCACGGTGCCGTCAAGCCTGTCGAGTATAACGTCGATTCGCGGCAGGTATTCCCACCCCGTCCCAGGAACCTCGGGACTCTCGGCGAGCACTGCCCGGAGAGAGAGCCGGCACACGGCCGGCACATTGCTGATGCAGGGTCAGTGCAGGCGGTCGTCCTTGACGGCGAGCACGGGGCAGGGCGCGCCGAGCACGATCTTCCGGGCGGAGGCGCCGAGGTTGAGCTTGCCGATGGGCGCCTTGCGGCGCAGCCCGATCACCACGAGGCTCGCGCTGCTCTCCTCGACGACGGAGAGCACGAACTCGCCGATCTCGCGGTCCTCGCCGCGCTGCACGGTGACGCCCTCGGTGCTGCCGCCGAGGTCCTCGACCGCGGCGAGCACCTCCTCCTCGGTCGCGGCGGTGGTGCCGGTGCCGGGCACGGCGTGCTGGTGCGCGGCGACGAGCAGCGGCTCGCCGGTCCGTGCGGCGTACCGGATCCCGGCGCCGAGCGCGGCCCGGCCCTGCGTGGACGGGGCGTACCCCACGACGATGGTCACGCGCGTCACCTCCCTCAGTTCCGACGCTGCGACCCGGTCAGCTTAGTCGGCCAGCAGAGCACCGATCCACTCCTCCAGTCCCGGATGGGCCAGCAGGAAGGCATCGTGTCCGATGGGCGAGCTGGCGACGTGCCACTGCGCACCCTCCACGTGCTCGGCGATCTCGTGGACGAGCGTCGGAGGGAACAGGCGGTCGGAGTCGATCGCGACGGCGAGGGTGCGGGCGGTGATCCGTCCGAGCGCCGCGGCGGTCCCGCCGCGCCCTCGGCCCACGTCATGGGTGCTCATCGACTGGACGAGGGTGAGGTAGGAGTTCGCGTCGAAGCGGCGCGAGAGTTTCACGGCGTGATGGTCGAGGTAGCTGGTGACCTGATGGCGACCGCTGCCGTCCAGCGGGTTCTCCGGCTCCTGCGGCCGGTTCCCGAAACGGGTCTCCAGCTCGGTCGCGGTGCGGTAGGTGGTGTGGGCGATCCGCCGGGCGATGCCGAGGCCGAGATGGGGGCCGTCCTCGGGCGGGAGCTCGTAGTAGTCACCGCCGTGGAAGCCGGGGTCGACGCGGATCGCGGCGATCTGGGCGCTGTTCCAGGCGATCTGGTCGGCGGTGGCGCGGGCGGAGGAGGCGATCACGGCGAGGCGCTCGACTTGCTGGGGGTGGGTGACTCCCCATTCGACGGCTCGCATCCCGCCCATGGAGCCGCCGATCACGAGCGCCCAGCGCTCGATACCGAGCCGCTGGGAGAGGCGGTGCTCGGCCGCGACCTGGTCGCGGACGGTCAGCTGGGGGAAGCGGGAGCCGTAGGGCCGACCGTCGGGCGCGGGCGAGCTGGGACCGGTGCTGCCCTGGCAGCCGCCCAGCACGTTCGGGGCGACGACGAAGTAGCGGTCGGTGTCGATGGGGCGGCCGGGGCCGACGAGGTCCTCCCACCAGCCGCCGGTGGGGTGCGAGGGACCGGCCGGGCCGATCACGTGGGAGTCGCCGGTCAGCGCATGGAGCACGAGCACGGCGTTGCCGCCGTCGGCATCGAGGGTCCCCCAGGACTCGTAGGCCAGGGTGACGTCCTCGAGCACCTCGCCGCTCTCGAGCGCGAGTCCGCCGAGCGGTGCGAAGAGTCGGTCCCCTACGCCGCAGGCGGGGCTCCAGGCGCCGGAGCGGGCCGCGCTCGACTCCTGCGACGCCTGCGCGTCCGCGGTGCCGCTGCGGTGCTGTCCGAGGAGGGTCATCGGCAGTGCTCCTTCCGTGCCCGGCCTCGTTCCGGGGCGTCCCCTTCTCCCCTCAGGCGGCGGGCCACCAGGCGGGGAAGATGGGGGTGTCGGTCATTCTGGACAGCAAGGGTGCCAGAGTCGACTCCGGTTCCCGCTCCCTCAGCTCGTCGACGAGACGTCCGGCGGTCGCGAAGCGGTGGTTCCACCACGACAGCAGCACCAGCAGAGTGGTCAGTGCGCGCCATGCGGGGCGGGCGGTGCCGCGCCCGCTGCCGACGGCCCCATCGAGGGCGCCGGTAGCCACCTCACGCACCTCCTCGAGGAGGCGATACCACCTCCCACCTGCGCAGACGTCCTCGCTCGGACGCCACGACGGATCACGGCAGAGCTCCTGCAGGAGCTCCTCCCGTTCGATCGTCCGCTCCCGGCCGTGCTCGACGAGGCGGGCCAGCAGCTCCCAGTGCAGACGGTCCACGGCGAGGGCCGAGAGCAGCGCGGCGAGCTGTTCACACTTCGACATGTCCTCGGCCGCGAAGGCGTCCTCTGCTCCGTCGCGCAGGGCGGCCAGGGCCGTTTCCGCCGACTCCAGCAGCGCCATCGGGTCGGCGGGCGAGGCGAGGTCGACCGGTGGAAGGGCGAGCCGTCTCCCGATCGCGGCGAGACGCGGATCGGCGTGCGCCGGCCGCGGGATGGCGCGGCCGCGCAGCACGGCGGACGCGGCGGCCCGGGTCTCGGCGAACTCCCGCAGCGTCCCGGCGGGCAGGGCGCGCTGCGCGCCGCGGGGTGCGGAGGGGTCGACCGGGGTGAGCTCCCATCTGCGCCCGTCGGCGGCCCCGCGCACGGAGAGCAGACGTGCTCCGGTGGCGTCCGGGCCGGTCCCGGCGCTGCGCAGCAGATGCGCGGCGCGGGGCAGGACCTCGTGGATCACCTCGTCCAGGACTCCCTGGTAGCCGTCGCCGATGACGACGAGCGCGTGTACCCCGCCGCTCCCCCGCAGCGCCATGAGCGCGAGGTGGGAGGCGAGGTGCGCGGCCCCGTTGCCGGCCAGCAGGTCGCGCAGCGAGGAGCGGGTGAGCATCGGGGGTGTGCCGCGGCCGCCGGTGCCGGCCAGGAGGAGGCAGTCGGACGGCAGCTCGTGGAGGCTGAGCCGCGCCTCGGCGAGCAGCTCGGCGGGGTCCTCGGCGGAGCGGAGGTGGCGGGCGGGATCGGCGGGGCTGATGTTCGTCGTCATGGGGCGACCCTTCCCGAGATCGCGCCGCCCCAGGGGGACAGCGCCGTCACTGGGGACGACGGGGCCCTGTGGAGGAACGGTCGGCGGCGCGGGCGCTGTCGTCGCCGCCGCACTCGTCGTCGCCGTCACCTCGGCGCGGACCGGTCCGGCCCGGCGTGGGAGGATCGGGGCACACGTCTGCACAGCCGGTCCCGCACGGGCCGCGCGGGAAGGAATCCTCCATGACCTCTGCCGGGCACTCCCCCGCGTCCGCGGGATCCGAGCACGCCATCGCCGAGCACGCCGCCGAGCCCGGGACCGGTGCGGCCCCGTCGGCCGACCGCCTCCGCGAGCTGGACCAGCTGCTGGTCGCGAAGGTCGCGGAGATCACCGCGAAGGAGCTCGACTCCCGTCGCGCGCAGCTGGCGGAGATCGCGCCGGAGGCGGCATCCCTCGTGGACGATCTCGAGCGCTTCCTCGAGGGCGGCAAGCTGCTGCGGCCGCGGTTCTGCTTCTGGGGCGGGGTCGCCGCACTCGGCCGAGAGCCGGACGAGGCGGAGATCGACGCGCTCGCCCGCCTCGGGGCCGGGATCGAGCTCGTGCAGGCGGCGGCCCTGCTGCATGACGACGTCATCGACCACTCCCCCATGCGGCGCGGTCGTCCCGCCCAGCACGAGCAGGCCCGGACCCGGCACGAGGCGGCAGGCCTCGCCGGCTCTTCCACGGAGTACGGGGTCGCCGTCGCGATCGTGCTCGGCGACCTGGCGCTGAGCTGGTCCGAGCAGGTGGCTGCGGCGGTCGGCGGTCAGCCGGAGCGCGTCGCCCGGGCGCTCGCCGAGTTCGAGGCGCTGCGCACCGAGGTCATGTCGGGCCAGTTCCTGGACGTCCTCCACCAGGCCGGCGGCTTCGCCTCGGCGCCGGATGCGGAGAAGGCGGCGCTGTCCGTGATCCGCTGGAAGACCGTCCCCTATACGGTGCTGCGCCCGGTGCGGGTGGGGGCCGCGCTGATGGGGGCGCAGGACGCGGCGCTCGAGACCCTCTCGACCTGGGCGATCGAGGTCGGCACCGCGTTCCAGCTGCGCGACGACCTGCTGAGCGTCATCGGTGATCAGGACGAGACCGGCAAGCCGATCGGCGGGGACATCGTCGAGGGCAAGCGCACGGTGCTGCTGGCCCGCACGGCTGCTGCGGCCGACGAGGCAGGGCGGCGGCTGCTGGCCGAGGTGGTCGGCGCGGCGGAGGCGCCGACGGATCGCATCGAAGCCGTGCACGAGCTCATGATCTCCACCGGCGCGGTCGCGTCGGTCGCGGGCGACGTGCGCGCGCAGGCCGCGCGCGCCGCGGACCTGCTGGCAGGGGCCGAGGAGCTCGGCGAGCTGGGGCGCGGCGGGCTCGCCGCCCTCGCGGCGCAGGCGACCGACGTCGGGTCGCTGCCCTCCTGAGCCCCGGGGTCAGGGCAGTCAGGCCGGAGCGAGAGGGCAAGCGCGCGAAGGGTCAGGCGCGAGGGATCAGAGTGCGAGCGCGAGGGCGCGTCGGCGCACCTCGCCGCGCTGACCGCGGCGCAGGTGGTCGATCGGACGGCCCGGCAGGGTCTCGTCCTCCTCGAACAGCCACGCCAGCAGCTCCTCGTCGGTGAAACCGCCGTCGCGCAGCACCGTGATCGTGCCGGAGAGGTGCGGGGCGATCTCCCCGTCGACCAGGAACAGCGCGGGGACCGAGCGCACCACCGGGTCGCCGCGTCGCACGGCGACGAGCTTGCCCTCCTCGATGAGGCGGCGGACGCGGGAGACCTCGACGTCGAGCCGCTCGGCGACGTCGGGAAGGGTGAGCCAGTCGGTGATGAGGGTGTCCAGGTCGTTCACGGCACAAGGGTGCCACGCCTCGGCGTCGCCCCGCACCTCTGTACGTGATGATCCGATCCGTCCGTGGTGATCCGGCACGATCCGAGGCCTTCGCGGAGCGTGTTCCCGGAGGTCTGTGCGGCGCGTCGCGTGTGTCGGTCCCCGTTCCTGGCACGGGACCGCCCTAGATTGACCTCGTGAGTTCGGCGACGTCGACTTCCCCCGGCATCAGCCTGCTCCTCGACGACCGTTATCGGGTCGAGGAGCCGATCGCGCGCGGCGGAATGGCGACCGTGCACCGCGGCCATGACGAGCGTCTGGATCGCGTGGTCGCCCTGAAGATCATGCATCCCCATCTGGCGATGGACGAGGAGTTCCGGCGACGCTTCGGCCGCGAGGCCCGTGCCGCGGCCCGCCTCGCGCACCGCAACGTGGTGGGAGTGTTCGACCAGGGCGGCGACGGCGACCGCATCTACCTGGCGATGGAGCTCGTCGAGGGCGAGACGCTGCGGGCCCGGATCGTGAAGAGGCACCGCCTCACAGTCGGCGAGACCCTGCGCATCACCGAGCAGGTGCTCGAGGCGCTCGTCGCCGCGCATCGCGCCGGCATCGTCCACCGTGACATCAAGCCCGAGAACATCCTGCTGGACCTCACCGACACGGTGAAGGTCGCGGACTTCGGCCTCGCCCGCGCGATCGGGACGAACAACTCCTCCACCGGTGCGGCGCTGCTGGGCACCGTCGCCTACATCAGCCCCGAGGTCGTCACCCGCGGCGAGGCCGACGAACGCAGCGACCTCTACTCCCTCGGCGTCGTGATCTTCGAGATGCTCACCGGGCGCCAGCCGTTCCAGGGCGAGCAGCCCGTGCACGTCGCCTTCCAGCACGTCCACGACGACATCCCCGCCCCGTCCACCGTGGTCACCGGCATCCCGCGGGAGCTGGACTCGCTGGTGACCTGGGCTGCGGCGCGCACCGTCTCCCAGCGGCCCGCGAGCGCGGAAGACCTGCTGCGCGCGGTTCGGGAGCTGCTTTCGACCCTCCCCGCCCGCGTGCTCGGCACCCGTCCGGAGCCGCGCAAGGACACCGCCACCGGCGACCTGCCGCGCGTCACCGCCTCCCTCGACGAGGTCGCCGCCGAGCTACTGGGCCGCCCCCGCGCCTTCGATCCCGCCGCAGGTCTCGGAGCAGGTCCCACAGCGGGCGCCGGTGCGGCCGACGAGGACTCGGCCCCGGCGACGGCCGGCGACCACGACGAGTCCCGGGCGGCTGCGTCGGCCGACCTCGGCGACGCAGACGGGACCGACGCAGCCGCGACCGACACAGGTGCGACCGACGCCGACACCCACGCCACCTCCGGGGCTGACGAGCCCGCCGCCGCGTCCTCCCCTGCTCCCGCCGCCGAGGAGCAGGACGAGACCTCGCGCAGCGTCGTCCTGCGCTCCCCCCGCGAACGGCGCGGCCGCCACCTGCCGGTCGGGACGCGCCACCGCTCCCGTCCCATGGCGGCGCTCGCCGCGCTGAGCCTCGCCGCGGCCCTCGTCGGCGGGGCCTGGACCGGCGGGGACTGGTACCTGAACACCGGTCCGGGCGCGGACCGCACCGTCCCCCTGGTCACCGGCACCCCGCTCGCCGATGCCGAGGCGGCGCTGAGCGCCTCCGACCTCACCGTGCGCACCGAGGAGCGCTTCGACGCCTCCGTCCCGGCCGGGCACGTCATCTCCTCGGAGCCCTCCACCGGCGCCACCGTGAAGAAGGGCGACGACATCCGCGTCGTCGTCTCCAAGGGCGAGGAGACCTTCCCGGTGCCCGCGCTCGAGGGCGTCGCCCTCGAGGATGCCCGCGCCGAGGTCGAGGCGCTGGGCCTCGAGCTCGTCGAGGACGATCCCGAGTACTCGGAGACCGTGCCCGAGGGGCAGGTCATCTCGCAGTCCGCCTCGGCCGACGCGCTGCCCGTCGGCGGCGAGGTGCACGTGGTCGTCTCCCAGGGGCGGATGCCGCTGAGCGTCCCGAACGAGACCGGCAACTCCGGCTCCGCCGCCCGCTCCGCTCTCGAGGCCGCCGGGTTCGAGGTCACCGTGGGCGAGGCCCACTCGGCGAGCGTGCCTCGCGGCGCGGTGGTCTCCCAGTCCCCCGCCTCCGGCACCCTGTACCGCGGGGACACCGTCCACATCGTCACCTCGCTCGGCCCCGAGATGGTGACCGTCCCGGACGTGTTCCGCCAGCCCGAGGCCCAGGCGCGCGCCACCCTCGAGGCGGCCGGGTTCTCGGTCAGCGTCGTCCACGACAAGGGCGACCCCGTGTTCGGGCAGGTCTACGAGCAGTCCGCCGCCGCGGGCGGCCAGCTCGCCAAGGGCTCCACCATCACCATCAAGGTGTTCTGAGCCCGCACGGTGTTCTGAGCCCGCACGGTGTTCTTAACCCACACGGTGTTCTGAACCCCGCAGCCCCCCGTCGGCCGCACCCCGCACGCAGAAGCGGCGCCCGCCCCGGAAGGGGACGGGCGCCGCTCGCGTCGTCGGTGCGCTTGCCCCTCAGCGGCGGGAGAGCATCTCCGCGACCAGGAAGGCCAGCTCGAGGGACTGCTGATGGTTCAGCCGCGGATCCACGAGGGTCTCGTAGCGGCGGGTCAGGCCCTCCTCGTCGATCTCCCCGGTGCCGCCAAGGACCTCGGTGACGTCGTCGCCGGTGAGCTCCATGTGCAGGCCGGCCGGGACGGTGCCGAGCGACTGGTGCACCTCGAAGAAGCCCACGACCTCGTCGAGGATGTCCTCGAAGCGGCGGGTCTTGTACCCGTTGGAGGAGGTGATGGTGTTGCCGTGCATCGGATCGGTCACCCACGCCACCTGGGCGCCGGAGTCGCGCACGCCCTCGACCAGGGCCGGGAGGCGGTCGCGGATCTTGCCCGCCCCCATGCGGGTGATGAAGGTGAGGCGACCCGGCTCCCGCTCGGGATCGAGCTTGTCGATGAGGCGCAGTGCGTCGTCGACCGACGCGTCCGGACCGAGCTTCACCCCGATGGGGTTGCGCAGACGTGCCATGAAGTCCACGTGCGCGCCGTCGAGCTGACGGGTGCGCTCGCCGATCCACAGGAAGTGGCCGGAGCAGCCGTAGATCTCCCCGGTGCGGGAATCGATCCGGGAGAGCGCCTCCTCGTAGTCAAGCAGCAGCGCCTCGTGGGAGGCGTAGAACTCCACGACCTTCAGCGCGTCGAAGTCCGCGCCGATCGCGTCCATGAAGCGGATGGCCTTGTCGATCTGCCCGGCCAGCTCCTCGTAGCGGTCGTAGCCCGCGCCGGAGGAGGTGAAGCCGCGGTTCCAGGAGTGGACCTCGCGCAGGTCGGCGAAGCCGCCGCCCGTGAAGGCGCGCAGCAGGTTCAGGGTGGAGGCGCTGGTGGTGTAGGTCCTCCACAGGCGCTTCGGGTCCGGGATGCGGGCGGACTCGGTGAATGAGTACTCGTTGACGGCGTCACCGCGGTAGGTGGGCAGGGTGACGCCGTCGCGGGTCTCCTCGTCGGCGGAGCGCGGCTTGGCGAACTGGCCCGCCATGCGGCCCATCTTCACCACCGGCACCGAGGCGCCGTAGGTCAGCACCGCGGACATCTGCAGGATCGTGCGGATCTTGTTGCGGATCCGGTCGGCGGTGGAGTCGGCGAAGGTCTCGGCGCAGTCCCCGCCGGCGAGCAGGAAGGCCTCGCCCCGGGCCGCGGCGGCGACGCGCTCGCGCAGCACGTCGACCTCTCCGGCGAAGACCAGCGGCGGGGCGGCGCGCAGCGCGTCGAACACGCCCTGACGGGCTTCCTCGTCCGGCCACACCGGCTGCTGCACGCGGGGATACTCGCGCCAGGCGCCGAGGGCGGCGAGGCCGTCATCGGCGGAGGACAGCGAGAAGGCGTGCGCGCGGGCAGGGGCGTCGGGGCTGAATTGAGTCACCCCGACAGGGTAGCCAAGCCCGCGCCCTCCCGGGGCCCGGCACCCGAGGGGCGGGCGGGCATCACACCCGTCGGCCGACGGGGCAGGCCGAGGCGGCCGACGGGGCGGGGAGCGCGGGGCCGACGGGGAGGCTCAGCCCGCCGACTCCGCCTCTCGCTTCAGCCGGCGCTTCACGTCGGCGGCGTACTCATCCACGCGCTCCTGCCCGGAGAGCTGCTGGATGCGGTCCATGACCTCGTCGGTCACCGCGCGCAGCACCTTCGCCTCCTCGGCGCCCTCCATCCGGGCGGCGATCTCTGAGGCGTCGATCGGCTCCCCGACCACCGCGTGGATGCGGGGGTGGCGGCGGGGGAAGTACGTCCGGCCCCGCTGGGCCTCGTGGGCGCCGAGCATCGCGACCGGCACGATCGGGGCACCGGAGGCGAGGGCGAAGCGGGCCACGCCCGTCTTGCCGCGGTACAGGCGCCCGTCCGGGCTGCGGGTCCCCTCGGGGTAGATGCCGAGCACGTCCCCGCGGGCGAGGACCTCGAGCCCGGCATCGATCGCGGAACGGGAGGCGCTGCCGCCGCTGCGGTCCACCGGCATCACCCGCAGCCCGCGCATCACCGCGGCCACGACGCGGTTCAGCGGCGAGCGCCCGGCGAAGATGTCCGACTTGCCCAGGAAGTGCACGCTGCGGCGCACCTGCCCGGGCAGGAACACGGTGTCGGAGTAGGCCTGATGGTTCGAGGCGAGGATCACCGGGCCTGTCTCGGGGATGTTCTCGTGACCGCTGAGCGTGGGCCGCCACAGGAGGTTCACGACCCCCATGACGAAGGGCTTGGCGATCTCGTACAGCACGGGACGCTCCTGGGGTCTGCTCGGCGGCGGGATTGCGGACGGGGTGCGTGTGCGCCGTGCAGGAGCAGGTGCGACCATGTCCCCATGGCGTTCAGCGAACTGTCCCGTCCGTGGCGCGCGCGGGGTCACTCTAACCCGCGCGGCGGGCTCCTCCTGTGCCACGGCTTCACCGGCTCGCCGCAGTCGCTGCGCCCCTGGGCGGAGCATCACGCGGCGCTCGGCTGGGAGGTCGAGCTGCCGCTCCTGCCGGGCCACGCCCGCACCGAGCGGGAGCTGGACCGCACCCGCTGGCAGGACTGGTACGGCTGCGTGAAGGACGCGGCGCTCGAGCTGTCCGAGGCGACCGGGCCGATCGCGGTGGGCGGGCTGTCCATGGGCGGGGCGCTCACCCTCGCCCTCGCCGAGGACCCGGATCTGCGCGGCAGGATCGCGGCGATCGTCGCGGTGAACCCGGGGATGACACTGCCCGCGGTCGCCGCCGTCGCCCCGCTGATCGCCCCCGTGGTCCGCACCCTGCCCGGGATCGGCTCCGACATCGCGCTCGAGGGCGCGGCCGAGGAGGCCTACGACCGGCTGCCGGTGCGTTCCGTCGGCCGCCTGCGTCAGCTGTTCTCCCGAACCCGCGCCGACCTCGGTGCGATCGAGGTGCCGCTGCTGCTGGCCACCTCGCGCGGGGACCACACCGTCCCGCCCACCGACAGCGACATCGTCGCCGCCGGGGTGCGCGGCCCCGTCGAGCGCCTGTCCCTGACCCGCAGCTTCCACCTCGTGCCGCTGGACCACGAGGCGGAGCTGCTGTTCGAGGCCTCCGCGCGCTTCCTGGACACGCACGTGCCCGCACGGGGACCCGCGCCGCGGAGCGCCTCATGAGCGGCGGACGCGACGGCCGCGGGCGGGCGCCGGAGCCTCGCCCCGATCCCCGGGACGTGGACGCCGAGTTCGCCCGCATGCTCGAGGGCGAGGGCGTCGTGCTGCCTCCCGGCGAGGCGCCGCGGGAGCTCGCCGCGCCCGCCGCCTCCCCGGCCTCGGCCGCGGACTCGAACCGGCACGACGATGGGCACGACGACGAGGACAACGACCCGTGGTCCTTCAGCGCAGACTCCCCGCCGGAGCCGCCCACGCAGGAATCGCGCGAGCGCTCCCGCGCCGCCCACCCCTCGCAGGGACTCTCCCCCGAGGCGAGGCCGACCGGTCCGCGGGACGCGACACCGCGCGAGCTCGACGACGACGAGGTGATCTACGGGGACTTCGTCGCCCCGGACCCCGACCTCCCCCAGCCGTCCTCGCCGGTGCTGTGGTCCTGGACCGCGCTGCTGGGCGGGTTCGTGCTCGTCCTCGTCATGGTCGTCACCCCGTCGCTGCCCGGATTCCTGGGCTGGCTCGGCGGGGTCGCCGCCCTTGGCGGCATGGTCTCGCTGCTGCTGCGCCTGCCGCGCGGGCGGCGCGAGGACGGGGACGACGGCGCCCAGGTCTGAGCCGTCGGCCGACGGGGCGGGCTCGCCGGCCGACGGGGCGGGCTCGCAGGCCGGGACCCGGCGTGCGTCACCCTCAGCGCGCGAGGTCGGCGGCGCCGACGATGCCGGCACGGTTCCCCATCTGCGCGGGCACGAAGTCGGCCAGCGCCCGGTGGCCCCGGGCCGTGAGGTGCTCGGCGTAGGCCGCTCGGGCAGGGGCGAGCAGCAGCTCCCCGGCGGCGGAGACCCCGCCGCCGACGACCACGACCTCGGGGTCCAGCAGCGCCGCGATCGAGGCGACGCCGCGCCCGAGCCAGGTGCCGATCTCGGCGATCAGCTCGACCGCGCCCTCGTCGCCCTGCTGCGCCAGGCGGGTGATGAGGGGCCCGTCGATGGCCTTGCGGTCGCCGCCGGCGGCCTGGACCAGCCGGCCCAGCAGCGGGTCGCCGGTCGCGGCGCGGCGCTTGGCCGCGCGCACCAGTGCGGTGCCGGCCGTGTACTGCTCGAGGCAGCCGCGCAGTCCGCAGCCGCACCACTGCCCGTCGGGCACCGCGGTCATGTGGGCGACCTCGCCCGCGAAGCCGCCGGAGCCGCGCAGGAGGTTCCCGTCCAGCACCACCGCGCCGCCGAGACCGGTGCCCACCGTCATCATCAGCATGTGCCGGGCCTCGGTGGCGGCGCCGAAGCGGTACTCGGCCCAGCCCGCGGCGTTGGCGTCGTTCTCGACCACGACCGGCAGCCCGGTGAGGCGCTCGAGCTCCTCGGCCAGGGCGTGCTCGCGCCAGGCCAGGTTCGCTGAGAACCGCACGGTGCGGCGGTCCGCGGCGACGAAGCCCGCCGCCCCGACGCCCACTCCCACCACGTCGTGGGCGGAGCGCAGCTCGGCCACGGCGTCCGCGACGGCCGCCTCGATGAGCACCGCGTCGGTCGCGGGGGTGCTGCGGGTGGTGGCTGCGATGATCTCGCCGGCCTCGTCCACGACCCCGGCCGCGATCTTGGTCCCGCCGATGTCCACGCCGATGGAGAGCATGCTGTCCGTGCCTCGTTCCTGATGGTCTTCCCGATGCTGTGGGCGGCGCCGCGACCCATCGGGGCGCGCCTGTCGTGGCCCATCGTAGAGGCCCTCTGCCGTAGACTTCGGGGGACCCCACCAGCGCTTCCGGTCAGGTTCCCGGTTCGCCGGTCCTGCCCACCCGACCGGATCGAAGGAGATTCGATGAAGCAGTTCAGCACGCCCCCGCAGCACGAGAGCCGCCCCGACGAGAACGCGACGGATCTGCTGCTCGGCAGGCTCCGCGCGAATCCCTCGGTCCCGATCTACGAACTGGCGCAGGAGGGCGGCGGGTACACGCCGCTGAGCACCGCGGACTTCCTCGCCGAGGTCAAGGCCGTCGCCAAGGGCCTGATCGCCTCCGGCGTCGAGTCCGGAGACGTCGTCGCGATCCTGTCCCGCACCCGCTACGAGTGGGCGCTGGTGGACTGGGCCGTGTGGTGGGCCGGGGGTGTGAGCGTCCCGATCTACGAGACCTCCTCCCCCAGCCAGATCCAGTGGATCGCCTCCGATTCGGACGCGAAGTTCGCCCTCGTGGAGACCACCCGCCACAAGGAGGACGTGGAGTCCGTCCGCGGCGACCTGCCCTCCCTCACCCGGATCGGCGTGCTCGACGACGGGATCCTCGAGGACCTGAAGTCCCGCGGCAAGGACGTCTCCGACGAGGATCTCGAGGCGCGCCGCACCTCGCGCCGTCTCGAGGACGTCGCCACGATCATCTACACCTCGGGCACCACCGGCCGTCCCAAGGGCGCCGAGCTCACCCACGCCAACTTCGTGGACACCACCCGCAGCGCCGTGACGCTGCTGGGCGACGAGGTCCTCCCGACCGGCTCGCGCCTGCTGATGTTCCTGCCGATGGCGCACGTGTTCGCGCGCCTGATCACGGTGCTCGCCGCCGCCTGGCCCGTCACCACCGCGTTCACCCCGGACACGAAGAACCTCCTGCCCGACCTCGCGGCCTTCAAGCCGACCTTCCTCCTCGCCGTCCCGCGTGTGTTCGAGAAGGTCTACAACGGCGCCGAGGCCAAGGCGATCGCCGGCGGCAAGGGCAAGATCTTCGCGGCCGCCGCGAAGACGGCCATCGACTACTCCACCGCCCTGTCCGAGGGGAAGGTGCCGCTGCCTCTGAAGGCCAAGCACAAGGTCTTCGACAAGCTCGTCTACGGCACGCTCCGCAACGCGATGGGCGGCCAGGTGAAGTGGGCCGTCTCCGGCGGCGCCCCGCTCGGCGCGCGCCTGTCGCACTTCTTCCGCGGCATCGGGGTGACGATCCTGGAGGGCTACGGCCTCACCGAGACCACCGCGCCCATCAGCGTGAACCTTCCCTGGGACGTGCGCCCCGGCACCGTCGGCCCGCCGCTGCCCGGCGCCTCCGTCGCGATCGACGACGACGGCGAGCTGCTGGTCAAGGGCGTGATGGTCTTCAAGGGGTATCACAACAACCCCGAGGCCACCGAGGAATCGTTCAAGGACGGCTGGTTCCACACCGGCGACCTCGGCGCCCTCGCGGAGGACGGCTCGATCACCATCACCGGCCGCCGCAAGGAGGTCATCGTGACCGCCGGCGGCAAGAACGTCTCCCCCGCCCAGCTCGAGGACCAGCTGCGCTCCCACCCGCTGGTCAGCCAGTGCGTGGTCATCGGCGACCAGAAGCCCTTCGTCGCCACGATCCTCACGCTGGATGCCGAGATGCTCCCCACCTGGCTGAAGAACAACGGCCTGCCGGAGATGTCGGTCACCGAGGCGGCCCAGGACCAGCGCGTCCGGGCCGAGCTGCAGACGGTCGTGGACCGCGCGAACACCTCCGTCTCCCGCGCCGAGTCCATCCGCGCCTTCGAGGTCATCGACTCGGACTTCACCGAGGAGAACGGGTACCTCACCCCCTCGATGAAACTCAAGCGCAACGTGGTCGTGAAGGACATGGCCCCGATCATCGACAAGATCTACTCGAGCTCGAAGCCGAAGAGCTGATCCCGTCGGCCGACCCCATCAGCTGATCCCGTCAGCTGATGTCGTCGGCCGGACGCCCCCCGCGGCCCCGACGTCCCTCGGACGTCGGGGCCGTCGCCCGTCAGAGGGCCGTCGTAACCTGTCCCCCATGTCCGCACGCCGCCAGCTGAGCTTCGACGACCTCGGCACCCCGCTGGCGGAGGCGACGATGGTGGTGGTCGACCTCGAGACCACCGGCACGAATCCCGCGGCCGACGCGATCACGGAGATCGGCGCGGTGAAGGTGCGCGGCGGCGAGGTCCTCGGGGAGTTCCGCACCTTCGTCGACCCCGAGCGGCCGATCCCCGCCTACATCGCCTCCCTCACCGGGATCACCGACGCCACCGTGGCCGGCGCCCCGCGGATCTCCACGGTGCTGCCGATGTTCCTGGACTTCGTGGGCCCGGCGGCGCTGGTCGCCCACAACGCCCGGTTCGACATCTCCTTCCTGCGCGCCCGCGCCGCCGAGTGCGACGTGGAATGGCCGAAGGTGCCGGTGCTGGACACCCTCGCGCTCGCCCGCACCGTGTTCCGGCGCGACGAGGTGCGCGACCACAAGCTCTCCACCCTCGCCGCGCACGTCGGCGCGAGCATCACCCCGGACCACCGTGCCCTCTCCGACGCCCGCGCGACGGTCGACGTGCTCCACGCAATCATCGAACGGCTCGGCCCCACCAGCGCCTCGACCCTCGAGGACCTCGGCTCCGCCCACCGCCGCGCGACCCCGGTCCAGCTGCGCAAGAAGCACCTCGCGGCCGACGTCCCCGCCGTGCCCGGCGTCTACCAGTTCCTCGACGCCTCCGGCGCCGTGCTGTACGTCGGCACCTCCCGGAACCTCCGCTCCCGCGTGCGCACCTACTTCACCGCGAGCGAGACCCGCCGCGCGGTGCTGGACATGCTGCCGCGCGCCGAGTCGCTGCGGGTGATCGAGTGCGCGACGGCCACCGAGGCCGCGGTGCGGGAGCTGCGGATCATCGCGCGGGAGAAGCCGCCGTCGAACCGGCGCGGTCTGCGCCCGGAGAAGGCCAACTGGCTGCGCCTCGGCCCCGGCACCGAGGGACTGCGGGCCGCGCGGCTCGCGCGCAGCGAGGACGACGGCTCCGCCCAGATCGGCCCGCTCACCTCCCGACACGACGTGGAGCCGTTGAAGGGCCTGCTCACCGACGCGGTGATGGGGCGGCTCTCGGCGTTCGGCGAGGGCAGGGCGGCCGACGGGGACGGCGGGCCTGCCACGAGCGGGCACCGTGACCGCGTGCGGCGGGCGATGATCTCCGACCCCCGCGAGGTGCTCGATCACGTCGCGCAGCGGATGCGGGCCCAGGTCGCGGCCGGACGCTACGAGGAGGCGGAGAAGCTGCGCCGCCTCGCCGGGACCTACCTTGCTGCGGCCCGGCGCGCCTCACGGCTGCGGGCGCTGGCCGAGGTGCCGCTGCTCATCGCCGCCCGTCCCAGCATCGAGCCGGTGATCGGGGGTCGCGGCTGGGAGCTGCTCGCGGTGCGCCACGGCCGCTTCTCCGGCTCGACCCTCGTCCCGGCCGCGAAGGATCCCGTGCCCTTCGCCCGGTCGCTGGCGATGACGGGGCAGGGCGAGGCGGAGCTCGCCGCTCCCCTGTGCCAGGGATACCACCAGGAGGCGGAGATCCTGCTGAGCTGGCTCGAGGGCGAGGGGGTGCGCACGGTGCTGTGCGAGGGCGAATGGAAGGTCCCGGCCCGGGCCCGGTTCGACGACGCCCATCTCGCGAGGCGCTTCGCCCTCACCTCCGCGGCCGCGGAGGCATAGGCTCGAGACAGCACCGCACGGCAGCTGCCGTCACCGTCGAAGGAGAAGCCATGATCACCGCCATCGTCTCGATCGTCGTCGACCCCAGCCGCATCCCGGAGGTGGCGCAGTCGGTCGTGGACATCGACGGAGTCGAGCAGGTCTAGTCCGTCACCGGCGACGTGGACCTCATCGCCGTGGTCCGTGTGAAGGCCCACGAGGACCTCGCCGGCGTCATCGCCGACCACCTCAGCAAGGTCGAGGGCGTCCTGGACACCACCACGAACATCGCCTTCAAGACCTATTCCAAGCGCGACCTCGACGCCGCCTTCGACCCCGGCCTGGACAGCTGACCCCAGGGGCGGGCGCGACTCGGCCAGGACGACGGACGGCCCGTCCGCTCCCCTCACGGAGCGGACGGGCCGTCTGTGACTGCGCGGCGCGGCCGCGCCGTCGGCGCCTGCGCGGAGCCGGCCTCAGCCGTTCTCGGCGAGGGCCTTCTGCGAGGCGGCGGCCCACCGCTCGAGCAGGGTGGCAGGGGCCCCGGAGTCCAGCGCCGAGCCGGCCTCCTCGTAGGCGGCGGCGAAGCGGTCCGCGAACCCGTCGGAGGCCTGCTGCTCGATCCCGTCGTGGGCGACGATGCCGGCGGCGGCGTTCAGCAGCACCGCGTCGCGGATGGGGCCCATGCGCCCCTCGCGCTCGCCGGCGTAGAGGTCGCGGGCCACCTGGGCGTTCTCCTCGGCGGTGCCGCCGCGCAGGGCATCGAGACCGCTGCGCTCGATGCCGAGCAGCGCCTGCGGGTCCAGTACGTGCTCGCGCACCTCCCCGCCGCGCACCTCCCACACGTCCGAAGGAGCGGCGACGGTGAGCTCGTCCAGCCCGTCCTGGCCGCGGAACACGAGGGCGCTCGTGCCGCGGGAGGCGAAGACGCCCGCGACCGTCGGGGCGAGGGCGCGGTCAGCGACGCCGACGGCGCTGGCCAGCGGCCGGGCAGGGTTCGTGATCGGGCCGAGGATGTTCATCACGGTCGGGATGCCGAGGCCCCTGCGCGCCTCGGCGGCGAAGCGCATGGAGGGATGGAACACCTGAGCGAAGAGGAAGGTCATCCCCACCTCGCCCACGAGCCGTTCGACCTCGGACACCGGCAGTTCCAGGCGCACACCGAGCGCCTCGAGGACGTCGGCCGAGCCGGAGCGGGAGGTGGAGGCGCGATTGCCGTGCTTGACGACGGTGCGGCCGGTGGAGGCGATGATCATAGAGGCCATCGTCGAGATGTTCACGGTCTGGGCGAGGTCGCCGCCGGTGCCGACGATGTCGATCGCGCGGCGGTCCGCCTCCACAGGGCGGGCGTGCTCGATCATGGAATCGGCCAGCGCCTCCAGCTCGGTGCTGGTCACACCCTTGGCCTGCAGCGCCACGAGGAAGCCCGCGACCTGCACGGGCGACGCCTCGCCAGACATGATCCCGTCCATCGCCCAGGCCGCCTCCGCGGCGGGGAGCTCCTCACCGCGCACCAGGCGCGCGGTGAGCCGGGACCAGGTCGGGATGTTCTCGCTCATGCTCCGATCATCGCACTTCCGACTCCTCGGCCGTCGCCCCGGTCACCGTTCGGATCACGGAACGGTCACGACCACGCACATGGCCGGTCACCTGCGCGTATCGGTGCGTGTCCCGGTTCGTGACAGCGCGTCAGGAGGGATATGCTGGCCCGGTCCGCCCGGGGTGCAGACCCCGCGGTGAGCCTGGTCGTCGTGAACCGGGCACACTGAATCTGACGACACGACATAATGGTGACGTGACTACTGCGACCCTGACTGAGCGCCCCGCCCCCGCTGCTGCCCCAGCGGTCGGGCGTCCGAACCCGACGCAGATCGGCACCCTCGTCTGGCTCGCCAGCGAGCTGATGTTCTTCGGCGGCCTGTTCGCGATGTACTTCACCCTGCGCTCCATGGCGCCGGACACCTTCGCCGCCGGCCAGGCACACTTCACGCACGGTTTCGCCCTGCTGAACACCTCGATCCTGGTCTTCAGCTCCGTCACCTGCCAGATCGGCGTGTTCTACGCCGAGGGCCGCTTCCCCGGCGGGAAGCCGTTCCCGCCGCGCAAGCGCCGCGAGGGCTCGATCTTCAACATCGCCGGCTGGGGCATGATCGAGTGGTACACGCTCACCTTCATCCTGGGCGCGATCTTCGTCTCCGGCCAGGCCTACGAGTACACCGAGCTCGTGCACAACGGCGTGACGATGTCGTCCTCCCCGTTCAGCTCGATCTTCTACCTCGCCACCGGCTTCCACGGCCTCCACGTGATCGGCGGCCTGATCGCCTTCCTGATGGTCCTGGTGCGTGCGTACGTGGCGGAGAAGTTCACCGCGCACGAGCAGATCTCGGCGATCTGCGTGTCCTACTACTGGCACTTCGTCGATGTCGTGTGGATCGTGCTGTTCTTCGTCGTCTACATGCTCGACCCGATCATGAGCGCCACCTCCCCCGGCCACGTGATCCCGTCGACCTTCAACTGGACGATCTTCTGAGCCTCCCGCCCGCGCACGCTCCCGGGCAGAGCGCCACTCCATACCTCCCGTCCCTTCCCGCCCGCCCCCTCCACGAATCGAGGTCCGAACCGTGAAGGCTCTCGCCGCACGTCGCCATCACCCGATGGCGCTACTCGTGATCCTGCTGCTCGCGCTCGTCGCGACCGGCGGGCTGTACGTGGCGCTCAACCCGCAGACGGCCCAGGCCGAGGCCTACACCGAGGACGACGTGAATGCCGGCCAGGCACTCTTCCTCGCGAACTGCGCGACCTGCCACGGTCGTGACGCGCAGGGCCTCACCGATCCCGACGGCGCCACCCTCGGCCCCTCGCTGATCGGCGTCGGCGCCGCCGCCGTCGATTTCCAGGTCGGCACCGGTCGCATGCCCATGCAGCAATCGGGCGCCCAGGCCGCCGCCAAGCCGCCGCAGATGAACGAGGAGCAGACCCGGCAGCTCGCCGCGTACGTCGCCTCGCTCGGCCCCGGCCCCGCCGTTCCCGACGAGGAGTGGCTCGACACCGCCCAGGGCGACGCCACCCGCGGCGGCGAGATCTTCCGCATCAACTGCGCCATGTGCCACAACGCCGCCGGTGCCGGCGGCGCGCTGACCCGCGGCAAGTACGCCCCGCAGGTCGTCGGCGTCGAGGGCAAGCACGTCTACGAGGCGATGGACACCGGCCCCCAGAACATGCCGGTCTTCAACGACACCAACCTGTCCCCCGAGGACAAGCGCGACGTCATCACCTACCTCGAGACCCTCGAAGAGACCGGCACCCCCGGTGGCATCTCCCTGGGCTCCGTGGGCCCCGTCACCGAGGGTCTGTACGCCTGGACCATCGTCCTGTCCCTCCTCCTCGGTTGCGCCATCTGGGTGGCGGCGAAGGCAAAGTGAACGCGAGCATGAACACCAACCTCGACGGCACCTCCCCCAAGAAGGGCGTCTCCGCGATCGCCCCGAAGGAGGGCGGCGGCTTCCCGAACCCCGGACTTCCCCCGCATCCGAAGCGCCAGTCCGATCTGTCCAAGGCTGCGGAGAAGCGCGCCGAGAAGCTCGTGGCCGCGATGTTCCTCCTGAGCATCGTGGGCACCGCGGTCTTCATCGCGGCGTACTTCGTGGTCACCCCCACCGGGCCGAACCTCTTCGCCGAGTCGGAGACCCCGCAGGCCGTGTGGTGGTCGAACCTGATCACCGGCCTCGGCCTGGCCGTGGCGGTGTTCTTCATCGGTGCCGCCGCCGTGCACTGGGCCAAGACCCTCATGCCCGACGAGGAGTGGGTCGAGGAGCGCCACGACATCGCCAGCTCCCCCGAGGACCGCGACGAGGCCGCGGCGATCCTTCGCGACGGCATCGCCGAGACCGGCATCGCCCGCCGCCCGCTGATCGTCACCACGATGGTCGCCGCCCTGGCCGCCCTGCCGATCGCGGTGCTCGCACCGCTGTCGACCCTCGGCCCGCTGCCCGGCAACAAGCTCCACCACACCTTCTGGGGCCACAACCCGGGTCAGCGCCTGGCGCGCGACCACGACGGCACGCCGATCAAGCTCTCCGACGTCGCGATGAACTCGATCTTCCACGTCATGCCGGAGGGCCTGACCCACGAGACCGAGCACTTCCTCGAGGAGCGCGCCAAGGCCGCTGCGGTGATCGTCCGCATCGACCCCAAGCTCGCCAAGAACGAGGAGTCGATGGCCATGGGTGTGGACGGCGTCCTCGCCTTCTCCAAGATCTGCACGCACGTGGGCTGCCCGGTGGCGCTCTACGAGCAGCAGACCCACCACATGCTGTGCCCGTGCCATCAGTCCACCTTCGACGTCACCGACGGCGCCAAGGTGATCTTCGGCCCGGCCCACCGTCCGCTGCCGCAGCTGCCGATCGAGGTCGACGCCGAGGGCTACCTCGTGGCCCCCGGTGACTTCACCGAGCCGATCGGTCCCAGCTTCTGGAACATCCACAAGGACAAGTGATCACATGACGACCACGACTCCCGGCACCCGGAAGCAGGCTTCCGACTCCGAGGGCACCACCCGCATCGGCAAGCTCGGCGCGGTGGGCGGCGACTGGCTGGACCAGCGCGCCTTCGGCGGCTCGCTGGTGCGCACCTTCGCCCGCAAGCTCTTCCCCGACCACTGGTCCTTCATGCTCGGCGAGATGGCGCTGTACAGCTTCGTCATCCTGCTGATCTCCGGCGTGTTCCTGACCATGTTCTTCGACCCCTCCATGGAGGAGGTCGTCTACGACGGGCCATACACCGCGCTGCAGGGCGCGATGATGTCCCGCGCCTTCGAGTCCACCCTCGAGATCTCCTTCGAGGTCAAGGGCGGTCTGCTGTTCCGGCAGATGCACCACTGGGCCGCGCTCGTGTTCATGGTGTCGATCTTCGTGCACATGTTCCGCGTGTTCTTCACCGGCGCCTTCCGCAAGCCTCGCGAGCTCAACTGGCTCGTCGGCTTCTCGATCATGGTCCTGGGCATGGTGGCCGGCTTCACCGGCTACTCCCTCCCCGACGACGTGCTCTCCGGCAACGGCCTGCGCGTGGTCGACGGCCTGATGAAGTCCGTCCCGGTCGTGGGCACCTACATCTCGATGCTGCTCTTCGGCGGCGAGTTCCCGGGCACCCAGATCATCCCGCGCTTCTTCACCATGCACATCCTGCTGGTGCCGGCGCTGCTCCTCGGCCTGATCGCGATCCACCTGATCATGGTCGTCGCGCACAAGCACACCCAGTACCCCGGCCCCGGCCGCACCGAGCGCAACGTGGTCGGCTACCCGATCCTCCCCGTGTTCGGCGCGAAGGCCGCCGGCTACTTCTTCCTGATCTTCGGTGTGATCACCCTGATCTCGGCGACCACGTCGATCAACGCCGTGTGGGTGTACGGGCCCTACGACCCCTCCCCCGTGTCCGCCGGCTCGCAGCCGGACTGGTACATGCTGTGGACGGACGGCGGCCTGCGCCTGATCCCGGGCTGGGAGTTCACGATCTTCGGCTACGTGATCTCGCTGAACATGCTGATCCCGATCGCGATCTACGGCCTGATGCTCGCCTTCCTGGCGCTCTACCCCTTCATCGAGGCGTGGGTGACCGGCGACGACCGCGAGCACCACATCAACGATCTGCCGTACAACGCCCCGGTCCGTACGGGTCTCGGCGTCGCGTGGATCTTCCTCTACGTGCTGCTCGCGATGGCGGCCAGCAACGACCTCATCGCCGTCGCGCTGCAGCTGTCGATCAACGACCTCACATGGCTGTTCCGGATCGCGTTCTTCGTGGGCCCGGTGCTGGTCTTCTACATCACCAAGCGCTTGTGCCTGTCGATCCAGCGCCATAAGCGCGACCTCGCCCTGCACGGCCGCGAGACCTCGCGAGTGGTGCGGACCGAGACCGGCGACATGATCGAGATCCACGAGCCGCTCAGCGACTACGACCGCTGGGTCCTCGTGCAGCACGACGACTACCGCCCGCTCAAGGCCGGCAAGGGCGTCTCCGCCCTGCGCGCCCGTGCGACGAGCTTCTTCTTCAAGGACCGCATCGAGCCGGTCACCCCGGCTGAGCTCCGCGAGGCGCTCGAGCACGCGGGTCATGAGAAGCACGTCATCGACGAGCTCACCGGCGGCGACTACCGCATCCCGGCGGAGAAGGTCCACCACTGACCCTCCCCCGCCCGCGGTGACGCGGACATGACGAAGGAGCCCCGAGGAATTCCTCGGGGCTCCTTCGTCACTCGTCGCCTGGCGCGGGGCCGTTCGGCGGCTGACAGCGCTCTTCTCCCACCGCAGTGGCATGGTCACGCCGTGCTGGGCCCTCTCCCCCGGCCAGGGTGCTTGACGTGTCGCTGCTCCGCAGGGATAGCGACGCCTCATGCACCCTGCCCCGCCGGCAACGACGCGTCAGGCACCTTAGCCGCACAGATCAACTGGCGTGAGGCAGTACGGCCGACGAGTTGCGACACGGTGCCAGGCGCAGAGGCCCGCGGCTCAGAGGCCCGCGGCTCAGAGGCTCAGAGGCTCAGAGGCTCAGGACAGGAGCATTCCCCTGCCTCGACGCCCTTGGGGATCCTCCCGCCCGCCGGCGATATCTACGAGATGACGTGCGGCGACGGGTCGAAGACGACGATCCGCGCGGCGCAGCGTGCGCAGGGCCCGCAGAGGTCGATCCGCGGGGTCGACGCCCGCCTGTGACAAGACGTCCAGCGCCCACGTCACGGCGTCACGCTCGCCGCCCTGTCCGGGGTACAGCACGGCGATCTGTGCTCGAGCTCGGTCTCTCGGGCTGATGGATGGTCCGATCATCTTGGGTCTCCCCTCGCTCCGAGGACCTCCGCCGCACTCGGCGTGCGCAGATCCGGGGTGGACTCGGTGCAAACACGCTAGCACCTGCCAGAGCGACGACCCATGGTGCGTCACAGCGCTCGCAGCACGCCTCGGCGCGCAACCACGCTTTAGCGCAGGAACCCCGACTCGGAGCAGAAACACGGCCCTGGCCGACTCTCTCCGCCTGCCGCATCGCACGGTCCGCAGACGCCCCTTGCGATCCGCTCGTCTACATCCGCTTTCAGCTGTACAGACCTTTACATGGCATATCCGCCGTACAACAGTTCCTACCCCACCAAGTTCGGCGGTGGCCGGACTGCCAGCACTCTCACGTTCGATGCGCGCAGACAGTTCGATCATCAGTGCGCACAGGAGCTCCTTTCTCCGGCGGAACTCTGCAGCCGCGTGCTGCGCGCTATCACTCCGCGGCTCGACCTGCGGCAGAGGTCTCCCGAGGGCCGGAAGGATGCCGTCTGCTCCTGTGCGGCGCAAGGGTGCCCGCCCTGCGGTCTCGTGGAGTGTCGGACCCGCCCGCCGGGCCCGATGCCGTGCTCGGCAGACAGCACCAATGCAGTCTGCTGTGCACAGCGATCGCCGGAGGCAGAACGCCCGTCCTCGGCGTGCAGAGACCCCGACTGGTCGATGCGGAGTCCCGCGGCCCGCACACATGCGCGCGCCTCACTTCCGGTGCCTTCCTCTCCGAGCCCCCGGCGATCCCTGCCTCGGCATGCAGGAAGGCCCCGCATCCGAAGATGCGGGGCCTGCCAAGTGAGCTGCTCCCCGAGGGGTGCGCGCTGTGGTCGATCAGTGGGCGTGCTGGCCGCTCGAGAACTCGAGGACCCACTGGATCACGCCGTAGACGCCGAACATGACGCCGAAGGCGAAGATCCACCAGCCCGCCGCGATCCCGAGGAAGCACAGCGCGCCGCCAATGGCGGTCCAGAGCGGGGCCCAGCTGTAGGGGCTGAAGCTGCCCTGCACGCCGGCGTCGTCGTGGACCTCGGCATCGAGGTTGTCGGATGCTCCGAGGTCGTTCTTGCGGATCGCGATCGACATGACCATGGCGATCATGAAGGCCAGGCCGGTGAGACCGATCAGGGCCGGGAAGCCGGCGGGCTCGATGCCCAGGGGCTCGTAGAAGCCGGTAAGCAGGCCGTAGGCGATCGCGACGATCAGGAAGAAGACTCCCATGATCCAGAAGATCTTGGCGGTTGCTCTCATGTCAGTTGGTCCTCGGGTTCTCGGCGGGCTCCTCGGCGAGCATGTGGTCCTGCAGCGCGACCTCCGGGTGGTGGAGATCGAAGGCGGGACGCTCGGAGCGCACGCGGGGCAGCGAGTGGAAGTTGTGGCGCGGGGGCGGGCAGGAGGTGGCCCACTCCAGGGACGCACCGTAGCCCCACGGGTCGTCGACCTCGACCTTCTTGCCCTTCAGGTGGGTGAGCACCACGTTGAGCAGGAAGGGCAGGGTCGAGGCGCCCATGACGAATGCGCCGACGGTGGAGATCTGGTTCATCCAGTCGAACCCGTCCTCGTACAGGTAGTTCACGTAGCGGCGCGGGGCGCCGGCCACACCGAGCCAGTGCTGGATGAGGAAGGTGAGGTGGAAGCCGATGGTCAGCAGCCAGAAGTGCAGCTTGCCGAGGCCCTCGGAGAGCTTGTAGCCGAACATCTTCGGCCACCAGAAGTAGAAGCCCGCGAACATCTCGAACACCACGGTGCCGGCCATCACGTAGTGGAAGTGCGCGACCACGAAGTAGGTGTCAGAGAGGGGGAAGTCCAGCACCGGCGAGGACAGGATGACGCCGGTCAGACCGCCGAAGATGAAGGTGGTGAGGAAGCCGAGGGTGAACAGCATCGGCGTCTCGAAGGTCAGCGACCCTCGCCACATGGTGCCGATCCAGTTGAAGAACTTCACGCCCGTCGGGACCGCGATCAGCATCGTCATGAAGGCGAAGAAGTCCAGCATCACGGCGCCGGTGGTGTACATGTGGTGCGCCCACACGGTGACCGAGAGGGCGGCGATGGAGATCGTCGCGCCGACGAGGGTCTTGTAGCCGAAGATCGGCTTGCGGGAGAACGCCGGGATGATCTCGGAGGCGATGCCGAAGAACGGCAGCGCGAGCACGTACACCTCGGGGTGGCCGAAGAACCAGAACAGGTGCTGCCACAGGACCGGGCCGCCGTTGGCGGGATCGAAGATGTTCGCGTCGAAGCGACGGTCCGCGCCGAGCGCGAGCAGCGCCGAGGCGAGCGGCGGGAAGGCCATCAGCACCAGCACACCGGTGATGAGGATGTTCCAGGTGAAGATCGGCATCCGGAACATGGTCATGCCGGGCATGCGCATGCACAGGATGGTGGTGATGAAGTTGACCGCGCCGAGGATCGTTCCGAAGCCCTGCAAGCCCAATCCGAAGACCCACAGATCACCGCCCAGGCCGGGCGAGAACGTCGTGTCCGACAGCGGCGCATAGGCGAACCAGCCGAAGGACGCGGCACCCTGCGGGGTGAGGAAGCCGGCCACCACGATGAGGGAGCCGAAGAGGGTCAGCCAGAAGGCGAACATGTTCAGGCGCGGGAAAGCCATGTCCACGGCGCCGATCTGCAGCGGCACCAGATAGTTGGCGAAGCCGTTGAACAGCGGAGTGCCGAACATCAGCAGCATGATGGTGCCGTGCATTGTGAACAGCTGGTTGTACTGGTCCTTGGAGACCACGACCTGCAGGCCGGGCTCCCAGAGCTCGGTGCGGATGCCGAGGGCGAGCAGGCCGCCGAACGCGAAGAACGCGAAGGCCATGCCCATGTACATCATGCCGATCAGCTTGTGATCGGTGGTGGTCAGCAGCTTGAAGAAGTGCCGTCCGAGGCCGGTGGGGCGCTCCTCCTGGAACCGCGCGGTCCCGGCGGTGCTCGCGGGGGCGGTGACGTGGGTGCTCACTCGTTGTCTCCCTCGGTGGTGGAGGACGCGTCCTCGGTGTAGCGGGGGCCGGCGTCGTCCTGGCGCTCGCGCATGGACCATTCCTCCGCGTTGCGGTTGAGGTCCACGCCCAGCTGGCCCTCGTTGCCCTGCTCGCGCAGCTCCTGCATGTGGTTGTCGTACTCCTCCTGGGAGACGACCCGCACGTTGAAGAGCATGTCGGAGTGGTACTCGCCGCACAGCTCGGCGCACTTGCCGGAGTAGGTGCCCTCACGGGTGGGGGTCACCTGGAAGCTCGTGGTGTGCCCCGGGAACATGTCCTTCTTGTACAGGAAGTCCACGACCCAGAACGAGTGGATGACATCGCGGGAGTCGAGGCGGAACTCGACGGTCTGATCCACGGGGAGCCACAGCTCGGGGAGCATGTCCTCGGCGCCCGGCTCACCCGTGGCGAAGGACTGCACGCCCGCCGGCTCGTGGACGTTCTCGTCGACGTAGTTGAAGTCCCAGCTCCACTGCTTGGCCACGATGTTGACGGTCACGTCGGGCTCGGCGACGTGCATCTCGATCTCACGGGCATCGCGCTGGGTGAAGTAGAAGAGGGTCAGCACCATGACGACCGGCACGAGCGTGAACATCAGCTCCAGCGGCACGTGGTAGCGCAGCTGGACCGGGTAGCCGGTGTCGTTCTTGCGGCGGCGGTAGGCGACGGCGCACCAGATGGTCAGACCCCAGATCAGGAGGCCGACGACGACCAGCACCGCCCAGGATCCGACCCACAGGTTCGTGATCCGTTCGGTCTGGTTGGTGACCTCCTGCCCGTCGCCGGGGCCGGGGAGGAAGCCGCGCTGCTGCGCCTCGGTGCAGCCGGCGAGGACCAGAGTGGCCAGGGCGAGGCCGGCTGCCGCGAAGCGGCGACCTCGCCGCGCGCGCTGGGGGACCTGGGGGATCACAGGGATGACCTTCCGCTCGTCGTCTCCGGACCTCGTCGCCGCACCGGGGGATGTTCCGGTCCGGCTCCGCAGCTCGGATTTGGTACTGACGTGGGCCGTAGATGCCCACAGTGCCGCGCCTTCCCCCGGGGAAGAAGGCCGTGCCGGGCCGGGGAGCCCGCCACTTGACGGCACCCCGTCATCATACGGCGTGTTCTCAGTGGTCGTGGCACTTCGACCCACCGTGGACCATGGACTTCTTCCCGCCGTGATCGGTCCGTGATCTGCGAGTCGTCGCGATCACACGTCGAGCGCGCGCGGCGTGCCTGCCGCACGCACGCCGGAGGGCCCGGGCGATGACTCTGGGTCATCGCCCGGGCCCTCCGTGAAGGTGCGCCGTCCGCGGGACGGCGCCGTGGCGTCCGGTGCGTGCGTCTCCGTGCCCGGCCGACGGGGCGGGTCCGTCGTCGGCCGACGCCGATCGACCGACGCCGATCACCTGAAGACGATCAGCTGAAGGAGTCGCCGCAGGCGCAGGAGCTGCCCGCGTTGGGGTTGTCGATGGTGAAGCCCTGCTTCTCGATGGTGTCGGCGAAGTCGATGACCGCACCGGTGAGGTAGGGGCTGCTCATCTTGTCGACGATCACCTCGACGCCCTCGAAGTCGGCGACCAGGTCGTCGTCCATGAGGCGCTCGTCGAAGTACAGCTGGTAGATCAGGCCGGAGCAGCCGCCGGGCTGCACCGCGATCCGCAGGCGGAGGTCGTCGCGTCCCTCCTGCTCCAGCAGGGTGGTCACCTTGTGGGCGGCCTCGGACGTGAGGGTGACGCCATGCGCCGCGGTGGGGCGCTCGGTGGTGGGCGTGGTCATGAGGTCCTCCTCGAAGCTCGTGTTCGGACAGGATACGCCTTGGGTCCTGGGAACGGGGCGGGCGCCCGCGGCGATCCGTCTCACTCCTCGGTCCCCTGTGCTCCGCCCGCCGTCCCCGCGCGGGCGGCGCTCCGCAGCGCTGCTCGATGGGCCCCTCTCGAGGGGCCCTTCTCAGATCACGCCGCGGAAGAGCGCCAGCAGGAGCACGCCGACGTAGCCGAGCAGCACGCCGGCGATGATGCCGGTCGCACCGTCGCGGCTGCGGCCGCGCAGGACGAAGGAGACCGCGGCGATCACGACGGCGAGCACTGCGATCAGTCCCCACCACAGGAAGAAGTACCCGGCGACGAAGCCGATGACGAGGCCGGCGAAGAGCATCGGGATCATGAGCGGGGAGATGGGCTCCGGCTCCTCCCCCGGCGTCCGGGTCGTGCCCTGGCCGCGCCGCGCTGCGCTCACGCGGACTCCTCCCCCGCCCGGCCCAGCGCTCCGGCGCCGCGCAGCAGCAGCGCCTCGGCCAGGCACACCCGGGCGAACTCGCCCAGGTGCAGCGACTCGTCGATGCCGTGGGCGCGGGACTCGGGATCCTCGACGCCGGTGACGAGCACCTCGGCGTGGGGGAACACCTCGAGCAGATCGGCGATGAACGGGATGGAACCGCCGAGCCCGGTGTCCACGGCCTCGGCACCCCAGGCGGCGGCGAAGGACTCGCGCGCGAGGTCCATGGCGGGAGAGCCCTGCTTGGCGAGGTAGGGCTTGCCGCGCTCACCGCGGGTGATGGTGACGCGCGCGGTCGCGGGCGCGTGGGACTCGAGATGGCTCACCAGCGCCTCCATCGCGCGGTCCGGGTCCTCCCCCGGCGGGATGCGCAGCGAGACCTTCGCCCGGGCAGCGGGCACGAGGGTGTTCGAGGCGTCGCGGACGGTGGGGGCGTCGATGCCGAGCACCGACAGGGCCGGGCGGGTCCACAGCCGCGCGGTGAGCGGCCCGTCCCCGGAGAGCTCAGCGCCCTCGACGACGCCGGCATCGCGGCGCCACTCCGCCTCATCCATGTCCACGGTCGGGTCCTCGGCGCGCAGCAGTCCCTGCACCGCGACCTCGCCGCGCTCGTCGTGAAGGGTGGCGAGCAGGCGGCTGAGCTGGGTGAGCGCGTCGAGCACCGGGCCGCCGAAGAGCCCTGAGTGGCCGGCGTGATCGAGCGCGCGCACCTCGACGACCAGGTCGACCACACCGCGGAGGCTGGTGGTCAGCGCGGGGGTGCCCACGGCCCAGTTCGCGGAGTCGGCGACGATGATGAGGTCCGCCGAGAGCGCCTCGCGGTGCGCCTCGATGAAGGGACGGAAGGTGGGCGAGCCCGCCTCCTCCTCGCCCTCGACGAAGACGGTCACGCCGATCCCGTCGGCCGCGAGCTCCTCGCCGACCAGGCGCAGGGCGGTCACATGGGCCATGACGCCGGCCTTGTCGTCGGCCGCGCCGCGTCCGTAGAGGCGCTCTCCGCGCACCTCGGGCTCGAAGGGGGCGCTGGTCCACTCCTCGACGTCACCGGTGGGCTGGACGTCGTGGTGGGCGTAAAGGAGGACGGTGGGGCGGCCCTCGGCGGCGGAGGTGCGCCCGATCACGGCCGGGCTGCCGTCCTGCACGGATTCGATGACGACCTCCTGCAGGCCGGCGCCGCGCAGGAGCTCGGCGACGGCCTCGGCACTGCGGCGCACCGGCTCGCGGTCGTAGCCGGGGAAGGCGATCGAGGGGATGCGCACCAGGTCCTTGAGATCCGCGATCGACGCGGGCAGCAGCGTCTCCAGGCGCTCGCGCAGCGCGCGGACTTCCGCGGAGTCGGCCCCCTGCTCAGGGTCGGCCTGCGCGGCGTCGGCGGCGGACGGGGTGACGGGGTCGTGTGCGGTCATGCCCTCACGGTACCGCCGCGGACTGCACGGGATCCGGGGACGTCGCGCCGCGCCGTCCCCGGTCCGTCCCAGGGGATCCCCGGGGGCTTCGCCTAGAATGCCCCGGTGATCTTCCGCAAGTCAGAACCCCCGCAGCCCCCCGAGCCGGCGCCCGAGCCCACCCGCCCCGGCTCCAAGGGACGTCCTACCCGCACCCGCAAGGAGGCGGAGGCGGCGCGTCGTCGCCCGCTGGTGGTCGACGACCGCAAGGAGGCGCGGCGCCGGGACCGCGAGCGCGCTCAGCAGGAGCGCATGGAGGCGCAGCAGGCGCTGATGACCGGCGACGAGAAGAAGATGCCGCTCCAGCATCGCGGGGAGGACCGCCGCTTCGTGCGCGACGTCGTCGACTCCCGGCGCAACATCGCGGAGTTCTTCTTCCCGATCGCGCTGGTGTTCATGCTGATCGCGCTGGTGCTGCCGCTGATCCGTCCGGACCTCACCGCGGCGCTCAGCGGCGGCATGGTCGTCATCCTCTGGGGCGGCATCTTCCTGTGCGTCATCGATGCCTTCCTCCTGCGGCGGAAGCTGCGGGCGAAGCTCGAGGAGCGCTTCGGCGGTGTGGGCCAGGGACTGGTCGGCTACGGCATCATGCGCGCGATCCAGATCCGCCGCTTCCGTCTCCCCCGCCCGCAGATCAAGCACGGCGAGGAGCCGCGCTGATCCCCCACTGAGAACAGCACGAGAACGGCCGACGCGATCACTCGCGTCGGCCGTTCTCGTGTCGGGCGTCGGGGCTCAGGCGCCCTGCGCGCCCCCGTCGGCCGGAGTCCCGTCGGCCGGAGCCCCCTCGGCACCGGGGGCCGCCTCGCCCTTCGCGCCGCGCTCGCCCTTCTGCTCGCGCTGGACGGGCTTGGCGTCCACGCCCGCCTCCTTGCGCTGCTGCTGGGTGATCGGGGCGGGCGCCGCGGTCAGCGGGTCGTAGCCGTTGCCGGTCTTGGGGAAGGCGATGACCTCGCGGATCGACTCCTCCCCCGCCAGCAGCGCGACGATGCGGTCCCAGCCGAAGGCGATGCCGCCGTGCGGCGGGGCGCCGAACTGGAAGGCGTCCAGCAGGAAGCCGAACTTCTCCTGCGCCTCCGCCTCGCCGATGCCCATGACCTGGAACACGCGCTGCTGCACGGACTGGTCGTGGATACGGATGGAGCCGCCGCCGATCTCGTTGCCGTTGCACACGATGTCGTACGCGTAGGCGAGGGCCGAGCCCGGGTCGGTGTCGAAGGTGTCCATGAACTCGGGCTTGGGCGAGGTGAACGCGTGGTGCACCGCGGTCCAGGCGCCGCCGCCCACGGCCACGTCGCCGGCCGCGCGGGCGTCGGCCGCCGGCTCGAACATGGGCGCGTCCACGACCCACACGAAGGAGAAGGCGTCGTGGTCGATGAGGCCGAGGCGCTCGGCGATCTCGTTGCGGGCCGCGCCGAGCAGGGCGCGGGAGGTCTTCGGCTCACCGGCAGCGAAGAAGATGCAGTCGCCGGGCGCGGCACCGGTCGCCTCGACCAGGCCCGCCTTCTCCTGGTCGGAGATGTTCTTGGAGACGGGACCGGTGAGGGAGCCGTCCTCCTGGACGAGCACGTAGGCCAGGCCCTTCGCGCCGCGCTGCTTGGCCCACTCCTGCCAGGCGTCGAGCTGGCGGCGGGGCTGGGAGGCGCCGCCGGCCATGACGATCGCGCCGACGTACGGGGCCTGGAACACGCGGAAGGGCGTGTCCTGGAAGTACTCGGTCATCTCGACGAGCTCGAGGTCGAAGCGCAGGTCGGGCTTGTCGGAGCCGTAGCGCCGCATCGACTCGGCGTAGGTGATGCGCGGGAAGGGCCCGGCGATCTCGTGGCCGCCCTTGGCCCACACGGCGGAGAGGATCTGCTCGGCCAGGGCGATCACGTCCTCCTGGTCCACGAAGCTCATCTCGACGTCGAGCTGGGTGAACTCGGGCTGACGGTCGGCGCGGAAGTCCTCGTCGCGGTAGCAGCGGGCGAGCTGGAAGTACTTCTCCAGGCCGCCCACCATCAGCAGCTGCTTGAACAGCTGCGGGGACTGGGGCAGGGCGTACCAGGAGCCGGGCGCGAGGCGCGCGGGGACCAGGAAGTCGCGGGCGCCCTCGGGGGTGGAGCGGGTCAGGGTCGGGGTCTCGACCTCGACGAAGCCCTGGTCCAGGAGGGTGTCGCGGGCGGCGCGGTTGACCTCGGAGCGCAGGCGCATCGCCGCGGCGGGGCCCTGACGGCGCAGGTCGAGGTAGCGGTAGCGCAGACGCGTCTCCTCACCGACCTCGGTGTGCTCGTCGAGCTGGAAGGGCAGGGGCGCGGAGGCGCTGAGCACCTCGACCTCGGTGGCGGTGACCTCGATCTCCCCGGTGGGCAGCTGCGGGTTCTCGTTGCCCTCGGGGCGACGGTCCACCGAGCCGGTCACCTTCAGCACGTACTCGTTGCGCAGGTGCATCGCCTCGTCCTCGCGCACGACCACCTGGGTGATGCCGGCGGCATCGCGCAGATCGAGGAACGTCACGCCGCCGTGGTCACGGCGACGGCCGATCCAGCCGGTGAGGGTGACGGTCTGTCCGATGTGCTCCGGGCGGAGCTCACCGGCGGTATGGGTGCGCAGCACGAGGTGTCCTTCTGAGGGGTCGACGGCGGGGTCCTCCCCCGGCGGCGGGCGCACGGGGGCACGCGCCCTGGGGCGCGGGAGGCCCAGCCTACCGCCCGCCGAGGGTGAGGGATCTCGCCACCGCCGCCCTGTTCTGCGAGGTCCCGCCCCCGTAGACTCGACGCTTGTCCGACCTGCCGGGGCCTCCGCCCCCGGGCATCCGCCTCAGAGCATCCGCCTTTGTGCGTCCGCCCGAGCGCAGGTCCCTCTGCCCGAATCCGCCCGAGCCGCACCGTGCACCCACGGTCCTCGTCGCGCGGAATGGATGGGCACTCCACGCCCTGCGACCTGTGAGGGCTTGTTGACCCTCTGACCGTCGAAGGACGATATGACCCACTCCTCCCCTGCCTCCGCTCCCACCGACGCCGCTGCGGACACCACGCCGGCCGACGGATCCGTGAGCGAGGACACCACCGCGGCCGACGCGTCCGCGGAGACCTCCGCCACTGCCGCGACCTCCGACGCCCCCGCCGAGGAGCCCAAGGGTCCGAGCTTCGACGACATCGACCTCCCCGCCGCCCTGCGCAGCGCGGTCGACGAGCTCGGCTTCACCACCCCGTCGGCGATCCAGGCCCAGGCCATCCCCGCGCTGCTCGAGGGCCGCGACGTGATCGGCGTGGCCCAGACCGGCACCGGCAAGACCGCCGCGTTCGGCCTCCCGCTGCTCGCCGCGATCGATCCGTCCCTGCGCGAGGTGCAGGGCCTGGTCCTCGCCCCCACCCGCGAGCTGGCCATGCAGGTCGCCGACGCGATCTCCTCCTTCGCCACCGCCATCGGCGGGCTGGACGTCATCGCGCTGTACGGCGGCTCCCCCTACGGTCCCCAGGAGCGCGCGCTCGCCCGCGGCGCCCAGGTCGTCGTCGGCACCCCCGGCCGCGTCATGGACCACATGCGCCGCACCAACCTGCGCCTGGACACCGTGCGCTTCGCCGTGCTGGACGAGGCCGACGAGATGCTGCGCATGGGCTTCGCCGAGGACGTCGAGGAGATCCTCTCCCACTCCCCCGCGAGCCGTCAGGTCGCCCTGTTCTCCGCGACCATGCCGGCCGCGATCGAGCGCGTCGCCCAGGACCATATGAAGGACCCGGTGCGCGTGAGCGTCACCCCCCAGTCCTCCACAGTCAAGAGCGTCAGCCAGTCATACGCGGTCGTCCCCTTCAAGCACCGCACCGGCGCGCTGGCCCGCGTGCTCGCCACCTCCCCGGCCGAGGCCGCGATCGTGTTCGTGCGCACCCGCGCCGCCGCCGAGGAGGTGGGCTCCGCACTGGTGGCCCGCGGCCTGATCGCCGCGTCGATCTCGGGTGACGTGCCGCAGAAGGAGCGCGAGAAGATCGTCGAGCGCCTGCGCGACGGCTCCCTGCAGGTGCTGGTCGCCACCGACGTGGCCGCCCGCGGCCTGGACGTGGAGCGCATCGGCCTGGTCGTGAACTTCGACGTGCCGCGCGAGCCGGAGACCTACGTGCACCGCATCGGACGCACCGGCCGCGCCGGCCGCTCCGGCGAGGCGCTGACCTTCATCGGCCCCCACGAGCGCCGCGCCCTGAAGAACATCGAGCGCGCCACCAAGCAGACCCTCGCCGAGGCGGTCATCCCCTCCCCGCGCGACGTGTCCAAGCACCGTCTGGCCGGGCTTCTCGAGCAGGTCCCCTCCCGCATCGAGCGCGGCCGCCTGGAGCTGTACCGCGAGCTGATCGGTGAGTTCGTCGCCGAGAAGGACATCGACCCGCTGGAGCTCGCCGCGGTGCTCGGCGCGATGACCGTGGGCGACGAGGGCCCCGGCTCCGCGACCGAGGACGAGGAGTTCACCTCCGCGAAGCTCTCGGGCTCCGACCGCGGCGACGACCGCGGCCCGCGCCGCGACGGCCCCACCACCGAGCGCGGCTACACCTCGTACAAGATCGGTGTGGGCCACACCCACGGTGCGCGTCCCCCGGCGATCGTCGGCGCGATCACCGGCGAGGGCGGTCTGAACGGCAAGGACGTGGGCAAGATCCAGATCTTCCCCACCTTCTCCCTGGTGCAGATCCGCGGCTCCCTCGATCCCCAGCAGATGGACCGGATCGGCCGGGCGAAGGTGGGCGGCCGCGAGCTGCGCATCGGCCCGGACAACGGCCCCAAGGGCGGCAAGGGCGGCCCCCGCGGCCCGCGCCGCGACGGCGACAAGCCCTGGCGCCGCGATGATCGTCGTGACGACCGCGGGCGCCGTGACGGCGGCGACCGCTACGGCAACGACCGCTATGGCAATGACCGCCACGGCAGCGACCGCTACGACGCAAAGCGCCGCGGCCCGCGCCGCGACGGCTGAGGCCCAGCCCGGGACATGAAGAACCCCGCCACCGGATCCGGTGGCGGGGTTCTTCCGTTCAGTGGTCGAGGGGCCTGATCAGGCCTGCTTCTCCTGCGCCTCGGCGTAGGCCTTGCGGACCTCGTCCATGTCCAGGTTCTTCACCTGGCCGATGAGGTCCTCGAGGGCCGACTGGGGCAGGGCGCCGGCCTGCGAGAAGACCGGGATGCCCTCGCGGTAGGCGACGAGGGTCGGGATGGAGGTGACGCCGTAGCGCATCGCCAGCTCCTGCTGGTCCTCGGTGTCGACCTTGGCGAAGGTGACGTCCTCGTGGGTCTCGGAGGACTCCTCGAAGATGGGGGCGAAGCGCTGGCACGGCACGCACCAGCCCGCCCAGAAGTCGATCAGGACGATGCCGTCCTCGACGGTCTTGTCGTGGTTCTCAGTGGTGAGGGTGAGCGTAGCCATGTCGGGACGAACGCCGGGCGGGGCGGGATCATTCCCACCCCGCACGGATGTGACTCAGGTCATCGCGGAGGGGCGTCAGCGCGGGAATCAGCCCGCGCGTCAGCGCAGGCGTCAGTCCTTCGCCGCGGAGTCCTCCGCCTCGCTCCCGAGGATCCGCACCACGCGGTCCTCCGCCGGGGGCTCCCAGGTCGCGGCGTCGGCCGGGACCTGCTCGCCGCTGCGGATGTCCTTGACCTCGTCGGCGACGCCGTCGGTGCCGGGGAACCAGATGAAGGGGATGCCGCGGCGGTCGGCGTAGCGGATCTGCTTGCCGAACTTCGCGGCCGTCGGCGCGACCTCGCAGGCGATGCCGCGGCGGCGCAGCTGCCGGGCCGCCTCGTCGCTCGCCCCGCGGTGCTGCTCATCGGCGACGGAGACCAGCACGCAGGTGGGCACCGGGCGGGAGGGCTTGGCGAGACCGGCCGAGAGCAGGCGGGAGACCAGGCGCGACAGCCCGATGGACAGGCCCACGCCCGGGTAGGTGTGGCGGTTGTCCGAGGCGAGGGAGTCGTAGCGGCCGCCGGAGCAGATCGAGCCGAGGGACTCGTGGCCGGTCACGAAGGTCTCGAAGACGGTGCCGGTGTAGTAATCCAGACCTCGGGCGATGGACAGGTCCGCGACGACCACGCCCGGGACCGCGGCCTCGACGCGCTCGATGACGGCGGTGAGCTCGGCGATGCCCTGCTCGACCATCTCGCCGTTGCCGCCGAGCGCCCGGACCTGGTCGGCGAAGGAGGCGTCACGGGTGCGGATGGAGGCGAAGGCGAGGGCGGCCTCGGCCTGCTCCTCGCTCGCGCCGGCCTCCTCGCGCAGCAGGGCGCGCACGGCGTCGGCCCCGATCTTGGGGAGCTTGTCGAGGCTGCGCAGCACGGCCGCATTGTCCTCGAGCCCGAGGGAGCGGAAGAACCCCTCGGACAGGCGCCGGGTGTTGGCATGGATGGTGAAGGCGGGCAACGGCAGACGGTCGAGGATCTCGGCCATGACCACCGCGACCTCGGCCTCGATGTGGCCCGGGAGGGTGTCCTGGCCGATCACGTCGAGATCGGCCTGGTAGAACTCGCGGAAGCGGCCGTCCTGGGGGCGCTCGCCGCGCCACACCTTCTGGATCTGGAAGCGGCGCAGCGGGAAGGCGAGGTCGTTCTGGTGCTCGAGCACGTACCGCGCGAGCGGGACGGTGAGGTCGAAGTGCAGGCCGAGCGTGCGCGAGGGATCGCTGCTCTCGCCGTCGGCGTCGTCCTCCGCATGCAGGCGCCGCAGGACGTACACCTCCTTGTCGATCTCGCCCTTGCGCAGCATCTGCTCGAGCGGCTCGACCGCGCGCGTCTCGATGCCGGAGAACCCGTGCAGCTCGGCGACCTCCCGGAACACGTCGATCACGTGCTGCTCGACGAGGCGCTCTGCGGGCAGCCACTCCGGGAATCCTGACAGGGCGGCGATCTTCGCCATGCGGTGCACTTCCTTCTGGGTCGTCGGCAGGGCCGGGAGCCATTATCCCCCGTCCCGTGCGGGCCGCGTGGACGGCCGCCCCCGCCGCTCGCCGACGACGGACCGGGCGATCCCTGCGGCCGCGCCGCTGTAGAGTTCCGTGACGTGGTCGACCCGACACCCGGGACGGCCGCCGCAAATTGCCCGGCCGCCCTGTGGCGGCAGTGTCCCGCCCTGCAGCGGATCCCTTCGAAGGAGCTCACCGTGAGCGAGTCCGAGACTCCCCTCCCCGCCTCGACCCCCGCCGACCCGGCGACCGCGCCGAGCGACGAGGCCGCCGTCGCGCAGTCCTCCGACCCGGTCGCGGACCCGGCCCCCCAGAGCCCGGCGCCCGAGGAGGCGGCCGACGAAGCTCCCGCGGCCGACGAGGTTCCCGCGGCGGAGGAAGCGCCCGCGACCGAGGAAGCGCCTGCGGCCGACGCGACTCCGTCGGCCGGTTCCGACGAGGAGTCCGCGTCGGCCAATTCCGCGCCCGCTGAAGCCGCACCCGCAGAGGCGGCGCCCGCCGCCGCGAAGCCGACCCCGCGCGCTCCCGGCGCGCCGCGCCCCCGCCCGGCCGCGCCCTCCCCCGCCGCGCTCGCCGCGAAGAAGCCCAGTGCCGCGCTGCTGCCGGTCGCCCCGCCGGTCACCGAGTACGACCCCGAGCAGATCGCCGCGGCGAAGGCCTTCGGTGCGGTCGCCGAGGACGGCTCCGTCACCGTGCAGGACGGCACCCAGGTGCGCACCATCGGCACGTCCACCGAGGCGGACCACGACGCGGCGCTCGAGCCCTTCGCGAAGGCCTATCTGGACCTGGTCGCGTTCCTGGATCTCACCCAGACCACGCTGAACGCTCCCGAGCACACCCAGAACGAGCTCAACCGTCTGCTCGAGAACCTGCGCAAGAACATGAAGGAGCCGCAGGTCGTCGGCGACATCCCGGCGCTGCGCGCTCGCGCGGCCGAGCTGCGCGAGCAGGCCAAGGAGAAGATCCGCGCCCTCGAGGCGAAGCGGGCCGAGGGTCGCGAGGCCGCGACCCAGCGCCGCACCGAGTTCGTGGAGTCCATCGAGGCGCTGGTCGCCACCGATCCCGAGCAGCTCTCCTGGAAGAGCGCCGGGGAGACCATGCGCCAGATGGTGCCGACCTGGAAGCAGATGCAGTCCGAGGACGTCGCCCTGGACCGGCCCACCGAGGAGGCGCTGTGGAAGCGGCTCTCGACGGCCCGCGCCTCCTTCGACCGCATGCGCAAGCAGTTCTTCTCCCAGCTCGACGAGCGCCACGGCGAGGCCGCCAAGGTCAAGGAGGAGCTGATCGCCCGCGCCGAGGCGATGCAGGACTCCACCGACTGGGGCCCCACGGTCCGCGCCTACAAGGACCTCATGGACGAGTGGCGCAATGCCCCGCGCGGCAGCCGCAAGAAGGACGACGCCCAGTGGAAGCGGTTCAAGGCCGCCCAGGACGCGTTCTTCCAGGCCCGCAACGCCGACCTCCACGAGACAGAGGCGGAGCAGCGCAAGAACCTCGAGGCCAAGGAGGCCCTGCTGGTCGAGGCTGAGGCCATCGACCCGGGCACGGACCTCGAGGGCGCGAAGAAGGCGCTGCGCTCGGTCCAGGACCGCTGGGAGGAGGCCGGCAAGGTGCCGCGCGGGGACATGCGCCGCGTCGACGACCGCCTCCGCGCCGTGGAGCGGGCGGTGAAGGACGCCGAGCAGGCCGAGTGGCGCCGCACCGATCCGCGGACCAAGGCCCGCGTCGAGGGCGCGTCCTCGCAGCTGCACTCCGCGATCGCCTCGTACGAAGAGGCGCTCGAGAAGGCCCGCGCCGGCGGCGATCCGAAGAAGATCGCCGAGGCCGAGGCCGCGCTCGAAGCCCGCAAGGAGTGGCTGGCCGTCATCGAGCGCTCCGCCCGCGACCTGGGCTGAGCCGCCCGACCTCCCGCGACCTACCCTCCACAGCGCCCCGCCCGTCCACAACGGACCGGCGGGGCGCTGTGCAGCGGTACGGTCGGGTGATGAACGTCACGGACCCTCGCGCCACAGACCCGCCGTTCCTCGGCCCGGCAGAGACCGGCCCCGTCGGCCCCGCCGCGGTCGCCCCGCTGCGCTCGATCGGCCTGTGCGCGGCCTGGTCGCATCATGCCGCCGAGATCGCCGTCGGGATCGGCGCCCATCTCGAGCGCCTCGAGGAGACGCCGACGACGGTGGGGATGCTCGCCGACGGGGTCGTGGTGCGGATCCTGCCCGGCGTCTTCCTGCCCCCGGACCTGCTGGGCAGCGCGGTGGAGCGGGCCCTCGCGATCGGCTGCGCGCTCGGCGAGCACCTGCAGTCCCATCACGTGGTCTCCGGGACCTCCGCCGCCTGGGTGCTCCTGGGCGGGCATCCGTCACTGCCGCTCGAGCTGCTCTCCCCCGCCCACCGCGGGCGCGTGGCGGGAGTCGTGCTGCGCCATGCACGGCTCGCCCCCGGGGAGATCGACACCCTCGGCGGGGCCCCGGTGACCACGCCGCGGCGCACCGCCACCGACCTTCTGCGCTTCGCCCCGGAGCCGCTCGCAGGAGCTCTGCTGCGCGCCCTGATCGAGGCTGCCCTCGTGGAGGAGGGCGAGATCGCCGCCTCGCTGGAGGGGATGTACCGCCATCCGGGGGTGCACGCCGCCAGGGAGAGGCTGGAGCGCATCCTCGAGGACGAGGAGCAGTGGCCCCCTCAGAGGCGGTGGCCGCAGGTGACGGCCTGGGACGTGGCAGGGCGTCCTCGACTGATCCGCGACCAGGACGTGCCCTCGGGCCGGCCCCAGCGCCTGGTGGCGGGCCTCAGCTCGCGGTGAGCGGTGCCCCTGCGCCGACGGGCTTGCCGTCGGCCGTCACCCGGTAGACGTCGTAGACCCCCTCGACGCGCCGCACCTGGGCGAGCACGGCCTGGAGGTGGGACGGCTCGGCGAGCTCGAAGGAGAAGAACGTCATGGCCAGGCGATCGGTGTTCGACTGCGCGGAGGCCGAGTGCAGATTCACCTGCTGCTCGGAGATCACCAGCGCCAGGTCGGTGAGCAGGCGGGGCCGGTCCAGCGCCTCGACCTTGATGTGCACGAGATAGGCGGTGCTGTGGCGCCCGGACCACTTCACCTCGACCATGCGATCGGGCTGCTGCTCCTGGAGCTGCTGGGCGTTGGAGCAGCTGGTGTGGTGCACCGAGATCCCGGAGCCGCGGGTGATGAACCCGATGATCGGGTCGCCCGGCACCGGGGCGCAGCATTTGGCGAGCTTCACCCACAGGTCGGAGTGGCCCTCGACGATGACCCCCTGATCGGTCTCCGAGGTGTGCCGTTCCGCGCGGCTCGCCCGCGGACGGACCTTGGAGGGCAGTGTGATCTCGGCGAGATCCTCCTCGGCCCCGTCGGAGCCGCCGAATGAGGCGCGCAGCTTCTCGACGACGTGCTGGGCGCCGGTGTGGCCCTCGCCGATCGAGGTGTACAGCGCATCGACCGAGGAGAGGTTCAGGTCCGAGGCGACGGTGGCGAGGGTGTCGTGCGTGAGCAGGCGCCGCATCGGCAGGTCCTGGCGGCGGATCGCTTTGGCGAGCTCCTCCTTGCCCCGCTCGAGCGCCTCCTCGCGGCGCTCCTTGGAGAACCACTGGCGGATCTTGGAGCGCGCCCGCGGGGACTTCACGAACCCGAGCCAGTCGCGGCTGGGTCCCGCCTCGGGGGACTTCGAGGTGAACACCTCGACCACGTCGCCGGTCGACAGGGTCGACTCCAGCGAGACCAGACGCCCGTTCACACGCGCGCCGATGGTGCGGTGACCCACCTCGGTGTGCACCGAGTACGCGAAGTCCACCGGGGTGGAGCCCTGCGGCAGGGCGAGCACGTCCCCCTTCGGGGTGAAGACGTACACCTCCTGCGTGTTGATCTCGAAGCGCAGCGAGTCCAGGAACTCCCCCGAGTCGGTGGTCTCCTTCTGCCAGTCCATCAGCTGTCGCAGCCACGCGGCGTCGTTGGTGATCGACGCGGTCTCGCCCCCGCCCTGGGAGCCGGCCATCGCCTTGTATTTCCAGTGCGCGGCGACTCCGTACTCGGCCCGGCGGTGCATCTCCCGGGTGCGGATCTGGATCTCCACCGGCTTGCCGGTGGGACCGATCACCGTGGTGTGCAGCGACTGGTAGAGGTTGAACTTGGGCAGGGCGATGTAGTCCTTGAACCGGCCCTGCACCGGCGACCAGCGGGCATGGAGCGTGCCGAGCACGGCGTAGCAGTCCCGCACCGTGTCCACGAGCACCCGCACCCCGACCAGGTCGTAGATGTCGGAGAAGTCGCGGCCGCGCACGATCATCTTCTGGTAGATCGAGTAGTAGTGCTTGGGTCGGCCGGTGACCTCGGCCTTGATCCTCGCCTTGCGCAGGTCCTCGTTGATCTGGCTGGAGACGGTGGAGAGGTACTGCTCGCGGGCCGGGGCGTGCTGGGCGACGAGCGAGACGATCTCCTCGTACACCTTGGGGTAGAGCACCTGGAAGGAGCGGTCCTCCAGCTCCCACTTCATGGTGTTCAGGCCCAGTCGGTGCGCGAGCGGCGCGTAGATCTCGAGGGTCTCCTTGGCCTTGCGCTCGGCGGAGGCGGCCGGCACGTACTTCCAGGTGCGGGCGTTGTGGAGGCGGTCGGCGAGCTTGATCAGCAGCACGCGCACGTCGCGGCTCATCGCCACGATCATCTTGCGCACGGTCTCGGCCTGGGCGGCTTCGCCGTAGGTGACCTTGTCCAGCTTGGTGACGCCGTCGACCATCACAGCGATGACCTCGCCGAACTCGCGGCGCAGCTGGTCCAGGGAGTAGTCGGTGTCCTCGACGGTGTCGTGCAGCAGCGCCGCGGCGACGACGTCCGCCGGGGAGCCGAGCTCGGCGAGGATCGTGGCGACCGATACCGGGTGGGTGATGTACGGGTCGCCGCTCTTGCGGGTCTGGCCGCGGTGGGCGCGCTCGGCGACGGCGTACGCCTGCCGCACGATCTCGAGGTTCTCCTTCGGGCTGACCGCCGCCATGGTCTCCAGCAGCGGGGCCAGCAGCGGGTCCACGGCGGAGCCGGAGCGCGGGGAGAAGAAGGACAGCCGGGAGCGGCTGCGCCGCGGAGCGGGCGAGGGCGTGCGCGCCGGGGCGGGGGTGCGCGGGGAGGCGGCCGGTGCGGAGCCGGCGGAGGCGGCAGCGGGAGTCGCTGCGGCGGGCGGCACGGCAGGAGGGCGCAGCTCGGGGTCCGCCGGCGTGAGTCCTCGCCCGGCGGTCTCGGATACGGGATGCTCCTGCATGCACACCTCCCTGGATGGAAGGCCCCAGTCTACGCGCGGGTCACCGGTGCCACGGCACGGTCCGCCGCGGGCGCGGACGCACTCCGCGCAGCGCCCGCGGTTCCGGGCTCAGCGTGTGCAGGCTCAGCGGTTCCGGGCTCAGAGGGTCCAGACCGCGCTGAGCGGCACGCCGGGCAGCTGGTCCCGGCCGCCGAGCCCCTCGAGCTCGATGAGGAAGGAGGCGCCCAGCAGCTCCACGTCGAAGCGTCGGGTCAGCTCGATCGTCGCCGCAGCCGTGCCGCCGGTGGCGAGCAGGTCGTCGACCACGAGGGTGCGTGCTCCGGCCGGCAGGGAGTTCTCCGGGATCTGGATCTCGGCGCTGCCGTACTCGAGGTCGTACTTCAGGCCCGCGGGGCGGCCGGGAAGCTTGCCTGCCTTGCGCACCGGGATGAACCCGGCACCGAGCTCGTAGGCGAGCGGCGCGCCGAGCACGAAGCCGCGCGCCTCGGTGCCCACCACGTACTCGATCCCCTCGGGCAACAGGGTCGTCCACCAGCGGATCACCGCGCGCAGCGCCGCGGCGTCGCGCAGCAGCGGGGTGATGTCGCGGAACAGCACGCCGGGGGTGGGGAAGTCCGGGTACTCGGTGATGTGGCTGGTGCGCAGGGCGTCGATCTCAGCGGCCGTGGGAAGCGGCTCGGCGGGGTGCTGCGGAGCGGTCATCATGGTCCTCACCTGCCGGTGCGTCGGCGTCGAGTGGTCCGTCGCGGCTGCTGCCGGACGGGTCGGGGGGAAGCTGCGGAGCGGGCCGACGCGGCGGTCCCCTCGGCCGGGTCCTCCCGCCCTGCGTCGAGGCCGTCCTCGAGATCGTCGTCGAGATCATCGTCGAACGCGTCCTCGGACGCGTCGTCCCGGCGCCCGTCGGCCCGGTCCTCGTCGGCCCGGCCCTCGTCGGCCCGGCCCTCGTCGGCCGACGCGCCGGCCGGAGCGAGCGCGCCGTCGGCCCCGCCGCGCCGCGCGCGCAGCACGGAGGCGGTGTGCTCCTTGATCTCGGGCTCGCGCTTGCGCAGGTCCACCAGGACGCCCGGGGCGAGGAAGATCGAGGAGTAGGTGCCGGCGAGGATGCCGATGAACAGGGCCAGCGAGATGTCCTTGAGCGTGCCGGCGCCCAGCAGGAACGCGCCGATGGCGAGGATAGAGCCGATCGGCAGCAGCGCCACTATCGAGGTGTTGATCGAGCGGACCAGGGTCTGGTTCGCGGCGAGCTCGACGAGGTCCGCGAACGTGCGCCGTCGCTGCGAGGTGAGGTCGGCGGTGTTCTCACGGACCTTGTCGAACACGACGATCGTGTCGTACAGCGAGTAGCCCATGACGGTGAGGAAGCCGATCACGGTGCCGGGGGTGATCTCGAAGCCCACCACGCCGTACACGGCCGCGGTGAGGATCATGTCGTGCAGCAGCGCGACCATCGCCGCGAGCGAGGACTTCAGGTTGCGGAAGTACAGCGCCATCATCGTCGCGACGAGCACGAGGAAGACGATCACGCCGCGGGCCATCTTCTGGGTGACGTCGCCGCTCCACACCGGGCCGATGTAGGAGGTGGAGATCGCCTCGGGCGAGACGTCGTAGGCGGCTGCGAGGTCCTCGGCGAGGGCTGCGGTCTCGGTGGAGTCCAGCTCCTCCGTCTGCACGCGCAGGGTGTCGGCGCCGAGCTGGGTGATCTTGGGCTCGTTGTCGGGCAGGTGCTCGCGCACCACCTCGCGGGCGGAGGTCTGCTCGGTGTCGGCCACACCCGCGATCTGGAACTCGGACCCGCCGGTGAACTCGATGCCGAGGTTCAGCCCGCGCACCACGGCGAGGGTGCTGAGGATCAGCACCACGATGATGCTGGCCAGGTACCAGGTGCGCCGGCGGGAGACCAGCGGCAGGATCCGGTGACCGGCGTGGAGGTCGTTGCCGAACTTGGCGAAGGTGGCGGTCATCGGCTCTGCTCCTCGGTGTCGTCACCGGTGTTCCCGGCCCGGCTGTTCTCCGCCCGACCGTTCTGCGCCGCCTCGCGCTCGGCGGCCTCGCGGGCCTCACGGGCGCGGCGCACGGCGATCGGCTCGCGCGCGGGCTCGGCGGACTCGTCACCGCTGCGGCGCAGGCCGCGTCGGCCCCGCTCGTCGCCCGTGCGCACGCGGCCGCGGCCGGCGTAGGCGGGGACGTCGCGGTCCAGCCGCGCCGGGTCCAGGCCGCTCCAAGGGTGGCCCTTGCCGAAGAAGCGCGTGCGCACGAGGGCCTGCAGCATCGGATGGGTGAACAGGAACACGACCACGAGGTCGAGCACCGTGGTCAGGCCCAGCACGAAGGCGAAGCCGCGCACGCCGCCGGTGGAGAGCACGTACAGCACGATCGCGGCGATCAGGTTCACCGAGTCGGAGGCGAGGATGGTGCGCTTGGCGCGGTCCCAGCCGTGGTCGACAGCCGCGGCGATGCCCCGGCCCTCGCGGATCTCGTCGCGCACGCGCTCGAAGTAGACGATGAACGAGTCCGCGGTGAAGGCGATCGCGACGATCAGGCCCACCACGCCCGCGAGCGAGAGGCGGTAGCCGATCTCGGGAATGTTCGAGAGCACGGTGAGGGTGCCATAGGTCAGCAGACCCATGATCAGCAGGCTCGAAGTGGTCACGATCGACAGCGCCCGGTACTGGGCGAAGGCGTACAGCACCACGAGCGCCAGGCCGATCAGGCCCGCGATCAGACCCATCTCGAGCTGGTCGGCGCCGAGGGTGGCGGAGATCTGCTGCTCGGAGGCGACCTCGAACTGCAGCGGCAGCGCACCGAAGCGGAGCTGGTCGGCGAGCTGGGTCGCCTGCTCCTGGCTGAAGTTGCCCGAGATCGAGGCCTCGCCGCCCGGCGAGGGCTCCTGCACCTGGGGTGCGGAGATGACCACGCCGTCCAGCACGATCGCGAAGGCGTCGGAGGCGCCCTCGCCGTTGTAGAGCGCCGAGGTCATGTCCGAGAAGGACTGCGAGGCGACGTCGGTGAAGCGCATGTTCACCACGTAGTAGCCGGTGGGCTGACCGGTGGGGGTGACGTCCGAGGCGACGGAGGCGTCCGCGATCCCGGCGCCGGCGACGACCTCGGGGCCGAGGAGGTACTTCGCGCTGCCGTCCGGCGCGCAGGCGACGATCGCCTCGTCCGGCGCAGCGGCGGAGGCTCGCTCATGCTGGGCGCCCGGGTCGACGCAGTCGGCGTTCATCAGCTCGGTCTGGACGTCAGGGGTCAGCCAGTCCAGCGACCAGGCCGGGTAGGCCAGCTCGCCCTCAGCCGGCGCGGGCGCCGGGGCGAGGGAGGAGTCCTCGCTGATCAGGCCGTCGAAGAGCTGCTGGGAGGGGTCGGCGGGGGCCGACGAGGACTCCCCGGTGGTGTCGCCTCCGCCGTCGGAGGCGTCCCCGCCGCCGTCGGACGGCAGGGGCTCGCCGGTCCCCTCCGGGGCGACGACGCCGAGCACCGGGCGGAAGGACATCGCGGCGGTCTGGCGGATCGCGGCGGCCGTCTGCTGGTCCAGCTGTCCGGGCACGTCGATGACGATGTTCGTGCCGCCCTGCACGGTGATCTCGGTCTCCGCCACGCCCATCGCGTTGATGCGCTGGCTCATGATCTGGCGCGCCTGCTCCATGGCGGAGGCGTCGATCGCCGAGCCGTCACGGGACTGCGCCTGGAGGATGACCTGGGTGCCGCCCTCGAGGTCGAGGGCGAGCTTGGGGGCGGGCTGCCATCCGCCCCACTGGGTCCCGGCACCGATCCCGCCGCCCAGCAGCAGGATCAGCACGGCGAGGGCCGCGAGGGCGATGCGACGTGCGGGCATGGTGGGGTGTTCCTCAGGACGGCGGATTCGGGGAGAGGGCGCGGGTCACCGAGGGCCCGCGTCGCGGAGGGTCAGAGCACGCGAGCTCAGCGCTCGCGGGGCTGCTCGTCGCCGCGGGGGTCGTCATCGGCGACGGTGACACCGGGGACGGTGCCGCGGTTCTGCTCGAAGCGGTCCTGCTCGGCGCGGTCCTGCGCGAAGCGGTCCTGCTCGCCGTCGACGGTGCGGGAGTCGAAGGAGTCGTCGGCGAGCTCGCCGTCCTGCGGGGCATCCTCGAGCTCGGAGAGCTCGCCGTCCACGACCGGCCCGGTGGTGGGCTCGACGGCCATGGCGATGGCCTGGCGGGCCCACTTGGTCTGGCTGCCGTCCTCCGACTCGAGCACGACGATGTCCTCGTACTCCTCGACGATCAGACCGTAGAACCCGGAGTGGGTGCGCACCTCGTCGCCGACGCCGAGCTGCTTGACCAGCTCCATCTGCTTCTGCTGCATCTTGCGCTGGCGGTTCGACAGCAGCAGCAGGGGCAGCATCATGACGGCGAAGATGAGCAGGATGGGAAGGAGTTCCACGGATTTCCTCTCTGCGGGCAGCACCGTCGCGCGTGCTCGCGCACCCGGCCGGCCTGCCGCGGACACGACTGACCGCACCACTGTACCCGCCGTGCCCTGACCGGCCTCCCAGGGGAGACATGTGCCGCAGGCCCATCGGCGCGCTTGCTGGGGACCGTTCCCGGCTCAGCCCCCGGGGAGACTCAGAACCGCCCGAGACTCAGCACCGCCCGAGGCTCAGAACCGCCCGAGCATGGGCGCGGCGCCCTCGGGGCCGGCCGGCGGCTCCAGGCCCAGGTGCTCCCAGGCCGCGGGGGCGGCGGCGCGGCCGCGCGGGGTGCGCAGGAGGAAGCCCTCGCGCACCAGGTACGGCTCGACCATGGTCTCGACCGTCTCGGTCTCCTCGCCGACGGCGACGGCGAGGGTCGACAGCCCCACCGGTCCCCCGGCGAAGCGGCCGCACAGCGCGGCGAGCACCGCGCGGTCCAGCCGGTCCAGTCCTCTCTGGTCCACCTCGTACACGCGCAGGGCCTCCTGCGCGGCGGGGAGGTCCAGGGTGCCGCTGCCGCGCACCTGCGCCCAGTCGCGCACGCGGCGCAGGAGACGGTTGGCGATGCGGGGCGTGCCCCGGGAGCGGGAGGCGATCTCCACCGCGGCCCGCTCCTCGAGGTCGACCTCGAGACGCACGGCGGAGCGGCGCACCACCTCCTCCAGCTCGTGCGGAGCATAGAAGTCGAGGTGGCCGATGAAGCCGAAGCGGTCGCGCAGCGGAGCGGGCAGCAGGCCCGCCCGGGTGGTCGCGCCGACCACGGTAAACGGGGGCAGGTCCAGCGGGATGGACGTCGCGCCCACGCCCTTGCCCACCACCACGTCGACCCGGAAGTCCTCCATGGCGATGTAGAGCATCTCCTCGGCGGGGCGGGCGAGGCGGTGGATCTCGTCGATGAACAGCACCTCCCCCTCGTCGAGCGAGGAGAGGATCGCGGCGAGGTCGCCGGCGTGCTGGATCGCGGGGCCGGAGGTGATGCGCAGCGGCGCGGACAGCTCCGCGGCGATGATCATGGCGAGCGTCGTCTTGCCGAGCCCGGGCGGACCGGACAGCAGCATGTGCTCCGGGGCGCGACCGCGGGCGGCGGCGGCGTCCAGCACCAGCGAGAGCTGGTCGCGGACCACCTGCTGGCCCACGAACTCGGACAGCCGCTTCGGGCGCAGTGCCGCCTCGGCGGTGCGCTCGGGCGGCAGGGACTCGGGGCTGGTGAGCGACTCGGGACGCCCGTCCCCGTCGACCCCCTGCCCGTCGACCCCCTGCCCGTCGAACCCCTGCTCGTCGAACTCCTCGTCGTGCAGACTCATCGGTGGCCCCCGAGGCTGCGCAGCGCGGCGCGCAGGAGGGCGGCGGCGTCGAGGTCCTCTCCCCCGTCGGCCCGCGCCTTCTCGACCGCGCCGAGCGCGGCCTTCTCGGCCCAGCCGAGGCCCACGAGGGCCTCGACGACATCCGCGTCCGGACCGCCGACGCTCGCGGCCGGGCCCGCGCTCGAGGGCGCGGCCGACGTGGCATGCGGGGCGGGCAGCTTCCCGCCGAGCTCCAGGAGCATGCGGCCGGCCACCTTGGGGCCGATGCCGGGGGTGCGGGTGATGGCCTTGACGTCCTGCTCGGCGACGGCGCGGCGCAGCTCCTCCGGATCGAGCACCGCGAGCACGGCCAGGGCCGTGCGCGGCCCGATGCCGGAGACGGACTGGACGATGCGGAAGGTCTCGGCCTCCTCGGGCAGCGGGAAGCCGTACAGGGTCAGGGAGTCCTCGCGGACCACGAGCTCGGTGTGGAGCGTGAGCTCCGCGCCGTGGCGGGTGGCGGCCAGGGCCTGCGGCGTGGTGCGCACGAGGTAGCCGATGCCGGCCACCTCGAGCACGAGGGCGTCGAGGTCGAGGCGGACGACCCGCCCGGTCAGGGATGCGATCACGGCACCAGCCTAGAACACCTGTTCGATCACTGGCGGGAGGTGGAGCGCTCCCGGGCGCGTCGTGCCTCGCGCTCGGCCCGGGCCCACACGGCCTGGGCGCTGGTGCGGGCACCGCCGGTGGCGTCCAGCGCCACCGGTCCCCCGCCGCGCCACAGCTGGGTGAGGGCGATCGCGACGGCGTCGGAGGCGTCGGCGGGCTGGGGGGCCGCATCCAGTCCCAGCAGCTTCACGAGCATGGTCTGGATCTGCTTCTTGTCCGCCCGTCCGTTGCCGGTGACGGCGGCCTTCACCTCGGAGGGGGTGTGCAGGGCGACGGGGATCCCCCGCTCCGCCGCCTCGAGCAGCGCGATCCCGGAGACCTGCGCGGTGCCCATGACGGTGGAGATGTTGGCCTGGCTGAACACGCGCTCGACGGCGACGGCGTCCGGTCCGTAGCCCTCCAGCGCCTCGCGCAGTCCGCGGGCGATGGTCAGCAGGCGCTGGTCCAGCGGATCCTCGGAGGCGGAGCGGATCACGTCGGCGTGGACCAGGCGGGCGCGGCGGCCGCCGAGGGCGTCGACGACCCCGATCCCGCAGCGGGTCAGGCCCGGGTCGACCCCTAGCACGCGCAGCGTCGCCATCGGTGCTCCTCTCCCCCGCCGCGCGGGCGGGATGCGTCGGCGGGCAGGGTCGCCGCGGCCGACGGTGCCGCGCGGCCCCAGGGCACCTTGCGGCGCGCCGGGGCCGGCGTGCACAGCACCCCGGCGTGCGGGGCGGTGCGGTGGTCAGAGGGCGCGGGGCGTCACTCCGCGTCGGCGAGCTGCGCCTCGACGTCCGCGGGGATGTCGAGGTTGGAGTACACGGCCTGCACGTCGTCGCTGTCCTCGAGCGCGTCGATCAGGCGCAGCGCCTTCTGGGCGCCGTCGAGGTCGACGGGGGTGCGCATGGTCGGCACGAACTGCGCCTCGGCGCTCTCGTAGTCGATGCCCGCCTCCTGGAGGGCGGTGCGCACGGCGACCACGTCGGTCGCGGCGGAGAGGATCTCGAAGGTCTCCCCCTCGTCGGTGATCTCCTCGGCACCGGCGTCGAGGACCACCTCGAGCAGGTCGTCCTCGGTGTTGCCCTCCTTGGAGACCGTGACCACGCCGCGGCGCTCGAAGAGGTAGGACACCGAGCCGGAGTCGGCCATGTTGCCGCCGTTGCGGTTGAAGGCCAGGCGCACCTCGGAGACGGCGCGATTCTTGTTGTCGGTGAGGCACTCGACCAGGATCGCGACCCCGCCGGGGGCGTAGCCCTCGTACATCAGGGTCTCGTAGTCGACGCCGCCGCCGTCGAGGCCGCCGCCGCGCTTGACGGCGCGGTCGATGTTGTCATTGGGGACGGAGGTCTTCTTCGCCTTCTGGATGGCGTCGTAGAGGGTGGGGTTGCCTGCCGGGTCGGGGCCGCCCATGCGCGCCGCCACCTCGATGTTCTTGATCAGCTTGGCGAACAGCTTGCCGCGCTTGGCATCGATGACGGCCTTCTTGTGCTTGGTGGTCGCCCACTTGGAGTGCCCGGACATCTCTCTCCTCCCGATCGTCCGCCATGGGGTGGCGGATCGCCGCACCATTGTAGGGGCAGGGCGGAAGGTGCTCGTCGGGCCTCCGGCACGACCCGCGTCACATCCGGACGACGGGCTCCGTGAGCGCGCCGACGAGGCGGCGATCGGCCGTGATTCGCTCGAGCAGCTCGCGCTCGCGGGCGCGGGTCCTCACCGTCGGCTTCGCGAAGAGCACGCTGTGGCGCTCCATGCCCAGCGAGATGGCCGAGCGGATCAGGTCGCGCATGCCCATCCGGGCAACGGCGCCGTGCGCGCCAGCCCATTTCTCGGCCTTCCGGCGGCGGCGCATGGACACGAGCATCTCCACCTCGTCCGGGGAGAACCAGCCCGCGCGCCCGTACTCGGAGAGCTGGCGGCGCAAGATCCGCTTCTCCCGCAGCCTCAGGAAGAGCACGATCCCCACCAGCAGCAGGAAGATCGGTACCTGGACGGTGACGTAGTAGCGCAGGAACCCGGCCATGGGCGCCTCGGGGTCCACCGGCAGGAAGAAGGTGGAGCCGTTCCACAGGGCGTGCAGGACCATGCCGAGGGACAGCCCGCCGAGGCCGAGCCCGAAGTAGAGCATCAGGGAGCGCCGCTCGGCGGCGATCCCGAGGCCGAGCCCGCACAGTGCCGTGAAGGACACGTGCGCGAAGGGGGAGAGGACGCCGCGCAGGAAGAAGGTCTGCCAGAACACGTCGACCTCACCGGCGGCCTGCGCCTGATGGAAGGAGCTGCCGAAGTAGAGGATGTTCTCGGTGAAGGCGAAGCCCCCGGCGATGAGCGCCGCGTAGACCACCCCGTCGATGGGGCCGGCGATGAAGCGGCGCCCGCGCAGGAGCAGCAGGGCGAGGCCCAGGCTCTTCATCGACTCCTCGACGACCGGCGCCTGCACGACCGCACCGAGGAAGGTGTCCACCAGCGAGGTCTCGTCCTCCGGGGAGATCCACAGGTCGAAGAACCCGCCGAACCACAGCGTCAGCAGCACCGAGCCGATCGCGCCCCAGGCGAAGGCGTAGACCAGGGACATCCGCGGCTGCGGGGTGTAGCGGTCGATCCACCACACGGCCGAGAACACGATCGCGACCGGCACGAGGGCGGCGGTGAAGGCGACCAGCGAGGTCCCGAAGCCGAGCGGCAGGATGACGAAGAAGTACAGCACCGCGGCGGAGATCGCGAGGCCGAGCAGGGACAGGGCCAGCAGCAGCCAGCGCACCCAGCGCCGACGGGGCTTCGCGGGCGGCGGGGTCCCCGGGCCGAGGCGTCCGGGGGCGCGGGGGTCGACCCGCGCCACGTCGTACCCGTAGCTCCCTCGCGCAGGGTGCGGGACACGGGGGTCTCCCCCGGGCGGCGGCGACGCAGGGCGCGGCGGAGCTCCGATCGTGCTCATCACAGCGACGCCCTGCCTCTCCCCCGGTCCGTGCGGCCCGCGCCGGGGCGGGCGGGCCGTGCCCGCCGCGCTCCCCTCGGCGCCTCGGCCATGCTAGCTCAGGGCCCCTCGGGGGCCGGCCACGCCTCGGCGTACATCCGCCGGGTGTCCGCCAGCAGGAGCGGGACCGCCTTGGTGCGGCCGACGATGGGCAGGAAGTTCGCATCGCCCTGCCAGCGCGGCACCACGTGCTGGTGCAGGTGCGCGGCGATGCCGGCCCCGGCGACCGGGCCCTGGTTAATGCCCAGGTTGAAGCCCGCCGGATGCGAGACCTCGCGGATCACGCGCATCGCCGTGCGGGTGAGCTCGGCGACCTCCCGCACCTCGGCGTCGTCGAGGTCGGTGTAGTCGGCGACGTGGCGGTACGGGCACACCAGCAGGTGGCCGGCGTTGTACGGGTAGAGGTTCAGGACCACGTAGGCCACCTCGCCCCGGTGGACGATCAGGGCGTCCTCGTCGTCCTTGCCGGGTGCCGCGCAGAACGGGCACTGCTCGCCGTCGTCGGGGTCCTTCGGCTTGTTCTCCCCGCCGATGTAGGCCATGCGGTGCGGGGTCCACAGCCGCTGGGTGTCATCGGGGACGCCCACCAGGTCGCGGGCGTCCTCGATCCGGGAGGGCCCGTCGGCCGGGACCCCCCCGGCCGACGGGCCGCCGACCGCGGAGGTCGCGACGTCGGCGCGAGCCCAGTCGGCCGACGGCCCCGCCGGTCGTGCCTCAGGCGTGCTCACACCTGCACCTTGTCCCTGATCGCCGCGACGATCCGCTCGACCGCCTCGTCCACGGGGATGCCGTTGTCCTGGGAGCCGTCGCGCATGCGGAAGGAGACGGCGCCCGCGGCCTGGTCCTCGCCGCCGGCGATGAGGAGGTAGGGCACCTTCTCCTTGGTGTGCGTGCGGATCTTCTTCTGCATGCGGTCGTCCGAGGAGTCGACCTCCACCCGCACGCCGTGCGCGCGCAGCTTCGCCGCGACCTCCTCGAGGTAGGGCAGGTACTCGGCGGCGACGGGGATGCCCACCACCTGCACCGGGGCCAGCCACACCGGGAACGCACCGGCGTAGTGCTCCAGCAGCACGCCGAAGAAGCGCTCGATGGAGCCGAACAGGGCGCGGTGGATCATCACCGGACGCTGCCGGGAGCCGTCGGGAGCGGTGTACTCGAGCTCGAACAGCTCGGGCTCGAAGAAGTCCAGCTGGATGGTGGACAGCTGCCAGGTGCGGCCGATCGCGTCCTTCGCCTGGACGGAGATCTTCGGCCCGTAGAAGGCGGCGCCGCCCGGATCCGGCACCAGCTCGAGGCCGGAGGCGGTGGCGACCTCCTCGAGGGTGCGGGTGGCCTCCTCCCAGGTGGCGTCGTCGCCCACCGACTTCTCGGGGTCGCGGGTGGAGAGCTCCAGGTAGAAGTCGTCCAGCCCGTAGTCGCGCAGCAGGTCCAGCACGAAGCCCAGCAGCGAGCCGAGCTCCTCCTTCATCTGCTCGCGGGTGGTGTAGATGTGGGCGTCGTCCTGGGTGAAGCCGCGGGCACGGGTGAGCCCGTGCACCACGCCGGACTTCTCGTAGCGGTACACGCTGCCGAACTCGAACAGCCGCAGCGGCAGCTCGCGGTAGGAGCGGCCCCGGGAGCGGTAGACGAGGTTGTGCATCGGGCAGTTCATGGGCTTGAGGTAGTAGTCCTGGCCCTGCTTGGTGACGTGGCCGTCCGCGTCCACCTCCTCGTCCATGTGCATGGCGGGGTACATGCCGTCCGCGTACCACTCGAGGTGCTTGGAGGTCTCGAAGAGGTTCTTCTTCGTGATGTGCGGGGTGGAGACGAAGGAGTAGCCGGCCGCCACGTGGCGGCGGCGCGAGTAGTCCTCCATCTCCATCTTGATCATGGCGCCCTTGGGGTGGAACACGGGCAGCCCGGAGCCGATCTCGTCCGGGAAGGAGAACAGGTCCAGCTCGCTGCCCAGGCGGCGGTGGTCGCGCCGCTCGGCCTCGGCCACGCGCTCCTGGTAGGCGCGCAGCTCCTCCTTGGTGGGCCAGGCGGTGCCGTACACGCGCTGCAGCATCGGGTTCTTCTCGCTGCCGCGCCAGTAGGCGGCGGCGGAGCGGGTGAGGGCGAAGCCGTTGCCGATGAGCTTCGTGCTGGGCAGGTGGGGGCCGCGGCACAGATCGGTCCAGACCGTGCTGCCCTTCTTGTCCACGTTGTCGTACATGGTCAGGCCGCCCTCGCCCACTTCGACGCTGGCGCCCTCGGCGGCGTCGTCGGCGGTGGACTTCAGGCCGATGAGCTCGAGCTTGTACGGCTCGGCGGCCTCCTCCGCGCGGGCGGCGTCGTCGGTGATCTCGCGGCGCACGAACCGCTGCCCGGACTTGACGATCCGGGTCATCTCCTTCTCGAGCGCCTTGAGGGACTCGGGGGTGAAGGGTTCGGCGACGTCGAAGTCGTAGTAGAAGCCGTCGGTGACGGGCGGGCCGATGCCGAGCTTCGCCTCGGGGTTGATCTTCTGCACCGCCTGGGCGAGCACGTGGGCGGTGCTGTGGCGCAGGATCGCCAGGCCGTCGGGGCTCGAGATGTCCACGCCCTCGACGGCCTGGCCGTCGGAGAGCACGGTGTCGAGGTCGCGCAGCTCGCCGTCGAGGCGCAGCGCGATGATCGAGACGGTGCCCTCGAAGAGGGCGGTGCCCGTGGTCCCCTCCTCGATCTGCTGGGGTGATCCGTCGAGGGTGATGGCGATCTGGGCCACGGGATGCTCCTTGCTGTGCGGGTCGAGCCGGCCGACGATGCCGGCTCCGCGGCCGATGGTATCGGGGAACCGTCTCCGACCACGACCCCGATCCGGGCCGACGGGGACCTCACCACGCCCAGGGCAATCAGACCGGGATCACCCCTCCGGGGTGAATCGGTGCACGTCAGACATGCCCCGGACCGAACCGACCTGCCTATTCGCCGGTTCTGACCGTTTCGGCCGCCGCCATGGTGGCCAGGACCGACATCCCCGACCCCAGGAAGGAGTCGTCCCTCCTCCGGCCGATCCCCGATCGCGGCCGCCCGAGGCGACGGCCCCCGTGAGTCAGAACACACATTCGACCAAGGAGCTCCTCGTCGATCTCCGCGACGCGAAGCCACGGCGCAGACGGAAGCACACCCAGGGCCGGGACCGCATCGTGTTCGGCGTCGCCGCCGTCCTCGCGACGGGCGTCGACGAGCGGATCAGCGGGCGGTGGGCGCGGCGACGGTCCCGCGACGCACGAGGGCGCAGGGGATCAGCGTGGTCCCCTCCTCCGCTCCCGTCTCCTCCGCCTCGAGCAGGCGCACGGCGGTGCGTACGGCCCACGCGCCCATCTCCAGGTGCGGGAGCGCGATGGTCGTCAGCGGCGGATCGAGGTCCGCCGCGAGCGAGGGTTGATCGTCGAAGCCGACGATCGACACGTCCGCGGGGATCTCGAGACCGTGAGCGCGGGCGGCGGCGATCGCGCCCGCCGCCATGCGGTCGTTGAAGCAGAACAGCGCCGTGGGCCGCTCGCCCTCCGGGCGGTCGAGCAGGGTCGTCGCGGCCGCGCGGCCGCCGGGGGCGGAGATGGCGCCCTGCGCCTCGAGCGCGGGGCCGGGGGCGATGCCGGCGCTCTCCAAGGCGGAGCGGTACGCGGTGCGCCGCAGCCCCGCAGCGGCCGGCACCTCGGGGTGGAGCACCTCGTCGGCGCCGACGTAGCCGATGCGGGTGTGGCCCGCTCCGAGCAGCTCCGCCATGGCGAGCCCGGCGCCCTGGGTCTCGTCCGGCACCACGGCGGGACCGCCGCCGCGCGGGACGCAGTCGAGGAAGACGGTGCCCGGGGGCAGCGCCGCGGGCCGATCGACCTCGCGATGCCACATGCTCGCGTAGATCATCGTGTCGACCTGGTGATCGGCGAGCGCGCGGATCGCCTCGGTCTCCGCCTCGACGTCGCCCTCGGTGTCGACCAGCAGCAGGATCCTGCCGGCCTCGCGCGCGGCCTGCTGCGCGCCGCGCAGCATCAACCCGGCGAAGGGGGTGGTCGCGATCTGGTCGGAGACCAGGCCGATCGTGTCGGTGCGGCGCGTGCGCAGGCCGCGGGCGAGGGAGTTCGGCCGGTAGCCGATCTCGGCCGCCGTGCGGCGGACGATGTCCCGCGTCGCCTCGGGGATGCGGGAGGGGGCTCCGGAGAGCGCGAGGGACACCGTGGAGACCGAGACGCCCGCCTCGCGGGCCACGTCGGCCATTCTCACGCGTGCCATCGCACCTCTCCCTCGCTGCTCTGCGGCCCTGCGTGCACGTCGGCGCGCGGTGCCCGCCAGCCTAGGGCACCGCGCGCCGTCGTGATCGGTTCACCCGGCGGCGGGCGGCACGACCACCAGCCGTCCCTCGCGGACCGTCACTGGCATCGGATCGCTGATCGTGCCGACGAACCCGCCGTCCTCGCCGTCGTGGTGGAAGGCCATGAGCTGCCAATCCCCCTCCCGGTCCCGGACCAGACGGCCGCTGTAGAGCGAGCGGTCGGTGAGGGCGTGGACGCGGTCGAGGTGGAACGGTCCCAGGGGCCCGTCGGCCGGTGCGGCCCAGACCCCTCCCGTGGCCCCGGTCGTCTGCATGGCCGCCGAGGTGTCGACGTCGAGGCAGGAGAAGACGAGGAACCATCGGCCCTCCACCTCCTCGACCTGAGGGACCTCGAGCTGGGCGAAGCCCTCCCCCGGAGCGGTGAGGGGATCGGCGTGCGTCCACGTGCGCAGGTCCGGGCTCGTGGCGTGTGCCAGCACCCCGCGGTCGTCGACGGCGCCGTCGCGGGCGCGGGCGGTGACGAGCATGTGCCAGCCCTCGCCGTCCGGGTCGCGGAGCACCCACGGGTCGCGGAACGCCTCGTCGTGCCAGGTGCCGTCGGCGAGGACCTCGTGGCGCGCGGGATCCGCGGCCAGCAGCGGGTCCTCGCCCAGCCGCTCGAAGCGCAGCAGGTCCTTCGAGGCGGCCGCGCCGATGCGCTGCACGTTCGCGCCGTCCGCGGCGAGCGTGGAGCCCGTGTAGAAGAGGTACCAGAGCCCGTCGTCCCCGCGGACGGTCGACCCGGTCCAGGTGGCGAGGTCGTCCCAGGCCCCGGGGTCCGCCCGGACGAGGGCGTCCTCGATCCTGGTCCAGGTCACGAGATCGTCGGAGACCGCGTGGCCCACCTGCGCCCGGTAGTGGCGCCGCTCGGGGTCGTGGAGCGCCCGGGACGCGTAGAGGAAGAAGAGGTGGTGCGTTTCGCCGTCGTCGGCGAACCAGAAGTCCCATACCCATGAGTCGCGCAGTGCGAGCATCAGCCCTTCACCCCGCTCGCGGCCACGGAGGCGATGAACTGGCGCTGGAAGACCAGGAACACGAGCAGGACGGGGATCGTGATGAGCGACGTGTAGGCCATGACCTCGCCCCAGGCGGTGTTGAGCTGGAAGAAGTACTGCATCCCCACCATGACGGGACGCAGCTGCTCCTGCTGGACCACCATGAGCGGCCAGAGGTACTGGTTCCAGGCGGCGAGGAAGCTGAGGATCGCGACCGTCGCGATCGCCGGCCCCGAGAGCGGCATCGCGATGCGGCGGTAGATCGTGAACCAGCTCGCGCCGTCGATGCGGGCGGCCTCGTCGATCGACCGCGGGATCGTGGAGAAGTACTGGGTGAACAGGAAGATGGAGAACGCGTTCGCGACGAACGGGACGATCTGCACCTTGTAGGAGTTCAGCCAGCCGAAGTCGTAGACCAGGACCCCGTTCTCGAGCCCCAGCGTGGGCAGCTTCGAGACCCAGTACACCATCGGCACCGCGATGGTCTCGAAGGGCACGACCAGGGTGGCCAGGACGAAGCCGAGCACGAGCCCGCGCCCCCGCCAGGTCAGGCGGGACAGCGCGAAGCCGGCGAGCGAGTTGACGAAGAGCCCCGCCACGACGGTCACCACGGTGACGATCACCGAGTTGGCCAGGAACCGCCACACCGGGACGCGGTCGAAGATCTTGTCGTAGTTCCCGAGGCTCACGTCGCCGATCGGCAGGAAGGCGCGCCACGAGGAGAGGTCCTGGAGGATCTGCGCGTCGGGCTTGAGGCTCGAGACGAACATGAACACTAGCGGGAACAGGAAGAACGCACCGAGGATGCCGAGCAGCACGTAGGTCAGGACGGTGCGTCGGCGGCGCCCTCCCCGCTGCCCGCGGGGACGTCGAGCGGGCTCCGCGGCGTCCCGGCGCGCGGCGGGGGAGGGGGCGGGGTCGGTGGTGGGGAGGACCGGTGCGGACATCAGCGCTCACTCTCCTTGTTGCGGGTGAGGTAGGCCTGGAGCAGGGTCACGAGGATCACGGCGGCGAAGAAGATCAGCGACAGTGCCGATCCGTAGCCGGTCTCCTGGTTGCGGAAGCCCTGCCGCACGGCGTGGTAGACGAGGGTGGTGGTGGAGTTCATGGGCCCGCCCTGGGTCATGACGTCCACCTGGACGAAGAGGCTCAGCGCGGCGATCGTGATCTGGATCAGGACGAACACTCGGGTGGACCGCAGCCCGGGCCAGGTGACCGCGGTGAACTGGCGCCACAGGCCGGCGCCGTCCATGCGGGCCGCCTCGTAGAGCTCCTCCGAGATGGTCTGCAGGCCCGAGAGCCAGATGAGCATGTGGAAGCCGACCGCCTGCCAGATCGACAGCACGATGATCGCGCCGAGGGCGGTCGAGGGATTGTTCAGCCAGTCCGCTCCGGACCATGCGCCGAAGGTCACCCAGTCGATCGCGGCGTTGACGAGCCCCTCCTTCTGGTAGAGGAACTTCCACAGCACGGAGACGACCACGATCGAGGTGACCACCGGCGCGAAGAAGATGACGCGGAAGGCGGTCGCGCCGCGGATCTTCTGGTTGACCAGGATCGCCAGGACGAGCCCGAGCCCGGCCTGGAAGGGGACGATAAACAGGGCGAAGACCACGGTGTTGCGCACCGAGGCGACGAAGGTGGGGTCCGAGGTGAAGGCACGCACGAAGTTGTCGAGGCCGACGAACCGCGGGGCCTCGGGTGAGATCAGGCGCGCGTTGGTGAAGGAGAGCCCCAGCCCGAGCAGTGCGGGGACCACGAGGAACAGGAGCAGCAGGATCACGGCCGGGGCGACCATCGAGAGTCCGACGCCCCGCTCGCGGCGGGTGGCGCGCGAGCGACGCGGCCGGGCCGGGGCCTCCGCGACGGCGGGGCGGGTGAGGGTGTGCGACATGGATGCCTTCCTGGCCCGGGAGCGCTCGCGGCGCTCCCGGGCCGCCTGAGGGGACGGTCAGCTCGAGGCGCCGTACCCGTCGTTGCTGGAGATGTTGGCATCGATGTCGGCCACGGCCGTATCGAGGGTGCTCTGGATGTCGGCGCCGCTCATGATGTCCTTCGCGGCGGTCTCGAAGGTCGTCGAGATCGTGGCGTAGGCGGGGGTGGCCGGGCGCAGCACCGCGGCCGAGGCGGAGAGCTCCGCGAAGGGCACCAGCGCACCGTCGGCGCCGAAGTACGTCGAGGCCTGACGGGCGGAATCGGTCGCCGGGATGACGATCTGGCTGTCGGAGAAGGCGACGAGGTACTTGTCCTGGAAGGAGAACTCCAGGTAGGCGCGAGCACCCTCGAGCTGGGCGCCGGTCGCGGCGGAGGAGATGCCCCACTGCCACGAGCCGCCGCCGATCTTCGCGCCGGTGCCGAAGTCCGGCGGGGGCAGGATCAGCAGGTCCTCTCCCACGGTGTCGAGCGCCGCCTTGGCGTTCCAGGAGCCGGTGTAGGCGAGCGCGGCCTTGTCGTCGGCGAACTCCTGGTTCCCGATCGTGCCGGAGTTGGAGCAGTAGCCCTTCGCGAAGGCCTCCTGGAACCAGGTGAAGAAGGTGACGGCCTCGGGACCGTTGAGCAGCCCGTCCGCCGAGAGCAGGGTGTCGCGGTCCAGGAGGTCGCCGCCCGCGCTCTGGAGCATGGGGCTGTAGGCGTAGGGCCACCACTCGCCGGTGTCCTCCGCACCGATGTCCAGCGGCGTGTCGTAGCCGGCGCCCTTGAGGGTCTCCAAGGCGGAGGTGAACTCGTCGATCGGCCACGGCTCGTCGAGGGTGGGGATCCGGATCCCGTTCTTTTCGAGCACGGAGCGGCGGGCGAAGATCGCGAGCGCCGCGTCCCAGTAGCCGGCGGAGTAGATCTCGTCCTTCCAGGTCCCCACGGCGGTCGTGAGCAGCGAGTCGGTGATCTTCGCGTCGAGGCCGAGGGGCTGGATGTAGCCCGCCCACGCCCAGTTCGGCATGACGGGACCGTCCATGTCCAGGAGGACGGGCAGGTCACCGGCGGTCGCCGCCGCGGTGATCGCGTCGTTGTAGGACTCCTGCGGGAAGGACTCCTGGACGACCTCGTACTGCTCCTGCGAGGCGTTGAAGTCGGCGATGAGCTGCTTGTACACGGCGAGCTCGCCCTCGTTGCCGGCGGAGTGGGTCCACATGGTGATCTTGGTGCGGCCTCCGTCGGAGTCGGAGGACGAGGTGGTGCCGGCGCGGGCGCAGCCGACGGCGGCGGAGCCGACGCCGGCTGCCAGGGCGGCGCCGAGCAGGGTGCGGCGGGTGAGACGGTTCTGCGAAGCGATCATCGTTGATTCCTTTCGAGGGGGTGGTGGGTGCTGCGGTGGTCCGAGGGGTCGGTCAGGGGTCGTGCCCGGGCGGCCCGATCGTCGATCGGGTGACCAGCCGGCACGGCATGAGGTGGACGGGGTCCTCGCCCTCACGGGCCCGGGGCCCGTCACGGTCGTCGAGGGCGCGTCCGATCGCCCATCGGCCCATCGCGTCGTGGGGCAGGGCGACCGTGGTGAGCCCGGGATCGAGATCCGAGGCGAGGAAGGGCTGGTCGTCGAATCCGACGACGGACAGGTCCCGCGGCACCGAGAGACCGCGACGACGCGCGAGGGCGAACACGCCGCTCGCGATCCGGTCGTTGAAGCAGAACACCGCGGTGGGCCGGGCCGTCGAGGGGAGCGAGAGCAGGTCCGCGAGCACGTCCCCGCCGGCGGGCCCGATCGGAGCGCTGCGCACCCAAGCGGGGTCCACGCGCGCTCCCGCCCCGCGCATCGTCGCGAGGAAGGCCTCCCGGCGGAGGGGCGAGGCGACGAGGTCGGGCTGGGCGTCGATGTAGGCGATGCGGCGATGTCCGGCCTCGAGCAGGGCGGTCGTGGCGAGGCGGGCACCCTGCCGCTCGTCGGGCACGACGGCCGGGCGGGCGTCGCCGCGCGCCCGGCAGTTGAGGAGGACCGTCCGCACGGGCAGCTCGGGGACGGTGATCTCCCGGTGCCACATGCAGGCGAGGACCAGGGCATCGACCTGGCGGTCGACGAGCGTGCTGATCGCCTCGCGCTCCACCTGTCGATCGGCATCGGCGTCGACGAGCAGGAGCATGCTGCCGCGCGCCCGGGCCGCGTCCTGCGCGCCCTTGACCATGAGGCCGGCGAAGGGGGTGGTCGCGATCTGGTCAAGGACCATCCCGACCGTGCGCGTGCGCCGGGTGCGGAGCGCGCGGGCCACGGAGTTGGGTCGGTACCCGATCTCCGCCGCGGTGCGCAGGACCAGCTCCCGGGTGCCCTCGGCGAGTCGCGCCTCGGCGCCGTTGAGGGCGAGGGAGGCCGTGGAGGGCGAGACGCCGGCGGCTCGTGCCACATCGGCGAGACGGATGCGCGTCATCACGACCTCCCTCCACGTCGTCGTCGACCTCGGTGGTCACCCACCCTGCAAAACCGATTTAGCGTTGCGGACGTCACAGTAGGCCCCGGGAGCACCCCGACGCAAGCACCTGCGCAAAATCGGTTTTGCGCAGAGCATCGAGGACCCGTCCTCGGCACGGAGCGATGCAGGTCAGGACGGCGTGTCCGAGTGCGCCATCACGGGCGCGGATCGCGGGCGGGGACGGGACGACCCCGGCCCCGCCGTCGGGCGGGCACCGGGGTCGTCACGCCGCGGCGCGGCTCAGAGCGGGGTCATGCGCAGCGTGGCCACCCGGGCCGGTCCGCCGTCGGCGTAGAGGGCGACCCCCTCGTCCCCCTCGCGGAAGTAGACCTGCTGCGAGAGCACGACGTGCCCTTCGTTCACGAAGACCTCGACGCTCTGACGGTCCACGAACACCTGCAGCCGCACGCTGCGCGCGGCCGGGTCCTGCGGGGCGCGGGACTCCCGGAACTCCCCGAAGGAGCACTCCTCGCGATCCGCCGGGCCGCGGTCCAGGTAGACGTAATCGCGGTGGACCCCGATGTTCACGCGCCGGGTGCCGTCGGCGCTGCAGCCGACGGAGACGCCCACGTTCGTCGCCTCGTCCCAGCTCATCTCGATCTCGAGCAGGTAGGCCGTACCGGCGAGCTCGGGCACCGGCGTCACGCCCGTGACGTCGCGCGCGGAGAGCACGACCGCCTCCCCTCCCCCGGCCGCGATCGCGGGGAGCGGGGTGCTCACGAGCGCGTACCGGCCGTCCGCCTCGCGGCGCAGCCGGAGCTCGCGCACGATCGAGGCCTGGCCGTTGTAGCCGTCGCTCGCGGAGGTCGGGACCTCGCGCTTGGCGTACTTCCAGTTGTTCATCCAGGCGATCGCCCGCCGCACGCCGAGTGGGTCCTGCTCATCGGGCCAGGTCACGGCGGAGTACCAGTCGTAGCCGTGGTCGAGCCACTGCGGCGTGCGCGACGCCGGCGTGAACAGCTCGCCGTCCCAGTCCCCGACCCAGTAGGCGAAGGTCATGGGCTCGCCGGCGGCATGGCCGTCCATGCTGCCGCCGATGACCCAGTGGACGGTGCCGTCATCGGCGCGCATGCGGAACAGGTCGGGGCACTCGATGCCGCCGAGGTCCGTGTCGGTCGCGGGATCGACGAGGTAGTCGAAGTTGCGGCGCAGCTGCCACGCGTGGAGATCCGTGCTCGTGTACATCGCGGCATAGCGCTGCCGGCCGATCACGCACACCCACTCCTGGCGGTCGGGGTCCCACTCGACCTTCGGGTCGCGGAACCAGGCGGCGTTCTCGAGCTCCTGCGGGTTCTCGGCGGTCTCCGCGTCGACGTTGGGGATGACCGGCTCCGCCTCGCGCGTGAAGCTGCGCCCGCCGTCGACGGACCGGTAGAGGTACTGCTGCTGCCGGCCGACCTCCCCCTCGGGCAGGCGGGTGGCGAGCGCGATCACGGCGCCGTCGCCGTACCCGGCGCCGCCATCCGCGTCGACGACCGCGGAGCCGCTCCACACCGGCTCGACCCCTTCGATCGGGAGCACGGGGCCGTGATGCTCGAAGGTGACGCCGTCCCGTGTCGTGGCGAGGTCCCAGCCGCCGGGCCCCGCGGTCTCCGCGGCATGGAGGTGGTAAACGAGGGTCTCCCCGTCCACCACGATCGGCCGCTGCACGTCGCACAGCCAGCCGGATGACGGGGTGAGGTGATAGACCGCGCGGAGCGATCCGTCGCCGGCAGCCCGCGCGGCTCCCCCGGTCCCGGCGGCTCCGGCGGCGATCACGGTCCCGATCCCGGCGGCTCGCAGCAGCCCTCGGCGTGAGAGGTCATGGGTCATGTCTACTCCTCCTCGAGTACGACGGCCGGCGCCCTGTTCGCCCCGCGCCTCGGTGCGCGTGGGCTCCACAACCGATCAATCGATTGATCGCCAGCTCGGCGCCGACCCTACGCATCCGGCGGCGCGGAGGGAAGAGGAAGAAAGGGGAAAGGCCCGGCATCGCGCACACGAAGGGCCCCGATCCGAAGACCGGGGCCCGTGCTCTCGGTGGGCGATACTGGGTTCGAACCAGTGACCTCTTCCGTGTCAGGGAAGCGCGCTACCGCTGCGCCAATCGCCCGGGCGGCACCCTGGGGTGCCGTGGAGGTGGGTACGGGATTCGAACCCGTGTACACGGCTTTGCAGGCCGTTGCCTGACCACTCGGCCAACCCACCGGATGATGCGTGCGCATCATACGGAACAGCGCCCCCGACGTGATGTCGGGAGCGCCGCTCCCCGGGAGCGGACAACCGGACTCGAACCGGCGACCCTCACCTTGGCAAGGTGATGCTCTACCAACTGAGCTATGTCCGCAGGACAGGGATCCGAAGATCCTGCCGTGGGCGATACTGGGATCGAACCAGTGACCTCTTCCGTGTGAAGGAAGCGCGCTACCCCTGCGCCAATCGCCCTGGGGGTGATGTCCGCTCTCTCGATCGGACTCGAAGAAGCTTACATGGTCCGATGGGGTGCTCGCGCCCTGAGCGGGTGTGACCTGCATCCCCCTCGCCTTCCGAGGGGTGCCGCAGCCCCGCGCCCGCCCGGACACCCCTGGATCCGCGCAGGCCCCCACACTTACCGGAAGCCCCCGACGCCGGACATCCGGACCCGAGCTCCGCGACCGCTCCCGCCACCACCACCGCGCCGGCACCTGAATCGTGCGCCCGAGTCGTCCACCCTCCCGGACCGTGCACCCACCCGAGTTGTGCGCCCTCACGATCGATGTGTCGCCCGACATCGACCGTGAGCGCGCACAGGTCCGCGCCACCGCTCTCCTCTTCCCCCGCAACCGCCGCCGCGCCCGACACTGCAACCTCCGCCGTGACCTCGGACACTGAGAGCCTCCAGTATTTGCACGGAGGCTCGGACCCGCCTAAGGTATTCCTTCGTCGGCCTGGCCGATGTGCGGACATAGCTCAGTTGGTAGAGCATCACCTTGCCAAGGTGAGGGTCGCCGGTTCGAGTCCGGTTGTCCGCTCCATCCCACCCCCGCGCTCCGGCGCATCGGGCGATTGGCGCAGCGGTAGCGCGCTTCCCTGACACGGAAGAGGTCACTGGTTCGATCCCAGTATCGCCCACCACCCACGAGGCCCCGGCTCCTGCCGGGGCCTTCGTCGTACGCGGGTCGTTCCCGGGTCGCTCCCGAGACGCTCCCACCCGCCTCTCGCGCCCGATCCTCCCCGTTACCTTGTGAGCACCCCGATGGACGGGGTCTGGTCGCTCGGCCGGGTATGGCTTTGTTGCCCTGCCATCAATGGTCCGGGGGGTGTTGCCGCCCGGTCGAGAGACACGCGTTGACCGCTGATAGGGACACGGCCCAGCATTTCTGAGGTCTCTTCGTAACGTGGGTGCCGGCACCGGGTGTCAAGACTGCGACCAGCAATGATGCTCCAGGGAAGGACAGCATCATGGACACACGATTCGCGGTCGTCGTCGGCCTCGACGTCGGGAAGAGCAGCCATCATGCCTGCGCGCTTGATCCCGCCGGGAACAAGCTGTTCGACAAGCCTCTCCCGCAGGACGAGTCCGAGCTCCGCGTGCTGTTCACCCAGCTGCAGAACCACGGTGAAGTGCTGATGGTGGTCGATCAGCCCAACACCATCGGAGCGTTGCCGATCGCGGTCGCCCGCGAGGTCGGCTGCTCCGTCGCCTACCTGCCGGGCCTGGCGATGCGGAAGGCCGCAGACCTCTATCCGGGCAGGTCAAAGACCGACGCGCGGGACGCGTTCATCATCGCTGACATGGCCCGGACCATGCCCCACACCCTCCGACAGGTCGACCGCGACAGCGACGTCCTCTCCGCTCTGAAGGTCCTCGCCGGGTTCGACGAGGACCTCGCCCACGAGACCACGCGGGCGCTGAACCGGATCCGGTCTCTGCTCACGCAGATTCATCCCGCGCTCGAGCGAGTCTTCGTCGGCGGGACCCTCTCGACCGGGCTCGTGCTGGACCTGCTGGAGAAGTTCGGCGGCCCGACCGGGCTCAAGAGTGCAGGCAGGAGCAGGGTTCTACGGTTCGCTCGGGCCCATTCGCGCCGTGACCCCGAAGTGCTGATCGACCAGATCTTCACCGCGCTGGGTGAGCAGACCGTGATCGTGCCAGCGACCGCGGCAGTGGAACTCGTGATTCCCAGAGTCGCTGGTCAGGTGAAGGAGCTGAAGGAGCAGCGGGCGACCGTGGCGAGGGAGGTCGAGACCATGCTGGAGGACTTCCCTCTCGCCTCGGTCTTGATGAGCATGCCGGGGATCGGCATCAAGACCGCCGCCCAGATCCTCCTGACCATCGGCGACGCCTCCGCGTTTGAGACCCCAGGCCACCTCGCGGCCTATGCCGGAATCGCGCCGGTCACACGAAGATCCGGCACCTCGATCCGCGGAGAGTTCCCCGCACGTTCAGGCAACAAGCGGTTGAAGAACGCGCTGTTCTACTCCGCCTGGGTCGCCTCTCACTCGGACCCGATCTCCAAGGCCTACTACGATCGCAAACGCGCCGAGGGCAAGCGCCACAACGCCGCCGTGATCTGCCTGGCCCGCCGCCGCTGCAACGTCATCTTCGCGATGCTCCGCGACGGCACCTACTACCAGCCCCCGACCACCACCCCGACCCCCGAGCCGGCCGCTCTTGCGGCTTGACTCAGAACATAGGGACACCCCCCCCTGCGAGGCCTCCGCAACCCCCGACCGCATGTACTGGGCACTCTGCACTCGTTCCCGGGCAAGCCGACTACTCTGGGGCCATGCAGATCTGGACTGGAAAGTCGTATCCCCTCGGCGCCACCTTCGACGGCTCGGGCACGAACTTCGCCCTGTTCTCCGAGGCGGCCGAGCGCGTCGAGCTGTGCCTCTTCGACGAGGACGGCTCGGAGCGCCGCATCGAGGTCACCGAGGTCGACGCCTACGTGTGGCACGTGTACCTGCCCGCGGTGCAGCCGGGGCAGCGCTACGGCTACCGCGTGCACGGCCCCTTCGACCCGGCGAACGGACACCGCTGCGATCCCTCGAAGCTGCTGCTGGACCCGTACGCGAAGGCGATCGCCGGGATGGCCAGCAACCACCCCTCCCTGTACAGCTACGACTTCGAGAACCCGGAGCTGCGCAACACCGACGACTCGGCCGAGCACACCATGCACTCGGTCGTGGTCTCGCCCTTCTTCGACTGGGGCAACGACCATCCGCCGGCCCACGAGTACCACGAGACCGTCATCTACGAGGCCCACGTCAAGGGTATGACGATGCTGCACCCGGACATCGACGAGTCGATCCGAGGCACCTACGTCGCGATGGGACATCCGGCGATCATCGAGCACCTCAAGGAGCTGGGGGTCACGGCGATCGAGCTCATGCCGGTCCATCAGTTCGTCCAGGACGGGCACCTGGTCGAGAAGGGCCTGCGCAACTACTGGGGCTACAACACCATCGGCTTCTTCGCCCCGCACAACGAGTACTCCTACTCCGGGGAGCTGGGCCAGCAGGTCCAGGAGTTCAAGCAGATGGTGAAGAACCTCCACGAGGCGGACATCGAGGTCATCCTCGACGTGGTCTACAACCACACCGCCGAGGGCAACCAGCTCGGGCCCACCCTGTGCTTCCGCGGCATCGACAACAAGTCGTACTACCGGCTCGTCGAGGGGGACCAGGCCCACTACTACGACACCACCGGCACCGGGAACTCGCTGCTGATGCGCACCCCGCACGTGCTGCAGCTGATCATGGACTCGCTGCGCTACTGGGTCACCGAGATGCACGTGGACGGCTTCCGCTTCGACCTGGCCTCCACCCTGGCCCGCGAGCTGCACGAGGTCGACCGACTCTCGGCCTTCTTCGACATCATCCAGCAGGATCCGATCATCTCCCAGGTCAAGCTGATCGCCGAGCCGTGGGACCTCGGCGAGGGCGGCTACCAGGTGGGCGGCTTCCCGCCCCTGTGGTCGGAGTGGAACGGCCGCTACCGCGACACTGTGCGCGATTTCCACCGCTCCGAGCCGGGCAAGATCGGGGACTTCACCTCGCGTCTGGCCGGCAGCTCGGACCTGTACCAGCACACCGGTCGCACCCCGATCGCGTCGATCAACTTCGTCACCGCCCATGACGGCTTCACCATGCGGGATCTCGTCTCCTACAACGAGCGCCACAACGAGGCGAACCTCGAGGGCGGCAACGACGGCGAGAGCCACAACCGCTCCTGGAACTCGGGCGTCGAGGGCGACACGGACGACCCGGCGATCCTCGCGCTGCGCAAGCGCCGCGCGAAGAACCTCATGGCCACGCTGCTGCTCAGCCAGGGCGTGCCGATGATCCTGCACGGCGACGAGATGGGCCGCACCCAGCAGGGCAACAACAACACCTACTGCCAGGACGACGAGCTCTCCTGGATCGACTGGGAGCTGGACGACCACCAGGAGGAGATGCTCTGGTTCACCCAGCACATGATCTCCCTGCGCCGTGAGCACCCGATCTTCCGCCGCCGCCGCTTCCTCCAGGGCGTGGTGCGCGACGACGCCGATTCGGTGCTGAAGGACGTGGACTGGCTGGGTACGGACGGCGAGCCGATGACCGAGGAGGAGTGGGGCGACGCGCAGAACAAGTGCCTGACCATGTTCCTCAACGGCTCCGCGATCCCCGAGCCGAACGCCCGCGGCGAGCGGATCGAGGACGACTCGGCACTGGTCATGTTCAACGCCTCCGGCAACGACGTCGACTTCGTGCTCCCGCCCGCCGAGTACGGCACGGAGTGGGAGGTCGTGCTCGGTACCGGCGACACCATCGACGTGGGCACCGTGATGGACGCGGGCCAGAGCGTCACCCGCCCCAGCCACTCGCTGCTGATCCTCATGCGACCCCCGATCGAGTCCGACGAGGAGGCCGGCCCCGGCGAGGACCTCGACCGCACCATCCGCGCCTGACCCTGCCGCCCGACCCCGTCGGCCGCGGCGCGCGGGATCATCCCGCGCGTCGCCCGGCCGGGCCCGTCGCCCGACGGGGCCCGTCGGCTGGCTGGGCTCGTCCGCCGGGTCTCCCGCCCGCCCGTCCCCGTCGGCCGACGACCGTCGATCCCGACGCCCGCACCCAGCGATCCCCACCAGCGATCCAGGAGAGCACCGACCGTGAGCACCGATCCCGGCCACCGAGCCTCGACGCGGGAGCGGGGTCCCGCTCCCCGCAGCCGCGAGGCCGCCACGACCACGGGCGCGCTGCGCGCCGTGCGCCCCGTCCCGACCTCCACCTACCGCCTGCAGCTGCACGCCGGATTCACCGCCGACGACGCCGCGGAGCTGATCCCCTACCTGGCCCGTCTCGGTGTCGGGCACGTGTTCTGCTCCCCCGTGCTGCAGGCCTCCCCCGGCTCCACCCACGGCTACGACGTGGTCGATCACACCCGCATCTCCGAGGAGATCGGCGGGGAGGAGGCGCTGCGACGCCTCGCGGACACCGCGCACGTGCACGGCATGGGACTGATCGTCGACGTGGTCCCCAACCATATGGCGATTCCCACCCCGATCTGGCACAACCGCGCCCTGTGGTCCGTGCTGCGCGACGGCCCGGACTCCCCCTTCGCCGACTGGTTCGACATCGACCTGGCCGGCGAACGCTCCGTGCTGATCCCGGTGCTGGGCCGCCCGATCGGCGCGGTCCTGGCCGACGGGGAGATCACGATGGGCACGGCGGGGATCCCGCAGGCCGACGGGTCGGTGCGCGAGGAGACCGTGGTGCGCTACTACGACCACGTCCTGCCCGTCGCCGCCGGGACCGAGCACCTGGGTCTCGCGGACCTGCTGGACCGCCAGTGGTACCGCCTGGCCTATTGGAAGGTCTCCGACGAGGAGCTGAACTACCGGCGCTTCTTCGACGTGGACACCCTCGCCGCGGTGCGGGTCGAGCTGCCGAGCGTCTTCGACGCCACGCACGCCACGCTGCTGCGTCTGCAGGGCGAGGGCGTGATCGACGGCTACCGCATCGACCATCCCGATGGGCTCGCCGATCCGCGGGGCTACCTGCGCGATCTCGAGCGAGCCACCGGCGGCGCCTGGACCGTGGTGGAGAAGATCCTCGAGGGCGAGGAGCACCTGCCCGGGGACTTCCCCTGCGCCGGCACCACCGGCTACGACGCCCTGTGGCGGGTGGCGGGCCTGTTCCACGACCCGCACGGCGCGCTGGGCCTCACCCATCTGTGGCAGCGCCGCACCGACGACCTGCGGCCCTTCGAGGAGGTCGCCGAGGAGTCCACCGATCTCATCATCTCCACGAGCCTGTGGGCGGAGATCGAGCGGCTCACTACCCTCATCCACCGCATCTGCCAGGAGGACATCCGCCTGCGCGACACCACCCGGCGCAACATCCAGAAGGTGGTCGTGGCGCTGCTGGGCTCGATGGACCGCTACCGCGCCTACATCGTCCCCGGCGAGCCCGCCCCCGGCGGCGAGCGCGCCGTCATCGAGCAGGCCGCCGCCCGGGCCCGGATGCGGCTCGGCGAGGACGAGGACGTGGTGGCGACCCTGGAGCTGGTCGTGGCGCTGGTGTGCGGGGACGAGGTGGGCAGTGCCGGCCGCACCCGCTCCGCCGACCGCGACGAGGTCGTGGTGCGCTTCGCGCAGACCTGCGGCCCCGTGCACGCCAAGGGCCTGGAGGACACCGCCTTCTATCGCTACTCGCGGTTCGTGGCGGTCAACGAGGTCGGCTCGGACCCGGACCGGATCGGGGTCGAGCCCGACGAGCTGCACGACCACGCCCAGTACATGCTCCGCACCCGTCCGGACGCGATGACCACCCTGTCCACCCACGACACCAAGCGCAGCGAGGACGTGCGCGCCCGCCTCGCGGTGCTCACCGAGCAGCCGTTGGAGTGGGCGCTGCTGGTCCAGGACCTCGACCGGGCGACCGCCTCCCTGCGCGGGGACCGGGTGGACGGCGCGATCGAGCTGCTGCTGTGGCAGATCCTCGCCGCCTGCTGGGAGCTGCCCGGCTCCGGCGCCGCCCCGCTCGACGCGGAGCGCCTGGAGGGCTATCTCCTCAAGGCAATGCGCGAGGCGAAGTCCCACACCACCTGGACCGAGCAGGACGCCGAGTACGAGCGGCAGGTGCTGGAGCTGGGCCGCGGAGCGCTCGAGAACGAGGAGGTGGCGCGGATCCTCACCGACTGGACCCGCCGCACCGCCGCCGTGCAGCGCACCGCCATCCTCGGCCAGAAGCTCGTGCAGCTGACCATGCCGGGCGTGCCCGACGTGTACCAGGGCAACGAGACCGTGGACCTGTCCCTGGTCGATCCGGACAACCGCCGCGAGGTCGACCACGCCGCCCACGCCGCACGCCTGGCGCGGATGATCGAGGGCGCCGGCCCCGAGGGGATCGGTGACGAGAAGCTGTGGCTCACCCACCGCGCCCTCGTGCTGCGCCGCGACCGGCCGGACCTGTTCCAGGGCCGCGAGGCGACCTACCGTCCCCTGCCCACCACCACCGGGCACGCGGTCGCCTTCGGACGCGCGGTCGGCGAGGAGCAGGTCGAGGTGATCACCGTGGTGACCCGCCTGGCCCACGGCCTGTCCCAGCGCGGCGGCTGGGGCGAGAACTGGATCGCCCTGCCCGAGGGGCGCTGGCGCGACACCCTCAGCGGCGCCGAGCACGAGGGCGGGATGGTGGCGCTGGACGCGCTGCTGCGCGACTGGCCGGTCGCACTGCTGGTGCGCGCCGGCTCCCACACCACCCCCACCGGAGCAATCCCGGCGCTGGACGCTCGGACGCTCCACGACACCGAGGACGACGAGCAGGAGCAGCGATGACCCCGGCCCCTCACACCCCGGACTCCCGCACCCCGGACCGCCCCACCTCGCAGATCACCTCGGTGGACCGCTCCCGCTACCGTTTGTGGGCGCCCGCCGCGAGCGCCGTGACGGTGCGGGTGGACGGCGCGGAGCATCCGATGTCCGCGCAGGGCGGAGGCTGGTTCGAGGCCGAGGGCCTCGAGGCCGTGCCCGGCGCCCGCTATGCCTTCCGCCTGGAGGGCTCCGAGCTGTGGCTGCCCGATCCCCGCTCCCTGTCCCAGCCGGACGGCGTGCACGGGGAGAGCGAGGTCGCCGACCCGGCCGCGCTCGTCGCCACGGCGGGCGGTCCGCTCCCCCTCGCGGACGGCGCCGACCTGCGCGGGGCCGTGCTCTACGAGCTGCACGTGGGCACCTTCACCGAGGGCCCGGACGGCCACGGCGGCACCCTCGACTCCGCGATCGACCACCTCGACGCCCTCGTGGAGCTCGGCGTGGACGCGGTGGAGCTGATGCCGCTGGCCACGTTCCCGGGCTCCCACGGCTGGGGCTACGACGGTGTGGGCCTGTACGCGGTGCACGACGCCTACGGCGGCCCCGCGGCGCTCGCCCGCTTCGTCCGCGCCGCGCACGAGCGGGGCCTCGCGGTGCTGCTGGACGTGGTCCACAACCACCTCGGCCCCTCCGGGAACTACCTGGGCATGTTCGGCCCCTACTTCACCGACGAGCACGAGACCCCGTGGGGCTCCGCTGTGAACCTCGACCAGGCCGACTCCCGCGAGGTGCGCGACTTCCTGCTCGCCAGCACCCGCCAGTGGCTGGTGGACTTCGGCCTGGATGGTCTGCGCCTGGACGCCGTGCACGAGCTGCGCGACCACTCGGTGCGGCACTTCCTCGCCGAGCTCGCGGACACGGTCGCGGACTGGGAGGACGAGACCGGCCGGACCCTCACCCTGATCGCCGAGTCGGACCGCAACCAGCCCACCACCGTCACCCCCACCGCCCGCGGCGGCCTCGGGATGGACATGCAGTGGGCGGACGACGTCCATCACGGCGTGCACACCTGGATCAGCGGCGAGCACCAGGGCTATTACGAGGACTTCGCGAGCACCGAGGCGCTCGCCACGGTGCTCGAGCGGATCTTCCTGCACGCGGGCACCTACTCGACCTTCCGCGGCCAGGAGTGGGGCGCGCCGGTGGACCCGGAGTCCCCCGACTACGACGGCCACTCCTTCGTCACCTTCCTGCAGGATCACGACCAGGTCGGCAACCGCGCCACCGGCGACCGCGTCCACCACGGCCTCACCGCCGGTCAGCACGCCGCCGCGATCGCGCTGATCCTCGGCGGGCCGGGCACCCCGATGCTCTTCCAGGGCGAGGAATGGGCGGCCTCGACCCCGTTCGCGTTCTTCACCGACCACGATGAGGAGCTCGGACCGCTGGTCAGCGCCGGCCGCGCGGAGGAGTTCGCGGCCATGGGCTGGAGCGACGAGGTCCCGGACCCGCAGGCGGCCTCCACCTTCGAGGCCTCGATGCTGCGCTGGGCCGAGCGCGACGCGGACGGGCACCGCGAGATCCTGGACTGGTACCGGACGCTGATCGCGCTGCGCCGCGACGAGCCGGAGCTGCACAGCGGCGATCTGGCCCGCACGAGCGTCGAGGTGCTCGCCGAGGAGACGGTGCTGCTGCGCCGCGGGGACCTCGCGGTGCTCGCCCATCGCGGCCCGGGTCCCGTCGCCACCGCGCTCTCGGCCGACGAGGTCCTCGCCTCCTTCGGCCCGCTCGAGGTCGCTCCTGGCGCCGAGGCGCGCGCGTCGGCCGAGGGCGCGGCTCCGCAGGGCGGCACGGCTCCGAGGAGCGGCGCAGTTCAGCAGGGCGGCGCGCTGCGCCTCACCGGTGCCGGCGCCGCAGTGCTGCGCGGCGCGCGGGTCGAGAAGGGCTGAGTCAGCCGGCGAGCGCCCGGCCGTCGTTGGCGAGCGAGGCCAGGCGCGAGAGCGCCCGGAAGTACTTCTTGCGGTAGCCGCTGCGCAGCAGCTCCGCGGAGAACAGATCCTCGAGCACGCCCTCCTGCGCGGCGTCCCCATCCGCGGCGAGGGAGACGAGCATCGGCACCTCGCGGTCGTAGAGCCGGTCCACGAGGACCACGAAGCGCAGCGCGTCGTGGTGGTGGGTCAGGCCGTGCATGCCGGTGACGTGCGCGGCGGCGACGTCGTCGATGAGCGCCCCGTACCGCGAGGGGTGGACCTTCGTGAGGTGGGCGAGCAGCGCGTCGAAGGCGTCGAGGGTCGCGCCGGGCTGCCCGGCGGCATGCTCCTCGACGACCGGGGCGGGCAGGGTGCGGATCTCGGTGACCCCGTCGCGGCGGCGATAGTCCTCGCCGTCGATGCGCAGCACCTCGAACCGCTCGGCCATCGCCTGGATCTCGCGCAGGAAGTCCTGGGCGGCGAAGCGGCCCTCCCCGAGGGCGTCCGGCAGGGTGTTGGAGGTGGCGACGATGGCGACGCCGCGGTCGGACAGCTCCCGGATCAGCCGGGTCATCAGCAGCGTGTCGCCGGGGTCGTCGAGCTCGAACTCGTCGATGCACACCAGCTGCGAGGTCCCCAGCAGGTCCACCGCCTTCTGGAAGCCGAGCGCGCCCACGAGGTCCGTGTACTCCACGAAGGTGCCGTACACCTTCTCCCCGGTCACGGCGTGGAACAGCGAGGTGAGCAGGTGGGTCTTGCCGACCCCGAAGCCGCCGTCGAGGTAGATGCCGCGCGCGGCCTCGGTGCGCTTGCCGCGCAGGCGGGAGAGGAACCCGCCGCCGCGTGGGCGACCGATCTCCGCGGCAAAGGCGGTGACGCGCTGCTTGGCCTCCTCCTGGGAGGGATGCGCGGGGTCGGGGACGTAGTTCTCCAGCCGTGCCTCCGCGAATCGCGGCGGCGGCACCAGGTCCGCGAGCAGCCGCTCGAGGGTCGGTTCGGGGCGGCGGTCGCAGAGGGAGTAGGTCACGCCGGTCAGTGTAGGGGGCACGGTGCCGGGCGCGCCTGACGGGTGCGGGATCGGGCGGTGCGCGATGATCGAGGACACGCGGGCGGCGGTCGTCGCCCCACAGCCCCGCGCTCGCCCCGCGGTCCCGCGCTCGTCACCCTGCCCTCGCCCCCGTCGGCCCCGCACCCTCCCGGAGGTCCCCGTGCATCTGCTCCTGCGCGACGGCGCGCCCCTGCCCGCGCCGCTGACCGTGCCGCGGGACGACGACGGCGCGCGCCTGCTCGCCGCGCTCTACGCCTACCCGCCCCTGCCCGCGGACGAAGGGCCGACCGACGGGTCCGGCGCCGTCCATGTGCGCGCGATGATGACCACCACGATCGACGGGGCGATCGCGGGGGCCGACGGCACCTCCGGCTCCCTCCACGACCCCGACGACTCCTTCGCCTTCCAGGTGCTGCGGGCCCTGACCGACGTGGTCCTCGTCGGCGCCGAGACGGTGAGGCGCGAGGATTACCGTCGGCCCCTCGGCCGGGAGAGCCTGCTCTGCCCCTCCCTCCGCCCGGGCGGAGCGGACCGGCCGGCGCTCGCGATCTGGTCCCGCAGCGGCGACCTTCCGGGCTCCATCGAGGCCGAGCAGCCGACCTTCCTGATCACCGCGTCCGACGGGGCGCGCGAGGCCGCGGCCCGCTCCGGGCTGCCGCGGGATCAGGTGATCGTCGCCGACACCGCGGCCGAGGCGGTGCAGGCCCTCGCCGCGCGGGGGATGCGCGGGATCCAGGCCGAGGGCGGGCCGAGCGCCCTCGGGCGCCTCGCCGCCGAGGGGGTGCTGGACGAGCTGTGCTTCACCACCGCCCATCGCACCGTCGGCGGGCTGTCCCCGCGGGTGCTCGCCGGGGCCGCGCACGAGACGGCCTGGCGCCTGGACTCGCTGCTGCTCGGTGAGGCGGCGACGCTCTCGCGCTACCTGCGCGGCTGAGACGGCGACGGATCTCTCAGCGCGCTCGTCACTGCCGCGTGCTCGTCAGAGCCGCAGCCCGATCGACCCCTCGAGCGGGGCCGCGCCGGGATCGCGCACCGGCACCTCGATCGAGGCGGGGTCCACGTCCAGGTCCAGCGCGTCCACGAGGTAGTCGACCAGCAGGCGCTCGTAGCGGGCCGGGTCGCGGTTCCACTCCCGGGTGTGGGAGGCGCCCTCGAAGGGCTGGAACTCGATGAGGTCCGGGCGCAGTCCCGCGAGGTGGCGGGACGGGGCGGGCGGCACGGTCGCGTCGTCCATGGCGTGGAAGAGCAGGGTGCGGTGGCGCAGGTGCTCGCCGTAGTACGCGGGCGTCATCTCGTCCAGCGCGAGCGGCTCGTGCAGCCGCACCGTTCGGGCACCGAACTGCGAGGTCATCATCCACAGCGCGAGGCGGCGCATGGGCGGCGGGGCCTTCAGCGCGGTGGCGTGGTAGATGAGGATGTCCTGCCAGTCCACGGCCGGGGAGTCCAGCACGAGCGCCGCGATCTTGTCGCGGTGAGCGGAGCGCACGGAGGTGCGCAGCACGATCCCGCCGCCCATGGACCAGCCCACCAGCAGCAGGCGCTTCGCGCCGTGGGCGAGCGCGTACTCGATCGCCGCCTCGGCGTCCTCCCACTCCTCGGCGCCGAGATGGTGCATGCGGTCCGCGGAGGCGGGGGCGCCGGAGTCGTTGCGGTAGGTGATCGCGAGGCTGGTGAGCCCGAGGCGGTGCAGCAACGGGATCACCCGCAGCGCCTCGCCGCGGGCGGAGCCGTGCCCGTGCACGAGGATCGCCCAGGTGTCCGCCTCGCCCGGCAGCGAACCGGCGGCGGTGTCGGGGCGCACGAGCCAGGCGGGCATCTGTCCCACCGGCGAATCGACCTGCACCTCCTCGGTGGCGAGGCCGTGGGCGGTCTGCGGGGTGCCGGCCCAGTAGAATCCGTTGGACGCGGCGCGCGCCACCTCCAGCGGCTCGGCGGTGTCCTGCGCCAGCAGCGGACGGGACACGGTGGTGGGGGTGGGGGTGCCGTCGACGGGGCCGAGGCGCACGTGCACGGTCCCGCCCGACTGACGGAGGGCCAGCAGCCCGTCGCGGCGGGTGGTCGCGTTGGCGTCGAGGTGGACCCGGTCGGGGTGCACGGCCCGCAGGGTCACGTCCGGTCGGCCGCGCAAGGACTCCCGCGGTACCAGCGGCAGGCGCGCCATGACCCGGGCGCCCGCGGTGAGCAGACCTCCGCTGAGCGCGAACATGGTGGCCGCTCCCGCCACACCGTACCCCGCCACCTGGATCCATCGCGCCTGGTCAGGGCGCTGCGGCCAGAACACGGAGGCCCGCTTCGAGGGGGTGCTGGCAGGGGCGGGGGACACAGGGCGCGTCATACCACGCATCGTATCGGCGCACTAGCATCGACCCTGAGAACACCGAGCGCGGCCCCGCCTGCACCACCGTCCAGGAGGGACACCGCCCGACGGGATCCCCGTCGGCCCGGCCGCGCCGCCCCGCGGTGGCACCCACCGCAGATCGGAGGCCCTATGTCCACCGAGCCCATCGGCTCCCGCCCCTACCCCGTCGCGATCAGCGAGGAGGAGTGGCAGCAGCGCCTGTCGCCCTTCGAGTACCAGGTCCTGCGCCAGGGCGGCACCGAGCGCCCCGGCACCGGCGAGTACGAGGAGGTGCGGCCGGCCGGCACCTATGCGTGCAAGGCGTGCGGCGCCGAGCTGTTCACCGCCGAGACCCAGTTCGACGCGCACTGCGGCTGGCCGGCGTTCTACGCCCCGAGCGACTCCGACGCGGTCGAGCTGCTGGAGGACACGTCCCTCGGCATGCGCCGGATCGAGGTGCGCTGCGCGAACTGCGGCTCCCACCTCGGCCACGTCTTCGAGGGCGAGGGCTTCCCCACCCCCACCGACCAGCGCTACTGCATCAACTCCGTCAGCCTCGTCCACAGCGACGACGCGCCCGCCGCGAGCTGATCGGCGAGGGGCGGCCGGCGGGGCGCTCCCCCGTCGGCCCGCCCCGTCCGGGGCCCGGCGCGCCTGCCCGGCCGGGCTGAGCCCCGGCGATACCCTCCCAAGGGTGTCCGTCCATCGAATCCGCACCGGCGACGACACCTTCCGTGCCGCCATCGACGCCATGACCAGCGCCCGCCAGCGCCCCGAGTTCGCCTGGCGCACCATCCCCGCCCCGTCGCGGATGGCGCCCTCGACCTGGGCGTGCACCGGCGAGATCCTGGTCCACGACGAGGAGCTCGCCTCAGGGCGCCTCGTGATCCTCCACGACCCCGAGGGGCAGGAGTCCTGGGACGGCACCTCCCGCATGGTCGCTCTCGTGCAGGCGCAGCTCGAGCCCGAGTTCGCGATCGAGTCGATGCTCGGGGACGTCGCCTGGTCGTGGGTGACCGAGTCGCTCGAGCTGCACGGCGCCGACTCCCGCGAGCTCGGATGCACCGCCACCCGCGTCGTCTCCCAGTCCTACGGCGCCCTCGCCTCCCGTCCCTCCACCGTGGACGTGGAGATGCGGGTGTCCTGGACCCCGGAGCCCGAGGAGGACGGCGGCCTCGACCTCGCCCCGCACTTCGCCGCCTGGACCGCGATGCTCGCCGCGGCCGGCGGCCTTCCGCCCGCACCGCCGCGCATCGCACCGATCGCCCCCACGCACCACGCCCGCGCCCCGCACGCCGGGCAGGACGACGAGGGCCTGCGGTGAGCACCGGCGCACAGCACACCCAGCAGGAGACCATGCCGGACGACACCGCACCCCAGCTGCAGGACCTCACCGCCCCCGAGGACGGCCTGCCCCCGGTCATCGACCGGATCCAGCCGCTGCTGGAGTGGGCGGAGGCCGCGGCGTCCGCCCCCGAGGAGCCGGTCGCGGTCGACGCCGAGCGCGCGTCCAGCTACCGCTACAGCTCCCGCGCGTACCTGATCCAGCTGCGCACCGACACCGCGGGCACCGCCCTCGTGGACCCGCTGGCCTTCACCATGCCCGGGACCGTGAAGACCCTGCTCGGGGAGCGGGAGTGGGTGCTTCACGCCGCCGGCCAGGACCTGCCGAGCCTCGCGGAGCTCGGTCTGCGCCCCGGTGCCCTGTTCGACACCGAGCTCGCCGCACGCCTGCTGGGCATGGAGCGGGTGGGCCTCGGCGCGGTCGTCGAGGACACGCTCGGACTGCGCCTGGCCAAGGAGCACTCTGCCGCGGACTGGTCGCGCCGCCCCCTGCCCGAGAGCTGGCTGGTCTACGCGGCGCTGGACGTCGAGGTGCTGGTCGAGGTGCGCGACGTGCTCGCCGGCCGTCTGCACGAGGCGGGGAAGGCGGACTGGGCGCGTCAGGAGTTCGAGCACGAGCGCACCCACGAGCCCGGCCCCGCCCGCTCCTCCAGCTGGCGCGGCCTGCACGGCCTGGGCGCGCTGCGCTCCACCCGGCAGCTCGCCGCGGCGCGGGAGATGTGGACCCGGCGCGACGAGCTCGCGAGCGAGGCGGACCTCTCCCCGCACCGCATCATCCGCGACCGCGACCTGGTCAACGCCGCGAAGGAGGCGCCCCGCGGCCGGGACGCCTTCGACAAGGCGCTGCCGGTGAAGATGCGCCGCAAGGACCAGTGGTGGCAGGTCGCCCGCACGGGCATCGAGCTGCCCCCCTCGCACCTGCCCGAGCGCAACGAGCGCTCCTACCCGCCGCCGCACAAGCTGTGGTCCAAGAAGTACCCCGAGGTCGCCGAGCGCTACCAGCTGGTGCGCACGGCCGTGAACGAGCGCGCCGAGGACCTCGAGATGCCGCAGGAGAACCTGCTCCAGCCCGCGCTGCTGCGGCAGTGGGTGTGGGAGAACGAGCAGGTGCCGGCCGAGTCCGCGGTGCAGGACCGGCTGGTGGAGCTCGGCGCCCGCCCCTGGCAGGCCGAGCAGTCCGCGCCGGTGATCCACCGGGCGCTCACCGAGCAGGCCTGATCCCCGCTCAGCCCGCGGCGCTCAAACCCGTCCCGGACGTGCCATGAACGGCGCATCGGCCGGGCGCAGCGTCGTCCCCGCTCCCCCGGCGCGCAGCGCGGCGAGGGCCAGCAGACCCGCGACGGTGGTGCCGTTGGTCAGGCGCCCCTCGAGCACGGCGGTGACCGCCTCGGCGAGCGGCACCCAGCGGCTGACCAGCTCCGCCTCCTCGTGCTCCCGCTCGAACTCGGTGTCGCTCGCGCGCACGCCCTCGGCGAGGTAGACGCGGATGACCTCGTCGCTGCCGCCCGGGCTCGGGCGCAGGTCCACCAGGGTGGACAGGCGCGCGGGCTCGTAGCCGGTCTCCTCGGCGAGCTCCCGGGCGGCGGCGCGGTGCGGCGCCTCCCCGTCCAGGTCCAGCAGACCGGCCGGGATCTCCCACAGCGCGTGGCCCACGGGATGGCGGTACTGGCGGATCATCAGCACCCGGTCCTCGTCGTCGACCGCGAGGACCGCGACGGCGCCGGTGTGCCAGATGTACTCGCGGTCGAAGCGCACCCCGGGCGCGAAGTCGATGGTGTCGCGCACCAGGTCCCAGACCATGCCGTCATGGAGGGTCACGCGCGCGGCGACGGGGCGGAGGTCCGCCTCGTCGCGCAGCGGCAGGGTGCTCTCGTCCGGCGCGGTCCCGTCCTCCGGGGTGCTCATCGGCTCAGGCCCGCGCGTCGGCGTCGGACCCGTCGGCCGCCGCGCCCTCGGAGCCCTCGGAGCCCTCGGGCACCTCGGAGCCCTCCGGGGCCTCGTCGGCCGCACGGGCGGCCGACGGGTCGGGCTCGACCTCGAGCAGGCGGGTGGCCTTCTGGATCTCGAGCGCCGCACCGATGAGGCCCGCGAACAGCGGATGCGCCCGGGTGGGGCGGGACTTCAGCTCGGGGTGGGCCTGGGTGCCGATGTAGTACGGGTGCACCTCGGGATCGAGCTCCACGAACTCCACCAGCGAATGCTCCTCGGTCAGCGCCGAGACGCCGGAGATCCGCAGACCCGCGTCCTCGAGGCGGTCGCGGTAGGAGTTGTTGACCTCGTAGCGGTGGCGGTGGCGCTCGGCGACCTCGGTGGTGCCGTAGATCTGCGCGGCGAGCGACCCCTCGGTGAGGGTGTGGTCGTAGGAGCCCAGGCGCATGGTGCCTCCCAGGTCGCCCTGGCCGGAGACGATGTCCTCCTGCTCGGCCATGGTGGCGATGACGGGGTTCGCGGTCTCGGGGGCGAACTCGGTGGAGTGCGCGTCGGCGAGGCCGAGGACGTTGCGGGAGTACTCGATGACCATGGACTGCATGCCCAGGCACAGGCCGAGCGCCGGCAGGCCGTTCTCGCGGGCGTGGCGCAGTGCGCCGACCTTCCCGTCCACGCCGCGGATGCCGAATCCGCCGGGGACGACGATCGCGTCGACGTCCTTCAGCTGCTCGCGGGCGCCCTCGGCGGTGGCGCACAGATCCGACTCGACCCAGCGGATCTTGACCTTGGCGCTGTGGTGGAAGCCGCCCGCGCGCAGCGCCTCGGTCACCGACAGGTACGCGTCCGGCAGGTCGATGTACTTGCCGACCAGGGCGACGGTCACCTCGTAGGCGGGGTGGTGGACGCGCTGGAGGAGGTCCTCCCACCGGTTCCAGTCCACGTCGTGGCTGAGCAGGTCCAGGCGGCGGATCGCGTACGCGTCCAGGCCCTCGCCGTGCAGCACCAGCGGGATCTCGTAGATCGAGGGGGCGTCGGGGCAGGTGACGACCGCGTCGAGGTCCACATCGCACATCGAGGAGATCTTGGCCTTGACCGACGTGGGCAGGGGCCGGTCCGCGCGCAGCACGATCGCGTCGGGCTGGATGCCGATGTTGCGCAGCGCGGCGACGGAGTGCTGGGTGGGCTTGGTCTTCAGCTCCTGGGAGGGGCCGATGAAGGGCACCAGCGAGACGTGGATGAAGAAGACGTTGTCGCGGCCCACGTCCTGGCGCACCTGACGGGCGGCCTCGAGGAAGGGCTGGGACTCGATGTCGCCGACGGTGCCGCCGATCTCGGTGATGATCACGTCGACGTCGTCACCCGCCTGGGAGCGCATCGACTCCTTGATCTCGTTGGTGATGTGCGGGATCACCTGCACGGTGTCGCCGAGGTACTCGCCGCGGCGCTCCTTGGCGATGACGTTGGAGTACACCTGACCGGTGGTGACGTTCGCGTTCGCGGAGAGGTTCTCGTCCAGGAAGCGCTCGTAGTGGCCGATGTCCAGGTCGGTCTCGGCGCCGTCCTCGGTGACGAACACCTCGCCGTGCTGGAAGGGGTTCATGGTGCCCGGGTCCACGTTGAGGTACGGGTCGAGCTTCTGCATGGTCACGCGCAGGCCGCGGCTGCGCAGCAGCATCCCGAGCGACGAGGCGGTCAGGCCCTTGCCGAGGCTGGAGACGACTCCGCCGGTGACGAAGATGTGCTTGGTGGTGCCGGCGTTGCGGAAGGGCTTGGCCGCTGCGGCCGCCCCGATCCGGGAGAGGGGGCCGGTGGTGGTCTGGGGGGTGCTCGCGCTGGTGTCTGCCACGGACGGCCAAACTACCACCGGACGGTTGCCGGGGCGAGCACCTGGGACAGCTGGGCGAGGAGATCCTCAGCACCGGGCAGGTCACGGGCCCTTGACCGGGACGCCTCCTCGGCGCGTCGCCTTGTGGTCTCCTCGCGCATGTCGGCGATGGCGGCGGCGAGCGCCGCGGGGTCGCCGACGGGGACGAGCCGGGCCGCGTCGCCGGTGACCCAGCGGGTGCCGCCCGCGTCGGTGGCGACGATCGCGCGGCCCGCGCGCAGCGCCTCCTGCAGGGACACGGGCTGACCCTCCCAGCGGGCGGCGGAGACGACGAGGTCCGACGCGGCCAGCAGGGCGGGGACGTCCTCGCGTCGGCCGAGCAGCTCGACGGGCAGGTGCTCGGCGGCGATGCGGGCGGCGAGTGCCTCCTGGAGGGGGCCGTCGCCCGCGACGCGGATCCGCACGGGCCTCTCGCCCTCCCCCGGCGTCCGCAACAGCGCGGCGGCGTCCAGCAGGTCCTCCAGGCCCTTCTGCGGGGCGAGCCGGGCGATGACGAGCACCTCGAGCGGGGAGGGTCCGCTCGCGGCCGACGGGACCGGTTGCCCGTCGGCGGGCGGGATCGCCCGGCCTCCGTCGGCCGACTCGATCGGCCCGGCCCCGTCTGCGGACGGGATCGCCCCGGACCGCTCAGGCGCGGGGATGACGGCGTGGCGCACGTCGCGCGCCCCGGCGCGGCGGGCGTCCTCGGCGAGGTCCGGGGAGACGGCGAGGACCACGTCCGCGCGCCGGGCGAGGAGTCGCAGCAGGGCGGCGCCGACGGCGCGGGTGGCACGGGAGCCGATGGTGCGGTTGTGCAGGGTGACGACGAGCAGGTGGCCCCCGCGGCGGGGCGTGCCGAGCGCGGCGAGCGCTCCCGCGCGCAGACCGTGGGCGTGGACGGCGACGGGGACGGTCTCGCCGTGCAGGAGGCGGCGCAGGGTCTCGACGGTCGCGGCGTCGGTGCGGGGGTCGGGGCGCTCGCGGATGGTCACGGGCGCCTCGGCGACCTCCCGGCCCGCCGCGCGGAGCAGGGCCAGCTCCTGGTCCACGTGGGCGGCGAGACCGCCGCTGGCCGTCGGCCGCACCAGCAGGATGCGCATCACGCGCGCCCGCCCGCAGAGTTCTCGTTCTTCGGGGCGTGGTTCTCCCGGGCGTCGTTCTTGCGGGCGTCGCCCGTCGGGGCGTCGATCTCCGGTCCGTAGCGGCCCGCGCGGACGCGGCGCAGCACGCGCCCGGCGAGCTCGCGATCGGTCAGGGCGATCACGGCCGCGGCGAGCGCCGCCGCGACCAGTCCGCAGAGGATCCCGTACACCACGGTGAGGACCTCGCCGGTGCGGACGGTGACCAGCAGCCGCCCCAGCAGCAGGCCGGGGATCGCCCCGGCGAGCAGCGCGACGGGCACGGCGATCGCGGTGCGGCGCACCTGGGTGAAGTGGCCGCCGGGCTCGAGGATGTCGGTGATGCGGGAGAGGCCGACGAGGCCGCCGGCGGCCTGGCCCACAGCGATGGACAGACCGAACACGGTCGCGGCCTCGGCGGCGGAGCGCTCGGGGCTCGGCAGGACCAGGATGATCATGACCCCGGCGGCGATGACCCACCCGGCCGAGCCCACCAGCAGCGCGTCCCGCGCCCGCAGCGCGGCCGAGAGGATGCGGGTGCACTGGGTGGCGACCGCGAAGCCGACCAGTCCCAGGGCGAGTCCGGCGGTGGTCGCACCGACCCCGGAGGCGCCAGCGCGGTCGATGAGCCGGAAGAACTGCTCGAGTGCGGGACCGGCGGCGATGAGCATCGCGGCGCCGATCACGGCGACCAGCATGACGGTGCGCACGGAGGTCGCGGCGACCTTGGCGAAGTCGGTGATGTCCCCGACCAGGCGCAGCTCGGACAGGTGCGGGAACACGGAGGTCACCAGCGGCACCACGAGCACCGCATAGGGCAGCAGATACAGCGCCTGGGCGTACTGGAAGACGGGCAGGGTGCCCACGCCGCCGGCGCGCATGGCCATCAGCATCACCAGCGCCAGCACGAGCTGCTGGGCGCCGACCGCGCCGACCCCGGCGCCGCCGAGGGCGAGGGCGCGCCGGGCGTGCTGGGCGGGCATCCGCAGGGCGGGGCGCAGACGCAGCCCCGACCGCAGTGCGGCGATCGCCACCGGCAGCGCCATCACGGCCACCCCGGCGGTGGTGCCCCAGCCGAGCCATTGCACGGCGGCGGCGTCGATGGTCGTGGTGGTGGCGACCGAGGGGACCAGGTGGGCGTAGACGCGGTAGGACACCATCACCGCGAGCGAGGACAGCAGCGGCATCATCGCCGGCCACAGGAACCGCTTGCGGGCCTGGAGGTAGGCGGCAAGGACAACGGCGATCCCGTACAGCGGCAGCTGCACGGCGAAGATCCGCAGGAGCGTGGTCCCGAGCGGCACGCCGGCGGCGCCGGTGCTCTCCGCCGCGAGCAGCAGCCGGGCGAGCGGCTCTGCCAGGGCGATGACCAGGGCGGCGAGCAGGACGGTGCCGATCAGCGTCCAGGTGAGCAGCACGGAGATGATGCGGTCGGCGAGCGCGGCGCCCTCGGCGGGGGGCCGGGTGCGGTCCCTTTCGCGCTGCGCCTCGATCAGGTCCGGGGCGAGGGTCTCCTCGGCGACGACCTGGTCCTCGGTGTTCCGCTCGGGGACGAGGCCCGCGATCAGGGGCACCACCACGGCGGCGAGCGCTCCGCCCGCGACGATCTCGAACAGGACGTTCGGGAGCATGTTCGCGGTGGTGTAGGCGGTGCCGACGTCGCCGGCGCCCACGCTCGCGCCGAACACGAGGTAGCGGACGAACCCGGCGATGCGGGCGATGACGGTGACGACGAGGATGATCCCGGCACCGCGCAGCACGGAGCGCGCGATCCGGTCACGGCGCTGCTGCGCGTCGGGTGTGCGGCGCGGCGCGGTCTCCGGGGCGGGGTCGGTGCTCATCGCTCCTCCCCCGTCGTCCCCGTCTCACCGGTCCCGCCGGTCGGAGGCGGCAGGGGGCGCCGTCCGAGCCGGTCCACGGCTGCGAGCGCCGGGGTCTGCTCGATGACGGCGCTGAAGCTGACCTTCTCGCTGGCGAGGGTCAGGGCCACGACCCCGGCGAGCAGACCGAGCCGGGCGGGTGCCGGCAGGAGGCGGGTGGCGGCAGTGCCGACGGCCGCGCCGAGCACGTTCGCGCCGGCGTCGCCGAGCATGCCGTGCTCGCGCAGGTCGGTGGGCAGGGCGAGGGCGCCCGGGAGCGCGGCGGCGAGCGCCAGGGCCGCGCCGCTGCGGGCACGCTCGCCCTCCCCCGTGCGGCCTTCGCCAGCAGTGCGCTGCCCGGCACTGCGCGCCGCGGCGGCGAGCAGTGCGGCGGGCGGCAGCACGGTCTTCAGCGCCCGGCCGGGGCGCAGGTCCAGGAGGTTCGCGAGGTTGGCGCAGCCGGCGATGAGCGCGGCATCCGTCGTGATCAGCATGCCGCCGCGCGGGGCGGGGGCACCTGCCGCGGCGAGGAGGGAGAGGGCGGGGATGCCGAGGGCCTTGGCGGCGCCGGTGGTGAGCCGTCCCTGCCGGAGTGCGCCGAGGTGGCCTCTCAGTCCCTTGGAGATGGCGCGGCCGGCGCGGCGCTGGCGGGGCTCGAGGAGGTCGTCGACCAGGCCCAGCGCGCCGATCCCGCCGAGGGCGAGGAAGTCCGTCGGACGACCCGAGCGAGTGGCGAGCGCGCAGGTGCCGAGCACGACGAGCGCGCCCTCGGCGAGGCTCACCTCGCGGCCGGCGAAGTTGGTGCGGCTCAGCTCCGCGCGGAGCGCGTCGACGAAGCTGTCGGGGTGCTGCTGGGCGCTCATCCCTCTCCCCCGCCGTCGGACGCCCCGCCGTCGGTGGTGCCGCCGTCGGTGGTGCTGCCCGTGCCCGCCTCCTCCTGCAGCCCGGAGGTCTCGGGCAGGGAGGGCAGGCGGTCGGCGGCGTCGGCGGTGGTGCCATAGGCGCCCGCGCCGCCGCGGGTCTGCTCGACCAGTGCCAGCACCGCCAGCAGCGGACCGTCGGACTCCTGGAGCCGGTCGGTGGTGGACAGGCCGTCGTAGGCGCGGTCCCCGCGCACGGTGCGCAGGATGCCGGTGGAGGCGTCGTTGCCGGGGGTCGCGGCGGAGACGACCGCGGGCAGCCCGGTGGTGGTGAGCGCGCCGAGGAGGCTGGTACGGGCGGCGAGCAGTGCCTGGTCGCGCTCGGCGGCGGTCTGGTCGTCGTCGGTGTCCACGGCGAGCGCGGCGGGGGCGGCGCTCGCGACCACGACGGCGTCCACGGCCTCGGGGGCGGCGCCGTCGAGGCTCACCATGCGGTGGTCGATGAGCACCTGCCACAGCTGGGCGCGCTGCTCGGCGGTGAGAGCGGAGCCGGTGCCCGCGCCCGTGTCCGCGCCGTTCTCCGTGCCGCTGTCCGTGCCGTTCTGTGTGCCGTTCCCGGGGTCGCCCTCCGTGCCCGGTGCGGACCCGGTGCCGGCCTGGCCGTCCGCGGTGCCGGCCTCTCCGGCCAGCAGCACCGGGACGAGGGCGGCCAGACGCTGGCCGTCGGTGAGCTCGGACCCGTCGGCCTCGCCCGGGAGATCGGGAGCGATCTCGAGCGCGGCGGCGATCGCGTCGGCCCGATCCTGATCGCGGCCGGGCTCCCACAGGGTGCTCTGCAGCTCCACCCGCACGGTGGAGGCGGCACCGGCGTCGCTGAGCAGGGAGACCATGCGATCCACGGCGTCGCGGGTGGTGGTGCTGTCGGTGAGGACGGCGACCCGGGTGCCGTCGAGGGACCCGGCGACGAGGTCGGGGCCGATGTCGGTGATGAAGGAGGCGAGCTCGTCGCGCTGGGCGGTGAGGTCCTCCGACTCGCCGCGCAGCTGCTCCTGCTCGGTGCGCAGCTGCTCGACCTGCCCGGCCAGCTGGTCGCCGAGGCTCTCGCGCAGCGGTCCGGCACCGAGGACGATGCCCACGGCGAGCGCGAGGAACACCGAGATCAGCGAGACGAGGTGATAGCGGAAGTCGATCACGGGGACGGGGCCCTCCTACGACCCGGTGGCCCGGGGAATGAACAGCATGGTGAACCAGGACAGGAGCCCGTCGAGGCGGGCGAACAGGATCTGCACGGCGGCCTGCCCGCCGGGGGTGGCCCACAGCGCGACCGCGAGGGCCGCGAGCCCCGCCAGCGCCAGCAGCACGAGCTGGAAGGTGGAGATCCTCTGACGGTACAGGCGGGAGACGCCCTTGGCGTCGACCAGCTTGGACCCGATGCGCAGCCGGGTGAGGAAGGTGGAGCTCATCCCGGCGCGTCCCTTGTCCAGGAACTCCTCGAGGGTGCCGTGGGTGCCCACCGCCACGATGACCGAGGCGCCCTTCTCGTCGGCCAGGAGCATGGCGATGTCCTCGCTGGTGCCGGAGGCGGGAAAGGAGATCGCGTCCTTCGCCAGTCCCAGCTGCTCGAGGCGCTCCATGCCGGGGGCGCGGCCGTCGCGGTAGGCGTGCACGACCAGCTCGGAGCCGCTGCGCAGGGCCCGGTCGGAGACGGAGTCCATGTCGCCGATGATCATGTCGGGCCGGAACCCGGCCTCGAGCACCGCGTCGGCGCCGCCGTCGACCCCGATGATCACCGGCCGGTTCTCGCGCAGGAACGGCTTGAGGGTCGCGAGGTCCTCCTTGTAGTGGTAGCCGCGCACCACGATCAGCACGGGGCGGCCGTCCAGGGCGGTGCGCACGTCGGGGGCGCCGATGCCGTCCAGGAGCAGGTCCCGTTCCCGCAGCATGTACTCCATCGTGTTCTCGGCGAACAGCTCCAGCTGCTCGGACAGGCCCTCGCGCGCGGCCTCCTGCGCGGCGGCGACGGTGTCGTCGTCCTGGCGCACCCCCCGGGCGATCTCGACGTCCTCGAGCAGCACGGTCCCGCCCACGACCGTGACGGTCTCCCCGTCGCGCACCCCTTCGAACACGCAGTCGCCGAGGTCGTCGACAAGTACGATCCCGGCGTCGACGAGGATGCGCGGGCCGGCGTTGGGGTACCGGCCGGAGGTGGAGGCGGAGACGTTGAGCACGGCGGCGGGCGCGCGCTCCACGAGCGCCTCGGCGGCGACGCGGTCGATGTCCTCGTGGTCGATGATCGCGATGTCGCCGGGCTGGAGGCGCTTGGTGAGGTCCTTGGTGCGCTTGCCCAGTCGCGCGGTGCCCTGGATCCGCGGGCCGCTCATCGGCCGGTCCGTCCGGCCTCGTCCAGCAGCTCCTCGGCGTGGGCGAGGGCGACGTCGGAGGCGTCGTCGCCGGCGAGCATGCGGGCGAGCTCGCGGATGCGGCCCGGCCGGTCGAGGGTCTCGACGGTGGAGCTGGTGGTGCCGCCGTCGGTGGACTTCACGATCTGCAGGTGGGTGCTCGCGTGGGCGGCGACCTGCGGGAGGTGGGTGACGACGATGACCTGGGCGTGGCGGGCCAGGCGCGCCAGGCGCTGGCCGACGGCGAGGGCGGCGCGGCCGCCGATCCCGGCGTCGATCTCGTCGAAGACGAACACCGGCGCGGCGGAGCGGTCGCTGCGGGAGGAGGCCAGCGCCACCTCGAGGGCGAGCATGACGCGGGAGAGCTCACCGCCGGAGGCGGCCTGGGCGACGGGCAGGTGGTCCGCGCCGGGGTGCGGGGCCAGCAGGATCGTCACCTCGTCGCGGCCGTGGGCGCGGTGGGAGCGCTCGCTGACGTCGACGCGGATCGCGGCGTCGGGCATCTCGAGGTGGCGCAGCTCCTCCTGCACGGCGGCGGAGAGGGTCGCGGCGGCCTCGGTGCGGGCGACGGTCAGTGCGGTGGCGGCCTCGTCGAGCTCTCCCTCGAGGGCCTCGAGGCGGGCGGCCGCGGCGGTGCGCTCCTCCTCCGCGCCCTCGAAGCGGTCGAGCTCCTGGGCGGCGGTGCGGGAGGTCTCCAGCAGGGCGGTGATGTCCTCGGCGGGGCCGTCGGGGCCGGGCAGCAGCGGGCCGATGTCGCGCACGAGGACGGTGAGCTCGTGGAGGCGCTCGTTGGCCTCCTCGATTCGGCCGGGCGAGGCGTCGATCCCGTCGGCGTAGCGGGAGAGCTCGGCGGCGATGTCGCTGAGCTCGATGCGCAGCGCGTCCAGCCGCTCGGTGAGCGGGGCGAGGGTGGCGTCGGTGCGGGCGGCGCGGGCGAGGGACTCCGAGGCGATGTCCAGCAGCGCCCCGGCGGCGGGGCCGTCGTCGTCGCCGACGAGGGCGAGGGCGGCCTGTCCGGCGGCGCCGCGCAGCTCCTCCGCGTTGCCCAGGCGCTCGATCTCGGCGCGCAGCGCCTCGTCCTCCCCCTGCTGGGGGTCGGCGGCCTCGAGCCGCTCGAGCGCCTCGGTGAGGGCGGTGCCGCGCCGGTCCCGCTCGCGCAGGAGCGCGTCGAGCTCGGTGAGTCGCTCGGTGAGGGCGCTGCGCTCGCGCCAGATCTCGCGGTGGCGCTCGAGGAGGGGGCCGACGGACTCGCCGGCGAAGCGGTCCAGCGCGTCCCGCTGCTCCTCGGGGTCGCGCAGGCGCTGCTGGTCGGACTGGCCGTGGACGGTGACGGCGGTGCCGACCAGGCGCGCGAGGGTGCCGATGGGGACGGGCACCCCGCCGATCTGGGCGCGGGAGCGGCCGTCGCGGGTGAGGCGTCGGACCACGAGCACCTCGCCGTCGTCCTCGTCGGCCCCCAGCTCGTCCAGGGCCGCGGCGAGCTCCGTGTGGCCGGCGAGGGCGAGGGTGCCGTCCACGGTGCTGGAGCCGCGGGTGCGGCCTCGGTCGAGCCGTCCGCCGAGCAGCATGGTCAGGCCCGTGACGATCATGGTCTTGCCGGCGCCGGTCTCGCCGGTCAGGGCGGTGAAGCCGGGACCGAACTCGAGCAGGGCGTCGTCGATCACGCCGATCTGGCGGATGCGCAGTGTGGACAGCACGGCGCCGCCCTTCAGCGGGTGCGGGGGCCGCGCCCCCGCCAGCCCACCACGGGCAGCTGGAACTTCTCCACCAGGCGGTCGGCGAAGGGCGTCGCCGCGAGACGCACGAGGCGCACGGAATGCTCGGACAGGCGCGCCTCGATGCGCATCCCGGCGGTGATGTCCTGGCCGCGACGACCGTCGAGGGTGAGGATCCCCTGCTCGCGGTTGTCGAAGGTCATCTCGATCGCGGCCTCGGAGGAGCGGCCCAGCACGAGTGGGCGGGCGAAGAGGGCGTGCGCGGCGAGCGGGATCAGCAGCATCGCGTCGACCTCGGGCCAGATCACGGGACCGCCGGCGCTGAAGGCGTAGGCGGTCGAGCCGGTGGAGGTGGACAGCAGCACCCCGTCGGCCCCGAAGGAGGACACGGGCCGGCCGTCGATCTCGATGGCGACGTTGATCATCTTCTGCCGGTCGGCCTTCTCCAGGGAGGCCTCGTTCAGCGCCCAGTGGCGGGCGATCGGCTCGTCGTACTCGTCCAGGACCGTGATGTCGAGGGTGGAGCGCTTCTCGATGTCGTAGTCGCCGTCGAGAAGGCGGGCGACGGTGATGGAGAGGTCCTCGACCTCGCTCTCTGCGAGGAAGCCGACGTGGCCGAGGTTCACGCCGTGGACGGGCACGTCCGCCTCGCGAACCGCCTCGAGGGCGCGCAGGATCGTGCCGTCGCCGCCGAGCACGATGCCGAGCTCGACGAGGTCCGCGGCGGAGACGGCGTCGAGCACGTCGACGGCGCCGTTGGTGAGGAAGGTCAGCAGGCGCGGCGGGGCCTGGTCCTCGGGCAGGGCGAGGATCTCGTCGACCTGGTCGTCCACGACCACGCCGCGCACGCCGCGGCGGCGCAGCTCCTCGAGGACGGTGAGCATGGCGCTGAGGGCGTCGCGGCGTCCGGTGTGGACGTACAGGAGGAACCGTCGCATGGTGGTCAGTCCTCCTCGGTGGTGCGTGACGGGGTGGGGTGCGGGGCGCGTGGCTCCCGGCGGCGCCGTGGGACGTCCCCGCGAACGGCAGTCCCGATCATGTCATAGGCCTCTTCGTGCGGCACGCAGGTCGGCCCGGGCGCGCCCGGTCCGCGTGGTCCGTCGGCCGACGGGGCAGTGCGCTCCTCCCCGGTCAGGAGCCCCGACGGGGCCGGACTCCCCTCCCCCGTCCGGACGGGGCGCAGGTGCACGAAGTACTCGCGGTTGCCGTCCTGCCCGGGCAGGGAGCTCGGGCCGACGGCCTCGAGCCGGAGCCCGTGCTCGGCTGCGGTCCCGACGACCTCGCGCACGGCCCGGACCCGCTCCGCTGGATCGGAGACGACCCCGGACTTCGGCAGCGCCCGGCGCCCGACCTCGAACTGGGGCTTGACCATGAGCAGCAGGTCCCCGTCCTCTCGCACGACGCCGGCGAGGGGCTCGAGAACGGTGCGCAGGGAGATGAAGGACAGGTCGGCGACGACGAGGTCCACGCGCGTGCCGAGCAGCTCCTCGGTGAGGTCGCGCACGCTCGTGCCGTCGCGGACAACGACCCGGGGATCCTCGCGCACGTGCGCGGCGAGCTGGTCGTGGCCGATGTCGACGGCGTGCACGGAGGCGGCGCCGCGGCGCAGCAGCACGTCGGTGAACCCGCCGGTGGACGCCCCGGCGTCCAGACAGGTCGCGCCCTGCGGCGACAGGCCCAGGGTGTCCAGGGCGCCGGCGAGCTTGTGGGCGGCGCGGGAGGCGTATTCGATCCCGTCGGGCACGTCGACGACGCTCAGCGCCGCCCCTGCCGGCACGGGGTGGGAGGGCTTGGTGACGGGGCGGCCGTCCAGCCGCGCCCGTCCCTCCTCGACGATGCGCCGTGCGTGGGTGCGGGACCGGGCGAGGCCGACTGCGAGCAGCGCGACGTCGAGCCGGTCCTCGCTCACTGCTGCCCGGCCCCCGCAGGGAGGAGCTGCCCGTCCCAGGCCTGCTCGGGGCTCGTCGCGCGCAGCAGCGCGAGGACGGCGGTGAGGATCCGCGGGTCGTCCGGCGCTCCGTTGATGCGGATGTCGCCGTCCGCCCACTCGGCGCTGACCGCGCCGCAGCGGGCGCGGTCCCCGTCGACGACGGGCAGCGGGAACGGTGCGGTGAGCCCGGAGAGGTCCGGGAGGATGAACGTGGGGCGCTGCGCGGGCACGGCGTGCAGTGCGGTCTCGATGGTGTCCACGCCGGTGAGGACCAGCAGGGACTCCATGCCGGAGCGCACCGCGCCCTCGATGTCGGTGTCGAGGCGATCGCCGACGACCAGTGGACTGCGCGCGCCGATGCGCTGCGCGGCGACGGTGAACATGCCGGGGTCCGGCTTCCCGGCGACGGCCGGCTCGGCGCCGGTCGCATGGCGCAGCGCGGCGACGAGGGAGCCGTTGCCCGGGGCGAGCCCCTGCTCGGTGGGCAGGGTCGCGTCGATGTTCGTGGCCATCCAGTAGGCGCCGCGACGGATCGCGTAGGCGCCCTGGGCGAGACGGCCCCAGTCGAGGTCCGGGGACCAGCCCTGGACCACGGCCACGACGTCCTCGGCGTCCTCGTCCACGGGCACGAGGCCCTCGGCGCGGACCTGGTCGGCGAGGCTCGGCCCGCCGACGACGAGCACCTTCGCGCCCGGCTCGAGGCGCTCCGCGAGCAGACGGGAGGCGACCTGCGGGGAGGTCACGAACTCCTCGGGCGCGGCGGTGATGCCGATGCCGGCGAGGTGCTCGGACGCCTGTTGCGGGGTGCGGGAGGCGTTGTTCGTCGCGAAGACGACGGTGCGACCGGCCGCACGGGCGGCGTCGACGGCCTCCACGGCGTGCGGGATCGGCCGGGAGCCGTGCATGAGGGTGCCGTCGAGATCGAACAGCAGCGCATCATGCAGGTCCAGCAGCGACGGGTCGGGCCGACGGATCACGCGCGCTCCTCCTGGGACTCGACGGCGGGCTCGTCGACCGCAGGCTCGTCAGCGACAGGCTCGTCGGTCACGGGCTCGTCAGCGACAGGCTCGTCCTCAGAGAGCTCGTCGTGCTGGTCCTCGTCGTGCTCGGGATCCTCGTCCTCGGAGTCGTAGTCCTCGTCCTCGTCGGCCGACGGATCGTACGCGTCGAGCACGGAGACCTGCTCGTCGTGCTCGAAGGTCGGATCCTCCGCAGGAGCCGGGGCGGTGCGCCCGAGGCGCTCGGCGGCGTCGGTGAGGCCCTCGGTGTCCGCGTCGGCGGCGAGGGTGATCCAGCGCAGTGCCTCGTCCTGGCGGTCCGCGCGCTCGAGCAGGTCGGCGTAGGCGACCCACAGGCGCACCTGCCAGCGGCCGTCGACCTTGTGGCGCAGCGCCGGGATCTCGAGGGTGCGCAGGGCGGTCTGGATGTCGCCGGTGTCGGCATAGGCACCGGCGACCACGATCATCAGCTCGATGGCGGCCTCGACGCCGAGCTCGGAGGCGGTCTCCGAGGCGGCGATGTCGAGCGCGCGCTCGGGGCGGCCGAGTCCGCGCTCGGAGTCGGCGATCATCGGGAGCACGTCGCTGCGGCCGGTGATGCGCAGCGAGGTGCGCAGCTCGCGGGCGGCGGTGCGGTAGTCGCCGGCACGGTAGGCGAGGATGCCGTAGGTCTCGCGCACCACGCCGACGCGGCCGCCGAGGCGGGCGGCGAAGCGGGCGTGGGCGAGAGCGGTCTCGTTGTCGCTCTCCTCGAGCAGGAAGGCGGACACCATGTGTCGACCGACGCGCTCGGCGGTCTCCTGGCTCAGTCCGCGCAGCTCGTCCAGGGTCTCCTTGTCCAGCTCGCGGCCGGTGATCCCCTCAGGGACGCGCGGCTCGATCGGACGGTCCGCACGCTGCTCCTCGCCGGGGCGTCCGCCGCGGCGGTCGTCGTGCCCGCCGCGGTGGCCGTAGCCCCTGCGGTCGTCATAGCCCCTGCGGTCATCAGGGCCGCGGCGGTCGTCGCGAGGACCGCGATCGTCCCGGCGGCTGCGGTCTCCGCGGTAGCCGCGGTCGTCACGGGTTCCGCGGTCGTCACGGGTTCCGCGGTCATCGCGACGGGGCCGGTCGTCCCGGCCCCCGCGGTAGCCGCCGCCGTCACGTCGACCGGCGCCGTCGCGGTACGTGCGCTCCCCGTCCGAGGAGCGATTGCTGCGGTACGGGCTCTCCGAGCGCGGCCGACGATCGTCGCGGTAGGGGCGGTCATCGCGGCCAGGGCGGTCATCGCGGCGCGGACGGTCGTCACGATAGGGACGGTCACCGCGGTAGGGGCGGTCATCGCGGCGCTGCCGATCATCAACGCGGTAGGAACGCTCGTCCCGGCGGCCTCCCGGCCGACGGTCAGTGCCCTCACCGCCCTGGGAGCGGCGGTCCTGCCACTCCCCGCGGCTGCGCTGATCTCCCCGGCCCTCTCCGGAGGGGCGGGAGGAGTTCCAGCGGCCGGCGCGGTCGTCGCGGCGCCCGTTCCCGCGGCGGTCGTCATCGCCCGCGCGGTAGGAGCGGGGGCCCTCGCCGTTGCCGGAGCCGCTGCGCGAGTCGTAGCGCGGGCGCTCACCGCGCGATCCACGGGAGTCTCCCCCGGAGTGCTCCTGACGCTCCCGGTATCCGCCTCGACTGCCACCGGACTCACCTGTCCGGGGCGCCGAGCGATACTCATTCCGCCGCTGACCGTCTCGACTGCTGTCGTACCGGCCGCGGTCGCTCCCGTTGTTGCTGTCCTCAGCCACCTGGACCGTCCGCCTCTTCATACTCGCCCTATGCGCTTTTCCTCCGCGACTCTAAGCGAGAGAGTGGCCCAGACCCGCAAGTAACTCGCCAGTCCGTGACTGCTTTCACGGGCCTGCGAAGGGTCGCCCTCGCTGCCGGACCGGACAGGAGTGCTGCACCACGGCGAACGAGGAGCGGCGAGCGAGCCGTACGCACCTTCACGCCCGCGGAACCTCCCAGCGCTCCCCACTGACATCATGCTGCCCGTGGCGATCCCCGAGCCGGCACCCCGTGCGGGAACACACCTCACCGCACCGCACAGCACTACCAGCTGTCCGCGCCCCGGAAGCGTTTCGCACGATGCAGCAAAAAAATGGGCATGAAAAAAGGGAGTGGAGGAGGCGAACACCCCTAAGGGGTTCAAGCACTCCTCCACTCCCAGTGAAGATGTCCGGCGGCGACCTACTCTCCCACACCCTCCCGAGTGCAGTACCATCGGCGCGATCGAGCTTAGCTTCCGGGTTCGGAATGGAACCGGGCGTTTCCTCGACGCTATGACCGCCGTAACTCTTTGAGACACAACCAGCCCACACACCACACTGACGTGATGCTGGGGTTGTTTCTCGAGAACCGCACAGTGGACGCGAACACAAGCAGCAACAACACAAAAAGATGAGTTGTTGTAAGTCATCGGCCATTAGTACCAGTCAGCTCCACACATTACTGTGCTTCCACATCTGGCCTATCAACCCAGTCATCTACTGGGGGCCTCACACACCTCAAGGGTGCAAGGATATCTCATCTCGAAGCAGGCTTCCCGCTTAGATGCTTTCAGCGGTTATCCCTTCCCGACGTAGCCAACCAGCCATGCCCTTGGCAGAACAACTGGCACACCAGAGGTCAGTCCATCCCGGTCCTCTCGTACTAGGGACAGGACTTCTCAAATATCCAACGCGCGCAGCGGATAGGGACCGAACTGTCTCACGACGTTCTAAACCCAGCTCGCGTACCGCTTTAATAGGCGAACAGCCTAACCCTTGGGACCAACTCCAGCCCCAGGATGCGACGAGCCGACATCGAGGTGCCAAACCATGCCGTCGATATGAGCTCTTGGGCAAGATCAGCCTGTTATCCCCGGGGTACCTTTTATCCGTTGAGCGACACCCATTCCACAATGAGGTGCCGGATCACTAGTTCCTGCTTTCGCACCTGCCCGACATGTCTGTCTCGCAGTCAAGCTCCCTTGTGCACTTACACTCAACACCTGATTGCCAACCAGGCTGAGGGAACCTTTGAGCGCCTCCGTTACTTTTTGGGAGGCAACCGCCCCAGTTAAACTACCCATCAGACACTGTCCCTGATCCGGATCACGGACCGAGGTTAGGAATCCAGAACGACCAGAGTGGTATTTCAACAACGACTCCACACTCACTGGCGTGAATGCTTCCCAGTCTCCCACCTATCCTACACAAGCCGTCCCGAACACCAATATCAAACTATAGTAAAGGTCCCGGGGTCTTTCCGTCCTGCTGCGCGTAACGAGCATCTTTACTCGTAATGCAATTTCGCCGAGTTCGCGGTTGAGACAGTGGAGAAGTCGTTACGCCATTCGTGCAGGTCGGAACTTACCCGACAAGGAATTTCGCTACCTTAGGATGGTTATAGTTACCACCGCCGTTTACTGGGGCTTAAATTCTCAGCTTCGAACCCAAAGGGCTCTAACCGGTCCTCTTAACCTTCCAGCACCGGGCAGGCGTCAGTCCGTATACAGCGTCTTACGACTTCGCACGGACCTGTGTTTTTAGTAAACAGTCGCTTCTCCCTGGTCTCTGCGGCCCTTCCCGCTCTCACAGGTCGGGCCCCCCTTCTCCCGAAGTTACGGGGGCATTTTGCCGAGTTCCTTAACCACGATTCTCTCGAACGCCTTGGTATTCTCTACCTGATCACCTGAGTCGGTTTAGGGTACGGGCGACCGTATTCGTCACGCCGGAACTTTTCTTGGCAGTACAGGATCACTCACCTACGCCCATACGGGATCCCCATCACGTCTGACCCTCAATGTTCCCAGCATTACCCGGGAACGGGCTGCACGCTTAGACGGACTATTCCATTAAGTCCGCGGAAGCTACCTCTCTGCGTCATCCCTCGCGCTGACCTACTACGACCTTGGTTCCCAGCCTCACCAACCTCCACACCCCGAAGGGTATGGGGAAAGCTCGGGTGGTTAGCATCAGACGCCTCGGTATGGGTCCTCCTACGATCGGTTCGGGAATATCAACCCGATGTCCATCGACTACGCCTGTCGGCCTCGCCTTAGGTCCCGACTAACCCAGGGCGGATAAACCTGGCCCTGGAACCCTTGATCAATCGGCGGACGGGTTTCTCACCCGTCTTTCGCTACTCATGCCTGCATTCTCACTCGTGCAGCCTCCACCACTGGGTTCCCCCGCGGCTTCACCGGCTGCACGACGCTCCCCTACCCATCCCAGCAAAACGCTGAAATGACACAGCTTCGGCGGTGTGCTTGAGCCCCGCTAAATTGTCGGCGCAGAATCACTTGACCAGTGAGCTATTACGCACTCTTTCAAGGGTGGCTGCTTCTAAGCCAACCTCCTGGTTGTCTCAGCAACTCCACATCCTTTTCCACTTAGCACACGCTTAGGGGCCTTAGCTGATGTTCTGGGCTGTTTCCCTCTCGACTATGAAGCTTATCCCCCACAGTCTCACTGCTGCGCTCTCACGTACCGGCATTCGGAGTTTGGCTAAGGTCAGTAACCCGGTGGGGCCCATCGCCTATCCAGTGCTCTACCTCCGGCACGAAACACGCAACGCTGCACCTAAATGCATTTCGGGGAGAACCAGCTATCACGAAGTTTGATTGGCCTTTCACCCCTATCCACAGGTCATCCCCTCCATTTTCAACTGAAGTGGGTTCGCGCCTCCACGCGGTCTTACCCGCGCTTCACACTGCCCATGGATAGATCACTTCGCTTCGGGTCTAGAGCCGGCGACTGAACGCCCCGTTCAGACTCGCTTTCGCTACGGCTACCCCACACGGGTTAACCTCGCCACCGACCACTAACTCGCAGGCTCATTCTTCAAAAGGCACGCCGTCACCCCTCAAGGCTCCGACGGATTGTAAGCGCACGGTTTCAGGTACTATTTCACTCCCCTCCCGGGGTGCTTTTCACCTTTCCCTCACGGTACTTGTCCGCTATCGGTCACAAGGTAGTATTCAGGCTTACCAGGTGGTCCTGGCAGATTCACACCGGATTTCACGGGCCCGGTGCTACTCGGGAACAGCGTCACGCCGTGCAGCAGTTTCGTCTACGGGGGTCACACCCTCTACGCCGTCGCACTCACCACGACTTCGACTACCACTACACGTACACGTCGACAAGCCGGCAGACCCATCAGACACGTCCCACAACCCCAAGCCTGCAACCCCTGCCGGGTATCACACAGACCAGGTTTAGCCTCTTCCGCTTTCGCTCGCCACTACTCACGGAATCACTATTTGTTTTCTCTTCCTGCGGGTACTGAGATGTTTCACTTCCCCGCGTTCCCTCCACACTGCCTATACATTCAGCAGCGGGTACCAGGGCATGACCCCTGGTGGGTTTCCCCATTCGGACATCCTCGGATCACAGCTTAGTTGTCAACTCCCCGAGGCTTAACGCAGACTCACACGTCCTTCGTCGGCTCCTTGTGCCAAGGCATCCACCGTGCGCCCTTTAAAACTTACGGCAACACAAAGACACTCTTTGCATATAAAAATTGCTTACAAGATGCTCGCGTCCACTATACAGTTCTCAAAAAACAACCCCACACCCACAACCTCACACACAAAGTGCTCAGAAATGAGGGAGGACCAGCCACACACCCCACAACCCGAAAGTTCCGGGGGTGCGTGCAGCCTCACAACCCAATAGCGTGCCTCCACCTCAAACCCTCCACCAGTCTCGCGTTCCATTCCCTACTGGGAAGTACTTGCTCGTCCGATCTCGGATGAAGTGCCTATTCATCGATGTTCCACCCTGAGCAACCACCCGCCCGACACTCGCGGACGACGATGGCCACCATAATTGGTGATGCTCCTTAGAAAGGAGGTGATCCAGCCGCACCTTCCGGTACGGCTACCTTGTTACGACTTAGTCCCAATCACCGATCCCACCTTCGACAGCTCCCTCACGAGGATGGGCCACTGGCTTCGGGTGTTACCGACTTTCGTGACTTGACGGGCGGTGTGTACAAGGCCCGGGAACGTATTCACCGCAGCGTTGCTGATCTGCGATTACTAGCGACTCCGACTTCATGGGGTCGAGTTGCAGACCCCAATCCGAACTGAGGCCGGCTTTTTGGGATTCGCTCCACCTCACAGTATCGCAACCCATTGTACCGACCATTGTAGCATGCTTGAAGCCCAAGACATAAGGGGCATGATGATTTGACGTCGTCCCCACCTTCCTCCGAGTTGACCCCGGCAGTCTCCTATGAGTCCCCACCATGACGTGCTGGCAACATAGAACGAGGGTTGCGCTCGTTGCGGGACTTAACCCAACATCTCACGACACGAGCTGACGACAACCATGCACCACCTGTGCACCAGTCCGAAGAAAACCCCATCTCTGGAGTCGTCCGGTGCATGTCAAGCCTTGGTAAGGTTCTTCGCGTTGCATCGAATTAATCAGCATGCTCCGCCGCTTGTGCGGGCCCCCGTCAATTCCTTTGAGTTTTAGCCTTGCGGCCGTACTCCCCAGGCGGGGCACTTAATGCGTTAGCTACGGCGCGGAAAACGTGGAATGTCCCCCACACCTAGTGCCCAACGTTTACGGCATGGACTACCAGGGTATCTAATCCTGTTCGCTACCCATGCTTTCGCTTCTCAGTGTCAGTAATGGCCCAGAGACCTGCCTTCGCCATCGGTGTTCTTCCTGATATCTGCGCATTTCACCGCTACACCAGGAGTTCCAGTCTCCCCTACCACACTCTAGCCTGCCCGTACCCACCGCACGCCCGAAGTTGAGCCTCGGGTTTTCACGGCAGACGCGACAAGCCACCTACAAGCTCTTTACGCCCAATAATTCCGGACAACGCTTGCGCCCTACGTATTACCGCGGCTGCTGGCACGTAGTTAGCCGGCGCTTCTTCTGCAGGTACCGTCACTTTCGCTTCTTCCCTACTGAAAGGGGTTTACAACCCGAAGGCCGTCATCCCCCACGCGGCGTCGCTGCATCAGGCTTTCGCCCATTGTGCAATATTCCCCACTGCTGCCTCCCGTAGGAGTCTGGGCCGTGTCTCAGTCCCAGTGTGGCCGGTCGCCCTCTCAGGCCGGCTACCCGTCATCGTCTTGGTGAGCCATTACCTCACCAACAAACTGATAGGCCGCGAGTCCATCCCCCACCGATAAATCTTTCCAACACGCACCATGCGGTGCACACTAATATCCGGTATTAGCCACGATTTCCCGAGGTTATCCCGAAGTGAGGGGCAGGTTACTCACGTGTTACTCACCCGTTCGCCACTAATCAGGCGGTGCAAGCACCACCGTCATCGTTCGACTTGCATGTGTTAAGCACGCCGCCAGCGTTCGTCCTGAGCCAGGATCAAACTCTCCATGAAAATCATGAAAAACTATAACCTGACAAAATAAACAAACGACCAGCATTAAACTGCTGTATCATCCGTTATGATTTGCCATTCAAAAATAATGGCATCGATAAACAGACACGCTATTGAGATATCAAGCAACACGCGCACTCAGTGCTACCGAACCGCTCTCGCGGTTCCTCGCTCCGAGGCAACCCTGATAACTTAGGACTTCCGCTCTCCCAAGTCAAATCGCTGCGGTGTGATCCGCGTCGCGATCCTCTTCCGAGAGACCTTCCGCCCCAGGTCACGACCGGTTTCGCTGGCTGGACTCTCGTCCTTCCCGCTGTCCCGATCTCCTGGGCACGAGGAAGAACATTACGGGCCCCGGAACCACCCCGTCAAGCTAGAACGGCCATTTCCGAGGTGGCCTCGACCACATTGCCTGCGCTGCGTGGCTTCGAGAGCACCGCCGGCGGGTATCTCCGCAGGTCAGGTGGCGACGATGCCTCGGTGCAGGGCGACGATGCCGCCGCTGAGGTTCCGGTAGCGGACCTGCTCGAGTCCGACCCCCTGGAACCACCCGCGCAGCGCCGGCTGATCGGGCCAGTCGAGGATCGACTCGGCGAGGTACTCGTAGGCCTCGCTGTTCGAGGCGATCCGGCTCGCGACCGCCGGCAGTGCGCGCAGCAGGTACTTCTCGTACACGGCCCGGAACGGCGCCCAGCTCGGGGTCGAGAACTCGCACACGACCACGCGCCCGCCAGGGCGGACCACTCTGGTCATCTCGCGAAGCGCCGCCGTCGGCTCGTGCACGTTGCGCAGACCGAAGGAGATGGTGGCCGCGTCGAAGGAGTCGTCGGCGAAGGGGAGGTGCTGCGCGTCGGCGCCGACGAAGGGCACCGGGGCTCCGCGTCGCCTGCCCTCCGCCATCATTCCGAGGGAGAAGTCCGCGGCGACCACCCGTCCGCCGGCCTTCGCGATCGCGGCGCTGGAGGTGCCGGTGCCGGCGGCGAGATCCAGGACCCTGTCCCCCTCGCGGAGCTCGAGCGCATCGACCATGAGCTCGCGCCACATGTCCACCTGGCCCATCGCGGCGACGTCGTTCATCAGGTCGTAGCGCTTGGCGATGCCGTCGAACATGGTCGCGACGTCGTAGGGCTTCTTCTCGAGATCGGCACGGCTCATGCCCTGATCCTCGCACGTCCCATGCTCCTCACCGTCCCAGCTCGGGCCCGTGCACGTCCCGGCGCGTCGCCCGCCGGCAGCCCCGTCGCGCCGCCCTGCCCGCGGACCGCCCGTGCCCGGGAGCCGTGTCACTGGAACAATAGGGGCCGAGCGCCCGGCTCCGTGGGTGCCCGTGACCCGTCCTGCAAGGAGATCCCGTATGTCCGCTGCCAGCACTGCACGCTCGGACGCCCTGCGCGCCCTGACCCTGCCCCCGGAGATCCTCCCGGCGGACGGTCGCTTCGGCTCCGGTCCCTCAAGGGTGCGCGACGCGCAGATGGAGGCGCTGGCCTCGGTCTCCCGCACCGTCATAGGCACCTCGCACCGCCAGGCCCCGGTGAAGGACGTGGTGGGTCGTGTCCGCTCCGGCCTCGCCGAGCTGTTCTCCGTCCCCGACGGGTACGAGGTCGTGCTGGGCAACGGCGGCTCGACCGCGTTCTGGGACATCGCCGCCTTCGGCCTCATCGAAAAGCGCTCGCAGCATCTCGTGCTCGGCGAGTTCTCCCAGAAGTTCGCCGCGGAGTCCGCCGGTGCCCCGCACCTGGACGCGCCGCAGATCATCACGGGCGATCCCGGCACCTGCCCGGCCCCGAGCGCGTCCCAGGATGTCGACGTCTACGCGTGGCCGCACAACGAGACCTCCACGGGAGTGATGGTCCCGGTCCGCCGCCCCGAGGGCTCGAGCGAGGACCAGCTCGTCCTCGTGGACGCGACCAGCGTCGCCGGCGCCGCACAGGTGGACATCGCGCAGACCGACGCGTATTACTTCGCCCCGCAGAAGGCCTTCGCCTCGGACGGCGGCCTGTGGCTGTCGGTCCTCTCCCCCGCCGCGATCGAACGGGCCGAGCGCCTCGATGCCGCCGGTGACCGGTGGATCCCCGCGTTCCTGTCGCTCACGGCCGCGATCGACAACTCGCGCAAGAACCAGACGCTGAACACTCCGGCGGTGGCGACACTCGTGCTGATGGCCGAGCAGATCGAGTGGATGGTCGCCCAGGGCGGTCTCGCCTGGGCCGACGAACGTACCCGCGCCACGAGCGGCATGCTCCAGGACTGGGCCGCGCGCCGCGAGGAGATCACCCCCTTCGTCGCCGATCCCGCGGCCCGCTCGCAGGTGGTGACGACGCTGGACGTCGACGACTCGATCGACGCGACCGCCATCACCTCGGTGCTGCGCGCCCACGGCGTCGTCGACATCGAGCCCTACCGCAAGCTGGGTCGCAACCAGCTGCGCATCGCGACCTTCCCCGCGGTCGACGAGGCGGACACCGCCGCGCTCATCGAGGTGCTGGACTTCGTACTGGACCGTTCGGCCGACGCGATCGCCTGACCCTCCTCCTCATCCTCCTCCGGAGCCGCGATGCTCCGGGGACGCCACGAGGGCCCCGTCCATCGGACGGGGCCCTCGTCGTGTCCGGCGGCGGCGGATGCCGGCCCTCTCGGGACCGCTCCGCGTCAGTCCCGCGGCGCGATGAGGGTGCGGCGCAGCAGTGCGGTCGCCGCGCGCAGCTGTTCGCGATCGGCCTCGGTGACCTCCCCGAGGCGGGAGCGCAGCCAGGCGTCGCGCTCCTCGCGGCCGGCGAGCACGGCGGCCCGTCCGGCATCGGTGAGGGCGACCAGCACCTGTCGGCCGTCGCCGGGGTGGGCGCTGCGCCGCACGAGTCCGGCCTCCTCGAGCCGTCCGAGCATCCTCGTCATGACGGGTGGGGAGACGTGCTCGAAGTCGGCGAGGGAGCCGGGCGTCGACTCCCCGGCGCGGTGGAGGTAGGCGAGCACCGAGAACTGGGGGGCGGAGACGTCCTGCGAGGCGGTGTGCGAGCGCAGGATCCGCGAGGACACCAGCAGCACCCGCTGCATCTCCGCCGCGAGCTCCGCGACCCCGTCGGCGGCCGCCGGCTCGTCGGCCCGAGCCCGGTCGGCCGACGTGCCCGCGGGCCCGGCCCCGTCGGCCGGCGCCTCCCCTTCCCGGTGCCCGCCCCGGCTCACAGCAGCAGGCCCTCGACCGCGCCGCGCAGGAAGTACGCGACGAACATCAGGGCGATCACGTACATGAGCCAGTGGATCGAGCGGGCCTTGCCGCGCACGAGCTTGATCAGCACGTACATGATGAAGCCGGCGCCCATGCCCACGGTGATCGAGTACGCGAAGGGCATGAGGATGATCGTGAGGAAGGCGGGGATCGCGACCTCGACATCGGTGAAGTCGATGTCGGTGATCTGGGTCATCATCAGGAACCCGACCATGACCAGCGCCGGGGTCGCCGCCTCGTAGGGCACCATCGCGACCAGCGGCGAGAGGAACGTCGAGAGCAGGAAGAGGATGCCGACGACCACGGAGGCGAGGCCGGTGCGGGCGCCCTCGGCGACGCCGGAGGTGGACTCCACGAAGCTGGTGTTGGAGGAGACGCCGCCGATGCCGCCGGCGATCGCGGCCGCGGAGTCGACCACGAGGATGCGCTGGGAGTAGGGGATGTCGCCCGTCTCGTCGACGAGGTCCGCGCCGGAGGCGACGCCGACCATGGTGCCCATGGTGTCGAAGAAGTCGGCCAACAGCAGCGAGAACACGATGACGCTCGCGCCGATCACGCCGGCAGCGGTGATGCCGCCGATCGGGTCGACGGTGAACAGGGTCGCGAAGTCGGGGACCTGGATCGGGAACTCGGAGACGGTGGGGACGTTCATCGCCCAGCCGCCGGGGTTGCCGGGGCCGTTCTCGTCCACCGAGGCGTGGGCGCCGAGGTGGAGGACCCGCTCGAGGATGATCGACAGCATGGTGGCGGTGACGATGGAGATGAGGATCGCGCCGGGGACCTTGCGCACCCACAGCACGAACATGAGCACCAGCCCGAGGACGAACACGAGGGTCGGCCAGCCGGTGAGGGAGCCGTCGTTGCCCAGCTGCACGGGGGTGCCCCCGGCGGTGGTGACGAAGCGGGCGTTGTACAGCCCGAGGAACGCGATGAACAGGCCGATGCCCACGGCGATCGCGGTCTTCAGGAAGGGCGGGACCGCGTCGAACACGGCCTTGCGGAAGCCGGTGAGCACGAGGATCAGGATGACCACGCCCTCGATGACCACCAGGCCCATCGCCCCGCCCCAGGTCATGCCGGGCAGCGGCACCACGGAGTAGGCGAGGTAGGCGTTCAGGCCCAGGCCCGCCGCGAGCGCGAGCGGGAACTTCGCCCAGGCGCCCATGAAGATCGACAGGATGCCTGCGATGAGCGCGGTGCCGGCGGCGACGGCGGGGAGGTTCGGCTCGGTGCCGCCGCCGAGATACATGCCCGTGGAGTCCGGGACGGTGCCGATGATCAGCGGGTTCAGCACCACGATGTAGCACATCGAGAAGAAGGTGACGAGACCGCCGCGGATCTCGCGGGGCACGGTCGAGCCGCGCTCGCTGATGTGGAAGAAGCGGTCGAGGGAGGAGCGGGGCGCCGTGGCGGTGGCCTGCGCGCCCGAGGAGGGGGAGGGATCAGCCTGCTGCATGCGGCGATCGTATCCGCCCGTCCGGGCGCACTGCCGGGCCGCCCGCCCTGCTCAGGCGGTCGCTGTGACCGGATGCTCCTCGTCGAGGCGGCGCAGGTGACGGTAGTAGTCGGCGAGCTCGAGGCGGGAGGCGGCGGCCTCGTCGACGACCACGGTCACGTCGCCGTGCAGCTGCAGGGCGGTGGCGGGCCAGCGGGCGCTGATCGGCCCCTCGAGCATCTGCGCCACGGCCTCGGCCTTGTTCTCCCCGGAGGCGGTGAGCACGATCCGGCGCGCCTCGAGGATGGTGCCCAGTCCCTGGCTGAGGGCGCGCACGGGGACGTCCTGCGGGGAGTCGAAGTAGCGGGCGTTGTCCTCGACCGTCCGACGGGTCAGGCCGATCACGCGGGTGCGGGAGGCCAGCGAGCTGCTGGGCTCGTTGAAGGCGATGTGCCCGTTGGCGCCGATGCCGAGGATCTGGAGGTCCACTCCGCCGGCCTCGCGGATCCGCATGTCGTAGGCGGCGGCCTCGGCGCGGGGGTCGGCGGCGGCGCCGTCCGGGGAGAGCACCGCGGCGTCGTCGATGTCGACGTGGGAGGTGAACTGCTCGCGGATGAAGCGGTGGTAGCTCTGCGGGTGCCCGGCGGGAAGGCCCACGTACTCGTCCAGCAGGAAGGCACGGCTGCCCGCGAAGGACAGCCCCTCCTCGCGGTGGCGGCGGATCAGCTCCTGGTAGGCGGGCACCGGCGAGGAGCCGGTCGCCAGGCCCAGCACGGCGCCGCGGCCCTCCTCGCCGGCGACCGCAGCCTCCCGCAGGGTCCGCGCGAAGACGTCGGCGACGACCCGGGCGCCGGCCTCGGCGTCGGCGACGATGTGGATCTCCATGGGGTACCGCCTCTCCTCGCTCGCGCTGCGGACCGCATCGAGCCCCGCCGCACGGTGACGATTTCTGCTCATCGACCTCTTGAAATGAACATAGTCGGTCACGACGGCGGGTGCATCCCGGCGGGCACCCCGTTCGCCCCAGGCGCACTCGCTCCGGGATATTCGCCCTGATGTCCGCCCGCACATGCACGGACGCCGCCGCGCTGCTGCGCGACGGCGTCCGTGGTGCGAGGGCAGGGGCCCTGCGGGGTCAGTGCCCCCTGCGGGTCACCTGCGGATCACAGGGAGGGTCACTTCTTCTTGCCGGAGTTGGCGGCGTACTCGAAGGCCGCACGCGGGGTCTCGGCCTGCGGGATGCCGATGATGTCGCGGCGGGAGATGAGGTTGGCCGCCCAGCCGGCGATCACGGCGGCCTTGCGGCCCAGGGTCGGCATCGCGTACACGTGGTAGCCGCGGGCCATGGCCCAGGCCGGCAGACCGCGCACGTCGATCTCCTTGTCGCCCAGCATCAGGCGGCCGACGCCCTTGTACATGCCGAGGGTCGCGAAGACGCCGAGGTTCTTGTGGTAGTAGTCCACCAGCGGGCGGCCCTGGACGGAGCGAGCGATGTTGTCGGCCAGGCGCTTGCCCTGACGCACGGCGTGCTGGGCGTTGGGCGGGCAGAACTTGCCCTCGCCGGAGGCGAGATCCGGGACGGCGGCGCAGTCGCCGGCGGCGAAGACGTCGTCCAGCGGGCCGTTCTCGGTGTTCACGCGCAGGTCCGGGAGGACCTGTACCTTGCCCATGAGCGGGCCGCGCTCGGTGACCACGGGGAGATCGGAGGCCTCGTCGTCGGACAGCACGGGGTTCGGCTTGACGCCCGCGTTCCACACCAGCAGGTCAGTCTCGAACTCGTCGCCGTCGCTGGTCTTGATCAGGCCGTTCTCGGCGGAGTTCAGGAAGGTCTCGAGCTTGACCTCGATGCCGCGCTCGCGCAGCTGGTTCAGCACGTAGGCGCGCTGCTCCTCGGTGAGCTCGGGGAAGATGAAGGGCGCGCCGTCGACGAGCACGAAGCGGATGTCCGAGGCGTGCAGGTCGGGGTAGTAGCGCAGGGCGTCGCGGACCATGTCCTCGGCCTCGGAGACCGCCTCGCCGCCGGCGAAGCCGCCGCCGATGAAGGTGAAGGTCAGCAGGCGCTTGCGGGCCTTGGGGTCCTTGGTGGTCGCGGCCTCGGCGAGGTTGGCGAGGATGCGGTCGCGGACGGACACGGCCTCCTCGACCTGCTTGAAGCCGATCGCGTTCTCGGCCAGGCCCGGGATCGGGAGCAGACGCGGCACGGAGCCGAGGCCCACGACGAGGTAGTCGTAGGAGATCTCGAGCTTCTCGCCCTCCTCGGTCTCGACGACCACGGTGTGCTCCGCGGAGCGGATCGCGGCCACGGAGCCGGTGACGACCTTGGTGCCGGTGAGGACCTTGCGCAGGGGCGCGAGGACGTTGCGGGGGTCGATGCTGCCGGCGCCGACCTCGGGGAGGAAGGGCGCGTAGGTCATGTACGGGCGCGGGTCGACCACGGTGATCGCGACCTCCGCACCGAGGGACTTGCGCAGCTCGGACGCGGTCGTCAGGCCGACAGAACCGCCGCCGAGGATCAGGACATGGGGCTTGCCGCCGAAGGTGTTGGTCATGCGGAACAGACTATGACCGTCGGGTCCCTGAGACAAAAGCGCCCGTCAAGTGGTCAGGCAGGCGCGCGACCCCGCCCGCGGGCGGGGCCATCCGGCGGCCGGGCCCCGCCTTGGCGGGGTGCGGCCGCCGGGCGCTCAGGGCACCCGGTCGAGCAGGTCCAGGGCGATGCCGTCGAGGATGTCGTGCTCGCTGGTGCGGGTCTCGGTGATCCCGGCGGCTGCGACCACCCGGTGGACGACGCGTGCCCAGATCAGGGCCCCGGCGCCGATCACGTCGATGCGTCCGGGGTGGATGACGGCGTGGCGCGAGCGCTCCTCGCGGGTCTCCCCCAGCAGCGTCAGGCAGAGCCGCTCGACCTCGCCGGCGTCCAGGCGTGCGCCGTGGGTGACGTCGGGACGATAGTCCCGGATGCCGGTGGCGACCGCAGTGACGGTCGTCACGGTCCCGGCGACGCCGACGAGCGCGGCGGTGTCGGCGAGCGGCACCTCCTGCTCCGCCTGATCGAGCATCGCGTCGATGTCGGCGGTGGCCGCGGCGATCTCCTCGTCCGTCGGCGGATCGGAGCGCAGGTGGCGCTCGGTCAGGCGCACGGAGCCGATGTTCAGGCTGATGCGGTGGGTGGGGTGGTCGGTGCCGAGCACGAGCTCGGTGGAGCCGCCGCCGATGTCGATCACCAGTGCGGGGCCGTCAGGCAGTCCCTCGACGGTGCTGACCGCGCCGCGGAAGGACAGCTCGGCCTCCTCCTGGCCGGTGATGACCTCGGGGGTGATGCCGAGGATCTCGCGGATCCCGTCGATGAACACGTCGCGGTTGGAGGCGTCGCGGGTTGCGGAGGTGGCGACGAAGCGGATGTCCTCCGGGGCGACACCGTGATGGTCGATGAGGACCTTGTAGCGGCGGGCCGCGTCGAGGGTGCGCTCGACGGCCACCGGGTCGAAGCGGCCGGTGCGGTCCACGCCGAGGCCGAGGCGGACCATCTCGAGGTGGCGCTCGAGGTCGACCATGCGCCCGCTCGCCTCGTCGCGTCGGGCGATGAGCAGGCGGATGGAGTTGGTGCCGCAGTCGATCGCGGCGACGGGGGTGCTCATCGGGTCTCCTCGTCATGATCAGGCTGATCGGCGTGCTCCGCGGAGCCGTCGGCCGCGCCCTGCTCCTGCCCCGCACCGGGGCCATCGCCCTGGCAACGGCAGGCGAGCGCCCACGCGGCGCCGTCGGTGGAGCCGTCCTCGAGCGCGACCCCCTCGACCATCGCGAGGACCTCGTCGGCGACGGGGTTCGTGCCGGGCCCCTCGGCGAGGGCCTGACCGGCCAGCGCGTGCAGGCACTTCACCCGCGTGGGCATGCCGCCGGCGCTGACGTGGCGCACCTCCTCGGCGTCGCCGATCTCGGCGCGACGGGCGAGGTACAGCTCGTGGGCGCGGGAGTAGCCGGCGGCGAGCTCCTCGTCCTGCCCGAGGCGCTCGGTGAGCTCGGCCATGAGGCCGGTCGCCTCCAGGCGCGAGAGCTCGAGGGTGAGCCAGGGCAGGGTCAGGTAGAACGAGGTCGGGAACGGGGTGCCGTCCTCGAGGCGGGGCGCGGTGCGCACCACGGCCGGGCGTCCGCAGCCGCAGCGGGCCGCGATGGAGACGACCCCGCGCATGTCGCGGCCGAGCTGGGCGCGCATCACCTCGAGGTCATGGGCGGAGGCGGGGGTCTCGGCGGGGAGGGGCGCGAGGGTGGTCACGGGGTGCTGTCCTGATCTGAGGGGGCGGCGGGATCGGTGGCGTCCGCGGGATCGACGGTGCCGTCAGCGGGGTCCTGGTCCTGGACGTCCTGGTCGGTGGAGCCGGTCTCGTCGGGGATGTCCTCGGGGGTGAGGCGGCTGGAGCCCTCGACGCTCTCCCACAGGGTGGAGAACCACTCCCCCTCCTTGGCGGCCTCCTCGGCCTGCTGGGCCTCGGTGAGGGGCACGTCCTGGCCGGAGGTGTCGGTGAGGCGGTACTGAGTCTCCCCCGGCATGGCGAACAGGAGCCGTTCGCGCGCGCGGGCGGCGACGTAGGCGGGGTCCTCCCAGCGGGCGACCTGCTCGCGCAGCGCCTCGACCTCGGCCTCCTGCTGGGAGACCTGGGCCTGCAGCTCCGAGAGCTGCTGGCGCTGGTCGACGTAGGAGTTGACGGTGGGCACAAGGGCCGCGAGGGCCACCACCACGATCGCGACGAGCGCGAGGGTGCGGCGGGTGATGGTGATGCCGGGGCCGTCCTGCTCGGGGCCCTCGGGGGTGGTGCGCGCGGGCCGCGAGGCGGCGGCGGGCCCGCGGCTGCGGTCGCCGGCGGCGGAGCCCGCGGGGCGCCTGCTCGTGCGGCCGGTGCCGGCTCGTGCGGGGGCGGCCGACGGGCGGGAGGTCGGCCGCGAGGCGCCGCGTCGGCCCCCGGACGCGGGGACCGAGCGCCTCGTCGTCCTCGGGGCGCCCGGTCGTCTGCTGCTCATGCCGACGAGGATACGACCTCGGCCCTGGATGCCCCGAGGTGAAACGCGGGGCCTGCGGCGGTGATCACCCCGGAGGGTGTCACCGCCGCAGGCCCCGGGAGGGAACTGCGCTCAGGCTGTGGTTCTCAGGCTGTGTTTCTCAGGCCGCAGTTCTCAGGCCGCAGTTATCAGGCGGTGAAGCGCGGGAACGCGGAGGCGCCGGCGTAGCGGGCGGCCTCGCCGAGCTCCTCCTCGATGCGCAGCAGCTGGTTGTACTTCGCGACGCGCTCGCCGCGGGCGGGGGCTCCGGACTTGATCTGGCCGCAGTTGGTGGCGACGGCGAGGTCCGCGATGGTGGTGTCCTCGGTCTCGCCGGAGCGGTGGGACATCATCGCCTTGAAGCCCGCACGGTGCGCGAGGTCCACGGCGTCGAGGGTCTCGGAGAGCGAGCCGATCTGGTTGACCTTCACCAGCAGAGCGTTCGCGGCGCCCTCGGCGATGCCGCGGCCCAGGCGCTCGGGATTGGTGACGAACAGGTCGTCGCCCACGAGCTGGGTCTTGGCGCCGATGCGCTCGGTGATGGCCTTCCAGCCGTCCCAGTCCTCCTCGTCCAGCGGATCCTCGATGGAGACCAGCGGGTACGCGTCGACGAGCTCGGCGTAGTAGTCGATCATCTCGGCGGAGGTCTTCTTCTCGCCCTCGAAGGTGTAGGAGCCGTCCTCGAAGAACTCGGAGGCCGCGACGTCCAGCGCAAGGGCCACGTCCTTGCCGGCCTCGAAGCCGGCCTTGCCGATGGCCTCGACGATCAGGTCCAGGGCCGCACGGTTGGACTCGAGGTTCGGGGCGAAGCCGCCCTCGTCGCCGAGGCCGGTGGCGAGGCCGCGCTCCTTGAGCACGGACTTCAGCGCGTGGTAGACCTCGGCGCCGACGCGCAGGGCCTCGGAGAAGGTTTCCGCGCCGATCGGGGCGATCATGAACTCCTGGATGTCGACGTTGGAGTCCGCGTGGGAGCCGCCGTTGAGGATGTTCATCATCGGGACGGGCAGGATGTGGGCGTTGGGGCCGCCGACGTACTGGTAGAGCGGCACACCCGCGGAGTCCGCGGCGGCGCGGGCGACGGCGAGGGACACACCGAGGATGGCGTTGGCGCCGAGGGTGCCCTTGTTGGCGGAGCCGTCGAGCTCGAGCATCGCGGCGTCGATCGCGCGCTGCTCCTGGACGTCCATGCCCAGGATCGCGGGCTGGATGTCGGCGATGACGGCGCTGACGGCGTCCAGGACGCCCTTGCCGAGGTAGCGGCCCTTGTCGCCGTCACGGCGCTCGACGGCCTCGAAGGCGCCGGTGGAGGCGCCGGAGGGGACCGCGGCGCGGGCGAAGGTGCCGTCGTCGAGGAGCACCTCGACCTCGACGGTGGGGTTTCCGCGGGAATCGAGGATCTCGCGGGCGTGGACGGCATCGATGACTGCCATGGGCTGTTCCTTCCTTCGGTGATGAAGTTCGAATCGTCCGGTCGGCACTGACCGTCTGCCGGACAGTCTAGGCCGTGCGACGACGCTCACGCTCGTCGGTGCCCGCGGTTGCGCTCCCGGCTTAGCTGGGCGCGCCGGGCGCGTCGGCGCCCTGCGGGACGGAGGTCCCGCTCGGTGCCCCGCCGACGGTCAGGGTGCGGGTGCGGGCGAGCAGGGTGCGCAGCGCGGTCTCGGGGTCGTCGTCGCGGGCCTCGGCGGCGACCACGAGGTCGAGCAGGGCGCGCGAGATGTCTCCGCCCCAGTCCTCCGCGTCGGGCGCGGCGGCGGCCTCGTCGGCCGCGGCGAGGAGCTCGTCGAGGCGCCCGTCCGAGCGGGCGCGGTGCACGGCCTTTGCGGCGGTCTGCAGGGCGGGCAGGCGCGAGGGGATCCCGTCGAACCAGCCGCGGGCAGGGGCGCTGCCCGCGTCTCCCCCGTCCGCGGACGACGCGGCCGCTTCCTTCTCCGCCGCCTGCTTCTCCGCGGCCTTCACCGCATGCCACTGGGCGATGATCGCGTCGACGTCGGCCGGGTCGGCGAGCGCCGCCTCGCGGTCCTCGCCGAAGACGTGGGGGTTGCGCCGCTCCATCTTGGCGACGAAGGAGCGGGCCACGTCGTCGATGTCCCAGGCGGGCTCCTCCTCCTCGCCCACGCGGGCGTGGAAGAGGATCTGGAAGAGCAGGTCCCCGAGCTCGTCGGCGAGCGCTCCGGGGCCGTGGGAGGCCGGGTCGTCGATCACCTCGAGGACCTCGTGGGTCTCCTCGAGCAGGTACCGGGCGAGCGACGCGTGGGTCTGCTGGTGCGTCCACGCGTCCCCATCGGGCGCGCGCAGCGCCTCCATCACCTCGACGGCCCGCAGCAGCACGCTGCCGCGGGGCCCGGGCGCAGGCTCGGCCCCGGCCGCGGGCACGGGCTGGGGTGCGGTCAGGGGTTCGTCCACCGGTGCATCGCTCACAGCAGCGAGGCTACTTCGCCGCCTGCACCACCGGGGCGGAGATCTCGTCGGCCGCCGACGGGACGAGCACCTTCAGCACCTCGCGCGCCCACTCGAGCAGGTCGTGGTCGCGCAGCTCGGTGCCGCCGAGCCGCGAGGTCATCGGGCGCGGCACGAGCACCTGGCGCAGCGCCGGCTTCAGCACCGTGCCGGGGTACAGGCGCTTCATCCGCATGGCGACGGAATCGGCGGGCTCGAGGTGGGCGAAGCGGATCATCTTGCCCTGGGCCTGGATCTCGTCGACCCCGGCCGTGCGCGCGTCGATCCGGAAGCGGGCCACGTCCAGCAGCACCTCGACCGGGGCGGGCGGGGTGCCGTAGCGGTCGGTGAGCTCGGCGCGGACCTGCTCGATCTCGGACATCTCCCGCACCGCGGAGAGCTTGGAGTACGCCTCCAGGCGCAGCCGCTCGGAGCCGATGTAGTCGTGGGGGATGTGGGCGTCCAGCGGCAGCTCGACGCGGATCTCCTTCTCCGGCGCGGTGCTCTGGCCGCGGAAGGCCGCCACGGCCTCCCCCACCATCCGCACGTACAGGTCGAAGCCCACCCCGGCGATGTGCCCGGACTGCTCCCCGCCCAGCAGGTTGCCGGCGCCGCGGATCTCGAGGTCCTTCATCGCCACCTGCATGCCGGCGCCGAGGTCGGTGTTGGTCGCCAGCGTGGTGAGGCGGTCGTGCGCGGTCTCGGTGAGCGGCTTGGACGCGTCGTAGAGGAAGTACGCGTAGGCGCGCTCGCTCGAGCGGCCCACGCGGCCGCGCAGCTGGTGCAGCTGGGAGAGGCCGAAGCGGTCCGCGTGCTCGACGATCAGGGTGTTGGCGTTGGCGATGTCCAGGCCCGTCTCGACGATGGTGGTGCACACCAGAACGTCGAAGTCCCGCTCCCAGAAGTCGACGATGACCCGCTCGAGCTGGTTCTCGTTCATCTTGCCGTGGGCGACGGCGACCCGCGCATCCGGCACCAGCTCGCGCAGATGGGCGGCGACCCGGTCGATGTCCTCGACCCGGTTGTGGATGTAGAAGACCTGGCCCTCGCGCAGCAGCTCGCGGCGGATCGCGGCGGTGACCTGCGCGTCCTCCTGCACGCCCACGTAGGTCAGCACCGGGTGGCGCTCCTCCGGCGGGGTGGCGAGGATGGACAGCTCGCGGATGCCGGTCACGGCCATCTCGAGGGTGCGCGGGATGGGGGTCGCGGACATGGACAGCACGTCCACGTTCGTGCGCAGGGCCTTGAGGGTCTCCTTGTGCTCGACGCCGAAGCGCTGCTCCTCGTCGATGATCAGCAGGCCCAGGTCCTTGAAGCGCACGCTGCCGGTGAGCAGGCGGTGGGTGCCGATCACCACGTCGACGCTCCCCTCGCGCAGCCCCTCGATCGTCGCCTCGGAGTCGGCGGCGCTCTGGAAGCGCGACAGTCCCCTCACGGTGACCGGGAAGCCGGTGTACCGCTCGGTGAAGGTGTCCAGGTGCTGCTGGGCGAGCAGGGTGGTCGGCGCGAGCACGGCGACCTGCTTGCCGTCCTGGACGGCCTTGAACGCGGCGCGCACCGCGATCTCGGTCTTGCCGTAGCCGACGTCGCCGAGGATCAGGCGGTCCATCGGGACCGCCTTCTCCATGTCCTTCTTGACGTCCTCGATGGTGGAGAGCTGGTCCGGGGTCTCCACGAACTCGAAGGAGTCCTCGAGCTCGCGCTGCCAAGGGGTGTCGGCGCCGAAGGCGTGCCCGGGCGCGGACTGGCGCGCGGAGTACAGGCGCACCAGCTCGTCGGCGATCTCGCGGATCGCCTTGCGGGCGCGGGACTTGGTCTTGGCCCAGTCGGCGCCGCCCATGCGGTTGACGTTCGGCTCCTCGCCGCCGACGTACTTGGTGACCTGGTCCAGCTGGTCGCTCGGGACGTACAGCCGGTCCCCCGGCTGGCCCTTCTTCGAGGCCGCGTACTCGATGACGAGGTACTCGCGGGTGGTGCGCTTCGCGCCCGCGCCGACGACACGGCTGGTCATCTCGACGAACCGGCCGACGCCGTGGTGGGCGTGGACGACGAAGTCCCCGGGCTTCAGCTGCAGGGGATCCACGACGTTGCGGCGGCGCGAGGGCATCTTCCGCTCCTCGCCGCGGCGCGCCCCGGACTTGCCGGTGAGGTCGCGCTCGGAGGCGAGGACCAGCTTCAGGTCCTCGGCGATGAGCCCTTCGACGAAGGGGCCGACGGTGACGACGGCCTCGCCGGGGACGACGGGGCCCTCGAGCCGCTCGGCGTAGACGGCGGGCATGCCCTCGGCGCGGAGGTTCTCGGCCACGTGCCGGGCGCCGCCCGGGCCGACCATCGTCGACAGCACGGACCAGCCCTCGGAGCGGCGGCGCTCGAGGTCCTTCGCGGCGTCGCCGGGCTTGCCGGAGTAGCCGGGGTGGGTGGTGGTCGCCGAGGCGGTGAGGTCCACGTCGACGTCGAGCCCGAAGGCGGCGAGGGTGAACCAGGCGCGGCCTCCCTCGCGGGCGTGCTCGTGCGCCTCGGCGAGCGAGACGAAGCTGGCGTCGTCCACGTCGATCGGGAGGCCGCCGCCTGCGGCGGCGCTGGACCAGGCCGCGGCGAGGAACTCGTCGGTCGTGGCGACCAGCTCCTCCGAGCGGGCGCGGGCCTTCTCGGGGTCGACCACGAGGAAGCGGGCACCAGCGGGGAGCACGTCGGCGACCTGCTCCATGCTCTCCACGAGCACTGGGCTGAGGGACTCCATGCCCTCGGCCGCGATGCCGTCGGCGATGCGCAGCAGCAGGTCGCGCACGCCGGGCAGCTCCTCGGCGCGGGCGCGGGCGCGCTCGCGCACGGCGGGGGTCAGCAGGATCTCGCGGCAGGGCGGGGCGTCCAGGCCCTGCGGGGCGGGGTCCAGGGAGCGCTGGTCGGCGACGGAGAAGTAGCGCACGTCGTCGATCTCGTCCCCGAACAGGTCCACGCGCACCGGGTGCGGCTCGGTGGGCGGGAAGACGTCGAGGATGCCGCCACGCACCGCGAACTCGCCGCGCTTCTCGACCATGTCCACGCGCACGTAGGCGGCGTCGACGAGGTCCCGCTCGATGTCCTCGAGCGGGTAGGTGTCCCCCACCTGCGCGCGGACCGGGCGCAGGTCGCCGAGTCCGGTGGCCAGCGGCTGGAGCAGGGAGCGCACCGGCATCAGCAGCACGTGCACCGGGTCCTCGGACTCGGGATGGGCGATGCGGCGCAGGGTCTTCAGGCGCTTCGCGACCGTGTCGGCGCGCGGGGAGAGCCGCTCATGGGGCAGGGTCTCCCAGGCGGGCAGCTCGGCGAGGTGCTCCGTGCCGACCATGGCGGAGAGCGCCGCGCGCAGGTCCTCGGTGGCGCGGGTCGTGGCGGTGACGACCACGAGGGGCGCCTCGGCGGTCGCGCGGCGTGCGAGGTCGGCGACGACGAAGGGGAACAGACCCGTCGCGGCGACGACGGAACCGCCCTCGCCGGTGGAGCTTCCCTCCTCGACGAGCGCGCGGACGGCCGTGAGGTCGGCGCCCGCGGCGAGCTGGTCGAGCAGGGGCGCGAGCGGGGCAGCGCTCTTCTGCGGGCTCTTCGGCGCGCTCTTCTGCGGGGCAGCGCTCTTCTGCGGGGCAGGGCTCATCGGGTCTCCCGGGAGTGGAAGCGCTGCTGGGCGGCGGTGAGGCCCTCGAGGACCACGGACTCGACGGCGTCGGCCGCGTCCGCGATGAGGATCTCGAGGGTCTTGCGCTCGGTGGCGGTGAAGGGCGAGAGCACGAAGTCGGCCGTGTCCTTGCCGCCCGGGGGCCGGCCCACACCCACCCGCACCCGCAGGTAGTCCTTGGTGCCGAGCGCCTTGGTGATGTCGCGCAGGCCGTTGTGCCCGCCCTCGCCGCCGCCGCGCTTCAGGCGCACGGAGTCGAAGGGGATGTCGACCTCGTCGTGGACCACGACGACCTGCTCGGGGGCGATGCCGTAGTAGTCGGCGAGCGCCTTGACCGGGCCGCCGGAGGTGTTCATGTAGGTGGTGGTCTTGGCGAGGATGACGCGTTCGCCGGTGCCGGGGGCGCCGAGCCGGCCCTCGAGGACCACCGCCTGGGCGCGCTTGGCGGCGGCGAAGCGCCCGCCCGCGGCGTCGGCGATGTGGTCCAGCACCATCTGACCGATGTTGTGGCGCGTCGCGGCGTACTTCGGGCCGGGGTTTCCGAGCCCCACCACCAGGTACGGTCCGGGCCGACGGTCGCTCGCGGTCATGGGCTGGCTCCTCGCTGCTGCGTCGGGACGGGATGGTCATGCGGCCCAGGCCAGGGGACTGTGCCGCCCGGCCTCACGACCCCGGATACCGTACCGGGGCGCCGCGCGATGCGCGACGCCCCGGTCAAGCGGTGTGAGCAACGGAGCGCAGGGCGCTCCGGAGGGTCACTCCTCCTCGGAGCCCTCGCCCTCGGACTCGGCGGACTCGCCCTCGGCGCCCTCGGACTCCTCGTCCTCGGAGACGACGGCCTCGAGGTCCTCCTCGGCCACGCGCGGCACCTGGACGGCGACGACGAGGATCTCGGCGTCGGTGACCATCTCGGCGTCGGCCGGGAGGGTGACATCGCCGGCGAAGACCTGGTAGCCCTCCTGCTTGCCCTCGACGTCGATCTCGATCTGCTCGGGGACGTTCAGCGCGTCCACGGACAGGGTCAGGGTCTGCAGGTCGACCATGGCGACCGCGGGGGCCTCGGCCTCACCGGTCAGGACGACGGGGATGTCGACCTCGACCTTCTCGCCCTTGCGGACGATGATCAGGTCGAGGTGGTTCAGGGTGCGCTTGAGCGGGTGGCGCTGGATCTCCTTGATCAGCGCGAGGTGCGAGGTGCCGTCGGACAGCTGCAGGTCCAGCAGGGCGTTCGCGTTGCGGGCGGCCAGGGCGGTCTCGTGACCCGGCAGCGACAGGTGGATGGGGTCCTCGCCGTGGCCGTACAGGACGGCAGGGACGCGGTGCTCGGCGCGGAGACGGCGGGCAGCGCCCTTGCCGAAGTTCTCGCGCAGCTCGACGTTCAGCTTCTCAGCCATGATGGTGCTCCTCGTGCTTGCGGTGGCTCGACGATGAGCGACGCACGGGGCACAGGGAGGCTCGCCTCCCGGGGATCCGCACCGCGTCGATCACGGAGGGGCATGTGCCCGCTCCCTCGCCGAAGTGACCCGCAGAATCTAGCACGCACCCGCGCCGTCGGCCCGTGGAGAGAGTCCGGACGTGAGCGGAACCGCAGCGGCGTGCTGCCAGGATCCGGGCCGCTCCCCCGCGCCGCTGCCCTCACCCCTGACTGCACCTCCCGGCACCCACATCTCCCAGCTCTCCCACAGGGACCAACGTCCCTGCAGGTCAGGACGAGAAATCAATGACCAAGGTCCCCGCGGCGACCCCGTCCGCCCTCCTATTCTCATTCTTGTCAGTCGAACACGACACCCACAGATCCGGCCCCCGGATCGACGACCGAAAGGCATCTCCCGTGAGCGCCACCGCCGCCACCCCCGCCGCCGCTTCCGCCACCACCGCCGCCGCGACCGACCTCGCCGGCACCGAGCAGAAGAGCTGGGGCTACACCCTCCTCGGCGTCACCCGCCTGATGGTCGGCTTCACCTTCCTGTGGGCCTTCTTCGACAAGCTCTTCGGCCTCGGCTTCTCCACCCCCACCGAGCGCGCCTGGATCAACGGCGGCTCCCCGACCGCCGGCTTCCTCGGCGGCTCGATCGAGGGCGGCAACCTCTTCGCGGGCGTGTGGAACTTCTTCCTCTCGATCAACCCCGTGACCGACGTGCTTTTCATGCTCGGCCTCCTGGGCGTCGGCGCCGCGTTCATGCTCGGCATCGGCACCCGCGTCGCCTCCGTCTCGGCCGCCGCGATGTACACCCTGATGTACCTGGCCGCCTTCCCCATGTCCACCAACCCGCTGTACGACACCCACCTGCTGCTCGCCGTCGCCGTGCTCGCCATGGCCGGTCTCGCCGCCGGTGACCACGTCGGCTTCGGCAAGCAGTGGAACCGTCTCGTCAAGGGCAACAAGTTCCTGGTCTGAGACCCCCGACCGAACCGGGATCCCCCCCCTCCACCCGGCCCCCCGCCGGCAGCGGCGCCGACGACAGAGAAGGCCCCGTCCCTCACCCAGGGACGGGGCCTTCTGCTGTGCCCGTCGGCCGCCCCAAATCAGCCGCCCCACGACAGGAGCGCCGGGCCGGGACCCTTCGGTCCCGACGCGGCGCTCCGGGGTGCTGCGTGCTGGTCGGCTCAGCCGCCCGGCTCAGACCGCGCCGTCGAAGAGGCTCGTCACCGAGCCGTCGTCGAAGACGGCGCGGATCGCACGGGCCAGCAGCGGGGCGATCGAGAGCTGGGTGAGGCGGTCGAACTGCTTCTCCGGCGGCACCGGCAGCGTGTTGGTGCACACCACCTCGCGCACCTCGGAGTTCTTCAGCCGCTCGGTCGCGGGGTCGGAGAGGATCGGGTGCGTCGTGGCGATGACGACCGAGGCGGCGCCGTTGGCCATGAGCGCGTCCGAGGCCTGCACGATGGTGCCGGCGGTGTCGATCATGTCGTCGACCAGGATGCAGGTCTTGCCCTCGACGTCGCCGATCACGCGCTTGGCCACCGCCTGGTTGGGGCGGGTGGTGTCGCGGGTCTTGTGGATGAAGGCGAGGTTCACGCCGCCGAGGCGCTTGGACCACTGCTCGGCCACGCGGATGCGGCCGGCGTCCGGGGAGACGACCGCGATGTCCTCCTGGCCGTACTTCTCCTGGATGTAGTCGGCCAGGATCGGCAGGGCCATGAGGTGGTCCAGCGGGCGGTTGAAGTAACCCTGGACCTGCGGGGCGTGGAGGTCCACGGAGATCATGCGGTCCACGCCCGCGGTCTCGTACAGGTCCGCCATGAGGCGGGCGGAGATGGGCTCGCGGCCGCGGTGCTTCTTGTCCTGGCGGGCGTAGGGGAAGCTCGGCGCGATCGCGGTGATGCGCTTGGCCGACGCGCGTTTGAGCGCGTCGATCATGATGAGGTGCTCCATCACCCAGGTGTTGATGGGCGCGGGGTGGGACTGGAGCACGAACACGTCGGTGCCGCGCACGGACTCCCCGTAGCGCACGTAGATCTCGCCGTTGGCGAAGTCCCAGGCGTCCATCGGCAGGACCTCGACACCGAGCTCGGCGGCGACCTCCTGCGCGAGGACCGGGTGGGCCCGTCCGGAGGCGAGGACCAGTCGTTTCTCCCCGGTGGTGACGATTCCGCTCATCGCTGCTCGTGCTCCTTGTGCTCCTCGGCGGCAGTGGGTGCGGGCGTCTGCGCGGAGGACCCGTCCTCGGCGTCGAGGGCGGCCCGGGCCGCGCTCTCCGCCGGGGTCCCGGCACGGCGTCGCAGGGTCCATCCTTCCACGTTCCGCTGCGAGACCGCGTTCACGCCCAGCGCGCCGGCGGGGACGTCCTTGCGGACGGTGGTCCCGGCGCCGGTCGCCGCGCCGTCGCCGATGGTGACGGGGGCGACGAGCACATTGTCCGAGCCGACGCGCACATGCTTGCCGATCGTGGTGCGGTGCTTGTTGACGCCGTCGTAGTTGGCCACGATCGTGCCGGCGCCGACGTTCGTGCCCTCGCCGATCTCGGCGTCGCCGATGTAGCTGAGGTGGGGCACCTTCGCGCCCTCGCCGATCACGGCGTTCTTGGTCTCGACGAAGCCGCCGATCTTGCCCTTGGCCCCGAGGTCGGTGCCGGCGCGCAGGTAGGAGAAGGGGCCGACGGTCGCGCCCTCGCCGATCACGGCGAGCAGGGCGTGGGAGCGGACCACCTCGGCACCGGCGCCCACCTCGGTGTCGCGCAGGGTGGTGTCGGGGCCGATCGTCGCCTCGGCGCCGATGTCGGTGGCGCCGTGGAGCTGCACGCCGGGCAGGATGATCGCGTCCTGGCCGATCGTGACGTCGGCGTCGATCCAGGTGGTGGAGGGGTCGACGATGGTGACGCCGGCGCGCATGTGGCGCTCGAGGATGCGGCGGTTCATCTCGGCGCCGAGCTGGGCGAGCTGTACGCGGTCGTTGACGCCCTCGACCATCATCACGTCTTCGGTGACCACGGCGCGGACGGAGCGGCCGTCCTCGCGGGCGATCGCGAGCACGTCGGTGAGGTACATCTCGCCCTGCGCGTTGTCGGTCGTGATGCGGCCGAGCGCGTCGCGGAGCACCGCGAGGTCGAAGGCGTAGATGCCGGAGTTGATCTCGTCGATCGCGCGCTGCTCGTCGGTGGCGTCCTTGTGCTCGACGATGCCGAGCACCTCGGTGCCGTCCTCGCTGCGCAGGATGCGGCCGTAGCCGGTGGGGTCGGCGACGCGGGCGCTGAGCACGGTGACGGCGGCGCCCTCGGACTCGTGGGCGGCGACCAGCTCGCGCAGGGTCGCGGGATCCAGCAGCGGCACGTCGCCGTAGGTCACGAGCACGGTGCCCGCGGTGGCGGTGACCTTCTCGAGACCGCACTGGACGGCGCGGCCGGTGCCGGGGATCTCGTCCTGGTCGGCGACGAGCACCTCGGAGGCGTGCTCGGCGAGGTGCTCGGCGACGCGGTCGCGCTCGTGGCGCAGCACCACGACGAGCTCACCGGGACCGGTGCCCTCGGCGGCGGTCAGCGCATGCACCAGGAGGGAGCGGCCCCCGAGCTGGTGGAGCACCTTCGGGGTAAAGGACTTCATGCGCGTCCCGGCGCCTGCGGCGAGGACGATGACGGCGGCGGGTGCGGTGGTCTCGGCTGTGGCCACGTCGGCAGCTCCTAGAGATCGAGGGTGGGATCGACGGGTGGGTCCGGCGCACCGTCCCCTCGGGACGGCGGGCGTTCCGCCATCAGGACTCGAACCTGAAACTTCAGAACCAAAATCTGAGGTGTTGCCGATTACACCATGGCGGACCGCGTCCCTCCCGGCGCTTCGGCAGCCCTCGGTCGGAGAGCACTCCGCCGGGGCGCACCGCAGGCAGGGAGCGCCGGAGGGCAGGGGCCGACCGGCGCGGGCGCGGCCCGATCCTATCGCCCGGCGACCGCGCCACGGGGCCCGACGGGGCCGGTGGGACGCATGTGACGTGCACGCGGTGACGTGCACGGGGCGCGCACGCGAGCTGTGGCAGGATCGCCGCATGGCGGAGAACGGGGCCCCTCGCGGCCGGTCGACCCGGATGACGGGCAAGGAGCGGCGCGAACAGCTGGTCGCCGTCGGCCGACGGCTCTTCGCGGAGAAGGGCTTCGACATGACCACGGTCGAGGAGATTGCCGCCCGCGCCAAGGTCTCCAAGCCCATCGTCTACGAGCACTTCGGCGGCAAGGAGGGGTTGTACGCCGTGGTCGTGGACCGCGAGGTCTCGACGCTGCTCTCCGATCTGGAGACCTCGCTGTTCGATCAGCGCGCCCATCCGCGGGTGCTCATGGAGCGGGCCGCGCTCGCCTTCCTCTCCTACATCGACGAGAACGAGGACGGTTTCCGGATCCTCGTGCGCGACTCCCCCGTCAGCCACTCGGTCGGCACCTTCTCCTCCCTGCTCACCGACGTCGCCCAACGGGTCGAGGAGATTCTCGCCGCCCAGCTGCGCCTGCACTCCTATCCTCCGAAGGACGCGGCGCTGTACGCGCAGATGCTGGTGGGGATGGTCGCCTACACCGGGCAGTGGTGGCTGGAGACCCGCAAGCCGTCCAAGGAGATCGTCGCCGCGCGGATGGTGAACCTCTCCTGGTACGGGCTGAGCGCGCTGCAGAAGAAGCCGGAGCTCGGCGCAAAGCGCGAAGGGACGGGCGGCAAGCGCGAGGAGCCCGGCGAGTCCCGGGGCTGAGCGCCCCGTCGGACGCGAGAACCTAGACTCGCCTCATGCCCACGACCCCTGCCGCACCCGACGGCGCCCTCGCGCCGCCCCACGACGAGGTCGACCGCATCGTCGAGGGCTGGGCCCGCGCCCGCGAGGATCTCGACGTCGCACCGCTCGCGGTGTTCTCCCGCATCTCCCGCCTGTCCCGCTTCCTCGAGACGGCGCGGCGCGAGGCGTTCTCCGACGCGGGGCTCGAGGGCTGGGAGTTCGACATGCTCTCGGCCCTGCGCCGCAGCGCCGAGGACGCCCTCTCCCCCGGCGCGCTCATGCGCGAGACCCTCGTGACCAGCGGCACCATGACCACTCGGATCGACAAGCTCGTCGCCCGCGGGCTGGTCTCGAAGAACCGCAGCCCGCACGACGGCCGGTCGGTCGAGGTGCGGCTGCGGCCCGACGGCGTCGCGCGGGTCGACGCGGCGATGGAGCGGCTCCTGACCGCGGAGCGCGAGCTTCTCGCCCCGCTCGGGGACACGGACCGCTCCGAGCTCGCCGGCATGCTGCGCGCGCTGCTGCTCACGTTCGAGACCTCGGACCCCCTCGCGCGCTGACCAACCCCTCGCGCGCTCACCACCCCTGATGCGCTGACCGCTCGCGCCACCCTGACACACCCACCCTTCGAGGACACCACCGCATGGCCCATCTGCTCGGCACCCAGTCCCTCCACGTCGCACTGCCTGATCGCGTGCTGCTCGACGACATCACCGTCGGCATCGACGAGGGCGATCGCATCGGCGTGGTGGGTCGCAACGGAGACGGCAAGTCGACGCTGCTGCGCCTGCTCGCCCGCACCCAGGAGCCCGACGACGGCCGGGTCACCGTGCGCGGCGGGGTGCGCGTCGGCGTGCTCTCCCAGCAGGACGAGGCGACCGTCGGGGCGACGGTGCGCCAGCGGGTGGTCGGCGACCGGCCCGAGTACGAGTGGGCGTCCGACGCGCGCATCCGCGACGTGCTCGCCGGGCTGCTCGGCGGCATCGATCTCGAGGCGCCGCTCACCGACCTCTCCGGCGGTCAGCTGCGCCGCGTCCACCTCGCCGAGCTCCTGGTGGGCGACTGGGACGTGCTGCTGCTGGACGAGCCGACCAACCATCTGGACGTCGAGGGCATCGCATGGCTGGCCGAGCATCTGCGCCGGCGGTGGAGCGCGAAGGACGGCGGGCTCGTGGTCATCACGCACGACCGCTGGTTCCTCGACGCCGTCTGCACCCGGATGTGGGAGGTGCACGACGGGATCGTCGAGCCCTTCGAGGGCGGGTACGCGGCCTACGTGCTCCAGCGCGTGGAGCGCGACCGGCAGGCCGCGGCGATCGAGTCGAAGCGGCAGAACCTCATGCGCAAGGAGCTCGCGTGGCTGCGGCGCGGTGCCCCGGCCCGCACCTCGAAGCCGAAGTTCCGCATCGACGCCGCGAACGAGCTGATCGCGGGCGAGCCGCCGGTGCGCGACACGGTCGCGCTGACTCAGCTGGCGACCTCGCGCCTGGGCCGCGACGTGATCGACCTGCTCGACGTCGACGCCGGCTACGGCGAGACGACGGTGCTGCACGACGTGACGCTGCACATCGGTCCGGCCGACCGCATCGGCGTGCTCGGCCCGAACGGCGCCGGCAAGTCGACGCTGCTGGCGCTGATCACCGGGGACCTCGAGCCGCAGACCGGCCGGGTCAAGCGCGGCAAGACGGTGACGGTGCGGCAGGTCTCGCAGCGGCTCGAGGGTCTGCAGGACCATCTGCGCACGCGGGTGAGCGACCTGGTGGGCCGGTACCGCAGCTCGTATGCGGCAGGGAAGGACGAGGTCTCCCCCGGTCAGCTGCTTGAGCGGCTGGGCTTCACCGCCGCGCACCAGAAGGTGCAGGTCGGGGCGCTGTCCGGTGGTCAGCAGCGCCGACTGGACCTGCTGCTGACGCTCCTGGAGGAGCCGAACGTGCTGGTCCTGGACGAGCCGACGAACGACATGGACACCGACATGCTCGCGGCGATGGAGGACCTGCTGGACACCTGGCCCGGGCCGCTGATCGTCGTCTCCCACGACCGGTACCTGCTCGAGCGCGTCACGGATCAGCAGTACGCGGTGCTCGACGGGAAGGTGCGGCACGTGCCGGGGGGCGTGGAGCAGTACCTCGACCTGCGCGCGGCGAGCGAGGCCGCGGCGGGTGCGTCGGGTGGCTCGGGCGGCGGGTCCGGGACGGGTGGGGCGTCCGACGGGGCCCCCTCGCTGACCGGCGCGGAGGCGCATGCGGCGCAGAAGGAGCTCGGCGCGGTGGAGCGTCGGATGCAGAAGCTCGCGAGGACCACGGAGAAGCTGCACGCCAAGCTCGCGGACCACGATCAGACGGACTATCAGGGCCTGCAGGAGATCACCGCGGAGCTGCGCGAGGTCGAGCAGGAGAACGAGGAGCTCGAGGAGCGCTGGCTGGAGCTGTCCGAGCAGCTGGGGTGAGGCTGTGCGGGTGAGGTGACGGCTGTGCGGACGGGATGAAGCGCGGCCAGGATGAGGTCGTGTCGGTGGCGTGAAACTGTGCGACCTCGGGCGACTTGCATCCCGCCCGTCACTGTCGGGGGTGATGTCCCAGGCAGTAGACGTCGACGCGGTCCTGCGGGCGGATGATCCTCGCGGGGAGCGGGACGTCGGGCAGGCGCAGCTGCAGGTTCTCGAGAGCGCGGAGGAGAGAGGAGTTCTGCTCCGGCGCACTCGGCCCCGGCGAGAGCTCGCCGCGCTGTCGGCGCTCCCTCTCGAGCTGGCGGGTGTACGTGCCGACCGGGTCGAAGTTGATGCCCCGCCGGCTGGCCGACTGCCCGTAGCGGCTGGTCCAGCGGACGGTGCGGCGCACTCCGTCCTCGCCGAGTACCACCTCGACCTTCTCGCCGGCGCTCTCCTTCTGGTTGTCGGCGGCGCAGAGCCCGTTGCCGTTCTCGAGGGAGGTCTCCCCGCCTTCGGACCAGGGCACGATGTGGTCCATCTGCCGGATCGAGCCGTCGCAGTGCGGTGCCCGACAGGTCTGGTGGGCAAGGGTGAGGAAGCGGGTGAGCGAGGTGGGGAATGCTCTGGATCTGGATTCGAGGGCGACGAGCTGGCCGTCGTCGGGATCGGTGTAGAGGCGCCGCATCGTCAGGGAGAGCTCCGTGTCCTCCTCCGCCTTAGCGACGCGCAGCATCTCCTCGCGAACGTGCTCATATGGGACGGAGCCGAAGCCCTCGATGCTCGCGGCGTCGGCGTGTGCGGGGACGAAAAGCGAGCGGTCGGTGATGACGACGCAGACCTCGAGAGCGCTCGGATCGACGCCGTCACCGCGGCCGATCAGGGCGTCGGTGAACAGGTCGGCCATGATCTGCTGATGCCCGCGCCGGTCCCCGTGCGCTCGCGCGCCCTCCGCGGCGACCGAGAGTCCCTTGCGGATCCGGGCGCCGTCGATGGCGGGGATGAGTGCGGTGACGGTCGCCATGCCGTGGTCGGCGCGGCGGATCGTCACGTGGCGCTCCTTCTTCGCCTCCCGATGGCGGTCCGCCGCCCCCGCCGGGTCCAGCGAGTGCAGTGCCTTCGCCACGTGGTCGCCGATCTCCCCGGTGCCGCAGTCCTTCAGGTCCGAGAGCTGGGCGGTGAGGAGCTCGTCGACCTGCTCGCGGACCTCCGGCGTCACGGGACCCATGGACGACCCGATCTTGTGGACGGACTGGGCGCGCAGCGCGTTCCCGGCAAGGGCGGTGAGCATTCCCGGCATGCTCTGGACGAGACGGCGGGAGGTGGCCATGCTCCGTCCGGCCACCGAGCGCGATTGCTTCAGGACGCGGGAGGCTTCGGAGCGTGCGACGTTCGTGGCCTGCCGGGCGTTCTCGTCGCGGCGGAGGCAGTCGTCCTTGACCGCCTGCTCGAGGCGGACGATGGCGCGCACGCGGACTGCCTCGAGCGCCGCTTCGATGTCCACGATCCCGGCAAGCAGGGCGATGGACTCCTCGGCGGAGAGCCGGTCGAGGACTGTCGAGCCGCGGGCGCCGAGCTCGGCGAGGATCTCCCGGGCATCGCGCAGATCGACGTCGCCGATGGTGAGACTCCCGCCGTCGGCCGTGATCGGGAGGGACATCGGCGGGGCGGAGAGTTCTGCGGCGAGCTCGGCGGAGCGGGCATCGCGCTCCTCCGGAAGACCGGTTCCGGCCTCCTCGGGGAATTCGCGATCCTGCGGCTCCTGTGTCATGCGTCAATTTTCGCACAGCGGTTCGAGGAGCGGAAGACCCGGAGCGACACTACTCGCAAGTAGGTTCGAATTGTGGATAACCGAGGCGTGGGGAGGAACGGTCGATGCGCCCGCACACCCCAGGAGCGGGAGCCCCTCTCATCATGCTCGGTCAGCGCGGGATCCGACGGCGACGTTGCCTGACGCGGGAGTGCCAATCACCCCCTGGAGAAATCATCCGCAGAAACGACATCCCGCCTCGAAAACATCCTGTGGACATAACGAATCTCCGCATTCCGCGACGACAGATCCTCGGCAACAGAGAATCGTCCTCCGAAAATGCGGGAGAGAAACAGCTGGTCACACAGTGACCCTTCGGAGCCTCATGCTCGCACGCCCCTCCGACAGACGACGCTGCGAGGTGCTCGGCTGTGGACGAGCGGGTGCTGTGCAGGAGCGAACGCAGAGGGAGAGCGGCCCCTCCCCGACTGCCCTCAGCTCCCCGACGGCCCTCAGCTCGCCTCGAGCACGCTCGCTCCCGGCGCGGACCCCCGCGCCACCAGGCAGGACTCCACGAGACCGTCGCTCATGAGCCCCGCCGCGACGGTGCGGGCGGAGGCCTCGTCCTCGACGAGCGCGGCGATCGTCGGCCCCGACCCGGAGACGATCGCGGCGTGGGCGCCGAGCCGCTCGGCGGCCTCGACGACCGGCTCGAGCCCCGGATGCAGTGCGAAGGCCGCGACCTGCAGGTCGTTGTGGAGGGTGTCGGCGAGCATCTCGAGGCTGCCGCCGCTGAGGGCCTGCAGCTGGCGACCGTCGATCTCGGGTCGCTCGACGATGCCTCGGCCGCTCGCGGCCACGATCTCGTCGAACCGTCGGAAGACCTCCGGGGTCGACAGGTGACCGCCCGGGACGGCCAGCAGCCAGGTCCATTCGCCGTGCGTGAGGACGGTGGTGAGGTCGGCGCCGTTGCCTTGGCCGAGCGCGGTGTGCCCGAGCATCGCGAAGGGGACGTCCGCGCCGAGGCGCGCGCCGAGCCGGCGCAGGTGCTCGCTCCCGAGACCGAGCCCCCACAGACGATCCAGCGCGACCAGCGTCGCGGCCGCGTCGGCCGACCCGCCCGCCATGCCGCCGGCGACCGGGACCTGCTTGCGGATGTGGAGGGCCGCCCCGAGGTTCACGTCGAATTCCGCGCGCAGCAGCTCGGCGGCGCGCAGGGCGAGATTGGTGCCGTCCAGCGGCACCTCGCCCGGCACCTCGGAGTCGACCGCGAGGCTGAGCTCGTCGGCGCGCGTGGCGGTGACGGTCTCGTAGAGGTTGACGGCCTGGAACACGGTCGCGAGTGCGTGGTAGCCACGCTCGTCCACCCCGCCCACGTGCAGCGAGAGGTTGATCTTGCCGGGGGCGCGCACCACCACATGCTCGAGCGCGGGGCTCATCCGGGGATCTCCCCGTCGGCCGACGGGCCGGGTGCCCCGTCGGCCGGCGCGCTCTCCCCCGCCGCCCGGGCGATGGCCTGGAACTGCTCGACCACGAGCGTCTCGCCGCGGGCCGACGGGTCCACGGCCGCCGCCCGCAGGATCTCCTCGGCGCGGGCGGCGCTTCCGGCCCAGCCGGCGAGCGCGGCGCGGAGGGTCTTCCGGCGCTGGGCGAAGGCGGCGTCGACCACGGCGAACACCTGAGCGCGCTCGGCCTCGTCCCCGAGCGGCCGCTCGTGGCGCACGAGCTCCACGAGCGCGGAGTCCACGTTCGGGACGGGCCAGAAGATCTGCCGCGAGATGCGCCCCGCGTGCACGGCGCGGCCGTACCAGGCGGCCTTCACGCTCGGTCCGCCGTAGGTGCGCGAGCCGGGCCCGGCGGTCAGGCGGTCCACGACCTCGGACTGCACCATCACGAGCGCCGAGCGAAGGGAGCCGAAGCGCTCGAGCATGGTGAGGAGGATGGGGGTGGCGACGTTGTAGGGCAGGTTCGCGACCAGCATCGTCGGCTCCCCGGCGCGGGGCAGGGCGGGCAGCTCGGTGACCTGGAGGGCGTCGGCATGGACGAGCCGGAAGCGATCCTCCTCCACGCCCCGGGCGCGCAGCGTCATGGGCAGCAGCTCGGCGAGGCCGCGATCGAGCTCGACCGCGACCACGTCGGCGCGCGCCTCGAGCAGGCCCAGGGTGAGCGAGCCGAGGCCCGGGCCCACCTCGAGCACGGCCTGGCCGGGCTCCACGCCGGCGCGGCCCACGATCGTCCGCACCGTGTTGGGGTCCATGACGAAGTTCTGTCCGCGCTGCTTGGAGGGGCGGATACCCGCCGCCTCGGCGAGCTCGCGGATGTCCCGCGCGGTGAGGAGCAGGCCCGACCCCTCGGGGGCGCCCTCGGGAGAGCTGCCGGGATCCTGCCTGCCGCTCGCCCAGCCCGCGCCGCTCATGCCGCGTCCCCGACGGGCCAGCCGTACACGTCCTGCGTGGTGGCGCGCACCGTGCGGCACGCCGGCTCGAGGTCGACCCCGGCCGCTTCGGCGATCGTCGCCATGGTCAGCGGGATCAGGTACGAGGAGTTCGGGCGGCCGCGGTACGGGACCGGGGTGAGGAACGGAGCGTCGGTCTCGACCATCACCTGGCCGAGCCCCACCTCGGCGAGCGCCTCGCGCAGACCGGTGGAGTTCTTGAAGGTCACGGTGCCGGCGAAGGAGAGGTACCAGCCGCGGTCCGCGCACTCGCGTGCGAACTCGGCGTCGCCGGAGAAGCAGTGGAACACGGTGCGCTCGGGCGCCCCGTCGGCCTCGAGGATCTCGAGCACGTCGCGATGGGCGTCGCGGTCGTGGATCTGCATCGGCAGGTCGAGCTCCTTGGCGAGCGCGATGTGGGCGCGGAAGGCGTCGATCTGCGCCTGCCGGGCCCGGTCGTCCTTCTTCGAGGTGCGGAACCAGTCCAGGCCCGTCTCTCCGACGACGATCATGCCCGAGCCGCGCAGCAGGTCGGAGACCTCGGCGAGCGCGTCGTCGAGGCTCGGCAGCTCGCGGCCCTCGTGGTCGTGCCCGCGGGCGTGCAGCGCCGCCTCGTTGGGATGCACGGCGACCCCGCCGCGCAGGCTCGGCGGGCAGTCCGGGGCGGCCAGCAGCGCCGCGGTCCAGCGCACGGCCTCCAGGTCGGAGCCGATGGTGATCTGCGCGTCGATGCCGGCGGCCGCGGCACGGGCCACGTGGTCGTGGACGCTGAGCTGCTCGTCGCCGTCGGCGAAGTCGAGATGGCAGTGGTTGTCGATCACCGGGAAGGGCAGCGGCTCCGGCGCCGGCGGCCAGGAGCGGTCGCGCTTCTTCCCGCGGGGATCGAGGTCCTCGCGATCGCGCACCGGCGGGAGCCCGGCGGCAGTGAGCCCGGCGGCAGTGAGCTCTGCGGCATTGGTGGTCTCGTGCGGTGACGACATGCGAACATCGTAGGAGGCTCCGCGCCCTCCCCCGGACCGCGTCCCGCGCCCGGACGTCCGGCTCCCGAGCGCGCCGGTGTGCTACCTCACGGGCCGAGGTGAGGCGGAATCTCGCGGGATGTGACAGGATAGGTCGTCGTTGCGCGCCCTTTCGTGCACCCGAGCGCCCCGAGCGCGGAGACCGCCGGCAGGTTCCCTGCCCTGGTCCCTGCACCGGGTTCGGGTCGCTGCTCGGGACGGACGCCAACGCTCGTTCATCCTCCGGACCGTCAAGGAGCGTCCCATGGCAGTGCCCAAGTTCAAGATGTCGCGTGCCCGCACGCACTCCCGTCGCTCGCAGTGGAAGGCCAACAACGCCGACCTCGTGCAGGTGACCGTCCGCGGCCGCACCGCGAACGTCCCGCGCCGTCTGGCCAAGGCCTACCAGCGCGGCCTGCTGCAGATCGACGACTGAGCCCCGCTCAGCGCGACGCGCAGAACTCGTCATGACGCCCCCGGCACCTCGGTGCCGGGGGCGTCATCGTGCGTGGGGGGCCGGGGAACACCCCGCGCCCCTCACCCCCGCTGCTTGAGCGCCAGGTCGTAGAGCTCGCTCGCGCCCACGCCCTCGTGCCCGCGGGCGACCTCCTTGGCGGCGTCCTTCAGCCGCTCCCCCGCCGCAGCGCGTGCGAGCACATCGGCGACCAGGTCCTCGGCCGAGGCCGCGACCGGCTCGGCGCCGGCGACCACGAGCACGATCTCGCCGAGCACCTCGCGCTCCGCCGCCCACTGCGCGAGCTCGCCGAGGGTGCCGCGCACGATCTCCTCGTGGGTCTTGGTCAGCTCCCGTGCCACGGCCGCGCGGCGCCCCTGGCCGAACGCCTCCGCCATCGCGGCGAGGGTCGCGGCGGTGCGGCGCGGCGACTCGAAGAACACCATGGTGCGGCGCTCCTCGGCGAGCGGCTCCAGGGCGCTCGCCCGTCGGCCCTCGCGCCGGGGAGGGAAGCCCTCGAAGGCGAAGCGGTCCGGGGCGATGCCCGAGGCGGCGAGCGCCGTCAGCACGGCCGACGGGCCGGGGATCACCGTGACCTGCACGCCCGCATCGGCCGCGGCGCGCACCGCCTCGAAGCCGGGATCGGAGACGACCGGCATCCCCGCATCGGTGATGATCAGGACCCGCTGCCCAGCGGCGAGGGCGGTCATCAGCACCTCGGTGCGCTCGGCCTCGTTGTGCTCGTGGTAGCTGAGGATCTTCGCCGAGGTCTCGACCTCGAGGTCGCGCATCAGACGGTGGAGGCGCCGCGTGTCCTCGGCGGCGATGAGGTCCGCCTCGCCGAGGGCCCGCACCAGGCGCACGGAGGCGTCCAGCGGGTTGCCGATCGGGGTGGCGGCGAGGGTGAGGACTCCAGGCTGCAGCATCCCGCCATGCTAGCCAGCGCGAGCCCATGACCTAGCATGACCGCGTGCACACGCAGGAGGAGCAGGACGCGAGCCACCGCGCCCCCGTCCAGGACGAGCCGGGCGCGCTGCTGGCCTCCTACCGGCGTCGGCTGCGGGTCTCGGACCTGCCCACGGGCCGCCTGTTCTGGGCGGCGGCGATGGCGGTGCTCGGCCTCGCGCTCGTGCTGCGGCTGTGGGGCCTCGGGCAGATCGACGAGCTGATCTTCGACGAGACCTACTACGTCAAGGACGGCTACACCCTCACCCAGCAGGGCGTGGAGATGAACTGGCCGGACGAGCCGGACGCCGCCTTCGAGGCCGGGGACGTGGACACCTACGAGCCGACCGGCGCCTACGTCGTCCACCCGCCGCTCGGGAAGTGGCTGATCGGGCTCGGCATGTCCGTGCTCGGGGCCGACAGCCCCTGGGGCTGGCGGATCTCGTCGGCCGTCCTGGGCTCCCTCGCGGTGCTGATGCTGACCCTCATCGCGCGGCGCCTGTTCCGCTCCACCACCGCCGGGCTCATCGCCGGGTTGCTGCTCGCGGTGGACGGGATGGCGATCGTCCACTCGCGCACGAGCCTGCTGGACCCGTTCGTGATGGTCTTCGCGCTCGCGGCCTTCGGGGCGCTGCTCGTGGACCGCGACCGCTTCCGCGAGCGGCTCGCCCTCGCTGCGGCGCAGATGCACACGAGCGCCGAGGCCCCTCCCCCGCTCGGGGTGTCCGGCGGGCTGCGGCCCTGGCGGTTGCTGGCCGGGATGCTGCTGGGGATGGCGTGCTCGGTGAAGTGGTCGGGGCTCTACTTCCTCGCGGTCTTCGGGATCATGACGGTGCTGTGGGACTGGTGGGCGCGGCGCACGATCACCCAGCGCGACTGGCTCGCCGGCGGGCTCGTGCGCGACGCGATCCCCGCGTTCTTCGCGATGGTCGGCACGGGGATGGTCACCTACCTCGCCTCGTGGGCGGGCTGGTTCGCCTCCTCGGTCGGCTACAACCGCCACCTCGCGGCGGCCGACGGGGTCGCCACAGGCAACGGCATCCTGGACTCCCTGCTGTCGCTGTGGCTGTACCACCGCCAGGCGTACGAGTTCCACGTGGGGCTGGACACCGAGCATCCCTATCAGGCGAACCCCCTCGGGTGGCTGCTGCAGATCCGGCCCACGAACTTCTACTACCGCTCCTACGAGTACGGGGAGCACGGCTGCGAGGTCGCCAAGTGCGGGGCGCACATCCTCGACGTCGGCAATCCGCTGATCTGGTGGCTGGGGACCCTCGCGATCCTCGTCACGCTCGTGGTCGGGATCGTGCACCGCGACGGCCGGGCGTTCGCCGCGCTCGCGGGCCTCGTCGGCGGCTACCTGCCGTGGCTGATGTACACCGACCGCACGATCTTCACGTTCTACGCGATCGCCTTCGAGCCGTGGCTGATCCTGTGCCTGACCTACGTGCTGTGCCTGATCATCGGGCCGGAGCACGCCGACCGGGACCGGCGTCTGGCCGGCGGGCTGTTCGTCGCCTCCCTGCTGACGCTCATCGTGCTGGTCTCGGCGTTCTTCTGGCCGATCTGGACCGGGCAGGTGCTGGACCTGGAGCAGTGGCGCTACCGGATGTGGCTGCCCAGCTGGACCTGAGCCGGACCACAGCGGGAGCTGAACGGCAACCCCGCCGAGCCGTTTCGGAGAGCCCCCGCGCGGCCGTTATCATGACGCCATGTCCTCGGATTCCTCAGCGCTGCGAGATCTAGCCCGCGACCTCGGTGTCAGCACCCAGTACTGGGGGTGGGACGGCACCCTCAAGGACGTCGCCGACCCCACCCTGCACGCCGTCCTCGCCGCCCTCGGCGCGCCGGTCTCCTCCCACGAGGACATCGCCGCCGTCCGTGCGGAGCGGGAGCGTCGCCCCTGGACGCGCACCCTGCCACCCGTGACGGTGATGCGCGAGGACCGCGACTCCAGCGTGCCGGTCCAGGTCGAGCACGGCACGTCGGTCGCGATGCACGTGCGGCTCGAGGAGGGGGGCCGCGTCGATCTCGCCCAGGGCGAGGACTTCACCCCGCCCTATGAGCTGGAGGGCACCCTGCGCGGCAGGGCCCGCTTCCACCTGCCCGCGGGGCTGCCGCTGGGCTGGCACCGCCTGGTCGCCGAGACGTCCGCCGGCCCCGTCGAGGCCGACCTCGTGGTCACCCCCGCCCGCCTCACCGTGCACGAGCAGTACGCCGCGAAGCGTGCCTTCGGCCTGCAGGCGCAGCTGTATTCGGTGCGCTCCGAGCGCTCCTGGGGCATCGGCGACCTCGCCGACATGCGCGATCTCGCCGCGATCTCCGGTGCCCGCCACGGCGCCGACTTCCTGCTGGTGAACCCCCTGCACGCCTCCTACCCGACCCCGCCGGTCGAGCCGTCCCCGTACCTTCCGGTGACGCGCCGCTTTCCCGGGGCGCTGTACCTGCGCATCGAGGACGTGCCCGAGTTCCGCGAACTGCCCGAGTTCTCCCGCCAGAAGGTGGAGCTGCTGCGCGGCGAGGTCGCCGACTGGAACACCCGCACCGACCGGCTCGAGCGCGATGCGGTCCTGCGCGCCAAGCTCTCCGCCCTCGAGGAGCTCGTCGCGGTACCGCTGACCGCGGGGCGCCAGGCGCTGCTGGACGCCTACCGCGCCCGTGAGGGGCAGGGCCTGGAGGACTTCGCGCTGTGGTCGGCGATCGCCGAGGCCGTGCGCGGCACCCCGGACGAGACCGTGCTCGAGGACCTGGATCCGGCGACCCTCGAGCGCGCCCGCACCGAGCTCGCGAATCGCATCGAGTTCCACGTGCGCGTGCAGTGGTGGATGGACGAGCAGCTCGGCGCCGCCCAGGCCGCCGCCCGCGACGCCGGCATGCGGATCGGGATCATGCACGACCTCGCCGTCGGCGTCGAGCAGATCGGCGCGGACTCCTGGGCACTGCGGGACGTGCTCGCCGGCGGCGCGGCCGTCGGCGCTCCCGCCGACCAGTACAACCAGCAGGGCCAGAACTGGCACCAGCCGCCGTGGCACCCCGAGCACCTGCGCGAGGCGTCCTACCGCCCCTGGCGGGACATGCTGCGCACCCTCATGCGCCACGCCGGCGCGCTGAGGATCGACCACGTGCTGGGCTTGTTCCGGCTGTGGTGGATCCCCGAGGGCCACGAGGCGGCCGACGGCGCCTACGTCTCCTACGACCACGAGGCGATGATCGGGATCCTCGCGCTCGAGGCGCAGCGCTCCGGCACCCTGATCGTGGGCGAGGACCTGGGCACCTTCGAGCCGTGGGTGCGCGACTACCTCGTGGACCGCGGGATCATGGGCACCTCGATCCTGTGGTTCGAGTACGACGGCGAGGGCCGTCCGCTGCGCGCCGAGGACTACCGCACGCTGTGCATGGCCTCGGTGAACACGCACGACCTGCCGCCCACGGCCGGCTACCTCGCCGGCGACCACGTCACCCTGCGCCACGAGCTCGGTCTCCTCGAGCGCAGCCTCGAGGAGGAGCACGCGGCCGACGCCGCCGGGCGCGAGCAGGTGCTGGACGTGCTGCGCGGCGAGGGGCTGCTGGCTGAGGGCGCGGACATCGAGGAGACCGTCATCGCCCTGCACCGTCACCTGTCGCGCACCCCGTCGATGCTGCTCGGGGTCTCGCTCGTGGACTGTGTGGGCGAGCACCGGATCCAGAACCAGCCGGGCACCGACGAGGAGTACCCCAACTGGCGGATCCCGCTGGCCGACGCCGAGGGGCGGCCCGTCTCCATCGACGGCATCGCCGCCGATCCGCGCACCGCGCGCCTGCTGGCGGCGGTGCGCGAGGGGATCGGCGGCTGAGGGGTCAGGCGGTGAGGGTCAGGCGGTGACCTGCCCCCAGCTGTCGCGCTCGGCGAGGAAGGCGCGGGCCGCGGCCTGCGCGCCCTCGAGGGTGTGGTGAGCGCCCCAGCCGCACTGCACCTCGTTGGCGGCGGGCACCTCCGTGGCCGCGACCACGTCGTTCAGCGTCGCCTCGAGCACCGGGGCGAAGTCCTCCGGGGTGTGGTCGCCGACCAGCAGCGCGTAGAAGCCGGTGCGGCAGCCCATCGGGGAGACGTCCAGGACGTCGCCGGTGTGGTTGCGCATGTGCTCGGCCATCATGTGCTCGAGCGAGTGGACCGTCTCGGACTCGAGATGCTCGACGTTCGGCTGGGTGAAGCGGACGTCGAACTTGGTGAGCACATCCCCGCCGGGCAGCTCCTTGCGGTCGGCGATGCGGATATAGGGTGCCGCGACGGTGCGGTGGTCGAGGTTGAAGCTCTCGACGTTCATGCGCTGGGGCGTGTTCTCGGTCATGGGGGCTCCTTCGGTGAGGGGGTCGGGTCTCAGCGGCTCGAGCGGGCGGTGCGGCCGCGCACGACGCCGACGAACTCCTGGCGCACCGGGTCGTCGGCCGCGCGGGGCCAGGCGAGCGCGATGCGGGTGGGGGTGCCATCCCGCAGAGGGCGGGAGACGGCGTCCTTGCGATGGTGCAGCCGCGCCACGGACAGCGGCATGCGGGTGTAGCCGACGCCGGCGGCGACGACGGCGACGCGGTCGGCGGCGTCGTCCTCGTGCGCGGCGGGGATCTCGGTCTCCTCGGCGAGGTCGTCCTCGCCGATCTCGTCGAGCAGGCTCAGCACGTTCTCGTCGCCCACCACGATCGCGGCACGCTCCTCCCACAGCGGCACCATGTGCAGGGCCTCGGTCGCAGGGCCGTCCGGGAGGGGCAGGCGCACGAAGCACATGTCCACCTCGCCCTCGGCGAGCGCGGCGTGCTGGCGCGACAGCGGAACGGGGACCAGCTCGAGCCAGGCCTCGCGGCGTCCGGACTTCCAGCGGCGCATGAAGCGGTCGGGCTCGACGCCCGGCACGAAGCCGACGCGCAGGGTGGTGGAGTGCATGGCCCCAGCCTAGAGGCCCGCGGGCGCTTCGGCCGACGGGGCAGCGCTCTCGCGCTGGGCCGACGCGGCAGCGCTCTCGCGCTGGGCGCGCGCGAGGACCCGCAACAGGTCGGCGGTGAAGCGGTGGGCCTGGGCGAGGTTCACCATGTGGTTGCCGTACGGGAGCAGCTCGAGGCGGCCGCGCGGGGCGGCGGCGACGAAGGAGCGCTCGTGCAGGCGCAGCTGCTCGGCGCGGCCGTGGAGGAACGTCACCGGCTCACCGATCCGCGCGAGGTCGGCGCGCAGGTCGAGGAAGGCGACGTCGGCGAAAGCCGGAGCCACCACCGAGATGTCGGCCCGGCCGCCGCGGAGGTAGGCGCGGGCGCCGTCCTCCCCCAGCAGCCACGTGAAGGGGAAGGAGCCCTGACCGGTGCGCATCGAGGGCAGCAGGTCGGTCGCACCGATCAGGGCCGCGTAGAGGCGGGCGGTGAGCGGGGTGGGCTGCACTGCGGCGCCGCAGGCGACGAGGGAGCCCAGCGGGGACGGGACGCCGAGGTGGTGGGCGTCGCTGGAGAGCCGGGCGGCGGCGTGGATCGCGAGCATGCCGCCGAGGGAGCTGCCGACGAGATGCGCGGGGTACCCCGCCCGCTCCGACGCCTCCCTCACTGCGTCCTCGATCGCCGCGACCGCGGCCTCGAGGGTGAACGGCTCCTCCCGCCTGCTGCCGTGTCCGGGCAGATCGGGGGTCACCACGAGGTGCCCGGCAGCGCGCAGCGAGGGGACCTGCGGGTCCCACTGGCTGTGCGAGGTGCGGGTGCCGTGGACGAGGACCACGGGCCAGGGGCGGGACGGGGCGCCGGCGGCCCGCCCCTCGATCACCGCGTTGCCCGTCATGCCCCGACTCCGACCGGCACGTCCACCGCCCTCGCGCACCGCCGCAGCACCTTCGCGAAGCGCTTGGGACGCGAGAGGTTCGCGATGTGGCCCGCGTCCTCGAGGATCACCAGCTCCCCGTCGCGGGCGGCCTCGAGGAACAGCGACTCGTGGCGGCGGAAGGGGTCGTGCTCGCCGTTGACGAAGGTGAGGGGCACATCGATCGCGGCCACGTCGGCGAGCAGGTCGAGGGAGCCGATGATGCGCACGACGGTGCGGATCACCCCGTGGGCGCGTCCGCCGCCGTAGTAGCGCCGGGCCGCCTTGCGGGTGTGCTGCCGGGCGAAGGCGCGGGCCACGCGGGCGTCGGAGTCCCCCGGCAGCCAGTCCTTCATCGTCATCCACAGTCCGTACAGCCGCGCCGTCGCGGGGCCGGGCACGATCGTGCAGTCAGCCGCGACGACGGCGGCGAGACGGCCAGGATGCGTGCCCGCGTAGTGGAGGGTGAGAAAGCCGCCGAGGGACAGTCCGGCCAGCAGCGGCGGCTCCTGGCAGCGGCCGACGGCCTCCTCGATCGTCGCGAGCGCGCCCTCGAGGGTGAAGGGCTCTCCGCGACGCCTGCCGTGTCCGGGCAGGTCCGGGGCGATGACCTCGTAGCCGCGGTCGCGCAGGCGGCGCACCTGGCCCTTCCACATGGTGCGGGAGGAGCGCACGGCATGGACCAGCACGATGCTCCGGGTCATGGGGCTCCTCCCCGTCGGCCGGACGGCCCGGGACCTCCGGCGCCGCAAGCGAGCCCGCCCGGGCGTGACTCGTCGCCCGCGCGGAACTCCCGGACGGAGCGTACCGGGTGCGGCTCAGCGCGCGGTGTCCAGCTTCCAGACCACGGGGCGGTCGGCGTAGTCGGTGCCGGCGGCCATGTAGTGCACCTCGGTGATCTCGGTGCCGGACGGGGCGAGGAAGAAGACGCACACCTGGACCGTGGAGCCCTCGTCGAAGTCCTCCGGCACCGTGCTGTCGCAGGGCCAGAACCCGCCGTCGGGCCCGGGCTCCACGTCGACGTTCGCCAGGTAGTCGCGGGACGGCTCGCCGCCGCGGGCGAGGGCGTGGACGTCGCCGAGCAGCGGCGTTCCGGCGAGCCGGGCCGACGAGGGATCCACGCCCGCCAGGTCGACGGTGACGAAGTAGGGGACGAGGTCAGGCTCCTGCGCGGCGATCTCGAGCGCGGCGATGTCCGTGCGCGGCCGCTCCCGGACACCGGTCACCGCGAGCTCGACCAGGACGGGGGTCGTGGTCGACGCGGCGGAGGGGTCAGGCGCCGCGACCACCGCGCTCTCCCCGAGATCGAGGACCGTGCCGGGTGGGACGCTCCCGTCGGCCGACGCCGAGCCGCAGCCGGCGAGCAGGAGCGCCGCGAGGAGCAGGAGCACCGGGGCGAGCAGCGCGCAGCGCCGGGGCCCGGCGGTGCTGCGGTGCTCCATGGCGTCCCCTCGGATGTCGTGGTCGTCCTCGACCCTGCACGGCCCGCGGGCGCGCGCGGCCCGGCCTGCGGACGTGCGCGGCAGTCTCGCCGCGCCCTCCCCCGCTGCCCAGGCCTCCGGGCGTCGGGGTGCGCGGCTAGCCTGGGCGGATGCCGAGCTTTCGCATGCACCTGCCGATCGGTCACCTGCGCCAGGGCGTCACCCCCGCGGACGTGCTCCGCGAGGCGGCGGACGCGCTGTCGGCGCTGCACGTCGTGGAGTCGAAGGACGTCGAGGCGCCGCTCGTCGCGGGCCGCCGGATCGGGCGGGTCGTGCTCCGCTTCGGCGTGGAGCCGAGCAGCACGGCCGACGAGGACGCCGCCGCCCGGGCCGCCCTCGCCGCGGTCGTCGCCCACCTCGAGGAGCGGGTGGGGACGATCGCCCCGGCGAGCGCGGTGGTGCTCACGCGCGGGCACGCCGGGCGCTTCCGGCCGATTCCCCCGTCGGCCGCGCAGGGCGGTGTCGCGGGGTTCGAGCTGCCCTGATCTCCTGGATCAGGCCTCGGTGAGCTGCAGCGTGGTGAGGCAGGTGGCGCCGTCCTCGCCGGTGGAGATCTGCTGGGTGCCGCGCAGGCCGTCGGCGGTGGTGATCTCGACGGTGCCCTTCACGTCGGCGGGCAGCCACATGGCGACGTAGCCGTTCTCGTAGGTCGTCATCGGCTCGTCGACGAGGAGCTCTCCGGTCGCGTCGTCGGTGACCTTCACCGTCACCTCGGTGTCGGCGAGCTCGCCGCGGCAGGTGGTCAGCGAGTGGTGGAAGCAGTCGTGGGTCTGCTGGACGTACGGGGCGATGGAGAGATGGAAGCCCGCGTCCAGCGGGAGGGTGATCTCCCGCGTGTCGTCAGCCAGGACGAGCTCGTCCGGACGGACCGAGGCGAGCAGGTCGGTGGGCTGCTCGTCCAGCGGCAGCGCCTCCAGATGCTCGACGATCTGCGTGGCGTCCATGCCGGCGAGGTCGTGGGCGGCGAGGAAGGCGGCGGTGGTTTCGGTTCCGGTCCCCGCGCCGGTGCACCCGGCGAGCAGGAGGAACGCGGCACCGCCGGCGGCGAGCAGCGTGCGGCGGGCGGGACGGGGACGGCGGGTGCTGGGGGTGCGGGTCACGGTCTCCATGATCCGCGCGGGGCCCCGCCCTCTCCCGGGGCCTCGGTCCCGACGGACCTGCCGGGGATGCGAAGAACCCCCTGGCCAGTTTCCTGACCAGGGGGTTCCAGGGAGTTTTGTGGAGCTAGGGGGATTCGAACCCCCGACCTTCTCATTGCGAACGAGACGCGCTACCAACTGCGCCATAGCCCCTCATCGCGGTGCGACCCCGACAGATTAGCACCCGTGCGGACCGGCCGAGGACCCGGCCGGGCCCGTCTTGACGAAGGTCACAGCCGCGCGGCTCGGTTCCGGCTCAGGTCCGGCTCAGTCGGCGTCGCGCTCGCTGTCGCCCTCCGCGTCCCGCAGCGACTGCAGCTCGTCCTGGAGCCGGTCGAGCACCTCGAGTCGTGTCTCGCCCGTGCAGGCGACGTAGGCCGGCTGGAGATGATCGGGACGCTCAGCAGCGGTGGCATCCGTGCGTGCGTCGCGGCCGGGCCAGGTGCGCACGGTCCCGCCGGCGCGGCGCAGGATGTGGAACCCGGCGGCGACGTCCCAGGGGTTGATGGTGCCGAGCGCGGTCGCATCCGCCCAGCCGGCGGCGACGTAGGCGAGCTCGAGCGCGGCGGTGCCGAGATGGCGCACGGCGGAGACCCCGTTCGCGAGCTCCAGGGAGGCGCGGCCGGCGAACTCGGGGAACTCCTTGCCGACCCGCTGGCCGGGGAAGCCGGTGAGCACCAGCGCATCGGCGGCATCGTGTGTGGCGCGGGGGCTCAGCTCCTTGCCGTTCAGGGTCGCGGGCCCATCGGCCGCGGCGAAGACCTGACCGAGGATCGGGGCGTCGATCACCCCGGCGACGAGCTCGTCGCCCACGGCCACGCCGATCGAGATGCAGAACAGCGGCAGACCGGCGGCGAAGTTGCTGGTGCCGTCGATGGGGTCGACGTAGAAGCTCACCTGCTCCGGGACCGCTCCCCCGTCGGCCGGGCGCTCGCCGCCCTCCTCGCCGACGATGCGGCAGGTGGGCAGCAGGCGGCGCAGCTCGGAGACGATGATCTCCTCGGCCGCGCGGTCGTGCTCGGTGACGATGTCGTGGCTGGAGGTCTTGTACTCCCGGGCGAGGTGGTCGCGGTCGAGGCCGCGCAGGTACACGGCGGCGGCGTTCGCGGCGGTGATCGCGTACTCGAGCAGCAGCGACGGCGTCGGGGCGGGCGGGGTGCGGAGCGCGGAGGTGGTCACCCCGCCAGGCTAGTGCGGCCGCTCAGCGTCCGAGCAGACGGTCCAGGTACGGCGTCATGAGCAGTCCGTCCGGATCGACGGCGCGGCGCACGGCGGTGAAGTCCGCGAAGCGCGGATAGAGGCGGGAGAGCTCCGCGGCGCCAAGCCAGTGCAGCTTGCCCCAGTGCGGGCGGGCGTCGAAGGGGGCGAGGGTGTCCTGCACGAGGCGCAGGTAGGGGCCGGCGTCCTCGCGGTGGTAGCGGTGGGCGGCGAGGTAGACGCTGTCGCGGCCGTGCGCCGTGGACAGCCACACGTCGTCGGCCGCGACCCGGCGGATCTCGAGCGGGAAGGTGACGCGCACGTCCTCCGCCTCGAAGCGGGCCGGGAGAGCGGCGAGCGCCTCCTCCGCCCGCTCGGCCGGGAGCGCCCATTCGGACTCGTGGAAGCGCACCCGGCGCGGCGCCGCGTACACCGCGGGCGAGTCGTCCACGATCCCCGGCCCCGCGAAGGCGCGCGAGGCGATCTCGGCGACGGGCCGGCTGAGGGGCGGGACCATGGCGGCGCCGCGGCACATCACCTCGAAGGCGCCGTTGCCGAGCACCTCGCGCTGGAGCAGCTCGAGGGCCCGGGCGGGTCGGTGGCGCTCCGCGGTGGCGGGCAGGCGGCGCATGGTGCGCACGGTCGCGCGGTCGGTGCGCGGGAACCAGAAGATCTCGTGGTGGTCGGCGAGGGCGGAGTCGGCGAGGAAGGAGCCGATCGCCTCGCCGGCCGGGACGGTCGCCTCATGGAGTGCGAGGCGGTAGGCGGGTACGCACTGCAGCGTCACCTCGAGGATCACGCCGAGGGTGCCGAGTCCTAGCCGGGCCGCCTCGAACAGGTGCGGCTCACGCTCGGGAGAGACGTCGACGATGCTGCCGTCCGGGAGGGCGAGGCGCAGCGCCCGCACCATCCCGGCGAAGCCGGTGAGGCGGGCGCCCGTGCCGTGGGTGCCGGTCTGGATCGCGCCCGCGATGGACTGGCGGTCGATGTCACCCATCACGGAGAGAGCGAGGCCGTGGGGTGCCAGGAGCTCCGCGATCACCCACAGTCTCGTGCCGCCGCGCAGGGTGACCAGGCCCGTCGCCGGATCGGCGGAGACCAGGCCCTGGTGCTCATCGAGGCTCAGCAGCACCCCGTCGGTCGCCACCAGCGGGGTGAAGGAATGACCGCCGCCCACGACCCGCAGCGGGAGGCCGCGCCGCCGGGCGAGCGCGAGGGCGGAGAGCACCTCGTCCTCGCCGCGCGGGGTGAGGACCTGCTGCGGGGTGAAGCGGGCGGAGCCGCTCCAGTTGCGGTGGGTGTGCCGACCCGGGCGGGCCACGAGGGCGCTCACAGGAACGCCGCCCCCTCTCCCCGGTACGTCGGCGCGGTCCCGACGATCGCGTCCCCGGCCACGAGCACGTAGTGGGTGACGTGCTCGGCGGGCTCGCCGGCCTTCGCGTGGCGCAGCCACACCGTGTCCCCGACGCGCAGGTGCTCCGCGGCGGGGCCGACGACCGGGGTCTGCACCTCCCCCGCCGCCTCCTGCGGGGCGAAGGCGAGGCCGATGGGATGGTCGATCGTGGGCAGGCGGTCCAAACCGGGGACGCCACTGGCGACCCAGCCGCCGCCGAGGAGGGTCGCGACCTGCGGGGCGGGGCGGCGCACCACGGAGACGCCGAGGTGGAGGGCCGGCTGCGGGGAGAAGTCCCGGTAGCGGTCGAACAGGCCCGGACCGATCAGTCCGGACCCTGCGGCGATCTCGGTGACCGCGGACTCGGCGGCGGTGGAGGAGACCGATCCGGTGCCGCCGCCGTTGACGAACTCGAGCGGCACGATCTCGGAGACGGCCGCGACGGCCTCGGCGCGGCGGGCGGCGATGTCCGGGATCGCCAGGCGCTTCATGGTGCGCACCGCGGCGCCGTAGGGGGTTCGGGCGGCGTCGGTGACCCCGGCGACGTGGCCCTCGTAGGCCATCATCCCCACCAGCTGAAGGTCCGGGCGGGCGGTGATCTGCTCGGCGAGGGCACGGGCCTGGGCGGCGCTGCGCAGCGGGGAGCGCAGCGCGCCGAAGCGGACCCCGGGCACGGGCGCGTAGGAGACGTCCAGCTCGAGGGCAAGGCGGATCCGCGCGCCGGAGGGGCGGGGGCGCAGGTCCGCGGTGGCGTCGAGGATCAGGTCGAGGTGGGCGGTCTCGTCGACCATGAGGGTGATCGCCGCGAGCGCCTCCGGGGAGGCGGCGAGGCGGCGCAACGCGCCCCGCTCGGCGGTCGGGTAGGCGACGACCACGTCGCGGGCGCCGTGCTCCACGAGCCACAGCGCCTCGGGGAGGGTGTAGGCGAGGATCCCGGCCCAGCCAGGGCGGGCCAGGACCCGGTCCAGCAGGGCGCGCACGCGCAGGGACTTCGAGGCGATGCGCAGGGCGGTGCCGGCGGCGCGGCCGGTCCCGCCGGCGCGGCGCTCGAGGTCGGTGGCGTTGGCGTCCAGCGCGTCGAGGTCGAGGACGGCGACGGGACGCTCGGCCCAGCCCTCGCGCTCCAGCAGCGCGGTGAGGGAGGCGAGGTCGCGTGCGAGGCGGGGCGCTCCGGGGGCGGTCACGACGTCGTGCCCTGGGTCCGTGGCCTGGAGGGTGCCGCCGGGACCGTCAGGCCCGTCGGCGGGCGAGGACCTCGTCCAGGCCGAGGTCCTGGGCGGGGGCGAAGGACTCGTCGATCGCCTCGAGCTCCTCGACACGACCGCTCTCGAGCGGGGTGGTGGCCGGCATGACGCTGCGGCGGTGCATCGCGTGGCGGGTGCCGAGGTCGTCGACCTCGCCGCGCAGCGCGTAGGTGGGCCGCGGCACGGGGCGCGGGGTCCACTCGCCGGGTCGGGTGACCTGGGCAGCGGCACGCTCGGAGCCGGCCTCGAGGTCCGGGACGGAGCGGACGGCGATGTCGGCGCGCAGGGAGATCGTCGCGGCGGCGGTGCGGGCAGTGACGGCGGAGGCAGCAGTGGCGACAGCGGCGGCCGACGGGGTCTCGTCGGCCCCGCGGGTCTCCTCGGCGCGGGCGACCGACTCGGACGGGCGCTTCGCGGCGAGCGCGCCGCGGCTGCGGCCCTCGGCTCGCAGGCGGGCGGTCTCCCGCTCGGCGCGCTCCTGGCGGGCGCGGCTCGCCGCTTGGGTGGCGCGGGCACGGCGCTCGAGCTCCGCACGGCGCAGGCCGACGAGGTAGACGGCGAGGCCGGCCACGCCGAGCAGCGGCACCCACCAGGCCACGACCTGCGCGACGGCGAGGCCCACCAGCAGGGCGGTCGCGACGATGAGGACCGCGAGCACGACGCGCAGCAACCGGCGGGAGCGGTCCCGCTCGACGGGCGGGTCGATGCGGGTGCCGGGCGAGGCGTCGAAGCGAGGCCGACGGGTGGGATCGGCGGGGCGCATGAGCAGACGGTCCTGGGACATGGGGGAGGTCACCTCGGCAGACGTGCGGCGGGCGTGGACGGCCGCGGAGAGATCCCGCGCCTGCGGGGTCATCTCGGCCTTCTCGGCAGCACGGGCACGGCCCATGACTTCGCGCCGGGCGGCGGTGCGCGGCAGCGCATAGGTCAGCCACAGCAGCAGGAGAATGCCGAAGAGGACTGCCCCGAGATTGATCGACTCCACACGCACACCTTAATGACACCGTTGTGATTCCCCTGGTCGCGCCGCGGGCGTGTCGGCGGGAAATTCCGTGGGCCGCGCCACGGGGAAACGCCCCCGGCGATCATCGGGAGGGGAATTCTCGACGGAGGCGGCCGAGGACCCCGCGCCCCGTGTCGTCGGTCCGGACCTCCTCCGCGGTGAGGGCGAAGACGAGATGATCGCGCCAGGCCCCGTCCACGTGGATCGCCGAGCGGCGCATCCCCTCCGGGCGCAGGTGCAGCTTGTCCACCACGCGCAGGCTCGGGCCGTTCTCGGGCCGCACCGTCACCTCGATGCGGTGCATGCCGAGCTCGGCGAAGAGATGGTCGATGAGCAGGGCCGCCGCTCTCGGCACGAGACCACGGCCGGCCTGCTCGCGATCGACCCAGTAGCCCAGCACCGCGGAGCGCACGGCGCCGTACTGGATGGGCCCGGCGGTGATCTGCCCGGCCAGCCGTCCGTCCGCGACGATGGCGAGCGGCAGCGCGGCACCGAGCCGCGCCTGCTGTGAGGACCAGCGGCGCAGGGTGCGGAAGTCGGGGGCCGACGCGCCGACGAGCGGGTCCGTCGCGTCCCACGGCCGCAGCCAGTCGGCGTTGCGGGCGCGCAGCTGCTCGAAGTCGGTGCTGTCGCGGCGGCGCAGGGGCCGCAGGGTGAGCTCCTCGTCGCGCAGGACCAGGGGCCACACGTGAACCATCGCGCCATCGTAACGGCGCAGGGCGCCAGCCCTTCGCACGGCAGCGGTCCTGGGACCGCTCCCCCGGGCGGGCCCTGCTGTGGGAGCCTGAGGTCATGGACGAGCACGCGCACGAGAACCCGTCGGCCGAGGCCTCCCGACGCAAGCAGGACCTGCGCCGACGGCTGCGGTCCGCGCGGACCGAGCGCTACGGCGGGGAGGCGGGCGCCGAGCGCCGACGCGAGGAGGCGGAGCGCCTCGCCGCCCATGCCGCTCCCCTGCTCGCACTGGTCGACGAGCTGGTCGCCGCGTCGCGAGCGGCCGGGGACGACTCCCCCGCGCCCCGCGTCTCCGCCTACCACCCGACCCCGACCGAGGCCGACGTGATGCCGCTCGCGCGTCTGCTCGCCGAGCATGGTGCCGAGCTGGTCTTCCCCGCCGCCTCGAGCGGCGAGCAGCTCGATTGGGTGCTGTGGGACGGGTCCTCGGAGTTCCTCCCCTCCCCCGGCAGGGGCTTCGGCCGCGAGCCGGAGGGGCCACGGCTGGGGACCGAGGCGCTGACGACCGTCGCCCTGGTGCTCGCTCCGGCGCTCGCCGTGGACCTGGGCGGCACCCGGATTGGGCACGGTGCCGGCTACTACGACCGGGCGCTGACCACGATCCCCGATGAGGCGCGCGTCGTCGCGGTCGTCCACCCCACCGAGCTGCTCGAGGCCGGGACGCTGCCGCGCGAGGAGCACGACGTGCCGATCCCTGAGGTCCTCACCGCCGAGGGGCTCGTCTCGCTGGTCACCTCCGCGCGACCCTGACGGCCGCCCGGACGTAGAATCGTCCCCGGCCGGCCCGGCTCCTCCCGAGCGCTCCTGCTCCGAGCCCGCCCGGCCCCGCACATCGATCATCCCGGAGGACCCGCGTGCCCACGTACGTCTACGCCTGCAAGAACTGCGGACATCGCTTCGAGCAGTACCAGAGCTTCAGCGAGGACTCGCTGACCACCTGCCCCGAGTGCTCGCAGGAGGCACTGCGCAAGGTCTTCGACTCGGTGGGCATCGTCTTCAAGGGCCCGGGCTTCTACTCGACCGACTCCGCCACCTCCGGTGCGTCGACCGTGTCCTCCTCGAGCGCCTCGAGCTCGTCCTCGGACAGCGCCTCTTCGGACAGCTCGCCCTCGAGCAGCACCGCGTCGAGCAGCACCGCGTCGAGCAGCACCGCGTCGAGCAGCACCGCGTCGAGCTCCTCGCAGCCGGCCGCCGCGGCCTCCTGAGCCGCCGTCCCTGAGCGGGCGACCTCTCCTCCACAGAGCGCGGCCGTCCACAGCAGTCGCCTCGGGCTCTCGGAGCGGGGGTGACGCGGCCTAGCGTCGGCGGCATGCTCTCCCGGCTCCGCCCCCAGCTGCCCCTCTGGCGCCGTGCCCTGCGCAGGAGGCGACACACCCTCGTGGTCCTCGCCCTCGCGGCCGCGGCCGTCCTGGTCCTCCCGGCGCTCGTGCCCGCGTCGGTGACGGGCGTGGACACCGTGGTCGCCGCCGCGGACCTCCCCGCCGGCACCGTCCTCGCCCCCGAGCACCTCCGCACCGTGCGCGTCGCCCCGGCCCTGGTCCCCGAGGACGCTGCCCGCAGCACCGAGGAGCTTCTCGGCGCCGAGACCGGCGTCGCGATAGCGGCCGGGCATGCGCTCCTGCCCTCGATGCTCGACGCCGCACGCGCCCCGACGGTCCCCGACGGGCGGGCGCTGATGGCGGTGCCGGTCCCCGATGTCCTCACCCCTCACCTCGCGCCGGGGACCCGCATCGAGCTGCTCACCGCGGATCCGATGACAGGGACCACAGCCCGGATCCCGGCCGACGTGGTCGAGGTGATCACGGGCGGGTCCGACGGCGGCGTGACCTCCGGATTCGGGACGGAGGGCCCTGCGCGGGCGAGCCAGGCGCTCGTCACCGTGGAGCGGGGCCGTGCAGGAGAAGTCGCTCACGCTCTCGGCGCGGCAACTGTCACGATCGCCGTGATCGGTTAGAGTCCGTGCGAACCGCGTCTGCGGCACCTCCTCATCCCCGACCCGAGAAGGATCTCCCCATGAAGGGCTTTAAGGACTTCGTCATGCAGGGCAACGTCATCGATCTCGCGGTCGGTGTCGTGATCGGCAGCGCGTTCACCGCGCTGATCGGCGCGTTCGTCGACAACCTGATCCAGCCTGTCATCAACGTCTTCGGCGGCACGAACGTCAACGGCCTCGCGTTCCAGATCACCAACGAGGCGACCGTCATCGACCTCGGCGCGATCCTGTCCGCCATCATCTCGTTCCTGATCACCGCCGCAGTGGTCTACTTCGTCTTCGTCCTCCCGATCTCCCAGGCCCGCAAGATGGACCGCAAGCGCCGCGGCCTGCCCGAGGAGGAGGAGAGCTCGGTGTCCGAGGACATCGTGCTGCTCACCGAGATCCGCGACGCCCTCACCGCGCGCGGCACCACCCCGCCCCAGGCCTGAGCCTCGCGGGAGCACACAGCATGAGCGATGCCGTGGCATCGCCCCACCACGACGCGGGTCGGGACCGAGAGGTCCCGGCCCGCGTCGTCGTCGAGGCGGCGATCTCCTGGTTCTCCCGCGCCCGACGCGATCTGCCCTGGCGGGAGGACGACGCCTCGGCCTGGTCGATCCTGGTCTCCGAGGTGATGCTCCAGCAGACCCCCGTGGTCCGGGTGCTGCCTCGCTGGCAGGAGTGGATGGAGCGCTGGCCCACCCCGGCCGATCTCGCCGACGCCGCCACCGCCGACGTGCTGCGGGCCTGGGACCGGCTCGGCTATCCCCGCCGCGCCCTGCGCCTGCAGGAGTGCGCCCGCGCGATCGTCGCCGAGCACGGCGGGGAGGTGCCGCGGGGCGAGGAGGCGCTGCGGTCCCTGCCCGGCATCGGCGAGTACACCGCCGCCGCGGTCACCGCCTTCGCCCACCACGGCCGCGCCGTCGTGGTGGACACGAACATCCGCCGGGTCCTGGCCCGGGCACGCCGGGGCCGCGCGCTGCCGGACCGCTCCTACAGCGCCGCCGAGCGCGCGCTCGCCACCGCCATGCTCCCGGCGGACCGGGAGGAGTCGGTGGCGTGGAACCAGTCGGTGATGGAGCTCGGCGCGCTGGTGTGCACGGCCCGCGCGCCGCGCTGCGAGCAATGCCCTCTCGCCGAGGTCGGCTGCACCTGGTACGCGGCCGGGCGGCCCGCGCCCGAGGAGGACACCCGTCGCCGCCAGCCCTTCGAGGGCACCGACCGTCAGCTGCGCGGGCGGATCATGGCGCTGCTGCGCGAGCACGGGAGCGCAGAGCCCGAGCAGCTCGCGGCCCTGGACCCCGCGGACCCGGCACGGGTGGTGCGCTGCGCGACCTCGCTGCTGAGCGACGGGCTCGCGGTGCGGGATCCCCAGAGTGTCACGAGTGCACAGGACACTGCGAGAACGCAGGACGAGCAGGATCTGCCTGCGCTGCGCCTGCCCTGAGCGCTCGGTCCCGGCCCGTCCGCTCCGGCCTGCTCACTCCGGCCGGTCGAGCACCTTGAGCATGCGGGTGTTGCCGAGGGTGTTGGGCTTGACCCTTGCGAGGTCGAGGAACTCCGCGATGCCCTCGTCCGGGGAGCGCAGCAGCTGGTTGTAGATCTCGGGGTCGACGGTCTCGGCCATCACCTCGAAGCCGTGGCGGCCGAAGAAGTCCACCTCGAAGGTCAGGCAGAACACGCGCTGCAGGCCCAGCTGCACGGCACGCTCCAGGAGCGACTCGAGCATCCGGTGGCCGAGACCCGTGCCGCGGTGGGAGTCGTGGACCGCGAGGGTGCGCACCTCGGCGAGGTCCTCCCACATCACGTGCAGCGCCCCGCAGCCGACGACCTCGCCGTCCTCGTCGACGGCGACGAGGAACTCCTGGATCGACTCGTAGTAGGAGACCAGATCCTTGCCCAGCAGGATGCCGGTATGGGTCATGGGCTCGACGAGGCGGTTGATCGACCGGACGTCGGCGGGGAGGGCGGGACGGATGGTGGGGGTCATTCGGCAGAGTCCTGGGAGTGGGGGGAGGTGGTGGTGCCCGCAGTGGTGGTGCCCGCAGTGGCGGGCTCGGGGGCAGGTGCACCGGCGGCGGGGGCACCGGCGGCGGTGGCGGTGGCGGTCGCCGCCTGTGCGGGGGCGGGCGCAGCGGGCTTCACATCGCCCGACGGCTCCTTCGCATCGGCCGACGGGTCCGAGGTGCCATCCGCCTGCTCGGCGGCCTCCTCGGCCTCGCGGCGCTCGGCGCGCCGGTCCAGCCACTTGTGCACGGCGGAGATCACGCGCTCGACGACGATCGCCATCGCGACGGCCGCGATGAGTGCGACGGTGATGGCCAGCAGGTGGTTGTCCTCGAACCAGGCCCCGGCCACGGCGCCGATGGCGCAGGAGTACACCGCCCACACGAAGGTGGACAGCAGCGAGCGGGGCCAGAAGTGGCGGTGGGGGTAGTGGACGGCGCCGGCGACGAGGTTCACGGCGGTGCGGCCGAAGGGGATGTAGCGGGCGGTCATGAGGAAGACCAGGGCGCGCTTGTTCAGTCCGTGCTCGGCGGCCTCGACGGCCTTGCGGCCCTTGCCCTCGCGCAGGAACCTGAAGCGCTCCCACCCGATCTTGTTGCCGATCAGGTAGCCGAGGTTGTCGCCGGTCCATGCGCCCATCCAGGCGGCGAGGCCGACCAGGAGGATCGCGGGCTGGCCACTGCTGGACCACAGCGAGGACAGGGTCACGATCGTCGACTCGCTGGGCACGCTGGGGAAGAACCCGTCCAGGGCCGCGAAAGCGTACACGATGAGGTGAACCCACCATGCGTCGGCGACCTGGAGGATCCAGTCCTCGATCACGCTGGTCAGCGAGAGCAGTCGATCGATGAACGAGCCCATGCGTCCTTCCCGTCCAGGGGTCCCGAGTGCGCCCCCTCGGGGTCGGGGCTGCGGGCTGATCCCGTCGCGGGGTGATCACCCCGACGGGAGCTTCCCACGCCCGGCTGGGTGCCGGCCGTGGGAGCGGCGTCGGCCCGGCCCCCGGGGTGCGGGGGCCGGGCCGACGGCGGTGCTCAGGAGGCGCTGGCCTCCGCGGCGTCCGTGTCCACGGCGCCGGTGTCCGGGGCGTCCGGGTCCGGAGCGCCCGCGCCGTCGGCGTGGGTCGCGTCCTCGGCCCGGGCCTGGGTCATGGTCTCCACGTCCACCACGTCGGAGATCGGCGACAGCGCACCGTCCTCGCCGCGGCGGGCGAAGGTGAGGTCGCCCAGGAGGCCCTCGCCCTCGGCATCGACCACGATCGTGTCGCCCACCTGGACCTGACCGAACAGGATCCGCTCGGAGAGGGTGTCCTCGATGTCGCGCTGGATCGTGCGACGCAGCGGACGGGCTCCCAGGACCGGGTCGTAGCCCTTCTCGGCCAGCAGGTTCTTCGCCGCCGGGGTGAGGTCGAGGCTCATGTCCTTGTCCTTCAGGCGACGACCCAGCTTCGCGACCTCGAGGTCGACGATCTGGATGATCTCGTCCTTGGACAGCTGCGGGAACACCACCACGTCGTCGACGCGGTTGAGGAACTCGGGCTTGAAGTGCTGCTTGAGCTCCTCATGGACCTTCGACTTCATCCGCTCGTAGTCGGTGGAGAGGTCGCCGCCCGCGGTGAAGCCCATGGACACGCCCTTGGCGATGTCCCGGGTGCCGAGGTTGGTGGTCATGATGATGATGGTGTTCTTGAAGTCCACCATGCGGCCCTGCGAGTCGGTCAGGCGACCGTCCTCGAGGATCTGCAGCAGCGAGTTGAAGATGTCCACATGGGCCTTCTCCACCTCGTCGAAGAGGACCACGGAGAACGGCTTGCGGCGCACCTTCTCGGTGAGCTGGCCGCCCTCGTCGTAGCCGACGTAGCCGGGGGGCGAGCCGAACAGGCGCGAGGCGGTGTGCTTCTCGCCGAACTCGGACATGTCCAGCTGGATGAGGGAGTCCTCGTCGCCGAACAGGAACTCGGCCAGGGCCTTCGCCAGCTCCGTCTTGCCCACGCCCGTGGGGCCGGCGAAGATGAACGACCCGCCGGGGCGCTTGGGATCCTTCAGACCCGCACGGGTGCGGCGGATCGCCCGGGAGACGGCCTTGATGGCCTCGTTCTGACCGATGACGCGCTTGTGCAGCTCGTCCTCCATGTGGAGCAGCCGTGAGGACTCCTCCTCGGTGAGCTTCACGATCGGGATGCCGGTCGAGGACGCGAGGACCTCGGCGATGACCTCCTCGGAGACGGTGGTCACCGCGTCGGACTCGCCGTGGCGCCAGGCCTTCTCCTTCTCGTCGCGCTCGGACTTGAGCTTCTGCTCCTCGTCGCGGAGGCTCGCGGCGAGCTCGAAGTCCTGCCCGTCGATCGCCTCCTCCTTGTTCTTGCGCGCCTCCTCGATGCGGGCGTCGAACTCCTTGAGCTCGGGCGGCGCGGTGAGACGGCGGATGCGCAGGCGGGCACCGGCCTCGTCGATCAGGTCGATGGCCTTGTCCGGCAGGAAGCGGTCGTTGACGTACCGGTCGGCGAGGTTCGCCGCGGCGACGAGGGCGCCGTCGGTGATGGTCACCTTGTGGTGCGCCTCGTAGCGGTCGCGCAGGCCCTTGAGGATCTCCACGGTGTGGGCCACGGAGGGCTCGTCGACCTGGATCGGCTGGAAGCGGCGCTCGAGCGCGGCGTCCTTCTCGATGTGCTTGCGGTACTCCTCGAGGGTGGTCGCCCCGATGGTCTGCAGCTCGCCGCGGGCCAGCATGGGCTTGAGGATGCTCGCGGCATCGATCGCGCCCTCGGCGGCACCCGCCCCGACGAGGGTGTGGATCTCGTCGATGAACAGGATGATGTCGCCGCGGGTGCGGATCTCCTTGAGAACCTTCTTCAGGCGCTCCTCGAAGTCGCCGCGGTAGCGGGAGCCCGCGACCAGGGAGCCGAGGTCGAGGGTGTAGAGCTGCTTGTCCTTGAGCGTCTCGGGGACGTCCCCGGCGACGATGGACTGCGCGAGGCCCTCGACGACGGCGCTCTTGCCGACGCCGGGCTCGCCGATCAGCACCGGGTTGTTCTTGGTGCGGCGGCTGAGCACCTGCATCACCCGCTCGGCCTCCTTCTCGCGCCCGATGACCGGGTCGAGCTTGCCCTCGCGGGCGGCCTGCGTGAGGTTGCGGCCGAACTGGTCCAGGACCAGCGAACCGGCGGGCTGGCCCTCGGCGGGGCCGCCGGCGGTGGCCGGCTCCTTGCCCTGGTAGCCCGAGAGCCGCTCGATGACCTCCTGGCGCACGGCCGACGGCTCGGCCTTGAGGCGGGAGAGCACCTTGACGGCGGTGCCCTCGCCCTCGCGCAGCAGGCCGAGCAGGATGTGCTCGGTGCCGATGTAGTTGTGGCCCAGCTGCAGCGCCTCGCGCAGGCTCAGCTCGAGCACCTTCTTGGCGCGCGGGGTGAAGGGGATGTGCCCCGACGGGGTCTGGTTGCCCTCGCCGATGATGTCCCGGACCTGCTCGCGCACCGCGTCGAGGGTGACGCCGAGGGCCTCGAGGGCCTTGGCGCCGACACCCTCGTTCTCGTGGATGAGCCCGAGCAGGATGTGCTCGGTCCCGATGTAGTTGTGGTTGAGAAGACGGGCCTCGTCCTGCGCCAGGACGACGACGCGGCGGGCCCGGTCGGTGAACCGTTCGAACATGGTCCTCCCCCATTCGGTGGTGGTGATGGATCGAGACTACGCGGATCCTGCCCGGATTCCCGCTCTGTTCGCCGCGGGCGTGACAGCCCGTGACTCGACGATGACCGGAGGGCGGCAGGCCTCCGGCCCCGTGCCCCGGTCCCCGGGCCCCGGGCCCCGGGCCCCGAAGCGACCCGACCCGCCGGTCGGGGTGCGCGGACGGCCACGACCCGCCCCGTACTATGACCTGGATCACTGCACCGCCCGTGTCGGGCAGGTGGTGAGCGGGACGCCGCGACGTCCCGGAGTTCCCGTCCCCTTCCCCTCTCTTCCCCCAGGAGTCCCCCATGGGCGCCATCGTCGGCGGCATCATCCTCTTCGTCCTCGGAGCCATCGCGCGCTTCGCCCTCGAGTTCGACCTCCCCGGGGTCGACTCCACCATGCTCGGCACGATCCTCATGGTCGCCGGTGCCGTGCTCTTCGTCGTCGGCCTCCTGCTCGCCCTGCGCTCGCGCCGCACCGTGGTGAACACGCAGAGCGCCCCGGGCCACACCGTCTCCGAGCGCCGGGACCCCCCTCCCGGGGTCTGAGCCCGGGACTCCCCCGTCCACTCCCGCGGGTGCCGCGCTCGGTCGCCCAGGTCCAAGGGATACCCTGGGCGGCGTGGCCGCCCGGCGTCGCGCGCAGCAGCGCCTCGCCGTCCGGGGCGGCCCCCGGGAGAGCTCGAACGGAGAGACATGGCAGACCTGGACGTGACCCGTGCGGATGCGGTGCTGATCGGCGGAGGCATCGCCAGTGCGACCCTCGCCGCGATGCTCACGGAGCTGGAGCCCGACTGGGACATCGTGGTGCTCGAGCGTCTGGACTCCCTGGGCGCCGAGTCCTCCGACGCGTGGAACAACGCCGGCACCGGGCACAGCGCCCTGTGCGAGCTGAACTACACCCCGCAGGACGTGGACGGCTCCGTCAGCCCCGCCAAGGCGATCTCCATCAACGAGCAGTTCCAGGTCTCGCGCCAGTTCTGGTCCCACCTGGTGGAGAACGACCGGATCGGTGACCCGTCCGAGTTCATCCACACCGTGCCGCACATGAGCTTCGTGCACGGCATGGAGAACGTCGACTACCTGCGCCGCCGCCACGAGGCGCTGGTGGCGAACCCGCTGTTCGACAAGATGCAGTTCACCACCGAGCACGCGCAGCTCGCCGACTGGGCGCCGCTGGTCTCCGAGGGCCGCCCGGTCACCGAGACCATCGCCGCGACCTGGTCGCCGGACGGCACCGACGTCGACTTCGGCGCCCTGACCCGCCAGATGCTCGCCCACGCCTCCCGCACCGGCACCACCGTCTCCACCGGCTCCGAGGTCGTGGATCTGCGCCGGATGGGCTCGGACTGGGGCGTCATGGTCCGCTCCACCGCGACCGACGCGATCCGCGTGGTGCGCGCGCCCTTCGTGTTCGTGGGCGCCGGCGGCTATGCACTGCCGCTGTTGCAGAGGTCGGGGATCGAGGAGATCCGCGGCTTCGGCGGCTTCCCCATCTCCGGCCAGTGGCTGCGCTGCACCGATCCGGAGACGATCGCCCGCCATGACGCGAAGGTGTACGGCAAGGCCGCCGTCGGCGCCCCGCCGATGAGCGTGCCGCACCTGGACACCCGCTACGTGGGCGGGAAGCGCTCGCTCATGTTCGGCCCGTACGCGGGCTGGTCCCCGAAGTTCCTCAAAACCGGCCGCTACACCGACCTGTTCGAGTCGATCAAGCCCTCGAACGTCACCCAGATGATGGCTGTCGCGCCGCCGAACCTGGACCTCATGGTCTACCTCGGCTCGCAGCTGGCCGCGACCTCCCACAAGCGCTTCGAGGCGCTGCTGGAGTACATGCCCGACGCGCGCGAGTCCGACTGGGAGGAGGTCACCGCCGGCCAGCGTGTCCAGGTGATCGCGCCGGACCAGAAGAAGCACGGCGTGCTGCAGTTCGGCACCCAGCTGATCACCGCGGCCGACGGGTCGATCGGCGGCATGCTCGGGGCCTCGCCGGGCGCGTCGACCGCCACCAGCATCATGCTCTCGATGCTGGAGAAGATGTTCCCCCAGCGCATCGAGACCTGGCGCCCGACCCTGCAGCAGATGGTGCCCTCCTGGGGCACGAAGCTGTCGGAGGACCCCGAGCAGGCTCACCGCACGCTCGAGCGCACCGCCGACACACTGGGCCTGACCCACTGACCACTCCGGACCGCTCACTGGTCCGGACCACCCTCCGGGGCCCGTCGGACCCCGGCCATCGACCCTCCCGCACCTCGAGGAGTGCACATGCGGATCTCGCTGATGACCACCTGTCTGGTGGATGTGATGGCCCCGGACGTCGCCCGGGCCACGGTCACCCTGCTCGAGCGGCTGGGTCACGAGGTGGTGTTCGACAAGCGCCAGACGTGCTGCGGCCAGATGCACACCAACTCCGGCTACTACACGGAGGCCGCGCCCGTGGTGCGCCAGTTCGTGGACACCTTCGAGCCGGCGCTGGACCGCGTCGACGCGATCGTGATGCCGTCCGGCTCCTGCACCGGCTGCGTGCGCGACCAGCACGAGCTGGTGGCCCGCCACGAGGGTGACACCCGCCTCGAGCGGCGGGCCGCGGCCGTGGCCGCGAAGACCTACGAGCTCTCCGAGCTGCTGGTGGACGTGCTGAAGGTGACCGACGTGGGCGCGTACTTCCCCCACTCGGTGACCTACCACCCCACCTGCCATTCGATGCGCTTCCTCAAGGTGGGCCCGCGCCCGCTGAAGCTGCTGCGCGCGGTGGAGGGCATCGAGGTGAAGAACCTGCCCGAGTCCGACACCTGCTGCGGATTCGGCGGCACCTTCTCGGTGAAGAACGACGCGACCAGCGACGCGATGGTCACCGACAAGGCCGCGAACGTGGTCGCCAGCGGCGCCGAGTACGTCGTCGCGGGCGATGCCTCGTGCCTGATGAACATCGGCGGGAAGCTGCGCCGCACCGGCGCCGCGCCCCGCTCGATCCACCTGGCGCAGATCCTGGCGTCGACGAAGGAGGACCCCTTCGTCCCGTCCGAGACGATCCTGGGGAGGGCTTCGAAATGACCACCGTGAACCTGGGCATCCCGTCCGTCCGCCCCCAGCACGCCTCCCCCTCCTCCCACCTGCGCGGCGAGCGGGGCTTCCCGTCGGCCGCCCGTGACGAGCTGGGCAACGAGACCCTGCGCGGCAACCTGCGCCACGCCACCACCACCATCCAGTCCAAGCGCGCCGGGGTGGTGCGCGAGGTGCGGGACTGGCAGAAGCTGCGCAATGCCGGCAGCGCCCTGAAGTGGCAGGTCACCGATCATCTCCCGGAGCTGCTGGAGCAGCTGGAGGAATCGGTGACCCGCGCGGGCGGCGTCGTGCACTGGGCGCGCGACGCCGAGGAGGCCGGCGAGATCGTCACGAAGCTGGCCCTCGAGCGCGGCGCCGAGGAGGTGCTGAAGGTCAAGTCGATGGCCACCCAGGAGATCGGCCTGAACGAGGCCCTCGCCCATGCCGGGATCCGCGCCATCGAGTCCGACCTCGCCGAGCTCATCGTGCAGCTCGCCGACGACACCCCCTCGCACATCCTGGTCCCCGCGATCCACCGCAACCGTGCGGAGATCCGGGAGATCTTCCTGAAGGCGATGCCGGACCTGGACCCGTCGATCACCGATGAGCCGTCCGAGCTCGCCGAGGCGGCCCGCCGCTTCCTGCGCGAGAAGTTCCTGGACATGCCCGGCTCGGTCGCGGTCTCGGGCGCGAACTTCGCCGTCGCCGAGACGGGCACGCTCGTGGTGGTGGAGTCCGAGGGCAACGGCCGTATGTGCCTGACCCTCCCGAAGACCCTCATCTCCGTGGTGGGCATCGAGAAGATCGTCCCCACCTTCGAGGACCTCGAGGTGTTCCTGCAGCTGCTGCCCCGCTCCTCCACCGGGGAGCGGATGAACCCGTACACGACCCTGTTCACGGGCGTGCACGAGGGCGACGGGCCCGAGGAGTTCCACCTGGTGCTCCTGGACAACGGCCGCTCCGCGGTGCTCGAGGACCCCGAGGGGCGCAGCGCCCTGCACTGCATCCGCTGCTCGGCCTGCCTGAACGTGTGCCCGGTGTACGCGCGCGCCGGCGGGCACGCCTACGGCTCGACCTACCCCGGCCCGATCGGGGCGATCCTGTCCCCGCAGCTGACCGGCACCTCCGGCACGGATGATCCGAACTCCACCCTGCCCTACGCCTCGAGCCTGTGCGGCGCCTGCTACGACGTGTGCCCGGTGAAGATCAACATCCCCGAGATCCTCGTGCACCTGCGCGCGAAGGACGTGGACCGGCGCCGCGAGACCCGCGGCGAGTTCCACGAGACCTGGGACGTGGCGCTGAAGGGCGCGGGCAAGCTCATGTCCTCCCCGAAGGCGTACGACCTCGCCGTCCGCTCGGCGAAGCCGCTGACCTCGCTGCTGCCGGGCAAGAACATCGGCAAGCTGCCCGGGGTGATCCCGCTGATCCCGGGCTGGACCGATCATCGCGATCTGCCGAGCCCCGAGCAGTCCTTCCGCTCCTGGTGGGACGAGCGGGAGAAGAAGAAGGCGAAGGGCTCGGCCGACGGGGAGGAGCAGGCATGAACGACTGGGAGGACGCCCGTCCCGCCCGCACCCCGGGCATGAGCGCGAAGGAGGAGATCCTCGCCCGCGTGCGCAGCGCCCTCGCGGCCCCGCGACGCGATGAGGTCACCGACGCCGCCGACGTGCCCCGCGACTACCAGCGGGCCGACGACAAGCAGGAGGTCTCCACCGATCCCGCCAAGGTGCGCGACGTGCTCGTGGACCGTCTCGTGGACTACACGGCGATCGTGCACCGCACCACCGCCGCGCAGCTGCCCGCCGCGATCGCGGAGGCGCTCGGCGAGTCCCGCACCGTGGTCGTGCCCGCGGGCGTGCCGCAGGAGTGGACCTCCGCCTCCTCCGCGGACGTCACCGTCGACGACGGCACCGCCACCCCGCGCGAGCTCGACGCGATCGACGCCGTGCTCACCGGCTGCCACACCGCCATCGCGCTGACCGGCACGATCGTGCTGCGCGGCGACGAGCTCGGCGGGCGACGCGCGGTGTCGCTCGTGCCCGACCGCCACGTGGTCGTGGTCCAGGCGGACCAGGTGGTGCTCGGGGTGCCGAAGGGCATCGCACGCATGAACGAGGACCCCACCGCCGCGTGGACGATGATCTCCGGCCCGAGCGCGACCAGCGACATCGAGCTCAGCCGCGTCGAGGGGGTGCACGGCCCGCGCCGCCTCGAGGTGGTGCTCGTGGAGCCCGAGCCCGAGGCGCCGGCGGCAGAGGGGTCGGCGGCGGAGGAGTCGGCCGACGGATCGTCCGAGACGTCGGCGGCGGTGACCGCATGAGCAGCGCCCCCGAGACCACCGCCCTCGTGTCCCGTGACCGCGGCGATCTGTTCGCGCTCGTCGCCGGGCCGTTTCGCGCCGAGGTCTCCACCGTCGGCGCGACCCTCGAGTCCCTCTCGGTCGACGGCCGCGACCTGGTGCTGCGCTCCCCTGCCGACGGGCCGATGCTGTTCTTCCGCGGCGCGATCGTGGCCCCGTGGCCGAACCGCATCGGCGACGGCGCCTACACCTGGGACGGCGAGGAGCTGCAGACCCCGCTCAGCGAGCCGGAGCGGGGCAATGCCCTGCACGGGCTGGTCTCGTTCCTGCCCTTCGCCCCGGCGTCGGTCGCGGAGGACGAGGTGGTGCTGCGCACCGAGCTGTTCCCCTCCCCCGGCTATCCCTTCCACCTGCTGCTGACGGTCACGTACCGCGTGGACGCGGAGTCGGGCCTGACCACCACGGTGACCGCCCGGAACCTCGGCGGGCGCGACGCGCCCTACGGGGTGTGCCCGCACCCATACCTGGTCGCGGGCCCCGAGCCGCTCGAGCAGTGGTCGCTGCGCACCGAGGCGCGCACCGTCCTCACCGTCACCGAGGACCGGCTGCTGCCCACCGGCACCGCCCCCGTCGGCGCCGGGGACCCGTTCGACTTCTCGAGCCCGCGGGAGATCGGCGACCTGTTCATCGACCATGCCTTCACCGACCTCGGCCGCGACGCGCAGGACCGGCTGACCGTGACGGTCACCGCCCCCGGCGGGACCGGCGTGGAGCTGTCCGCGGGCCCGGAGTGCACCTGGCTGCAGATCCACACCGGTGACCGGCCTGAGCCCGAGCACCACCGCAAGGGCCTCGCCGTCGAGCCGATGACCTGCCCGCCGGACGCGTTCCGCAGCGGCACCGACGTGGTGCGCCTGGCCCCGGGCGGCGAGCACGCCGCCTCCTGGGCGCTGCGCGGCTGGTGAGCCCGAGCTCCCCGAACAGCACTGATCTCCCGAACAGCGTGAAGCGGGCCCGTGACCGTCATGGTCACGGGCCCGCTGTCATGCTGCAGGGGCGGGACGTCCGCGGCGGGGCCGCGGGGCGTCCAGCCAGGGGAGGTCACTCCCCGTGCGCCTCCTCGTAGGCCTTGCGGATCGTGCCGGAGATGCGACCGCGGTCGGGCACCTCGTAGCCGGCCTCGCGGGCCCACTCGCGGATCTTGGAGGAGTCGTTGCCGGTGCGCGCACCGGAGGCCGCGCCACGGGTCCGACGGCCGCCCACCCGACGGGCCTTGTCGATCCAGGCGCCCAGCTCCGCGCGGAACTTCTCCGCATTCTCGGAGCTCAGGTCGATCTCGTAGGCGACCCCGTCCAGGGCGAAGCTCACCGTCTCGTCGGCCTTGTCACCGCTGAGATCGTCGACGAGCTCCACGTAGGTCTTCCGTGCCATAGGGGTTCTCCCTCGCTGTTTCGTTCCGGGTCGTGATGCGAACCGATTTCGTTGCGCTATCGAGGCCCAGTATCCATTGCGAGGAAGTGAATTTCAATCCGAATCGCGGGAATGTGGATGAACAGCATCACGGACGCTGTTCTGATTCCGCTTCCTTCGCCTTCGCGCGTTCCGCTTCCCGCATCGCCCGCACGTCATTCTCGACCTCTCGGTCCGCCTCGCGCTCGCGCCGGTCCGCGCGCAGGAGGGAGCGGATCGCGAACCAGAAGATCAGGCCCACACCGATCGACGGGAGCAGCGCCCCGGCCTCGAACCAGAACCCGGAATCCATCTCAGGCCCCCGGCTTCACGAGCGGGAAGAGGATGGTCTCGCGGATGCCGAGTCCGGTCAGCGCCATGAGGAGGCGGTCCACGCCCATGCCCATGCCGCCCGTGGGCGGCAGCGCGTACTCCATCGCCTCGAGGAAGTCCTCGTCCAGGCGCATCGCCTCGTCGTCGCCCTGCGCGGCCAGGCGGGCCTGCTGGGCGAAGCGCTCGCGCTGGATGACGGGATCGACGAGCTCGGAGTAGCCGGTGGCCAGCTCGAAGCCGCGCACGTACAGATCCCACTTCTCGACCACGCCGGGGGTGGAGCGGTGGGCGCGCACGAGCGGGCTGGTCTCCACCGGGAAGTCGCGCACGAAGGTGGGCTCGTGCAGGTCATCGCCCACCCGGTGCTCGAACAGCTCCTCGACGAGCTTGCCGTGGCCGTACTTGGGGTGCTCGAGGTCCAGGTCCAGGGAGCGGGCGATCTCGCGCAGTCGCTCCGGGGTGGTATCGGGGGTGATCTCCTCGCCGAGGGACTCGGAGAGGGAGCCGTACACGGTGATCTTCTTCCATTCCCCGGAGAAGTCGTATTCGGTGCCGTCCGCGAGGGTGACCACCTGGGAGCCGGTGGCGGTCTCGGCGGCCTCCTGGATCAGCGACTGGGTGAGTTCGGCGATGGAGTCGTAATCGCCGTATGCCTGATACGACTCGAGCATCGCGAACTCGGGGGAATGCGTGGAATCAGCGCCTTCATTGCGGAAGTTGCGGTTGATCTCGTAGACCTTCTCGAGTCCGCCCACGGCCGCGCGCTTGAGGTACAGCTCCGGGGCGATGCGCAGGTAGAGGTCCAGGTCGAAGGCGTTCATGTGGGTGACGAACGGGCGCGCGGCGGCGCCGGAGGGGATCACCTGCAGCATCGGGGTCTCGACCTCGACGAACTCGCGTCGGCGGAACGAGTCGCGCAGGGAGTGCATCACCTCGGCGCGCAGGCGCACCGTGTCGCGCGCCTCCTGGCGCACGATCAGGTCGACGTAGCGGCGGCGCACGCGGGACTCCTCGGAGAGGTCCGCGTGCAGCACGGGCAGGGGGCGCACGGCCTTGGCGGCCATCTGCCAGGAGTCGGCGAAGACGCTCAGCTCGCCGCGGCGGGACGCACCCACGCGGCCGTGGAAGAAGACGTGGTCGCCGAGGTCGACGTCGGCCTTCAGGTCGGCCAGGCGCTCCTCCCCGATGACGGCCTGGGAGGCCATGATCTGCAGGCGCTCTCCCGCACCGTCCTGGAGGGTGAGGAAGGCCAGCTTGCCGGTGTTGCGCTGGAAGACCACGCGGCCGGCGACGCCGACCTCGTCCTCGGTCTCGACCCCGGCCTCGAGGTGGCCGTACGTCGCACGGACCGCGGAGATGGTGGTGGTGACCGGGACGGACACCGGGTAGGCCTCCTCGCCGCGCGCCAGCAGGCGCTCCCGCTTGGACCGGCGGACCGCGACCTGGTCGGAGGTGTCCGTCGTGTCGGGGGCAGGGGAATTCTCGCTCATGGGGGCGATTCTCTCAGACCAACCCCGGGCAGGGCCCGTGGGATCAGGGTGCTGTCGCCACCGCCACAGCCGCATCCAGCAGACGGGTGCCCTCGACCTTCCCGGCGAGCACCACGAGCACCTCGCCGCGGTGGTCGTCCCCGGCCTCCTCGAGGGTCGCGGGGTCCAGCGCCAGCGCGTAGTCCCAGGCGATCTCGCCGCGCGCCAGGGCGCCCGCGAGCGCGGCGCGGATGCCGGACAGGGACGGGGCGGCGGCGAGCGCCGCGGCGATGGTGCGGGACAGGGCCAGGGCCTGCTCCTTCCCGGCCGGGGTGAGGTAGGCGTTTCGGCTGGAGCGGGCAAGGCCCGTCTCCTCGCGCTGGATCTCCACCGGCTCGATCCGCACCGGCAGCTCGAGATCGGCGACGAGGGCCTGGATGATCGCGAGCTGCTGGGCGTCCTTGCGTCCGAACACGCTCACGTGCGGGGAGGTGAGCTGGAGGAGCTTGGTGACCACGGTGACGACGCCGTCGAAGTGGCCGGGGCGGGCGGCGCCCTCGAGCACGGTGCCGGCGCGGCCGGCGGTCACCGACACCGTCGGCGGCAGCACCGGGTACATCTCCTGGACCGACGGGGCGAAGACGAGGTCGACGAGACCGTCGACGAGCGCGAGGTCCGCCTCGAGGTCGCGCGGGTAGGCCTCGTAGTCCTCCCCGGGGCCGAACTGGAGGGGGTTGACGAAGTCGGTGAGGATCACGTGGTCGGCGAGCTCGCGGGCGCGGCGGACGAGCGCCAGATGCCCCTCGTGGAGGGAGCCCATGGTGAGCACCGCGGCGACGGTGCCGTCCATCGCGGCGCGCTCGGCGCGCAGCTCGGCCTTGGTGGTGATCAGGCGGGTGCGCGCAGGGCCGTTCCCGTGAGCGGCGGTCGTCTCCTGTGCGGTGTTCTCGTGGGTCATGCGTCCTCCCGGGGCGGGTTCTCCTCCAGCAGCTCCCGGATCCTGGTCCGGGCGTCCTCGGGGAGTCTCGCACGGGCGAGGGCCGCGGCGGCGAGGGCGCGGTAGGTGCCGCCCACGTCGCCGAGCTCGACGGGGGCGGCGGTCGCGTCCAGATCCGCGAGGGCGGTGAGGTGGGCGGCGACGGTCCCGGCATCGCCGCGGACCACGGGGCCGGTCAGCGCGCCGCTCCCCCGGCGCAGCGACTCGTCCAGCGCCGCCTCGAGCAGGGGGCGCAGGTACTCCCCGGGGTTCTCGATCCCGAGGCGGGCGAGGGCCTGGCGGGACTGGTCCACGAGCACCACGAGATGGTTCGCGGCATGGGCGAGGGCGGCGTGGTAGAGCGGGCGGTCGCCCTCGGCGATCACCACGGCCTCCCCTCCCATCTCGACCACGAGCGCCGCGGCGACGGGGAGGAACTCCTCGGCGGCGGTGATACCCATGGGGCAGCCGACGAGGCGCGAGAGGTCGGTGCGGGTGCCGGTGAAGGTCATGGCGGGGTGGATGGCGAGGGTGGCGCTGCCGGCACGGGCGAGCGGCGCGAGCACCTCGGCGCCGTAGCGGCCGGAGGTGTGGGCGACGAGCTGTCCGCCGGGGACGAGGCCGGTGGCGGCGATCCCGGCGGCGAGCGGGGCCAGCTGGTCGTCGGGCACGGCCAGCAGCAGCATCTCGCTGCGCTCCACGATCGCGGGCACGTCCAGCAGCGGCACCCCGGGCAGCAGCGCCTCGGCGCGCTCCCTCGAGGCGTCGGAGACGGCGTAGGCGCCGGTGATGGCGTGGCCCTCGGCGCGCAGGGCGGCGCCGAGCACGGCGCCCACCCGGCCCGCGCCGATCACGCCGATGCCGAGGCGGGGCGGGTTCATCGGGTCTCCTCGGAGGACGGAGCGGGACGGCCGACGGGGCCCGGGGGAAACGGGACATCGAGGCTGGGCGCGTGGGCGAGCGGGCCGACGGGGCCGGGCGCGCGGGCGAGCGGACCGATGGGGCGGGGGCCCTTCGCGGCCGCGAGCGCCGGGCGCGGCCACTGGTCCCGGTCGCGGTAGCGGCGCAGTGTGCGGGCGTCCTCGGCGAGCAGGGCGTGCAGCGCGAGGGCGTCGGCCCGGGAGAGATAGCCGAGCTCGAGCTCGTGCCCGGCCCCCTGGACGGTCAGGTCCAGCACGTCGAGCCGCCGCGCGAGGACGTCGTCGTTCAGCGTGAGCTGCTGAATGCGGTCCCGCGGGATCACCGACAGGCGCCGGGCGAGGATGCCGCGGCGGTGCACGAGCGCGCCCGGCAGCACCACGGTCACGCGGGTGCGGCGGGAGATCCACAGCTCCCGCCTCGGGGTGCGGATCCCGGGGATCTGGCGGGCCGGGGCCATGAGCAGGTGCTCGAGGGTCGCCAGGTCGTCCTCGGTCCCGAGCGGCGGGCTGAGATGGCCGAGGGTGTCGCGCAGCTCCTCGCGGGTGCCGACGGGCAGCACGCTCTCGGCCCCGTTCTCATCGTCGTCGTCGATCCCGGCGACCGTCGCGGACACGGCGGTCCAGCCCGGGGCGCGCCACAGCCGGGGCCGGCGCAGGTCGTAGCGCTGGATGCGTCCGGCGGCGATGTTGTCGGTGCGGGAGTCCAGCAGGCCGCGGCGCATCCGCAGGCCCCGCTCGGTGTAGCGGGAAGTGAATCCCCATCCGGCGTCGATGCGTCCGAACACGTATTTGGGCACCGCGATGAAGGTCGGCACGAGCGCGATGATGATCGCGACGGAGAACCCGTCCTGCCAGATCGCGAAGAAGATCGCGACGATCACGCCCAGGACGCTCGAGACCACGCCGGTGAGGAACCCCAGGTCGCGCAGCAGCGAACGGATCAGGCGCGCGGTGGGGATCTGGGCGATGAGCTCACCCTCGGTGACCCCGTCGTACAGCAGCTCCTGGAGCCGGTCGCCATGGGCGGCGGACGCCGACCCGGCGGCGGCCGGGGCGAAGGACCCGTCGGCCGTGGGGCCGAGGAATGCCTGCCCGTCGGCCGCGGCTCCTCCAGCGGCCGGCCCGTCGGCCGCCCGGCCGCCGCCCGCGGGCCCGTCGGCCGAACGCCCCGCGGCCGCGCCCGTCCCGGCGGCGATGCCGAGGATGCCGCGGCGCAGCTCCTCCGCCTCGGAGCTGCGGATGTACTCGATGTCGAGATAGGACTCGCCGCCGCCGGCGACCTCGACGCGCACCTTCGCCAGGCCCAGGAGGCGCGGCAGCAGCGGGCGCTCGATGGAGACGGACTCGATGCGGGCGCGGGGCGCGTACTCGCGGGAGCGGCTGATCATTCCCTTGTGGAGGGAGACGCCGTCGTCGTCGACCGCATAGGTCGTGAACCACCATCGGAAGGCGGAACCGCCGATGACGACGAGGATCACGACGGCCAGGAGGGCGAGGCCGATAAGGGCCCGCTGGATCGTGAACTCGGCGGCGAGCTGGGCGATGTTCTGCGCGGTGATGATCGCGACGATGCCGACGACGACCTTCCACCCCGACACCAACGGCGTGATCGGGTGGGTGCGATGGCGCGGCGTGGAGGCGGAGACGTCCTCCGTCTCGGCGCCGAGCGACGGGGAGGTGCTCACAGCGCCGCCATCAGCTCGATGCCGCGTGCGGCGAGGAGGGCGCGCAGCTGCTCGGCCTCCTCGCGGGGCAGGCCGGACAGGGTGACACCGTCGCCGTCGGTCGCCGTGGAGACGGTGAGCGTGGTCAGTCCGTAGCGGCGTGCGATCGGTCCCTCGTCGATCTTCACCGACTGCACGCGGCCGAAGGGGACGGTCTGCACCGTGCGGAACATGATGCCGCCGGCGACGGTGAGGTCGTCCTCCCCCACCCGGTAGCCGATCGCGCGGACGCGGCGCGGGGTGAGCAGCAGTCCCTGCAGCACGATGAGCAGGAACAGCGGTGCGGGCAGCGCGAGCCACCACCAGCCGGTCAGGACCGCGGCGACGATCGAGCCGGCCGTCAGCAGCAGGCCGATGACGTAGCCGGGGATCCCGGCGAGGTAGCGGGCGGGGATGAGCTTCTCGGAGACCGGGGTGAGGCCCTCCTCGCCGAGCCGTCCCGTGGGCGCGTCCGAGATCTCGGGGCGGGTCGGGAGGTCCGGTCCGGGCAGCGACGGCAGGGTCGACTGCTGGAGCGCAGGAGCCTGCTGGGGGTCCGAGGAGGAGGTCATGGCCCCATGGTGTCATCTCGCCCGGCGCGCACGCCGCGACGGCGGTGGGGAGATGACCCCTGCGAAGGTCGTGTCCTTGCAGGTCCGGGGTCCGCCGAGCGGCGGAGGCTCACCGATGCCGAGGCAGGGAAGAGCGAGGGTGGCGCGGGTCAGGACCCGGCCTCGGCCCCTTCGGTGGGTCCCTCGCCGGCGTCGGGCGGGAGCTTGCCCCAGCGCTCCACGATCACGCCGAGCACGCCGAGGGCGATGCCGGACAGGGCCGCGGCGGAGGTGGGCAGGATCGCGCCGATCGGGTCGCCGGTGCCGGTGACGAGCAGGAACAGCGCCTGCCCGGTGAAGATGCCGCCCACCACGGCGCCGGTGTAGGCGCAGGCGCGGGCCAGCAGCACGGTGCGGTAGGCGGTGGGCAGGTCGATCTGGTGGCGGCGCGGGGAGAAAGAGGGGTGCTCCCGGCGCTCGGCGCTCTCCTGCAGGTACCGGCGCATGGGGATGCCGTAGGCGAGCAGTACCCCGCACAGCGCGAGCAGCACGGCGGTGGTGAGCCACCCGGCGATCGGCAGGGAGTGGCCGCGGGAGGCGAGGGCCTCGAGCATCTGCGCCCCGAACCCCGCACCGATCAGGAGGATCAGCACGAGCACGGGGATGTTCAGAGGCTTCACGGCCGCCCGGCACCGCCCAGGTCGGTGCTCTCGTCGACGCCCTGCGCGGCACTCCGACCGAAGCCCTCCACGGCCGGTCCCTCGTGCAGGCCCTCGCGGTCCGCGGCGACCTCGAGCAGGTCGGCGATCGGTCCGTGGCCGGACAGCTCGGCGTCCGGGCGGGCGGCGTGCCAGGGGGCGAGCACGAAGGCGCGCTCGTGGGCGCGGGGGTGGGGGACGGTCAGCTCCTCGTCGTCGCTCGTCCAGTCGCCGTAGGTGATCACGTCCACGTCCAGGGTGCGCGGTCCCCAGCGCACCAGGCGCTCGCGGCGGGCGTCCCGCTCGGCGCGGTGGGCGGCCTCGAGCAGGGCGTAGGGGCCGAGCACGGTGCGGACGCCGATGACGGCGTTCAGGAACGCGCCCTGGCCGTCCGGGCCGCCGACGGGGGCGGTCTCGAGCACCGGGGAGGTCCAGTCGATCGCGAGCCCGGGGGTCTCCGCGAGGATCTCGAGGGCCCGGCGCAGATGCGCCTCGCGGTCGCCGAGGTTGGTGCCGAGGGCGAGCACGGCGTCCACTGGCGCGGCGTCGCGGCGGATGTGCACGGCGACGTCGGCGACGGGCAGGCCGACGGGGGCCGCAGGCTTGTGCACGGTGACCTCGACGCGTCGCACGAGGGGATGGCCGGTGTCGGTGAGGATGCGGGCGGCGATGTGCTCGGCGAGGGTCTCGACGAGGTCGTGGGGCCCGCCGAGGATCTCCTCCTGGACGGCGGCGGCGACCTCGGCGTAGTTCACGGTGCGGGAGAGGGCGTCGGTGCGGCCGGCCGGGGCGGTGGACAGGTGCAGGACGATGTCGACGACGAACTGCTGGCCGAGGTCCTTCTCCTGGGGAAGCACGCCGTGGCGGCCCCAGGCGCGGATGCCGCGCACCTCGATGCGGTCCAGCGCGTCGCTCCCGTCACCGTGCTCGAGCCGGACCTCGCCCGTCGGCCGACTCATCGCCGCCGGCTCCGGCGCAGCCGGTCCCCCACCCGCACGGCGGCGAGGTTGGAGGGGACCTCGTGGACGCGCACCGCCCAGGCGCCGTGCTCGGCGCTGTAGGCGCTGACCGCGGCGGTCGCGGCGTCGCGGTCCACGCCGAGGGCGCTGACGAAGCGCTTGCGGGAGGCGCCGATGAGGACGGGCAGGCCGTGGGAGGAGATGGCCTCCCAGTCGGCCAGCAGGTCCCAGTTCTGCTCGCCGGTCTTGGAGAAGCCCATCCCCGGGTCGGCGACGAGGAAGCGGTCCTCGACCCCGGCCTCGCGCAGCGTGGCGATGCGGTCGCCGAGCTCGGCGGTGCTGTCCCGGGCGACGTCCTCGTACGCGGCGAGGTCGTTCATCACGTCGCTGTGGCCGCGCCAGTGCATCGCGATGAAGACGGGCGGGGTGCCGAGCCGGGTGCGGAGCGCCGCGACCTGCGCGCCCATGTGCACGTCGGCCTGGCCGGCGGAGACGTCGTTGACGATGAGGGCGCCGGCGGCGATGCTCGCCGCGGCGACGGAGGCGCGCATGGTGTCCACGCTGATCACGACGTCCTCGGCGGCGAGGGCCTCGACGACCGGGATCACCCGGCGCAGCTCCTCCTCCTCGTCGACGCGCGGCGCGCCGGGGCGGGTGGACTCCCCGCCGATGTCGACGATCGCGGCGCCCTCGGCCACCAGGCGGCGACCGTGGGCGATCGCGTCGGGCGCGTCGTTGTGCGTCCCGCCGTCGGAGAAGGAATCGGGGGTGACGTTCAGGACACCCATGACCAGGGTGTCGTCCCCGCCGAGGCGGTCGGGCAGGCCGTCCGGGCGGCGCACGGCGGTGCTCATGCCGCTCAGCGCCCGTGGATGAGGGCCATGGCCTCGCCGCGGGTGCTGGCGCTGTCGCGCAGCATGCCCCGCACGGCGCTGGTGACGGTGCGGGCCCCGGCGGCGCGGACGCCCCGCATCGACATGCACATGTGCTCGGCCTCGATGACGACGATCGCGCCGCCCGCCCCGAGCTCCTCCATCAGCGCATCGGCGATCTGGAAGGTGAGCCGCTCCTGGACCTGCGGGCGGCGGGCGTAGACGTTCACGAGACGCGCGAGCTTGCTCAGGCCCGTCACGACCCCGCCCCCGGGGATGTACCCGACGTGGGCAGTGCCGTGGAAGGGCAGCAGGTGGTGCTCGCACATCGAGTAGAAGGCGATGTCGCGCACGAGCACCAGCTCCTGGTGGTCGATGTCGAAGGTCGTGGACAGCGGCTCGTGCGCGTCCTGGTCCAGGCCCTCGAACACCTCCGCGTACATCCGTGCGACCCGGGCGGGGGTGTCGAGGAGACCGTCGCGGTCGGGGTCCTCCCCGATCGCGGCGAGGATCTCCCGCACCGCCGCCTCGACGCGGGGCTTGTCCACGGTCATCTCAGTGCTCCGTTCCGCCGTCGCCCCAGGGGTTCTGCGTGTCGTAGCCGTAGCCCTGCCCCGGGCCCGCGGGGCCGCCAGGTCCTGCGGGTCCCGTGGGACCGCCCGCGTCGGGTCCGCCGACGGGGCCGCCCTGCGGGGCGCCGGGGATGGCGGGCCCGTCGCCGCCCGGGTGAGGCAGCTCGGGGGCGCCCGGTTGCAGGGGCTCGCCCGCGTCGTGCTCCTCGGTGCCGGCGGCGGTGGTGGTGCGGCCGACGGAGGGGGCCTCGAGCGCGGGGCGCTCCTCCGAGGAGACCCACACCTCCCGCGGCGGCTGCTTGACGACGTCCTTGAAGACCTCGGCGAGCTCGTGCTCGTTCAGGGTCTCCTTCTCCAGCAGCTCCTCCACCAGGCGGTCGAGCACGTGACGATTCTGCACGATCACGTTCCAGGCCTCGTCCAAGGCGTTGTCCAGGAGCTTGCGCACCTCCTGGTCCACCAGGGACGCGGTCTCGCCCGAGAAGCGGGGGCCCTGCCCCTGCTGCATGCCCACGAACACCTCGTCCTGGTCACCGGAGAGGGCGACCTGGCCGACGGCCTCACTCATGCCCAGCTGCATGACCATGGTGCGGGCGATCTTGGTGGCGTTCTGCAGGTCCGAGCTGGGACCGGTGGTGACGTCGTGGAAGATGCTCTCCTCCACGGCGTAGCCGCCCATGGCGTAGGCCAGGCGGTCCAGCAGCTCGTTGCGGGACTGGTAGTTGCGGTCCTGGGTGGGCACGACCATGGTGTAGCCGCCGGCCTGGCCGCGCGGCAGGATCGTCACCTTGGTGACCGGGGCGGAGTTGTTCATGGCCGCGGCGACCAGGGCGTGGCCGCCCTCGTGGTACGCGGTCATCTGGCGCTCGCGCTCGGTCATCACCTTCGAGTACCGCTGCGGACCCATGGAGACGCGGTCGATGGCCTCGTCCAGGGCGCGGTTGTCGATGATCTGGTTGCCGGAGCGGGCGGTGAGCAGCGCCGCCTCGTTGAGCACGTTGGCGAGGTCCGCGCCCGACATGCCGATGGTGCGCTTGGCGACGGCCTCGAGGTCCACGTCGTGGGCCAGCGGCTTGCCCTTGGCGTGCACGCCGAGGATGTGCAGTCGGCCCTTGAGGTCCGGGGCGGTCACCGCGATCTGACGGTCGAAGCGGCCCGGGCGCAGCAGCGCCGGGTCGAGGATGTCCACGCGGTTGGTCGCGGCGATGAGGATGACGTTCTGGTTCTCGTCGAATCCGTCCATCTCCACGAGCATCTGGTTCAGGGTCTGCTCGCGCTCGTCGTGGCCGCCGCCCATGCCGGCGCCGCGATGGCGGCCGACGGCGTCGATCTCGTCGATGAAGATGATCGCCGGGGCGTTCTCCTTCGCCGTGGTGAACAGGTCGCGCACGCGGCTGGCGCCGACGCCCACGAACATCTCCACGAAGTCCGAGCCGGAGATCGAGTAGAAGGGCACGTTCGCCTCACCGGCGACCGCCTTGGCGAGCAGGGTCTTGCCGGTGCCGGGCGGGCCGTAGAGCAGCACGCCCTTGGGGATCTTCGCGCCCACGGCCTGGTACTTGCCGGGGTCGACGAGGAACTGCTTGATCTCGTCGAGCTCCTCGACGGCCTCCTCGGCGCCGGCGACGTCGGCGAAGGTGACCTTCGGGGCCTCCTTGTTGAACAGCTTGGCCTTGGACTTGCCAAACTGCATGGCCCGGCCGCCGCCCTGGGCGTTCATGATCAGGAACCAGAACAGGCCGATGAAGATCAGCAGCGGCAGGAAGGACAGCAGCAGCGTGGACCACCAGGAGCTGGTGGCGATCTCGTCGGTGTAGCCGTCGGCCGGAGCGGCCTCCTCGACCGCGGCAATGATCGACTCGGCGCGCGCGTCGACGTAGGAGAAGCGCACCTGGGTGCCCTTGTTCTCCTCGCCGTCCACGAAGTCCTCGCTCAGCACGAGGTCGACGCGCTGCTGGTTGCCGCCGATGATCTTGGCCTGCTCGACGGTGCCGCCCTGCAGCAGCTCGAGGCCCTGCTCGGTGTCGATCTGCTGGTAGCCGTCACGGCCCAGCAGGGAGAACATCGCCATGCCCAGCAGCAGCGCGACCACGATCCACAGGGCGACCGAGGTGAAGGGCCTGCGCTTGCGGGAGCCCTTGGAGGAGCTCTTGGGGGAATCTGCCACGGATCAGTCCTCGTAGACCGAGCGGGCGAGCACGCCCACATACGGAAGGTTGCGGTAGTTCTCCGCGTAGTCGAGCCCGTAGCCGATGACGAACTCGTTGGGGATGTCGAAGCCGACGTATTTCACGTCGATCTCCACCCGCGCGGCCTCGGGCTTGCGCAGCAGGGTGGCGATCTCGACGGACTTCGGCCCGCGCGAGCGCAGGTTGGACAGCAGCCACTTCAGGGTCAGACCCGAGTCGATGATGTCCTCGACGATGAGCACGTTGCGCCCGGTGATGTCGCCGGAGAGGTCCTTGAGGATGCGCACCACGCCGGAGGACTTCGTGCCGGAGCCGTAGGAGGAGACCGCCATCCAGTCCATCTCGACCTTGAGGTCGATCTGGCGGGCGAGGTCGGCCATCACCATGACGGCGCCCTTGAGCACGCCCACGAGGACCGGGGACTCGTCCGCGTAGTCCTCGGCGATCTGGGCGCCGATCTCGGCGAGCCGCTCGCGGATCTGCTGCTCGTCCAGCAGCACGCGGTCGACATCGGGGTGGGGGTGCGTCAGGGGCACGCGGATCTCCTCCGGGTGAGTGGTGGGGTGCGTCCGCCGCGGCTCACGGAGCGGGACGGCGCCACACCAACAGGCCGTCACGGCGAGCGACCTCGATCCTACCCGGTAGGGGCACCGCTGCCTGACCGTGCCATGAGACCACCAGCGCATCGATCGTGAGCACCTGCCTTCGGAGCAGGGACTTCGTCGACCCGGAGCCCTCACCGGCGGCGATTGCGCGCTGAGCGGAACCCTCCTGGGAGGCTGCTGCGCCGTCCCGCCCGGCGTGCTGCGCCGCCTCGCGGGTGGCGTCGCGGAGCACCCGGGTGCGCAGCGGCTCCGGGGCGGCGGCGAGCGCGTGGACGTCCAGGGCGAGCAGGTCCCCCTCCTCGGCGCGCTCCGCCGACGGACGCCGCAGCGCCGGCAGCAGCTCGCGCGCCTCGCGGTCGAGGTGGTCGACGTCGGGACGGACCAGGTCCGCGCTGCGGGCGAGGTTCTCGTCGATCTGGGGGCCGAGGATCTCGCGCAGCAGGGGCAGAGCGCGGTGACGCACCCGCGAGCGCAGGAGGGCGGGGTCCGCGTTCATCGGGTCCTCCCACCACTCCAGGTCGTGCAGGCGGCAGATCTCCTCGGTGTCCTCGCGGCGCAGGGCGGTGGTCTCGTCACGGCCGTCGCCGAGGAAGGGGCGCAGCAGCAGGCCGCGGGTGCGGGGGATCCCTGCGAGCGCCCGGGGCCCGGCGCCGCGGGCGAGGCCCATGAGCACCTGCTCGGCCTGGTCGTCGAGGGTGTGGGCGAGCAGCAGGGCGAGGGCGCCGCGCTCGGCGGCGAGGTGCTCGAGGGCGTCGTGGCGGGCGGTGCGGGCGGCGTTCTCGATGCCGCCGGGCGCGGCGGTGTCCACGGCGACGCGGACCACGTGCGCCTCGGCGCCGAGGCGCTCGGCCTGGGCGGCGGCGCGGGCGGCCACGGAGGCGGAGCCCTCCTGGAGCCCGTGGTCGACGATCGCCGCCTCGGTCGCAAGACCCATCCGCTCCCCCACCCAGCGCGTCGTCGCCAGCAGCGCGAGGGAGTCGGCGCCGCCGCTGGTGCCGACGAGCAGCCGCGGGGCGTAGTTCCCGGAGCCGGTGTCGTCGGCGAGCTGCTCGAGGCGGGCGGTGAGGGCGGTGCGGACGGCGCGTCGGGCGCGGGCGACCACCGGGGGCGGTCCGGCCATCAGTCCCTCTGCACCATCTCGACGGCGACCTCGTCGACCGCGGCGCGGGCCTCGTCCGCCCGCGCGCCGTCGAAGCCGTGGACGACGATCGAGTAGCCGACGGTGCGGCCGTCGGGCAGCACGGCGACCCCGGCGAGGGTCGCGGCGCCGCCGAGATAGCCGGTCTTGCCGCGCACGATCCCGGCGGCCTCGGTGGTGTCGCCGTGGTCGAAGCGGTCGGCGAGGGTGCCGCTGAGTCCCGCGATCGGCACGTCGTAGAGGATCTGCTCGAGCACGGGGGTCCGGCCCGAAGAGGCCTCGGCGACCACGGCGGCCAGTAGCGCGGGCGGGACCCGGTTCTCCCGGGAGAGCCCGGAGCCGTCGCGAAGGTCGAGGCCGTCCAGGATCGTCTCGGGCAGACCGGCCTCGGCGGCGAGGTCGCGGATCTCGCTCTCGACCGCGGCCGCGGCCCCGGCCGGGGTGGTCTCCACGCCGTCGGCGAGGGCGACGAGGTGGGCGAGCAGCTCGGCGGTGGTGTTGTCGGAGATCAGCAGGGTGTGGCGCACGATCTCGGAGAGGGGCTCGGAGGCGACCTCGGCGGCGGGGGCGCCGTCGGGTGCGGCGGCCTCGGTGATCTCCCCGGTGACGGTGAGCCCGGCCTCGCCGAGCAGTGCGGCGAAGCGCTCGGCCGCGTCGCCGGCGGGGTCGGTGGACTTCGGGCCGTACTGCTCGCCGTCGAGCCAGCCCTCGTCCAGGGCGAGGGAGGCGGTGGGGGTGACCCATCCACCCTCGGGGCCGTTGCTCCCCCAGTTCTCGTTGCGGCCGCCGACGAGATGGCTGTCGTCCAGGCGCAGGGAGACCTCGCTCGTCCCCAGCTCGGTCGCGAGGGCCGCGGCCTGCCCGGCGAGGTCCCGCAGGTCGTCCTCGGTGAGGGTCATGTCACCACCGCCGACGAGGGTGACCACCCCGTCCTGGACGGTGGCGCGGGTGACGAGCACCTCGTCGCCGGTGTAGGTGCGCAGCACCGCGGCTGCGGTGAGCAGCTTGAGGGTCGAGGCGGGCACGAGGGCCTCGCCGGAGCTCCGCTCGGCGAGCACCGCGCCGGTGGCGGAGTCGACGACGCTGTAGGCGAGGTTGCCGGCGATGACGGGCAGCTCGGCCTTGGCGTCCATCCGCGCCTGCAGGTCGGCGGGGTCGAGCGGGGCGGGCGAGGAGGCGACCGGGTCGGCCGCCTCGGTGGGGTCGACGCGCTCCCAGTCCTCGGCGACGGCGCGGGGCCCCGCCTGGGGTCCCTGCTCCTGCGAGCGGATCGTGAGCACGCCCGGGAAGGCGTCCATGAGGTCCCCGAGGACGTAGAAGCTCGCGGGAACTGCCGCGCACATCACGATCGCCGTGAGGCGCCACATGCGCTCGGTTGCTCGTCGGACCATGAGCCCACGATATGGTGTCCCGGTCATCGGAAGTGGCCCACGGGGCCGGAGCAATGGAGCGGCAGTCGTGGAATTCGACGTGACGATCGAGATCCCTCGCGGGAACCGGAACAAGTATGAGGTGGACCACCACAACGGTCGTATCCGGCTGGACAGGATGCTGTTCACCGCCACCCGCTACCCGGACGACTACGGTTTCATCGAGGGCACCCTGGGTGAGGACGGCGACCCGCTGGACTGCCTGGTGCTGCTCGAGGAGCCCACGTTCCCGGGCTGCCTGATCCGCTGCCGCGCGCTGGGCATGTTCCGCATGCGCGACGAGGCCGGCGGCGACGACAAGATCATCGCGGTGCCGGTGGGCGACCGTCGTCAGGTGCGCCGTCAGGAGCTCACCGACGTCTCCGAGTTCCACCGCCTGGAGATCCAGCACTTCTTCGAGGTCTACAAGGACCTGGAGCCGGGCAAGAGCGTCGAGGGCGCGCACTGGGAGGGCCGCAGCGACGCGGAGGCGGAGATCCGCCAGTCCTACCAGCGCGCGATCGGCACCGAGCACGCCAACGAGTTCACCCAGGACATCTGAGGTCCGCGCTCGCGTCGGCCCCTCGCGGGCCGACGCGCCCCGGGCACAGCAGGAGGGCCGGTCCCCGCGGGGACCGGCCCTCCTGCTGTGCTGAGCCCGTGCAGTGTCACCGACGGGCTGTGTCCCCGACGGGCTATGTCGCCGGCGTGCTCTCAGGCGTCGATGCTGCGGCGCGCCCCCGCGGTCTCGCCCTCGAGGGTGGTGGGGCCCTGGGCGAAGATCTCGAGCATCGCCTCGACGACGGAGCGGGCCACGGCCCGGGCGCCGAGCCCGCCGAGGACCGCACCGATGCCGAAAGGCAGCAGGCGCGCGACCCACAGTCCGCCGGTGCGGGCGATGACCCTTCGGCGGACGTACTTGCTGACCTGCTTGGAGATGAGGCCCGGCAGGAAGCCGCCCCCACCGCCGCCGAGGACGGCGTTCCACTGCAGGCCCTGCTTGCCGAGGGCCTTGGCGATGATCTCGGTGCCGCGCTCTCCGCTGAGCACGCCCATGAGGACGAGGCGGCGGGTGGCGCGGTCGGACATGTCCACACCGTGGATGTCCGCCGCGGCGAGGGTGAGGAAGGCGCAGGCCTCGGCGAAGGTCGCGCCCTCGCCGACGGTCAGGCCCAGCGCCGCCGCGGTGCCGAGACCCGGCAGGGCCGCGACGCCGCCGATGCCGGCGCCGGTCGCCGTGGTGAGGGTGGTGAAGCGCTTAGTCACCATCTCCAGCAGCTGCCGGTCAGTGGCCTCGGGGTGCTTGACGCGCAGCCGCTCGACATAGGTGTGCGCCAGCGGCGCCTGCACCTTCAGCGCGGCGTCGATCACCGAGAGCCAGCGGTCGTCGATCTGCTCGACGAGCCCGCCGTCCTCCTCGGGGAGGTCCTGCGGGGAGGGGTGGGAGTCGCTCTGCGTCACCTGCTGCTCCGTTCTACGGGGTCCTGAACAGGGTCACGGTACCGTGCACCGGCCGCTGTGCCTGGATGTGGGATGCACGTCGCAGGCGCCGCCCTGGACGCGTCCGGGTGCTCAGCGGTCGAGCACGACCTCGCCCTCGCCGAGCTCGGTGATGTCGCCGGTCAGGCCGAGGCGCCGCACCGCCTCGCCGAGATCGGCGTAGTGCGGGGTGTAGCCGGCCTCGATGAAGGAGCGCGGCACCATGCGGTCGTGGCAGAGGGTCCCGGCCAGGTGGTCGGTCTCGTGCTGGAGGATGCGCGCGGTCCAGCCGACGTGCTCCTCGTCCACCTCCCTCAGCTCCCCGCCGGGCAGCAGCTCGGTGGCGCGCAGACGCACACGCCGGGCGCGGGGCACGATCGACTGCCAGCCGTCCACGGACAGGCAGCCCTCGAAGGCGAAGACCCGCTCGGTGCCCAGCGGCTCGACGACGGGGTCCAGCAGCGCCCGCAGCGCGAGCGGGCGGCGCTCGAGCAGGTCGTCCTCCTCGTCCTCCCCGGGCTCGCCGGCGTAGCGGTCCTCGACGACGTAGAAGCGCACCGGAAGGCCGATCTGCGGGGCGGCGAGGCCGACCCCGGGCGCCTCGCGCATGGTGAGGGTCATCGCGTCGGCCAGCTCGAGCAGCAGCTCGGACTCGAGCCTGTCCCGGGCGGCGACGGCGGTGCGTCGCAGGGCGGGGTGCCCGGCCTGCACGATGCGCAGCGGGGCGTCCTCGCGGGGGCGGCGGTCAAGGATCCTGCGGGTCAGCTCGGTGGTGTCCACCGGCCCAGTATCGCGTGCCGGATCGTGGGCGAGGGCATCCCGTGCGCGACATGCCATGCGCGACATCCCATGCGCGACATCCCATGCGCGACATCCCGTGCGCGACATCCCGTGCGCGACATGCCGTGCGCGACGCGCTGGATGGTGCTCGCACCGAGGTGGGAGCTGGGATACACTTCCTCGAGCCGGTGCGAAGGTGCACCTTGCAGTTGACCCTTCGAACCGGCCGCACATCACTTCACTACGGACCGTCCGGCACGTACCTGCCGGTGAAGGAGCGCCACCATGGCAACAGTCACGTTCGACAACGCATCACGGATCTACCCGGGCCAGGAGCGCCCGGCCGTGGACAACCTCAACATCGAGATCGGCGACGGCGAGTTCCTCGTCCTGGTCGGCCCCTCGGGCTGCGGCAAGTCCACCTCCCTGCGCATGCTCGCCGGTCTCGAGGAGATCGACGCGGGCCGCATCCTGATCGGCGATCGTGACGTCACCGACGTCCCGCCGAAGGACCGCGACATCGCCATGGTGTTCCAGAACTACGCGCTCTACCCGCACATGACGGTGGCCGACAACATGGGCTTCGCGCTCAAGATCGCCGGCACCCCGAAGGCGGAGATCCGCAAGCGTGTCGAGGACGCCGCCGCGATCCTGGACCTCACCGAGTACCTGGACCGCAAGCCGAAGGCCCTCTCCGGCGGCCAGCGCCAGCGTGTGGCCATGGGTCGTGCGATCGTCCGCTCCCCGCAGGTCTTCCTCATGGACGAGCCGCTGTCGAACCTCGACGCGAAGCTGCGCGTGTCCACCCGCACCCAGATCGCCTCGCTGCAGCGTCGTCTCGGCGTCACCACCGTGTACGTCACCCACGACCAGACCGAGGCGATGACCATGGGCGACCGCGTGGCCGTCCTGGACCGCGGTGTGCTCCAGCAGATCGACTCGCCGCGCCGCATGTACGACCACCCGAACAACGTGTTCGTGGCCGGCTTCATCGGCTCCCCCGCGATGAACCTGCTCGACGAGAAGCTCACCGACCAGGGCGTCCAGTTCGGCGGTGCCGTGCTGCCGGTCGACCGCGCGACCCTCTCGGACACCGATGAGTCCCACGTGACCATCGGCGTGCGCCCCGAGGACCTCGAGCTGGTCACCGACGGCCAGGGCATCGCGGTCGAGGTCGACGTCGTCGAGGAGCTCGGCGCGGATGCGTTCGTGTACGGGCGCCGCGCGGGCAGCGACGAGACGACCAAGCCGTTCATCGCCCGTGTCGACGGCCGCCGTCCCCCGGCCAAGGGCGAGACCGTGTACTTCCGTCCCAAGGAGGGCCACATCCACCTGTTCGACGCGAAGTCGGGCCAGCGCCTGGGCGACTGATCCCCACGGCTCCCGTGCGACGGGCGTCCGGCTGCGGCCGGGCGCCCGTCGCCGTTCACTAGGCAGGCGTTCCAGGGGGCAGTCGTTCCCGGGGGCGGGAGGCCGTCCCGGAGCCGCCCGTCCTGGAGCGGGCCGACGGGGGCTCATCCGGTGAGCTTTCCGTCGAGATGACGTGAAAACCGGTCACGGGTGGGCGAACACGTCCCGCTCGGGGGAGAATGGACCAATGGCACCCCTGGAGATCACCTCGTCCCGCGCCGATCCGGCACTGCTCGACCTGCCCTGGGACCAGCCGCTCGAGGACTGGCCCGAGGAGCTGCTGGCCGCACTCCCCCGCGGCATCTCCCGTCACGTGGTGCGCTTCGCCCGGGTCTCGGGCCAGGTCCTGGCCCTCAAGGAGATCAACCATCACCTCGCCCAGCGCGAGTACGACACGCTGCGGGTGCTGAACCGGCTGGGCGTGCCGTCGGTGACCCCGTTCGCCGTGGTCTCGGGCCGCACCGACCGCCAGGGCGAGCCGCTGGACGCGGTGCTCATCACCCGGCACCTCCAGTTCTCCCTCCCCTACCGTGCCGTGTTCAGCCAGGTCTCCCGCCAGGACACCGCCCAGCGTCTGCTGGACGCGCTCGCGGTGCTCATGGTGCGCCTGCACCTGGAGGGCTTCTTCTGGGGCGACGTCTCGCTCTCGAACACACTGTTCCGCCGCGATGCGGGCGCCTTCGCCGCCTACATCGTCGACGTGGAGACCGGGTCCCTGCACGAGGAGCTCTCCGCCGGGCAGCGCCACTACGACCTGGACCTGGCGCGCACGAACATCATCGGCGAGCTGATGGACCTCCAGGCCGGCGAGATGATCGACCCCGAGGCGGATCCCGTCGAGGTGGGCGACGAGCTGGTCGCCCGCTACGAGGAGCTCTGGGAGGCGCTGACCTCGCGCGAGCGGTTCTCGGCCGACGAGCGCTGGCGCGTCTCCGCCCGGATCGAGCGGCTGAACGCGCTGGGCTTCGACGTGGGCGAGCTCGAGATCACCACCGACCTCGACGGCACCACCCTCTCGATCCGCCCCAAGGTCGTCGACGCCGGCCACCACTCCCGCCGCCTCATGCGCCTGACCGGCATCGACGCGCAGGAGAACCAGGCGCGCCGCCTGCTCAACGATCTCGACCAGTACATCGCGGACACCGAGCAGCAGGCCGAGGAGGAGGAGTTCGTGGCCCATGAGTGGCTGCAGCGGCACTACGAGCCGGTGGTGCGGGCGATCCCCCGCTCGATGCGCTCCAAGCTCGAGCCGCCGGAGTTCTACCACGAGGTGCTCGAGCACAAGTGGTTCCTCTCCGAGCAGGCCGGGCACGACGTGAGCCTGGACGACACGGTGCGCCACTACATCCTCAACGTCCTCATCCACCGGCCCGATGAGAAGTCGCTGGTGACCACCGAGACGTCGGCGCTGCCGATCATCGAGGGCTGAGGACTCGCCCCCGCTCTCCCCTTTCCCCTTCCCCGCCCGAGGACTCGACGATGAGCCGACGCCCCCGCCGCGCCCCTGCGCGCCTGGACAACGTGTCCCTGCGCGACCAGCTTCGCCTGGACCGGCTGCCGCGCCGGCTCATGCAGATGATGGTGGGGCTGACCGGGTTCGGGCTGTCCCTCGCGCTCCTGCTGGAGGCGGGCCTCGGGGGCGCGCCCTGGGACGTGCTCCACGCCGCGCTCGCGCACCATCTCGGCGCGACCGTGGGGCTGATGAGCATCGCGGTGAGCTTCGTGCTGCTGCTGGCGTGGATCCCGCTGCGCGAGCGGGTCGGGATCGGCACGATCGCGAACGCGATCTGGGTGGGGCTCAGCATCGATGCGGGCCTGGCGCTGCTGCCCTCGTTCGACTCCCTGCCCCTGCAGATCGTGCTGATGCTGCTCGCCGTGGTGCTCAACGGCATCTCCGGCGCCGTCTACATCGGCGCCCAGCTCGGCGCCGGGGCCCGTGACGGGCTGATGACCGGTCTCAGCCGGGTGCTGGAGCGCCCCGTCGGCCCGATCCGGATCGTGCTCGAGGTGATCGTGCTGGTCACCGGCTGGGCGCTCGGCGGGCCGCTCGGGCTCGGGACCGTGGTGTACGCGCTCGCGCTCGGCCCCGTCATCCAGGCGACCATGCCGCACGTGCTGATCCCGATCGGCGAAGGAACGTCCCGGCGCTGACGGCCCGCGCCGCCCGGCCTGCGCGCCGATCACCGGCCCGCGCACCGATCACCGGCCCGCGCACCGATCACCGGCCCGCACCGAGCAGGCGCGGCTCAGGCCAGGCCCTGGCGCTCCCGTACGCCGGAGAGCTCGTACAGCGCGATCGCGGCGGCGACCGAGGCGTTCAGCGACTCGGTCCGACCGCCCATGGGGATCGAGACCACCTGGTCGCTGCTCTCCCGGGCCAGGCGCGAGAGGCCCTTGCCCTCCGCGCCGACCACGAGGACGGTCGGCTGGGTGCCGAGCTCGAGCTCGCGGGAGGTGACGTCCCCGTCGGCGTCCAGGCCCAGCACGAACACGCCCTTCTCCTTGAGGGAGGCGAGGGCGCGGTTGAGATTGGTGACCTGGGCGACGCGCACGCGGCCGGCGGCACCGGCGGCGACCTTCCACACGCTCGCGGTCATCGAGACGCTGCGCCGCTCGGGCAGGATCACGCCGTGGGCGCCGAAGGCGTCGGCCGAACGCAGGATCGCGCCGAGGTTGCGGGGATCGGTGATGCCGTCGAGCGCCACCAGCAGCGGCGGCTCGAAGCGGTCCGCGGCGATCTCGAGCAGGTCGGAGACCTCGGCGTATTCGTAGGGCGGGATGGTCAGCGCCACGCCCTGGTGGACGGCGTGGTCGGTCATCCGGTCCAGATCGGTGCGGGAGGCCTCGGCGACCGGGAGGCCGCGGGTGGCGGCCAAGCGCATGATCTCGCGCACCCGCTCGTCGGTGTCCAGCCGAACCATCACGGTGAGCTGGGTGGCGGGCACGTCCTCGCGCAGCGCCTCCAGCACCGCGTTGCGCCCGGCGACCTGGTCGCTGCCGGGGCTCTTGCGCACGCCCTTCGCGCCGCCGCGGCCGGAGCCGCCGGAGCCGCTGCCGGACGAGCCGCCGGCGTACTTCTTGTGGGCGGGACGGTCCTCCGCCTTCGGGGTCGGGCCCTTGCCCTCGAGCGCGCGTCGGCGCACACCGCCGGAGCCGACGGTCGCGCCCTTCTTGCCCTTGCGCACCGCGCCGCGGCGCGAGCTGTTTCCTGCCATGTGTGGAATCTCCTCGGAGTTCAGTGCGTGGGATCGAGGGTCCAGCGGGCGCCGTCGGGCCCGTCCTCGATGCGGATCCCCGCGGCGACGAGAGCGTCGCGCAGAGCGTCGGCCCGGGCCCAGTCCTTCGCGGCGCGGGCCTCCTGACGGGCCGCGAGCTGGGCGGCGATGAGCGCGTCGAGCGCGGCGTGCTCAGCCCCGTCGGCCCCGGACTCCTGGCCCCACTGCGCGCCGAGCGGGTCAAGGCCCAGCACGTCGAGCATGGCGCGCAGGCGGCCGAGGGACCCGGCGATCTCCTCGCTGCGGCCAGCGGCACCGGCGGCGGCGAGCAGGGTGTTCAGGGAGGCGAGCTCGCGGTGGATCACGGCGAGGGCCTCGGCGACGGAGAGGTCATCGTCCATCGCGGCGACGAACTCCGCGGGCAGCTCCACCGCCGCGAGATCGGCGTCGGGACCGGCGATCGGGTCCTCACCGAGCAGGCCGGCGGCGCGGCGGGCAGCCTGGGTGAAGCGCTCCCACACCACCTCGGCCTCCCGCATGGCGGTCGCGTTGTACTCGACGGTCGCGCGGTAGTGGCCGCTGACCAGGGCCAGACGGACCGCCGCGGTGGGATGGTCGCCGAGCGCCTGGGCGGCGGTGACGAAGTTGTCCAGGCTCTTGCCCATCTTCAGCCCGTCCACGGTGAGTACCCCGGAGTGCATCCAGCGCTGCGCGAAGCCGAAGCCTGCGGCATGGGACTGGGCCTGCTCGTTCTCGTGGTGCGGGAAGCGCAGGTCCAGACCGCCGGCGTGGATGTCGAAGGTCTCCCCGAGGTACTTGCGGCTCATCGCCGAGCACTCCAGGTGCCAGCCGGGGCGGCCGCGGCCGAAGGGCGTGTCCCAGGAGGCGGTCTCCGGCTCGGTGGCCTTGGCGGCCTTCCACAGGGCGAAGTCGCGACGGTCGCGCTTGCCGGGCTCCATCTCCTCGCCCGCGTCCTGCATGTCCTCGAGGGACTGCCGGGTGAGCGAGCCGTAGTCCGGCAGGGAGGCGACGTCGAAGTACACCGAGCCGTTCCCGTCGGCGTAGGCGTGGCCGCGCTCGATGAGCAGCTGCATCAGCTCGATCATCTCGGGCACGTGCCCGGTGGCGCGCGGCTCGTAGGTGGGCCGACGGTTGCCGATCCGGTCCAGCACGTCGGCGAACTCGCGCTCGAAGCGCAGCGACCAGGCCCACCACTCGGCGCCCGACTCGGCGGACTTCACGAGGATCTTGTCGTCGATGTCGGTGACGTTGCGGACGTGGGTCACCTCGTAGCCGCTGCGCTCGAGCCAGCGCACCAGCACGTCGAAGGCGAGGAAGGTGCGCAGGTGGCCGAGGTGCGGGGCGCCCTGCGTGGTGGGACCGCAGACGTACAGCGACACCGCCCCCTCGCGCACCGGGGTGAACGGTGCGGTGGTGCGGGTGGCGGTGTCGTGCAGCTGAAGAGTCACGTCCCCCAGGGTACTGCCTGGTGGGGCGCGGGCCGGTCAGCGCGGCCGGTCCTGCGCAGGGGTGGTGCGACCGGTCACTCGGTGCGGGCGCTGACCTGCTTGCCGTAGAGCTCCTCGAACGTGTCGTCGTAGGAGACGGCGTTCTTGCGGCGCTTGCCCTGGACCGCCTGGACCGCGTTCTGGGCGGTCTCGATGGTGGTCTCGGGGGCCTTTAGCTTCTTCGAGACCAGGAAGGCGACCAGGCCTGCGATCGCGCCGAGGACGATGAACACGCCCGCGACGATGAGGAAGGAGGCCCAGTACGGCAGGCCCAGGGCGTTCAGCCCGGTGGCCGCCGCGAAGAGCAGCATGACCCATGCCGACAGCAGGAGGAAGAGCAGCACGGCGGCCATGGCGGCGATGATGCCGACCTTGATCGCGAGCGCGGTCCCCTCCTTCTTGGCGATGTCGATCTCGTGGTGGACGACACCCAGGAGCTCGTCGCGGATGGACTGGACGAGCTCGCCGATGGACCGCTGGGTGGGCGGCGTGCTCGGGTCGTTCGTGGTGTTGATCATGGCGGGAGCCTATCGCAGGGGTCGGCACGGAGCGCGAAGGTCGGGGCAGTTCACTCCACCGAGATCCGCTTGCGGCGGGTGGTCTCGGGGCGGGGGCCGGCGGAGGTGGAGCGGCGCACCACGATCGACGGGGCGACGGCCACGTCGCGGGTCGGGCCCTCGTGGCCGGAGACCCGCTCGACCAGGAACTGCGCGGCCAGCGCTCCGAGCCGGTCGGAGTTGGGATCCACGCTGGTCAGCTGGGCGACGCCGGAGGAGGCGAGGGAGGTGTTGCCGTAGCCGGCGACCGCCAGCTCCTCGGGCACGTCGAAGCCGGCCTCGCGGGCGGCGGAGAGGACGCCGACGGCGGTGACGTCGTTGGCGCAGGTCACGGCCGTGGGCACGCGGCTGCCGCGCAGCAGCATCGACCCGGCGGTCTGCCCGACCTGCTCGGTGAAGTCGCCGGGCTCGACGCGGGCCACGTCGGACAGGCCGTGGCGGGCCATCGCGGCGCGGAAGGCGTCGGCGCGCTCGCGGGCGACCGCGGCGCCGACCCCGCCGACGTGGGCGATCTCGCGATGTCCGAGACCCACCAGATGGTCGACCAGCAGTCCCTGGCCCACCTCGTCGTCGATGCGGACGGTGTCGAAGCGGCCGACGAACTCGCGGGAGCAGCCGATGCCGATGAGCGGCCGGTTGCCGGTGGCCTCTAGCACGCTGTCCATGTCGGCGAGGTCGGAGACCATGAGGAAGCCGTCCACGCCGAGGTGGACGAGGTTCTCGATTGCGTCGGTGTCCGCGGCGACGGGGTACTCGGGCACGCGCCGACGGGTGGGGACCACGACGGCGGTGCGGCCGGTCGCGGTGAGCTCGATGCGGATCGAGCGGACCAGGTCCGAGATCCAGGTGTTGCGCATGGTGTTGACGAGGATCGCGACCACGCCGCGGTGCTCGGTCTCCTCGCTGAGCTCCTCGATGGGGAAGTTCAGCCGCTCGGCCGCCTCCCGCACCCGCGCCGCCATCTGCGGCTTGATCTCGTCGGACCCGCGCAGAGCGCGCAGCGCGACCGCGCTGGAGATGCCCAGCGAGTTCGCGACATCGCCAAGCGTGCCGCGGGCGACGCCCTCGGCCGCGAGCGAGGCGGCGGTGGACTCGACGTTCTCGACGACCTGCCCGGTCGCGCCGGCGTCCTCGGGCGCGGACTCGTCGATGCGGGGGTCGATCTGATCGGAGGAGGAGGTGGCGTCACTGCTCATGGCTCCCATTGAACCGCATCCGCGGGGCATGCGTCGCACGGTTCCGCCGCGGGACCGCACGGTTCCGCCGCGGGACCGGGGGATATCCCCCGTCGGCGCGCCGGGCGGGCACGGTGGGGCCCGGGGCCGGGGCGCGTCTAGGGTCGTGCCATGGACGAGACGACCGACGGGGCCGCGCTGCCCGAGCGCCCCCGGATCACCCCGGCCTCCCTGGCCTCGGTGGTCGTGGGCGGCGTGCTGAGCTTCACCTGGCTGATCCTCAGCGTGACCATGCTGATCGCCGGGCTCAGCGCCCTGCCCGCGCTCGGTGCCGGTCTGCTGCTGCTCATCCCCTGGCTGCTGGCGATGCAGGTCGTCGTGCGCATCGAGCGCCGCCGGGCCGTCGCGATCCACGGCATCGGCGTGATCGTCCCCGTGCGCCGCCGCTCGCGCCGCACCGGCGCGGCGGGCTGGCTGCAGAACCGCTGGTTCGAGCTGGGCAGCGGCGCGTTCTGGCGGGGCATCCTCCACCACCACCTGGCCATGCTTGTGGCCGGGGCGTTCTTCGTGGCCTTCGCGGCACTGCTGTGGCTGGGGTGGAACGGCTGGCAGCTCGCACTGCTGCACGGACCGCTCGAGCTGGGCGGGGTGGAGCTGACTCGCTGGGGGCTGGCCCTCATCGGCACCGCCGGGGTGCTGCTCTCCGGCGCGATGCTGGCCCTCGGGGCGCTGGCCGACCGGGGCCTGGCCCGGGGGCTGATCTCCGGTTCCGAGGAGGAGCTGCGCGAGCAGGTCGCCGAGCTCGCCGAGCGCCGCCAGGGCGCGGTCGACGCCGCCGCCCAGGAACGGCTGCGGATCGAGCGGGACCTCCACGACGGCGTCCAGCCGCGCCTGGTGAACCTCGCCATGACCCTCGGCATCGCCCGCACCGCGATCCGCACCGACCCCGACCGGGCCGAGCGCCTGGTCACCGAGGCGCACGCCGAGGCGAAGGCCGTGATGACGGACCTGCGCCAGCTCGCCCGCGGCATCCACCCCGCCGTGCTCACGGACCGGGGCCTGGATGCGGCGCTGTCCGCTCTCGCCGCCCGCTCCCGCATCCCGGTCGAGCTCGACGTGCAGCTGCCGCCCGGCACCCATGCGGGCCTGGACCGCGAGCGCGAGGGCGTGGCCTACTTCCTGGTCGCCGAGGCGCTGACCAACATCACCAAGCACGCCGAGGCCTCGCGCATCCGGGTCGACGTCCGCCAGGACGCCCGGGTTCTGCGGGTGCGGATCGAGGACGACGGCCGCGGCGGCGCCCGCGTGCACCGCGACGGGATGTCCACCGGGCTCGCGGGGCTGACCGACCGGGTCCGCGCCACCGGCGGGGTGCTCGAGGTGACGAGCCCACCCGGCGAGGGCACGGTGCTCGAGGCCGTGATCCCGACCCTGCGCGGCACCGCTCCACCGACTGCTGCCGTGGCACCCGCCTCGGCACCCGCCCCGCCGCCCCGCCCCCAGACCCGACCGGACCCCCAGGAGGCCCACCGATGAGGATCGTGATCGCCGACGACGCCGTGCTGCTGCGGGCAGGGCTCGAGCGCCTGCTCACCGAGGCCGGGCACGAGGTGGTCGCCGCCGTGGGCGACGCCGCCGGGCTGCTCGCGGCCGTCTCCCACCACCGCCCCGACCTCGCCGTGATCGACGTGCGCATGCCGCCGACGTTCACCGACGAGGGCGTGCGCGCCGCGGTGCTGATCCGCCAGCAGGATCCCGAGGTGAAACTGCTGGTGCTCTCCCAGTACGTCGAGGAGCGCTACGCCTCCGACCTCATCGCCGACTCGCCGCAGGGGCTGGGCTACGTACTCAAGGACCGCGTGGCCGACGTCGAGGACTTCCTCGGGGTCGTGGACACCGTCGGCGGGGGCGGGACCTGGCTGGACCCCGAGGTGGTCCAGCAGATCTTCGTCCGCTCGCGCCGCCGCCGCACCCTCGAAGCGCTCACCCCGCGCGAGCGGGAGGTGCTCTCGCTCATGGCGCAGGGGCGCTCCAACCAGGCCATCGCCGACACGCTCTTCGTCTCCGCCGGCAGCGTGGAGAAGCACATCTCCTCGCTGCTCACCAAGCTCGACCTGCCGCCGGTGGACGGCGAGAACCGGCGCGTCATGGCGGTGCTGCGCTACCTGGAATCGGAGGACCGGACATGAGCGTCGACGCTCCCGACCGCCCGCCCGCAGGGCCGTCCACCGGACCCGTGGCCGGGCCGCCCGGCCTGCCGAACGATCCCCCACGTCCGCCGGACCCGGAGGTGCGCTACGACCCGCCGCGGAGCCTGGTCCCCTCCCCCGCCTCCGACCGCCCCTGGCGCACCGGGACGGTGCTCGTGGGCGGGGGCGTGGTGCTGCTGCTCGTGCTGGTGCTCGCGGCGACCTCGGCCGCGACCTGGGTGAACGCCCGTCGCTTCACCGAGGTCCCCGCGACGACGACGCTCGGTGCCCCGACCTCGCTGTCGGTGGGCAGCACCCTCGGGACCGTGCGGGTACAGCCCTCCGACGAGGTCGACGAAGTCGTGCTGTCCCTCGTGGAGCCCGGCACCACGGTGCCCGCCGCCGAGGGCGACATGGTCCGCGCCCGCATCGAGCGCAGCGGCGGCGCGGACGCGACGGTGGTCCGGGTGAGCCAGCCCGAGGAGTACACCGGCGTGCCCGGGGTGGACCGGGCCCGCGACGTCCTGGTCCTCGTGCCGAGCGGGCACGTGATGGACCTGGACCTGAGCTCCACCGTGGGCGATGTGGTCGCCGACGGCGAGTTCTCGGCGGTGAACGTGCGCGCCGACGTGGGCGACGTCCACCTCGGACCGGTCTCCGCCCCGGACGGGCTCACCGTCAGCACGGACATCGGCGGGATCGACGTGGAGACCGTCTCCCCCGCCCCGACCTCGGTCGAACTGACCTCCAGCCTCGGGGACGTGTCCCTGCGCCTGCCGGCCGATGCGGGCGGCGAAGTGAGTCTGCTCAGCGAGCTCGGGGACCTGCGGATCGCCGTGGCCGGCACCTCCCGCTGGGGCGTCGAGACCAGCACCGGGCTCGGCACCGAGCAGATCGATCCCGGCCTCACCGACGGCAGCGGCGCCCCGGTCGGCACGCTCTCAGCGAGGACCGAGACCGGGGACGTGACGATCACGCGCTGAAAGGTCCGACGGCGGGAGATCCCCCTGGCGATGTCTCGCTCGGGCCGCACACACGAAGGGCGTCCCCTCCACCGGGAGGGGACGCCCTTCGTCGTCGGGCAGGAGCGGACCGGGGTCAGCTCTTGCCGGTCAGGCCCTGCTGGATCAGGTCCATCACCGAGGCGTCGGCCAGGGTCTGGGTGTCGCCGACCTGACGGTTCTCGGCCACGTCGCGCAGCAGGCGGCGCATGATCTTCCCGGAGCGGGTCTTGGGCAGCTCGGTCACGAGCAGCACCTTCTTGGGCTTGGCGATCGGGCCGATCTCCTTGCCCACGTGGGCGCGCAGCAGCTCCGGCACCTTCTCCTCGCCGCCGGCGGCGGCGATCGCCTCGTCGTTGCCGCTGCGGAGGATGACGAAGGCGACCGGCGCCTGGCCGGTGGTCTCGTCGTCGGCGCCGACGACCGCGGCCTCGGCCACCCACTCGTGGCTGACCAGCGCGGACTCGATCTCCATGGTGGACAGGCGGTGCCCGGACACGTTCATGACGTCGTCCACGCGGCCCAGCAGCCAGATGTCGCCGTCGGCGTCCTTCTTCGCGCCGTCACCGGCGAAGTAGTAGCCCTCGAAGCGGGACCAGTAGGTCTCCTTGAAGCGCTCGGGGTCGCCCCAGATGCCGCGGAGCATGCCGGGCCAGGGCTGGTCCAGGACGAGGTAGCCGCCCTGTCCGTTCTCCACGGACTCGCCCGCGTCGTTGATGACGTCGGCGCTGATGCCGGGCAACGGCACCTGGGCGGAGCCAGGCTTGGTGTCGGTGACGCCGGGCAGCGGGGAGATCATGATGCCGCCGGTCTCGGTCTGCCACCAGGTGTCCACGATCGGGCAGCGGTCCCCGCCGATCACGCGGCGGTACCACATCCACGCCTCGGGGTTGATCGCCTCGCCCACGCTGCCGAGCAGCCGCAGGGAGCTGAGGTCGTACTTGCCCGGGATGTCCTCGCCCCACTTCATGGCGGTGCGGATCGCGGTGGGCGAGGAGTAGAACTGGGTGACCTTGTACTTCTCGATGATCTCCCACCAGCGGCCCTGGTGCGGGGTGTCCGGGGTGCCCTCGTAGATGACCTGGGTGGTGCGGTTGGCCATGGGCCCGTAGACCACGTAGGTGTGGCCGGTGATCCAGCCGACGTCCGCGGTGCACCAGTACACGTCGGTGGCGGGCTTGAGGTCGAAGACGTTGCGGTGGGTGTAGGTGGCCTGGGTGAGGTAACCGCCGGTGGTGTGGACGATGCCCTTGGGCTTCCCGGTGGTGCCGGAGGTGTAGAGGATGAACAGCGGGTGCTCGGCCTCGACGGGCACCGGGGCATGCTCGGTCGAGGCGCTCTCGCGCGCCTCGTGCCACCACACGTCGCGGCCCTCGGTCCACGCCACGTCCCCGCCGGTGCGGCGCACCACGAGGACCTTCTCGACGGACTTCGCACCGCCGGCGAGCGCCTCGTCCACGGCGGGCTTGAGCGGCAGCTGCTTGCCGCGACGGTTCTGGCCGTCGGCCGTGATGACCACGCGCGCCTCGGCGTCCTCGATGCGGGAGCGCAGCGCCTCGGCGCTGAAGCCGCCGAAGACGACGGAGTGGGGCGCGCCGATGCGGGCGCAGGCGAGCATCGCGAAGACGGCCTCGGGGATCATCGGCAGGTAGATCGCGACCCGGTCGCCGGTGCGCACGCCGAGGTCGGCGAGCACGTTGGCCATGCGGGAGATCTCGTCCTTGACGTCCGCGTAGGTGTACGACGCGTCGGTGCCGTCCTCGTACTCGGCCAGCAGCGCGACCTGGCTGCCGTGGCCGGACTCGACATGGCGGTCCACGCAGTTGTAGGCGACGTTCAGGGTGCCGTCGGCGAACCAGCGGGCGAAGGGCGGGTTGGACCAGTCGAGCGTCTCGGTGAAGGGGGTCTCCCAGCTCAGCAGGCTCGCGCGGGAGCGCCAGAAGGCGAGGCGGTCGCGCTCGGCCTCGGAGTAGAGGGACGGGCGGGCCACCGCGTTCTGGACGAACTCGGTGGGCGGCGCGAAGGTGCGGGTCTCCTGGGAGAGGTTCTCGATCCCGGTGACGGCGTCGTCGGACATCAGCACTCCTGTGTCATGGGGCCCCGGAGCGGCCGGGGCGGGTGGTCGCTGACACCGTATCGCAGGAGACCCACATCACGCGCCCGCGGACCGGGGAGAGATCCGGTCCGCGGGAGCGCGGGGTCGCCGAGGGGTCGCCTCTGGGTCTCCAAGGGAGCGCTCAGCCCCGTGAGCGCGGGTGGATCTCCAGGTGGAGGCCGTCGGGGTCGGTGACGTGCACGGCGGTGACCTCCTCACGCACGACTCGCGCCGGGTGGCCGGCGGCGGTGAGGCGCGCGGCGAGCTGCTCGAGGTCCTCGGCGGTCTCGAAACCGAGGCGCACGAGGGCCACGTCGCCGAACTCGGTGCCGGTGGCGCGCTGGCCCGCGGGCGCGTCGGGGTGCGGGGCGTGGAGGCCGACGACGCCCGCGCCGGGAGCGGCGAGCGCCTGCCACCACCGGTCGCCGGGGCCGACGGGGGTGAAGCCGAGGGCGGCGAAGAAGCGCACGTCGGCCTCGCGCTCAGGTCCCTCCTCGCTCGAGCGCACCACGCAGACGGCGAGGCGGGGATCCGCGCCGTCGCCGTCGTGCCCCTCGTAGCCGTAGAGGTCCCTCTGCTGCTCGTTCAGGGACACGGTCTCGCCGCACGGTCCGACCACGACGCCCTGGCGGCCGTAGGTCTCGTCCCACACCCGCACCTCGAGATCGTGGGCGGCGAGAGCGTCCGCGGCCTCGTCGGTGCGCTCGACGGCGAGGCACAGCTGGGTCTCGCCGGGCACGGCGCCGGTCTCCGAGCCGTCGGCGCCGTGGACCATGACGCGCCCACCGCCGCCCGCGACGAGGGTGGCGAAGTCCTCCCCGGCGGTGGTGACCTCGGCGGCCATGCCGAGGGTGCGCAGGAAGGCGATCATCGCGGGGGCGTCGGCGCTGAAGCGCAGCGGCAGGACTCCGAGAACCGGCGTGGGGGCCGGGGCTGCAGGCGGATTCGGGTTCTGGATCATCAGGAGCTCCTGGTCTCGAGGTACTCGGTCAGCGCCCGGCGCACCAGGTCGCTGAGGCTGCTGTTCTCGTCGATCGCGCGATGCTTCACCGCGACCACGAGATCGGGCGGGAGGTAGACGTTGAACTGGACCTTGGCGGGGGGCGGACCTGCTGCCATGCGAGGATGCTAGCAAGTTCGCAAGCTTGGGGCAACGGGCGGCTCGAGGGCCGCATCCGGACGATTCCAGGAACGACGAGCCCGCACCTCACCGCCCGCGGCATGGGCGGGTGCGCCGGGCGCGTCCGGTCCGACTACCGTGGTGCACCATGGCCCCCGATCACGCCGCGCCCTCCCCGACGCTGCTCTCCCCCACCCGCCTCGGCGATCTCGAGCTGCGCAACCGCATCTGGCTCGCCCCCATGTGCCAGTACATGGTCGAGGAGCAGGACGGCGTGCCCACCGACTGGCATCTCGTGCACCTCGGCGCCCGGGCCGCCGGCGGCTTCGGCCTGATCGTCACCGAGGCCACCGCCGTCTCCCCCGAGGGCCGCATCAGCCCCCAGGACACCGGGCTGTGGAACGAGGAGCAGGTCGTGGCCTGGTCGCGGATCACCGCGTTCTGCCAGGCGCAGGGCGCGAAGGTCGCCGTGCAGCTCGCCCACGCCGGGCGCAAGGCCTCCACCTGGCCGAACCTGCCCCGCTTCCGCGGCCGGCGCGGCACCGTGCCCGAGTTCGCCGCGGGCTGGCGCACCGTCGGCCCCACCTCGGATCCCTTCCCCGGCCTGGACGCCCCGGACGCCCTGTCGAGGCAGGACATCGCCGGCATCGTCGCGGACTTCGTCGCGGCGACCGAGCGGGCCGAGCGCGCCGGCTTCGACGCCCTGGAGCTCCACTTCGCCCACGGCTACCTGGTCCACGAGTTCCTCTCACCCCTGGTGAACACGCGCACCGACGAGTACGGCGGGGACGGCCCCGGCAGGCGCCGGCTCGCCCGGGAGATCGCGAGCGCGGTGCGCGAGCGCTGGCCCGCGGACCGGCCGCTCGTGGTGCGGATCAGCGCGACCGACTGGATCGACGGCGGCTGGGACATCGCGCAGTCCGTCGGGCTGGCGCGCGAGCTCGAGGAGGTCGGGATCGACGCCCTGCACGTCTCCACCGGCGGCGCGGTGATCGCGGACATCGCGGTGGGGCCCGAGTACCAGGTGGGCTTCGCCCGCACCCTGCGCGATGCGGTCTCCACGCCCGTCGCGGCCGTGGGCCTGATCACCGACCCGGCCGGGGCGCAGGTGGTGCTGGACCGGGGCGATGCGGACTTCGTGGCCGTCGGCCGCGCGGCGCTGCGGGAGCCGGGCTGGCCCCAGCGCGCCGCCCACGAGCTCGGGGTGCGCGACGCCTCCCTGTACCCCGGCGCCTACCGTCGGGGCTCGTGGTGAGCGCGGGATGAGCCTGCGGGGCCGGGCGGGCCGCGGCATCGACGTGGCCGCGGTGCTGCGCGCCCGGCTCGGCACCCGCGCGCGCAGCGTCGTCCTCGTGGACCGCCAGGGCATGCTCACCGGGCAGGACCTGCTGGACCTCGTGCGCCTGCGCCGGGAGCACCCCCGCCACGGCCTCCTGCATGGCCCCGCCCATCCCGCAGCACGCACCGTCGCGCACCTCCCGGCCGCCCAGGATCCTGGCGCCCTGTCGGCGACCGCGCCGCTGCGCCAGGTGCTGGTCGCGGTGCTCGCGGCCGACGGGGAGGTGGTGCTGCGCTCGAGTGGGAGCACCGGCGCACCCCGGCTCCAGCGCCGCGGACCGCTCACCCCCGCTCAGCTGCGCTGCCTGCTCGACCTCGGCCGGCGCGTCGGGCTGCGCCGCGGACGCCTGGTCGCCTGCCTCGCCCCGGGGGTCCACGGCCACGGACTGCTGCTCGCCCTCGGCGCGCTCGCGGTGGGCGCACCGCTGGTGGACCTCGCCCACCTGCCCGCCGCGGACCGCATCGCCCTGCTGCACCGCACCTCCCCCGACCTGCTCACCGGCGCGCCCGTGCACCTCGCGGCGCTGCTGCGCGCGGAGCAGGCGCTGGTGCGCGGACGGCCGCTCGCGATCCCCCGCATCGTCTCCGGCTCCGGACCCCTCACCGAGGAGCTGCGGGCAGACCTCTCCCGTCACTTCCGCGCCCGGGTCCACGACGTGTACGGCACCACCGAGACCGGGCCGCTGAGCGTGGACGGGCGTCCGCTGCGCGGGGTGCACCTGCGCGAGCTCGAGGGGCTGCTCGTGGCCCGCACCCCCTTCACCGCAGGCCGCGAGCTGGTCACCGACCGCGGGGAGCTCGCCGGGGGCGAGAGGGTGCGTGTGCTCGGCCGGGCCGATGCGACGCTCACCGCGGGCGGGCGCCTGCCTGATCCGCCAGCCACCCTGCGGGTGCTGCGCGCGCATCCCGCGGTCGGCTCCGCACGGCTGCTCGTCGAGGCCGACGAGCGCACCGGGGTGCACACCCTCGCCGAGGTCGTGCTGGACCCGTCGGCCGCCCGGACGACGGCGGTGAGCCCGGAGGATCTGCGGGCGCTGGTGCACGACCGGCTCGGCGCCTCCGCCGTGCCCGACGGGTTCCGCCTGCTGCGCTGACGGGGCCCGCCGGGATCCTCAGCAGTCGGAAGTGCTCAGCAGTCGGGGACGCTGACCGGGACGGCCGTGACGGCGAGGCCGCCCATGGCGGTCTCCTTGTAGCGCTCGTGCATGTCCTTGCCGGTCTGGCGCATCGTCTCGATGACGGTGTCGAGCGAGATGAAGTGCTCGCCCGTGCCCCGCAGCGCGAAGCGGGCGGCCGTGATCGCCTTGACCGCCGCCATGGCGTTGCGCTCGATGCACGGCACCTGCACGAGGCCGCCGACGGGATCGCAGGTCAGCCCCAGGTTGTGCTCCATCGCGATCTCAGCCGCGTTCTCGACCTGGGCGGGCTTGCCGCCCATCGCCTCGCACAGTGCCGCGGCCGCCATCGAGCAGGCCGAGCCGACCTCGCCCTGGCAGCCCACCTCGGCGCCCGAGATGGAGGCGTGCTCCTTGTAGAGCGAGCCGATCGCCCCGGCGGTGAGCAGGAAGCGCACCGCGATCTCGTCGGGGTCCACGCCCTCGATGTAGTGGGTGGCGAAGTACAGCACGGCCGGGATGATGCCGGCCGCGCCATTGGTGGGTGCGGTGACGACACGGCCACCGGCGGCGTTCTCCTCGTTCACGGCGAGCGCGGCGAGGGAGACCCACTCGAAGGAGTTCATCGGCAGGTGCACCGGGTCCTCGGCGGAGAGCGAGTCGTACCAGGAGGCGGCGCGGCGCTTGACCTCGAGCCCGCCGGGCAGGATCCCCGAGGTGCGGGTACCGCGCTCGATGCAGTCCTGCATGGTGCGCCAGATCGTCAGCAGGCCCGAGCGGATCTCCTCGTCGCTGCGCCACTGCCGCTCCCGCAGCAGCATCGCCTCGGAGATCGAGATGCCGCGGTCCTCGCACACGCGCAGCAGCTCCGCACCGGTGGTGAAGATGGTGCGGCCCTCGTCCTCGGCGGCGACCTCCGCGATCGAGCGGTCCATGTCCGCCTCGTCCACGACGAAGCCGCCGCCCACGGAGAACATCGGCCGACGCCGCAGCTCGTTCCCGTCCGCGTCCTGGGCGATGAAGGTCATGCCGTTGGAGTGCTGGGGCAGGAAGGTCAGCGGGTGCAGCACGATGCTCGAGGGGCGCAGGCTCACCTCGCGCGTGCCGTCCAGCAGCAGCCCGCCCTCGGCCTCGATCCGTGCGACGCGCTCGCGCCCGGCGACGGGATCGACGGTCTCGGGATCCGCGCCCTCCAGGCCCATCACCACCGCATCGAGGGTGCCGTGACCGGCGCCGGTCGCGGCGAGGGAGCCGTACAGATGCACCTCGACCCCGGCCACGCGCGGGCCGATCCCGGGGTCGGCGAGGACCTCACGGGCGAACTGGGCGGCGGCGCGCATCGGGCCCACGGTGTGGGAGCTCGACGGGCCGATGCCGATCTTGAACATGTCGAAGGTGCTGATGCTCACGGTGGGGATGCGTCTCCTCGACGTCGGTGTCGTCACTCGTCACGGATGCCGGCGCCCGGGATCAGGGCCGGGGCGCGGCTCTCATCGTCCCCCGCGGCGGCGGGGGGAGCGGGTCGGCGCGCCGGAGCGCCCGCGGCCGCCGCCCTTGCCGGTGCCGCTGCTGCCGGCACCGCCCTTGTCGGTGCCCCTGCCGGTGCCGCCCTTGCCCTGGGAGCCTCCGCGACCGCCGGTGGAGCTTCCGCGACCGCCGGTGGAGCCCCCGTCGGCCGACGGACGACCCCGGCCGGCGCTCCCCCGGCCGGACTGCCCGCGGGCGCCCTGGCCGCTGCCCGAGCCGCCGCGCCCCGCGGCGCCGCGCCCGCCGCTCGAGGCGCCGCGCGCCCCACGGCCGCCGCTCGACGCGCCGCGCTGGCCGCCGCTGCGCGGGCCGCCACCGCGCTGACCACCGCCGCCGCGGCGGGGGGACTCACCGGAAGCGTCCTCCTCCCAGGAGGCGCGCCGCTCCTCGTTGGCGCGGCGCTCCTCGGCCTTGCGCTGGTCGGCGCCGCGGGCGCGGGAGAGGTCGAGCTTGCGCGGGGCGCCCTTGTACTTCACGAGCGCCGGGTCCTCGACGGGCTCCCCGGCCGGGGTACGGCCGCCGAGCTCGGCGAGCGCGGGGTTCTCCGCGTCCTCGACGTCCTCGGCCCACGTCGGTTCGACCTCGGCCTCCTCGAGGATCCGCCGGGTGGCGCGGGTCTGATGCGGCAGGGCGAGGGTGACCACGCTGCCGGCAGCGCCGGCGCGGGCGGTGCGGCCACTGCGGTGGACGTACTCCTTGACATCGTCCGAGGGGTCCACGTGCACCACCATCGTGACGTCGTCGATGTGCAGGCCGCGGGCGGCGACATCGGTCGCGACCAGCACCGGGAAGGCGCCCTGACGGAAGCCTGCCAGCACGTTCGTGCGCAGGCCCTGCTGCTTGCTGCCGTGCAGCGCCGCGGCGGGGATGCCCACCTCGATGAGCTCTTGCGCGACGCGCTCGGCACCGAGCTGGGTGCGGGTGAACATCAGGGTGCGGCCCTCGCGGGCGCCGAGCTGCGCGGTGACCGCACGCTTGGCCGACGGCGCGATCGCGAGGACGGTGTGGTCCATGGTCTTCACAGCCGCGGTGACCGGGGTGGTCTCGTGGCTGACAGGGTCGACGAGGAAGGCATCGACGATCTGCTCGACCTGGCCGTCCAGCGTCGCGGAGAAGAGCATCTTCTGGGTGCCCATGGGGACAGCGGCGAGGATGTCGTGCACGTCGGGCAGGAAGCCGAGGTCGGCCATGTGGTCCGCCTCGTCGATGACGGTGGTCTCCACCAGGTCCAGCTGCAGCGCCCCGCGCTCGGCGAGGTCGATCAGCCGGCCCGGGGTCGCCACCACGATCTCGACCCCGCGCGCGACCGCGTCGGCCTGCTTCTCGATGTTCATGCCTCCCGCGACGAGCTGGGCGCGGAGGCCGACGGCCCGGGCGAAGGGATGGATGGTGTCCACGACCTGCACGGCGAGCTCGCGGGTGGGGACGAGGACCACGCCGAGCGGCCTGCGGCGGTGGACCCTGCGGCCGCGGAAGCGGGAGGTCATCGCCAGGGTGAAGGCGAGGGTCTTGCCGGAGCCGGTCTCGGCGCGGGCGAGGACGTCGCGGCCGGCGAGCGCATCGGGCAGGATCGCGGACTGGATCTCGAAGGCCCGCTCGAGCCCCTGCTCCGCCAGGACGCCGAGGAGCTCGTCGGGCAGGGCCATGTCCTCGAACCGCTCCGAGGAGTGGGCTGAGCGGCGACGGGCCTTGGGCATAGTGATCCTCCTGACGAAAACTGACACTCCCATCATCCAGCATGGCGCAGCAGTGGGAGAATGGGGGCGATGTTGCGCACTCTGATGACCTCGAAGATCCACCGGGCCACCGTCACGCAGGCAGACCTGCACTATGTCGGCTCGGTGACGATCGACCCTGCCCTCACCGAGGCCGCGGGGCTCGTCGAGCACGAGCAGGTCACGATCGTGGACATCGCCAACGGCAACCGCCTGACCACCTATGTGATCGAGGGCGAGCGCGACAGCGGCGTGATCGGCATCAACGGCGCCGCCGCCCACCTCGTCTCCCCCGGCGACCTCGTGATCATCATGGCCTACGGCCAGCTGGACGAGTCCGAGGTCGCCGCCCACCGCCCGCGCGTGGTGCACGTGGACGAGAACAATCGCATCGTCGCGCTCGGGAACGACGGCGCCGAGCCCGTCCCCGGGATGGCCGACCAGATCGGCGGACGCACGAGCGCCGGCCTCCGCTGACCTGATCAGCACCTCCCGGGATAGGCTCCGCAGCCCCCGTTCGAGGCTCAGGACACCCCGTCAGAGGCTCATCGCCAGCTCGTAGCCGTCGTTGATCGCGTCGCCCACCTTCCGCGGCGCGACGCAGTCGCCGACAGGACGGACGCTCAGCGCCTGCGCCTGCAGCGCCTCGACCTGAGCGGTAGCGGGGCGCAGACCGAAGGCGGCGATGACCGTGTCCGCCTCGAGCACCTGCTCGCCGTCGGGGCCGGCGACCCGCACCCCGTCCTCGGTGACGGCCTGCACGGAGGTCGAGGTCAGCAGCTCCACCCCCGCCTCCTCGAGGCTGCGCAGCAGCGAGGTGCGGTTGAGCATGGGCATGTCGCGGGCGATCTCCTCGGCCGCCTCGACCACGGTGACCCGGTGGCCGTCCTGGGCGAGCTCGAGCGCCGCGTCGGCGCCGGAGAGGCCGCCGCCGCACACGACGACCCGCTCGCCGACGGGGGCGCCCTCGTGGAAGGCGAGCACGTCGACGACCTCCTCTGACGGCGAGGCGGCGCGGGGCGTCGGTCTTGGTGATGACGCGCACGCCCTCGTAGCCGACCTCGGGGTTCACGGCGCAGCCGATGGCCTTGCCGTAGAAGGCGTTGCCCGTGCACAGCTGGTTGCAGCGGATGCAGGGGCGCACGTCCTCGGGGCGGCCGGCGCGCAGCTTGGCCACGAGGTCGGGGTCGGCGATCAGGCCGCGGCCGATGGCGACGAGGTCCGCGTCGCCGCGCGCGAGGATCTGCTCACTGTTCTCGGGGGTGATGTTGCCGCAGGCCGCCACGGGGATCGTGAGCACCTCCTTGAGGCGGCGGGCGGCGGGGACCATGCAGTCGTCGCCGAGGTAGTAGGGCGGGAAGACGTAGTCCATCGCCTCGTAGGAGCCGTCGTCGGCGAGGATCATGTCCAGCCCCGCCTCCTCGAGCGCGGTGACCAGGTACCGGGTCTCCTCCCAGGTGCGGCCTCCCTCGAAGCGGTGGTCCACCGAGATGCGGAAGGACACGGCCACGCCGGGGGCGTTCTCCTTGACCGCGCGGATGCACTCCACGGCGAAGCGGGCCCGGTTCTCGGGGCTGCCGCCGTACTCGTCGGTGCGGTGGTTCCACACCTGGGAGAGGAACTGGTCGATGAGGTACCCGGTGTGGCCGTGGAGGTCGATGACGTCGAACCCGGCCTCGGCGCCGCGGCGGGCCGCCTCGCCGGTGCGCTGGACGATCAGGCGGATCTCCTCGGTGGTCAGCGCGCGACAGGTCCGCTCGGGGTCGAAGAAGTAGGGTTCTCGCTCGAGGAGACCGGCTCCATCCCCATCTGGTCGTAGTACTGGTTGTTGCGGCCGAGGCCCGGGGTGAGCTGGAGAGCGGCGAGACCGCCGGCGGCGTGGACGGCGTCGGCGATGCCGCGCAGGCCGGGGATGTGCTCGTCGGTGTCGGCCCGGGCCAGCCCGGGAGCGGTGGGCTCGTGATCCGACTGCAGGAAGTTCACCCCGGTCATCACCAGCGCCGTGCCGCCGGCGGCGCGAGCGGCGTAGTAGGCGGCCTCGCGCGGGGTGGAGCGGCCGTCCTCGGTCCCCATCTCCGTGCCCATCGGGGACATGATCACGCGGTTCGGCAGGCGGAGCGGGCCGATCTGGAGCGGCGCGAGCATGTGCGCGAAGGTCGGGGCGGCAGCAGTCGGGGCGGGGGCCGCGGCGGTCGGGGCTGTGGCGGTCATCGGGGGTCTCCTGAGCGGTGGTGGGCGACGCGGGTGGTGTGGTGCCTCTCACGCTAGGAATCGGTGATGGTGCGCGGGCCGATGAAGGTCCCCGGGCGGGAGGATGTCTCATGACGGGCTCCGACGGACGGCTCGCGCTCCGCCCGAGGCCTGCCCGCGGGCCGTCCGAGACGTGGCCTCCGCCCACCTCGAACCTGGCCGAGAGCTGGACGGCAAACGCTTCCCCGGCGCGGAGGGGCTAGCATCCTGGGAATGATGCGAACCCTTCTCCGCCCCGTCCGATGAGCGGGGTCCTCGCCGGGTTCTTCGTCGTCTGGTCGATGATCGCGGTCGGCTGGGTCGTCGGCCGCACGGGAGTGCTCGGCTCCCACGGGCGCTATGTCCTCAACCGCTCCACCTTCTTCGTCGCCTCCCCCGCCCTGGTGCTGGTGGGCCTGCTCGGCTCCGACGTGCGCCAGGTGCTCTCCCTGCCGATGCTGGTCGCCGGCGCCTCCGGCCTGACCACCGGCGCGCTGCTCATCGCGATCGTCGCCCTGTTCACCAGGCGCCGCGGCGCGGACCTCATCGTCACCGCCATCAGCGGCTCCGTCGTCAACGGCGCGAACATGGGCTTCCCCATCGCCGCCTACGTACTCGACGACATCTCCCACGCCCTGCCCGTGATCCTCTTCCAGCAGGCGGTGTACACGCCCCTGTACCTGTTCGTGCTGCACCGGGTCACCACCAAGGAGGCCCAGGGCGCCGCGGGCGTGATCCGCTCCATCGTCGCGAACCCCACGATCATCGCCTCGGCGCTCGGCCTCGCGCTCGTGCTGCTCGGCGTCAGCTTCCCCGAGGTGGTGCTCGCCCCGATCCAGTCCCTGGCCGACATGGCGATCCCCGCCATGCTCCTGGCCTTCGGCATGTCGCTGAACGGTTCGAGACCCCTGGCGAAGGACGACGGCTACAGGGGCCTCATCGCGCTCGCCTCCACCGCCAAGCTCGTGCTGATGCCCCTGATCGCGCTCGGCTTCGGCCTGCTGCTCGGGATGCGAGGGGCGGCGCTGTACGAGGTGGTCGTGATGGCTGCACTGCCCACCGCCCAGAACGTGTACGTCGCCGCCGCCCGCTATCGCGCCTCGGAGAACCTCGCCCGGGACACCGTGCTGATCACGACCATCGGCACCGTGCTGGTGCTGCTGCTGATCTCCGCCGTGCTGGAGGTGTGACGGACGGGGCGTGACGGGCGCGGTGCGACGGACGCGGCGTGACGGGCACGGTGTGACGTCCGCCCTCCGGGCCTCCGTCGGACCGCCGCCGAGCGGCGGGGACCGGCGCGCTAGGATGGGGCGGTGACTGAACGGCTCCTGCTTATGCAGCCGCGTCGGACAAGGCCCGCGCCCGCCCGCTCCTGAGACCACGGCGGTGCGCACGAGAGGCACCGATGCGGCTCCCCTCGCCTGCGCGAGGGTTTTTTCATGTCACGGCACACCTGGCGGCACCTGCCGCACTGATCCTTCGGAGGACGAACCACCCATGAGCGAGGCACCGTACCGGTACACCGCCGCGGTCGCGGACGAGATCGAGCGTCGCTGGCAGCAGCGCTGGGACGAGGAGGGCACCTTCCGGGCCGACAACCCCGTCGGCGCGCTGCGCGGCTCGGTCGAGTCGCTCGAGCAGGCGACCCGGGCTGAGAAGCCCGAGAAGATGTACATCATGGACATGTTCCCCTACCCCTCGGGGTCGGGGCTGCACGTGGGCCACCCGCTGGGCTACATCGCCACCGACGTGGTCGCCCGCTACCAGCGCATGCTGGGCAAGAACGTCCTGTACACGATGGGCTACGACGCGTTCGGCCTGCCCGCCGAGCAGTACGCCGTCCAGACCGGCACCCATCCGCGCACCACCACCGAGGCGAATATCGCCAACATGCGCCGCCAGCTGCACCGCCTGGGCCTGTCCCATGACGCGCGCCGCTCCCTGGCCACCACCGATCCCGGCTTCGTGAAGTGGACCCAGTGGATCTTCCTGCGGATCTTCGACTCCTGGTACGACCCGGAGGCCCCGAACGCCGACGGGATCGTCGGCCGCGCCCGCCCCATCGCCGAGCTGCGCGAGGAGCTGGCGATCGGACGGGTCGATCCCTTCGCCCTGGCGGACCGTCAGGGCCTGGAGCTGCCCGAGGCCTGGCAGGGCCGCAGCGCCGAGGAGGTCCCCGCCGCGAGCGCGGCGGAGATCGCGAAGCTGGCCGACGCCTTCCGCCTGGCCTACATCTCCGAGACGCCCGTGAACTGGTGCCCGGGCCTGGGCACGGTGCTGGCCAACGAGGAGGTCACCGCCGACGGCCGCTCCGAGCGCGGCAACTTCCCAGTCTTCACCCGGCGCTTGCGCCAGTGGAACATGCGCATCACCGCCTACGGCGACCGCCTGGCCGACGACCTGGACCGCGTGGACTGGCCCGAGTCGGTGCGCTCCATGCAGCGCAACTGGATCGGCCGCAGCCACGGCGCCCAGGTCAGCTTCGCGCTGGCCGGTGAGGGTGCGGGACGTTACTTCGACGTGTTCACCACCCGTCCGGACACCCTGTTCGGGGCGACCTTCACGGTGCTCTCCCCCGAGCACACGCTGCTGACCGACCTCGAGCAGCTGCCCGCGGCCTGGCCCGAGGGCACCCGCGAGGAGTGGACCGGCGGCGCCGCGACCCCGCGCGAGGCCGTCGCCGCCTACCAGGCTCGCGCCGCCGCGCTCGGCGACGACGAGCGCACCGCCGATGACCGCGAGAAGACCGGCGTGTTCACCGGCTGGTTCGCCACGAACCCGCTGGACGGGCGCGAGGTGCCGGTGTTCACCGCCGACTACGTCCTGACCGGCTACGGCACCGGCGCCATCATGGCCGTGCCCGCCGAGGACGCGCGCGACTACGAGTTCGCCGACCGCTTCGCGCTGCCGATCATCCGCACCGTCCAGCCGGCCGAGGGCTTCGAGGGCGGGGCCTGGACCGGTGACGGCGAGAAGATCAACTCCGCCAACGAGAAGCTGGACCTCAACGGCCTGTCCATCGACGAGGCCAAGGCGCGTGCCACCGAGTTCCTGGTCGCCGAGGGCCACGGCCGCCCGCGCGTCACCTACCGCCTGCGCGACTGGCTGTTCTCCCGCCAGCGCTACTGGGGCGAGCCCTTCCCGATCGTCTACGACCCCGCCGATCCGGAGACCCCGATCCCGCTGCCTGAGAGCATGCTGCCGGTGGACCTGCCGGAGGTCGCGGACTTCTCCCCGAAGACCTTCGACCCCCTGGACGCCGACACCGAGCCGCAGACCCCGCTGTCGCGCGCCACGGAGTGGGTGGAGGTCGAGCTGGACCTGGGCGATGGTCCGAAGACGTACCTGCGCGAGACCAACACGATGCCGCAGTGGGCGGGATCGTCGTGGTACCACCTGCGCTACATCGACCCCTCCGAGGACGAGGTCCTGGTGCGCCCCGAGAACGAGGCGTACTGGCTGGGCCCGCGCGAGGAGGGCGGCACCGGCGGCGTGGACCTGTACGTGGGCGGCGCCGAGCATGCCGTGCTGCACCTGCTGTACGCCCGGTTCTGGCACAAGGTGCTGTTCGACCGCGGCGACGTCTCCAGCCAGGAGCCGTTCCACCGCCTGTTCAACCAGGGCTACATCCAGGCCTACGCCTACACCGACTCCCGCGGCATCCACGTGCCGGCCGACGAGGTCGTGGAGGAGGCCGACGGCACCTTCACGTACCAGGGCGAGCCGGTCACCCAGGAGTACGGGAAGATGGGCAAGTCGCTGAAGAACGCGGTGGCGCCCGACGACATGTACGAGCAGTACGGCGCGGACACCCTGCGCGTGTACGAGATGTCGATGGGTCCGCTGGACCTGTCGCGGCCGTGGGAGACCCGCGCCGTCGTCGGCTCGCAGCGCTTCCTGCAGCGCCTGTGGCGCCTGGTGGTCGACGAGGAGACCGGTGAGCTGACCATCTCGGACGAGCCGGCCGATCTGCCCACGAAGCAGGCCGTGCACCGCACCATCGACGGCGTGGGCCGCGACATGGAGCGGATGCAGTTCAACACCTCGATCGCGAAGCTGATCGAGCTGGTGAACCATCTGACCAAGCAGCTCACCGCCACCGGCACCGCGCCGCGCGAGGCCGTGGAGCCGCTGGTCCTGCTGGTCTCGCCGCTGGCCCCGCACCTGGCCGAGGAGCTGTGGGCCCGCCTCGGGCACACCGGTGGGCTGGCCCGCGCCCCGTTCCCGGTCGCCGATCCGGAGCTGCTGAAGGCCGACACGGTCACCTGCGTGGTCCAGGTCAAGGGAAAGGTCCGCCACCGTCTCGAGGTCGATCCTGAGATCTCCGCGGAGGATCTGGAGGCCGCGGTGATGGCCGAGGCGCGCGTGCAGGAGCTCCTGGAGGGCCAGACGGTCCGCAAGGTGATCGTCCGCGCCCCGAAGATCGTCAACATCGTGGTCTGATCGCGCTGCTCGCGCACTGATCTCGACGGCCGACGGGCCCCGCCGCTCCCCCGGGAGCCGTGGGGCCCGTCGGCCGTTCCCGACCGTTCCTCCAGATCCCGCGGTTGTCCACAATGGGCGGGGCCCTGCTGACGCGGTGCCGCCCGCAGTCCTACCTTCGCGCCATGAACACCTTCATGGGATGTGAGCCCGAGGCCCTCGAGGACCTGGCGGAACGGATGCTCGAGGGCGCAGAGCGCCTCCTCGAGCTGATCGAGCGGCTGCGCGACGCGAGCGCCGCGGTCGCCTGGACAGGGCCCGACGCCGATGCACATCGGCAGCGCACGGCATCGGTCGCCGCCCAGGGCACGCGGGCCGGCGCGCAGGTGCAGGGCTTCGCCGCCGACCTGCAGGAGCACGCCGCCGAGCAGGAGGCGGCCTCGGCGGCGGAGGCCGCGCCGCCGAGCTTCGGCGGGCTGCTGCGCGGCGAGATGCCGCATCGCACCCGCACGGAGACGGGGACCGAGGGCGGTGCGAGCGGCCTCCCCGGGCCCGGCCGGATCCCCCTGCCGCCGCTGCGCGGCAGGAGCCCGCTCGAGGACCCCGGCCCCTGGATCGGCGGACCGTTCATGCACCGGGACACGCAGAGGATCGCGGAGGAGCTCGAGGAGCAGCTCAAAGGGTTCCCCGGCGGTCCCTGGATCGGCGGGCCGTTGATGCCTCCCGGGAGCCCCGCGGGCGGTCCGCGTCCGCCCGCGGAGGTGCAGGGTCCGCTTCCCGAGGGCGAGTCGTTCGCCCTGGACCCGGAGGTGCTCGCCGGCGCGGAGCAGGACCGCCGCCTGGCCGTCGGCGGGATCCCGGTGGTCGGGACCGTGCAGACGATGATCGGCGTGCAGGCCGCGGCGAGCCGGGGCTTCGACCGTGCCGAGCAGTCGCTGGAGGAGGCCGGCTACGGCCATCTCGACCCGGTGCTCCAGGCGTTCCGCCTGCCCAACCGGATCTCGGAGATGGCCCTCGGGGAGAAGTCCGTCGTCTCGCAGGTCGCCACGGGCATCGACAAGAGCTGGGCGAACGTCCTGCAGACCGGGGACGAGGTCTCGGCGGCCGTCGGCGACGGCGACCTCGCCGCCGCCCTGCGGGCCGGCGAGCGGGGACTGCACCGCGGCGCCCAGTACTCGGCGGAGATGCTCACCGCCACCCCTCTCCCGGCGATCGCGGACTCCGGCGCGGACATGCTGGCCGCCGGTGCCGACGGTGCCCGGCGCTGGAGCCCGGAGGCCGCCGCCGGCTTCGACCGCGCCGAAGCGGAGCTGCGGGGGCTCGGGGAGAGCGTCGAGCAGTGGCGCGAGGACACCCTCGATGCGGAGTCCTGGTACGACCGGCGACGCCGCCACGTCCCGATGCCCTGGGACCCGCAGGGGTGACGGCATGGCGCAGCCGGAGTGCTGGGCAGCACCGGAGGTGAAGCAGTGGTGACCTGTGTGTGGGGAGATCTCCCCATCGACCGCGCTCGCATGTCGCGGCTTGATCGACGCCATGATCACTCTGGGCGCCGACACCGAACAGCTGCGAGCGCAGGGCCAGGCGTACACCGCGTCGTCTTCCACCCTCGCCGGGCTGCTCGAGATGCTGCAGAAAGGTGCGCAGGAGGTCGAGTGGACCGGGCCAGACACCGATGCCTTCGGCCGCATGGTCGAGCAGACCGTACGCAACGGACTCGACGTGGCCAAGCATCTCCAGGACGACGGGCTGCCGCTCGGGAACGAGGCCGACCAGCAGGACGATGCCTCCTCGACCGGATCCTCCTCCGGCCTCAATGGGGTGCGCCCCCGGAACCAGATCGCCGAACCGGACAAACCCGTCACCGTGGTCGGCAAGGGCATCCGCGACGGACTATCGGACGTCCCGGGGCTGATCGATGATGCTGCGGACCATGCGCGCTCGCCGATCGATGATCTGGTCGAGGACGGACTGGACAGGCTCCTCCCCGGCGATCCACGCGATCTCGGACAGCGGGCGCTTCGCTGCTCGGGGCGATTCCCGACGGCATCGAGATGGCTGATGCAGCTCGTCAGGGCGACATCGGGGGCGTGGCGGAAAATCTCTTCGGGGCGGTCCACGGGGCCGTCCCGCATCCGGCAGCCGGGATCGCCCTCGAGGTCAGCGAAGCCATCGGAACCGTCCTCCCCGGCGAGGGCTCGGTGATCGAGCGGCTCGGGGACCACCTGGCCGAGGGACGCGGCGCACGCGTCGGTGAAGCCACAGCGGGCGCGCTCTCCGATGCGCTCGGGCTCGAAGACGGCGGGACTGCGAGCAATCTGTTCACGAGCGCCGGCGGCGTCACCGGGATCCTCGGGCAGATGATGTTCGCCAGGCCGCAGCTCGACGTCATGCTCGACCTCTATGCCCCGCCGCCGCCCGGACGGCGGATCAGCGACGCACTGCTCTGAGCGCGACGACGGGTCGGTGCCCTCGTGGACACCGACCCGTTCGCAGTGCTCTCAGTCCTCCAGCGAGCCGTCGTCGCCGTGCTCCGGCTCAGGGGCGGACGAGTCCTCGAGCGCGGTGAGCTCGAGCCCGTCGCCGTCCGCCGCGAGGCGCACGGTGACCGTCTGGCCGTCCTGCACCTGACCGCGCAGGATCAGACGGGCCAGGCCGTCGCCGATCTCCTTCTGCACCAGGCGCTTCAGCGGGCGCGCCCCGTACAGCGGGTCGAAGCCCTCGTCGGCCAGCCAGCGCGTCGCCGCCTCGTCGACGTCCAGGGTGATGCGCCGCTCGCGCAGGCGCCGCCCCACCTCGTCGATCTGGAGGGTGACGATGCGGGAGAGCTGCTCACGGTTCAGGGCATCGAAGATGACGATGTCGTCCAGGCGGTTCAGGAACTCCGGCTTGAAGGAGGCCCGCACCACCTGCATGACCCGCTCGTGCTTCTCCTGCTCGCCGAGCGTCGCGTCCTGCAGCGCATGCGCGCCGAGGTTCGAGGTGAGGATCAGGATGGTGGAGCGGAAGTCCACCGTCCGGCCCTGGCCGTCGGTCAGGCGGCCGTCGTCCAGCACCTGTAGCAGCACGTCGAACACGTCCGGGTGCGCCTTCTCGATCTCGTCGAGCAGCACCACGGAGTACGGGCGTCGCCGCACGGCCTCGGTGAGCTGGCCGCCCTCGTCGTAGCCGACGTACCCCGGAGGGGCGCCGACCAGACGTGCGACGGTGTGCTTCTCGCCGTATTCCGACATGTCGATGCGGATCATCGCCCGCTCGTCGTCGAAGAGGAACTCGGCGAGCGCCTTGGCGAGCTCGGTCTTGCCCACGCCCGTCGGCCCCAGGAACAGGAACGAGCCTGTCGGCCGATCGGGATCGGCGATCCCGGCCCTCGCCCGACGCACCGCGTCGGACACCTCGGTCACGGCCCGCTCCTGACCGATCAGGCGCTTGCCGATGATGTTCTCCATGTCCAGCAGCTTCTCGGTCTCGCCCTGGAGCAGGCGACCGGCGGGGATGCCGGTCCAGGAGGAGACGACATCGGCGATGTCGTCGGGGCCGACGTGGTCGGAGACCATCGGCCGCTCCTCCTCGCCGGAGGTGCTCTCCTCCTGCTCCTCGGCGTCGCGCAGCTGCTGCTTCAGGGCGGGGATGTCGCCGTAGAGGATCTTCGAGGCGGCCGTCAGGTCGCCCTCGCGCTGGGCGCGGTCGGCCTGCATGCGCAGCTGCTCGAGCTGGGCCTTGAGGTCGCCGACGAGGTTCAGCCCCGCCTTCTCGCGCTCCCACCGGGCCGAGAGCTCGTTCATCTGCTCGGTGCGGTCCGCGAGCTGCGCGCGCACCGACTCCAGCTGCACGAGGCTGCCCGGGTCCTCGCTGCCCGCCAGGGCCAGCTCCTCCATCTTCAGCCGGTCCACCTGGCGGCGCAGGATGTCCAGCTCCTCCGGGGACGAGTCCAGCTCCATGCGCTGACGGGACGCGGCCTCGTCGACCAGGTCGATCGCCTTGTCGGGCAGCTGTCGGCCGGGGATGTACCGGCCGGACAGGCTCGCGGCGGCGACCAGGGCCGAGTCGGTGATGGTGACCTTGTGGTGGGCCTCGTACTTGTCCTTCAGGCCGCGCAGGATCGTCACCGTGTCCTCGACGCTCGGTTCGCCGACGAACACCTGCTGGAAGCGCCGCTCGAGAGCGGGATCCTTCTCGATGTTCTCGCGGTACTCGTCCAGCGTCGTCGCGCCGACCATGCGCAGCTCGCCGCGGGCGAGCATGGGCTTGAGCATGTTGCCGGCATCCATGGAGCCGTCGCCGGACCCGCCGGCGCCGACGACCGTGTGCAGCTCGTCGATGAAGGTGATGATCTGCCCGTTGGAGGTGCGGATCTCGTCCAGCACCGCCTTCATCCGCTCCTCGAACTCGCCGCGGTACTTGGAGCCCGCGACCATCGAGGGGAGGTCCAGCGAGATCAGACGCTTGCCGCGCAGGGAGTCGGGGACGTCCCCGGCGACGATGCGCTGGGCGAGGCCCTCGACGACGGCGGTCTTGCCCACGCCCGGCTCGCCGATCAGCACCGGGTTGTTCTTGGTGCGGCGGCTGAGCACCTGCACGACACGGCGGATCTCGGCGTCGCGGCCGATCACCGGGTCCAGTCGGCCCTCACGGGCCTGCTCGGTGAGGTCGACGCCGAACTTCTCGAGGCTCTGGAAGGTGCCCTCGGGGTTCTGGGAGTCCATCTGGTTCATACGGTCATCTCCTGGGGTCAGGGTCTGGACGGCATCGCGTAGGGCCTTGGGGGTGGCGCCGACGCCGGAGAGCAGTCGGGAGGCCGCGTCCTTGCCGAGTGCGATGCCGATCAGCAGATGCTCGGTGGACAGGTACGTGCGGCCGTCGGAGTCGGCCTCCTTGCGCGCCGCCTCGAGGGCGTCGAAGGCCGTGCCGACGAAGGTGGGCGAGGAGGCTCCGGAGCCACTCACGCGCGGCAGCGACTCGATCGCCTGGCCGGCGCGGCGCAGCACGTCGCGGGGGTCGGCACCGGCCTTGACGAGCGCGGCGCGGGCGATGCCGTCCTCCTGGCCGGCGAGCGCCCACAGCAGGTGCATGGAGCTGATCTGCGGGTTGCCGAGCTCGGCGGCCTTCTCCGCAGCAGCGGTCAGCGCCTCCTGCGAGCGGGTGGTGAACTGGAACTCCACGGGGCTCCTCTCCTGTCGTGGTGCGGGTGTCTCGGTGCGGATGTCTCGGTGCGGAAATGCGGGTGCGATCCGGGATCGGTCCCGGGCACGCTCAGGTCAACGACGACGGGGTTGAGTCTATTCCGCTCAATCCTGAGTTTCTCGCGATCCTCCGTCGGTCTGCCTCCGCGCTCGGCCAGGGTCCGCTCCCCGTCATCCACATCCGTTCCGGGGCCGGGCGGGGGCGTCCCTGTAGCATCGCCTCGGAGCCGCACCCGTACGTCAGGGGGAACCGACGCCGTCGGGGTCGCGGCCCCGCCCGCTCCCCGCTCCTCCTGCCGCAGATTCCGAGGCCTCCATGTCACAGTCCCCGTACCCGCCGCAGGGCGGTCAGTACATGCCCAACGGACGGCCGCGCCCCGGTGCGCAGCAGTCCGCCCCGGGCGCACCGTCCTTCCAGGCCCAGCCGCGCTACATCGACTACGGCAACCCGCGGGCGTACGACACCTCGGTGCGCCCCACCTCGGGCCTGACCGCCGCGCGCTTCGCCCCCGCCCAGATCCAGCGCCCCGATCAGGCGCAGCCGCAGTCGGCCTGGTCCACGCAGACCCGCCGCGTGCAGGAGGTCTCGCAGGAGGGCACCAAGGTGCCCACGGTGAGCATCGTGGTGTGGATCGCGCTGATCATGCTCGGCTTCGCGCTGCTGTTCGTGCTGGGCTACTTCTTCCTCGACTTCGTGATCAACGCGAGCTCGAGCCCGGTGTGGTGGCCGGTGACCGCCTTCCTCGCCGGGGTGTCGCTGGTGGTGATCGCCGGGATCATCCTGCTGGCGGACCGCTGGGACCCACAGCCGATCCCTCTGCTGCTCATCGCGATCTTCTGGGGCGCGGCGATCGCGGCCTTCTCGAGCTACTGGCTGAACTCCCTGAACGGTCTGATCTTCTACCTGATCGGCGGGGAGGGCTTCTCGAACTTCGCCACCCCCGTGATCAGCGCGCCGCTGGTGGAGGAGACCACCAAGGGCCTGGGCCTGCTGCTGCTGATGCTGATCGCCCGGCGCTACTTCAACGGTCCGCTGGACGGCCTGATCTACGGCACGCTGATCGGCGGCGGCTTCGCCTTCACCGAGAACATCCTCTACTACTCGCGGATCCTCGAGGGTCTGGGCGGCCAGGGCGTGCTGGTCCTGTTCATCATGCGCGGCGTGCTGAACATCTTCGGCCATGCGATCTACACCGCCTGCACCGGCATCATCGTCGGGTTCGTGGTGCGCAAGTGGGGCACCGTCATCGGGCTGCTCTCCTTCATCCCCGCGCTGATCCCCGGCATGCTGCTGCACGGTCTCTGGAACCTCACCGCCGGCATGGGCGGAGGGATCGGGCTGATGGTCCTCATGTATGCCGCGCAAGCGCTGCTGTCGCTGCTCTTCCTGATCACGATCGTGGTGCTGATCTGGGACGAGTCGCGACTGACCCGGGTGCGCCTGGGCGACTACGCGAACCAGGGCTGGCTGACCCACGAGGAGGTCGACATGCTCGCCACCTGGAAGGGCCGCCGCGAGGGCAAGCGCTGGGCCGACACGATCGGTGCGAAGCCCGTGATGAAGCGGTTCATCCGCGAGAGCGCGGACCTCGCCTCCATCCGCCAGCGACTGCTGGCCGACGGCGCGAACCCCAAGGTGGTCCAGGTCGAGCGGAACCTGCTGCAGCGCCTGACCACGAACCGCCAGGAGCTGCTCTCCCACGCCCGCTGAGGCCCCCGGGAATCTCGTGCACGAAGGCCCTGCACCGACGAGGTGCGGGGCCCTCGTGGCACTCCGGGAGCGGTGCGCAGGAGTCAGCGGCGGTGCTGCCGGTCGAAGGGGTCCTGCTCCTCCCGGCCGCGCAGCTGCTCGAACTGGCGTCGCTCGCGCTTGGTGGGCCGGCCGGTGCCCCGCTCGCGGCGGGGCGGCGCGGCGGCCAGCTGCGGGGCGGGCTCGGGGCTGTGGTCCTCATAGGCCTCGCGCGCGATCGGGGCGCCCACGCGCTTGGTGAGGATCCGGGTGATGACGACGATGCGCTCCCGGCCCGGCGAGCGGACCCGCAGCTCGTCGCCGACGACGACCTTCTGCGCGGCCTTGACCGGCTCGCCGTTGCGCCGCACGTGACCGCCGCGGCAGGCGGCGGTGGCGGCGGAGCGGGTGGGCATCAGGCGCGCGCTCCACAGCCACACGTCCAGACGCACGGACTGCGGCCCGTCGGTGGCATGCGGCCCGTCGGTGCGCTGAGGCCCGGCGGCATGCGGCCCGGCCTCACCTTGCGTCCCGCCCTGCGGGGTCTCCGCGGCGCTCATGCGCGGTGCGGGGCGCGCACCAGCGGCCAGGGGTCGTGCGCCTCGAGCTGGGCGGCGAGTGCGAGCAGCAGCAGGTCCTCGCCCGGGCGGGTCGCGCCGAGCTGGACGCCGAAGGGCAGCTCCACCCCGTCGACGACCTCGCGGTGCAGCGGCACCGCGATCGCGGCGGTGCCGAGCATGTTCCAGGTGCTGGTCCACGGTGTGAAGGCGCGCTGCGCGTCGAAGTCCTCGCCGCCGTCGGCGAGCTGGAGGGTCTCGGGCAGTGCGGGAGGTCCGGCGAGCGTCGGGGTGAGCACGGCGTCCAGGCCCTTGAAGGCCTCGAGAGTGCGCCGGGCGAGCATCTGCACGCCGCCGAGTGCGAGGGCCAGGTCCACCCCGGAGTAGGTGCGGCCCCGCTCCCGCAGCCAGCGGGTGAGCTCGAGCAGCTGTCCCTCCTGCTCCGCGGTGAGCGGGATGGTCGCCGCGCCCACGGTCCACAGGGGCATGAAAGCGGTCCAGTCCTCCGGGGTGAAGGGGGCGGGGATCTCCATGGTCTCGTGGCCGAGGTCGCGCAGCAGTGAGACGGCCCGCTCCAGTCCCGCGAGGGCGGCGGGGTGGACGTCGGTCTCGGCGGCGAGCGGCTCGCGCAGCACGCCGATCCGCAGCCCAGCGGGCGCTGGACCGTGCTCGAGGTCCTCGAGGAAGGAGCCGGTGCGGGCAGGGGCGGGGGTCGCGTCCCCCGTACGGGGTCCTGCGATGAGGTCGAGGCCGGCGGCGACGTCGCGCACGCTGCGGGCGAGCACCCCGTCGGTCACGAGGCCCATGCCCTCGCTGCCGTGAGGGCCGGGCGAGACCAGGCCCCGGGAGGGCTTGATCCCGACGATGCCGCAGCACGCGGCGGGGATGCGGACGGAACCGCCGCCGTCGGAGCCGTGGGCGATCGGGACGGCACCGCTGACGACGGCGGCCGCCGCACCGCCGCTGGAGCCGCCGGCGGTGCGTCGCAGGTCCCAGGGAGTGCGGGCGGGCGCTCCGGTCGCGGGCTCGGTGTAGCAGGGCATGCCGAACTCGGGGGTGGTGGTCTTGCCGATCGTGAGCGTTCCGCCGTCGAGGATCCTCTGGGCCACGCCGTCGGTGACGGTCGCGATGTTCCCGCGCAGCGCGGCGGAGCCCGCCTCGAAGGGGGCGCCGGCAACCTGGGTGAGGTCCTTGATCGGCATCGGCACGCCGAGCAGGGGATGCGTCCGTGCGAGGTCCTCGAGTCCGCCGCGGTCGCGCGCCTGCGCGAGGGCGGCGGCGGCCTCGTCGGCCTGCCGACGGGTCAGGTCCTCCAGGACGTGGGCGTAGGCGCCGACCTCGGCGCCGACGGTGCGGGCGGCCGTCAGCGCGCTCTCGGCGAGCTCCCGCACGTCGAGGTCGCCGCGGCGGAGCGCCTCCGCGGTGTCGAGCGCGCCGAGGGGCTCCCCCGCGCCCGCTCCCCCCGCGCCCGGCGCGGTCACGGGCGCCGTCCGGAGGTCTCGTCGGCCGCGAGCGCGGCGCGCACGTGGTCGAGGATGCCGGGCACGGACTCCTGGATCTGGTCCCAGGCGAGCTGGAAGTCGCTCTCGTCCCCGTACCAGGGGTCGCGGATGCCCGTGTCGGGGACGGGCTCGGGGGTGAAGTCGCGCACCATGCGCAGCCACTCCCCCGCCGCCTCCGCGCCGAGCACGCGCCGGATCGGGTCGACGTGGTCGTGGTCGAGCGCGAGGACGAGGTCCGCCGCGCGAAGCTCGTCCTCGTCCATGCGGCGGGCGCGGTGGGCGGAGGCGTCGATGTCGTGCTCGCGCAGGAGTGCCCCGGCGCGCGGGTCGATCGGGTTGCCGGCCTCCCAGCCGGTGGTCCCGGCCGAGGCCACCTCGACGCGGCCGGCGAGCCCCGCCTCCTCCACGGCCTCCGCCAGCGCGTACTCGGCCAGCGGTGAGCGGCAGATGTTGCCGGTGCAGACGGTGAGGATGCGGTAGGTCAACGGTCGGTCTCCAGCAGGTCGGCGTACTCGGGATGGCGCTCGATGAATCCGCGCACGAACCAGCAGGTCGGGCGGACGCGCATCCCCTTGGCGCGGATGTCCTCCAGCGCGAAGCGGACGATGGCGGAGCCGATGCCGCGCCCGGAGCGGTCCGGGGCGACCACGGTGGAGCGCAGATCGCGCACGTCGCCCTCGTCCTCATGGGCCAGGACGGCGACGACGGTCTCGTCCTCGTAGGCGGCGTAGCGGTCGCGGTCGTCGTCGTGGACCAGGCGCACCGCGTCCGGTCCGGCGGAGGTCTCATCCATGCCGGTCACGGTACACTGCCGCTCATGCCCGCGCCCCTGATCTGGCACATCACCGAGCTGGCCGCCTGGGAGGCGGCCGTCCCGGCGGGCGTCTACACCCGCGCGACCCGCGGGAAGGACCTGGCCGATGAGGGCTTCCTCCACGCCTCCTGGCCCGAGCAGGTCTCCAAGGTCGCCAAGCGCATCTACCCCGACCGCCCCTCGGACCTCGTGATCCTCGAGATCGACGTGGCCCGGGTCGAGGCGGCCGGCATCGCGGTGGACATCGAGGCGGACCGCGACGGGAAGGGCCGCGGGTACCCGCACATCATGGGTCCGCTGCCGGTCAGCGCCGTGGTGCGCCTGCGCCGCACCAAGTGGATCGGCCGGGAGTTCGTCGTCGTCGCCTGAGTCCGGCCCCGTCGGCCGCCCTGCGGGGAATGTCCTGGTCACCCGTCCGGGAACGGACGTACCATCGGGCATGGCCAGATCCTCCCACTCCGCGAAGTACCTCGACATCCACCCCGAGGACCCGCAGCCGCGCCTGATCGACCAGGCCGTCGCCGCGCTCGAGGACGGGGGCCTGATCGCCTACCCCACCGACTCCTGCTACGCGCTGGGGTGCCGGCTCGGGGACGTCGACGGGCTCGAGCGGATCCGACGGATCCGCCAGGTCGGCAAGGACCACCACTTCACGCTGGTGTGCGCGGACTTCTCGCAGCTGGGCCAGTACGTGCTGGTCTCCAACCCCGTGTTCCGCCTGGTGAAGAACTCGACCCCGGGGCCGTACACCTTCATCCTCCCGGCCACCCGCGAGGTGCCGCGCAAGATGTCCCATCCCAAGAAGCACACCGTCGGCGTGCGCATCCCCGACCACCGGGTCGCCCATGCGCTGGTGGAGGCGCTCGGCGAGCCGATCGTGTCCTCGACCCTGCTGCTGCCGGGGCAGGTGGACCCGCCCGCGGAGGGCTGGATCGTCCAGGACCTGCTCGACGAGCAGCTGGACGTCATCATCGACTCCGGCGAGGTGGGCATCGAGCCGACCACGGTGGTGGACCTCTCCGGCGGCGACCTGGTGATCGCCCGCGAGGGTGCCGGCGACGTCAGCCGTTTCTGAGCCCCGTCAGTCCCGCGCGACCCGCCGACGGGGGCTGAGCACCCCGGAGAACACGAGGATCCCCAGCGCGTACAGCGGCACCATCCACAGCGCGTAGCGCAGGGTGAGGGCGTCGGCGAGGGCGCCGACCAGCGGCGGGGTGAGGAAGAAGCCGAGCCGGGCGAACCAGCCCACCACCGTGATGCCCACGCCGTGCGGCACGCCGGGCAGGTCGTCGGCGGCGCGGTAGGCCGCGGGGAACAGGGTCGCGATGCCCCAGCCGGCGGCGGCGAAGCCGAGCACGGCGGTGGCCGGGGTGGGGACCAGCAGGGTGAGGCCCATGCCGGCCATCGCCACGAGCGCGCCGATGCGGGCGGTGAGGCGGTCCCCAAGCCGGTCCACGACGGCGTCGCCGGTGAAGCGGCCGATGGTCTGCGCGCCCTGGAGGGCGACGAAGGCCATGCCGGCCAGGAACGGGGTCGCATCGAAGGTGGAGCGCATGAACAGTGCGCCCCAGGTGCTGCCGGCGTCCTCGGTGGACCCGGCGAAGACGAGCACCATGCCGAGGGCCACCACGAGCCCGAGCGAGCGCAGGCTCATCCCGGCGATGGGCCGGCCCGGCCCGGCCGGCTCGGCCGGCTCGGCCGGGATCCCGGCGGCGGAGGCGGCCGACGGGGAGGCGGCGGCGGGAGCGTCGGCCGATGGGGGCGCGGCGGCGGGCGTGCGCTCGGTGGCGTCGTGCCCGGGCAGCAGGAAGCGGAAGGACCCCGCGGCGAGCGCTCCGAAGACGACCAGGCCGATCAGCCCCTGCGCCCACAGCGGCAGTCCGACCTGGGCCGCGGCGGCGCCGAGCAGGCCTCCCGTGACCGCACCGAGAGACCACCAGCCGTGGTAGCTGTTCATGATCGAGCGGCGGTAGCGCCGCTCCACTCGCATGCCGTGCGCGTTCATGGAGATGTCGGTGATCGCGTCGGCCGCCTGCGCGATCATCAGGGCGAGGGTGAGCCACAGCCAGGAGCCGGAGAGGTAGATCGCCAGGTGCGAGGTGGAGGCGATCAGCTGGAAGAGCACGCTGATCCGCGCCGAGCCGTGGCGGGACATGAGCCGGGCGGCGAACAGGCCCGCGAGGAGTCCGCCGATCGGGCCGATGCCGACGGCGAGTCCGAAGGCGGTGTTGGTCAGCCCGATCGTGTCCACCAGCTCCGGGTAACGGGGCAGGATCGCGCAGAACGAGGCGCCGTTGAGGAAGAAGATCAGCGAGACAGCCCAGCGGGCGCGGCGCGCGTCGGTCGGGACGGCGGGGCGCAGGGAGTCGTCGTCGGATGGGGCGTGAGCGTTCACGAGAACTCATTGTCCGGGACGGAGGGGCCTGCGTCGACCTGCCCGCCCCGCGCCGTACCCTGTGGCCATGTCGACCCACATCGGTGCCGCTCCCGGCCAGATCGCCCCTCACGTCCTCATGCCCGGCGACCCCTACCGCGCGCGGTGGATCGCCGAGACCTTCCTCGAGGACCCCGTCCAGTACAACGACGTGCGCGGGATGCTCGGGTACACCGGCACCTACGCCGGGGTGCGCGTGTCCGCGCAGGGCTCCGGGATGGGCCAGCCGTCGCTCGCGATCTACGCGCACGAGCTGTTCGCCGAGTACGACGTGGAGACGATCGTCCGGGTCGGCACCTGCGGCGGGCTCTCGGACGCGGTGAAGGTGCGCGACGTGGTGCTCGGCGTCGCCGCCTCCACCGACTCGGCGATGAACGTGCCCCGCTTCGGGCACGTCTCCTTCGCCCCCGCGGCGGACTTCACCCTCGCGAGGATCGCCGCGGAGGTCGCCGAGGAGCGGCTGGTGGACCTGGTCGCGGGCGGGCTGTTCTCCTCCGACCAGTTCTACAACCCCGACCCGGACATCGCCCGCACCCTCGCGGGCTACGGGGTGCTCGGCGTGGAGATGGAGGCGGCGGCGCTGTACACCCTCGCCGCGCAGCACTCCCGCCGCGCGCTAGCGCTCTGCACGGTCTCGGACCACCTGCTCACCGGTGAGGAGACCAGCGCCCAGGAGCGCCAGGAGACCTTCGAGGACATGATCGTGGTGGCGCTGGAGTCGATCGTGCGCCTGGAGCGCGCCCAGAACCGGCAGGGCTGACCTCCCCGGGACGGGACCGGCATGACGCGATCGTGCCCGGCAGCTGCGGGCTGCCGGGCACGATCGGAGGGTTCTGGGGAGCGCGGGGCTCAGGTGAGGAAGCGCGGCACCAGGTCGAAGGTGCAGAACAGCGCCACCAGGCACATGGCCAGACCGCCGAGGAAGGTGGCGACCGTGAACAGGCTCATCACGTACAGGCCGGCGGCGAAGAGACCGAACAGCACGAGGAAGAGCACCACCGACAGGACCACGCTGTTGCCCTGCGAGGTCACGTTGTCGTCCTGGCGCTCCTGCGCGCGGGGCGCGTCCGCGACATGGTTGTTGCTCATGCTGCCTCTTTCCTGACTCTCCCGGCATGCGATGCCGGTGCTGCGGCGTCTTGGCACCCGCCATCAGGTGCGGGCGACCAGGACCATCCTAGACCAGCGCACGAGTGCTCGCGGTCGTGTCCCGGTGGCGGATCGCCGTGAGCAGCACCTCGAACACCGCCGCGCCGCTCGCCCCGTCGATCTCGGGGTGCCACTGCACCCCGATCACGCCGGAGCCGGTCTCCGCCTCGACCGCGAGCGCCAGCCCGGAGTCGTGGCGGGCGACGACGCGCAGGTCGCCCGCGACCTCGCGGATGCCCTGGTGGTGGTAGGCGGTGACCTGGGCGCGGGTGCCGAGGGCGAGGGCCAGGTCGCTGGCCGCGTCGATCCCGGTCTCCACGGCGGTCGGGGCCTGGCCGGTCAGCGGATGCGCGGGCAGGTCCTCGGGCAGGTGGCGGTGCAGGGAGCCGCCCTCGGCGACGACGATGATCTGCAGGCCGCGGCAGATGCCGAGCACCGGCACGCCGACGCGGCGGGCGGCGCGGTACAGCGCGGTCTCGAAGGCGTCGCGCTCGGGGTCCGGGGTCATGTCGGTGGGCAGCGCGTCCTCGCCGAAGGCAGCGGGGTCGAGGTCGGTGCCACCGGTGAGGACCAGGCCGTCGAGCTCGGCGAGCTCCTCGTCGGTCCAGGGCTCCTGCGGGGAGAGGACTACGGGGCGGGCGCCGGCCTCGCGCAGGGCGCGCACGTAGTGCTCGTTGACGACCACGGCCTCGTGTCCAGCCCATGCACCGGACATCATGGTGCGGGTCCCCGCGGTCACGCCGATGAGCGGGCGACGAGTGCGCTGCGCCATGATGTTGTCCTTTCCGCAGTGGAGCCGTGATCGTGCCGCCGTGCGGCGACAGGACACAGTCCACCCCGCCCGGGGGTGTGCGGGCGAGCTGTGTGGCGGAATGTGACGAGCGGGCTGTGACGAGCGGGCTGTGACAGCGCAGGCTGTCACGGCGCGGGTGCGCCCTCCCCCGCCGGTGCTCAGTGCGCGGCGACGCGCTCGTGCTCGCGGATGGCCTGCAGGTAGTAGCCGCGCAGCTGCTCGGCGAGGACCGGCCAGGTGCGCTTGCGCACCGACTCGAGGGCGGCGGCGCCGAAGGCGAGGCGCTTGGCGTCGTCGAACAGGAGGTCGCCGGCGCGGTCGCGCAGCTCGTCGAGCATGCCCGGGGTGTACAGCCAGCCGGTGCGGCTGGGGGTGACCAGGTCCACCGGTCCGCCGCGGCGAGGGGCGATGACGGGCAGCCCGGAGGCCATGGCCTCCTGGATGGTCTGTCCGAAGGTCTCCAGCTCGCCGGGGTGGACGAAGAGGTCGGCGCTGGCGAGGTGCGCGGCGAGGTCTGTGCCGGAGCGGAAGCCGGCGAAGCGGGCGCGGGGCATCTCGCGCCGCAGCATCTCGCGCTCGGGACCGTCGCCCACGATCAGCAGGCGCACGCCGGGCATGTCGTGGAGGACCTTCAGGTCCGCGACCTGCTTCTCCGGGGCGAGGCGCCCCACGTAGACCACGAGCCTCTCCCCCGGCTCGGCGTACTTCGCGCGCAGATTCTCGCTGCGCAGGCTCGGGGAGAACAGGGACGTGTCCACGCCGCGGCGCCACAGGTCCACCCGCTCGATGCCGTGCTCGATCAGCTGGTCCCGGGTGGCGGTGGAGGGGGCGAGGTTGAGGGTGGCGCGGTTGTGCACGTCGCGCAGGAGCTGCCAGGAGGCGCTCTCGAGGAAGGGCATGCCGTAGCGGGCGGTGTAGCCCGGGATGTCGGTCTGGTAGATCGCGACCGTGGGCACGCCCGACTTCTGCGCGGCGACCACGGCGCGGCCGCCGAGGATCGTCGGCGAGGCGAGGTGGATGACGTCGGGCGCGAACTCGTCGATCCGGCGACGCAGGGAGGTGGCGCTCGTGGTGGCGATCCGGACCTCGGCGTAGCCCGGCATAGGGGCCGACGCGATGCGGCGCACCCGCACCTTGCGCCCGCAGGAGGTGCGCAGGTGCTTGTCGGCCCCCGGCCACTGCGGGGCGATGATCCCGAGATCATCGCCGGCGGCGGCGAAGTGGTCGACGACCCGGAGCACCGAATTGGTGACCCCGTTCATGTGCGGCAGGAAGGACTCGGTGACGACTAGGATCCTCACGCCCTCGATGATCCGCTCCCCGTCCTGCCACCGCGCCACCGGGGCGTGACGCGTCGTCGACGCTCCGGTGAACTCTTGGCCGGGCCGACGGGGCGCGGACGCGCGAGGAGGGAGAAGACGCGCGAGGAGGGAGAAGACGCGCGAGGAGGGAGAGGGCGCGACACCCTCCCCCTCCCGGCTCACACCTGCGGCCGCGACCTCACAGCCGCGTCGAGGCGATCTTCGCGCCCTCGACGAGCGAGGCCAGCTTCGCCCAGGCGATCTGCGGGTGGATGCGCCCGCCGAGGCCGCAGTCGGTCGAGCCGATGACGCGCTCGGGGCCGACGATGCGGGCGAAGCGCTCCAGGCGCTGGGCGACCAGATCCGGGTGCTCGACGACGTTGGTGGCGTGGGAGACGATGCCGGGGACGATGACCTTGTCCTCGGGCAGCTCCACGTCCTGCCACACGGTCCACTCGTGCTCGTGGCGCACGTTGGCGGCCTCGAAGCTGTAGTACTTCGCGTCGATCTCGAGCAGCAGCGGTGCGAGGTGGCGGAACTCGATGTCGGTGGTGTGGGGGCCGTGCCAGGAGCCCCAGCACAGGTGGAAGCGGGTCTGCTCGGTGGGGACGTTCACCAGGGCGCGGTTGACGGCGTCGACGCGCTTGCGGGTGAACTCGAGGTAGTCCTCGATGCTGGGCTCGGGGTTGATCTGGTCGAAGTTCTCCGCGATGGAGGGGTCGTCGATCTGCACGGTGAGCCCGGCGGCGGCGATCGCCTCGTACTCGGGGCGCATCACCTCCACCCAGGCGTCGAGGAAGGCGTCCGCATCGCCGTAGTGGTCGTCGACGATGCGGGAGCCGGAGCCCGGGGACAGGGCGGCGAGGTAGCCGCGGTCGTAGCCCACCTGCTCCAGTGCCGCCCGGAAGTTGGTGATGTCCTGCGCGACGAGCTCACGGCCGGTCTCCGAGTAGGCGATGGGTCCGGTGGCGGCCGGGAAGGTGGGCTGCTCGCCGGTGGTGATCCCGGAGGTCGGGTCCTGATAGGCGTCGGCGAAGATCGTCCAGTCGCGGCGGTCCGGGAAGCTGGTCAGCCGCACGTCGCCGGGGGCGGAGCGGACGGGCTCGGCGGAGATGTGGTCCTGGCCGGTGATCTCCAGGCCGCTGACGCGGTCGAAGATGTAGGACCACCAGGAGCCGTAGTTCACGGCCGAGCCCATGAGGTGGCCGTACTCCCCGTCGTTGGGGATGGAGATGCCGATCTCCTTCTGCTTCGCGACGACGTCGACGACGGCCTGGGCGAGCACCTCGCGGAACTCGTCGGTGGGCTCCGGGGTCAGTCCGTCCTCCCCGACGGGGCGGGCGGCGTTGGCGGCGATCAGCTCCGGGCTGCGGGGCAGGGAACCGGCATGGGTGGTGAGGATCTCGGTCATGGACCGAGCGTAGGAGCAGTGACGCCCCGGTCGGAAACCGGGGCGTCACAGCTGTTCACACAGGTCGTCGAGCGATACCGCTCGTCAGTCGACGGGCCAGACGGGGATCAGGTTGCGATCGCCGTAGGCCTGGTCGATGCGGCGCACCGGCGGCCAGTACTTGGACTGGATGCGCATCTGGGCGCTGTCGTGGACGGAGTCGTCCTCGACGGCGGTCCAGGAGCCCGGGTACACGGCGACCTCGCGGGAGTAGGGGTGGGTCCACTCCCCCGTCGCGATGGACGCGGCGGTGTGCGGGGCGTTGACCAGCGGGTTGTCCTCCGCGGGCCAGGTGCCGGCGAGGACCACGTCGGCCTCCTTGGCGATCATGAGCATCGCGTCGACGAAGCGGTCGATCTCGGCGAGGTCCTCGGACTCGGTCGGCTCGACCATCAGGGTGCCGGCAACCGGGAAGGACATCGTCGGGGCGTGGAAGCCGTAGTCGATGAGGCGCTTGGCGACGTCGTCCACGGTGATGCCGGTGCGATCGGTGAAGGGGCGCAGGTCCACGATGCACTCGTGGGCGACCAGCCCGTTCTCGCCGGTGTAGAGGATGTCGAAGGCCTCGGAGAGGCGGCGGGCGATGTAGTTCGCCGCGAGCACCGCGGAGGCGGTGGCGTGGCGCAGCCCGTCCGGACCCATCAGGCGGATGTAGGTCCAGGTGATCGGGAGGATCGACGGGGACCCGTAGGGCGCCTCGGAGACCGGGGCTCCGCCGTGGACCAGCTCGCCCGCGCCGACGACCGCGTGCTCCGGCTTCTGCATGGCCGGGTGGCCGGGCAGGAACGGGGCGAGGTGGGCCTTGGCGCCCACGGGGCCGACGCCGGGGCCGCCGCCGCCGTGGGGGATGCAGAAGGTCTTGTGAAGGTTCAGGTGGGAGACGTCGCCGCCGAACTCGCCGGGCTTGGCGACCTGCAGCAGGGCGTTGAGGTTCGCGCCGTCGACGTACACCTGGCCGCCCGCGTCGTGCACCAGCTGGCACACGGTGCGGACCTCCTCCTCGTACACGCCGTGCGTGGACGGGTAGGTGATCATGATGGCCGCGAGCTCGTCGCCGTGGTCCTTGATCTTCTGCTTGAGGTCGTCGAGGTCGATGTTGCCGCGGGCGTCGGAGGCGACGACCACGACGCGCAGGCCGGCGTTGACGGCGCTGGCGGCGTTGGTGCCGTGCGCGGAGCTGGGCACCAGGCACACGTCGCGGGAGCTCTCGCCGCGCGAGTCGTGGTAGGCGCGGATGGCCAGCAGTCCCGCGAACTCGCCCTGGGAGCCGGCGTTGGGCTGCAGGGAGACGGTGTCGTAGCCGGTGAGGTCGGTGAGCCAGCCCTCGAGCTGGCCGATGAGCTCGAGGTAGCCCTCCACGTCCTCGCGCGGGGCGAAGGGGTGGATGCCGTTGAACTCGGACCAGGTGATGCCGGCCATCTCGGTGGCGGCGTTGAGCTTCATGGTGCACGAGCCCAGCGGGATCATGCCCCGGTCCAGCGCGAAGTCGCGATCGGACAGGCGGCGCAGGTAGCGCATCATCGCGGTCTCGGAGCGGAAGGAGGAGAACACCGGGTGGCGCAGGAACGCGTCCTCGCGCACGAGGCCGTCCCAGCCGGCGCCGGAGTCCGCGGCGGCGATCTCCTGGCCGGGGGTGGGGGCGTGCGGGGCGAAGGCCGCGGCGATCGCCTCGAGGTCCGCCTCGGTGATGGTCTCGTCCAGGGACAGGTGGACGATGTCGTCCCCGACCGTGTGCACGAGGAAGCCGGCCTCGCCGAGGGAGGCGGCGAGGTCCGCGGCGGTGCCGGTCGCGCGCACCTCGAGGGTGTCGAAGAAGCTGTCCGAGACGAGCTCGAAGCCGCTGCGGCGCAGCAGGTCCGCGAGGGTGGCGGTGCGGTCGGCGACGGTGCGGCCGATGCGGGTGAGCCCGTCGGGGCCGTGGTAGACGGCATACATCGCGGCCATCACGGCCAGCAGCACCTGCGCGGTGGTGATGGAGCTGGTGGCCTTGTCACGGCGGATGTGCTGCTCGCGGGTCTGCAGGGACAGGCGGTAGGCGGGGTTGCCGTCGGCGTCGCGGGAGACGCCCACGAGGCGGCCGGGCAGCTGGCGCTCGAGACCCTTGCGCACGGAGACGAAGCCGGCGTGGGGGCCACCGAAGCCGAGCGGGATGCCGAAGCGCTGGGAGGTGCCGACGGTGACGTCGGCCCCGAGGGAGCCCGGGGAGGCGAGCATGGTCAGGGCCAGGAGGTCCGCGGCGACGATCGCGACGGCCTTGGTGGACTTGACCTCGGCGATGACGTCGCGGGGGTCCCACACGCGGCCGGAGGCGCCGGGGTACTGGATGAGGGCGCCGAAGTACTCGCCCTCGGGCGCACCGTCGACGCGGAAGTCGACCTCGCGCAGCTCGATGCCGAGCCCGTCGGCGCGGCCCTGGAGCACGGCCTTGGTGGCGGGCAGGGCGTCGGCGTCGACGAGGAAGACGTTGCCGTTGCGCTTGGCGGTGCGGCGGGCGAGCATCAGCGCCTCGGCCGCGGAGGTGGACTCGTCCAGGGTGGAGGCGTTGGAGACGTCCATCCCGGTGAGGTCGCAGATCATGGTCTGGAAGGTCAGCAGCGCCTCGAGCCGGCCCTGGGAGATCTCGGGCTGGTAGGGGGTGTAGGCGGTGTACCAGGCGGGGTTCTCCAGCACGTTGCGCTGGATCACGGCGGGGGTGTGGGTGCCGTGGTAGCCGAGGCCGATGAGGGAGCGGCGCACGGTGTTGCGGTCGGCGAGGCCGCGCAGCTCGGCGAGCGCGGCGGGCTCGGTGATCCCGGCGGGGACGGACGATGCGGCGCCGTCCTGGTCGTCGAGCAGGATCGTGGAGGGCACCGCGGCGCGCAGCATCTCGTCCAGGGACTCGTAGCCCAGGACCTCGAGCATGTGACGCTGGGCGTCGGAATCGGTGCCGACGTGGCGGCGTACGAAGGAGTCGTGGTCGAGCTCAGGCGATGCGGTCATGAAGGAGTGCCCCTGGAAGTTGCGTGCGGGTCGGGTTCGTGGAAAGGGCCGGGCGGCCGACGGGGAGGCGGTGCCCGCGGGCGCCGCCTCCCCGATCGCGCTCAGGACTGGGTGAGGGCCTTGTACTCCTCAGCGCTGAGGAGGTCGTCCGGAAGGGAGTCGAAGGAGGCCTTGATGAGCCATCCCTCCTCGAAGGGCGAGGAGTTCACGAGCTCGGGGGCGTCGACGACCGCGTCGTTGACCTCGGTGACGGTGCCATCGATCGGGGAGAACAGGTCCGAGACGGACTTGGTCGACTCGATCTCGCCCATCTCGGTGCCGGCCGCGATGTCGGAGCCGGCCTCGGGCAGGTCGACGTACACCACGTCGCCGAGCTGCTCGGCGGCGAAGTCGGTGACGCCGATGACGGCGACGCCGTCGGACTCGACGCGGACCCACTCGTGGTCCTTGCTGTAGAGGAGTTCTGCGGACATTTCCATGGTCCTTCCTGGGGACGGGCGGGGGAACTCAGGGGCCCGGGCGGTCAGCCGCGGCGGTAGAAGGGCATCTCGGTGACACGGACGGGCAGGTCCTTGCCGCGCACGTCGACGACCAGATCGGTGCCGACCTCGCTGCTCGCGGGGTCGATGTAGGCCATGGCGATCGGGTGGCCGAGGGTCGGGGACAGCGCCCCGGAGGTCACGGTCCCGATCTCGTTGCCCTCGGCGTCGCGGACCGCGGCGCCGGCCCGCGCGGCGCGGCGGCCCTCGGCGGCGAGGCCCACCAGCACGGGCAGGCCGGAGGCGTCCTTCGACTCGATCGCGGAGCGGCCGACGAAGTCGCCCTTGGACTTCAGCGCCGGGACCTTCGCCATGCCGGCCTGCGCGGGCAGCAGGTCACGGCTGAGCTCGTTGCCGTACAGCGGCATCCCGGCCTCGAGGCGCAGGGTGTCGCGGCAGGCGAGGCCGCAGGGGGTGAGGCGGTCGCCGCCGGCGGCGGTGAGCTGCTCCCACAGCGGCACAGCGAACTCGTTCGCGACGTACAGCTCGAAGCCGTCCTCGCCGGTGTAGCCGGTGCGGGCGATCAGCAGGTCCGCGCCGCGGTAGGTGCCCTCCGCGAAGCGGTAGTAGCCCATGGAGGTGATCACCTCCGCGCTCGGTCCCTCGACCCCGGAGCCGTCGGCCAGCAGCGCGTCCAGCAGGATCTGCTCGGCGGCGGGGCCCTGCACGGCGATGAGGGACGTGGCGGCGGAGGCGTCCTCGACCTCGACGTCGAAGTCGGCGGCGCGGTCGACGAGCTCGCCGGCAACGACCTCGGCGTTGGAGGCGTTGGCGACGACGAGGAAGTGGTCCTCGGCGAGGCGGTAGGTGATCAGGTCGTCGATGACGCCGCCGTCCTCGGTGAGCAGCAGCGAGTACTTCGCGCGCCCGAGCGACATGGCGGACATCTTCCCGGCCAGGGCGTGGTCGAGCGCGTCAGCCGCCTGGGGGCCGTGCAGGTGGATCTCGCCCATGTGGCTGAGGTCGAATAGTCCCGCGCTCTCGCGCACGGCGCGATGCTCGGCGAGATCGGAGTCGTAGCGGACCGGCATGTTCCAGCCCGCGAAGTCCGTGAAGGTCGCGCCCAGTGCGCGATGGACCTCCTCCAGGGCGGTGCTGCGGAGGGCCTGGTCGGACATGGTGCTCCTTCTGCGTCCCGGGGCGGATCGTGCCGTCCCATCCATCACCCGGTGCGGGACCGGGCACCGTTGGTGTGCGGCACTGCGGTGGGCCGCAGGGTCACCATACCTGTCCGGTGCGCGCCGCGCGCACGGGTCCCGCAGGTCATCGCGCCCCGTCACCGATCCGTGTCATGCCGTCCCGGAATCACCCCTGTCCGCACCCCTTCGGCAGATTCCGTGCACGCGCCGCACTGACCTGGCCGGGACCCGTCGGCCTGCAGGAGGGGCTCGGGTGCTTGTACGGTGGAGGGCGTGACGAAGGAAGGCTCCACCGAATGGCCGGTCCGGATCCGCAGTCCCCGACTGGTGATCCGGCCGCCGGGCGACGACGACCGTGCGGCGATGATCCGGCTGATGACCGATCCCGTCACCCGTGAGTACCTGGGCGGGGCGGTGGACTACGCCTCCCGCCAGGCCCTCGAGCTCTCGCCGCTGGGCCTGACCTGGGGACGCTGGGTGCTGGCCAGGATCGAGGACGACGCGATGATCGGCTCGATCACGCTGGACCACGATCGCGGCGAGCTGGAGCTGTCCTATGCGCTGCTGCCGGAGTGGACCGGGCAGGGCTATGCGGCGGAGTCCTGCATCGCCCTGCTGGACTGGGCGCGGGAGCACCTCGAGGACGAGACCGTGATCGCGATCAGCCAGACCCGCAACAAGCGCAGCGTGGCCCTGCTGCGCAAGCTCGGCTTCACAGTGCGCAAGGGGCTCGAGGAGTTCGGCGCCCAGCAGCTGCTGCTCGAGCGGTCGCTGCGCGAGCCGCTGCCCGCGCAGGAGCTGCCCCTGCAGACCTCGGCCGACCCGCCGCCGCCCACCCGGCGCTGACGCGCCCGTCGGCCGCGCAGCGCGCGGAGCCGCGCCCCTCCCCGCCGCGCCCGACTCACCCGCGCCCGTCTCAGCCGCGCGCGACGGGGCAGCTCATGCAGCGCGGACCGCCGCGTCCGCGCCCCAGCTCGTCCCCGGCGAACTCGAGCACCTCCACGCCCTGCCCGCGCAGGTACTCGTTGGTGGCGGCGGCCCGCTCGTAGGCGACCACGCGGCCCGGGGCGAGGGCGAGGACGTTGCAGCCGTCGTCCCACTGCTCGCGCGCCGCGGCGTAGGGGTCCAGCGGCGGCGTGAGCACGCGCAGGGAGGGGACGCCGAGGCCGCGGGCGAGGACCTCGTCCATCTCGTCGGCCGCCCGCGCATGGGAGACCAGCCGGTCCCCGGGCCGCTCGATCTCGAAGGTCTCCAGCGCCGGCAGCGGGCCGAAGCGGAGCATCGACTCCTGGTCGACGACGGTGGTGACGGTGTCCAGGTGCATCATCGAGCGGCGGTGGGGCAGAGCGATCGCGATGACCCGCTCGATCGCGCCGTCCTCGAGCAGGTCCGCGGCCAGGCGCTCCACCCCGACCGCGCTCGTGCGCTCCGACAGGCCCACGGCGACCACGCGCGGGGACAGCATCATCACGTCCCCGCCCTCGACGGTCGCGGCACCCGCCCCGTCGCGGCCGAGGATCCGCCGCGGCGTCCCCGTACCGGCGAAGCGGGGGTGATGACGGTAGATCATCTCGAGGTGCAGGCTCTCGCGGCGCCGGGCGGGATGGCGCATGGCACTGACGGAGACGGAGTCGCCGATCCAGGCCGACGGGTCGCGGGTGAACAGATGATTGGGCAGCGGGTCGAGCACGAGGTGCTCCTCCCCCACCCGCTGCAGGGCGATCGAGCGGGGGCTCACGCCGAGGGCCCGCAGCTCCCCGACGGTGATCCCGCCGATCAGCACGTCCACCAGATGCGAGGGCGGCATGGCGGTGAGCACACCGCGCAGGTCCTGCACGGCGATGTCTCCGAGCACCGCGGGGTCCAGCGCCCGCTCGAGCAGCTGGGCGCGCAGCTCCGCATCGGCGACGAGATCCACCAGCAGGTCGCGCAGCTCGAGCACCTCGACGCCCTGGCCGCTCAGCAGGTCGCTGAAGTCGCGGTGCTGAGCCTCCGCCCGGTCCCGCCACAGCACCTCGTCGAAGAGCAGCTCCTCGCGGGTGTCCGGGGTGAGCCGCTCGAGCTCGGGGCCGGGCCGATGCACGAGCACACTGCGCAGCGGGGAGATCTCGTCGTGGACCCCGACGGGGGCGGGCGGGGTGGGGGCGTTCTCGGCGGCACCGGCGTCCATCGGAGCTCCTCGGATCGGGGCGGAGGGTCGTGCCGTCAGGGACGCGGAAGAGCGCTCCCTGCGGTGCGTGCACGCTACCAGCGAGGCACGGCGTGTTCACGATCGCCGCGGACGCACTAGCCTGGTGCCCGTCCGGAATCGCTTCCTGGAGGAGACGTCATGTCGCAGTCCGCACCGCTCGCCATCCCGACCACCCCGCTCGCCGACGGCACCCCGTTCCCGCTGCTGGGGCTGGGCACCGGCTCGCCGAAGGGCCCGGACGGTGCGGAGGTGGTCGCCGCGGCCCTGCGCGAGGGCTACCGCCTCGTGGACACCGCCGCGCAGTACGGCAACGAGACCGCCGTGGGCGAGGGCGTACGCCGTTCAGGCGTCGACCCGGCAGAGGTGCTCGTGACCACCAAGATCGCCGGCGGCGACCAGGGCCGCGAGGCCGCGCGCCAGGGCTTCACCGAGTCGCTGCGCCGTCTGGGCCTGGACTCGGTGGCGCTGCTGCTGATCCACTGGCCGAACCCCTCGCGGGGCCTCGCCCTGGACACCTGGCGCACCCTCGTCGACCTCAAGGAGGAGGGGCTCGCGAAGCACATCGGCGTGTCCAACTTCCGCCCCGAGCAGCTCCAGGAGCTCTTCGACGCGACCGGCGTGTGGCCCGAGGTCAACCAGATCCAGCTCTCCCCCGCCCTGCCGCGCCAGGCCTCCCTCGCCTTCCACCGCGAGCACGGCATCGTCACCGAGGCGTGGGGACCGCTCGGCAACCGCGAGGGCCTCCCGGAGCAGTTCGCGCTGCGCCGCGTGGCGGAGAAGCACGGGGTGAGCACCTCCCAGGTCACCCTGCGCTGGCTGCGCGACCAGGAGATCGTGGCGATCCCCCGCTCCTCCAGCCCCGAGCGCCGCCGACTGAACGCCGAGCTCGACCAGGTCGTGCTCGACGACGCCGACCGCACCCTGCTCGCCTCCCTCGACCTCGGGGAGGACGCCGCCTGGGACTCGCGGGAGCACGAGGAGTGGTGACAGCAGGGCGCTTCCACCCGGGGCCGGAGCATCAGGAGATCGTCTTCCTCACCGGCTCCGGGATCAGCGCCCGCACGGGCCTGGGCACCTTCCGCGGCCCGCAGGGGCTGTGGGCGCTCGAGCCCGAGACCGAGCGGGCGATGCACGCGCACCTCCTGCCCGGCACCCTGCCGCAGCTGTGGAGCGTGTGGGGGCGGATGGCGCGGATCGCGACCTCGCACGGCCCCACCCCGGGCCATCGCGCGATCGCGCGCCTCGGCGCGCCGGTGATCACCCAGAACATCGACGGCCTGCACCAGGCCGCGGGCAGCGAGATCGTCGCCGAGCTGCACGGCAGCGCCCTGTTCGCGGTGTGCCTGGACCCCCGCTGCGACTGGCGCGCGCCGCTCGAGCCCGGCGAGGGCGAGTATCCCGAGGACCACGGCGTGCCCTCCTCGTGTCCGCGCTGCGGGGCGCCCACCCGGCCCGACGTGGTGCTCTTCGACGAGCAGCTCCCGCCGGACGCGCTGGACCTCGCCATGCGGCTCGCACAGCGGGCCGACCTGTTCGTCGCGGTGGGCACCAGCGGTGTGGTCTTCCCCGCCGCACAGCTCGCACCGCTCGCCCGCGCGCACGGGGCGACCACGGTGCTCGTGGACATCGACCCGCCGCCGGGCTCCTCGGCCCTGTTCGACCACGTGCTGGCCGAGGACGCGCACGAGGTTCTGCCCGACTGGGAGCGGCGCCTGCACCGCGTGGGCGGCACCTCGTTCCTGGACCCGTTCCTGTCCTGACCCGTTCAGCGCCCGGGGCGCGAGCGCCGAACGAGTCCGGGGCTCCGCCCGGGGCTCAGATCCAGATGGCCGGGTCGGTCTGCTCCTCGGGATGCGCCGCTCCCTGACGGATGGTCGCGGGGATGCCCACGGCCGTCGCCCCCGAGGGCACGTCCTTGACCACCACCGCATTGGCGCCGATCTGGGAGTACGCGCCGATCAGCACGGGGCCGAGCACCCGGGCGCCGGCGCCGATGGTGACCCCGTCCTCGACGGTGGGGTGGCGCTTGACCCGCTCCATGGAGCGGCCGCCGAGGGTCACGCCGTGGTAGAGCATCACGTCGTCGCCCACCTCGGCGGTCTCCCCCACGACCACGCCCATGCCGTGGTCGATGAAGAAGCGCCTGCCGATCTGCGCCCCGGGATGGATCTCCACGCCGGTGATCGAGCGGGCCCCCTGGGCGAGGACCATCGCCGGCAGCTTTGCGCCGCGCTCCCACAGCCGGTGGGCGATGCGGTGGGTCCAGATCGCGTGGAGTCCCGGGGAGGTCAGCAGGATCGCGAGGTCATCGGTCGCGGCGGGGTCGCGGCGGTGCGCCGCCGCGAGGTCCTCCCGGACCGTCGCGACGGCGCCCATGGCGCGGTCCATCGCCCGCGCGAGCAATGCGGCCATCTCGTGGCTCGTCAGTCCATGTACTCGGCGTAGAGCGGGGTGGAGAGGTACCGCTCGCCGAAGGACGGGACGATGACGACGATGGTCGTGCCGGCGAACTCCTCGCGGGAGCCCACGCGCGCGGCGGCCTCGATCGCGGCGCCGGAGGAGATGCCCACCAGCAGGCCCTCGCTGCGGGCGACCTCGCGGGCGCGCGCCATGGCGGTCTCCGCGTCGATGTCCAGGACCTCGTCGTAGATCTCCTGGTCCAGGATGGAGGGCACGAAGTTCGCGCCGATGCCCTGGATCTTGTGGGGGCCGGGCTGGCCGCCGTTGAGGATCGCGGACTCGGCCGGCTCCACGGCGAACACCTTCACGCCCTCCTTGCGCTCCTTGAGCACCTGGCCGACGCCGGTGATGGTGCCGCCGGTGCCGATGCCGGCCACGAGCGCGTCGACGGCGCCCTCGGTGTCGTCCCAGATCTCCTCCGCGGTGGTGCGGCGGTGGATGTCGACGTTGGCAGGGTTGTCGAACTGGCGCACCTGCACGGCGCCGGTCTCCTCGGCGATCTCCTTCGCCTTCTCGACCGCGCCCTTCATGCCCTTGGGGGCCTCGGTGAGCACGAGCTCGGCGCCGAAGGCGCGCAGCAGGGCACGCCGCTCCTTGGACATCGACTCGGGCATCGTGAGGATGACCTTGTAGCCGCGCGAGCTGCCGATCATCGCCAGGGCGATGCCGGTGTTGCCGGAGGTCGCCTCGACGATGGTGCCGCCGGGCTGCAGCTGGCCGGACTCCTCGGCCGCGTCGATCATGGCCACGCCGATGCGGTCCTTGACGGAGTTGGCGGGGTTGTAGAACTCGAGCTTCGCAAGCACGGTGGCCTTGACGTCGTCGCCCAGGCGGTTGAGCTTGACCAGCGGGGTGCGGCCGACCAGCTCGGAGACGTTCTCGTAGACGGGCATTTCTCTCCTCCATATCGCGGAGCCCGCGAGGAGCCGGCTCCAAGGTTTGCTTGGACCGATCATAACGGTGCAGGCGGAGGCGACGTCCAGGTCGGGATCAGGTGGGACGCCCTCCGGCTCAGTACACCATCCCCATGAACTCGCGGACCTTCTGCAGGGTCGCATCGGCCTCGGCGTTGGCGCGCTCGTTGCCGGCGCGGAGGACCTGCATGAGGTAGCCGGGGTCCTTCTCGAGCTCGGCGCGGCGGGCGCGCAGGGGCGCGAGGTGGGCGTTCAGCGCCTCGGCGGTGAAGATCTTCAGGGTGCCCGCGCCGCGGTCGCCGACCTCCTCGGCGATGTCCTCGGGGGTGCGGCCGGTGGCCTGCGAGGCGATGGTCAGCAGGTTCGAGACCTCGGGACGGCCCTCGGGGTCGAAGGTGATCTGCCGGTCCGCGTCGGTCTTGGCCTTCTTGATCTTCTTGAGGGTCTCGGCCTCGTCCATCTTCAGCATGACGGTGTTGCCGCGGGACTTGCTCATCTTGTGCTCGCCGTCCAGGCCCAGGATCGTCGGGGCCTCGGAGAGCAGCGCGTCGGGCTCGGGGAAGAACTCCACCCCGCCCGCGTAGCGCTCGTTGAAGCGGCGGGCGATGACTCGGGTCTGCTCGATGTGGGGCAGCTGGTCCTTTCCGACCGGCACGAGGTTGCCGTGGCAGAACAGGATGTCCGCGGCCTGGTGGACGGGGTAGGTGAGCATGAGCCCGCCCATGGCGGACTTGCCGGCGGCCTGCAGCTCGGCCTTCACCGTGGGGTTGCGCTCGAGCTCCGGCTGGGTGACCAGCGACAGGAAAGGCAGCAGCAGCTGGTTCAGCGCCGGGACCGCGGAGTGGGTGAAGATCGTGGAGCGCTCGGGGTCGATCCCGGCGGCGAGGTAGTCGGTGAGCAGCTCGCGCACGGAGCCCTGGATGTCGCCGATCACGTCGCGGTCGGTGATGACCTGGTAGTCCGCGACGATCAGCCAGGTCTCCACGCCCGCGTCCTGCAGCCGCACGCGGTTGCGCAGGGAACCGAACCAGTGCCCGATGTGGAGGGCGCCGGTGGGGCGGTCCCCGGTGAGCATGCGCAGGCCGGAGGGATCCTTCTCGATCTTCTCCCAGATCTTCTGGCTGCGCTGGAGGGCGGTGTCGTAGCTGGTGGAGCTGGTGCTGGTGGAGTTCGGTGCGGTCACCACTCCATGCTAGCCGCCCCGCCGGGGGCGGCCGCGGTCGAGCCGCGCACCACCAGCTGTGGACGGAAGACCACCTCGGTGCGGGCGGGCCGGCGGGAGTCCTCACCGCCGCCGAGCGCGTTGCGCACCGCGGCGCGGGCGATGGGGCCGACGGCCTGGCGCACCGTGGTCAGCGGCGGATCGGTGAGCGACGCCCAGAACACGTCGTCGTAGCCGACCACGGAGACGTCCCGGGGGACGCTGAGGCCCTGGGAACGCACGCCCTCGAGCGCACCGGCCGCCATCACGTCCGAGCCGCAGATGATCGCGGTCGCGCCCCGCTCGACGAGATCGCGCGCGGCCTCGTAGCCGCCGGCGTAGGAGAAGTCGGTGAAGGCGACCGGCTGCGGCGCGCCCTCCCAGTCGGCCGTGACGGACTCGAAGACCCGCAGCTTCTCGCGCACCGGCCAGGTGTGCTCGTCGCCGACGGCCAGGCCCAAGCGCTCATGGCCGAGCTCGCGCAGGTGCCCGAGCACCGAGGTGACGGCGTGCTCGTCGTCGGTGGACAGGAACGCCGCCTCGAGGTCCTCGCGCACGCCGTTGACGAGCACGAGCGGCACCCCGGCGGCGGTCACCTCGCGGTAGTGGTCCAGCGGGCCGCGCTCCTGGGCGTGATGACCGGAGACGACGATGATCGCCTCCGCGCCGGAGTGCAGAAAGCGTTGCAAGATCTCGCGCTCCCGCTCGACCGTGCGGGCGCGAAGAGCGACGAGCGTGGAGGCGCCGCGCTCGAAGAGCTCGGCCTCGATCCGCTCGGCCCAGGCGGTGAAGACCTGGTTGTCCAGATCCGGCACGAGCACACCGACGAGGGGCCCTCCCCCGGACGCCACGGGGCCCACGTCGCGCCCCATCCTCCGCGCCACCTCGAGCACCGATCTGCGGGTCGCCTCGTTGACGCCGGCGCGGCCGTTGAGCACGCGGGACACGGTCGCCTCGCTGACCCCGGCGCTCCTGGCGATATCGATGAGTCTGGTCATCTGGTCATCCCTCCGGTCATCGCGGCATCCCTCCGGCTGGGGCAGCGTCATCGCCGTGACCCGATCGTCACCCTGCAAGTTCTTGCGCATTCTTGCACAGCACCCCCTCCGGGATCTACAGTGGTGCCAACAGGGCAGCCCCCTGGACCGGTCGAGTACGACCACGATTCAAAGGAGAAGACGTGCAGATCCGTCGTAAGAGTTTCCTCGCCCTGGGTGGCCTCGCCGCCTCCGTCACCATGCTCGCCGCCTGCGGCGGCGATGACTCCGGCTCCGGCTCCGGTTCCGCCTCGGGGGGCTCCTCGGACGCCGGCGGCGCCTCGGATGCGGGCGGCGCGCCCGCCGCTCCCTCCGATGCTCAGCTCGTCATCTGGGCCGACGAGGAGAAGGCCCCGGCGCTGGAGCCCTCCGCGAAGGCGTGGGGAGAGCAGAACGGCATCACCGTGGCCGTGCAGGTCGTCCCCGGCGACGAGCTGCAGGCCAACTTCATCACCGCCAACCAGGCCGGCAACGGCCCGGACATCACCATGGGCGCGCACGACTGGATCGGCAACCTGGTGCAGAACAGCGCGATCTCACCCGTGCAGCTGCCGGCCGACGTCGCCGACACCATCGCCCCGATCGGCATCGAGGCCGTGACCTACGACGGTCAGACCTACGGCGTCCCCTACGCCGTGGAGACCCTCGCGCTCTACGCGAACAACGCCCTGACCGACGTCCCCGAGCCCTCCTCCCTCGAGGAGCTCATCTCGGCGGCCGAGGCCGGCGGCGCGGAGAACGTCCTCTCCCTGCCCATCGGCGAGTCCGGCGACCCGTACCACATGCAGCCCATCTACACCTCCGCGGGCGGCTACCTGTTCGGCAAGGACGCCGAGGGCAACCTCGACCCGTCCGACCTCGGCGTGGGCAAGGAGGGCTCCCTCGCCGCGGCCGACAAGATCTCCGAGCTCGGCAAGCAGGGCGTGCTGAAGAACTCCATCACCGGCGACAACTCCATCTCGCTGTTCGCCGAGGGCAAGTCCGCGTACCTCATCTCCGGCCCGTGGGCCCTGGCCGACGTGCGCAACTCCGGGATCGACTTCACCGTCTCCCCGATCCCCGGCTTCGAGGGCATGGAGCCCGCCGCGCCGTTCGCGGGCGTGAACTCCTTCTACGTCGCCTCGAACGCCAAGAACGCCGGCTTCGCCCAGCAGTTCATGACCGATGCCGCCAATGACCCCGAGGTCGCCCGCGCCATGTACGAGGCCAACCCGCTGCCCCCGGTGAACCTGGCGCTGCGCGAGGAGATCGCCGCGACCGACGAGCACGTGACCATCTTCGCCGAGGCGGCCGAGGCCGCCGACCCGATGCCCGCGATCCCGGCCATGGCTGCGATCTGGGGCCCGCTCGGCATCGCCCAGGCCAACATCGTCGGCGGTGCGGACCCGCACCCGACCATGCAGGCCGCCGGCGAGGAGATCGCCACCGCGATCGGCTGATCCCGGGGAGCCGGCCCTCCGCCCGCGCCGCACAGCGGCTTCGACGGCGGGCCGGCTCCGTCCGTTCCCGTCGGCCGGGAGGGTCCCGTCGGCCCGGTCCTTCTGGCCGCCGGGACCCTCCCGGCCGACGAGACCCGGCCCGCGCGGCCGCCCCCGTCGGCCGCTCCCCCGGTGCCCCGGCACCGCTAGCTCGACCCTGACCCCGAAAGGCATAGTCGCCTCATGACCTCGTCGCATGCGCCCGCGCACCGGGCGCGCTCCACGTCGGTCCCGGCCCTTCTCGTGCGCATCCTGGTGCTCGGCGCCACCCTCGCCGTCACCGTGTTCATGACCCCGGTGCTGATCGCCCAGCAGTCCTGGATGTGGCTCGCGGTGATGCTGATCGCCGCGATCTCGATCTTCGTCCTGTACTCCACCAAGCGCTTCGTGCCCGGGAAGTACCTCTTCCCCGGCACCTTCTTCCTGGCGGTCTTCCTGATCCTGCCGATCGCGCTGACGGTCGGGTACTCCTTCACCAACTACGGCGACGGCACCCGCGGCACGAAGGAGCAGGCAGTCGCCTCGATCGTGGCCAACTCCGTGCAGCAGTCCCCGGACGCGCCGCGCTACGCGATGACAGTCGCGACCTCCGGCTCCCCCACCGAGGGACCCTTCGAGCTGTACCTCGTCAACCCCGCGGACGGCACCGTCCACCGCGGTGACGCCGAGACCCCGCTCGAGGAGGTCCCCGCGGACTCCGTGACCGTGGTCGACGGCCGCGTCACCGAGGTCGACGGCCTCGAGGTGCTCGACGCCAACCAGGTCAACGCCGTCTACAACGAGCTCATGCAGCTCGCCGTGCCGGTGGACGAGACCTCCGCCGTGCGGCCGCTGGGTGTGAACCAGGCCTTCGTCGGCACCACGGTGCTGCAGTACGACGAGGCGACCGACACCATCACCGACACCGCCTCGGGCGAGACCTACACCGTCGGCGCCATCGGCGACGAGGAGTACTTCGTGGACTCCTCGGGCAGCCGCGCCTTCTCGCAGGGCTGGCTGCAGGGCGTGGGCATGTCCAACTACGAGCGCCTGTTCACGAACTCCGCGATCGCGAGCCAGTTCGGCGCGGCCTTCGCCTGGACCCTCGTGTTCGCCGCCGGGTCGGTGCTGCTGACCTTCGCTCTCGGCTTCGCGCTCGCACTGATCCTCAACGACGCCCGGCTCAAGGGCCGACGGATCTACCGCTCGGTCCTGATCATGCCCTACGCCATCCCGGGCTTCATCTCCCTGCTGGTCTGGTCGAACTTCTACAACCGCGACTTCGGCCTGATCAACGAGATGCTGAACCTGGACCTGAACTGGTTCGGCGATCCCACGCTCGCCAAGGCCGCGGTGCTGCTGACGAACCTGTGGATGGGCTTCCCCTACATGTTCATCGTCTCCACCGGTGCGCTGCAGGCCATCCCCGACGAGCTGATGGAGGCCTCCCGCATGGACGGCGCCTCCCGCTTCCAGACCACGTCGCGGATCGTGCTGCCGCTGCTGCTGGTCGCGGTCGCGCCGCTGCTGGTCTCGTCCTTCGCCTTCAACTTCAACAACTTCAACGCGATCCAGCTGCTCACCGAGGGCGGGCCGTTCCCCGACGGCTCCACCCGTGGTGCGACGGACATCCTCATCTCGATGATCTACCGCATCGCCTTCGGCGGCTCCGGGGCCGACTTCGGCTTCGCCTCGGCCGTCTCCGTGTGCCTGTTCATCCTGACCGGCGTGCTGGCCACCATCCAGTTCCGATTCACCAACGTCCTCGAGGACGTCAACTGAGCCCGCGGAAGGGGTCCACCATGAGCACCACCACCTCCACCGGGCCGGTCGCGGGTCCGTCGCAGCCCGCCCCCGCGCAGGCGCCGAAGCACCGCATGCCCTTCGGGCGCTGGTTCGCCGAGATCGGCTGGCGCCACGTCGTCGGCCTGCTCGCGATCGCCTTCGCGGTCTTCCCGATCCTGTTCGTCATCTCCGCGTCGGTGAACCCCTCGGGCTCGCTGTCCGCGACGGGCCTGATCCCCACCCAGGGCGTGACCTTCGAGCACTACGCCGCGATGCTCTCCGGCGAGCGCGCGAACTTCCTGCGCTGGTATCTCAACACCATCATCGTCTGCGGCGTCGTCGCGGTTGTGCAGGTGTTCCTGTCGCTGCTGGCGGCCTACGCCTTCAGCCGCTTCCGCTTCCGCGGCCGCCGCGGAGGCATGCTCGCCGTGCTGCTGATCATGATGTTCCCCGCGATCCTGTCGATGATCGCGGTGTACACGATGATCGCGGGCCTCGGCGAGGTCGTGCCGATGCTGGGCCTGAACACCCTGGCCGGCTACATCGCCGTGCTGCTCGGCGGCGCGCTCGGCCAGGTGTGGCTGATCAAGGGCTTCTTCGACACGATCCCGAAGTCGCTGGACGAGGCGGCGCTCATCGACGGCGCCTCGCACTGGCAGACCTTCACCCGGATCCTCGTGCCGTCGATGACCCCGATCCTCGCCACCACCCTGCTGCTGGCGCTGGTCGGCGCGATGAGCGAGTTCCTCATCGGCTCGATCTTCCTCACCGACGACTCCAAGAAGACCCTCGCCGTGGGCATGTACGGCATGTTCTCCTCGGACCGCTCGAACAACCTCGGCGTCTTCGCCGCGGGCTCGGTGATGGTCATGCTGCCGGTGATCATCCTGTATCAGTTCCTGCAGCGGTACATCGTCGGCGGCTCCACCGCCGGCGCCGTCAAGGGCTGAGCCGCAGGCTCCCCGCACGCACGGCTCGGGCCCCGACCGTTCCCCACCGGGAGCGGTCGGGGCCCGACCCGTTCCCGCTGTGGCCCCGGATCGCTGTGAGATGCCCTCCCCCGGAGCGGCGCGCCGGGTCCGCGCCCGCCGCGCCATTACCATCGTGGCCATGCCCTCCGCCTCCGCGACCGATCCCGGGTTCGACGTCGTCGTCCTCGGGGCGGGTCTGAACTCCCTGAACCTCACCATCGCCTTCCACCAGCAGTACGGGATGCGCTGCACCACGGTGGTGCGCATCCCCGTGGCGATGAACGAGCGCACGGTGACCTCGGACCTCATCACCCTCGGGGCCGACGCGACCGACGAGGACATGCGCGATGCGCTCATCGACCTCGCCTCCCAGCGCCCCGCCGGCCGGCCCGCCCTGCTGCTGACCAACGCCGACTCCCTCATCGACTTCATCGACCGCTTCCGCGGCGACCTCGAGCAGCACTACACCCTCGCCCAGGTCGACGCCGCGCTGCTGTCGCGCCTGGCGGACAAGGCGGAGTTCGCCGAGATCTGCCAGGAGCTCGGCATCGACACGGTCCCCACCGTGATCGTCGACTTCTCCCGCGCGGGCGAGGCGGGCTGGAACGGCCACGAGGAGCTGCCCTGGTCCTACCCGGTGGTGGGCAAGGCCGCGAACACCGCCGAGTACCACCACGTCGACTTCCCCGGGAAGAAGAAGGTGTTCTTCCTGGAGACCCCCGCGGAGCAGCAGGACCTGGTGCGCCGCCTGCGCGAGTCCGGCTTCACCGGCCGATTCCTGTTCCAGGAGCTCATCGAGGGCGACGACACCGCCCAGCGCTCCATCACCGCCTACCGCTCCAGCCGCGGGAAGGTGACGCTGCTGTGCGCGGCGCAGGTGCTGCTCGGCGAGCACACGCCCGAGGCGCTGGGCCGCCCGGCCGCGATGGTCACCGGCGACTTCCCCACCCTCACCGCCGCCGCGGAGAAGTTCCTGGACGCGGTGGACTACGTGGGCTTCGCGAACTTCGACGTGAAGGTCGACCCCCGCACCGGCCGGGAGTGCTTCTTCGAGATCAACCCCCGCATCGGCCGCAACAACTACTACGTGACCGCCGCCGGGGAGCCGGTGGCCCGCCACGTCGTCGAGGACCGCCTGCACGACCGCGACATCGACCAGGTCGTCGTGACCGCCCCGATCCTCTACACGATCCTGCCGCTGCGCCTGGTGCTCTCGTACGTGCGTGACCCCGCGCTGCGCGCGCACGTGAAGCAGGTCGCCCGCCGCGGCCTGCGCAACCCCTTCCGGTACCGTCCCGAGGGCCTGTGGCTGCGGGCCTACTCGGTGATCTCCGGAGCGAACTTCGTGCGCAAGTACCGGGCCGTGTACCCGCGCCCCACCGACACCGGGTTCTGAGCCCGGATCCCGAAAGGACCCCTGATGCCCGACACCCCTGCCCACCCCTACGTCGCCGCGTCGACGCCCGAGGTCGACCTGGTGCTCCTGGGCGGCGACATCGGCATCTACGCTCTGGCCCGCGCCTTCCACGAGCGCTACGGGGTGGTCTCCACCGTCGTCACCCGCAAGGTCGCCGGTCCCGTCGCCGACAGCACCATCCTGAAGACCGTCGAGCTCGGGATGAGCGCCACCGAGGACGAGATGATCGCCGCGCTGCTGCAGGTGGGCCGCGACAAGGCCGCCCGCCCCGGCGGCACCCGCCCGGTGCTGCTGGCGAACGCCGACTTCCTGGTCGCGCTGCTGGCCGCCCACCGCGAGGAGCTCGGCGAGTTCTACCACCTGCCGCTGCTGGACGACGACGTGCTCGCCGCGGTCGCGGACAAGGCCACGTTCTCCCAGATGTGCGCCGAGATCGACGTGCCCACCCCGCGCACCGTGGTGCTGGACTTCGAGGGCGGCACCGCCCCCGAGGTGCCCGAGCTGCACCTGGGCTGGCCCGTGGTCGCCAAGGCCTCCCGCTCCTCCGCGTACAGCGCCGTCTCCTTCCCCGGCAAGCGCAAGGTCTTCGAGATCGCCGATCGCGCCCAGCTCGTGGACCTCGTGGGCCGACTGACCGCGGCCGGCTACCAGGACCGCTTCGTGGTCCAGGAGATGATCCCCGGCGACGACACGGCGATGCTGTCGGTGACCGCCTACGTCGACACCCGCGGCGAGGTGACCCTGCTGGGCGGCGCGCAGGTGCTGCTCGAGGAGCACACCCCCGGCGCGCTCGGGAACCCGGCGGCGATGTTCACCACCGACCTGCCCGAGGTGTTCGAGCAGTCGGTGCGCTTCCTGCAGCACTCCGGCTACCGCGGCTACGCGAACTTCGACGTGAAGATCGACCCGCGCGACGGGGTCGCCAAGTTCTTCGAGGTCAACCCCCGCATCGGCCGCAACAACTACTACATGACCGCCGCCGGCGCGAACGTCGCCGAGCCCGTGGTCGCCGACCTCGTCGAGCAGCGCGAGATGACGCGCCTCGTGCCGCGCGAGGAGATCCTCTACTCGATCGTGCCGTGGCAGCTGCTGCGCCGCTACATCATCGACCCGGATCTGCGTGCGCGGGTGCAGGCCATCGGCCGGCGTCGCACCGTGCACCCGCTGGCTTACGAGGTCGAGGGCCCGAAGCGCCGCTTCTACGTCCAGGCCGCGAAGCTGAACCAGGTGAAGAAGTTCCTCCAGCACTACCCGCGCCCGTCGGCCGACGGATTCTGAGCAGGCCCGCCCGCCGACGCCACCCGCCGGTGCCGGCGGCCCGGCCGCGCCCCGAGCAGTTCCGCGGAACCGCTCGAAAGAAGACCCGGCCCGGCCTAGTCTGATCTGCATGACCGACAACGCGCCCGAGAACGTCACCGAGCCCGAGCAGACCTTCGCCCTCGTCTCCTCCGCGATCCCTGCGGGGTCGGTGGTGGGCGCCCAGCAGCTGGTCGAGGATCTCGGCGGGGAGAACCTCTCCCCCGACCTCGCCTGGAGCGACGCCCCGGAGGGCACGAAGTCCTTCGCGATCACCTGCTACGACCCCGATGCGCCCACCGGCTCCGGGTTCTGGCACTGGGTCGCATGGGACATCCCGGCCGACGTCACCTCGCTGCCGCTCGGCCTCGCCCGCGACGACGCCTCGCTGAAGCAGGCCGTGAACGACTACGGGAACGTCGGCTACGACGGCCCGAACCCGCCCGCCGGTGCCCCGCACCGCTACCAGTTCTCCGTGCATGCGATGCCGGTCGAGACGCTCGGCGTGGAGCAGGGCGCATTGCACATCGGCGCGCGCTTCGCGATCTTCTCCCAGCAGCTCGGCTCCGCGGACTTCACTGCCCGTTACCAGGTGACGAACTGACGCACCAGAGGGAAACTCCCCATGTCGACTCGGGCGCGCCCCGTATCAGCACCCAGGGGGCGGTCGTAGGCTCGAGCCATGAGCTCCAGGACCAGCCGCGACCTGCGGACGGCGGAAGGATCAGACCTGGGTCTGACCCCCCTCCTGCGCACGGCGGAGGCGGACGGCGGGACGGTCTGCCAGGCTCGAGGCGTGAACCTCGGAAGATGGCGCCCCGCCCCCTGGCCGGCCGCTGAGACCACCCGCCCGCTGCGCGTGCTGATCACCACCGACTGGTGGGAGCCCGTCATCAACGGCGTCGTCGCCTCGGTGCAGACCCTGCGCCGCGAGCTCATCGCCCTGGGCTGCGACGTGAGGGTCCTCACCCTCTCCCAGGGACTGCGCACCCGTCATGAGCCGGGCGTCTACCGCATCGGCTCGGTCTCCGCGGCGATGGTCTACGACCGCGCCCGGATCGGCATGCCCGCCAGCCGCCGCGTGCTGCGCGACATCCTGCGCTGGCGGCCGGACGTCATCCACTCCCAGTGCGAGTTCTCCACCTACATGTGGGCCCGTCGCATCGCCCGCACCCTCTCCGTTCCGCTGGTGCACACGTACCACACCATCTACGAGGACTACACGCACTACTACTCGCCCTCGAAGACCGTCGGCCGCAAGGTCGTGGAGTCCTTCTCCCGCCGCGTGCTCGACGGGACCGACGCGGTGGTGGTGCCGACGGCGAAGGTCGCGCGCCTGCTCGAGGGCTACGGGGTCCACTCCCCCGTCCACATCATCCCCACGGGGCTGGACCTCGAGCGCTTCCGCGCCGCCCGCACCCCTGCCGAGCACGAGGACGTGCGCGTGCTGCGCGAGCGCCTGCGGATCGCCCCGGACCAGAAGGTGCTGATCTCCGTCTCACGCCTGGCCAAGGAGAAGAACCTCGACGAGGTCCTCGACATGGTCGCCGCCGCGGACCGTGCCGATGCGGTGCTGATGCTGGTCGGTGACGGCCCCTACCGGGAGGAGCTCGAGGAGCGCACGGCGCAGCTCGGCCTGCAGGAGCGGGTGCGGTTCGTGGGCGTCGTGGACCCCTCGGAGGTCCAGCGCTGGTACCGCCTCGGGGACGTGTTCGTCAGCGCCTCGCTCAGCGAGACCCAGGGACTGACCTTCATCGAGGCCCTCGCCTGCGGCCTGCCACTGCTGTGCCACCGCGACCCCTCGCTCGCCGCCGTGGTCCTCGAGGGCCGCACCGGCTGGCAGTACCAGGACGCCGCGCAGTTCGCCGCGCACCTGTCCGCACTGCTGGACGACCCGATGCTGCGGGAGGAGATGTCCGCCGCCGCGCTCGCCCACGCCCGCGCGACCTGCGGGGCGCGGGAGTTCGGCCGCGGAGTGCTGGACGTGTACCAACAGATCCTGCGGCGTCGCCCGCCGCAGATCATCGCCCGGACGGCGGTGAGCGCATGAGCACGCACACCGGCACGATCCCGGTGGTGGCGGTGCCCTCCGCACCGTCGCTGCCCTCGCGGAAGTCCACCTCCCCGGCTCCCGCCCCGGCCGTCCGGACGGCGCCTGCGACCTCGACAGCCCCCGCCTCCCCGACGGCCCCCGCCGCCGATGGCTCGGCCGCGGAGACCGCCCCGCGCCGCCGCGACCCGCTGCTCATCGCGGTGCGGCTCTCGCCGCTGCTGGGCCTCGCCGCGAGCATCGCCATGGTCGTGTGGGGACTGGACACGGGGGTGCTGCGCTCCCTGGTGAACCTGCAGGCCTTCATCGACTCCCTCGGCGCCTGGGGGCCCGTCGCGTTCCTCGTCGTCTCCGCCGCCTCGGTCGTGTTCCCGATCGTGCCGGGCGGGCTGCTGGTGATCGCCGGTCCCGTGCTGTTCGGTCCGGTCGAGGGGACGCTATACAACTACGTCGCCGTGTGCGCGGGCTCGATGATGAACTTCGCGATCGGCCGCCATGTGGGGCTGGACCTCATCGAGCGGATGTTCGGCGTGCGCACGGTCGAGAAGTTCCTCGGCTGGACGCGCAGCGCGCACTTCACGCGGGCCTTCGCCACCGCGATCGCCCTCCCGGTCGCCCCCGACGACCTGCTCTGCTACATCGCCGGGACCACCCGCGTGCGGTGGCGCACCTACGCCCTGATCATCCTGCTGTGCAAGCCGTGGGCCCTGATCGCGTACGGGCTCGGTGTCAGCGCCCTGCTGCTGCGGTTCCTGCCCTGGTGAGAAGGACTCCGACATGCTGATGAAGACCCGCGCCGTCCGGCGCCCCCGCCGCCCCTGGGACCCGGCGGTGCGCTGGGCCGACCATGCCCTGCACACCGTCGTGCCTGGCCGCCATCCGCGCCGCGACGTGCGCCCCGATGAGCCGCTGCGCGTGCTCATGCCCCGAGGCCTCGCCTCCCTCGCCAAGGAGTCCGGGATCGGCGCGGCCATCCGCCACCAGGAGTCCGCGGTGCGTTCGCTCGGCCACGTCGTGGTCACGAACCCGCTGCGCCCCTTCGACGTGGTGCACCTGAACACCCCCTTCCCGGACACGCCCGTTCTCGCCCGCTGGGCGCGGCTGTGGCGGCGCCCGGTGCTCGTGTGGGCGCACTCCACGGAGGACGACTTCCGCGACTCCTTCCCCGGCTCGAACCGGCTCGCGCCGCTGTTCCGCCGCTGGATCTCGCACATCTACCGCCGCGGCGACCTGGTGGTCACCCCGAGCACCTACTCCCGCGATCTGATCGCCGCCCCGAAGTACGGCCTCACCGCCCCGATCCGCGTGCTCTCCAACGGCGTGGACACCCGGTTCTTCCGCCCCGATCCCGAGGCGCGCGGACGTCTTCGCGAGTCCCTCGGCCTCGGCCCGACCTCGACCGTGGTGGTCAGCGTCGGCATGCAGCTGGTGCGCAAGGGGATCCTGGACTGGGTGGAGGTCGCACGGTGCATGCCGCACACGACCTTCGTCTGGTACGGCCGCACGGATGAGCGCCTGCTCACCTCCGAGGTCGAGCATGCCCTGCGCACCGCCCCCTCCAACGCCCAGTTCCCCGGCTACGTGCGCCCCGAGCAGCTGCGCGAGGCGTACTGCGGGGCCGATGCGTTCTGCTTCCTCACCAAGGAGGAGACCGAGGGGATCGTGCTGTGGGAAGCGCTGGCGTGCGGGACGCCCACCCTCGTGCGCGGCATCCCGATCTACCGCGACGCCATGCCCGACGGGGTGCTGACCCACCAGGTCAGCGGTGACGACCCCGGCTTCCCCGACCGGGTCGCGACGAAGCTCGCCGCCCTGCTGGACGGCGAGCTGGTGGACCTGCGGGAAGCGGGGCGCCAGGCTGCGGAGTCGGTCGACCTGCTGCAGGTCGCGCGGCAGATCCAGGAGATCTACGCGCTCGTCGGCGCGCAGCCCCATCGCCGTCTGCGGCGAAAGCGCTAGGCGCGAGGCGGACGGGGAGCGCCGGGCCCGGTCAGGGCCGACGGTTCGGCCGCCACACCACGAGCGCACCGCTGGAGCTGCTGCGGCGCGGCCGCTCGCCGCGGCGCAGGGCGCTGATCTCGCCGTCCCGGTCGGCGGCGAAGACGCGACGCTGGGCGGGGGTCATTGCCTCGAGCGCCTCGCGCACGCGGGTGAGCTGCTCGCGAAGCTCGCTCGCCTCGTCCTGCAGCTCGAGGATCCGCTTGATGCCGGCGAGGTTGATGCCCTGGTCCTGGGACATCGACTGGATCTCCCGCAGCCGCATGATGTCCCGGGTCGAGTAGCGCCGGCCCCGGCCGCGCGTGCGCTGGGGCACGACGAGGCCGAGCCGGTCGTACTGGCGCAGGGTCTGGGGGTGCATGCCGGAGAGCTCGGCGGCCACCGAGATGACGAAGACCGGGGCGCGGTCGTCGATGCGCTGCTGCGGTGCCATGGCCGGGGCTCCTCTCAGCTCGCGGCGGCGGCCGCGAGGCCCGCGCGGGGATCCTCGTCCGCGAGCGCGTCGCGGAGCTCCTCGACGGCCCGCTTGGCCTTGCCCTCCACGTGGGTCGGCACGGCGACCTGGACGGTGACCAGCAGGTCGCCGGTCGCCTTCTTGGTGACCAGCCCCTTGCCGCGCACGCGCAGGGTGCGGCCCGACGGGGTGCCGGCGGGCACCTTCATCGAGATGGTCCCGCCGTCCAGCAGCGGCACCGACAGGGTCGTGCCGAGCACGGCCTCGTCGAAGCGGACCGGGACGGTCAGGCGCAGGTTCGCGCCGTCGGCGCTCCACACGGGATGCTCGTCGACATCGAGGGTCAGCAGCAGATCGCCGGCCGGTGCGCCACCGTGGCCGGGGCGGCCCTTGCCGCGCAGGCGGATCTTCTGCCCGTCGTGCACGCCCGCGGGGATGCGGGCGGTGACGGTGCGGCCGTCCACGGTCAGGCGGATCTCCGTGCCGAGCGCCGCATCGCGGAAGCTGATACGGGTCCGGGCGGAGATGTCCTGGCCCTGGGCGGGGTTCGGCTGGAAGCCGGTCGGCCGGCCGCCCCCACCGAAGCCGCCCGCCTGGCCGCCGAACATCTTCAGCAGGTCGTCGAGGTCGGGCTGCGCGCCACCGCCGGCACCGCCGCCGAAGCTCGTGCGTCCGCCGTCCGCGCCGCCGAACATCGCGGAGAAGATGTCCTCGAAGCCGGCACCGCCGGGGCCTCCCTGGCCTGCGGAGAAGCGGGCGCCGCCGGAGCCCATGGCGCGGATCGCGTCGTACTGCTGGCGCTGCTCGGCGTCGTTGAGGACCGAGTAGGCCTCACCGATCTCCTTGAACTTCTCCTCCGCCTTCGGATCGTCGGGGTGGCGGTCGGGGTGGTACTTCTTGGCCTGGTTGCGGTAGGCCTTCTTGATCTCCTGCGGGTCGGCGTCCTTGGAGACGCCGAGGACCGCGTAGAAGTCCTTGTCGAGCCAGTCCTGTTGGGACATGTGCGCCTCCTTCCGGGAGCGTCAGGTGCTTCTGCGTATGTCTTGGGGGATGACGGCGGCGGGGCCGGTCGGTCGCGGGGACCGCACGGCCCCGCCGTCATCGGAGGTCGGGCTCGCCGATCAGGCGGGGCCCTTGGTGCCCACCCGCGCGGGGCGCAGCACCCGCTCGCCCAGCTTGTAGCCGGGCTGCATGACCAGGGAGACCGTCGCAGTGTCGACGTCGTCGGCCTGCTCGTGCATGAGCGCCTCGTGGAGGGTGGGGTCGAACTCCTCGCCGACCTCGCCGAAGCGGGTCAGGCCGTGGGAGCGGAGGACCTCGACGAGCTTCTGGGCGATCGAGTGGAACGGGGTGCCCTCGGCGATGTCGCCGTGCTGGCGGCCCAGCTCCACGTCGTCGAGCACGGGGATCAGCGAGGTGACCACCTTGGCGATCGCGGCCTCCTGGGAGGCGGTCGCGGCGCCCTCGATGCGCCGGCGCGAGTTGACGTACTCGGCCTGGTCGCGCTTGAGCTGTTCGGTGAGCTCCACGACCCTGCCCTCGAGCTCGGCGACCCGTCGGGCGTCGGCCGGGGCATCCGCCCCGCCCTCCGCGCTCTCCGCGGCGGCCTGCTCGAAGAGCGTGGCGGCCTCGGCGTCGATCGGGTCGACGGGCTCGGTGGGGCCCTGGCCCCCGTCGGCGGGGGCGTCCCCCGAGGGACGGACGGAGCCGTCCTCGGGGTTCACCTTCCGCTTGTCGGTGAAGGAGAACCGCGGCTCGCCCTCGGGGCGCTGGGCGTCGTCGGGAGTGCTGGGGTTCTCGGTCATCACTTCTTCTCCTCGTCCTCGTCCACGATCTCGGCGTCGACCACGTCATCGTCGTCGGACGACGACGTGCTCTCGCCCTCCGCGGCGCCCTCGGACTCCTGAGCCTGCGAGTAGATCGCGGTGCCCACGGCCTGCAGGGCCTCGTTCAGGGAATCGCGCTTGGCCTCGAGGTCCGAGGTCTCGGCGTCCTCCTTGACCAGCTCGTCCTTGGCCGCCTTGATGGCGTCCTCGGCGGTGGTCCGCTCGGCGTCCTGCACCTTGTCCGCGTTGTCCTTGAGCAGCTTCTCGCCCTGATAGACGAGCTGCTCGAGGGTGTTGCGGGCGTCGGCGTTCTTGCGGCGCTCCTCGTCCTCGGCCGCATGGGCCTCGGCGTCCTTCACCATGCGGTCGATGTCCTCGTCGGACAGGGCCGAGCCGCCGGTGATCTGGATGGACTGCTCGTTGCCGGTGCCGCGGTCCTTCGCGGTCACGTGCACGATGCCGTTGGAGTCGATGTCGAAGGTGACCTCGATCTGCGGGATGCCGCGCGGAGCCGGCGCGATGCCGGTCAGCTCGAAGGTTCCGAGGAGCTTGTTGTCCCGGGTGAACTGACGCTCGCCCTGGAACACCTGGATCGCCACGGAGGGCTGGTTGTCCTCGGCGGTGGAGAACACCTCGGAGGTCTTCGTCGGGATGGCCGCGTTGCGCTCGATGAGCTTGGTCATCACGCCGCCCTTGGTCTCGATGCCGAGGGAGAGCGGGGTGACGTCCATGAGCAGGACGTCCTTGCGCTCGCCCTTGATCACCGCAGCCTGGAGCGCGGCGCCCACGGCGACGACCTCGTCCGGGTTCACGGACTTGTTGGGCTCCTTGCCGCCGGTCAGCTCCTTGACGACCTCGGTCACCGCGGGCATGCGGGTCGAGCCTCCGACGAGGACCACGTGGTCGATGTCGGAGACCTTGATGCCGGCGTCCTTGATGACCTGGTGGAAGGGGGCCTTGGTGCGCTCGAGCAGGTCCGAGGTCATGTCCTCGAACTGCGCGCGGGTCAGCTTCTCGTCCAGGTGCAACGGGCCGTTCTCGGTCATCGAGAGGTACTGCAGGGAGATGGTGGTGGAGGTGGAGGAGCTCAGCTCCTTCTTCGCCTGCTCCGCGGCCTCCTTGAGGCGCTGCAGGGCGATGCGGTCCTTGCCCAGGTCCACGCCCTCCTTGTTCTTCACCTGCGAGATCAGCCAGTCGACGATCTTCTGGTCCCAGTCGTCGCCGCCGAGGCGGTTGTCACCGGCGGTGGCCTGGACCTGGATGGTGGAGCCCTCCTCGTCCTTGCTCACCTCGAGCAGGGACACGTCGAAGGTGCCGCCGCCGAGGTCGAAGACCAGGATCTGCTCGTCGTCCTTGCCCTTCTCGAGGCCGTAGGCGAGCGCCGCGGCGGTGGGCTCGTTGATGATGCGCAGAACGTTCAGACCGGCGATGGTGCCGGCGTCCTTGGTGGCCTGACGCTCGGAGTCGGAGAAGTAGGCCGGGACGGTGATGACCGCATCGGTCACGGGCTCGCCGAGGTAGGACTCGGCGTCCTTCTTGAGCTTGCCGAGGATGCGGGCGGAGATCTCCTGCGGGGTGTACTTCTTGCCGTCGATCTCCTGGGTCCAGTCAGTGCCCATATGGCGCTTGACGGACGCGATGGTGCGGTCGACGTTGGTGACGGCCTGGCGCTTGGCGACCTCGCCGACGAGCACCTCGCCCTGCTTGGAGAAGGCCACGACCGACGGGGTGGTGCGGGAGCCCTCGGCGTTCGCGATGACGGTGGGCTGACCACCCTCGAGGACAGCGACGGCGGAGTTGGTGGTGCCGAGGTCGATTCCGACGACACGGGACATGTGTGCCTGCCTTTCTGCGACGGATGCGCCGCACGGGATCTTCGCTGCCGACAGTGGTCGACGGCAAGACTTGAGCTGTACGGACTCAAGTAGAGAACCCTGGATCGACGATGTCAATCTCAGCAGCTCCGTTCTTGAGTGCACCCGACTCAACTCTGATCCGATCAGGTTCATTCCCGGTGCAGCAGGTCGTGATGGAGGCCACATCCACCGGTTCTCGATAAGGTAGCTCGACAAGGTGGCAGTGATCTCGCCGATCCGTCATTGGCGTGACTGGATCGCGGATCCTGTCCTAAACCAGGGCATCGATGACGGCGCGGCCTGCGATACGGGCCTGAGGCCTCCAGGCCCGGCAGCTCCGCGCAGCCATCGCCTTTCATCACGTCGCCGAACGCCAAGATCGCTGGTTGCGCGGGTCGAGCTCGCCGCGAAGAGAACTGAGGCCGGGCGGAGCGTCTCCTGGTCCGCGCACAGCTGCTCGTTCTCCGCCTTCGATCGCTTGACCTCGGCCGTCCCTGCGCTGGTGACACCCCGACGAGTCCCGTGGTCGACATCGTCCTGCGCCGGACAGCGCCGCACGGGCCCCACGGGACGCCGTCCTGCCGAGCGGTCGCGACCGCTGCGGCGGGGTGGGAGGGGAACTCCCGCGGGGGCTCTTGCACGAGCCGCACGCACCTCGCGCGCAGCTGGGGATGGGTCTCCCACGGCCGCCCGTCCACTCCCTCGGACCCGAACAGCAGCGGCATCGGACCCGGTCCGACCCAGTGGCGCCAGCCAGCAGATACAGGCAGAATCGCGCCGTGTCCCACTCAACCTCGCCCCCGCGCGGAATAGCCGGAAGGCTCCGCACGGAGTCGGGCTCGGCCGCGCTGCTCATCGTCGTCACGGCCTTCGCTCTCCTCTGGGCGAACTCGCCGTTTTCCTCTTTCTATGTCGAGCTGTGGCAACAGAGCGTGGGGATCGACGTCGGCCCGTTCGGCCTGCATCTGGATCTGCACCACTGGATCAACGACGGCCTGATGGTCGTGTTCTTCTTCGTCGTGGGTCTCGAGGTGCGCCAGGAGTTCGCGCACGGGGCCCTCCGGGACAGCAGTCGCGCCCGTCTGGCGGCGATCGCGGGCGTCGCGGGTGTGGCGTTGCCCGCGCTGGTGTACGTCCTGGTCGTCGGCGCGTCCGGTGGCGAGGGGCTTCGCGGGTGGGGAGCGGTCGTCGGCACGGACACGGCGTTCATGCTCGGTGCTCTCGCGATCGTCGGCCCCCGGCTCTCCGGGCAGCTGCGCGTCTTCCTCCTGACCCTCGCGGTGGTCGACGACTTCCTCGCGGTGTCGATCATCGGCGTCTTCTACAGCGACGAGATCCGGCCCGTCCCGCTGCTGGTCGCTCTCGGCTGCCTCGTCGCCCTGTGGCCGGTGGGCCGTTCCCGGCAGTGGAGTGCCGCTCCGTACGTGGGGATCGTCATCGTGCTGTGGCTGGCGACTCTGTCCTCCGGCATCCACGCCTCGCTGACGGGCATGATCGCCGGCCTTCTGATCCCGGCCTACCCGACGCAACGGCAGGAGGTGGTCGCCGCCCGGCAGCTGTTCCGCGACTTCTGGCAATCCCCGAGCGCTTCCTCGGCGCGTGCTGTCGGCCGGGGGCTGTCCAAGGGCGTGTCGGTCAACGAGCGGTTGCACGAGTACCTCCGTCTCCCCACGGCGTTGCTGGTCGTGCCGATCTTCGCTCTGGCCAATGCCGGGGTCGACCTGGGCGGCGGAGTGGTGGCCGACTCCCTGGGCTCGCCTGTGCCGTGGGGCGTCATCGCGGGGCTCGTGCTCGGCAAGCTCCTCGGGATCGGGATCGCAACGCTCTCGCCGTGCGGATGGGCGCAGGCCGACTGCCGGAAGGAGTCGGAATGGGCAGCGTGTTCGGCGGGGCAGCACTTTCGGGCATCGGTTTCACCGTGTCGCTGCTGGTCATCAGCCTCGCTTTCGACTCCTCCTCGGATCTGGGGCGCCAGGCGACACTGGGCGTGCTCGTGGCGATGGTGCTGGCCACTGTTCTGGGCTGGTTGATCTTCAAGGTCGCGGCCCGTCGGTGGGGAGAGGAGACGGCGGATCTCCCGATGACGCTCGACCCTCCGGTGGACCCCGAGGTGGATCACATCCGCGGACCGGAGGACGCCCGGCTCACCCTCGTGGAGTTCGTGGACTTCGAGTGCGAGTACTGCGCGCACGCCACTGGCTCATGGGAAGATCTGCACGGGCGCTTCGGTGACGATCTGCGCTACGTCGTGCGGCATCTGCCTCACCATCCTCACGGCCCCCTCGCCGCACGGGCCGCCGAGGCGGCCGCGAAGCAGAAGATGTTCTGGCCCTGGCTCGACTTCGTGTTCACTCGGCAGGACGCGCTGGAGAGGGAGGATCTCATCGGCTACGCGGCTGAGCTGAGCCTCGATGTCGAGGCGTTCATCGAGGATCTCGACAGCGAGGAGGTTGCTGCGAGGGTCCAGCGGGACATCGCGAGCGCGGAGGCGAGCGGCGCCAAGATGACCCCGACCTTCTTCGTCGATGGTTGTCGGATGGTGGGCAGCTATGACGCGCGCTCCCTGACCGAGATGCTGGAATCCAGCCGTCGCGGGGGCCGCACCCAGGCGGCGAAGGCCTGAGGCCGATCCGCGAACCCGGAACACGGTGGGACGCGGGCGGTGCGAGCGCTCTGCACGGCACGCCGAGGGCGCGCTCGTCAACGTATCGGGCCTGGTGATAGCGGTGTCGAAGGGATGGCCCCCTGTCACCGTGAGGCGCTCGCCCCTGCCACCACGAGGTCGATGAGCTGACGCAGAGCCGCATCGACGTTCTCGCTCTCGTTGCGCCCCTGTCGGGAGCGGTTGAGCTCGGCCAGCACCCCGGTGACGATGAGCCGGGCGCCGGTCGCCTCGACCTCGCCGGGGGCCCCGCCGGCAGCTCCGGCCGCCCCGTCCTGCGCCACGGCGACCGCGCCTGAGGTGTCGGCCCGGCTGTCCCGCAGGCGCGCGGCGATCTGCTCCTCGAGGCGATCGACATGGTCGAGGACCTGCCGGCGGTGCGGCATCTCCGCACCGAAGAGGATCTCGCGGGCGACCCATGTCGCGGGCTCGGGCCAGCGGCGCATCGCGGCGACGAGCGGCGAGACGAGCGCCGCGATCTGGTCAGCGGTCTCCCCTGCCGGCGGCGCCGCCGCGACTCCACCGGGCGCGGCGGACGTGGCGCGCGCAGGGGTGGTCATCGCTTGTTCGTGGGCTCCCCAGAGCGCATCGACGACCATCATCAGCAGGTCGGTCTTCGTCGCCGCGTACTGGAAGACGGTCCCCTCAGCCACGTCGGCCGCGCGCGCGACCTCGCTCATCGAGGTCCGCTGGAATCCTCGCTCCTCGAAGAGTGCGCGCGCGGCGGCGAGGATGCGGGCGCGCTTGTCCGCCTTCGCCTGCTCGCGCCTGCCCGGGCGCGCCGACGACCCCCGCCTCATGGCGTCCTGAGTTCCCATACATCCATTGTAGTCGACTCAGTATTGAGTACACTCAATATTGAGCCCGGACGACCGCCGTCCGGCACGCGTCGGGAAGGATGGACCATGCAGCACACGGCAGGTAACTACGAGGCGTTCGCGCGCCCCCGCCCCGCACGGCACGCCCAGGAGACGAAGGCCTACATCGTCGGCAGCGGGCTGGCCGGGCTCGCGGCGGCCGTCTTCCTGATCCGCGACGCCGGGGTTCCCGGTGCCAACGTCACGATCCTCGAGAAGGGTGACATCGCCGGCGGTGCGCTCGACGGGCTCGACGTGCCGGACAAGGGCTTCGTCATCCGTGGCGGCCGGGAGCTGGAGGACCACATGGAGTGCCTGTGGGACATGATGCGCTCCATCCCCTCTCTCGAGCTCGAGGACGCCTCCGTGCTCGACGAGTTCTACTGGCTCAACAAGGACGACCCCAATTACTCGCTGCGCCGGGCCACCGTCCGTCAGGGAGAGGACGCGGGGCACGATGGCCGCTTCGACCTGCCGAAGCGGGCGCAGAAGGACCTGCTCAAGATCTTTCTCGCCGAGCGCGCGGAGATGGAGGGCAAGCGCATCGACGAGGTCATGGGCCGTGAGTTCCTCGACTCGCCGTTCTGGATGTACTGGCGGACGATGTTCGCCTTCGAGGAATGGCACTCCGCGCTCGAGTTCAAGCTCTATCTCCACCGCTTCGTCCACCACATCGGCGGACTACCCGATTTCACGGCGCTGAAGTTCACGAAGTACAACCAGTACGAGTCCTTCGTCCTGCCGCTCATGCATTACCTCGCCGAGCATGGCGTCGTCTTCCAGTCCGGCACCGAGGTCCTCGATGTGGATTTCGCGCACCGCAACGGCGAGATCCGCGCGACGGCCGTCCACTGCCGCCGCGAGGGCGCCGAGGAGACCATCGAGCTCGGTGAGCACGACCTCGCCCTGATGACGATCGGCTCGCTCGTGGACAACTCCGATGACGGTGACCACCACACCCCCGCTGTGCTCAATGAGGGCCCGGCCCCGGCCTGGGACCTGTGGAAGCGGATCGCGAAGAAGGACGCGTCGTTCGGGCGCCCGGAGGTCTTCTGCTCCTCGATCGAGGAGACGAAGTGGGAGTCGGCCACCGTGACGACGCTCGATCAGCGCATCCCGGCCTACATCGAGCGGATCGCCCAGCGCGATCCGTTCAGCGGCCGCGTGGTCACCGGCGGCATCGTCACCGCCGAGGACTCCTCCTGGCTGCTGAGCTGGACGGTCAATCGGCAGCCGCACTTCAAGAAGCAGCCGAAGGATCAGATCGTCGTCTGGGTCTACGGCCTGTTCGTCGACGTCGAGGGCGACTACGTGAAGAAGCCCCTGGCGCAGTGCACCGGCGAGGAGATCACCCAGGAATGGCTCTACCACCTGGGCGTGCCCGTGGAGGAGATCCCTGAGCTCGCGGCGACCGGTGCCCGATGCGTGCCGGTGATGATGCCCTATGTGACGAGCTTCTTCATGCCCCGCCGCGCGGGGGATCGGCCCCGGGTCGTCCCGGAGGGCGCCCAGAACTTCGCGTTCCTCGGGCAGTTCGCGGAGACCGGCCGCGACACGATCTTCACCACCGAGTACTCGGTGCGCACCGGCATGGAGGCCGTCTACGAGCTCCTCGACGTGGAGCGCGGCGTGCCGGAGACCTGGGGCTCCACGTACGACGTGCGCGACCTCCTCGAGGCCGCGGCGCGCATGCGCGATGGCGAGAAGGTGGAGATGCCTGGCCCGGCCGCGCTGCGCAGCTACCTGCGGGGCAGGCTCGAGCACGGGGAGATCGGCCAGCTTCTCGAGGAGCACGGTCTGATGTGAGCCTCGTGCCCGCCCACCCGGGGGCGCGCCGCGGCTCGGTCCCGAGGCGCACCCAGGGGCTGGTCGGCGGGATGACGGTGGCGCGAGCTCGGAGCCCGAGAACGTGTCGCGGGGGCTGCCGCTCGCAGCGCCGGCCGACCGGCGATGGTGGGATCTGCCGCGCAGGATGCCAGATCGGGGCACCGCAGCCGATGTCCGGACCGCGGCCCGCTATCGAGTCGGGGACCTCGGATGGTGCGCATCAGGGGAGTGAGTGATGCTTGCGAGCTCGGCGCGCGTGCGGGCACCGTATTTCCGCAGCAGGTTGGCCACGTGGTATTTCACCGTGTTGGCCGTGATCCCGAGCTGATCGCCGATGCGCTGGTTCGAGATCCCGGTCGCGACCAGGCGAAGCACCTGCTTCTCGCGGTCGGTGAGCTCCTCGGCGCCCTCCACGGTGAGCGCTGCGCTGGGTGGGTCCAGCGGGATCTCGATCCGCAGCGTCGTCCCCCAGCCCGGGGTCGTCTCCACGTCCATGGTTCCGTCGAGCGCCGCCACTCGTTCCGCGATCGGACGCAGTGTGTCGTCGTGCGCCGTCACCGCGATTCCCCCGTCGTCACGGACCTCCATCAGCAGGTTGCGGCCATCGCAGTCCCAGCCGACCCGGGCGCGTGCAGCGTCCGCGCGGTCCATGAGCGAGAGCACTGCTGTGCGGGAGATGGCGCGGGCTTCCCGAGCGACCGGGCCCGGCAGCGCCCGCCCTCGCGCAGGAGGCTCGGCGAACTGGACGTGCAGCGGCCCGGAGCGGATCAGGGGACGCAGTTCGGTGCGCAGGCGCGAGAACGCCTCCGCCACCGGCTCGAGCACGCTCTCCTGCTGCTCGTGGACCGAACGAGCACGGATGAGCGCGGAGGAGGCGATCTCCGTGGCCTCCCTGCGCGCGGCCGCATCCGCGAGTCGGCCGGAGCGGAGCACGGCGAGGATCGATTCGAGGGTGATCGCATGTTGATCAGCCTGCTCGGACAGGGCACGGTCCCGCGACAGGGAGCGGGCACGTTCCAGCGGGGTAGGGAGGTCGCTCACTCCGCCACTCTAGCCCGACCTGGGAGGCCCACCCGATCGAAGGGGGCGCCCCGCTCATCGGGCAGCAGTGAAGCACCGCGGACCGGCCCAAGATGGTCCACATGGAAGAACGAGGTATTCAGGATTCGCTGACGCGGATCGTCAACGAGATCGAGGGGGCAGCTGCCCTTCCCGACGCGCCCGCGCTCGCGGCCGCCGTCGAGCTGACAGCGGACGCCCGGCGAGTCTTCGTCCACGGCGCCGGACGCTCCGGGCTCGCGCTGCGGATGACGGCCATGCGCCTCATGCACCTCGGGCTGCAGGTCCACGTAGTAGGTGAGACGACGACCCCGGCGATCGGAGAGGGCGACCTGCTCCTGACCGCCAGCGGTTCCGGGACGACCTCGGGGGTGGTGAGCGCGGCTGAGACGGCGAGATCCGTCGGTGCCCGCGTCATCGGGATCACGACCGACCCCGAGTCACCGCTTGCATTGCTGTCCCACGCCGTCCTGGTCGTCCGTGCGGCGACGAAGACGGACCGGTCCGAGCAGCAGTCGGCCCAGTACGCCGGCAGCCTCTTCGAGCAGCTCCTCGTCCTCGTCGGCGACGCTCTCTTCGACGTCCTGTGGCAGAGGAGCGGGCAGAGCGCGGATGCGCTCTGGCCCCGTCATGCCAACCTCGAATGACCTTTCTTCCCCGTTCCATCATCCACACCACCACGAGAAAGAGACACCCTGACATGCGACTGCAGTTCGCCATGGACACCCTGACCACCGAGTCCGCCCTCGACCTGGCCGCGAAGGCCGCCCCCTACGTCGACATCCTCGAGCTCGGCACCCCTCTGATCAAGAGCGAGGGCCTCGCGGCGATCACGGCGGTCAAGGCCGCCCACCCCGACAAGACAGTCTTCGCCGATCTCAAGACCATGGATGCCGGCGAGCTGGAAGCTGACATCGCCTTCTCCGCCGGAGCCGATCTGGTCACCGTGCTCGGCGTCGCCGGTGACAGCACGATCGCCGGAGCGGTCGCCGCGGCGACCAAGCACGGCAAGGGCGTCGTGGTCGATCTGATCGGCGTGTCCGACAAGGCCGCACGGGCCCGAGAGGTCGTCGCCCTCGGCGCCGTCTTCGTGGAGATGCACGCCGGCCTCGACGAGCAGGCGGAGGACGGCTACAGCCTCGACGCCCTGCTCTCCGCCGGCGAGGCCGCCGCGGTCCCGTTCTCCGTCGCCGGCGGCGTCAGTGCGGACTCTGTCGAGGCCGTCCAGCAGGCGGGAGCAGACGTGGCCGTCGCGGGCAGCGCCATCTACAGCGCATCGGACGTCGCCGCCGCGGCCGCCGCCATCCGCTCCGCCATCCGGTGACCACCGCCCACCGCATCCCGTGGAGAGGGGGCAGGTGACGGCAAGCCCGGATCCTGTCCCCTCCCACCGGATGCGGTGGACTGATGCCGCAGACGATCACCGCGTGGCGCAGAGCGCCACGTGACCCTCCTCCCCGCAGGGCGTGCCGAGGCGGGCCCGCGCCGGGCATCGTCCAGGACGGGATCGGCGAAGGATCCGTGCACAGAACCGGCCCGCGACCGCCGCTGGAGCGACGATCGCGGGCCGGGTGCATGACGGGCCCGGGATCAGGCGGGGATCATGCCGTGGGGATCGATGATGAACTTCTCCGAGACACCAGTATCGAACGCCGCGTAGGCGTCGGAGGCCTCATCGAGGCTGATGACCTTGGTGTTGAGCATGTCGCTGAGGTAGGGCATGCGGTCCCAGAGGATCGACATCATCAGCTCACGGTTGTAGTGCATGATCGGGGCCTGGCCGCCGGAGATCCGAGGCGACTTGATCCACGCCTTGCCGAAGTCGATCGAGAAGGTGCCCTCCTGCTCGGCCTTGGAGGAGGCCAGCGGGTCGGGGCCGTAGACGCCGACGATGCCGGTGGCACCGCCTGCGCGGGTGGCGTCGATGACCTGGTTGATGGCGTGGGCGGGGTTCATGTCATCGGCTTCGCGACCGATCCCGTGTGCCTCGTTGCCGACGTAGTGGACGGCGCAGTCCACCATGGGCTCGCCGAGGATGGCCTCGATCTGATCGGTCAGCGGCACGTCCTGGTTCAGGTCGATGGTCTCGCAGCCGTTGTTCTTCATCAGGTCCAGCCGGTCCTGGTGGTAGTCACCGACGATGATGCAGGACGCACCCAGAAGACGGGCCGCCGCGGCGCCGCAGCGTCCCACAGGTCCGGCGCCGGCGATGTAGACGGTCGAGCCGGGCTTGGCCCCGGCCTCCATGAGGCCGTGGAACGCGGTGGGCAGGATGTCCGAGAGAAGGGCGAGGTCGCGGATCTTCTCCATGGCCTGGTCCTTGTCCGGGAAGCGGAGCAGCTGGAAGTCGGCGTAGGGGACGAACAGGTACTCCGCCTGCCCACCCTGGAAGTCGCCCAGGTTGAACCCGTAGGCGCCGCAGGACACGTCGGGGTTCACGGTCTCGCACACCTCGGTATGGCGGGCACGACAGTTGCGGCATCGGCCGCACGCGACGTTGAAGGGAACCGAGACCAGGTCGCCCTCGGAGAGGAACTCGACGTCGGAGCCGATCTCGACGACCTCGCCGGTCATCTCGTGCCCCATCACCATGCCCTGGGGGACGGGGAAGGAACCGCGGTAGATGTGCAGGTCGGAGCCGCAGATATTGGTGGCGACGATCTTGAGGATGACGCCGTGCGGGGCGCTCCTGCCGTTCGGCATCTCGAGCTTCGGGAAGTCGAGAGTCTCGACGCGCATGTCCTTGACGTTCTGGAACACCACGGCGCGGTTACTGCTTGCCATGACGTTCTCCTCCCGTTGTGTATGGCCCGGTCGCGGAAGTGCCACGAACATCCGGATGCCCGTCGCCCGCGACCTCGGCTCTCTTCGAGCAAAGGACAGACGGAACCTCGCCCTCCACCGAGTTGCCCGCCGCGGCTGCGGCGATAGGCACCACGGGCAGGTGGAACGTGGAGGACCGGGCCATGCACCGACCGATCGGTGTAACGCGTTGCTAGTCTCGCCGACATGGTCGAAGCACGCAGGTCCGCATCGTCGGACTCCTCACCCGTTCAGCCCGACGTGCAGATTCTCGGCGCTCGCGAGCACAACCTCCAGGACATCGACCTGACGGTGCCTCGCGACGCGCTGGTGGTGTTCACCGGCGTCTCGGGCTCGGGGAAGTCCTCCCTGGCGTTCGGAACCTTGTTCGCGGAGTCCCAGCGCCGCTACCTCGAGTCCGTCGCTCCCTACGCTCGTCGCCTGATCGACCAGGCCGGCGTCCCGGACGTCGACTCCATCACGGGCATGCCGCCGGCCGTCGCTCTTCAGCAGCAGCGCGGCGGCCGCAGTGCGCGGTCCTCGGTGGGCAGCATCACCACGCTCTCCTCGCTGGTGCGCATGCTCTACTCCCGGGCCGGCCACTACCCCGAAGATCAGCCGATGCTCTACGCCGAGGACTTCTCCGCCAACACGGTGCAGGGCGCATGCCCGGAGTGCCACGGCATCGGCCGGGTGTACGAGGTCACCGAGGACACGATGGTGCCGGACCCTTCACTGACGATCCGCGAACGGGCCATCGCCTCGTGGCCGACGGCCTGGCACGGTCATCAGCTGCGCGATGTGCTCGTCGCCCTCGGCTACGACGTCGATGTGCCCTGGAAGGATCTGCCGAAGGAGGAGCGTGACTGGATCCTCTACACCGAGGAGACGCCGTACGTCCCGGTCCATTCGCGGCTGACTCTCGCCGAGGCTCGGGCCGCGACCGCCGCGGGCGTCGAACCGAGCTACTCGGGAACTTTCGTCGGAGCTCGTCGATACGTCCTGGACACGTTCGCGAACTCCAAGAGCGAGTCGATGAAGCGACGCGTGGCGGAGTTCCTCTCGGTCGCTCCCTGCCCTGCCTGCCATGGGAAGCGGCTGAAGCCGGAGGCCCTGTCCGTGACGTTCGAGGGTCTCGACGTCGCAGATCTCTCCGCGCTGCCGCTTGCGGAGCTCTCCACGCTGATCGACCAGGCGGTCGAGCGAGCTGCCGGAACTCTCGACGGGGCTGAGTCGGCGGGCCGCACAGGTGGCCAGGCTGACCGACGCGACGCCGGGCCGCGGATCGACGCCGGAGGATCCGCCCCCGCGGCCGTCGAGGACGCGCGCATATCGCCTGACCGCTCGGTCGAGAAGCTGGCCGCGACAGCGCGATTGGGCGCAGAGCTCGTCAACAGACTGCGGCCGATCATCGATCTGGGTCTGGGGTACCTCTCCCTGGGCCGCACCACCCCCACCCTCTCCGGCGGCGAGTTGCAACGGCTGCGGCTCGCCACCCAGCTGACCTCCGAACTTTTCGGCGTGGTCTATGTGCTTGATGAGCCGTCCGCGGGGCTCCATCCGCAGGACGTCAGCGCCCTGCTCGGCATCCTCGACGGGCTCAAGCGCCGAGGCAACAGCCTGTTCGTCGTGGAGCACTCGGTGGACGTGATGCGGCATGCGGACTGGCTGGTCGACATCGGGCCCGGCGCGGGTGAGCGCGGCGGCCGCGTCGTCTACAGCGGGCCCTACGAAGGGCTCGCCGAGGTGGAGGAGTCCGTCACCCGCGGATACGTCTTCGGGGGCAGCGGCCTGCCCCACCGCACGCCTCGCGAGCCGCAGGGATGGCTGAAGCTCGAGCACGTCACGCGCAACAACCTGCGCGACGTGTCGATCTCCTTCCCGCTCGGGGTGTTCACGGCCGTCACCGGAGTGTCGGGATCAGGCAAGTCCAGCCTGGTCAGCCAGGCCCTGCCTGCGCTGCTCGACGAACGGCAGGGACGAGCTGACCAGGCGGAGGACGCTGACGCCGCCGAAGGGGACGAGCTCCTGCTGTCGGACGAGCCCGACGAGCTCGAGGGTGAGATCCGCGGCGACGTCGACGGGGTGCGCCGCGTCGTGAGCATCGACCAGAAGCCCATCGGTCGCACCCCGCGCTCGAACGTCGCCACCTATACGGGCCTGTTCGACCACGTGAGGCGGAGGTTCGCGGAGACGCCCGAGGCTCGCGCTCGCGGGTACAAAGCGGGCAGGTTCTCCTTCAACGTCACCGGCGGTCGCTGCCCTACCTGCAAGGGCGAAGGATCCGTCATGGTGGAGCTGCTCTTCCTCCCCTCGGTCTACACCGAGTGCCCCGACTGCCACGGCACCCGCTACCAGTCCAGCACGTTGGAGATCGCCTGGCGCGGCCGCAACATCGCGGAGATCCTCGCCATGAGCGTCGAGGAGGCCCACGACTTCTTCCAGGGCGAGTTCGACATCATGCGGTCGCTCGCGGCGCTGGTCGACGTCGGCCTCGGATATCTCCGTCTCGGACAGCCGGCCACCGAGCTGTCCGGAGGTGAGGCGCAGCGGGTGAAGCTCGCCTCCGAGCTCCAGCGATCCCAGCGCGGGGACACCCTCTACGTCCTGGACGAGCCGACGTCCGGGCTGCACAGCGCCGATTCCGACCGGCTCGTGACGCATCTCCAGACCCTCGTGGACGCAGGCAACACCGTCGTCGCGGTCGAGCTCGACATGCGCATCGTCGCCGTGGCCGACCACGTCATCGATCTCGGGCCCGGGGCGGGGGACGATGGCGGCACGGTGGTCGCCTCAGGCACGCCCGCGCAGGTCGCCTCGTCCGGAGCCGGTGCGTCGGCACCGTACCTCGAGGCCGCGCTCCAGGAGGCCACCTCCCCGGCGTGAGCGTCGTACGGCTGCGACGAGGGCGATGACCTCGTCGCAGGGAGCGCATCGGACGAGCAGGCTGCGTCACCTGATCGGTGACCCTCGAACGACGCTGACCGGACGTCCTGCGGCGGCGTCGACGTCCTCGTGCCCCCGGCGTCCCGGCGTCCCGGCGTCCCGGCGTCCCGGCGTCCCGGATGAGATGGCCACGTGCGCCCCGTCCCTGACGTACGAGGTCTACACTCACTGAGGGGCAGGCGCTCACATTCGGCCAGGCCCCGGCGAAGAAGGCCCACCGTCGATGGCGGAACGTCAGCGACGACCTCCGGGCCGAAGCTTCTTCTCCGTCCCCCAGGACCCGGCCCGAGAATCGGCAGCCACCACCTGCCGGCACTCCGATGAGCGCAACGACGACTGCACGCGAGTCGTCTGCGCCCGAACCACGCTGCCCGGTACGAACAGCGTGCGGCTCGCCCGCACGGGCAGGCCGTCATCTCCCACAGAACGGAGCAGAACATGGCAGACGAATTGAACGGCAAGCGGATCGCGATCCTGGCCGCGGACGGCGTCGAGCGCGTGGAGCTCGAGCAGCCGCGTCAGGCTCTTCAGGACGCCGGGGCCACCACCGTGCTGCTCTCGCTGCACGAAGGCGAGATCAAGGCCCGCGAGAACGACCTGGACGAGGCCGGGACATTCTCGGTCGATGCCCTGGTGAAGTCCGCCTCGGCCGACGAGTACGACGCCCTGCTGCTTCCCGGCGGCACGGTCAACCCCGATCAGCTGCGCATGGACACCGACGCCGTCGGATTCGTGCGGGACATCATGGTCGCCGACAAGCCGGTCGCCGCGATCTGCCACGGACCGTGGACGCTGATCGAGGCCGGTGTCGCGAAGGGTCGGACGCTGACCTCGTACCCGAGCATCCGCACCGACCTGCGCAATGCCGGAGCGAACGTCGTCGACGAAGAGGTGGCGCGCGACCGGAACCTGATCACCAGCCGCTCGCCCGAGGATCTCCCGGCCTTCAACGCCGCGATGGTCGAGCTGTTCAGCCAGGACAAGTGAGGAAAACATGATCAACGTTGCATTGTCGGTCGTCGTGCACGCCAAGCCGGGGAAGGAGCAGGACGTCGCGGATTTCCTCCGCAGCGCCCGCCCCATCGTCGAGCAGGAGGAGGGTACGCAGGCCTGGTTCGCTCTGCAGTTCGACGAATCGACCTTCGGGATCTTCGACGTGTTCCCCGACGACGAGGCCCGTAAGACCCACCTCTCGGGTGGCGTCGGTCAGGCACTCGCTGCGCAGGGAGCTGATCTGTTCAGCACCGAGCCGAGCATCCAGAACGTCGACGTGATCGCGTACAAGCTGCCCGGCGAGTCCTCTTAGAGGAACAGCGTCGAACGCCTCGGCGGCCGATAACCGCGGGGTTCTCCCACGACGATCAGCGTTCCGCTGACACAGGGCCGATATGTAGGGCTTCCTGTCCAGTGGGCGGGGTGAAGCGGGGGTGTCCACCGGCCGGTGGGTGCCCCCGCTTCGGCGTTCGCGGGGTGCGCCGACTCCGGCAACGCCCGGTTGGTCACGCCGTATACCCCGAAGCCGGGCCCTGTGCTCCGTGCCCCAGCTCGACTTCCCGGCGAGCACATAGGGGTCGCGCAGGGCGAGCTTCTCCAGACGCCGCCCAGACGGGCCAGCAGCATTGCATCGTCGCGGTCGGCCTTGTTCCCGGTGCCCGGGCGGGTGGATCAACTTCGAGGGTGCCGCGACCTGCGCCCGATGTCCCGCCTCGTCGTCTCGATGAACACCAGGGCCTCCTATGAATGCGTGCACCCCAGCCGCCCCTCGACCACGGTGATCCACGAGACTTCTTCGCGGGGCCCTGGGCCACAGAACTCGCCGCAGCCCCCACCCTCATAGCGTCCTAGAGCACGCCACCGGAACCCGCCGCCGCGCCGTGACCGCTCCATCATTTAACCTCCAAGCATGTCCCCGACCACTCACCCGGCGCCCGCGCCCCGTCCCGAGGACCACTCCGACGCACCGCCCTCCTCCAGCCGCTTCCAGCGCCTGGACGGGCAGGCGGTGCGCCGCTCGGCCGCGGCGCTCGAGCACCGGATCATGACCCGCTTCCCCGACCGCACTCTGTGGGAGGTGTGCGGGGAGGTGGTGGGGCTGGTGGACGAGATCAACGCCGGCACCGGCATCAGCCGCCGACGGGTGCGACTCGCCCGGGTGCTCTCGCGGGTCGCGATGATGGCGATCGTGGGGTTCCTCGGTGGTGCGGTCGCGCTCGCGGGAGCGGACCTAGTCGCGGAGCGCGACGTGCTGGGCCCGCTGGACATGCTCCCGCTGCTCGAGACGATCATCAACGACCTCGTGTTCGGCGGGATCGCGGTGTTCTTCCTGCTGCGGATCCCCGAGCGGATGGAGCGGGCGCGCGTGCTGCGGATCCTGCACCGGCTGCGCTCGCTGGCCCACGTGATCGACATGCACCAGCTCACCAAGGTGCCCGAGCGGCTCGAGCGGGGCTCCCGGGAGGACGGCGGGCTGGACCTCGACCGCACGGAGCTCACCCGCTATCTCGACTTCTGCACCGAGATGCTCTCGCTCGTCGGCAAGAGCGCGGCCCTGTTCGCGGAGCACACCACCGACGGGGACGTGCTCGACGCGGTCGAGGGGATCGAGGCGCTGACCTCGGACATGGCCCGTAAGGTGTGGCAGAAGATCGGGATCATCCAACAGCAGACGTGAGGGGACGCGCATGGGCGGGATCGACCTGCAGGAGACCGCCCGGGACCGGGCGCTGGAGCTGCCCGCCGCCGGCTTCGAGCGGCCCTTCGGCCCGGAGGTGGACGTCGCGAAGGTGCTGGGGAAGGTATTCCTCCTGCTCATCCCGGTCCAGGACACCCCCGTCGTGGTACTGAAGGCGGAGCCGCGTGATGCGGAGGCGCTGCGCGCGGCCCACCCGGAGATCACCCCCGGCTACCACATGAACAAGCGGCACTGGATCACCCTGAACCCGGGCGGATCGCTCCCGGAGGAGCTCGTGCGGGAGCTGGTGACCAACTCCTACCTGCTGGTGGTGGAGGGGCTGCCGCGCTCCCGTCGGCATGTCGACCCCGCGACCTTCCTCGCTGGCGACCCCGGCTCCTCTCGGACCGACGGGCCGGCGGCATGATCGGCCGCGCGCTCCGCGGGGCGGGCTGGGTGCTCCTGATCCCGGGCCTTCTCGGCGCCGCGGCCCTGCTCGTCCTGCGCCAGGTCACCGTGGTGCACACCTGGCACGAGTACCTCATCGCCGCGTCGAGCTTCATCCCCCTGCTGTGGGTGCCGCTGCTGATCGCCTGCCTCGGCCTGGTGCTCGTGCTCCGCTCGTGGTGGCGGCTGCTCGGCGCGTCGGCGACCCTCGCGCTCGCCGTCGTCCTCGCCTGGCCGATGCTGCCCGGCCCCGAGCGGGATGCCGTCCCCGAGATCGTGGCGCCGGGGTCGCTCAGCGTGCTCTCGCTCAACGTCGAGTACGGCGGCGCGGACGTGCAGGAGATCCGCAGCCTCTCCCTGCAGGGGGTGGACGCCGTCGCGATCCAGGAGATCACCCCGGACTTCGAGGCGAGCCTTGCCGCGGCAGGAATGTTCGAGACCTTCCCGCACCGCGCCGGCACCGCCCGGGAGGGAGCCGGCGGCACCATGCTGCTCTCACGCACCCCGGTCGAGCTGGTCGACAGCACGGAGGACACCGTCTTCGACAACCTGCTCGCCACCACCACCGTCGACGGCGCCCTCTGGCACCTCGGCGTGATCCACACCGCGCCGCCGCAGATGGGCGCCGAAGCCTGGACGCGGGACGCCGCCGCCGTCGGCGAGATGGTCGCGCCGTACACCGCTGGGAACCTGCTGCTGGTCGGGGACCTCAACGCGATCGAGCAGCATCACACGATGCGGGAGCTGACGGCCGACGGGTCCCTGCACAGCCTCGCCGTCGCGGGGCGGGGACGGGGCGAGGGGCTGTGGGAGCCTACGTGGCCCGTCGGCCGCACCGCGCCGCCCTTCGCGCGGATCGACCATGCGATCGCCGGGGAGGGCGTCTCGGGCCCGGTGCCGACCTATCTGACGGTCCCGGGCACCGACCACCGGGCGCTGCTGGTGAGGGCCTCGCCGGTCGGAGCCTGAGGCGGAGAGAGCCTGGTGAGCGCTCAGGCGCCCTCGGCCCGGCGCACCATCTCGTCGATCCAGAGCGGGGCGAAGGGCGAGGTGCAGTTCGGCGGGGTCGGGTAGTCCTTCAGCACCTCGAGCCGCTCGCCGATGTCCTTGGCGCGCTCGCGGCGGGTCGCATCGTGGATCCCGATCTCGGCGAGGCACTGGTTCATCGCCCACTGCAGCCGCTCCGGGGCGTCCTTCATCTCCGCCTCGATCTGCACGAGCAGCGCGTCGGGGTCGATCCCCTCGGGCATCTCCCCGGCCGGGGCCTTGGCGATCCGCTCGCTGGTCAGCGCCCAGCCGGCGCTCGCCACCACCGGATCGGGATCCGCGAACCAGGCCTCGCGCAGCTCCTCGCGGTGGGGGCTCTTCTTCACCAGGTAGCTGACCAGCCACTCGTGGACCTTCGGCGTCGGGGCCTCGCGCAGCATCGCGTCGAGCTCCTCGGTGGAGTACTGCTTCGGGCGGGAGATCAGCAGGGCGAGCAGCTTCGGGGTCGAGTCCGCCGCGGGCGCCGCCCACAGCGCCCGGGCCAGGTCGGGGTCGATCTTCAGCCGCTTGGCGACCGAGCGGAGCTTGGTGAGGTTCACGGCGTGGTCGTCGCCGTGCTTCTCGTTCACGGCGCGCATACGGTCGTCGGCGAGCGCGTCCAGCTCCTCCTGGAGGGCGGCGACCTCGGCCGTGAGGTCACGGTCGACGGCGTCCGGGGCGGTGCTGGGCATGGTGGTCCTCCTGGGTGGTGCAGGATCCCAGGGTACGGCCTTGCGACAATGCCCCCATGACCTCCTCCTCTTCGTCCTCCGGCTCCGAGCACCGCTCCCCCGTCGGCACCCCGCGCAGCGTCCGCCTGAGCTTCTCGGACCAGATCGCCTCGATCGAGGCCGACGAGATCGTGGGCGGCTGGGCGCTGAGCATCGGCGGCATCGAGCAGTCGCACGTCGATCTCGAGGCCCCCACCCATCTCGTCCACGAGTACCTCGGCCGCATGGCGGCGGTGCTCGAGACGGCCTGGCCACGTCGGCAGCCGCTGCGGATCGCGCACCTCGGCGCGGGGGCGCTCACCCTCGCCCGCTACGTGCAGGTCACCCGGCCCGGCTCCGCGCAAGTGGTGATCGAGATCGAGCGGGAGCTGCCGGACCTGGTGACCTCCGCGCTGCCGATGCCGGAGGGCACCGACCTCGAGGTCGTGATCGGTGATGCCCGCGAGGAGCTCGCCGCGATGGCGGGGCGTCGCTTCGACGCGATCGTGCTGGACGTGTTCTCCGGCGAGTCCTCCCCCGCCCACCTCGCGGCGACGGAGTTCTACCGCGAGGTGCTGGGACACCTCGAGTCCGACGGGCTGCTGCTGGTGAACGTCGGCGACGACGCCGGGCAGCGCTTCCTCGCCGCCCAGGTGCGCCACCTCGAGGACGCCGCCGCGGCCGAGGGCGTCGCCGGGGTCTGGACGCTCACCCATGTCTCGCTGCTGGAGACCCCGGCCGACGGGAACATGGTGCTGCTCGCGGGCGGGGCGCTCGCCTCCCCCGAGGTCGAGGACTGGCGCGCCGCGTGGCTGCGCGCGGGCCCGCATCCGGCGGCGGTGCTGGATCCCGAGGAGACGATGCGGGCATTCGGCCGCTGAGGTCGGCACCGCAAATCTGTATACACGCCGCTCTCCCGTTCGGTGAATCCACGAAGGATCTGGCTCTCGCAGGACAGTTCTGCATACACTCGGCCCCATGCGTGCCAGCGAACGGGCCTACACGACGCTCCGCGAGGAGATCGTCGAGGGCACCCTTGCGCCCGGCACCGTGCTCGGCGAGGTCGAGCACTCCGCACGGCTCGACCTCTCCCGCACCCCGCTGCGCGAGGCGCTCGCCCGGCTCGTGGCCGACGGGCTCGTCGCCCCCTCCCCGAGCCGAGGCCTCGTGGTCACCGAGATCTCCCGCGCCGACGCCCGGCGCCTCTACGACCCGCGGATCGCGCTCGAGGTGCTCGCCGCCCGCCGCGCCGCCGAGGAGGTCGGGGGAGCGGACGAGGCGGAGGAGCACTCCCCCGGCGCCTTCGCCGCCCTCGCGGACCGCTTCGAGGAAGCCGCCGCTCCGCTCGCGGCGGGCGCCGACCCCACCGACTACTACGCCCTGACCGCCGAGCTCGACCGGGCGCTCGACGCGGCCTGCGCGAACCCCTATCTCGTCGACTCCCTGCGCGGGCTGCGGCTGCACCTGGCCCGCCTGCGCCGCCTCGCCCGCCACGCCCCGCGCCGACTCGCCGACTCCGCCCGCGAGCACGCCGACATCGCCCGCTCCGTCGCGTCGGCCGACCCGGACCTCGCCGCCGCCGCGACCGAGGTCCACCTCCGCCGCGCCCTCGCCCACCTGCTCGCCGAGCAGGAGAACACCCCGCCCGACCCCACCATCCCGCCCCTCCAGGAGGAGACCGCATGATCGACCACGACGTCCGCGTCCACCGCTCCGACGAGAACCTCCCCCGCGTTGGCCAGCTGGCCTGGAAGATGGCGCAGGTCGCCGTCGACCCGGTCGAGGTCGAGGCCGACGTGGCCGAGATGATCATCAACCGGATCATCGACAACGCCTCCGTCGCCATCGCGTCCCTGAACCGTGCCCCGATCGTCTCCGCCCGCGCGCAGGCGCTCCGCCACCCCGTCTCCGCCGGCGGCGCGGGGGCGAGCATGTTCGGCATCGCCGAGCGCACCTCCCCCGAATGGGCCGCCTGGGCCAACGGTGTCGCCGTGCGCGAGCTCGACTTCCACGACACCTTCCTCGCCGCGGACTACTCCCACCCCGGCGACAACATCCCCCCGATCCTCGCCGTCGCCGAGCACACCGGCCGCTCCGGCGCCGAGCTGCTGCGGGGCCTGGCCACCGGCTACGAGCTCCAGGTCGACCTGGTGCGCGCGATCTGCCTGCACGCGCACAAGATCGACCACGTCGCCCATCTCGGCCCGTCGGCCGCCGCGGGGATCGGGACCCTGCTGGGTCTGCCCGCCGAGACGATCTTCCAGGCGATCGGGCAGGCGCTGCACACCACCACCGCCACCCGCCAGTCCCGCAAGGGCGAGATCTCCACGTGGAAGGCGCACGCCCCGGCCTTCGCCGGGAAGATGGCGGTGGAGTCCGTGGACCGGGCGATGCGCGGCCAGACCTCCCCCGTCCCGATCTACGAGGGCGAGGACGGCGTGATCGCCTGGCTGCTGGACGGCCCGGACGCCCGCTACACCGTGCCCCTGCCCGCACCCGGCGAGGCCAAGCGCGGGATCCTGGACACCTACACCAAGGAGCACTCCGCGGAGTACCAGGCCCAGGCGTGGATCGACCTGGCCCGCCGCCTGCACCACGAGCACCCCGAGGTCACCGACCCCGGCAACGTCGACTCGATCGTGCTGCGCACCAGCCACCACACCCACTACGTCATCGGCTCCGGCGCGAACGACCCCCAGAAGTACGACCCCACCGCCTCGCGCGAGACGCTGGACCACTCGATCCCCTACATCGTCGCCGTCGCCCTGCAGGACGGGACCTGGCACCACGTGGACTCCTACGCGCCCGAGCGCGCCGCCCGACCCGACACCGTGGCGCTGTGGCGCTCGATCACCACCGAGGAGGACCCGGAGTGGACGCGCCGGTACCACTCCCTGGACCTCACCGAGAAGGCCTTCGGCGGCGAGATCGTGATCCGCCTGAAGGACGGCCGCGAGCTGCGCGACAGCATCGCCGTCGCCGATGCGCACCCGCTCGGTGCCCGTCCCTTCGCCCGCCCCCAGTACGAGCAGAAGCTGCGCACCCTCGCCGAGGGCGTCGTCGAGGACGCGGAGATCGACCGCTTCCTCGAGGCCGCGGCGAACCTCGCGGACCTGCCCGCCGGCGAGCTGGGCCGCCTCGCGATCCGTGCGGCGGACAGCGTGATCGACCCGTCGGCCGCCCCGAAGGGACTGTTCTGATGCTCTCCTCCACCGTCACCCCCGCCGAGAAGCGCCGCACGCTTCGGGCGCTGCTGACCCCGGGCGCGGCCGAGCCGTTCCCCGGTGCGTTCACGCCGCTGTCGGCGAGGCTCATCCAGGAGAAGGGCTTCCGCGGCGCGTACATCTCCGGGGCTGTGATCGCCAATGAGCTGGGCCTGCCCGACATCGGGCTCACCACGCTCAGCGAGGTCGCGGCCCGCGGCGCGCAGATCGCCCGCGCCACAGACCTGCCCTGCCTCATCGACGCGGACACCGGCTTCGGCGAGCCCATGAACGTGGCCCGCACGATCCAGGAGCTCGCGGACGCGGGCATTTCCGGCTGCCACATCGAGGACCAGGTCAACCCCAAGCGGTGCGGCCACCTGGACGGCAAGACCATGGTCGACGAGGCGACCGCCATCAAGCGGATCCGCGCCGCGGCCGACGGGCGGCGGGATCCCGGCTTCCTGGTCATGGCGCGCACCGACCTGCGGGCGACCGACGGGCTCCCCGCCGCGATCGACCGCATGAAGGCACTCGTGGACGCCGGGGCCGACGCGATCTTCCCCGAGGCGCTGAAGGATCTCTCCGAGTTCGAGGCGGTGTGCGCGGCGCTGGACGTGCCCGTGCTCGCCAACATGACCGAGTTCGGCAAGTCGCAGCTGTTCACCCGCGAGCAGCTCGCCGCGACGGGGGTCGCGATGGTGATCTACCCCGTCACCCTGCTGCGCGCCGCGATGGGCGCTTCCGAGCGGGTGCTGGACACGATCCTCGCCGAGGGCACGCAGGAGTCGCGGGTGCCCGAGATGCTCACGCGTGCACGTCTGTACGAACTGGTGGACTATGAGTCCTACGCGCGCTTCGACGCGTCGGTGTTCGACTTCGAGGTGCCCACCGCCCAGAACCCCACCGCCCACAGCAACTCCCCGACTGATCCGTCCTCGTCCGAAGGAGCCGCGAGATGACCGACAGCACCGAGATCCGCAAGGGACTGAACGGGGTCGTCGCCGACGTCACCGCCATCTCCAAGGTGAACCCCGAGACCAACTCGCTGCTCTACCGCGGCTACCCCGTGCCCGAGCTCGCCGCCACCCAGTCCTTCGAGGCGGTCGCGCACCTGCTGTGGACCGGTGAGCTGCCCAGCGACGAGGAGCTCGCCGCCTTCGTCGCCAAGGGCCGTGCGCACCGGGCGCTGGACCCGGTGGTGAAGCAGACCCTCGACGCCCTGCCCACCACCTGCCATCCGATGGACTCCGTGCGCACCGCCGTGTCGGTGCTGGGCGCCTCGGATCCGTCGGCCGAGGACTCCTCCCCCGCGGCGGAGCGCGAGAAGGCCGAGCGCCTGATGGCGCAGCTGCCGGCCGTGATCGCCTACGAGCAGCGCCGCCGGCGCGCGGGCGGGCCGACGGAGCCCGTGCCGCCCCGCGACGACCTCGACTACGCCCAGAACTTCCTGTGGATGACCTTCGGCGAGGAGGCGGCGCCCGAGGTGGTCGACGCGTTCCGGGTCTCGATGATCCTGTACGCCGAGCACTCCTTCAACGCCTCCACCTTCACCGCCCGCGTCATCACCTCCACCCTCGCCGACCTGCACTCGGCCGTGGTCGGGGCGATCGGTGCGCTGAAGGGCCCGCTGCACGGCGGGGCGAACGAGGCCGTCATGCACACCTTCGACGAGATCGGGATCCGCCCCGAGGAGTCCGGCGAGGAGGCCAAGGCCCGGGCGAGGGCGTGGATGGAGGACGCCCTCGCGCAGAAGAAGAAGGTGATGGGCTTCGGGCACCGCGTCTACAAGCACGGCGACTCCCGCGTGCCCACCATGAAGCAGGCGCTGGACGGGATGATCGCGTACACGGGCCGCGATGAGATCCTGGGCCTGTACGACGGGCTCGAGCAGGCGATGGACGAGGCCAAGGGCATCAAGCCCAACCTCGACTACCCCGCCGGCCCCGCCTATCACCTCATGGGCTTCGACACCGAGCTGTTCACGCCGCTGTTCATCGCGGCGCGCGTGGTGGGCTGGACCGCGCATGTCATGGAGCAGCGGGCCGCGAATGCGCTGATCCGGCCGCTGTCGCAGTACGTCGGCCCCGACGAGCGGCACGTGCCCGGCGCCTGAGCCGACCGGGCCAGGATTTCTCGCCGCCGCGGGCCCGAGGTCGCACGCCTCGGGCCCGCGGAGGACTTACCATCTCCCTACGGTCCGGCTCCCCGGCCGGCCGGCTCCTCGTCCCCACGGCTCACGAGGCGCGACATCGACGGAGATGCAGCAGCAGGGATCGTCCCTCGGCACCCCCGGTGATGCGCGCCGGAGGTCCCCATGTACACACCCGATCTCGCACCGCTGGCCGACAGCCTCACGCTGTCCTCCCTGGTCGCGATCCTCCCCCTCCTCACGATCTTCCTGACCCTCGGCGCGCTGCGCTGGAAGGCGCACTGGGCGGGCCTGACCGCGCTCGGCGTCGCGATCCTCGTCGCCGTGCTCGTCTACCAGATGCCGGTGGGGCTGGTGGGCCTGTCGGCCACGCAGGGCTTCACCTTCGGCCTGTTCCCCATCATGTGGATCGTCCTGAACGCGATCTGGCTGTACGAGCTCACCGTGCGCGCCGGACGCTTCGAGGACCTGCGCGCCGTGATCGATGCGATCTCCGACGACCCGCGCGTGCAGGCGATCATCATCGCGTTCTGCTTCGGCGGCCTGCTCGAGGCCCTCGCGGGCTTCGGCGCGCCGGTCGCGATCACGGGCGTGATGCTCATGGCGATCGGGTTCACCGCCATGCGCGCCGCGACCGTGGTGCTCATCGCCAACACCGCACCGGTCGCCTTCGGCGCGATCGCCATCCCGATCATCACCGCCGGCAACCTCACCGGCATCGACTACCAGCACATCGGCGCGATCGTCGGCCACCAGACCCCGTTCCTCGCCGCGCTCGTGCCGCTGTTCCTGATCTTCCTGGTCGACGGCCGACGCGGCCTGCGCCAGCTGTGGCCGCTCGCGCTCGTGGTCGGCGTGGTCTTCGCGGTCAGCCAGTACGTCTCCTCGAACTTCCTCTCCGTCGAGCTCACCGACATCGTCGCCTCGCTCATGGGCCTCGCCGCCGCGGTGCTGATGCTCCAGGTGTGGAAGCCGGTGGGCGGTCACGACGCGCTGGAGAACATGACCCACGAGCGCGAGCGCGAGCAGGCCGAGGACCCCGATCCGAGCGCCGCCGGCGGCGCTCTCGCGACCGCCACCCGGACCCAGGTGCAGCTCACCCCGGGCAAGGTCTTCATGGCGCTGTTCCCCTACCTGCTGGTGATCCTCATCTTCTCGGCCTCCAAGCTGGTCCCGCCGCTGACGGCGTGGCTCGCCTCGACCGACGTGAAGATCCACTGGCCGGGCCTGGACGGGAACGTCACCAATGCCGCCGGCGAGGTCACCTCCAGCACCGTCTACACCTTCCAGTGGCTCTCCTCCCCCGGCACGCTCCTGCTGCTGACCGGCGTGATCGTCGCGATCGTGTACCGGATGAAGATCGCCGACGCCGTGGACGTCTACGTCACCAACCTCGTGAAGATGCGCTGGTCGATCCTCACCGTCGCCTCGGTGCTGGCGCTGGCCTACGTCATGAACCAGTCCGGGCAGACCATCACCATCGGCACCTGGATCGCGGGCACCGGCGCGGCCTTCGCCTTCCTCTCTCCGATCCTCGGCTGGCTGGGCACGGCCGTGACCGGCTCGGACACGAGCGCCAACGCCCTGTTCGCCACCCTCCAGCAGACCGCCGCCGAGGAGGCCGGGCTCGACCCGGCCCTGCTGGTCGCCGCGAACACCTCCGGAGGCGTGGTCGGCAAGATGATCAGCCCCCAGAACCTCACGATCGCCGCGACCGCGGTGGGACTGGTGGGCAAGGAGTCGCTGATCTTCCGCAAGGTGATCTGGTGGAGCCTCGGCATGCTCGTGGCCCTGTGCCTGCTGGTGGGTCTGCAGTCCAGCGTCCTGTCCTGGATGATCCCGGTGCAGTGACCCCGGCCTGAGCCCCGCCCCCGCCCTGCCCGACCCGGTGACAGGTGCGGGGGCGAGGTCTAGGGTCGGGACATGGAAGACAGCGCCGTCACCGCCAGCCCCGCCCCCACCAGCCCCGCCCCCGACATCAAGCCCCGCAGCCGCACCGTCACCGACGGGGTGAGCGCGACCGTCTCCCGCGGCATGCTGCGCGCCGTGGGGATGGGCGACGCCGACTGGGACAAGCCCCAGATCGGCATCGCGAGCTCCTGGAACGAGATCACCCCCTGCAACCTGTCCCTGGACCGCCTCGCCCGCGCGGCGAAGGAGGGCGTGCACTCGGGAGGCGGCTTTCCCCTCCAGTTCGGCACCATCTCGGTCTCCGACGGGATCTCGATGGGGCACGAGGGGATGCACTACTCGCTGGTCTCGCGCGACCTCATCGCCGACAGCGTGGAGACGGTGATGCTCGCCGAACGGCTGGACGGCTCGGTGCTGCTGGCCGGCTGCGACAAGTCCCTGCCCGGCATGCTCATGGCCGCCGCGCGCCTGGACCTCGCCAGCGTCTTCGTCTACGCGGGCACGATCATGCCCGGCCGCGCCTCGCTCAGCGACGGCACCGAGAAGGACGTGACCATCATCGACGGCTTCGAGGCCGTCGGCGCCTGCGCGCGCGGGCTCATGTCCCGGGAGGACGTCGGCCGGATCGAGCGCTCGATCTGCCCGGGCGAGGGCGCCTGCGGCGGCTTCTACACCGCCAACACGATGGCGACGGTCGCCGAGGCGATCGGCATGTCGATCCCCGGCTCGGCGACGCCCCCGTCGGCCGACAGACGCCGCGACGAGCACGCGCGCCGCGCCGGCGAGGCCGTCGTCGGGATGCTGCGCCAGGGACTGACCACCGGCGACATCATGACCAAGGCCGCCTTCGAGAACGCGATCAGCGTGGTCCAGGCCTTCGGCGGCTCCACCAACGCCGTGCTCCACCTGCTCGCGATCGCGCACGAGGCCGACGTCGACCTGACGCTCGAGGACTTCGCCAGGATCGGTGCGAAGGTGCCGCACCTCGCGGACCTGAAGCCCTACGGCCGCTACGTCATGAACGACGTGGACCACGTGGGCGGCATCCAGGTCGTGATGAAGACGCTGCTGGACGAGGGTCTGCTGGACGGCGACTGCATGACCGTCACCGGCCGCACGATCGCGGAGAACCTCGAGGTCCTCGCGCCGCGTCCGGCCGACGGGTCCGTGCTGCGCCCCGCCTCCGCGCCGATCGCCCCGACCGGCGGGATCACAATCCTGCACGGCTCGCTCGCGCCCGAGGGGGCGGTGGTGAAGTCGGCCGGTTTCGAGCAGGACGTCTTCGAGGGGACCGCCCGCGTGTTCGAGCGGGAGCAGGCGGCGCTGGACGCGCTGAACGACGGCACCATCGATCACGGCGACGTGGTGGTGATCCGCTACGAGGGCCCCAAGGGCGGGCCCGGCATGCGCGAGATGCTCGCGATCACCGGCGCGATCAAGGGCGCCGGGCTCGGCAAGGACGTGCTGCTCATGACCGACGGGCGCTTCTCCGGCGGCACGACGGGGCTGTGCGTGGGCCACATCGCCCCCGAGGCGGTGGACGGCGGGCCCATCGCGTTCGTCCGCGACGGCGACCGGATCCGTCTCGATGTCGCGAGCGGCGCGCTGGACCTGCTGGTCGACGAGGCGGAGCTCGCGGCGCGCCGCGAGCGGTGGGAGCCGCTGCCGCCCACGGTCACCAAGGGCGTGCTCGGGAAGTACGTGAAGCTCGTCCAGTCCGCCTCGCGTGGGGCGATTCTCGGGGACTGAGGTTCGCCCCCTCGGGTAACCCAGGCGCGCTCAGTCCAGGCGCGAGGAGAGCAGGCAGAACTCGTTGCCCTCGGGGTCGGCGAGCACGGTCCAGTCCACGACCGACTCGTCCTGGCCGACGTCGACCCGGCGGGCGCCGTGGGCGAGCAGACGCTCGATCTGCGCGTCGCGGTCGTCCTCGGCATGCGGGGCGAGGTCGAGGTGGAGACGGTTCTTGACCTGTTTGGCGCCGTCGACCCTCACGAAGGCGAGGCCGGGCGGGAAGCGGTGCCAGCGCTCGGCGGGCACCGGGCCGTCCGCGAGCAGCTCGGGCGGCATGTCGCCCGGGATCACCAGGCCCCCCTCGTCGCTCTCGTCGACCACCACCCCCTCGAGCGCGGCAGCCCACCAGCGGGCCTGGGCGCGGGGGTCGAGACTGTCGACGACGACGGTGTACCAGCGCAGACGCATCGGAGGGTCCTCCCCTCGGGGCGCCCGTGGGCGGACGTCCGTGGAGCTCCACCGTAGGCATCGGCCCGTGACGCGTCCAGGCTGCGACACATCCGGGCTGCGACACGTCCGGGTTCCCGGGGCATCGCTCCGTTCATCTGTCGCACCCCGCTCCTAGGGTCGGAGCATGTCGTCGTCGCGTCGCACCCCTGCACGCGCCGCCCTGGACTCCACGGTCCGGGCCGAGCGCGAGCGGATCCGCGCGCTCCTGCTGGAGCTGCGCCCGGCGCTCGGCGCGCGCCTGGTCGTCGGCCCGAGCGGGGCGCTCGTGATCCCGCTGCGCACCGGCGGCAGCGTCGAGATCGGGCGGATGCGCCGGCGGGGCGCGGCGCGCTGGGTGGTGGTGGCTCCGTCGGCCGACGGGGCCCGCGTGCGCGAGCCGGTCAGTCTGCGCTCGGTGGCTCGCGCGGCGGTCGCCGCGGTCGACGAGGGCGAGTCGGGCCGCGCGCTCAGCGCGGTGCGGTAGAGCTTCTCGGCGCGGCGCGGCAGCGCGCTCAGCGCGGGGCGATGACGTCCGCGAGCACCTCGATCTGGGGGCGCAGCACGTCCTCGCCGAGGGCCACCGCGTCGGCGCCGAGCTGGCCGAAGAGGTGGGCGCTCAGCACCCCGACGAGCCCGCTCCACACCGTGATCGCGCGGACGGCGGTCTCCGGCGCGGCGTCGACGTCGAACTCGGCGAGGGTCTGCGTGAGGAGCTCCCGGACCGCCGGCGCGAGTGCCGGCGCGTCCTCTGCCGGCGCCCCGCCCTCCCGGGCCTGGTCCACGCCCTCGCGGGCCTGGTCGCCGCCCTCCCACGCTGCGTCGGCCGCGATCTCGAGCACCCGGCGGGTCACGCGCGTGCCTGCGGCGTTGGTGGTCTCTGCCGGGGCCGCGTCGCCCTGCACCGGGGTGCCGTAGAGCAGCGTCCACCGCGCCGGCTCGGCGAGCGCCCAGCGCGTCATCGCCCGGCGAGCGCGAGGAATCGTGCGCGGGATCTCCGGGCTCTGGTACGGGCCGTGCGTGATGCGGCCGGGGCGGCTCGAGACCGAGGAGGGCCTCGTCCCGATCCCGTGGGAGCAGGCGATCGTGACGACCCTCGGGGCGGCGATGCGGGCCGGGAGCTCCGCCGAGCGGGCGGGTGCTAACGTCGCGGGATGAGCGAGACCGCCCAGACTCCCCCTGATCAGCCTGCCCAGCCCGCCCAGCCTGCCGAGTCCGCGTCCCTGCACCTGGACGTCGTGATCGAGCGGCCCTGGCAGGAGGTGTACGCCTACGCGAGCGCTCCGCGGAACCTGCCGACCTGGGCCGCGGGGCTCGCGGGCAGCGAGGTGAAGCGCGAGGTCACGCAGTGGTCGATGAACTCGCCGATGGGGCGGGTGCTCGTCTCCTTCGTGCCGGAGAACCCCTACGGGGTCATGGACCACACCGTCACGCTCCCCTCCGGTGAGTCGGTGCTGAACCCGCTGCGGGTGATGCCGCTGGAGGAGGGGCGCTGCGAGGTCCTGTTCACGCTGCGCCGCGGGACGATGACCGAGGCGGAGCTCGCCGAGGACGCGGACGCCGTGCGCGCGGACCTGCAGCGTCTGAAGGAGATCTGCGAGCAGGCGTGAGCGCCTGGAGGGCGTGAGTGCCTGGCGGGTGTGAGCGTCGGGCCAGCCCGACATCGACGCTCCCGGTGACAGGATGGGGCCGACGGGACGTGTGCCCGAGAGTGAAGGCATGACCACCATGACCCTGCCCCGGACCGCCCCGGACGACTCCTCCCCCGCCCGTCGCCGCTCGCTCGGCGCCTGGACCTCGAGCATCGGCCGCTTCCTCGCCTACTCGCTGATCGCGCTGATCCTCGGCGGGCTCGGCTTCTCCCTCGTCATCGCCCTGCTCGCCGCGGGGGTAGGGACGCTCGTGGTGTGGATCGGGGTGCCGATCCTGGTGGGCGGCGTGCTCGTCGCGCGCGGCTTCGCGATGGCCGAGCGGGCCCTGCAGGGCGCGATCCTCGGCACTGATCTTCCCGCGCCGGCGCCGCGCCGCGCGCCCGACGGGGCCGGGTGGATGCGGCGGCTGGTCACGCCGCTGACGGATCCGCAGTCGTGGCTGGACGCGCTATGGGTGGCGGTGAACTTCGTGCTGACGGTGGTGACGTTCTCGATCGCGCTGACCTGGACCGTCGGCGCGATCGGGACCGTCGGCGGGCCGGTCGCGACCCTGATCCTGGACGAGGTGCTCCCGCCCTTCCAGCGCAGCGGGTTCGCCGACCTGCTGGGCCTCTCGGGGACCACGGCCCTGCTGCTCGACATCGCGCTGCAGGTGGTGGTGGGGCTGCTGTTCCTGGTGTCGGTCGGCCCGGTGACGCGGGGGATGACCGCGCTGCACCAGGGAGTGGCGAAGGGGCTGCTGAGCTCGCGGTTCGAGGCGCAGGAGCGGCTGCGGCGCACCGAGGAGTCGCGCGCCGCGGGGCGCAGCGCGGAGTCGGCGGCGCTGCGGCGGCTGGAGCGGGACCTGCACGACGGTCCGCAGCAGCGTCTGGTGCGCGCGTCGATGGACCTCGCCCGGGTCGAGTCCCTGGCCGAGCGGGACCCCGACCGGGCCCAGGCGGTGCTGCGCGAGACCCGCGCGCAGCTCGGCGAGACCCTGGACGAGCTGCGCCGACTCTCCCGCGGTATCGCCCCGCCGATCCTCGTGGACCGCGGCCTCGCCGCCGCGCTCACCGAGCTCGCCGCGATCTCCCCGGTGCCCACGATCGTGCGCTGCGGCGAGCTGGACCTGGCCGAGCACGTGGAGATCGGCATCTACTACGTCGTCTCCGAGTCGCTGACCAATGCGGCCAAGCATTCCGGGGCGGATCATGTGCAGGTGGAGGTCGAGCGGAACGGCGAGGAGGCGCGCGTGCGGATCACGGACGACGGTCGCGGCGGCGCCGAGCTGCGCCCCGGCGGGGGTCTCGCCGGGCTCGCCGGGCGGGTCGCGTCCCTCGAGGGGCGCCTCGTGGTCGACTCCCCGGCCGACGGGGGCACCCGGATCGAGGCGGTGATCCCATGCGCATCCTGATCGCCGACGACTCCGCACTGCTGCGCGAGGGGCTGCGCCTGCTGCTCGAGGACGCCGGGCACGAGGTGGTCGACGCCGCCGCGACCGGCACCGAGCTGGTGGTGCGGGCGCTCGAGCTGCGGCCCGACCTGGTCGTCTCCGACATCCGCATGCCGCCCAGCCACACCGACGAAGGTCTGCGGGCGGCCAAGGAGATCCGCGCCCGCTGGCCCGAGGCGTCGATCGTGCTGCTCAGCCAGTACGTGGTGGTGTCGTATGCGACCGAGCTCGTCGAGTCCGGGGAGCAGGCGACGGGGTACCTGCTGAAGGACCGCGTGTTCGACATCCGCTCGTTCCTCGAATCGATCGAGCGGGTCGCCGACGGCGGCGTCGCGATAGACCCCGACGTGGTGGGGCAGGTGCTGGCGTCTCGTCGGCGGACCCCGCTGGACGACCTCACCCCGCGCGAGCGGGAGGTGCTCGAGCTGATGGGCGAGGGGCTGACCAATGCCGCGATCGCCCAGCGCCTGTTCATCAGCGGCGGCGCGGTGGAGAAGCACACCCAGCGGCTGTTCGCGAAGCTCGGCCTCAGCGAGGACGCGAGCGTGCACCGCCGGGTGACCGCGGTGCTGACACTGCTGGGGTCGTAGGGGGTTGGGGCGCGGTCCGGCTTCGGCCCGGCTGCCGCGAACCGACCCGACCCCCTGGAACCGCGCCAGCGCCGCTCCCCCGTCCTCGACCGTTCCTCCACAGAGGTCATTCATCCACATTTTTTGCGACGCACTTGACACATTCTTTCGAGCCGCGACAACAAATGCCCCGACATCACCCCTGTGACACCACCTGAGACTCCTCTCCCTCATAACGACCTGCGCTCTCACACCCCCGACCCCGCGACCGCCCCTCCACACAGGGCAGTTTTCCACCGCTCTATCCACATTCTTAGAACACACGGTGGAGGTTGTCCCCAATTTACGCCCGGGTCTGGTGTCGCGATTCGCACATCCGTACGATCGAGGCATGGACACCATCAGATCGCAGGCCGACGGGGACCGCCCCGGTGGGGACGATCCCCACCGGGACGGCGGGCCCGTCGGCGTCGATGTGCTGGACCGTGCCGCCGCCGAGATCGCGGCCCTCGAGGCGAGCGCGTCGGCCCGAGCCCTGCTCGCCGAGGTGCTCGCCGCGACCCTCGCCGCCTTCACCCTCACTCGCTCCACGCGCGACCCCCTGCCGGACACGGCACCGCGCAGCGCGGAGGAGGCGCTCGCGGTCGTGGCGGGGCTGGACCATCTGCGCTCCTCGCTCGCGGCACTGGATGCGAACTGGCAGGTGCGGGCCGAGCAGCGCATCACGCAGGACGACCGGGTCCGCGGCGTCCCGGCCGAGCGTCAGGGCAAGGGCGCGAACCAGGAGATCGCGCTGGCCCGCCAGGTCTCCCCTTCCTCGAACTCGTTCTCCCTCGCTGCGGCGCGGCGCCTGGTCCGTCAGCTCCCCGGCACCACCTCGGCGCTGCGTCGCGGCCGGCTCACCCCGCAGCAGGCCTCCACGATCTCCACCACCCTGGACGGTGCCGACGCGGAGACCTGCGCCCGGATCGACCGGATGATCGCCGAGGATCCGGAGACCCTGCGCGGCAAGGGCGTCAAGCGCGTCGCCTCGGACGTGCGGGAGATGATCCAGCACCTCGAGCCGGACGGCTCCCGCGACCGGGCCGAGCGCGCCGCCCGCCGCCGCCACGTGACGATGACGCCGCTGGCCGACGGGATGGCGAGGATCGGCGCGGTGGTGCCGGGACCCGACGCCGTGGCGCTGATGACCGCGCTCCAGCAACGCGCCGAGTCGCTGCGCGCTGCCGGATCCCGCACCCCGGGCCGTGCCCTCGAGGCGGACCTTCTTGTCGACGCGGTGCTCGGCGCCCATGAGGCGGGATGGGACCTGGTCGCGGCACCGGAGGAGACCGCGGCTGAGCGCGACGGGCAGGAGTCTGCCGCCGTCGCCGCCGAGAGCCCGTCGGCCGACGGCTCGAGCACAGGCTCCATCCTGGTCGAGACCGAGCGCGCCCCCGGCGCCGGCCTTGAGGTGGTCTCAACCGGCGACTCCGGCGCTGCGTCCGCTGCGGACCCTGCCACCAGCGCTGAGGACCTCACCCCGGCACCCGGCACATCGGCCACCGCCACCCCGGAGCCCGGGCCCCTTCGGCCGCGCCCTCGACCCACGCTCCAGATCGGCATCGTCATCACCGACACCGCGCTGCTCGGCCGCGAGGACGAGCACGAGAGCGCCCGCCTTGACGGATTTGGCGGGATCCCCGCGCACGTCATCACCGACACGCTGCGGGGTCATCCACCAGGGCGAATCACTCCCGGACCGGACGACCCGCTCGGAGAGCACCCGGATCAGAGGATCAGCGCGTTCTACCGTCGCCTCTACACGAGTCCCCGCACCGGGGAGCTGATCGGCATGGAGTCCCGCGCCCGGGCGTTCCCCGCCGGGCTCGCCACGCTCATCCGCTGGCGCGACGTCACCTGTGCGACCCCGTGGTGCAATGCCGTGATCCGCCAGATCGACCATGTGCTCCCCCACCACCGCGGAGGCGGGACGACCTTCGAAAACGGGCAGGGGCTGTGCGCCCGCTGCAACCAGGCCAAGGAGCATGGGACCTGGAGGATCGTCCCGCTCCGGGGCGGGAGGGGGTCGGCCGACGACGTCCCTGAGGGTGCACTCCCGACCGAGGGGGCCCTCCCGCCCGACGGATCACTCCCACCCCAGGGCTCGGGGAGGGAATGGTCGAGCCCTCACGGGGCGGTCGGGATCTCCCTGCCACGACCCCTGTTCGCGCCGAGGCCGCCCGAGATCGCGGGCGACACGGAGGAGGAGGGCACTTCGGAGGAGGGCACCCCTTCAGCCGACGGCGACGCACCTGCCGAGGGCGCGACCGCCGATCCCCTCCGCCCCGGCGACGAGCGCACGGCAGGCTGAGCTCGATCAGGGAAGGGTGAGACCGAGGAAGGGCGAGCTCTACCGAGCACGGCTGAGCTCCACCGTGGAGCAGACGGGCCGTACAGCCCGAAGACCTCAGCGCAGCTTCCGCGCCAGGGTCGTGATGACGTGCCAGTGCTTCTTGTCGGCGAGGAAGCGGCCGTCCTCGTCCCGCACGGACCGGTCGATGACCTGGAATCCGCGGAACATGTCGTCGATCTCCTCGAAGCGCAGCGTGGCGACGTCGGGGAGCTCCGCCCAGGAATCGTTGGGGCCGAAGAAGTCCACCGCCATCACACCGCCGCGAGGCAGCGCCGCGACCAGCTTCTCCCACACCTGCGGCAGCGCCTCCGGGCCCAGCAGGCCCAGGGTGTAGGTGGAGTAGACGATCTTCGCGTCGGGGAAGGACTCGACGTCCTGGATGTCGGTGTGGTGGAACTCCACCGAGCCCGTCATCCGCTCGTTCTCCACCAGACGCGCGGCGAGGGTGTCATCGCTGTCGTAGGCGTGCACGGTCCAGCCGTGCCGCGCGAACTGCAGGGAGTCCGCGCCGGCGCCCGCGCCGAGGTCGAGCACGACCCCGGGGTGCCGGTCACCCCCTGCCGCAGCGATCGCCTTCGACACGAGCCGGCGGGCAGGACGGCCCGCCGCATGGGCGTTCAGCGCCGCCCAGTCAACCTTCTCCGCCGTCTCCATGCCTGCCAGACTCCCCCACTCTGGTGCCCGATTCAACTTCCCGTGACCCAGGCCGCGTCATTTTCGTCACGGGCGAACACAAACAGCGGAGAGGCACCGGAATCCATTCCGGAAAGCGCCGGGAAACCCTGCCCCGCCTACTATGGCGGGCATGTCCGCCACCACGACCGCCACGCCGCACCGGTCCGCCGCACCGCTCCGGATCGCCACGGTCTGCCTGCACACCTCCCCGCTCCAGCAGCCGGGGGACGCCGACGCGGGCGGCATGAACGTCGTCGTGCTCGAGCAGTCCCTCGCCCTCGCCCGCGCCGGGCACCAGGTCGACCTCTTCACCCGCCGCTCCGACCCGGACGCCCCGGACCTCGTCGAGGTCACCGAGGGCGTGCGCCTGTTCCACCTCGACGCCGGCCCCGCCGCGCCCGTGGCGAAGCCCGACATGGACGCGACCATCCGCCCCTTCCGCGAGGAGCTGCGCGCCCCGCTCGCGGAGGGCGGCTACGACCTGGTCCACTCCCATCACTGGTTCTCCGGCGTCGCCGCGCTGCCGCTCGCCCGCGAGCTGGGCGTGCCCCACCTGCAGTCCTTCCATTCCGTCGCCGCGCCCGAGGGCTCCCGCTCCCTCGAGGCCGGGGAGCCGGCCGAGTCCGAGGGCCGCATCCCCGGCGAGCAGTTCGCCGCCACCGGCTCCGAGCTCGTCGTCGCCGTCTCCGATGCGGAGGCGCGCACCGTCGCCGAGCGCTACGGCGTGCCCGGGGAGCGCTTGTCCGTGGTCCGCCCCGGCGTGGACGCGGACCGCTTCCGCCCCTGCGAGGACGTCGCCTCCCGGCGCGAGGACCCGACCCTGCTGTTCACCGCCCGGATCGAGCCGCTCAAGGGCCCCGACCTCGCCCTCGAGGTGCTCGCCCGACTCGACCCCGCCCTCGGCGCGCGCCTCGTGCTCGCCGGCTCCGCCTCCACCGTCTTCGCGCCTTACCTCGAGCAGCTGCGCGACCGGGCCCGCGAGCTCGGCGTCGAGGACCGCGTCGACTTCGTGGGCACCCTCGGCCGCGACCAGCTCGCCGAGCAGATGCGCTGCGCCGCCGCGCTCCTGCTGGCCAGCTGGTCCGAGACCTTCGGTCTCGTCGCCCTCGAGGCGCAGGCCAGCGGCACCCCGGTGCTCGCCTGGGGCTCCGCCGGCGGGGTGCGGGAGGCCGTCGCGCCCGACGGGCTCGTGCTGCCCGGCCGCGACCCCGACGTCTGGGCCGAGTCGCTCGAGGCACTGCTGGCCGACCCGGACCGCTACGCCGCCGCCGTCGCCTCCGCCCGCGAGTTCGCCGCCGCCCGCACCTGGGACGCGACCGCCGAGGCGCTCGCGTCGCTGTACGCGACGGTCGTGGGGCGCGCATGAGCGCCGAGCCCCGGCGTCTGCTCGAGTCCGATCCCTGGCACCTCCTCGACGACGCCCGCACCGTCCTCGCCGTCCACGCCCATCCCGACGACGAGTCGCTCTCCACCGGTGCGCTGCTCGCCGCGCTCGTCTCCTCCGGCACCCGCGTGGTGCTCGTGACCGCGACCCGCGGCGAGGAGGGCGAGGTGGTCCCCGGCGCGATCGAGGACGGCGACGCCCGCCCGCTCGAGGAGATCCGCGAGGGCGAGATCGATGCGGCGACCGCCGTGCTGGGCCTCGCCGAGCGGCACTGGCTCGGCACCTCGCCCGCTCTCGCCCCCGGCGCAGTCCCGCGCCGCTACCGCGACTCCGGCATGGAGTGGGTGCGCGAGGGGCTGGCGGGTCCGTCGGCCGACGCGGGCCCCGACTCCTTCTCCCTGGCACCGCTCGAGGACGAGGCCGACGACCTCGCCGCGCTGATCGCGCACGTGCGCCCTGACGTGGTGATCGGCTACGACGACGAGGGCACCTACGGCCACCCGGACCACGTGCGCGCCCACCACGTCGCCGTCGCGGCCTGCGGCCGCACGGGCACGCCGCTCGTGCAGGTCGCGAGCGGCGGCAAGGGTGAGGGATCGGCCGACGGGGGCGCCGCCGGCGGGGCACGCCCCCGCGCCGCGTGGCGGGACCTGCCGGAGGTCGCCGAGACGGTCCTGCACGCGGCGGACTCCTACCGCACCCAGCTCACGGTGGTCGGTCCGGTCCCGGGCGGCATCGCGATCCGGCACGTGGGCGGGCAGAACGACGTCGTCGCGCTGCGGGCGGGGCTGCGCACGGACGTGTGAGGGAGCCCCCTCAGAACGCGACGTCTCAGAGCGTGACGTCGAGCAGCGTGGGCAGGTGGTCGCTCGCCCCCGCCAGGCGCTCCTCGGAGACGCTCTCGGTGGACCGCACGGCGCGGGCCTCGCGGACCTGCACCCCCTCGGTCACCAGGATCGCGTCGATGCGGCGCACCGGCCCCTTGGCGGGGAAGGTGTGCTCGGACTGCGGCGCCGGATCGTGCACGTACGGCGCGAGCAGCGTGCGGGCCTTCCCACTCGCCTCCTCGTTCAGATCGCCGCCGACGATCACCGGGGCCCCGGCGCTGCGCACGAGCCTCGCGATGTGCTCGGCATGGCGCAGACGGTTGTCCTCCTGCAGCGCGAGGTGGATCGAGGAGAGCACCACCGCGCCGCCGCCCGGCACCGACACCCGCACCGCGGCGACGCCGCGGGGGTAGGTCGAGTTCAGGTCCGAGATCGTCTGCTGGACCGGGTGCATGCCGCGGCGGATAACCTGGGCGGCGACGTCGTCGGTCGCGAGGATCGCGAGCCCGCGCCCGCCCGCGCCGCCGACGAGGACCCGTCGGCCGATCCGCCGGGCGAACCATGCCAGCCGCGCCGTCGGCAGGACGAAGCGGGGCGCCTCCTGGATAAGCAGCACGTCGGGGTCGAGGTCCTCGATGGCCTCGGCCATCGCCTCGAGGTCGCCGCGCAGCTCCCAAAGGTTCCAGGCCACCACACGCAGGTCGCGCGAGAGTTCCTGCGACGTCATGCTGCCTCTCCCTCGCCGTCCTCGACCACCATCGGCGCGATGACGCGCTCGACGAGGCCCTTCAGCTCGTCCACCTCGTAGCCGGGCCAGCCGAACAGCACCCGTCGCCACTCCGGCGGCACGGCCTTCGGCCCGAGCGCTGCCCCCATGAGCGAGCCGGTGATGCAGGCGACGGTGTCGGTGTCGTAGCCGGCGCGGGCCGCGGCCTCAAGAGCGGCGACCATCGCCTCGCGCTGGGCGAACTTCCCCTTCGGGATCGGGCAGACGCCGTGGATCGCGGCCCAGGCGGCCTGGAACGCGCCGACCACCCAGCCGTTGCGGCGGAACATCACCGGGGTGGACTCCTCGGCCTCCTCGATCCGCTCCCCCCACTCCGCGCGGCGGTCCGCGGGGAGCTGGGGAAGGCCGACGCGCACGTCGAGCTCGCCGGTGAGGATCGCGTGGCGCACCGCGAGGCCCCACAGGATGCAGGCCTCGATGGTGTCCGGATGCACGTGTGTCAAGCGACACACGGACTCGATCGCCTCGACCGCGTCGGCGTCCTCGGACAGCAGATAGGGCAGCACCGAGGCGTGGACGCGCATGAGCGAGCCGTTGCCCGCGGAGGACGGATGCTCGGTGTGGGCCTTCTCTGCGGCGGCCCGGAAGTCCTCCGCCCGAGGCGCGTAGTGCCCGGCCTCGCGGCCGAGGTCCGCGGCGGTGCGGAGCACGTGCGAGGTGAGAGTGCCGATGTCGGGGGTGCCCAGCGACCACGAGTACCACTCGCGGGCGATGTGGTCCTGCGCGGACTCGATCCGCAGGTCATGGTTGTCCGAGGCGGTCAGCGAGGCCTCCAGGACCACGATCGCCATGGATGTGTCGTCGGTCCATTCGCCCGGCTGCCAGCCGAGCACGCCGCCGCCGATCATGTCGATCTCCTCCGAGTCGACCACCGGGGCCTGGAACTCGTAGGGGGCGCCGAGCGCATCGCCGGTCGCGGCGGCCACCACCGCGCCGACGGCGCGCTGACGCTGGGCCGGGGTCAGCCCGGTGGCGTCAGGGGGTGTCGCATGCGTCGTCACAGCCCCATGGTTCCACAGGTGAGCGCCCAGCCCGGCCCCGCTACCCTGGTGGGGACCACGAAGGAGCTCCATGACCGACACCCCCGCAGACGCCCGGACGCACTGCGACGACCCGCACGATCCCCACGACCACACCGGTCATGACCACCCGCCCACCGGCGCGGATCTGGTGAGGGACCTCGTCAAGGGCCTGTCGATCCAGGCGCTGCTGATCCCCGCGATCGGCGTGCTCCTGCTGCTGGCGATCCTTCCCGTCGCGCCCACCACCCCGGTCCCGCTGCTGCTGGGCGTCGCCCTCGGTGCCGCGCACCTCGTCGCCCTGGTCGCGACCTCCCTGTTCGTGGCCCGCACCCGCAAGCAGCTGGCCGTGAACCCCGGTCTGCTCGCGGTGCGCAGCATCCTCGAGGAGGTGCTGCGCGTCGCCGCGGTGCTGCTGGCGCTCGTGCTGTGGCCCGGCGACATCCGCGCCGAGCTCGGCGTGTGGGTCGGCGCGGGCTGCGCGCTCGTGTGGCTCGCGCTCGCGACCGCGCAGACGATCTCGACCCGTCGACGGATCGCCCGCCCCGGCGAGTGGTCCGAGGAGGCGATCTCGACCCTGCTCTCGCAGCGCGTCGGCGCCCGCTCGACCGTGGTCATGCGCCTGCTGGACGTGCTGGGCACCGTGATGTTCCAGGTCGGCGCCACCGTGCTGGTCATCCTCTCCCACGTGCTCGTGATCGGCACCGCCGTGCTCTCGATCGGTATCGGCCTGTCCACCCTGATCCTTCACCGACGCCCGCCGGCGGAGCGCTCCCGCAGCCCCTGGGCCTACGCCCCCGTGCTGCTCGGCGCGCTCACCCTCGCCCTCGCCTCGCTGGGGCTCGTCGGCCTCTGAGCCGTCGGCCCCGCACACCCGCCGCACCCCGCCCGCACACGACCGCACACGACCGCATCCCGACCTGCAGGAGCCGATGATGACCGCTGCCCGACCCTCCGGACTCTCCCTCGACCAGGTCGACGAGTCGATCCGCCTCCAGGACGACCTGTTCGGCCACGTCAACGGGCGCTGGCTGCGCGAGCACGTGATGCCCGCGGACCGCTCGAGCGACGGCGCGTTCCACGCGCTGCGCGACCTCTCCGAGGAGCGGGTGCGCGAGATCGTCGAGGAGGCGGCGGCCGACGGGCCTGCCGGCGGCGAGGCCGGCGATGCCGCTCCCGCCACCGACCACGCCCGCATCGGTGTCCTGTACCGGATGTTCATGGACACCGACGCGATCGAGGCCGCGGGCCTGGACGTGCTCGAGGACCTGCTCGGCACCATCACCACCGCACAGAGCCTCGAGGACATCGCCCGCACCATGGCCGCCCCGGACTCCGGCGCCTCGGCTCTGCTGGCCTACGTGTGGACCGACGACCACGACTCCACCTCCTACCAGGTGAAGATCCACCAGGGCGGCCTCGGCCTGCCGGACGAGTCCTACTACCGCGAGGACCGCTACGAGGAGGTCCGCGCCGCCTACGGGACGCACCTGGCGAACCTGGCCCGCCTCGCGGGCCTGCCCGGCCGGGACGGCCTCATCGGGGGCGAGGCCGAGGACCTCGCCCGCGCGGTCATGGACTTCGAGACCCGGCTCGCCGAGTGCCATGTCGACGTGGTGCGCCTGCGCGACCGCGAGAAGTCCTACAACCCGATGGACGCCGCGCAGCGTGCCGAGCTCGCCCCCGCCTTCCCCTGGGACGCCTACATCGAGGGTACCGGCGCACCGCAGGCCGCCTTCGAGGTCGTGTCCGTCGGCCAGCCCGAGTTCGTCAGCGCCGCGGCCGAGCTGCTGGCCGGCGAGGACCTCGAGGTGCTGCGCACCTGGCTCGCGCTCCACGCCGTCTCCTCCTACGCCCCCTACCTCCCCGCCGCGCTCGTCGAGGAGGACTTCGACTTCTCCGGCCGGGTCCTCTCCGGCGCCGAGGAGCTGCGCGAGCGCTGGAAGCGGGGAGTCGCGCTGGTGGAGGGGACGGTCGGCTTCGCCGTCGGCCGCGAGTACGTGGCCCGCCACTTCCCCGCCTCCCACAAGGAGCGGATGATCGCGCTGGTCGACGCGCTCATGGACGCCTACCGCGACTCCATCTCCACCCTCGAGTGGATGACGCCGGCGACCCGCGAGAAGGCGCTGGCGAAGCTCGAGAAGTTCACCCCCAAGATCGGCTACCCCGAGAAGTGGCGCGACTACGACGGGCTCGAGATCGTCCCCGGCGACCTCGTCGCGACCGTCCGCGCCTCGCGCCGCTTCGAGGCGGCGTTCGAGTTCGCGAAGGTGGGCGGGCCGATCGACGAGACCGAATGGCACATGACCCCGCAGACGGTCAACGCCTACTACAACCCCGGCCGCAACGAGATCGTCTTCCCCGCCGCGATCCTGCAGCCCCCGTTCTTCGATGCCGAGGCGGACGACGCCGTGAACTTCGGCGGCATCGGCGCGGTGATCGGCCACGAGGTCGGCCACGGCTTCGACGACCAGGGCTCGAAGTACGACGGCGACGGCAACCTCGCCTCCTGGTGGACCCCCGAGGACCGCGAGGCCTTCGAGGAGCGCGCCGCCCGGCTGATGGAGCAGTACTCGCAGCTCTCCCCCCGCGACCTCGACGACTCCCACCGCGTCAACGGCGCCCTCACCATCGGCGAGAACATCGGCGATCTCGGCGGGCTGTCCATCGCGGTCAAGGCCTACCTCGCCTCCCGCCCCGCGGCGGAGGTCGCCGAGGAGCTCGACGGCTTCACCGGCCTGCAGCGCGTGTTCCTCTCCTGGGCGACCGTGTGGCGCGGCAAGAACCGCCCCCAGGAGGCGATCCGCCGCCTGGCCGTGGACCCCCACTCCCCCATGGAGTTCCGCTGCAACACCGTGGCCGGGCACCTCGACGAGTTCCACGAGGCGTTCGGCGTGGCCGAGGGCGACGGCATGTACCGCGCCCCCGAGGAGAGGGTGAGCATCTGGTGAGGCCCGAGGCGCCCTTCTACGTGGGCCGCACCCGCCCCTCCGCCATCGGCTGGACCCGCATCGGGATCACGCTGATCGGCGGGGCGCTGATGGCGGTCCTCATCGCCCAGCGCCTGGACCTCCTGCCCGCGCTGATCATCCTCGCGCTGTTCGCGGCCCTCGCGCTGTGGACCTGGATGGGCCAGTGGACCCGCTTCATCGTCGACGAGCACGGCGTGACCGTGAGCCTCGGCGGGTTCTGGCCGCAGCGGCCCTGGCCGCTCGCGGACTTCCGCCTCGTCCAGCTGCGCCGCTTCGACGCCTCCCACGCCGGGGCGACCCTCGGCGGGTACGGCTGGCGGCGCGCCCGCATCCGTCCCGCCCAGCCGCACGAGATCACCCCCGTCGGCGGCGGGAAGGTCTTCACGCTCGACGACATCAAGTCGCCCTACCGGGTGCTCGCCACCGGCCCCGGCACCATGGTGGAGATCATCGGCCGGGAGGGCACCCACTACCTCCTGGACGCCGAGGACCCTCAGGCCACCGCCGCCGCGGTCGACCAGGCCATCCGCGCCCGCCGCTGAGCGGTATATACTCGGCGATCGTCATCCACTGACAGGGGAGCACCATCGGGGTGCTGAGAGTGCGCACCAGCGCAGACCCTCGAACCTGATCCGGCTCGCACCGGCGTAGGGAGTCGGGATTTCCGTGGGACGCCGCCGGCGCCCCGCGCCCCTTCCATCATGGAAGGAGCTGTGATGACTCGTTACCGCACCGTGGACCTGCTGGTCACCGTGCTGATCGGCGCCGCCTTCGGCGTCGCGTTCCTGGGCTACGGCCAGCTGTACACGCTGATCGGCCCGATCACCGCCGCGTTCAAGCCCGCCGAGGGTCTGCTGGCCGGGATCTGGTTCCTGCCCGCGATGCTCGCCGCGCTGATCGTGCGCAAGCCCGGCGCGGCCCTGCTCGCCGAGATGATCGCCGCGGTGATGGAGATGCTGCTGGGCGGGCAGTGGGGCTGGGGCACCGTCGTCTCGGGCCTGCTGCAGGGCGGCGGCGTCGAGCTCGCCTTCCTGCTGACCCGCTACCGCCGATTCACCCTGCCCGTCGCGATCCTCGGCGGGGTGCTCGCGGCGGCGCTGGAGTGGACCTGGGAGCGCTTCGCCTACTACCCCGAGATGAGTTGGCCCTTCGCCCTGGCAATGCTCGGCTTCTTCCTGCTCTCCGGGGCGGTGCTGTGCGGGGTGCTGGGCTGGGCGGCGACGCGGGCCCTGGTCGCGACCGGGGCGGTGGACACGCTCGCCGCGGGCCGGGAGCACGCCCGGGCCGCCGAGGCGTGAGTGCGCGAGGGACGGGCACGGAGTGACTCTGGAGAGCACCCGGGCCGGCGCGGCGGTGCAGGTCGAGGGACTGCGCTGGCGGCCCCTGACCCGGCGCGAGCCGACCCTGGACGGGGTGGACCTCGAGATCCCGCCCGGGCAGCGGGTGCTGCTGGCCGGGGCGAGCGGCAGCGGGAAGTCGACCCTGCTGCGCGCCCTTGCCGGACTGCTCGACCCCGAGGACGGCGACGGCGAGGCCCTGCCCGCCCCGCCGGGGCGCGCCGGCGAGCGGGGGCTGCTGCTGCAGAACCCCACCCATGCGCTGGTCGCCGCGACCATCGTCCGTGACGCCGCCTTCGGGCCCGAGAACGCCGCCCTCCCCCGCCCGGAGATCCACGAGCGCGCCGCCCGGGCGCTGGACGCCGCGCAGGTGGATCTGCCCCCGCACCGGGCGCCGCTGGATGCCTCGGGCGGGCAGCAGCAGCGCATCGCGCTCGCGGGCGCCCTCGCCCTGGACCCCGAGCTCATGCTCCTGGACGAGCCGACGAGCATGCTCGACGCCGCGACCGCGAAGGAGGTGCGGGCAGCGATCCTCGAGGCCGCGGGCGGGGCGACCCTCGTCGTCGCCGAGCACCGGATCGGGCCCTGGCTCCCCCACGTCGACCGCATGATCGTGCTCGGGCCGCGCGCGCGGATCCTCGCCGACGGCGCGCCGGCCGACGTGCTCTCCCGCGACCGGGCGCTCCTGATCGAGGCGGGGGTGCTCGAAGAGGAGAACGCGCCGGCGGGTGCGGCAGGGGCCGGGCTCCCGGCCGATGGGGAGGCTGTCGCCTCCCTGCGCGGGATCACCGTGCCCGCGCGGGGGCTCCTCGTCCCGCAGGACCTCGACCTGCACCCCGGCCGGATCACCGCGCTGACGGGGCCGAGCGGGGCCGGGAAGACCACGCTGCTGGGCGTGCTGCTCGGCGACCTCTCCCCCGCCACCGGCACGGTGCGCCGTCCCGAGGACCGGCGGATCGCGCTCGTGCCCCAGAACCCCGAGCACTCCTTCGTCCGGGCCACCGTGCGCGAGGAGCTCCTGGCCTCCCCCTGGGCCGACGACGAGGCCCTCGTGGGCGAGCTCCTGGACCGCGCCGGCCTCGCCCACCTCTCCGGTGCCCATCCCCATCGCCTCTCCGGCGGGGAGCAGCGCCGCGTCGCGATCGCCGCCGCCCTCGCCCAGCGCCCGGACCTGCTGGTCCTCGACGAGCCGACCGTGGGCCTGGACTCCCGGCGCAGGGCCGAGGTGATCGCCCTGCTGCGCGAGGCCGCCGGACGCGGCTGCGCCGTGCTGGTCGCCACCCACGACCCGGCGGTGGTCGCTGCGGCTGACGACCACCACGACCTGCCCGCGCCGAAGCGTCCGGATGGTGCCCCCGAGGCGCCCCGGGAGCGGCGGATCCCGGCCGACGCGCTGAACCCGCTCACCCTGTGCCTGATCGGCATCCTCGCCGCGATCGGCTCCTTCGCCGTGCAGACCTGGCAGGGCGGACTGCTCGCCCTGCTGCCCACCCTGCTGCTCGCCCCGCTCGCCGTGCGGACCCTGCGCGGCGGACTGCTGCGCCTGCTGCCGATCCTGCTCTCCGCCGCCGGGCTCGCCTGGACCACGGCGCTGCTCGGCGACGCCCCGGCGCTGTCGGGGCAGGCCTGGCTCGTCGGCCTCAAGGAGGCGTGCCGGATCACGGTCTTCGTCGCCCCCGGCGTGCTCGCGCTCGGCAGCGTGCGCCCCACCCCGCTCGGCGACGCCCTCGCCCAGCGCCTGCACCTGCCCGGGCGTCCCGTCGCGGCCTCCGTCATCGCGCTGGTGCGCATCTCGCACCTGGGCCGGCAGTGGTCCACGATCACCGCGACCCGGATCCGGCGGGGCCTCGGCACCGCTCGCTCGCCCCGCCTCCTCGCCGGCGCCACCCTCGCCCTGCTCGTGGACACCCTTCGCGGCGCCGAGCAGCAGGCCCTCGCCATGGACTCCCGCGGCTTCGCCGGGGCGGACCGCCGCACCTGGGCGGAGCCGAGCCCGCTGCACCGCGCGGACCTGCTCGGCGCCGCGCTCGCGGTCGGGCTGTTGGTGTGGCCGGCGGTGGCCGAGTTGCTGGTGCGATGACGATGCTGGCTAGGGTTGTCCTGTGAACGACGAACCCCAGAACACTCCCGAGACCGAGGCAGAGGACGCTGCGCTCATCGAGCTGGCGAACTCCCTCCTCGATGCGGCACGGCAGGGCGATGCGGCGACGCTGCTGGCCTACCTCGACCAGGGGGCGCCGGTGAACCTGCTGGACAGTGCCGGGAACTCCCCGCTCATGCTCGCCGCGTACCACGGCCATGCCGCGCTGGTCACCGAGCTCGCCGCCCGCGGCGCGGACGTGGACCTGCTGAACGACCGCGGCCAGTCCCCGCTCGCGGGCGCCGCGTTCAAGGGCGATGTGGAGGTGGCGAAGGCGCTGCTCGCCGCCGGCGCCGACCCGGAGCTCGGCACCCCGAGCGCGCGGGAGACCGCCGCGTACTTCCAGCGTGCGGAGATCACTGCCCTGCTGGGCTGAAAGAGCTCACCTCCGCAGCACCATGGCGACGTGCTCGATGCCCGCCTCCATGAACACCCCGCCCACCGTCTCGAAGCCCATCGAGGCGTACCACGGCTCGAGGTAGGCCTGGGCGTCGATGTGCACCTCCGCCTCCGGGGCGGTGGCGCGCACGTGCTCGAGGGCGGCGGTCATGAGACGCCGACCGAACCCGCCACGACGACGATCCGCGCGCACGGCGACCCGGCCGATCCGCACGGTCCCGTCGGCCTCCCGCAGCACCCGCAGGTGCGCGACCGGGTCCGGGTCCTCGAGCCACATGATCTCCGTGCCCGGCTCGAGCTCGCGGCCGTCGAGGTCGGCGTCGGTGGCGTGCTGCTCGAGGGTGAACACGTCCTGGCGCAGCTTCGCGAGCAGGTAGACGGTGCGGGGGTCGATCTCGGCGAGCGCGGCGCGGCGGACGACGCCGCTGGCCGTGGCGGGAGTGGCGGGGGACGGCATGGGCGACAGGGTACTGCCGCTCAGCGGGCCCGGACCGCGTCGACCATCGCGGTCACGGCGCGCCGCCAGTGCCCCGCCATGACGGGGCCGCCGTGGCCCTCCTCCTCGACGACGACCAGCTCGCTGCCCGGCCAGGCACGGTGCAGTTCCCAGGCGGTGAGGGTCGGGCCGGAGACGTCACGCCGGCCGTGGATCAGCACGCCGGGGATCCCCGCGAGCCGGTCCATGCCCCCGAGCAGACCGCTGCCGGGCGCGGCGCCCCAGGGCACGGCCCAGTCGGCGACGAACCCGTCGTGCGCCCAGTAGTAGGTGACGAGCCGCGCGAAGCCGCGCTGGTACTCGGTGACAGGAGCGTCCGACGGGGCTGTCGAGCCGGACGGGGCCGACGGGAGGGCGGGCCCGCCGCCCCCGATCGCGATGTGCGCGTCCTCCCAGGCCGTCCAGGTGCGCACCGCCTCGTCGACGAGCGCGGGATCCCCGCCCGTCAGCATCCGCCGGTACGCCTCGACCAGGCGCAGCCGCCCTGGTGAGCGGTCCCTCCGGTCGAAGCCGGTGCGCTGCTCGGCGAGGGTCGCGAGCGCGTCCCATGCCTCGGGGTACAGCGCGCCGACGCCCTCGGTGATCCAGTCGACCTCGCGGCGCGAGGTGGTGGTGACCGCGAACAGGACCACGCCGAGCACCCGCTCGGGATGCGCCTGCGCATAGGCGAGGGCGAGGGTGCTGCCCCAGGAGACGCCCTGCACGATCCACGCCTCGATCCCGAGGTGCGCGCGCAGCGCCTCGAGGTCGGCGACCAGGTGCGCGGTGGTCTGGGCGGTGAGGTCCACCGGGCCGGGCGCGCCGGCGGGCGGGTTCGAGTCGCCGCTTCCGCGCTGGGACAGGGCGATCATGCGGGTGCGGTCCGCGGGGGCGTTGCGACGGTGGCCGGGGGTGAGCCGGCCGCCGGGGCCGCCGTGGAGATAGAGCGCAGGGACGCCGTCCTCGGCGCCCGCCTCCTCCCAGCGGATCCGGTGGCCCTGGCCGACGTCCAGCAGGCCGGAGGCCCGCACGGGCGGCGGTGGCGGCAGGGGCGGGGTGCTCATCGCTCCTCCACCGCCCAGGGCGCGGCGGGGTGCTGCCGGCTCCAGGACGCGCGACGGGAGCGGACGCTCTGGCAGCGGGGGCACCAGAACACGGTGCGCCCGCCCATGTCCGCCGAGCGGATCACGGTGCCGCAGAGCCGGCACGGCAGCGTCTGGCGGTGGTACACGTAGAAGGACTGCTCGCGCGGGACCACGCCAGGGTCCTCGTCGCCGTTCTGCCGGGTGCCGCGGGAGCGCTCCACGATCCGCGCCTCGATCTCGCGGTGCTCGGGCTGGGTGGTGACGATCCGGCCGGTGCGTGCGCCGTAGGCCATGAGCGCGACCAGGTCCTCCCACATGTCCTCCAGCATCCCGGCCGTGAGGTCGCGGCCGGGGACGGTGGGGTCCAGGCGGGCACGGAACAGCAGCTCGGCGCGGTAGATGTTCCCGATCCCGGCGACGACCTGCTGGTTCATGAGCAGCTGGCCGATTGTGCTGCGGGAGCGGCGGATCCCGTCCACGAAGCGGCGGCGCTGGGAGCCGTCCGGGTCCGGGCGCAGCGGGTCCGGGCCGAGCCGGTCCAGGACCCTCTGCCGCCCCTCGCCGTCCAGGACCTCGCAGGCGGTGGGGCCGGTGAGGTCGGCGAGGCCGTGCGGGCCCGCGATCCGCAGCCGCACCGTCTCCCGCGGCACGATCCGTCGCCAGTCGCGGGAGCCTCCGTCGGCCGACGCGAGGCCCTCCTCGCGCTCCCCGATCCTCAGCCGGGGCGCGCCGATCGCGTGGGCGTCGAAGGTGCCGGGGTCACCGGCGAAGGTCCACGAGCCGTACAGGCCCAGGTGCACGTGGACGTGCCGGACCGCGGGGCCGGTGGGGTCGACGTCGGCCGACGGGGCGAAGGGGAGGAACAGGTGCTTGCCGGCCGCCTCGGCGCCGAGCAGCACGTGGCCGTCCAGCGCCTCGGCGTCGGCGAAGCGTCCCTGCGGGCTCGAGGTGCGCACCCGCTGCCCGCCGAAGCCCCGGGCGAGGGCCGCGGCGAGGCGGTGGACGGTGTGGCCCTCGGGCATCAGCGCGCGTCGGCGCCGGTGCCCTGGTCCTCCGCGTAGCCGCCGGTGGTCTCATAGCGGGCCACGAGGTCGATGCGGCGCTGGTGCCGCTCCTCGCCGGTGAACGGCTCGGCCAGGAACACGTCGATGAGGTGCTCGAGCTCCTCCTCGGTGTGCTGGCGCGCGCCGACGGAGATGACGTTGGCGTTGTTGTGCTGGCGGGCCAGGCGCGCGGTGTCCTCGTTCCACACCAGCGCCGCGCGGACGCCCTTGACCTTGTTCGCGGCGATCTGCTCGCCGTTGCCGGAGCCGCCGATCACGACGCCGAGGGAGGTGGGGTCGGCGACCACGGCCTCGCCCACGTCGGTGCAGAAGGGCGGGTAGTCGTCCAGGGCGTCGTACTCGTGGGCGCCGTGGTCGGTGACCTCGTGGCCCTTCTTGGTGAGCACCGCGACGAGGCGGTTCTTGAGCTCGAAGCCGGCGTGGTCGGTGCCGATGTGCACGCGCATGGGGTCTCTCTTTCCGGAGCGGGAGTGGTGGGGATGGCGGGGCGACGTGGTCGCCCGGGATGAGCGGCCCGCGATCAGCTGAAGTCGATGCCGCCGGTGCGGGAGCGCTTGAGCTCGTAGAAGCCCTCGAGGGTCGCCATGGTCTCCAGCGCGTCCAGCAGCTTCCCGGCCTCCTCGCCCTTGGGGGCCGGGGAGACGACGGGGCCGAAGTAGGCGGTGCCCTCGCCGAAGGAGATCACCGGGGTGCCCACGTCGTCGCCGACGCGGGAGATGGCGCCCTCGTGGGAGGCGCGCAGGGCGGTGTCGATCTCGTCGCCCGCGACGGGCTCGTAGAGGTCCAGCAGCTCCGCGGGCAGGGAGACGTCCTCGAGGGCCGCGGCGGCGGTGGCCTTCCGGTCCTCGTTCTGGCCGCCCACGTGGTAGCGCTCGCCCCAGGCGGTGTACCAGCGGGCGAAGGCGTCGGCGCCATGGCCCTGAACGATCGCGATGGCGAGGCGGGCGGGGCCCCAGGCGTCGTCCATCGAGGCGCGGTAGCCGGGCTCGAGGTCACGGCCCTCGTTGAGCACGGACAGCGACATCACCGAGAAGAGCGGCTGGACCTCCCGGACCTCCGCGGCCTGGAGCAGCCAGCGGCTGGTCATCCAGGCGAACGGGCAGACGGGATCGACGAACAGCTCGACGGTGCGTGGGGTCATGGCAGCTCCTGCTCTCGGGTCTCGGATCGCGCCGGGTGGGCGCGCGGCCACCTCATTCTGTCACCGCCGCGAGACCCGGTGGGCCCTTGGTCGTGCGAGCGCTCGCGCGGGGCGGAAAACACATTGCGCGCGCGGGCGCGGGAGGGTTGGATCGACCGAGTGCTCGACTCCTCCTCCTCGGCGGTCCCGCCCGCCGCGACCGGCGCCGCTCCCCCGGCCGACGCCGACGCTCCCCCGCCCCGCGTGACACCCTCCCGGCGCCGCGGAGTGATGGCCTCGATCGTCCGCGCCCACCCCTCGATGCTGTGGTTCGTGGTGCCGCTGGCGACTGTTTCCGAGGCGGCGGAGATGGTGCTGCCGATCCTGCTGGGCATGGTCATCGACCGCGGGATCGTGGACGGGGACCTCACCGCCACGCTGCTCGGCGCCGCGCTCGTGATCGGCGTGCGACTGGTCGGCACCCTCATGTGGGTGATCACCTTCCTCGCCTCCCAGAAGGCGGTGCTCTACGAGCGCCACCGGCTGCGGGTGGGGCTGACGGGCGCGGTCCTGGACCCGCGCTCGCGCCGCATCGACCGGCCCGCCGGGGAGGTGCTCTCCATCGCCACGTCCGATGCGGACAAGGCCTCAGACGTGCTGGACATGCTCCCCTGGGGCATCCCGTCGGCCCTCGCGATCCTCGGGGCGACGATCTGGATGGCCTTCCAGGACGTCTGGCTCGCCGTCGCGATGCTCGCCGGGATCGTCGTGATGGTGCTCGTGGTGCGGGTCATCACCCCCACCCTCTCCGCCCGTTACGACGCGCAGCAGACCCAGGCCGCCGAGGCCGCTGCGACCGCGACCGACCTCGTCCACGGCCTGCGCGTCCTGCAGGGCCTCGGCGTGCAGTCCCGCGCCCGCGCCCAGTACCGCCGCCGCTCCCGCATCGCGCTGGACGCGGCGCTGGTGAACTCCCGCTTCTCGGGCCTGTCCTCGGGCCTGACCACCCTGGTCACCGGCGCGATGATGGCTGCGGTCGTGGTGATCGCGGTGCTGCGCGGCCTGCAGGGCGAGCTCGGCATCGGCGCGCTCATCGCCGTGGTGGGCGTGGCCCGCCAGGTGATGGGCTCCCTGCAGGGCCTCGCCGAGATCCCGGTGTGGTGGGCGTCGATGTCCACCTCAGCCCGGCGCGTGCGCGACCTGTTCGCGGACCTCGGCCGCGAGGTCGACGACCCGGCGCTGTCCCTCGCCGCGCTGTCCACCGCCCGCGACCAGCGCGGCGACGGAGGCGCCCACGGTCGTCGCGCCGCGGCCGGCGGCCTGCACCTCGCCCGCCCGGCCGTGTCCGTGCCCGACGGCAGCGTCGTCGCGCTCGCCTGCGAGGACGTCCGCGACGCGGACGCCGTGATCGACGCGGTCTCCGGCCGCACCGACGGCGGCGCCCGCCTCGGCGAGCAGGCGCTGACCCCGCGCAGCCTCGCCGGGCTCCGCGCGGACCTGCTCGTGGAGCCGCACGTGGTGGACCTCTTCGACGGGACCCTGCGCGAGCAGCTCGCCACCCGCGCGCCGGCGGGGACGGCCGAGGACAGCACCGACGGCTCGGACGATGCCTGGGCGGACGCCGCCCTCGAGGCGGCCGGTGCCCAGGACCTCCTGCGCATCCTGCCGGAGGGCTACGACGAGCGGATCCTGGACCGCGGCGCGAACCTCTCCGGCGGGCAGCGTCAGCGCATCGCGCTCGCCCGCGCGGTCGCCGCGGACACCCCGGTGCTCGTGCTGCAGGACCCCACCACCGCCGTGGACGCGGTGACCGAGCAGCACATCGCCGAGGCGCTGGTCGCCGCCCGCTCCCGCACCGACCGGGCCACCCTGCTGGTCACCCGCTCCCCCGCGCTGCTGCGCGGCGCGGAGCGGGTCGTGTACGTCAAGGACGGGGCCGTCGCCGCCGAGGGCGACCACCTCACGCTGCTCGAGCGCGAGGACTACCGGGAGATGGTGCAGCGATGAGCCGCAGCGATCTGGACTGGAAGCGCCCGCTGGAGCAGGTGCTCGCCGACGACGCCACCGCGCGGCGCCAGCTGTCCGAGCACGCCCAACTGCTGCCGATCGCGGACGCCCGCGCGACGCTGCGGTTCATGGGCGGGAAGGTGCGCGAGCACTGGCTCGCAGCGCTGCTGACGCTGCTGGTGACCGTTGGCGCCGCCGTGTGCGGCGCGATCCTGCCGCGCCTGATCGGTGCGGCGGTGGACGTGGTCGCCGCGGGCGGCGGCACCGGCGGCGCCTGGCGGCTCGGCGGGCAGATCCTCGGCGTCGCCGCGGCGCAGGCGGTGCTCACGGCGCTCGGGTGGTCGATGGTCTCCGCCCTCGGCCAGCGGATCCTCGCCGGAATGCGCGAGGACGTCATCGACCGGGCGCTGGATCTGCCGGCCCAGACCATGGAGCGCACCGGCATCGGCGACGCCCTCTCCCGCGTCGCCGACGACGTGGACGTCGCCGCCCGGGCCGTGAACTCCCTGGTCCCCTCCCTCATCCAGACCGGCTTCTACGTGATCGCGACGATGGTGGGCATGGCGAGCCTGTCGCCGTGGCTGCTGATCCTCGTGGTCGTGGTGCTGCCGATGTACGTGATCGCGGCGGTCTGGTACCTGCGCCGCACCGCCCCGATCTACCGCCAGGAGCGGATCACCATGGGCGCCCGCGCCCAGGGCCTGCTCTCGGCGATCCACGGCATCCCCACCGTGCACGCCTACGGCATCGAGAAGCGCGAGACCCGCCACGTCGCGGTGCTCTCCGAGTCCGCGTCCGTGCTGCACATGCGGGTGATGTACCTGGTGGGGCGGCTCGTCGCCTATATCAACATCCCCGAGAACCTCGCCCTGCTGCTGGTGCTCGTGCTCGGCTTCGTGATGGTCCACGTCGCCGGCGCCCCGATCGGCGTGGTCACCGCCGCCGGGATCTACCTCATCAGCCTGTTCTGGCCGATGATGGCGGTGATCTTCCGCCTGGACGACGTGCAGTCGGCGGTCGCGAGCGTCTCGCGCATGGTCGGCGTGATCACCACGATCGACCCCGCCTCCTCCCCCGGCACGGAGACCCCGGCCGATGCGTCGATCCGCCTCGAGCAGGTCTCCCACGCCTACGGCGAGGACGCCGAGGGCAACGAGCGGATCGTGCTGCGGCCGCTGGACCTCGAGATCGCGCCCGGGGAGACGGTCTCGCTGGTCGGCGCGTCCGGGGCGGGCAAGTCCACCCTCGCCGCGATCCTCGCCGGCACCCTCGTGCCCCGCCACGGCCGGGTGCTGCACGGCGGCGCGGACCTGGCGGCCGCGGACCTCGAGGCGGTCCGCGCCCACTCCTCGATCGTGTCCCAGGACGTGCACGTGTTCCGCGGGACCCTGCGCGAGGACCTGCAGCTGGCCGCCCCCGGCGCCTCCGACGAGGAGCTGCGGGCCGCGCTCGACCGCGTCGGCGCGACCGCGTGGGTGCAGCGCCTCCCCAAGGGAACGGACACCGAGGTGGGCGAGGGGGGCGAGCGGCTCACCGCCGAGCAGTCCCAGCAGCTCGCGCTCGCGCGCATCGCCCTGCAGGACCCGGCGGTGCTGGTGCTCGACGAGGCCACGGCCGACGAGGGCTCCTCGGGGGCGCGCGTGCTCGAGCGCGCGGCGCTCGAGGTGGCCCGGGGCCGGACCACGATCATCGTCGCCCACCGCCTGACCCAGGCGATGGTCGCCGACCGGATCCTCGTGATGGCCGACGGGGCGGTGGTCGAGGAGGGCACCCACGAGCAGCTCGTCGCCCGCGGCGGGGACTACGCGCGGCTGTGGGAGGCCTGGGCGGGCTGAGGCTGCTCAGCTCCTGCGAGGGCGGAGCACCAGCACCCCGGCCGCGCCGAGGACGAGCGCGGCGAGGGCGAGCACTGCGGCGCCGGCGAGCTGCAGGCCGCGCACCATCGCGGCGGAGCCGCCGAAGAACCCCGCGCTCGTGGACTCCGCGTCGCCGAGCTCCAGGACGGACCCGTCGGCCGCCCCCTCGGCGGTCTCGCCCTCGACCTCCAGGGTGAGGATCAGGCGGACGGGCGCGTCGCCCTCGGGATCCGCGGCGGTGTCGCGCTGGAGGCGCTGGAGGACGACCGTGTGGCGGCCGGGCAGCCAGGCCTCCGCGATCGAGGTCTGCTGGGCGCTGCGGTTGCCGAGGTCCACCGGGGCGCGCATCCCGCCGCCGCGCACCCCGGCCGAGCCGCCGAGCGGCCAGCTGCCGCCGCCCACCTCCACCAGGCTGCGGGCGGCGTTGTGGACGCGCAGGGAGAGGGAGCCGGGCTGGTTCTCGGGCTGGGAGACGACCTCGGTGCGCCAGCGCAGGCGCTGTCCCTCCTGCACGTCGAGGGCGAGCACGGCGGTCTCCCCGGGCACGAGCTCGAGGACGTGGGAGCCGGGCTCCACGACGGTGGGGGCGGCGAAGGAGCGGCCGGGCGTGAGTGGCTCGGTGTCCTCCGGAGCGATGGGGCGGGCGCCGTCGTCCTCGACCGGCTCCTCCACCGCCGGGGCGCCGCCGCCGATCCCGGCGGGCTGGATCGCGATCTGCAGCTCGACGGGCAGCGGCACGTCGAGGTCGCGGGGCCCCTCGCGGGCGACGCGGACGAACAGCTCGTCGCCCGCGCAGCCGTCCGGGCCCATCGTGTCCGAGACGGCGGTCGAGGTGATGGGGCCGTCGCCGTGCTGGCTCTCCCCGATGTCGGTCTCCCAGCCGTCGTCGCAGGTGGCGCCGGCGGCGGTGAGGAACGAGACGTCGAGCGTGAGCTGCGCATTGTCCTCGGGCAGGCCGTCCGCGTAGGGCGGGGCGGCGATCGTCGCCGCGGCGTGCACCCGCTGCCCGTCCGCGACGGCGACGCGGTAGTACTTCACCGTGCCGTCGTCGCCCTGCTCCGCACCGCCCGCGGCGAAGGAGTCGCGATGGTTGCCGGGATCCACGAGCGCGGCCTGGGCCAGGGAGGCACCGCCCTCGACCTCGCGCCCTTCGGCCTGGTACGCGAAGGCGGGCGGGGTGGCCTCCCCCGGGGCCGGGTCGGCGAGCGCCGCGGGCGGCAGCGTGGCGAGCACCAGGGCGGCGGGGACGAGGGTGCCCGCGAGCAGAGCCCGGGCGGTGAGCGCGGCGCGGGAGCTCGCGGGACGGGACGGGGAGGGAGTGGCGCGGTGCCCTAGCATGAGGTCCATCATGTCCGATGTCATCGCCGGTCGCATCGAGCTGCTCGAGCCCCTCGCCCGTGGCGCCTCGGGGTCGCTGTGGCGCGCCGTGGACCGCCGCTACGGCGCGGTGTGCGCCGCGAAGGTCATGCGACAGCGGGACGGGGCCGAGGTGCTGCGCTTCGTGCGCGAGCAGGCCGTGGGCGGGGCCCAGGGGCTCGGCGCGCACCCGAATCTGCTGCCGCCGTACACGTGGGTGGCCGAGGACGACACGATCGTGCTGGTCATGCCGCTCGTGCACGGGGGGACGCTGGCGAGCGCACTGGCCGATCACGGCGCCCTGTCCCCCTCGCTCGTCGCCCATCTGCTGCGCCAGCTGCTCGATGCGCTCGCCGCGATGCACGCGCAGCGCTGGGTGCACCGGGACGTGAAGCCCGCGAACCTGCTGCTGGACGCGACCGGGTCCGCGGCCCCGCACCTGCTGCTGGCCGACTTCGGCATCGCCCTGCACGAGAGCGACGTGCGCCTGACCGAGACCGGGTTCGTGCACGGCACGCCCGGGTTCATGGCGCCCGAGGCGCTCGAGGGTGCCGGCACCTCCGCCGCGCAGGACGTGTGGGCCGCCGGGGCCTGCGCCGTGGAGGCCCTGGACCCGCGCCCTCCGCGCGAGCGCCCGGACCCCTCCGCCCTCCCCGCCCGGATCGACAGCGCGCTCGCAGGCAGCGCCGACCCGGCCGCGCCGGTGCTCGGCCGCCTGCTGCACGCCCTGCTCGCCAAGGACCCGGACCGGCGGCCCTCTGCCGCGGAGGCCCGGGAGGCGCTGGCGGTCATGACCGCACCGCCCTCGCACTGGTCCCGCACCGCGGCCGGTGCGCCGGTCGAGATCCGCGACCGTATCGGGTCCGCCGACGGACGCCCCGAGGTCCCGCTGGACGGTCCCGGCCGGCTCGCCGGGGTCGCGCCGGGACTGCACGAGCAGCTGATGGCGCGCTCGGCGGGATCCGCGGCGGGAGCGCCGTCGGCCGCGCCGGCACCGTCGCCCGCCGCAGCGCCGCCTCGAGCGCCGTCTCCGCCGGCGGTGCTGAGCCCGCCCGCGGAGCAGGACGTGCCGGACACCGCGGACACCGAGCGGTTCGTGCGCACGGCGACGCTGGATGCGGCGGTGGCGTCGCCCCCGGCGTCGCAACCGTCCTACGAACCACAGCCCTCCCACTTCCAGCAGCCCCCGGCCTCCCGCGAGCGGGGGCGCACTGCGGCGGGCGTCGTGCTGCTCGTGCTCGCACTGGCGGCGCTCGTCGGCGCGGGGGTGCTGGTCGTCGCGGCGCTCACCTGACCCCGCTCGTCCCCCTCGTCCCACCCGTCCCCGGACCAGCCCCGACGGCGCGCCCCCGCGCCCCGTCGGCCGGTGAAGGGGTAGGGTCGTCCCATACGCCTACCCCTCCACGGGCAGTGCAGCCCCGGCCCGATGGCCGGTCGGTACGGGGCGTCCGCGGAGGCCGATCCGGCCGGGACCCCACCATGTCTTCCACCCCGCGCTGGTCGCCCGGCGACCAGGTGACCTGGACCTACTACACCCCTCAGCACCCCACCCGCACCGTCCGCCCCGGCACCGTCGTGCTGGACGACGACCGCGGCGTGGTGGTCTGGATCGCGCCCGGCACCGAGGTGCTCCTGCCCGTCCTGGAGTCCGGGGCGGCCCTGCGCCGCGCCGGCGACGAGGGCATGTTCACCGCCCCCCGCGTCCAGTCCAAGCAGCTGTGGACCGGCAACGGCATCCTCATGATCGGTCTGCCGGACAAGCCCTACTCGATCTGGCTGTTCTACAAGGACGACGGCTCGCTGGGCTGCTACTACGTCAACCTCGAGACGCCCTACGAGCGCACCGAGGAGGGCGTGCGCACCCGCGACCTGGTCCTGGACCTCGTGGTGCTGCCGCGCCGCGACTGGCACTACAAGGACGAGGACGAGCTCGAGGGCGCCGAGCGCACCGGCTACTTCTCCGCCGAGGAGATCGCCGGGATCCGCGCCGCCGGTCAGGACGCCGAACGGCACATCGCCGAGTGGTCCTACCCGTTCTCCGCCGGGTACGAATACTTCTTCCCGGACCCCAGCTGGGCGCTGCCCGCCCTGCCCGAGCACTACACCTGGGACCTGGACCTGACCCGTCGCTGAACCGAGTGCGCTGACCGAGTGGCAGGATGGGGCCCATGTCCTCAGAGAACCTCACCCGGGACGAGGCCCGCCGCCGGGCCTCCTTCCTCGACACCGCGTCCTACGACATCCGTCTGGACCTCACCACCGACACGAAGACCTTCCGCACCGAGACCACCATCGTGGTCACGGCCTCCGCCGCGCGGGAGACCTTCCTCGACCTGATCGCGGAGGAGGTCCACGAGATCGAGCTCAACGGCGAGCTCGTCGAGGACCCAGCCTCCCGCTTCGACGGCGCCCGCGTGCAGCTGCCCGCACTCGCCGAGGGCGAGAACACCCTGCGCGTGCTCGCCACCGGCCGCTACATGAACACCGGCGAGGGCCTGCACCGCTTCGTGGACCCGGTGGACGAGGAGGTGTACCTCTACACCCAGTTCGAGGTCTCCGACGCGCGGCGCATGTTCGCCTGCTTCGAGCAGCCCGACCTCAAGGCCGCCTTCACCCTCACCGTCACCGCCCCCGACCACTGGCGCGTCATCTCCAACTCCCCCACCCCGGAGCCGACCCCCGCCGGCGAGGGCACCGCCACCTGGGCCTTCGACGCCACCGAGCGGATCTCCACCTACCTCGTCGCCCTCATCGCGGGCAACTACCAGGGCGGCACCGGCGAGGTCACCACCCGCGACGGCCGCACCATCCCCATGGGCGTCTTCGCCCGCGCCTCCCTCGCCGAGCACGTCGACGCCCACAACGTCATCGACGTGACCAAGGCCGGCATCGACTTCTACGAGGAGGCCTTCGACCAGGACTTCCCGTTCCGCAAGTACGACCAGGTGTTCGTGCCGGAGTACAACATGGGCGCGATGGAGAACCCCGGCGCGGTCACCTACGTGGAGTCCTACGTGTTCCGCTCCGACGTCGCCGACGCCGTGCGCGAGCGCCGCGACCTCACCATCCTCCACGAGCTGGCCCACATGTGGTTCGGCGACCTGGTGACCATGCGCTGGTGGGACGACCTGTGGCTGAACGAGTCCTTCGCCGAGTACGCCTCCACCCTCGCCAGCGCCGAGGTCACTCGCTGGACCGACTCGTGGACCACCTTCGCCCTGTCGGAGAAGAGCTGGGCCTACCAGCAGGACCAGCTGCCCTCCACCCACCCGATCGTCGCCGACATGGTCGACTTCGAGGCGGTCGAGACGAACTTCGACGGCATCACCTACGCCAAGGGCGCCTCCGTGCTGCGCCAGCTCGTCGCGTACGTGGGCCGGGACGAGTTCTTCGCCGGCGTGCGCGCCTACTTCGCCAAGCACGCCTGGGGCAACACCGAGCTGAAGGACCTGCTCGTCGAGCTCGAGGCCACCTCCGGCCGCGACCTCACCACCTGGGCCGAGCTGTGGCTGCAGCGCGCAGGCGTGAACACCCTCTCCCCCGTCATCGAGCGCGACGGCGAGGGGACCGTGACCCGCTTCGCGATCGCCCAGACCGCACCCGCAGAGCATCCCGTGCTGCGCCCGCACCGCCTGCAGGTCGGCGGCTTCTCCCTCCAGGACGGTCGCCTGGTGCGCACCGAGAGCATCGAGCTGGACGTGGACGGGGAGCTCACCGAGGTGCCCGAGCTCGCCGGGCGTCGCGCGGACCTGTGGCTGCTGAACGACGGCGACCTCGCCTACGCCAAGGTGCGCCTGGATGCCGAGTCCCTGGCCGTCGCGATGGAGCACCTGCGCGACCTGGACGACTCCCTGGCCCGCACCCTGCTGTGGTCCGCCACCTGGGACATGGTCCGCGACGGCGAGCTGCCCAGCCGCCGCCTCCAGCAGCTGCTGCTGGCGAACCTCACCGGCGAGGACTCCTCCTCCGTGATCCGCACGCTCCTGCAGCGCCTGGAGTCCGTGTCCGGCCCCTACGCCGCCGTGGACCAGCGCGCGTCCCGCACCGAGCAGGCGGCCGACGCGGTCTGGCAGCTCGCCACCGAGGCCGAGGCCGGCTCCGACACCCAGCTGCAGCTGCTGGAGACCTTCGCGCGCCTGGCCCGCACCCCCGAGCACCGCCACACCCTCGAGGGCCTGCTCGGCGGCTCGACCACCCTGCCGGGACGCACGATCGACACCGACCTGCGCTGGAAGCTCGTGATCTCCCTGGCCGTGCTCGGCGGGATCGACGCAGCCGGCATCGACGAGCAGCTCGCCGCGGACGACACCCAGTCCGGCCGCAAGCACGCCCTCACCGCCCGCGCGGCGCTGCCCTCCGACGTCGCCAAGGCCAAGGCCTGGCGGCGCACCGTCGAGAAGGACACCCTGGCCAACGAGTCGATCACGGCCGTGATCCAGGGCTTCCGCCGCGTGACCGACGAGTCCCTCATCGCCGAGTACCGCCCGAAGTACTTCGCGGCGATCTCGAAGATCTGGGCGGAGCGCTCCAACGAGATCGCCACCCGCCTCGTCGCCGGATACTTCCCCCACTCCTACGGCGGCCAGGGCGTGCTGGACGCGGCCGACCAGTGGCTCGCCGACGCGGAGGAGGCCCCCTTCGGGCTGCGCCGCATCGTCATCGAGGGCCGCGACACCGTCGCCCGCCAGGAGCGGGTCCGCGCCGCGGACGTCGAGTGAGCTGACGTGAGCGGGGGGTGAGCTCCCGCTCGAACGGTGATGATCCTCGCGCCGCCGCACCCCTGACGGGTGCGGCGGCGCGGGCTATCGTCGGGAGCATGCCGGACGATTCCCTGGACCCCGACTCCCTGGACCCCCTGGACCTCGGCACCCTGCTGTCGGGCCCCACCACCGACGACGCGCTGACCCTCGCGGACCAGGCGGTGCACTGGCTGGCCGCCAGCGGCGTGAAGATCGTGGTGATCCTCGTGGTGGCCACCGTCCTCAGCGTCGTCGCCGCGTGGCTGCTGCGCCGCTTCTTCCGCACGATGGTCTCCTCGGGCTCGCGCCTCTCGCACGTGGCCGGGTCCGTCATCAAGCGCGACCCCCGCTCCCAGAAGGCCGCGCAGGCCCGCCGCGAGCAGCGCGCCGAGACCCTCTCCAACGTGGCCCGCAACCTCTCCCGCGCCGTGATCTGGGCGATCGCGCTGATGATGATCCTGTCCGAGATCGGCGTGAACATCGCCCCGGTGATCGCGAGCCTCGGCGTGGTGGGCCTGGCCGCCGGCATCGGCGCGCAGACCATCATCAAGGACGTCGTCGCCGGGATCGTGATGCTCTTCGAGGACATCATCGCGGTCGGCGACTGGGTGGACATCGAGTACGCCGAGGGCACCGTCGAGTCGATCAACCTGCGCGCCACCCAGGTGCGGGGCACCGACGGCGTGCTGTGGACCGTGCGCAACGGCGAGATCATCCGGGTGGGCAACTACGCCCGCGGCTTCTCCAACGCCGTGGTCACCCTCGACATCGACGCCGGCGCCGACGACGAGAAGGTCACCCATGTGCTCGAGCAGGTCACCGCCGAGCTCGCGGCCGACGAGGCCTGGCAGGAGCCGATCCTCTCCCCCGCCGACATCACCGGCATCCTCGACGTGGACGGCACCCGCTACCAGCGCCGCGTCGTCATCCAGACCGTCCCCGGCCAGCAGTGGGGCGTGGAGCGCGAGCTGAGGGCCCGGATCCGCGCCGGCTTCGCCGCGGCCGACATCGCCTTCGCCATGCCCCGCTTCGTCGAGACCGCGAAGTGACGACACCGCAGTGATTCCCTCTACCCCCTGGAGCGTGACCGCATGACCAGCCCCGATCCCGCAGCCCCCGTCGGCCCGGCCGCGCCCGTCGGCCCGGCCGCGCCCGTCGGCCCCGCATCCCCCGCCGATCCTGCGCCGCAGAGCTTCTACGAGGCCGTGGGTGGCGCCGCGACCTTCGAGGCGCTCGTGGACCGGTTCTACGAGGGCGTCGCCGAGGACCCGCTGCTGCGGCCGATGTACCCCGAGGAGGACCTCACCGGCGCGAAGCACCGCCTGCGCACCTTCCTCGAGCAGTACTGGGGCGGGCCGAAGACCTACGGCGCCGAGCGCGGTCACCCGCGCCTGCGCATCCGCCACGCCCCCTTCCCCGTCTCCCCCTCGGCGCGGGACGCGTGGCTGCGCCACATGCGCGACGCGGTGGACGCCCTGGATCTCGCACCCCTGCACGAGCAGACCCTGTGGGACTACCTCGAGCGGGCCGCGCACTCGATGGTGAACACCTACGACGGCGGCGATGCCCCCGCGGCCGGACAGGCGGTCCCGGACCGGCTCAGCTGACGGGGGCGGGAGGTTCGCGAAGCGGGAGAGACCCCTGTTCCCGGAACGGCTCAGTCCCGGAACACCAGCGGCTCGCCCGTGAAGGCGCGCAGCGAGGCGCGGACCTCCGCGTCGAAGCGGACGGGGCTGCCGGTCTCTGCGTCCACCAGCACCATGACGGTGCGGGCGCGGGCGTAGGGCGCGGCGCCCTCGGGGTCATCGCGGGTGAGGACCAGGTAGTCCGCCGTGAGGCTCGCCCCGCCGATACGGGAGAGCCACAGCCGCACCACCACGCCGTCGCGGCGGTGGTCCAGCTGGCGCACGTACTCGACGCGCTGCGAGGCGATGACGGTGGAGAGCTCCGCGCCCGCGCCGCTGATCGGCAGCGCGGCGGGCGGCGGCTGGGCGCCGAGGGCGATCTGCTCAGCGGGCGGCTGCCAGAACGCTGCGATGCGCGCCTCCTCGAGCAGGCGCACCATGGCGGCGTTGTTGACGTGGCCGTAGGCGTCGAGGTCCGTCCAGCGCACGGGGACGGGAACGTCCAGCGGTGCGGGCTGCTCGGGGGTGGCCTCGGTGGTGATCTCGTACTGCATGGCCCTCATGGTAGTTCTCCTGCCGACGCGCCTGACCAGTACGATCCCTCCCATGACTCCCTCGAGCACCGACCCCGCCCAGATCGCCGCGGGCCTCGTCGACCTGCTGGATCTGCGGCCCGTCCAGACCCCGGGGCCGCTCGCCACGCCCGCCACCGTCGCCGTCTTCGAGGGCGACTCCTCCCCGCAGCCGGGCGGGCACGTCTTCGGCGGCCAGGTGATGGGCCAGGCGGTCACCGCCGTGGGCCGCACCGCCCCCGAGGGGCGGCGCATCCACTCGATGTACTCCTACTTCCTCGCCCCCGGCGATCCCGCGCACCCGATCACCTTCCAGGTCGACGCGCTGCGCGACGGCGGCTCCTTCTCGGTGCGGCGGGTGCTCGCCACCCAGCCCGCCGATGCGGCCGACGGGGAGGGGGCAGGGGAGCTCCGCACGATCCTCGCGATGACCGCGTCCTTCCAGGAGGTGCAGGACGGGCTCGAGCACCAGGAGCGGGCGCCCGAGGCCCCGGACCCCGAGGAGCTGCCCACCACGGCCGACGTGCTCGCCGGGATCGACCACCCCGTCGCGCACTACTGGTCCACCCAGCGCCCCATCGACATCCGCCACGTCACCGACCCGATCTACCTGCGTCCGGATGCGAACGGCGGGGCGACCGAGACGCAGATGGTGTGGATGCGCACCCTCTCCCCCGTGAAGGCGGAGCCGCTGCTGCACGACGCGATCCTCGCCTTCGCCAGCGACTACACGCCGTTCGAGCCGATCCTGCGCCGTCAGGGGCTGAGCTGGATGACGCCCGGGCTGCGGATGGCCACGATCGACCACGCGATCTGGTGGCACAAGCACGTGGACGCGAACGACTGGCTGCTGTACGTGCAGCGCTCCCCGTCGGCCTCCGGCGGTCGGGGCCTGACCCACGGGCAGGTCTTCGACCGGGCCGGGGACCTCGTCGCGACGGTGACCCAGGAGGGCATGATCCGGGTGAAGCCCCGGGGCTGAGCCCTCGGCCGGCGCCTCCCGGCGGGCCTCAGCCCATCGCCTCGCGGGCGGCCTCCTGCGCGCGGGGCATGGCCTCGGCGACGTCGGTGTCGCCGCGGAACGCCTCGGCGAGGACGGAGAGCGCCTCGCCGGTGCCGATCGCGGAGCGCTCCCCGTGCTCGGGCACGGCGACGTCGGAGGGCACCTCGAGCACGGACACGTCCACGCCGTCGGCCGCCCAGCTCTCCTCCCACGCCCCGCGCAGGTCGCGGTGGGCGGGGATGCCGAGCCGGTTCTCGGCCAGCGGTCGCTGCCCGTCCGCGCTGCCGAGCCACTCCAGAAGGGCGGCGATCGCGGCAGCGCGCTCGTCGTCGTCGGGATCCACGCCCACCGCGGCGACGGCGTGGACGAGGGGACGCTCCCCCTGGGGACCCGCGACCACGGGGTGCAGGGTCCAGGCGAAGGAGCCGGCGATCCCCTCGGACAGGGCGTGCAGGTCGTAGCTGCCGGTCTGCAGCAGGCCCAGCTGCCCGCCGATGAACAGGTCGCGGCACAGCGACGCGTCCGCAGTGGTCTCGGCGCCGGCAGGGGCGAGCTGGGCGGTGGTGAGGTCGACGAGGTACTGGACGGCCGCGGTCCCCTCTGCCGTCGCGAAGTCCATGGTCCCGTCCTCGTCCTGCCACTGCGCACCATTCGCAGCGAGGAACGGGCCGAGCACGCCGCTGCGGTCCAGGTGGGCGCTGAACCCGAAGGTCGCACGGGTCGCGGCGTCGAAGCTCTCCTCGCCGGGGTGGCGTCCCTCCCCGTCGGCCGTGAGCGCCCGGGCGAGATCGCGCAGGGAGTCGGTGTCGGCGCCCGGCGAGAACTCGAGCGCCGAGGCGTCGCCGCCCGCGGCGGTGACCAGCGCCGTGTTCGCGACCAGCAGGCTCTGCTCCCAGTACTGGGGCACGCCCCACAGTCCGTCATCAGTGCGGTACAGGTCGGTGGCGAGCGCCTCCCAGGTGGAGGGGTCCGCGTCGGTGGCCGCACCGATCTCCAGCAGATCGCCCGAGGCGATGGCCTGGGCGAGGTTGGCGGTGTTCATCCACAGCACGTCGGGGAGCTTGCCGCCGGCGACGTCCAGCGGCAGCTGCGACCAGTAGTCGTCCCAGGCGAGCACCTCGAGCTCGACCTCGATGCCGGTCTGCTCGGTGAACGCGGCCAAGGAGTCCTCGTACGCGGCCGACGCCGCCTCGCTCCACACCCGCATCCGCAGCGCATCGCCCTCGTCGAGCTCGGGCTCCGCCGTGCGGGAGCAGCCCGCGAGGGTCCCGGCCAGTCCTGTCGCAGCGGCGGTGAGCAGGAGCTGGCGGCGGGTCGGCACGGGGCGGGCCTTTCGATCGGGCGACGGGTGGGAGAGCTGTCGGTGACAAGCATCCGACATGACGGACGCGGCGGGTCGCAGGAAGCGACCCGCCGCGCCGCGGAGCGGTGTGGCTCAGGCGGTGGTGACCAGCCCGAGCTCGGCGCGGGAGGCCAGCACCGGGTGCTGCGGGGTGACCCGCACGGTGTAGCCCACCTCGCCGGGAGCGGCGAGGGCGAAGCGGGCGGCCCAGCGGCTGTCCTCCGCGCGCCGCAGCGGGATCAGCTGCGGATCGAGGATCTCCTCGCCCTCTCCCACGGTACCCAGGACCGCCTCGATGAGCACGTCGTCGTCGCGCAGGCCGCCGAGCTCGACGTCGGCCACCAGGGTGACCTCCGCGCCGGTGGAGACCTGCGAGCCCTCGGCGCCCTCGAGGGTCACCTCGCGCACCGCGACGCCCGACCAGGCCTTCTGCACCCCGGCCTTCCACTCGGTGAACTCCCCGGCCAGCGCCGGATCCGCGGTGAAGGCGGAGGCGGCGTTCGCGGCGGGCAGGTACAGGTCGGTGACGTAGTCGCGGACCATGCGGGCGGCGGTGATCTGCGGAGCCACCTTGACCAGCGAGGCGCGGACCTTGGTCATCCAGCCGCGCTGCATCCCGCGCGCGTCGCGCTCGTAGAACAGCGGCGCGATCTCGTGCTCGAGGATCTCGTACAGGGCGTCGGCCTCGATGCGGTTGCGCTCGGCCTGGTCGGCGACCTCGGCGGTGGGGATGGTCCACCCGGCGTCGTCGTCCTTCATCTCGTCCCACCAGCCGTCGGAGATGGAGAAGGTGAGCCCGCCGTTGAGGACGGCCTTCATGCCGGAGGTGCCGGAGGCCTCCTCGGGGCGGATGGGGTTGTTCAGCCACACGTCGGAGCCGGCGATCAGCACCGAGGCCATGCGGATGTCGTAGTCCGGGAGGAACACGATGCGGTGGCGCACACCGTGGTCGTCGGCGAACTGCACCAGCTGCTGGAGGAACTCCTTGCCGGGGCGGTCGGCCGGGTGGGACTTGCCGGCCACCACGATCTGCACCGGACGGTCCTCGCTGAGCAGGATGCGCTTGAGGCGCTCCGGGTCGCTGAGCATGAGGGTCAGGCGCTTGTAGGTGGAGACGCGGCGGGCGAAGCCGATGGTGAGCACACCCGGGTCCAGGATGTGGTCGGTCCAGGCCAGCTCCGCCTCGTCCGCGCCGCGGCGCTGCCAGGAATGCTTCACGTGCTTGCGGGCCATGGCCACGAGTTCCGCGCGCAGGGCGTCGCGGGTGGTGGTCAGCTCGTGGTCGGTGAGGGTGGACAGCTCGCTCCAGTCCGAGAGCGAGGAGATGTCCACGTCGCCGAGCGACTTCTTGTACAGGTCGTCCATGTGCGCGGAGGTCCAGGTGCGGCGGTGCACGCCGTTGGTGACCGAGCCGATCGGCACCTCGGGCACGTCGAAGCCCGGGTACAGGTCCTGGAACATCGTCCGCGACACGGCGCCGTGGAGCTTCGCCACGCCGTTGGAGCGCTGGGCGATGCGGAAGCCGAGCTGGGCCATGTTGAAGATGTCCCCGCCCTCCTCGATGCCGAGCGCGAGGGCGGCCTCGACGGGCAGCGAGGGGATCAGGCGGGAGAGCCCGGACTCGTCGGCGTCGAGGTAGCTGCGCAGCTGGGAGGCGTCGAAGCGGTCGATACCGGCGGGGACCGGGGTGTGGGTGGTGAACACGGTGCCGGCGCGCACCTCGGCGACGGCCTCGGAGAAGCCGGCGCCCTTCTGGATCAGGCTGCCCACGCGCTCCAGGCCCGAGAAGCCAGCGTGGCCCTCGTTGAGGTGGAACACGGACGGGGCCGGGGAGCCGGTGACCTCCGCGTACGCCTCGACGGCGCGGACGCCGCCGATGCCCAGCACGATCTCCTGGACGATGCGGTGCTCGTGGTCGCCGCCGTAGAGGCGGTCGGTGATCTGGCGGGCGTCCTCGTCGTTGCCCTCCACGTTGGTGTCCAGGAGCAGCAGCGGGATGCGGCCCACCTGCGCCTTCCACACCGCGATCGCGACCTCGCGGGCGCCGGGCAGGGTGACCGACACGGTCAGCTGGGTGCCGTCGGCGGCGAGGACAGGGGAGACGGGGAGGTCGGCCGGGTCGTTATGGCGATACTCCTCCTGCTGCCAGCCGCTGCGGTCCAGGGACTGGGAGAAGTAGCCCCACTGGTAGAGCAGGCCGATCGCGGTCAGCGGCACACCGAGGTCCGAGGCGGACTTCAGGTGGTCGCCGGCGAGGATGCCGAGGCCGCCGGAGTAGATCGGGAGGGTGGGGGTGATGCCGAACTCCATGGAGAAGTACGCGATCGAGGAGCCCTGACCGGTGCCCTGCGCGCCGGGGACGGTGCGCTGGAACCAGCGGCCGGAGCCGAGGTAGGTGGCGAGGTCGCCGACCTCGGAGCGCATCCGGGCGAGGAAGGACTCGTCCCGCGCGGCCTCGGCCAAGCGCCCGGCGGGCACCTTGGAGAGCATCGCGAAGGGGTTCTCGCCGCTGGCGATGTACGCCTCCGGGTCGAGGAAGCGGAACAGGTCGGCGGTCTGACGACGCCAGGACCAGCGCAGGTTCAGCGCGAGATCGCGCAGGGGGGCGAGGGCCTCCGGGAGGGCCGAGGAGACCTGGATCGTGGAGATCGGCTTCATGGCTCCACGGTACCCGACGCCGCGCGCTGTCTTGCACCCGTCTTGCGTGATGTCCGGCGGGAAAGTTTCCCGACCAGAATTGCGCTCACCAGCACGAACAGGCCACCTCAGGTTCACACGCCGGCCATTGAGAGGCCGAAGGTCCCGGATCTTGCAAGAACTTTCTATCGCCGCGGCGGCCCGCCGCCGCGCGCGAGGGCGCTCCTGCCTGCCACAATGGGCGGGCACCGCGGGGGCGGTGCCCGGGGCACCCTTCGGAAACGATTCGGACACGGTCCGGGGCGGGACCGCCCAGGGGACGGATCAGGACAGGCGCGCGGGGAGCGACGGGCGCGCGGAGACGGCACGGAGGCCCGATGGGGAGCAGCGCGGACGCGAGGGTCGACGGACCGGTCGCGGGGGCGGCCGGTCCGATCACGGCCGACGGGGGCGCAGCCAGCGGGATCGCGGCCGACGGGGTCGCCGCCGGAGGGGGCGCGGAGGACTGGGCCGCGGTGCTGGAGGACACGATCGACCTCGGCGAGCGGCTGGACCCGGTGCGGACCCTGCTGCGCCGCGCCTCGGCCGGGGACCAGCGCGCGGCCCGGGCCCTGGTGGAGGTGCTCGGCCCGCGGATCCACGGCCTGGCACTGCACGTGACGGGCTCCGGGGCCCGCGCCGAGCGCCTCACCGTGGAGGTGCTGCGCAGCTGCCTGCGCGAGGCGGCCGAGCTCGCCGCGAGCGGCCTGCCCGGGGAGGCCGCCGTGCTGGACCGGGCCCGGCGGGCCGCGGTCGCCACCCGTCCGAGCGGCGTCGTCCGCTCCCTCCTCTCCCCCGACCGCCTCTCCCCCGGCAGCCTCGAGGACCGCACCCGCGACCGGCGCGAGGTGGAGATGCTGCGGGTGCTGCTCGCCCTGCCCCCGGGGAGACGGGCGATGGTCGAGGCCGCCGCGCAGGGGCGCCTCCCCTATGCCGGCCTCGACCGGCAGCAGGCCGCACTGGCGCTCGCACAGTTCCTGGACGCCCTGGTGCCCCTCCGCGGCAGCGAGGAGCCCGAGATCCGAGCCCTCGCCTCCCTGGACGCGCTGGCCCTCGCCGATCCCGGCGAGCGCCGACGGCTCGCCGAGCTCACACGCGCCCCGGACACGGCGGGCATCCACCGCCACGCGATCGAGGCGGCGGCCCGGCTGACCCGCCTCACCGCCCTCGCCCCCTCGCGGGACCTGCACCTCACGGTGCTCGAGGGCTTCGCCCCGCAGCCGCCCGCGTCCCGCCCCCGCGAGACGGCGTATGCCGGGGACTACGCGACCCCCGTGCTCGGCACCGACCGCCAGCGCCGCCAGGTGGGCCCACCGGCCCTGGCCGGGACCCTGCACGCCTCCGCACCGCCGGCCGACCCCGCCGCCCCCACCGGGATGCCCCTCGCGGCCGCCGGCGGGGACCCCTCCGCCACCCCCACCTTCGCGTTCCGCCCGGGCGACGAGCTGCTGCGCACCCGGAGCGGAAGGCGCCAGGCGCGGCGCCTGGCCCGGCAGCAGCGTCTCGCCGCGCGCGGCGGCCGGGGCGTCCCGTGGCTCTCCCGCTCCCTCGCCGTGCTGCTGGCGCTCACCGCGCTCGTGCTCGGCGGACTGCTGCTGGATGCCCGCTCGCGCCTCGGCGAGGCCGAGGACTTCGCCGCGACCTGGGCGGACCTCACCATGGTCGAGGACGCCGCGCTCGTGCACGGCGCCAGCGACAACGGCCTGTGGCAGGCCGTCCTCACCCCCGGCGGGCTCGCGGTGCGGGCCGACGGGGTCGCCCCGCGCGAGGGCGAGGTGCTCGAGCTGTGGGGCGAGAGCGACGGGCAGTGGCGCAGCCTCGGCGTGCTCGACCTCGAGGACGACGGCACGGTGCGCTTCAGCACGGACCGCACCGCGGAGCGGTTGCAGGTCACGTGGGAGATGGCGCCCGGTTCGGGCTCCGGCTCCCCGTCCCCGCGGGTGGTGGCGAGCCTCGCCCCGTCGGCCGAGGAGGGCTGAGCGGCCCCGCACCACCAAGGAGACGCCGGAGGGCCGGTCACCAGATGGTGACCGGCCCTCCGTGCCTGCGGCCGCGGGGCGGCGGCGGGATCAGTCGCGGGTGAGGCGACGGTAGGTCACGCGGTGCGGGCGCGCGGCCTCCTCGCCGAGGCGATCGACCTTGTTGGCCTGGTAGGACTCGAAGTTGCCCTCGAACCAGTACCAGTTCGAGGGGTTCTCCTCGGTGCCCTCGTAGGCCAGGATGTGGGTGGCCACGCGGTCCAGGAACCAGCGGTCGTGGGAGACGACCACGGCGCAGCCGGGGAACTCCAGCAGCGCGTTCTCCAGGGAGCCCAGGGTCTGCACGTCGAGGTCGTTGGTGGGCTCGTCCAGCAGCAGCACGTTGCCGCCCTGCTTGAGGGTGAGCGCGAGGTTCAGGCGGTTGCGCTCACCGCCGGAGAGGACGCCGGCCTTCTTCTGCTGGTCCGGGCCCTTGAAGCCGAACTGGCTGACGTAGGCGCGCGAGGGGATCTCGACCTTGCCGACCTGGATGTAGTCCAGCCCGTCGGAGACGACCTCCCAGAGGTTCTTCTCCGGGTCGATGTTCTCGCGGTTCTGGTCGACGTAGCTGATCTTGACGCTCTGGCCGACCTTCAGCTCGCCGCCGTCCAGCGGCTCCAGGCCCACGATGGTCTTGAACAGGGTGGTCTTGCCGACGCCGTTGGGGCCGATGACGCCCACGATGCCGTTGGGCGGCAGGGAGAAGGAGAGCCCGTCGATGAGGATGCGCTCCCCGAAGCCCTTCTTCAGGTCCTTGCCGTCGATGACCTGGTTGCCCAGGCGCGGCCCCGGCGGGATGGTGATCTCCTCGAAGTCCAGCTTGCGGGTCTTCTCGGCCTCCGCCGCCATCTCCTCGTAGCGGGCCAGACGCGCCTTGGACTTCGCCTGACGGCCCTTGGCGTTGGAGCGGACCCACTCCAGCTCCTCCTTGAGGCGCTTGGCGAGCTTCTGGTCCTTCTTGCCCTGGACCTGCAGGCGCTCCTCCTTCTTCTCCAGGTAGGTGGAGTAGTTGCCCTCGTAGGGGTAGAGGTGGCCGCGGTCGACCTCGGCGATCCACTGGGCCACGTGGTCCAGGAAGTAGCGGTCGTGGGTGACGGCGATGACGGCACCCTCGTACTGCTGGAGGTGCTGCTCGAGCCAGAGCACGCTCTCGGCGTCGAGGTGGTTGGTGGGCTCGTCCAGCAGCAGCAGGTCGGGCTTCTCCAGCAGCAGCTTGCACAGCGCCACGCGGCGCTTCTCACCACCGGAGAGGTGGGTGACCGGCTCGTCGCCGGGCGGGCAGCGCAGCGCGTCCATCGCCTGCTCGAGCTGGGAGTCGAGGTCCCAACCGTTGGCGTTGTCGATCTCGGTCTGCAGGGTGCCCATCTCGGCCATGAGGGCGTCGAAGTCCGCGTCGGGCTCCGCCATCTCCTCGCCGATCTGGTTGAAGCGCTGCACCTTGCGGTACAGGTCGCCCATGCCCTCCTGGACGTTCTCCAGGACGGTCTTGGACTCGTCCAGCGGCGGCTCCTGCAGCAGGATGCCCACGCTGTAGCCGGGGCTGAGGCGCGCCTCGCCGTTGGAGGGCTGGTCCAGTCCCGCCATGATCTTGAGGATGGTGGACTTGCCGGCGCCGTTGGGGCCGACCATGCCGATCTTCGCGCCCGGGTAGAAGCTCATGGAGACGTCATCGAGGATGACCTTGTCGCCCACGGCCTTGCGGGCCTTGTACATCGTGTAGATGAACTCTGCCAAGTCACTGTCCTTGTCGGAGAGGGTTCGAGGGGCGTGGTCCCACCGGCGCGCCGGAGCGGTGCCGCACGGGGGACGCCACGGTGACCGACTCTACCCGCATCCCCCGCGAACCTGTCGTGCGCAGGCGCGCGGGATGACGCGGGGCACGTCCGGGCGGGGTGCTGCGGGGCCGGAGCGGCGGGGTGCGGGGCCCTCAGTCCAGCGGGACGCCGCGGTCGGCCAGGACGCGGCGCGCCATCACGGTGCCGTGCTCGGTCCCCTCGGGGTGTGCATCGCCGTTGCGGGGCCACAGGTGCGCGTCGATGCCGAGGGCGCGCGCGGCCTCGACGTTCTCCTCGCGGTCGTCGAAGAAGATCACGGCCGACGGGATCGACACCCCACCGGTCTCGTGGGCGAGCACGTCCAGCAGGACCTCGTAGATCTCGCGGTCCGGCTTCATCGCCCGCTCCTCGGCGGAGATCACCGCGAGGGTGAAGGCCTCGAACCAGTCGGCGCGGCGCACCGCCTCGCCGAAGGCCTCCGAGGCGTTGGACAGCAGCGCCAGGCGCACCCCGTTGCGGGCGAGGTCGTGGATGAGGGACCGGGCCTCGGGATCCAGGCGCAGGAAGTAGCGGTTGTCGGTGTCCTGCAGCTCCGTGATCTCGTCGGCCGAGAGCGACTCGACGCCGACGGCGGCGGCGACCGCGCCCCAGTAGTCCTCGGCCGTGCGAGCGCCGCGGTCGTACTCCCCGCGCTCGGCCCACAGGGCGGAGGCGAGGGTCTCGGCGTCGCCGCCGAGCAGCTCGTGCAGGTCCGGGACGGGGTCGTGCCCGGCGCTGAGCACGCCCCCGAAGTCGAACACGACGGTGGGCTTCGGCGGGGTGCGGCGGCGGTTGCGCTTGCTCACTTCGCGGTCACGTCCTCACAGGTGGGCAGGCCCTCGGCGCTGCCGGTCTCGGCGATGGTCTCGGTGGCGGTCAGGGCCTCGTCGAAGGTGGACACGGCGACGACCTGGAGGTCGTCGGGCTCGTAGCCGACCACGTCCTGGCAGTTCGCGGACGGGGCGAGGAAGAACTCGGCGTCGGTGTCGGCGGCGCCGACCATCTTCTGGCGGATCCCGCCGATCGCGCCGACGGTCCCGTCCTCGGAGATGGTGCCGGTCCCGGCGATGGCGTGGCCGCCGGTGAGGGCGCCGGGGGTGAGCTCGTCGTAGACGGACAGGGAGAACATCATCCCCGCGCTCGGGCCGCCGATGTCGCCGACGGCGAGGTGCACGTCCATGGGGAACTCGTAGCCGGCCGAGAGGATCACGCCCATCCGGGCGGTGCCGTCGACGTCGGCGGTCGGGACCTGGAGGTCCATCTCCTCGCCGCCGCGGCGGATGGTCAGCGGCACGTCCTCCCCCGCGGGGACAGCGGCGATCAGGGATCGGAAGCCCTCAACATCAGCTGCGGTCCGCCCGTCGACGGCGACGAGCACGTCCCCGCCCTCGAGGGTGTCGGCCGCGGCCCCGTCCTCCTGGACGCCCGCGACCATGACGACATCGCGGTACTCGATGCCCAGCTCCTCCAGCGCCACGGCGACGGCGCCCTGCTGGGAGGTGCTCATGGCGGCGGTGTTGTTCAGGGTGGTCTGCTCGCGGGTCTGCCCCTCCGGGAACACGGCCTCGCGGGGCAGGACCTGCTTGGTGCGGTCGAACCAGGCGGCGATCACCTCGACGGGGGTGACGCGGTAGCCGGGGCCGCCGTCCACGGAGACGGTCGTCATCATCAGCTCGCCCTCGGTGGGGTACGTCTCCGCCCCCTCGATCACCAGGATCTTCTCGTCCTGGTACTCGCCGAGCACGTCGATCGCGGGGCCGGGCCGCTCGATGACATAGGGCACGGGCATGAGCGCCCCGCCGAGGATCAGCACGCACAGCAGCCCCAGCGACACCAGTGCCAGGCGGGGACGGGCGAACTGCGCATCGTCCACGGCCTTGGAGAGCAGGGGGCGCACCCCGCGGGTGCGGGTGGGCGGGGTGGGCTGGTCGGTCACCCGGACATTGTGCCCCACGGCGGCTGGGCACCCCCGTCGGCCGACGGGCGGGCGGCCGGGCGTGGCCCGTCGGCCGACGAGCGGGCGGCCGGGCGTGGCCCGTCGGCCGACGAGCGGGCGGCCGGGCGGGCCCGTCGGCCGACGCTCGCGCGGCCCGTCGGCCGACACGCTTCTCCGCCAGGGGCGAAACCGGGCCGCGCCCCCGGGCGGGGCGCAGGGTCCCTCGGTACGCTGGGCACCCCACGGACTGCTGGAGGTGGCCATGAGCGATGCCCCGATCCCGGGTGGACCCGGTGACATGGACGAGGAGGCGCTGAAGCGCTTCCTGAAGGAGACCTTCGGGGACGCGCTCCCCGACGGTGCGCTGGACGGGCTGGACCTCTCGGCCCTCGCCCAGCAGGCGAACCTCCCCCAGGACCCCGCGCAGCTGCGGGCCGCGGCCGCGCAGATGCAGCACCTCTTCGCCGCGCAGGGCGACAACCCCGTGAACTGGCAGATGGCCGAGGACCTCGCCCGCCGCACCGCCGCCGGCGAGCTGACCATCCCCGGTGCCGAGCCCGCGCCCGGTACCCCGGGCGACCCCTCCCCGACCGCGGAGCAGACCCAGCAGCTGCGCCAGGCCGCCCAGGTGGCCCGACTGTGGCTGGACCCGGTGCTCGCCATCGACGTGCCCTCCACCGAGCTCGGCGTGTACAGCCGTGGCACGTGGCTCGCCCGCACCCTGCCCCGCTGGAAGCCGATCGTCGAGCCGGTCGCCAAGTACATGGCCGGCGCGATCGGCGAGGCGATCTCCGCGCAGCTGGGCCAGATGGGCGATCTCGGCGCGGCCGGGATGCAGCTGCCCGGCGGCGGGGACCCCGCGGGGATGATGGAGCGGATCGGCGGGACCATGTTCGGCGTCCAGTTCGGCCACGCCATCGGCTCGCTGGCCCGCGAGATCTCCGGCACCACGGACCTGTCGCTGCCGCTGGGCCGGGACGGGGAGCCGGCGCTCGTCGCCGCGAACGTCGAGGACCTCATCTCCGCCCACTCCCTGGACCCGGGCGCGGCGCGGATCTTCCTCGCCGCCCGCGAGATCGCGCACACCGCCCTGTTCCAGGCCGCGCCGTGGCTGGGCCGCGCCCTGTTCTCCGCGATCGAGGACTACGCCCGCGGCATCACCCTGGACCTCGACGCGCTGGACGAGATGGTGCGGGGCCTGGACCTCTCTGACCCTGCCTCGATGCAGGCGCGCAGGCCGGAGGAGATGTTCGTCTTCACCCGCCGCGCCTCGCAGGAGCGGGCCCTCGAGGAACTCGCCACGACCCTCGCGCTCGTGGAGGCGTGGGTCGACCACGTCACCACCAAGGCCCTCACCGGCAAGCTGCCCGACCTCGAGGCGCTGCGCGAGGTGCTGCGTCGGCGCCGCGCCGCCGGCAGCCCGGCCGAGCAGATGCTCTCGCGCACCATCGGCATCGAGCTGCGCCCCCGCCGGGTGCGCGAGGCGCTGTCCTGGTGGGAGAGCGTGCTGGACACCGAGGGCGAGTCCGGGCGCGAGGCGAAGTGGGAGCACCCCGACCTGCTGCCCACCGCCGAGGTGCTCTCCGGCACCCCGCAGGCGCCGCGCCCCTCGGAGACCGCCGAGGTCCCCGAGGAGCTCGCGGACGTCACCCTGCCCGACGACTTCGACGCCGAGCTCGAGAAGCTGCTCTCCGGCGAGGGCCAGGACACGGCCCCGCGCGAGGACCAGCAGGGCGGGCCGCGGGGTGCGGGCGGGCCGGAGGCTGGGGCTGGCGAGGCCGACGGCTCCGGTGGGTCCGACGGAGCCGAGGGTTCCGACGGCGCTGACGGTGCGGATGACGAGGGAGACGCTCCGGCGGGCGATGGGCGCTGAGCCGCGTCCCGGCAGCGAGACCCCGGGCGAGGACGGGGCTCCCGCCGGGGTGCACGGGGTTCCCGCTGGGGTGCACGGGGTTCCCGCTGGGGTGTCCCCTGGCGCGTGGGCTGAGCTGATGCTCGCCGATGATGCCGCTTCCGGTCCCGGCCTCGCGGCCGAGTACCGCGAGCTGCTCGGCGGCTCCCCCGCAACGATGCTGCGCGAGGGCGGTCCGCGTCACCTCACCGCGAGTGCGATCGTCGTCGATGCTCCCGGCGACCACGTCGCGCTCGTCTGGCATCTGAAGGGCCGGTTCTGGGTGCAGCCCGGCGGGCACCTCGAGGCCGGGGAGACCAGTTTCGAGCAGGGCGCGCGGCGCGAGGTCGCCGAGGAGATCGGGCTGAGCGACCTGGAGCGTATCGGCCCGGGCCCCGCGATGCTGAACCGTCACGCGCTCGACTCCGCCTTCGGCCGCTGCCACGAGCACTGGGACGTGCAGTTCCTGCTGCGCGCTCCAGGGCCTGCGGCGGAGACGCCGCTGCGGGCGAGCGAGGAGTCCGGGGACGTCACGTGGTTCCCGTGGCCGGCGCGGACGGCAGGGTCGACCGGCGGGGCCGGTGGGCGCACCGGTCGCGGCGGCCTGCCGGAGGGGACCGTCCCGGATCTGCCGGCGACCCTCGACGCCCTGGCCGGGTACTACGCGGCCCACGCCGGCTGACGCGCGGCCCACGGAGGCCGAGGTCGGACGGCGCTGCATTTACTGGCGCTATGGCGATCACTGGCGCCTTGGCGCAGAGCTCGTCGAATGCGAACGAGGACTGCTCTCCAGCGCCAGTGAATGCACGGCCGCCCCGCTCGCGAGGCCGACGTCGGGCGGCGTACCGACCCGGCGTCGCACCGACCCCTGCGGGGCTCAGCCTTCGCCGCTGCTCCCCTCGTCCTCATCGTCGCCGGGCTCGTCGATGTCGTCCTCGTCGCCGAGCGGCATGTCCTTCGCCCAGGAGACGCCGTCGAGGAATCCCTTGGCCTTCTCCGCCTGCGGGTAGTTCGCCATCAGGGCCTTGAACTCGCGGCCGTGCCCGGGCACGAGCAGGTGGATCAGCTCGTGCATCATCACGGCCCGGACCACGTAGTCGGGCATGCCCTGCAGCTGATGGGACAGGCGGATCGTGCCGTCCACCGGGGTGCAGGAGCCCCAGCGGTGGTTCTGCCGTGTGGACCAGGTCACCGAGCTGGGGTGGGCTCTGCCACCCAGGTACGCCTCGCTCACCTCGCGGGCGAGGGCCATCAGCTGCGAGTCGCTGCGGCGGGTGGGCCGTTGCCGGGACTCCTTGGCGACCAGCTGGTCGACCATCTTCCGCGCCCACTCCCGCTCCTCCTTGGCGCTGAAGCTCGCGGGGATCGCCACGACGAGGTCGCCCTCGCGCCGCGTGATCGAGACGGTGCGGCGACGGCGGCTGCTGCGGCGCACCAGCACACGCTCCCCGCGGGGCCCCGACAGCGTCTGATGGAGGACGAGATCACTCATGGGGGAAGCCTGGCACGGTTCCATGACCAAAAAAGTTCGTCCACATCTGTGCACCGCAAAGTGGCCGGTCAGCGCCCCGTGACCGGGGACGATGTCGCGTCCTCCACAGTGGTCGCACCGCTGTGGGCACTCTGTCCACAGGATGGGGGAGGTTGTCCACAACGGGTCCCCGACCCGTCTTTGACCCGCCCGGTGTGCAGGGGCTACGTTTCCCTCCACGTGGGACCCCGGGATAACTAGCAGGACGCACACGGGGAAGGTGCGCGTGGTGCTGAGCGCCCCCGGGGTTCCACGGCCCTTCAGGCCTCACGCTGCCGTCGGGCCTCCGATATCGGCTCGTCGCGCGCACTTCCTCGGCTCCACGGAGCCCCCATGACCCGAAGCGCGCGACGAGCCGGTCAGCTCGGGCACTGCCCCTCCCCGCACCCCTATCCGACCGCCGCCGTGCCTGTGAGCGCGCCGCGCCGTGGACGGCGCCGATTCGGCCGTGCGTGCCCACCCCGTTACAGTGGTCCGGTCCCGGCCTCGCGGCGAGCGCCGCGCGTCCGGGGATCGATCATCATTCACGAAACAACGAGGAGCGGACATGGCCGACGAGACCTATGCCGGAGAGTTCTACTGCGTGAAGTGCCGCGAGAAGCGGGAGGCCGAGGGCAACGTCGTCGTCTCCAACGGTCGGCGCATGGCCAAGGCCGTGTGCCCCGAGTGCGGCACCAAGCTGAACCGGATCCTCGGCAAGGCCTGATCGACGTACTGCGAGGCACGAGCGGTAGGAGATCAGGCGGTCAATAGAGCCTGATCGACGTACTGCGAGGCACGAGCGGTAGGAGATCAGACGGAAGACAGAGCCTGATCGACGTACTGCGAGGCACGAGCGGTAGGAGATCAGGCGGAAGACAGAGCCTGATCCCGACCACGCTCAGACCGCACACGAAGGGCGGGGCACCATCACGGAGCCCCGCCCTTCGCATGTCTTCCCGTCCCCTCCCCCCCGCAGCGCCCGGCACCTCACGCGGCGTCGCGCGCAGGGTCCTCGGCGGGCAAGGGGTGCTTCCGGGGACGGCCGCGGCCGCGCTTGACGGCGATGATGCTGCCGTCCTGGAAGATCGCGCCGCCCCAGACGCCCCAGGGCTCGGAGCGCTCCAGGGCGCCCTGGCGGCACTCCTCGATCAGCGGGCAGTCGGCGCACAGGCGCTTGGCCTGCTCGAGCTCGGCGGGGCGCTCGGAGAAGAAGAGGTCCGCCGCGTCCAGGTCGTGGCACGGCAACATGTCCGCGGAGGTCTCCGCGGTGGTGGAGAAAGTGGTGAGTAGAGAAGTCATCGTCTCGCTGCTTCGAAGTCGTCGGAAAGGACGAGCCCGCAGGGGGCAGGGGCACGGCTTCGGCGCCGCGCCGGCAGCGAGGGAAGGCCTCGTCAGCTCAGGCTGGGCACCGTGGGGGCAACGCCCCGTTCGCGCGGCAGAAGGGAGGGCGCGCCGAAGGCGCGCAGTCCCGTGCCTGCGAGATTCCAGATGTTCATCACGGTGCCCACCCCCTTTCAGTGCGCGTGTCCCGGTGCCCCGGCCCACGACTCTCAACGATTGACAACAGGCACTCTACACCCCGCCCACGAGATGCAGAAGCAATTTTCGACCTGCGGTTTCAGTCCTTCGCGCCGGATGTCGGGGCGTGCTCGGCGAGCAGCCGCAGCAGCGCCTCGCCGTAGCCCTGGACCTTGGAGGGGCCGATCCCGGGCACGGCGAGCAGCTCATGCTCGGTGCGCGGGGCGCGCTCGGCGACGGCCTCGAGGGCGGCGTCGGTGAGCACGGCGTAGGCGGGCACGCCGCGGGTGGCGGACTGCTCGCGGCGCCAGGTGCGCAGGGCGGTGAGGAGGTCCTCCCCCGCCGGTGAGGGGCAGCCGTCGTGGCGGCCGCGGCGCTGCTCGGCGGCGGAGACGAGGCCCTGCCCGCACACCCGGCACTCGGCGTACACGGTCGCGGAGCGGCGCCCGGTGCGGCGGGGGCCGGCGCCGGGGGCGGTGCGCGGGGAGTCGGGATGGTCCAGCACCCCGTCGAGGAAGCGGGAGGGCTTGCGGGAGCCGCGCGCACCGGGGGTGCGGGCGGCGGCCCAGCTGACGGTGAGCAGGTCCTTCGCGCGGGTGAGGGCGACGTAGAACAGCCGCCGCTCCTCCTCGATCTCCGCGGGGGTCCGCGCCATGGAGATGGGCAGCAGGCCGTCGCTCGCGCCGACCACGAACACCACCGGCCACTCCAGGCCCTTGGCGGCGTGGACGGAGGCGAGGGTGACGCCGTCGACGACGGGCGCGGCCTGCGCCTCGGCCCGCTCCTCGAGCTCGCGTACCACGTCGACCATGGTGGTGCCGGGCCGGGAGGTGACGGTGTCGGTGAGGCCGACGAGGGCGTTCAGCGAGTCCCAGCGGTCGCGGACGGCGCCGGTGGTGTCCGGCGGGGTCGGGGCCCAGCCCTGCTGGGAGAGGATGTCGCGCACGGCCCGGGCGGGGTCGAGCTGCTCGACGCGGGTCGCGGCGCGCAGTGCGACCAGGGCGCGGCGCACCTCCTGCCGCTCGAAGAACCGGTCCCCGCCGCGCACCAGGTATCCGATGCCGTGGGCGGTTAGGGCCTGCTCGAAGACCTCGGACTGGCTGTTGGTGCGGAACAGGATCGCGATCTCGGCGGCGGAGCGGCCCTCGGAGACGAGGTGCGCGATCCGCTCGGCGATCCCGTCGGCCTCGGCGGTGTCGTCGGGGAAGGACTCCACCAGCGGCGGCGGTCCGCTCGGGCGCTGGGAGACGAGGGTGAGGCGGCCGGCGCGGGTGCGGCCCTGCGCGCCGTCGAGGACGGTGTTGGCCATCCGCACGATCTGCGGGGTGGAGCGGTAGTTGCGCTCGAGGCGGATGGTGCGGGCGCGCTTGAACTCGCTGCGGAAGTCCAGCAGGTAGGAGGCGCGGGCGCCGGCGAAGGTGTAGATGGTCTGGGCGGCGTCGCCCACCACGCACAGGTCGTCGGAGGTGCCCAGCCACAGCCGCAGCAGGGCGTGCTGGAGGGCGGAGACGTCCTGGTACTCGTCCACGACGAAGTGCTTGTACTGGGCGCGGAGCTCGCGGGCGACATCGCCGCGCTCGGTGAGGAAGCCGACCATGTGCAGCAGCACGTCCTCGAAGTCGATGACGCCGTTCTCCTTCTTCACCTCCTCGTACTGGGTGAGGATGCGGGAGATCGAGCGGGCGTCGAAGCCGGCCACGCCCGGCCGACGCGTCGCGGCAGCCGCCTCCGGGTAGGACTCGGGGGTGAGCATCGAGACGCGGGACCACTCCACCTCGGCGACGATGTCGCGCAGCGCCGCGCGGTCCACGCTCAGGTGCAGGCGCCGACAGGCCTCGCCGACGCCGGCGTACTTGCTGGTGAGGATCTCGGGCACAGGTCCGCCGACGACGCGGGGCCAGAAGTGGCGCAGCTGGCGCAGCGCGGCGGAGTGGAAGGTGCGGGCCTGCACGGCGGGCACGCCGAGGTCGCGCAGGCGCGAGCGCATCTCGGCGGCGGCCTTGGCAGTGAAGGTGACGGCGAGGACGTGACGGGGGTTCAGCTGCCCGGTGGAGACGCCGTAGGCGATGCGGTGGGTGATCGCGCGGGTCTTGCCGGTGCCGGCGCCGGCCAGGACGCACAGCGGGGTGCCGAAGCTCTCGGCAACCTGGCGCTGCTCGGGGTCGAGCCCGGCGAGCAGCGCCTCCGGGCCGGCCAAGGCCGCGGGGGCGGCGGGTGCGTCGGAGGTGCCGGGGGTCTGCGGGGCTGCGGGGTGGGTCATCGCCTCCCATCCTGCCAGGGGGCACCGACGCCCCGCGGGGCGCTGTGGACGACGGGTCCGCCACATCGTGCGGGATCCGTCGGCCGAGGTTCCCGCGGAGGGTGGTATTGGCGGTACCCGCACCAGCGGCCACTGGCCCCTGCCCGGGGCTCGGGGTGTGATGGTGCGACGAGCCCCGGAGTTCCCCAGACCCCCACCCCGCAGCAGACCCCCACCCCGAAGGAGACCGCGCAGTGAAGATCCTGATCGTCGGCGCCACCGGCAGCATCGGCCGCCTCTCCGTCATCGAGGCCCTCCGCCAGGGCCACGAGGTGCGCGCGCTCGTCCGCGACCGAGACCGGGCCGCTGCCCTGCCCGACGCGGCGGAGCTCGTCGTCGGGGACCTGACGCGTCCGGACACCCTCGAGCCCGCGGTCCGCGGGATCGACGCGGTCGTCCTCACCCACGGCTCGACCACGCGGGAGTCCGACGTGCGCGACATCGACTACGCCGGAGTGGTGAACGTCCTCGCCGCCCTGGACGGCAGGCGGGTGCGGATCGCGCTGATGACCGCGGTCGGGACCACCCGGCCGGGAGTGGCCTACGCGGCGTGGAAGCGGCGCGGCGAGAAGCTCGTGCGCGCGAGCGGCCACGAGTACACGATCGTCCGTCCTGGCTGGTTCGACTACAACGACCCCGACGAGCGCCGGATCGTCATGCGCCAGGGCGACACCGAGCGGTCCGGCGGCCCCGCCGACGGCGTCCTCGCCCGCGACGAGATCGCGCGCGTGCTCGTGGACAGCCTGCGGCTGGACGCGGCGGCCCGGAAGACCCTCGAGCTCGCGGCGGGGACCGGCCCCGAGCAGGAGGACCTCACGGACGACTTCGCGGCGCTGCGCCCCGACGTCCCGGGGTCCCCGGACGGCGTGCTCGATCGGGACCTCGTCCCCGTCGAGGAGGAGCCGGCCCGGTTCCGCGAGGCGCTGCGGGCGCTCGGCGCGCTCTGACCCGGGCCCGTCGGCCGACGGGGAACGCGGGTCTCAGCCCGCGGTCTACCCGCGCAGCCAGTCATCGATGAGGGCGCGGCCCATGGAGGCGGGGCCGGGCAGCTCGATCTCCTCGGCCTCGACGGCGGCGGTGAGCTCCTCGCGGGTGAACCAGCGGGCCTCGGCGATCTCCTCGTCCTGGAGGGTGAGCTCACCCGCCTCCGGGGCCCAGGCGCGGTAGCCGAGCATGAGCGAGCGGGGGAAGGGCCAGGGCTGGCTGCCCATGTACTGCACCTCGGTCACGTGGACGCCCACCTCCTCGGCGACCTCGCGCGCGACCGAGTTCTCGAGGCTCTCCCCCGGCTCCACGAACCCGGCCAGCACCGAGTGGAAGCGGCCGCGGAAGTGGGCGTTGCGCGCCAGGAGCAGGCGGTCCCGCCCATCGCGCACGGCCATGATCACGGCGGGGTCGGTGCGGGGGAACTGCTCGATGCCGTCCTCGCGGCAGCGCAGCACCCAGCCGGCCATCTCGGGCTCGAGCACCCCGCCGCACAGGGGGCAGTGCTTCATGGAGCGGTGCCAGGCGCCCATGGCGACGGCGGCCGCGGCGATGTCGGCGTCCTTCTCGGCCAGCTGGTCGGCGACGCGCCGGAGGTCGCGGAGATCACGTCCGGGATCGTCGAGCTCGGGGCTCGGCTCGGGGATCTCCACGGCCAGCACCCGCACACCGTCGCGGCGGCCCAGCAGCACGAGCGGCTGGGTGCTGCCGCCGCGGGGGTCCTCGACCTCCAGCACGGCGTGCAGCGTGCCGTTCTCGTCCTCGGAGAGGGCGACGGCGCCGGCGCGGGTGACGAGATAGCGGGCGTCCTCCCCCGGGGCGAGGACGCCCTCGTCGCCGCGCAGCAGCGCGTCGCGGTCGGAGCCGGGAAGGGTCAGAGGGGTGCTGAGATGTGGTCCACGGAGCGTCGCCATGCTCCGAGCCTAGCCGTCTGCGCGTCGCGGGCCGGGTACGGTGGACGGGTGCATCGCAACTCCTATTCCCTGGCCGCCCTCGCTGCGGCCGCGGTCCCCGGACTGGTCCCGGTGAGGACCTCGACGATCGCCACCCCGGCCGAGGATCTCGACGTCGCCGGGGTCGTCGCGGAGGACGGGCGCCGCCTCATGGTCCTCTCCCCCTCGACGACCGCTTCCGGGGTCCGGCTCGAGCGCGACCTGCGGATCGCCGATGCGCTCACCGGCACCCCGCTGCGCACCGTGATCCCGCCGGTGCTGGGCTATGTGAAGCTGCCCGAGGGCGGTCGCTGCGCCGTCACCGAGGCCCCCGTCGGCCGTCCCCTGATGCTGGACGACCTGCAGGACAGCACCGAGGCCGCCCGTTCGCTGGGCCAGGTCCTCGCCCGCATCCACACCGTCCCCCGCTATGCCGCCGAGGCGGCCGGGGTCGAGTCCTACACCCCCGAGACGCTGCACGCCCGCCACCGCGCCCGCATCGACCGGGTCCACGCCGCTGGGCACCTGCCGGCCGCCGTGGCGCAGCGCTGGGAGGGTCTGCTCTCCGATGCGGGGCTGTGGGACTTCGCCCCGCAGTTCGTGCACGGGGACCTGTCCGAGGAGTGCCTGTTCGTCTCCGGGCACCGCATCAGCGCGGTGCGCGACTGGTCCTCCTCGACCGTCGGCGATCCCGCCGCGGACCTGGCCTGGCTGGTCTCCTCGCTGGATCCCGAGCGGTTCGACGAGCTGTACGCCGCGTACCGCGAGGAGCTGCCCACCGACAGCCATCCGCGGCTGATGGAGCGCGCCCAGGCGCTCGGCGAGTTCGCGGTGGCCGAATGGCTCGAGCACGGCCTCGAGGTCGAGGACGAGGTCATCGTCGCCGACGCCCGCGGGATGATCGCGGACCTCGACGCGGACCTCGCCCAGCTCGCCCGGGATGAGGCCGAGCGCGCCTACGACGAGATGAGCGCGCGCGAGGACGGCTGAGTCCTCCGCTCCGTCCCGCACTGCTTCCCGCACCACCTCCCGCACGGCCCGGCGGGGGCTCACTCCTGCCCGGACAGCATCGCCGCGATCCGCTCGCGGGAGGGGTGGCGGCGCACCTCGTGGGTGATCCCGTCGGCCACGAAGTGGAAGGCGGTGCGGATCCGCGACAGCGGCAGACCGGTCCGCTCGTGCCAGGCCAGGCGGTACAGCGACAGCTGCAGGGACCGCTCGCGCAGCTGCGCGGGGCGGGGCATGTGCCCAGTCTTCCAGTCCACGATCAGCACGCCCTCGCTGCCGTCGCTCCCCTCGGGGTCGGCGAAGACCGCGTCGATGATGCCGCGCACGGCGATCTCCCCGATGCGGGTGGTGACCGGCTGCTCGACGGCCAGCGGTGAGCGGTGGGCCCATTCGGAGGCGTCGAAGGCCTCGCGCAGGGCGCGGGCGTCGACGAGCGGACCCTGCTCGGCCTCGTCCTCGAGCACGGCGAGGTCCTCGAGGTCCAGCAGGCTCGCGGAGCCGTAGCGGGTCTCGAGCCAGGCGTGGAAGGCGGTGCCGCGTGCCGCGGCCGGGGAGGGGCGGCGCGGCAGGGGGCGCAGCAGGTCGATCGCGGCGGCGCGCGGGTCTTTCGCCTGCTGCACCACCTGGGAGGCGGACAGCCGCGGCGGGGAGTGGACGACCGGCGCGGCGGCACGCTGCTCGAGGTCGACGATCGCGCGGCGTACCAGCTCGGCCAGCTGCGGATCGGCGAGCGCGGGCACGGCCGACCGGCCCCCGCGGTGCTCGGCGGGGCTGTCCTCGGGCGCCGCAGCGACCTCCGCCAACGCAGCGATCTCCGCCGACGCAGCGGCCTCCGCCGCCGCCTCGGCGAGCAGGGCCGCGGCGCGGTCGCGCTCGTGCTCGGCCGGGCCGGGGGCCGGGGGCCAGGCGGCGGTGGGCCGCTCGGACTCCAGCGGGTTCTGCTCGGGCACCTCCTGGGCGGTGCGGAAGGCGTCCGGGACCAGCGGCGCGGCCTCGGTGAGGTAGCGGGAGCGGGGCCGGGCGGAGGCGAGGCCCTCCCGCCAGGCGGCGGAGGTGAGCAGCAGGCGCCGGCGGGCGCGGGTGACCGCCACGTACATCAGCCGCCTGTCCTCGCGCAGCGACTCCTCCCCCTGGGCGAAGCGGTAGTCCTCGATGAGCGCCTCGGCGTCGACCTGGGTGTCGGCCTCCGCCCAGGCGAGCTCGGGCAGGGTGTCCGCATCGCCGCGCAGGGCGGTGGGGACGGAGGCGGAGGCCAGCTTCCCGAGCCATCCGTCGGCCGGGACCCGCACCCGTCCGGTCTCGTCGGTCCTCGCGCGGCGCAGGTCGTAGGAGGGGACGGTGCCCTCGGTGAGGCCGGCGACGGCGACGAGGTCCCACTCAAGGCCCTTGGCCGAGTGCATGGTCACGATCGTGACGGCGGCGGGGTCGTGGGCGGTCTCGGGGGCGGCGGTGACGGCGAGGCCGGCCTCCTCGTCCTCGCTGATCTCGAGCAGGTCGAGGTAGGCGCCGAGGCCGCCGCGGCGGGCGGTGCGCTCGAACGCGGCGGCGTGGTCGCGGAAGGCCTCGAGGTCGGCGAGGGCGCGGGAGCCGGGGTCGGTCTCCAGCAGGGCGAGGTCCACCTCAAGCAGGCGGGTAGCGGCGGTGACGAGGTCCGGCAGGGGCAGGGGCAGCAGGCGCCGCATCTCGCGCAGCATGCCCTGGATCTGGGTGAGCCGGGCGCGGCCCTCGGCGGTCAGGGCCCGGCCGGTGGGGTCGGTCCAGTCCTCGGGCGGTAGGTCGTCGACGGCGTCGACGAGGGAGATGGCCTCGGCCTCGTCCTCCTCGCCGGGGCGGCCGCGCTCCCCGCGGCGGCGCGAGCCCATCCGGTCCCGCCACTTCCCGAGCACGGCGAGGTCCCGGGCGCCGAGCCGGAGCCGGGACCCGGTGAGCAGGCGCATGAGGGCGTCGCCGCGGCCGGGGTCGTGGGCGGCGGCGAGCAGGGCGCGCACGTCGGCGACCTCGGGGCGGTGCAGCAGCCCGCCGAGGCCCACCACCTCGGCGACGAGGCCCCGCTCCTCGAGCCCGGCGACCAGTGCGGGGATCTGGCGGCGGGCGCGCACGAGCACCGCGGCGGAGGCGGGCGGGGCGCCGGGTTCGTCCTCGGCGCGGCGGGTGAGGACCCAGTCGGCGATGGCGCGCGCCTCGGCGCGCTCGTCGGCCGCCTCGAGGATCTCGGCGGCGCCCTCCCCCGCCCCGGGCCGGGGGTGCAGCTCGGGGATCTCGATGCCGGCGTCGGCCTCGCGCAGCGGGGCGGCGAGCCGGTTGGCGACGGCGAGGACGGCCTCGTCGTTGCGCCAGGAGGTCGACAGGGTGCGCTGGAGGACGGGCTGCGTGTCGGTCGCGAAGGCGCGGGCGAAGCCTGCGAGCGAGGCGGCCGACGCGCCGCGCCAGCCGTAGATCGCCTGCTGCGGGTCGCCGACGGCGCAGGCGGCGTGGCCGGGACCGAACAGGTCGGTGAGCATGCGCAGCTGGGCGACGGAGGTGTCCTGGAACTCGTCCAGCAGCACCACGCGGTGCATGCGGCGGGCGAGGGCGCCGGCGGCGGGGACCTCGCGGGCCACGCGGGCGGCGAGGGAGACCTGGTCGGCGAAGTCGAGGGAGGAGGTGGAGGTGCGGATCTCGGCGAAGCGCTCGAGCAGCGGGATGAGCGCGAGGCGCGCATCGAGGGCGGTGAGGACCTTGGCGACCTCCTTGGGGGTGGTGCGGCGCCGGCCCTCGACCTGCAGGGGGATCTGGGAGAGGTGGGTGCGGATCTCGCGCAGGTGCTCCTCGAGCTGGGCGGGGGTGACGAGGTGGTCGGCGAGCGAGCTGGTCAGCGACAGCAGCGCGGCGGTGAGGGTCGCCGGGGACGCCTCGAGGTCCAGGGAGTCGTCCCAGCCCTCGACGATCTCGTGGGCGAGCTGCCAGGAGGCGGAGGTGGACATCATGGTCAGCTCGGGGTCGATGCCGACGGCGAGGGCGTGCTCGCGCACGAGGTCCAGGGCGAAGCCGTTGTAGGTGTGGACCACGGGGCGCTGGCCGACCAGCTCGTCGCCGCCGCGCTCGAGGCCGGGCGGGAGGTCCAGTCCCTCGGTGCGCAGCGCGGCGGCGAGGGCCGCCAGCCGCTTCTGGATCCGCTCGCCGAGCTCGTGGGCGGCCTTGCGGGTGAAGGTCAGGCCCAGCACCTGGCGCGGTTCGACGATGCCGTTGGCGATCAGCCACACCACGCGGGAGGCCATGGTCTCGGTCTTGCCGGAGCCGGCACCGGCGACGACGAGCATCGGCACCAGCGGCGCCTCGATGACGGCGGTCTGCTCGGCGGTGGGCGGGGGCTGCTCGAGCAGGGCGCCGAGCTCCGCGGCCGTGTGGCGGGGCGCCGTATGGCGGGGTTCCGTGGGGCGGGGCGGGGTGGTCACAGCTGGTCCCCCTCGGGCTGGAGCGGGCAGCTGGCGCGCACGGCGCAGTGGTCGCAGTGGGCGTTGCGCCGGGCGGTGACCTGGGCGCCGGAGACATCGCGGGAGACCGCCTCGACGAGGTCGTCGAACCATGCGGGGTCATCGGCGCGGGTGAGCGCGCCCTGGGTGCGCACGGCGGCCTTCTTCCCGCCGGTGCCGACGTAGACGAGCTGGGCGCCGTTCAGCCGCTCGGGGGCGTCCTCGCCGAGCTGCTCGGCGAGCGCGCCCTCGCGCACGGCGGCCTGGTAGGCGGCCAGCTGCAGGTCCTCCTCGGCCTTCGCGGCGGACTTGGCGGTGCGTCCGGACTTGAGGTCCACGACCCGCAGTCCGGTCGCGTCCCCCTCGATCCGGTCGATGCTGCCGCGCAGGCGGACGCGGCCGAGGTCGACCTCGAAGGGCGCCTCGAGCGCGAGCGGCTCCCCCGCGGCGCCGGCGAGGTGCTCGGCGAGCAGGCGGGCGGAGTCCTCGGCGCGGCGCACGCGGCGCCTGCCGGACCAGGTGTCGGTGCCGGGCATGCCGCGCAGCAGGGTGTGCAGCGCGCCGAGGAGGTCGCCCTCCCCGCACGGATGGGTCTGGGCGAGCAGGTGCAGCGCGGTGCCCAGCAGCTGGGCGGGTCCACCGGCGCGGGTGCCGCCGGCGCGCTCCATGAGCCAGGACTGGGGGCAGTCCACGGCGCGCTCGAGGGCCGACGGGGACAGGATGATGGTCTCGCCCTGGTCGTGCAGGGGCGCGGTGGAGCTGGGCGCCTGGTGGTACCAGCGGGCGGGGTCGGTGCCGGGGGCGCCGGCGCGGCCGAGGGCGTCGAGCGCGAGCGCGGCGTCGCGGGCACGGTCCGGGTCGGGGTCGCGCAGGCGGCGGCGCAGGGCGGCGACGAGGCGGCGCGCGTCGGGGGCGGGGCCGGGGTCGAGGCGCAGCGTCTCGGCGTCCACCCACGAGGCGGGGTCGCGGCGGGCCTGCTCCTCGAGCACCTCGAACAGGGCGGAGGGCTCGGACTGCTCGTCCTCCACGGCGGTGACGAGCACGCGGGTGCGGGCGCGGGCGAGGGCGCTGACGGCCAGACGCAGCTCGTCGGCGAGGACCTGATCGCGCTGAAGGGCGCGCAGCTCCTCGGGGCCGACGGCGGGATCCGCGGGATCGGGGCCGGAGATGTCGGGCCGGGCGCCGCGCAGTCCGGTGAGCAGGGAGAGGTCGGCGGCGCCGAAGAGGGTCGAGCGCAGGCGCAGGTCGGGCCATGCCCCTTCCTGTACGCGGGCGAGCACGACGGTGTCGCGGTGCTCTCCGGCGAGCTGGGCCGGGGTGAGCACGGCGAGGCGGCCGCGGGCCCCGGCGGCCGGGGCGAGGGTGTCCTCGACGACGGCCTGGCCGCGGATCTGCTCGACGAGGTCCAGGGCGCCCGCCCCGGGGCGGCGCTCGGTGAGGCGCTCGGCGGCGGCGAACAGCTCCAGCAGCGCGTCCAGGCGCGACGCGGCGAGCCGCGCGCGGGCCCCGTCGGCGTCCCCGGCGTCGCCGAGGGCGGCGCGCCGCCAGCCCCCGGCGAGGCCGGAGGCGTCCCAGGCCTGCCACAGCACCTGCTCGGCGTCCTGGTCGCGGTGCGCGCGCACGGCGGCGATCATCGCCCGCACGCGGTGCACGGGCGCGGCGGCGCGGTCGCGCGCCTCGGGATCGGGCAGGCCGGGGACGTCCGGCTCGACGAGGGCGCGGGCCAGCAGCTCGGCGCTCGAGACCGGCGGTGCGGGATCCGCGGCCAGCGCGGGGTCCTCGGCCGACGGGGCCTCCGCCGGCGGGGTCGGCTCGGGGTCCTCGGCCGACGGGTTCGCCGCGGCCGACGGGGCCTCTCCGGCTGACGGGGCCTCGTCGACGGCGGGTGGGTTCTCGGCGCGGCGGTGGGCGGCGAGCAGAAGACGGCGGATGCGGCGCAGGCGCAGGTCGTCGGCGTCGCCGAAGGGGCCGCGCAGCAGCTCGGAGGCCGTGAGGGGGTCCAGCGCCGTGCCGTCGGGCGCGAGGCCGATCTCGAGGATGCGCAGGAGATCGGCGACGGCGGGAACGTCCCGCAGCGGCTGGGGGCGGCGCGGGATCCGCACGGGCAGGCCGGTGCGGGCGAGGAGGTCGGCCACGTCGGCGACCGCCGCGCCGGAGCGGCACACCACGGCCATGTCGTCGTAGTCGACGCCCTCGCGGTGGTGGAGGTCCCGCAGGGCCGAGCCGATCAGCCGCGCCTCGTCCAGCGGGTCCCCGGCGCGCAGGGCGACGAGCCCCGCGGCGCGGGAGGCGGTGGCGGCGTCGCAGGGGGCGATGCCGGCGGGGGACCCGTCGGAGTGGGCCGCGCCGGTGGGCTCCCCCGCCGCGACCGCGGCGTCCGCGACCGCGCGCATGACCACGCGCGGGCGCCGGGAGGCGGCCGGGGCACCCGCGAGCGGGAGGCGGCCGCGCAGCGCGTCGACGAGCGCCGTGATCTCGGCGCGGCGGCCGGGGGCGCCGGTGAGGGTGACCTCGGCGGCGGGGCGGGGCAGGCGGGTGCGCAGCCGGTCCGCGGCATCGGGCAGGGCGCCGCGGAAGGTGTCCACCGCCTCGTCGGGGCTGGCGAGCACGAGCACCCGCGCGCCGCCGGCGGCGAGCGCCGCGACGAGGGCGAGGCCGGAGACGGTGAGGTCCTGGGCGTCGTCGACGATCACGGCACGGGCCGGCGCGGGGGTGCCGGGGCGCAGCAGCAGCGTCGCGGCGCGGCGCACTAGCGCACCGGAGTCCAGGCGCGGACCGGCGTCCAGCGCGGCGGAGGCCTCCAGGTCCAGCACGCCGAGGTAGTCGCGCAGCAGCGCCGCGGCATCGCGCCAGGCGGGGCGGGTGTGCTCGAGGCCGAGGGCGGCGAGCTCCGCAGGGGTGAGGCCGAGCTCCCCGGCACGGGTGATCAGGTCGCGCAGCTCGGTGCGGAAGCCGGGCAGGGTGCGGGCTCCGGGATCGACGTCCAGGTGCCAGGTGTCGCGCTCGGCGATCAGCTCGGCCAGCAGTGCGTCCTGCTCGGCGCCGGTGACCAGGGTCGGCTCGCCGAGGCCGCGACGCAGCGCGTCGGCCCGCGCGATCGCGTGGGCGAGGGCGGGCGGGGTCATGGCCCGCACCCCGGCCGCGCCGTGGACCGCCATCGCATCGCGCAGCCGACCGGCGGCGACGCGCCGCGGCGCCAGCAGGAGGGTCTCCTCCGCGCCGAGCGCACGGGCGGCCCCGTCTGCCGCGACGAGCGCGAGGGCGGTCCGGCCGCTGCCCGGCCCGCCGTGGACGAGCACGTCGGACCCGGCGAGGAAGCGCTCCAGCGCCTCGCGCTGGGGGGCGTCCAGCGCATCCGCGGCATGCAGGGCCGGCAGCGCGGCGAGGTCGGGTCCGAGCAGTCGGATGCCCTCCTCGAACGGTGTGCCGGTGCGTCGCATACCCCCATTCCACCGCACCGGGCCGACAGGTGAGGGGGTCCGTCGCGCACCCGCACGGCGGTAGAGTGTCCTGGATCACGAAAGTCCTGCACACCCCGCATCGGAGGCTGATCCCATGACCGCTCCCGCCACCGGCAGGATGCCCCGAGAGCAGCGCCGCTCGCAGCTGCTGCGCCTGGCCACCCGGGTGTTCACCGAGAAGGGCTACCAGGCCACGTCGATGGATGACATCGCCACCGCCGCCGGGGTCACCAAGCCCGTGCTCTACCAGCACTTCCGCTCCAAGGAGACGCTCTACGTGGAGGTGCTGGACGTGATCGGTGAGTCGATGCTCACCGAGGTCCGCGCGATCACCTTCCAGGCCGGGGACACCACCGGCAGGGTCCGCGACGCGCTGCACCGCTTCTACGAGTTCGTGGCGCTGGAGAACTCGCTGCGGCTGTTCACCGGGCACGAGGTCATCTCCGACGCGGTCCAGGAGCGGGTCGAGCAGGTGCTGGACGCGCTGTCGATCGAGCTGGCGGGGGTGCTGACCTCCTACCGCCGGCTGAGCACCGTCCAGGCGCGCACGCTCGGCCGCGGCCTGATCGCCGTCGCCCAGACGACCGCGCAGATCCTGCACGATGCCGAGGGGGACGAGATGCGCGAGGAGATCCTCTCGGCGATGACCACCACCGTGGTGCACGGCCTGAGCGGCTTCGACCTGATCCCCGCCGAGGGCAGCCCTGCCGCGCAGCCGCCCGGCGAGGACGCCGAAGAGCGGTCGGCCGCGGAGCCGTCGGACGCGGAGGCCGCGGAGCCGTCGGACGCCCGCTGAGTCGGCGCGGAACCGCGCACGACCCCGCGCACCCCGTGTCGTTCCGCCTGCGGCGTACGCCGCCGCGAGGCCCGCGGCCGCGCCGTAGACTCGAGCGCGAACTGCAACATCGTCCCCGCCCCTGGGGCGGAGGGAAGGTCAGGCCATGGAGATCCGCATCGGCATCCAGCACTCCCCGCGCGAGCTCGTGATCGAGTCCGACGAGAAGGCGGAGGCGGTGCTCGAGCGGCTCAGCGCCGCGGTCACCGAGGGCACCCCCGTCACCCTGGTGGACGACAAGGGCAAGTCCGTGCTGATCCCCGGGGCGAAGGTCGCCTACGCGGAGGTCTCCACCGAGGAGCCCCGCCGCGTCGGCTTCCTCGGCTGAGTCCTTGACCTCCCCCGAGGAGGAGAGCGGCGCCCCGCAGGGCGGGGAGCCGGAGGACGCCACCCTGGTGGGCCCCGATGAGGACGACGCCGCCTCGGAGGACGCTGACGCGATCGTGCGACGCCACCGGCGCCGTCGTCGGCGCGCCCGGGCGCTGCGCCTGACCACCACCGTGGTCGTCGCGGTGCTCGGCGCGATCGTGGGTCTGCTACTCGTGCCCGACACGAAGGTCGACGTCGGCCCGCTGAGAGCGACCGTGCACTTGCGCCCCTCGCTCTCCTCGGACACGGTGCTGCTGCTGCCGCCGGTCGGGGAGGTCGGCTTCGACACCCACACCGCCCCGGTGCGGATCGAGGCGCGCGTGCAGGGCGTGGACGTGAAGAAGGCCGAGGCGCTGTTCTACGACAGCTCCGGCCTCGCCGAGCTGCAGCGCACCGCCCCCGAGGCGATCACCCGCGCCGCCGCGACCAATGCGGTGTGGAACGCGCTGTTCGCCGCCGCGGGCGCGGGCCTCGCCGTGGGGCTCACCTTCCGCCGCGTGCGCCGCGCCCTCGCCGCCGGCGGCGGGGCGGTCGCGGTGGTCGCCGCCTCCGCCGGCGCGACCGCGGTGACCTTCTCCCCCGCCTCCCTCACCCAGCCGCGCTTCGAGGGGCTGCTCTCCCAGGCCGCGTACATCGCCGACATCGGCCAGGGCACGGCGATCGACTACGCGAGCTACCGCAGCACCCTCGCGGAGTTCGTGGGGCAGGTCTCCGCGCTGTACATCGCGGCGGACAACCTCCCCGTGGGGCTGGACCAGGAAAACCTGATCACCGTCCTGCACGTCTCGGACATCCACGACAACCCGCAGGCCTACGACGTCATCGAGCAGCTGCACACCCAGTTCGCGATCGATGCCGTGATCGACACCGGCGACATCGTCTCCTGGGGCACCCCGGTGGAGAACGAGCAGCTGCGCCGCATCGGCACCCTGGACGTGCCCTACGTGTACATCTCCGGCAACCATGACGGCGCCGCGGCCGCGGCCGTCATCGAGGCCCAGCCCAACGCCACCGTCCTGGACAACGAGGTGGTCGAGATGGCGGGCCTGCGGATCGCCGGGATCGGCGACCCCCGCTTCGCGGCCGACGACGACTCCGACGCCGCCGGCGGCTGGCAGGAGGGCAAGGACGCGGTCGCCGCGAGCGCCTACCAGCTCGGCGACACGATCGAGGCCTACGACGACGCCTACCCCGACGCGCCGGTGGACATCGCTCTGCTCCACGACCCCACCCAGCCCGATGGGCTGCTGGGCCGGGTGCCGCTGGTGCTCTCCGGGCACATGCACACCTCGAACGTGGAGATGGACGTGGACGGCTCCGGCACCGACTGGTTCACCGTCGGGTCCACCGGCGGCGCCCTCGCCTCCGGCGGGGTCGCGCCCGTGCTGCAGGGCGAGGACCCGCTCGAGCTCACCGCGAGGATGCTCTACTTCGACGCCCGGACAGGACACCTGGTCGCGTACGACGACATCACGATGGGCGGGCTGGGGCTCGTGTCCGTCTCGATCGAGCGCTCCCGGATGCCCGAGGAGCAGCCCGAGCTCGAGATCCCCGCCGATGCCGAGACCCCCGACGGGACGATCCCGCCGGAGCAGGAGGTGCAGCCCGGCGAGGGCCTGCCCGACGAGGACCGCGTCACCCCCACCGACCCGATCAGCCCGCTGCCGGGTGCGAGCGACGACGGCGAAGGGTGAACAGGGCGGGCTGATGCGTCGCAGGATGATGCCTCTGATCGCGATCATCACCTGGATCGAACGGACCGACCACCGCCGCCGGTGGCAGGACATCCTGGGCCGATCGCCCCCCCACCGGGTCCCAGACCGTCATGAACCCGATCGTCAGCCCGGCGGCCTGACCCCAGCTGACACCTACCTGAATCGCCTGTAAGTGTTCGTGGTGGCCGGCCCGGGGCTGGCTGGCAGGGTTGGTGCTGGTAGCCCGGCGCCCGTCGTGACTCCTGAATCGGCTGACCCCTGCGGGGTGTCATTCCCGGGATCTGTCCGGCGGGGGCCGGGTGCCGGCGCCAGCCCTGGCCCACCACGATGGCTTGATCAGAAGCATGTCCACCGCCGGGAGCTCGATCTCGGCGGCGTGGCTCATTACAGGCCCGCCTCGTAGTGACTCTCATCCTGGGCCGACGCCGGCAACGACGTCCCGTCCCAGCGATTCGAGAGGAACATCGTCATGAACAGTCTGCCTGCCACCGTAGGGGACTTCTACCGATACGTCGTCGGAGTCGACACCCACGCCGCAACCCACTCCTACGCGATCATCGAGGCTCCGAACGGCGGCCTCATCGATCAGAATGTCTTCCCGACCAGCCCTGCAGGGCTGCGACGCGCACGAGAATGGATCGCGCGCCGCACCGAGGGAGACCTCGACGGTGTGCTGATCGCCGTGGAAGGAACCGGCTCTTACGGGGCAGTTCTCAGCGACGTGCTGCAGCAGGTCGGCTACCGAGTCGTCGAGGCACCGACCCCGCGTCGTGCACGAGCCCGAAGCAAGACCGACGCCCTCGACGCGCTACTCGCCGCCCGATCGAGTCTCGTCATGCCGTTGACGACGTTGCGAGATCGTCGCACCGGTGACCTGCAGTCGGCGCTCCAAGTCCTCACCGGTGCCCGCGACCAACAGAACGCCGACAGATTGCGGTGCATCAACGCCCTCACCGCACTCGTGAGAACCCACGACCTTGGAATCGATGCACGCCGGGCCTTGACCGGAATGCAGATCGCGACGATCGCGAGCTGGCGTCGCCGAGAAGAGACGCTGGGGACAGCAACCGCCCGCGCCGAAGCGACACGCCTCGCGAAGCAGATCACGACGCTCGAGAGGGACCTCGCCGAGAACCGTGAACGGATCACTCACCTCGTGGAGACCACAGCTCCCGAGCTGCTGGACCTGCCAGGAGTCGGCGCAGTCACCGCAGCCGTGATCTTGACGGTCTGGTCGCACCCCGGCCGAATACGCAACGAGGCCGCATTCGCCATGATCGCAGGAGTCTGCCCGATCCCGGCCTCCTCGGGTAACACCACGAGGCATCGCCTCAACCGCGGTGGAGACCGACGGCTGAACCGCGCGCTGAACACCATCGTGCTCACCAGGATGCGCACCGATCCTGCCACCCGCACCTACATCGAGCGGCGCCAAAGCGAGGGCAAGACATCCAGAGAGATCCGACGCTGCCTCAAGCGCTACATCAGCCGCCAGATCTTCCGATCACTCACAGTTGCCCACCCCGTCCCGGACGCCGCCGCCGCGGCTTGACACAACATAGAAGCATCCCGGGTTTGTTAGAGGCTCGCAAGTGCCGCGTCGGCGGGTGCCGGCACGGTCTGGTGGTGATGGTAGATGTCCTCCAGCTCGACGGGCGGGATCATGCCGATCTCCCCGTGGAGACGTCGGTGGTTGAACCAGTCGATGTACTCAGCGGTCGCGATCTCAAGCTCGTCGATGTTCTTCCAGGGCCCGCGGTTGCGGATCAGCTCGGTCTTGAACAGCGAGTTGAAGGCCTCGGCCAGGGCGTTGACGCTCCTATAGTTGTCAACCCGCGATTTCGCCGGTGCGGGGGTTGACCTTGATGAGGTGGTAGACCTCGCGGATGACGTAGCGCTTCAGGCAGCGGATGATGTCGCGCTTGCTCTTGCCTTCGGCGGTCCGACGGGCGACGTAGGCGATGGTCGGCTCGTGGAACCTCATCCGGACGATCACGGTGCGGTAGATCGCGGCGTTCAGCTGCCGATGGCCGCCGTGGTTGATGCGATGTCGACCGCTGGTCATCCCGGAACCGGTCGGGACTGGGCTGATACCGGCGAGCTTCGCGAATGCGGCTTCGGAGTGGATCCGCTCGGGGTTGTCGCCAGCGACGATCAGGATCTCGGCTGCGGTATCGACGCCGATGCCGAACTGCTCCAGCAGCTGGGGTGCGGTGCGAATGACGAGCGCCTCGATCGACGCCCTTAGTTCCTTGGCTTCGCTGTCCAGGTGCTGCCATCTGCGGGCCAGTGACCGCAGCGCATGGCGGAGAGAGTCTGCGGGCGTCTCGAGGTTGCGAGGGCGCAGCGCTGCGAGGTGTCGGGCGAGCTTGATCGGCGTCATCCGGTTCGTCTCCCGGCGCAGCGTGTCGTCGGCGTGGACGAGCATCGCCTTCATCGAGATCATCGCGGCGGAGCGGTCGGTCACGGCTGAATCGTGCGCGATCTTGAGCTGCCTGATCATCTCGACGCTGCTGTCCGCGGTCTTCGGAATGACCGTCGCGAACCCCGCGAGCACGGAGCGGGCGGCGTTCTCCGCGTCGAGGGTGTCGGATTTCCCGTTCAGGCGCCGCTGGCGGCGATCAGGGCGTCCTGCTTCGACGACCTTGTGTCCGTGGCGGCGCAGGAACGATGTCAACGTCGCACCATAGGAACCGGTGCCCTCGATGCCGAACGCAAGGACCTTGCCGAACGAGTCCGCCCAGGTGAGAAGCTGCTTGAAGCCACCCGTGTCGGTGGGGACGGTGAGTGTCGCCAGGATGCCGCCGATGGTGTCGAGCACGGCGGCGACATGGATGTGCTTATGGGTGTCGACGCCGATGACGACGTGCCCGGAGTGGACGGTTTCGAGTGTGCTCATGGTGCCTGTCTCCCTTGACGGTTAGCGTGGTCTCACGCTGTCGCCGGCGGGTGGACAGGACTGTCACGGGGACGCTCTCGACATGCTGCTCCAGGCTCCTATTAGGTCACGCCCGATCCGGCGGCAGCGCTTACTGCGTGCCCAGCCGGGCGGTCGACAGATCAACGCAAAGGCACCACTCGGGCCAATCGTAAGCAAGGGTCAGACCGCGCCGGCCGGGACTCCCCAATCCTCGCGGGACCGGGTAGAAAGAGACTGACAGTCGTAAGAATCGCCGGTCGAGCCGACCGAGGCCACGGCCCCAGCCTCGGCGAGGCGCTGGGTGTAGCGGACGGCGACGTACTGGACCCCTTTGTCGCTGTGATGCGTGAGCCCGGAAACGTCGTGGCCAGCGTGCTCGCGGGTCCAGATCCCCATCTCCAGCGCGTCCAGGGCGAGGTCGGTCCGCAGCGACTTCGACAGCTGCCAGCCAACCACGCGGCGGGAGAACACGTCGATGATGAACGCGGCATAGACCCAGCCCGCGAACGTGCGGCGGTAGGTGATGTCGGCGACCCAGAGCTGGTTCGGGGCCGTCGCGGTGAAGTTGCGTTCAACCAGGTCAGGACGTGTGTCTAGGCCGTCGCCTGGGCGCGTGGTCCGAGGGCCTCTCTCTCGGCTGATGCCGCGCAGAGCTTCGGCTCTCGTCAGCCGTTCCACGGTGCAGCGCGCGACTGAGACGCCTTCCCGGCGCAGCTGAGCGTGGAGCTTCTTCGCGCCGTAGACCCCGAAGTTCTTCGCGTGCACGCGCCGGATCTGCACGAGCAGTTCCTCGTCCCGCAGCGTCCGCTTCGAGGGTGGTCGGGTCTTGAAGGCGTAGTAGGTGCTCGGCGCGATCTGGGTGCCCGCTGCGGTGAGCGTGCGGCAGATCGGCCAGGCGCCGAACTCGTGCTTGTGCTGGTCGATGAACTTCACGATCAACGCTGTGGGCGGTCGAGCTCCGCTGCGAAAAAAGCCGAGGCCGACCTGAGGATCGGCGGATTCAAGCGGTCAGTGCAACGAGTCCTGTGAGATGAGGCAGTCACTGATCACAGGAGGATCCGGATGCAGGGCAGGCACGGTCATCTCAGCCGGGAGCAGAAGCAGCTCGGGCTCAGGCTGCACGGGAAGGGCTGGCGGCTGGTCGACATCGCGAAAGAGATCGGCTGCAGCGCGCCGATGGTCGGCATCATGGCCCGCACCGGCAGGCACCTTGACGCCAGGCCGTTCGGCTGGGAGCCACGGCAGGGCTGTCTGACGATCCACGAGCGCGAGCAGATCCTGCTGGGGATCAATCGTGGCGATACCTTCACCGCGATCGCCGAGCAGCTGGGGCGTGCGGTGTCGACCGTCAGCCGTGAGGTGAAGCGCGGCGGGGGTCGCTGCGGCTACTCGGCGTGGCGTGGTCATGAACGTGCCCGCGAGCAGGCGCGTCGACCGAAGCCGTTCAAGCTTGCGTCGGGCCGGCTGCTCGAGGAGGTCGCCAGCCGGCTGGAGCAACTGTGGTCACCTGAGGAGATCGCGGCGCGCCTACGGTTGGATCACGCCGACGACCCGGAGATGCGCGTGAGCCACGAGACGATCTACCAGTCGCTGTTCGTGCAGGGCCGAGGCGAACTGCGCCGTGAGCTGGCGCGGTGCCTGCGGTCCGGAAGAGCGGCCCGCAAGCCCCGCCGAACCACGGACGGTCGCGGCCGCATCCCCGGCATGGTCATGCTCAGCGAACGCCCCGCAGAAGCCGACGACCGCGCCGTGCCAGGCCACTGGGAAGGTGATCTCATCCTCGGCGAGGGCAGCCGCAGCGCCGTCGGCACGCTCGTTGAGCGCTCGACGCGAATGACACTGCTGCTGCACCTGCCCGACGGCAAGAGCGCCGAGCAGGTCGAGGCCGCGATGCGCGCCGCAATCAGCAAGCTGCCGCCCTCGTTGATCCGAACGATCACCTGGGACCAAGGCGCGGAGATGTCCAAGCACGCCGCGTTCACCATCGCCACAGGAATCCCGATCTACTTCTGCGATCCCCACTCGCCCTGGCAGCGGGGGAGCAACGAGAACACCAACGGCCTGCTGCGCCAGTACCTGCCCAAAGGCACCGACCTGAGCGTCGTCAGCCGCGAGAAGTTGGACGCGATCCAGGACAGCCTCAACGGACGCCCCCGCAAGACACTGGGCTATCTGACACCATCAGAGAAGCTCGCAGAGTTCCTTGCGCCCACCGCTTGAATCCGCCATCGCGTTAGCCCGGCGCAGCTCGCGCACTTCCTTCTCCAACTCAGCGAGCCGCTCAGCGTCGCTGGTCGTGGTCCCGGGTCGGTGCGCCTCGTCGATCTCGGCCTGCACGACCCAGTTCCTCAAAGTCTCGGGATTGATCCCGAGCTGCTCACCCACACGACGGAACGTTCCAGACTTCGTCTCTGGATCCCGTCGCGCGTCCACGGCCATCCTCGTGGCCCTCTCCCGAAGCTCGTCGGGGTACTTCCTCGGTGCTGCCATGCTCCTCATCCTCCCGTGGATTCAGAGCCTCCACCAGAACCGGGGCGATTCAGATGTGCGCAAAGTGGAGCAGTTCCGTGCGAGGTTCGCGTCTGGGCGGGATGGACGCAACGCGGTGGTCCACTCGCGCTGGGTCTTTGGTGCCCAGCCATCGGATCCAGAGATCATCCTCGGGATCAGGTACAAGATCATGAAGAAGCCGGCCGGGGAGGTCGCGACACTCTCCATCCAGGACGTTCCCGACAGCGAGCGAGAGCAGATCTACGTGGAGCACACGCTTTCTTCGCTCAAGCGTCTGCTGCGTCGCGATGTGGGAACGATGCAGATCGGCCAGCAGGCGTACACCGAGGTAATGATGACCTGGGCTGCCGGGCAGCTGTGAGCTGAAGTTGATCGTTCCTGATCTCCTGCCCGCCGCGTGCACTTGCAGAGGTCGTTGACGGCTGAGCTCCTAACCATCTCCTGTGATCATCGGCTCGCGTATGTCCCGCGTCATCAGCTGGCTTCCTGCTCGTCTGCGGTTAGCGCCGAATGCACCGTCCCGACTGAGACTCCAACAGCCGAGGCGATCGCCCTGATCGACTCGCCCTTTTCGCGCCGGGACATGATGACCGCGCGCTTGTCGTCGTCGAGCACCCGGGGGCGGCCGCCGATCCTGCCGCGCTTGCGCGCTGCTTCGAGCCCGTTCTTGGTCTTGCGCACGATGTCGCGGCGGCGGTCTTCTGCGAGCGCCATGGCCATGTCCAGGACGAAGCTCCGCTCGGTGTGCTCGCCCTTGGCGATTCCCTCGATGACCTTGACCGCGATTCCGCGTTCGAACAAGTCCGTGAGAACAACCAGCCCCTCGATCAGGTTTCGGCCGAGGCGATCCACCTCTTGGACGGCGAGCATGTCGCCCTCGCGCATGTAGTCGATCGCGGCGCTCAGGCCTGGCCGGTTCTCCACCTTCAAGCTGCCGCTGACCTTCTCCTCGAAGACCTTGACGCAGATCGGGTCCAGCGCGTCATGTTGCCGCGCGGTGTCCTGGCCCTTCGTGCTGACTCGCACCAATCCCACTAGTGCCATGGCTTGCTCCGTTCATCAAACGTGTTCAATTGCCTTTCTCAATAGTACCTGTTGTTGAACGAGTTTTTGAATCAACTGAGCCACGAAACACCGTGTCCGTGGGCACCCTTCAGATGTTCGTCTGATCGACCGTTTTCTGAACAGGCCGGATGCGCGCCCCAGTATCCTCGGAGCATGCAGCCCGTCGTGGTCCTCGATACGAACGCCCTCTACGGCCGTAAGCCGCTCACGCAGGCGTACAGCCTCCGGTTGCTGGCCCTCGCCGAGTCTGGACACGTGAGGTTGATCGTCCCCGAGGTGGTCCTGCTCGAGCTCTCGAGGCAATGGCACGAGGAGGCGCAGGAGAAGTCGGCTGAGGCGCTTACGGGGGTAAAGAAGCTCAATGAGTCACTCGTCGAGTTCGATCTCGGGCAGGTCGAAATCAACACGCCCACGCCCGACCGGACCGCGTTCTATACCTATGCCGAGAACCTGTTCCGCTCAAAGCGTGTCGAGATCCCATCACCGCCCGAAGTGTCGGTGCGAGATCTCTTAGCCAACGAGATCGAGGTCAGGAAGCCGTTCGACAGGGAGGGCACGGGCTTCCGTGACGCGCTGATCTGGGAGACCATTCGCGAGCTCTGCGGCGACCTGACCGATCCGTCGACTCCGGTTGTCTTCGTCACCAACAACCACACGGACTTCTGCGATAAGAAGGGCGGCAGCCTCCACCCGGACCTGAGGCAGGACCTTGCGGCAAGTCAGGCTTTCGACGTTGTGCCCTCGCTCCACCACCTGCTGGAGCATCACGCGGTCGCGCCGCTTGCTGAAGCCTTCCGCGTGCTCGAGGACACCTTCACACCGGAGCGCATCGAGGAGCTGGTCGACAGCGCAATCGCGGACCTGCACGGGATCGATGTCGAAGAAGCGCTCGGCGTGTACGTCGGCGACGGCATGTATGAGGTGCCGATCAGCACGGGACTCAGCGGCGCGGCCTTCGAGGAGATCATGTTCGAAGGGGACACCATCTCCTCCGAGATCTACAAAGCCGGGGATGAGCTGACAATTCTCGTGACGGTAGACGCTGACTGCAGTTTCGATGGATACATCGACAAGAGCGACTATTTCCTCCACGACGACGATTCAGGGTTCTCCGTGCTGGAGGACTGGAACGACTATGTCTTCAGGGCGTCCGTGCGAGGGCGGCTGCGCTTTACGTTCAGCGCGTCCTTCACCGAGGCGGCAACAGCCGACATCGTGCTGTCGCTCGACGAGGCCGAAGAGATCTGAGCGCTGCGAGATCGCTCACCGCATGCGCTCGGCCAGCTGGTCGAAGAACCCCGCGAGCATCGTGCCTGCGTCGTCTCGCATCAGCTCGGCCCCGCCGAATCGGTAGACCTCATAGCCGGCAAGCCTGAGCCGCCGGTCCTCGGCGACCATCTCGCTGTACAGCGTGGGGCTCGCAGTATCGCCGTTCGCGTAGTGCTGTTTCCCATCGACTTCCAGCACGACGCGATGCCGGCTGGAGAACAGGATGAGGAAGTCCATCCGCTGCCGCGCCAGCGGGCTTCCACTCTGGCCCGAGGTCTGCCTGGCCCGTTGCGTTGCAGGATCGAAGTGCAGGTAGACCTGCGGGATCAGCGCCGGGATGTCGAACCCGTCCTTGTATCGGGCGGCGTAGGCGTCGAACACCTTTAACTCGACCGGGTTGTCGCCCAGTGAGTCCCGCAAGCGCTGGTGCAGGTCCAGGCCGACGTCGCGGGCGGACATCGCTTCGTCGAAGCCCTGGCGCTTGCGCCACCACTCGATCAGCGTGCTGTACGTCAGCCCATCGGCAGGGATCGGCTGGTCGAAGACCAGGCAGAACTCGGCGTTGCGCACGATCTCGATGTCGTTGTTGACGGCGTCCCGGAGAACCAGGTCGGGCTTGGGTCCGTTGGCCGCGAAGATCAGGTTCTTCGCCGGCGACCCGACGCCTCCGCCGCGGTCGTACTCGTTGAGCAGGGCTTCCAGGTCCGCCAGCAGCGTGCCGGTTACCTCCAGCTCGGCGGTGATGCGTCGCGCCAGTGCCACCAAGCGCGGGAGATCCCAGCCGCGGGTGTACCCCTGGATGACGTCGCGCTTGGTGAAGACCTCGTCGGTCGGCTTGCTCCCGGCCAGGAGCCACGACAGCTTGAGCTCTTCATCCAGCACTACTTCGAGGTCGCGACGCGTGTAGCTGTGGATTAGCGCTTCCTCGATCGCGCTGCGTAAGGAGCGCGACGAGACCTTCACCGGTGCCTTCGGCGCGTCGGCGAGGATCCCCTCGAAGAAGTTGAAGCCGCTCATCACACCATTGTCGCCGCCAGGCCCGACTGGTGGGTGCCGGCCAGCCAGGCGCGCAGCGCAACAGGCACAGCAAGACCCCGGCAGCATCGCTACCGGGGTCTGAGTGGGACTGCCGCACCGATAGGTGACAGTTGAGGTTTCAGGCCGCGAGGCTCACGGCGGGGTTCATGATGGTCTCGTATTCGGTGGGGGTCAATTGGTCCAGGCGGGCCTGTCGGCGGCGGCGGTGGTAGGTCCGCTCGATCCAGGTGATGATCGCGATCCGCAGCTCTTCTCGGGTCCGCCACCGCTTGCGGTTCAGGACGTTCTTCTGGAGCAGGGCGAAGAAGGATTCCATAGCGGCGTTGTCGCCTGCAGCACCGACTTTCCCCATCGACCCGATGAGGTGGTGACGGTTCAGGGCGTGCACGAATTTTCGTGACCGGAACTGCTTGGGTTCAATCGGTCGATGCAACACCGGGTTGGTGGAGTGAGCGTAGTTGTTCTTCGAATACCTCGGCAGGGGTCTTCCACTTGAGTACTTTGCGGGGTCGGTTGTTGAGCGCGTGCGCGATGGCCTCGAGGTCCTCAGCGGACCATCGTGAGAGGTCCGTGCCCTTGGGGAAGTACTGGCGCAGCAGGCCGTTGGTGTTCTCGTTCGTCGGCCGCTGCCACGGCGAGTGGGGGTCGGCGAAGAACACCTTCGTGCCAGTCTCCACGGAGAACTGCGCGTGACCAGAGAGCTCCTTGCCTCGATCCCAGGTCAGGGTCTTCCGCAGCTGCTCGGGCAGCGTGGTCATCGACGCACTGAGTGCCGCGTTCATCGCGAGAGCGCCGTAGCCGCCGAGCGATGGACCGTTCTTCACGTAGGGCTGCTCTCCCCAGCCCTCCGTGCGGGGCAAGTGGACCAGGATCGTTGAGCGGCTGCTGCGCTCGACGATCGTCCCGATCGCCGACCGGCCAGTGCCGATGATCAGGTCGCCCTCCCAGTGACCAGGCACGGCGCGGTCTGCGGCTTCCGCGGGGCGTTCGCTGAGGACCACATCGGCCGTGACATGCCCACCGGGCTTGTTCCGCGACCGGGCCCTGGGCCTCCGTAGCGCGCGACCGGTGCGCAGGCACGTGACCAGTTCGCGCTTGAGAGCGCCGCGACCCTCGATGAACAGCGACTGGTAGATCGCCTCGTGGCTGATGCGCATGGACTCATCATCGGGAAAGTCGATCTTCAAGCGCTGTGCGATCTGCTCCGGGCTCCAGGCCAGCGCCCACCGTCGGTCGGCACGGTGCGGCTTGTTCAGCCCTTTCCACGGGGCCGGGGTGGGGCCAGTGACGATCGTGCCGTCGGGTCGGCGAACGTTGCCGGCGAGCCGGTCGTGGACGTACTGGCGCAGCTACGTGTTCTCAAGCAGCTTCGCGGCCTTGGGCCGCTTGGCCGACTGTTGCGCCTTCCACTGGGCAACCGTGGCCCGGTATTCCAGCTTCCCGGCACGAGTCGCAGCGTTGCGGCGCAGCTCGCGGGAGACGGCTCCGGGGTCACGCCCGATCTCGCGGGCAATCTCTCGAACGCCCTTGGCCTGGGCGTGCAGGATGGCGATCTCCTCGCGTTCTTCGAAGCTCAGGTATCGGCCGATGGGCTCAGCCAGCGAGATAGGCGACATCCCGCCAGCGTGGCGATACCAGCGGGACCCGACTGGCACGGACACGCCGACCGCGAGCGCCGCTTCTGCCGACGTGATGCCCGTGGCGATCAGGCGCCAGAACTGCCGTTGCACCGCCCGGGACGGGGCAGGGCGTCCGGGCGAGCGCATCGGCGGTCTCAGCGCCCGGTCAGCACGCCACTGACGACGAAGCTCCACCGGCGCGTCGCTCGTCTTCTTGCTCCAGTCTCCCGTGGCCATGCTCGAACACACCTCCGAAGTCGAGGTGTTGCGACGACCAGTTGAATCCGCCCTGAGATCCGCGGTCCGAGTGCACGATGCAGCCGCCGGCGTCACGGCGCCTGGACACCGCGTTGTCCAGGGCGTTTACTGCGAGGCGCGCCTTCATCCGGTCGCTGATGGAGTCTCCGACGATCCGGCCGGAGAACACGTCCTTGATCGCGCAGAGGTAGAGCTTGCCCTCGTCGGTCCAGTGCTCGGTGATGTCCGTCAGCCACAGTTCGTTGAGGTCATCCGCGGAGAAGTCCCGTTGAACGAGGTCGTCGTGCACGGGCGGTCCGGGTCGTTTTCCGTTCTTCCCCCGCTTCTTGCCGAACACGGACCACCACTGATTGTCGCGGCAGATCCGCCACGCGGTTCGCTCACACATGCGCTGGCCAGCGGCTTCCGCTTCGCCGGCGAGGAACCGATAGCCAAACTCGGGATCGTCGCGGTGGGCGTCGAACAGCGCGTTTGCTCGATAGGCCTCGACCAGCTCGGACTCGGTGACTTGCTGTTTCCGCCAGCGGTAGTAGGGCTGGCGGGAGAGCTTCAGGACCCGCAGGGACACCGCGACGGGGATCCTGTCGGCGGCGAGCTCGTTCACGAGCGGGTAGAGGATTTTCCCGGCAGGTTTGCCTGCGAGAGGTAGGCGGCGGCGCGGCGGAGGACCTCGTTTTCCTGCTCCAGCAGCCGGATCCGCTTGCGCGCATCGCGCAGCTCGGCAGAGTCCTCGCGGGTCTTGCCGGGACGGGCGCCGTCTTCGACATCTGCTTGGCGCACCCAGTTCGTCAGGCACGACTCCGAGATCCCGAAGTCCTTCGCGATCTGGGAGAGCTTCTGGCCAGGTTCACGGTTCCTCGCGACACGGACGACGTCGTCACGGAACTCCTGGGGGTAAGGAGCGGGCATGGTGCACATCCTTCCCTGCGACGCTGCTCAGCGCCACCGATCATGTGACACCTACCCGCGCATCAGTCCCCCTCTTCGTCACAGTCTTGGGTGTCTTGCCCGGAGATCTCCGCGGCCGCGAGGAGCGGTCCAGCATCGGTTCGCCGGCGAGGTAGCGGTCGACCCAGCGCTTGACCGTCGGCCAGGACACTTGGAAGCGGGCCGCTACTTCACTGATCCGCCACCCCTGGTCGACGACCAGGTGGGCAACTTTCAGCCTGTGGCGCGGGGTAAGGGCCGCATTTGCATGGCTCATTGAGGCTCACGTCCAGGCGACGGCTCGACAACGCCGCTGGCCCCGTTTGCCGTGGCCGACAAATCAGTGCCGCTCGCGAACAGGGGCCTGCAGGGTGACGTGCCCCGTCGCGCTGTTGACCTGCCGATAGACTCCAAAGCTGGTCAGGTGTCGCTTCTCCAGCTCGGTCTCGATGAGGATCCAGGCATCCGCGATGCTCTCTGGGGGCACATCGAACGTGACCGTTACGCCTTCCGGGACCTCCGGTACGACGATCCTGCTGACCGCCTCAGATTCGGATTGCGTCATAGTCCCGGCCGAGACGGTGATCTGGTCGTCGCGCGTGCCGTCGTACAGAAGCACGATCTCTTCATCGGATTGCGGGAGACGCCGGTACAGCTCGCTCACGGCGTGACCGATCTCGGTCTCATCAAGGACGGCGGTGCTCAGCCCCCAGAAATTGAGGCTGGGCAGTGCGGTGAGGGACAGATTCATGATGATCTCCATGGACTTGTTCTGGATGATGTCCAGCCGGTGCTGAACGTGGACCAGACGTGTTGAAGCCTCGGTGATCTCCCGCTGCAAGGCATCTACCTGGTGAATCAGAAGCGATTCCAGCGTGGACTGCCCGATCTGCGGATCGAGCAGCTGCCCTATCTCGGCCAAACCGAACCCGAGCGCGCGCAGCTCCGTGATGGCTCGCACGCGCCCTAGCTGGCTGTCTTGGTGGCGCCGATAGCCGGTCACGGGGTCGGTTACAGCTGGGGTCAGCAACCCCTCGTCTTCCCAGTGCCGTAGCATTCGCCGCGAGACACCGGCGCTATGCGCGATCTCTCCGATGCTCAACATGTCGACTCCCACCAGACCGCATCACACAGTGTCAAGGTCAAGGCTCCCAGAGAAAGTCACTCTACTAACGTCTCCGGTCAGTACACCTAGACACCGCCGCCGCGCCAAGCTTCCATGGGCTGCTCCCGGGCCTCCGGGGCGACCGTTCAGTTCGTCTTCGTGTTCGTCAGGTGCGTGCCGATGTACCCGATGTACGCGTGCGTGCGGCCGTCCTTCTTCCCCATCGCGTAGTACATGCGCGGGGCGTTCTGGTCGCGGTTGGTCGGGGCGAAGTGGGCCGTCATGAAGAGCTTCCCGGAGGGGTCGAGCTCCGTCGGCACGGTGAACGTCCGCTCCTTCCGCCACTTGGCGTTGTTCTGGACGCTCTGCGACTCGTTCGGTCGGTGCCGCGCCTGGGGGCACTTCCGCCCCACGACCCGATCAGCGCCTCCGAGGTAGGTGTGGACGTTGCCGCGGAACCCGTGCTCGTCGACCTCCTTGGCGAAGTCCATGAGGACGAGGACGTACTCCCAGAACGAGGTCGCGTACAGGCTGGAGCGGTCGATCAGGTCGATCTCGCCGGCATCGTCGAGCGTCCGCTCCCAGTCGGTGAGGGAGACGTACTTGCGGACCTCCTCGAAGCCCTCCTCGTCGGTGAGGCGCTCGACGATGTTCACGACGCTGACGGGATCGGTTTCCCAGAGGTCCGCCGGCTTCTCGATGAACTCGTAGTGGTCCGGGCGCTGTGCCCGCCATGCCTCGAGCTGCCGGGTCTTGCGCTCGGCGTCCTGGCGCTCGGACTCGGCGACCGCCCGCTCGAAGCGCTCCGTCTCGAGGTGCGCCTTCAGCTCCGCGACCTGGTCCTCGAGCTTCTCCCGCTCCGATTGCAGAGCGCCGGTGGTCTCCTGGGCCTTCCTGACGGCGGCCTCCTGGCGCTCGAACCGCTCCGAGAGCGCCTGCAGCGCCTGATCGTCCAGCGTCTCGCGGCCGAGGATGCGACGGACCAGCGCCGTCAGGCGGTCCATCCAAGGGGCGCGGGGCGCTGCGATCGGGGTGGGCGTCGGCTCCGGGGCCGTCTCCGTGACCTCTGGCGCGGCAGGCTCCGAGGCCGCGACCACCTCCGGCACGGCAGCGGGGGTGCTCGGTGCGGGGACGATGACCGGGGTGCTGGGTGCGGTGGTCTCGGCCGCGGGCAGCTCTTCGGCGATGACCAGTCGCTGTCGCTGCAGGAGCCTGGTCGCCCGGGACAGGTCTCCGGGCAGCTCCTTCTCGAGCAGCTGCAGGCGGGGAGAGACGGAGACGAGGCGCTTGGTGCGATCGTCGAAGATGAGTCGCTCGGACTTCTTCGAGGTCGCCGGAACCTCGACGAGCCCCCGGAGGACCGCCCACGTGGTCAGCACCCGATGGCGGCGCGCATCGAGCCGGTCATCGAGCGCGACCCCGGGCACGAAGGTGCGCAGCGCCCCGAGAGGCAGCGAGTGCGCCGCGCCGAGGCGTTCGTTGAGCAGCCGGTGCGCCTCCTGGTCGAGCACGAAGAACGAGGCGCAGCCGATCGTCTCCTTCGTGATCGTGTCGACGGCGCGACGCCAGCGCTCGTCCCCGACGTTCGGGATGGGAGAGGCGATGACGAGGGAGAGGGACCGCTCCTGATCAGTGATGTGGTCGAAGAGGGCCTCCGCGTCCTCGCCGCGCACCATCGTCGACTCCGGAAGGATCGGCACCGCACCGTCGAAGGCCGGGATCGTCTCGAGGGTGTTGCGGACGATCCTGGGCGGTGAGGGGACGACGCTCTCGCCGTTGCGCCCTCGCCCCTCGCTCTCGATCCAGATGGTCTGGCGGTATCGCCGAGCATCGGGGGCGTTCATCGCGTACACGCGAGTGGTCCAGACACCGTTGCCGTTGTCCTCGACGAACTCGAGCAGCTCGCGTCGCCGCCGGCCGTCGTGGCTCGAGTCCTCCAGCACCGTGAGCCGCGCCCGCTCCCCGAGCTCGTGCACCCCCGGGCCGTCCCAGTCAGCTCGCTCGATCGACCGGAAACGGCCCCTGAGCTTGCCGCGCAGCCAGTCGTGCATCTGCTCCTCGGCGACGCGCACCGCGTCGGCTGAGTCCTCGAGCTGCAGAATCGAGCGATAACCGATGCTCACGTGATGGCTCTCCGCTTCATGGAATCTGGGGATTGGCGACGTCTTTGATTATCCCAGATCGGTCTGACAGACGAGTTGGATAGGTCGAGAATCGATGATCTTCGTCCTCTGGATCGCGGGGTCGAAGTCATCCTGGGATGGAGGGCCTGCGCCAGCTTCCGGTGCGTCTTCCCGGCCAAAAGGCGGAGACGGAGATGAGCAGCGCGGTCCGTGAGATCTCAAAGCTGAAGGAGACCCGGTGTGCGGACTGACCCAGCACCCCGTGTCAGCCGCGCACGTACTCCGTACGCCTCTCAGCACCACGCTCGATGCAGCCCCCTGCTGTTGTCGCGCCCTCCCGTCACCGGGCAGCGCGTTGTCCAGAACTGGCCGATATGGTCAAGGGTTCGACGGTGGTAGTTGGTTGATGGGACGCCGGGAGAGCGGGCGACTGCATAGGCTCGCGCCGTGACTGGGAACGAGCAGCTAACCCGAGAGCGCCAGAAGAGTCTCTGGCTGCACCGCGCCGTGCTCGAACGGCTCCGGAGCGATCCTGAGTCCATCCTCGGGAGGGCGCGCGCGAATCTCGAGGCCTGGCACGGCGTACACCGCCCCGGTGGCATGGCCGAGCGGTACCTGGCGCAGTGGCGGGAGATCATCGACGGCAGCATCGACGGCGTCGTGGACGTGCTGGTCGGCACCGACCCGCGCTCATGCGAGCTGCGAAAAACCACCCCCTTCGCGGGAGTGCTCACGGACGAGGAACGACGGCAGGTCCTCGCCGCCTTCCGAGAGCACTGGCGGCAGGAGCATCCGGGCCAGTCTTAATCCGTCATCGTCGCCGCGAGTTGCTCCTCGGTCGAAAGATCGAGTCGCGGAACCGATCAGCGATCTAACCTGAACTCGGCTGCTGGGTCAGGTCCCACAGGATGATTAGTGGATCGGCACACCGCCGTCCCGTGCGAGCCGCCGGTAACCACCGGCCTTGACTTACTCCTCGTCCTCCAGGGCGAGCTCCGCCTTGAGCTCACGGTGCGAGATCGTTCCCGGCTCCTGGTGGGCCACCTCGGCTGCTGCAGCCTCGAGGACGTCCTCGAACTCCCCGTCCGGGTCGTAGAGCGCGAGCCATCCCTGGTATGCCTGCCACAGGGCGTGCCCCTGCTCCACGCGCTGGCTGGCTATGGGGCGGCCGCGCTCGTCGACGGCCGCGATCTCGACGATCATGGGGTCGCCTCGGTGGTCGAGGTGATAGCGCACCACGATACACGGATCCTCGCTGATCTCGACCTCGAAAGTCGCCTTATACGAGAGGCCAGTCCACATCATCTCTAGCTGATTCGCAAAGGACTCCGGATCCTTTTCATATGCCTTCTGGAAACGGAAGACATGGTTGGCGATCTGAGCGTGAAGAGATTCAGCCGTGGGGGAATTCTCCTGCATAGCGCCCGGAATTGCACTACCCGTGACGAGATCTTGCCCAGCTCGGCTGCGCGCGGATACTGGACGCATGAGCTCCGCTGACCACACCCCCGCGCAGGACACCGACCTCGAGCTGTTCATCGCCCGTGCCAGCAAGGTCTGGGACGAGGCCGTGATCTTGGACTGGCTCGAGGGGCGCAACGCCTTCCTCGGCGGGACCACGCCGCTGGATATGATCCGTCGCGGACGGACTGCCGCGGTGCTCGCCGCGATCACCGGCGACGAGGCTGGCGTTTACAGCTGAGGGGGCTTGTATGACCTCGCGGAGGATCGCTAGCGCGTCTCGCAGGGCCATCATGAAGGAGGTGGCTTCGTGATGCGCCGCCGCCTCACCGATGCCGAGCGTGAGGAGCTCGCCCGTATCGGCCACGACCGGTACATGGCGGGCGAGACCTGGGCCGAGATCGCACGCGATCATGACCTACACCCCGAGACCGTCCGCCGGATCGGCGCCCAGCTGCGTCCGGTCGCGTATCGCCGGTGGGGGCAAAAGCCTGTCGCCGACCCCGGGGAGGTCGCCGAGCGGCGGCTACGAGGCGAGAGCATCCAGAAGATCGCCGAGGCGCTCAGTTGCTCCCGCACCGCCGTGCGCACCGCGATCGAGAGCACCAGCGGCGTCCCGAGCACGAGGTACCCGAGACTCTCAGCGCGCAGGATGCCGACGGACGCGGAGCTGCTCGAGCTGCGACAGCTCTACGAGGCGTGCCCCGAGGCTGAGCGGAACCGGCCTGGGCACCGGGACACCGGGGGAGAGGCGGGTACGGTGCTCGCGACGGCCTGCCTCGCACTCGTGGAGGACGGCGTGCCGATGCAGACACTGTCGACTGCGCTCGGGCGTGGACCGACGTGGGTGCACTGGCTGCTCGGCCGACACGGGGTCAGCACCGATACCAGAGCGGGCCGGAGCACGCGACATCGGACGAGGCAGATCTGGGGCTGACCTGCTGGGGAACTCTCAAGATGCGCCCCGGTAAGAGAAGAATCTGTTTCTCCGCGAAGAAATGCCGGATCAGAATCAGGATCAGGATTTCGTGTCGCTGTTGTTGGTAATCAATGCGGCGGTCGTTGCGATAGCGATCGCGCCGATGGCCGCGCCTGCCACGGCAACGGTCTTAACAGCCGCGAGTGCAAAGGACTGATGATTCTCGTTCATCTTTGCCTCTAGCTCGATCGCCTCCTTGACGAGACCGAGCAAAAGGATGCGATCCTCGAGTTCCAGAGGTCCGCTATCTAGTTCGCGTTCAATCATGGCGCGATACTCTGCGAATGCGGCATGAACCTTCTTCTGCGATTTCCAGTTGGCACTCAGGACAGTGTTGGTGCCGCTCTGCACTCGGTCGAGGGATCCCTTCACAAGACTCTCGAAGTCGGGTAGGGCGGCGACGGCGGCAGCGACGGCTTCCTTGCTCATCGTTGGAATTTCCTGCAGGAACTGAGGGAGTTTTTCGACCGGCAGGTCCTTGATCGACTCAAGTCCTAGCTTTTCCTCGAGCTCCTTCTGCTCGTCGAACGCTGGATCTGTGGAATCGTTCACGTCTTGCCCCCTCGATGTCAGCTCCGCTGAGATCAGGAGATCTCCGCTGGATCTCGATCCTACGCGGGCGTTGTGACGAACGGAGGTCCGTTAGTCGGGTCGTGAGTGAAGCGTGGGACCGTCGACGTAGCCCGCATACGTCCGTCGGTCTTCGTAGGTTCTTGCTGAGTGGCTATACAGGGATGCTGGTTCCATGGTCGGCAAGGTCCATACCCCCGCACAGGACGGCGACATCGAGCTGGCCATCGCCCGCGCCAGCAGGGTCTGGGACGAGGCCGTGATCCCGGACTGGCTGGACGGCAGCAATGCCCACCTCGGCGGGCGAGCCCGCGCGAGGTCATCCAGCGCGGCCGCAGTTGAGTCCCGCATAGTGGTGTAGCGCGGTGGCCGCAGTGATCGTCTCGGACGTGGGCGCGGCCACCGTGTGATCCTTCGAGTGAACCTCTCACAGCACTCTCGAACGGAGTCATCACGATGACCGCTCCCCATATTGTCGACCCTTCCGGCCTGCTTGGTGAAGCCCTGGCCGAGGCGTCCCCGGATCTGATGCGCAGCCTGCTCCAGGACGTGATCAATACCCTGCTCTCCGCGGACGCAGACGCTGTCGCCGGCGCGGAGTACGGTCGGCCCAGCGCTGGTCGTTCTGCGCAGCGCAACGGCTACCGCCACCGCGACCTCGACACCCGCGTCGGCACCATCGACGTCGCAGTCGCCAAGCTCCGCTCTGGCACCTACTTCCCCGACTGGCTGCTCGAGCGGCGCAAGCGCGCCGAGTCCGCGCTGATCACGGTCGTTGCAGACTGCTATCTCGCCGGCGTCTCCACCCGCCGCATGGACAAGCTCGTGAAGACTCTCGGCAGCAACTCGCTCTCGAAGTCGCAAGTCAGCCGGATGGCCGCATCGTTGGACGAGCACGTCGAGCAGTTCCGCCACCGGCCCTTGGGCGAGGCCGGGCCATTCACGTTCGTCTCCGCTGACGCGCTGACGATGAAGGTCCGCGAGGGCGGGCGCGTGATCAACGCCGTCGTCCTGCTCGCGACCGGCGTCAACGCAGACGGGCACCGCGAAGTCCTCGGCATGCGTGTTGCCACCTCCGAGACCGGAGCGGCCTGGAACAGCTTCTTCGCTGACCTCGTCGCTCGCGGCCTCGCCGGAGTCCGTCTGGTCACCAGCGACGCCCACGCCGGCCTAGTCGAGGCGATCGCTGCGCACCTGCCTGGCGCGGCCTGGCAGCGGTGCCGCACCCACTACGCCGCGAACCTCATGGCAGTGACGCCGAAGAGCATGTGGCCGGCGGTGAAGGCGATGCTGCACAGCGTCTATGACCAGCCCGACGCAGCAGCCGTGAACGCTCAGTTCGAGCGGTTGCTGGACTACGTCAGCGAGAAGCTCCCGGCGGTGGCCGAGCACCTCGACGCGGCCCGCGCAGACCTGCTCGCGTTCACGGGGTTTCCCAAGGACGTGTGGGTGCAGATCTGGTCGAACAATCCCACCGAGCGGCTGAACAAGGAGATCCGTCGCCGCACGGACTCCGTCGGCATCTTCCCCACCCGCGAAGCGATCGTCCGTCTCGTCGGCGCGGTCCTGGCCGAACAGACCGACGAGTGGGCCGAAGGGCGCCGCTACCTCGGCCTCGACGTCCTTGCCCGCTGCCGCCTCAACCTCGTCCCCGACACCAGCACCGAGGAGGTCATCACCAGCTCCCTGCCCGCCCTGACCGCCTGACCTCTCAGCGAAGGATCGCTACACCACTTCCAGGGACTTGACCCTGCTCGCACCGGTGGCACGCCTCGGCGCAGACCTTGCAATGCTCATGCATATCGGCGTGCTGCGCGCACTCGTCGCCACACGCCCTGCAGGCAACCATGCAGGACTGCAGCTGGGCGCGAAGGACTTCAGTATTGCTGCCGGTCTGGCGGGAAAGGACATTGCCAGTGGCTGCGCAGATGTCCGCGCAATCGAGGTTCTTGCGGATGCACGCCGTCAGGTCGGCGACCATCTCTTCAGACAGGCAGGCGTCAGCGCAGGCAGTGCAAACCTGAGCGCACTCGAAGCACACCGCGATACACGCGGCGAGCTTCTCCTGATCCACGGACCCAGAGCCGATCGGATGAGTCTCCAGCATGGCCTTCACGGTGTGCGTCATAGCGCGCTCCTGCCATCGGTGCGACCTCGAGGAGAACCATGTCGACCCTCCACATCTGTGACGGTAGACACGCGGCCCCGTCGGCGAAAAGGGGAACGGCCATGAAGATCGCAATAGGGTCCAAAAGAGGATTTTTGCGACACATCTGTCGCACTGGGTATACCCCAACGAAGCAACTGCCATGAGCCGAATCATGGCATGCGGTCGACCCTCGACGCACTCGCCCTTACCCGCCGCGGCCGCCGGCCGCCGGCCGCCGGAGCATGATCTGAAACACCGCCGTGGCGCTCGCGATTCTCATCGCGCTGCTTTTTCGCGTGCTCTTCGATGTCTGGACCTAGTCGGCCTGGTCCTCGCCGCGGAAGTCGCCGAAGTCGCCGAGTGCAGCGCGCCGCTCCCGACAGGGGTGAGCGCCAGCACGAGACGCCCGTGCCGGTGATCTCCGCAGTCCGCCAGGAGGAAAGCTGCGCCTCGGCGCGCTGACGTGGGGATCGCCGACCCGTGAGCCGTCGTGCTCCACTTAAGCCACAGTCTGCCCAACGAAGGTAAAGGCGAGCCCTACCCCCCGGGGGTATGCACGGTTATGGAGTCAAGGATCGGCTAAATCCTTCGGTGGACCCTCCCATCGTTGTTCTGTGGGGCTGATCAGGGCCGTACGTTGATGTCGCCGCCCACGACATGAGCCGTCGCCTCGTTGCTCGCTCCGCTGTCGCTGTGGCACTGACGAAGTCATCGACTCCCGCCCGACTCGAGTGGGAAATTTACGGAGTAGAACCATGTCCCAGAACAACACCCACCGCGCCGTCGGCCGAGCAGTCACGCCTGTCGGGACCGCCGGCCGCGCACTGCGGGGCACCGGTGGTGCCGCTGTGCTCGGCACGGTCGTCCTCGGATCCGCACTGCTCGCGGGCCCCGCGCAGGCCGCCCCCGCCGGCTCGCCCGCCGCACCTGCCGTTGCTGCGCAGGCTTCAGCCCCCACGGCGCCGGCCCCGGCACATGCGACATCCGCGCTTGCGGCCGAGAAGCTGCGGTGGGGATCGCAGGGCTCGTCGGTCGAGCAGCTCCAGACGGCACTGAACGAACACGGTGCCTCGCTGTCGGTCGATGGCAAGTTCGGCCCGCTCACCCATGGGGCCGTGAAGGACTTCCAGCGCTCGCATGGCCTGAAGATCGACGGCATCGTGGGCCCCGAGACGCGCGGCGCACTGAACGGCGGCGCATCGACCTCGGGCGGTGGAACCTCTGCTCCCGCCCCCTCGAACTCCGCGACGAACTCGCAGCAGGCGATCGTCGACGCCGCGCGCAGCCAGATCGGTGCCTCCTACTCGTGGGGGACCTCCAAGCCGGGCGTCAGCTTCGACTGCTCGGGCCTGAGCTTGTACGCGTACAAGCAGGCCGGTATCGACCTGCCCCGTACCTCGTCGCAGCAGGTTGCGGCTGGAACCACGATCTCGAAGTCCGAGGCCCAGCCCGGCGACCTCGTGGTGTGGCCCGGCCACCTCGGGATCTACGCCGGTGGCGACACGGTCATCGACGCGGGGCGCACCCCGGGCGCCGTCACCGAGCGGACCATCTGGGGTTCGCCGACCTTCGTCACCTTCCGCTGACCGCAGGTCGCAACGCCCGCGCAGAGGGAGCCCCGACCAACGGTTGGGGCTCCCTTTGCGTGCAGAGGCAGCGGTATCAGCTGATCGAGGCCAACAGCTCGGCACAGGCCTGCTCGCAGCGGCGACAGGCGTCCGCGCAGACCTTGCAGTGCTTGTGCATTTCAGCGTGCTTCTCGCACTCCTCGGCGCAGGACCGGCACGCCGCCTGACACGCCTCGAGTAGAGCACGGTTGAGGGCGATGTTCTCGCCCGTCTGACGGGACAGGACGCGTCCGGTGGCTTCGCAGACGTCGGCGCAGTCCTGGTTCCGGCGGATGCACTGGGTCAACTCCGCCACCATGTCCTCGGCCAAGCAGGCGTCCGCGCAGGCTGTGCAGGTCTGGGCGCACTCGAAGCAGGCCTCGATGCATTCGGCGAGCTTCTGCTGGTCGATGGTGCCGAGGTCCTTCGGGTAGGTCTGAAGCATTGATGCGACGTGATGGGTCATGGTCCTGCTCCTTCTCGTTCCGAACGGCCCGGCGGATGCCGGCCCGTCCTGACGACGCTAGCCATCGCCCCCCGAAGGACGGAAGCGGATAGACCACTCGTTTGGAGGCAATGCGGAATGACTGGCCAACGTTGTGCTCAAGAAGTCAAGATCTGACCTTGAGGAGACCTTGATCTAGGGGTCATAGGATGGCGCAAAGTGTCCTCTGACTAGGAGAAATCATGCGTTCTCGTCGCTCTCTCGGCCGTCTCGCGGCCGTCGTCGTCACCGGTGCGATTGTGTTTGCCGGATGCACCGACAACGGGTCTGACGACGGTCAGACATCGGGTGGGTCCGAGGCATCGGAGGCGTCCGATGGAGGCAGCCACGGCGGCATGGAGCACCCGATGGATGGCGGCCCAGCGCCTGAGGGGATGGTGCCCGCGGAGGATCCCGAGTTCCCGGTCGGCACGGAGGTGACGCTCACGGCGGACCACATGGAGGGCATGGAGGGGGCGACGGCGACGATCTCCGGTGCCTTCGACACCACGACCTACTCGGTCAGCTTCACCCCGACCGATGGCGGTGAGCCGGTCACTGACCACAAGTGGGTCGTTCACGAGGAGCTCGAGAACCCGGGCGAGGCACCGCTGGCAGAGGGCACCGAGGTGGTCATCACCGCCGATCACATGACCGGGATGGAGGGCGCTGAGGCCACCATCGACAGTGCCACCGAGGAGACCGTGTACATGGTCGATTACGAAGCCGACGGGATGATGATGACGAACCACAAGTGGGTCGTCGAGAGCGAGATCGAGCCTGCGTGATGACCTCCCCGTCGAGCCCTCGAGGTGCGCTCGCCTCCTCCGGGGGTAGGCCCCGTCGCCGCACCGGCCGGTTGCCGCGCCGATCGCTCGTGCTCGGTGCCGGCCTGTTCCCGCTCGTGGTCGCCGGCTGCGGGGCCGGCGGGTCCGAGCCCGCATCCATCACGGGTGATCAGGAGTTGCTTCAGGAACATGGCTTCGCCGACGCGGACGCGCACGAGATCATCGACCGGCTCGAGGCGCTCCCGGTGGCTGAGCGACCGCAGGATCTGATCGCCAGCGTCACCGCGACGTCTCTGCAGCTCCAAGACGATGCAGGGCGCGAGGCCGAGCTGCCCCTTCCCGAGGACCAGTTCTACTTGTCGGTGGCCCCGTTCGTCGAGACCACCCACGAGTGCGCCTTCCACAGCCTGACCACGTGCCGCGGAGAACTGCGCAGCCGCGAGCTCACCGTGAGCGTGGTCGACAGCAGCTCGGGCGAGGTCCTTGAGGAGGGCACTCGCACCACGCATGACAACGGGTTCCTCGGTCTCTGGCTACCGCGCGGGATCACCGCGGAGCTCACGTGCACCCTCGAGGACTACACGGGGACCGCGTCCATCTCGACCCAGGCGGAGGATGATCTGACCTGTCTGACCAGTCTCCAGCTGACGTGAGCAGGCGAAGCACCCGGTCCGCCTTCTGGCATTCGGTGGTCGGCCCAACTGAGCGGAGCGTGACACCACGCCTGAGTCGTCGGACCACGCTCCGACTGGGCGGGAGCCTGCTCGTCCTCGCGCCCCTTCTTGCGGCGTGCAGCAGTTCTTCGGACGCCGCGAGTGAGGCGAACGCCGGGTACGTCTCCGGCGATGGTGTCGTCGTCGAGATCCCCCCGGAGGGACGCGCCGATCCTCTGGAGATTCGGGGAACCACCTACGACGGCGACGACTTCGACTCCACGGCGCTGCGCGGTGCACCCTTGCTGATCAACGTCTGGTATGCGTCGTGTCCGCCGTGCCGGGTCGAAGCACCGGCGCTGAAGGCCGTGCACTCCGAGTACAGCGCCCTGGGAGTGGAATTCGTGGGCGTGAACACGCGCGACAAGGCCGGGCCAGCCGCCGCGTTCGAGGAGACCTTCGGCATCACCTACCCCTCGATCCCCGACACCGACGGGGCGGTGATCGCGTCCATGGACGGCAGCGTCTCGCCCAACGCCGTCCCCACGACTTTGATCCTCGATGCTGAAGGACGAGTAGCCGCCCGGATCGCGGGCGCAGCCGATCAGAGCACCCTAGAGAGCCTCTTGGATGCCGTGCTAGCGGAGGCCGCCTGATGGGTGAACTGTTCGCCACCACCGTGCTGAGCGGACCCCTGGCCGCAGCCCTGCTGCTGTCGATGGTGGCCGGTCTGGTCGCGTTCCTCTCGCCGTGCGTGCTTCCGGTGGTCCCCGGCTACCTCGGATACATCACCGGGCTCACCGGAGGAAGCGCCGGGCCGCCCCGCACCGGCGATCCCGGGGAACGGCCATGGCGCCTGGTCACCGGCGCTGTGCTGTTCGTCGCGGGCTTCACGGCGGTGTTCCTGGTCATCGGCGGTTTCGTCGGTGCACTGGGGTCATTGGTGATCCAGTACACGAGCGCGATCAATCGGATCTCCGGGGTGCTGGTCATCCTCATGGGCCTGGTGTTCGTGGGAATCTTCCCCCGCCTCTCCGGTGTGAAAAGGATCCGGAAGCGCCCCGATGCCGGACTCGCCGGCGCCCCGCTGCTCGGGATCACGTTCGGCTTCTCCTGGACCCCGTGCATCGGGCCGACGTTCGCCGCAGTCGCCGCACTCAGCCTCGGGGAGGCATCCGCGAGCCGCGGCGCTCTCCTGGCTTTCGGCTACGCGATCGGGCTCGGGATCCCGTTCATCCTCTTCGCCCTCGTGTTCCGGCGCGCCCTAGGAATCTCCAGAGTGCTGTCCCGGCATCGCCGCACGCTCCAGATCGTCGGCGGGTCCGTCCTGATCACCATCGGGCTGCTGCTGGTCTCCGGGGTGTGGGAGCAGTGGATGGCGCTCCTGCAGGTCCAGATCGGCACCTTCACCACGATCGTCTAAGGGTACTGCTCTCGAGGATCAGCGTTCAACGGTCGCTCGAGGAAGCCGGATGGTGAAGACGGCTCCCCGCCCGGGCCCCTCACTGGCGGCAGCCATGGTCCCGCCGTGCGCATCCACGAGGGCGCGACTGATCGTCAAGCCGATTCCCGAGCCGGAGTTTTCGCGGGTGCGAGCGCTGTCGGCGCGGAAGAAGCGTTCGAACAGCCGCGCCTGGTCACGCGCGGTGAAACCCTCACCGTCGTCGGACACCGCGATCTCCACCACGTCGCCGGTGGTGAGCGCTGAGAGAGTGACGGCGCCCCCGGGCGAGGTGTGCCGCAGGGCATTGCTCAGGAGGTTTCCGAGTACCTGGGCGAGGCGGTCCGGGTCGGCGTGAATGATCGGGGAGCGGCGCATAACGAAATCTCGTCGCAATGCCACACCCGCTGCCTCGAACCTCTCCTCCCATTCCTGGAGTGTTGAGTCCAGCAGGTCGCGGACCGACGTGGGCCGCAGCTCCACCGGGAGCTGTCCCTCTTCGACACGGGACACCTCGCTGATGTCGTCGGCCAGCCGGGACAGGCGTATGGTCTGACCGGCAAGGATGGGCATGGCCGCCTCCGGCTCGATGACACCATCAGCCATCGCCTCGTGATGTGCCGAGAGAGTCGCAATGGGAGTACGTAGCTCGTGGGCGAGGTCAGAGAGCAGCCGGCGACGATTCTCTTCGACGGCATCTAGGCGTGCAGCCATGTCGTTGAGCGTGGCGGCCAGAGAGTCCAGCTCGGTTCCCGCACCGAGGGCGGGCACCCGAGTGGAGTAGTGGCCTCGGGAGAGTTCGTCCACGGCCAGGGTGAGGCGGTGGAGTGTCTGCCGGAGTCGTCGCGCCAGTCTCCAGGTGACCAGGCCTGCCGCTAGGAGGGAGACCACCAGTCCGACCCCCAGTGCGAGGGCGAGGGCGTCACGGTAGGCGCGCTCGATATGCAGAATCTCAGCGCTGCCCACCGGAAGAGCAGTCTGGAGCAGGTGATAGTGGAAGACGGCGGGTCCGATCATCACCGTCAGAGCGGTGATGCTGACGGCGCCGGCACACAGCACGATGAGCTGGCCGATCATCAAACGTGAGGCGAGGCTCGTGCCGGGGCGGATCGTTCTGGCCGATGAGCGGGGATCAGTCACGCCCTCAACCCTTCCCCATCCGGTACCCGATACCGCGGACCGTGGTGACATACCGTGCCGAACCCGCTGTCTCGTCCAGTTTTCGTCGCAGGTTGGCAATGTGCACATCGACGAGATGGTCATCTCCGATCCAGGTATCACCCCAGACGGCTTCCATCAGCTGGTGGCGGCTGAAGACCTGGCCCGGCCGACGGGCCAGGGTCATAAGCAGTCCCCTTTCGGTGGGGGTCAGCGGGACTGGTTGGCCAGCGAGCCGCACCTCCTGGGCGGCCGTATCGATCTCAAGCTCTCCGAATGCGCGCACCATGCCCGAAGGAGCGGTCCCGGGCTCGCCGCGGGGCCGCCGCAGCACGGCCTGGACCCGGGCGACAAGTTCACGCACGCTGAACGGTTTGGTGAGGTAGTCATCCGCACCCACCGACAGGCCCACCAGGCGATCAACCTCCTCTGATCGCGCCGTCGTGATCAGCACGTAGCAGTCGGAGAAGGCGCGGATCCTCCGCATCACCTCCAAGCCATCGAGGCCAGGCAGGCCGAGATCGAGGATGATCACGTCCGGTGACAAGGCGCGGGCTACCTCCACCGCCTCCGGACCGCTTCGCGCGCTCCCCGTGGCGTAGCCGGCCTTCACGAGGTATGCCTGCACGACGTCCGAGAGCGCGACTTCGTCTTCGACAACGAGAACCGTCGCTGCAGCTCGAGCCGATTCACTCCTCATGGGCTCCAGTCTGATCTCCGTTCCTGGGCGCCGTGGAGGTCCTGCTCGAGTCCGACCGGGAGCTGGCCGAGCCCGCGCGGCTCGAAGACTGGGTCGTCGACACCGGGGTCGAGCTCTCGCGGCCGGCCAGGCGCGCCGCGCTCTTGGCAGGGGTCAGATCCAGTCGGCGCAGCATCTGCGCATTCAAGGCCACAACGACAGTGGACAACGACATCAGGATCGCGCCGACCGACATGGGCAGTACGAATCCGATCGGCGCCAGGACACCGGCGGCCAGCGGAACGGCGGCGATGTTGTACCCGGCAGCCCACCACAGGTTCTGCTTCATCTTGCGGTAACTGGCACGGGAGAGCTGGATCACCGAGAGTACCGAGCGGGGATCGTCGGAGGCTAGGATCACGCCGGCGGAGGCGATCGCGACGTCGGTGCCGGCACCGATCGCGATGCCGACGTCGGCCTGCGCGAGGGCGGGGGCATCGTTGACGCCGTCGCCGACCATCGCCACGGCTCGTCCGTCGCGCTGGAGCTCGAGGACCTTCTCGCTCTTGTGCTCCGGGCGCACCTGGGCGAAGACCTGGTCGATACCGAGCTCGCCGGCCACGGCGCGGGCAACGGGCTGGGCATCGCCCGTGATCATGACGACGCGGATTCCCAGCTCGTGCAGGGCATCGACGGCCTCGCGAGATTCCTGGCGCACTTCGTCGGCCAGGCCGATCGCTCCCGTGACCTGCCCGTCGAGGAGGACATGGAGGACGATCGCTCCGTCCGCGGACCACGGCCCGGTGGCCGGTAGCGGTCCCTGGCCGTGCTCGGCCAGGAGGTTGGGTCCGCCGACCTGGACGGTGCGCCCGTCCACGGTGGCGCTGACGCCGACCGCGGTGGTGGACTGGAACTCGGTGGCGCGCGGCACGTCGAGTCCGCGTTCCGCGGCAGCGGCGGTGATGGCGCGGGCGAGCGGGTGCTCGCTGTCGGCTTCGGCCGCGGCGGCCAGCGCGAGCAGCTCGTCCTCGCCCAGGGTGCCGACGGTGGTGACGTGGTTCAGGGCGGGCTCGCCCTTGGTCAGCGTGCCCGTCTTGTCGAACAGGACGGTGTCGATGGTGCGCATCCGCTCCAGGGCGGCACGCTCCTTGACCAGGACGCCGCCCTTCGCGGCCCGCTCGGTCGAGATGGACACCACCAGCGGGATCGCCAGACCCAGCGCGTGAGGGCAGGCGATGACCAGAACGGTGATCGCGCGGACCAGTGCACTCTCGGGCACCCCGACGACTGTCCACACGATCGCGGTGACGATCGCCGCGATCAGCGCGTACCAGAACAGCCAGGCGGCGGCTCTGTCCGCGAGCAGCTGGGCCCGGGTCGTGGAGGATTGGGCGTTGGCGACCAGGCGCTGGATGCCGGACAGGGCGGTGTCCTCACCGATCGCGGTGACGCGCACGCGCAGCGCGTTGTCCGTGGCCACCGTGCCGGCGACGACCTGATCACCGATCTCGCGACGCACGGGGCTGGACTCGCCGGTGATCATCGACTCGTCGACGTCGGCGCCACCATCGATGACTTCCCCGTCGGCCGGGACCCGGCCACCGGGTCGCACGATCACGACGTCTCCGAGCTGCAGCTCGGCCGGGGAAACCGCGACGATGTCCTCGCCCTCGATCTTCTCGGCCTGGTCGGGCAGGAGCGCGGCCAGGGAATCCAGCGCGGAGGAGGTCTGCGCGAGGGAGCGCATCTCGAGCCAGTGGCCCAGCAGCATGATCACGATCAGGAGGGCGAGCTCCCACCAGAAATCGAGCTCGTGGGAGAGCAGTCCGAGGCTGGCGCCGAGCGAGGAAACGAAGGCGACCGTGATCGCCATCCCGATCAGGAGCATCATGCCGGGCTTGCGATCCCGGATCTCCTCGACCGCGCCCGTCAGGAACGGTTTCCCGCCCCACAGGTACATGACCGTGCCCAGGACCGGCGAGACCCACCGCACCCAGGCCGCGTCCGGCAGCGCATAGCTGAGCAGGTCAGCGAACATCCCGTTCAGCAGCACCGTCGGGATAGCAAGGACGAGCATGATCCAGAACAGCCGACGGAACATCCCCACGTGATCACCATGACCCGCATGGCCCCCGTGACCCGACATGTCGTGCCCCGCGTGCGGGTCGTGGTGCTCGTGGCCCGCCATGTCGTGCTCACCGTGCCCGGTCATGTCATGGCCGGTGTGAGTGGCGGTCGGCAGGGCATGCCCCTCGTGCGCCATCTGCTCGGCATCGTAGCCGCCATGACGGTCCCCGCCCGGCGGAGCGCCCGCCGGGCCGTGTGGGCCCGTGCCGCGGTGATGCCCGTGCTGGGCCATGTCGTGCCCGGCGTGGTCGGGTTCGGGGGTAACCGGGTGGTCGTGGTGGTGGTGGTGGGGGGTGCTCATGGTGTCCCTTCCGCAAGGCCTCGGACGAGGCTGGGTGTTGCCGGGGTGGGTCAGGCGTCGGCCACGGTGTAGCCGGCCTCCGCGACGGCGGCGCGGACGGCGGCCGGTGCGGCAGCTCCGGCCACGGTCACGGTGGAGATCCCACCGGGCGCCAGGTCGATCCGTACTTCCTCCACGCCCTCGAGAACGGTGATTGCCGTGGTCACGCTGTCGGCGCAGTGACCACAGGTCATGCCCTGCACCGGATACGTCGTGGTCTCGGCCGCGGACGTCGCAGTCGCCTCAGCAGCGGCGCGGTCCTCCACCGGGGCGGTGGCGCAGCAAGAACAGCCGGTGGAAGCCATCGGCAGGGGTCGAAGTGTCTCGGGGCTCATGAGGTACTCCTCGCATCAAAGGGTGCAGCAGCGGCGGAAACTGTCGTTGCTCCCCTCAGTTTTATACCCCCAGGGGGTATTTGGCAAGTGATCCACTGCGGGAGCATGGGGTCGACCGGTCGCTCGGTGCCGGCTGCGCGGCTCTCGTCGGACACGCTCTCGTCCGCGATCGAAGAACGGCCGAGCCTGCCCGTCCCGCTGCTCGCAGTTGCGTGCGGCGCCGCCATTAGCAGGAACCCCCGAAATCACGCCCGCGGCCCGGGCAGCCGCTTTTGAGCTATTAAGGTCCCGGCCCCAACGGGCGCTAGCCGGAAAGACCAGCTATCGGCTAGTGCCGGCCGCGGCGGTCCGGGCTAGCCCGCGGCGCCGCAGACACGCCGCTGCGGCATGCCCGAGCGCGCCGCGGGTCGGGGTCGGCCCATAGGGTGGCGCGCCCGCTGGAGGGGAGGGGGTGAGTCGGGAGATCACAGAGGCGCTGGTGGCGGTGGCGGCACTGGCGACGGCGCTGCTGAACCTCTGCGCAGCCGTACTGCGGCTGCGTGAGGCCGAGCAGACTCGGAGCCGGGAGCAACGGGGTCGCGGCGGACGACACCGACGATGAGATGACGGGAGGGGCGGGAGCAACCCGCCCCCTCCCGTCATTGCGGGACTCTCGAGCTGCACGCAGCGTTCCTACTGAGACCCGGCAGGGTCTCCGCCCGCTGGTGACACCATGGAGCGTGCCCACCAACGCTGAGAACATCCGCGCCCGCGACATCAAGGTGGTCACCTGGGCCGCCCCCTTCATTCGGTCCGGTCGCTCTGTGAGTCGTCGGTTTCGATTTGATGGGTGCACTGCCGGGCGTACTCGGCCGGGGGTAGGTAGCCGAGCGATGAGTGCCGACGCTGATGGTTGTACTCGGTCTTCCAGTCGCCGATCACGACCTGGGCGTGAAGCAGTGAGCAGAAGCTGTTGATGTTGAGTCACTCGTCGCGGAGGCGGCTGTTGAACGATTCGACGTATCCGTTGTGCCAGGGCGAGCCGGGCGGAATGTAGAACAGGCCGGTGCGGGTACCCGCCCAGTCGGCCATCGCGTCGCTGATGAACTCGGGCCCGTTGTCGCTGCGGAGCACACCCGGTGCACCGCGGACGGCGACGAGCTCTTCGAGGTGGGCGGTGTGAATCGCCCCGGGTTTGTTAGAGGCTCGCAAGTGCCGCGTCGGCGGGTGCCGGTGCGGGGTGGTGGTGATGGTAGGTGTCCTCGAGCTCGACGGGCGGGATCATGCCGATCTCCCCGTGAAGTCGCCGGTGATTGAACCAGTCGATGTTTTCCGCGGTCGCGATCTCGAAGTCGTCGATGTTCTTCCAGGGCCCGCGGTTGCGGACCAGTTCAGCCTTGAACAGCGAGTTGAAGGCCTCGGCCAGGGCATTGGCATACGAGTCGCCGGTGGAGCCGACCGAGGCGGCCGCGCCGGCCTCAGCAAGACGCTCGGTGTAGCGGATGGCGACGTACTGAACGCCCTTATCGCTGTGGTGCGTGAGCCCGGAGACGGCCTGGCCTGCGTGATCGCGGGTCCAGATGCCCATCTCGAGCGCGTCCAGCGCGAGGTTCGTCCGCAGCGACTTCGACAGCTGCCAGCCGACCACGCGGCGGGAGAACACATCGATGACGAACGCGGCATACACCCAGCCGGCGAAGGTGCGGCAGTAGGTGATGTCCGCGACCCACAACTGGTTCGGAGCGGTCGCGGTGAAGCCACGTTCGACCAGTTCAGGACGATTATCCGGGCCACGACCGGAGATCGTGGTGCGCGGGCCCTTGGCCCGGCTGACCTCTCGCAACCCCGCGCCGCGCATGAGCCGCTCGACCGTGCAACGCGCGATGACGACGCCCTCGCGGCGCAGCTGGGCGTGGACCTTCTTCGCCCCGTAGACGCCGAAGTTCGCCGCATGGACCCGGTGGATCTCGACCAGCGGTTCCTCGTCGCGTAGTGCTCGCTTCGAGGGTGGGCGGGTCTTGAACGCGTAGTTCGTGCTCGGCGCGATCTGCGTGCCCGCTGCGGTCAGCGTTCGACAGACCGGCCAGGCGCCGAACTCATGCCTGCACTGGTCGATGTACTCCACGATCAACGCTGTGGGCCGTCGAGCTCCGCCGCGAAAAAAGCCGAGGCCGACCTGAGGATCGGCGGATTCAAGCGGTCAGTGCAACGAGTCCTGTGAGATGAGGCAGTCACTGATCACAGGAGGATCCGGATGCAGGGCAGGCACGGTCATCTCAGCCGGGAGCAGAAGCAGCTCGGGCTCAGGCTGCACGGGAAGGGCTGGCGGCTGGTCGACATCGCGAAAGAGATCGGCTGCAGCGCGCCGATGGTCGGCATCATGGCCCGCACCGGCAGGCACCTTGACGCCAGGCCGTTCGGGTGGGAGCCACGTCAGGGCTGTCTGACGATCCACGAGCGCGAGCAGATCCTGCTGGGGATCAATCGTGGCGATACCTTCACCGCGATCGCCGAGCAGCTGGGGCGTGCGGTGTCGACCGTCAGCCGTGAGGTGAAGCGCGGCGGGGGTCGCTGCGGCTACTCGGCGTGGCGTGGTCATGAACGTGCCCGCGAGCAGGCACGTCGACCGAAGCCGTTCAAGCTTGCGTCGGGCCGGCTGCTCGAGGAGGTCGCCAGCCGGCTGGAGCAACTGTGGTCACCTGAGGAGATCGCGGCGCGCCTACGGTTGGATCACGCCGACGACCCGGAGATGCGCGTGAGCCACGAGACGATCTACCAGTCGCTGTTCGTGCAGGGCCGAGGCGAACTGCGCCGTGAGCTGGCGCGGTGCCTGCGGTCCGGAAGAGCGGCCCGCAAGCCCCGCCGAACCACGGACGGTCGCGGCCGCATCCCCGGCATGGTCATGCTCAGCGAACGCCCCGCAGAAGCCGACGACCGCGGCGTGCCAGGCCACTGGGAAGGTGATCTCATCCTCGGCGAGGGCAGCCGCAGCGCCGTCGGCACGCTCGTTGAGCGCTCGACGCGAATGACACTGCTGCTGCACCTGCCCGACGGCAAGAGCGCCGAGCAGGTCGAGGCCGCGATGCGCGCCGCAATCAGCAAGCTGCCGCCCTCGTTGATCCGAACGATCACCTGGGACCAAGGCGCGGAGATGTCCAAGCACGCCGCGTTCACCATCGCCACAGGAATCCCGATCTACTTCTGCGATCCCCACTCGCCCTGGCAGCGGGGGAGCAACGAGAACACCAACGGCCTGCTGCGCCAGTACCTGCCCAAAGGCACCGACCTGAGCGTCGTCAGCCGCGAGAAGTTGGACGCGATCCAGGACAGCCTCAACGGACGCCCCCGCAAGACACTGGGCTATCTGACACCATCAGAGAAGCTCGCAGAGTTCCTTGCGCCCACCGCTTGAATCCGCCATCGAGTTCGCCCTGCGCAGCTCACGCACTTCCTTCTCCAGCTCGACCAGGCGCTGGGACTCGCTGGTCGTGGTCCCGGGACGGTGCCCCTCGTCAACCTCGGCCTGCACGACCCAGTTCCTCAGAGTCTCAGGATTGATCCCGAGCTGCTCGCTCACACGGCGAAACGTTCCCGACCTCGTCGATGGATCGCGCCGTGACTGAACTGCCATCCTCGTGGCTCTCTCCCGAAGCTCGTCGGGGTACTTCCTCGGTGCTGCCATGCTCCTCATCCTCCCGTGGATTCAGAGCCTCCACCAGACCCGGGGCGATTCGCCGCGCATCAGTCCCAACTTTGCTGCTCCACCCCTCCGAGCCCGGATATTGAACAGATCATTCATCCAACGATCAGCTACCGCACCGAGACCTCCATCACGAGACGATCACGATTCCTCACGACCGTCCCGGACTGCAGGGGCCCTCTTCCGGGCGGTCGGCGCCGGCGATTCGCCCCGTTCGTCACCATTCGGACCCCGGTACGGCCCCGAGGGCTACCATGGATCAGCACATCCATGACCAGAGAGTTGAACGGTGCCTGAAACCATCCCGCACACCGACGAGGCCGTGTCGGCCTCCCCCGCCGTCGAGCAGAGCTCCGGCATCCCCGGCCAGAACCAGACCTTCGCGGACTTCGACGTCCGCCCCGACATCGTCGAGGCCCTGGCCGCGAAAGGCATCACCACGCCCTTCCCGATCCAGGCCCTGACCCTGCCGGTCGCGCTGAAGGGCCGCGACATCATCGGCCAGGCCAAGACCGGCACGGGCAAGACCCTCGGCTTCGGCATCCCGCTGCTGCAGAACTCCGTCGCCCCCGGCGAGGACAACCCCGGCGGCCGTGAGATCGGCAAGCCGCAGGCCCTCGTGGTCCTGCCCACCCGCGAGCTCGCGGTGCAGGTCGCCCACGACCTGGAGACCGCCTCCGCGAAGCGTCCGATCCGCATCCTCACCGTCTACGGCGGCCGCGCCTACGAGCCGCAGATCGAGGCGCTCGAGAAGGGCGTCGAGGTGGTCGTGGGCACGCCCGGCCGTCTCATCGACCTGATGCGCCAGAAGCACCTGGACCTCTCCCAGGTGCGCACCGCCGTGCTCGACGAGGCCGACGAGATGCTCGACCTCGGCTTCCTCGAGGACATCGAGAAGCTGCTCCAGGCCGTGCCGACCGACCGTCAGACCATGCTCTTCTCGGCCACCATGCCGGGCCCGATCATGGCGCTCGCGCGGCGCTTCATGCGCCAGCCCACCCACATCCGCGCGCAGGACCCCGGCGACGAGGCCCGCACCAAGGCGGACATCAAGCAGGTCGTCTACCGCGCCCACCAGCTCGACAAGATCGAGGTGATGGCCCGCATCCTGCAGGCCCGCGGGCGCGGCCTGACCATCATCTTCATGCGCACCAAGCGCCAGGCGGACCGGGTGGCCGGCGACCTCGCCGATCGCGGCTTCGCCGCGGCCCCGCTGCACGGCGACCTCGGCCAGGGCGCCCGCGAGCAGGCACTGCGCGCCTTCCGCAACGGCAAGATCGACGTGCTGGTCGCCACCGACGTCGCCGCCCGCGGCATCGACGTCACCGACGTGACCCACGTGGTGAACTGGAACTGCCCCGACGATGACAAGACCTACCTCCACCGCACCGGCCGCACCGGCCGCGCGGGCAAGAAGGGCACCGCGATCACGTTCGTGGACTGGGAGGACCTGGCGCGCTGGGCGCTGATCGCCCGCCAGCTGGGGCTGGAGTCCACCGAGGCCGTGGAGACCTACTCCACCTCCGAACACCTGTTCACCGACCTCGACATCCCCACCGAGGCCAAGGGCACCCTGCCCAAGGACAAGCGCACCCGTCAGGGCCTGGACGCAGAGGAGATCGAGGACCTGGGCGGTCCCGACTCGGCCTCCCGCCCCTCCCGCGAGGGCGGGCGCGGCGGCCGGGACGGCGGTCGTGGTGGCCCCGGCGGTCGTGACGGCGGCCGTGGTGGCCGAGACGGCGGGCGCGGCGAGGGCCGTTCCCGGGGCGGGCGTCGCAGCCGGGACGAGGAGTCCCGCGGCGAGAGCGGCGGCCGCTCCCGCCAGGACGCCCCTGCCCGGGACGAGGCCGACGGCGAGGCGGGCGAGACCCCGCGCCGCCAGCGCTCCCGTTCCCGCACCCGCCGGGTGAACGGCGAGGTCGTCGCGGGCGAGAGCACCGGCTCCGACGCGCCGTCGACCGGCCCCGAGGACAAGAGCGGCTCCTCCGAGTCCGGCGGCTCCTCGACCCGTCGTCGACGCTCGCGCGGCGGCCGCGGTCGCAGCCGCGGCGGGTCCTCGAACGGCGGATCGTCGAACGCCGACAGCTCGACCGGCGGCGGCTCCGAGAGCTGATCCCCCGACCTGACCCGCGGGCCCCGACGAAATCGCGTCGGGGCCCGTCGGCGTTCCGGGGTCAGGGCCGGATGACGCGGGTGCCGCTCGTGGCGCGGCGCTCGATCTCCGCGAGCACCTCCGGGGCGGTGAGGTTCTCACCGAGCACGTTCGGCTTGCCGGTGCCGTGGAAGTCGCTGCCGCCGGTGATCAGGAGGTCATGGGCGCGGGCGAAGGCGAGCAGGCGCTCGCGCTCCTCGGCCCCGTGCTCGCGGTGGTGCACCTCCACCCCGTCCAGGCCCGCCTCCACCATCGCCTCCAGCAGCTCCAGCGGCAGGTCGTCGTCGCGGGTGACCGAGCCGGGATGGGCGATCACCGACACCCCGCCGGCCTCCCGGATCGCGACCAGCGCCTCCAGCGGCGAGGGGGCGTAGTAGGGGACGTAGTACGGCCCGGACGGGCGCAGCAGCTCCCCGAAGGCCGCCGAGCGGTCCGCCACCACCCCCGCGGCGACCAGCGCATCGGCGATGTGGGGGCGGCCGATGACGGTCTCCTCCCCCGCCACCTGCTCCCGCACCCCGTCCCATGTGATCGAAAAGTCCTCCCCCAGCAGCTCGACCATCCGCCGGGCCCGCTCGATGCGGGAGGAGCGCGCCTCGCCCATCTCGGCGGCGAGCGCCGTCTCCGGTGAGGGGTCCACGAGCAGGGCGAGCAGGTGCACGCTGCGATGCTGCAGCTCCGAGGACACCTCGATGCCCGGCACCGCGGCGACACCGCTCGCGGCGACGGCGTCCGGCAGCTCCGGCCAGCCCTGCACGGTGTCGTGGTCGGTCAGCGCCAGGACGTCCAGGCCCGTGGCCGCCGCCTGCGCGAACAGCTCGGCCACCGACGTGGTCCCGTCGGAGCAGGAGGTGTGCGCGTGCAGATCGATGCGCTGCTCCGCGCCGGAGTCGGTCCGCTCACTCATGCGCCCAGGGTAGACCGAGGCGTGAGAAACTCGTGGAGTGAGCACCGAGAACACCGAGACCAGCACCGAAGCCACCACCAGCGGCGAGCGGATGAAGGACCTCGCCTTCCGGGGGGATTCCCGCTCGCAGCGTCCGAACAACGCCGCCTTCCGCGAGTTCATCTCCTCCGGCTGGGACGAGACCGTCCCCGACGCCGAGCGCCGCGAGTCCGCGGACTTCACCCCCGCGCGCCGCGACGCCCTCGTGCGCCGACTGCCCGCGACCCGGCTCGTGCTCCCCGCCGGCGTGCTGAAGGTCCGCTCCAACGACACCGACTACCCCTTCCGCCCCGACACCGCCTTCGCGTACTACTCGGGGCTCGGGACGGACGAGGAGCCCGACAGCGTGCTCGTGGTGGAGCCGTCGGCCGACGATCCCCGCGCAGCCGTCGCGACCTACTTCTTCCGCCCCCGCGCCGGCTTCGACACCTCCGAGTTCTACGCCGACTCCCGCTACGGCGAGATGTGGGTGGGCCGGCGCCCCACCGTCACCGAGGCCGCCCAGCGGATCGGCATCGAGGTGCGCCACATCGACGAGCTGCGCGACCACCTCGCCAAGGACGTCGGCGCCCAGCTGTCCCTGACCGTCATGCCCGGCGTGGACGCCGGCGTCGAGGCGATGGTGGAGGAGATCCGCGCGCAGAACGGCCTGCCGGACGGGGACGCCGCCGCCGCGGAGCAGGCCGCCCTGAAGGAGGCCGCGAGCGAGGCGCGCCTGGTCAAGGACGAGTACGAGGTCCGCCAGATGCGCGAGGCCGTCGCCGCGACCCTGCGCGGCTTCGAGGACGTCATCCGCCACCTGCCCGAGGCCGTCGGCCACCCCCGCGGCGAGCGGGTCATCGAGGGCGTCTTCGCCGCGACCGCGCGGGCCGACGGCAACGGCGTCGGCTACGACACGATCGCCGCCGCCGGCGACCACGCCTGCACCCTGCACTGGACCCGCAACGACGGGACCGTCCGGGGCGACGAGCTCGTGCTCATCGATGCGGGCGTCGAGATCGACTCGCTCTACACTGCGGACGTCACCCGCACCCTGCCCGTCGGCGGCACCTTCAGCGAGGTCCAGCGCCGCGTCTACGACGCCGTGCTCGAAGCCTCCGAGGCCGCCTTCGCCGTCGCCCGCCCGGGGCTGAGGTTCCGCGACCTGCACACCGCCGCGATGGAGGTGCTCGCCCGCCGCCTCGAGGAGTGGGGGCTGCTGCCCGGCACCGCCGAGGAGTCCCTCGCCCCCGAGGGCCAGTGGCACCGCCGCTGGATGCCCCACGGCACCAGCCACCACCTCGGCATGGACGTGCACGACTGCGCCCAGGCGCGCCGCGAGATGTACCTCGACGCGGAGCTCGTGCCCGGGATGGTGTTCACCATCGAGCCGGGCCTGTACTTCAAGGAGAACGATCTGCTGGTGCCCGAGGAGCTGCGCGGCATCGGCGTGCGCATCGAGGACGACGTGCTCGTCACCGAGGACGGGGTCGAGAACCTCTCCGCGGCCGCCCCGCGCCGCGCCGAGGACGTCGAGGCCTGGATGGCCGGGCTGCGGCAGTGAGCAGCACCGCCCAGCCCCGCTTCTACGCGGCCCGCCTCGCCGGCACCACCGTCTTCGACCCGATCGGGGACGCGGTGGCGACGGTGCGGGACGTGGTCGTCGTCCCCCAGACCCGCACCAGCGCCCGCGCGGTCGGGTTCGTGGTCGAGGTCTCCGCCAAGCGCCGCGTGTTCCTGCCGATCACTCGCGTCACCTCCATCTCCCCGGGCCAGGTCATCTCCACCGGCGTGCTGAACGTGCGCCGCTTCGAGAAGCGCCGCGGCGAGCTGCTGGTGATCGGCGACCTGCTGGACCGCGTGGTGACCCTCACCGACGGCAGCGGCGAGGCGACGGTGCTGGACATCGCCCTGGACCAGAACCGCCACCGCGACTGGATGGTCTCGCGCCTGCACCTGCGCCGTCGCCGCGGCGGCGGCTCGCTCAGCCGGCTCGTCTCCCGCGGGGAGACCCTCACCGTGGAGCTGTACCAGGTCAACGGCCTGTACGGCACGCAGGCGGAGCAGTCCGCGCACCTGCTGGCCGCCTCCTACCAGGACCTCAACCCCGCCGACCTCGCCGAGATCATCCAGGAGCTGGAGACCAAGCGGCGCATCGAGCTGGCCGGGGAGCTGGCCGACGAGCGCCTCGCCGACGTGCTCGAGGAGCTGCCCGAGGACATCCGCGTCGAGGTGGTCACGGGACTGGACGCCAAGCGCGCCGCGGACATCCTGGACGCGATGGACCCCGACGACGCCGCGGACCTCGTCCAGGAGCTGCCCGAGGCCGTGGCCTCCGAGCTGCTGGACCTCATGGAGCCCGAGGAAGCCGAGGACGTCCGCCGCCTGCTCGCCTACGACGAGTACACCGCCGGCGGTATGATGACCACCGAGCCGCTGATCGTCGCCCCGGAGACGCCGGTGGCGCACTGCCTGGCGATGATCAGCCGCGAGGCCGTGCACGCCGCGCTCGCCTCGACCGTGCACGTGTGCCGCTCGCCGCTGGAGACCCCGACCGGGCGCCTGCTGGGCATCGTCCACTTCCAGCAGCTGCTGCGGGAGCGGCCCGACCGCGCCGTCGGCGAGATCATCGACCAGGACAAGGTCGCCGTGCCCCCGTCGGCCCCGCTGTCCACCGTGACCCGCGAGATGGCGACCTACAACCTCGTCTCCATCCCCGTGATCGACGAGGACGGGCGTCTGCTCGGCGCGGTCACGGTCGACGACGTGCTCGACCACGTGCTGCCCGACGACTGGCGCGAGCAGGACGAGCCCCGGCCCACCACCGGGCAGATCGACCTGTCCGAGATCGCCCGGGCCACGGCCCGTGACGCGGCGGAGGAGGGCTGAGCATGGCGGAGCAGAAGCCCGACGCCCTCGACGACCCGGCGCCCCGCCGCGGCCGGCTGCGCAACCCCTTCAGCGGAGACGCCTTCGGCCGCGCCGCCGAGGGCTTCGCGCGCATGATGGGCACGCCCGCCTTCCTGGTGGGCATGACCCTGTTCTGCGCGATCTGGCTGACGTGGAACTCGCTGGCCCCGGAGTCGGCCCAGTTCGACCCCCGCGCGCTGAACTTCACCCTGCTGACCCTGATCCTGTCGCTGCAGGCCTCATACGCCGCGCCGCTGCTGCTGCTCGCGCAGAACCGGCAGGACGACCGCGACCGCGTGCAGAACGAGCAGGACCGCCAGTCCAACGAGCGCAACCACGCCACCACCGACTTCATCACCCGCGAGATCGCCTCGCTGCGCCTGGCCCTGAACGACGTCGCCACGCGCGACTTCGTGCGCGGCGAGCTGCGGGACCTGCTCGAGGACCTCGAGGAGGCCCGGCAGCAGGACGCGGAGGCCGCGCAGGCGGAGGCCGCGCAGCTGGAGGCTGCGCAGGCGGGCGGGTCGGAGTCCCTGTCCCTGCCCTCCTCCTCGCGCGGTGCCCAGGCCCGCGAGGCGCAGGAGGCGCAGGGGTCCCAGCAGGCACCCGCCCCGTCGCTCGAGGTCGAGGCATTGCGCGCGCTGCTGCGCGAGGAGGTCGAGGCGGCGCTGGACCGTCGCGAGCGCCGCGGCCCCGCCGAGGGCATCCGTTCCGAGCAGCACACCGAGCCTCACCCCACCGAGCATCACCACGTGAAGGAGCAGGACCCGCAGTGACCCCGTCGGACCCGTCCCCCACCCAGGCCGACGCCGCCCCGCCGGGCACGGCTCCGGCAGACGGTGACGAGCGCGTCGCCCGCATCCACGAGGCCCTCGCGGGGGTGATCGACCCCGAGATCCACCGCCCCATCACGGAGCTGGGGATGGTCGACTCGGTGAGCGTGGACGCCGAAGGCACCGCCCGGGTGCAGGTGCTGGTCACCATCGAGGGCTGCCCCATGCGGGACCGGATCGAGCGCGACACCGCCGAGGCCGCCGCGACCGTGCCGGGCCTGTCCCGCGTCGAGGTCACCACCTCCGCGATGACCGAGGAGCAGCGCCGCGAGCTCACCGCCCGCCTGCGCCAGGGCCGCCGTCAGATCCCCTTCAACCAGCCCGGCTCCCTCACTCGGATCTTCGCGATCTCCTCGGGCAAGGGCGGGGTCGGCAAGTCGACCGTGACGGCGAACCTCGCCGCCGCGATGGCGGCCGACGGGATGCGCGTGGGCGTCATCGACGCGGACATCCACGGCTTCTCGATGCCGGGCATGTTCGGGATCTCCGAGCAGCCCACGAAGGTCTCCGACCTGCTCATGCCCCCTCAGGCCCATGGCGTGAAGGTCATGAGCATCGGCATGTTCGTGCCCAAGGGGCAGGCCGTGGTGTGGCGCGGTCCCAAGATGCATCGCGCCATCGAGCAGTTCGCCTCCGACGTGTTCTGGGGCGACCTCGACGTGCTGCTGCTGGACCTGCCGCCCGGCACCGGCGACGTCGCGATCTCCGTGGCGCAGCTCCTGCCCGGCGCGCGGATGGTCGTGGTCACCACTCCGCAGCAGTCCGCCGCCTCGGTCGCCGAGCGCGTCGGCTCCCTCGCCGCCTCCACCGAGCAGCAGATCGCCGGGGTCGTGGAGAACATGGCCGGGCTCACCCTCCCCGACGGCAGCGTCATGGACGTGTTCGGCAGCGGCGGCGGCGACCGCGTCGCGGCCACCCTCGCGGACGCCGTGGACTCCGAGGTGCCGGTGCTCGGCCGGATCGGCCTGGACCCCGCACTGCGCGAGGGCGCGGACAAGGGCGTGCCGCTGGTGGTCTCCGACCCCGACTCCCCCACCGCCGCCGCGCTGCGGGACGTGGCCCGGAGCCTCGTGCACACTCCGCGCGGGCTCGGCGGGATGAAGCTGCCCCTGTCCGTCAGCCGCCGCTGACCCGGCGGCGGTCGCGCGTGCATTCACGGGCGGAATACGGCGACGCTCGCGCGTATGCGAGCTGCGCCTCCATGTAGCGCCAGTAAAGTTCTGGATACTCGTACGGGTCCCAATTGACAACAACGGAGTCGCCCACGCCGTTCCATGTCACGGTTACCGTGCTCTCATTGCTGGCCTTGGGGACACCCGCCTTAAGTGCCTCGATCGTTTGGGTGGGCGTGGCCGGATTCGCAGGCTCGCTGGGTGTGGACTTCTGTGCCGATTGCTTGGTGATCCACGGTGGCTCTATGGGTGCAAAAATTCGAATATCCGACAGTCCGGTGAAGTCAATGAGAACAAGTGCGCCGAAGAGCGAGAGGAGGTTTTTGGCTACCCTCTTAACAAGTTTAGGCCACGCGAGTCTATTCTCTCCTTGCGTATCGTCTCGTTCGACCACCTGTCACCGCCGTCTCATTATCACTTGGCCACGCCAACTACCCCAGCCCCGTAGGCGCTGCGCCCACGCTCGTCCCGAGCTGTAGGAATTCCGTCAGTGCCTCCCGGATCTCTGTGGGACTGGCGGACAGATCGATCTGTCGCACTGAGTACGCAGTCCCGTCGATCGTGAAGTCGAGGTCGCGGCCCCGGGAGCCGTCGACGAGAGCTCCCAGCAGGAGTGCCCGCGTTTCTCCCGCGAACGCGCCGCGAAACACCGAGGCGTAGGAGATCAGCTGGCGCACGTGATCTGGGTTGATCATCGTTTTGCTTTCGTGCTGGGTGAAGATCGGCGCGAACTTGCACTCGATGACGACCTGCACGCCGTGGCCGCGTACGACGACGTCGGCGTTAAGCCGGGGCAGGAAGGCGAGATCCGTGGGCTCGCCGGTCGCTGGCCAAGCGCGGCTCTCGGACTTCACGGTGTACCCCCGTGGCCCAAGATGATGGTGGTAAAAGCCGCGGACGGCCCGCTCGAAGAGCCTCCGCAGCGCGCCCTCGCTCCGCAGGATCTTCGGCAGCTCACTGTCACCTGGGGCATGCTCGGGCGCGCACATGTCTCGCACCAGCGCGCTGAGCGCCAGGAGCGTCCTGTCCTCGGCGTCGAAGTGCCCGAACTGCTCCATGGACAGTTGGGCAGCGGTCGGGTCCACGGGCGTGACGCCGGAGCGCTCGAGCATCTGCGCCGTGGTCAGGCAGCGCCGGCGTACGTCTGCGGAGATTGCACGCCGCGCTGCGCGGCGCAGTGTGACCAGCATCGATCGGTATCGCGGCAGATCGACGGTCTGCTCGTCGTAGCGGCACAGGATGCGTCCGGACTTCATCAGATGGCCGCGGGCGGTCCCGAGATGGTCGATGCGTCCGCGCACCCGCGTCAGCGGCTCGATCCGGCGCCGGTAGCTGCGTGCGAGCATGGTCCGGATCCGGCGGTCGACGCGGGCGGCGAGGACGTCTGCCAGCGCGTCGAGCAGGTCGTTGTCGCGTTCGCCTCGCAGCAGACGCTCCCGGTCCTCACCGGTGAGCTTTTCGAGCAGGTCCGATGCGTAGAGCAGCAGGAACCACACGCTGCGCACGTCAATGCGAGTGGATCCCTCGCCGGCGACGAACACCTCAGAGCTCCGCGAGCAGTTGCTCAACGATGAGATCGACGGTCTCGGGTCGGTCATGCCAGTACTCGCGCAGCTGCGGAGCCACGGACGTCTCCACCACCGCTCGATGCCAGGGGTCAAGCTCGCTGACTTCGGTCTCGGGAGTGAAGTACGAGTGGCCGATCCGGAACGATGCCCCAAGGCTCGGGTCGGCCGCGATCTGGTCGTTCATCGCAGCGATGCGGCGGGCGAGCTCGTCGATGTGCGACGCCGGAGCGGTGCGGAACTTGTCGCTCAGGTGCTTCTTCCAGGCGTCGTTGAAGCGGGGATCGAGCTCGAAGAACGCGAAGCGCCGGCGCAGCGCGAAGTCGACCAGCGCGAGGGAGCGGTCGGCGGTGTTCATCGTGCCGATGACGTAGAGGTTCTCCGGTAGATGGAACCGCTCCTCGGCGTCGTGCTTGTAAGTCAGCTCGAACCGCGGGCCCTGGAAGAACATCGACGACCTCGAGATCGCGACCGCGGAATACATCGACTGGTTCAATCACCGGCGACTTCACGGCGAGATCGGCATGATCCCGCCCGTCGAGCTCGAGGACACCTACCATCACAACCACCCCGCACCGGCACCCGCCGACACGGCACTTGCGAGCCTCTAACAAACCCGGGGCGATTCAGCCGCGGCCGACCGGGGGCGTCACCGCAGGCGCAGCGGGGCCGTGGCGAAGCCGCCGACGGGTGGCAGCTCACGGTCCCGCGGGCGACCGGGATCGGGCTCGATCGCGGCCGTCGCGTCGAGGACGGCGCGGGTCAGGGCCCGCAGCTCCAGGGTCGCCAGCGGGCGTCCGGGACACACGTGCTTCCCGATCCCCCAGACCAGGTTGTATGGGGCGTTGCCGTCCGGGTCGAACGCCTCCGGCTCAGCGAACATTTGCGGGTCACGGTTCGCGGAGACCCAGTTCAGGAAGACCCGGTCCCCGGCCGCGAACGCGCGCCCACCGACCGTGACGGGTTCGGTGGTGATGCGGCGGTTGGCCACGAACGGGTCATCGATCCGCAGGATCTCGTCGAGGATCGCGTTGAACTCTCGGTCGGAGACCTCGGAGCGCAGCCGGGCCTGCAGGTCGGGGTGGTCGGCGAGGTAGGTGAGCACCACCCCGGCACACAGCGCCATCGAGCCCAGGTCGCCGCCCGTCCAGTTGCGCAGGATCGAGACGATCTCCTCATCGGTGAGCTCGCGGCCGTCGACGTGGTCACGCACGAGCTCGGTGGTGACGTCGTCAGGCGCGTCGTCGCCGGCCCCGCGGCGAGCGTCGGTCAGCGACCGGATGATGGAGTCGAACCGCTGGGCGACCTCCGCGGTGCGCGCACGGTCCCGCGAACGCGTGGCGGCATGGTTGTCCGCCATCCACCGCAGCAGGTCGTCCTCGAGGTCCGCGGGCCACCCCAGCCAGGCGCTCTGCGCCCGCACCGCGAAACGGGCGCCGAGCTCGACGGCGTCGACCGGCCCGGGGATCTCGACCTGCCTCATCACACCGGCTGCGACGCCTTGCACCGAGGGTTCGAGAGCGGTCATCCGCTCCCGTGTGAAGTAACGGTCCACGAGGGCGCGGAAGGCGGTGTGCATGGAACCGTCGAGGCCGTTGGGGACCTGGAGGTGGCGGGAGACCGCATTGGCGAAGGTCTGGTGGTCGAGGGCGGCAGCGGTGACGTCGGCGTGCGAGAACAGCGTCCATGCGCCGCTTGCGCCACGGGCGACCGGACAGCGCGACCGCATCTCGTCGTAGGCGGCCACCGGGTCGCGACGGACCCGCGGGCCCCGCGGGTTCCAGTCTGGCGGGATGGGATCCGTGGCCGGCTGCGGTGCTGCGGCGCGGTCGCTGCTCGGGCGCGTGCTAGCTGTGATTTCGTCGGTCGGCACGTGTTCGGTCATGTATCCATCTTGTCATTCTGCTGTCGGGACAGCGGGAAGGTCTCGCTGGTAATGGACACTCGCGGCGGTTGCTCGGGCACGGACATGGGAGGTCTTGCCCCAGCGTGGAGTCGTCCCTGTGCACGATCGGCTAACGGAACTTCAGCGACCAGAGCTCGTCGGCATCACCCCGCGGAAGCAGCCCGCTAAGAAGCATCGACAGAAGCCCGACAGTAATCGCCATAGCGCCCCTGAATTCCGCGCCGAGGTCGGCTCCCCACCGCTCAACCCGCCCCGGGAACGCGAAGGAGGCGCCCCCGTGGGGACGCCTCCGGTGAGGTGTGCAACGGCAGGAACAGGTCCTACCTGCGAGCCGAGGGCTCAGGTGGCCTCGTCGTCGAACGGGGCGCGCTTCGGGCCGTCGTTCTTCGCGGAGGAGCCGGAGCGCTTCTTGGTGCCCTTGGCCGCGGCGGCGGTGCCTGCGGCGCCGGCACCGGCGGCGATCGACATGGACTCCTTGCTGGGCAGGAGCTCGTCGAGATCGGTCTCGCCCCAGGCCTCGCGGATGATGCGGCGGGGGTCGTACTGGCGCGGGTCGTACTTCTTGAGGTCCTCGATGGCGATGCCCATCTCGTCCTCGACGGTGCTGCGGGACTCGTCCACCCAGCGCCGCGCCTGGCGCACCCACTGCATGAGCTGCCGGGTGACCTCCGGGAGCCGCTGCGGGCCCACGACCACCAGGAACACGATGAGCAGGACGACGACCTCCCACCCACCGAGGCCCATGAATCCGGTGCCGCCCATTGTCCACCTGTACGTCTCGAGGTCCGCTGATGCGGGCCCATTATTGCATCGCGGCCCCGTGCGGCGGCTCACAGACTGCTGTGGGTCCTCCGGGAGCGGCCCGGCGCAGGCGGGCCCTGCCGTAGGATCGGCCCGATCACACCGGTGCGCGGGAAGGACGTGGAGATGTCGTCGGGAAAGGTGGCCGGCTGGGCCCACGGCGAGGAGTTCGTCGACGAGTCGACCCTCTTCGCGGACGACGGCGTCCTCGCCCGGGCGCGCGAGCGCGGTAGCGAGCTCGGCGCGACGCCGGTGCTGCCCGGTGCCGGGGCGCTCATGCGGGTGCTCGCCGCGGCCGTGCAGGCACGCTCCGCGGTGGAGATCGGCACCGGCAGCGGCGTCGGTTCCCTGTACCTCCTGGCCGGCATGCACCCGGACGGGGTGCTGACCACCATCGACCCCGAGGTCGAGAACCAGCGCGCCGCCCGCGAGGCCTTCGCCGAGGCGCGGATCCGCGCGCCGCGCGTGCGGACCATCGCCGGCCGGCCCCGCGACGTCGTCGGCCGACTCACCGACCACGCCTACGACCTGGTGAGCTTCCCGGCCCACGACCCCCACGCCCTGGACCTGCTCGAGCACGCGCGGCGCCTGCTGCGCCCGGGCGGCGTGCTGGTCATCCCCCACGCCCTCTTCCACGACCGCGTCGCGGACCCGACCGCGCGCGATGCGACCACGCAGGCCGTGCGGGCGCTGCTGCGCGCCGTCTCCGACGCCGACGACCTCGTGCCCGCCCTCACCGGCAGCGGCGACGGGGTGCTCGCCGCGGTGCTCCGCCCCGCTCGGTCCTGAACGCGCACCTCGACACAACACAGCTCTGAACGCGGCGCCGGGCTGAGCATGGCCGGCCTGCACACCACTCCCCAGCTCCCGGGCATGCCTCCGGCCCCGCACCCTTGGCGGGTGCGGGGCCGGAGCGGCGACGAAGCGGGTGCTACTTGATGACGCCCTCGAGGGCGTCTCGCAGCTCCACGGCCTCCGAAGCGGCGATCTCGACGACCAGGCGGCCGCCCCCCTCGAGCGGGACCCGCATGATGATGCTGCGCCCCTCCTCCACGACCTCGAGCGGACCGTCCCCGGTGCGCGGCTTCATAGCAGCCATGGAATGCCTCCTTGATGGTGTCGCTGCCCCTGAGTGGCTCCCCCGGACGGGGCCTCGGACAGCGCGCGTGCGGTGTCCATTATCTCAGGTCCCGGGACCTGCTGGCACGCCGGGCGCGTCGGCGGGGCCGACGGGGCCTCTCGGGCAGTCCGATCCCGGCGCCGAACCGGCCGGTCGCGACCCCCACCATCGCCACCGCCACGACGAGCGCGGCGAGCAGCAGCAGGACCACCATCGGCGAGACGGCGCTCATGGACGCAGGGCCGTCTCCTCGTCGGCCGCGCCCACGCCGAGCGCCGCGCCGTCGGCCGCCTGCTCCTCGGCCTCCTCGCTGCGCATCGCCTCGCGCAGCGCGGCGAGGGCCTCCTCGGCGCTGTCCACGACGCGGACCAGGTCGAGGTCGGAGGCGTTGACCATGCCGCGCGCCACGGCGGCGGAGCGCATCCAGTCCAGCAGCCCCTGCCAGTAGTCGCGGCCCACGAGGATCACGGGGAACAGGTCGATCTTGTGGGTCTGCATGAGGCACAGCGCCTCGAACAGCTCGTCGAAGGTGCCGAAGCCGCCGGGCATGACCACGAAGCCGCTGGAGTACTTCACGAACATGGTCTTGCGGGCGAAGAAGTAGCGGAAGTCGACGCCGAGGTCGACGTAGGGGTTCATGCCCTGCTCGTGCGGCAGCTCGATGCCGAGGCCCACGGACACGCCGCCGGCCTCCTGGGCGCCGCGGTTGCCGGCCTCCATGATCCCCGGGCCGCCGCCGGTGATCACCGCGTACCCGGCGCGGGCGATGCCGGCGGCGATCTCGCGGGCGCACTGGTAGTCGGGGTCGGTCTCGGGCAGGCGGGCGGAGCCGAAGATGGAGATGGCCGGGCCGAGCTCGGCCAGGGCCCCGAAGCCCTCGACGAACTCCGACTGGATGCGCAGCACCCGCCACGGGTCCGAGTGCACCCACGCGCCGGTGCCGGCCCCCTCCAGGAGGCGCTGGTCTGTGGTGCGGTCGGGGCGGAGGGCCCCGCGCAGCGTGACAGGTCCCTTGCGGTGGTGCTCGCGTTCCTCTGGCGTCATGGGGCAGATCGTAACGGCCCCGGGTGACGGCTCAGGTGAACACCGGTGATCGCAGCCTTCGCGGGCGCTCCCCCGGCTCAGGCGGTGAGGAAGCGGCGCAGCCCTTCGAGCGCGGTCCGCAGGTCCGCGAGCGGCACGTGCTCGTCGTCGGTGTGGGCGAGCAGCGGGTCGCCGGGGCCGAAGTTCACCGCCGGGGTGCCGAGCGCGGAGAAGCGGGCCACGTCGGTCCAGCCCTGCTTCGCGGCGACGGTGACCTCGTCCCCGAGCGCGGCGAGGAACTCGCGGGCAGCGGGGGTGTCCAGGCCCGGCAGTGCGCCGGGCGCGGAGTCGGTCACCTCGATCTCGAGGTCGAGGCCCGCGAGCACCTCGCGCACGTGCGCCTCGGCCTGCGCCTCGGTGGTGTCCGGGGCGAAGCGGTAGTTCAGGGTGGCGCTCGCGCGGTCGGGGATCACGTTGCCGGCGATGCCGCCGGAGATCGCGACGGCGTTGAAGCACTCGCGGTACTCGAGCCCGTCGATCACGGCGCGGCGCGCCTCGTAGGCGGAAAGGCGCTCGAGCACCGGGGCGAGGTGGTGGATCGCGTTGTCCCCCACCCAGTCGCGGGCGGAGTGGGCGGCGATGCCGCGGGCGGTGACCTCGAGCTTCATGGTGCCCTTGCAACCGCCCTCGACCCCGGCGGAGGTGGGCTCGCCGAGGATCGCGAAGTCGGCCTCGAGCAGCTCGGGCCGCTCGGCGGCGAGGCGGGTGAGGGAGTTGTCCGCCGCGGCGACCTCCTCGTGGTCGTAGAAGATCCAGGTGAGGTCCATGGGGGCGGCGTCGGCCTCGACGGCGAGCTTGAGCAGCACGGCGACCCCGCCCTTCATGTCACAGGTGCCGCGGCCCACGAGCTCCTCGCGGCCCTCGTGGGTGCGGCGGGAGGAGGGGAGGTTGTCGGCGACGGGGACGGTGTCGAGGTGGCCGGCGAGCAGCACCCGGCGGTCCAGGCCGCGCGCGGTGCGGGCGATGACGGTGTCGCCGTCGCGCAGCACCTCCAGGTGCGGGGCGTGCGCGCGCAGGGTCTGCTCGACCGCGTCCGCGAGCGCCCTCTCGTTCCCGGAGACCGATTCGATGTCGACGATCGCGGCGGTGAGGTCGACGATGTCGGCCGACGGGTCCAGGGCGGGCGCAGCGTGGGAGGTCATGCCCGCCATCGTGCCACGACGGGGCGGGCGGTGCGGGAACCGGCCGACGGGGCATGGCAGGATCGTCAGGACCTCCGGGGCGGCGCAGGCCTCTGCGCGAGGACCGGGGCGACCCCCGGACCATGCGAGCCCCGGACCGTTCGAGCCCAGATCATGCCCACGCACGAGCACGAGGACCAGGACGACGACACGATGACCATGCCGCACGAGGACGATCCGACCGCACGGGCGCGCCGCGACGGCGAGACACTCGCCGCCACGCTCACCGAGGAGCAGCGCCGACGCGCCGCCGGCACAGCGGACCGCACGATCGCCGCGGACCGGCTCGCCGAGGAGCGGCTCGCGGTGCTGCAGGCAGGGCCGGAGCCGAGCGAGGAGGAGTACGCCTCCGCGCTCGCGGTCCTGGAGACCCATGCCACCCACCGCCGCTGGGACAGCATCACGCAGGGAGCGGAGTGCGGGGTCATCGCCATCGGCACCGTGTTCCTCGTCGCGGGCGGGCTCGGTCTGCTGCTGAGCTCGGACATCCTGCTCGGTGTCGGGGCGATCGCGCTGGTGGTCGCCACCTTCCTCCTCGGTGTGCAGTCCCTCGCCGGACGGCGCTCCCTCGCGTCGGCGCGCGAGGCGCTCGTGGACTGGGCGAGCGATCGCCCCGGGCAGTTCGCGCGCGGACTGCCCGTCGCCGGCATCCCCGCCACCGGCTCCGACGGACGCCTCGGCCTGCCCGTCGTGCTCGGGGCGACCCTCGGGCTCCTCGTGACGGCAATCGGGGTCGGGCTCGTGCTGGACGGCGGGAGCGCGGTGACCCTCGTGGTCGGCGGGGTCGTGCTCCTGGGCACGCTCGCTCTCCTTCTCGCGCGCCGACGGGCCGGCCGACGGGATCAGGCCCTCGCCTCCGCCCTGGAATGGCTGCCGACGTCGCTGAGCGATGAGGACGAAGACGACCCGGACGGTGAGGACGGGAACGTCGAAGACGGCGGGGAGGACGGACAGGACGCGCCCCGATGAGCAGGCCGGCTCTGCCGGCCGACCTCACTCCCCGGCCAGCGCGCCTCCGGCCCGGGCCAGGCGCACCGCGACCGCCTCGGCGTGGCGCAGCAGCTGCGGGGAGGTGCCGGGCTCGGCGGTGATCGCGGAGCCGGGCTGAGCGGTGGAGACGGGAACGCCCACCATGAGGCGCCGCTCGTAGACGGTGCCGTCCGCGCCGATCGGGGCGTACAGGCCGTCCACGGCGATGGAGCCGGTGAGCATGCGGTGCCGGGAGCCGCGGGAGGCCCAGTGGTCCTTCTGCACCTCGCCGCGCTCCCGCCAGGCGCCCAGCAGCGCGCTGCGGTAGGCGGTCAGGTCCACGCCCGGCAGGTGCGCCTCGAGCACCCCGTCGCAGTGGGCCACGAGACCCTCACCGCCGTGGACGGCGTAGCGGCCGGCCTCCTCGTCGATGTCGATGTGCATGCGGGGGCCGACGAAGCGCACGAGCCCCGCCTCCTCGAGGGCGAGCACCTGCCGGGCCCGCAGCACGGGCGGTCCGGAGGCCCAGGAGGCGAAGGCGTTGCGAAGGTGGCCGTCGATGTCCCGGCGCACCGACTCGGTGGTGTACGCGCCGAGGTCGGTGAGGCGGTTGACCTGGATGCGCAGCGCGATGAGCACACGGAAGGCGAGCACCCAGGCGGGGTCGGGGGCGGTGGCGGCCTCGAGCGCGCCGCGCAGCACGTCGCGGGTGCGGCGGTGGGCGTCCTGGCTCTCCCCGCCGCGCCGGCCGAAGGGGAACAGCAAGCGGATCAGCGCCTCGTCGGTGGCCATGTCCGCGTGGCCGGCGGCGCGCAGGGCGCGGCGCAGCTCGGCCAGCAGCAGCGGCATGACCTCCTTCTCGTGGTCCACGCCCGCCGAGCGCACGGCCAGCTCGAGCACGCGCTCGCTGGTGAGCACCTCGAGCGGGTAGGGGCGCAGCTGCTCGATGGGGAGGTCGGGCTTGGGGCGGTAGACCATCCCGGAGCGGGAGCCGACCACGAGCAGCGGCTCCCCGCCGCCGCGCACGTACCGCAGCCCCGAGGGTGCCGAGGGGTCGGGCTCGAAGCGGCCGCCCGCGACGGTGGTCAGCATCCCCACCGCGTCGTAGAAGTTCAGGCCCATCCCCTGCACGGCCACGGCCTCGCGCCCCAGGAGCGAGGCGTAGTCGACCTCGAGCGGGTTGGCGGGGCCGAGGTGGACGAGACCGTGGCGCTCGGCCGCGTCGGCCAGCTGCTGGGAGCGGGGGCTGAGCGCGGTGGCGAGGTGCCCGAGGGCGAGCGCGACCGCGTCGGCCCGCAGCACGCGCCCGTCGGAGAGCCGGACCCGCTGGGGCCCGTCGGCCGGACCCGTCACGTCCACCGCCTCGGCGGGGTGCAGCACGATCCGCAGCCGGGCCGGGTCCGCGTCGGCCATCGCGCTCTCGAGCACGTGGGCGAGGTAGCGGCCGTGGGCGGCGCGGGAGGCGTAGTCGGACGGGCCGAGACCCTCGCCGGCCAGGTGGTCGGCGAGGGTCTCGGTGCGCGGCACCGGCAGGGTCGCGTGGCACGACTCGTCCGGGTACATCGTGGTCTGGCAGGTGGTGGTGTTCATCAGCAGCACGTCCGGCTGGTCATGCCGCCACACCGCCCCGCCGAGCCCGACCTGCGGGTCGACGAGGTGCACCGTGAGCGCGCCGTCCCACGCCGCGGTGCGGGAGGCCGCCACCAGCCGCTCCACGATCGCGGTGCCCCGGGGCCCGGCCCCGATGACGACGACGGTGCGGACGGGGTCGGCGGCGTGGGTCATCCTCCCAGTATGGCGCGGCGGGTCAGGCCACCGTGACAGGCTCCTTCTGCCGCACGACGATCAGGGCGACCACGTAGCCGAGGATGCTGGCGAGGATTCCGAAGATCGCGTACGGGATCGGTGTGCCGATCAGGTGCGCGCCGGCGCAGCCGACGAGACCCGCGATCATCGAGCTGAGCGCCACCGCGGCGGGGGCCGGGGCGGACTTGCGGCGAAGCATCGCGGCGATCAGCGGGACGGCGAGGATCGAGGCCGAGTAGGCGTAGGTCGCCACCAGCCAGTCCAGCGCCCGCGGGAACACGATCGCGAGGGCTGCGGCGGCGAGGGTCACGATGACCGTTGCCCAGCGGGAGACGCTCACCATGGAGATCTTCGCCTGGCGCTGCTCGGACATGAAGTTGCGGCGCAGGTCGAAGACCATGTTCGCGACGACGGACTGCAGGGCGGAGCCGGTGGTGGACACGATGGTGGCCATGAGGAACGCGCCGTACAGAGCCAGCAGCCACGGCGGCAGCAGGGTGAGGAACCAGCCGGCCGCGCCCTCGCGCCCGTCCACGCCGAGATTCGGGTTCATGGAGCGGACGGCGAGGCCGATGGCCAGGGCGTAGAAGCCGGCGAAGATGATCATCGCGGCGCTGAAGTAGATGCCCACGCGGGCCTCCTTCGCGGTGCGTGCCGCGAAGATGCGCTGGTAGTACATCTGGTTGGTGAGGGTACCGGGCAGGATCGAGAAGGCCCACAGCAGGATGGTCATCGCGCCCGCCGCGCCGAAGCCCTCAGGGATGGAGATGATGTCCGAAGGCACGTTCGCGGCGATCTGGCCGAACCCGCCGGCCGTGTGGATCGCGTAGGCGCCGATGACGACCGAGATCACGATCATGAACACGCCGAACAAGAAGTCCGACCAAGCGACCGAGGCGAGGCCGCCGGGGAGGACGACCACCAGGCTGATCAGTGCCATGGCGAGGATCAGCGGAGTCTGCGGGATGCCGGTGACCTCGGAGAACAGGCCCGCGAAGGCGACGAACTGGGTGGCGAGCCAGCCGAAGGGCACCACGATCACGGCGATCGCGGCGAGCAGCAGCAGGAGCTTGCTGTTCCCGAAGCTGCGCCCGATGATCTCGGGGATCGTGGAGAACTTGGCCTTGTGGAGCCGGCCGGCGAAGGCGGCGATGGCGAGCATGCCGATCGCGACGAACAGCTCGTACCAGAAGACCGACAGGCCCCAGGCGTAGGAGATGCCGACGTGGGCGACGAGAACGCCGCCGCCGACGGCGGTCGCGTACTGGGTGAAGGCGATGACGTAGAGCGGGAGCTTGCGCCCGCCGACCATCCAGTCCTCGTCGGTGTTCTGCTTCTTGCCGATGTAGAAGGAGATCCCGGCGCCGATGGCCAGGATGATGAAGGCGAAGATCGCGATCAGGACGGTGGTGCCGATGTTGACGTTCATGCGGCACCGCCCTGCAGGCGCGCGACGTCGAACAGATCGATGGTGTCGGCGCTGGCGCCGTCGGTGACGTAGTCCGCGGCGATGGAGCCGAGCATGGGGGCCAGCTTGAAGCCCTGCCCGGACATGCCCACGGCCAGCGTGATGCGGGGGTCGAGCGACGAGGGACCCATGAGCGGGGCACCGTCGGGGCTGACGCCCTCGATCCAGCTCGACACGCGCAGCGCCGAGGGGTCCAGGCCCGGCAGGAGTCGCTCGACGGCGCGCTCGATGGCGCGCACGAACTCGGGCTCGATGAGGCGAGGGAGGTCCTCGGGCTCATCGAGCGGCAGCCAGGGAAGGTGGTGCGGGAGGATCTTCACCGCGACGCCGTCGACGGCGGGGAAGCAGGAGAAGCCCGCCTCATCGTGGCGGCGGATGGAGATGGGCATGCGGTCCGGGCTGTGCAGCGGCACGTCCTCCGCCGCGAACCAGCCGGCGACCAGTCGCGCGGGGTGGACCTGCTGGCGGGTGACCCCGGCCAACCTGTGCGCCCAGGGTCCGGTGGCGACGACGACCTTGTCGTACGCGACAGCGTCGTCCGCGGTGTCGACCATGATCCGCTCGGCGAGGGGGCGGATGTTGAGCACCGGGGTGTAGGGGCGGTACTCGGCGCCATGGCGCACGGACTCGTCGCGCGCGGCAATGACAGCGAGCTCGGGCCGGAAGATGCCCGAAGCGGGGTCGAACACGCCGATCTCGTCGGGGTCGAGGGCGAACTGGGGGTACTCGCGGGCCATCTCGGTGGCGTCGAGGATGCGGTGCTCGAGGTCGTGGTCGACGGCGGTGCCGATCACGGTCTCGACGTCGGGGTGGTCGGGGCGGCCGAGGGTGAGGCCGCCGCACATGTCCAGGACCTTCCGGCCGGAGGACTGCTCCAGCTCGTCCCACTTCTCGAGGGAGGCGCGCAGCAGCGGGATGTAGTCACCGCCCTCCTTGTAGGCGGTGCGGAAGATGCGGGACTCCCCCGCCGAGGCGCCACGGTCGTTGGGGACGTTCCACTGGTCATAGACGGTGACCTGATGGCCGCGCGCGGCGAGCTGCCAGGCGGTCATGGTGCCGATGATCCCGGCGCCGATGACGGCGACGCGGGATGTACTGCGCTCAGACATGTCGGGTGATCTCCATGAGTTGGTTGGTGGGATGCATGTGGAAGTAGGCCGTCTCGTACGGGACGTCGCCCGCGCCGATCACGGTGCGGTGCTGGCGGATGACAGGGACGGTGGGGTCGATCTCCAGGTGCGCGGCATCCCCGGGGTTCAGGAGCTGCGCGGACAGGTGGTTGGTCAGGGTCCTCACCGACAGCCCTATGCGGGTGAAGTGGTCCTGCGTGGAGAGCGTCTCGAGGTCCTGATCGAGGATCTCCGGGACGTGGACGAGGCTGATCACGGCCTGCTCCAGGGCGATGGGACGGCCGGTCGTGTGGACCTTGAGCCGGGTGAGGACGGCGACCGGATGCTGCGGGCCGAACACCGTGGCCGTCCACTCCAGGGCCGCGGCGCTCGTGGTGCGAGTCGCGAGGACGCGGTAGGAGGTGTGCTCGGCCGGTTGCTCCTGCTCCCCGGCGAGCGCGCTGCGCACGTCGGTGCGCAGGCCCCACACGGAGACGAAGGTGCCGGCGCCCGGCCTGCGAACCACGACCCCGTTGAGCTCAAGGGCCCGCATGGCCTGCTGCACGGGCGCCCGACTGACCCCGAACTGCGCCATGAGGGCCTGCTCGGTGGGCAGCTGATCGCCCTCCACGTAGTGGCCCTGACGGATCTCGTCCTGGATCCACTCACGGATCTGCTCGTGCTTCTTCGCTGCCATGGCGTGCATCACACCACCAAATGTCATGACGTTGAGCCATCGGACCGATCCTTTATCGAAAAGTGATAACGAAACCGGACAAGAAGCCGCGCCCCGGGATTCGATCTCCCCCGCCCCGCACACCCCGCCCGGCCCCGCCGTCTGGGACCATGTGCGCATGTCGACACCGCTGCCGCCGCCGCGTCACCTCCCCCACCGGGACGGGGCGGGCCCCGCGGGCCTGCGCTTCGGCCGCCAGGCCGCCCGGATCCGCGCGATCGTCAACGCGGACCTGCTGCCCGAGGAGCGGGCGGAGGCCGACGCGCTCGTGCTCACCGCCTGGCTCACCACCGCGCAGCGTGAGCGGTACGCGCCGACGCTGCGCGCGGGCCATCAGGTGGACGAGTTCGCCCAGCGCCTGGCCGACGAGCGCCGCGTGGTGCTCGAGGAGGGCACCGACCCCGTCGCCGACGAGGCGGACTCGGTCGCGGCGGCCGAGCGCGCGGCCCGGCAGGTGCCGCTGCGGATCGTGGAGGCGGTGCTGCTGCTGGTGGCGGCCGCTTGCTTCGCGCTGACGGTGGCGTCGACCTTCCGCACGTCCGACCGCTCGATCCCGCAGGACGCGGGACCGCTGCTGGCGACCCTGCTGGTCGCGGCGCTGCTCGCTGCCGCGGTGGGCATGCTCGCCACTAGCCGCCGCGACCGGATGCTGCTGGACTGGGCCGTGTCGCGCCCGGGCCAGCTGGGTCGCGGATTGCCCGTGCGCCGCCCCCTGCAGAGCGACTCGGCCGGTCCCGCGATCGTGCGCTCGCTCGGCCCGGCGCTGCTGCTGGGGCTCGGGATCATCTCGATCGTGGCGGGCTCGGCGATCCTGCTCATCTCGCTCATGGTGCGCATCGAGGTGATCGCCACAGACCTTGCCCCGGTGTTCCTGATCGGCGGGGTGGTATGCCTGGTCACCGCGGTGGTGCTCGTGCACCTGAACGGCCGACGGGTCGAGCGCGTGGTGCGCCGGGCGCGGGCGATCGAGTGGATCGGCCCGGAGTCGGGTCTCGAGGACTGAGCGCCGGGCACGCCCGGTCGGAGCAGCGGCTCAGCGCACCGCGTGCACGCCCGAGCGCAGCATGTGGTCCAGCGCGTACTGCTGGTGTCGCTCCCGCTGCTGCCGGCGCGCCTGTTCCCGCAGTGCGCGTTCGGCGCGCTCCCCCGGCAGCGTCGCGCCGTTCCCCCAGCGCCGCCACCACGGCCGGTGCGCCGCGTGGAGCTCCTCGGTGAGGGCGTCGAGGCGGTCTCGCAGGGCGCGGACCTGGGCGAGCAGCTCGGCGGCCGACGGGTCGGCGCCGGTCACCGCAGCCGACGCTGCGCCGGTCACTGCTGCGGTCGTCAGGGGCGCGAGCGGTGCGGTCTGCGGGGTCCCGATGTGCGCTGCGGTGACCATGGTGCTCTCCTCGATGCTGCGTGGTGATCCTGTGTGGTGATCCCGTGTGGTGATCCCGTGCCGTGATCCTGCGGCCGGACGGTGCGCCTGCTCCCGGGAGGCCGGGGCTCAGCGTCCTCGGCCCAGCGTAGATCCGCACCACTAGTTGCGCAATAGATGTTGCGCATCTACTGGTGCGTAATGTCGTGTCGGGCCTCCCCGTCGGTCGCCCGGCTCATAGGATCCGAGGATGAGCACCGCAGAGGAGACGGGCGACGACCGGGCGGACCCCGCCCGCGCGCCCCACGAGGGCGAGATGCACTACGCGACCCGCGACCAGCTGCGCGCGATGGCGCATCCCGTGCGCATGCAGATCGTGGACCGGGTGGGACGGCGCGGCACCGCCCGCGCGGCGGACATCGCCGAGGACCTCGACCTGCCCGCCAACTCCGTGAGCTACCACCTGCGCACCCTCGCCCGCGGCGGCGTGATCGTCGAGGCGCCCGAGGCCGCCCGGGACCGCCGCGACCGGGTGTGGAAGCTCGCCCGCACCAGCTTCATGCACGCCCCGGGTGCGGACGGCGAGGGGGACGGCGACCCCGAGGTCACGGTCGACGAGGAGTACGTCACCGCCTCCGGGGCGACCACGATGGCGGCGCTGGAGTGGATCCGCGCCGGCTGGGTGAGCGAGATCGCCCAGCGCACCGCGAACTTCCCCGAGGCCCGCGAGCAGCAGCCGCCCGCCATGCTGTTCTCCACCCCCATGCGCCTGTCCCGTGCTCAGGCGCGGGAGCTGTTCGAGGCGGTGGAGGAGAAGCTGCTGGAGTACAACCGGATCAACCGCGACGCGCAGGGCGCGGACCTGCCTGGCGATCCGGACTCCGACGGCGAGGCGCAGGACGTGCGGGTGCTGTTCTCCCTGCTCGGCGAGCGCCCGCATCCCGCGTCGCCCGTGCGGCGCCCAGGCGAGTCTTCGTAGACTCCCTGTCATGACTTCCACGACCACGGACACCTCTCCCACCCGCGCCTGGGGCATCGGCCTGGCCACCCTCGCCGCCGACGGCTCCACCCTCGACGTCTGGTACCCCGCCCCGCAGCTGGGCGAGGCCCCGGCCGACGCGCAGTCCCAGCCCCTGCACGCCCAGCTCGCGGCCGCCGCCCGCGCCGACGAGGTCCGCGCCACGACCCAGGAGGTCGTGGTGCGCGCGATCGAGCTCGCGACCGCGCCGGCCGACGCCGCCGACGCGTACCTGCGCCTGCACCTGCTCTCCCACCGCCTCGTCCAGCCCAACGTCCAGAACCTCGACGGCCTGTTCGCGCAGCTCACGAACGTGGTGTGGACCTCCGAGGGTCCCTGCGCCGTGGCCGGCTTCGAGGAGACCCGTCTGCGCCTGATCGCCGCGGGCCGCACCCCGACCGTGTTCAGCGTCGACAAGTTCCCGCGCATGGTCGACTACGTGCTGCCCACCGGGGTGCGCATCGGTGACGCGGACCGGGTGCGCCTGGGCGCGCACCTCGCCGAGGGCACCACCGTCATGCACGAGGGCTTCGTGAACTTCAACGCCGGCACCCTCGGCACCTCGATGATCGAGGGCCGCATCTCCCAGGGCGTCGTGGTCGGCGACGGCTCCGACGTGGGCGGCGGCGCCTCCACCATGGGCACCCTCTCCGGCGGCGGCACCGAGCGGGTCCGCATCGGCGAGCGCTCCCTCGTGGGCGCCGAGGCGGGCGTGGGCATCGCCCTGGGCGACGACTGCGTGGTCGAGGCGGGGCTGTACGTCACCGCCGGCACCAAGGTGGAGCTCGTCGGCGAGCAGGGCACGGAGCCTCACGTCGTGAAGGCGCGCGAGCTCTCGGGCGTGCCGAACCTGCTCTTCCGCCGCAACTCCCTCACCGGTGCGGTGCAGGCGGTGGCCCGCGCGGGCCAGACCGTCGCGCTGAACGCCGCGCTGCACGCGAACTGACCGGGCGGGGACCGCGGGAGATGGCAGGAGGCACCCGTGCGCGCCAGGGCGCCTCACGCGGCAGTTCCGCGCGCGCGGGCGCCTCGCACGGCGGCGCCTCGCAAGGCGGCGCCTCGCGCGGCGGGCGCAGTCTCGGCCGTCATCTCGCGGTCCCGCTGGCCATGGTCCTCGTGTTCGGCGGGATCGCGGGCGGCAGCTATGTCGCCCTGCAGCGCTACGGCTCCCCCGCCCATGAGGGCACGTGCGTGGCCGCCGGGCTCGGCACCACGCACCGCTACACCACCGACCGGGTCGCCAACGCCGCGCTGATCAGCGCCGTCGCCGTGGACCGGGAGCTGCCGCCGAGGGCGGCGTCGATCGCGCTTGCTACCGCGTACCAGGAGTCGCAGCTGCGCAACATCGACTACGGCGACCGGGACTCGCTGGGCTTGTTCCAGCAGCGGCCCTCGCAGGGCTGGGGCACCGCGGCCCAGATCATGGACCCGATCCACGCCACCAACGCGTTCTACGACGCGCTGGTCGCGATCGACGGGTACGAGAGCACGGACATCAACGACGTCGCCCAGCAGGTCCAGCGCAGCGGCCATCCCGAGGCGTACCGGGACCACGAGACCGAGACGGCTGTACGCCTCGGCCCTGACCGGGCAGTCGGGCGCGAACCTCGTGTGCACGCTCGAGGCGGTCGGCTCGACCGCCTCCCCCGAAGAGGTCCGGGCCGAGCTCGAGCGGCAGTTCCCGCGGGCGCTGGAGAGCGGACGGATCACCGCCTCGCTGGACTCCGCCGCCGGGGTCGCCCCGCAGGTGCCGAACGGCGCCGGGGCGACGGCGCTCGTGATCGATCCGGGCGGGGACCGCACCCTCGGCTGGGCACTCGCGAACTGGGCCGTGGCGCGCGCGGCCGAGGACGGCGTGGTGCAGGTCAGCTACCAGGGCCGGGTGTGGGACCGGGCGCTGCGCGGCGACGAGGCGGATCTGTGGGGCACGGTCGAGGCCGGTGACCCGGAGCGGGTGGTCGTCCTGGTCAGTGGACGGTGAGCCCCCGGGCCCGGAACTGCTCGCGCACCCGCTCGACGACCTCCTTGGAGGGAGGCTGGGCGTCGCGCAGCCTGTACTCCATCCCGAGGGAGTCCCACTTGTCCTGGCCCATGTTGTGGAAGGGCAGCACCTCGACCCGCTCGACCACGTCGCGCCAGCGCTCGACGATGTCGGCGACCTTCTCGACGTTGTCCTCCGCGTCGGTCCACTCCGGGACCACCACGAAGCGGATCCAGATCGCGGTGCCGCTGCGGGCGAGCCGGTCGCCGAAGTCGATCGTGGGCTGCAGCTCGCGGCCGGTGAGCTTCTTGTAGACCTCCTCGGAGCCGGACTTCACGTCTAGCAGCACGAGGTCGACGTCCTCGAGGAAGGCGTCGTTCGCGACCGCGCCGAGGTAGCCGGAGGTGTCGATCGCGGTGTGGATCCCGAGCTCCTTGGCGGCATGGAGCACCTTCCGGGCGAAGGCGGGCTGCATGAGCACCTCCCCGCCGGAGAGGGTGATGCCGCCGCCGGTGGCAGTGAACACCTTCCGGTAGCGGCGCAGCAGGCGGAGGATCTCGTCGAGCTCCACGTCCTTCCCGCGCCGCATCTCCATGGTGTCGGGATTGTGGCAGTACACGCAGCGCAGCGGGCACCCGGCGAAGAAGATGGTCAGCCGGGTGCCGGGGCCGTCGACCGCCGTCACCAGCTCCCAGGAGTGGACCGAGGCGAGCCGGCCCTCCCTGATCGCGGTGAGGCGGTCGGAGCGGCCCAGCTCTGCCTCGGCCATGCCCTCCGTCCCGGCGCCGACGCGCCGGTTCTCGGTGGGCCTGCCCAGCAGGTCGATGCTCTGCGTCATCTGCGAGGTGATCCTGTGCTCTCTCGTCGCGGGGCTCAGGCGCCCTGGTGGAACGTGCGGTCGAGCACGTCGAGCTGCTGCTCGCGGGTGAGCTTGACGAAGTTCACCGCGTAGCCGGAGACGCGCACGGTGAGGTTCGGGTAGTTCTCCGGGTGCTCCATCGCGTCGACCAGCGTGTCCTTGTTGAGCACGTTGATGTTGGCGTGGAACAGACCGGACTCCATGTTGTGCTCGGCGCGGTTCGCCTTCATCGAGGCGAGCCGATCGTCGAAGGTCTTCGCGGCCATGATGTTCTCCTTCGAGGGTGGTGGGGTGTGTCGGTTCTGGTGGGGGTGGGGGCGGCGGGTCAGGACTCGGCCGACGGCGCCGGGCAGGCCTCGTCATCCATGACGAACCCGGCGTCCAGGATGCCGACGAGGTTCGTGACCTGCTCGTCCCTGGTGCGGCCGAGGCCCTGCGGGGTGATCGTGTTGGTCAGCGAGATGCCGTCCAGTGCGTCGTTGTAGTCGAGCTTGCCGACCGACAGCATGGAGGCGACCATGCCGTGGGTGTCGGCCCCGTTCTCCGGGTTCGCGCCCGGGGCGAAGGGGGTGCCGGCCTGGTGGCCGGAGGGGAACGCGCCCGTCGCCCGGCCGTAGACCACGTTCGAGGTGATCGTGAGCACCGACTGGGTCGGGATCGCGTCCCGGTACAGCGGGATCTCCTTGATCTTCTGCATCACCGTGTGCACGATCGTGGCCGCGATGTCGTCGGCGCGGTCGTCGTCGTTGCCGTAGCGAGGGAAGTCGCCCTCGGTGAGGTAGTCGACCACGAGGCCGGTCTCGTCGCGCACCGGGGTGACGGTCGCGTACCGGATCGCGGAGAGCGAGTCGGCCACGATCGACAGGCCCGCGATGCCGCAGCCCATGGTCCGCACGATCTCGCTGTCGTGCAGCGCCATCTCGATGGACTCGTAGGCGTAGCGGTCGTGGCTGTAGTGGATGATGTTCAGCGCCTCGACGTAGGTGCCCACCACCCAGTCCAGCATCTCCTCGTAGCGCTGCCAGACCTCGTCGAAGTCCAGCGGGCCCTCACCGGTGATCGGGGCGAAGTCGCCCGCCTTGGTGATCTGCTTGCCGCTCACCTCGTCGCGGCCGCCGTTGATGGCGTACAGCAGGGCCTTGGCGGCGTTGACGCGGGCGCCGAAGAACTGCATCTGCTTGCCCACCCGCATCGGGGAGACACAGCAGGCGATCGCGGCGTCGTCGCCCCAGCGGTCGCGGATCTGCTCGTCGGACTCGTACTGGATCGAGGAGGTCTCGATCGAGATCGCGGAGCAGAACTCCTTGTAGCCCGCCGGCAGCGCCGGGTCCCAGAAGATGGTGATGTTCGGCTCCGGGGCGGGGCCGAGGTTGCGCAGGGTCTGCAGCAGGCGGAACGAGGTCTTGGTGACCAGCGAGCGGCCGTCCTCGGAGAAGCCGGCATCGGACCAGGTGGCCCAATACGGGTCGCCGGAGAAGATCTGGTCGTAGTCCTCGGTGCGCAGGAAGCGCACGATCCGCAGCTTGATCACGAGCGCGTCGATGATCTCCTGCGCCTCGGACTCGGTGAGCGTGCCTGCGGCGAGGTCCCGCTCGAAGTACACGTCCAGGAAGCCGGAGAGGCGGCCGATGGACATCGCGGCGCCGTCCTGGCTCTTCACCGAGGCGAGGTAGGCCATGTACGTCCACTGCACCGCCTCCTGGGCGGTGGCGGCGGGACGGCGCAGGTCCAGGCTGTAGGCCTCGCCCAGGCGCACCAGCTTCTGCAGGGCCTTGATCTGCTCGGAGTGCTCCTCGCGGTAGCGGGCCCAGTGCTCGGAGAAGCCCTGGTCCGCCACGGCGTCCTTGGCGCGCTTCTTGTCGGCGATGAGGAAGTCCGCACCGTACAGGGCCAGCCGCCGGTAGTCGCCGATGATGCGGCCGCGGCCGTAGGCGTCGGGCAGGCCGGTGATGATGTGGCTGGAGCGGGCGGCGCGGATGCGCGGGGTGTAGATGTCGAAGACGGCGTCGTTGTGGGTCTTGCGGTACTGCGTGAAGATCTTCTTGACGTCCTCGTCGACCTCCTTGCCGGCCTCCGTGATGGCGGTCTCGACCATGCGCCAGCCGCCGTTGGGCATCATGGCGCGCTTGAGGGGGACGTCGGTCTGGAGGCCCACGACCACGTCGTCGTCCTCGCTGATGTAGCCCGCGGGGAAGGCGTCGATGTCCGCGGGGGTGTGGGTGTCCACGTCGTAGACGCGGCGGCGGCGCTCCTCGGAGAGGTAGTTGCGCTCCAGGTGGTCCCACACGCGCAGGGTCTTCTCGGTGGGGCCGGCGAGGAACGAGGCGTCGCCGTCGTAGGGGGTGTAGTTGCGCTGGATGAAGTCGCGCACGTCCACGGCGTCCTGCCACGGACCGGCGGCGAATCCCTTCCAGGCCTCACCTCCCGCGGCCTCGGTGCCGGGGCGATCGGTGGTGGCAGTGCTCATGGGACCCTCCTCCAGGGACGGAAGGGCCCGACCGGACCGAGCCCTTCGCGGATGTGTCCAGGCTAGGTCGCGCCGTCGGCGGTGACCCGGGCGGAAGGTCCTGATGGGCCATGCGCGGCACTGCGATCCCCGTCACGCCGATGGCGGCCCGAGCGCGCCGGGGTCGAGAACGAGAACAGCCCGATCCTGCGCCCGGATCACTGGGATCCGGGAACGGGATCGGGCTGTCTCGGAGAGCTCTCCGCGCGCTGCGGCGCGGGGTCCGACATCGCCGCTGCGAGTGCTCAGCGACGGCTGTCGAGGTCCACCTTCAGCTCGGCCAGGCGCAGCTCGGAGGTGCCGGTGCGGTCGCCCATGGCCTTGTAGGGGCGCTCGGCGTGGCCGGTGTAGATCTGGCGCGGGCGGCCGATCTTGGTCTCCGGGTCGTGGATCATCTCCTCCCACTGGGCGATCCAGCCGGGCAGGCGGCCGATGGCGAACAGCACCGTGAACATCTCAGTGGGGAAGCCGATGGCCTTGTAGATGATGCCGGTGTAGAAGTCGACGTTGGGGTAGAGCTTGCGCTCCACGAAGTAGTCGTCCTTCAGCGCGATCTCCTCGAGCTTCATCGCCAGCTCGAGCCGCTCGTCCTGGACGCCGAGGCGCTCCAGCACGTCGTCGGCGATCTTCTTGACGATGCGGGCGCGGGGATCGTAGTTCTTGTACACCCGGTGGCCGAAGCCCATCAGGCGGATCCCGTCCTCCTTGTTCTTCACCTTCTCCATGAAGTCGCGCGGATCCATGTCCCGGGCCTGGATCTCGTCGAGCATCTCCATCACGGCCGCGTTGGCGCCGCCGTGGGCGGGGCCGGACAGGGCGCCGATGCCGGCGGAGATCGAGGTGAACAGGTTCGCCTGCGCGGAGCCGACCAGGCGCACGGCGGAGGTGGAGCAGTTCTGCTCGTGGTCCGCGTGCAGGATCAGCAGCTGCTCCATGGCGCGCACGATGATGGGGTCGGCGATGTAGTCCTCCACCGGGAACCCGAAGGTCAGGCGCAGGAAGTTCTCGATGAGCGAGAGGCGGTTGTCCGGGTAGAGCAGGGCGTGGCCCTGGGCGATCCGGTGCGCGTAGGCCGCCATCGTCGGCACCTTCGCCAGCAGGCGCACGGCGGAGATCCGCACCTGCTCCTCGTCGAAGGGGTCCAGCGAGTCCTGGTAGAAGGTCGACAGGCCCGACACGCCCGCCTGCAGCACCGCCATCGGGTGCGCATCCCGGGGGAAGCCGTCGAAGAGGTGCTTGAAGCGCTCGTCGAGCAGGGTGCGCCGCTCCACCTGGGCGACGAAGTTGTCGAGCTGGCCCTTGGTGGGCAGCTCCCCGTTGATCAGGAGGTAGGCCACCTCGAGGTACGAGGAGTGCTCGGCGAGCTGCTCGATGGGGTAGCCGCGGTAGCGCAGGATGCCCTCGTCGCCGTCGATGTAGGTGATCGACGACTTCGCGTTGGCGGTGTTCATGAAGCCGGGGTCGTAGGTGACCTCGCCGGTCTCCTTGCGCAGCGGCCCGATGGCGATGCCGGAGTTGCCCTCCACAGCCGGGATGACGGGAAGGTCCAGGGACTTGTCCCCGAGGATGAGCTGAGCGGTCGTGGTGGCGTGATCCATGGGCTCTCCGTTGTGCGTGGTCGGATCGGGGTCCCGGCGCGGGACCGGAGGGTCAGAGGCGCTGAAGGCGCTGGGCGGCGGCGGCGATCCGCTCGTCGGTCGCGGTGAGAGCGACCCGGACGTGCTGCGCGCCTCCCTCACCATAGAACATCCCCGGGGCCACCAGCACACCGTGGTCGGCCAGGCCCTCCACGGAGTCCATCGCGGGCTCCCCGAAGGTGGTCCACAGGTACAGGCCGGCCTGGGAGCCGGTGATCTCTCCCCCGGCGGCGCGCAGCGCGGGCTCGAGCAGGGCGCGACGGGCGCGGTAGATCTCGCGCTGCGCGGCGGGGGCCTCGTCGTCGCCGAGCGCCGCGGTCATCGCGACCTGGACCGGGCCGGGAAGCATCATGCCGGCCTGCTTGCGCACCGCGACCAGCTCCCCCACCAGGGCCGGGTCGCCGGCCACGAAGGCGGCGCGGTAGCCGGCGAGGTTGGACTGCTTGGACAGCGAGTACACGCACAGCACGTTCTCGAGGGAACCGCCGTTGACGCGCGGGTCCAGGATCGAGGGGACCTCGTCCACGGTCCAGGGCAGCAAGGCGTAGCACTCGTCGGAGGCGACGACGATCCCGCGCCTCCGGGCCCAGGCGAGGACCGCGGCGAGCTGCGCGGCGTCCATCACCTCGCCGGTGGGGTTGGACGGGGAGTTCAGCCACAGCAGGCCGATGCGGTCGGCGGCCGACGGGTCCGGCAGCGCCGCGTCGCCCTCGGCGGCCAGGCGCGCCATGTCCACGGGCAGCGACTCGGCGCCCACGAAGCGGGCGCCCATGTCGTAGGTGGGGTAGGCGATGTGGGGGAAGGCGATGACGTCGCCCGCGCCGAGACCCAGCTGGAAGGGCAGGTGGGCGACCAGCTCCTTGGAGCCGACGGTGGGCAGCACGGCCTCGACGCCGAGCTCCGGGCTCGCACCGCGGTGGCGGATCACGAAGTCGACCAGCGCCTCCCGCAGGGCAGGGGTGCCGATGGTGGTCGGGTAGCCGGGGCTGTCCGCGGCATCCGCCAGGGCGCGCTGCACTGAGGCGGGGGTCGGGTCCACGGGGGTGCCGACGGAGAGGTCGACGATGCCGTCCTCATGAGTGCGGGCGCGGTCTCCGGCCGCGGCGATCGCGTCCCAGGGGAAGGCGGGCAGGCGTCCGGCGAGGGAGTCGCGCACGGGTCAGTCCAGGGGGTTCGACTGCGGGGGCAGGGCGGCGATGAGGGGGTGGTCCTTCTCGATCACGCCCATCTTCGCGGCGCCGCCGGGCGCGCCGAGGTCGTCGAAGAACTCGACGTTGGCCTTGTAGTAGTCCGCCCACTGGTCGGGCAGGTCGTCCTCGTAGTAGATCGCCTCGACGGGGCACACGGGCTCGCAGGCGCCGCAGTCCACGCACTCGTCCGGCTGGATGTAGAGCGACCGGCTGCCCTCGTAGATGCAGTCCACGGGGCACTCGTCGACGCAGGCACGGTCCTTCACGTCGACGCAGGGCAGGGCGATAACGTACGTCATGTGCGACTTCCTTCCGTCGGAGACGTCCTCCATCATCTCATCCCCGTCCGGTCCGTGAGGGCCGCGGGGCGGCCTCGCCGCAGGAGGTGACAGGACCCACAGGGCTCCCCCGCCGGCCCGAGCGTCGCGAGCGCCGTCGACCGGGCGGGCCCGCCGGCCGGACCGAGCGCGACGCGAGCCGGAGGGATAGCCTTCCGGGATGGCTCTCCCCGATCCTTCCCCCTCCCCCGCCGGCGCTCCCCCGCCTGACGCGCACCGCGTCCGGCCCGGCTGGGCGCCGTTCCTCGAGGTGGGACGGCGGGTGGTGCTGCGCTATGCGATCGACCGCAGCTCCACTCCGCACGGCGAGTCGATGACCGATGCGCTCGGCACGATCCTCGGCGTCGACGACGCGGCCGTGCGGGTGATGACGCGGCGCGGCGAGGTGTCGGTGCCGCGCGCGCTGGTCATCGCTGCGAAGGAGGTGCCTCCGCCGCCTCGGCGGCCGGAGCGCGTCGCGCCCTGAGGATGTAGCCGGCGCCCGAGAGGGCGTGCATGACGACACCGATCCAGAACAGGATCTGCGCGGGGCGGATCAGGCCGGGCGCCCACGCCGCGGCGGCGACCAGCAGGAACACCGAGGTCATGAGCACGAAGGTGCGCACCTTGCCCAGCCACGACACGGAGATTCGCCCGCCGAGGGCGGCGGAGGTGGCCAGCAGCGCCGTGGCCAGGTCCACCACCACGATGATCACGAGCCCCGCCCAGGGGATGAGGTCCATCGCGGCGAGGGTGAGCACGATCGCCGCCAGGCCCAGCCGGTCGGCGATCGGGTCGATGATCGCGCCGGTGCGGCTGGTCTGATCCAGGGCCCGGGCGAGCATGCCGTCGACCCAGTCGGTCGAGGCCCACACCAGCAGCAGCACCACCGCGAGGGTGACCGGGCCGTCCAGCAGCAGCAGGCACACCGGCAGCAGCAGGACGAAGCGGACGAGGGTGACGAGGTTCGGGAGCGTCGCCCAGTCGGGGCGGGTCGAGGCGGCCATGCGCTCAGCGTGCCCGACGACGGGACCTGGGGGCCAGCGTGATCACGAGCGCGGTGAGGAAGGGGATCCCCACCCCGAGGCCCTGCACGATCCAGCCGGAGAACTGCGCCTGACCGGCGATCTCGGCAGGCATGAGCACCCCGCCGCCCGCACCCTCGCCGAGGAAGGGGGTGGCGAGGATGCCCCACAGGGAACCCAGCACGAGCAGCGGGAACCGGGTGCCGGTCGCGGCCCACAGGAACACGCTGATCACGACCTGGAGCACCGCGCCGAGGACGAGCCCGGCCGGGAGGTCGATCCCGGCCAGGGTCACCTCGGCGCGGTGGGTGGCGACCATGAGCAGCACCGAGACGATGGCGAGGACGATCGCCATCGCGGCCTGGCCGAGCCGGGCCCCGAGCGAAGTCGTGTCGACCCCGGCCCGCGGGTGCTGCGCGCTGGTCACCTCACATCACTTCCCGGACTTGGCCTTCGAGGAGGCACGGCGACGCTCGTTCGGATCCAGGATCACCTTGCGGATGCGGACGATCTCGGGGGTGACCTCGACGCACTCGTCCTCGCCGGCGAACTCGAGGGACTCCTCGAGGGTGAGCTTGCGCGGCGGGACCAGGTTCTCGAAGCTGTCCGCGCTCGCGGCGCGCATGTTGGTCAGCTTCTTCTCCTTGGTGATGTTCACGTCCATGTCGTCGTTGCGGGAGTTCTCGCCCACGACCTGGCCGGTGTACACCTCGGAGGTCGGCTCGACGAAGAACGAGCCGCGCTCCTGGAGGTTGATCATCGCGTAGGGGGTGACCACGCCCGGGCGGTCGGCGACAAGCGAGCCGGTGGCGCGGAACTCGATCGGCCCCATCCACGGCTCGTAGCCGTCGGCGTAGGAGGAGGCGATGCCGTTGCCGCGGGTCTCGGTCATGAAGCGGGTGCGGAAGCCGATCAGGCCGCGCGAGGGGACCACGAACTCCATGCGCACCCAGCCGGAGCCGTGGTTGCTCATGGTCTCCATGCGGCCCTTGCGCGAGGCCATCAGCTGGGTGACGGTGCCGAGGTACTCCTCGGGCACGTCCACGGTCATCCGCTCGACGGGCTCCTGGACGGTGCCGTCGATGGTGCGGGTGAGCACCTTGGGCTTGCCAACGGTCAGCTCGAAGCCCTCGCGGCGCATCTGCTCGACGAGGATCGACAGCGCCAGCTCGCCACGGCCCTGCACCTCCCAGGCGTCGGGGCGCTCGGTGGGCAGCACCTTCAGGGACACGTTGCCGACCAGCTCGGAGTCCAGGCGGTCCTTGACCTGGCGGGCGGTGAGCTTGTGGCCCTTGCCGTTCTTGCCGGCCAGCGGGGAGGTGTTGATGCCGATGGTCATCGAGATCGCGGGATCGTCGATGGAGATCAGCGGCAGCGGGCGGGGGTCGTTCACGTCGGCGAGGGTCTCGCCGATCATGATCTCCGGGATGCCGGCGACCGCGACGATGTCGCCCGGGCGGGCGGGGCGGGTCATCGGCTCGCGGGAGAGGCCCTTGGTCTCCAGCAGCTCGGTGATCTTCACGGTCTTCACGGAGCCGTCCTGGGTGCACCAGGCGACCTGCTGGCCCTTGGTCAGCTCGCCGTTCTTGACGCGCAGCAGCGCCAGACGGCCGAGGAACGGGGAGGCGTCGAGGTTCGTGACATGCGCCTGCAGCGGCATCTCGTCGTCGTAGGTCGGGGCCGGGATCGACTCGAGGATGGTCTTGAACAGCGGCTCGACGGTCTCCTCGTCGGGGAGGGTACCGTCGACGGGCTGGGTGGTGGAGGCGCGGCCGGCCTTGCCGGAGGCGTAGACGACGGGGACGTCGAGCACGGCGTCCAGGTCGATGTCGGGCTGCTCCTCGGCGAGGTCGGAGGCCAGGCCCAGCAGCAGGTCGGTGGACTCGCCGACGACCTCGTCGATGCGGGCGTCGGGACGGTCGACCTTGTTGACGACAAGGATGACCGGCAGCTTCGCGGCCAGCGCCTTGCGCAGCACGAAGCGGGTCTGGGGCAGGGGGCCCTCGGAGGAGTCCACCAGCAGCACGACGCCGTCGACCATGGACAGGCCGCGCTCGACCTCGCCGCCGAAGTCGGCGTGGCCGGGGGTGTCGATCACGTTGATGGTGATGCCGTCGGGCTCGCCCGCCGCGGCGGCCGACGGGCCGGTGTACCGGATCGCCGTGTTCTTGGCGAGGATGGTGATGCCCTTCTCGCGCTCGAGCTCGCCGGAGTCCATCGCCCGCTCGTCATGCTTGTCGCGCTCGCCGAAGGCGCCGCCCTGCGTGAGCATGGCGTCCACCAGGGTGGTCTTGCCGTGGTCGACGTGGGCGACGATGGCGACGTTTCGCAGGTCGGTGCGGTGCTGGATGGTCATACGCAGGTGCTCGTTTCAGGTAGCGCGTCTAGGCGAGGACCGAGCAGCGCCCGGTCGCACGGCGGGTGCGACCCGCTCCAGGGCCCTGGCGAGTCTAACCGCCGCGCGGCCTCCCACCAGGGGGTCGGGAGTGAGACGTTCGACGCGCCGGGGCCCGCGGCGTCGTGATGACGTCGCGGGCCCCGGGGTGCGGGCGGTGCTCCTGCGCGGTGGCGCGACCGCTCAGACGTGTCCGGCCTGCGCGAAGGGGTCGATGATGTCGTCGGGCCCCTCGCCGCGCTCGTCGCCGGTCTCGTCGGCCTCCCCCACGGGCGTCACGACGTCGATCGTCTCGGCGCCGGCCAGCGGGATGGAGCCGCCGGGGATCGCCGCGAGCAGGCGCTTGGTGTAGTCCTGCTGCGGGGAGTGGAAGACCTCGTCGGTCGTGCCCTGCTCGACGACGCGCCCCTTCTCCATGACCAGGGTGCGGTCGGCGACCTGCCGCACCACCGCGAGGTCGTGGGTGATGAACAGGTAGCTCAGCCCCAGCTCGGCCTGCAGGTCGTTGAGCAGCTCGAGCACCTGGGCCTGGACGAGCACGTCCAGCGCCGAGACGGCCTCGTCGCAGATCACGACCTCCGGGTCCAGGGCCAGCGCCCGCGCGATCGCGATGCGCTGGCGCTGGCCGCCGGAGAGCTCGTTGGGGTAGCGCTGCATCATCGCCGCGGGCAGGGCGACCTTGTCCAGCAGGTCGCGGACCTTCGCCTCGCGGGACTTCGCGGTGCCGATGCCGTGCAGGCGCAGCGGCTCCTCGATCGTGCGGTAGATCGAGTACATCGGGTCCAGGGTCCCGTAGGGGTTCTGGAAGATGGGCTGGACCCGTCGGCGCAGGGCCTTGAGGTCCCTCCCGCGGAAGTCGGTGACGTCACGGCCCTCGAAGAGCACCCGCCCGGAGGTGGGCTGCAGCAGGCGCAGCACCATCTGGGCGACGGTGGACTTGCCCGAGCCGGACTCGCCCACGATCGCGGTGGTGGTGCCGCGCTCGAGCTCGAAGGAGACGTCGTCCACCGCGAGGAACGGCGTGGACTTCCACGGCACGCTGCCGCGGATCGGGAAGGACTTGGTGAGGTTCTGGACCTGGATCACCGCGTCCGGGCTCGCCGCGACGGCGCTCCCGTCGGCCGACGGGACCTCGCCCGCCTGGGCTCCCAGCTCCGCGTCCAGTCCGTGCCCGGCCTCGTGGGCGAGCTCCTGCACCTGCTCGCGGGCCTGCTCGCGCACCTCGACGCGCTTGGAGGCGGAGACCAGGCGACGGGAGGCGAGCGACGGGGCCGCCGCGATGAGGCGCTTGGTGTACGGGTGCTGCGGGTTCTGCAGCAGCTCGAGCGCGGGCCCGGACTCGACCACGCGGCCCTTGTACATCACCACCAGATGCTGGGCACGCTCGGCGGCCAGGCCCAGGTCGTGGGTGATCAGCAGCACCGCGGTCCCCAGCTCGGTGGTGAGCGAGTCGAGGTGGTCGAGGATCTGCTGCTGCACCGTGACGTCCAGCGCCGAGGTGGGCTCGTCGGCCACCAGCAGCTTCGGCCGGGCGGCGAGGCCCATCGCGATCAGGGCGCGCTGCTTCATGCCGCCGGAGTACTCGTGGGGGTACTGGCCGGAGCGGCGCTCGGCGTCCGGGAGACCCGCCTCCTCCAGCAGCGTCACCGTGCGGCGGCGGGCCTCCTCGCCGCGGGCGATGCCGTTGGCGGAGAGGGTCTCCTTGATCTGGGTGCCGACCTTCCACATGGGGTTGAGGTTGCTCATCGGGTCCTGCGGGACCAGGCCCACCTGGTCGCCGCGCAGCACGCGGATCTCCCGCTCGGACACGTGGGTGATGTCGCGGCCCTCGAAGAGGATCTGCCCGCTGGTGATCTTCCCGTTCTTGGCGAGCAGGTGCGCGATCGCCATGGCGGTGGTGGACTTGCCCGAGCCGGACTCGCCCACGATCGCGACGGTCTCGCCCGGATACACCTCGAGGCTCGCCTCGCGCACGCCCTTCACGGGGCCGGTACCGGTGGTGAACGTGATCTCGAGGTCCTTGATCTCGAGCAGCGGCTCGCCGATCCGGGCCTGGGTGGCATCGCTGGTCTGGGGGACGGCGCTCATCGCTTCCTCGCCTTCGGGTCCAGGGCGTCGCGCACCGCGTCGCCGAGCATGATGAAGCTCAGCACGGTGATGGCCAGCGCCATGGAGGGGTAGAACAGCATCATCGGCTGGGTGCGCAGCGCGTTCTGCGCCGCGGAGATGTCGCGTCCCCAGGAGACCGCGCTGGTGGGCAGGCCGACGCCGAGGAAGGACAGGGTCGCCTCGGCGACGATGAACACGCCGAGGTTCACGGTGGCGGTGACGATCACCGGGGCGATCGCGTTGGGGATGACGTGCTTGAGCAGCACGCTGCCCTTGGCGGCGCCGAGCGCGGTCGAGGCGGTGACGAAGTCCTGGGACTTCGTGGAGATCACGGAGCCGCGCATGATGCGGGCGACGTTGGTCCAGCCGAAGACGCTCAGCACCAGCACCACGGTCCACATGTTCATGTGTCCCAGGCGGGTGGCGATCACGATCGCGCCGAGGATCATCGGGATCGCGAAGAAGACGTCGGTGACGCGGGAGATCAGCTCGTCGAACCAGCCGCCGATGTACCCGGCGAGCGCACCGATGGTGCCGCCGAGCAGGGTCGAGCCGATCATGGTGAAGAAGCCGATCAGCACCGAGGTGCGGGTGCCCCACACGGTGCGGGCGAGGATGTCGTAGCCCTGCACGGTGGTGCCGAAGACGTGCTCGGCGCTGGGGGGCTTGGAGCCCTGGGTGATGTTGCCGTAGCGCGGGTCCTGGTCGGTGAAGACACCGGGGAAGGCCGCGACGAACAGCACGAAGAGGATCAGCAGCGCCGACAGGATGAACACGGGGTTCCGCACCAGGTTGTGGGCGGCCTCGGCCCACAGGGAGCGGGGCGAGCTCGAGGTGTCGGCGGCGTCGACCGCCTGCAGCGGGGTCTCGTCGAGCGGGGCGACCCAGTGCTCGGAGCGCGGGCGCCGCGGGGAGCGGGTGTCACTTGGCATAGCGGATCCTCGGGTCGAGCACGGCGTAGAGCAGGTCCACGACGAGGTTGGAGAGCAGGAAGATGATCACGAGCAGCGTCACCAGCGCAACGATCATCGGGGCCTCGCCGTCGTTGATCGAGCGGAACAGGAGCGTGCCGACGCCGGGGATGTTGAAGATCCGCTCGGTGACGATCGCACCGCCCATGAGCGCGCCGAGGTCGGCGCCGATGAAGGTGACCACCGGGATGAGCGAGTTGCGCAGGATGTGCTTGCCGATCACGCCGCCGCGGGAGAGGCCCTTCGCGGTGGCGGTGCGCACGTGGTCGGCGGTGGCGGTCTCGGCGATCGACGTGCGCGTCAGGCGCAGCACGTAGGCGAAGGAGACCGCACCGAGCACGATGCCGGGCAGCAGGAGGTTGCGGAAGCTGGGATCGCGGCCCACGTTGATCTCCGCGATCCCGAGCTGCACGCCGAGCACGAACTGGGCGACGAAGCCGATCACGAAGGTCGGCACCGCGATCAGGGTCAGCGACAGCAGCAGCAGCGTGGTGTCGATCCAGGTGCCCTTGCGCAGGCCGGAGATCACGCCCGCGACGATGCCGAACACGGTCTCGACGGCCACGGCGATGAGGGCGAGCTTGATCGTGGTCGGGAAGGCGGCGGCGATCTGGTCGATCAGCGGGCGGCCGTTGAAGCCGACGCCGAGGTCGAAGGTCAGCACGTTGCCGAGGAAGATCAGCCACTGCACGAGCACGGGCTTGTCGAGGTTGTACTGCTCGCGCAGCTGCTGCTCGACGGCGGGGGAGATCGGCTTGTCACCGGCGAGGGTGAGGATCGGGTCGCCGGAGGCCGCGAAGGCCAGGAGGTACACGATCAGTGTGGCGCCGAGGAAGACGGGGATCATCTGCAGCAGGCGCCGCCCGATGTACCAGAGCACGTCGTTCCCTTTCGATGGTGGGGAGGGCCTTGCGGCCCGGTGGAACACCCCGGCCGGGGCCGGGCACGAGACAGCGGGAACCGGAGTGTCCGGTTCCCGCTGTCACGTGGGAGGGATCAGCGGATCACTTGGTGATCTCGTGGTACAGCGGGACGGTGTCCCAGCCGTACTCGACATTGGAGACCAGGGTGGAGTAGCCGCCGATGGTGTTCTGGTACCACAGCGGGACGACCGGCAGGTCGCGCATGAGCAGGGCCTCGGCCTCCTTCCACAGCGCGATCGCCTCGTCCTCGGTCTCCGCGGCGAGGCCGTCCGAGAGCAGCTGGTCGAACTCGGGGTTCTTGTAGTCGCCGTCGTTGGAGCCGTTGCCGTCGGCGGCCGCGGAGCCGTAGAGCGGGCCGAGGAAGTTGTAGGCCGACGGGTAGTCCGCCTGCCAGCCCGAGCGCCAGGTGCCCTTCAGGGAGCGGGCGCGGACCTGCTCGCGCATCTCGCCGAAGGCCGGGAACGGGGTCGGGTTCGCCTCGATGCCCAGGGTGTTGGCCAGCGAGTTGCACACCGCCTCGACCCACTCGGCGTGGGGGCCGTCCGCGTTGTACGCGAGGGTGAGCGGGCCCTGGAACGGGGTGAGTGCCTCGGCCTCGTCCCACAGCTTCTTCGCCTCGGCCTCGTCGTACTGGAGGACCTCGGCGCCGGGGATGTCGGTAGCGCCGCCGCCGGGGATCACCGGGGAGACGAAGTCGGTGGCCGGGGTGCGGGTGCCGTAGAAGAGGCTGTCGCAGATCGACTGGCGGTCGATCGCGCGGGAGATCGCCTTGCGGCGCAGCGCACCGGCCTCGCCCTCGAAGTTGGGGTCGTAGCCCGGGAGGGTGATCGACTGGAAGACGGCGCCCGGGTCATTGACGGCGCGGTCGCCCAGCTCGTCCTCGAAGGTGGCCAGCGCCGAGTTCGGAAGCTGGTCGACGACGTCGACGTTGTCCGAGAGCAGGTCGTTGTACATGGTCTCGGGGTCGGCGTACACCGTGAAGGTGATGCCGGCGTTCTGCGTGGCGCGGGGACCGTCGTAGGACTCGTTCGGCACGAGCACGAGCTCCTGGTCATGGCTCCAGGAGTCGAGCTTGTAGGGGCCGTTGGCCAGCGGGTTCTCGCCGTACGCCTCGATGTCGTCGAAGGCGCTGGGGGGCAGCGGCATGTAGGCCGAGTAGCCCAGGCGGGTCGGGAAGTCCGACTGCGGGGAGACCAGGCGCACGGTGAAGGTGGTGTCGTCGACGACCTCGAGGCCGGACAGGGTCGCATCGGCGGCGACGCCCTCGGCGGAGAGGTCCGCGTAGCCCTCGATGGGCTCGAAGAAGTACTGGCCGAGCTGGGCGTTGGCGGCGTTCGCACCGAAGTTCCAGGCCGCGACGAAGTCGCCGGCGGTGATCGGGGTGGAGCCGTCGGAGTAGGTCAGGCCCTCACGGATCTTGATGGTCCAGTTCTGGTTGTCCTCGGACTCGATGGACTCCGCGATGTCGTTCTCGGCCGAGCCGTCGGCCGTGTAGTACACCAGGCCCGCGAAGATCGTGGTGATGATGCGGCCGCCGCCGACCTCGCCTGTGTTGGTGGGGATGAGCGGGTTCTCCGGCTCGGTGGTGTTCGCGTAGATCGGCTCGCCGGAGCCGCCCGCGGCGCCGCCGTTGTCGCTGCCGCCGCCGCTGCCGGAATCGTCGCCGCCGCAGGCTGCGAGCGTGAGAGCTGCGGCGCCGCCGGCGGCGGTGCCCAGCATCATGGATCGACGAGAGAGGGCCATGTGGTTCTCCTGAGGAAGTCTCGGCTTCGAGTCGCGCACCGTTGCGCACGACGTGGGCCCTAGTCTGCACCCTGGCATGTCAACTGTTGTCCACCCGTTGGTAACGCTTCGGTCTCGCCAGGCGGACCCTGCGCCTGACGTCGGGGCCCGCTGGGGTGTTCAATGGCCATATGACTGCATCGACCTCATCGTCCTCCCCCATCGACCCCACCTCGACCGACGCCTGGGGCGAACTCGAGGCCCACAACCTCGACCTCGAGGGCTCCCTGCGCGAGTGGTTCGACGCGGACCCGCAGCGCGCCGAGACCTTCACGCACGACGCCGCGGACCTCCACGTGGACCTCTCCAAGAACCTCATCACGCAGGAGACCCTCGACCTGCTGCTGCGCCTGGCGCGCGAGGTGGGCGTCGAGGAGCGCCGCGACGCGATGTTCGCGGGCGAGCACATCAACACCACCGAGGACCGCGCCGTGCTGCACACCGCGCTGCGCCGCCCCGCCGGCTCCTCCCCCGCCCTGGTCGTGGACGGGCAGAACGTGGACGAGGACGTGCGCGGCACCCTCCACCGCATCTACGAGTTCGCCGAGAAGGTCCGCTCGGGCGAGTGGACAGGCGTGACCGGCAAGCGCATCGAGACCGTGGTGAACATCGGCATCGGCGGCAGCGACCTCGGCCCCGTCATGGTCTACGAGGCCCTGAAGCCCCTGGCCCAGGACGGCCTCGAGGCCCGCTTCATCTCCAACATCGACCCCACCGACGCCTACGCGACCACGAAGGATCTCGACCCCGAGACCACCCTGGTCATCGTCGCCTCCAAGACCTTCACCACCCTGGAGACCCTCACCAACGCCCGCCTGGTGCGCCAGTGGCTGCTCTCCGGCCTGAAGGAGAGCGCCGGCCTGACCGCCGAGCAGGAGGGCGAGGCCGTCGCCAAGCACTTCGTGGCCGTCTCCACCGCGCTGGACAAGGTGGCGGAGTTCGGGATCGACGAGCGGAACGCCTTCGGCTTCTGGGACTGGGTGGGCGGCCGCTACTCGGTGGACTCCGCGATCGGCACCGTGCTCGCCGTGGTGCTGGGCCCGGAGACCTTCGAGGAGCTGCTGGCCGGCTTCCATGCGATGGACGAGCACTTCCGCACCGCCCCGTCGGCCCAGAACGTGCCGCTGCTGATGGGCCTGCTGAACGTGTGGAACGTGAACTTCCTGGAGGCGGAGACCCACGCGGTGCTCCCCTACTCGCAGTACCTCCACCGCTTCCCCGCCTACCTCCAGCAGCTCACCATGGAGTCCAACGGCAAGGGCGTGCGCTGGGACGGCTCGCTGGCCACCACCGAGACCGGAGAGGTGTTCTGGGGCGAGCCCGGCACCAACGGTCAGCACGCCTTCTACCAGCTGATCCACCAGGGCACGCGAGTGATCCCGGCGGACTTCATCGCCTTCGCCACCCCGGACCACGCCCTGACCGACGGGGAGCAGGACGTCCACGAGCTGTTCCTGGCGAACTTCTTCGCCCAGACGAAGGCGCTGGCCTTCGGCAAGACGGCCGAGGAGGTGCGGGCCGAGGGCACCGAGGGCCCGCTGGTGGCCGCCCGCGAGTTCTCCGGCGACCGCCCCACCACCTCGATCATGGCGCCGAAGCTCACCCCCTCTGTGCTGGGCCAGCTGATCGCGCTGTACGAGCACATCACCTTCGTGCAGGGCGCGGTGTGGGGCATCAACTCCTTCGACCAGTGGGGCGTGGAGCTCGGCAAGCAGCTGGCCAAGGACCTCGCCGGCGCCGTCGCGGGTGACGAGGAGAAGATCGCGGCCGAGGACTCCTCGACCTCCGGCCTCATCCGCTACTACCGCGAGCACCGCGAGGGCTGATCAGCCCCTGCAGTGACTGCGACGACAGGAGGGCCGGTGCATCACTCACCGGCCCTCCTGCCATGTCCCGTCGGCCGAGCCGTCAGGCGAGGTAGTCGACGTCCTTGGTCTCCTTGCCCAGCGTGATCGACACCAGGGTGATGATCGCGGCGAGGGTGAGGTAGCCGCCCACGAGCCACAGCTGCCCGTCGCCGACGCCCCACAGGGCGATGAGCGCGTACGGCGCGGGGGCGGCGCCGATCACCGAGGCCATGTTGTAGCTGATGGCGCTGCCGGTGTAGCGCACGTCGGCCGTGAACATCTCGGGCAGGAACGAGGCCATCGGCCCGAAGGTGAGGCCCATGAGGGTGAAGCCGATGAGCAGCGCGGCCATCACGCCCGCGGTGCCGACGGACAGCAGCGGCTGGACGAGGAAGCCGTAGATCGCGATGCCGATCGTGACCCCGATGAGGTGGCGGCGTCGGCCGAGACGATCGGCCATCGGGCCGGAGGCGAGGGTGAAGATCCCGAAGAAGACCACGCCGATGATCAGCATCGTGAGGAAGGTGGCGCGGTCGTAGCCGAGGCCCGGCACGGCGGCGTCGGTCGGCGTGGTGCCGACGACCGTGAGGAACGCGGTCATCATGTAGAAGAGGACGTAGGTGGCGACCATGGCGAGCGTTGCGGCGATCAGCGGCCGCCACGCGGTGCGGAACACGCGGGTCAGCGGCACCTCGGCGACGCGCTGCTCGTCGATGACCTTCTGGAAGGCCGGGGTCTCCATGAGCTTCATGCGCACCCACAGGCCCACGATCACCAGCGCCGCGGAGAGCAGGAACGGCACGCGCCAGCCCCACGCCATGAACTGCTCCTCGCTCAGGGTGAGGCTGAGGATCACGAACAGGACGTTGGCGAGGATGAAGCCGATCGGGGCGCCGAGCTGGGGGAACGTGCCGTACAGGGCGCGCTTGCCCGCGGGGGCGTTCTCGGTGGCCAGAAGCGCCGCGCCGGACCACTCGCCGCCCAGACCGATGCCCTGGCAGAAGCGCAGCAGCACGAGGATCGCGGGGGCGAGGACCGCCCAGCCGGGCGTCTCCGCGGCGGGCAGCAGTCCGATGAGGAAGGTGGCGATACCCATCACCAGCAGGCTCGCGACGAGGGTCTTCTTGCGGCCGACGCGGTCGCCGTAGTGCCCGAAGATGATCGAGCCGAGCGGGCGGGCGACGAATGCGACGCCGAAGACGGCGAAGGAGCTCAGCAGCTGGGTGGTGGTGTCCTCGTTCGGGAAGAAGAGGGCGGGGAAGACGAGCGAGGCGGCGGTCGCGTAGGCGTAGAAGTCGAAGAACTCGATCGTGGTGCCGATCATCGACGCGCCGATCACCCGTCCTCGGGTGTTCGCGGGCGCCGACTGCGGCGCGGAGGAGGGGGCGGGAGGGGTGGTCGTGCTCATTCCCGCGACGCTACTCCCGGATCTCACGATTCGGGATCTACTATCCGGATCCTGGGATCAGATCACAGGCGCGTCCCAGCTTCGGGCGCGGTTCGCCCCGACCGACTCGCACCTGGAAGGATGTGCGGGACATCTCGGCGCGCCACGTGGGTGCAGTGCGCCGTCACACCGTTCGAGGGGACTCCATGGAAGCCTTGTTACCGATCATCGGCGTACTCGTCGTCGTCGCGATCGTCCTGCTGATCCTGCTGTTCATCATCCTGCGCAGCTACCGCATCGCCGCGCCCAACGAGGCGCTCATCATCACCGGCCGCAGCGCGAAGACCAGCCCCAACGGGGACATCGACCTGGAGTCCGGGGGCGCCCGGGTCGTGATCGGCGGGCGCGCCATCGTACGCCCGATCGTGGACCGCGCCTTCGTGCTCAGCCTCAGCTCGCGCCAGATCCCCGTCGAGGTCGAGGGCTACTCGATGAACGGCATCTTCCTGCGCCTGCGCGGCGTCGCACAGGTGAAGGTGGGCGGCAACGTCGACGACGTGCGCAAGGCCTCCCAGCGCTTCCTCGATCAGCAGCAGCAGATCGACCACTACACCCAGGAGATCCTCTCGGGCACCCTGCGCGCCGTGGTCGGCACCCTCACCGTGGAGCAGATCATCCGCGACCGCGCCTCCTTCGCCTCCCAGGTGCAGGCCGAGGCGGAGCACTCGATGAACAACCAGGGCCTGGTCATCGACACCTTCCAGATCTCCGCCATCGAGGACGACGGCTCGTACCTGCGCGACTGGGGCCGCCCGGAGGCGGCGCTGGTCGCCAAGCGCGCCGCGATCGCCGAGTCGGACGCGAACCGCGAGTCGACGCAGGCCAAGAACCTCAACCTCCAGCGGGAGGCGGAGTCGAAGCAGGCCTTCGACATCCGCAACGCGGAGATCAAGGAGGAGACCGACGCGCGCCAGGCCGTGGCCGACGCCTCCGGCCCGCTCGCCCGCGCCGCCCAGCAGCAGCGGATCATCGAGCAGGAGGAGCTCATCGCGGTCCGCAACAACGACCTGCGCGAGAAGCAGCTGATCGCCGAGGTGCACAAGCCCGCCGAGGCGAAGCGCTACGCCGAGCAGCAGGACGCGGACTCGAAGAAGTACGCGCGCGTGGCCGAGTCGGAGGCGCAGCTGACCGACGAGCGCAACCGCGCCGAGTCCCGCAAGGTCACCGCGGACGCCGAGGCGCACGCGATCGAGGCCCGCGGTCGGGCCGAGGCCGAGGTCGAGCTGCAGCGCCGCTCGAAGGACGCGGAGGCGGTGCGCCTGGAGGGTCAGGCCGAGGCCGACTCGCTGCGCGCCAAGGGTGAGGCCGAGGCCGCGGCGATCCGCGCCAAGGGCGACGCCGAGGCGGAGACCACCCGCGCCCGCGCCGAGGCGTACAAGCAGTTCAACGACGCCGCGGTCCTCAACCAGGTGCTCGAGGTCCTGCCCCAGGTGGCCGGCGAGCTCGCCTCCCCGTACTCCAACATCGACAACCTCTCGGTGTTCTCCACCGACGGCGAGGCGAAGATCGGCCAGAACATCTCCGTCGGTCTCGCGCAGGTACTCGACATGGTCCGCTCCACCACCGGTGTGGACTTCCAGGAGACCCTGCAGCGCGCCGCCGACGGCGGCCGTGCGGTCCGCCACCAGCCGGAACAGTCCTCGCAGTCCGAGGCGTCGGCGACCGACGAGGCCTGACGGCCCCGCGGCACCGCTCGGAAGCGCCCCGCTCGCCCGCCGTGGGGAGCGGGACGCTTCGCTGTCCGGGCACGGGACGGCCCGTCGTCCAGGGGCTGGACGGCCCGCCGCCCGAGCCCCGTCGGCGGGTCGTTTCTCCGCGTTCACTTGCGATTCATCGGGGGTACGGGCGGGACGGACGGCCCTGGAGGGAGCCCGCTGCGGGCTCTAAGGTAGGTCCCGAACGCCGCTGCTGCGACAGACCCGCGAGAGCTGAGGACACTCCCCCATGAAGATCGGAATCCTGACCTCCGGAGGCGACTGCCCCGGCCTGAACGCCGTGATCCGCGGAGCGGTGATCAAGGGCGACCGCCTGTTCGAGGACGAGTTCATCGGCTACCGCGACGGCTGGCGCGGCGTGATCGAGAACGACTGGATGACCCTGCCGCGGCGCCGGGTGCGCGGCATCGGCCGCGTGGGCGGCACGATCCTCGGCACCTCGCGCGCGAACCCCTTCCACGACGGGCAGGACGGCGCCGAGATCGTGCGCCGCCACCTCGACGAGAACGACATGGACGGCATCATCGCAATCGGCGGCGACGGCACCCTGTTCACCGCCAACCGCCTCCACGAGGCCGGCATCCCCGTGGTCGGCGTCCCGAAGACGGTCGACAACGACCTGGACGCCACCGACTACACCTTCGGCTTCAACACCGCCGTGGAGATCGCGACCGAGTCCCTGGACCGGCTGCGGATGACGGGCGACTCCCACCACCGCTGCATGGTCGCCGAGGTGATGGGCCGCTCGGTGGGCTGGATCGCCCTGCACTCGGGCATGGCGGCAGGCGCGCACGTGATCTGCCTGCCCGAGTTCCCGCTGACGATCGACGAGATCTGCGCGCACGTCAAGAGCGCCTTCGACCGAGGCCGTGCGCCGCTGGTCGTCGTCGCCGAGGGCTTCGTGCCCAAGGACGCGCCGGAGGGCTTCATGGACTACGACCTGGACGAGTTCGGCCGTCCCCGCTTCGGCGGGATCGCCGAGGTGCTCGCGCCGGTGATCGAGGAGCGCCTGGGCATCGAGACCCGCTCGACTGTGCTCGGCCACATCCAGCGCGGCGGCGAGCCGACCGGCTACGACCGCGTGCTCGCCACGCGCCTGGGCACCGCCGCGCTGGACCTCGTCCACGCCGGGCGCTTCGGTCGGATGGTCGCGCTGCGCGGCACCGACATCGTCGACGTGCCCCTCACCGAGGCGATCGACTCGCTGAAGGCCGTGCCCGAGTCACGCTGGCGCGAGGCACAGGTCCTCTTCGGCTGATCGGACGGCCGGTCTCTCGCGGCCGACGGGTCGAGCCCGTCGCCCGCCGCCGGTCAGCGCTCGGCGCCGATCTCGCCCAGCAGGGCCTTGGCATAGCTGGCGTGCACGGACTCCTCGTCGGAGGGGTGGTACAACCCCGCGCGCACGTCCCGGGAGAGGCGCTCGAGCTCGCTGCGACGGAAGAACTGCGACCCGCCGCTGGCCCGCAGCACCTGGTCCACCGCCGCGATCGCCGCCTCGGTGGCGCGGGACTTCACCCCGGAGCACTGCAGGAACCAGCGCCCGCCGTGGTCGGTGATGCCGGGGCCCTGCTCGCCGGTGCCGAGCGCGTCCAGATCGACGAGCACCTTCTCGGTCTGCAGGATCGCGCCATCGATGCCGATCGCCGCATCGGCCAGGCGCCAGCGGATGTCGGGGTCGTCGGCGTGGACGATGCCCTTGGTCGCCGAGCGGCGGGCCGAGGCGACCTGCGCGCCGACGGCGAGCGCACGCTCGGCCACGCCCGTGTACACCGAGGCGATCAGCAGCTCGAAGGCGCCGAAGATGCCCATCACGAAGGCGTCGGGGTTGGGGCCGACGGGAGTGGTGGTGAGCACCCGCTCCGGAGCGACCCGTGCGCCGTCAAGGCGGGTGGTGCGGGACTGGGAGGCGCGCATGCCGTGGGTGTCCCAGTCGTCCAGCACCTCGACGCCGTCGCGCCCCTCGAGCACCCCGAAGAGCAGTCGCGGATCCGCCTCGGAGGGCTCGGCGATGCGGGCGTGGACGATGAGCCGGTCCCACACGGGGGCGAGCGAGGTGAAGATCTTGGTGCCGGTGACGGCGTAGGCGCCGTCCTCGCGGGTCTCGGCCCGGGTGGCGGAGTCGAAGAGCATCGCGTCGTTGCCGGCCTCGGAGATCCCGAAGGCGAACAGGTGGTCCGCGGCGGCGTCCTCGAGGATCGTGCGCACCGGCTGGACGCCGAGGCGGTGGGCGTGCAGGGCCGCGCCGGTGACCACCAGGTGCATGTTCATCGCGAGCGCCGTGCCGGGCGCGGCCTGGGCGAGACGGCGCTGGATGCGGCCCGCCTCGAGCAGGGAGGCGCCCGTGCCGCCGAGCTCGGTGGGGACCAGCAGGCGCAGGTAGCCGCGCTCGCGCAGGTCGGCGAGGTCCTGCTCGGGGAAGGTGTTCTCCCGGTCGTGGACGACCGCGCGCTCGCGGAAGGTGTCCAGCAGGGCATCGGGCAGCAGGTCCTCGGCGATGGTGCTCATGAGGACAACGCTAATCCAGTCGCCGGCTCCCGGACCGCTCGCCGCTCAGGAGCGAGGGTCGAGGGTGGCGAGCACCGCACGGTGGTCCGAGGAGCCGCGCGGGCCGACGCGGAGGTCGCGGACCTCGAGCGGGCCCCGCACCCACACCGAGTCGATCCTGCGCACCGGGAGCCGGGCGGGATGGGTGGGCAGATCCGGGGCGGTGAGCAGGGCGGGCAGGGCCGCCGCAGGTCGCGCGCCGTGCAGGGCGCCCGCGGCGAGGCTGCGCAGGACAAGACCGGCGCGGCGGGCGCGGGAGGAGCGGCGAGCGCGGGAGGAGCGGCGAGAGACGAGTGCGGCGGCCTCGCGCCACCCGGTCGCGCCGAGGGCGGCGACCTCGGGTGCGGCGGGGTCGGCGTTCAGGTCGCCCAGGAGGACCGCGGGGACATCGGCCGACGGGGAGTCGCCGGTGGGCGTGAGCTCCTGCGTGTGCTGTGCGAGCTTCTGCGTGAGGTGCACGATCCCCTGCACCTGTGCGGTGCGGTGGAGGGGGCTCGCGTTGTCCAGGTGCGTGACCAGCACGTCGAGCGCGGTGCCGTCGGCCCGGCGCACGCGGGCGGCGAGAACCGCGCGGGTCTCTCCCGGCGGTGCGATGCCCGGGTGGGCGGGCAGGAGCCGATGCTGCACCTGCTCGAGGCGGTGCGGGGTCAGGAGGGCGACGCCATAGCGCCGGGGTGGGGCGCCGTTCCGCGTCGGCCGGTGTTCGAGCGCGGCACCGAAGGCGACCTTCATCCCGAGCAGCGCGGCGAGGCGAGCGGCCTGGTCCTCGAAGGCGGACCGCTCCCCGAAGGTGACGTCGACCTCCTGCAGCCCGATCACGTCGAGCCCGCCCCCGTCGGCCGTGGACGCGCGGGGAGCGAGCCGACCGGCCTCGCGCCCGCCGGCCGCCAGCACGTCGGCCGCCAGCACGTCGGCCGCGAGCCCATCGGCCCCGAGCGCGAGGATCTCGCGCGCGGTCCGCGCGAGGTCGACGCGCCCGTCGGTCCCCAGGCCGTGGCGGATGTTCCACGTCGCCACCCGCCAGGGAGCGGACTGCCCCGGCGGGGTCGCCACCGAGGGCACCTCCCCCAGCGGGGTCACTGCAGGCAGCTCGGCCCCAGCAGCGCCTTCAGCGAGGCGTACAGCGCGGCCGACGGGGTCACCGAGAGGCGCTTGTCCAGCTGCATGAGCGTGGTGCGGCCCGGCTCCTGCAGCCGCACCCGCACCTCGGAGGAGCCGGGGTTGTCCTCGAGCACGCCGCGCAGCTGCTCGGCGACGCGGGTGGTGGCGCGCATGGCCGGCAGGGCGATCACCACGGGGCCGTCGGGGCTGCCGCCGGTCTCGGGGATCGTCATCTCCATGACGCGCAGCTCGGGCATGCCCTTGGACGTGTCCACGCGGCCTTTCATGGAGACCACGAGGTCCTCGGCGAGCTCGGAGGCGACGGTCATGTAGGTCGAGGGGAACATGAGGCAGTCGATCGAACCCTCGAGGTCCTCGACCGTGGCGATCGCCCACATGTCGCCCTTCTTGGTGGTCTTGCGCTGCAGGGTCGTGATGAGCCCCGCGATCGTGACCATGGCCCCGTCCTCGACGGCGCCGTCGTCGGCGAGCGCGCTGATCGACGTGGTCGAGTTCTGGGCGATGACGTGCTCGAGCCCGTACAGCGGATGGTCCGAGACGTACAGGCCCAGCATGTTGCGCTCGAAGGCGAGCTTCTCCTTGCGGTCCCACTCGGGCAGGTCCGGGATGGTGATGGTCGCCGCGGAGCCCGACGCCATCTGCTCGCCGTCGCCGCCGCCCGCGAACATATCCGCGAACAGGTCGTACTGGCCCTGGGCCTCCTTGCGCTTGACGTCCACGACGGAGTCGACGGCGTCCTCGTGGATGAGCACGAGCGAGCGACGGTTGTGGCCGAGGGAGTCGAAGGCGCCGCCCTTGATGAGCGACTCGATGGTGCGCTTGTTGCACACGCTCAGCGGCACCTTGTCCAGGAAGTCGGTGAAGGAGGTGAAGGCGCCCTTCTCCTCGCGCGCCTTGATGATCTCCTCGACGACGTTCGCGCCGACGTTGCGGATCGCGGACAGGCCGAAGCGGATGTCGTCGCCGACGGCGGAGAAGTACAGGTCCGACTCGTTCACGTCCGGGGGCAGCACCGTGATGCCGCGGTGGCGGCAGTCGCCGAGGTACAGGCCCAGGCGGTCGCGGTTCTCCTGCGTGGAGGTGAGCAGTGCGGCCATGTACTCGGTGGGGTGGTTGGCCTTGAGGTACGCGGTCCAGTAGGACACCACGCCGTACGCGGCGGAGTGGGACTTGTTGAACGCGTAGTCCGCGAAGGGCAGCAGCGTCTCCCACAGCGCCGCGACCGCGGCGTCGGAGTAGCCGCGCTCCTTCATGCCGGCCTCGAAGGAGACGTACTGCTTGTCCAGCTCCGCCTTCTTCTTCTTGCCCATGGCGCGGCGGAGGATGTCCGCCTCGCCGAGCGAGTAGCCCGCGACCTTCTGCGCGGTCTGCATGACCTGCTCCTGGTAGACCAGCACGCCGTAGGTCTCCCCCAGGATCTCCGCGAGCGGCTCCTCCAGCTCGGGGTGGATCGGGGTGATGGGCTGCAGGCCGTTCTTGCGCAGCGCGTAGTTGGTGTGCGAGCCCATGCCCATCGGGCCCGGGCGGTACAGCGCAGAGACGGCGGTGATGTCGCCGAACTTGTCCGGCTTCATCTGGCGCAGCAGGGTGCGCATGCCCGAGCCATCCAGCTGGAACACGCCCAGCGTGTCGCCGCGCTGGAGCAGGTCGTAGGTCTTCTCGTCGTCGAACGGAAGGGTCTCCAGGTCCGGCGGGGTCTTCCCGTTGCGCTCCATGTTCAGCACCGCGTCGGAGAGCACGGTGAGGTTGCGCAGCCCCAGGAAGTCCATCTTCAGCAGACCGAGGGTCTCGCAGGTCGGGTACTCGAACTGGGTGATGATCTGGCCGTCCGACGGGCGGCGCATCATCGGGATGATGTCGGTGAGGGTGTGGCTGGACATGATGACCGCGCAGGCGTGCACGCCCCAGCCGCGGGTCAGGCCCTCCACGCCCTTGGCGATCCCGACGACCTTCTGCATGTCGGGGTCCTCGTCGTGCATGCGACGGAACTCGGTCGCCTCCGCGTAGCGCTTGTGCTCCGGGTCGAAGATCCCGTTGATCGGGATGTCCTTGCCCATCACCGCGGGCGGCAGCGCCTTGGTGATCTTGTCCCCCATGGAGAAGGGGTAGTCGAGCACGCGCGCGGCGTCCTTGAGCGAGTTCTTGGTCTTCATGACGCCGTAGGTGACCACCTGGGCGACCTTGTCGTCGCCGTACTTTCGGGTCACGTACTCGATGACCTCGCCGCGGCGGCGATCATCGAAGTCGACGTCGAAGTCCGGCATGGACACGCGGTCGGGGTTCAGGAACCGCTCGAACAGCAGGCCGTGCTCGATCGGGTCGAGGTCGGTGATGCGCATGGCGTAGGCGACCATGGAGCCCGCACCCGAGCCACGGCCCGGTCCCACGCGGATGCCCTGCTCCTTCGCCCACTTGATGTAGTCCGAGACGACCAGGAAGTAGCCCGGGAAGCCCATCTGCAGGATGATCCCGACCTCGTAGTCGGCGCGCTTCTGGACCTCGTCGGGGATCCCGGAGGGGTAGCGGTACTCGAGCCCGCCCTGGACCTCCTTGACGAACCAGGACTCCTCGTCCTCGCCGCCCGGGACCGGGAAGTGGGGCATGTAGTTCGCACCGTCGTCCGTGGTGGAGAAGGACACGTCGCACATCTCGGCGATCCGCAGGGTGTTGTCGCACGCCTCGGGGAACTCGCGGAACAGCTCGCGCATCTGCTGCGCGGACTTCAGGAAGTAGCCGGAGCCGCCGAACTTGAAGCGATCGGGGTCGTTCAGTCGCGAGCCGGAGTTGATGCACAGCAGCACGTCCTGGATGGTGGCGTCCTGCTCGGTGACGTAGTGGAGGTCGTTCGTGGCCACAAGCGGCGCACCCACGGCCTTCGCGACCTCGAGCAGGTCCTTGGTGACCCGCTGCTCGATGTCGAGCCCGTGGTCCATCAGCTCGATGAAGTAGTTCTCCTTGCCGAACATGTCCTGGAACTCGCCGGCGGCCTTCACGGCCTCGTCGAACTGGCCCAGTCGCAGGCGGGTCTGCACCTCGCCCGAGGGGCAGCCGGAGGTGGCGATCAGGCCCGGCGCGTACTTCGCGAGGATCTCGCGGTCCATGCGGGGCCACTTGCCCATCTGCCCGTCCAGGGACGCGGCCGAGCCGAGGCGGAAGAGGTTGTGCATGCCCTCGGTGGACTTCGACAGCAGCGTCATGTGGGTGTAGGCGCCGCGGGCGGAGACATCGTCGCCCGCCGCCTGCTGCTCCTTGGTCCCCCACTGCACGCGGGTGCGGTCATGACGGCTCGTCCCGGGAGTCACGTACGCCTCGATGCCGATGATCGGCTTCACGCCCGCGCTCTTCGCGGTCCGGTAGAACTCGTAGGCGCCGAAGAGGTAGCCGTGGTCGGTGATCGCCACCGCCTGCTGGCCGAGGTTCACCGTCTCAGCGACGAGCTTGTCGATCTTCGCGGCCCCGTCCAGGAGCGAGTAGTCCGTGTGGACGTGGAGGTGGACGAAGTCATCGGTACCCGCAGAAGCCATGCGCTCCAGCGTAGTCCCGACGGGGCCTTTAGAGGGGCTCAGGAGGGGGTCGGAGAGGTCACCCCGGCGCGTCCGGCGTGTCGGGAATGCGGCGGGTCTTCAGCGGGGGTCGGCGACCTCGGCGTGGGTGGTGAGGATGCCCTCGGTGGTGCCCTCCGGGGCGCGGCCGATGCCGCACTCGGTGGCGACGCCGTAGCTCTGCCGCACGGCGCTGTTCGCGGCGGCGATGCGCCTGCGCGCACCCTCGGGGCCGTCCTCGCGGTGGACGAGGCCGAGGTACAGCTCAGGCACCCGGGCGAGCTCGGCGAGCGGGGCGAAGTACGCCTCGTCGTCGCGGGAGATCGGGACGGGCAGGTGCAGCCAGGACAGCTGCCGGGTCGCGGAGTCGACCAGCGCGTTGGCGAGGCGGACCAGGGTCGCGGTGTCGGTGGGCTCGACGAAATGCTTTTCGCCCGCATCGCCGTAGCAGAGGTGCACGCCGACCTCGACGTCCGTGGGCACGGCGTCGACCAGGGCGGCCAGGCGCGCGACGATCCCGCCGAGCACCTCCTCGCCCCACCAGCCGGTCATCGGGCTGCCGTAGCCGGCCGCGACCTCGAGGATCCCCAGCTCGCTGGCCACGTCCCACTGGATCGCGAGGTCCTCGTGCGGGATCGCCTCGAGGATCTGCTCGAGCTCGCCGAGCAGCGCGTCGGCGTAGACCGGCTCGATCGCGACGCGGTCGTCGCCGGAGAAGAAGGAGGAGATCACGGCGACGGGGGTGGGCAGGGAGACCTGGAAGCGGATCCCGGCGGGGATCGCGCCCTCCTCGCGCAGGCGGGTGAAGATCCCGTAGGAGGCGAGGGCGGCGTCGGCGTAGCCGAGCGGCGGCAGGGTGATCTCGGCGGCCTCGACCCCATCGGCCAGGCGCAGGGGGCGGGCGTCGAGCCCGGCCTTGAAGGGGATCGGCGCGTCCCCGACCCGCTCGATCCCGTCGGCCTCGCCGAGCACGTCGGGCTGGAACATGATCCAGTGGAACCTCTTGCCGACCTCGCCGTCGGGGATGCGGCCGACGTGGCGACCGAGGATGTCGGCGACCGTGCGCATGGTCTTCTCGGCGTCGTCGTAGTTCACGCTGCCCGTGAGGAGGGCGCCCCGTGGAGTCGTCATGCCCGCAGGGTACGGCGCGGCGGGCGCAAAGCGACCGGGCGATTCACCATCCATCATCAATGCCTTCGCCGCGACCGTTTCCCCGTTGGACGGCCGGCGGCCGGGTGAGCCTCCTTCTATCTGCCCCTCTGCACTGGGAAGAGCCGATGTCTCCGTTCGCGATCCCGACCATCCTGGCGCTCGACAGAACCCACGAAGCCGTCGCGCGAGTCGACGACTACTATTCGTCGCGCTTGGCCTTCACCCGACCGAAGAATTCCGAGGACCCGCGTCCCCTTCCGGATGAGTTCAGGAACTCGCGCAAGCTCCCCGACGGCGACTACGACGAGCCGACCGTTCCCTACTTCGCCGGATCGTGTTTCGACACCTTGGAACCCGAGAACAACACCTGGGATCAGATCACGTCATCCGATCTGGCCGCCCTGTCGTTGCTGAGCGTGCCGGTCGGGTCTGATGCGCTTGTGGAGTTCCTCCACCGTCGCAAGGACCGCATCAGTGAGCTCCTCAGAGCGATCCCCGAGGACGCGGTGCTGTGGGCGCCCGAGGATTCACCGGACGATGGCCGGGCAGAGGCGATGTACCCCACTCTGATGGCTCACAGAGAGACGCCCGGCTGGCAGCTGTGGAACCTGCGTTCTGGAATCGACGAGGGCGGGCGGAAGGTCGGGTTCGGTTCTACGCGCGTGAGCAAGCTGCTCCATCGAAAACGTCCGCACCTCTTCCCGATCTGGGACAGCAAGGTCGGTGAGGCGGTCGGAGCCGCGAACAGCAGAAGGTTCTGGGCGGATCTCGAACGGGCTCTCCGAGAGAACGGACTCCACGAGCAGCTCACGACGATCCGTGAGCGGAGCACGCACGGGAAGGATCTCTCCCTCCTCCGCGTCTTCGACGTCGCCGTGTGGCATGCGCAGAAGTACTCATCCGGCTGGGAGCCCGAGCGTACGGAGAGCTAGGCAGCGACGCCCCGCTCAGAGGTACTCCCACTCCTCCTGGATCGCAAGGTCCTCGAGGTTCAGAAGCATCTGCTCGCCGGGGAGGTACGCTCCGCGATTCCGCCGAAAGAAGTGCCACAGGCCGAAGCGCTCCATGCGTGCAGTGCGCTCCTGCCACCCGGCCCAGTCGGTCCGGGGATCGTCGTCCGGGTACGGCGCTCGCCACTCGGCGCGGGGCGAGAACGCGATCATCTCGGAGAACCGGGTGCCATCTGTCCACGGTGCGCAGGTCGCCCACTCCCCCGCGTCCCGCCAGGCCTCGACCTCGACCCCGGCGGTCTCCAGCAGCAGGCGGAGCCCGGCGGCCTGGCGACGGCCTCCGCACTGCTCGAGCGCGGCGGCGAGCACCCCGAACGCCAATCCGGTGTGGGAGCTGGAGGAGCTGCTCCCGAGTGATGCAGCGAGCACCGCGAGTTCCAGCGCCTCCGTCCGCTCGCCCTCGAGCAGCCGGTGCCGTGCGAGCAGCCCGGCCAGGAGCGCAGCGCCGGTGCTGCGCGCGAGGGCGTCGTGAAGGTGTTGTGCACCGAGGACGCGAAGGCCGAGCACCCGGGGGAAGTCGGGATGGTCGCGCAGAGGCGAATGCGGGGAGATCCCGCGCGGTGCTCCCAGCTCCTCGTCCAGGAGCGCATCGGCCAGGGCTGCGGCCAGCTCCTCGAGCCCAGACACGACCTGCCCCGGCGCATCCGGATCCACGACCCGGCATTCCGCGAGCAGCCGGGCGATCGACTGCTCCCCCGCCTCCTCGACGAGGTCGTAGAAGTCGTCCTCGGCCGAGCCGGTGGGCAGTGCGAGCAGGTCCCCGGTCGTCATGCGGACACGGTACGGGCGGGGTCCGACACTCGACGAGGCATCAGGGTGGCGGGTCACCGCCCGCGCCCGGAGTCAGGCCCCGTCGTCCTCCGCCTGCTGCTCGCGCTCCATGTCCGCCAGGAGCGCATTCATGTAGTCGTGGACGTCCTCGTAGCTGAGCGAGCGCTCGTCGCGGCGGGGCGGGATGCCGCCCACGAAGGCGCCGCCGTGCCAGGCCATGGAGTCGTCGGGCAGGGTCGGGTCGTCGTCGCGCCAGAGGTCCAGCGGGATGGAGTGGGCGGCGAGGTCGCGGGCGATCTCGTCGGCCCGGGCGCCGTCGCCGGTGCGCTGCAGCACGGCGACCAGCAGCGACTGGGCGGCCCAGGCGAGGGTGTCGGCCTCTGTGTCCTCGCCGGGGTCCACCGACTCCTGCACGAGCGCGATGTAGCTGGCGGCGAGCTCGTCGGCCCCGTCCTCGTGGTGGTCCTTCGCCACGCGCAGCGCGACCTTGGCGACGAGGTCGCGGGCGTCCCACAGCACCGCCGCACCAACCAGCGCCATGCCCACCCCGGTCGGGAAGTCGGGGTCCAGGGCGAGCGGCGAGGCGGGGGTGCGCCCGGCACGGCGGTCGTCGTCGGCCGCGAGGAACTCCTCGACCGCGCCGGCGATCGCGGCGCGGGCCCGGTCGTCGTCGCGCAGCACCAGCTCGGCCTCGTCGGCCGGGACGCCGAGGCGCGCGGCGACCCGCGCGTACGGGAAGTCGGGGCGGGCCAGGGCTGCCTCGCGGGTGGGGGTCAGCGCGGTGGAGGGCTGCTCGTCGCTCATGCCACGACCGTATCGGGCGGGCGGTTCAGAGGGTGCGCAGCGCGTCCAGGGCGTCCTGCAGATCACGCGGGTACCGGGAGGTGAAGGTGACCTCCTGGCCGGTGACCGGGTGGAGGAATGTCAGCTCCATGGCGTGCAGCCACTGCCGGACGAGGCCCACGCGGGCGGCGAGGGTGGGGTCCGCGCCGTAGAGCGGGTCGCCGACCAGTGGGTGGTGGAGCGCGGCCATGTGCACGCGGATCTGGTGGGTGCGGCCGGTCTCCAGCTTCACCCGCAGCAGGGTCGCGCCGTGGAGCGGCTCGAGGGTCGAGTAGTGGGTGACCGAGTGCTTGCCGTCGCGGCGCACCGCGAACTTGTAGTCGTGGTTCGGGGAGCGGCCGATGGGCGCCTCGATGGTGCCCTCGGGCTGATCGGGGGCGCCCTGGCAGACGGCGTGGTAGACCTTGCCGACCTCGCGGGCGCGGAAGGCGTCCTTGAGGGTTGTGTAGGCGCGCTCGGTGCGGGCGACGACCATGAGGCCGCTGGTGCCCACGTCCAGGCGGGAGACGATGCCCTGCCGCTCGGGGTCGCCGCTGGTGCTGATGGAGACGCCGGCGGCGGCGAGGTGGCTGAGCACGGTGGGACCGGACCAGCCGGCGCTGGGGTGCGCGGCCACGCCCACGGGCTTGTCGATCACGACGATGTCGTCGTCCTGGTGGACGAGGCTCATGCCCTCGGCGATCTGGGGCCGCACCTGCACGGCGGGCTTCTCGTCGGGCAGCTCGACGTCCACCATCGCCCCGGGCTCGAGACGGGTGGAGCGGGCGGGCACCTGGCCGTCCACGAGCACGTGTCCGGCGCTGACCAGGTCCGCGGCGCGTGTGCGGGACAGGCCGAGCATGCGCGAGATGCCCACGTCGACCCGTTCTCCGGCGAGGCCGTCGGGGACCATGAGGGTGCGCGAGGAGCTCATCGCTCCTCCGGGCGATCGCTCTCGGCCGACGGGGCCTGCGGGGCGGCGGGCTCCTCGGCGGCGGCCTCGTCATCCGGCGCGGCGGCAGCCTCCGCGGCGGCGATCTCCCGGGCCTCGGCCTCCGCACGCGCGGGGTCCGCGTCCTGGCCGAGCAGGCCGAGCAGGATCACGAGGATCGCGCCGCCCACCACGGCCATGTCGGCGATGTTGAACACGGGCCAGTCGTAGTTGATCACGGGGATGCGGCCGAACTGGAGGAAGTCGACCACGGCGCCGTGGAACGGACCGGGGGCCCGCAGCAGGCGGTCGTGGATGTTGCCGAGGGCGCCGCCCATGATCAGGCCGAGGGCGAGGGTGTACCAGGGCGAGCGCACGGAGCGGACCGCGAACACGATCACGCCGATCACGATCGCGATCTGCAGGCAGGTCACGACCGGGGTGATCCCCTCACCCATCCCCCAGGCCGCGCCCGTGTTGTACAGCAGGGTCAGCTGGAGGAACTCGCCGAGGAAGGGCTGCGGCTCGAGCAGCGGCAGGTTCGCTTCGGCCCAGTTCTTGGTGACCTGGTCGACAACCAGCAGCACCACGGCGATCACCGCGATCGTGACGAGCACCGCGGTGCGGCTGAGACGGCGACGAGCGCCGGACCGCGAGGGTCCGGCGCTCGTCGGCGCGGAGGATTCGGCGCTCACAGACCGGAGTTCGCCTGGGTCTCCTGCGTCTCGCTGGTGTCGAGATCGCGCAGCTGGTTCTCGAGGTAGTTGCGCAGACGGTTGCGGTAGTCGCGCTCGAAGTTTCGCAGGCCGTCGATGGTCTTCTCGAGCTCGGACTTCTTGGTCTCGAGGTCGGCGAGGGTGCTGCGGGACTTCTCCTCGGCCTCGCCGACGATGCGCTTGTGCTCCTCGTTGGCCTCGCTGATGAGGCGGTCGCGCTCGTCCTCGCCGTTCTTGACGTACTCGTCGTGCAGACGGTTCGCCAGGGCGATGATGCCAGCGGCGGACTGGTCCGGGGTCTCCTGGACCGGGGCGGCCGCGACGGGCGCGGGCTGCGGGGTGACCTCCTCCTCGACGACGGCCTGCGGAGCGGTCTCGTCGGCGGCCTCGACGTCATCGGCGGAGCCGGTGACGGGGACCGCGGAGGCGGTGGGAGCGTCGGCGTCGACCTCGTCACCGGCGGCCTCGGCCTCCTCGGCCGGGACGGCGGCGGGCGCGCCGGACTCGAGCTCGGCGATGCGGTTGTGGGCCTCCTCGAGCTCCTTCTTCAGGCGCTCGTTCTCGGAGATCAGTTCCTTCAGGCGGGGTTCGACCTCGTTGTCGAGGAAGTTGTCGACCTCGTCCATGTCGTAGCCCTCGGAGAACCGGACGGGGGTGAACCGCTGATTCATCAGGTCTTCGGGCATCAGAGCCATGGGTCACCTTTTCATCGTTCTGGAGACGGAGTCGCGCGGTGGCGCGGTGTCGACAGCCTAGCGGATGCCGGGCCGACGACTGAATGCGAGCGGAGAACGGCGGAGGGATCACATCCGCGCCGAACGCGACGGGGCCCGGCGCTGGTGCGCCGGGCCCCGAGGGCTCGTGGAGCGGCTGGGCTCACCCCGTGCCGCACGTCATGTCACATGGCGAGGGAGCCGAGCACCCGCAGTAGGATCCAGCCCACGATCAGCAGGATCATGAGGCTGAGGTCCAGGGCGATGGCCCCGAGCCGCAGCGGCGGGATGAGTCGGCGCAGCCCCTTCACCGGGGGGTCGGTCAGCGTGAACACGACCTCGAAGAGCACCAGCGCGAGACCCTTGGGCCGGTACTCGCGGGCGTAGCTCTGGATCCACTCGAGCACCAGCCGCGCGATGAGCAGCAGCAGGTAGACGAGTACCGCGAGGTAGAGGATTCCGGCGATGAGCTGCACAGGACCTCAGCTCTGGTTGTAGAAGCTGCCCTCGTCGGCCGAGGTGTCCCCGTCGACCTGGACGAACTCCGGGGAGAGCAGGAACACCTTGGAGGTGACGCGCTCGATGGTGCCGCGCAGGCCGAAGACCAGGCCGGCGGAGAAGTCGACCATGCGCTTGGCGTCGCCGTCCTGCATGTCGGAGAGGTTCATGATGACCGGCACGCCGTCGCGGAAGGACTCGCCGATCGCCTTGGCGTCGTTGTAGGACCGCGGATGGATCGTGGTGATGCGCTGCATCGACTCCTCCACTGCCGGGGCCATCGCGACCACGTTGGAATGCTGGCGGATCGGGGTCACCTGGGCCTCCCGTTCGGCGGCGGGCTCGGGGCCACGCTCGGTGCGGCGGGACGAGGAAGTCTCCTCCTGGCGGTACCCCTCGTCCTCGTAGTACTCGTCGTCGACCTCGTTGGCGAGGCCGAGTGCGACCATGGCGTTGCGCCAGGTTCCCATCGCAGATCTCCCGGTTCCGTTGTTCACGCTGACCTGGGCCCCGGGGAAGCACGGGGAGTGCGCGGGGGCCCTGTGCGACGAACGTACCGCAGGGATTCCGGCCTCACCGGGAGGCGCCCGGCGTGTCGTGCGTGTCGTGGCGACGCCGACGGAGGTCACATCGGCGGGTCGCGGCTCAGGCGCGGCGCAGCACTCCGGCGAAGCGCCCGGTGGTGGCGCTGCGGCGGTAGGAGAAGAACCGCTCGTCCTCGAGGGTGCAGGGGTGGTCGGCGTCGATCGCGTCCTGCGCGAACCCCTCCCCCTGCAGGATCGCGACCGCGCCGGCGCGCAGGTCGAGCGCGGGCGTGCCCCACGTCGTGGTCGAGGCGGTGGCGGGGATCCGGGCGGCGGCGTCGGCCCGCATGTCCTCCGGCACCTCGTAGCAGGCGCCGCAGATGGCCGGGCCGATGGAGGCGGTGAGGTCGCCGGGTCTCGCGCCGAGCTCGGTCATCGCCGCGACGGTCGCCTCGAGCACCCCGCCGAGCAGGCCCTTGCGGCCGGCGTGCGCGACGGCGATCACGCCGGAGACCGGATCGGAGAGCAGCACGGGCAGGCAGTCGGCGACCATGATCGCCAGCGCCACGTCCTCACGGCCGGTGACGATCGCGTCGGCCGTGACCACGGGCGCCTCGCCGGTGGCGGGAAGGACGTGCACGTCGGCGGAGTGGACCTGGTCCACGAACACCAGCGGCGCACCGATCTCGGCGGCGAGCCGGGAGCGGTTCTCGATGACGGCCGCGTCGTCGTCGCGGACGTGGCGGGCGAGGTTCAGGCTCGCGTGGTCGCCGGTGCTGACGCCGCCGTCGCGGCCCGTGAACAGGGCACGGGCCCCGCGAAGTCGCGGGGCCCGTGCGCCGAGGGTGGAGGTCACCGGGTGACCGTCACTTCAGGAAGGAGGGCAGGTCGAGGTCGTCGTCGTCCGCCGGGGGCTCCTCGATGTGCGGCGGGCGCGCGGCCTCGCGCTCGGGGGCGCGGGGCGCGGGCTGCGGGGCGACGCGCTGCTGGTCGTAGCCGCCGTCCTCGACGTCGGCCGGGTCGATGACCTCGGTCTCGGGCTCCGAGGCGCTCGGGCGCGACGGGGAGAACGCCTGCTGGGGCTGGCCCCAGGCGCCCGGGGCCGCGGCACCCTGCGCGGGACGCTGCTCCTGGGCGGGACGCTGCTGGACCGCGGGGCGCTGCTGCACGGCCGGGCGGGCGGAGCCCTGCTCGGTGCGGGCGGCGGGGCGGTGCTGCGGGGCGAGGTCCTGGCGCGGCGAGGGGCCGCCGCCCTCGAAGCCCGCGGCGATGACGGTCACGCGGACCTCGTCGCCCAGGGCGTCGTCGATGACGGAGCCGAAGATGATGTTCGCGTCGGGGTGCGCGGCCTCCTGGACCAGGCGGGCCGCCTCGGACACCTCGTACAGTCCCAGGTCGCTGCCGCCCTGGATGGAGAGCAGCACGCCGTAGGCGCCGTCGATCGAGGCCTCGAGCAGGGGGCTGGAGACGGCGAGCTCGGCGGCCTGGAGGGCGCGGTCGTCGCCGCGGGCGGAGCCGATGCCCATGAGGGCGCTACCGGCGCCCTGCATCACGGACTTCACGTCGGCGAAGTCGAGGTTGATCAGGCCCGGGGTGGTGATCAGGTCGGTGATGCCCTGGACACCGGAGAGGAGGACCTGGTCCGCGGACTTGAACGCGTCCAGCATCGAGACCTGCTTGTCCGCGATGGAGAGCAGGCGGTCGTTGGGGATGACGATGAGGGTGTCGACCTCGGCCTGGAGCGCGGCGATGCCGGACTCGGCCTGGGTGGAGCGGCGACGGCCCTCGAAGGTGAAGGGGCGGGTGACCACGCCGATGGTCAGGGCGCCGAGGCTGCGGGCGATCTTGGCGACCACGGGGGCGCCGCCGGTGCCGGTGCCGCCGCCCTCACCCGCGGTCACGAAGACCATGTCGGCCCCGCGCAGGACCTCCTCGATCTCCTCGGCGTGGTCCTCGGCGGCCTTCTTGCCGACCTCAGGATCCGCGCCGGCGCCGAGACCGCGGGTGATCTCCTTGCCGACGTCGAGCTTGACGTCCGCATCGGACATCAGCAGCGCCTGGGCGTCGGTGTTGATCGCGATGAACTCGACGCCCTTCAGCCCCGACTCGATCATGCGGTTGACGGCGTTGACACCTCCGCCGCCGACACCGACGACCTTGATGACTGCGAGGGAGATCTGGGTTCCGGCCACGTTTGGTCCTTGCTCTTGGGTTTCCTCAGGGAGAGGGGCCAGCGTCGCGCCTGGTCGCGGTCCTCCGAAACCCTAGACCTCGAGTTGAGGTTCGGACTTCGGGGCGCCTCTCCTTTCTGTCGACGCTAAGGACGTCGGGACCGGTTCGCAAACACAAAGGGCGCGTGTCGTGCCCGAGGCGGGACAGATCACCGCCGCACGGAGGTCGGAGGGTGGGGGTGCGCGTCAGCGGGTGACGGGCGCGACCGGGGAGGAGACGTCGATGACGGTCCCGGCCTGGCCCAGCAGCGCCTGGACCACCTCGCCCTTGAGCTCGGCGTCGGCGGAGTCGCCCCACACCACGGTCTTGGTGCCGCCGTCCTCGAGGGCGAGGGTGAGGGTCACGTCGCTGGGGCTCGAGGCGGTGATGTCGCGGACCGCGCCGCGCAGGGGGTCCGGGAGGCCCGCGAGGACCTCGCTCATGGCGGTCGCCGCGCCGTCGGGGTCGGCGGAGCCCGACTGCACGGCCAGCGGCACGAGGGTCGCTCCCTCGGCCGCGGCGGCGGGCAGCTCATGCCCCTCGGCGTCGAGCACGGCGACGGAGCCGTCGGTGCGGGTCAGCTGGGCGACCGGGGTCGCCTCCGTCACGCTGACGCGCATGCCGTCGGGCCAGGCGCGCTCGACCGTCGCGGAGGCGATGCCGGGGACCTCCTCGACCTGGGCCTCGATGTCGCCGGTGGGCAGCAGCAGCACGCTGTCGCCCTCGCGGCCGGCGACGGCGGCGCGCACGTCCTCCTGGGAGACGTAGCCGGTGCCCTCGATCGCGATGTCGCGGACCTGGAGCGCCGGGAGGAACACGGCGGTGACGAAGGCGGCGACGAGCACGACCACGGTGGCGAGGCCGCCCGCGATGATCGCGCGGCGGCGTCGCCGCCAGGGCCGGCCGCGCACGAGGTCGCGGAACCGGTCGGCGGCCTGGACGACGCGGCCGCCCTCCTGCTCCTCCGGGGGCGCCGCGGCGGGCGCCGGGCGACCGGCCTCCGTGGGCGCGGGGCGGCCGAGGCTGCGGGTGCGGTTGCGGGACGCGGGTGCGTCGGCGGCGCTCGCGGCGCTCGGGGCGCTCGCGGCCGACGAGCGCGCGGCAGGGGCGGCGGTGCGCTGCGGGGCGCGGTTCGCCGACGCGGCAGAGGCGGCCGACGGAGCCGGTGCGGCGGACGCCGCGGACGGTGCCGACGCGGCGGAGGGTGAGGACGCGGCGGAGGGGGCCGACGGGGCCGACGCCGAGGAGGCGGCCGACGCGCCTGTCGCCGACGGGCGGGATGCGCCCGGGCGGGGGCGCGGTGCGGTGGGGCGGCGAGCCATCAGGCGCGGCCCCGGTCCGCCGTCCGCAGCGCCTCGAGGACGTCGGGGGTCGTCTCGACCACGTCGCCGGCGCCGAGCATCAGCAGCAGATCGCCGGTGCGGGCCTCGGCGAGGACCTGCCCGAGCACCTCGTCGTCCGCGTCGAGCGGGGTGACGGTGCCCCCGGCGAGGTCGGTGATGGTGCGGGCGGTGGTGCTGGGGTCCGGGTCCTCGCGGGCAGCATAGACGGGCATCACCCAAGCACGGTCGGCGGCCTCCAGCGCGGCGGCGAAGTCGCCGGCGAAGTCCCGGGTGCGGGAGAACAGGTGCGGCTGGAACACGGCGAGCACGCGCCCGGGCTCGGCCTGGGCGGAGACGATGCCGCGGGCGGCGGCGAGGGTCGCGGCGACCTCGCGGGGGTGGTGGGCGTAGTCGTCCACCACGGTCACTCCCCCGGCGGTGCCGGCCACGTCGAAGCGGCGGGAGGCGCCGGTGAAGGTGGACAGGCCCGCGGCAAGGGCGGCGTGGTCCGCGCCGGGCACGGCCGCGGCGGTCGCGGCGAGGGCGCCGAGGGCGTTCAGGACGTTGTGGTGGCCGGTGACCGAGAGCTCGACGGAGAGCAGGCCCTGCGGGGTGTCGATCTCGATGCCGGCGCCGCGGGTGCCGCTGCGCTCGGCGCGCAGGTGCCAATCGGCGCCCTCGGCGGTGCCGTAGCGCAGCACCGTCGCGCCGCGGGCGGCAGCCCGCTCCCCCAGTGCCGCCGCACCGGGGTCGTCGGCGCACACCACGAGGGTGCCGCCGGGCAGGATCTGGTCGGTCAGTGCATCGAACGCGGCGGTGAGCGTTGCGGCGTCTCCGTGGAAGTCGAGGTGGTCGGGCTCGAGGTTGGTGACGACCAGCGAGCGCGGCGCGAAGGCGAGGAAGGAGCCGTCGGACTCGTCGGCTTCGACGACGGCGACCGCGGGGGTCGCGTCGGCCGGAGCCGACCCGGCCCCGGGGCCGGTGGCGGAATCCGCGCCGAAGCCGGCGTTGCGGCCGAGGTCGGGCACGGCGGCGCCGAGCGCCCATGCGGGGTCCAGGCCTGCGCCGCGCAGGGCGGTGACGGCCATGCCGGTGGTGGTGGTCTTGCCGTGGGTGCCGGCGACGGCGACGAGCTCGCGCCCGGCGAGCAGGCCCGCGAGCCCGGCGGCGCGGTGGATCACGGGGATGCCGCGCTCGTGGGCGGCGCGCACCTCGGGGTTGTCGGCGCGGACGGCGGTGGAGACGATGACGAGGTCGAGGTCGTCGGCGAGCAGGGCGGCGTCGAAGCCGATGCCGATGCGGGCGCCGGCCTCGCGCAGCGGGGCGATGAACTGGCCGTCCTGCGAGTCGGAGCCGCTGACGGCGAGGCCGGCCTCGAGGGCGAGCCGGGCCACGGCGCTCATGCCGGCGCCGCCGATGCGGACCACGTGCACGGAGCGGACGGGCCGGTCGGCGGGCCAGTCGGAGCGGGTGACGACGTCGCCGGGGCGCAGGATGGTGCGGGGGGAAGGCTGCGGGGCGGAGCCGGTCACGGAAGTCATGAGGCCACCGTAGTCCGGGCGGACGGGATGCCGGGTCAGGCTCGGCGTGCGACGCCGATCACCACGTCGGCCATCTCCTCGGCGGCGTCGGTGATGCCGAAGGCGCGGGCGGCCTCGGCCATGGCGGTGCGGCGCGTGCCGTCCAGCAGCAGCGGCAGGACGTCGCGGCGCAGCCGGTCGGCGTCGAGCTCCGCGTCGGGGATCATCGTCGCGCCCCCGGCGGCGACGACCTGCTCGCCGTTCAGCGCCTGCTCGCCGTTGCCGATGGGCAGGGGCACGAGCACCGCGGGCAGGCCCACGGCGGTGAGCTCGCTGACGGTGCCGGCGCCGGAGCGGGTCAGGGCCAGGTCCGCGGCGGCGTAGGCGTCCTCCATGGCGGAGACGTACTCGAGGACCCGGTAGCCGGGCCGCTCGGTGAGCCCCTCGGCCTTGCCTCGGCCGGTGACGTGGAGGATCTGCCCGCCGGCGGCGAGGACGTCGTCGGCCGCCTCGGCGACCGCGGCGTTCAGGCGTTGCGCGCCGAGGGAGCCGCCGGTGGCCAGCAGCACGGGCCGCTCGGGGTCCAGACCCAGCTCGCGCACGGCCTGCTCACGCCGGGCGGCGCGGTCCAGGTGGGCGATGCCCTCGCGCATCGGCATGCCGATGCGGCGGGCGCCGGGGAGGGTGGAGCCGTCGAAGGCGGTGAGCACGGCGGCGGCGCGGCGGGCGCCGAGCCGGTTCGCGAGGCCCGGCCTGCGGTTCGCCTCGTGGACTACGAGCGGCACGCGGGCGGAGGCGGCGGCGAGGTAGGCGGGCGGGCAGACGTAGCCGCCGAAGCCGGCGACCACGTCGATGCGGCGCTCGCGCATGAGGGTGCGGACCTCGCGCAAGGTCCCGGCGAAGCGGCCGGGGAAGCGCAGCGCGGCACCGTCGGGCTTCCTCGGGAAGGGGACCTTCTCGATGGTGGCCAGCTCGTACCCGGCGGCGGGCACGAGGTCCGCCTCGAGCCCTTCGGCGGTGCCGAGCACGAGCACCTCGGCGCCCGGGGCGCGGCGGCTGATCTGCGCGGCGGTCGCGAGCAGCGGGGAGACGTGCCCGGCGCTGCCACCGCCGGCGAGCAGGACGCGCACGGGCTCCGAGGAGGAGGACGAGGAGGCGGCGGGGGTCGGGGTCGCGGTCATCGGGTCCTCCGGGAGGTGCCTCCACGGCGGGAGGCACGGCGGGATGAGCGGGTGGAGCGGGTGGTGCTGCCGGTGCGGGCGGTGCTGCCGGTGCGGGCCGAGCGACCGGTGCGTCCGGAGCGCGCGGTGCGGCCGGTGTCCTCTCCCGCGTCGCGGGGCGCGGGCAGCACGCTGATGGAGCGGCGCACGCTGCCGAAGCGGGCGCTGATGGCCTCCTGCGCGCCGGGCTCGCGCCGGGCGAAGGAGAGCAGCACCCCGAGTGCGGTCATCGAGGCCAGCAGCGCGGAGCCGCCGGAGGAGATGAACGGCAGGGGCACGCCGATCACGGGCAGCAGGCCGGTGACGACCATCATGTTCACGAAGGCCTGGCCGAGCAGCCAGGCGCTGATCCCGGCGACGGTGATCTGCATGAAGGGGTCGTGCAGGCGGGTGATCATGCGGAACATGATCAGGGCGAGCGCGGTGAACAGCAGCACCACGCCGAGGGTGCCGATCAGGCCCAGCTCCTCGCCGATGATGGCGAAGATGTAGTCGTCCTCGGCGGCGGGCAGGCGGCCCCACTTCTGGCGGGACTGGCCCAGGCCCACGCCCCACCAGCCGCCCTCGGCCAGGCCCATGAGGCCCTGCTCGGACTGGAGGCAGGAGTCGCCGGCGCAGGTGCCGTGCAGCCAGTTCCCGATGCGGGCCATGCGGTTAGCGCTGGTGACGGTCAGGAACACGACACCGAGGAGGGCGGCGCTGCCGGCGAGGGCGAACCAGCGCCGGGGCACGCCGGCGACCCACACCGCGCCGGCGACGAGCATGCCCATCACGAGGGTGGTGCCGAGGTCGTGCCCGAGGACCACGAGGCCCAGCGCCAGTCCGACGCCGGGCACGAGCGGGAAGAGCAGATGGAAGGGCCGGTGCAGGAGGGGGCGCTTCATGGCCAGCAGCGCGCCGAGCCAGACGGCGAGGGCGAGCTTGAGGAACTCGGAGGGCTGGAGGCGCTGGGAGCCGATCTGGATCCAGTTGCGGTTGCCGTACACCTCCACGCCGAGTCCGGGCACGTGCACCAGGCTCTGCAGCAGCAGGCCCAGGCCGAACAGCCCCCATGCGGCCTTGCGGTAGAAGCCGGGCGGCATCAGGGCCGCGGCGACGAGGCCCACGAGCCCCATGCCGGCGAAGGTGCCCTGGCGGATCAGGCCGGCGAAGCCGGAGGCGCCGCGGGAGATGTTGCCGACCGAGCTCGAGGACAGCACCATCACCAGGCCGACCCCGATGAGCAGGGCGCCGACGATGATCAGTCCGTAGAAGTCCAGGGCCGGGGAGCGCAGCCAGGTGCCCACTCCGTCGCGGACGCGGCCGGAGATGTTGCCGAGCGGGTGCTCCTCGTCGGGGCGCACCACGTCGGTGCTGCGCTCGGGGCGGGATGCGGCGGTGCGGCCGGTAGGACGGGCGGTTCCCCGACGGCTGTCCCGGCGGGTGTCCTCCATCGTCATGAGCGCTCTCCTGGCAGTCGGGTCACAGCCGCCGCGAACAGATCCCCCCGCTCCGCGTAGTCACGGAACTGGTCGAGGCTGGCGGCTGCGGGTGCCAGGAGCACCACGTCCCCCGCCGCGGCGAGGGAGCGGGCGGCCTGCACCGCGTCCTCCATCAGCCGGGTGCGCCCGGCGACGTCGTCAGTCTGGCCCGGATCGATGCGCCGGACCGGGACCTCGGGGGCGTGTCGCTGAAGAGCCGTGGTGAACGGGGTCTCGTCGACGCCGAGGAGGACCACGCCCACGAGCCGGTCGGCGGCGGAGGCGATGAGGGGGTCGAGGTCGGCGCCCTTGACGTCGCCGCCGGCGATCCACACGACCCGCTCCGCGGCGCGCAGGGAGGCCGCGGCGGCCGCGGGGTTGGTGGCCTTGGTGTCGTCGACGAACCCGATCCCGTCGATCGTGGCGATGTGCTGGGCGCGGTGGTCGCCCATGCGGTAGGCGCGCAGTCCGTCGCGGACGGCGTGGGCCTCGACCCCGTGGGCGCGGGCGAGGGCCGCGGCGGCCAGGGCGTCAAGGACCACGTGCGGGCCGGCGCCCTGGGCGCCGAGGTGGGAGAGATCCTCGAGGGTGGCGAGCTCCGCGGCGGCGCGGCGGCGCTCGGGGTGGAAGGCGCGGTCCACGAGCATCCCGTCGATGACGCCGAGCTCGGAGGGGCCGGGGGCGCCGAGGCCGATGCCGATGGCGCGGGCGCCCTCGACGACGTCGGCCTCCTCGACCAGGCGCCGGGTGGTCTCGTCGGCGACGTTGTACACGCAGGCGGTGCGCACGCCCTCGAAGATCTTGCCCTTGGCGAGGGCGTACTCCTCGGCGCCGCCGTGCCAGTCGAGGTGGTCGGCGCTGACGTTCAGCACGACAGCGGCCTCGCAGTCCAGGTGCTCGGTCCAGTGCAGCTGGAAGCTGGACAGCTCGAGTGCGAGCACGTCGTAGCCCTCGGGGTCCAGGGCCGCCTCGATGACGGGCAGGCCCACGTTGCCGCAGGCGACGGCGCGCAGTCCGGCGGCGCGCAGGATCGACTCGAGCATGGTGACGGTCGTGGTCTTGCCGTTGGTGCCGGTGATGGCGAGCCAGTCGGGCCCGTCGGCCGCCTGCATGCGGCGCGCCAGCTCGATCTCGCTCCACACCGGGATGCCGCGGGTCGCGGCCTCGGCGAGCAGCGGCTGGTCGGGGCGCCAGCCCGGGGAGGTGACGACGAGGTCGATCTCGCGATCGGCGGGAAGGGCGGTGGTGTGCTCGGCGCCGAGGCGGAACTCGACCCCGAGGACCTCGAGGATCTGGATGCGCTCGCGGATCTCGGGGGTGTCCTTGCCGTCCACGACGAGGACGCGCGCGCCGCGCTGCATGGTCTGGTCGGCGATCGCGTAGCCGGAGACGCCGAAGCCGGTGACCAGGATCCGCAGCCCGGCGACGTCGAGGCCCGGCCAGGGGCGCTGCTCGACGGGGGTGGAGCTGTCGGGACCTGCGCCGTGGGGGGCGGCGGTCATGCGCCGAGCCTCGGCAGGGCGTCGAGGTAGAACAGGCCCAGGCCCACACCGGCCAGGAGGCCGGCGACGATCCAGAAGCGGACCACGATGGTGACCTCGTTCCAGCCCTTGAGCTCGAAGTGGTGCTGCAACGGGGCCATGCGGAAGACGCGCTTGCCGGTGAGCTTGAAGCTGGTGACCTGGATGATCACGGACAGGGAGATCACCACGAACAGGCCGCCGATGATCGCGCCGAGAAGCTCGGTGCGGGAGACCATGGTCAGGCCCGCGATCGCGCCGCCGAGGGCGAGGGAGCCGGTGTCGCCCATGAAGATCTTGGCCGGGGAGGTGTTCCACCACAGGAAGCCGACGCAGGCGCCGATCAGCGCCGCGCACAGCACGGCCGTGTCCAGAGGGTCGCGGGCCTGGTAGCCGTGACCGCCGGTGAGGTCCAGGACGTCGGTCTGCCGCCACTGCCAGAAGCTGATGATGAGGTACGCGGCGGTGAACAGGATGGTGGCGCCGGTGGCGAGGCCGTCCAGGCCGTCGGTGAGGTTCACGCCGTTGGACCAGGCGGCGACGAGGAAGTTCGCCCAGATCGCGAAGAGGATGAACCCGACCACGGAGCCGGCGAAGGCGAGGTCCAGCCACGGGATGTCACGCACGAAGGAGATGTTCGTCGAGGCGGGGGTGCGGCCCTGCCCGTCAGGGAAGAGCAGCGCGAGGACCGCGAACACGGTGGCGACCACGAACTGGCCGAAGAGCTTGTAGCGGGGGCGCAGACCGGTGGAGTCCTGCTGGGAGATCTTGAGGTAGTCGTCGAGGAAGCCGACGACCGCCAGGCCCAGCATGAGGAACAGCACCAGCAGCACGGAGACGGTCGGCGGGGTCCACAGCACCAGGTGGGTGAGGAAGTAGGCCGCCAGCACCGCGAGGATGATCGCGACGCCGCCCATGGTGGGGGTGCCGCGCTTCGTGGCGTGGGTGGTGGGGCCGTCGTCGCGGACGAACTGGCCGTACCCGCGACGCTCCAGCACCTTGATGAACACCGGGGTGCCGAGGATGGAGAGCAGCAGGGCGAGTGCACCCGCGATGATGATCGCGATCATGCGTCGTCTCCCGTCTGGGTGGTCGCGGCGTGGCCGCCGTGCTGGGTCAGGTGCTCCACGAGGGGGTCGGCGATCCGGCGCAGACCGGCGTCCCGGGAGGACTTCAGCAGCACCGCGTCACCGGGCCGCACGGTCCGTTCTAGCACAGCGATCGCCTCGTCCACGCTGTCCAGGTACTCCGACTCCCCGCCGAAGGAGCCCTCGAGGCTCGCGCCGTGGTGGATCGGGGCGGCGCCGTCTCCGACGACGTACAGCTGGGAGATGTTCAGGCGCACCGCGAGGCGGCCGATCTCGTCGTGCAGGCGCACCGAGTCCGGGCCGAGCTCGAGCATCTCGCCGAGCACCGCGATGGTGCGGTGGGTGCGGCCGAGGTGCGCGAGGGTCTTCAGCGCCTGCTTCATGGAGTCGGGGTTGGCGTTGTAGGCGTCGTCGATGACGAGCGCACCGCCGGCGCGCCGCACCTGCATGCGCTGGCCGGAGGCGAGGGTCGCGCCCTCGAGCGCGGCGGCCGCGGCGGCGGGGGCGACGCCCGCGACGAGCGCGCCGGTGAGCGCGGCGAGGACGTTGGCGGCCTGGTGCTCGCCGAGCAGGTCGGGGTGGACGCCGTGGCGTCCGGCGGGGATCGCGTCTCCTGCCAGGGTGGTCAGGCCCTCGGGGACGATGAGATCGAGGGTGATGCGGGCCTGCTCGTCCAGGGCGAGGTCCGCGCCGCGCACGTCGCCGGTGGAGAAGCCCCAGGTGACCACGGGCGCCTGCGAACGCTCGGTCATCGCGGCGACGAGGCGGTCCTCGGCGTTCAGGATCGCGCGGCCGGTGGGCGCGAGCGCCTCGACGAGCTCGCCCTTGGCCTGGGCGATCGCGTCGACGCTGCCGAACTCGCCGAGGTGGGCGGAGCCGACGTTGAGGACGAGGGAGACGTCGGGGCGGGCGATGTCGGTGAGCTGGGCGATGTGGCCGATGCCGCGGGCGCCCATCTCCAGGACCAGGTAGCGGGTGGACTCTGCCAGGCGCAGCACGGTGAGCGGCAGGCCGAGCTCGTTGTTGAAGCTGCCGACGGGGGCGATGGTCTCCCCCGCCGCGGACAGGATGGTGCCCAGCAGGTCCTTGGTGCCGGTCTTGCCGGCGCTGCCGGTGACGGCGAGGACGACGAGGTCGGGGTTCTCGCTGCGGGCCCGCTCGAGCTGGGCTCGGGCGAGGACGGACAGCGCCTCGCGCACGTCGTCGACGCGAACGGCGGGCACGCCGCGGTCCTCGCTGACCAGGGAGGCGGCGGCGCCGGCGGTGCGGGCGACGTCGAGGTAGTCGTGGCCGTCGACGTGCTCGCCGGCGAAGGCGGCGAACAGGTCGCCGGGTCCGACCTCGCGGGAGTCGATGCGTGCGGTGCCGGTGACGAGCTCGTCACCGGTGGCACCGCCGACGAGCTCTCCGCCGGTGAGGGCGGCGATGTCCCGTGTCGTGGTCTCGAGCATGCTCAGCGTCCTTCGTCCGTGTCGTCGGCGTCGACGCGCCCGTCCTCCGTCGCGGCCGCGGCCAGCGCGTCGCGCAGTCGGAGGCGGTCGTCGAACGGATGGACGATACCGCCGATCTGCTGGCCCGTCTCCGCTCCCTTGCCCGCCACCAGGATGGTGTCGGACACGTCGGCGAGGGACGCGGCGAGCTCGATCGCGGCACCGCGCCCGTCGACCTCGTAGACCTGCGCGTTCGTGTCGCCCGGGATGCCGGCGAGGACCTCGGCGCGGATGTCCGCGGGGTCCTCGGTGCGAGGGTTGTCGTCGGTGACGATCACCACGTCGGCCAGGCGTGCGGCGACGGCACCCATGTGGGGGCGCTTGGTGCGGTCGCGGTCGCCGCCGGCGCCCATGACGACCAGCACGCGGCGGGTGCCGGGGACGGCGCGCAGGGTGGTCAGGGCCTGCTCGAGCGCGTCCTCGGTGTGGGAGTAGTCCACGACCCCGCGCACGGGCGACTCGGCGACGAGCTCCATGCGGCCGGGGACGATGCCGGACTCGCCGAGGGCGCGGACGACCTCGGGGCCGCTGTGCCCGATCGCGGCGAGCATCAGCTCGGCGGCGAGGGTGTTGGCGACGTAGTGGCGTCCGGGCAGGGCGGCATGGAGGGTCCGCTCGCCGTCCGGGCCCTGGACGGTGACGTCGCTGCCGTAGCCGGAGGGGCGGATGTCGATCGCGCGGTGGTCGGCCTCGACGCCGGGGAGGGTGGCGTAGGTGGTCACCGGCACGGTCGCCTCGCGGGCGAGGCGGCGACCCCACTCGTCGTCGACGCAGATGACGCCGCGCCGGGAGTGCTCGGGGGTGAACAGCAGGCGCTTGGCCTCGTAGTACGCCTCCATGGTGCCGTGGAAGTCGAGGTGGTCCTGGGTGAGGTTCGTGAAGCAGGCGATGTCGAAGACGACCTCGTCGGCGCGGTGGAGGACCAGGGCGTGGCTGGAGACCTCCATGGAGGCCACGGCCACCTCGTCCTCGACCATGCGGGCGAGGATGCCGTGCAGCTCGGGCGCCTCGGGGGTGGTGCGCACGGTCGCGACGGCGTGGTCGGTGCCGCGGGGGTCGCGGTAGGCGGTGCCGCTGGTGCCGATCACCCCGGCGCTGACGCCGAGGGCCTGCAGGGTGCGGGTGATCGCGGTAGTGATCGAGGTCTTGCCGTTGGTGCCGGTGACGCCGACGGTCGCGAGGCGCTCCGCGGGCCGTCCCAGCACGAGCGCGGCGGCGGTCGCGGTCGCGGCGCGGGGATCCTCGACGACGAGGGCGGGCAGCCCCGCGGCCTCGCAGCGCTCGCGCCCGGCCTCGTCGGTCAGGGCGAGGACCGCACCGAAGGACGCGGCCTGGGCGGCGAACTGGGCGCCGTGCGCGGTCGCGCCCGGCAGGGCGGCCCACAGATCGCCCGGCTGGGCGGAGCGGGAGTCGAGGGTGACGCCGGTGAGGCGCACGTCGGCCGACGGGGACTCCGCGGTCGGCTGCGACTCCGCGGTCGGCTGGGAACCAGCGGCCGACGGGGCCGGCGTCGGCCGGGCCGCGCCGAGCGCGTCGGCGAGCTCTCCGACGCTCACGCCGAGCGGATGGCGCGGGCGCGCGGGCTCGGGGGTCGGGGCGTCGGTGGGTGCCGCGCTCACCACTCGTCCTCCAGATCGACGCCGGGCTTGCCGGTGGGGGCGATGCCCTGGTTCTGGAGGGTGAAGGTGGTCAGCTCCGCGAAGGCGGGGGCGGCGGAGCGGCCGCCGGAGATGAAGGTGTCCAGGCCGAACAGGAACACGCCGACCACGATCTCGGGATCGTCCGCGGGGGCGAAGCCGATGAAGGACGCGGTGTAGGTGCCGTCGGGCACCTGGGCGGTGCCGGACTTGCCGGCGACCGCGTAGCCGCTGACGCTCGCGACGTTCTCGCCGTCGTCGATGTTGTTGTCCATGAGCTGGCGCATGGTCTCGGCGGTCTCGCTGGAGACGACGCGCGTCCTCTCCGGCTCGCCGAGCGGCCGCACGGAGCCGTCCTCCTGGCGGATGCCCTTGACCAGGGAGGGCTGGACGCGCACCCCGTCGTTGGCGAAGGTGCCCACGGCGGAGACCATCTGCAGGGCGTTGACGCTGTAGCCCTGGCCGAAGGAGGTGGTGTACCGGGTGCGGCCGGTCCACTGGTCAGCGGGGTGGACGATGCCGGCGGACTCGCCGGGCAGCTCCACGCCGGTGCGCTCCCCCAGCCCGAAGGCCTTGAGGTAGTCGTGGCGGACCTGCGGGGTGAGGGTCTCGGAGATCTGCACGGTGCCGACGTTGGAGCTGTTCTTGAGGATGCCGGCCGTGGTCAGCTGCTGATCGGGGTGGTAGCGGGAGTCCTTGATCCGCTCCCCGTCGAAGTACATCTCGTAGGGGATCTCGTACTCGGACTCGGGCGTGGTGGTGCCCTCCTCGATCGCCGCGGCGAGGGTGAACAGCTTGCCGGTGGAGCCGGGCTCGAAGACGTTGGAGACCGAGCGGTTGCCGCGGTCCTCCTCGTCGGCGGCGCCGGGGTCGTTGGGGTCGTAGGTGGGGTACTCGGCCAGCGAGAGCACCTCGCCGGTGCGCGCGTTGTACACGACGGCGCTGCCGCCGGTGGCGCCCCACTTCTGGACGGTGCTCGCGACGATCTGCTGCGACTTCCACTGCAGGTCGCGGTCGATAGTGAGGACGACATCGCTGCCGTTCACTGCGGGGGTGGTGGTCTGCTTGCCGGTGGGGATGATCTGTCCCTGCGCGCCGCGCTCGTAGGTGGTCTCCCCGTCGGTGCCGCGCAGCTCGTCATCGAAGGACAGCTCCGTGCCGGCCAGGGCCGTGCCGTCGGAGCCGACGAAGCCGAGGATGTTGCCGCCCACGGAGCCGGCCGGGTAGATGCGGTCGGCGACCGCGTCCGCGCCGATCCCGGGGATGCCCAGGGCGATCACGGCGTCGCGGACGGCGGGCTCCACGTTCTTCTTGAGGTAGGAGAAGCCGGCGTCGCCGGTGAGGGCCTCCTTGGTCTTCGCCTCGGTCCAGCCGAGGACGGGGGCGAGCTCCTTCGCGGCGGCGTCGATGCCCTTGACCTCGGCGGTCTTGGAGTTCTGGCGGTACTCGTCGACCTGCAGCTGGTTGACCCAGAGGTCGTAGCGCTGGACGGAGCTGGCGAGCACGGTGCCGTTGCGGTCGGTGATCTCGCCGCGCAGCGCCGGGATCGTGCGGGTGACCGTGCGCTGGGCGACGGCCTCCTCGGCGCGGGCGCTGGCGTCCAGGCCCTGGACCCACACGAGCCTGCCGGACAGGGCGAGCACGGCGACCAGGATCAGGGTGATCAGCAGGCGATGGCGCGTGGCCGGCTCGCCCACCCGGCCCGCGGGGAGGCGGGAGGCGGGACCGCCGGAGGTGCGCGGACGACGAGCACCCCCCGCGGAGCGGGAGGTGCTGGACCGACCGTTCCTGCGCGGTGACGTCATACCTCAGGCCCCTTCGTTGCCCATGCCGTGGTAGGCCTCGGGCTGGTCGTAGATCTGCGCCGGCGGGACGGCCACCTCGGCCGGGACGCCCGCGAGCTCCGGCGCGGTCCCAGTCTGCTCCGCCGGGGCCGTCTCGCCGATGATCTCGCCCGTGTCGAGGTCGATGTATGCCGGATCCGACACCGGGACCATGCCGATCTCGCGGGCCTGGCGCTCGAGCTCCTGCGGGGTGCCCATGCGCTCGTTGGTCTCGGCGAGGCCCTGACCCTCCTCCTTCAGGCGCTGGGACTGCGCCTGCAGGCGGGTGATCTCGTAGCTGGTGCCCGACATCTGGATGTTGAGGAACAGCAGCGCGGCGAGGGTGGCGACCACGATGAAGGTGCACAGGAGCGTGAACGGCATCGTGCTGCCGCCGGCCTTCGGCGCCGAGACGACGGCGAGGCGGGGGCGGGTCGCGGTCGACGAACTCCGCGTTCCGCGGGTGGGGCGGATCGCGGGCGCGTGAACGGCGGACGTGCTGGCCATCAGTGTGCTCTCTCGGCGGATCGGGTACGGGTCAATGCTCGCAGGCGAACGGACGCGGCTCGGGGATTGCCACTCCGCTCTCTCTCATCGGCTTGGAGTGCGCCGCGCACGAGCGGGGTGAAGGAGGGCTTGTGCTCCTCGAGCTCGACCGGCAGGCCGGGCGGCGCGGTGGAGCGGGTCCGACGGGCGAAGGCGTTCTTCACCAGGCGGTCCTCCCCGGAGTGGTAGGACTCCACGACGATGCGGCCGCCGACGTGGAGGCTGTCCAGGGCGGCGTCGATCGCGGTGGTGAGGATCTCGAGCTCTTCGTTCACCGCGATGCGCAGCGCCTGGAAGGTGCGCTTGGCGGGGTGGCCGCCGCTCGCCTTGGAGGCGGCGGGGATCGCGCGCTCGAGGAGCGCCACGAGCTCGCTGCTGCGGGTCAGGGGTGCGCTCTCGCGCTGCTCGACGATGCGGCGCGCGATCCGCTTGGCGAAGCGCTCGTCGCCGAGGTCGTGGAGGATCCGGGCGATCTCGGCCTCGGGCAGCTCGGCCAGGAGGTCCGCGGCGGTGGGGCCGTCGGAGGACGGGTCCATGCGCATGTCCAGCGGCGCGTCCACCGAGTAGGAGAAGCCGCGCTCGGAGGTGTCGATCTGGAAGCTGGACAGGCCAAGGTCCATCATCACGCCGTGCGCGCCGGTCAGGCCCAGCTCCTCGAGGACCTCGGGGATCTCGTCGTAGGTGGCGTGGACCAGTGTGGCCCGCTCCCCCACGCCCTCGTGGTCCAGGCGCTCGCGGGCGAGCTCGAGGGCCTGCGGGTCGCGGTCGATGCCGACGAGGTGGGCGGCAGGGGCGGCGTGCAGCACGGCGGCGGCGTGGCCGCCCATGCCGAGGGTGGCGTCGACGTGGACCGCGCCGGGCTCCTGCAGCGCCGGGACGAGGAGCTCGACGGAGGTCTCGAGGAGGACGGGGACGTGCCGACGCTCGGCCGGCAGGTTCTCCTGCGTGCTGTCCATGTCACCCCTCCCCTCGGGTCCTGCTGTCGTGTCCTGCGGTGTTGCTGCGCTGCGTTCCAGCTGTCCTGCGGTGGTGCGTTGCTGCGGTGCTGCTGTGCTGCGGCGGTGGACCGTGATCCTGCCGGCTTCTGTCCTTCGTGCGGTGCCGTCCTGCCAGATTCCTCGTCGTTCCCGACCCGCCACCGGGGAAGTTGCGTCGGGGCGGGAACGACGAGAGGTCTCACAGGACGGATGTCCTCCGAGCCGGGCTCAGAACAGTCCGGGGATGACCTCCTCGGACGTCTCGGCGAAGCCCTCCTCCTTCTGCTCGAGGTAGGTCTCCCAGGCCGGGAGGGACCAGATCTCGAGGCGGTCCAGTGCGCCGATGACGGCGCATTCCCGGTCCAGGCCCGCGTAGGTGCGCAGGTGGCCCGGGATGGTGATGCGGCCCTGCTTGTCCGGGATGACGTCTTCCGCTCCGGACAGCAGCACGCGCAGGTAGTCGCGGGTGCGTCGATCGGTGGTGGGCGCCCGACGGGCCTCCTCGAGCTTCTGGCGGAACTCCACGAGCGGGTACACGGCGATGCAGTGCTCCTGCCCACGAGTCATGACCAGTCCCGAGGCGAGCTCGTCGCGGAACTTCGCCGGGAAGATCAGGCGGCCCTTCTCGTCGAGCTTGGGCGTGTAGGTGCCGAGGAACATCCACGCCCTCCTTCACCGACCGTCGCTCTCGATCCGGACTCCATCTCCTCCCAACACGCTCCACTTTACCCCACTACTCCCCACCGGAGGCTGAGAATGTGGCTCTTTTCCTGGGCGAGTCGCGGATCGATGCTGGTCAGCGAGGTGGAGGAAGGTGGGGGGAATCTCGTCGCGGATCCCGCTCGGCGCGTCGCCTCCCGGCGCATCGGGACCCTCGACATTCGCACCCCTCCCCCATCACCTGCCCATCACCGCAGGTCAGGGGATGTGGTGCGGGGCGGGGAGGGCAGTGGAGGGCGTGGTGGAGGGAAAGGGAGGACGCCGGTGGAGGGATGTGGGGGATGCTCCGCGGAGCGCGCGAGGAGCGCCCCGGGAGTGCTGCGGGGAGCAGTGCGGAGAGTGCTGGGGCGATCACCGTGAGGCCGCTGCCGGGGTCGCGCGGGCACGCCCCCGGGCATCCCCCGGGCACGACGAAGCCCCGGCTCGCAGGAGCCGGGGCTTCGGGGTGGTTCAGGGGGCGCGGTGGCGCGGGAGGGTCAGAGGCGGGGATCCTCGCCGGCGCGCTTCTCCCAGCGCTCCTCCATCTTGCGCATGAACGAGCCGCCGTCGCCGGTGGGCGGGACCGTGGGGCCGGAGCCGCCGCGGCCGGGACCGGAGGAGCCCTTGTCGGTGGCCGAGCCGCTCGGCCCGGTGATGGCGTAGACCGCACCGGCGACCATGCCGATGAAGGCGATCACGCCGAGCCAGATGGCGGGGAGGGCCACGGCGAGGATCAGGAGGGCGAGGCCGAGCACGACCGCACCGAGTCCGATGAGGATCCGCCGTCCGTTGCGGCGCGGAGGCGTCTTCGGCGCGAAGGCGCGCGCCAGGCGCGGATCGTCGGCGAAGAGCTGACGCTCCATCTCGTCGAGCATCTTCTGCTCGTGTTCAGACAGCGGCATGACCCCGCTCCTTGTCCCCGTCCTCTCGCGCCCGTGGCGCCGGTTCACCGGCCAGGAGCCAGAGGCCCCCGTCGGCGGTTCATCCAGTTTAGAGCGTCATCCTGAGATATGGGAACTGTCGCCGTGGGGCATCCCCCACCCTGCGGGGAACAGTCCGTCCGCGCCCGGCCCGCGGGGCCCGTCGGACGCCTCTGCGGAGGGGTCCGCGCGGGCGTCGGCAGGAGTGTCGACAGGGCCATCGACGGCGCGATCGACGGGCCCGTCGGCTGGTCCGTCGACGGCGGAGTCCCCGCGCGGTGCCGGGCGGCCCGGGGCGAGCGTCGACCCCCTCCCCAGGCTGCTGCTGCCGAAGCGGTCGCGGGCCCGGTCCATGGCGGCTTCGAGGTCCGACCATCCGGCCGACCTCGCGGTCAGCTCGGACTGCACGGCGATCCCGGCAGAGGGCTCGAGGTGGGTGGCTCGCACCCCGGCCAGGCGCACCCGGGGCATCGACGGCCGCTCCCGCTCCCACAGGGCGACCACGAGCTCGCGCAGCCGTTCGCCGCTGGCGGTGGGCTGGTCGAGGGTCGAGGAGCGGGTGATCGTGGTGCCGTCGGGAGCGCGCAGCTTGAGCACGACGGTGCGGCCGACGAAGCCGGCGCGGCGCAGCTGGCTCGCGACGTCGTCCGCCATGACGGTGATGCGTCGGCGCACTTCCTCGTGATCGGTGAGGTCCTCGTCCCAGGTCCGCTCGGTGCCCAGGGACCTGTCCTTGACCCGTCGGCCGAGGCCGGTGCGATCGCTGCCGTCGGCCAGCCGGGCGACCTCGCGAGCGCGCGGGCCGAGGGCGCGGGCGAGGGTGGCCGGCGGGATCTCGCGCAGCTGGCCGATGGTGCGCACGCCGAGCCGCTCGAGGGATGCCTGGGCCTTGGGGCCGATGCCGGAGATCGCGCCGACGGGCAGCGGGGCGAGGAACTCGGCGGTGCGCGCGGCGGGGACGATGAGCATCCCATCGGGCTTGGCGCGCGCGGAGGCGATCTTCGCGACCGCCCGGGAGACGGAGCCTCCGACGGAGCTGGGAAGACCCAGCTCCTCGCGGATGCGGCGGCGCAGGAGGTCCGCGATCTGCTCCGGCTCGCCGAACAGTCGCCGCGCCCCGCGCACGTCGAGGAACGCCTCGTCGACGCTGATCTGCTCGATGTCGGCGACGACGTCGCCGAGGATCCCCATCACCTGCCGGGAGACGGTGCGGTAGTGGTCGATGCGGGGAGGGACGATCACGAGATCCGGGGCGAGGCGGCGCGCGGAGGCCATCGGCATCGCCGAGCGGATGCCGCGGCTGCGGGCCGGGTAGCTGGCCGCGGCGACCACGCCGCGCGCCCCCGCGCCGCCGACCACGACCGGCAGGCCCCGCAGCGAAGGGTCGTCGCGCACCTCGATGGAGGCGAAGAAGGCGTCCATGTCGAGGTGGAGGATCCCGGGGATCTCCTCCGCCGTGCCGTCGTCGCGCGCGCCCATCGCCACCTCCCTCGCCGGGCACTGTACCCGGGAGGGATCAGGGGGCGGTGAGCTCGGCGAGGCGCGCGGGGAGGTCCGCCACGAGCGACGCGGCGACCTCGGCGAGGTGCGCGGCGGTGTCGGCGAGGTGCTGCGCGAGCAGGTCCGGGGCGGGCAGGGCACGCGGGTCCCGGTCCAGTCGCATCCGCTCGGCGACCATCGGGGCCATCTGCGCGGAGCGCTCCGCGGCCGCCCCGCCCAGGCGGTCCAGCGCGGTCCACACGTTCAGCGGGAGCGCCCGGCGACGCTCCCGGTTCGCCCGGGCGACCAGCACCCCGGCGCAGCGGAGCGCGGCGCGGTGGACGAGCTCGAAGGACTCGCGCGGGGCGGGGCCGGCGAGCTCGTGCGCCTGCTGGAGCAGCTGGCGCGCCCGCTCGAGATCGGCCTGGTCCTGATCGAGCCGGGCCAGCAGGAGGCGCTGGGCGCGCGCCTCGGACCGCAGCGCGGGTGCGGCCGTGCGGCGGGTGGTGGGACGGGCCGTCGTGTGGGTCATCGCTCTGCTCCTCCTGTGCGCTGCTGCCAGTGCTGTGCTGCCTGTGCTGTCGTGCCGAGGACGACGCTACGCAGGGGGTGTGACATCCGACGCTCGGGACGCCGCCCGGTGGAGGGCGCCGCCCTGGGGAGGAACGGTCGTGGAGGGCGGCGGCGCTCGCCCGCTGATCCCTCGGTGATCTCCTAGAGTGGGGCGATGCCCCGCCGCGATCGTGCGCCGCGTGCCGTGTTCGAGCACCTCGGCCCGCTGGACACCCTCATCCCCATCTCCACCGGTGCCGCCCGGCTCACCCGGGAGAACGACGGGTCGGTGCTGCTGGACGTCAACGGCGTCCCCTCCTCGCACCTGCACCCCGATCCCGAGCACCTGGTGTTCGAGTACATGCGCTGGATGCTGCTGGTGATCGACCGGCACCTGGAGGACTTCCCGGACGAGCGGGCCCCGCAGCTGGCGCATCTTGGCGGGGGTGGATGCTCACTCCCCCGCGCGGTCGCCGCCCGCCATCCCCGCTCCCGCCAGATCGTGGTCGAGGTCGATGCGCTGCTCGCTGAGCAGGTGCGCGAGTGGTTCGACCTGCCCCGCTCCCCGCAGCTTCGGCTGCGGATCGACGACGCGCTGACCGCGCTGCGCGACTGGCGCGAGGATCGCTTCGACGTGCTGGTGCGGGACGTGTTCTCGGGCTCCCTCACCCCGCCGGAGCTGACGAGCGTGCAGGCGGTGCGCCATGCGGCGCGGGTGCTGCGGGAGGACGGCCTCTACCTCGCCAACTGCGCGGCGCCGCCCGGGACCGGTCTGGTCGCCGACGAGGTCGCGACGCTCTCGGAGGTGTTCGCGCACGTCAGGATCATCGCCGAGCCCTCCCAGCTGGCCGGCAAGCGCCGGGGCAACTGCGTGCTGCTCGCCTCGCAGCGCCCGCTGCCCGACGGGGTGGACCGCGCGCTGCGCTCCGATGCGGTCTCGGTGCGGCTGGCGCCGACCGACCGGGTGCGCGCGCTCGCCCGGGCGGGGCAGGTCATCGACGTCGGCGGGACCGACTGACCGGTCGGCCGACGGGGCTGTGGGCCAGAGGGCCCGTCGGCCGACCTGTCCCCCACGACGAAGAACGGACCGGGAAGGAGCGCGATGCTCCTTCCCGGCCCGTGCACTCACGGGAGATCCGTGATCAGAGAGGGCGGACCTGCTCGGCCTGCGGCCCCTTGTCCCCCTGGCTGACCTCGAACTCCACTCGCTGACCCTCTTCGAGGGAGCGGTAGCCGTCCATGTCGATCTTGCTGTGGTGCACGAAGACGTCTGCGCCGCCTCCGTCGATCTCGATGAATCCGTAGCCCTTTTCGGCGTTGAACCACTTGACCGAGCCCTGTGCCATACCTGTCACCTTCTGTGTCGTCCATCATCGGCCGCACGACGCGACCGCGGTGCCGCGTGAAGCCGTCCCCCGCCAAGGCGGGTGGCGCATTGGTGCGAGCCGTACTGCTGTGCCGAGGCATCATCGACGGGCTGTCCTGCTGGACCTGCATCACCGCAACGCGGACATTCTGTCATGACCGTGGCCCGCTTCACACGGTGACGTCCGCCTGCTGGTCACGAAGCAGTAACGAACTCGCTCCCAAGACCCCGCGCAGCCCTGTCGCGCGGCGTGAGGGTCACTGTCCTCGCGGGGACTCGGGGTCCTCGGGACCCTCCTCCGCCTCGTCCTCGTCATCGCGGTCGGCGAGGAAGCGCTCGAAGTGCTCCCCGATCTCGTCGGCCGTGGGGAGGTCGAGCGTGGTGGCCAGGGGCGCGCGGTCCGCTCCCTCGCTCATCGCGTCGTACTGCTCCTCGAGCGCACTGACGATCTGGCGCACCTCGTTGTTCTGGGCGAGGGTGCCCTGCAGGGCGACGGTCGCCGCATCGGTGAGGTCGCCGAGGTGGACGAGGGGAAGCTCGAGATCCGCCGCCTCGCTGACCCGGCGCAGCAGCGCGAGCGCCCCGGCGGGGAAGTCGGTGCGGGTGAGGTAGTGCGGGATCTGCGCGGCATAGCCCATGGCGGGATGACCCGCGCGGCCGAGGGTGTGCTCGAGCAGGGCCCCGAAGGCCGCGGGGATGACCAGCTCCGCCATGCCCTCCTCCCCCTCGGACGGGTCCGTGCCCGGCGCCGGGGTGGGACGGGTGTGGGGCATGCCGAGCAGTGCAGGGTCGTTGGCATGCGCGAACAGGCCGATCGGGCGGGTGTGCGGAACCGCCATCGGGACCGCCTGCATGCCCACCACCCGCTCGACGTCGAAGTACTCGATGAGGTCGGTGAGCGCCTCGACGAGCCGCTTCCACTGCAGGTCCGGCTCCGGGCCGTCCAGGAGCAGGAAGGGCTGGTCCGCCTCGTCGTACACGAGCCAGAGCGTGAGCTCGGGGATGTCGACGTCGGTGTAGGAGGTGCCGTCGAAGGTCGCCTGCGGGCGTGAGCCGCGGTAGTCCAGCAGCTCGTCGGTGTCGAAGGAGACCAGGCGCAGGTGGCGCAGCTCGTCGCGCAGGTACCGCGCGGCGATGCGGCAGGCGTTGCCGGCATCGACCATCCCCGGCAGGGCGTGGACCAGGGTGAGACCGGAACGGGGCACGGCCTCGAGGACCTCGGTGGACTCGAAGCGGTAGAGATCGCGCGGATCGCGCATCGCGCTCCCCTTCCTCGCGGCCGTCGGACAGTCGGTGACCTGATGGCACGCGCACCCAGGCCCGTCCACCATAATGGACCACCGTGCTTCGCCGCCCTGGGTGCGCCCGGGGCGCGCGCGGCGTGTGGAGAGACATCGAGGGGGCAGGTCAGTGGACGAGTCCGAGCAGCAGACGGTCCGGACCGAGGCGCAGGTCGCACGGGAGATCGCTCGGGAGCAGGAGTACGCGGACCGGCTCTACGAGCGGGTCGACGAGCTCATCGCGCAGGTCGAGCGCAACCTCGACCAGATCCAAGGCTCGCAGCAGGCCTCGACCCACCAGAACCGCTCCGAGCGCGACGCCTTCATGGCGCTGTACGAGGACCGTCTCGCGCTGCTGCGCTCGGTCTCGCGCAGCGTGGTGTTCGGCCGGCTCGACATGGACGACGCCGCGCGCCACTACATCGGCCGCATCGGCCTGTTCACCCCGGAGCGGGAGCAGCTGCTGGTGGACTGGCGCGCCCCTGCCGCTTCCGCGTTCTATCGCGCCACCAGCACCGAGCGGCTCGGGGTGCGGCTGCGCCGGCACCTCATCAACCGCGGCCGCACCGTGGTGGGGCTCGAGGACGACGTGCTGGACCAGTCCATGCTCGAGGGCGGCGCCGAGGACGTGGTGCTGCAGGGCGAGGGCGCGCTGCTGGCGGCCGTCTCCGGCACCCGCACCGGCCGCATGGGCGACATCGTCGCCACCATCCAGGCCGAGCAGGACCGCATCATCCGCTCCGAGAACCGCGGCGTGCTCGTGGTGCAGGGCGGGCCGGGCACCGGCAAGACCGCCGTCGCGCTGCACCGCGCCGCCTACCTGCTGTACACCCACCGTCGCCGCCTGGAGCACACGGGCGTGCTGATCATGGCGCCCACCCCCGGCTTCCTGCGCTACATCGAGCGGGTGCTGCCCAGCCTCGGCGAGTCGGGCGTGGTGATGATGACCCCCGGCGAGATGTTCCCGGGCGTGACCACCTTCGCGCACGACGAGGACGACGTCGCGCGCGTCAAGGGCGACATCGCCATGGCGGACCTGCTCGCCAAGGCCGTCAAGCTGCGCCAGGTCGTCCCCGAGAAGGACGTGCGCCTGCGAATCGACGGCACCGACCTCGTGCTGACCCGGGACATGGTGCGCTCCGCCCGTCGCGAGGCGCGCGCCACCCACCGGCCCCACAACGCCGCCCGCACCGTGTTCGTCCGCGCGGCGATGGACCGCCTGGTCGACGCCTACGAGCGCGCGCTGAAGGCCGAGGGCCGCACCGTGGTCCCCGAGGACCGCCCCGACCTGCTCTCGGACCTGCGCCACGATCCCGAGGTGAGGCGGCAGCTGAACCTCGCCTGGCTCCCCTACACCCCGCAGGGCTTCCTGCGGATCCTGCTCTCCCGCCCGGACCGGCTGCGGGCCGCGGCACCGAGGGCCCTCGCCGACAGGGTGTCGCTGCTGGTGCGCCCGAAGGACGCCGAGTGGACCGTCGAGGACGTGCCGCTGCTGGACGAGATCGCCGAGCTGCTGGGCGAGGACTCCGCCCCGGCGGAGGCGAAGGCCAAGGACGACGCCGAGCGGCGCCGCGCCGACGTGGAGTACGCCCGCAAGGTCATCGAGAACATCGACACCTCCGGCATCGTCCGCGCCGAGGACCTCGCCGACCAGGTGAGCCGCATCCGCGACGGCCGCACCCTCGCCGAGCGCGCCTCCTCCGAGCGCTCCTGGACGTACGGCCACGTGGTGGTCGACGAGGCGCAGGAGCACTCCCCCATGAGCTGGCGCGCCCTGATGCGCCGCGCCCCCACGAAGTCCTTCACCGTGGTGGGCGACGTCGCCCAGACCTCCTCCGCCGGTGGCACCGACTCGTGGACCGCGGCGCTCTCCCCATACGTCCAGGACCGGCTCGAGGTCGAGCACCTCACCGTCAACTACCGCACCCCGGCACGGATCATGGACCGCGCGGTCGCGATGGCGCAGGCCCACTCCCTGCCCGTCACCGCGGTGAGCTCGGTGCGCGAAGGGGACGAGGACCCGCTGCTGGAGCGGACCGAGCCCGGTCAGCTCACGGCGCGCATCGCCGCGGCGGTCCGTGCCGTGCATGCGCGGATCCCCGGGCGCATCGCGGTGATCGCCGCGGCGGAGCGGCTCGAGGACCTCGCCGCCGCGCTGCGGGCCGACGGGGACCTGCCCCGGATCGGGACCGGGTCCGCGGGTGTGGACGACGAGATCGCGGTGATGACCGCGCAGGACGCCAAGGGCCTCGAGTTCGACACCGTGGTGATCGTCGAGCCGGCCGAGCTGATCGACGCCCATGGCGCGGGCGACCTCTACGTCGCCATGTCGCGCTCGACCCAGCACCTCGGGGTGGTCCATGCACGGGAGCTGCCGGCCGGCATGGCTCCGGAGGGTGCAGACGGCGCCTGAGCGCTGGGCTGCCGACCCCCGGACAGGCGATCCCCGGACCGCCGATCCTCTGACCAGCGATCCCCGGGTCGCCGCTCACCTGTCCCGGAACGAGGATCGGCGGCCGTGGCTTCCCCTCCACGACCGCCGATCAGACGCGCACCTCGTCGGTGCACGGAGGACATCTTAAGCACATCCGGGACCCGCTCCGCACCACGTCCGGGAATCCTGTGGACCCCGCCGCGCCGGGGGGCCGGGTGACAGGTGCGGCGCTCAGTCGGCGGCGCCGGCGGTCGCGGCCTGCACGTCCGCAGCGTCACCGATGCCCTCGGCGCGCAGCCGCGCGATGGCGGCCTCGAAGTCCTCGAGGGAGTCGAAGTCCTGGTAGACGCTCGCGAAGCGCAGGTACGCGACGAGGTCGAGCTCCTGGAGCGGCTGGAGGATCGCCAGACCGACCTGATGGGCGTCGATCTCGGCCTGACCGCTGGAGCGGATGTTCTCCTCGACCTTCTGCGCGAGCATCGCAAGCTGGTCGTCGCTGACGGGGCGGCCCTGGCAGGCCTTGCGCACGCCCGAGATGACCTTCGCGCGGCTGAAGGGCTCGCTCACGCCCGAGCGCTTGAGCACGGACAGGGAGGCGGTCTCCGAGGTGGAGAAGCGCCGGGAGCAGTTGGGGCACTGGCGTCGGCGCCGGATGGTCGCGCCGTCGTCGGACGTGCGCGAGTCGACGACGCGCGAATCGGGGTGGCGGCAGAACGGGCAGTGCATCCGCTCAGGGTACCGGCACCGCATGCGCTCAGCGGGCGGAGTTCCCCTCGGCAGGCAGCTCGATCTCGGTGCCGGCGGTGATCCGACCGGTGGGCAGGTGGTTGAGCGCGCGGACCTGCGCGACGTACTCCGAGTGGCTCACGCCCTCGGGGGCGTGCTCCTCGGCGTAGCCCCAGAGGGTGTCCCCGGGCTGGACGGTGACGACCGCGGGACGCTCCTCGGTGCCGGCGAGGGCGGCGGGGAGGTCCAGCACCAGCAGGGCGACGGCCGCGACGAGCAGGCCGAGCAGGAAGGCGACGACGGTCAGGAGGAGGCGACCGCGGCGGGTCGGCTCGAGTCGAACGTGCTCTCGAACCGCACGCGCGGGGCGCTGCTCGTCCTGCCGCGGGAAGGGAAGGACCGTGGCGGTATGGGTACGCATCTCCGAACTCCTGTTCGATCGAATTTCTGTGCGACTGTAGCCGTCGGGTCGTGCGACACGCAAGAGGAATCTCGAACACATGTTTGGCTTCCGTCCGGTGCCGCCCTAGTCTGGGGCCACGGACCTACTGAACCGCGAGGGTCCGACAGACGAAGCCAGGACCCCTCACGCCAGGACCTCAGGAGGCCGCACGATGACGACGAGCACCCCCAAGCCGACCCGGGCCCGCGGCGACGCGCCGGCCGATGCGCGCACCGAGGGGCTCACCCGCCGCCAGCGCCTGGTCCTGGAGACGATCAACGAGGCGGTCGCGGCGCGCGGATACCCGCCCACCATGCGGGAGATCGGTGATGCCGTGGGCCTGACCTCGTCCTCGTCGGTCGCCCACCAGCTGCAGACCCTCGAGCGCAAGGGCTTCCTGCGCCGCGATCCCAAGCGTCCGCGCGCCATGGAGGTCGTCATGCCGGATGCGGATGACGCCCCCGCCCCCGCCGCCCCGGAGTCGACCCTCACGCCGCACTCGGTGAACGTGCCTCTGGTGGGCCGGATCGCGGCCGGCATCCCCATCACGGCCGAGGAGCAGGTCGAGGACGTGTTCACCCTGCCCGAGCGGCTCGTCGGAGGCGGGGAGCTCTTCCTGCTGCAGGTGGTCGGCGACTCGATGATCGACGCCGCCATCTGCGACGGCGACTGGGTCGTGGTGCGCTCGCAGTCCACCGCGGAGAAGGGCGAGATCGTCGCCGCGATGATCGACGGCGAGGCGACGGTGAAGACCTTCGTCCAGCGCGACGACCACGTCTGGCTCATGCCCCACAACCCCGCCTTCGCCCCGATCCTCGGCGACCACGCCGAGATCCTCGGCAAGGTCGTGGCGGTGCTGCGCGCCGTCTGAGCGGTTCCAGCCCGCCGCGAGGCGGCGCAGTGCGCTCAGCTCGCCGCGAGGCGGGGCAGTGCGCTCAGCTCGCCGCGAGGCGGGGCAGCGCGCTCAGCTCGCCGCGAGGCGGCGTAGCGCGCCGAGGGCGACCTCGGGGTCGGAGGTCGGCCACAGCGGCGGCATCGACTCGCGCAGGAAGCTCCCGTACCGCGCGGTCGACAGTCGCGGGTCGAGCACCGCGACCATGCCGCGATCGGACTCGGTGCGGATAAGCCGCCCGGCACCCTGGGCGAGCAGCAGCGCGGCGTGCTGGGCCGAGACCGCCATGAACCCGTTGCCGCCGTGCGCACCGATGCGCTCCTGGCGCGCGGCGGTCAGAGGATCATCGGGACGGGGGAAGGGGATCCGGTCGATGGTGACCAGTCGCAGGGAGCGTCCGGCCACGTCCACGCCCTGCCACAGCGTGAGGGTCCCGAACAGGGAGGCGTCCTCGTGCTCGCGGAAGGTGCGCACCAGGTTCGCCATCGAGTCCTCGCCCTGCACGGCGATCGGCAGGTCCAGGCGGGCGCGCACGTGCTCCGCGGCGAGCTCCGCGCCGCGGCGCGAGGAGAACAGGCACAGCGCTCCCCCGCGCGAGGCCTCCACCAGGTCGGTGAGGTGGTCGAGCATCAGCGGGGAGGGCCCCTCGCGGCCCGGCTGAGGGAGGTGCCGGGCGGTGTAGAGGATGCCCTGGCGGCGATAGTCGAAGGGGCTGCCCACGTCGATCCCGGCCCACGCTCCGGAGTCCTCCGTGCGCGGCAGCGCGTCGGCGTCCATGCGCCCGGAGCGGGCGAGGCCCACCTCCCCCGCGGCGGGCTCGAAGCGGCCGCCGAGGGCGAGGGTGGCGGAGGTGAGCACGGCGGTGCGTTCCTCGAGGATGGCGCCGCGCATCGCGCCGGCGACGCTGAGCGGGGCGACCTGGAGGGAGACCCGCCCGGTGGCCTGGCCGCGGGAGACGGAGACGACGTCGTCCTCCCCCGGGTCGGTGAGGCGCTCGCAGACGTCGATGATCTCCTGCAGGTTCGCGCGGACGGTCTTGCGTGCCCCGGCGAGGGAGTCGTCGCCGGCGTCCTTCGCGTCGGAGTGGGCGGTGCGCGCCTCGACGCGCAGCTGCACGATCGCGTCGGCGAGCCGCTCCGGCAGGTCGCCGATGACACGGCCGTCGGGGGCGAGCTCGAGCGCCTCGCGCAGCTCCTCGGAGGCGTCCTCGAGCGCGGTGCCGGCGACCCCGAGCCCGCGCAGTTCGCGGACGGTGGCGCGCAGCAGGCCGGGGCTGAGCTGGTCGGTGACGGCGCTGGTGACGCGGGCGGTGAGGTCGTGGGCCTCGTCGAAGACGACCACGTCGTGGTCGGGGATGATGCCGTGCTTGTCGAAGGCGTCGATGGCGAGCAGGGCGTGGTTGGTGACCACGACGTCCACCTCGCGGGCGATCTCGCGGCTGCGCTCGGCGAAGCAGCTCTCCACCAGTGGGCAGGAGGTGCCGATGCACTGGTTGCCGGTGACGGAGACCTGGCGCCAGGCGCGGTCGGAGACGGCGTCCTCGAGGGAGTCGCGATCGCCGGAGTCGGTCTCGTCGGCCCATTCGCGCAGGCGCTTGACCTGCTCGCCGAGTCGCTCCCCTCCGCTGCGCGAGGGGTCGGTGGAGGCCTCCGCGAACAGGGCCCCGGGCTCGATGTCCACGGGATAGCCGCCGGCGATCTTGTGCTTGCACAGGTAGTTCGCGCGGCCCTTGAGCAGGGCGAAGGTGGGGGTGCGCGGCAGGTGCGGGGCGAGCGCCTCCACGAGCCGCGGCAGGTCCTTGCGCACGATCTGGGTCTGCAGCGCGATGGTGGCGGTGGAGACCACCACGGGCCGGCCGCTCGCCAGGGCGTGGCGCAGCGCGGGCACGAGGTACCCGAGCGACTTGCCGGTGCCGGTGCCGGCCTGGACCAGCAGGTGACGGCCGCCGGACATGGCGGTGTCCACGGCCTCGGCCATGGCCTGCTGGCCGGGGCGGGGCGAGCCGCCGACGGCGGCGACCGCGGCCTCCATCAGGGTGCCCAGCGGCACGTCCCCCGCCGCAGGGACGGCGGGGTGCTCGGGCGCTGCGGTCATCGGCTCAGCGTATCGGCCGCCCGGGCCCTCCCCGCTCAGGCCGCGCCGTGCAGCTCTGCGGCGAGCGCCTCATCCACGAGGGCGTGCACGCGCGTGCCCTCCATGAGGTGCTCCTCCTCCTCGAGCATCTCGCCGGTGGTGTGTACACGGGAGACGAGGTCCCCGCGGGAGTAGGGCACCACCACGTCCACCTCGACGGCGGGGCGCGGGAGGTGCTCGGCGATCAGCTCGCGCAGCTCCTCGATGCCCTCGCCGGTGCGGGCGGAGACGACGACGCTCTCCCCCACCTGGCTGCGCAGGCGGGCGATGGTCTCGGGTTCGGCGAGGTCGGCCTTGTTCAGCACCACGATCTCGGGCACGTCGAAGCCCTCGATCTCGCCGAGCACGGTGCGCACGGCGGTGATCTGCCCCTCCGGGTCCGGGTGGGAGGCATCCACGACGTGCAGCAGCAGGTCCGAGCCGCCGACCTCCTCCAGGGTGGAGCGGAAGGCCTCGACCAGCTGGGTGGGCAGGTGGCGCACGAAGCCGACGGTGTCGGCGAAGGTGAACTCGCGCCCGTCCGGGGTGGTGGCGCGGCGGACCGTCGGGTCCAGGGTCGCGAACAGGGCGTTCTCGACGAGCACGCCCGCGCCGGTGAGGCGGTTCAGCAGGGAGGACTTCCCGGCGTTGGTGTAGCCGGCGATCGCGACGGCCGGCACCTGGTGGCGGGTGCGGTCGGCGCGCTGGGCCTCGCGACCGGGAGCCATCTCCTTGATCTCCCGGCGGAGCTTGGCCATGCGGTCGCGGATGCGCCGACGGTCCAGCTCGATCTTGGTCTCACCGGGACCGCGCGAGCCCATGCCCGCGCCGCCGGCGGCGACGCGACCGCCGGCCTGACGGGACATCGACTCGCCCCAGCCGCGCAGACGCGGCAGGAGGTACTCGAGCTGGGCGAGCTCGACCTGCGCCTTGCCCTCGCGGGACTTGGCGTGCTGGGCGAAGATGTCCAGGATCAGGGCGGTCCGGTCGACGACCTTGACCTTGACGATGTCCTCGAGAGCGCGGCGCTGGCCGGGGGCGAGCTCGCCGTCGGCGATCACGGTGTCCGCACCGGTCTCGGCGACGATCTCGGCCAGCTCCGCAGCCTTGCCCTTGCCCAGGAACGTGGCAGGGTCGGGGTGGGCGCGGCGCTGGAGGATCCCGTCGAGCACCTCGGAACCCGCGGTCTCGGCGAGCGCAGCGAGCTCGCGCAGGCTGTTCTCGGCCTCGTCGGCGTTGCCGGAGGTGTACAGGCCCGCGAGGACCACGCGCTCCAGGCGCAGCTGGCGGTACTCGACCTCGGTGACGTCCTCGAGCTCGGTGGAGAGCCCGGCGACGCGGCGCAGCGCCTGGCGGTCGGCGAGGTCGTACTGCTCCCCGTCGGTCTCGGAGCCGTAGGTCACGGCGGAGACGGAGGCGTCGCCGCGGGCGAGGATCCGCTCGGTGAGGGGGTCGCGTCGGCGAGTGGCGGGAGTGCCGTCGGTCGCGGGGGTCCCGTCGGCCGACGGGGCCGGGCGGGTCGGGGCGCCGGTCGCGTCCGCGTCCGTCGGGAGTGCGTCGGCCCCGGCTCCTCCCGTGGTGGTCCCGTCGACGTCGAGGTCGGAATCGGGGTCGGGATGGAAGGCGATGGGCACGATCGGGGTTCTCCTTCGGTCGGAAACGGGTTCCCCAAGAATCCCACGTCCCCGCGCCCGGGTCGAGAGATTTTGCGCTGGGCGGAGCGCGGATCACGCCCAGGCGGGCCGGGACGCGGGCTGCGGCTCCGTATCCTGCTCGGGTGGACGAGCACTACTTCACCGCCTCCCCCTCCGCCGAGGACCGTCGCTTCCCGCTCCGGGTGCGCCTGGCCGATCGCGACCTGGACCTGGTCTCCTCGACCGCGGTGTTCAGCGGGCACGGGCTGGACAAGGCGACCGCCGTGCTGCTGGACCGCCTCGACGAGATCGCCGAGCCGCCCGCGGACGGCGTGATCCTGGACCTCGGCTGCGGGTGGGGGCCGATCGCGCTGACCGCGGCGCTGCTGCACCCGGACGCCGAGGTGTGGGCGGTGGACGTCAGCGAGCGGGCCCGGGAGCTCACGCGCGAGAATGCCCGCCGGGCGGGCGCGGAGAACCTCCGCGTCATCGCGCCCGACGAGGTGCCCGCGGACCTGGCTCTCGATGCGCTCTGGTCCAATCCCCCGATCCGCATCGGGAAGCCGGCGCTGCATGCGCTGCTTCTGGAGTGGACGGCGCGGCTGCGGCCGACGGGCACGGCCGCGCTCGTGGTCGGCAAGAACCTCGGCGCCGATCCGCTGGCGCGCTGGCTCGGCGAGCAGCTGCCGGCGCGTCCGGTGCGCAAGGCCGCGAGTGCGAAGGGCTTCCGGATCCTCGAGATCGGACCCGGGGACTGAGACCCGAGAACTGAGAGCCGAGAACTGAGAACTGAGAGCCGGCCTCCGGCGCTGGACCGTCGCGGCTCAGACCAGGGTGGTCCCGTCGGCGACGAGCTGGGCGGGGCCGGTGAGGGTGACCTCGCCGTCGTCGGTCCAGCCCACCTGGAGGCGGCCGCCGGGGACGTCCACGGTCCAGGGGGTGCAGGACTCGTCCCCGGCGCGCAGGGCGGAGGCGACGGCGACGGCCGCGACGCCGGTGCCGCAGGAGCGGGTCTCGCCCACGCCGCGCTCGTGGACGCGCATGGCGACGTGGTGGTCGCCGCGCAGGGTGACCAGCTCGATGTTCGCGCCGTCCGCGGGTTCGGGGTCGAGCGCCGGGCGGCGGGTGAGGTCGAGGTCCTCGAGCACCACGTCGTCGGGCAGGAACGCGACGGCGTGGGGGTTGCCCATGTCGACGTCGGTCGCCTCGAGCCGGTGCCCGGCGATCTCGACGGTCCGCGCACCGGGTGTGCTGCGGGAGGCGCCCATGCCCACGCGGACGCTCCACGGGGCGCCGTCGCTCGCGGCGTCCTCGAGGATGTCGACGGTGCGGACGCCGGCGCGGGTGAGGATCTCGAAGCGGTCGGAGTCCACGTGCCCGGCGCGGCGCAGGTGCGCGGCCAGGACCCGCACGCCGTTGCCGCACATCTCGGCGATGGAGCCGTCGGCGTTGCGGTAATCCATGAACCACTCGGGCGCGTCCGCGGGGGCGTCGATACCGGCGTCCTTGGAGCGGACGGCGCGGATCACGCCGTCGCCGCCGATCCCGGCGCGACGGTCGGCCAGGGCGGCGACGGTGGCGGCGTCGAGGCCGAGGGCGCCATCGGGGTCGTCCAGCACCACGAAGTCGTTCTCGGTCCCGTGGCCCTTGGTGAAGGCGATGCTGCGGCTCATGGACAGGAGCCTACGGCGCGGGCGTCCCCGGCGCGGTGACGCCGGTCTCCCCCGGCGCGGCCCGTCCCTCGCGGGCATGCTCCTGGCGGGCAGTGTCCACGAGGGAGAGGGCGCGGGGCAGCAGGTCGTGCCTCAGGGAGGTGTTCGTGTCGGCGTCGAGCCAGTGCACGCGGGCGTCGCGGCGGAACCAGGTGTCCTGTTTGCGCACCAGGCGCCGGGTGCCCACGATCGTCTCCTCGATCGCGGCCTCGCAGGTGAGGGTCCCGTCGAGAACGGCGAGGCCCTGCTGGTAGCCGATCGCGCGCCGGGCGGTGAGGCCGCGGTCCAGGCCCCGCTCGCGCAGGGCGCGGATCTCGTCGAGGAGCCCGGCCTCGACCATGCGGTGCACGCGCAGCGCGATCCGCTCGTGCAGCTCGGCACGGTCGCGGCGCAGGCCGATCTGCACGGTGCTCGGGTCCGCGTGGACGGGGCGGGGCAGGAAGGCGGTGAAGGGGCGGCCGGTCAGCTCCCCCACCTCGAGCGCGCGCACGATCCGTCGCGCGTCGCCCGGGCCGATCATGGCGGCAGCCTCGGGATCGCGGCCGGCGAGCTCCCGGTGCAGCGCCGCCGGGCCGATCTCGGCGACGCGCTGCTCGAGGCGGGCGCGGACGGCGGGGTCCGTCGGCGGGAACTCGATCTCGTCCAGCGCCGCCCGGACATACAGCCCCGAGCCGCCGACGAGGATCGGGGTGCGGCCGCGGGACCGGATCGCGGCGATCGCCGCACGGGCGTCGGCCTGATAGGCGGAGACGCTCGCCTCCTCGGTGACCTCCAGCACGTCCAGGAGATGGTGCGGCACGCCGCGGCGCTCCTCGGCGGTGACCTTCGCGGTGCCGATGTCCATGCCGCGGTAGAACTGCAGGGCGTCGGCGTTGATCACCTCGCCGTCGAGGTGCTCGGCGAGGGCGATCGCGAGATCGGACTTCCCGGTGGCGGTCGCGCCGACCAGGGCGATCAGCGGCCGCGGGGCGTCCTGCGACTCCGGGGCGGCGGGCGGGTGCATGGCCGCACTGTAGCGACAGCGGCCCCGCCGCACGCCACGCCGCGGGGCCGGGGTCATGGGGATCACGGGTGCTCCTGGCCCCTTTCTCATGCGGAGGGAGTAGGGTGTCCGGCGATCCACGAGACCGGATCACCAGTTCCCTACGACGAGCGCCCGAGGTTGGAAGTGACTGCACCGAACGAGTCCCCTGCGAGGACGGAAGGGGCCGAGGCGAATGCCGATCTGGCTCCGCTGTCCCTGTCGAGGGTCGAGGCGAGCCTCACCCGCCATGGATATGTGTTCGTCGAGGACGGTGAGCACGCGGAGGTGGTCCGTGCTCGCTTCGACGACTACCGCTTCCAGTTCATGATCTCCGGCGAGGGGCACGGCGTGCTCCAGACCCGCGGTCGCTGGAGCCACTCCGTGGACATCTCCCGCAAGGTCGAGATGATCAAGCTGTGCAACGAGTGGAACATGAACCGCATCTGGCCGAAGGTCTACGTGCGCCGCGAGTCGGAGGGTCTGCTCGGCGTGTACGGCGAGCTGGCCGCGGACTTCCACGCCGGCGCCTCGGACACCCAGATCGACAGCGCGATCAAGTGCGGCCTGTCCTCCGTGATCGCCTTCTTCCACAGCCTCGAGGAGCGTCTCGGCGCGGAGCTCGACGAGCTCGACAGCTGAACCGCTCCCCCGTCGGCCGCGAGGCATCTACCGCGAGGCATCCGCTGAGAGGCACGAGCCGAAGTACGTCGGCCGACGGGCATGACAGGAGGGCCGGCACCCCGCGGGGTGCCGGCCCTCCTGTCATGGGCCGGCGATGCGCGCTCAGGCGCGGCGCAGGCTCGGGAGGCCGAGCGTGACGGGACCCGCCGGGGCCCCGCCGCCATGGCCGGTGCCGCAGGAGCTGCCGGCGTCCAGGCCCTGCACCCCCGCCTTCCAGGCATCGCCGGAGCGGGTGCGGCGCACGGAGAACGCACCGCCGTCCAGGGCGCTGTCGGCGAGGAGGTAGTGCGGGGCGGCGCGGGTGACGGTGGTGGTGACCAGGTCGCCGGGGCGCGGACGGTCCTTCTCGGGCAGGTCCGCGGGCAGGGCGAAGTGGACCAGGCGGTGGTCGCGGGCGCGCCCGGAGAGGCGGTGGGTCTCGCGGTCGCGGTCCCCCTCGCCCTCGGCGACGAGGATCTCGACCTGGGTGCCCTCGAGCTTCCGGTTCTCCTCGTGGGTGATGCGGTCCTGCAGGGCGACCAGGCGCTCGAACCGCTCCTGGACGACCTCCTTGGGGATCTGGTCCTCCATGGTCGCCGCGGGGGTGCCGGGGCGGATGGAGTACTGGAAGGTGAAGGCGCTGGAGAAGCGCGAGGCCTCGACGACCTCGAGGGTGCGCTGGAAGTCGTCCTCGGTCTCGCCAGGGAAGCCGACGATGATGTCGGTGGTGATGGCGGCCTCGGGGATCCGGTCGCGGACCCGGTCGAGGATGCCGAGGAACTTCTTGGAGCGGTAGGAGCGCTTCATGCGGCGCAGCACGTCGTCGGAGCCGGACTGCAGGGGCATGTGCAGCTGGGGCATGACGTTGGGGGTCTCGGCCATCGCGTCGATGACGTCGTCGGTGAACATCGCCGGGTGCGGGGAGGTGAAGCGCACCCGCTCGAGTCCGTCGACGTCGCCGCAGGCACGCAGCAGCTTCGCGAAGGCGCCGCGGTCGCCGAACTCGACGCCGTAGGAGTTCACGTTCTGGCCCAGCAGCGTCACCTCGATGGCGCCGGCATCCACGACGTCGCGGACCTCGGCGAGGATGTCGCCGGGGCGGCGGTCCTTCTCCTTGCCGCGCAGGGACGGGACGATGCAGAAGGTGCAGGTGTTGTTGCAGCCCACGGAGATCGACACCCAGGCGGCGTAGGAGGACTCGCGCCTCGTGGGCAGGGTGGAGGGGAACACCTCGAGGGACTCGAGGATCTCCACCTGCGCCTCGGCGTTGTGGCGGGCGCGGTCCAGCAGCACCGGCAGGGAGCCGATGTTGTGGGTGCCGAAGACGACGTCGACCCAGGGGGCGCGGTCCACGATCGCGGCGCGGTCCTTCTGGGCCAGGCATCCGCCGACGGCGATCTGCATGCCCGGGTTCGCGTCCTTGCCGGGGCGGAGCCCACCGAGGGTGCCGTAGAGCTTGTTGTCCGCGTTCTCCCGCACCGCGCAGGTGTTGAACACGACCACGTCGACCTCGCCGCGTCGGGCGTCGGCGCCGTCGGGCGCGGCGGTGTACCCGGCCTCCTCGAGCATGCCGGTCAGGCGCTCGGAGTCGTGGACGTTCATCTGGCAGCCGAAGGTGCGCACCTGGTAGGTGCCGCGCGTGGGGGCGGGAGCGGTGAGAGACATAGCCTCCCCAGAATACGGCGCAGGGCCGCGCGGGGCCCTGTCAGGGCCGACGGGGACGGGGGTGATCCCGCCCCCATCGGGGCGTCCGCCGACCGGGCGGCAAGGTCACAACAGAGTGACAGCACCTCCCGCAGGGGTGGAATGCCGGCGCTCCTGGCCTAGGTTGCCGGTATGACCTCCATTACACCGGACCCCGCGGGGCCCCGGGCCTCGACGACGCGGCCCCTGGTCCAGCTCTCCGGCGTCCAGAAGCACTTCGGCGATCTGCACGTCCTGAAGGACATCGACCTCGAGGTCGCCCCCGGCGAGGTGGTCGTGGTGCTGGGCCCCTCCGGCTCCGGCAAGTCCACGCTCTGCCGCACGATCAACCGCCTGGAGACCATCGACGAGGGCGAGATCCGCATCGACGGCACGGTGCTGCCCACCTCCGGCAAGGGACTGGCGAAGCTGCGCTCCGAGGTGGGGATGGTCTTCCAGTCCTTCAACCTCTTCGCCCACAAGACGGTGCTGCAGAACGTCACCGTCGCCCCCATCAAGGTCAAGGGCGTCCCGCGCAAGCAGGCCGAGGCCGAGGGGATGGAGCTGCTGGAGCGGGTGGGCGTCGCCGACCAGGCCGACAAGCTGCCCGCGCAGCTCTCCGGCGGCCAGCAGCAGCGCGTCGCGATCGCCCGCTCCCTCGCCATGAAGCCCAAGGTGATGCTCTTCGACGAGCCCACCTCCGCCCTCGACCCCGAGATGATCAGCGAGGTCATCGAGGTGATGACGGGGCTGGCCAAGTCGGGCATGACGATGATCGTGGTCACCCACGAGATGGGCTTCGCCCGCCGCACCGCCGATCGGGTGGTGTTCATGGACTCCGGGCGCATCGTCGAGGTGCGTCCGCCCGAGGAGTTCTTCTCCTCCCCCGAGTCGGACCGCGCCAAGGACTTCCTCGGCAAGATCCTCCACCACTGAGCCCCATCGACCGCTGAGCCCTGTCCTCCCACCGACCCCGACCAGCACCTCCAGGAGAACACCATGAGCAAGCCCCTGAACCGCCGCCTCTTCCTCACCGGCACCGTCGGCACCGCCGCCGCTCTCACCCTCGCCGCCTGCGGGGGCGGGGACAGCAGCGACGAGCCCGAGGTCGCCGAGGTCGACACCGCCGACTTCCCCGAGGGCTCGACCATGGCGCGCCTGGCCGACGCCGGCGCCATCACCATCGGCACCAAGTTCGACCAGCCGCTGTTCGGGCAGGCCGGGCCCGACGGCGACCCCGTCGGCTTCGACGTCGAGATCGGCAAGATCATCGCCGGCGCGCTCGGCATCGAGGCGGGCAGCATCACCTGGACCGAGACCGTCTCGGCGAACCGCGAGCCCTTCATCGAGAACGGCCAGGTCGACATCGTCGTGGCGACCTACACCATCAACGACACCCGCAAGGAGGTCGTCGACTTCGCCGGGCCGTACTACGTGGCCGGCCAGGCGCTGATGGTGCTGGCGGACAACGAGGACATCACCGGCGAGGACTCCCTGGCCGGCAAGAAGGTCGCTTCCGTCGAGGGCTCCACCCCGGCCCAGTACATCCTGGACAACCACCCCGACTCGGAACTGGTCACCTTCGACACCTACTCCAACTGCGTCACCGCCCTGATCAACGGCCAGGTCGACGTGGTCACCACCGACAACGTCATCCTCGCGGGCTTCGTGGAGTCCGATCCGGACAACCTCAAGCTCGTCAACGACGGCGAGACCTTCACCGAGGAGCCCTACGGCATCGGTCTGGCCCTCGGCGACGACGACTTCCGCACCTTCATCAACGACACGCTGCAGGCCGCGTACGACGACGGCGCCTGGGCCTCGGCGTGGGAGTCGACCGCGGGCGTCGTGCTGCCCACCCCGGAGCCGCCGGCCATCGACCGGTACTGACCTCCCTTTCCCCCTCCCCCGTCGGGCCGGCTCCCCAGCCGGCCCGACGACCCAGCCAGGAGCCGCCATGGAGACCTTCGTCATCGAGCACCAGATGCTCTGGCGCGCCTTCAGCACCACACTGTCCCTCGCCGCGGTCTCCGGCGTGCTCGCCCTGCTGATCGGCACGTTCATCGCCGCGCTGCGCGTCTCCCCGTACCGGCCGCTGCGCCTGGTCGCCACCGCGTACACGGAGTTCCTGCGCAACACCCCGCTGACGATCGTGTTCTTCTTCTTCGTGTTCGTCACCCCCTCGATCGGCTTCTCCTTCGACTACCGCACCGCCGCGACGATCGCGCTGAGCTGCTACACCTCCGCGTTCGTCGCCGAGGCGGTGCGCTCGGGCATCAACTCCGTCGCCGTCGGGCAGGCGGAGGCGGCGCGGTCGCTGGGGATGTCCTTCCGCCAGAACCTCTCGATCGTGGTCCTCCCCCAGGCGTTCCGCACCTCGATCCCGCCGCTGATCAGCGTGCTCATCGCGCTGGTGAAGAACACCTCGGTCGCCGGCGCCTTCGGCGTGTTCGAGCTGTTCGCCATGTCCCGGCGCCTGACCAACGTGTACTCCGCGGACGTCATCGCGATCCTGCTCGGGGTGGCGCTGTTCTACCTCGTCATCTGCATCCCGCTCGGCCAGATCGCCGGTCGCCTCGAACGGAAGGTGGCGTTCGCCCGATGAGCAGCTCCAGCGGACCCGTCCTCTACGACGTCGCCGGCCCCGAGGAGAAGGCGCGCGAGCGCCGCATCTCGGTGATCCTGGCGCTCGTGCTCGTCGCGCTCGGCGGCGGCCTGATCTACCTCCTTGCCCGCAACGGTGCCTTCAACGACCGCTGGCTGGTGCTGGTGGACGTGCCCACGAACTTCGCCGGCTACGAGACCCGCCACGTCTGGCAGGCCGTGTTCCGGGGACTGACCAACACGCTGATCGCCGCCGCGATCTCGCTGCCGCTCGCGGCGCTTCTGGCGCTGGTGCTGGTGTCGCTGCGCCCCTCCCCCATCGCCCCGGTGCGCTGGGCGGTCGTTGCGATCACCGAGTTCTTCCGCGGACTGCCGGTGGTGCTGGTGATGTTCTTCGGGATCCTCGTTCTGCCGGGGGCGACGCAGCTGATCGCCGTGGTGTTCGGACTGACGCTGTACAACGCGGCGGTGTTCGCGGAGATCCTCCGCGCCGGCATCGCGGCCCTCCCCAAGGGGCAGACGGAGGCGGCCGAGTCACTCGGCATGGGCCGATTCCTCACCTACCGCGACATCCAGCTGCCTCAGGCGGTGCGGATGATGATGCCCTCGCTCATCGCGCAGGGCGTGGTGCTGGTCAAGGACTCCTCGCTCGGCTACATCGTCGGCTATGCGGAGCTGCTGCGCAGCGTGAGCCGTGTCGCCGATGCTCTGACCAACGCGCAGTACCTGCTGCCGCTGCTGACGGTGGGCGCGGCGGTGTACATCGCGCTGAACATCTCGCTGTCGCGCCTGGCCGTGTTCGTCCAGCGTCGCAGTTCCTTCGCCCGCAAGGCACCCACCCGGGTGGTGGGCACCCCGCCGATCCCCTGAGCGGGACCGGCGCGGCTGGCCTCGAAGGAGCTCCTCTCGTCGGGGCTCCCCTCATCGGAGCTCCTTCGCCGGAACTCAGGCGGCGGGCTCCTCGGCGGCGGCGCGGAGCTCGCCGGAGATGACGTGGACGGCGAGGTCGCCGGGATAGCCCTTGCGGGTCAGCAGCGCGTCCAGGCGCCGGGAGAGCTTCCTGCGGTGGGCGCCGTCCCTCTCCTCGCGCAGCCGCGCCCGGTCCCGCTCGTCCAAGCGCGAGCGGACCAGCTCACGGCAGCGCTGCTCCTCGTCGTCCTCCCCTGCGCGCAGCGCCTCCTCGATGAGGTCCGACGCGACGCGGCGGTCCTCGAGCTCGCGGCGCAGCGCCTCGTCGCCGAGGGCGCGCAGGGCGCGGCGCTGCTGGACCCAGTCCCGGGCGAAGGCGGCGTCGTCGATCAGCCCGGCGCGGTCGATGCGGGCGATGACCTCGTGGGCGACGGCGCCGGGCACCTCCCGCTGGGCGAGGCGACGGCGCATCTCCCCCTCGGAGCGGCGGCGGGTGGCCAGCAGCCGCATGAGATAGCGGCACTCGTGGACGACGGCCTTCTCATGGGACGCGTCCTCCTCGGTGGGCTTCGGCCGCGGGGCGTCGAGGATCTCGCGGGTGCGCCGCTCGAGGCGCTCGCGGACCCGCGCGGACGGGGAGGTGCCGGCCGATGGGGCGGCGCCGGCCGACGGGGCGGTGTGCCCGGCCGACGGGGCCTGTGTGCGGGCGGGGACGGCGGCGGCGCCGGCGACCGGGTGGTCGTCGGCGCCGCGCTCGGGGTGCTGCCGGGCCATCGTCAGATGGTGGCGGGGACGTCCTCGTCGAAGAACTCGTCCTCGCCGAGCGCCTCCTCGGCCTCGGGCGCCGCCTGCTCGGCGGCGTACTTGCCCACGCCGAGGGTGCGCAGGATCTTCTCCTCGATCTCGGCGGCGAGGTCGGGGTTGTCCTTGAGGAACTGGCGGGAGTTCTCCTTGCCCTGGCCCAGCTGGTCGCCCTCGTAGGTGAACCAGGCGCCGGACTTGCGGACCACGCCGTGCTCGACGCCGAGGTCGATCAGCCCGCCCTCGCGGGAGATGCCCTCGCCGTAGAGGATGTCGAACTCGGCCTGCTTGAAGGGCGGGGCCATCTTGTTCTTGACGACCTTGACGCGGGTGCGGTTGCCCACCGCGTCGGAGCCGGACTTGAGGGTCTCGATGCGGCGGATGTCCATGCGCACGGAGGCGTAGAACTTCAGCGCCTTGCCGCCGGTGGTGGTCTCGGGGCTGCCGAAGAACACGCCGATCTTCTCGCGCAGCTGGTTGATGAAGATGGCGGTGGTGCCGGAGTTGGACAGGGCACCGGTGAGCTTGCGCAGCGCCTGGGACATGAGGCGGGCCTGGAGGCCGACGTGGGAGTCGCCCATCTCGCCCTCGATCTCGGCCTTGGGCACCAGCGCCGCGACGGAGTCGACGACCACGATGTCCAGCGCGCCGGAGCGGATCAGCATGTCGGTGATCTCGAGCGCCTGCTCGCCGGTGTCCGGCTGGGAGACCAGCAGGGCGTCGGTGTCCACGCCGAGCTTCTTGGCGTATTCGGGGTCCAGCGCGTGCTCGGCGTCGATGAACGCGGCGATGCCGCCGTTGCGCTGCGCGTTGGCGACCGCGTGGAGGGCGACGGTGGTCTTGCCGGAGGACTCCGGGCCGTAGATCTCCACGATGCGGCCGCGGGGCAGGCCGCCGATGCCGAGCGCGGCGTCCAGCGCGACGGAGCCGGTGGGGATGACCTCGACGGGCGGGCGCGTATCGTCGCCGAGCCGCATGATCGAGCCCTTGCCGAACTGGCGGTCGATCTGCGCGAGGGCGTTGTCGAGGGAGGATCCGCGATCCTTCGGGGCGGACTTCGGTGCAGGCATGGGGTGTTCCTTCCAGAGGGCCGGGAGTGCCGACGTGGTGACCGTGCGGCCACAGTAGGCGCGGGCCCCGACATTTCTCGCCGTCCCGCATCCCCTGTGGATGACAGAGCGCTGTGGAGGAGAGGTGCTGAGGCGGGCGCGGTGCCCGGGCGGACCGACAGGGAACAGAATACCGAACAGACGTTCGAACACAAGTCTGTGCGCGGCGTGTCGCGCACGGCGGTCTCCGGGCGGATCACGCGCGGCTATCTACGGACGGATCACGCACGGCGTCCGGGCGGCCGGCGAGCAGCAGGTGGATCGGCTCTCCGAGGGGTCAGCGGCGTCGCTGCTCCAGCGGGATCTCCCAGCGCTGGGTCTCGGGCACGTCCATCTGGTCGCACAGTGCGGTCCACACCGCACGCACAGCGACCCCGCGCTCGAGGGCGTCGGCGGCGGTCAGGCCGCCCACCTCCTCGAGCACGAGGTCGTGGGTATAGGTGCGGGCCAGGGCCGGACCGAAGACGTGCTCGGCCAGCTCCGTGAACTCGCTGCGGCGCACCTCAGCGGGCGCCGACCAGGGGCGCCGGCTCGTCGGCCAGACCCTCCGGCACGGTGTCCGGGATCGTCACGCGCTCGTGGACCGCGATGCGGTCGGACACCTCGCGCAGAACGAAGGACAGCGGGAGGCCGAGCGCGTCGGTCACCGAGACCAGCAGCTCGCTGGAGGCCTCCTTCTGGCCGCGCTCGATCTCGCTGAGGTAGCCCAGCGACACGCGGGCGTCGGAGGACACCTGTCGCAGGGTGCGGCCCTGGGCGCGGCGTGCATCGCGCAGCACGTCCCCCAGCTCCTGACGGAACAGGATCATGGACCTGCCTCCCTTCCTCTGACTCTGGATGAACTGGTCATGCACCTCTGCGGTGCGGTACGTCGTCGTCATCACGAAGAGGTCAACGCGCGGTCCCGCGAGAGTGTTCCCCAGAGTGTAGTGGCCCACTCCCGAGGATTCGCTGGAGGTGTGCACGGTGGGACGGTGGGGAGGAGAGGACGCCCTTGCGGGGACCCCGCCGGGTGCGGTCAGGCCTCGTGCCCGTCGGCCGGGTCCTCGACGAGCAGACCCTCGGCGAGGAGGGCGAGGGCGGCGCGGACGCTCGCGGCGCGGATCTCGGCCCTCGTGCCGCGCAGGTGCAGCTCCTGGGTGCGGGTCTCCGCGCCGCGGCGCGCGAGACCGAGGAAGACGGTGCCCTCGGGGGTGCCGCGCTCGTCGGGGCCGGGGCCGGCGACGCCCGTGGTGGAGACGGCGAGGTCCGCGTCGTAGAGGCGCTGGGCTCCCTCGGCCATGGCGGCGGCGACCTCGGCGGTCACGGCGCCGGTGCGCGCGAGCAGGTCCGCGTCGACGCCGAGCACACGGGACTTCGCGGCATAGGAGTAGGTGGCCGCTCCCCCGGCGATCACGGCGCTCGCGCCGGGCACGTCGACCAGTCGCGCGACCACGGCGCCGGCGGTCAGCGACTCGGCGGTGGCGAGCCAGAGGCCCTGTCGGCGGGCGGCGGCGATCACCTCGGCGGGCTCGACGCCCGCGCCGGTGACCGCCGGAGCCGGCGCGGCCGCGGAAGCCCCGTCGGCCGCGGGAGCCGCGTCGGCGGTGCTCATGCCGGTCCGGCGCCCTCGGCGAGGGCCTCGCGGCGCAGGCGCAGGCCGTCCTTGAGGTTCACCAGGCCCGACCAGACGGTGAGAATCACGGCCAGCAGCACCAGGGCCAAGCCGATCCAGCGCGCCGGGGACCACCACAGCTCGAAGGGCAGCAGGCAGAAGGTGATCGCGATGGACTGGACCATGGTCTTGGCCTTGCCGGCCATGTTCGCCGGCAGCGCCCCGTACTTCAGGATCGTGAAGCGCATGATCGTGATGCCGAACTCGCGCACCAGGATGAGGATGGTCATCCACCACGGCACGTACTCCCACACCGAGAGCATGACCAGCGCCGCCCCGGTCATCGCCTTGTCGGCGATGGGGTCCATGATCTTGCCGAAGTCGGTGATGAGGTTGCGGCTGCGGGCCAGGTGCCCGTCCACGAAGTCGGTGATCATGGCGATCACGAACACCGCCGCGATGAGGATCCGGCCGCCCACCGTGTCCGGGTACAGGATCGCGAGCACCACCAGCAGCGGCACCATCGCGCAGCGCACCATGGTGAGGATGTTGGCGATGTTCCACAGCGGGACCTCGGCCTTGGGCGAAGCGGTCATCGGTGCTCCTCGATGCGTGTGGGGCGGGTGTAGGGGCGGGGCGGGCGAGGGACGGGACGCTCAGCGGCCGGTGAGGGACCAGGCGTCCTCGCTGTCCTCGTCCTCCTCGTCGTAGTAGTCCACGGCGGGCTCGGAGCCGTCGTCGGCCAGCGGGTCGGAGGCGTAGCGGTCCTCGCCGCCGTCCGCGGAGACCCGCTCGACCGGCTCCTCCTCGAGGTCGACCGCCTGGTCGGCGCCGTAGGGCTCCTCGCCCTCGCCTGCCGGCGGCTCCTCGCCGCGGATGCGGGCGATGGCGGTGCCGAGGTCGTCGGGGTGGACGAGCACGTCGCGGGCCTTGGACCCCTCGGAGGGGCCCACGATCTCGCGGGACTCGAGCAGGTCCATGAGGCGACCGGCCTTGGCGAAGCCGACGCGGAGCTTGCGCTGCAGCATGGAGGTGGAGCCGAACTGGGTGGTGACCACCAACTCCGCCGCCTGCAGCAGCACCTCGAGATCGTCGCCGATGTCGTCGTCGATCTGCTTCTTCTCCGCGACGACAGCGACATCCTCGCGGTAGTTGGGCTTCATCTGGGTCTTGACGTGGTCGACGACCTTGTGGATCTCCGACTCGTTGACCCAGGCGCCCTGGACGCGCATGGGCTTGGCCTTGCCCATCGGATGGAACAGGGCGTCGCCCTGGCCGATCAGCTTCTCCGCGCCGGGGGTGTCGAGGATGACGCGGGAGTCCTGCAGCGACGAGGTCGCGAAGGCGAGACGGCTGGGGACGTTGGCCTTGATGATGCCGGTGACCACGTCGACCGACGGGCGCTGGGTCGCCAGGATCAGGTGGATGCCGGCGGCGCGGGCCAGCTGGGTGATGCGCTGGATCGACGCCTCGACGTCGCGCGGGGCGACCATCATCAGGTCCGCGAGCTCGTCGACCACGACCAGCAGGTACGGGTAGGGGGCCAGGCGCCGCTCGCTGCCGGGCGGGACCTGCACCTCCCCCGCGCGCACGGCCTTGTTGAAGTCGTCGATGTGCTTGTACCCGAAGGCGGCGAGGTCGTCGTAGCGGGCGTCCATCTCCTTGACGACCCACTCGAGCGCCTCGGCGGCCTTCTTGGGGTTGGTGATGATCGGGGTGATCAGGTGCGGGATGCCCTCGTAGATCGTGAGCTCCACGCGCTTGGGGTCCACGAGCACCATCCGCACCTCCTCGGGGGTGGCGCGCATGAGGATCGAGGTGATCATCGAGTTCACGAAGCTGGACTTGCCGGCGCCGGTGGCGCCCGCGACCAGCAGGTGCGGCATCTTGGCGAGGTTCGCGACGACGTACCCGCCCTCGACGTCCTTGCCCACGCCCATCACCATCGGGTGCTCGTTGCGGCGGGCGACGGGGCTACGCAGCACGTCGCCGAGCGCGACGGTCTCGCGGTCGGTGTTGGGGATCTCGATGCCGATGGCCTTCTTGCCGGGGATCGGCGAGAGGATGCGCACGTCGGCGCTGGCCACGGCGTAGGAGATGTTCTTGTCCAGGGCCGTGACCTTCTCGACCTTGGTGCCCGGGGCGAGCTCGACCTCGTAGCGGGTGACCGTCGGGCCGCGGGAGAAGCCGACGACCTCGGCGTTGACGTTGAACTGCTCGAAGACCTCGCCGAGCGCGGCGACGACCTGGTCGTTGGTCTCGGAGCGGGTCTTGTGGGGCGGGCCCTCCAGCAGGAAGGACGAGTCCGGCAGGGTGTAGACCACGTCGCCCGCGAGCTCGAGCTGCTCGCCGGCACGGGGCAGGTCGCCCATCGGCGGCGGGATCAGCTCGGCCTTCTCGGCGGGCCTCTCGTCCTCAGCCGCTGCTGCTGCTGCGGGCACGGGCTTGGGCTTCTTCACCGGCATCGCGGCGGTCGCGCCGTCGCGGGCGCCCTTGGCGGGCAGAGGGGTGGTGGGCGCGGGAGCGCCGTCACCGGACGGAAAGGACTTGGCGCGGTGGTTCTCGTCCTCGACGACGTCGAAGACCTCGGTGGAGTCCGCGGGAACGCCGCGACGGGGACCGGTGCGGCGCGAACGGCCCTCCCCCTTGGCTGCCTTGGCGCCCTTTCCGCCCTTGCCGCCCCGCGTATCCTCCTCGGCGACACCCTGCTCGAAGGCCTCGTCGCCGGCGTAGCCGAACGCCTCGTGGTCGCGCTCGGCGGCCTCCGCAGCCTCGGCCTCCGCCTTCTCCTTGCGGGTGCGGCGGCGCGGGCGGGCAGTCTGGGCCTCGGTGGCCTGCTCGTGCACGGCCGGGTCGACGCGGCGGGGGCGCAGGCCGAAGGCGACGCGCTCCTCGTCCTCCTCCTCGCTGCGGCCCACCATCACGTCGTACACGCCGCGCAGGCGCGAGGGGATCGACTCGACCGGCGTGGCGGTGAGGACGAGGATCCCGAAGGCGATGAGCAGGGAGTGAATGACGATCACGGCGACCGGGGGCAGCAGCGCCTCCAGCGGTGCGGCGGCGAGGTAGCCGAGCACGCCGCCGCCGCGGGCGAGGGCGTCGATCCCGTCGGCCGGGGCGGGCAGGCGCGCGGCGACGGACGCGATCGCGGAGATCGCGGTGAGCAGGAGGGCGATGCCGATCGCGATGCGGGAGTTGGCGCGCACCTGGTCGGGTCGGCGGAACATGCGCAGCGACCAGCCGGCGGCCAGCAGCGGGATCACCATGGAGGAGATCCCGAAGGTGCCGGCGACCACGGTGTGCACGGCGCCGAGCACGGGACCGGCGGCCTGCCACCACTCGACCACGGCGACCAGCACCGCGATGAGCATCAGGAACAGGGAGTAGCCGTCACGGCGCTGCTCGGGCGCGACCTCCCAGCGCTGCACCCCGATCGAGCGGACCATTCCGCCGACCATCCGGGCGATCGCGAGATAGCCGGAGCGCACTGCGCGCACCGGCAGAGGGAGCGTCGAGGGATCGTTCGCCGCGGCACCCTGGGTCCGGGAGGTGCCGGAGGCCGAGGTGCGGGACGAGCCTTTCGACGCACGTGCGGGGGAAGACGTACGTGTCGCCATGGTCCCGATCGTACCGTCCGGGCCCCTCCGGGCCCGGGAGGCGGGGGCCGGGATCCGCCGGGCGGGCGCAGATCACGTCCCCTCCCCCGTCGGCCGACGGGGCCCGCGGGGCGCGCGGCTACGCGGGGGCAGACGGCTCCGCGAGGCAGCTCAGGGGGCGGTTCAGGGGGCGGTTCAGGCCTCGACGACGACGGGGATGATTATCGGCTTGCGGCGCAGGCGCTGGGAGACGTAGCGGCCGACGACCCGGCGCATGACCTGCTGGAGCTGGTAGGTGTCGCGGCGGTTGGACTGGTCGGCGACGGCCTGCTCGAGGGCCTTGATGATGTCGGGCTTGATCCGGTCGAACACGGCCTCGTCCTCGGCGACGCCGCGGGCGTGGATCTCGGGCCCGGCGATGAGGGCGCCGGTCTCGGAGTTCACGACCGCGAACAGGGAGATGAAGCCCTCGTCGCCGAGGATGCGACGGTCCTTGAGGTCGGCCTCGGAGATCTCTCCGACGCTCGAGCCGTCCACGTACACGTAGCCGTTGGGGACCTCGCCGACGGTGCGGGCCACCCCGTCCTTGAGGTCCACGACGTGGCCGTCCTTCGCCAGCACGATCCGCTCGCGGGGCACGCCGGTGCGCTCGGCGATGCGGCCGTTGGCGATGAGGTGGCGCACCTCGCCGTGGATCGGCATGACGTTCCTGGGCCGGACGATGTTGTAGCAGTACAGAAGCTCGCCCTCGCTGGCGTGGCCGGAGGTGTGCACCTTGGCGCTGCCCTTGTGGACCACCTCGGCGCCGAGCGCCATCAGCCCGTTGACCACCCGGAACACGGCGTTCTCGTTGCCGGGGATGAGGGAGGAGGCGAGGATGACGACGTCGCCGGGGCGTACGCTGACGCGGTGGTCGCGGTTGGCGATCCGGCCCAGCGCCGCCATCGGTTCGCCCTGGCTGCCGGTGCACATGAGGACCACCTGCTCGTCGGGCAGGTCGTCGATGCGCTTGACGTCCACGAGGGTGTTCTCGGGGACGGCGAGGTAGCCCATGTCCGCGGCGATGCCCATGTTGCGCACCATCGAACGGCCCACGAATGCGACCTTGCGGCCGTGCTTGGCGGCGGCGTCGAGGACCTGCTGGACGCGGTGGACGTGGCTGGAGAAGGAGGCGACGACGATCTTCTGGCGGGCGCGGGCGAAGATCCCATCCAGGGTGGGGCCGATCTCGCGCTCGGCGAGGGTGAAGCCGGGGACCTCCGCGTTGGTCGAGTCGGTCATGAACAGGTCCACGCCGGCCTCGCCGAGGCGGGCGAAGGCGCGCAGGTCCGTGATCCGGCCGTCCAGCGGCAGCTGGTCCATCTTGAAGTCGCCGGTGTGCAGGATCGTGCCGGCCGGGGTGGACACATGCACTGCGAGCGCGTCGGGGATGGAGTGGTTCACGGCCACGAACTCGCAGTCGAAGGGGCCGAGGCTCTCCGTCTGCCCCTCGGCGACGGCGAGGGTGAAGGGGGTGATGCGGTGCTCGCGCAGCTTCGCCTCGATGAAGGCGAGGGTGAGCTGGCTGCCCACCAGGGGGATGTCGGGCTTGAGGCGCAGCAGGTAGGGCACCGCGCCGATGTGGTCCTCGTGGCCGTGGGTGAGCACGATCGCGGCGACGTCGTCGAGCCGGTCGGCGATGACGTCGAAGTCCGGCAGGATCAGGTCGACGCCCGGCTGGGTCTCCTCGGGGAAGAGCACGCCGCAGTCGATGATCAGCAGCCGGCCCCCGTACTCGAGGACGGTCATGTTGCGGCCGACGTCCCCGAGCCCGCCCAGCGGGATGATCCGCATCGCGCCCTCGTCGAGGGCGGGCGGCTCGGGGAGTCGGTCGGTGAACGCTGCGGTCATGCCGTGCCTCCGGGGCGGTGCGGGACGGGTCAGAGCAGCCCGGCGGCGTCCAGGGCGGCGGACAGCTCGCGCTGCTGCTCGGCGTCCGCGGCGACGAGCGGGCCGCGCACGGTCGCGTTCGGGAGCACGCCCTGCAGGTGCAGGGCGGTCTTGGCGGCGACCGCGCCGGGGATGCGGGTCATGATCGCCTCGACCAGCGGGATCAGGCGGCGGTGGGCGTCCAGCGCCGCGGCGACGCCGGAGCGGTCCATCGCCTCGACCATCGCGCGCTCGAGGTCGCCGGCGACCTGGCCGACCACGGAGACCATGCCGGCCGCGCCGATGGACAGCCAGGGCAGGTTCAGCGCGTCCTCGCCGGAGTAGTAGACGAGGTCGGAGCGCTCCATGACGACCGCGGCCTGCTGGAGGTCGGCCTTGGCGTCCTTCACGGCGAGGATCCGCTCGTGCTCGCCCAGGCGCAGCAGGGTGTCGGTCTCGAGCGCCGTGCCGGTGCGGCCGGGGATGTCGTACAGCATGATCGGCAGGTCCGTGGCGTCGGCGATCGCCTCGGTGTGGGCGATGACGCCGGCCTGGCCGGGCTTGGAGTAGTAGGGGGTGACGACCAGCAGGCCGTCGAGTCCCAGGTCCGCATGGGCGCGGGCCAGCTCGACCGAGTGGGCGGTGTCGTAGGACCCCACCCCGGCGAGGACCGAGACCTCGGGGCCGACGGCCTCGCGGACCGCCCGGGCGAGGTCGACCTTCTCCTGGTCGGAGAGGGTCGGCGACTCGCCGGTGGTGCCGGAGACGACGATCATGTCGTTGCCGTGGGCGACCACGTGGGCGGCCAGAGCCTGGGCGGCGTCGAGGTCCACCCCGAGTCCGTCCGCGGTCAGCGGGGTCACCATCGCGGTCCCCACCGCGCCGAAGGGTCGCGCGGTGCGCGGATCGGTGCCGGTCATGGTCTCCTCCCGAGAAAGTCCTGTAGCCCGGAGCCTAGTCCAGCCGGGCGCGTCGTCACCGCGAGGACGCGGTGCCGAGATCCACGAGGATCGCCAGCGGCGTGCGCTGACGGCCCTGACCCAGCGGATTGTCCGCGAAGGTCGCCTCGAGGACGTCGTTCGAGGTCGCGACGTCGGAGCCGAGGACGTTGCGGCCGATGTCGTTGGCGTCCATCACCACGGTGCCCACGAAGCTCTTCTTCAGCGCGTCGGGGATGTCCGCGGCGCGGATCGCGGCGGAGATCTGCGCGGAGACCTGGTCCGGATCCTTCGGCGGCAGCTTCGCGGAGACGTTGGACGGGAACGCCGAGTACGGGGTGGGGCCGTCGATGGCGCGCACGTTCGCGCCGACGACCTCGTAGAACAGTCCGCGCTTGCCGACCACCTTTCCGGCGGCGCCCACGGCGGAGGCCGCGACCACGCGGGGCAGGCCGACCTCGCGGATCGCCAGCTCCATGGTGGTGGGGTCGCCGAGGCCGATGCCGGCGGGGGTGCGGCTGACGAAGCGGCTGAGCACCTTGGCGGAGCGTCGGGGCTTGATCTCCCAGGTGAACCAGGAGCGGTTCTGGGAGATCGCGATGATCTTCTCGCTGATCACGAAGTACCAGGGCGCACCGTCCGGGACCACGTCGGCGGGCAGGGAGGAGGCGAAGGCCTCGACCCGCTCGCGCGCGATCCGCACGATGTCGTCGCCGCGGGCGACCAGCGCGGTCTGCAGCGGCAGGCGGCGCCAGCTGTGGCCGTCGGCCTCGGAGACGAGGTCGAGCTGCTTGTCGGGGTTGGCGACGTAATCGCTCTTGGGCACGACCTCCTCCTCGACCGCGGGCGCGGAGGCGAGGGCGGCCGGGGCCGGAGCGGCCGCGAGGGCGGCCTCGTCGGCCGAGCCGCCGAGCGCGCGGGTCGCGCCCTCGGCGTCGTCGAAGAAGGTCCGCATCCACAGCTCGACGTTCAGCAGGCGCCAGAACATGAGCGTGCCGTGGTTCTCGGGGTGGGCGATGTAGTCGTCGAACAGCGCCAGCACGCTGGGGGCGTCGAAGTAGGGGCGCGAGGCGAAGGACTGCGAGGCGAAGATGTCGCGCAGCTGCGGGGCGATCGAGCGGAACCACTCCCCCTCGGGGGTGGTGAAGCCGATCTTGTTTCGGCGCTTGGAGATCATGTCGGGCAGGATCCCGTCCATGGCCTCGCGCAGGATGCGCTTGTTCCAGCCGTCGTGGATGATCGCGGACTCGTCCAGGGAGAACAGGAACTTCAGCAGCTCCTTGTCCACGAACGGCACGCGCCCCTCGATGCTGAAGCGCATCGTGTTCTTGTCCTCGTAGCGCAGCAGCGAGGGCAGCGAGGCGCGGAAGGTGTCCTCGATCAGCCGCTCCTTGAGGTCGTCCTGGACGCTGGTGACCTTCTCGCCGCTGTGCTCGGCGACGAAGCCGGAGTTCAGCAGCGCCTCGATCGGCACGGAGGTGCGGCCGGAGAACTTGGTCCTCGCGAGCTTGCGCAGGATGTCTCTCGAGCCGACCATCTCGCTCGCGAGCTCCTTGAACCGCTTCTGGCGGCGCAGCTGGCGCAGGTAGACGTAGAAGTAGGGGTTGTAGCCGGCCATCATCTCGTCGGCGCCCTGGCCGTCCAGCAGCACGGTGACGTGCTGGCTGGCCACGCGCATGACCGCGTACTGGGCGTACGGGCCGGTGGAGATGATCGGCTCCTCCTGGGTGCGCACGAAGTCGTGCAGGTCCTCGAGGAAGGCGCCGGGCTTGGGGGTGATCTTGTGCGGGGTGACCTGCCCCTGGTAGTCCTCCAGCAGCGCGTCCACGTACCGCTCCTCGTCGTTGGAGGAGTTGGGGAACACGGCCGAGAAGGTGTTCTGGCGGCTGCCGACGGCGCTGAAGCCCTCGTCGCCGGGCTGCTCGCGCAGCTGGCGGGCGATGACGGCGGCGACGGCGGAGGAGTCCAGACCGCCGGAGAGCGAGGTGCCGACGGGGACCTCGGACTGCAGGCGCAGCCGCACCGACTCCTGGAAGCGCTCGCGGTACTCGTCCACAACCTTCTCGTCGTAGGGGCGGGAGGGGCGGGCGGCGATCTCGCGCAGCTCCTCCTTCAGGCGGGTGAAGGAGGAGACGTCGGTGCCGTCGGGGCGGATCTCGAGGATCTCGCCGGACATCAGGCGGTTCACGCCCGCGAAGAAGGTGCGGGAGTCGTCGTCCTGGACGCGGAACTTCAGGTAGCGGTAGACCGCGCGGTCGTCCGGCGCGGCCTCGAAGACCTTCGCCGCCAGCAGCGAGCGGATCTCGGAGCCGAAGACGATGCGCGGGGCGGCGCCGGCCTCGGTCGCGGGGTCGATCCAGTAGTACAACGGCTTGATGCCGAAGTGGTCGCGCGCCAGGGTGATCGTGCCGGTGGTGGCGTCGTGGATCGCGAAGGCGAACATGCCGTTGAAGCGGTCGTAGGCGGCGGTGCCCCACTCGGCGTGGGCCTCCAGCAGCACCTCGGTGTCCGAGTCGGTGCGGAAGACGTGCCCGAGCTCCTCGAGCTCGGCGCGCAGCGCGAGGTAGTTGTAGGTCTCGCCGTTGTACACGATGGTGTAGCGGCCGTCCGCGGTGGTCATCGGCTGGGCGCCGTGCTCGCGGCCGATGATGGCGAGGCGGCGGTGGGCGAGTCCGGTCTCGCCGTCGACGAAGAGGCCTTCGCCGTCGGGGCCGCGATGGGCCAGCGCGCTGCTCATCCGGCGGGCGATGCCCTCGGTGTCAGCGCCGAATCCGTAGGTGCCGGCGATTCCGCACATGGGACGAGTCCTTTCGAGGATGACGGCTGCGCTCCGCGGTCCGGGCGCTCGTCGTCGGGTTCCGGGACGCCTGGAGGGCGTCCGCTTCTCGAGTGTCGGGGCGGACCGGTCGGGCCGCCCGAGCCTATCAACGGGGCCGCGCCCGACGGGTGAGGCGCGGCGGTGGGATCAGTGGGTCGGGAGCTGGGCGCGGAGCGCTCAGCTGCCGCGTCGGGACAGGAGCAGGTCCTCGCCCTGGACGTGGACCTCCAGGTCGTCGAGCGAGGTGACCAGGGCGTCCGCGAGCGGGGACAGCTCCCCGGCCGGGGTGGTGCTGGTCACGGCGACGGTGCGGGCACCGGCTGCGGTGCCGGAGCGCAGCCCGCCGACGGAGTCCTCGATGACGACGGTCCGGCCGGGCTCGACGCCCAGGCGCTCGGCGCCGAGGAGGTACGGCTCGGGGTCGGGCTTGCCGCGGGTGACCTGGTCGGCCGTGACCAGGTGCGCGGGGACGGCGAGGCCGGTGCGGGCCCAGCGGGCCTCGAACAGGGGCCGGGTGCAGGAGGTGACGATCGTCCAGGTGGGACGGCCGACCTGCTCGGCGGCGGCGTCCAGCTCGGCGAGGAGGCGCTCGGTGCCGGGCAGCACGACGATCCCCTCGACGTCGCTGCTCTCGAGCTCCTCGATGCGGGAGTGGGCGTCGGCGAGCTCCTGCTCGGTGAGCTCCGGCAGGACCTCGGTGAGGACCTGGCGCGCGGGCTTGCCGTGCTGGGCGTGGCCGAAGGTGAGGTCGGCGCCGAGCTCGCGGAAGAGCTGGTTCCAGGACCGCTCGACGGCGGGGCCGGAGTCGATGAGGGTGCCGTCCATGTCCAGCAGCAGTGCGCCGGTGGTCAGCGGCAGCGACTGCTCGTCGTGGGTGGTGCCCGTGGGAGAGGTCATGCGCCCCAGGATGGCACAACGGCACGTGGGCGTCCCGGCGTCGTCGCCGCAGGTGATCGTAGAGTGTCGAGCATCATGACCACGGCATCGACGACGCCCGCCGACGGCGCGGGCTCCCCCGCGGGCGGCGCTGGAGGCTCCGCGACAGGCTCCTCGACGGATGCCCTGCGCAGGATCCGCCGCACGGGCTTCTCGATCGGGCTGGCCACGGGGCTGTACGGCATCAGCTTCGGCGCACTGGCGACCGCCTCGGGACTGGACGTGTGGCAGGCGGTGGTGCTCTCGGCGGTGATGTTCACCGGCGGCAGCCAGTTCGCCTTCATCGGGGTGCTCGGCGGGGGCGGCTCCGCGCTCGGTGCGGCGCTCGCCTCCCTCCTGCTGGGGATCCGCAACACCCTGTACGGCCTGATCCTCGCCCCGTCCCTGCCGCGCGGCGGGGTGAAGGGCGTCGCCCGCGCGCAGCTGACGATCGATGAGTCCGCGGCGCTGGCCGCCTCGGGCACCACGGTCGAGGAGAAGCGGGCCGGGTTCTGGTCCGCCGGGGTGTGGGTGTACGTCTTCTGGAACCTGTTCACCCTGGTGGGCGCCTTCGCGGGGCAGTACATCGCCGACCCGTCGGCCTGGGGGCTCGACGCGGCGGCCGCCGGTGCGTTCCTCGCGCTGCTGTGGCCGCGACTGCGCACCGGGGACGCGGTGGCGATCGCGGTCGCCGCGGCGTTCGTGGCGCTGGTGACCACGCCGGTGCTGCCCGCGGGCCTGCCGGTACTCGCCGCCTCGCTGGTCGCGGTGGTCGCGGGACTGCTCCCCCACCGTCAGGGCCTGGCGAGCACGGGAGAGAGGTCGGCGGAGCGGCCGGAGGACGAGGAGGGGACCCGATGAGCCTGCTGTGGATCGCGGTGATCGCCGCGTCGGTGCTGAGCTTCGTGCAGAAGTGGATCGGCTACCAGGCCCCGCAGGATGTGCTGGAGGGTCCGCGGATCTCGCGGATCACGACGCTGCTGCCGATCGCACTCCTCGGCGCGCTGGTGGCGACCCAGACCGCGGTGAGCGGCGCCGAGATCGTGCTGGATGCGCGCCTGGCCGGGCTCGCCGCCGGGGTGGTGCTGCTGCTCCTGCGCGCCCCGTTCCTCGCGGTGGTGGTCGGGGCCGCCGTGGTCGCCGCGGCGCTGCGCGCCCTCGGCTGGGCCTGACGGCTCGCCGTCAGCTCGCCGGCGGAGCGGCCGACGGGGCGGGCGCTGCGGCCCGGCCCCGTCGGCCCCGGCTCAGCCGCGGACTTTGGCGGTGGCGGTGACGGGGACTCAGCCTCGGGCGGCGGCGGTGCGCTTGGACGCCTCGATCGCGCGGCGGGTCGACAGCCGGGCGTTCCTGCGATCGCGCATCGCGTCGTAGGCCAGCGCCAGGCGGAACCATGCCCGCCAGTCGTCCTGCACCCCGTCGGCCGCGGTCTCCCCCTCCAGCGCCTCCCGCGCCGCCTCGAACTCGGCGGCCGGATCCTCGGCGATCGCGTCGGCAGGGGGCTCGTAGCGGGAAGCGAGATCGCCCGAGGCGAGGCCGAAGAGCACCTCGCGCCAGGTGACCCACACGGTCAGCGCCAGCAGCAGCACGATGCCGAGGGCGAGGCCCCAGCCGACTGCTCCGCCGACCCTCACGAAGCCCCAAGCGATCCAGCCCAGGCCCCAGGCATAGGCGGCGGTGATCAGCAGCAGCGCTGCGACGAGCAGCTTCTGGCGCATCCGGGCGGCCTCAGCCGAGGTCCATGTAGCCGTCCAGCCCCACGGTGAGGCCGGGGTGGGCGGCAACCTCGCGCACGCCCAGCAGCACGCCGGGCATGAAGCTGACGCGGTCGAAGGAGTCGTGGCGCAGCACGAACTGCTCCCCCACCCCGCCGAACTGGACGACCTCGTGGGCGACCAGGCCCTGCTGGCGCACGGCGTGGACGTGGATGCCGTCGACGACCGCGCCGCGGGCGCCGTCGGGGTCCTTCTCGGTGGCGTCCGGGACGGGGCCGAGACCGGCGGCGGCGCGGCCGCGGGCGATCGCGGCGGCGGTGTGGCGCGCGGTGCCGGAGGGGGCGTCGAGCTTGTTCGGGTGGTGCATCTCGATGATCTCGGCGCTGTCGTAGTAGCGGGCCGCGACCTCAGCGAAGCGCATGGCGAGCACGGCGCCGATGGCGAAGTTCGGCGCGATGAGCACGCCGATCCCGTCGGCCGCGGCGAGCTGCTCGCGCAGCGCGCCGAGGGTCTCCTCGGTCCAGCCCGTGGTGCCGACCACGGCGTGGATGCCGTGCTCGACCAGCCAGCGAACGTTCTCGGCGGTGGCGGAGGGGACCGTGAGGTCGATGGCGATCTCGGCGCCGGCCTCGGTCACCGCGGTCAGGTCGTCGCCGCGGCCCAGCGCCGCGACGAGCTCGAGGTCGGGGGCCTCCTCCACGGCGGTGCAGGCGGCGGAGCCCATGCGGCCGCGAGCGCCGAGCACGGCGACGCGCAGCGGCTCCTCGGGGGTGGCGGTGCGGGGTGCGGGCTGCGGGGTCATGGGGTGCTCCTCGGGGACGGGATGGATGGCGGGCGGGATCAGGACTCCGGGCCGACCTCGACCCGGGTGCTGTAGGAGCGGGCGAGGCGCGCGGCGAGCTCGCGCACGGCGGGGACGTCGACCTCGCCGATGCGGGCGAGGGTCTCGTCCACGCTCGTGTAGCGGCCGTGGACCAGCTCGATCGTGCCGAGCCGCCCCATGCGGGAGCTGGTGTCCTCGAGCCCGAGCGCGAAGGAGCCGGTGATCTGTCCCTTCGCGCGGGCGAGCTCGAGCTCGTCGATGCCCTCGGCGCCCATGCGCTCGAGCTCCGCGGCGAGCAGCCCGACGACCTGGCCGGTGCGGCCGGGACGGCACGCGGCGTACATGCCGAACAGTCCCGCGTCGCGGTAGCCGGCGCTGAAGGAGTACACCGAGTAGGCAAGACCCCGCTGCTCGCGCACGGACTGGAACAGGCGCGAGGACATGCCGCCGCCGAGCACGCTCATGAGGATCGACAGGGCGTGACGGTCCTCGCTGAGGGCGGTGAGGCCGAGACCGCCGAGGTAGATGTGGTTCTGCTCGGTGGGGCGGGTGAGGCGGCGCGGGGCGAGGGCGGCGACGTCGCCGGAGGTGCGCGCGGCGCCGGCGAGGCCCTCAAGGCGGGTGGGGCGGCGCGGCAGGGCACCGTCCTCGAGGGTCCAGCCGCCGCGGCGCAGGCCCGCGAGCAGCAGACCGGCGAGCTCGTCGTGGTCGATGTCACCCACGGCCGTGACCACGAGGTTGTCCGGGCGATAGTGCTCGGCGTAGTGGGCGCGCACGTCCTCGATGTCGAGCGCGGAGACGGTCTCCGCCGTGCCCCCGACGGGCCGGCCGAGCGCCGTCTCGGGGCCGAGCACGTCGGCGAGGAAGGTCTCGTAGCCGACGTCGTTGGGGTCGTCCTCGGCCATGGCGAGCTCCTCGAGGATGACCTCGCGCTCGGTGGCCAGGGCGTCGCCCTCCAGGACGCTGGCGGTGATCATGTCGGTCAAGACGTCCACGGCCATGGGGACGTCGGCGGAGCGGACCCGCCCGTAGTAGAGGGTGTGCTCCTTGGCGGTGACGGCGTTGGAGTCGCCGCCCACCTCGTCGAAGGCGGTGGCGATGTCCATCGCGCTGCGGCGCCGGGTGCCCTTGAACAGAAGGTGCTCGAGGACGTGGGTGGAGCCGGCGTGGGCGGGGGCCTCGTCGCGGGAGCCGACCGGGAGCCACAGGCCGATGCTGGCGCTGCGCACGCTGCGGTCGGTCTGGGTCAGCAGGCGCACGCCGCCGGGCAGGATGCTGCGGCGCACCCCGGTGGCGGCGTCGAGCACCACGTCCGAGGCAGGGTCGTCGTACAGGAGGTCAGAAGGCATCGATCGATTGTTCCACGAGGCGGGTGGGAGGGAGCCGAGCCGTTCGTCACGGCCGACGGGGCGCCGGCGCGGCCCGGGTCGGCGGGCCGACATGCGCGGAGGGGAGGCGCCCGGTCATGGGCACCTCCCCTCCAGCGGTCGTCGACCGGGGCCGACGGGTGGATCGCCCGGGGGCGATCACACCGCGAGGATCACTCGGCGGTGGTCTCCTCGGAGGCGACCGACTCGGCGGACTCGGTCGACTCGCCGTTCTCGGCCTCGTCCTCGATCACGGCGAGGGAGATCTTGCCGCGGGCGTCGATCTCGCGGATCTCCACCTCGATCTTCTGACCGACCTTGGCGACGTCCTCGACGTTGTCCACCCGCTTGCCGCCGTTGAGCTTGCGCAGCTGGGTGACGTGGAGCAGGCCGTCCTTGCCCGGGGTGAGGGACACGAAGGCGCCGAAGTCCACCACGCGCACCACGGTGCCGAGGTAGCGCTCGCCGACCTCGGGGACCATCGGGTTGGCGATGGCGTTGACCGCGGAGCGGGCCGCCTCGGCCGAGGGTCCGTCGGTCGCGCCGATGTAGACGGTGCCGTCGTCCTCGATGGTGATGTCCGCGCCGGTGTCGTCCTGGATCTGGTTGATCATCTGGCCCTTCGGGCCGATGACCGCGCCGATCTTGTCCACCGGGATGGTGACCGCGAGGACGCGCGGGGCGTGCGGGCTCATCTCGTCGGGGGCGTCGATGGCCTCCTCGAGCACCGCGAGGATCGCCAGGCGCGCCTCGTGGGCCTGGGACAGCGCACCGGCCAGCACGGAGGCGGGCAGGCCGTCGAGCTTGGTGTCCAGCTGGATGGCGGTGACGAACTCGGAGGTGCCGGCGACCTTGAAGTCCATGTCGCCGAAGGCGTCCTCGGCGCCGAGGATGTCGGTCAGCGCCGCGTAGCGCTGCTCGCCGTCGATCTCGCCGGAGATCAGACCCATGGCGATGCCGGCGACCGGGGCGCGCAGCGGCACACCGGCGTTCAGCAGCGACAGGGTCGAGGCGCAGACCGAGCCCATCGAGGTGGAGCCGTTGGAGCCCAGCGCCTCGGAGACCTGACGGATCGCGTAGGGGAACTCCTCGCGGCTGGGCAGGACCGGCACGATGGCGCGCTCGGCGAGCATGCCGTGGCCGATCTCGCGGCGCTTCGGGGAGCCGACGCGACCGGTCTCGCCGGTGGAGTACGGCGGGAAGTTGTAGTGGTGGATGTAGCGCTTGCGATCGACCGGCCCGAGAGAGTCGATCTGCTGCTCCATCTTGAGCATGTTCAGCGTGGAGACGCCCAGGATCTGGGTCTCGCCGCGCTGGAACAGGGCGGAGCCGTGCACGCGCGGGAGCACCTCGACCTCGGCGGAGAGCGCACGGATGTCGCGCAGGCCGCGGCCGTCGATGCGGATGCCGTCGGTGAGGACCTTGCGGCGCACGACCTGCTTGGTCAGCGAGCGGAACGCACCGGTGACCTCCTTCTCGCGGCCCTCGAGCTCCTTGCCCTCACCGGCCAGCTCGGCGGTGACCTCGGCCAGCAGCTGCTCGGTGCGCTCCTCGCGCTCCTGCTTCGCGGCGATGGACATGACCTCGGCGAGGCGCTCGGTGGCGGCGCCCTCGACCACGGCGTAGGCGTCGTCCTGGTAGTCCAGGAACAGCGGGAACTCGCGCACCGGCTTGGCGGCCTTGGCGGCCAGCTCCTGCTGGGCCACGCACAGGCTGCGGATGAAGACCTTCGCGGCCTCGAGGCCCTCGGCCACGACGGCCTCGGTCGGGGCGATGGCGCCCTGGTCCTTGATGAGGGTCCAGGCGTTGTCGGTGGCCTCGGCCTCGACCATCATGATCGCGACGTCGTCGCCGACGATGCGGCCCGCGACGACCATGGAGAACACGGCCTCGTCGAGCTGGGTGAAGGTCGGGAAGGCGACCCACTGGCCGCCGCCCTGCGCGTCGGGCATGAGGGCGATGCGCACGCCGCCGATCGGGCCGGAGAAGGGCAGGCCCGAGATCTGGGTGGAGGCGGAGGCGCCGTTGATGCCGACGACGTCGTAGGCGTCGTCGGGGTTGCAGGCCATGACGGTCAGGACGACCTGGACCTCGTTGCGCAGACCCTTGACGAAGGCGGGGCGCAACGGGCGGTCGGTGAGGCGGGCGGCCAGGATGGCGTCGGTGCCGGGGCGGCCCTCACGACGGAAGAACGAGCCGGGGATGCGGCCCGCGGCGTACATCCGCTCCTCGACGTCGATGGTGAGGGGGAAGAAGTCGAACTGGTCCTTGGGCTTGTTCGACACGGCGGTCGCCGAGAACACCATGGTGTCGTCGTCGAGGTAGACGGACACGGCGCCGGCGGCCTGCTGGGCGAGGCGGCCGGTCTCGAAGCGGACCTCGCGGCGCCCGTAGGAGCCGTTGTCGATGACGGCGGTGGTGGCGGTGATGTCAGGGCCTTCCATGGCCATGGGGGATCTCCTTGTATCGGGGGTGCCCCTCCGGCGCGGCCTTCGTCACTCACCCGCGGCGGTCAGGCTGAGCCGGGGCTTCCGGATCGCCTGGTCCGCAGGTCACTGCCGAGGACCGAACCTGGTCGGGGCGGGGTCTGGTCCGCCGACGGGCGGACACACGACACCGCCGCCCGCCCGAGGGGCGAGCGGCGGCGGTGGATCACCGGCGAATGCCGAGGCGCTTGATCAGCGCACGGTAACGCTCGATGTCGACTTCCTGGAGGTACTTCAGGAGGCGCTTGCGCTGACCGACCAGCAGCATCAGACCGCGGCGCGAGTGGTGGTCGTGCTTGTGGGTCTTGAGGTGCTCGGTCAGGTAGGTGATGCGGTGGGTGAGCAGCGCGATCTGGACCTCGGGCGAACCGGTGTCGCCCTCGCCGGTCGCGTACTCCGAGATGATCGCCTGCTTGGTGGCGGTATCGAAGGCCATACTGGTTCTCCTCAGGTCGTTGCGCGGCGCGCCGGGACCTTCTGTCCCGGGCTCTTCCGATGAGCGGGCCCCGGACATGCAGCACCCCGAACGATGTGTGAGGGATGCGATGCATGGGGGCGGAGCGCTCTCCGCGGCCGATATGACGGCACCCGGCAGGATATCAGCCGGCCGCCCCCGACCGGGAGCGCTCGTCGGCGAGAGTGCGGCGGGTCACCTCGACGTCCTCGCGCATCTGTGCGACCAGCGCGTCGATGGAGTCGAACTTCAGGGTGGGGCGCTGGAAGTCCACGAACTCCAGGCGCAGGGTGTCGCCGTAGAGGTCGTGGTCGTGGGCGCCGAGCACATAGGCCTCGACGGTGCGCTGCGGCGCGCCGTGGGCCTCGAAGGTGGGGTTCGTGCCGATGGAGATCGTGGCGGGCGCGCCCGTCAGCGGCTCCGTGCCCTCGTGGGCGGGAATCTGGGCGGTCACGGTGGCGTAGCCCGCGTAGACCCCGTCGGCCGGGATGAGGCCCTGCGGGGCCGGGCCGAGGTTCGCGGTGGGGAAGCCCAGCTCCCTCCCTCGCTGGAAGCCGTGATGGACCACGTCGGTGACGGTGTGGAGGCGGCCGAGCGCCTCGTTCGCGGCGCGCACGTCGCCGGCGAGCAGGTCGCGACGGATGCCGGAGGAGGACAGGCGCCCGGTGCCGGCGCCCTCGGGCCCGAGGTCGTCGACGGTGACGACCTCGAAGCCGTACCGCTCCCCCAGCTCCCGCATGGTGTCGATGGTGCCGGCGTTCGCGCGGCCGAACAGGGCGTCCTCCCCGAGGACCACGCACTTGGCGCCGAGTCCCTCGACCAGGAAGACCCGCACGAAGTCCTCCGGGGAGTACTGGGCGAAGTCGAGGGTGAAGGCGAGGTCCAGCACGCCGTGCATCCCGGCGAGCAGCAGCAGGCGGTCGCGGTCCTCGTGACCGGTGAGCAGCGGGGTCGCCGACGGATCGCCCATGACGTGGCGGGGGTGGGGCCAGAAGGTGAGGGCGACGGGCTCGAGGCCGCGCACCTCGGCGTGGTGGCGCAGCTGGTCCAGCACGTAGCGGTGGCCGCGGTGGACGCCGTCGTAGTTGCCGATCGAGACCGCGGTCGGGCCGAGCGCGGCGGGCACCTCCTCGACGGAGTGCCAGATGGGCGGGCGGGTCACGACGCGGTCAGGTCCTTCCGGTGCCGGGGAGCTGATGCCCCCTCGCTCGGCCGCACCGGGATCGGGCGCGGCGGCGGGTTCGCCGGTCACACTGTAGCGCCCGGCGGCTGCGGGGCTCGCGCCGGCCCCTCGTCGAGGCCCCGCCCCGGCCCCTGCGCGGACGTGCGCGACGACCAGCGCATGGGCCTGTGCGAGCACGCGCACCCCTGAGGTTCCTGTTCGCGGGCCGTTGCCCAGCTGTGACGAAGGACGGCCCGAGGCTCCTGCCCTGCTGCACAGGAACCCGTTATCCTGGCCGCCAAGGCGGCGCCGGGGAGGGACCCCTGTGTCCTCCTGCGAGAGCGGGGGCACCACGACGGCCGTCGAGAACGGATCTCATCCATGACGAACGTGACCGATACGGCCGCACTGGGCGGCCCGACCCGTCCCGGCGGCCGCAGCCGCCGCCGCGTCGCCCTGGTCCTGGTGGCAGTCCTCGCGGCCCTGGCCGTGGTGCTGACCGGCGGGGCCCTCGCCTATGCCAAGCAGTTCGACGGCCGCGCGCTCCCAGGCACCACCGTGCTCGGCCAGGACGTGGCCGGGAAGACCCCTGAGGAGATCGCCGCCCTGGTGACCGAGCGCGGTGACGCCGTGAAGGTCTCCGTGACCGCCGGCGACCAGCAGCTCGACGTGCCGCTGGCGGACCTCGGCGTCACCGTGGACGCAGCGGCGACCGGACAGGCCGCCGTGCAGCGCGACGACTCGCTGCCCGCCGTGCTCTCCTCGACCTGGTCGGGCGAGCACCCGGTGGAGCCCGTCGTCACCGTCGACGAGGCCAAGGCCGCCGAGTTCGCCAAGGGCCTCGTCCCTGCCGACCTCACCACCCCGGTGGATGCGCAGGTCGTCTTCGACGAGGACGCCCAGACCTGGAACGTCGAGCCCGGCCGCAACGGTCAGGGCGTGGACCCGCAGAACCTCGTGGACGCGGTCACCGCCAACGCCTCCGCGCTGAAGGACTTCTCCGTCGAGCAGCCCATCGAGGAGATCGCCCCGGCGATCACCGATGAGGAGGCCCAGGACGTGGTCGGCTCGATCGCCAAGATCCTCGAGCAGCCCATGGCCATCGCCGGCGCGGACGGCGAGACCCACGAGGTCTCCGCCGAGCGCCGCAACAGCTGGATCTCCGTGACCCCCTCCGAGGACGGCCAGGGCCTGTCCGTCGCGGTGGACGAGGACGCGGTGCGCGAGTGGGTCTCCGCGCGTGCCGACAAGGACGCCGTCGAGCCGGAGAACGGCATCGAGCAGGTCGACGAGTCCGGCAAGGTCGTCAAGGTCGTCTCCGAGAAGAAGGACGGCCTGGAGATCACCAACACCGACTCGGTCGCCGAGGAGCTCATCACCGCGCTGAAGGGCACCACTCCGCTCGAGGCAGCCTTCGAGACCAAGAAGCTCGAGGCCGAGGTCGACCAGGTCGACGCCCCGAAGTCGGAGGAGGAGAAGAAGGCCGAGGAGGAGAAGAAGGCCGAGGACGAGAAGACCTCGGACGACAAGGCCACCGACGAGGAGAAGAAGACCGAGGAGGAGGCCGCCCCGGCCGAGCCCACCGGTGAGAAGTGGATCGACGTCGACCTCACCAACAAGACCGTCACCGCCTACGTGGGCGACACCCCGGTGTGGGGCCCTCGCTCGATGGTCGACGGCAAGGAGGGCAACGAGACGCCCACCGGCACCTACGAGATCTACCTGCGCTACGACCGTCAGGACATGACCAACGCCGCGTACTACCCCGAGGGTCACGAGAAGTACTACTACATCCGGGACGTGCCGTGGGTGCAGTACTTCCACCACGGCTACGGCTTCCACGGCGCGCCCTGGCGCTCCTCGTTCGGCTACTCCGGCTCCCACGGGTGCATCAACCTGCCGGTCTCCGACGCCAAGTGGCTGTACGACTGGGCGAGCATGGGCACCAAGGTGGTCGTCCACCGCTGACGCACCGTCGGCGCGGGTGGTCCCTCCCCCGCACAGTGCACGAGAGCCCCTCCCGATCCGTCGGGAGGGGCTCTCGTGCTGTGGGGGCTCTCGTGCTGTGGGGGCTCTCGTGCTGTGGGGGCTCTCGTGCTGTGCGGCGCCCTGTGCGATGCCGAGTCCTGTGCGGTGCGGCGCCTCAGCAGCGGGCGTCGGCCGGGACCACGAGGGTGGGGCGCCACTGGGCGCCCTCGCGCACGAGGATCGCGATGAGGCGCCCTGCGGCGTCGAGCGCCGCGACGGGGCTCTCTTCCCCCGCCTCGGCGGTGCGGGGGCGGTGCGGGCCCGGTGCCGGGACGGGCTCGGAGGCGGCGTGGATGCGTCGGCCGGTGCCGAGGTCCTCGACCTGGGCGGCATCGACCTGGAGCGCGGGCAGCACCTGGCGGGCGATCCCGCCGAGGCCGTGCAGGGGCAGGTCGACGTCGTCACCCTCGCCGCGGGCGGGGACGTGCGCACCGTCCGCGACGGCGAAGGGGCCTACGGCCGTGCGGCGCAGGGCCGTGAGGTGCCCGCCCACGCCGAGCGCAGCGCCGAGGTCGCGGGCGAGCGCACGGATGTAGGTGCCGGAGGAGCAGTCGATGACCGCGTCGAGATCGAGATGGCCGTCCGCTTCGCGGCGCGCGGTGATCTCGAAGCGGGAGATCCGCACGGGGCGAGCGGCGAGCTCGACGTCCTCCCCCGCCCGGGCGCGGGCGTAGGCGCGCTTGCCGTCGACCTTGATGGCGCTGACGGTGGAGGGGACCTGGGCGATGTCGCCGCGCAGAGCGGCGACCTGCTCCTCGATCTGCGCGTCCGTGAGGGCGGTGGCGTCGACGTGCTCGCCGAGCGGCTCGCCCTCGCGGTCATCGGTCGCGGTCGCACGGCCCAGCCGGATCGTGGCCTCGTAGGTCTTGTCCAGACCCACCAGGTGCGTGAGCAGGCGGGTGCCCTGGCCGATGCCGAGCACGAGCAGCCCGGTCGCCATGGGGTCCAGCGTGCCGGCGTGCCCGACCTTCTTGGTGCCCAGCAGCCAGCGGACCCGGGCGACGACGTCGTGGCTGGTGCGGTCGGGAGCCTTGTCGACCAGGAGGATCCCGTGCGGGGCGGGGCTCACGCCTGTCCGCGGGCCGCGTCGGCCTCGTCGTCGAGATCGTCGTCCTCGTCGTCGAGATCGTCGTCGTCGAGCTCGTCGTCCTCGAGCTCCTCCTCGCGGGGCTTGCGGTAGGGGTCGGCCTCGCCGGCGTGGACGGCGCCGACCTTGGCCTTCTCGAGCTCGGCGTCGCGGCCGCGGGCCTCGCTGAGGAGGTCCTCGATGATGCGGGCGTTCTCGGGGACGGCGTCGGCGATGAACTCGAGGGTCGGGGTCAGGCGCACGCCGGTCTGGCGGCCCACCTCGCGGCGGAGCATGCCGGTGGCGCTGCGCAGCGCGGCGGCGGTGCCCTCCCGCTCCTCGTCGGTGCCGAAGACGGTGTAGAAGAGGGTGGCGTGCTGCAGGTCGCCGCTGACGCGCACGTCGGTGATGGTCACGAACCCGAGGCGCGGGTCCTTGACCCGGGTGTCGAGCTGCGTGGCGACGATGACCTTGATGCGGTCGGCGAGCTTGAGGGCGCGGGGGCTGTCGTTCATGGTACTGGTGTCTCCTGGTCGGCGCCGAGAGCGGCGAGCTCGTCGGCGCGGGGGTGGTCGAAGGGGACCGCGAGCAGGATGTCACGGTCGATGGACTGGTCCACACGGTGGCGGAAGGCGCCGTCGGCGCTGAGGACCCGCAGACCGGCGTCGGCGAGCACGGCGCTCGCCTCGCCATGGTCCAGGGTGCGGCGGTTGACGGCCAGCGCCACCCCGGCGCCGTCGCGCAGCAGGGAGCGCCAGCCGGGGGCGGCCTCGCGCAGCACCTCGAGCGGGGAGCGCCGCCAGGTGCCGCCGGCCCGGGCGCCGTGCTGGACGCCGTAGGGCAGGTCGCCCACGAGCGCGTCGACGGAGCGGGCGGGCATCACCTCGGAAAGGCGCGTGGTGTCGCAGCCGAGCACGGTGACGCGCTGCCCGCCGTTCTCGCGCAGGGTCTGCTTGTCGAGGGCGAGCTCGGCCTCGAGCCGGCTGCCCAGCTGCTCGCCGCGCACGGTGAGGCGGGTGGAGTCGAGGGTGTGCTTGTAGCGGTGGGTGCGCAGCCAGGTGCCGAGGAAGGCGCGGTACGCCTCGACGTCCTTGCGGTCGATCTCGGCGCCGCGGGGGCTGAGCCCCAGCCGCAGCGCCCGGTTCAGAGTGGTACCCCGCCCGCACAGCGGGTCCAGCAGGTCGAGCGTGCCGTCCAGCAGCCCGGCCCGGCGGGTGGACAGAGCCGCGGCGACGTTGATCATCAGCGCGGTGAACTGCTCGTTGGTCTTGCCCGGGTAGCGCAGAGTGGTCTCGAGATCCGAGGGGTGGTGCAGCGCGGTGGACAGCGGGCGGGGTCGCAGCAGGGGACGGTCCGGGTCCCCGGCGGTCTCCTCGACCACGTCGAGCACTCCGAGGGTCGAGGACAGCAGGCCGAGCAGGCGGTCCTCGAGGGCGGCCTGCCCGTCGGCCGGGGAGTCCGGCCCGTCGGCCGACGGATCCCCGGCTGACGGGCGACGCAGCTCGAGCGCCTCCATCCCCGCGAGCGTCCGCTCGGCGAGGACGGGGGCGGTGCCGAGGTGGGCCCCGAGCGCCCAGTGCGCCTCGGCGCGCGAGAGCGCCCCCGCGGCCTGCGCGTACACGCGGTTGGCCGAGGGGGCGCGGAGCAGGAGGGACACCTCGTTCATCGTGGGTCTCCTCCCCTGCCGGTGCGCCCGGGCACCCCCTCACGGAGGTGCCCGGGCATCACAGGATCAGCTGCGGGGCTTCTCCTGCATCTCGTAGGTGGTGATGAGGTCCTCGAGCTGGAGGTCGTTGAACGATCCCAGGTTGATACCGCACTCGTAGCCCTCGCGGACCTCGGTGACGTCATCCTTGAACCGGCGCAGACCGGCGATCTCGATGTTCTCGGCGACGACGGTGCCGTTGCGCGTGATGCGCGCCTTGGCGCCGCGCTTGATGAGACCGCTGCGCACGATGGAGCCGGCGATGTTGCCGAACTTGGAGGAGCGGAAGATCTCGCGGATCTCCGCCGAGCCGAGCTCGACCTCCTCGTACTCCGGCTTGAGCATGCCCTTGAGGGCCTGCTCGACCTCGTCGATGGCGTTGTAGATGACCGAGTAGTACTTGATCTCCACGCCCTCGCGGTCGGCGTACTCCGCGTTCAGGCCCTCGGCGCGCACGTTGTAGCCGATGATCACGGCGTCCGACGCGACGGCGAGGTTGATGTTGTTCATCGTGATCGCGCCGACGCCGCGGTCGATGATCCGCAGGTCCACGCCCTCGCCGACCTCGATGCCCAGCAGGGACTCCTCGAGGGCCTCGACGGCACCGGCCGCGTCGCCCTTGAGGATGAGGTTGAGGGTCTCGACCTTGCCCTCGGCCATGTGCTTATTGATGTCCTCGAGGGAGATCCGCTTGCGGGCCTTGGACAGCGAGGCGGCGCGCTTGGCGGCCTCGCGCTTCTCGGCGATCTGACGGGCGGTGCGCTCGTCCTGGGCGACCAGGAAGGAGTCACCGGCGCCGGGCACGGAGGTCAGGCCCAGCACCTGGACCGGGCGGGAGGGACCCGCCTCGTCCACGTTCTGGCCGTTCTCGTCGAGCATGGCGCGCACTCGGCCGTGGCCGGTGCCGCACACGATCGCGTCGCCGACGCGCAGGGTGCCCTGCTGCACCAGGACCGTGGCGACCGGGCCGCGACCGCGGTCCAGGTTCGCCTCGATGGCCACGCCGCGCGCGTCCTTGTCCGGGTTCGCGGTGAGTTCGAGGGCGGCGTCCGCGGTGAGCAGCACCGCCTCCAGCAGGTCGTCGATGTGCAGGTTCTCGCGGGCGGAGACGTCCACGAACATCGTGTCGCCGCCGTACTCCTCGGCGATCAGGTTGTACTCGGTCAGCTGCTGGCGGATCTTCTCGGGATTCGCCTCGGGCTTGTCGATCTTGTTGACCGCGACCACGATCGGCACGTCGGCCGCCTGGGCGTGGTTCAGCGCCTCGATCGTCTGGGGCATCACGCCGTCATCCGCGGCGACCACGAGGATCGCGATGTCGGTGACGTCGGCGCCGCGGGCACGCATGGCGGTGAACGCCTCGTGGCCCGGGGTGTCGATGAAGGTGAGCTGACGCTCCTCGCCCTCGTGCTCGACCTCGACCTGGTAGGCGCCGATGTGCTGGGTGATGCCGCCGGCCTCGCCCGCGCCCACCTTCGCCTTGCGGATGGTGTCCAGCAGTCGGGTCTTGCCGTGGTCGACGTGACCCATGACGGTGACCACCGGCGGGCGCGGCAGACGATCGGACTCGTCCTCCTCGGCCAGCTCGGCGTCGAGGTCGATGTCGAACTGCTCCAGCAGCTCGCGCTCCTCGTCCTCCGGGGAGACGATCTCGATCTTGTAACCGAGCTCGGTGCCCAGCAGCTCGAAGGTGTCCTCGTCCAGCGACTGGGTGGCCGTGGCCATCTCGCCCATGGCGAAGAGCACCGTGATCAGCGACGCGGGGTTGACGTCGATGCGGTCGGCGAAGTCGGTGAGCGACGCGCCGCGGCGCAGACGCACGGTCTGGCCGTTGCCGCGCGGGATCGAGACGCCGCCCGGCGCCGGAGCCTGCTGCTGCTCGAACTCCTGACGCTTCGCGCGCTTCGACTTGCGGGAGCGGGCCGGCTTGCCGCCGCGACCGAACGCGCCCTGGGTGCTGCCGCGACCGCCGCGACCGCGGGGGCCGCCGCCACCACCGGCAGGACCGCCGCCCGCACCGGGACCGCCGCCGGGACGACCGCCGGGGCCGGGGCGACCGCCGCGACCGCGCGCTGCGCCGCCGCCCTGGTTCGCATCGGCGAGACCGCCGTGCGAGTGCTGGCGCATGATGCCGGGGGTGGGCATGCCGGGACGGGGTGCACCGCCGCCGGGACGCGGGGCGCCACCGGGACGGGGAGCGCCGCCCTCACGTGCGGGACGACCGCCGCCCTGCTCCTGGCCGGGGCGCGGGGGACGCTGGCCGGGACGGGGCATGCCCTGCGACGAGGCGAAGGGGTTGTTGCCCGGGCGGGGACCGCCGGGGCGCGGGCCGCCCTCGCGGCCGGGGCGACCGCCCTGGCCCTGACCGCCCTGCCCCTGGCCGGGCTTGCGCTGGCCGGGACGGGGCATGCCCTGCGAGGACGCGAAGGGGTTGTTGCCGGGACGCGCGGCGCCGGGACGCGGCGCGGGGCGATCGCCGCCGGGCTTCGGCCCGGAGGTCTTCTCCTCCGCGGGCTCCTCGGCAGGCCTGGGGGTCTGCGCGGCGGGCTTGGCGCCGGGCTTGGGGGCCGACGGGCCGACGGGCTTCTTCGCCGCGGGGGCGGAGGCCTGCTCGGTCTCGGGGGCCGCAGGGGCGGGCTCGGCGGGAGCGGCCGGGGCGGCCTTCTCCTCGGCGGGCTTCGCGCCGGGCTTCGGCGCGGGGCCGGGGGTGGGGGCGCCGCCGGGCTTGGGGGCGCCGGCAGGCTTCTTCGGGGCGGCGCTCTTGGGCGCGGAGCTGCTCTCGCCGCCGGAGGCGGGGAACTCCTCGCGCAGGCGGCGCGCCACCGGTGCTTCGATGGTGGAGCTGGCGGAGCGAACGAATTCGCCCATGTCCTGCAGCTTCTGCAGAACGACCTTGCTCGGCTGTCCGAGCTCCTTGGCGAGCTCGTGGACGCGGACCTTAGCCACGTTTCTCCTGTCTCGGTCCGGCCGACAAGAGGGCGCGGACCACTAGATCCTGAGGGTGCTCATGAGCGAGTACTCATCGGATGTCCATGGGTTCTTCTACCTGTTCCACGTTCGGGTGGGGTCGGAGGCCTCGAGGTCCCGGGCCAGGAGCCCGGTGTCGACGGGACCGCGGAACGACCGGGCCACGCCGCCTCGCCGCAGGGCGAGGTCGAGACATGATGCATCGGGATGGAGCCACGCCCCGCGACCGGGTGCCGATCCGGTGGGATCGACGCGGACTCGCGCGGCGGCGCCGTCGGGAGCGGACTCCCGGACCAGACGCACCAGCTGAGCGCGCGGGGCCACCTCTCGGCAGCCGACGCACGTGCGCTGCGGGACATGGGGGGCGGTGCGGGTCTCCACGCCACCTCCTGTGCTCCGAGCGCCTCCGCCCGGACGGCTCCGGATCGACGGGCGATCCGGGTCTGCACCGGGCGAACAGCCTCCCCAGCATAGCGGACCTGGACCTTCAGGACCTCAGCGGGGAGGCGTGGGACACACCTCACGGGGCGGCGGGGCGCCGGCGGGACCGGCGCGGACGCGTCGCCCCGCGCGGTCGCGCCTGCGCGGTCAGTCCCCCGCGGGACCCGGGTCGCCGGGGGCGGTGGTAGCGGCGGGCGCCTGGGCGCCCTCGGCGCGGATGTCGATCTTCCAGCCGGTGAGCTTCGCGGCCAGGCGCGCGTTCTGCCCGTCCTTGCCGATGGCGAGGGAGAGCTGGTTCTCGGGGACGATCGCGCGGACCGCGCGGCCCACCTCGTCGATCACGGTGACGGAGGTGACCTTGGCGGGCGAGAGGGCGCCGGCGACGTAGGTCGCGGGGTCCTCGTCGAAGTCGACGATGTCGATCTTCTCGCCGCCCAGCTCGTTCATCACCGAGCGCACGCGCGCACCCATCGGGCCGATGCACGCGCCCTTGGCGTTGACGCCGGGGACGGTCGCGCGCACCGCCATCTTGGTGCGGTGACCGGCCTCGCGGGCCAGGCCCGCGATCTCGACGGTGCCGTCGGCGACCTCCGGGACCTCGAGGGCGAACAGGCGCCGCACGAGGTTCGGGTGAGAACGGGAGAGGGTGATCTGGGGGCCCTTGGGGCCGCGGCGCGCCTCGGTGACGTAGGCGCGCAGGCGGCGGCCGTGGGAGTAGTCCTCGCCGGGCACCCGCTCGTGCGGGGGGAGCACGGCCTCGACCTCGCCGAGGTCCACGAGCACCATGCGCGGCTCGCGGCCCTGCTGGATGATGCCCGAGACGATGTCGTCCTCGCGGTCGGCGTAGGCGCCGAGCACCGCGTCGTCCTCGAGGTCGCGGATGCGCTGGAAGATCACCTGGCGGGCGGTGCTCGCGGCGACGCGGCCGAAGTTCTCGGGGGTGTCGTCCCACTCCTCGAGGATCGTGCCGTCGGCGTTGCGCTCGCGCGCGATAACGGCGACCTGGCCGGTCTTCTCGTCGATCAGCACCTCGGAGTCGCGCACCGGGTGGTCGGTGTGCAGGTAGGCGGCGTGCAGCGCCGAGCGGATCGCGTCCAGCAGCACGGGGAGGCTGATCTCGCGCTCCCGCTCGAGGGCCCTGAGGGCACCCATGTCGATGTCCATGATCAGCTCTCCTTCGGTGCGGTGGTCCCGGCGGTCTCGCCGGTGGGGGTGGGGTCGGTGGAGGTCTCTGCCGTGCCGCCCTCCGTGCCGTCGGCCTGCGCCTCGGCCAGCAGGGCCTCGAGGTCCTCCGGCGGGTCGAACTCGACCTCGACCTTCGCGGCGGTGACCTCGGCGAGCGACAGCTCGAGGCGCTCGGTCGTGCCGGCGGGCAGCTTGCGGGGGCGGCCGCGGTCGTCGCGGCCGGGCTCCTGGCGCAGTCGCAGCGTCCCGCCGTCCACGGCGAGCAGGCGGGCACGGTACTCGGTGCCGTCCGCGGTGGTCAGGGTCAGCAGGCGGCCGCGGCTGCGGCGGAAGTGGCGGGGCTCGGTGAGGGCGCGGTCCACGCCGGGGGTGGTCAGCTCCAGCAGCACCGGGTCGGGGCCCAGCAGCGCGTCGTCGGCGTCGACCAGGGCGGACAGCTCCCGGGACGCCTCGGCGACGGTGTCGAGGTCGGCGCTGCCCAGCTGGTCCTCGGGCAGGTCCACGACCAGGCGCAGGCGGGGCATGCCGCCCTCCCGGCCCAGCTCGATCTCCTCGAGCACGAGTCCGTGGGCGTCCAGCACCGGCGTCGCCGCCTCTCGCAGGATCGTCCGGTCGTCGAGTGCGCTCATGGCCGGTGCGCCTCCTCCTGCTATGGGTGCCTGTGGTGGCCGGGGAGGTCCCCGGCGCGATGTCCCCCAGGATAATGTCCGCGCGCCGTCCGCGCCGCCACCGGGCCGGTCGATGCGAGAATCCTCCCGTGCCCGTCCCCTCTCCGTCCCCCGCCGTCCCGCCGTGCCCGTCCCGTCGGACGGTGCTGCGCGCGACGCTCGGGACCCTCGGCGCGGGGCTGCTCGGCACCGAGGCGCTGACCGCCTGCGGCCCCGTCGCGCTCGGCGGCCCCGAGGAGTACACCCCTCCTCCGCCCGGGATCGACGACCTCTACCGCAACGACCTGCTCGCCCTGCTGGACCGGGCGATCGCCGGGGCCGACGCGCTGCTGGCCGCGCAGGGCGGCGGCGCGAGCGACGGCGGCGGGGACGACGGCGCGATCGGTGCCGAAGCGTCGCTCACCTCCGCGCTGTCGGCCCTCACCACCGCCCTGCCGGTGCAGCGCGACGCGCTGCTGACCGGGGCGCAGCAGGAGCGCGAGGCCGAGGCGGCCGAGGACCCCGGCGCCGAGGAGGACGTCGTCCCTGTCCCCGTCGAGGTGCCCGGCGACATCCCCGCCCTGCTCGCGGTGCTGGTCGAGCTGCGCGATCTCGCGGCCGACGGGGCCCGGCAGGTCTCCGGCTCCCTCGCCCGCCCGCTCGTCGCGGTCGCGGCGCGCACCGCCTGGAGCGCACGCCGCCTGCAGACCGCCTCGGGGCAGGGCGAGGTCTCCCCCTCCCCCGTCGCCGCGGATCTCGTCCCGCAGCGGGACGTGCCGCAGACCGATCCGCCCTCCGTCGGGGCGCAGGAGGACTACTTCTCCTCGCTCGAGCGGGCGCAGCAGGAGGAGTGGTACGCCGGGTACGTGCACGAGGTGCTCGCCGCCCGCACCGACGGCGACCAGCGCACCGCGCGGCTGGACGAGGCGGAGCTGCACCGCACCCGCGCCGCGGAGCTGGCCGGCTACGCGGAGGAGGACGGCGGCCCGGTGGTCGTGCGCGAGGCGGTCTACGCCCTGCCCGGCGGGACGCTGGACGACGCGACCGCGGCGCTGCTCCCCGCGCGGCTGGCGCAGGGGCTGCTCGTGGACCACACGGCCCTGGTGGGCGCGGCGCCGTTCGAGCGGAGGGCGCTGTCGATCGCCGCGGCGCTGGCCGAGGCGGAGCTCCTGGCCGGGCTCGTGGACGGCATGGATCCGCTGCCGGGGCTCGTCGCCGAGTAGCGGGAGAGCCCCGGCAGCGGGCCGGGCGCCGATCCTGCGCCGGGGATCAGCCCTCGCGGACCTCGGCGACGACCGCGTCGACGACCTCGGCCGGGGACACCTCGCGGATCTCGCCGCTGCGGCGGTCGCGGATCTCGACCTTGCCCTCGGCGAGGCTGCGCCCCACCACCACGGAGGTGGGCATGCCCAGCAGCTCGGCGTCCTTGAACTTCACGCCCGGGGACACCTTGGGACGGTCGTCGTAGAGGACCTCGAGGCCGCGGGCCTCGAGCTCGGCGGCGATCCGCTCGGCCTCCTCGAAGACCTCGGCGCCCTTGCCGGTGGCCATGATGTGCACGTCCGCCGGCGCCAGGGCGCGCGGCCAGACCAGGCCCTTCTCGTCGTGGTTCAGCTCGGCGATCGCGGCGACCGCACGGGTGACGCCCACGCCGTAGGAGCCCATGGTCACCACGGCCGTCTTGCCGTTCTCGTCCAGGACGTTCAGGCCCAGGGCCTCGGCGTACTTGCGACCGAGCTGGAAGATGTGCCCCATCTCCATGCCGCGGGTCATGCGCAGCGGTCCGGAGCCGTCGGGCGCCGGGTCGCCATCGCGCACCTCGGCCGCCTCGATGGTGCCGTCGGCCGTGAAGTCGCGCCCGTAGACCAGGTCGTAGACGTGCTTGTCCTTCTCGCCGGCGCCGGCGACCCAGGCGGTGCCGGGCACCACGCGCGGGTCGACGAGGTAGCGGATCTGGGACTCGGACTCCAGACCCAGGCCGATCGGGCCGATGTATCCCTTCTTCAGCACCGGGGTGCGGGCGAAGTCCGCGTCGGAGAAGGGGGCGGCGACGGCGGGCGCGACCGCGGCCTCGAGGCGCTTGGCGTCGACCTCGCGGTCGCCGGGCAGCGCGATCACCAGCGGCTCGGTGGTGCCGTCGGGGTGGGTGAGGAGGTAGACGAGGTGCTTGAGCATCTCGTACCGGGTCCACTCGCCGCTCTCGGCGATCGGGCCCCTGCCGGGGAACGCCTCGTTGGAGAAGTCGGTGAGCTTCGCGATGGTGGAGGCGCCGGGGGTGTCCTCGACGTGCATCGCGGGCAGCGCCGCGATCGCGGCCTCGTCCAGCGCGGGCGGGGCGACGGTGGTGACGGCCTCGACGTTCGCGGCGTAGCCGCCGTCGGAGACGACGAAGGTGTCCTCGCCGACGGGGGTGGGGTGGAGGAACTCCTCGGAGCGGGAGCCGCCCATGGCGCCGGCGTCGGCCTGGCAGATCACGGTGGGCAGGCCGAGGCGCTCGAAGGTGCGCTGGTAGGCGACGCGCTGCTTGTCGTAGGAGACGTCCAGGCCCGCGTCGTCGACGTCGAAGGAGTAGGCGTCCTTCATGACGAACTCGCGGGTGCGCAGCAGGCCGGCGCGGGGACGGGCCTCGTCGCGGAACTTCGTCTGGATCTGGTACAGCATCGCGGGCAGGTCCTTGTACGAGGAGTACAGGTCCTTCACGGCGAGGGTGAACATCTCCTCATGGGTGGGGGCCAGGAGATAGTCGTCCTCGCGGCGGTCCTTGAGGCGGAACATGGTGGGGCCGTACTCGGTCCAGCGGCCGGTCGCGTCGTAGGGCTCCTTCGGCTGCAGCGCGGAGAACAGCATCTCCTGCGCGCCGATCGCGTCCTGCTCCTCGCGCACGATCTGCTCGACCTTGCGCAGCACCTTCAGCCCCAGCGGCAGCCAGGTGTACACCCCGGCGGCGCTGCGCCGGATGTACCCGGCGCGCACCAGCAGCTTGTGGCTCGCGACCTCGGCGTCGGCCGGATCCTCCCGCAGCGTGCGGACGAACGACGAGGACAGACGGATCATGGGGCAGGCCTTTCACGGATGCGGGGGCGGCGCCGACGTCGGCGCATGCGGGGCCATCGTACTGGTCGCGCGGCCGACGGGCCGACCGGATTACGCTGGGCAGATGCAGTCCGATGCGCCGCAGGACCGGGGGACGCGGGAGGCCTCGGCCCCGCGTCCGAGCCGTCGCCGCGTGCTCGCCGCCTCCGGGCTGCTGCTGGCCGCGGGCGGTGCGGGCACGGCGATGCTGGTGCAGGACCAGCGCCGGCGCACCGCCGAGGCGGGCGGGCGGGCCGAGATCTCCCTGCGCTCGCGGACCGTCGCCTACGACCCCTCCGGCGAGCGCACGCTCGTGGGCGGGGAGGGCGCCGACCTCACCCTGCTGACCGGCACCCGCCGCGCCGCCGACCTCGCCGCGGACTCCCCGATCCACGCCCGTGCCGAGGCCTTCGACGAGGCCGTCGCCCCGTGGCGCGAGCGCGTCGCCTCCCGTCTCGACGCGCCGCTCGCCGATCTCGCCGGCACCGCGCTGCAGGACCTGTGGGTGCTCTCCGACGGGCTGCCCGCCCCGGTCGCGGGATGGAGCCGGACCTGGCGGTACGTCTGGCCGCGCGATGCCGCCTTCTGTGCCGCGGCCCTCGCCCGGGTGGGTCTGCCGGAGCGCGCGCTCGAGGTCCTCTCCCATCTCCAGGACCTCCAGCGCGAGGACGGCTGGTTCGAGGCCCGGTACCTCCCCGGCACGCGCGAGGTGCCTGATGGCCGCCCCCGCCAGTTCGACGGCACCGGGTTCGCACTGTGGGCGGTGCGCGAGGTCGCAGACGCCCCGGGGGTCGACCGGGACGAGGTGCGAAGGCGCCTCGCCCGCCTGATCGACACCTCGCTGACGACGCTGAAGGAGCGGACGCGCGACGGCGAGCGGCGCCCGCCGGTCTCCCCCGACTACTGGGAGCGGCGCGAGCGCTCGGTCACCCTCGGGACCATGGCCGCGACCCTCGCCGGGCTGCGCGCCGGGCACGCGCTCACCGGCACGGAGGAGGACCTCACGGCGAGCGAGGTGTTCACCGCGACGCTCGAGCGGAACTTCGCGGACCACGACTTCCAGCGCTACCCGCGCCGCGGCGGCGCCGATTCGGCGGCGGCGATGCTGGACGCGACCGGGGTGCGCCGGGTGATCCCCGAGCACGTCCTGCTGTCCCTGCGCGAGAGGCTCGCCCGGCCCGCCGGAGGGATCGCACCCGGCGAGTCGTGGAAGCAGGACGGCGTCAGCTGGACCCCGTCGATGAGCCTGCTCGCCCTCGGCCTCGCCCGCGCCGGGCACACTGCCGAGGCGACCGACGCGCTCGGATGGCTCGCCGCGCATCGCACGGCCGACGGGTCGCTGCCCGAGAAGGTGCTCTTCGACGGGCGTCCCGCGGAGGTGGCACCCCTGGCGTGGACCGCCGCGAACGTGCTGCTGGCCGTGGACTGGCTGGCGCGCGTCGCTCGCTGAGGGCGAGCGGACCCGGCAGGGGCGAACGGGGCTGTGCGAACGGGCCTGTATGACCGGGCAGCGCCGGCTCAGGCCGGACCGGTCAGGAGGACGCGGCGAGGACCTGCTCGGCGGCCTGCTCGGGGGTGAGATGGGTGAGGTCCAGCTCGATCGCGTCCTCGGGCGCGGGCAGCGTGGGTACGGCGAGGATCTGCTGGAGGAGCGAAGCGTCGGTGAGCTTGCCGCGCTCGGCCCGGCCCGGCGCATCCACCCGGGCGAGGAGCGTCTCCTCGCCGGCCCGCAGCCACACCGGCACGAACGTCGCCCCGCGGGTGTGGGCGAGGGAGCGCAGGCGCTGGACGTGCACCTCGGCCCTCTCGTCGTCCGTCAGCCAGCTGGTCATCACGTGGGAGAGGGAGCGAGGCGCGGCGGCCGCGGCCTCGAGCACGATGTCCCACACGCGACGCCGCAGGTCGTCGGTGGCGGAGAAGTCCACGTCCTCCCCGGAGTTCAGCCCCATGGGGATGAAGACGGGGTTGCTGACCAGGTGGTTGTCCACCACGATCGCGCCGATGCGGCGCTCGAGCTCGCGGGCGAGGCTCAGCTTCCCGACGGCCGGTGGGCCGACGAGGAGGAACAGGCGGGCGGGGGCGGCGGCGTCGTCGCTCATCCCCCGAACCTACCCCGCCCGGCGCGGCGACAGGCCGAATCGCCTGGACCGATGCGCGCACGCTCCCGTACGTTGCGACGCATGACCAGCACCACGCCCGCTTCCCCGTCGGCTGATCCGAGCGCACAGCGCTGGTTCGAGGACAACCGAGCGAACTGGGACGACCGTGCGGCGCTGCACGAGGTCTCCGGGTACGGGATCCCCGAGCTGCTCGAGGACCCGGCGAGGATCAGCCCGGAGGTCGCGCAGGACCTCGACCGGCTCGGCAACCTCACCGGCCTCGACGTGATCCACCTGCAGTGCCATCTGGGCACGGACACGCTGAGCCTCGCCCGGCTCGGGCCGCGCCGCGTGGTGGGCCTGGACCTCTCCCCCGCGTCCCTGGAGCGCGCCCGGTCCCTCGCCGCGCGGGCCGGGACGTCGATCGAGTACGTCGAGGCGAACGTGTACGACGCGCGCGAGGCGGTCCAGGGCGAGTTCGACCTGGTCTACTCCACGATCGGGGTGCTGTGCTGGCTGCCGGACGTCGCTGCGTGGGCGCGGGTCGTCGCCTCGCTGCTACGGCCGGGCGGGCGTCTGCTGCTGCGCGACGACCACCCGATGTTCATGGCGATCGGCGAGGACGTCTCGACGGGGCTGCGGATCGAGCAGCCCTACTTCCAGCGCGAGCAGCCGATGACCTGGGACGAGGAGGGCAGCTACGTCGACGCCCCGGCGGACGCCCCGCGGATGACCCACACGGTCATGCACGAGTGGAACCACTCGATCGGCGAGATCCTCACCGCCCTGCTCGAGGCGGGGCTGGTGCTGGACTCCTTCGAGGAGACGCCCTACTCGGCGTGGCGCCCCTGGCCCGAGCTCATGGTCCGCGAGGAGGACGGTCGGTACCGGCTGCGGGAGGATCCCGACCGGCTGCCGCTGCAGTTCGTGCTCACCGCGCACCGGCCCGGCTGAGCACGGGACTGCTCTTCGCCGGGATCGGAGCTGCCGGGCTCAGAACAGGATCGTGGTGAACTCGCCGACCTGGTCGAAGCCGGAGGCGGCGTAGGCGCGACGGGCCGGGGCGTTGAAGTCGTTGACGTAGAGGGAGACCTGCGGGGCGTGGTCGCGGCGCACCTGCTCCACCAGCTCGGCCATCCCTCCGCGGCCGAGGCCGTGGCCGCGCCGGTCGGGGCGCACCCACACGCCGTGGATCTGGGCGACGGGGCCGAAGACCGCGCCGACGTCGGCCTTGAACAGCACCTCGCCGCGCTCGATCACCATGTAGGTGCGGCGGCGGCGGATCAGCTCGCCCACGCGGGCGCGGTAGGAGCGGCCGCCGTCGCCGAGCAGCGGGTCGACCCCGACCTCCTCACGGAACATCGACACCGCCGCGGGGAACACCGCATCGGCCTCCTCCGGCAGTGCCGGGCGCAGGCCCACGGGGCGCAGCTGCGGCATCGCGGCCTCCCCTCGGGCGAGCAGCAGCGGCTGGCTCCAGCGGTACTCGCGCACGTCGGACCCCCAGGATCCCGAGAGCGTCTCCCACATCCGCTCGACCGCACCCCGCTCCCCCACCACGGAGCTGGCGCGCCGGGGCCGGGAGGCCATGTGGGCACCGAACTCGTCCAGCGCCTTCGGGGTCGCGGACATGGGCGCGAGATTCACGCCGTGCCAGAGCAGCCCCTCGGCGGAGGTGTCCTCCCCGGACAGGGAGAACTCCTGGGTGACGGCGGCGGAGCGGGACAGCTCCCGCAGCCGGGCACCACCCAGGGCATTGGTGACGGGGTCGGTCAGGGCGAGGTCGAGGGCGGCCTGGACGGAGCCGGGCCGCACGGGGCGGACCCGCCCGCCGCGCCGGAACACGCGCCTCAGCTCACGGAGACGGAGGGGGTGCCCGACGGCGCCGTGTCCTCGCCCATCTCCGCGGCGATGCGGTTCGCCTCGGCCAGCAGGGTCTCGACGATCTCCGCCTCGGGAACGGTCTTGATGACCTCGCCCTTGACGAAGATCTGGCCCTTGCCGTTGCCGGAGGCGACGCCGAGGTCCGCCTCGCGCGCCTCGCCGGGGCCGTTGACGACGCAGCCCATCACGGCCACGCGCAGCGGCACCTCGAGGTGCTTGAGCCCCTCGGTGACCTCGTCGGCCAGGGTGTAGACGTCCACCTGGGCGCGGCCGCAGGAGGGGCAGGAGACGATGTCGAGCTTGCGGGGCTTGAGGTTCAGGGACTGCAGGATCTGGTTGCCGACCTTGACCTCCTCCACGGGCGGGGCGGAGAGGGACACGCGGATGGTGTCGCCGATGCCCTCGCCGAGAAGGATGCCGAAGGCGACCGAGGACTTGATGGTGCCCTGGAAGGCGGGGCCGGCCTCGGTGACACCGAGGTGCAGGGGCCAGTCGCCCTCCGCCGCGAGCTGGCGGTAGGCCTCGACCATGATCACCGGGTCGTTGTGCTTCACGGAGATGCCGAAGTCGTGGAAGTCGTGCTCCTCGAAGAGGGACGCCTCCCACTTGGCGGAGGCGACCAGCGCCTCGGGGGTGACGCGGTCGCCCTTCATCATGCGCTGGTCGATGGAGCCGGCGTTCACGCCGATGCGCAGCGCGGTGCCGTGGTCCTTCGCGGCCTTGGCGATGTCCTTGACCTGGTCGTCGAAGCGGCGGATGTTGCCCGGGTTCACGCGGACGCCCGCGCAGCCCGCCTCGATCGCGGCGAAGACGTACTTGGGCTGGAAGTGGATGTCGGCGATCACGGGGATCGGGGACTTCGCGGCGATCGCGACGAGCGCGTCCGCATCCTCCTGGCGGGGGCAGGCCACGCGCACGATGTCGCAGCCGGCAGCGGTCAGCTCCGCGATCTGCTGGAGGGTCGCGTTGATGTCGTGCGTCGGCGTGGTGGTCATGGACTGCACGGTGATCGGCGCGTCGCCGCCCACGTACAGGTCGCCGAGCTTCACCTTGCGGGTCTTGCGCCGGGGGGCGAGGACCGGCGGAGGCGTCTTGACGGAGGGGATGCCGAGGCTCACGGAAGTCACCGTCCCATTATGGGCCCGCGACCGGTGCGCTGTGGGGCGAGGTGCGACACCTCCACCGCTCCTGCACGGTCCCGGTGGCCCGTCGCACAGGCCGACGCGCCCTCTGACCGGTCCCGGGCGGGGTCAGGGGAACGCCGGGTCAGGGGAACAGCGTGATGGGCTTGACGATGTCGGCGTAGAGCAGCAGCAGCGTCATGAGGAGGAAGACGATCGCGACCGCGTTGGTGAGAGGCAGCATCCGCGACATGTCCACCGGGCCGGGGTCGGGGCGGCCGCGCAGGCGGGCGATCATCCGCCGGATCCCCTCGAGCAGAGCCCCGGCGACGTGCCCGCCGTCCAGCGGCAGCAGCGGCACGAGGTTGAACACGAACAGGGCCATGTTCAGCGAGGCGAGCATCGAGATCATCGTCCCGACCTTCTCGCGCAGCGCGAAGCCGGGCTCGTCGGCCGCGGCGACCTCGCCCGCGAGGCGGGAGACGCCCACGACCCCGAGCGGCCCGTTCGGGTCGCGCTCGGCGGAGCCGAAGGCGGCCTGCGCCACCTCGTACAGCCGCACCGGGAGGGTCACGACGATCTGGCCGGTGCGGGTGAAGGCGTCCCAGGCGAGCTCGGGCACCTGCGCCGGGGACTGACGCACGAGGGCCGGGGTGCCGGCGACGCCGAGGAACCCGACCTGCTCGGTGACGTAGTTCCCGTCGGCGTCGAGGACGGCCTGGCCGTCCGCGTCGAGGACCGGGCGGGCGTCGACCACCATGGTCGCCTCGAGCGGGAGCAGCTCGCCGTCGCGCTCGACGACCACCTCGACGGTGCGGTCCTCGGCCGCGCGCACGGCGGTGGTGACGTCGGACCAGCGGGTGATCTCGTGCCCGTCGATCTCGCGCAGCACGTCCCCGGGGAGGATCCCCGCCGCCTTCGCGGGCGCCTCGGGGCGGCCCTCGCAGGAGACGTCCGCCGGGGCATCCGCGGGGACCACGCACTGCGAGACGCTCTGCACGGTCGGGGTCACCGAGGGCAGGCCGATGCCGCTGACCAGCACCACCATCAGCAGCACCGAGATGAGCAGGTTCATGGTGGGGCCGCCGAGCATGACCACGAGCTTCTTCGGCACGGAGAGCGCCACGAAGGTGCGGTGGGCGTCCTCGGGGCCGTACTGGGCGGACTCGTACGCCTTCGCGTCCTCGCTCATCGAGGTCATCTGCTGGATCAGCCCCGTGGAGTCCTCGCGGATGGTGCCCTCGGGCTCGCCCTTGTGCGGCGGGTACATGCCGATCATGCGGATGTAGCCGCCGAGCGGGATCGCCTTCAGTCCGTACTCGGTCTCGCCGCGGGTGCGGGAGAGGACGGTGGGGCCGAAGCCGATCATGTACTGGGTGACGCGGACGCCGAACAGCTTGGCGGGGACCAGGTGGCCGACCTCGTGCAGGGCGATGGAGACGGCGAGGCCCGCGGCGATGATCAGCACCCCGAGCGCGAAGAGCAGCACGCTCAGTCCTCCTGGCGGTGCGGGCGCTCGCGCGCGTCGCCGGCGGGGCCGGTGAGGCGTGCCCGGGCGGCGGTGCGGGCCCACGCCTCGACGGCGAGGAGCCCGTCGACCCCGGCGGCCTTCTCGGCGCGGGGGCGGGACGGGTCGGCGAGCACGTCGCGGATCAGGTCGGTGATGCCGAGGAAGGAGACGCGGCCCTCGAAGAAGGCGTCCACCGCCTCCTCGTTGGCGGCGTTGAGCACGGCCATCGCGCCGCCGCCCTCGCGGTGCGCGGCGCGGGCGAGCCCGATCGCGGGGAAGGTCTCCTCGTCCACCGGCTCGAAGGTCCACTCCTGGGTGCGGGAGAAGTCCAGCGCCGCGGCGAGGCCGGGCAGCTTCTCGGGGTGGGCGAGGGCCCAGCCGATGGCGTGGCGCATGTCCGGGGGGCTCGCCTGGGCGAGGGTGGAGCCGTCCACGAGGGTGACCATGGAGTGCACGATCGACTGGGGGTGGACGACCACCTGCACCCGGTCCTCGGGCAGGTCGAACTGGAAGCAGGCCTCGATGACCTCGAGCGCCTTGTTGACCAGGGTCGCGGAGTTCGTGGTGATGACTCGGCCCATCGACCAGGTGGGATGGGCGAGGGCCTGGTCGGGGGTGACGGCTGCGAGCTCGTCGCGGGTGCGGCCGCGGAAGGGGCCGCCGGACGCCGTGACCACGAGGTGGTCGATCTGGTCGTGGCGCACCCCGGCGAGGGCCTGCGCGATCGCGGTGTGCTCGGAGTCCACCGGCAGCATCTGCCCGGGCGCGGCGGCGTCGATGACCAGGTGCCCGCCGACGACCAGGGACTCCTTGTTCGCCAGTGCCAGGCGCGCACCGGAGGCGAGTGCCGCGAGGGTGGGCAGCAGGCCGACGGAGCCGGTGATGGCGTTGAGGACCACGTCGCCGCCGCCGAGGGAGCCGGCAAGCTCTGCGACCGCGTCGGCGCCCGCGGCGATCCGCGGGCCGGCGATCCCGGCGTCCCGGGAGGCGGCGCCGACCGCGCTCTCCACGGCCTCGGCACGGTCCGGGTCGGAGACGACCAGGTGCGCGGGGCGGTGAGCGGCGACCTGCTCGGCGACCAGCTCGGGGCGGGAACCGCCGACGGCGAGGCCGTGCAGCTGCGCGACCTCGGGGTAGCGGGTGAGGACGTCCAGGGCCTGCGTACCGATGGAGCCGGTGGATCCCAGCAGGACCAGCCGGCGTCCGGGGGTGCCGATCACGGCACGGAGGCCATCACGTCCGCGACATGATCGAGGTAGACGTCGACCACGGCCTCGCGGTAGCCGTCCGGGCCGCGGCGGCGGCCGAAGGCGGCGCGGCGCACGTCGTCCACGCTCATCTTGTGGTCGCCGGTGAAGTAGGCGACGAGCTGGTCGCACAGCGCGTCGACGTCGTTCTTGTCGTAGGCCGGCTCGCCCTGGGCGGCCGGGGCGAAGCGGTCGCCGGCGGGGCGCTCGAGGCGCTCCTTGAGGACCTCGGCACGCTCGGTGAGCTGCTGGATCCACGCCTCCTCGCCGTTCGCGGCGATCGCGTCGTCGCGGGCCTGCAGCGCGAACGCGTCGGAGAGGCGGTCCAGCGCCTCGTCGACCACGCGCATGTCGTAGCCGCCGCGCTCGGTGCCGAAGCTCGCGGCCGTGATGTCGCCGCCGTCGAAGGACGGGTCGCGCCCCTCGTACGCCTTGCGGGCGCGGGAGAGGAACTCGTCGACCTCGCGCATGTCATAGCCGACGCTGAAGCGCGAGACACGCTCGAACGATGTGCTCACCTGGTGGTCCTTCCTCGGTGGGGTCGCGGTCCCACTGTAGCGGGGGCGAGGGCGGTGACCGCGCAGGCCGCGCCCGTCGGTCATCTCACGCTCCCGCCGCGCTCAGCGGGACCGGGAGGTCAGCGGAAGATCAGCGGGAGCCGAACAGGCGCTGCAGGAATCCGGGGCGCTGCTCGGCGGGATGGGCGCCGCCCGTGCGGGAGGGCGGCTCGGGGCTGGGGGTCGGGTGCGAGGGGCGGGTCGGGGCGGGCCCGCCCGCTCCCCCGTCGGCCGAGGGGACATTCTGCCCTCCCGACGGGCCCTGCGGCCCGGCCGACGGGACGTCCTGCCCGGCCGACGGGCTCTGCTGCGCCGCAGCCTTCAGAGCGGGGCCCACGATGCTGTCCAGGTAGTGGTCCACCTGGTCCATGTCGTAGGCCTGCCCGAAGCGGACGGGGGTGAAGCGCTGGTTCAGGACGTCGCTCTCGGTCAGCGTGGGCTGCCCGGAGGCGAGCTCCCGCTGGATCCGGTCGAGGAAGTCGTCGACCTCGGAGGCGGTGTACCCCTCGCGACCGAAGCCGGTGACGACGACGCGCGCGGGCTCGCGAGTCATTCCCCTGCCCCCGCCCCGGCGGGTGCGGCCCCGGCGATCGCCTCGACGCGCGCCACGCGGGACTCGCGGTCGGCGCGGTGCGCGTCGGACTCGATCACCTCTGCGGCGAGCTGACCGCAGGCGCCGTCGATGTCGGAGCCGCGGGTGTCGCGGATGGTGGCGGAGATGCCGTTGTCGCGCAGGGTCTCCACGAACCGCTTCTCCACCAGCGGATCCGAGGCGGTCCACTTCGAGCCCTTGACGGGGTTCAGCGGGATGGGGTTGACGTGCACCCAGTGCGCGCCGCCCTTGGCGATCAGCCGGTCGGCGAGCAGCTGGGCGCGGTGCTGCTGATCGTTGATGTCGCGGATCAGGGCATACTCGATGCTGACCCGTCGGCCGGTGGTCTCGAAGTACTCGTACGCCGCGTCGAGGATCTCGTCGACGTCGAAGCGGGTGTTGATCGGGACCAGCTCGTTGCGCAGCGCGTCGTCCGGGGCGTGGAGGGACACGGCGAGGGTGACCGGGATGTTCTCGCGGGTCAGCTTCCGCACGGCGGGGGCGAGGCCCACGGTGGAGACGGTGATGTGGCGGGCGCCCATCCCGAAGCCCTCCGGTGCGGGCGCGTTCAGGCGCTTGCACACGGTGGCGACGGGGCGGTAGTTCGCCAGCGGCTCCCCCATCCCCATGAACACGATGTTGGAGACGCGGCCGGTGCCGCCGGGCAGCTCGCCGCGGGAGAGCATGCGGTTGGCGATGCGGACCTGCTCGAGGATCTCGGCGGTCGAGAGGTTGCGGGTCAGGCCCATCTGGCCGGTGGCGCAGAAGGGGCAGTTCATGCCGCAGCCGGCCTCGGAGGAGATGCACAGGGTGACGCGGTCGCTGTAGCGCATCAGCACCGACTCGACCATGGAGCCGTCGAACAGCTTCCACAGGAACTTCTGGGTGGCGCCGTGGTCCGCGCTCTGGCGGGAGACCACGCTCAGCAGCGGCGGGAAGAACCGGTCCACGAGCTCCTGGCGGCGGTCCTTGGGCAGGTCCGTGAGGTCCTCGGGGTCGGTGGTGAAGTGCCCGAAGTAGTGCACCGACAGCTGCTTGGCGCGGAAGCCGGGCAGGCCCATCTCCTCGACCGCCGCGATGCGCTCGTCCATGCTGAGGTCCGCCAGGTGCGCCGGCGGCTTGCCGCGCCGGGTGGGGCGCAGCTGCAGCTGGCCGGGCGCCAGGGCGACCTTCTGGCCGGGGACCGCCTCACGGGAGAGGTCGGGCAGGTTCGTACGGGGTGCGGGCGCGCTCTCGGCGCGGTCTGCGGTGTCGTTCATGGCAGCAGGACCTCCAGCATGACGTAGGTGGTGGGGGCGGCCAGGAGGATCGAGTCGACCCGGTCCAGCACGCCCCCGTGGCCGGGCAGCAGGTGCCCCATGTCCTTGATGCCCAGGTCGCGCTTGAGCAGGGATTCGGAGAGGTCGCCGCAGGTGGAGACGACCACGAGGACCACACCGATCACGACGCCGACCCACCAGGTCATGTCCAGGGCGAGGACGACGACGGCGACGACCGCGGCGGTGCCGAGCAGGAGGGAGCCGACGAAGCCCTCCCAGCTCTTCTTGGGGCTGATGCTCGGGGCCATGGGGTGCTTGCCGAACAGGACGCCGGCGATGTAGCCGCCGATGTCGTTGCCGACGGGGCCGAGCACGGCCAGGAGCACCAGCATCTCGCCCTGCTCGCGCTGGAACAGCAGCAGCAGGAAGCAGCCCAGGAACGGCACCCAGGCCAGGGAGAACACGCCCCCGGCGACGTCCCGCAGGGCGGTCAGGCCCATCGACTCGCTGACGCGCCACAGGATCAGCACGCACACCGCGGCGGCAGTGGACACCAGCAGCCCCTCCGCGCCGAACACGACGGTGGAGACGACCATCCCGATCACGCCCACCAGCAGCGGGACGGGCGGGACTCGCAGTCCGCCGTGGGACAGGGCCCTCGTCAGCTCGAGCACAGCGAGCACCATCGCCGCCGCCACCATGACGGGGAACAGCTGCGGGATGACGAACACCGAGATCAGCAGCACGGCCCCGAGGCCGGCGCCCACCGCGATCGCGGCGGGCAGGTTCCGACCGGGGCCGCGGCGCTTCGCGTGGGCGGTGTCGCCTGCGGCGGTGCCACCGGGCGCGGCGGTGCCGTCGGCCGTGGTGGTGCCGTCGGCCGTGGTGGTGCCGTCGGCCGTGGTGACCGCGCCGTCCGGGCCGGGCACGGGAGCGACCGCCTCGCCGGTGGGCGAGGCGGTCGTCGCGGTGGGGTCCGACGGGGAGGCGGTCACAGCGGGCTGCTGGGGGTGCGCACGACGGTCCGTTCCCGGTCCCGGCTCAGATGGTCTCGAGCTCGGTCTCCTTGGCGGCCAGCGCCTCGTCGACCTGCTCGATGAACTTCTTGGTGACGGCCTCGAGCTCCTTCTCGGCGCGGGTGCCCTCGTCCTCGCCGATCTCCTTGTCCTTGACCAGCTTCTCGATGGCCTTCTTGGCGTTGCCGCGCGAGCCGCGCACCGCGACACGGCCGTCCTCGGCCTTGTTACGGGCGAGCTTGACGTACTCCTTGCGGCGCTCCTCGGTGAGGGCGGGCAGGACCACGCGCAGGTTGTCGCCGTTGTTGGTGGGGTTCACGCCCAGGTCCGACTCGCGCAGCGCGGTCTCGACGGCCGAGGTCGCGGACTTGTCGTAGGGCGTGACCAGCACGGTGCGGGCCTCGGGGAACTGGAGGGAGGCCAGCTGGTTCAGCGGGGTGGGGGCGCCGTAGTACTCGACCATGATGCCCTGGAACATCGCGGCGTTCGCCCGACCGGTGCGGATCGCGGTGAACTCGTCCTTGGTGACCTCGACGGTCTTGGACATCTTGGCCTGGGCGTCCTTCAGGATGCTCGCGGTGTCGTCGCTCACGGGGGTGCTCCTCGGTTCTCGGTGTGTGTTCTGGTCCATTGTCCCGCACGGCCGGGCGCTGCGGCGCGCCGACGGGCGGGAGGGGGTCACTTGGTGACGACGGTGCCGATCCGCTCGCCGCGCATGGCGCGGGTGATGTTGCCCTCCTGGTCGAGCCCGAACACCATCATCTGCTGCGCGTTGTCCATGCACAGGCTGAAGGCGGTGGAGTCGACGACCTTGAGGCCCTTCTGGAGCGCCTCCCCGTAGGAGACGTGCTCGAGCTTCTTGGCGTCGGGGTTCTTGCGGGGGTCGGAGTCGTACACGCCGTCCACACCGTTCTTCGCCATGAGCACCTCCTCGCAGCCGATCTCGAGGGCGCGCTGCACGGCGACCGTGTCGGTGGAGAAGTAGGGCATGCCTGCGCCGGCGCCGAAGATGACCACGCGGCCCTTCTCGAGGTGGCGCACGGCGCGCAGGGGGATGTACGGCTCGGCGACCTGGCCCATCTCGATCGCGGTCTGCACGCGGGTGGAGACGCCGCGCTGCTCGAGGAAGTCCTGGAGGGCCAGGCAGTTCATGACGGTGCCGAGCATGCCCATGTAGTCGGCGCGGCGGCGGTCCATGCCGCGCTGGGACAGCTCCGCGCCGCGGAAGAAGTTGCCGCCGCCGACGACGATCGCGCACTGGATCCCCTGGGCGACGCCCTCGGCGATCTCGCCGGCGATGCGGGAGACGACATCGGGGTCGACGCCCACGGCGCCGCCGCCGAAGGCCTCGCCCGAGAGCTTCAGGAGGACGCGACGTCCGTCCTGCCTCTTGGGGAGAACGGGGATGGGGGACGTGAACGTCTGGGTCATGGGGGTCCTTCCGCGCGGGGTCCTCGGCGATGATACCGGCGCGGCCCCGCACCGATGGTGCGGGGCCGCGGGGCGGTGGCCACGCTCACGTGGCCGGGGGGGCGTCAGGTCGGCGGCGCGAGGGCCGGCCGACGGGAGCGCCCCGGGGGCGTCAGGAGCCGACGCGGAAGCGGACGAAGCCGGTGACGGTGCCGCCGACCTCCTCCACGACCTGGCCGACCGACTTCTTGGTGTCCTTGGCGAACGCCTGGTCGAGCAGGACGTTCTCCTTGTAGAAGCCGGTGAGGCGCCCCTCGACGATCTTGGGGATCGCCTTCTCGGGCTTGCCCTCGTTCTCCGCGGTCTCCTGGGCGATGCGGCGCTCGTTCTCCACCACGTCGGCGGGGACCTCGTCGCGGGAGAGGTAGGAGGGGGTGAACGCAGCGATGTGCATCGCGATGTCGCGCGCGACCTCGGCGCCGGCCTTGTCGGTGGCGACGAGCACGCCGACCTGCGGGGGCAGGTCCTTGTTGGTGCGGTGCATGTAGTCGGTGACGACCTCGCCGGAGACGCGGCCGATGCGGCGCACCTCGATCTTCTCGCCCATGGTGGCGCCGGCGTTGGTGAGCGCCTCGCCGAAGGGGGTGTCGGCGAGCTCGGCCGGCTCGGTGGCGCCGGACTCGACGGCGGCGGCCACGGCCTCGTCGCCCAGGGCCACGAACTTCTCGTTCTTGGCCACGAAGTCGGTCTCGGAGTTGATCTCGACCAGGGTGCCGGTCTGGCCGCCCTCGGTGTCGCGGATGTCGACGGCGATGAGGCCCTCGGAGGCGGTGCGGCCCTCGCGCTTGGCGATGCCCTTCAGACCCTTGACGCGGATGATCTCCACGGCCTTCGCCTTGTCGCCGTCGGCCTCGTCGAGCGCCTTCTTGACGTCGAGCATGCCCGCGCCGGTGGACTCGCGGATCTCCTTGATGTCTGCTGCCGTGTAGTTGGCCATGTTCCTCTTCCTTGTGGGAGCTGCTTCGGGAGGTGGCGGCAGGCCCGAGGGCCTGCCCGTGGAAGGGCCCGGGATCGATCTGGTCGGTCCCGGGCCCGGTGGGTCACTCGGCGGCGGGGGCCTCGGTGGAGGTCTCCTCGGAGGTGCTCTCCTCGGTGGACTCCGCGGCGGGGGTCTCCTCGGCGGGCTTCTCCTCGGCGGCGGCCACGGACTCCTCGGCGGGGGCGTCCTGCGACTGGACCTCGGACTGCTTCAGCAGCTCCTGCTCCCACTCGGCCAGCGGCTCGGCGTCCACGGCGGAGACGTTCTTCTCGCCGCCGGTGGACTTGGCGTGGCGCTCCTGCAGACCGGCGGCCACGGCGTCGGCGACCACGCGGGTGAGGAGGGTGACGGAGCGGATCGCGTCGTCGTTGCCCGGGATCGGGTAGGTGATCTCGTCGGGATCGCAGTTGGTGTCCAGGATCGCGACGACCGGGATGTTCAGCTTCTGGGCCTCGTCGACGGCGAGGTGCTCCTTGTTGGTGTCCACGACCCACAGGGCGGAGGGGGCCTTGGCCATGTCGCGGATGCCGCCGAGGGTCTTCTCGAGCTTGTCCTTCTCGCGGCGCATCATCAGCAGCTCCTTCTTGGTGCGGCCGGAGGAGGCCACATCGTCGAAGTCGATCTGCTCGAGCTCCTTGAGGCGGTTCACGCGCGCGGAGACGGTCTGCAGGTTGGTGAGCATGCCGCCCAGCCAGCGCTGGTTCACGTAGGGCATGCCCACGCGGGTGGCCTGCTCCTGCACGGACTCCTGCGCCTGCTTCTTGGTGCCGACGAACAGGATGGTGCCGCCGTGGGCGACGGTCTGCTTGACGAAGTCGTAGGCCTTGTCGATGTACGACAGGGTCTGCATGAGGTCGACGATGTAGATGCCGTTGCGCTCGGTGAAGATGAAGCGACGGACCTTCGGGTTCCAACGACGGGTCTGGTGACCGAAGTGGACGCCGCTCTCCAGGAGCTGGCGCATGGTGACGACTGCCATGATGGTGTCCTCTGTTTCTGTGGTCCTGGGCTCGCGCGGCGCGCCCGGTAGGGCGTCCGCGGTCCTCGCGCAGGACCTGCTTTCTCGGTTGATCCCCCGCCACCGGATGGTGCGGGGCCTGGTGCCCGGGTCGCCGGCCGCCCAGCACCTTCCCCGCAGCAGCGGGACCGGCGAAGGACCGATGGCCGACGGGCCCTGGTGGGCACGCGAAGTCATCCGGACGGACCGGATGCTGAGGCGAGTCTATCCGACGCCGCCACCTCCCCGCGCGCGTCGTGCGTCACGCGGGGCGGGTGTCGCGGGGTCGTTCTCGGGCCGATCCGCCGACCTCTCCTCCACAGCGTCGAGTTCTCCACCGCGGCCCGTCGCGGCCTGCGCGGGCGACGGGCGGCGATGAGGATCGGTCCATGGTCCCATCCTCGAGCACTCCCCCGCCGTCGCCCTCGTCCCGGTCGTCCCGGTCGCACCGCGTCGCCGCGGCGCGGCTCCTGGTCGCACTGTTGCTCGGAGTCGCGCTCCTCGCGGGCGCGCCCGGTCCGGCCTGGGGCGAGGGAACGGCCGACGGGGGCACGGCCGACGGGGGCGCGACCGCCGCGGGGGCGCGCTGGCAGTGGCCACTGCCGCCTCCGCACCGGGTGGTGGCGGGCTTCGAGGCGCCCGCGCACCGGTACGGGCCGGGACATCGCGGGATCGACGTGGCCGCAGCGGCGGGCACGCCGGTGCGCGCGGTGGAGGGCGGGGTGGTGCGGTTCAGCGGGCAGCTCGCCGGGCGCGGGGTGGTCTCGGTAATGCACGCCGACGGGCTGATCTCCACCTTCGAGCCGGTGACCGGGCAGGTGGCGGCCGGGGACGCAGTCACGACGGGGCAGCTGCTCGGGGTGATGGAGGGTGCGGAGCGCTCGCACTGCCCGGGCACGGGGTGCCTGCACCTGGGCGCGCGGCGCGGCGCGGAGTACCTCGACCCGATGCTGCTGCTCGGGGCGCGCGGGCCGAGCGTGCTGCTGCCCTGGGCGGGGGTGGGCCCTGCGGTGCTCGGGCCTCGCGGGGCGAGCGCTGCCTGAGATGTGACGGGCTCAGGCTCGGGGGTGGGCCTGCTCGACAGTCTTCCGCAGGCGCTCGGCGCTGACGTGGGTGTAGATCTGCGTGGTGGCGAGGGAGGAGTGGCCGAGGAAGTCCTGGACGCTGCGCAGGTCCGCACCGCCCTCGACGAGATGGGTCGCGGCGCTGTGGCGCAGGGTGTGCGGGGTGATGTGGCGGGAGATCCCGGCGCTCGCGGCGTGACGGTCCACCAGCGTGCGCACGGCACGGTCGCCGAGGCGGCCTCCGCGCACCCCGAGGAACAGGGCATCGCCCGCGGGCGACGCACCGCCCGCACTGCCGCGGCCGGTGCGTCCCGCCTCGGCGAGCGCGGGGCGCCCCTGCTCCTCCCAGCGCTCGATCGCCTCGAGGGCGGGGATGCCGACGGGGACGATGCGCTCCTTGTCCCCCTTGCCGCGGACCCGCACGGTGCGCTCGGCGTGGTCGATGCCGCTGCGGTCCAGGGCCACGAGCTCGGACACGCGCAGGCCGGAGGAGTAGAGCAGTTCGAGCACGGCGGCGTCGCGGAGCTGGACGGCGCGGGCGAGCGGGTCGTCGGCCGCGGGCTCCGGACCCGGCCCGCCCTCAGGACTCGGCTCGTCCTCGCCCCCGGCCCCGTCGAGCAGGGCGCCGGCCTGGTCGCCGGTGAGGACGGTGGGCAGGTGGCGGCCGCGGCGGGGGGCGCGCAGGCGCCCACCGACGTCGTGCGGGATTCGGCCGGTGGCGGCGAGCCAGCTGGTGAAGGTGCGGGCGGCGGTCGCGGAGCGGGCGAGGGTGCTGGCGCTCGCGCCGGTCTCGGCACGGGCGGCGAGCCAGGAGCGCAGCGCGGCGACGTCGAGCTCGGGAAGGTCGATCCGCTCGACCTCCGCGAGGTGGGACAAAAGATCGAGGGCCTCGCGGCGGTAGGCGCGCACGGTGTGATCGGAGCGTCCGCGCTCCAGCAGGAGGTGCTCGCAGAAGGCGTCGACGACGGCGTCCGAGGCCCGGGACTCACACGCATCCTTCGACGCGCCGACGGGCGTGCCGTCGGCCGCGTCGTCGCTCCTGCTCCGCGTCGTGCTCATGGGGTGATTCTCGCCCATCCCTCCCGCCGGGCCCCGGTTCAGGGGCGGGGGCGGGCGCGTCGTACGAGGTCGCCGGTGCGTTCGAGCAGTCCCAGCAGCTCCAGCCGGCCGAGTGCTGCGGACACCTCCCGGGCGGTGAACCCGATCTCGGCGGCGAGACGGTCCTCGACGATGCTGGAGCGGGGCGGGACCGCGTCCAGTACCCGATGGTCGGCGGGGGTGAGCAGGTCCAGCTCGTCCTGCAGGGCGAAGGACCCCTCCCCCGCGGCAGGTCCTCCGGGCAGCAGGTCCAGCAGGTCGTCAGGATCGGTGATGAGCACGGCGCCGCGCTCGCGGACCAGTCGGTGGCAGCCCGCGCTCGCGGCGGAGGTGATCGGTCCGGGCACCGCGCCGACCGGTCGGGAGAGGTCGTCGGCCAGCCGTGCGGTGGACAGCGCCCCCGAGCGCCAGGCCGCCTCGACGACCACCACCACGCGGGACAGGGCGGCGATGAGCCGGTTGCGGGCCAGGAACCGCCACCTCGTGGGGGCGGTGCCGATCGGAGCCTCGCTGACCAGGACGTGCTCGGCGCGGATCCGTTCCAGCAGCTGGGTGTTCCCGCGCGGGTAGAGGCGGTCGAGGCCGCCGGCGAGCACGGCGAGGGTCGCACCCCCGTCGGCCGCGAGTGCGCCGCGGTGGGCGGCGGCGTCGATGCCGTAGGCGCCGCCGGAGACGACGGTGCCGCCGCTCGCGGCGAAGGCGGCGCCGAGGGTCGTCGCCGCGTCCTCGCCGTAGGGGGTGGAGGCGCGGGACCCGACCAGGGCGACGGTGCGGGGCCCGGTGAGCGCGTCCAGTCGGCCCGCGCCCTGCACCCAGAGGCAGTGCGGGGCGGTGCCCTGCAGGTCCGAGAGATGCTCGGGCCATTCGGGATCGTCCGGGACGAGGATCCGCACGTGTCGGCGCTGCGCGTCCTCGAGGACCCGGTCGATCTCGAGGGTGCGCAGCCGGCCCTGCCATCGTTCGAGCGCGCGGGCGGCGCGGGCGGGCGGGGTGCCGGTCTCGGGGTCGGAGGCGTGGCTGGGGACCTGGCCCTGCAGGGCTGCGGTGAGGTCGGCGGGGCTGCCCTCGCGGGCGAGCTCGAGGGCGGAGGTCGGGCCGAGCACGGCGCAGGCGAGCAGGGCGACGGCGTCGGAGGGTTCGGCGATGTGGGACCAGGTGACGCGGGCCCGGCGCTCGGCGTCGGTCGTCTCCGGGGTCGCGGGGGTGTCGGGGTGCTCGGTCGCGCTCATCGCACTTCTCCCATCCGCAGGGAGGCGGCCTCGTCGAGGTGCTGCCTCGTGGGGCGGTCGGCACCGTCGAGGTCGGCGATGGTCCAGGACAGGCGCACCACCCGGTCGCGTCCGCGCATGGTCAGCTTCCCGTTCTCCATCGCGACCCGGAGCAGAGTCATGTGCTCCGGGGCTGGGGCGTACGGTCCGCGCAGCGCGCTCTCGGGCAGCTGCGCGTTGGTGCTCCACGGCTCCTTCCTGTATCGCTCGCGCTGGCGGGCGCGGGCGGCGAGGACCCGGGCGGCGATCTGTGCGGAGCTCTCGGTCTGGTCGGCGCCGCTGCGGCGCAGGTCCACCGGTCCCATCTCGAGCCGGATGTCGAGCCGGTCCAGCACCGGCCCGGACAGGCGCGCGAGGTAGCGGCGGCGCTGCAGGGGTGTGCAGGTGCAGTCCATGCCCTTGCCGTAGCCCTTCCCGCAGGGGCAGGGGTTCGCGGCGAGCACGAGCTGGAAGCGGGCGGGGTAGCGGGTCACTCCGCGGGAGCGGTGCAGGGTGATGTCCCCGCTCTCGAGCGGTTCGCGCAGGGCGTCGAGCACCTGGGCGGGGAACTCGGGAGCCTCGTCGAGGAAGAGCACCCCTCCGTGGGCGCGGGAGATCGCGCCGGGGCGGGCGAGGCCGCTGCCGCCGCCGACCACGGCGGCGGTGGTGGAGGTGTGGTGGGGGCTCTCGAACGGCGGGACCAGTCCCAGCCCCTCCTCGGGGTCGAAGGTGCCGGTGAGGGAGCGGATGGAGGCGACCGTGAGGGCCTGGCCGGTGTCCATCGGCGGCAGGATCCCCGGCAGGCGCGACGCGATCATCGTCTTGCCGGCGCCGGGCGGCCCGATGAGCATCAGATGATGCCCACCGGCCGCCGCGACCTCGGCAGCGCGCCGGGCGCGGGCCTGGCCGAGCACATCGGCGAAGTCGCCCACCGGCCGAAGCGGTGCGGCCGGCTCCGCGGGGATGAGCGGCACCCGGATGCGCACCGGGGACGGGGGGACGTCGGCGCCGTAGCGGTGCAGGAGCGTGGTGAGGTCGGGGACGCCGTCCACCTCGATGCCGTCCAGCAGTCTCGCCTCAGCGAGGTTCTCCTCGGGCACCACCGCGCGGGTGAGGCCGCGCGCCTTGGCGGCCAGCAGCGCCGCGAGCACGCCGGGGACGGGACGGACCTGCCCGTCCAGTCCGAGCTCGCCCAGCAGCACGGTGTCCGGCGGGACGTGGACGAGCAGCTCGCCCTGCGCGTCCAGCACCGCCATCGCGATGGCGAGGTCAAAGCCGGAGCCGTGCTTGGGCTGCCAGGCCGGGGTCATGTTCACGGTGATGCGCCGGGCGGCGAGCCGCGCCCCGCTGCGAGCGGCGGCGGCGCGCACCCGTTCGCGGGCCTGGAGGGTCGAGGAGTCCGGCAGCCCCACCACGGAGAAGGCGGGGAGCCCTGCGGAGACGTCGGCCTCGACCTCGACGACGGTGCCCTCGAGGCCCGTGAGGGAGACGGAGACGGTGCGCGCGTGTCCCATCAGGACACCGCCTCGAGGTGCTCGAGGGAGAAGGTCCCATCGAGGTGAGCGTGTACGGCGACCACGTCGATGCGCACGTCGCGGTGCGGGGTCGCCCGCTCCATGAGGTACTCCCCCGCCAGTCGCCGCAGCCGGCGCAGCTTGTCCGGGGTGACCGCGGCCTGCGGGACGCCGGTGACGAAGGAGCGGCGGGTCTTCACCTCCACGAACACGAGCGTGGTGTGGGCGAGGGCGACGATGTCCAGCTCGCCCTGGCGCAGGCGCAGGTTCCGCTCGACGATCTGCCAGCCGCAGGCGGTCAGGTGCGCGGCGGCGAGGTCCTCCCCCGCGCGTCCGAGCTCCAGGGTGGACATGGAGCGGACGCTGCGGGCGGGCGGCGGGGCGTGCGGTCCCTCGACCGGCCGGTCGGCGGCGGGGCCGGGCACGCCCGGTGATCGCACAGCGCGAGGCGGCTCAGCATCGGACGGCGACGGGTCGGGCGGTGTGTGCTCTGCGGCGGGGGCGAGGCGTTCCATGCCGGACAGCCTCGCCGGGCGCGCACCTCGACGGAACGACCCCCTCGATCCTGGGGACGGAGGGGGTCTGTGGAGGAACGGTCGCTGCGCGTCAGGGCAGGGACAGGTCCTGCTTGTTCAGCTCCTCGATGTTGACGTCCTTGAACGTCACCACGCGCACGGAGCGCACGAAGCGGTTGGAGCGGTAGATGTCCCACACCCACACGTCCGCCAGGCGCAGCTCGTAGAACACCTCGCCGCCGCCGGAGCGGACCTGCAGGTCGACCTGGTTGGCGAGGTAGAAGCGGCGCTCGGTCTCGACCACGTAGGTGAACAGGCTGACCACGTCGCGGTACTCGCGGAACAGCTGCAGCTCGAGGTCGGACTCGTAGTTCTCGAGGTCCTGACTGCTCATCGGCGCTCCTCCTCCTGCTGCGGGCTCCAGGGACCGTCCCACAGTACGCCAGCGGGGCTGGACTCGGACCGGGTGACCGGCGCGACGGGCGCGACGGTCGGGACGGGTGCTGCGGGCGCGGCGGGGGCGGAGCCGAGTCGCCAGCTGCGGCGGTGGTGGTCGCTCGGGCCGAGCCGGTCGATGGCCTGGCGGTGGGCGGCGGAGCCGTACCCCTTGTTCGAGGCCCAGGCGTAGTCGGGCGCCTCGGCGTCCAGCTCCACCATGCGCTGGTCGCGGGCGACCTTGGCGAGGATGCTGGCGGCGGAGACGCTCGCGCAGTCGCGGTCCGCGGCCACGCGCAGGTGCACGAGCGGCGCGGGCCGGTCCGCGGCGGCGAGTGCCGAGGAGAGCACGTCCACGTCGCCGTCCAGGAGGATCACGTCGAGGTCGACGTCCAGCGCCTCCAGGGCGCGCAGCGCGGCGCGGGTGAGGGCGCCCATGATCCCGATCTCGTCGATCTCGGCGGGCTCGGCCCAGCCGACGGCGCCGGCGAGGACGGCGTGACGGATGGGCTCGACGAGCGCCTCGCGGCGGCGGGCGGTGAGCTTCTTGGAGTCGCGCACCCCGTCCGGGAGCGGTGTGACCTCGCCGTCGTGGAACTCGAGCGCCACGGCACCGACGGCGACGGGGCCGGCGAGTGCGCCGCGGCCCACCTCGTCGATGCCGACCACGACCTGTCGGCCGGGGCCTCGCTGCAGGGCGAGCTCGCGCTCGAGGTCGAGGGTGGGGACGGCAGCGCGCACGGAGCGGGCAGGGCTCGCAGAACGGGCGGCGCTCACGGAGCGTGCAGTGCCCACGGATCGGGCGGGGCTCACGGGGCGTCGGGCACGTCGGCGAAGGCCTCGGCGCCGTCGCCGAGTCCCGTCCAGCGGCTGGCCGGCCAGAAGACGACCGCGGCGCGGCCGGTGACGTCCGACTCGTCGACGAAGCCGCCATCGCCCTGGACCTCGTGCCACACGGAGTCGGCGGAGGCGTAGCGGTTGTCGCCCATCACCCAGATCTTCCCGTCGGGGACGGTGACGTCGAAGGCGGCCTGGCAGGCCGGGGTCTCGGGGTTGATGTACGGCTCGTCCAGGGTGGTGCCGTTGACCTGGAGGGCGCCGCCCTCCTCCTCGCACACCACGTGGTCGCCGGGCAGCCCGATCAGGCGCTTGACAAGGTGGTCCTGGGAGGGGTCCGGGGCGAGACCCACCACGGACAGCACCACCATCAGCCGCACCCGCGGGGTGGGGTTCTCCGTGGCGTCGCCGGGGATCCAGCCGTCCGGGTCCTCGAACACGATCACGTCGCCGCGCTCGAGGTCGAACACCCCTGGGGTCAGCTTCGAGACCAGGATCTTGTCGTCCTCGAGCAGCGTCGGGTTCATCGACGCGGACGGGATGTAGAAGGGCTGGATGAGGAAGGTCTTGACCAGCACGGCGATGACGAGCGCGACCACCATGGTGACCAGCGTGTCCAGCCACAGCGGCATGCGCTGGCGGCGCGAGGTGCGTCGGCCCTTGGTCGAGTGGCCCGCGCGGGCCGGGACGGCCTCGTCGGCCGACGGGGTCGCTTCGGCGCGATCGTCGGCCAGCTGGGTCTCGTGGGCGCGATCGTCGGCCGACGGATCCTTCATCGCGTTCTCCGCATCGGACGGGTCCGTGCTCCTCGGCTCGGGCCCGGTGCCTGCGGCTCCCTCAGCGGCGTCCGGTGCGGCAGCCGGGTCCTCGGGGTGGGACAGGGCTCGGCGGGACTCCTCGGACGCATTCATCGGCGCGATCCTATCCGCAGATGCTGGGCGATCAGAGGGTGCCGCGGCGAGGCGGTGGCCACACGATGCGGTCCACGGCGCCGACCACGCGCTCGACGGGGATCATGCCGCCGCCGGGTGCGCCGAGCAGGCTGCGGGAGTCGGTGGAGTCCGAGCGGTTGTCGCCCAGGACGAACATCCGCCCTTCGGGCACGAGCAGGTCGAACTCGATGGTGCTGGGCTCGGTGCCGGGCGGGAGGTAGGGCTCCTCGAGGGGGACGCCGTCGATGAGGATCGCCCCGTCCGGGTCGCAGCACTGGACCCGCTGCCCGCCCACCGCGATCACGCGCTTGACCCAGTAGCGGCCGCCGTCGTCGTCCGACGGGGCGAAGTAGCCGCGGCCGTCGAAGACGACGACCTGGCCGGGCTCGGCGGTGCCGCGCGTTGCGCGGTCGGCGAGGAGCACGTCGCCGGCCTCGAGGGTGGGGGCCATGGAAGCCGAGGGGACGCGGAAGGGCTGGACGACGAAGTAACGCACGCCGAAGGCGGCGACGAGCATCAGCACGACGAGGACGGCGACGGCCACCACGGGGTGGGGCCGTCGCCGTCCGTCCGCGCTCAGGCGGGACATCCTGGGATCCGGGTGCGGATCAGGAGTGCTCGCGCTTCTCCTTGATGCGGGCCTTCTTGCCGGTGAGGGCGCGCAGGTAGTACAGCTTCGCGCGGCGCACGTCGCCGCGGGTGACGACCTCGATCTTGTCGACGGTCGGGGCATGCACGGGGAACACGCGCTCCACGCCGACGCCGAAGGAGATCTTGCGGACGCGGAAGGTCTCGCTGACGCCGTGGCCCTGGCGGCCGATGACGTAGCCCTGGAAGACCTGGATGCGGGAGCGGTTGCCCTCGATGACCTTCACGTGCACCTTGACGTTGTCGCCGGCGCGGAAGTCGGGGATGTCGTCGCGGAGCGACGCCTTGTCGAGCTCGTCGAGCTTCTGCATTGTTCTTCTCCTGCCCTCCGCCTCAGGTCGGACGGCATCGTTCGCGGGAGGGCCCGGTGGGGCCGACCGTGGTGAACCGTCGATCCGGCGGGGAGCGGACTCCCCGTGCCGGTGTGCTGGGCCTCTGGCGGCGACTCCCATCGCCACGGACCTGCCCGACCGCGTTCTGCGCCCTCCCCTGAGGCAGAGAGGCGCGCGGTGCGCACGACGGGACATTGTGCCAGCGCACGCGGCAGGGCGGCAAGCCCGGGCCCGGGCGACCGTGCTGGTCGTCACGGGGTGCGGGTGTCGGGTCGCTCACGCTGGACCCATCGGGCCCGCTCCGGGCCGATCGGCCGACGGGGTGCGCCCCGTCGGCCCCTCAGTCGCCGGCCGGGTCCAGCAGGTCGGGTCGGCGCTGCCGGGTCCGCTCGACGGCCTGCTCGTGGCGCCAGGTCGCGATCCTCCCGTGGTCGCCGGAGAGGAGGATCGGCGGGACCTCGCGCACGGTGCCGGCGGGGTCCTCCCAGCGGGCGGGGCGGGTGTACAGCGGGTACTCGAGCAGGCCCGCGGAGTGGGACTCCTCGACGAGGCTCTCGGCGTTGCCGACCACGCCCGGGACGAGCCGGACCACGGCCTCGGTGATCGCGAGGACCGCGACCTCGCCGCCGTTGAGGACATAGTCGCCGAGGCTCGCCAGCGCCACCTCGAACCCGGCGTCGGCCAGGTGCTCGTAGACGCGCTCGTCGATGCCCTCGTAGCGGCCGCACGCGAAGACCAGCCATGGCCGGTCGGACCATTCCTGCGCGGTGGCCTGGACGAACGGGGCACCTGCGGGGTTGGGGAAGACGACCAGCGGCGAGGCGTCCTCGCCGAGCTGGGCGCGGCCCGCCTCGCGCACGGCGTGGAACGCGGCGGCCCACGGCTCGGGCTTCATGACCATCCCGGCGCCGCCGCCGAGCGGGGAGTCGTCCACCGTGCGGTGGCGGTCGTGGGTCCAGTCGCGCAGGTCGTGGACGTGCAGGTCCACGAGACCGTCGCGGCGGGCCTTGCCGATCAGGGACAGCTCGAGCGGGGCGAGGTACTCGGGGAAGATCGTGATGACGTCGATGCGCACTGGAGCCTCAGCGGTCCTTCCGGGCCGGACGAGAGGTCTCGGGTTCGGGGCCCTGCTCGTCCTCGGGGAGCTCGTCGAACAGGCCGCCGGGCGGGTTGGCGGTGACGACCCCGGCCTCGAGGTCGACCTCGGGCACGAGCTGCTCCACGAGCGGCAGCTGCACGCGGCGACGGTCCGGGGTGCGCACCACGAGCAGGTCCTGCGCGGGGTAGTGCTCGATCCCGGCGACGGTGCCGAGCTCGCGGCCGTCGACGTGGCGGACGGCCAGGCCCTTCAGCTGCGAGGGATACCAGGCGTCGGGGTCCTCGTCGGCCTCCTCGTCCTCGTCGACCTCGAGCACGAGGTCCACGCCGCGCAGGGACTCGGCGTCGGTGCGGTCGGCGACCTCCTCGAACACCGCGTACCAGCGGTCCTGCTGCAGGCGGGTGCGCACCACAGTGAGGGTCCGCTCGCGCCCGCCGACGGTGACGTCGAAGGCCGCGCCGGGCTGCAGGCGGTCCTCGGGCTGGTCGGTGCGCAGGGTGAGCGCGACCTCCCCGCGCAGGCCGTGCGCCCGGCCGATGGTCGCGACGATGACGTCCAGGGTGCTCATGCCATGGCTCCGTTCGAAGGGTCGGGGGTCAGGGGGTCGGGGGTCAGGGGGTCGGGGGCCGAGGGGTCGTGGCGGCGGTCGGGCACGGCGGGGGCGCCGACGATGCCTCCCCCAGAATCCTCGCCGCCGTCGCCGCCGCTGCCGGCGTCGGCGGTCCCGCCGTTGCCGGGGTCGGCGACGCTCGCGTCGTAGCCGAGGGCGGCGCACGCGTCGGTGAGCGCGGTCAGCGGCTCCTGAAGGCCCTCGGACCAGGTGGCGCCGTCCAGGGCGTCCTGGAACGGGGCGCGGACCTGCTCGAGAGCGGCGCGGACCGCGTCGTCGTCGGCCGCCGCGATCTCGCCGGCCAGCAGCTCGTCGGTCGCGCGGAGGTCCTCGCCGCGGTCCTGCGGGATCGCCCGTGCGGACAGGCCCACGAGCTTGAACATGTTCGAGGTGAGCACGTTGGAGTTCGCGAAGTGCGTGAGGGTGGAGGGGGTGTCCAGGACGTCGGCGCACACGAGCGCGGAGGGCTTGGTGCCGTCCTCGCCCGGGCCGAGGGCCCAGGCCGCGGCGGCGGAGGCGCCCTCGCAGGCACCGGCGACGCCCTCCCAGGCGGTGCGGAAGGCCTCGCGGTCCGCGTCGGCGCCGCGCTCGGGCTCGGTGCGGAACCAGTCGGCGAGCGCGGTCGCGGCGGCGCGGGCATCCTCGGGCGCGGCCTCGAAGGCGGTCTCGACGTCGTCGACGGTCATGGCGTAGAACATCGGGTCGCTCGGCCCCACATCCGGCGCGGTGCCGGCGCGGTCCAGGACCGTGCGGGAGAGCGGATCGGCGTAGTCGGGGTCGCCCCAGAAGTCGGCACAGGCCGCGGCGAGCGCAGGATCGACGCTCTGCTCCTGCCCGGCGGTGGTGGTGCCGTCGCCGTCCGACCCGGCCGCGCCCCCGTCGGACGCACCGCCCGCGGAGGTCTGGCCGAGACCCGAGCAGGCGCTGAGCACCAGGGCGAGCCCGAGCGCGGGCGCGAGGGTCCCGGCGACCCGTCGGCCGACGGAGGACCGAGCGTGATCGAGCCGGGCGGGCTCGTTCCGGACGCGTTCGGACAGAGGGAACGAGGAACGGCGCTGCCGGGACCTCACGGTCCGATCGGCAGCGCCGCTCCTCAGGGTCCTTCGGGGCACCTCAGCGCCGGTCGACGTCGACGATGTCGACCCGCACGTCGTCATCCGACAGTGCCGCGGTGACCGTGCGCAGGGCACGGGCGGTGCGGCCCGAGCGGCCGATCACCCGTCCGAGATCGGCGGCGCCGACCCGGACCTCGAGCAGCGGGCCGCGACGCGTGGACTTCTCGGTCACGCGCACGGCGTCGGGATCATCGACGATGCCGCGGACCAGGTGGTCGAGCGCTTCGGCGCGGGCGCTCATCTCAGGCCTCGTCGGTCGACGCGGCCTCGGCGTCCTCGGTCGACTCACCCTCGGCCGGAGCCTCCTCGGAGCCGGGCTCGACCTCGTCGGAGCCCTCGGCGTTCTCCGCCTCGGTCTCCTCCTTGGCCTTCTTGGCACCCTCGCGGGACTCCGCGGCGGCCTTGTCGGCCTCGGCGATGAGCTCCTCGGCGGACTTCTTCTCCTCGGCGGTCTTCAGGGAGCCGGCGGCGTCGCCCTCACCCTTGAACTTCGCCCAGTCGCCGGTGACCTTCAGCAGCGCGGTGACCTGCTCGGTCGGCTGCGCGCCGACGCCGAGCCAGTACTGCGCGCGCTCGGACTCGATCTCGATGACCGAGGGGTTCTCGGTGGGGTGGTACTTGCCGATCTCCTCGATCACGGCGCCATCGCGCTTCTTGCGCGAATCGGCCACGACGACGCGGTAGAACGGTGCACGGATCTTGCCCATGCGCTTCAGACGGATCTTGACAGCCACGTGGGTGGACTCTCCTTCAGGGATGTTCGGGTGAGTCCCGCCGCAGCCTGTGGGGTGATGCGGGCGCTGACGGTTCTCGGGGTGTCGCGCACGGACGGGTAGAGGGCCGGTCCGGGCGCATACAGGGATCGATTATGCCAGGGATCGCCCGGGGCGATCCACCCGTCCCCGTGTGCACCGGGGCACATGGGGTGGGCGGATGGGCGGGCGCATCGGCCGATGACGGGCGCGGCCGACGGACTCCGACTCAGCCCGGCAGGGCGGCGAGGAGCTGGTTGACACCGAGGACCACGAACAGCAGCGTCACGATGCCGAGCAGGATGTTCAGCACCGGGCCGTTGCGCCACCTCTGCGGCATGTGGCGGGAGTTCATGAGGAACAGCAGCGTGATCGCCAGGAACGGCATGAAGAGCGCTCCGAGCACACCGTAGGCGATGATCACCTGCACCGGCCGGCCCAGCAGGAGCAGCAGCATCGGCGGGAACGTGAGCCACAGGATGTAGAAGCGGTAGTACTTCCCGCCGATCCGGCGATCGGGGTGGTCCTCCGGCTTCTTGCGCACGTGGCCCCAGAAGTCGGCGAACATCACCGACACCCCGTTCCACACGCCGAGGACGGAGGAGAAGGACGAGGCCTAGAAGCCGATGAGGAACACCCAGCTGAAGAACGTGCCGTAGCGGGCGGCGAGCACGTCGGAGAGGTCGAGCAGTCCACGATCGCCCTCGTCGATCGCGATGCCGGAGGAGTACAGCAGCTCGGCGCCGACGATCAGCATGGCGACAACGAAGATGCCGGAGATGACGTAGGCCATCGCGTTGTCGATCCGCATCACGCGCATCCACTTCGGGGTGGACCAGCCCTTCTCCTTCAGCCAGTAGCCGTAGGCCGCCAGGGTGATGGTGCCGCCCACGCCGCCGGCGATGGACAGGGTGTAGATGAGTCCGCCCTCGGGGATGCGGGGCACGAGCCCGCCGACGACCTCGCCGAGGTTCGGCAGGGTGATCACGGCCGCGCCGACCACGGTGAGGAACATGATGCCGACGAGCACCGCGACCATCTTCTCCAGCGCGTGGTACCGGCCCAGCCACACCAGGGCCGCGCCGATCAGGCCCGAGAGGATCGCGTAGACGATGAACGGAAGGTCCGCGATCCAGCCGATGTCGCCGAGCACGGGCAGCTGCGGCACGAGCGCCGCGAGCGGCAGGGCGGAGGCGCTCATCGCCGTCGCCCCGTACACGAATCCCCAGATCATGATGTATGGGCCGAAGTACCACGAGGTCCAGCGGCCGATGCGGCGCCAGCCCTCGAAGATGGAGTGGCCGGTGGCGAGGGTCCAGCGACCGGCACCCTCCACTAGGATGATCTTGATGACCACGCCCGCGATCGCGGCCCACAGCAGCGCGTACCCGTAGCGGGAGCCCGCGACGAGAGTCGCCACCAGGTCACCGGCGCCGATGCCTGTGGCCGCGACGACGAGGCCCGGGCCGACGATCTTCCAGTGGGGTCGGTCCTGGGAGTCGTCGGTGTGGGCGACGTCGGGGTGGACAGTGTCGGCGTCGGTCAGGAGCGCGGCGTCGCCGGCAGCGCCAGAGCTGTCGCCGCCCGACCGGGAGCGGGCAGGGTCGGGTCGGGGATCGGGGGCCGACGGGCCGGTGCCTGAGCTGCTCGGGCCGTGCGGGCGGTTGCGGTCTGCGTCATCGGAGTCCATTGCGGCACGCTAACGGCCGTTACCCCCGACCGGGCGTTTTCGCGAGAGTTCGAGAAAAGGTTATCCGTTCTGTGATCTTTCGTCCGGTTCAGGTCTCCCGAGCTGCGTCGGGGTCAGGCGACGACTCGTCCTCCGAGCACCACGTGGGTGCGCTCGCGCAGGGTGCGGTGGTCCGTGCGAGGGTCCTCTCGCGTGATCAGCAGGTCCGCGGAGGCACCGTCCTCGAGCCCGGGCACGCCGAGGAAGCGGCGGGGCGCCCAGGTCGCGGCGTCGAGGATCGCGGTCGCGGACAGTCCGGCCTTGGCCAGCTCGTCGAGCTCGTCGTGGACGATGCCGTGGCCGAGCACTCCTCCGGCGTCGGTGCCGACCAGCAGCTGCACGCCCGCGTCGTGGGCGTTGCGGGTGCGCTCGAAGCGGTCCGCGCGCAGGCGGCGCATGTGCTTGGCGTAGCGGGGGAACTTCCGCTCGCCCTGGGAGGCGTAGGTCTCGAACTCGTCGACGTTGACCAGCGTGGTGACCACGGGGACCTGGGCCTCGGCGACGCGGGCGATGGTCGCATCGGTCAGGCCCGTGGCGTGCTCGAGGCAGTCGAAGCCGGCGTCGAGCACGAGCGGCAGCGTCTCCTCGTCGAAGGTGTGGGTGGTGATGCGGGCGCCGGCGGCATGGGCGGCCTCGGCCGCGACGGCGAAGTCCTCGCCGCTCCAGCACGGGGTCAGGTCCCCCACCTGGCGGTCGATCCAGTCGCCGACCAGCTTCACCCAGCCGTCGCCGCGGCCGGCCTCCCTGGTCACGGCGGCGGCGAGGTCCTCGGGCTCGACCTCGTCCGCGTAGCCGATGAGGTAGCGGCGGGTGCGGGCGACGTGTCGGCCGCTTCGGATCAGGCGCGGGAGGTCGCCCTGCTGCTGCAGCGGGGAGTTGTCGATGATCGAGCCGGCGTCGCGGATCAGCAGCACGCCGGTGTCGCGATCGGTGAGCGCCTGACGGCGGGCCTCCTCGAGGGTGGTGCCCCCTCCCCCATCGCCGATCCCGATGTGGCAGTGCAGGTCGGCGAGGCCGGGGACGACGAAGCCGTCCAGCTCCTGGATCTCGGCGCCTGCGGGCAGATCGGGCCGCTCATGGCCGATCGCGCCGTCCACCACCCAGGCCCCGGAGATCTCCTCCTCGGGACCGAGCAGGACGGGGCCGGTCAGGTGCAGGATCGGGGCGCTGGCGTCGGTGCTCATGGGGGCGAGCCTAGCGGCGGGGCGTCAGGTGACGGTGGCGGCTCGGCGACCTGCCTTCGCCAGCGCCGTCTCCACCCTGGCCAGGAACTGGCGCGGACTGCGGTAGTCGGCAGCGCTCGTCCGGACCACCGCCCAGCCCGCATCGTGCAGCACCTCGTTCTTGTTCAGGTCGTGCTGCCACGCGGCGCGGTCCTTGCGATGGTGCTCGCTGTCGTACTCGATCGCCACCCGCTCCTCGGGATAAGCGAGGTCGGTGTAGAAAGCGATCCCGGTGGCGTCCTCGTCGACCTGCACGTTCAGTGCGGGCTCGGGGAACCCTCGCACGAGCAGCAGCAGGCGCATCCGCGTCTCCATCGGGGACCACGAGCGCTCGCGGACGTACGGGAGGGCGCGGCGCAGTGCGGTGGTCCCCTTGCTGCGGGCCGCCGCGAGCTGCTCCGCCAGCTGCGCGCGGGTGATGCGCTCGTGCGCGCCGAAGCGGTCTGCGGCAAGCGCATCGAACGCGACGACGAGGTCCGTCCACGACAGCTTCGCGCTGATCTCCTGCAGCGCGGTGAGCGGAGGCGAGATCAACACGCCGCGATGGTCGATGGGCTGGACCGCCGTGGTACCGCGGGACACGACCAGCGGGCCCGACTGGGTGGAGGCCCTCCGGACCGCGGCAGTGCAGGGGCGCACCGCCTGCGTAAGTCAGGGCGCTGGGCAGCGGGGTGCCGAACAGCTCCGCGGCGGTGGCGTGGCTGAAGGTCGACCCCGGCCGGACGTGCTGCTGGAAGAACATGGCGATCTGCGTGAAGTCCAGGCCCGCATCGGCGCGGGCCCACCAGCCGGGGAACAGACGCCGCATGGCGTCAGAGGTGAGATCTCGTCGACTCATCCCTGCACTCAGGAGCCACGCTCGCGAGTACACGGTGTCGCGGCGGAGGTCAGCGGGCCGGAGGGACATGCGCCGAGGCTAGGCCGGGTCGATCGATGCGGTGACGGACCCTGCGATTGCTGTGGACGAGGCCCCGCTGTGGAGGAGCGGACCGCGACCCGTTCCACAGCTCCTCGGCGACGTGTCCCGGAGCTAGGTCCACACGTCCCTGCGAGGGCACGCTCCACGGAGCCAGCGAGGCAGAAAGTCTCACCAGAGCGGACTTTTTGCAGTGCTGGCCCGTTCCCGGCCGCAGAAACGGAGCCCGCAATGCAGAAGGTGCCACCAGATGGCACCTTCTGCATTGCTGGCCAGGTCGGAGCTGGGTCAGGGCAGCGACGCGGCATCACGCACGCGCCCCGCCCGCCCCGGCTCACTTCCCGCCGAGGAGCTTCTGCATCTCCGGAGGCAGCTGGCTGGGATCGAAGTCGGACAGGTCCGGCCGGCCGCCCTGGCCCGCCCCGGACACGCCGCCGCCGAACGCGGAGCCGCCGGTGCCCGACTCCGCGGCGCGCTTGGCGGCCTCGGCCTGCTCGCGCGCGGCCTTCGCGGGGTTCTTGGACTTGGACTTCTTGCCCTGGGGTCGCTGCGGCGCCTGGCGTCCGCGCGACTTCTTGCCCATTCCCATGCCGGGGCCGCCGGGCAGTCCGGGCATGCCGCCGCCGGCCATGCCGCGGCCCATGGTCTTCATCATCTGCTGGGCCTGCTTGAACCGCTCGAGCAGCTGGTTGATCTGCTGGACTGTGGTGCCGGAGCCCTTGGCGATGCGGTTGCGGCGCGAGCCGTTGATGATCTTGGGGTTCTGGCGCTCCTCCGGCGTCATGGAGCGGATCATCGCCTCGACCTTGCCGATCTCGGCCTCGTCGAAGTTCTCCAGCGCCTCGCGGTACTGCCCCATGTTCGGCAGCATGCCGAGCATCTTCTTGATGCTGCCCATGTTCTTGAGCTGCTGCATCTGGTTGAGGAAGTCGTCGAGGGTGAAGTCCTCCCCCGCGGCGAGCTTCGCGGCGGTCTTCTCGGCCTCCTTCTGGTCGAAGGCCTTCTCCGCCTGCTCGATGAGGGTGAGCACATCGCCCATGTCCAGGATGCGACTGGCCATGCGGTCGGGGTGGAAGCGCTCGAAGTCGTCCAGAGCCTCGCCGGTGGACGCGAAGAGGATGGGGCGCTGGGTGACGCCGGTGATGGACAGCGCCGCACCGCCGCGGGCGTCGCCGTCGAGCTTGGACAGGACCACGCCGGTGAAGCCGACGCCGTCGCGGAACGCCTCGGCGACCCGGGCGGCGTCCTGGCCGATCATCGCGTCGACGACGAACAGGGTCTCGTGGGGATGCACGGCGTCGCGGATGTCGCGGGCCTGCTGCATCATCTCCTCGTCGATGCCGAGGCGCCCGGCGGTGTCGACGATGACCACGTCGTGCTGCTGGAACTGCGCGGTGGACACGCCGTTCATGGCGACCAGCACCGGGTCGCCCACGCCGTTGCCGGGCTCCGGCGCGAACACCGGCACACCGGCGCGCTCGCCGACGATCTGCAGCTGGTTGACGGCGTTGGGGCGCTGGAGGTCCGCCGCGACCAGCAGCGGGGTGTGCCCCTCCCCCTTCATCCACTTCGCGAGCTTGCCCGCGAGGGTGGTCTTACCGGCGCCCTGGAGGCCCGCGAGCATGATGACCGTGGGCGGCTGCTTGGCCCAGTGGAGCTCGCCGGTCGCACCGCCGAGCACCTGGACGAGCTCGTCGTTGACGATCTTGACGACCTGCTGGGCGGGGTTGAGCGCCTTGGAGACCTCCTCGCCAAGCGCGCGTTCGCGCACCCGGCCGGTGAAGTCGCGCACCACGGAGACCGCGACATCGGCGTCGAGCAGGGCTCGACGGATCTCGCGGATGGTCTTGTCGACGTCCGCCTCGGTGAGGCGTCCGTGGCCGCGCAGGCCCTTCAGCGACTCTGTGATGCGATCGGAGAGGTTGTTGAACACGAAGGCGCTTCCTCTTGGTCGTTCGGACCGCCCCAGTGTAGTGGCCGCGCCGGAGGCGCTCGAGAGACGCACCAGCGCTCCGACCACCCGCAGTGGGATAGCCTGCGGCGATGGCACGCGAGGGCGTCGGGATGGCGCACGGGATCACATTGCAGCAGCTGCGCTATTTCGTGGAGGTCGCTGCGGAGGGCTCCATCTCCGCCGCTGCCGACCTGCTCTACGTCTCCCAGCCCACGATGTCCGCCGCGATGAAGGACCTCGAGCGCCGAGTGGGCCGTGTCCTGCTGTGCCGCTCCGTGCGCGGTGCCGCGCTCACCGAGGACGGCATCGAGTTCCTGGGCTACGCCCGCCAAGTGGTCGAGCAGGCCGAGCTGCTCGAGCAGCGCTATCTCGGGCGCCCGCCGTCCCGCCGCCTGCTGGCGGTCTCCGCACAGCACTACTCCTTCGTGGTGGAGGCGTTCGTGCGCATGGTGAAGGCCTCGCAGGCCGCGGAGTACGACTTCGCGCTGCGGGAGACCCGCACCGCGGACATCATCGAGGACGTGCGGACTCTGCGCAGCGAGATCGGGGTCCTCTACCGCAGCGACTTCAACCGCAAGGTCATCGACAAGCTGCTGCGCGACTCGGACCTCGCCTTCACGCCGCTGTTCCTGGCGAGCCCACACATCTTCATCGCCCGCTCCAACCCGCTCGCCTCGCGCGAACAGGTGACCCTCGAGGACCTCGAGCAGTTGCCCCGGCTCACCTTCGACCAGGGCACGGACAACTCCTTCTACTTCGCCGAGGAGATCCTCTCCACCCGGTCCTCGGCGCAGGACATCCGCGTCAGCGATCGCGCCACGATCTTCAACCTGATGATCGGCCTGAACGGCTACACGATCTCCACCGGCATCGTCTCCGACGACCTGGATCCCTCCATCGTGGCGGTTCCGCTCGAGGTCGACGAGCACATCGAGATCGGATGGATCGGCCACGCCTCCGTGCGGCTCACCGATCAGGCGGAGCGATTCCTCGCGGAGATGCGCGATGTGGTGACCGGATTCGGGGTCGAGCTCCTGGCCTAGAGGCTGCCGACCAGAGTGGTCCTGACGCCGATGCCCCCGTCATAGATGACGCCTATGGCGTGCACCCCGATTTCACAATGGGGCTATAAAGGCAGGTCGTGCATACGCTCTTCCCACCACGACCACCGGGGGAACGATGACGATCGAGAGCACGATGACGACAGAGCGCAGCGCGACGAGCGAGACCGCCACCAGGAGCGACCTCACCTTCAGCATCCGCACCACCCGCTTCGACGAGGACTACGTCCCCGCCAGCGGCTCGCGGATCACCACGAACTTCGCCAACCTGGCCCGCGGGGAGAACCGCCAGGAGAACCTCCGCCGTGCACTCACGATGATCGACGACCGCGCGAACGCCCTCGCGGGCACCGAGGACCGCTACACCGTGGAGCTCGACATCGTCTCCGCGGACCTGCACCTGGGCGAGGACGTCGATCCCGACGGGACCGGCACGGGCGTCCCGCTGATCGAGATGCTCGACGTGCAGATCCTGGACCGCGAGACCGGCACCCGCACCCGCGGGATCACCGGGAACAACTTCTCCTCCTACGTGCGGGACCACGACTTCAGCGTGCGGCTGCCCGCCAGCCAGCCGGCCGAGGGCACCAAGGGCCAAGGCCCCGTCGTGCCGGACGACTTCGGTGTCCTGCACGGACGGCTCTTCCGACGCTTCATCACGTCGGACGCCTATCGCGAGCGTTTCGCCCAGCCGCCCGTGATCTGCATCAGCGTCTCCACCAGCCGCACCTATCACCGGATCGGCACCCCGCACCCGGTGCTCGGGGACGAGTACGCCACGGACGGCTCCTCCCTCACCGACCTGTACTTCTCCCGGATGGGTCTGCAGGTGCGGTACTTCATGCCGCGCGGCGCCGTCGCTCCGCTCGCGTTCTACTTCGAGGGCGACCTGCTGGCCGACCACTCCGATCTCGCGCTCATCGGCACGATCGCGACCATGGAGACGTTCCAGAGGATCTACCGCCCTGAGATCTACAACGCCCGTCGGCCCGCGGGTGAGACCTACCGGCCCACCCTCGACAACCCCGACCACGAGGACACGGGGATCGTGTACGACCGCGAGGAGCGCAGCCGGCTCGGCGTGACCCAGGGCCGTGTGATCGAGGAGACCCTCATCGCACCCCATGGCGAGCGCCTCGCGCAGTGGCTCGCCGAGGAGGAGACCCGATGAGCACGTCCCTTTCCACCACGCTCCTTCCCACTGCGATCGTCGGCAGCCTCCCCAAGCCCTCGTGGCTCGCCGAGCCCGAGACGCTCTGGGCACCGTGGGCGCTCGAGGGCGAGCGGCTGGACGAGGGCAGGCACGACGCGCTGCACCTCGCCGCCGCCGAGCAGACCCTCGCCGGGCTCGACGTGATCAGCGACGGGGAGCAGACCCGCCAGCACTTCGTCACCACGTTCATCGAGCACCTCAGCGGCGTCGACTTCGAGCGCCGCGAGACGGTGCGGATCCGCGACCGCTACGACGCGAGCGTCCCGACCGTCGTCGGGCCGGTGCGCCGCGAGCGGCCCGTCTTCGTCGAGGACGCGAAGCGCCTGCGCGCGCTCACCGACAAGCCGATCAAGTGGGCCCTGCCCGGCCCGATGACCATGATCGACACGCTGTACGACGCGCACTACGGCAGCCGCGAGGAGCTCGCCCGCGAGTTCGCGGCGATCCTCAACCAGGAGGCGCGGGAGCTGGAGGCGGCCGGAGTCGACGTCATCCAGTTCGACGAGCCCGCCTTCAACGTGTTCTTCGACGACGTGCGCGCCTGGGGCGTGGAGGTCCTCGAGCGGGCGGCCGAGGGGCTGCGCGCCGAGACCGTGGTGCACATCTGCTACGGCTACGGCATCAAGGCCAACACCGACTGGAAGGCGACCCTCGGCGAGGAGTGGCGCCAGTACGAGGAGGTCTTCCCGCTGCTGCAGGCCTCGAGCATCGACACCGTCTCGCTGGAGAGCCGGGGCTCCCGGGTCCCGCTCGAGCTCGTCGGGCTGCTGCGCGGCAAGAAGGTGATGCTCGGCGCCATCGACGTCGCCGATTCGCGCGTCGAGACCCCGGAGGAGGTCGCCGACACGCTCCGCAGCGCGCTCGAGTTCGTGGACGCGGAGAACCTCTGCCCCAGCACGAACTGCGGCATGGCACCGCTCCCCCGCACGGTCGCGCAGGGCAAGATGCGGGCGCTCACCGCCGGTGCGGCGCTGCTGCGCGAGGAGCTGGCCGAGGGCTGAGCCCGCCCGGCAAGAACCCCGACGGCGAAGGGCCCGCGCGTTCCCGCGCAGGCCCTTCGCCGTTCTCGTCGCTCAGGTCGCCCATCATTCAGGGCCCCTCGCCGCTCAGGTCGAGGCGGCGTCCATCAGCGCGGCGACGATCCGGCCGACGACCGGCGGTTCGAGCGCGCGGCCGTGCTGATCGGTCAGGTACAGCACGTCCACGGCCCGTCGGCCGAGGGTCATCACGTGCGCGCTGCGCACCTGCAGGCCGTGGGCCGTGATGGTCTCGGCGACGTCCGCGAGCAGGCTCGGACGGTTGCGGGCGTTGACCTGCACGACGGTCGCCTCGCGGGACGCACCGGGCAGCAGGGTCACCACCGGCGTGTCCTCGGTGGTGCGCATCGGCGGGGCCGGGGGCAGCTCGAGCACGCGCGCGTCGGGCCGGTCGCGGTGGGCGAGCTCGCGGTCCAGCGCCGTGCGCACCACGGAGGGGTGCGGGAGATCCGCGGGGGTGCCGGCGACCCACCAGGTGTTCACGGCGATGCCGTCGAGGGTCGAGACGACCGCGCTGTGCACGTCCAGCCGCAGCCGCACGAGCACCCTCGCCATGGCGGCGAACACGCCGGCCCCGTCGGGCGCGCCGACGCACAGCTGGGAGATCGGCTCGGCGTCGAGGTGGGCGGGGTAGATGACCTGGGCGCTGCCGGTGCGGCGCACCGCGGCGAGCACGGCGTCCTGCGCGGAGCGCTGCGGCGCGAGGCGCGTGCGGGGCGCGGTGGCGGTGCCGCGCAGCGCGTCCCGGCCGAGGTCGGTGAGGTGGTCGACGAGGTCGGCGCGCCAGGTCGACCAGGCCGAGGGGCCCGCAGCGACCGCGTCGGCCTCGGTGAGGGCGCGCAGCAGCTCGAGGGTCTCGAGGTCGTCGTCCACGGCCTTCAGGAGGTCCCGCAGCGTGGTGGGGTCGGCGAGGTCGCGGCCGGTCGACAGGCTGATCAGGGTCAGGTGCTCGCGCACGAGGGTCGCGATGGTGCGGGAGTCGGCCTTGTCGAAGCCGAGGGCGCGGGCGGCCTCCTCGGCCATCGGTGCCCCCTCGGCGGCGTGGTCGCGCATGCCCGGGCGCTTGCCCATGTCGTGCAGCAGCGCGGTGACCAGCAGCAGGTCGGGGCGGCTGACGCGGGCGAGGAACCGCTGGGACTCGATGACCGTCTCGATCTGGTGGCGGTCCACGGTGAAGCGGTGCACGGCCGAGCGCTGGGGGCGGTTGCGGATCTCCGCCCAGCCGGGAACCCAGCGGGAGAAGATGCCCTTCACGTCCAGGGCCTCGTACACGTCGGCGAGGTGCTCGCCGGCCAGGGCGTCCACGAGCACGTCCCGCTGGGCGGGCAGCAGCGGCTCGATCGGCGCCTCGGCCATGCGGGCGAGGGTCGCGTCGCTGAGCGGCAGGCCGGTCGTCGCGGCGTGGCGGACCGCGGCCATGTCGCGCAGCAGGTCCCGCGAGGTGGGGTCGACGGACACCTCGCCGGCCTGGACGATCACGCCGTGGGGGTGGCGCTCGAGCGCCGGCCGACGGGACGTCCCGGCGCCGCGGGTGGCGCTGCCGCCGGGGGCGATCGCGGCCTCCGCGGCGCGGACGGCGCGGTGCAGCTCCCAGGTGACGGCGCGGGCGGCCTCGGCGAGCACGGCGTGGTGGTCGTCGGCGTTCGCGTGGCCGGTGAGCGCCGCGACGGCGTCCTGGTCCGCGCGGCCCAGGCGGGTCCCGGAGGTGCCGGTGACGGCCTGGAGGGCGTCGCGGGCGTCGCGCAGGGTGCGGGCGGCGTCGTCGACGACCTCGTGGTCGAAGTCGGCCAGCCAGCTCTCGGCGAGCGCGCGGATCACGGTGATGTCGCGCAGTCCGCCGCGGTCGGACTTGAGGTTCGGCTCGGTGGAGTGGGCGAGGGAGCCGTAGCGGCGGTCGCGGTCCATGGCGAGGTCCACCAGCTCGCCGACGCGGCGGCGGGCCTCGCGGCGCCACTGGGCGCGGACGCGCGAGGCGGTGTCGGTGACGAGGTCCTCGTCACCGGCGACGGTGCGCAGGTCCAGCAGGGCGATGGCGGCGCGGAGGTCCTGGCGGGCGACCTGCTCGCACTCCTCGGGGCTGCGCACCGAGTGGTCCAGCGACGTGCCCGAGTCCCAGATGGGGTACCACAGGGCGCTGGCCAGTTCGGCGGCCCGCTCCTGGGTGACCTTCGCGGGATCCACGAGCAGCACGAGGTCGAGGTCGCTGGCGGGGCCGAGGGAGCGGCGGCCGAGCGAGCCGATCGCGGCCAGAGCCGCGCCGCTGCCGGCTCCGGACACGGCCTCGCCGGCCCGCTCCCACAAGGTGCGCAGCCAGTCGTCGACGAGGTCGGACTGGGCGAGCCTGCGGGAGGGGCCGGCGGAGTGGTCCGCGAAGCCCTCGTGGAGCACCTGGGTGATCCGACGGGTGGAGAGCTCCTCAGAGGGCATCCGCCCCCCGTTCCCCGGTGCGCACCCGCACGACGGAGGAGACATCGGTGGTCCAGATCTTCCCGTCGCCGATGCGGCCGGAGCGGGAGGAGGCGAGGATCAGGTCGATGATCGCCGGCTCATCGGTCTCCAGGGCGAGGACCTCGACCTTGATCTTCGGGATCGTGTCGATGGTGTACTCGGCGCCGCGGTAGACCTCGGTGTGTCCGCCCTGGCGGCCGTACCCGGCGACCTCGGTGACGGTGAGGCCGGTGACCCCGTACTCGCGCAGCGAGTCGGTGACGGACTGCAGGGCGTGCGGCTGGATGATCGCGGTGATCAGCTTCATCGGTTCTCTCCTGTGACGACGGGACGGGTGGTCTCCTCGGAGGCCACGGGGCCCGGCCCGGCGGCGGGAGCCTGGTTGCGGGGCTCGGTGCCCGGGTCGGCCGGCGGGAAGGCACCGGTCGTGCCGTGGAGCGAGGAGCGGTCCCGGCGGGAGGCCAGGGCGCCGACGAGATCGTATCCGGACTCGGCGTGGTGGGTGATGTCGATTCCAACGCGCTCGTCGGCCTCGGGGACCCTCCAGCCCATCGTGTACTTCAGGACCAGGGCTATGGCGAGGGTGAGGACGCCGGAGATCAGCATCGCCACGACCGCGACCAGGGTCTGGACCAGCAGCAGGCTCGCACCGCCGCCGAGGAACAGGCCGCCCTCGGAGGCGAGGAAGCCGATGCCGATGGTGCCGACGAGACCGCCGACCAGGTGCACGCCGACCACGTCGAGCGAGTCGTCGATGTCGAAGCGGTACTTCAGACCCACGGCCAGGGCGCACAGCACACCGGCGACGAGGCCGAGGATGATCGAGGTCACCGGGGTGAGCGCGGCGGCGGCCGGGGTGATGGCGACCAGGCCCGCGACGACGCCGGAGGCCGCACCGAGGGAGGTGACGTGCTTGTCGCGGATGCGCTCCACGAGCGCCCAGCCGAGCATCGCGCCGGCGGTGGCGACGGTGGTGTTCACCCAGGCGAGGCCCGCGGTGCCGTCGGCCGTGCCGGCCGAGCCGCCGTTGAAGCCGAACCAGCCGAACCACAGCAGCGCGGCGCCGAGCATGACCAGCGGCAGGTTGTGCGGCTTCATCGGCTCCTTGCCGAAGCCCTTGCGGGCGCCGACGACGATCGCAAGGACCAGGCCCGCGATGCCGGCGTTGATGTGGACGACGGTGCCGCCCGCGAAGTCGATCGGCTCGGCGATCGCGGCGAAGGGGCCGTCGCCGGAGAGGAGGCCGCCGCCCCACACCATGTGCGCGAGGGGTGCGTAGACGATCAGGACCCACACGAAGGAGAAGACCATCCAGGTGCCGAGCTTGACGCGGTCGGCGATGGCGCCGGAGATCAGGGCGGTGGAGATGATCGCGAAGGTCATCTGGAAGCCGGCGGCGACCAGGAAGGGCACGCCGCTGCCGGCGAGGATGGACTGGTCATCGGTGCCGTTCAGCCCGAAGAACTCCAGCGGGCTGCCGAACAGGCCCCCGATGTCCGTGCCGAAGGCGATGGAATACCCGGCCAGGGTCCAGGCGATGGCGACCACGGCGATGGCGCTGAAGGACATCAGCATCATGTTCAGCACGGTGCGGGCGCGCACCATGCCTCCGTAGAAGAGGGACAGACCGGGGGTCATCAGCAGCACGAGTGCGGCGCTGGTGAGGATCCAGGCGGTCGCCCCCGTGTCGAGGGTGAATTCCATGTCGGCTCCAGACAAGGGGTGGGGCCGGTCCGTGAGCGACTTCGCGCCTCCGGGACCGCACGACCGGGTCGGTCGTCCCGCACATCTTTTGCGGAATCGGACAGATCACCTAGGGCGGAGGGGGCCCGTGACCAATCCGTGACCGCACCGACCGTTCCGTGGAACAGCGGGGGCGGGCGGCATGAGTCGACGGGGCGGCCAGAGTACACACAGCGCGACGGCGGCGCACCGGATCCGGTGCGCCGCCGTCGCGGGGTGGGGAGCTCGCTCCCCGTCGGCCGCTGTCAGCCTGCGAGCTCTGTCAGCCCTCGAGCAGGGCGTCGACGAAGCCGTGGGGGTCGAAGGGGGTGAGGTCGTCCATGCCCTCGCCGAGGCCGACCATCTTCACGGGCACGCCGAGCTCGCGCTGGACGTTGACCACGATCCCGCCCTTGGCGGTGCCGTCGAGCTTCGTGAGCACGATGCCGGTGATGTGCACGGCCTCGGAGAACACGCGGGCCTGCTGCATGCCGTTCTGGCCGGTGGTCGCGTCGATGACGAGCAGGACCTCGGCGACCTCGTCGCCGTGCAGGCCTTTCTCGGCCACGCGGCGCACCTTGCCGAGCTCGTCCATCAGGCCCTTCTTGTTCTGCAGGCGGCCGGCGGTGTCGATGATGACGACGTCCACCTCCTGCTCGACGCCCTTCTTCACGGCGTCGAAGGCGACGGCGGCGGGGTCGGCGCCGTCGCGGTCGGAGCGGACCGTGTCCACACCCACGCGGGAGCCCCAGGTGGCGAGCTGGTCTGCGGCGGCGGCGCGGAAGGTGTCGGCCGCGCCGAGCACCACGGAGCGGTCCGCGGCGACGAGCACGCGGGCGAGCTTGCCGACGGTGGTGGTCTTGCCGGTGCCGTTGACGCCGACCATGAGGATCACGGAGGGGACGACGGTGCCGTCGGGCGCGGTGCGGCGGGTGGCGGCCAGGCGCCGGTCCAGCGACGGGTCGACGAGCGCCAGCAGCTCCTCGCGCAGCACCTGGCGCACGGCGACGGCGTCATCGGTGCCGAGCACCTGGATGCGGCGCTTGAGGTTCGCGAGCATCTCGTCGGTGGCGGTGGGGCCGAGGTCCGCCAGAAGCAGCGTCTCCTCGATCTCGTCCCAGGTGCTCTCGTCCACGGTGGAGCGGGTGAGCAGGGTGAGGATCCCGCGGCCGAGCGAGCCGGAGCGGGCGAGCCGCTCGCGCAGGCGCACCATGCGGCTCTCGGGCGCCTCGGGGGTCTCGATGACGGGTCCGGCCGGGGCGGCCGACTCCTCGGCGGGGCCCGCGGGCGCGTCGGCCGACGGGGCGTCCGCGGCAGGCGCGTGGGCCGACGGGGCGTCCGCGGCAGGCGCGTGGGCCGACGGGGCGTCCGCGGCAGGCGCGTGGGCCGACGGGGCGTCGGTCACAGGCGCGTCGGCCTCAGACGCATCGGCCTCGGGGGTGTCGGTCGCGAGCGGTGCCGACGCGGCGGGTGCCTGGACCTCGCCCGGGGTGTCGGGGGCCTCCTGGTCGAAGGGGACGTCCTGGTCGGCGGGAGCGCCGGCGGGCGCGTCGGCCGATGGGGTCTCGGTGGCGGTCTCGGTGGGGGTCCCGGCTGCGGCCGACGGGGCGTCGGCGGGCTGGGCGTCCGCCGCGTCCTCGGTCGTCGGGGCGGGGGCGGGCTTCGCGGTGGGGGCCGGGGCGGAGAGCGTGTCCGCCCAGGTCGGGGCGGCGGGGCGGTCCTTCGGGCGCTCCTTGACGGCGGTCGCGGTGCCGGCCGTGCCGGTCGACTCCGCGCTGTCGGTGCCGTCCTGGTGCTGCGTGCTGCCCCCGTCGGAGGAGCCCTTCCTGCCGCGGTGTCGGACGTACGCCCAGGCACCGGCGCCGAGCACGAGAATGCCGCTGCCGCCTCCGGCGATGAGGGCGAGTAGGGCATCGGGTTCCACGGGTCACCTCCGAGGTCGGGGAAGCCGGCGCACCGGCGAGGCCGTGGCCAGTCTAGGGCCGGGAGCCTGGGACCCCGGCCGGTTGCCGGGCCTCGCCCTGCATACGGGGGCCGTCAGCCACCGGGACGTCGTCAACCGTGCGTCGTCGTCACCGGTGCGTCGTCAGCCAGGCGTCGTCGTCAGCCGCAGGGACCGTGCCCGCCGTGCACCGGGATCCCGGACGTGCCGGCCGTGTCAGTTGCGGCCGGTGCGGGAGCTGTGGCGGGGGTCGGCGTGCTCGTCGTCGGGATCGTGCGGGGGCCGCAGGTGCGGCAGTGCGACGACGACGAGGATCCCGATGGCCAGGAGGACGGCGAGCACCAGGAACAGGACGACGACGAAGGACGACTGCATGTCCTCATTGTGCACGGCGCGGCACGCTCCGACGACGAACGCCCAGGACGGCGCGTCCCCGGAGTGGGGCGCGCAACGTCCTGGGCGTCAGGGACGGTCTGTCGGGGCTCAGCCGTCGGGGCTCAGCCGAGCTCGGGGAACCAGATCCCGATCTCGCGGGAGGCGGACTCCTCGGAGTCGGAGCCGTGGACGAGGTTCTGGATGACGGGGAGGTCCTGCTCGCGGGCGAGGTCGCCGCGGATGGTGCCGGGGGCGGCCGCGGTGGGGTTGGTGGCTCCGGCCAGGGAGCGGAAGCCGGCGATGACGTTGACGCCCTCGACGACGAGCGCGACGAGCGGGGCAGCGCCCATGTACTCCACGAGGCCGGGGTAGAAGGGCTTGCCCTCGTGCTCGGCGTAGTGGGCGGCCAGCTCCTCACCGGTGGCGGTGCGCTGGGCGAGGGCGACGATGTCGTAGCCCTTGGCCTCGATGCGGCGGATGATCTCCCCGCGCAGGCTGCGCTGGACGGCGTCGGGCTTGAGCAGGACGAGGGTGCGCTGTGCGGTCATGGGATCAGGGTACCCACAGGTCAGTCGCCCGCGTTGTCCTGCTCCGCCCAGCCGGCGCGCACCTTCGCGTCCACGGCGTCCTTCTCGGCGTCCATCTGGTGTCCCTTGACCACGCCATAGGCGTACATCAGGGCGAAGCCGATGCCGATCACCCACATGGCCGAGACCTGCAGGCCCAGCAGGATCACGGGCAGCTGGAGGGCGAGGCCGAGCCAGTAGGGCCAGGCGCCGCGCTTCAGCAGACCGCCGCAGGCCAGCAGCCCGAAGGCGGTGAGCAGCCCCCAGGTCCAGGTCAGGACGCGGTCGCCCGGGACGAGCTGGTGGGCGACGAGCACGGCGAAGAACACCACGAACGCCTCGAGCACGAGCACGGTCGCGGAGATCATGCGCTGCCCGCCGTGGGGGCGCGGGGACGGGGTCAGGTCCAGGTCCATCGCTCTCACACCTCCTCGGGCACGCCGAGCAGGTCGCGCACCTCGGCGGCCAGGGTCACCGAGCCCGCGACGACCACCCCGCCGAACTGGTCCCCGTCGGTCTCGGCGAGATCCACGGCGGCCTGGATCGCGTCGGGCAAGGACTCCTGCTCGATCACCCGGTCCTCGTCGTCGAAGATGTCGCGGGCGATCTCGGCGAGGCGGTCCGCGGGGATCGCCCGCGGGGAGCTGGAGCGGGTGACGACGATGGTGTCCAGCAGCGGCTCGAGCACGTCGAGGATCTCGGCGGCGTCCTTCTCCTGCAGGATGCCGACCAGCCCGATCGTGCGGGTGAAGCGGAAGTTCTCGCGGACGGTGGAGACGAGGGTGAGGACGCCGGCGGGGTTGTGCGCGGCGTCCAGCACGATGGTGGGCGCCTGGCGCACCACCTCGGCCCGGCCCGGGGAGGTTACGGTGGACAGCGCCGCGTGCAGCAGCTCGCCGTCCAGCGGGGTCTCCCCGCCGCCGAGCAGCGCCTCGGCTGCGGCGACGGCGAGCAGGGCGTTGCGGGCCTGGTGCTCGCCGAGCAGGGAGAGGAACACCTCGTCGTAGCGGCCGGCGATGCCCTGCAGTGACAGCATCTGCCCGCCGACGCCCGGGGTGCGGGCGAGCACGCCGATCTGGCGGCCCTCGACCGAGGCCTCGGCGCCGAGCTCGGTGACCCGCTCGCGCAGCACGTCGGCGGCGTCCTGGTAGGGCTGCTCGGCGAGGACGGCGATGGCGTCGGCGGTGAGGATCCCCGCCTTCTCCCCCGCGATCTCGGCGATGGTGTCGCCGAGGTACTCCTGGTGGTCCAGGGAGATGGGCGTGATCACGGCGACGTCGGGGTCGACGGCGCCGGTCGCGTCCCAGGTCCCGCCCATCCCGGTCTCGACCACGGCGACGTCCACGGGCGCGGAGGCGAAGGCCTGGAAGGCCATGGCGGTGAGGTACTCGAAGAAGGTCAGGCGCGGCCCGCCCGCGGCGAGGGACTCCTCGTCGACGATCGCGGCGAACGGCTCGACGTCGCGGTAGGCCTGGAGGAAGCCCTCCTCGTCGATCGGGGCGCCGTCGATGGCGATCCGCTCGGTGGGCGAGTGCAGGTGGGGGCTGGTGGTGCGCCCGGTGCGCAGGCCCGCCTCGCGCAGGATCCGCTCGAGGATCCGCGCGGTGGTGGTCTTGCCGTTGGTGCCGGCGATGCGGATGGAGCGGTAGGAGTTCTGCGGGTCGCCCATCAGCTCCATCACGCGCTTGATGCGGGAGAGGTCCGGTTCGATCCGGTTCTCCGGGGCGCGGTCGAGGAGCGCCGCGTACACCTCCCGGAGCTCGGGGGACATGTCCGGACGGGACTGACGGGGCACAGCGGCTCCTGAGGACGGGGTGGATCGGGCGGAGCCCAGTCTACGAGGGGGCGCCTGGGACGGCCCGCCGTGCGCCCGTGTTCCTCGCCCGGGCGGCTGGTCCCCTTGACCGTTCCTCCCCACCCCGCCTCCATCCACCGCCGCCCCTCCGCCGCCCCCGGCCCGCTGACCTGCTCCCTAGCCTGACCGCAGCTCCCGGCGACGCCGGGACGCACGGGGACGGCGCGCGGGGGGAGGGACGGCCATGGGCGGCACGACGGGGCTCGGGATGGACACGGCGGGTGCCCGGGCTCATGCCGCGCGTCTGCGCCTCGCGGCCCGTGAGGTGGAGGTGCTGCGGGACGCCGCCCGTGCGGCGGTGGGGGCGGCGACCTGGCACGGTCCGGACGGCGACGCCCTCCGGGCGCGCTGGCGCGCGGCGGCCGACGCACGGCTGTCGGCGCTGGTCGCGGCGCTCCTGTTCTTCGCCGAACGGCTCGCCGCGGAGGCCGACGCGCAGGAGACGGCCTCCGCGCCCGACGTCCCCGAGGACAGCGCAGCCGCGGTCGGCGACGCCGGTGGAGCCCGAGCGTCACGCCCGGGCGCGCGATCTGGAGATCTTGTCGCCCTCGACGGTCAGTTCGTCTCCCTTGGTCCCGCGCTCTCGGCGCTGCTCGGCGGGGTCTCCGGCCGCCCCGCTCCCCCGGCATCCGCGCCCGCCCCGGTGCCCCGCATGTCGCTGGCCTCCGTGGTGGCCGACGGGATCGGCTGGGGGTACGGACTCGGGGCGGAGGTGCTGGTGGGCACGGCGACGCTCCTCGGCGCGGATCCCGACGGACTCCTCCAGGCCCGCGACGACGTGGGCCGGGTCGGGGTGCTGCTGGAGGGCTGGGTGGACGGGGAGGGAGCACCGGCGGTCGCGGAGCTCGGCGCGGCCTCGCTGCTGGCGGCGGGCTCCGTCGCGGTCGCGCCCGCCGAGCTGTTCACGGACACGGGCTTCCTCGATCCCCGCACCGACGTGACGGTCCACGGCATGCATGCGGTGCCGGGCCCCGTCGCGCCGCGCACGCTCGCGGACCTCGTCGAGGACGGGGACGAGGCGCGCCGGGGCGCGACCGGACCGTCCTTGCTGCCGGGGGCCGATGCCGCCTCCTCGGGCAGGATCCGGGTGCAGCAGGTCCGGGCGGCCGACGGCACGACCGGGTACATCGTGCACGCCCCGCCCACCGGCGGCGCGCCGATCTGGCACGCCGACGCCTGGGGCGCGCAGGGCGCCTCCGCCGGCTGGGACTCGAACCTGCGGGCCATGGCGGGGACGGAGTCCGCGGCGATGGCCGATGTGCGCGCGGCGATGCGCACCGCCGGGGTGCCGCCCGGGGCGCGGGTGCTGCTCGTCGGCCACTCGCAGGGCGGGCTGACGGCCGCGCAGCTGGCCGCGGATCCATCCTTCAACGCCGTCGGCGGCGTCCCGGGCACGTACGACGTGACCCACGTCTTCTCCGTCGGGTCCCCCGTGCAGACCGTGGTGCCGGTGCAGTCCTCGACGCAGGTCGTGAACCTCGCCCACGACCCGGTGTGGGCACCTATGGAGTCCCTGCCCGGGCCTGCGCGGACGATCCCGCTCCCCCGGCACATCGCCGATCCGGTGCCGCGGCTGGACCTGGACGGGCTGCGGATCGACGGCAGCCGCGCGACCTCCCCGGCCGTGCGCGAGGCATGGCTCGAGGCCCCTACCCAGACCTACGGCGAGCGCAGCCAGCTCCACAACGCGCACGAGTCGGTGCTGCGCACCTCGCAGGGTCCGGATCCGACCGGCGGCTACCACGGCACGCTGCTGTTGCACGCCGGGGAGGATCCGGTGCTCGCGGCACTGCAGGACGACCTCGAGGGCCGCTACCTGGGCGAGGGGGTCGAGGTGGTCTCGGACCTGGTCGTCGAGGTGGGGCGGGAGGACCTGCGATGACGGCGACCCCGCGGGAGCCCGGGGCGGGGCTGCTGGGCGCGCCACGGACAGCGCCGGGCACGGCGCGAGGGCCGGACCGGCGGGATGCTCCCCCGTCGGCCCGGCCCTCGCGAGCAGCCGGGTCAGGCCTTGGCGACCCCGACGGTCACCTGACCGCCGGCGACCTTCTCGGTGGCGACGTGCGCGCCCTCAGCGGGCTCGGCGCCGAGCTCGAGGGAGGTGGCGAGCACCTCGCCGGCGACCAGGTCGCGGTGGGCGGTGACCGCCTCGACCACGGCCGCATCGCCGCTCACGCTGAGCGCGATGCGGTCGGAGACGTCCAGCCCCGCCTCGCGGCGCGCGGACTGGATCGCACGGACCACGTCGCGGGCGGTGCCCTCGGCCTCGAGCTCGGGGGTGACCGCGGTGTCGAGCACCAGGAAGTCGCCGCCGCGCAGCACGCCGATGGCGCGACCGTCGGTGTCCGAGCCGGAGCCGGCGACCATGTCCAGGGTGTACTCGCCCTCGACGAGGTCGATGCCGCCGGAGGTGACGGTGCCGTCCTCGGCGACCGACCAGTCGCCGGTCTTGGAGCCCTTGATGACGACCTGGACCTGCTTGCCCAGCCGCGGCCCGGCGGCGCGGGCGTTGACGGTCAGGCGCTGCTCCACGCCCATCTCCTGCGCCTCGTCGCCGGTGGCGTCCAGCAGGCGCACCGCCTTGACGTTGAGCTCGTCGGCAAGGATCTCGGCGAAGGGCTCGAGGGAGGTGGGGTCGTGGTGGACCACGGTCAGCTCGGCGAGCGGGAGGCGGGCGCGCAGGCCCTCCTTCTTGCGCAGCGCGTTGCCGGCCGAGGCGATGGCGCGGACGTCGTCCATCTGGGCCACGAGCGCCTCGTCCCGGGGGAAAAAGGTGTCGTCGGGCCAGTCAGTCAGGTGCACGGAGCGACCGCCGGTGAGCTCCTTCCAGATCTCCTCGGTGACCATGGGAAGCAGCGGCGCGGCCACCTGCAGCAGGGTCTCCAGGGCGGTGGAGAGCACGTCGATGGCCTGCTCGTCGCCCTCCCAGAACCGGTCGCGGGAGCGGCGCACGTACCAGTTGGTGAGCATGTCGAGGTGGTCGGCGATCTGCTCGGCCGCATCGGCGATGGCGAGTTCCCGGAAGGAGGCGCGCACGCCGCGCACCAGGTCGCCGGTGCGGGAGAGCAGGTAGCGGTCCATCACGTCGGTGGACTCGTACCGGGACCGGCCGCGGTAGCCCGTCGGCCGACCGCTGCCGTCCTTCTCCCCCGCCGCGTTCGCGTACAGGCCCAGGAAGTACCAGACGTTCCACAGCGGCAGCACGACCTGGCGCGTGGCGTCGCGGATCTTGGGCTCGTCGACGACGAGGTTGCCGCCGCGCAGGATGGGCGAGCTCATGAGGAACCAGCGCATCGCGTCGGCCCCGTACTTGTCGAACATCTCGCGCACGTCGGGGTAGTTGCGCAGCGACTTGGACATCTTCTGCCCGTCCTCGCCCAGCACGATGCCGTGGCAGATCACCGAGGTGAAGGCGGGGCGGTCGAACAGGGCGGTGGCCAGCACGTGCATGACGTAGAACCAGCCGCGGGTCTGCCCGATGTACTCCACGATGAAGTCGGCGGGGTTGTGCCCCTCGAACCATTCGCGGTTCTCGAAGGGGTAGTGCACCTGCGCGAACGGCATCGAGCCGGAGTCGAACCACACGTCGAACACGTCGGTGACGCGGCGCATGGTGGACGTGCCGGTGGGGTCGTCGGGGTTCGGGCGGGTGAGCTCGTCGATGTAGGGGCGGTGGAGGTTCACCTCTCCGTGCTCGTCGCGCGGGAGGGTGCCGAAGGCCTCCTCCAGCTCGGCGAGCGAGCCGTACACCTCGACGCGCGGGTGGTCGGGGTCGTCGCTCTTCCACACCGGGATCGGGGTGCCCCAGTAGCGGTTGCGGGAGACGGCCCAGTCGCGGGCGCCCTCGAGCCACTTGCCGAACTGGCCGTGCTTGACGTTGCCGGGCACCCAGTCGATCTGCTCGTTCAGCTCGAGCATGCGCTCGCGCTGGTCGGCGACCTTCACGTACCAGGAGGAGACGGCCTTGTAGATCAGCGGGTTCCGGCAGCGCCAGCAGTGCGGGTAGGAGTGCACGTAGCTGGCCTCGCGCAGCAGGCGCCCCTCGGCCTGGAGGTTGCGGATGATCGGCCGGTTCGCGTCGAAGACCTGCAGTCCCGCGATCTCGTCGAGGGCGGTGCCGCGGAAGTACTCGTGGAACTGGGCGCCCTCGTCGACCGAGACGATCACGGGGATGCCGTAGGCGGCGTTGACCTGCTGGTCGATCTCACCGTAGGCGGTGGCCTGGTGGACCACGCCGGTGCCGTCGTCGGTGGAGACGTAGTCCGCGACGGTGACGATCCACGCGTTCTGCGTGCCCCACTTCTCGCGGTCCTCGGAGTAGACGGTCCACAGCGGCTCGTAGGTGATGTGCTCGAGCTCGGCGCCGGCGTAGGTGCGCTCCTCGACGGCGGCGAGGGCGTCCTCGGCGCTCTGGTAGCCGAGCTCCTTGGCGTGCGCGCCCACGAGCGCCTGCGCGAGGAGGTAGCGGCCCTCGCCCGCGGCGGTGCCGTCGGCCGCGCCGTTCGGTCCGGCCGGGAGCACCGCGTAGGGCAGCTCGGGCCCGACGGCGAGGGAGAAGTTGGTGGGCAGGGTCCACGGGGTGGTGGTCCAGGCGAGGGCCTTCACGCCCAGGAGGCCAAGCTGCTCCGCCTTCTCGCCGGTGAAGGGGAAGGTGACGGTGACGGTCTGGTCCTGGCGGTCCTGGTAGACGTCGTCGTCCATGCGCAGCTCGTGCGCGCTGAGCGGGGTCTGGTCCTTCCAGCAGTAGGGCAGGACGTAGTAGCCCTCGTAGGCGCGGCCCTTGTCGTGCAGGGTCTTGAACGCCCACAGCACCGACTCCATGAAGGTGACGTCGAGGGTCTTGTAGTCGTTCTCGAAATCGACCCAGCGCGCCTGGCGGGTGACGTACTCCTCCCACTCCTTGGTGTACTTCAGCACCGAGGCGCGGGCGGCGTTGTTGAAGGCCTGCAGGCCCATGTCCTCGATCTCGGACTTCTCGGTCATGCCGAGCTCCCGCATCGCCTCGAGCTCCGCGGGCAGTCCGTGGGTGTCCCAGCCGAAGCGGCGATCGACCTTCAGCCCGTCCATGGTGCGGAAGCGCGGGATGACGTCCTTGACGAAGCCGGTGAGCAGGTGCCCGTAGTGGGGCAGGCCGTTGGCGAAGGGCGGGCCGTCGTAGAAGACGAACTCGTCGGCGCCCTCGCGCTGGGCGATCGAGGCGCGGAAGGTGTCGTCGGTGCGCCAGAACTCCTGGATCTCGTTCTCGAGCGCGGGCAGGTTCGGCGAGGGGACGAGCGGGTCTCCGCTGACCGGGTAGACCATGGGGAGGGACCTCCGAGGAAGCACAGGGGACGGCGGTGTGGACGACTGCTGTCCGAGGACGCCTGCGGCCCGGGGGCCGGTGGCGCGGTACCACCTCGGTTGACGCCGGCGCGTCGGCGTGCCGACGCGGGGGCCTCCCCTTGTTCCTCAGCTGTGACGGGCTGGTCCCGGCGGGTTCTACTGGGTGCGGCCGGATCCTCGCGGATCCTGCGCGTGCTGTTCTTCCCGCGGCTCACCGGTGATGGCCGGGTCGATGCCGATGGACGCCAGTGTACGCGTGGCTCCCGGCGGCGGCACGGGACGGGGGGCGAAGGAGACGCGCGGAACATCGCGGCGCGGCCGACGGGCCCTGCGGGGCCGGGCGGGACGGGTGCGCGCCGGGCGGGACGCGTCCGACGTTCACTGGCGGTCGTCACAGGTGATCACTGCCTGATCCCCAGTGTTCTCGAAGCGTCGGGGGGTGTGATGGTCCCGGCGGCGCAGCCCGCGCCCGCCGCGGACGACGCCGCAGGCGAAGGAGACGACGACATGGACGACCCCACCCCACCGAGGCGAGCCCTGGCCGGGGCCTCGGCGATCGGCGCGGCAGCGCTGCTGGTGCTGAGCTTCGGCCCGTCGGCCCTGGCGCTGACCCCGTCGGACTCCTCCGTCCACGCCGCACCGCCCGCCCATGTCGCGGTCACCGCGCAGCAGGCCACCTCCACCGCCGAGGCGATCTCCCGCCCCGAGGACGACCAGGAGGTCGTGGCGGGCTCCGCCCCCGAGGAGGCGTGAGTCACCTCCTCGCCCGCGCGCAGTCGTGGAACACTGGTCCTTCCACGGATCCGTCCCCGAGGGGCGGTCGATGCAGAAGGAGCGAGGATGTCGCTGTTCGGAGAGCCGTTCACCGCGAAGTGCCTGAAGTCGGGCATCACCGTCGAGGTCGCCGAGGGTCAATCGCTGCTGCAGGCCCTCCTGGACGCCGGCATCTCCATGGACTACTCGTGCGAGGGCGGGGTGTGCGGCACCTGCGTCGTGCCGCTGGTCTCCGGCGAGGTCGAGCACCTGGACGAGTTCCTCATGGACGACGAGCACGACACCCAGATGACTACCTGCGTCTCCCGCGGCGTGGGCGAGATCGAGATCGACGTCTGAGACCGCTCCGGGACCACGACGGTCCCGAGGCCGGCGCGGTCAGAGCCGCGGACCGGCCACCACCCAGGCGAGCACGACCACACCCATGAGCGCGGCCGCGGAGCCGACCGCGGTCAGCAGCGGCATGGCCGGGCCGAGAACCAGCAGTGCCAGCATCCCCGCGGCGGCGAGGACCAGCATCACGGCGAACAGCAGGGGACGGCCCATGGCGGGCTTCGGGCTGCGCAGCTCGCAGTCCTCGAGGTGCGTCGTGGTCATGGAGCGATCCTCCTCCAGACCGGCGCAGCGGCACATCCCGCGCAGGGAGGTCATCCCCCTCCGTCTTTGGTCGTAGTCACGCGCGGCGTCACCCTCGGTCTCGCCTTCGCTCGCCCGTGCGGTGCGGGCTCAGTCGACGACTCGGGCGATGATCCGCTCGATCGCCGTCACCAGATCGTCCAGTGCCCGGTCCTCGACCGGGAAGTGCCCTCCCCCGCGCAGGATCACGGTGTCGGTGGGCCCGGGGAGCGCGTGGAGGGTGCGGGCGCTGAGAGCGAGCGGCGTCCACGCATCGTGCTCGGGGTGCAGGAGCGTCACCGGCACGGGCACGGTGCGCACGGCCTCGTGGGGGTGCTCGAGATAGGAGCGCCAGAAGCCGAGCGGCATCCGTGCACCGCCGCCGCGCGGGTCCCGGGCGCACAGCGCGCCGAGCGCCGGGACCCGGCCCATCGACGAGACGTCCGCGAGCGCCGAGACCGGCAGCATCCGATCCGCGAGCCCTCCGCGCACGAGCGGCAGCATCCGCATCGCGGCGGTGCCCGCCCCACCGAACCGGGTCATGCGGGCGCGAGCCTCGGGGTCGGCGGGGTCGAGCAGGCAGGTGGCCGCCACCGCGGAGACCTGGTCGGGCAGACGGGCGGCGACCTCGAGCGCGAGCATCCCGCCGATGCTGCCGCCGAGCAGGAGCAGCGGGCGGCCGTCGTCCCCCTCCTCGATCATGTCGCCGAGCATGTGGATCCAGTCGGTGTATCGCACCGACTTCGGGTCGCGCATCGAGGTGCGGCCGTAGCCGGGCAGGTCCGGGACGCGCACGTCGATCCCGCGCTCGGCGAGCTGGGAGGCCACCGGCCACAGCGCGGCGGCATGCGCGCCGGCGCCGTGCACGGCGATCACGCGCACCGGGGAGTCCTTCTGGTGGTGCCTCAGCTCGCGCACCGCGTTCAGGCCCGACCACGCCCACACGGTCCCCTCGGGCTCGACCAGCCGTCGCCGGCGCGAGGCGGAGAGGAACGCGGCGTAGGGCGCGATGTCCTGGCGAACGAGCCGCGGGTCCATGCCGGCCTCGGGGTCGTCGTCCGGGGGTAGCGGGTTCCCGGGCGGTGGGTCTTCGGGCGGTGGGTCCTCGGGCAGTGGGTCCTCGGGCAGGGGGCCGTCACTCATGGCGTCCTCGCTCAGCGGCCGCTCGGGTCCTGGACGACGGGCTCGTCGGCTCCGTCGTCGACGGCAGCGACCCCATCGTCAACAACCCCGTCGGCAGCGAGCCCGTCGGCGCCGTCGTCCCGCCGTGAGTCCTGGTGAGCAAGGTCCGCGAAGACCCCGCCGCGGGCGAGCAGCTCGTCGTAGGTGCCGCGCTCGACGATCCGTCCGCGCTGCATGACCACGATCTGGTCGGCGTGACGGATGGTCGAGAGGCGGTGGGCGATCGAGACCGTGGTGCGGCCGCGGGCCGCGGCATCCAGCGCCCCGGACATGGCCCGCTCGGTCGCGACGTCCAGCGCGGAGGTCGCCTCGTCCAGCAGCAGCACCGGCGGGTCGCGCAGGATCGTGCGCGCCAGGGCCAGGCGCTGCTTCTCGCCGCCGGAGAAGCGGTAGCCCCGCTCCCCCACCACGGTCGCGTAGCCGTCCGGCAGGGACTCGATGTGGTCGTGGATCTGGGCGATCCGGCAGGCGGCGACGAGCTCCTCGTCGGACGCCTCGGGCCGGGCGAAGCGCAGGTTCTCGGCGATGGTGGCGTGCAGGAGGTAGGTCTCCTGGGTGACCACGCCGATGCTCGCCGCGAGGGACTCCATCGTGACTTCGCGCAGGTCGTGCCCGTCCAGGGTGATGCTTCCGCTGCTCGGCTCGTACAGCCGCGCCATGAGGTAGCCGGTGGTGGTCTTGCCGGAGCCGGTGGAGCCGACCAGGGCGGTGTGCTTCCCGGCGGGGACGACGAGGTCGATGCGGTCCAGCGCCGGATCCTCCGCGCCGGGGTAGGAGAAGGAGACGTCTTCGAAGCGGATCTCGCCGCGCACCTCGGCGGGGTCCAGCGCGACCGCGTCCGGGGCGTCCTTGATGAGGATCGGGGCGTCGAGGTACTCGAACACGCGGGAGAACAGGGCCAGGGAGCTGTTGACCTGGGTGGCGACCCGGAGCAGACCGTTGATCTGGGGGAACAGTCCCGACTGCAGGGCGATGAAGGCGACCAGGGTGCCGATGGTGATGCCGGAGCCGTCGGGGTCGTTGAACAGCAGGTGCCCGCCGAGGAGATAGGTCAGTGCCGGGAACAGGGCCATCAGCGTCGTGAACACGGCCATGTGCCAGCGCCCGGCCATCTCGGAGCGGACCTCGAGGTCGGCGAGCTCGCGGGAGTCGGCGGAGAAGGTGCGGCTGAGGGCCTCGGTGCGGCCCATCGTCACGCCCAGCAGGATCCCGGAGACCGACAGGGACTCCTGGATCCCGGCGGAGAGGTCTGCGGCCTTCTCCTGGCGGGTGCGGACGATCTCGCGGCGCCGACGCCCCACCCGCCGGTTCATCCACACCGCGAAAGGCAGCGCGATGAGCGAGAAGAGGGTGAGGCGCCAGTCCATCGCGAACATCGCCACCAGCGCCATGAGCACGCCCGCGGTCGCGGAGACGATCTGGGTCATCACGGAGGTGACCACGGACTGCATCGAGCCGATGTCGGAGAAGATGCGGGACTGGATCTCGCCGGTGCGGGCGCGGGTGAAGAACCCCAGCCCCATCCGCTGCAGGTGGGAGTAGACCGAGACGCGCAGGTCGTGCATGACCGACTGGCCCACGCGGGTCGAGAGCATGGCCTGGGTGACGCCGAGGGCGCTGGAGACGACGGTGACGGCGATGAGGCCGCCGACGGACCAGGCCAGCACGTCGGCGCGCTGCTCGGGAAGGGCCACGTCCACGATCTCGCGGATGAGGAACGGGGAGACGACGCCCGCGGCGGCGCCGAGCACGATGAGGAACAGCACCACGGCGAGCGTGCCGCGGTAGGGGCGGAACAGCCCCAGCACCCGGCGCAGGTCGGGCCGCTGACCGGGGGCGAGCTTCAGGTCGCTGCTGAGGCGTCCGCCTCCGCCCCCCATGCCGCCGCCCATACCGCCGCCCATGCCGCCGTGCGCCATCAGACCCCCTGGTGGCGGGCGACGCGGTGCGCCGCGGCCTGGGCGAGGGGACGCACCATCACGAGGTCGAGGTTGACGTGGTGGGGCGCGTTCAGGGCGTAGGAGATGACGTCGGCGCAGTCCTCGGCGGTCAACGGGTTCTCGACCCCGTCGTAGACGGCGTCGGCCTTGTCCTGGTCGCCGAGGCGCACGAGGGAGAACTCCTCGGTGTGGACCATGCCGGGGGCGATCTCGATGACGCGCACCTTCTCGCCGTTCAGCTCGAGCCGCAGAGCATTGGCGAGCATGTGCTCGCCGGCCTTGGCGGCGTTGTAGCCGGACCCGCCCGGGTAGGCCTCGTGGCCGGCGACGGAGGTGACGAACAGCAGGTCGCCGCGACCGCTCGCGCGCAGGGCGGGCAGGAGGGCGCGGGTGACGCGGACGGCGCCGAGCACGTTGATGTCGTACATGCCCTGCCACTTCTCGAGGTCCGCCTCGGCCGCGGGCTCGACGCCGAGGGCGCCGCCGGCGACGTGGACGACGGCGTTCAGGCTCTCGCCGAACAGCTCGCGGGCGCGCGCGACGAGGGCGTCGACCGACGCGTCGGAGGTGACGTCGACGCTCAGCACCTCGCAGCCGGTCTCGGCGGCGAGCTCGGCGAGGCGCCCCTCGCGGCGGGCGACGGCGAGGACGCGCCAGCCGTCGGCGACGAGGCGCGCGGCGGTGGCGCGGCCGATGCCGGAGGAGGCACCCGTGACCACGGCGGTCAGCGGAGCGGCTGCACCGCACGGGGCGGAGGACGGGACAGGAGCGGAGGCGTCGGAGGTCATGGCCCCGAGCCTACGTCGGGGCGGCCGGCCGTCGCGGCCCTGACCGGCGGCATCCCCGCCGCGCCCCGGTCCCCGGGCACGGGCCCCGAGCGCACCGCCGACCGCGTCCCGGTCACCGCCCGGGACCGGACATCACGAACAGGTCGCAGGACCCCGATCCCTGGCCCTCGACGGATGATTCCCCCTAGGGTCGCCACCAACCGTGTTGCTGCCGTCACAACACGAGTCGTGCCCCCGTCGGCCACCCCGAGCCCGACGCCGGCCCTCCCCCGTCACCCACCGGAGGCCACCATGTCATCCCACCCGTCCGCCGGCGCGCCCGGCCCCACCGCCCCAGGCATCCCCGTCGCGGGCACCACCGGCACCGAGGAGGTCTCCCCCGCGACCCTGCGCCGGGTGACCGCCGCCGCGTTCGGCGGCACCGTGATCGAGTGGTTCGACTTCGCCGTCTACGGCTACACGGCCAGCGCCCTGGCCGCCACCTTCTTCCCCTCGGACACCGCCGTCGGCGGACTGCTGCAGACCTTCGCCGTGTTCGCCGTCGCCTTCGCGATGCGGCCGCTCGGCGGTCTGGTCTTCGGACGGCTCGGGGATCGCCTCGGCCGACGGAAGATCCTGCTGGCCACCGTGTTCCTCATGTCGATCTCGACCGCGATCATCGGTCTTCTGCCCGGCCACGCGTCGATCGGGATCCTCGCCCCGATCCTGCTGACCGTGGCCCGCTGCCTCCAGGGCCTCTCCGCCGGCGGCGAGTACGCCGGCGCCGTCGCCTACGTCATCGAGCACGCCCCCGCCCGCAAGCGCGCCTTCTACGCCTCAGCGATGCCGGCGGCGACGTTCGGCTCCTTCGCCGCGGCGGCGCTGCTGTGCTGGCTGATCACCCAGGCGATCGGCTCCGCTGCCTTCGACGAGTGGGGCTGGCGCATCCCCTTCCTCGCCGCGATCCCGATGGGCATCATCGCCTTCCTCATCCGCTCCCACCTCGAGGAGACCCCCGAGTTCACCCGCATGCAGCAGGAGCGGGCCGAGCGCGGCGCGTCCGCCGCGGCCCATCTCCCCTTCGGTGAGGTGCTGCGCCGCGAGGGCCGGATGATGCTCACCCTCGGCGGGTTCATCGCCGTGACGGGGCTGAGCTTCTACATCTTCTCGACCTACATGACCACCTTCCTGCGCACCGTCGCGGAGATGCCTGCGAACGTGGTGCTCGGCTCCAACGTGGTCGCGCTGCTGTGCGCGACCGCACTCGCCCCGGTGATGGGGCTGCTCAGCGACCGGCTGGGCCGCCGCCCGGTAATGGTCGGGGCGCTCGTCGCCCTCGCCGTCGCCTCGGTCCCCGCCTACCTCCTCGCGGCCGGGGGCGGCTTCGGCAACGCCCTGATCGGCCAGCTGCTCATCGCAGTGGGCGCCGTGGCCTGCAACGTCTCCACCGCGGTGATGCTCTCCGAGGCCTTCGCGACGATCTCGCGCTACACCGCCTCGGCGGTCGCCTACAACGTCGCCTACGCGATCTTCGGCGGCACCGCCCCGTACGTGGCCACCTTCCTCGTGTCCCGCACGATCGACATCGCCCCGGCGATCTACCTCACCGGCATGGCCCTGCTGGCCCTGATCGCGGTGCGCGTGCTGCCGGAGACCCGCGGTCGCGACCCCTCCGGCCCCGCCTGGCCCGCGAAGGGCGCCGGGTCGGAGGAGGAGCGGGCCGCTCCGGCGACCGCAGCCCGGGTCTGACCCGTCGGCCGCGCGAGCCGTGGCCCGTCGGCCTCGCGAGCGGCCAGGCCCCATCGGCCGCCATGCCCCGTCGTCCGCCCGAACCCTCCCCCACGAGGACGGCGCCCCTCCCGCACGCGGCGGGAGGGGCGCCGTTCGTCGCGAGCAGTGCGGGTCAGACGCCGTGCACGTGCTCGTGCTGGGAGACGGTGAGGTCGCCCGAGACGCGCCCCTTGGACAGCCGCGTCATGATCGCGGCGATCGCACCGTCGCCGGTGACGTTGGTGGCGGTGCCGAAGGAGTCGATCGCGATGTAGGCGGCGATCATCAGGCCCACCGCGGCCTCGCCGAAGCCGAGCATCGAGGAGAGCACGCCCGCGGCGGCCATGATCGCGCCGCCGGGCACGCCGGGCGCCGCGATCATGACGACGCCCAGCATGAACACGAAGGCGAGCAGCGCGGGGACGTTCAGGTCCATGCCGGTGACGATCATGATCGCGACCGCGAAGGTGGTGATCTTCAGCGTCGAGCCGGAGAGGTGGATCGTCGCGCACAGCGGGATCACGAAGTCCGCGATCGCATCCGGGATGCCGTTCCGCTTGGTGCACTCGGCGGTGACCGGGATGGTCGCGGCCGAGGAGCTGGTGCCGAGCGCGGTCATGTACGCGGGCATCATGTTCCCGAGCATCTTCAGGGGGTTCCTGCCGATCGCGAGGCCGGCGATGCCGTACTGGGCCAGGAGCACCACCACGGTCATGCCGAAGACCAGCACGATCACGGCGAGGAAGGTGCCGATGACGGTCCAGATCTGGCCATTCATGGTCAGGCCCAGGAACATGCCGAAGATGTAGATGGGCAGCAGCGGGATGATGATCGCCTCGATGATGCGCACGATGATGGTGCGCAGCTGCTCGAAGGACTCCTGCAGGGCGCCCTTCTTCACGAGGGTCAGCCCGATGCCAAGGCAGAACGAGAGCACGAGCGCCGTCATCACGTCGAAGACCGGCGGGATCTCGATGGCGAAGTACGGCGCGATCGCGGAGTCCTCGGGGTTCTCCAGCGTGCCGATCGATGCGTCGCCCAGCATGCGCGGCAGGAGCAGCAGCGACAGGCCGAGCGCGAACAGGCCGCACAGGATCGTGGAGAGATAGGCGATGCCGGCGGTCGCGGCGAGCATCTTGCCGGCGCCACGGCCCAGCTCCGCGATCGCCGGGGTCACCAGGCCCACGATGATCAGCGGGATGAGGAAGCCGAGGAAGCCGGAGAACACGCCGTTGAAGGTCGTGAAGATCCGGGCGATCGCCTCGGGCATGACCAGGCCCAGCAGGATGCCGAGCACGATGGCGACGAGGATCCGGGGCAGCAGGCCGACGCGCGCACGGCGCGGGGCGTCGCCGCTCGAGGAGGAGTCGGCGGGGGCCGAGGACGGGGCGCCGGGGGCGGCTGCGGACTCGCCGGCACCGGTGCCGACGGCGGCGTCGGAGGAGGAGTTCATGGGGGTCCGGTTCGGGATGGCGGGACGGGGACCGGGACAGCGTAGACGCCCGCCGCCGCCGCTCACCAGGACCGCCTCGGGTCGCCGCAGGTCATGACGGGAGGAGAGACCGCCGTCACACCTCCGGGCCGCTCCTCGACAGACACGCCTGGCCCGCCCACCTGCGCTGATGCAGACTGGTTGCGGAGGATACTGGACGATCACCAGGATCAGACCGCGCACCGCACGGCCCGCGAGAAGGAGGACCATGGCTCGTTCCTACGCCACCGTCGGACAGATGCTCACCTATGCCGTCGAGCGCTCGGCCGCCGTCCCGCTGCTCGAGTCCGGCGCCGAGGCGTCCGTGCGGGCCGAGGGGATCCTGCGCCACATGCTCGAGTTCGTGCTGATGGCGCCCCGCAGCCGCAGCGCCTTCCTGCGCACCGTCGCGCGCACCGACCGCACCACGGGCAGCATCGTCGCCGCGCCGCGGCTGCGCCGCACGTCGCCGGACCTGGTCGCGGAGATCCTGCCCACCTCGGCGGCGGCCGACGACGGCGCCCGACTCGGGATCACGGTGAGCACCGAGGGCGACCTGTCCCTCCCCCACCTGGAGAAGATGCGCCGGGCGCTCGGCGACTCCCCGCACCATCTCCTGGTCGCGATCTGCCGCCGCTCGGACATCCCCGAGGGGCCGGTGACCCCGCCGGAGGGCGTTGTGGTCACGAGCTGGGGCCGGCTGGGCGGGCGGATGGTCAAGGCCGATCCCGGCCATGCCGAGCTGTGGGAGACGATCGGGGAGATCGGCGAGAACTCCGGCCGCCCCATCGTGCAGTTCCCCGTGGACCCCAAGCGCCTGCTCACCAAGGGCAAGGTCGCGCGCGAGTTCCGCGCCCACCTCGACGTGCTGCACCGCGCCTCCCGCACCCTGCTGGGCACCAGCCCCCACTTCTCCACCCGTCGCGGTCAGACCGATGCGCACCTCCAGGCCGGGGTGGGCCTGCACCGCACCGGGCTCGAGTTCGGCGAGGTCGAGCACGGCACCCCGGTCCACTTCCTGCGCACCGGCCAGGAGCCGCGGCCCGTGGGTATCGGAATGCCTGGCACCGACGAGGAGCAGCAGGCGGCGCAGGAGCGGCTCGACGCCCTCGCCCGCCGCACCGCCTGGCGCACAGACGAGGGCGCGCTGCCCGCGCCCGGCGAGCTGATCGGCGCCGCGGCCTCCCCGGAGATGGAGGGCGCGCGGCTGCTGCTGTGGGCGGTGCTGAACCCGATGCTGCTGCGCGACCGCGGATTCGACCTGGCCCCGGCCCGCCGCCAGCCCGCCCTCACCGCGACCACGATGGGGCTGCGCCTGCTCTCCCGCGCCGAGGACGACGAGGCGGCCTACCGCATCTGGGTGGGCGGCGAGCGGGAGTGGCAGCACCTGATCCCGAAGGTCACCCGCGAGGCGACGGAGGCCCGCGCTGAGGAGACCTACGCCGTCGCGCCGCGGAAGAACCAGTCCACCGCGGACTTCGTGTGGGAGGTCCACCGGGCGCTGCGCTCGCTGACCATCGTGTGAGCCGGGGCGCAGGGCAGGCAAAGAGCAGGCGCGGGAGCGTTTCCCGCCCCGCGCTCCAGTACCCCACTGCGCGACAATGGCGCCATGACCCAGACTGACAGCGACGGGCGCGGCGAGCGCGAGGACGGCACCGTGATGCACGGGGAGTACAAGGTCCGCGGCGGCAAGCTCGTCGCCGTCGACGTGACTGCGACGGACGGCGCCATCGCTTCCGCCCACGTGTTCGGGGACTTCTTCCTCGAGCCGGACGACGCCCTCGAGGACCTGAACGCGGCCCTGGTGGGCATGTCCACCGAGGCGACCGCCGCGGAGCTCGCCGCGGCGATCACCGCCCGTCTCGAGGCCCGGTCCGAGCCGGTGCAGATGATCGGCTTCGATGCCGAGGCCGTCGCGATCGCGGTGCGCCGCGCGCTCGGCCATGCCAGCAGCTGGGAGGACCTCACCTTCGACGTGATCCCGCCGGTGGTGCTGCCGCCGGTGATGCACGTGGCCCTGGACGAGGTGCTGCCCACCGAGATGGTCGCCGGTCGGCGCGGCCCCACCTTCCGCATCTGGGACTGGGACTCGGCGCTCGTGGTGATCGGCTCCTACCAGTCGCTGCGCAACGAGATCGACGCCGAGGGCGCGGCCCGCCACGGCATCGGGGTGGTGCGCCGCATCACCGGCGGCGGCGCGATGTTCATGGAGCAGGGCAACTGCATCACCTACTCCCTCGTGGTCCCCACCTCGCTCGTGGAGGGGCTGAGCTTCGAGCAGGCCTACGCCTATCTCGACGACTGGGTGATGGGGGCGCTCGCCGAGATCGGCGTGAAGGCCCGGTACGTGCCGCTGAACGACATCGCCTCCGAGCAGGGCAAGATCGGCGGCGCCGCCCAGCGCCGCTTCGCCGGCGGAGTGCTGCTGCACCACGTGACCATGAGCTACGACATCGACGCGGACAAGATGGGCGAGGTGCTGCGCATCGGCCGGGAGAAGCTCTCGGACAAGGGCACCCGCAGCGCGAACAAGCGCGTGGACCCGATGCGCTCCCAGACCGGTCTGCCGCGCGAGCAGATCATCGAGGGGTTCCTGGACTTCTTCCGCTCCCGCTACGACTCCCGCGACAGCACCTACACCGAGGACGAGCTGGCGAGGGCCCGCGAGCTGGTGGCGACGAAGTTCGGGACCGAGGAGTGGACCGCGCGGGTGCCATGAGGCCGGGGCGGAGGCGCCGACAGCCACCCGCCGCCCCAGCGCCCGCCCGCCTCACTCCCCCTCGGCCCGCCTCCATCCCTTCATCACAGCGAACTTCACGAGCGTGGCGATGACCATCGCGCCGCCCAGCACGACGGTCTGCACGGAGACGGGGGCGTCGGGGTGCGCCGCCTCGAGCCCAGCGAGCGCCCCGGCACTGAGCGCCCAGGTCAGGCCCAGGATCACCAGGCCCTGGAGCTGATGGAGCCAGGCGAGGCGGCGGCTGCGGATCCCGAAGGTCCACGAACGGTTCATGGTCGTGTTCAGCACGGTCGCGATCATCAGCGCGACGAGGTTCGCGACCTGGGAGCCGAGCAGTCCGGTGGCGCTCAGCAGCGCGAAGCCGCCCAGGTGCAGCACGGTGGAGAGCACGCCGACGAGCGCGAAGCGGATCAGCTGGGCGGCGGTGCCGCTGCGGGGCCTGGCCCTGCCCGAGCGGGTGCGGATCTGCTCGACGGGGAGGTCCCCGTGGTGCAGGGCGACGGCGAGACGGACCACACCCGCGATGTCGTCGCGGGCGGTGCGGACCACGTCGACCCGGGAGTCGGGGTCGTCGTACCAGTCCACGGGCACCTCGTGGATCCGCAGCCCGCACCGCTCGGCGAGGACGAGCAGCTCGGTGTCGAAGAACCAGGCGGTGTCCTCGACCAGGGGCAGCAGCTCGCGGGCGACGTCGGCCCGGATGGCTTTGAAGCCGCACTGCGCATCGGAGAAGCGCGCGCCGAGCGCGACCGACAGTCCCAGGTTGTAGGAGCGGGAGATGAGCTCCCGCTTCATGCCCCGCACCACCCGCGAGGAGCGGTGCAGCCGGGTGCCGATCGCGAGGTCGGAGTGCCCGGACATCAGCGGCGCGACCAGCGGCCACAGCGCATCGAGGTCCGTGGAGAGGTCCACGTCCATGTACGCGAGGATCAGCGCGTCCGAGGCGGACCACACCTGCTGCAGCGCCCGGCCGCGCCCCTTCTGGTCCAACCGCACCACCCGCACCCGCCCGGCCAGCTCACGGGAGAGCTCGGCGGCGACCTCGGGGGTGCGGTCGGTGCTGCCGTTGTCGGCGATGGTGATGCGGTACGGGTAGGGGAAGGTCTCGCGCAGGTGGGCCTCGAGCCGCCGCACGCACGCGCCGACGGTGTGCTCCTCGTTCAGCACCGGGATCACCACGTCCAGGACGGTGGTGCCGGGCTCAGCATCGCCCGGGAGCAGCGCCGTCCCCGGCGCCGGCGGGGTCTGGACGCGGGCGTCGGTGCTCATACCGTGCCCTCCTGCGTGGTGGCGGCCGCGTCGGTGCTCGTGAGCGGCTGGGTGAGGTCGTAGAAGGTGGTGTCGCCGATCGTGACCTCGGTGTAGTTCTCCGCGACCCACTGGGTGATCTCGGAGGCGGTGTTCGACCCGCCGTTCTGGCCGCCGAACCCCTCGCCGGCGAGGACGTAGTGGATCTCCCCGTCGGCCACGTACTGCTGGAACTCCTCGAGGGAGGGGCTGGGGTCCGAGCCATTGAACCCGCCGAGCGCCATGACCGGCTCCTCGGAGGCCAGCTGCAGCCCCGCCGCGTTCTGGCTGCCGATGGCAGCGGCCACCCAGGTGTACTGGTCCGCGTCCTCCTGGAGCGCGGCGACGACCTCCGCATCCGGCTCCTCGGCGTTCAGCAGACTGCCCATGCCGCCTCCCCCGCCACCGGGGGCACCGCCGACGGAGCCCGACTCGCCGCCCGATCCGCCCGGCGCGCCGCCGCTCGGCGGGGTGAAGGAGCCCGAGCCCTGGCCGGGCCCGCCGCCGGGCATGTTCCCGCCTATCGTGCCCCCGCCGTTGGAGCCGCCGCCGTTCGAGCCGCCGTCGTTCGAGCCTCCGCCGGGCATCTGCCCGCCGCCGGGGACGCCTCCGGGCATCTGCCCGGCCTGCCCGCCGCGGGACATGCCCGTAGGGCCGGCGCCGAACCCGCCGCTCGAGGACGGGCCGGCGGTGATGATCGAGCCGGTCTTGGCGGTGGTGACGGTGCTCGCGGCGTAGGCCGCCTGGCCGGCGCCGGCGCTGAGCGCTGCGAGGACGAGCACCACGGCGAGGGTCCGCCTGCCGAAGCGTGAGGCGAGCAGGAGGCCGGCCGCCGCGAGCAGACCACTCACCAGCACGAGCACCGCCAGCCAGGTCCCGTACTCGCTCTGGCGCTGCAGGAGCACGAAGCCCCACACCCCGGTGCCGGCCGCGGCGAGCGCGAGCACCAGACGCGCCAGGAGCGACTCGCGGTGGCGCCACACGGTCCGGGCGCCGAGGCCGACCATCGCCGCGATCGCCGGGGCGAGGGCGACCGTGTAGTACTCGTGGAAGATTCCCTGCATGAAGGAGAACACCACCGCGGTGACCAGGAACCAGCCGCCCCACACCAGGAACGAGGCCCGCACCGGGTCGGTGCGGGGGGCGCGCCGCCCCAGCCACAGCGCGCCGAGCATGAGGATCAGGGCGGCGGGGATCAGCCAGCTGATCTGACCACCGATCGCGGAGCTGAACAGGCGGGAGATGCCGGCGCCGCTGCCGAAGCCGCCGCCACCGCCGACGGAGCCGACCTCGTCGCCGCTGAGGCGGCCCAGCCCGTTGTAGCCGAAGGTCAGCTCGAGGAAGGAGTCGGTCTGGCTGCCGCCGATGTACGGGCGCCACTGCTCGGGCACGAGCTCGACGATCGCGACCCACCAGCCGCCGGCGACCACGAGCGCGAGACCCGCGGCGAGGGTGCCGAGGATCCGCCGGCGCAGCGTCGTGTCCGCGCAGATCAGGAACGCGATCGCGAAGAACGGCACCACCAGGAAGGCCTGCAGGGTCTTGGTGAGGAACGCGAACCCGATCAGCACCCCCACCAGGGTCATCCAGCGGATCGAGCCCGTCTCGATCGCGTGCACGGTCGCCCAGGCCGCGAGGGTCATCAGCAGCACGAGCAGGGCGTCGGGGTTGTTGAAGCGGAACATCAGCACCGCGACCGGGGTGATCGCGAGCGCCGCGGCCGCGATCAGTCCGGCGGCCTCCCCTGCCACCCGCTTCACCGAGCGGTTCACCACGAACACCGACAGGATCCCCATGACCACCTGCGGCATGAGGATCGCGGCCGAGTTCAGGCCGAACAGCCGCACCGACAGCGCCATGATCCACAGCGAGGCCGGGGGCTTGTCGACCGTGATCGAGTTCCCGGCGTCCGAGGAGCCGTAGACGAAGGCCGTCCAGTCCACGGAGCCCGCCTGCACGGCGGCGGAGTAGAACGAGTTCGCGTAGCCGTTCGCCGTGAGGTTCCAGCAGTACAGGAATCCGGTGGCGAGAAGGATCCCGAGCAGGGCGAGGGTGCCGGCGCGCGAGTCGGTCCAGTGGGTGCGCAGCGCGGCGGCGCGCGCTCCGAGGGAGCGCCGGGCCGCCGCGGCCGACGGGGCCGACGGGACCGGCGCGGCCGACGGTACCGGCGCGGCCGACGGGGCGTCCACGGTCCTGGTGTCAGAGGTGTGCATGGGAGGAACCCTGGGCGCGATGCCTATGGATCTGCTGTGCAGGGCCCCAGCGACGTCGAAGAGCCCCGCCCGCTCCCGCCTGCCGCGCCTCATCCCCGTGCCTCATCCCCGTGCCTCAGCACGCTCACAGCAGATCAATAGCCTCGCGCCCGATCGTGAGCGCCATGAACTCGCACCGCGCAGACCTCCACAGCGCCGACCTCCACCGCGCAGACCTCCACAGCGCCGACCTCCACCGCGCAGACCTCCACAGCGCTTCCGGCGCCGCTCCCGCCCCGGCGCCCGCCTCCCGTCCTGACGCCCCCGACGCCGCCCCGGCGCTGCGGCCCGTCGAATGGGCAGGGCGCAAGCCCGCCGTCCGCGCAGCCCTCGCCGTCGGGTCCCCCGTCGGCGTGGGAGGATGACCCCATGACCGCTGGACTGGCGGCGGCGCTGAGCGCCCTCCCGCGCCTCGAACATCCCGACGGCTCCCCGATCAGGGCGCTCGTCGTCGAGGACGAGCCCACCATCGCGGACCTGCTGCGCTTCCCGCTGCAGCTGATCGGGTGGGAGGTGACCGTGGTCGGCGACGGCCTGGAGGCCGTGCGCGTGGCCCGTGACCTGCGCCCGGACGTGCTGGTGCTGGACCGGATGCTCCCCGGTCTCGAGGGGCTCGAGGTGCTGCGCCGGATCCGGCTGCTGCAGCCGGACGTCCCCTCCCTCATGCTGACGGCGCTGGATGCGCCGAGCGACCGGGTGGGCGGCCTCGCCGCCGGGGCCGACGACTACGTCACCAAGCCCTTCACCATCGAGGAGGTGCTGCTGCGCCTGCACCGCCTGGTCCAGCGCTCCGGCGTCACCGCCCGGCAGGCGAACGAGCTGGTGGTCGGCGACCTGGTGATGAACCTCGATGCCCACGAGGTGACCCGGGGCGGCGACCCGATCGCTCTGACGGCCACCCAGTACCAGCTGCTGCAGTACCTGATGGAGAACCCCCACCGCGTGCTCTCCAAGGCGCAGATCCTCGACGCCGTGTGGAACTACGACTTCGGCGGCCAGGCCAACATCGTGGAGCTGTACATCTCCTACCTGCGCAAGAAGATCGACGTCGGCCGCGAGCCGATGATCCGCACCGTGCGCGGCGCGGGCTACATGCTCAAGCCCGCATGAGCCGAGCCCGCACGAGCCGGCCCCGCACCACGCAGGACTCCCCCGACGCCACCGGCTCCCCCGACGCCACCACCACCCCGGTGGGCCGGCGCTCGTTGCGCGCGACCATGGTCGTGCTGCTCGCGGCGACGGTCGCGCTGCTGTGCCTCGGCGTCGGCGTGGTCACGCACGTCTCCGTCAGCGGGCACCTGCGTGATCAGCTCGACGAGCAGCTGGGCCGCGCGGCCGACCGGCGCATGCCTCCCACGAACGGCGACTCCGGGGGCGTGGATCTCAGCGACGTCGACCCCGGCACCGTCCCCGACCTCTCCGGCGCCCCCGCGGGCCCCGGCGCCGGCGAGTTCGAGCTCGGCGCGCTGATGCTGGCGACGGACGGGTCCCTGCAGGGCTCCTGGCGGGATGCGCAGGGCGCGATCCACGAGCTCGGCACCGAGGACCAGGAGGCCCTCGCCGCGGCCGCGACCGACGCGGTCACCTCCGTGAACCGGGACGTGTCACTGACCATCGGCGACTACCGCGTGCACGCCGACGAGACCGGCGGCGTCGTGGTCATCACCGGACTGCCGCTCGCGACCACCACCTCCACCATCACCCGGCTCGACCTGACCCTGCTGCTGGCCGGGGTGCTCGCGACCTTGGTCGCCGGGGTGGCCGGCTCCCTCATCGTGCGGCGGGCGCTCGGCCCGCTGGAGGAGGTCACCGCCGTCGCCCGCCACATCGCCGACATGCCGCTGACCGGCGGCGACGTGGCGCTCACCGCCCGAGTGCGCCCCGAGATCGCGCGCGCCGGCACCGAGCCCGGCGAGGTGGGGCGGGCGCTGAACCTGCTCATCGACAACGTCGACGAGGCCCTCGAGGTGCGGGCGCTGAGCGAGACCCGGATGCGCCGCTTCGTGGCGGACGCCTCGCACGAGCTGCGCACCCCGCTGACCGCGATCCGCGGCTACGCCGAGATGCTGCGCTACACCGAGGAGCTCACTCCTCGCGGCGAGCAGTCCGTGGAGCGGATGGAGGCGCAGGCCGAGCGGATGACGGCGCTCGTGGAGGACATGCTGCTGCTGGCCCGGCTGGACGAGGAGGCCCTCGCCGCGGCCGGGGTCCACGGCGCGATGCGGACCGGTGCCACGTCGGGGCACGACGAGGTCGTGGAGCTCGGGGAGATCGTGGTCGACGCGGTCATGGACGCACGGGTCACCGCGCCCGGGCACAGCTGGCGGCTCGAGGTGGGGGCCGACGAGGTCCCCGTGCGCGGCGACGCCCGCCAGCTCACCCAGGTGGTGGTGAACCTCCTCGCCAACGCCCGCAAGCACACACCCGACGGGACCGAGGTGCGGGTGCGGCTCGGCACGGAGCAGGGCACGGTGGAGGGCGCCGAGAAGGGCGCCGTGACGAGCACCGCCGTGCTCGAGGTGATCGACGACGGCCCCGGCATCGACCCGGCGATCGCCGACCACGTCTTCGCCCGCTTCGCCCGTGCCGACTCCGCCCGCTCCGGCAGCGACGGCACGACCGGGCTCGGGCTCTCCATCGTCCAGGCGATCACCGAGGCGCACCACGGCCGCATCGAGGTGGACTCCCGCCCCGGCCGCACCGCGTTCACCGTGCGCCTGCCGCTCGCCTCCTGAGCGACGGCGGGCGCTCACGGCGCGCCCACGTGGCGCACCCGACCCTCCACGACGCGGGATCGTTCTCGATCCGGCGCGCGCGCCTGGAACAATGGCCCCCATGACCGATACCGCACCGCACCAGAGCGCCTCCATCCCCGACCGCCCCTCCCTCGAGGGTCTGGAGGAGAAGTGGGACGGCGTATGGAGCGAGCAGCAGCTGTACGCCTTCGACCCGGACACCACCCGTGACCAGGTCTTCAGCGTCGACACCCCGCCGCCCACCGCGTCGGGCTCCCTGCACATCGGCCACGTCTTCGGCTACTCGCAGGCGGACATGATCGTGCGCTACCAGCGCATGCGCGGCAAGAACGTGTTCTACCCGCTGGGCTGGGACGACAACGGCCTGCCCACCGAGCGCCGCGCCCAGAACTACTACGGCGTGCGCTGCGATCCGTCGCTGCCCTACGACCCGGACTTCACGCCCCCGCAGGTGGGCGGCGACAACAAGTCCGCGAAGGCCGCGAACCAGCTGCCGATCTCGCGCCGCAACTTCATCGAGCTGTGCGAGCAGCTGACCACCCTGGACGAGAAGTCCTTCGAGGAGGTCTTCCGCACCCTGGGCCTGTCGGTGGACTGGAACCACAGCTACCAGACGATCAACGCACACTCCCGCGCCACCTCCCAGCGCGCCTTCCTGGAGAACCTCGCCGCCGGCCAGGCCTACCAGGCCGAGGCCCCCACCATGTGGGACGTCACCTACCGCACGGCGGTGGCGCAGGCCGAGCAGGAGGACCGCGACCGCGACGGTGCCTACCACCGCATCGGCTTCACCCGCACGGACGGCACCGGTGAGCAGGTGTTCATCGAGACCACCCGCCCGGAGCTGCTGCCCGCGTGCGTGGCCCTGGTCGCCCATCCGGACGATGAGCGCTACCACGAGCTGTTCGGCACCACCGTCGTCTCCCCGATCTTCGGGGTCGAGGTGCCGGTCAAGGCCCACCCCCTCGCCCAGCCCGACAAGGGTGCTGGCATTGCGATGATCTGCACCTTCGGCGACGCGAACGACGTCATCTGGTGGCGCGAGCTCGGGCTGCCCACCCGCTCGGTCATCGGCCGCGACGGCCGCTTCCTGCCCGAGGCGCCGTGGATCTCCTCGGCCGAGGGCCAGGCCGCCTACGCGGAGCTCGCGGGCCTGACCGTGTTCAGCGCCCAGAAGAAGGTCGTCGAGATGGTCACCGAGTCCGGTGACCTCGTCGGCGAGCCCAAGAAGATCTCCCACCCCGTGAAGTTCTACGAGAACGGCGACAAGCCGCTGGAGTTCGTCACCTCCCGCCAGTGGTACCTCACCAACGGCGGCCGCGACACCTCCGAGGGCGGGCTGCGCGACGAGCTCATCGCCCGCGGCAAGGAGCTGACCTGGCACCCGGCCTACATGGAGTCCCGCTACCGCAACTGGGTGGAGGGCCTGGCCGGTGACTGGCTGATCTCCCGCCAGCGCTTCTACGGCGTGCCCTTCCCGGTCTGGTACGCGGTGGGCGAGGACGGCGAGACCGACTACGACACCGTGCTCACCCCGCCCGTCGAGGACCTGCCGATCGATCCCACGATCGACGTCCCCGCCGGGTACACCGAGGCGCAGCGGAACCAGCCCGGCGGCTTCGTCGCCGACCCCGACATCCTGGACACCTGGGCCACCTCGTCCCTGAGCCCGCAGCTCGCCGGCGGCTGGAACTCGGACCCTGACCTGTTCGGCAAGGTGTACCCGATGGACCTGCGCCCGCAGGGCCACGACATCATCCGCACCTGGCTGTTCTCCACGATCGTCCGCTCGCACCTGCAGCAGGACGCGCTGCCGTGGAAGCACGCCTCGATCAACGGCTGGATCCTGGACCCGGACCGCAAGAAGATGTCCAAGTCCAAGGGCAACGTGGTCACCCCCATCGGGCTGCTGCAGCAGCACGGCTCCGACGGTGTGCGCTACTGGGCGGGCCGGGCCCGCCAGGGCGTGGACACCGCTTTCGACGAGGGCCAGATGAAGATCGGCCGACGCCTGGCGATCAAGATCCTCAACGCCTCGAAGTTCGCCCTGGGCTTCGGCGAGGCGCCCGCGGATCCCGCCGGTCGTCTGGCCGCGGACCCGTCCGTGGTCACCGATCCGCTGGACCGGGCGCTGCTGGCCCAGCTCGCGGACGTGGTCGAGCAGGCCACCGCCGCGAACGACGACATGGACTACGCCCGCGCCCTCGAGGTCGTCGAGCCCTTCTTCTGGGCGTTCTGCGACGACTACATCGAGCTGGTCAAGGAGCGCGCCCACGGCAACTCGGAGGCCGGCGAGGCCGGGGCCGCCTCGGCCCGTGCGGCGCTCGCGATCACCCTCGAGGTGCTGCTGCGTCTGTTCGCGCCGGTGGTCGTGTTCGCGACCGAGGAGGTCTGGTCGTGGTGGCGAGGCGGCTCCGTGCACACCCAGCCCTGGCCGGAGGCCGCGCCGCTGCGCGAGGCCGCCCAAGGCCAGGACGCGGCGCTGGTGGACACCGTCGCCCAGGCCGCGATCGTGCTGCGCCGCATCAAGTCCGACGCGAAGGTCTCCCAGAAGACCCCGATCCTGTCGCTGCGCCTGGTCGCTCCGACCGGGCAGCTCGCGCACCTCGAGGCCGCCCGGGGCGACCTGATCGCGCTGGGCCGGATCGAGCAGCTGGAGCTGGCCGGGGCGGAGGACGCCGAGGGCCTGCGCACCGAGGACGTCGAGCTGGGCGAGCCGCCGGTGAAGCAGCCCCGCAACCAGGGCTGAGCGCCAACTCCCGAAGGCACGGCCTCCGCCCCTCCGCAGGTCCCCGCCCCGTTGCGCGCGCCGTCCCGGCGCCCGTGGCGGGGCGGCGTGCTCAGCGCACGATCTCGCGGTGCCCGGCGTCCAGGCGCCGGGTCCAGCCGCGGGAGTCGAGGTGCTCGAGCAGCGGGATGACGATGCGGCGCGTGGTGTCCAGCGCCTGACGGGCCTGGCTGGTGGTGAAGGGCTGGTCGAGCCGGGCGAGCTCGCGCATGGCGAGCGCGGGAGCGGTGGGCAGCAGCACCACCCCGTCGGCCAGGCGCAGCAGGCGCCCCTGCGCGGCCGCGGCCGCGATCTCCTTCGGCCCGAGCTTCAGGGCGGTGAGGTCGTCGGACTCCGGGGCGCGGAAGGGTGCTGCGGCCAGGCGCTTCTCCAGCTCCGCCACGGCCTGCTCGGCCGCGCCGAGCCCGGCGACCGTCTGCGGGTCGCGCACCCGGCCGGCCTCCTGGCGCAGACCCGCGGCAGTGACCACCGCGTCGAGCAGGGTGGGATCGGGCAGGCCGAGCGCGTCGATCGCGGCCTTGCGCGGTACCCCGGCGGAGAGAGGGTCCTCGCGGCGGTCACGCTCGACGAGCGCGGCGAGCCGCTCGCTCCAGGCAGTCGATGCTGCGCCGTCCACGAGCCAGGGCCCGTGCCCGGTGATCCCGTCCGGCAGTGTCTCGGGCACCTCGATCCCGTAGCGCGCCAGCTCCTCGCGGCGGACGACCCCGCGGCGGGTCACCTCGTGGACGAGGTCGCCGCCGACGGGCATGGCCTCGAGCGCCGCACGGCGTCGGGCACCGTCGCCGCGGCGGGTGAGGGAGGGCGGGTCCACGTCGAGGATCTGCACGCCCGTGCGGACGCTGCGGGAGCCGCTGCCGCGCAGCACCATCCGGTCGCCGACGCGAAGCGGCAGCTCACGGTCCAGGGTGAGGCGGGCGTGGTCCTCGCCGAGCGGGCGCACGCGGGCGGGCACGGCGGCGGTGCCGACATGCACGACGAGCTCCCCCGGGGCGCTCTCGAGGTCCACGCCGCTGGTGCGGCGCACGTCCACGAGCGCAGTGCGCGCGAAGGCGCCGGGGGTCAGCAGCGCGTCCCCGCGATGGACCTGTTCGGTGGTGACGCCGCGCAGGTTCACGGCGGCACGGCTGACGGGGCCGAGCGCGTCCACGGGGCCGCCGCGGCTCTGCACGGCGCGCACGGCGACCTCGCCGCTGTGGGCGGCGCCGACGAGCTCGAGCCGGTCCTCGGGGGCGAGGGTTCCGGCGGCGAGGGTGCCGGTGACCACGGTCCCGGCGCCGGAGATGGAGAAGGCACGGTCCACCCACAGCCGTACGGGCGCGGCGGCCGACGGCAGGCGCGCCGCCTCGACCGCCCGGTCCAGCTCGTCGCGCAGCGCGTCCATCCCCTGCCCAGTGACGGCGGAGACCGCGACCGCCGGAGCATTCGCGAGGCCGGTGCCGGCGAGCTCCTGTCGGGCTTCGGCGACGACCGCGTCGACGCGGTCCGGGGCGAGGTCGGCGCGGGTGATCACCAGCAGCCCCTGGTCGATGCCGAGGGCCGCGACGGCGTCGCGATGGTCCGAGGACTGGGCCTGCCAGCCCTCGTCGGCCGCGACGACGAAGCAGACGATGGGGGCCGGGCCGATGCCGGCGAGCATGTTCCCGAGGAACCGCTCGTGGCCGGGGACGTCCACGAAGGAGACCTCGCGGCCGGACGGAAGCTGGGTCCACGCGAAGCCGAGGTCGATGGTGAGGCCGCGCTGCTTCTCCTCGTCCCAGCGGTCCGGCTCGATGCCGGTCAGGGCGCGCACGAGGGTGGACTTGCCGTGGTCGACGTGCCCGGCGGTCGCGATGACCTGCATCAGCGCTTCCCGTCGGCGGTGATGACCGCACCCGCGCGGGCGGCTTCGATCGCGGCGGCGAGGGTGTCGTCGGCCTCGCCCGGCACGCAGCGCAGGTCCAGCAGGCAGGCGTCGTCGCGGACGGTCGCGACCACGGCGGGCTCCCCGGCGCGCAGGGGCGCGGCGAGCCCGGGCTCGAGGGCGAGGGCCCAGCCGGGCAGGGGCACCTCGGCTCCTCCCCCGCCGCCGACGCGGCCGTCATGCGGGACGACGCTGCCGCCGACGCGCTCGGCGAGGCGCGCGGTGCGCTCCCGCAGCGCCACCGGGTCCTGGCGCAGTGCGGCGAGCACGGGCGGGACCGGTCCGGCGAGGGTCGCCTCGAGCGCGGCGAGGGCGAGCTTGTCGGCGCGGACCGCACGGGCGAGCGGATGGCGGGCCAGGCGCGCGATGACCTCGGCGCGGCCCAGCAGGATCCCGGCCTGGGGGCCGCCGAGCAGCTTGTCGCCGCTGGTGAGGACCACGTCCGCGCCGTCGGCGAGGGCAGTGGCGGTGTCGGGCTCGGCGGGCAGGGCCGGCTCCGGGGCCAGCAGCCCGGAGCCGAGGTCCGCGATGAGCGGGACGCCGTGGGCGTGGGCGATCCCTGCGAGCTCGGCGATGCCGACCTCGCTCGTGAATCCCTCGATGCGGTAGTTGCTGGTGTGGACCTTGAGGACCGCGCCGACGGTCCCGCCCGCGAGGGCGTCGCGGTAGTCCGCGGCGTGGGTGCGGTTGGTGGTGCCGACCTCGCGCACCTGCGCCCCGGCGGAGGCGACGAGCTCGGCGAGGCGGAAGCCGGCCCCGATCTCCACGAGCTCGCCGCGGCTCCACAGCACCTCTCGGCCCGCGGCGAGCGCGGTCGTGGCCAGCAGCAGGGCGGCGGCGCCGTTGTTGACCACCAGGGCGTCCTCCGCGGCGGGGCAGGCGGCGAGCAGAGCGGCCCGGGCACCGGCGCCGCGGCGGGCGCGGGCACCGGTGGCGAGGTCGAACTCGACGTCGGTGTACCCGCTCGCGTCCTGCAGGGCCTGCCGGGCGGCGGCGGAGAGCGGGGCCCGGCCGAGGTTCGTGTGAACGATGACCCCGGTCGCGTTCAGCACCGGACGCAGCGAGGAGGCGCTGTGCTCCCCGAGCGCGGCGAGCACCGCGGCCTGCACATCCTCCGGGGCGATCTCCCCGCGGCGGGCACGGTCCTGGGCGGCGCGGACCACGTCGCGCACCACCCGCTCCCCCATCGACCCGCTCGCGGCGACGACCTCGGGCAGGGCGAGCAGATGATCGGTGCGCGGGATGCGGCGACGAGGGTCCTGCGCGCCCTGGTCGCCGGTCGGGGACTGCGGCACGGGACCTCCTGCGCACGGGATCGGACGTCCGTCGGTCGGCGGCTGCGGCGGGGCCGATGGGACGGTGGCGTGGCGGAGGCGGACGGGAATCGAACCCGCCAGACCGAGATGCTCGGTCTCACCGGTTTTGAAGACCGGGGCGCCCACCAGGACACGTACGCCTCCGCCGCCCACCGTATCACCGCGGGACCTGCGACGACTCCCGCCGCCGGAGGGCGGGAGCGGACTATGGTCGTGCCATGAGCGAGAGCACGATCCAACCCCTGTCCCGTCCTTCGATCCGTCTGACCACCATGGCCCACGGCGGCGGCTGCGCCTCCAAGATCCCGCCGGGCGAGCTGGAGGAGGTCGTCTCGTCGCTGGCCGAGCAGAGCTACGACCAGGTCATCGTGGGGCTGGACGACGGCGACGACGCCGCAGCGGTGCGGATCGGCGGGCCGGACGGCCAGACCGCCGTGCTCTCCACCGCGGACTTCTTCACCCCCGTGGTCGACGACCCCTACGACTGGGGCCGAATCGCTGCGGCCAACGCCCTCTCGGACATCTACGCGATGGGGGGCGACCCGGTGGTCGCGATCAACCTCGTGGGCTGGCCGCGCGAGGTGCTGCCCTACGAGCTCCTGCAGCGGGTCCTCGAAGGCGGCCTCGCCGTCGCCAAGGAGGCCGGCGTCCCGGTGATCGGCGGGCACTCGGTGGACGATCCGGAGCCGAAGTACGGCATGGCCGTCACCGGCACCGCCCACCCGGACCGCCTGCTGCGCAACGACGCCGCGGAGGCGGGCCTGCCGCTGACCCTCACCAAGCCGCTCGGCGTGGGCCTGCTGAACAACCGCCACAAATCCACCGGCGACGTGTTCCCTTCGGCGATCGAGACGATGACGACCCTGAACCGCGACGCCTCGAAGGCGGCGCTCGCGGCCGGGGTGCGCGCGGCCACCGACATCACCGGCTTCGGTCTGCTGGGGCACCTGTTCAAGATGGGCCGCGCCTCCGGCGTGGGCGCGGTGATCGATCGCGCCGCCGTGCCGCTGGTCGACGGGGCGGCGGAGGCGCTGCGGGACGGGTTCGTCTCCGGCGGTACCCGTCGCAACCTCCACTGGGTGCGCCACGCGGTGCGCCCGGGCGCCGGGATCACCGAGGACGATCTGCTGATGCTCGCGGATGCGCAGACCTCGGGCGGTCTGCTCGTGGTCGGCGAGGTGCCCGGCTACCCGGTGATCGGCGAGACCGTCGCGGGCGAGGGCATCGAAGTGCGCTGAGTCCCGGGCGACCCGGCGGGCCCAGGCCGGCCCGCCTCAGCCGACGGTCGTGATCGAGTCGTCGGTGATGCCGGCGGCGCGGCGGGCGGCCAGGCGCGCCTTCTGCGGCTCGATGACGCGGCGCGGGTCCTTGGCGGACTCGAGCCCGGCCTCGAGCACCCCGAAGCGGGTCAGTGCCGAGGAGGCCAGCAGCGCGGCGCCGCTCGCGGCGGCGATCCACCGGTTGCGCCCGCCGAGCAGGGTGCCGATGCCGCCCGCGATCGCGAGGCGCTCGGACCACTTCAGCATCGCCCCGGCCCTGCCGGTCTCCAGCGGCTCCCGCTCCAGCGGATGCATGGACTCCTTCATCAGGTGCATGCTCGCCACGTCGCCGGCGACCCCGGCGGTGGCGAGCAGGCGGGCCGGACCGGCCTCGGCGACCGGGGTGCTGAGCATCGCGGCGCCGCCCGCGGCGAGGCTCGCCGAGGAGACGAAGAGGTAGGAGAGGTGGCCGCGGCCGGCCTCCCAGGTGGGGACCACGGTATTGCCCAGCAGCGCACCGGTGTACGAGGCGAGCAGTGGGGCGAGTCCGGCCTGGGCCACGGACACCGGGCCCTCCACGCCGCGGAGCAGGGTGCGCAGCGGCCCGAGCGGCACGCGCTCCCCGGTCAGAGTGTCCACCTCGAGCGCGGCGAGCACGCCGGAGACGGTGCCGTAGCCGGCCACCACCCAGGTCCCGAGGCTCATCGGGGAGGTGATCTTCACGGTGCGCATCATGTTCAGGAACCGCTCGGGGCGGCCCAGGTCCTCGATCAGCGCGACGGTGCCGAGGCCCACGGCGCCGAGCGCCGTCAGCCGGGCGTTGCGGCGCAGCACGGGCCGGCCCGTGCACTGGGCACCGAAGGCCAGCAGCCCGGACCCGCCGGCGACGCCGCCGAGGAACAGGTACACGGCGATCGGCGCCTCCCACGGCGGCGCCTTGACGACGGGGCGGCCGTAGTAGGAGTCGTACTCGTCGGACCGCTCGAACTCGACGTCCTCGACGACCGCGCCCTCACGGGACCCGTCGCCCATGCCGACCTCGCCGAGGCTGCGGCGGCGACGCCCTCTGCCGCCTCCACGGCGGCGAGGCTGCTGCGGGGGCCGGTCGGCGTCGAACTCGCTGACGCTCATCGGCGGGCCCCCAGGAAGGACAGGGCCACGGCCGCGACCATCCCCGCCGCGGCGAGGCCGGTGCGGGCGTAGGTCCTCGGCAGCGACTTGGTGGGCACCTGCGGGTCGGGCGGGAGGCCGTACACCTCGGGCTCGTCCAGCAGCAGGAACACCGAACCGGTGCCGCCCACGCCGTCCTTGGGGTTCGCGCCGTACAGCCGCGCCTCGGTCATGCCGCGCTCGTGCAGGGTCGCGACGCGCTGCTTCGCGTCGGCCTTGAGGTCGGGGTGGTCGCCGAAGGTGATCGACTGGGTGGGGCAGGTCGCGGAGCAGGCGGGCTGCTCGCCGTCGACGAGGCGGTCGTAGCACAGCGTGCACTTGCTGGCGGTGCGGGCCCGTTCGTCCTTCTCCTCGCGGTGCGCGAAGGGCGAGACGGTGCCGTCGTCGCGGCGCTCGATGACCCCGAAGGGGCACGCGCTCACGCAGGTGCCGCAACCGTTGCACACGTCCTGCTGGACGACCACGGAGCCGAACTCGGAGCGGAAGATCGCACCGGTCGGGCACACGTCCAGGCATCCGGCGTTGGTACAGTGCTTGCACACGTCCGAGGACATCAGCCAGCGGAACTCGGGGGTGTCCGGCGGGGTGCGGTCGACCTGCGAGAGGTCCCCGGCGGGGGTCGCACCGCGGGCCCCGGAGGACTTCGGGCCGATGGTCGGCATGCCGAGGCTGACGAGCTTCCGCCCGGACTCGCGAGCCTCCTCGATCCGCTCCTGGCCCTGCTCGACGAACGCGACGTGACGCCAGGTGTTCGCACCCAGGGCGCCGGTGTTGTCGTAGCTGGATCCGAGGATCTCGAGGTTGCCGTCGATGGGGTTGCGGTTCCACTCCTTGCACGCCACCTCGCAGGCCTTGCAGCCGATGCAGATCGAGGTGTCGGTGAAGAAGCCCTTTCGCGCGTGGTCGTGGCCCCAGCCGGTGTCGGCGGCGGGTCCCTCCGGTCCTGCGAGCAGGCTCATCGGTTCTCCATTCCCTTCATCGACGACTCGCCCGTGGGCACCGCGGTGGCCTCCTCCGGTCCGCGCACCTCGTGCGCGACGAGGTCCGCGGCGGGGCCGGCGCCCGGAGCGCCCTCGGCCCCGTCGACCTGCGGATGCTCCTCGGGGATCAGCCCGGCGCGACGTCGGTACGCCTTGACGAGCTCCGCCCGCCCGGCGCCGCGGGGGCGCCTCCCCGGGATGATCGTGCACGAGTTGTTCTTGCTGTTCTGGATCTGGGTGTTGGCATCGAGGTTCATGCCGATCAGATCGTTGGCGCCGTCGCCCTGGACGATCGCCTCGTCACCGCGGCCCCAGTGGAAGGGCAGCCCGATCTGATGTATCGTGCGCCCGCCCACCTGAAGCGGCGTCATCCGCTCGGTGACCAGCACCTTCGCCTCGATCGCGTTGCGCGCCGAGATGATGGTGGCCCAGCCGTAGGGCTCCAGGCCCAGCTCCTCGGCGAGCTCCGGGGAGACCTCGCAGTACATCTCCGGCTGCAGCTCGGCGAGGTAGGGCAGGAAGCGGCTCATGCCGCCCGCGGTGTGGTGCTCGGTGATCCGGTACGTGGTGAAGACGTACGGGTACACCTCGCCGCCCTTCCCGGTCGCGCCCGGGGAGCTGAGGTTGTCCTCGTCCCGGAAGGTGACGCGCGTGGGGTTGGACTGCTGCGGGTACAGGGGGTTGGGGACGTTGGACTCCGGGGACTCGTAGTGGGTGGGCATCGGCCCGTCCACCATGCCCGTCGGGGCGAACAGCCAGCCGCGCCCGTCGGACTGCATGATGAATGCGTCGTTGCCGGCCAGCGCCGCGGCGCCGCCCTTGGTCGGGTCACCGGGGTCGTCGGGCCGCTTGGTCGGCGGGAAGTCGGGGACGTCCTTGCCGGTCCACTTCCCGGCCTCCTCGTCCCACCACACCCACTTCTTCCGCTCGCTCCACGGCTTGCCGTCGGCGTCGGCCGAGGCGCGGTTGTAGAGGATGCGACGGTTGGCGGGCCAGGCCCAGCCCCACTCCAGCGCGGTCTCGTCCTGATCCTTGCCGGGCGTGCGCCGACGGGCCATGTTGACCCCGCCCGCGTTGACGCCGGCGTAGATCCAGCAGCCGCCCATGGTGGAGCCGTCGGCCTTCATCTCGCCGAAGGCGGCGAGCGGCTGCCCGGCCTTCTCGCCGGTCAGGTGTCGGCCGTTGATCTCGGCGAACACCGCCTCCGCGTCCGGCTCGCCGTGCTCGTCCACCGGGTAGTCCCAGGTGAGGTCGAGAATCGGCCGGTCGCGGGGATCGGTGGAGTCCTTGAGCTTCTCGCGGACGCGACGGCCCAGGTCGTACATGAACTCCAGGTCGCTCTTCGCATCGCCCGGCGCGTCCACGGCCTTGTCGCGCCACTGGACCAGACGCTGGGTCTGGGTGAAGGACCCGGCCTTCTCGGTGTGGTTCGCGGCCGGAAGGAAGAACATCTCGGTGCCGATCTGCTCGGGCGAGAGCTCCCCGGACTCGATCTCCGGGCCGTCCTTCCAGAAGGTCGCGGACTCGATCATGTAGAAGTCGCGCACCACCATCCACTTCAGGTGCGTCAGGCCCAGGCGCTGCATGCGACCGTTGGCCGAGCCGACGGCGGGGTTCTGGCCGAACAGGAAGTACCCGTCGACCCCGCCCTCGAGCATCCGCATCAGGGTCTGGTAGGTGCCGTGCGCGCCGGTGAGCTTGGGCAGGTTGTGGTAGCCCCAGTCGTTCTCGGCGGTCGCATGCTTCCCCCACCAGGCCTTGAGGAGGTTGATGGTGTAGATGTCGGCGTTGGCCCAGAAGCCCTTCTGCTCCTTGGTGCCCACCGCCCGGGTGAAATCCCCGAAGTCGTCCTGGCCCACCTTCGGCATCGGCAGGTAGCCGGGCAGGATGTGGTAGAGCGTGGGGATGTCGGTGGAGCCCTGGATCGTGGCGTGGCCGCGCAGCGCCATGATGCCGCCGCCCGGACGGCCCATGTTGCCCATGAGCAGCTGCAGGATGCCCGAGGTGCGGATCATCTGCGCACCGCCCTGGTGCTGGGTCCAGCCCAGCGCATAGGCGAACATCGTGGTCTTCTCGCGCCCCGAGTTCTCCGCGATGGAGCGGGCGAGGTACTCGAAGTCCTCCGGCGAGATGCCGCAGGTCTCCTGCACCATCTCCGGGGTGTAGCGCGAGTAGTGGCGCTTCAGGATCTGGAACACGGTTCGCGGGTGCTGCAGGGTCTCGTCGCGGTCCGGCAGGCCGCGCGCGACCATGTCCGGGTCACCGGCGTACGCCCAGGTCGAGTTGTCGTACGTGCCGGTCTCCGGGTCGTAGCCGGAGAACAGGCCGTCGAGGTCCTCGGGATCGCCGTACTCCTCGCTGATCAGCGTCGAGGCATTGGTGAACGCGCGCACGTACTCGTCGAAGTACAGCTCGTTCTCCAGCACGTACCGGATCACGCCGCCGAGCAGGACGATGTCCGTGCCGGTGCGGATCGGGATGTGCCGATCGGCGTTGGCCGAGGTGCGCGTGAAGCGGGGGTCCACGTGGATCACGCGGGCACCGCGCTTGCGCGCCTCGATCACGTACTGGAACGCGACCGGATGGGCCTCGGCCATGTTCGAGCCCTCGATGACGATGAGGTCAGCGTTGGCGAAGTCCTGCACCGTGTTCGTGGCACCGCCACGACCGAACGAGGCTCCCAGACTGGGAACCGTGGCGGAGTGTCATATGCGGGCCTGGTTCTCCATCTGGATGGCGCCCGCGGCGGTGAAGAACTTCTTGATCAGATAGTTCTCCTCGTTGTCGATGGTCGCACCGCCGAGGCTGGCGATGCCCAGCGTGCGCTTCAGGGGCCGGCCCTGCGCGTCCTCGTCCTCCCAGTGCTTGCGCCGGGCCTCGAGGAAGCGATCCGCGATCATGTCCATCGCGGTGTCCAGGTCGAGGTCCTCCCACTCGGTCCCGTAGGGACGGCGGTAGCGGACCTTCGTCTGGCGGAGGTAGGAGTTGGCCAGCTGCTCGCTGGCGGCACCCTTGGGGCACAGGCGCCCGCGGGAGATCGGGGAGTTCGGGTTGCCCTCGATCTGGATGACCTTGCCGTCCTTGTGGTACACCCGCTGGCTGCAGCCCACGGCGCAGTAGGGGCAGACGCTCTCGGCCATCCCGTCGGCGTCGGAGGTGCGCGGTGCGGTGCCGCGGGTCCGCTCGGAGGTGACGGCGGTGCCACGACCGGTCGGATCCGCTCCGCGCAGCTGCCGGATCACCGGCCAGTCGAGGAACGTGGTGCGAGCCATGCCAGCGATGCTACCAGCGGTGCAGCAGGGGCGACGGGGGTTCGACACACCGGACGGGCGGCCGACGGGGCGGGGTCAGGACTCCCCCGGACCCTCCTCGCGGATCCGCTCGTGATGACGGATCACCTCGGTGACGATGAAGCGCAGAAACGCCTCGGCGAAGGTCGGGTCCAGACCCGCGTCGTGGGCGAGGGAGCGCAGACGCTCGATCTGTGCCTGCTCGCGGGACGGATCCGCCGGGGGCAGGCCGTGCTCGGCCTTCAGCACCCCGACGCGCTGGGTGTGGGAGAAGCGCTCGGCGAGCAGATGCACGAGCGCGGCGTCGATGTTGTCGATGCTGCGCCGCTCCTCGCCCAGCAGCTCGCGGGCACGGGCGACCTCCGCCTCACGCGCAGGATCGACGGGATCGGTCCCCGCGGGCGCACCGGCGTCCTGGCGGGCCTCGGCCTGGCAGGCGTCGGCTGCGCTCATGCGCTGCGCTCCTGCGGGGAGGCGACCTGGCGGTCCGCGTCCTTGCCGGTGAGCATCAGCGGGGCGCGGCCCTCGGTGATCACGCCCTCGGTGATCACGACCTTCACGACGTCGTCCCGGGAGGGGACCTCGAACATGACCGGCTGCAGGGACTCCTCGAGGATGGCGCGCAGGCCGCGCGCTCCCGTCTCCCGCTCGATGGCGCGATCGGCGATCGCCTCCAGGGCGCTGCGCTCGAAGTCGAGCTCGACCCCGTCCAGCGCGAACATCTTCTGGTACTGCTTGACCAGGGCGTTGCGCGGCTCGGTGAGGATGGTGATCAGCGCGTCGTGGTCGAGGTTGGACACGCTGGTGATGACCGGCAGGCGGCCGATGAACTCGGGGATCAGCCCGAACTTGAGCAGGTCCTCGGGCAGGAGCTTGGAGTACAGCGCCTCCTGCTGCAGCGGGGAGTGCAGCTCGGAGCCGAAGCCGATGCCGCGCTTGCCGATCCGGTTGCCGATGATGTCCTCGATGCCGGCGAAGGCGCCGGCGACGATGAACAGCACGTTGGTCGTGTCGATCTGGATGAACTCCTGGTGGGGGTGCTTGCGACCGCCCTGCGGCGGGACCGCGGCGACCGTGCCCTCCAGGATCTTCAGCAGCGCCTGCTGCACGCCCTCGCCGGAGACGTCCCGGGTGATCGAGGGGTTCTCGGCCTTGCGGCCGATCTTGTCGACCTCGTCGATGTAGATGATGCCGCGCTCGGCCTTCTTGACGTCATAGTCCGCGGCCTGCAGCAGCTTCAGCAGGATGTTCTCGACGTCCTCGCCGACGTACCCGGCCTCGGTCAGCGCGGTCGCGTCCGCCATGGCGAAGGGGACGTCGAGCATCTTGGCGAGGGTCTGGGCGAGGTAGGTCTTCCCGCAGCCGGTGGGCCCCACCAGCATCACGTTGGACTTGGCGACCTCGATGTCGTCGCGCTCGGCACCGGCCTCCTCGGCCAGCGCCGCGGCGGCGCTCCTCGCCCCGGAGCCGGCTTGGGCGGCGTCCTGAGCGCGCACGCGCTTGTAGTGGTTGTAGACCGCGACGGAGAGGGCGCGCTTGGCGGGCTCCTGGCCCACCACGTACTCCTCGAGGAAGTCGAAGATCTCGCGCGGGGTGGGCAGCGGCGCCTGCTCCTCGGAGGCGGGCTGGGCAGCCTGGATCTCCTCGGCGATGATCTCGTTGCAGAGCTCGATGCACTCCTCGCAGATGTACACACCGGGCCCCGAGATCAGGCGCTCGACCTGCTTCTGGGACTTGCCGCAGAAGGAGCACTTGAACACGTCGGCCCCATCGCTCGTGCGCGCCATGTCCGTGTCCTCTCCTCGGGCGGTCATTCCTCGGTCGTCCCGGCGGCATGGCCGGGGCGGTCCCCTCTCGCGGACCCCACCAACGGTACAGCGTGGGGCCGTCGCGACGCGGGAGGCGGAGCGCCCGCTGCCGCGGGCCCCGCTCCTCCGCGCCCCCGCCGGACGGGCACGGTCGAGGTCGACCTCGCCGCGCCGTCGACGGGAGCATGCGCGCCGCGCCCGGCGGAGACGGTCCTCCGGCGGGCGCGGCGCGACGCTGCTCAGTTCGGGATCTGTCCCTTGGTCTCCTTGCGGGAAGCCAGGACCTGGTCGACCAGGCCGTACTCGAGAGCGGCCTGCGCGGTGAGGATCTTGTCGCGCTCGATGTCGACGCTGACCTGCTCCTTGGTGCGACCGGAGTGGTGGGCCAGGGTCTCCTCGAGCCACTCGCGCATGCGCATGATCTCGTTGGCCTGGATCTCCAGGTCGGAGGCCTGGCCGCCGCCGCCCTCGCCGCCCATGGCGGGCTGGTGGATGAGGATGCGGGCGTTGGGCAGGGCGAGGCGCTTGCCGGGGGTACCGGCGGCGAGCAGCACGGCGGCGGCGGAGGCCGCCTGGCCCAGGCACACGGTGGTGATGTCGGGCTTGATGTACTGCATCGTGTCGTAGATCGCGGTCAGCGCCGTGAACGAGCCGCCGGGGCTGTTGATGTACAGCGTGATGTCGCGGTCGGGGTCCTGGGACTCGAGCACGAGCAGCTGGGCCATCACGTCGTCGGCCGAAGCGTCGTCCACCTGGACGCCCAGGAAGATGATGCGGTCCTCGAACAGCTTGGTGTACGGGTCCTGGCGCTTGAAGCCGTAGGCCGTGCGCTCCTCGTACTGGGGCAGCACGTAGCGGGAGGTGGGCATCTGCGGGGCGGCGCCACGGCCGTAGCCGCCGGCCTGGGCGGTGGGCAGCGCGCCGATGGTGCGGGGATCGAAGGTCACGGGGTCTCCTGGTCTCGAGAGTGTCGTGGAAAGGACGGGCGCGGTCAGCCCTCGGTGCCGCCGCCGCCGGAGACGTCACCCGACCCGGTGACGATCTTGTCGATGAAGCCGTACTCGAGGGCCTCGCTCGCGGTGAACCAGTGGTCGCGGTCCGAGTCGGCGGTGATCTGCTCGACGCTCTTGCCGGTCTGCTCGGCGATCAGCTCGGCGAGCTGGCGCTTCATGGACAGGATGAGGTCGGCCTGGATGCGGATGTCGGTGGCGGTGCCGCCGAGGCCGCCCAGCGGCTGGTGCATGAGCACGCGGGTGTGCGGGGTCGCGTAGCGCTTGCCCTTCGCCCCCGAGGAGAGCAGGAACTGGCCCATCGACGCGGCCATGCCCATGCCGACGGTGACGATGTCGGGCTTGACGAACTGCATGGTGTCGTAGATGGCCATGCCCGCGGTGATCGAGCCGCCGGGGCTGTTGATGTAGAGGTAGATGTCCTTCTCGGGGTCCTCGGCCGCCAGCAGCAGGATCTTGGCGCAGATCGCGTTGGCGTTCTCGTCGCGGACCTCCGAGCCGAGCCACACGATGCGCTCGCGCAGGAGGCGCTGGTACACGTTGTCGTCGAGGCCCATCGGGGAGTCGCCGCCGGCGTCGCGGGGCGCGGGGTTCATCGAGGTCGCTGAGGTCACTGGAGCTCCTTGATCGCGGAAATCTTCGATGGGTCGACTCTATGCGCCGGTCGGGGCCCGCGGCCTCCTGTTCGCCGCAGGCGCACTGTCCCGCGGGGCCCCCAGGGCGGCCGAGGGGCCGACGGAATCGTCGGCGGGGATCCGCCGGGCGCCGACGGGTGCCGCCCGAGCGCACGGAAGGCGGACATGTGGCCCCGCCCCCGTCAGATCGTCAAGACGGGGCGAGGAAGGGTCACGAGAGTGCACGACTGTGTAAAAAGAACGCCAAGTAACTGGTCGGGCTCTGCCAAGCACCTGGTGACGCGCTGGAAGTCGCTTCTACCTTTGAGCCATCGCCTAGACAACGGTGGTCACGACAGCCAGCAGGACAGCCCCGGCCTTCCGGTCGGGATCGGAAGGAACGAACCGCACATCATGGCTCAGCACAACTCGCACCGCGCCCCCGGCCGCGCGCAGCTCCCCACCCGCCACGCGCACCAGGCCGCCAAGGGCCTCGGCGGCGCTGCGGTTCTCGGCACCGTGGTCCTCGGCACCGCGTTCGCCGGCTCCGCGCAGGCCGCCCCCGCTGCTCCGGCCGCCCCGGCCGTGAGCGCCCCCGCGGCCGCGCAGGCCGCCCCCGCCACCACCACGGTCGCCCCGTCGGCCGTCCTGAACACCACCGAGAAGCTCCGCTGGGGCTCCCGCGGCGCCTCCGTGCAGGAGCTGCAGACCGCGCTGAACAACAACGGCGCGAACCTCGCCGTCGACGGCGTGTTCGGCCCGCGCACCCACAGCGCGGTGAAGGAGTACCAGTCCGACGCCGGTCTGTACGTGGACGGCGTCGTCGGCAAGAACACCCGCAGCGCCCTCAACGGCGGTGGCGTCTCCACCGGCGGTGCCTCCGCTCCGGCCGCCTCCTCCTCCTCGAGCACCTCCACCTCCGGCAGCTCGATCGTCAACAAGGCCCGCACCGCCATCGGCGTGCCCTACAGCTGGGGCGGCTCCTCCTTCTCCGGCATGGATTGCTCGGGCCTCGTGAACTACGCCTACTCCGGCACCGGCATCAACATCGGCCGCACCTCCAGCCAGATCACCAACGGCGGCCGCCAGATCTCGCAGTCCCAGGCCCAGCCCGGCGACATCGTCTCGTGGCCCGGCCACGTCGGCATCTACGCCGGCAACGGCAAGGTCATCGACGCCGGCCGCACCCCGGCCTCCGTCACCGAGCGCAACATCTGGGGCAACCCGATCTTCGTGACCTACCGCTGATCCAGCGCCTGCGTCGCGACCACCTCGAGGGCCCGGTCTCCACACGGAGACCGGGCTCTCGTGCGTCCGGGGTGCGATGCCGGTCCGCTCCCCCGGTTGACTCCCCCGCACCCCGTGCCGACGATGGATCTCCGGGGGCTCCGCGCCCCACACCTCGCGAGGAGCACGCCATGGGCAAGCTCGCCTACGGATTCACCGCATCGCTGGACGGGTTCATCGCCGGGCCCGGCCATGACATGAGCTTCCTCGGCGACGTCCCACCGTCCGATCCCGACCCGGCCGCGGACCCGCAGCTCGAGAAGCTGGCCGCCGCGGTGGGGGTGATCATCTCGGGCCGTGCCGGGTATGACGCCGCCCGGGCCCAGGCCGGGGAGCGGGACGAGCTGACCTCCGAGGCGTACGGAGGGAAATGGTCCGGCACCGAGATCATCCTGACCCACCGCCCCGAGGAGCTCGCCGGCGACCCCTCGGTCCTCGCCCTGGACATCGACGTGCGCGAGGCGATCCGCCGCGCGCAGGAGATCGCGGGCGAGAAGGACGTGCAGATCATCAGCGCCGACATCGCCCGTCAGGCGATCGAGCACGGCCTCGTGGACGAGCTGCAGGTGTGGACGGCGCCGGTCTTCCTCGGTGACGGCACGCGGATCTTCGCGGTCCCGGGCGGCCGACGGGTCCGCTGGGAACCGGCCGGCACGATCGGGACGGATCCGCAGACCTGCGGACGGCTCTACCGGCCCCGGCACGACTGAGCGGTCCGGGGCGGCTTCGCAGCCCGGCGCGGCTGAGCGCCCCCGGCAGAGCTGGGTGCCCCGGCACGGCGACGGGCCGCCACCCCCGAAGGGGTGACGGCCCGCGCAGCAGCGCCCTCAGGGGCGCCGGGGGTCACTCGGCGTCGGTCGCCTCAGCGGCCTCGTCCTCGGACGTCTCGGCAGCCTTCTTCGCCGGAGCCTTGCGGGCGGGGGCCTTCTTGGCCGGAGCCTTGCGGGCCGGGGCCTTCTTGGCGGGAGCCTTCTCCTCGGCGGCCTCGTCGGCCGGAGCCTCGGCAGCGGCCTCGTCGGCCTTCTCCGCGTCGGCCTCGGCGGTGTCGTCGGCCGCAGCGGCCTTCTTGGCCGGAGCCTTCTTCGCCGGCGCCTTCTTGGCGGGGGCCTTCTTCGCCGGAGCCTTCTTGGCCGGAGCCTTCTCCTCGGCGTCCTCGGAGGACTCAGCGGCCTCGTCGGACTCCTCGGCGGCCGGGGTCAGGCCCAGGTCGAGCACGTCGCCGGCGGCGTTCTTCACGGTCACGTCCGCGAGCACCACGTCCAGGGCCTTGGAGCGCTGGACCTCGGAGAAGATCTGCTCGAGCTGACCGGACTGGGCGAGCATCTGCATGAGCTGGTTGGGCTCGATGCCGTACTGCGCCGAGAGCTGGGTCATGTAGCTCATGAGGTCGTTCTGGTCGACGTCGACCTGGCGGGTGCCGTTGATCTCGTCGAGCAGGAACTGGGCGCGGATCGCCTTGACGGTGTCCTCGCGGATCTCCTCGCCGTGCGGGTCGCCGGCCTCCTTGCCCTCGTTCTGCAGGTGGGTGAGGATCTCGTCCTCCACCAGCTGGTCGGGGATGGGGATCTCGACCTCGTCGAGGAGCTTCTCGAGCAGGGCGTTGCGGGCCAGGGCCACGCGGTTGCCCTCAGCGTCCTTGGCGGCCTGGACCTTCAGGTCCTCCTTGAGCTCGTCGATGGTGTCGAACTCGGAGGCCATCTCGGCGAACTCGTCGTCGGCCTCGGGCAGCTCGCGGACCTTGACGGACTGCGCGGTGACCTTGACCTGGGCCTCCTCGCCGGCGCGGTCGCCACCGGCCAGCTTGGACGCGAAGGTGGTCGTCTCGCCGGCGGACAGGCCGATCAGGGCCTCGTCCAGGCCCTCGAGCATGTTGCCCTCGCCGATCTGGTAGGAGACGCCCTCGACGGACTCGATCTCCTCGTCCTCGATAGTGGCGGTCATGTCGATCGAGACGAAGTCGCCGTCCTCGGCGGGGCGGTCCACGCCCACCAGGGTGCCGAAGCGCTCGCGCAGCTCGTTCAGGCGCACCTCGACCGCGTCGTCGTCGACCGAGGGCTCCTCGATCTCGACCTCGACGTCGGAGAACTCGGGCAGCGCGATCTCGGGGCGCACGTCCTGCTCGACGGTGAACTGGAGGCTGCCGTCCTCGGAGCCGTCCAGGCCGGGGACCTCGGTGACCTCGACCTCGGGGCGACCCACGGGCTTCAGCTCCGCCTCGGCGGCGGCCTGCTGGTAGAAGTCGGGCAGGGAGTCGTTGACGGCCTCCTGCATGATCGCGGGGCGGCCGAAGCGCTGCTCGACGAGCTTGGAGGGGACCTTGCCCTTGCGGAAGCCGGGGATCTGCACCTGATCGGCGATCTTCTTGGTGGCGGCCTCGACGGCGGGCTTCAGCTCGTCGAAGGGCACCTCGACGGTGAGCTTCACCCGGGTGGGGCTGAGCTTCTCGGACTCGGTCTTCACTGGTCAGGTCTCCCTGTGGATGGACAGCAGATGGACGTTCTCGGGTGGCGCCCCGGAGCTCGCGCGGTGGCGACCCGGTGGCGGAGTCGGGGTGACAGGATTTGAACCTGCGACTTCCCGCTCCCAAAGCGGGTGCTCTACCAAGCTGAGCTACACCCCGGAGGGCAACCCAGGGGATATTACCCGTTCCCCCTGCGCGACGGCGGGATGGGACCGGACGCCTGTGAGCAGATGCATGTCGTCTGGCCCACGTATGGCCCGCGGGGAATGTGCTCCTGCGCCCTGATCTGGTTCAATGGGGCGGCACGCGGGCGTAGCTCAATGGTAGAGCCTCAGTCTTCCAAACTGATTACGCGGGTTCGATTCCCGTCGCCCGCTCCAGCATCATTGCAAGTCAGGGCCCTGCTCCTCGCGAGGAGCAGGGCCCTTTCCCTGTGCCGGGAGGCGTCGAGCGGTGCCGACGCGCCTGAGGCTCAGCCTGCTGCGGTCCCACCCTCGACGGCCCGGCGCACCAGGAGGGCGATCCTGTCCGCCGCGGCATCGCCCACCTCGGTGACGGCGAAGGAGGCCGCCCACATGCTCCCCTCGTCCAGCTGTGCGACGGCGTTGAAGCGGATGCTGCTGTAGCGCTCCTCGAACTTCGAGGCCGGGGTGAAGAAGCACAGCACGTCGCCGTCCAGAGCCCAGGCCGGCATCCCGTACCAGGTGCGCGCATCCAGCTGCGGGGCGACGAGGGAGACGATCTCGTGCACCCGCGTCGCATCCCGCCGGTCCGCCTCGGGCAGGCCAGCGATCAACTCCTCGAGCTTGGCCCGGTCGCTCTCGCGCTTCTTGGCGCCCTTGCCCTGCGCCTTCTCGGCGCGCAGCTCCTCGGCGCGGGCGCGCATCGCCTCCTTCTCGGCGTCGCTGAAGGTGCCGGAGGTGTGGTCGTCGGTGCTCATGGATCCCTGTCCTGATCGGTGCGGTGCAAAGGTCGCGGTGCGGTGACGGATCAGGACTGGGCCTGCTGGATGCGGACCATGTTCCCCGCAGGGTCCCGCACCGCGCAGTCGCGGATGCCGTAGTCCTGGTCGACCGGCTCCTGCACGATCTCGGCGCCGGCGGCCTCGAGCGCCGCGAAGGTCACGTCGAGGTCTGCGGAGCCGAGGACGTCCCGGTAGAAGGCGAGGGAGGCCTCGGGGTCGGTGTGCGGGAGGAAGCTGGAGTGGATGGTCAGTGCGGGCGATGTCGTGGTCATGCACCCCACGCGAGGAGCCTTCCGCGCGCGGTGCTTCTCGATTCCTGACCGGCCTGGTGACCTTCCGGGCGATGCACGGCGGCATCGTGTCCAGCACCTCGGCGCCGTGCTCGCGGTAGGCGCTCGGAGAGACGCCCACCAGCTCCTTGAACCGGGTGCTGAAGGTGCGCAGCGACGAGAAGCCGACGTCCATGCAGATCCTGGTGACGGAGCGGTCGGCGGTGCGCAGCAGCGTCATCGCCCGCTCCACCCGCCGGGTCATGAGATAGGAGTAGGGCGGCTCCCCGTACTCCTCGCGGAAGCGTCGGCTGAGGTGCCCGGCGGAGAGGTGCACGCCCGCGGCGAGCGCCTCGACATCCAGGGGCACGTGGTGCTCGCGGTCGATCTGGTCCCGCACCCGGCGCAGGAGCAAGAGGTCCGGGGCGGGCGCGGTCGCGCGGGCGGGGACCCTCCTCAGGCGCAGCAGGGCGGTGGCACCGTCGTCGCCCTCGATCACGTCGGCCGACGGGCGCTCCGTCGCGGGGAGGGCCGCGACGAGGTCGAGGGCGGCCATGGCCTGGTCGCGGTGCATCTCCAGGAGCATCACCCCGTCCGCGGTCAGGTGCGCGGCGGCACCGTCGAGCATCCGGCGTACGTGGTCGAGGCCGTCCTCGCCGCCGAGCAGCGCCGTGAGCGGTTTGTGCTCGCGCGCCTCCCGGGGCATGAGCCGCAGCTGATCGTCGGGGACGTAGGGCGGCACGGCGGCGATCACGTCGAAGCGGGGCGGGTGCGGGGGCAGCGCCACCCAGCCGTCGCCGTGGTGGAGGGTCGCCTCCTCGGGCAGGTTCCGTCGGGCACAGTCCAGGGCGCGCTCGTCGAGCTCGGCGGCGTGCACGTGGGCGCTGGGGAGACGGCGGGCCAGGTGTGCGGCGACCGGGGCGACCCCGGCGTACATCTCGAGCACGACCGGGCGGGGTCGGGTGCGGGCCTCGCGCAGCGCTTCGCGCATCAGCAGCGCGGTGCGCTGCCGGGGGACGAACACGCCGGGGGCGACGACGAGCTGCTCCCCCGCGAGGTCCACGTGCCCGACGACCTGCTCGAGGAACTCCCCCGCGCAGCGCCGGGCGGTCCACTCCTCCAGCTCGGCCTCGTCGCGGGCGGCGCCGCGCAGCACCTGCGCCTCCTCCTCGGCGGCCACGCAGCCCGCGGCGCGCAGGCGTGCGACCAGGGCGTCGCCGTAAGGCCCGCTCGCGTCGTCCTCGATCTCGCGCATCGTCCCAGTGTCCCCTCCACAGGGCGGGCGCGCAGGATCCGACGGGCGAGACGGGACGGGGGCCTCCGTCGGCCGATGGTCCCGCCGCCGGGCCGCGATGACCGGATCCCGCTGGTGCCCCAGGCCGCGAGGGGGTTCACTGGAGCCATGACAGCGATGACCGACGACGAGCGCTATGCCGCGATCCGGGCGCGGGACACCCGGTTCGACGGCATGTTCTTCACGTGCGTGCGCTCGACGGGCATCTTCTGCCGCCCCTCCTGCCCGGCACGGACCCCGCGGCGGGACGGGGTCGAGTTCGTCCCGTCGGCCGCCGCGGCCGTCGCCGCCGGGTACCGGGCGTGCAAGCGCTGCGGGCCGACGGCCCCGCCCGGCAGTCCGGACGCGGATCCGGCCGGCACCCTCGCCGGGCGGGCGCTGCGCCTGATCGAGCAGGGCGCACTGGACGAGCACGGGAGCGTCCCGGCTCTCGCCCGGCGCCTCGCCGTGTCGGAGCGGACCCTGCACCGGGCGCTGGTGGACCGGACCGGTGCGGGTGCCCTCGCCCATGCCCGGCTGCGCCGGGCGCGACGGGCCCACGAGCTGGTCGCAGGCTCCGACGTGCCGCTCGCGACGGTCGCGCACGCGGCGGGCTTCGGCTCCGAGCGTCAGTTCCACGACACCTTCTCCCGCATCTACGGCCACGCACCCTCGGTGGTGCGCGAGCGGGCCCGGCGGGCCGCGGCGCCCGAGGACCGGGCATCGGCCGACCGGGCGCGGGCCGGGGGCTCCGCGAGCCCCGGATCCGACGGGGCAGTGCTCACCGCACGCCTGGCGGTGCGGCGCCCCTTCGACGGCGCCGGGCTCGCGGACTGGTTGGCGCACCGCGCCGTGGAGGGGGTGGAGAGCCTCGAGGACCTGCGGTGGACGCGGGCGCTGAGCCTGCCCCACGGTCCTGCACTCGCCCAGGTGGACCTCGCCGCCGACGGTCCGCTGCCGCTGACCCTGCACCTCGCCGACCTGCGCGACCATGCCGCCGCGATCGCGCTGTTGCGCCGCCTGCTGGACCTCGACGCGGATCCCGTCGGCATCGACGAGGGCCTCGCAGGCACCTCCCCCGCCCTCGCCGGCCTGGTCGCGGACCGGCCCGGGGTGCGCCTGCCCGGCCTGCCGGACCTCGGCGAGGCGCTGTTGTGGGCGATCACGGGACAGCAGATCACCACCGCCCAGGCGCGCGAGCAGATCACCCGCGCCACCGACCTGCACACCGAGGAGCTGCCCGCGGGGATGCGAAGTGCAGGGGTGCACCGCCTGCCGGTGGACCCCGTCCTCGCCGCCGCATCGGCGGCGGAGTGGTTCCGCGGCCCCGGCGCCCGCCGCGAGGCACTGGCCGTCGCGGTCCCTGCGGCGCAGGCGCTGGATCCGACCCTGCCGGTCGGTGCGCTGCGCGAGGAGCTGCTGGCTCTGCGCGGCGTGGGCCCGTGGACCGCGGACTATGCGCTGCTGCGCACCGTGCGGGCCGTGGACCTCTCCCCCGCGAGGGACGCGGCCCTGCTCGCCGCCGCCCGCGACCTGGGCCTCGCCGAGGACCACCCCGGGCTCCAGGCGTCGCTGGCCGCCGCCTCGCCGTGGCGGTCCTACGCGACGCTGCACCTGTGGCACCACCAGGCCTCGCTGCGCGGCGACCGTCGGCCGCACCCTGCCCCTCGCACCGGCAGCACCGATCGCACCAACCACATCGACCGCGCAGACCGAAGAGTCCGCACCGACCTCCCACCCCGCACCGACCTCCCCGAGGAAGGACCTCGCCCATGACCCCCACCACCGCCCCGCGCCACCGCTGGGTGACCACCCCGCTCGGCGACTACGTGCTGGCCGCCGAGGGCGAGGCCCTCACCGGCGTGTGGCGTCGCGACCAGTCCCATCCGCCGCGCCCGGAGCGCCTGGGCGAGGCGGCGGGCGGGACCGACCCGCTGCTGGATACGGCGGAGCGCCAGCTGCTCGCCTACCTCGCCGGCGAGCGCGAGGACTTCGACCTGCCGCTGGCCCCGCACGGCACCGACTTCCAGCAGGAGGTGTGGCGCCTGCTGCGCGCCATCCCGCGCGGGGAGACCACCACCTACGGCGGGATCGCGCGGGAGCTCGGCCGGCCCCGGGCCTCCCAGGCGGTCGGCGCGGCCGTCGGGCGCAATCCGCTGTCGATCGTGGTGCCCTGCCACCGGGTCCTCGCCGCGGACGGCGCGATGACCGGGTACGCCGGCGGGATCGAGACGAAACAGGCACTGCTGCTCCTCGAGGGCGCCGCCCTCGCGTGACACGATGGAGCGATGACCACGCCCCCGATGACCGCCCCGTTCCGCTTCCCCGTCGCCGCCCGCTACGCCGGGATGGAGTCCTCGCCGCTGAAGGACATCTTCGCGATGGCCGCGCTCGAGGGCGTCGTCTCCTTCGCCGGCGGCATCCCCGACCCGGAGCTGTTCGCGCTCGAGGACGTCACCGCCTGCTACGACTGGGTGCTCTCCCATCAGGGGCACCGCGCCCTGCAGTACGGGGTCAGCGAGGGCGAGATCGAGCTGCGCGAGCAGGCGGCGCGCCGGCTGTCCCGCGACCTGCCCACCGACGCCTCGCAGATCCGGGTCACGTCCGGCTCGCAGGAGGGGCTGTTCGTCGTCGCCCAGGCCCTGCTCGAGCCCGGTGACGTGGTGCTCGTGGAGTCCCCGACCTACCTCGCCGCGGTGCAGGCCTTCTCGGTGCACGGCGCGCGGATGATCGGCGTGGACACCGACGACGACGGCGTGATCGCGGAGGCGCTCGAGGAGGCGATCCGCACCCATCACCCCAAGATGGTCTACCTGATCCCCACCTTCCAGAACCCCACCGGGCGCACCATGCCGATCGAGCGGCGCCGCGCTGTCGCGGACGTGCTGCTGCGCACCGGGGTGCCGCTGATCGAGGACGACCCCTACGGGGCGCTGAGCTTCACCGGCAGCACCTGGGCACCGATCGCGGCGCTGCCCGGGATGGGCGAGCGCACCATCCTGCTGAACTCGATGAGCAAGCTGATGAGCCCCGGCGTGCGGATCGGCTGGATGCGGGCCGAGGGCGCGATCCTGGACACCCTGGCGGTGGCGAAGGCCGCGATCTCCATGCAGTCCTCCGTGGTGGACCAGCTGACGGTCGCCCGGTACCTCGAGACCGCGGACCTCGACGGGCACGTCGCGACGGTCAGCGGGATCTACCGCGAGCGCCGCGATGCGATGGCCCGCGCGATCGCCCCGATCCTGCCGGGGGGCGCGCACGTCACCCACCCCGAGGGCGGCATGTTCCTGTGGGCGGCGCTCGGCGAGGGCTACGACGCCCAGGAGATGCTCCCCGCGGCCGTCGACGCCGGCGTCGCCTACCTGCCGGGCTGGTCCTTCTTCGCCGACAACCCCGACCGCTCCACGATGCGGCTGAGCTTCGTCACCCACTCCCCCGAGGTCATCGAGGACGCGATCGGGCGGCTCGGCGAGGTCATCGCCGCGCATCCTCGCGACTGAACCGACGGGCCGACGGGCGGCGCCCGGGTCAGTCGCGCAGCGCGCGCAGGCGCCGCACCGCCATGAGTGCGGTGAGCACGGTCATCGTCAGCGTCCCGACGAGGACCGCCCCGATGCCGTGCGGCACGAGCACCACGAGCACCGCGGTCGCCACCAGCGCCAGGAGGATCGCGTCGGACTGCCAGGCCAGCATCGGCAGCACCGCCATGTCTCCCTGGGGCGTGGGCATCGGGGTGATGAGGATCAGCGGCAAGGGGCCCTTCGCCGCATCGCGTGCCCGTCCCGCCACCAGCACGGGGACGAGAGCGAGCGGGAGCAGCGCCCCGCCCGGCGCCTCCGCCCCTGACAGCAGTCCCGGCACCACCCCGCCGAGCACGGCGAGGACGGACAGCATCACCGTCGGCGCGAGCGCGTGCAGGAGAACCTGCTCCCCGGCCCCCGGACCGAACAGCGGCGGCGCTCCGAGCGTGTGGACCCCGTGGCGGATGCCGTCCACGAACACCCCCGACGCCGCCCACAGGCCCGCACCGCCGAGCAGGGCCACGGTCCAGGCGACCGGGCCGGTGACGAGACCGCTGGCGGCCAGCGCCACGGCCGAGGTCAGCCCCAGCCCGATACCGATCACCAGACGCTCCGGGCTGCGCAGCCAGGCGAAGGCATCGCGGCGGGCGAAGACCATCGCGAGCGGCCCACCCCCGACCGCGGGCAGGCGACGCCCTGCCGACGGGGGCGAGCGGAACATCCCGGACGCGCTGACCATGTCCCCCGTCGTGGCGATGGTCGCCGCGGTCTCCCAGCGCGTCGACTGCTCCGCCAGCACCTGACCGCGGATCCGATCGAGCGAGGGGATGCTCACGGCGAGGCCGAGGAGACCGGCGGCGAGGAGGCAGAGCGACCGGGCCGCGACCGGCACATCCGCCGCGAGCAGCGCGCCGGGTCCGGCGAGGACCGGGAACACCGCGCAGAGCACGGCTGCGAGGAGGAGGGCGGCGGCCGTCAGCCGGCGTGGCACCGCCGGCAGCACCTCTCCCACCAGCCAGGCGCAGCCCAGCAGCAGGCCCGTGCCGACCGCGGCCGGCACAGCCCACACCACCGCAGCGGCGGTCGCACTCCCGGCGCTGACGAGCGTCGCACCGACCAACGCCGCGAGGACCACGCTCCCGAGCAGCGGGACGAGCAGGGCCCGCAGCAGCGGCCGCCACAGCACGTCCCGGCGCCGGATCCTGCTGGAGGCGAGGGTCGCGGTGAAGAAGGGGGCAAGCAGTGCGGGCCCGCGCACGGCCCCGAGCATCACCAGTGCTCCTGCGACGGCGAGAGCGCCCGCGACCACCCACGTCCCCGAGTCCGCGGCCCGGAGCCAGGGCAGCACATCGGGGCGGGCGAGTGCGTTCCCGGCCGAGCGCAGCGCGGGGAGGCCGAAGATCAGCACGCTCAGCACCCCGACGTACAGGAGGTAGAGGATCTCTCCGCCTGTGCGGGCGCGGGAGCGGGTGGCCCAGACCTCCCTGACGGCCTGCAGATCGCTGCTCACGCCGCCGCCTCCTCGAGGTGGAGCCGCGAGGTCGCGAGCTCCTCGACGAGCCGAGGACTGTGGGTTGCCATCACGAGCGCGGTGCCGGCCCCGGTCCGCTCGCGGAGCAGATCGATCACCAGGCCGAGGCGCTCCTCGTCCAGTCGTTGCTCCGGTTCGTCCAGGAGGAGAACGCGCCCGGGCCGGGCGAGCGTCAGGGCGAGGGCGAGCAGCTGGGTCTGGCCGCTCGAGAGCTCGTGCGGGAAGCGCATCGCGAGGTGGGAGAGCGTGAGCCGGTCGAGCAGCGCCTCAGCCTTCCGCCGGGCCTCGTCGGCCGGGGTCCCCCAGGTCGCCCCGACGAACTGGAGATGTTCGACGACGGTGAGGTCCCGGGCGGTCTGCGGGGGTCCGATGAGCGCGGCGAGGTCGGCGCGGACCCGCCGGTCGCGGTCGTCCGGCTCCCTCCCGGCGATCCGCACGGTGCCGGCCGTCGGGGTCCACAGCCCGGCCAGAACGCGCAGCAGCGTCGTCTTCCCCGCGCCGTTCGGCCCGGTCACGGCCAGCGTCTCCCCCGCGTCCACCGTGCCGCTGGCCTCGAGCAGGAGCACGATCCCGTCGCGCACCACCCCGACCTCGTCGAAGCGGACCAGCGGGTGCTCGGTCTCGGGAGAGCGGGAGGGGCGACGGCGCGGCATGACCCCATCCAACACCACCCACCGTTCGGGACCTCCGGACCCCTCGGCGCGCCGCCGTCACCAGCAGTCCGGTGTGATGTAGCCGGAGACGTCACGCTCTGGATCTGCTGTCAGATCCGTGAGAGAATGGTGCGGTGCCATCGCAGGTGTCGTCGCCTGTTCCTGCAGGTCGAACGCCACTCGAGTCGTTCCCCCAGCCCTCCGCCCCGACCATGGATCGGGGCGCTGTGATGCTGGGCGTCCGCCCCGACCCCACCAGGGCCGGGGTGCCGGTGGTGCGCTGGTCCATCGAGGAGGTACCCCTTGTCCGTTGCCGATGCCGCTGTCGACACCACCGTCCCGAAGACCGGTGACGTGCTCACCCACCCCGTCCACGGGCCGGTGCGCATCGTCTCCACCTGCACCCGCACGGTCCGCGGGACCGAACGGTCCTACGTCGACCTCGAGGTGATCGGTGACGAGATGCGGATCTCCGTCCCTGCCGACGGCAAGGACGTCATCGGGCTCCGCCCCATCCTCGGCAACGAGGAGATCGACGGACTGATCGCGCAGCTGTCCGAGCCGATCGAGGTCCCCGAGAAGAAGGCCTCCTGGGCGCACCGCATCAAGTCCCTGCAGATGCAGCTCCAGACCGGTCGCCTCACCGACCGCGTCGAGGTGATCCGCTCGATCATGCGCGACTCCGGCGGCACCCCGTCCAGCCTCGCCGAGCGCAACCTGCTCAAGCAGGCCATCGACCCGCTGGCCTCCGAGATCGCGATCGCCCGCGCGGTCTCCCGCGACGAGGCCTCCGAGCTGCTGCAGACCACCGCCGAGAACGCGCTGGTCGACACCGCCGCCTGAGCGGCATCATCGCCTGAGCCGGCCACCGCGCGAGCGGTGCGGCCGTTCCCCCTCCACGCTGCCCCGCGTCAGCGCCTCCGGGTCCCCCCGGACGGTGTGACGCGGGGCAGCGTGCGTGCGAGCCAGAGCCCGCCCGCCAGGCACAGCGCACCGGTGGCGGCACCGGCCGCGGCGACGGGCGCGACCAGGGTGATGCCCGTGACGATCAGCGGCGCGGCGAGCCGGCCCGCGCCGAGCATGGTGTTCCACCAGGCGAGGTAGCCGGTGCGGCCGTGCACCGGGGACACGTCGATCCCGAGGGTCATCACGATCCCCGAGCCGAGCCCGTTGCCGAGCCCGATCAGCAGGCTCGGCACCAGCAGGGCGAGGACCGCGGCGGTGGTGCCGCCGCCCTCCAGGGTGGTCCCCATGAGCGCGAGCAGCAGGAACCCGACGCCCATCACGAGCGCGCACGGGACGGCGACGGCGGCGCGGCCGAAGCGGTCCATGAGGGTGCCGGCCGGCAGCACCATGAGGATCTCGAGCGCGGCGCTGATGCCGAACACGATGGAGATCCACACCGGGTCCAGGCCCAGCGCCTCCCCCAGCAGCGGCACGATCACGGGCCGGTTCACCCGCGCCATCATCACCGGCGAGATCCCGAGGCCCACGGCGACCATCCGCCCCAGCACCGCACGGTCCAGGCGCACCTTCGCCTCGGTGCGGGGCCGACGGGCCGGTGAGCCCTCGGCCCGTGACTGCTCCCGCGAGGCGCTGGGGCGCGCCTCCCCGGGCGGGAGGAACACGGCGACCATGACGGTGGCGATTGCGGCGGTGACGGCGAAGAGCAGGAAGACCCAGGCCATGTTCCCCACCGTCATGACCACCGCGCCGACCAGCGGGCCGAGGATCTCCCCCAGCCGGATCACGCCGCCGAAGAGGGTCATGCCGCGGGCGCGCATGGTGGGAGGCAGGGCAGTGCCGAGGTAGGCCTGGCGTCCCAGCTGCCACACCTGGGTGCTCGCCGCCATCACGAACAGCAGTCCGATGAGCGCACCCCGGTGCAGCGCGTCGCCGCCCCCGCCGAGCGCGGGCGCGATCAGGACGAAGGCGAGGACGTTGACCACAACGAGCAGGCAGCCGGTGAGGACGAGGGAGGCGCGGGCGCCAAGCGCCGTGATCATCCGCCCGGCAGGGATCGGTCCGAGGAAGGAGGCGAGGCCGAAGATGGTCGACAGCGCCGCGGCCTGCGGGACGGAGAACCCGAGGTCGCGGGCGAGCAGCGGGATGACGGGCATCAGCGCGGCCAGGCCGATGAACTCCAGCAGGCTCGGGGCGTAGACCGACGGGGTGAGCCCGCGCAGCACCTGCGCGGGGGTGCGTCCGTCCCGGGGGCGGGGAGCGGGCGCAGGAGAGGTCACCGCCGCAGTGTGTCACCGGGTCGTGAGCCGGGGCAAAGAGTTCCGCCCGCCGGACGCGGGCGAGGTCGGGACGACTCCCGTCGGCCGACGGACCTGCGTGTCCGACGAGCCTTCGCGGCCGACGGGCCTTCGCGGCCCGCGGGTCGACCTCTCCGGTCAGTCGGCCAGCCCGGCGCCCGCGATCTCGGACTCGGTGCGGCGGGCGGCGTCCTCATCCATCCCGGCGGCGACGGCCTCGGCCGCCCAGCGCACGGACCAGGCGCGCAGGTAGCGGCGCCCCTCCTCGCTGCGCTGCCACTCGGCCGTGGGCACCGGCACCTCGGTGAGGCAGCCGGTGCGCCACCCGTCGGTGCGGGCCACCAGGGCCAGCAGCGCGAGCTCCCAGTGCAGGGCGAGGGACCCGGGGCCCTCCTGGTCGAAGCGCTCGCGGTCCACGAGCGCCGTCTGGCGCAGGCGCAGGAGGGTGGTGCCGTCGTCCTCGGGGTCCAGGCGCAGCAGGAGCAGGTCCTGGGCGCCTTCCTGCTCCCACACGAGGCTCAGACGATGGGGCTCCTCGACCTCCAGGATGCTCCCGCTCGCACCGCGCGGCGCGGTGAAGCGCCCGCCCTCGTGCAGGTCCCCGTCGACCCGGCCATACCAGGAGCCGAGCTCCGCGGGCCGGGTGAGCAGGGGCCACAGCTGTGCCGGGGCCAGGTCCAGGTTGGTGGAGAGGGTGAGCACGACCCGCACCTGCGGGTGGCCGCCCGGGGCCCGTTCGTCGATCTCGAGTTCTCGACGCACCGCCTCGAGGGCGGGCAGCGACTCGGTGACAGTCATCTTCTCCTCAGAAGGATCGCAGCCGCTCCGCACCGGTGCGCTCGCACGGGCGCGGACATCCGCAGAGTAGCCCAGCGGCGGGACCCGTGCCATGGGATGGAGCGCGTCGTGGACGCCCGGCGGCGAGGCGTGCCTCACGCCTGGCCTCGCCCCACCCACGGCCCCGGGTCCGCCTCCCCGGGCGTGACCCGTCGCAGACGCCCTCGTAGCATGGGCGCGTGACTTCACCGCAAACCTCCCGACCGACCGAGCTCACGGCGCACCTGTTCGACCTGGACGGCGTGATCACCCCGACCGCCGAGGTGCACATGCGCGCCTGGGCCTCGATGTTCGACGGCTTCCTCGCCTCCCGCGGCATCGCCGAGCCGTACACCGACGCCGACTACTTCGCCCACGTCGACGGCCGTCCCCGCTACGACGGGGTGCGCGGCTTCCTCGAGTCCCGAGGGATCTCGATCCCCGAGGGCGAGGACTCCGACCCCGGCGACCAACCCCAGGGCGAGGAGACCGTGCGCGGTCTCGGCAACCGCAAGAACGACGAGGTCCTGGAGCTGCTGCGGGAAGAGGGCGTCGCCCCCTACCCCGGCACCGTCGCCTACCTCGACGCCCTGCCCGAGGGGGCGCGCCTCGCGATCGTCTCCTCCTCCCGCAACGCCGAGGAGGTGCTGCGCGGCGCCGGGCTGAGCGACCGCTTCGAGCACGTCGTCGACGGGAACGTCGCAGCTCGCGAGGGCATGCCCGGCAAGCCCGCGCCGGACACCTTCCTGCGCGCCGCCGCCCTGCTGGGCGTCGACCCGTCGGACGCGGTGGTCTACGAGGATGCGGTCTCCGGTGTCGCGGCCGGTGCGGCCGGCGGCTTCGGCGCCGTGGTCGGCGTGGACCGCGGTGCGGGCGCCCAGGCCCTGACCGATGCCGGCGCCACGCTCGTCGTGGCCGACCTCGAGGAGCTCGCATGACCCGCCTGCGCTCCGTGCCCACCGATCCGGTGGACCGCACCCGCCTGCCCGTGGACGAGTGGCGCCTGGTCGAGTCCCGCCCGAACGGCGACCTGGGCCTGATGGAGACCCTCTTCGCCACCGCCAACGGCTACATGGGCATGCGCGGCACCCCCGAGGAGGGTCGCGACGCCGAGCACCACGGCACCTTCCTCAACGGCTTCCACGAGACCTGGGACATCAACCACGCCGAGTCCGCGTACGGCTTCGCCCGCACCGGCCAGACGATGATCTCGGTGCCCGACTCGTCGGTGCTGAAGCTGTACGTGGACGACGAGCCGCTGCTGCTGTCGATCGCGGATCTCGAGGAGTACGAGCGCTGGATCGACTTCCGCGAGGGGGTGCTGCGCCGCGAGCTGATCTGGCGCACCCCGGCCGGGAAGCGGGTGAAGGTCTCCACCTCGCGCATGGTCTCCTTCGAGCAGCGGCACCTGGCCCTGATGACCCTGCGGGTGGAGATGCTCGAGGGCTCCGCCCCGATCGCGGTCTCCTCGCAGATCATCAACCGCGAGGACTTCCTGGACGACTTTGGCAAGGGCGTCGCCGGCGGCCCCATCACCGATAAGGCCGATCCGCGCCAGACCACCGCCTTCACCCATCGCGTGCTCGAGCCGCTGCAGGACTGGCACTCCGAGCGGCGGATGCTGCTGGGCTACCGGGTGGCGCGCTCGGGCATGACCCTCGCCGTCGGCGCGGACCACCAGGTGGAGTCCGACGTCGAGGTCGAGCAGCTGGTGGACACCTCCGTCGATCTCGGACGGCAGGTGATCCGGGCCCACCTCGAGGAGGGCACCTCGCTCACGGTGCGCAAGTCCGTGGCCTACCACTCCTCCCGCTCGGTCCCCCATCGGGAGCTGTTCGACCGCTGCCGCCGCACCCTGGACCGGGTGCGGGCGCACGGCTTCGAGCACCATCACGCCGAACAGCGCGACTACCTCGCGGCCTTCTGGGAGAGCTCGGACGTCCAGCTGCCCGGCCAGCCCGCCGCCCAGCAGGCCACCCGCTGGTGCCTGTTCCAGCTCGCCCAGGCCACCGCCCGCTCGGACCAGTGGGGCATCCCCGCCAAGGGCGTGACCGGCTCCGGCTACGAGGGCCACTACTTCTGGGACAGCGAGATCTACGTGGTCCCGTTCCTCACGTTCACCCAGCCGCGCTGGGCGCGCAACGCCTTGCGCTTCCGCACCAACATGCTGCCCAACGCCCGTGAGCGCGCCCGGGAGCTGAACCAGCGCGGTGCGCTGTTCCCCTGGCGCACCATCAACGGCGACGAGGCCTCGGCCTACTACGCCGCCGGCACCGCGCAGTACCACATCGACGCGGACGTCTCCTACGCCTTCAGCCAGTACGTGGACGTCACGGGCGACATGGAGTTCCAGCACCGCGACGGGGTGCTGGTGCTGGTGGAGACCGCACGCATGTGGTCGGACCTCGGCTTCTGGAGGGTCACTGCCGAGGGGCGGGCCAGCTTCCACATCAACGGCGTCACCGGCCCCGACGAGTACACGACCGTCGTGAACAACAACCTGTTCACCAACGTCATGGCCCGATTCAACCTGCGCCGCGCCGCCCGGGCGGTGCGCGAGCTGCGCGAGGCCGACCCCGCCGCCTACGATGCGATGCGCATCGAGCTCGAGCTCGACGAGGGCGAGCTGGAGCAGTGGGACGCCTGCGCGGACGGCATGTTCGTGGCCAAGGACGAGTCCCTCGGCATCCACCTCCAGGAGGACCGCTTCCTGGAGCGGGAGATCTGGGACGTGGCCAGCACGCCGGAAGAGGCGTTCCCGCTGCTGCTGCACTACCACCCGCTGGTGATCTACCGCTTCCAGGTGCTCAAGCAGGCCGACGTGGTGCTCGCGGAGTTCCTGCGCGGCAGCGAGTTCACCGCGGAGGAGAAGCGCGCCGACTTCGAGTACTACGACCCGATCACCACCGGTGACTCGTCCCTCTCGGCCGTGGTGCAGTCGATCATGGCGGCGGAGGTCGGCCACCAGAAGGCGGCGCTGGACTACTTCCGCGCGGGACTCTTCGTCGACATCGCGAACCTCCACCACAACACCGCCGACGGCGTGCACATCGCCTCGGCCGGCGGTGTGTGGAACGCGCTGGTCCACGGCTTCGGCGGCATGCGCCACGAGGACGGGGAGATCTCCTTCGACCCGCGCCTGCCCGCGGACTGGCCCGAGCTCGCCTTCCCGCTCACGGTGCGCGGCTCCCGCTTCCGGGTGCGGCTGGTGAAGGAGGAGATCTCCTTCACGCTCGAGACCGGGGAGGAGCTCGAGATCTCGGTGCGCGGGGAGCGGGTGCGGATCACGGCCGACGGGGTCTCCGTGCCCCTCGCAGACCAGGGTCCGCTGCTGGACGATGCGGTGCTGGCCAGGCCCGTCGGCCTCGGCGATGCCCGTGCCGACGGCTCGATCATGACCTCCTTCGTGCCGGGCGACCCGGACGATCCGTGGGAGTTCCCGGTGGCCAGCGACCCGGACGACATCATCGACGAGAGCTGATCGGCGCGTCGCGGCGGCGGGGCGCGGGCGGCGGGGTGGACTAGGCTCCACAGCGCCCGATCAGGGCGCCCCGCCCTGCCGGGCCGACGTCCGCGGTCCCGGCCCCGCCCTCGACCCTCGGAGCAGCTCCACGGTGACCGCATCCCGTCCGCGCCGGCCCCGGCCGCAGGTCGAGCTCGACCGGCCCCGGCTGAGCATCCTGCACGTCCTGAACCGGGTGCGGATGCGCCTGCTGGACATCCAGGTGTGGGACGTGGCCGGGACGATGACCTTCTACCTGCTGCTGTCGCTGTTCCCCGGCGCGGTCGCGGGCGTGTCGATGATGTCCCTGATCGGCGTGGAGACCGAGACGCTCCAGGCGCTCTCGGGCCTGATCACCGAGATCTTCCCGACGCTGGACCCCCGGCCCTACATCGGGGCGATCCAGGCGGTCTCCTCCACCTCGGGCGGCGTGCTCGGGCTGCTGCTGGGCACGCTCGGCTCGCTGATCTCGGCCTCCAACGGCGTCGCCGCCTTCCACCGCGCCCTGCACCGCGTCTACGACACCCGTGAGGGTCGGCCCTTCCTGTGGTTCCGCACCATCGTGTTCGGCGAGACGGTGCTGATCGTCGCCGTGGTGCTGCTGGCGATCGGCATGATCATCATGGGCGGCGAAGCCAGCCAGCGGATCGGCGAGTTCATCGGCATCCCCAGCTTCGCCTTCCATGCCTGGAACGTCGTGAAGTGGCCGATCCTGCTGGTCATCCTGACCATCGGGGTGTCGCTGGCCTACTACCTCTTCCCGAACGTCCGCCTGCCCCGCTACCGGCTGATGACGCTCGGCTCCACCCTGAGCGTGCTCACCCTCTTCGGCACCGCGCTGCTCGCGGGACGGCTCATGGTCTACGCGACCCGCTTCGCCGAGGTGCTGACCGTCCTGAACGGCCTCATCGCGATCCTGCTGCTGATGTGGGTGTCGAACATCGTGGTGATCACCGGCGCGGCACTGGACGCCGAGTTCCTCCGCGCCCGGCAGATCGCGACCGGGCTCGACGCCTGGCACCACATCGTGCTCGCACCGCACGCGACCCACACCCTGGACTTCCTCGCGGCCGACGCCGCCGAGGCCGAGGAGCTGGGCCGCGAGGTCGCCGAGGCCGCCCGCAGCGGCGAGCCCCTGGTCCGCGAGCGCAGCCCCTGGATCGTCGACGCCCGCAACCCGCTGGCCGTGAACCCGCCCGAGCACCATCGCGTCACCAGCGACCCGCTCCCGTCGGACGATGAGCCCGCGCCCGAAGGCCAGCCCGTGCCCGATGACCAGCCCGCCGACCCGCCCAGTCGAGGAGAGACCTCCGCATGACCGTCCGCCCGATCACCATCGTCGGCCACCGCGCCCTCGCCCAGCGCACCCGGAGGGTCCGCGAGGTCACCGACGAGCTCCGCACCCTGGTCGCGGACATGTTCGAGACCAACGACGCGGCCAGCGGCGCGGGCCTCGCCGCTCCGCAGGTCGGCTCGCGCTGGCGGCTGTTCGTGTACTCGTGCCCCGACGCGGAGGGCACGCTCCGCCGCGGCGTGGTGATCAACCCCGTCCTGGAGCGGTTCGGCGGGCTGGAGCTCGACGAGGAGACCCTCGAGGGCTGCCTGTCCGTGCCCGGCGAGGGCTTCCCCACCGCCCGTCACCGGGGCGCCCGCGTCACCGGCACGGACCTGGAGGGGAACGAGGTCGTGGTCGAGGACGAGGGCGGCGTGCTCGCTCGCGCCCTCCAGCACGAGGTCGACCACCTCGAGGGGTCGCTGTACCTGGATCGCCTCACCCCGGCCCGGCGCCGGGAGGCGCTGGACGCGGTGCGCGACCGCGGCTGGCGCGCGGACGGCATCCTCACCTGGGATCCCCGCGAGATCGAGGCGGCCGAGGTCTGAGGCGCAGCGGCTGAGGCGCAACGTCGCCGCCCGAGCCCGGCGGCACCCCGTCGCGGCCGTCACACCCGCCCGCGCCTGAGCGCCCCCGCTCACGGCGCTGACTATCCTGTCGTGCATGGAACGCCCCTGCCTCTCCCGCCGCCACGCCCTCCTGCTGCCCGCCACCGCGGCCGGGCTCGGCGGCCTCGCCGCGTGCGCCCCGGACGACCAGGGCTTCGGCACGGCCGAGCCGCTGCGCGCGTCGGACGGCGAGATCTCTCTGGACGAGGTGCCGGAGAACGCCTCGACCCTGGTGAACTTCGGCGGGCAGGAGCCGTTCGTGCTCCTGGTGCGCGGCAGCGGCGAGGACCTCACCGCCTACTCCGGCTACTGCACCCACAACGGCTGCGCGCTCAGCCAGGAGGGCGAGGAGCTGGACTGCCCCTGCCACGGCTCCCGCTTCGACGCGGCCACCGGCGAGGTGCTGAACGGCCCCGCCACCCGCCATCTCCCCGAGGTGCGGGTCGTCGTCGAGGACGGCGCCGTGCGCCGCAGCTCCTGAACCGGTGAGCACTCCCGAACCCCGCGCCGACTCGGCCGCCGCCCCGGACTCCTCCGTCCCGGACTCCTCCCTCCCGGACGCAGAGGCCCCGTCGGACGCCCGCGCGCCCGAGGGCCGCACCCATCGCGACGTCGTCTCCTTCGTCCGCCGCGGTGAGCGGCTGAGCCCGAGCCGGCAGAGCGCCTGGGACCGGCTCTCGGAGGACTACGCCCTGGATCCCCCGCGCGGCCACCGCGACACCCTGCCGGCTGACGAGGCGCGCCTGGACCTCGCGGAGCTGTTCGGCCGCCGCGCCGAGCTCGTCGTCGAGGTGGGCAGCGGCCTGGGCGAGAACATCGTCGCGGCCGCCACCGCCCATCCCGAGCGCGACCACCTCGGCGTGGAGGTGTACCGTCCGGGACTCGCGCAGACCCTCGCGCGCGTGGACCGCGCCGGACGGCCCGCGAACCTGCGCCTGCTGCCGCTGGACGCCCAGCGCGCCCTGCCGGCGATGCTGCCCGAGGGCTCGATCGACGAGCTGTGGGTCTACTTCGCCGATCCGTGGCCCAAGGCCCGCCACCACAAGCGCCGCATCATCAACCCGCCCTTCCTGGACGCGGTGCTGCCGCTGCTCGCCCCCGGGGCCCGGTTCCGCCTGGCCACCGACTGGGCGCAGTATGCCCACCACATGCGCCGTGAGCTGGATGCGCGGGAGGAGCTGGAGCTGCTGCACCCCGACGGTCCGCGCCCGGAGGGCACCAGCTCGGACCGCGTGCCCGAGGGCATGGCCTCCACAGGATGGGCACCGCGATTCGAGGGTCGTGTGAAGACGAGCTTCGAGAACAAGGGAATGCAGGCCGGGCGCCTAATATGGGATCTCGCCTACACCAGGGTGTGACCGCCTCGGCGGCACCGAACGAGGGGAACCCCCGATGAATCAGAGCGCCGACGTCGACCTGCCCTCCGACTGGGAGGACGGCGACGCACCGGATCCCGATCGCAAGAAGGGACGGCGCGCAGCCCTCATCGCCCTCGGCCTCGTGGCCGCGCTCGTGCTGGGAGTGGGCCTCGTGATCGGCGGGTACCTCAACTCCCTGCGCTCCTCCTACGAGAAGCGCTCGGTCGTGGAGATCACCCGCGGCGCCTCCGACGGCGAGCGCCCCGAGGACACCGCCGGGCAGAACTTCCTGCTGCTGGGCTCGGACAAGCGCTCCGAGGAGGAGGCCGCCGCCTCGGGCGTCACCGGGCAGCGCTCGGACGTGATGATGCTCGTGCACGTCGCCGGCGACGGGGAGACCGTGTACGTCACCTCCTTCCCCCGCGACCTGTACGTCGAGATCCCCGGGCACGGCCGGGACCGGATCAACGCCGCCCTCGCCTTCGGCGGGCTGAGCCTGGCGGTGACCACCGTGGAGAACTACACCGGGGTGCCCATCGACCACGTGGCGCTCATCGACTTCGAGGGCATCCAGGGGCTCGTGGACACCCTCGGCGGCATCGACGTCCAGGTCCCGATGACCTTCGAGGCCGACGGGGTCCAGTTCACCGAGGGCACCCAGTCCATGGACGGCGCCGAGGCGCTGACCTTCGTGCGCCAGCGAAAGCAGTTCGCCGACGGCGACTTCCAGCGCAACCGCAACCAGCAGGCCGTGCTCAAGGGCATCGCCGACAAGCTCATCAGCGCCGACACCCTCAGCGATCCCGGCAAGCTCGCCGACACGGTCGACTCGATCTCCCCGTACCTCACCACCGACGACGGCCTGACCGCCTCGTCCATGGTGCAGCTGGGCCTGTCCCTGCGCTCGATCCGCAGCGGCGACCTGTACTTCCTCTCGGTGCCCCACGGCGGCCCCACCACCACCAGCGGCGGGGCGAGCGTCGTGGCCACCGACGAGGAGGCGATGGACGTGCTGCGGGAGGCCCTGCGCACGGACGACATGGGAACCTATTACGCTCAGTACGCCGGGGCATACTGAGCCGCTGCGCAGCGATCCGCTGAACGCTGACCCGCTGCGCACCGGTCAGCTGACCGCCCCACCCGCATCGGCGCACCGCCGACCGTCGACCGACGCCTGGAGGAAACCGTGGCCAATCCGCTCGTGAGCATCATCGTCCCCGTGGCCGGGATCGTCGCGGCCCAGATCGGCAGCAAGGCCGCAGAGGCCGGCTGGGGGGCCGTCTTCGGCGAGGACGCCCCCACCGTGAAGACCCAGAAGGCCGCCCAGAAGGACGTCGCCGCGCGCCGCAAGCAGCTCAAGAAGGACGGCGCCTCGAAGGCCGAGATCGCCGCGGTCAAGGACCCCGAGGACGACCAGCCGCTGTGGAAGCTCCTGCTGTGGGCGACGATCTCCGGCGTGATCCTGCAGGGCCTGCGGGTCGCCGCCCGCCGCGGCGCGAAGGCCGGGGCCGAGCGCCTCACCACCCGTCGGCCGCGACCGAACCGCGGCTGAGGCCGCCCGGGCCTGCCGACCACGCAGTTCCCGACCACGCAGTTCCCGACCATGCAGAAGGGCGCCCCGCGATCGCGGGGCGCCCTTCTCGTCAGCCGGGTCTCGTCAGCCGGGTCTCGTCAGCCAGGGCCGTCAGGTCCCGGTGCCGGGCCGGCTCAGAACTCCGGGACGTCCACGCCCTCGGCCAGGGTGTCGATCGAGTCGCCGGTGACCAGGAAGCCGACGCGACGCACGAGCGAGACGGCGTGGTCGCCGATGCGCTCGTAGAAGCGGATCAGGAGGGTCAGGTCGATGACCTGACCGGCGGTGTAGCTGCCCTCCTCGGCGGCCGAGATCTGGCGGGAGATCTCGAGCATGAGATGGTCGAGCTCGTCGTCGTCCTTCTCCACCTGGGCGGCGAGGGCCAGGTCGCGCTCGGCGATGACCTGGGAGGCGCCCTTCAGCGACGCCAGGCCCAGCTCGGACATGCGACGGATCTGCTCGCGATGCTGCTCGGGCACGGCGGTGTCCGGGTGTGCGCGGCGCGCGATCAGCGCGATGTGCGCGGAGAGGTCGCCCATGCGCTCGAGCGAGGAGCTCATGCGCAGGGCCGCGACCAGCAGTCGCAGGTCGGTGGCCACCGGGGACTGGCGCGCCAGCAGCTCGACGGCCTTGGCGTCGAGCTCGACCTGGCGGGAATCGAGATGGGGGTCGGCGGTGATCACTCGCTCGGCGAGGGCGAGATCGCCCTCGAGCAGGGCGGTGGTCGCGTCGCCGAGGGCCGTCTCGACCAGCTCGGCCATGTCCAGCAGGTCGTCGACGATGTGCCGCAGATCGCTCTGGTAGGCCTCGCGCATGGTGATGCTCCTCTGTCGTGTGGGACTTCCGCGGCGATCCTGGCAATGCCGGGTGAACATCTCTCGCCGCTGGGTGAACTCGAAGCGTAGTCCCTGTGAACTCCTGGACTCCAATGTCCACGCGGAGTGCCGCCGGTGGGTCCTCCGCGCGGGCGGGGCCTAGGCTGTACCGGTGCCCCTGTCTGTACTGCTCCTGCTCGCCGCGGCGATCGGCCTCGTGATCGGCGTCGCGGCGACCTCCGCGATGCGCCGCTCGGACCGTCGTCGGCAGGCGGCGCCGGCGGTGCGGGACGAGGTCGTGCCGGAGCCCGCCGCGGAGGTGCTGGCGATCCTCTCCTCCGCCTACGTGGTGCTGGACGCGGCCGGGGACGTGCTGCGCGCCTCGCCGCTGGCCTACTCCTTCGGGATCGTGCGCGCCGCCGAGGGCGACTACCCGCGCCTGGCCAGTACCGAGCTCATGGAGCTCGCGGCCGACGTGGGCCGCAACGGCGGCTTCCGCGACGAGCGGATGACCGTGCGCCGCTCCAGCCAGGGCGACTCCGACGCCGTGATCGACGTGCGCATCGGTGCGCTCGGGGAGCACGGCGTGCTGCTGCTGGCCGACGACCTCACCCGCGCGGTGCGCGTGGAGGAGACTCGGCGCGATTTCGTGGCGAACGTGTCCCACGAGCTGAAGACCCCCGTCGGCGCGATCACGCTGCTGGCCGAGACGATGGAGGACGCCGCCGAGGACCCGGACGCGGTGCGCCGCTTCGCCGAGCGCATGCAGACCGAGACCCGGCGCCTGTCCCACCTGGTCCAGGAGATCATCGAGCTCTCCCGCGTGCAGGGCGGCTCCGCGCTGACCGATGCGGAGCCGGTCGAGATCGACGACGTCGTCGAGGAGGCCGTGGCGCTGAACCGCAACTTCGCCCTCGGCTCCAAGATCGACGTGACCGTCGGCGGCACCCAGGGCCTGCGGGTCTTCGGCTCCTCCTCGATGCTCACCACCGCCCTGTCCAACCTGATCTCCAACGCGATCACCTACTCCGACGCCCGCACGAAGGTCGGCATCGCCGTGCGACGCGACGGCGGGATGGTCGAGATCTCCGTGAAGGACCAGGGCATCGGGATCTCGAAGGAGAACCTGGAGCGCGTCTTCGAGCGCTTCTTCCGGGTGGACCGCGCGCGCTCCCGCACCACCGGCGGCTCCGGTCTGGGGCTGGCCATCGTCAAGCACATCGCCACCGACCACGGCGGCGAGGTGACCGCCTGGTCGATGCCCGGCCAGGGCTCGACCTTCACCCTCCGCCTGCCGGAGATGGGCCGCACGGAGACCATCACCGTCGGCTCCCGCACCCTCGAGGTCTCCGCGAACCCCCATGCCGCGCAGACCCCGGAGACCCGGTCCACGGACCGCACCCCAGGAAAGGGACATTGAGATGACGCGCATCCTGATCGTCGAGGACGAGGAGTCGTTCTCGGACCCGCTGTCCTACACGCTGCGCAAGGAGGGCTACGAGGTCGCCGTCGCCGACAACGGCACCGACGGCCTGCGCATCTTCTCCGCCCACGGCGCGGACCTGGTGCTGCTGGACCTGATGCTCCCGGGCATGAGCGGCACCGAGGTGTGCCGCGAGATCCGCCGCACCTCCTCGGTGCCGGTCATCATGCTCACCGCGAAGGACGACGAGTTCGACAAAGTCCTCGGCCTCGAGCTCGGCGCGGACGACTACGTCACCAAGCCCTACTCCTCCCGCGAGCTGCTGGCCCGCATCAAGGCCGTGCTGCGCCGCGGCCAGGACTCGGCGGAGTCGGAGGAGGACACCACCCTCACCGCCGGCGGGATCATGATGGACGTCGAGCGCCATGTCGTGCAGGTGCACGGCGAGGACGTCGCCCTGCCGCTGAAGGAGTTCGAGCTGCTGGAGATGCTGCTGCGCAACGTCGACCGCGTCCTCACCCGCGGGCAGCTCATCGACCGGGTGTGGGGTGCGAACTACGTGGGCGACACCAAGACCCTCGACGTCCATGTCAAGCGCCTGCGCGCCAAGATCGAGGACGACCCGAAGAACCCGGTGCACCTGGTCACGGTGCGGGGCCTCGGGTACAAGTTCGAGTCCGGGGCCTGAACCCCCCGGGGGCCGGGCGGGCCCACGGGCAGGCTCAGCAGCTTCCCCGTTCCGGCCCAGCACCTCCCCACGCACGCAGAACGCCCCGCAGCCTGGCTGCGGGGCGTTCTGCGTGCGTGCGGTCCGGGATGTCCGTCGTCGGCCGACGGGATCCGGCGGGGCCGGGATCAGCCGGCGGTGGAGGGCTCGGCGTAGTGGGCGAGGCTGGTCTCGAGCGTGGGCAGCGAGATCGTGGTGCTCTGGCCGCCCGCGGAGACCGTGAGGTCGAGGATCGAGCCCGGGAGCACGTCGTCCAGACCGGAGACGGCGACCGCCTCCTGCCCCTCGCCGGGACCGATCCGGACGGTGCTGTTGGCGGGGACCTGCACGCTCTGGGAGAAGAGGGTGGCGCCGTCGTAGGTGCCCTCGAGGTCCACGGTGATGTCCGCGGCGGAGTAGTTGACGACCGAGGCGGAGAGGATCGGGTCACTGCCCTCCTCCATCACGACCACGGCGTTGCGGACGCCCGCGTAGAAGTCGCCGTTTTGCTCGATGTTCGCGTTGGTGCCATCGCCCGCCTGGTAGAAGTCGTGCGTCTGCACGGGGCTGAAGTAGGCGCAACCGGTGGCGGACAGGGCGAGGCCCAGGGCGGCGACGGAGAGCACGAGACGGCGGGGACGGCGCACGAGGGACTCCTTACGGGTGCCGCACAGCGGCAGGGGACGTTCAGGGACAGCTCTGACAGGTTACCCCACGTGGGGGCGGTGTCGGGGCCAGGACCGCCAGGGCGCGCGGCACCTCTCGCAGCGCACCTCCCGAGCCCTGCCCGGAGAACACCAGAAGAGCGGCAGGCGACCTCCCCGACACCTTCCGGACACCTTCCCGACAGAGGATCTGGGCAGGTCGGCGCGCATTTTACCACGACCCCCCGGTGATATGATGGCACGCGGAAAGGGGACCCACCACATGAACTTCGCTGTCGGCGAGACCGTCGTCTACCCGCACCACGGTGCCGCGCTCATCGAGGAGGTCAAGACCCGCACCATCAAGGGCGAGGACCGCACCTACCTCAAGCTCAAGGTCGCCCAGGGCGATCTGACCATCGAGGTCCCCGCGGACAACGTAGACCTCGTCGGCGTCCGTGACGTCGTGGACAAGGAGGGCCTGGACGAGGTCTTCGAGGTCCTGCGCCAGCCCTTCACCGAGGAGCCGACGAACTGGTCCCGCCGCTACAAGGCGAACGTCGAGAAGCTGGCCTCGGGCAACGTCAAGAAGGTCGCCGAGGTCGTGCGCGACCTGTGGCGCCGCGACCAGGACCGCGGCCTGTCCGCGGGCGAGAAGCGGATGCTGGCCAAGGCGCGCCAGATCCTCGTCTCCGAGCTCGCGCTCGCGGAGAAGACCGACGAGGCCGATGCGGAGACGATCCTCGACGAGGTCCTCGCGTCCTGAGCCTCCGGTGACGCCCGCTCCTCCCCTGCCCGATCCCGCCCGCGCGGCGACGGGCCCTGCCGTGGACCCCGCCCGGGTCCGGCCGGTCGTCCTCGCGCTCGCCCCTCCCGCGCCGGGCATCTCGCGGGGCACGGCCACCCCGTGCCTCGAGCTGCTCGGCGGGTCCCGCCTGATCGAGCGCCTGCTGGGCACCCTCGACTCCCTGGGTCTCCCCTCCCCCGTGGTCATCGCGCGCGAGGACGCCGTCCCGGCGCTGCGCGACGTGCTCGCGCCCGGCACGACCGTGCTCGGTGTCAACGACCGCGGATCCGCGGGCGGGCGGCGCGAGGCGCTGCGCCTGGCACTCGACGCCTGCGAGGAGGAGCTGCTGCTCGTCCACGACGCCGAGCGGGCGCTCGCCCCGGCCTCCGTGATCGCCGAGGTGCTCGGCGGTCTGGACGCGCAGAGCGACGCGGTGGTCCCCGCCGTCGCGATGACCGATTCGGTCAAGGAGGTACGTCCCGACGGGCTGCGCAACGTGGACCGCTCCACGCTCGCCGGCCTGCAGAGCCCGCGGCTCTTCCGACGCGCCATCCTCACCCGTACGCTCGCCACGGCCGCGGACGATGACCCGGGGACGCACCCCGCCCCCTTCGACGAGGTCCTCGCCGCGCTCGACCACGGGGCCCGGATCCGCACCGTGCACGGCTCGCACGCCGGCTTCGCGGTCCGGGACCGGCTCACCCTGTGGCAGGCGCAGATCTCGCTGGGCCTGGCCCGCGACACCTCCCACCGGCAGGGCCTCGCCCGCCGCTCCTGAGCGCGAGGGCCTCGTGAGCCCTCTCGCGGGGCAGCGCTCCGCGGTCGCGCGCGCTCAGCCGTCGAGCACGCTCAGCCGTCGGCAGCGCTCAGCCGTCGCGGCGGCTGCGCCAGACGGTGCGGAACTCGTCCGCCATGCGCAGGGGCTTGGACAGGGTGCGCTCGGGCAGGCTCGCGGCGAGCTCGCCGGGGTCGCGGCGCAGGCGCCGCAGCAGCCGGCGCGGCTTGGAGGAGATCCGCTGGCGCAGATCGGGCAGGTAGTCCTCGGACACGTCCAGGCGGGTGACCGCCCCGCAGCCGTTGCATCGGATCTGGGAGACGAAGCGCCCGGCGTAGACCACCACGTGCTCCGACTCCTGCTCGCACGCGGTGCAGCGCAGGAAGCTCTCCTCGACGCTCATCGGCTCCTCCTCACGGGGACCTCAAGCCTAGTGCGCTGACCACGTCCTGGGCCAGGAGCAGGTCCTGGGCGTAGGTGATCTTGAAGTTGGTCTCCTCGCCGCGCACCCAGGTGACCGGGATGTCGGTGTACTCCTCGGCGCAGGAGGCGGTGTCGGTGCCGACGAAGCCGTCCCGGGCCGCGGCCTCGTAGGCGTCCAGGATCGTCGCGGCGTGGAAGCCCTGCGGGGTCTGCACCCGCACCAGCGCCTCGGTGCGCAGGTCGCCGCCGCGCGCGAGGGTGTCCCCCTCCCCCACCGGGGCGATGTCCGCCGCGGGGATGCCCGGCACTGCGCCGCCGGTCTCCCGGGCGGCATGCAGCACCGCGGAGACCAGGCCGTGGGAGACCAGCGGTCGGGCCGCGTCGTGGATCAGCACGGTGTCCACGGCGCCGGAGTCGATGCGGTCGGCGAGGTGGCGCAGGGCCGCGAGCTCGGACTCCTGGCGGGTCTCCCCGCCCGGGATGATCTCCAGCGGCCGGTCCGTCTCCCGCGCGGCCACGAAGCGGGCGTGCTCGAGGTCCTCGGGGCGGACCACGAAGACCAGGATCCCGATCCCCTCGACGGCGGCGAGGGTGTTCAGCCCCCAGGCGGCGATGCTCCGTCCCGCCAGGGACAGGAACGCCTTGTTGATCCCCGCCCCGACCCGGGTGCCGGAGCCTCCGGCGAGCACGACGCCGGCCGCGCGGCCTTGCAGGCGCGAGGAGCGGGAGCGGCGGAGCTGGTTCACGCGGGCAATCGTAGACGGAACGCCGATGGGAGCGGTGGCTCGACGCCGACGGGACCTCGAGGGGACACCGCCGACGGGACCTCCGCGTGGCTCGGCCCGGGCGCACGTGACAGAATCGTCGGTCCCGGGCACTGCCCGGCGTCGACGCCGGGATCCGCCCGTCGCGACTCATCTCCCACTTCCCAGGAGTCCGAATGCTCACCATCGCCATCGTGTGCGGGGCAGGGCTCGCCACCTCCGCGCTGATCGCGGAGCAGGTGCGTGAGCACGTCGCCTCCCGCGGCCGTCGGGTCTCGGTCGTGCAGGCCACCGTCATGGATCTGCTCTCCTCCGACTTCCACGCCGACCTGGTGGTGACCACCGTCGATCTTCCCGACGCCCTCGGCATCCCGCGGGTCTCCGGGATGCCGCTGCTGCTGGGCACGAACCCGCAGGTCACCTACGACGACATCGACCGTCTCCTGGCCCGCATCGACCCGCAGGGCGGCGCGCGGTGACCGGCCCCGTCCCCCGCGTGGGGATCGGGGTGGACGTGCACGCCGCCGCCGCGGAGGGCGCGGACCGCGAGCTGTGGGTCGCCGGGCTGCGCTGGGAGGGCGAGCGGGGCCTGGTCGGCCACTCCGATGCGGACGTCGCCTGCCATGCCGCCTGCGATGCGCTGTTCTCCGCTGCGGGCATCGGCGATCTCGGCACCCACTTCGGCACCGACCGGCCCGAATGGGCGGGGGCCTCCGGTGCCCGTCTGCTCGGCGAGGCGGCGCGCCTGGTGCGCGAGGCCGGCTTCGAGATCGGCAACGTGTCCGTGCAGGTGATCGGGAACTGGCCGCGTCTGTCACGGCGCCGCGAGGAGGCCTGCGCGGCGATGAGCGAGGCGGCGGGCGCACCGGTCGCCGTCTCGGGGACCACCACGGACGCCCTGGGCCTGACCGGCCGCGGCGAGGGCCTGGCCGCCATGGCGACCGCCCTCGTGCTGCCGCGCCCCGAGCAGCAGGAGGCATGAGCATGACCCCGAGCCCCACCACGGGCATGACCACGAGCACCACCACGGGCAGCATCCCCGCCGTCTCCGACGCCCTGCCGGTGCACGCCCCGGACGTCGAGGCCGCCGCCGAGCGCCTCGCCTCCGTGGTGCGCCGCACCCCGCTGGAGTTCAGCGAGCGGCTCAGCGAGCTGGCCGGCGCGCCGGTGTGGCTGAAGCGCGAGGACCTCCAGCCCGTGCGCTCATACAAGCTGCGCGGCGCCCACCTGTTCCTGGACTCCCTGGACGACGCGTCCCGCGAGGCAGGGGTCGTCGCCGCGAGCGCCGGCAACCACGCCCAGGGCGTCGCCCGGGCCTGCCGGGACCTCGGGGTGCACGGCAGGATCTACGTCCCCGGCACCACCCCGCGTCAGAAGCGCGAGCGGATCACCGCGATCGGCGGGGACCTCGTGGAGCTGGTCCTCATCGGCGACACCTTCGACGACGCGGCGGAGGCCGCGGCCGACGACGCCGAGCGCACCGGCGCCACCCAGGTCCCCCCGTTCGACCACCCCACGATCATGGCGGGGCAGGGAACGGTCGCGCTGGAGGCGGCCGATCAGCTGCGCACCGAGCACGGCCGGGAGCTGGGCACCATGGTCCTGCCCGTCGGCGGCGGCGGTCTGCTGGGCGGCTGCGGGGCGTGGCTGCGCGAGCGCAGCCCCTCCACCCGCATCGTCGGCGTCGAGCCCGCCGGGGCAGTGTCCATGGCGGCCGCGGTGCGCGCCGGCCGTCCGGTCACCCTGCACGAGTTGGACCGCTTCGTGGACGGCGCCGCGGTGCGCCGGGTCGGCGCCGGCCCGTTGCGGATGGTGCAGGCGATCAACCCCGACCTCGTGGCGGTCGACGAGGGCGCGGTGTGCACCCAGATGCTCGAGCTGTACCAGGTGGAGGGGATCATCGCCGAGCCTGCGGGCGCACTGGCCGCGACCGCGGTGGCGACCGGCGTGATCGAGCACCTGGGGCGCACGGGCGCGGAGGGCCGTGAGCGCGGCGCCGCCCAGGACGAGACCGGGGACCTGGTGGTCGTCGTCTCCGGCGGCAACAACGACGTCTCCCGCTACACCGAGGTCGTCGAGCGCTCCCTGGTCCACGAGGGGCTGAAGCACTACTTCCTGGTGACCTTCCCGCAGGAGCCCGGCGCGCTGCGCCGCTTCCTGGACCGGGTGCTCGGGCCGGACGACGACATCGTCCTGTTCGACTACATCAAGCGCAACAACCGCGAGGAGGGCCCGGCGCTGGTCGGCCTCGAGATCGGCCGACGCGAGGACCTCGAGCCGCTCATGGCGCGCATGGCCGCCTCGAACATGGAGATCGAGCGGATCGACCCGCACGACCCGATCTACCGCTACCTCACCTGACCCCGCGCGACGAAGCCCCCGTCGGGCGCCGTCACGGGGACGGCGGCCGACGGGGGCTTCGTCGTGGGGCCTGGAGGTGGGCTCCGGGATCAGGCCTCGGGGTAGGCCTCGACGTCCGGGGTGATCGCGGTGTCGCGCGCCTCGACGGCGGAGCGGACGATGTCGTCCAGGCCGTGCTCGGCCTTCCAGCCCAGGGTCTGGGAGATGCGGTCGGCGGAGCAGATGAGGCGCGCCGGGTCACCGGCGCGGCGCTCCCCGATCTCGGGGGTGATCTCGATGCCCTTGGCGCGGGCGATCGCCTCGATCACCTCGAGCACGCTCGAGCCCTCGCCGGTGCCGACGTTGAAGGCGCGGTGCGGGCGCTCCTCGCCGCGCAGGTAGTCCAGTGCCGCGATGTGGGCGTGGGCGAGGTCGAGCACGTGCACGTAGTCGCGGATGCAGGTGCCGTCGGGGGTGTCGTAGTCGTCGCCGAACACGATCGGCGCCTTCCCCTGCGCGAGGCGGTCCAGCACGATCGGCACGAGGTTCATCACCGCCGTGTCGGCGAGCTCGGGCCATCCGGCGCCGGCGACGTTGAAGTAGCGCAGGGCCACGGTGCGCATGTCATGGGCGCGCTCGGCGTCGGCCAGCATCCACTCGCCCACGTACTTGGTCGCGCCGTAGGGGTTGATGGGCTGCGGGGTGAGGTCCTCGGTCACGAGGTCCACGTCCGGGACGCCGTAGACGGCGGCGGAGGAGGAGAAGACCACGTCGCGCACCTGGGCGCTCGCGCAGGCGGAGAGGACGTTGGCGAGGCCGGCGATGTTGTCGTGCCAGTACAGCTCGGGCTTCGCCACGGACTCGCCGACCTGCTTGTGGGCGGCGAAGTGGATGACCGAGTCCGCACCGGAGGCGCGCAGGTGGAAGGCGAGCTTCTCGCGCGCATCGGGCAGGGTGACGTCGAGCTCGATGAGCTCTGCCCCCTCCGTGCGGCTGCGCAGGCCCGTGGAGAGGTCGTCGACGACGACCACCTCCTTGCCCTGCTCGAGGAGGAGTCGCACCACGTGCGATCCGATGTACCCGGCACCACCGATCACGAGAGTCGTCATGGTCGGAAGCCTACCGGTCGGGATCGGTCGGCCCGCTCAGCTCCAGGAGCTGGAGAGCGGGCGGCCCTCGGCGTAGCCGGCCGCGCCCTGCAGGCCGATCACGGCGCGCTCGCGGAAGTCCTCGGTGCTGTCGGCGCCGGCGTAGGTGTAGGAGGAGCGCACCCCGGCGGTGATCTCGTCCAGCAGGTCCTCGACCCCGCCCTTGCCCTCGGCGAGGTACATGCGCGAGGTGGAGATGCCCTCCTCGAACAGGGCCTTGCGGGCGCGGGCGAAGGCGTCCTCGTGGGCGGTGCGGTGGGAGACTGCGCGCTTGGAGGCCATGCCGAAGGACTCCTTGTAGCGGCGGCCGCTCTCGTCGGTGCGCATCTGTCCGGGGGACTCGTAGGTGCCGGCGAACCAGGAGCCGATCATGACGTTCGACGCTCCCGCGGCGAGCGCGAGGGCCACGTCGCGGGGGTGGCGCACCCCGCCGTCGGCCCACACGTGCCCGCCGAGGCGCCGCGCCTCGGCAGCGCACTCGAGGACGGCGGAGAACTGGGGACGGCCCACGCCCGTCATCATGCGGGTCGTGCACATCGCGCCCGGGCCAACGCCGACCTTGACGATGTCGGCGCCGGCCTCGATGAGCTCGCGGGTGCCCTCGGCGGTGACGATGTTCCCGGCGACCAGGCGCACCGGGGTCGACTCCCGCGGGCCGAGCACCTCGCGGGCGGCGTGCAGGGCGTCGAGCATCTTGTCCTGGTGGCCGTGGGCCGTGTCCAGCACGATCGTGTCCACGCCGACGGCGAGCAGGTCCTGCACGCGCTGGGTGACGTCGGCGTTGACCCCGACGGCGACGGCGATGCGCAGGCGGCCCTCGGCGTCGGACGCGGGACGGTAGATGGTCGAGCGCAGCACGCCGGTCGCGGTGAGGACGCCGCGCAGGGCGCCGTCCGCGTCCACGACGATCGCGGCGTCGTGATGGGTAGCGGCGATGCGGGCGTGCAGACGCGCGGGCTCAACCTCGAGGTCCGCCGGGGCGAGGACCGGCACGTCGGTGCTCAGCACCTCGCCGACCTGGGCGAAGGAGTCGCGGCCGGTGATCTCCTCGGCGGAGATCGTGCCGAGCGGGCGGCGCTGCTCGTCGACCACGACGACGATCCCGTGGGGGCGCTTGGGCAGCAGGTCCGCGGCCTGGCCGAGGGTGCCGGACGGGGTGAGGGTCAGGGGGTGGTCGACGAGCAGGTCCCGCTCCTTGACCGAGCGGACGATCGAGTCGATCCGCTCGGGGGCGAGGTCCTGGGGCAGCACGGCGAGGCCGCCGCGGCGGGCCATGACCTCGGCCATGCGCCGGCCGGTCACCGCGGTCATGTTCGCGGCGATCAGCGGGATCGTGGTGCCGGTGCCGTCATCGCTGCTGAGGTCCACGTCGAACCGGGAGGTGATCGCCGACCGTCCGGGAAGGAAGAAGCAGTCGTTGTAGGTGAGGTCGGTCGACGAGGTGTGGATCATGCGCATGGCCCCAGGATACGTACCGACCGGTCCCGGGAGGGGTGCGGGCCTGCACGATGTCCTCACAGACGACTGCCGGACGTGACCGGCCGGTCAACCTAGTATGGGGCGCATGACGGACCCTTTCTCGGCCCCGCGCCGCAGTCGCCGTCGGTCCGGGCGGCACAGGCAGCAACCGGTCCGGCGCACCCAGTCCACGCCGCTCCCCCCGGAGCAGGCGCGCCGCAACCGCGATGCGGCCTTCGGATCGGAGAACCCGCGGCGCGCGTGGATCGGCAGCCCCTCCGTCTCCGCGGCCTCCCCGGCCGACGAGACGGCCGACGAGACGGTCGACGCCGCTGACACTGCTGACACCGCGCCTGGCACTGCTGACATCGCGCCGACCCGCGACGCGCTCCATGACGTCCCCGCCCCGGCGCCTTCGCACCGGGGCTCCGCGGCGGGTTCCGCCGACGACCCGGCACAGGGTGCGGCGCAGGGCGCCGCTCCGTCGGCCGACGAGGCCCGGCCGGTGCGCCGACCGCGCGGGCGTCGCGCCGCGTTCCCGATCGAGGACCTCCCCGCCTCGCCCGCCGAGGCCGACGGCCCGGGCTCCGCGTCCGACGCCGGCGTGCACGACGCCTGGGCAGCCGACGCCGCCGCTCCGGCCGGTGACCCCGCCGAGGCTCCGCTCTCCCCGCGCGACGAGCCGGTCCCGGCGACGCCGCGCGCCGCCGCCCCCGCCGGGTCCGGGCCTCGCATCGTGCCCGGCCGCCCCCGCTCGGCCGCGTCGGCACCGACTGCCCCCGCACTGTCCGCCTCTGCGCAGAGCAATTCCGCTCAGTCCGCCTCTGCCCAGAGCTCCGCTGCCTCGGCGGCGGAAAGTGCTTCCACGTCCTCCTCCGCGGCTGCTGCACCGGCTGGCCCGGCCGCCGTGGGCGCGGCCGCCGGCGCCGCGTCGCAGTCCGGCGGCGAGCCCCGCTCGGATGGCGACTCCGCAGGGCCCCGCAGCGGCGCCGTCGCTGCCGGCGGCACCGGCCGCAACGGAACCGGCGCCGGTAAGAACGACGGCCGCGGTGGGAACGCTGACGGTGGATTCGGTGGCGGTGGGAACAGCGGCGACGGTGGGAAAAGCGGCGACGGTGGCGACGGTTCGGTCGACCGGCGCGATGACTCTGCCGCCGACGACTCCGGTTCGCTGGCCAAGGTCGCCGGATGGACCGTGCTGACCTCCGCCCTCCCCGGCTCTGGTCTGCTGACCACCCCGTTGCGGAAGCTCGGCGCGGCCATGCTCGCGCTGCTGCTCGTCGTCGTGCTGGTCGTCGCCGCCGTCGTGCTGTTCGGCGATCCGCTGCGCACCGCGGCGACGCTCGGCACCCGTCGCGGCGTGCTCATCGCCGCCCTGGTGGTCACGGTCGTGGTGGGCCTGGTGTGGGCGGCGCAGATCGTGCTGGCGAACCTCGCCCAGGGGGCGAAGCAGCGCCTCGAGGGCTCCAAGTGCTACGTCGCCCTCGCCCTCGCCGCTCTGATGGTGATCCTGGTGGCCGTGCCCTTCGGCCGTGGCGTGCAGTCACTGTGGGCGCTGCAGGGCCTGATGGGCTCCGAGTCCGTCTTCGGCGGCGACCGCAACAGCCAGTTCGCCTCCGGCGAGGATCCCTGGGCGGACACCGAGCGCCTGAACATCATGCTGCTGGGCCAGGACGCCGGCGCCGACCGCACCGGTACCCGTCCCGACACCATCATGGTCGCCTCGATCGACACCGCCACGGGCAGGACCGCCCTGTTCTCCATCCCCCGCAACCTTGAGCACGTGCGCTTCCCCGAGGGCACGGTCGCCGCGGAGGAGTTCCCCGACGGGTTCCGCTACTACGGACGCAACCAGGACCTCATCAATGCCGTGTGGGCCTGGGCGGAGGAGAATCCCGACCTCTTCCCCGGCGACCCGGAGCCGGGCCTGACCGCGACGCGCTGGGCCGTGGAGGAGACCCTGGGCCTGAAGACCGACTACTACGCGATGGTCAACCTGCAGGGCTTCGAGGACATGGTCGACGCGATCGGCGGCGTGGACCTCGTCGTCGAGCGGCGCATCCCGATCGGCGGCGGCGCCAGCAAGGTCGAGGGCTACATCGAGCCCGGCGAGCAGACGCTCGACGGCTTCCACGCCCTGTGGTACGCCCGCTCCCGCGAGGGCTCCAACGACTTCAACCGCATGTGCCGCCAGCAGCGCATCGTGCGCGCCGTCGCGGAGGAGGCCGACCCCACGACCCTCGCCCTGTCCGTCCCTCGCCTGGTGACGGCCACCGAGAACAACATCGAGACGGACATCCCCGTGAACAACGTGGACGCCTTCGTGGACCTGGCCCTGCGGATCAAGGACGGCGGCTTCACCTCGTACCCGATCACGCAGGACGTCACCTTCTCCGGGAATCCCGACTGGGACTACCTCAAGGAGTGGACGCAGGCCTCGATCGAGGATTCCATGGCCCAGGGGGAGCCCGAGTCGGTGCGCGGCGAGACCGAGCCCGGCTCGACCGAGCCCGCCGAGACCGGTGCCCCGCCGGAGGAGGACACGGCCTCCAGCGAGGCCGCGACCACCGAGGAGGCGACCACCTCTCCGACCCCGTCGGCGACCCCGACCGAGGAGTCCACCTCCGCGACCCCGACCGAGGAGTCGTCCACGAGCGGCACCGCCACCCCGTCGGAGACCGCCACCGAGGAGCCGGTCATCGACCAGGACCCGTTGAAGTCCTGCCTGCCGGGCGCCGACCAGACCGGGCAGTGACCCGCCCGCGAGGCTGAGCCACCCCGTCGGGACCACGCAGCAGCAGGCCGGTCCGAGGACATTCCTCGGACCGGCCTCCTCGTCGTCGGGGTGCGCGGGATGCGCGATGCTGGCCTGCGCGCTCAGTCGACGAGCTGCAGCAGCGCGTTCTCGATCAGCTCGGGCATCGCCGGGTGGATCCAGTACTGGGTCCGGGCGATGTCGCGGGCGGTCTGTCCGGTGCTCATCGCCTGGATGAGCTGCTGGATCAGGGTGGTGGCCTCCGGGCCGATGAGGTGGGCGCCGAGGATCTCGGTGGTCTGCGCGTCCACGATGATCTTCGCGAAGCCGGTCGTGTCCTCGAGCGCCCAGCCGTAGGCGATCGACGCGTACTCCTGCACGGCCACGCGGATCTCTCGCCCGTCGGCGCGGGCAGTCTCCTCGTCGGCCCCCACCCATGCGACCTGCGGATGGGTGAACACGCCGCTGGGGACCGGCATGGTGTCCGAGCGCCGCAGCTGCTCGGGGTGCAGCACGTTGTGGCGCACGATGCGCTGCTCGTGGTTGGCGACGTGCTTGAGCTGGTGGGGGCTGGAGAGGTCGCCGAAGGCCCACACGCCCTCGAGCACCTTCCCGCCGGCGAGGACGCGCTGATAGGGGTCCACCTCGACGCGGCCGTGCGCGGCGGTGTCGATCCCGGCGGCGGCGACGTCGAGCAGGTCGCTGTTGGGTCGGCGGCCGACGGCGACCAGCAGCTCCTCCGCCTCGATCTCCACCTCCTGCCCGTCCCGGGTCCCGCGCAACCGCACGCCGCCCGCGGTGCGCTCCACCGAGGTGGTGGTCAGAGCCGTCTCCAGGCGCAGACGCTCCCCGAGCACCTCGGTGAGGCGCGCGGAGACGTCCGCGTCGGCGGCGCGCAGCACCCGCGAGGAGCGGGCGATGAGGGTGACCTCCACACCGAGGGACGCGAAGATGTGCGCCATCTCGACGGCGACCACGCCGGAGCCGAGGATCGCGAGCGAGGCGGGCAGCTGGTCGATCCGCATGATGGTGTCGGAGGTGTGGGGCTCGGCCTCGGCGAGGCCCGGGATCTCCGGCAGCACCGGCCGGGAGCCGGCGCCGAGGACGATGGTGTCCGCGGTGATCGTCTGCTCGGTGCCGTCGTTGCCGGTGACGTGCAGGGTGTGCGCGTCCAGGAAGCGGGCGGTGCCGCGCACGAGGGTCAGGTTGGCGTTGTCCTCGTGGTCGCGCCGGTACTCCTCGCCGCCGGCGGTGATGGGGTCGATGCGCCCGAAGATGCGGTCGCGGATCGCGGGCCAGTCCACGTGGCGCAGCTCCTCGGTGAGCCCGAAGGCGGCGGCCTCGGCCGGGGTGCGGGCGAGGTCGGCGGTGTGGACGAACATCTTGGTGGGGATGCAGCCGAGGTTCAGGCAGGTCCCGCCGAACACCCGGTCGGGACCGACACCGCGGTCGATCTGGACGATGGAGCGGCCCTCGAACTCCGGTCCGGGGAAGGAGTTGGCCGAGCCCGAGCCGATCAGGGCGATGTCGTAGTGGGTCGAGACAGTCGAGTCGTTCACCGCTCCAGGCTAGTCCGCGCCCGGCCGGGACGATGTGGCGCCGCTCATCCATGGACCCTCAAGTCACACCACGTCCCGGTCACCGGGAGCTGGGATGGGCAAAGCCTCGTTCAAACCCCGTGGTCGTCCGCTTCAAGTCCCTGGGCCCGCCCCGGGACCGGCTCCTACGGTGGATGCCACGTCCACCGCCCAGCAGCGCATCGCAAGCCTCCGCCGAGGCCGGGCCTCGTCCTCGAGGCGCGGAGCCCGGGCACCGGACCGGTTCCCCCGTGGGAGCCGACCACGACGTCCCCCAGGGAGCGTCGATCCCGAGGGACGCACCGACCTGCACGACTCCCGCCTCACTCCCGAGGCCGTTAGGAACGCACCGCACCATGGCACAGCACAACTCCCACCGCGCGGCCGGCCGCGCCGTCACCCCCGTCACCCACGCCCGTCGCGCCGCGACCGGTGTGGGGGGCGCCGCCGTCCTCGGCTCCGTCCTGCTCGGCACCGCCTTCACCGGTGGCGCCGCGAACGCGGACGACACCCACCTGCTGCAAGAGTCCTCGACCTCCTCCAGCGCCTCCGCCCCGGCCGAGGTCTCGGCCCCCGGCAGCACCTCCCTCCCGGCCGCGACCGGCCTGTCGACCCAGAAGCTGCGCCAGGGCGACTCCGGCTCCGCCGTCGAGCAGCTGCAGTCCGCGCTCAACGACCGCGGCGCGAACCTGCCCGTCACCGGCTTCTTCGGCTCCATGACCGATGCCGCCGTCGAGTCCTTCCAGGCCTCCAACGGCCTCCAGGTCGACGGCGTCGTGGGCGCCGAGACCCGCGGCGCGCTCGAGGCGGGCACCGGCTCCGCCGCCGGCTCGTCCTCCGCGACCTCCGCCCCCGCCGGCGGCGCCTCCGTGCCGACCTCCTCGAGCTCGGTCTCCGGCAACGCCATCGTCGATACGGCCCGCTCCGCCATCGGCACCCCCTACTCCTGGGGCGGCTCGACCCTGTCCGGCATGGACTGCTCGGGCCTGGTGAACTTCGCCTACGCCGCCGCGGGCATCGACGTGCCGCGCACCTCCGGCCAGATCGCCGCCGCCGGCAAGAGCATCTCGCAGTCCGAGGCCCAGCCGGGCGACGTCGTGGTGTGGCCCGGCCACGTCGCGATCTACGCCGGCAACGGCCAGATCATCGACGCCTCCGGCTCCAAGCAGCAGGTCGTCGAGCGCTCCATCTGGGGCAACCCGACCGGCTTCGTCACCTTCCGCTGAGCCACCTTCCGCGGAGTCTCCGCCCGCTGAGCCGCCGTCGGCGGAGTCTCCGCGACCTGAGCCGCCGTCGGCCGGTTCAGCACCCGAGGCCCGGTCCCCGCATCGCGCGGGGGCCGGGCCTCGCCCGCATCCCCGTCGGCCGCGCACCCCAGTCGGCCGCGCTCCCCCGTCGGCCCTCCCGTCGGCCGCACGTCCCCGTCGACCCTCCCCCGTCGGCCGCACCCCGGCGAGGTGGCAGGATTGCCCCCGGCATCCCGCGCGCCGCACCCCGGCCGCTCCGCCCCGTCCGAGCCGAGGAGACCCCATGGACGACGCCCTGCACCCGGCCGATGCGCACGACGTGATCCGTGTGCGCGGCGCCCGGGAGAACAACCTGCGCGACCTCTCGCTGGACCTGCCCAAGCGCCGCCTGACCGTGTTCACCGGCGTGTCCGGCTCGGGCAAGAGCTCCCTCGTGTTCGGCACGATCGCCGCCGAGTCGCAGCGGATGATCAACGAGACCTACAGCTCCTTCGTGCAGGGCTTCATGCCGCAGCTCGCCCGGCCGGACGTGGACGAGCTCGAGGGGCTGACCACGGCGATCATCGTGGACCAGGAGCGGATGGGCGCGAACGTCCGCTCCACCGTCGGCACCGTCACCGATGCGAACGCCTACCTGCGCACCCTGTTCTCCAAGCTCGCCTCGCCGCACGTGGGAGGGCCCGGCGCGTACTCGTTCAACGTCCCCTCGGTCACCGCCTCCGGCGCGATGACCGTGCAGAAGGGCGCGAAGACCATCGCCGAGAAGGCGACCTACTCGCGCGTGGGCGGCATGTGCCCGCGCTGCGAGGGGATGGGCGAGGTCTCCGACGTGGACCTCGCCGAGCTGTACGACGAGGACAAGACCCTGGACGAGGGGCCGTTCACCATCCCGAACTACGTCCCCGGCGGCTGGTACGTGAAGATCTTCGCGCGCTCCGGCTTCTTCCCCGCCGACAAGCCGATCAGGTCGTTCACGAAGCGGCAGATGCACGACTTCCTGTACAAGGAGCCCACCAAGATCACCATCGACGGGATGAACATGACCTATGAGGGTCTGATCCCGAAGATCCAGAAGTCGATGCTGACCAAGGACCGCGACTCCATGCAGCCCCATGTGCGGGCCTTCGTGGACCGGGCGGTCAGGTTCATCACCTGCCCCGAGTGCGAGGGCACGCGCCTGGCCGAGCACGCCCGCACCTCCACGATCGACGGGGTCTCGATCGCCGAGGCGACCTCGTGGCAGATCACGGAGCTGGCCGAGTGGGTGGAGGGCCTGCGCGCGCAGCACACCTCCGCCTCCGTCGCGCCGCTGCTGGCGAACCTCTCCGCGCTGCTCGGCGCGTTCGTGCGCATCGGGCTCGGGTACCTGTCCCTGGACCGCCCCTCGGGCACCCTCTCCGGCGGAGAGTCCCAGCGCACCCGCATGATCCGCCACCTCGGCTCGGCCCTGACGGACGTCACCTACGTCTTCGACGAGCCGACGATCGGGCTGCACCCCCACGACATCGCGAGCATGAATCAGCTGCTGCTGTCGCTGCGGAACAAGGGCAACACCGTGCTGGTCGTCGAGCACAAGCCCGAGACCATCGCGATCGCCGATCACGTGGTCGACCTCGGCCCCCGCGCCGGCACCCACGGCGGCGAGCTGCAGTACGAGGGCGACCTCGCCGGGCTGCGCGCCTCCGACACCCTCACCGGCCGCCACCTCGACGCCCGGGTGACGCTGAAGGAGCAGGTGCGCGAGCGGACCGGAGCGCTCGAGATCCGCGGCGCGGACACCCACAACCTCCAGGACGTGGACGTGGACGTGCCCCTCGGGGTGCTCACGGTGGTCACGGGCGTGGCGGGCTCGGGCAAGAGCTCCCTGGTCCACGGCGCCCTGCCCGCCACCAGCGACGAGATCGTGGTGGTGGACCAGAGCGCGATCGGCGGCTCCCGCCGTTCCAACCCCGCCACCTACACCGGGCTGCTCGACCCGATCCGCAAGGCCTTCGCCAAGGCCAACGGAGTCAAGCCCGCCCTGTTCTCCAACAACTCCGAGGGCGCCTGCCCGGTATGCAAGGGCGCGGGCGTGATCTACACGGAGCTGGGGTTCGTGGAGACCGTCTCCACCCCGTGCGAGGAGTGCGAGGGCCGCCGCTTCCAGGCCGCCGTGCTCGAGCACACCCTCGGCGAGGGCGAGGACGCCCGCAGCATCGCCGACGTGCTCGAGATGTCCGTGGAAGAGGCCCGCGCCTTCTTCTCCTCCCCCGCTGCGAAGGTCCCCTCCGCCGCGAAGCTGCTGGGCCACATGGAGGACGTGGGCCTGGGCTATCTCACCATCGGCCAGCCGCTGACCACCCTGTCCGGGGGCGAGCGGCAGCGCCTGAAGCTCGCCATGCACCTGGGGGATAAGGGCGGGATCGTGGTCCTGGACGAGCCGACCACGGGCCTGCACCTCGCGGACGTGGACCAGCTGCTGGAGCTGCTGGACCACCTGGTGGACTCGGGCAAGTCGGTGATCGTCATCGAGCATCACCAGGCCGTGATAGCCCATGCCGACTGGATCCTCGACCTCGGTCCGGGCGCGGGGGCCGACGGGGGCCGGGTCGTCTTCGAGGGGACGCCCGCGCAGCTCGTCGCCGATGCCTCGACGCTGACCGGGCAGCACCTGAGGGATTATGTCGGCGCCTGAGGCAGGAGGGGCCGGCACCCTGCGGATCCATCATCTCGACTGCGGCACCCTGCGCACCCCGGTCGGGGTGATGGTCTGCCATGTGCTGCTGGTCGAGGTCGACGACCGCCTGGTGCTGGTCGACACCGGGTTCGGGCTCGCGGACGTCGCCTCCCCGCGCCGTCTCGGCCCGGTGCGCCACGTGCTCTTCCCCGACCTGGACCCGGCACGGACCGCCGTGGGACGGATCCGTGCACTCGGGCTGGACCCGTCGGCCGTCAGCGACATCGTGCTGACCCACGGGGACCTCGACCATGCCGGCGGGATCCCCGACCTGCCCCGCGCCCGGGTCCACATGCTGCGCGCCGAGGCCGACGCGATCGGGGCCCGGCGCGGACTGCTGTCCGTGCAGCGCTACCGTCCCGGCCACTGGAGCCACCACCCGCACCTGGTCCTGCACTCCCCGGGCAGCACGACCTGGAAGGGACTCGCGGGCGCGGTCCCGCTGGACGAGGTCGCGCCGGGGATGCTGATGGTGCCGCTGCCCGGGCACACCCCCGGTCATGCCGGGGTGGTCCTCCCCCTCGCCGACGGCCGCAGCCTGCTGCACATCGGGGACGCCGCCCTCGACGCCGAGACGCTGCGCACGGGGAGGGTCCGCCCCGATGTGCGGCTGCGCCAGCACGTCATCGCCGACGACCCCGCGACCATGCGCCGCACCCAGCGTCTGCTCGCCCCGCTCGCGCGGGATCCCGAGGTGCTCCTGGTCAACTCGCACGACCGCGGGCTGTTCGAGGCGGCGCGGGCGCGGGACGTACGCTGACCGGCATGGCCCGCCCCGTCCCCGCTCCCCTGCTCGCCTGGCTGGACGCGCTGCGCTGCCCGCAGTGCGCGGCGCCCCTCGCCGCGGCCGACGGTGCTCTGCGCTGCACCGCCGGGCACAGCTTCGACCTCGCCCGCGCCGGCTACGCCTCCCTGCTGCGCGGCGGAGGCGCGATCAGCGGCGACGACGACGAGATGGCCCGGGCCCGCGAGCGCTTCCTCGCCACCGGCGCCTACGCCCCGCTGCGGGAGGTGCTCGGGGAGCTCGCCGCCGCGATCGTTCCCGCCCTCGCAGGGCCGAGCGCGGTGGGCGACATGGGCAGCGGCCCCGGCTACTACCTCGCGGGGATGCTGGACCGCTTCCCCGCCGCGCGCGGCCTCGGCATCGACACCTCCGCCCGGTCGCTGCGCTTCGCCGCTCGCGCCCACGAGCGGGCAGCCGCCGCGCTCGGAGACGTGTTCGCCCCGTTCCCGCTGGCCGACGACTCGGTGGACCTGCTGCTGGACGTGTTCGCGCCCCGCAACCCCGCCGAGTTCGCGCGGGTGCTGCGCCCCGAGGGGGCCCTGCTCGTGGCGCGCCCCGCCGCCGAGCACCTGGGTGAGCTGCGGGAGACGGTGCCGGGGATGGTGGACGTGGACCCGCACAAGGAGGAGCGGCTCGCGCAGGCGCTGGACCCTCACCTGGTCGAGGTCGAGAGGCGCGAGGTGCGCACCGTCCTGGACCTCGGCGCCGAGGCCGCCCGGGATCTGGTCGCCATGACCCCGAGCGCCCGCCACGTGGATCCCTCGACCCTCGACGACGTGCTCGACGCTGCGCGCGGTGCGGCATCCGGCGAGGGGCTGCAGGTGACGCTCGCCGTGGTGGTGAGCGCCCACCGCCCCCGCTGACCGCGGTCGCCTAGGCTGGCGGGGTGGTCGCGTGCCGCGACCCGTCCGAAGCCACCGCCCAGGAGTGTCGTGACCCCGTCCTCGCCCGCCCCCCGCCGTCGCCGTGCCGCCTTCCTCGATTTCGACGGCACCCTCGCCGAGAACGGGGTCGTGCCCCGCGTGCAGGCCGAGGCGGTGCTGCGCGCCCGGCGCGCCGGTCACGCGGTGCTGCTGTGCACGGGCCGTCCCGGCTCGATCGTCCCCGCGGATGTCGCGGAGCTGTTCGACGGGCTGGTCACCTCCGCCGGCGGGCACGTGCGCCTCGGCGAGGACGTGCTGCGGGACCAGCGCTTCCCCGCCCCGCTCGCCCGTCGCGCCGTCGAGGTGCTCGATGCCCACGGCGTGGTCTACGCCCTCGAGGCGCCCGAGGCGCTGTGGTGCAGCCCCGCCAACGTGGAGCGCCTGCGCAGCCGGCCCCGTCCCGCCCCGACCACCGCGCCCGGGGACCGAGGGCGCGGCTTCGTGGACATCCTCGACGCGATCGCGGTGCCCGGGGACCCTGCCGCCACGTCCTTCGCGAAGATATCGCTGTGGGGCTCACCGGTCACCGTCGAGCAGCTCGCCGCGGAGATCGGCCCCGAGATCGGTGCGCTGCCCAACTCGATCTCCCACGACGACCTCGGCTCCGGGGAGCTGCACCTGGCCGAGGTGGACAAGGCCGTGGGCCTGCGGGTCGCGGCCGACGCCCTCGGGGTGCCGATCGAGGACACCGTCGCGATCGGTGACGGCATGAACGACCTGGCCATGCTCCGTGAGGCCGGGACCGCGGTCGCGATCACGGGCTCGCGCCCGGAGGTGCTGGCCATCGCGGACCTCGAGGTGCCTCCGCCCGCCGAGCACGGGGTGCTCACGGCGTTCGAGCGGCTCGGGATGCTCTGAGCCGGGACTTCCTCAGCGCTGGTCGGTCTGCGCTGGTCGGTCTGCGCTGGTCGGTCAGCGCTGTTCGGTCAGCGCTGTTCGGTCAGCGCTGTTCGGTCAGCGCTGTTCGGTCAGCGCTGTTCGGTCAGCGCTGTTCGGTCAGCGCTGTTCAGGCAGCGCTGGTCAGCTCGCGCGGCGCAGCCCGATCAGCACCAGTCCCACCGCGGCGACCAGCGCCCCCACACCGAGCATCACCACGGCCTGGGGCGTGACCTCGGCGCTGAAGCGCTGCTCGAAGACCTGCACGATCGGGCCGAGGAACACCGCCTGGTCCACCGCGTCGGGGACGATGTCGGCGATGCGGGTGGCGAGCCACCAGGACGCGCCCGCGGCGAGCATGGTGGCGAGTCCGGCGAGGGCGAGCATCGTGCGCCGGTGCGCGGCGACCACGAGCGCGAGGACCGCGAGCGCCAGGGCGATCGGCCCGGCCCGGTGGGCCCAGGGATCCAGCACGGAGGCCCTGGTCATCAGGGGCACGTCGGGGATCGTGGCCAGGGTGACCGTCGCGCTCCCGGGCCGCGGCACCTCGATCAGCGGCACGACGTCCTCCACCGCGGTGAGCATCGAGTCGACCAGCGGCAGCAGGTCCACGTCGAGCGAGGAGACGCCGGGGGTGAACAGCGCCCCGTGCAGCTCCACCATGGTCGCGTCCCATACCCGGTCGTAGGCCGCGGTGCCGGTGACGCGGGCGGCCTGGTCCTCGAGGAACGGCGAGACCCGCTCTGCGACGAAGTCCGGCACGACGTCATGGTCCAGCGCCTGGTCGACGGCGCTGTCGGTGAGGGTGCGCTGCAGGGCGGTGTCGTCGGCGAGGGGCTGGGCGATCGCGAGGAAGCCCTGCTGGTCCACGACGTTCCGCTCGATCCACACCGCCGGCAGCCAGAGGGCGCCGAGCAGCATCGCTGCGGTCAGCAGCAGGGCGGAGAGCAGGTCACGCGCGGAGGACACCCGCCCACGGTACCGCCGGGCTCGTGCCCGCACAGCGTGGGCTCCCCCACCTCCGGGGCGAGACCGGGAAAGGGTACCGGCAGCGAGGAGAACGGGAACGGCCCCGCACCGCCCGGGAGGGCGATGCGGGGCCGTTGCGGCGCGGGGACTCAGCCGATGCGGATGAAGGTCCAGCTGCCGGAGTAGATGTTGCGCTCGGAGGTGTCGACGCGGGAGTTGCCGGCGTCGACGAACTGGTTGCCGCCGGCGTAGATGCCGATGTGACCGGGCTTGTAGACCAGATCGCCGGGACGGGCCTCGGAACGGGGGATGACCGTGCCGGCCGCGGCCTGGGCGGCGGCACCGCGCGGGAGGCTGATGCCGTGCTGCGCGTAGACCCACTGCACGAAGCCGGAGCAGTCCCAGCCGGACGGGGAGGTGCCGCCGTAGACGTACGGGGTGCCGATGCCGGAGCGGGCGGTGGCGAGGATGGAGCTGCCCTTGGCGGCGGACGGCGCCGGGGCGGACTCCTGCTTCTTCTCGCTCTTGGTGGAGGAGCTCGACGAGCTGGACGAGGAGGTCGAGGACGACGAGCTCGAGGAGGACGAGTTCGACGAGGACGACGAGGAGGAGGTCGACGAGTTGGAGGAGCTCGAGGAGGAGCGCTCGTTGCTCGAGGAGGACTGCTCCTGCTGGGAGGAGGAGCTGGAGGACGAGGAGGTGCTGGAGGCGCGCTCCTCGGAGCGGTTCGCGGTGCCCTGGGCCTGGCGGGTCTCGGTCTGCTCCTCGGAGGAAGCGGCCGGCTCGTCGGTGGAGCCCTGCTCGTCAGAGGAGGTCTGCTCGTCTGCGGAGCCCTGCTCCTCGGCGGCCTGCTGCTCCTGCTCGAGGCGCTCCTGCTCGGCGGCCTCCTCGGCCGCGGCGAGCTCCTCGGCGGTGGGGCCGACCTCGACGGTGATGGTGCCGGCGGCGGGGGCGAGCGCGGGCTCAGCGGTCTTGTCAGCGGCGGCGACGGCGGGGATGCCGACGGCCGGGGCGGCGACAGGGGCGATCACAGCGGTGTTCGCGGCATCGGCGCGGGGGGCGTCGGCCTGCGGCTCAGCGGTCGCAGCGGCAGCGCCGCCCAGCAGCATCGCGGCGGCCATCGCGGATCCGGCACCGACGCGGGCGGCGCGGGACACGGGGGTGACGGTGCGCATGGCGCGGCGGTGGGTGTGGTGCACGGTGTTCGACACGGAGGACTCCCAGCCCCGGGCGATGCCCCCGCGCGTGGTCACGTCTCTCCCCCTTGGTCCCGGTGCGCGGCAGGGCTTCCCGGAAGGGATGCCGCGGACATTTCCGCCGCGGCACGCCCACGACACTATGCGGACAGGTGCCTTACATCAGGCGCACAGGAAGCTTCTGGGGAAGAGCTTGACGGAGGCTTTACCCGTGTGCGAGCGAGGTCACATGGAGCTGATCTGCGTCGATGCTCGTGAGGCTGACCTCCCCGGCGTCCGGGCCGTGCACGAGGATGCTGCCGCCCACGCGCTCGGCACCGATCTCCACCCCCGGCATGATGCCGTGACGTGCGAGTTCTCCGAGCAGGCGGACATCGCTCTGGGCACGCTCGCCGATGCGCTCCAGGCGCACGCGCACGCTCTCGCCGTCGGCCACGGCGTCGCTCAGCGGGTGTCCGGGGGGGGAGGAGTCTTTACCTTCGCCGGTGGCCTGGGTCTCGTCGATCCCGAGCGCCGCGAGGCCGGGGATCGGATTGCCGTAGGGGTCCACATAGGGCGGGGCGATCTGCTGGGCGAGCCGCTTCTCGACCGCGAGGCTCATCACGTGCTCCCAGCGGCAGGCCTCCTCGTGGACATGGGCGTAGTCCAGCCCGATCACGTCCAGCAGGTGCCGCTCGGCCAGGCGGTGCTTGCGCATGACGTCGGTGGCCATCTCGGACCCGTCGGCGGTCAGACGGATGCGTCGCTGGTCGTCCAGGTGCAACAGCCCGTCGCGCTCCATACGGGCGACGGTCTGGGAGACGGTGGGGCCGGAGTGGCCCAGGCGCTCGGCGATCCGGGCGCGCATCGGGGCGATCCCCGCCTCCTGGAGCTCGAACACCGTCTTCAGGTACATCTCGGTGGTGTCGATGAGATCTCCGGACACGGGCCCTCCTCCGTCGGCGCGACTTGCGGCGTCCAGCTTATCCGTCGCCCCGGCCGGCGGCGCCCGGTTCACCACGGGCAGAGTCGGCACGGCCCGGCCGGCCCCGCCCCCTCGCCCCGCGCCGTCACGCCCCGAGCAGTCCCACCAGGTGCAGCAGCACCCCGAGGCCGTTCAGGAGCAGATGGGCGAGCACGCACACCCACAGCCGCCGCCAGCGCCGCCACATCATCCCCAGCGCCAGCCCCGTCGTGCCCTGGAGCGCGATCACCTGCGCCGCGCCCTCCCACCAGGTGCCGTCGCCGTGGCTGGTGACGTGCATGAGCCCGAAGAGCAGCGAGGCGAGCAGCAGCCCGGTCCAGGAGCCGAGCAGCGCCTCCAGGCGGGTCTGGAGAAGTCGCCGGTAGAGCAGCTCCTCGCCGAACCCGGCGGTGATCGCCGTCGCGGTCGCGCTGACCAGCAACACCGCGAGCGGGGGCCAGGTGGCGGGTCCACCCGTCGAGAAGGGGCCGACGGTGGAGAGGACGCCGAGGGTGAGCGCGGGAAGGAGGATCAGCCACGCGCTCACCGCGGGCCGGCCGATCGCGATCGAGGGCCCGCGTCGCCGGGCGGAGAGCGCGAGCACCACGGGCGGCACCACGAGGAACATCGCGGCCTTCAGCAGCACGTAGTCCTCGGGCAGGGCCAGCAGCGGCACCAGCAGCGGGAAGGAGACGGCGAGGCCCAGCAGCAGCGCCGTCTCCCCGCGCAGCGCACGGGGCCTGCGCACGGAGATCCCAGCCGTGCCGCGCCCGCGCGGCAGCAGCGCCGTCAGCGCCATGGCGAGCGCCGCAGGGACGAGCAGCAGCGGCACCGGCAGCGGGGTGTAGCCGGGATCTCTCGAGACCACGACCCCGTCGGGGCTGCGCACGATCGTCACCGCGATCGCGACGGCGAACACCGTCAGCACGGCGCCCACGACGACCGGCCGGTCGCCAGGGGCGGGGACGCGAGGGCCGGGGTTGCTGGGGCCGGGCCGGATGGGGCCGGGGTCGGCGACTGCGGGATCGGCAGGGTCGGGCCGGGTCCGCTCCGGGGCGGCCGACGGGACGGGCGGACGGGCGTCGTCGGCCGACGGGCGGGCCGGGCGCGGTGCGGCGGAGATCATGCCTCCATCGTCCGGTGCCGCTCCCCCGCACCGCCTCCTCCGACAGGAGGAGAACCGGGCGCTGCGACACCGGTACGCGAAGCGACACGGGAACGCACAGCGCCCCGGACCCGCAGGGGTCCGGGGCGCTGCGGCCGTGCGCCCGGAGCCGTGGCTCAGAGGCGCGGGACGGGGCTGCTCAGGCGAGGCCCTTCATGAGCTCGCGCATGAGCTCAGCGGTCTCGGTGGGGGTCTTGCCCACCTTGACGCCGGCGGCCTCGAGGGCCTCCTTCTTGGCCTGCGCGGTACCGGCGGAGCCGGAGACGATCGCGCCGGCGTGGCCCATGGTCTTGCCCTCGGGGGCGGTGAAGCCCGCGACGTAGCCGACCACCGGCTTGGTGACGTTGGCCTTGATGAACTCGGCCGCACGCTCCTCGGCGTCGCCGCCGATCTCACCGATCATCACGATGCCGGCGGTCTCGGGGTCGTTCTCGAACGCCTCGAGGGCATCGATGTGGGTGGTGCCGATGACCGGGTCGCCACCGATGCCGATGGCGGTGGTGAAGCCGATGTCGGAGAGCTCGTACATCATCTGGTAGGTCAGGGTGCCGGACTTGGAGACCAGGCCCAGCTTGCCCGCGCCGGTGATGTTCGAGGGGGTGATCCCGGCGTTGGACTTCCCGGGGCTGATCAGGCCCGGGCAGTTCGGGCCGACGATGCGGGTGGTGCCCTTGGACTTGGCGTAGTTGAAGAACTCGGCGGAATCCTTGACCGGGATGCCCTCGGTGATGATCACCAGGAGCGGGATCTGGGCATCGATCGCCTCGAGCGCCGCGTCCTTGGCGAACTTCGGCGGCACGAAGACCACCGAGACGTTCGCGCCGGTGGCCTCCATGGCCTCGGCGACGGTCCCGAAGACGGGCACCTCGGCGCCGCCCTCGAAGGCGACCGACTGGCCGGCCTTGCGGGGGTTCACGCCGCCGACGATGTTCGTGCCGGAGTCGAGCATGCGCTGGGAGTGCTTCATGCCCTCCGAGCCCGTCATGCCCTGGACGATGACCTTGCTGTTCTCATCAAGGAAGATAGACATGTCGGGTGCTGCTCACTTTCCGGAGGCGGCGAGCTCGGCGACCTTCGCGGCGCCGCCGTCCATGGTGTCGGCCTGGGTGACGAGGGGGTGGGCGAAGTCGGCGAGGATCTTGCGACCCTCCTCGACGTTGTTGCCGTCGAGGCGGACCACCAGGGGCTTGGTGGCGGCGTCGCCGAGCTTCTGCAGTGCGCCGACGATGCCGTTGGCGACCGCGTCGCAGGCGGTGATGCCGCCGAAGACGTTGACGAACACCGCACGGACCTGCTCGTCGCCGAGGATGACGTCGAGGCCGTTGGCCATGACCTCGGCGCTCGCGCCGCCGCCGATGTCCAGGAAGTTCGCGGGCTTCACGCCGTGCTGCTCGCCGGCGTAGGCAACCACGTCGAGGGTGGACATGACCAGGCCCGCGCCGTTGCCGATGATGCCGACCTCGCCGTCGAGCTTGACGTAGTTGAGGTCCAGCGCCTTCGCCTTGGTCTCCAGCGGGTCCTCGGAGGCGACGTCGACGAGCGCCTCGTGGTCCTCGTGGCGGAACTCGGCGTTGTCGTCCAGGGTGATCTTGCCGTCGAGCGCGACGATGTCGCCGGCGCCGGTCTTGACCAGCGGGTTGACCTCGACGAGGGTGGCGTCCTCCTCGCGGTAGACGTCCCAGAGCTTCTGGAGCACGGGGGCGACCTTCGCGGCGGTCTCGGCGTCGAACTTCGCGGCCTCGACGATCTCCTTCGCCTTGGCCTCGTCGATGCCGACGTTGGGGTCCACGGCGACGCGGGCGAGGGCCTCGGGGCGCTCGACGGCGAGCTGCTCGATCTCCATGCCGCCCTCGACGGAGCACATGGCCAGGTAGTTGCGGTTCGCACGGTCCAGCAGCAGCGAGAAGTAGTACTCCTCGGCGATGTCGGCGCCGGCGGCGACCATCACGCGGTGCACGGTGTGGCCCTTGATGTCCATGCCGAGGATCTCGGCGGCCTTCGCCTCCGCCTCCTCGGGGGACTTGGCGACCTTCACGCCGCCGGCCTTTCCGCGGCCACCGGTCTTCACCTGGGCCTTGACGACGACGACCGGGGTGCCGAGCTTCTCGGCGCCGGCCTTGGCAGCGGCCGGGTCCTCCGCGACGACTCCTCCGAGCACGGGCACGCCGTGCTTCTCGAAGAGATCGCGGGCCTGGTACTCATACAGGTCCACGGGGTGATTTCCTCTCGATGTCGGCAGTGGGCGGCAGGCCGCCTTGGCCTCGATGCCACCCCTGGGAACAGCGCCAGGGTATCGCCTCGGCGAGGCCGAGCGGACGCTGGGAGGGGACGCTGGAGGAGTGTGGCGGGAGTCTCATCCGTCCGGGGCCCGTCCAGGCGGCGCGTCTACGATGGGGCGATGAGCCCACGATCCCGCAGCCTGGTCCAGCGCGTGCGCGACCACCTCGGATTCAGCGTGGTCGCGATCGGCGTGCTGTTCATCGTGCTGCGCCTGCTGGGCGTCCGCTCGACCTTCGCCGGCTTCGCGATGTCGGTGGCGATCACGCTCGCGCTGAACGTGGGCCTGTCCTACTACAGCGAGTACCGGGCCCGTCACCCGCGCCCTGCGCGCGAGGCCCGCGGCGGCGGGGACATCCGCTTCCGCGAGGACGACCCGCGCCCCGCACGGCGCGAGTACCACGACGACGACCGCCCCCGTGACGGCCGCTACGACGACCGCCCCCGTGACGGCCGCTACGACGACCGCCCCCGTGACGGCCGCTACGACGGTCGCCCCCGTGACGACCGCTACGACGACGACCGTCGCCTCGATCCCCGTGCCGAGGACCGGCGCGTCAGGGATCCTCGCGACGGATCCCGCTGAGGCGGGGACCGGGCGAGGAGGAGCCATGGCCGACTGGAGGACCTACGCGAAGGCTGCGCGCAACACGGCGCGCAAGCAGGCGCCGGGCGCTCGCGATGCCGCGCGCCGCGCGTCGGAGCGGGCCGGGGACTACGTCCGGGCCGCCGGACGCGCAGTCGACGAGGGCTGGCGCGAGGACGAGCGGGACGCCCCGCGCGACCAGGATCTCGCGGCGCGCCGCGAGGATGCGCGGGAGCCCCGCGAGTACGACCCGGCGCGGGAGCCCCGCGAGAACGACCCCGCGCGTGACCGCGCGCAGCTGCGCGACCGCGAGTACGACCCCGCCCGCGATCGCGATGAACTGGACCGCGATGACCGGGACCGTGACGACAGGGACCGCACCGACCGGGCGGGCCGGACCGACTCCGGCACCCGCACCGCCTCGCGCCCCCGCACCGGCTCCGGCACCCGCACCGCCTCACGTCCCGCGTTCGACACCGACCGCCTGCGCGAGGACGCGAAGATCTACGCGACCGTCGCCGGACGTCGCGCCACGAAGGCGAGGAAGGCCGCCGCCGAGGCGAACCTCGGCGGGAGGATCATGCGCGCCTTCCGCGACGCGCTGCTGATCGGCGGCTCGCTGCTGGTGATCTGGGGCGTCCTGTACGCCGCCGGGATCCCGATCCCCTTCACCACGGTGCTGATCGCGGTGGCTCTGATCGTGGCGATCAGCTTCGGGACAGGCCTGTACGCGCAGTCCAAGCGCGCCCGCGAGGCGGACCCCGACGAGGAGTGAGCCTCCGTCGGGGAGCTCGGCTCCGAGTTGGCGTGACGTCGCGCTGACCTCGGCGGGGACCTTCGTCGTCGGGACCGGGCGGGGCAGCACTTAGCCTGGATCGGCCCCTGTCCCCGCCCGCCTCTCGTGGCCGGGCCCCTGCCCCGAGGTGCCATGTCCGCCGCCCCCGCTCCCCCGCGCCCGTCGGCCGCCGCCGACCGTCGCTCCTGGCACCGCCGCGCCGCCCGTCCCGTCTCCGGCTGGCTCGTGGCCCTGCTCATCGTGGTGGTGCTCCACCCGTGGATCCCGCAGTCGCGCTGGCTGCTGGTGCACATGGTCACCCTGGGACTGGTGACCACGTCGATCATGGTGTGGGGCCAGCACTTCACCGAGGCGCTGCTGCGCACCCGGCTGGCCGAGGAGTCCCGCCCCCGCCAGGTGCTGCGGATCCGGCTGCTGACCACCGGTGTTCTCGTGACGATCGCGGGCATGCTGCCCTCGTGGCCGTGGCTGGTGGTGGCCGGGTCCCTGCTCGTCTCCGGCGCGATGCTCTGGTACGCCGCGGCACTCGGCGCGCAGGTGAGGGCCGCGCTGCCCGCTCGCTTCGGGGTGACCGTGAACGGATACATCGCCGCCGCCTGCCTGCTGCCCGCAGGCGCGCTGCTGGGTGCCGTGATGGCCTTCAGCCCGGGCGAGCCATGGCAGGGGCGTCTGCTGCTCGCGCACGAGCTGGTCAACGTGCTGGGCTTCGTGGGCCTGACCGTCACCGCCACGCTCCTGACGCTGTGGCCGACGGTGCTGCGCACCCGCATCCCCGAGCGGGCCGTACCCCGCGCGCGTCTGGCACTGGTCGGGATGCCCGTCGGCGCGGTCGGCGCCGCCGCCGGTGCCCTGCTCGGCGCGCCCCCGATGGGCTGCGCCTTCCTGCTGCTGCACCTGGGCTCCTTCCTCGCCGTCGCCGCGACGCTCGTGCAGGCCGCCCGGCAGTCGCGCCGCCAGCACCACCGCTCCCTCGTGCCGCTGTTCCCGGTCCTGTCCATCGCGGCCGGGGTGGTCTGGTTCGTCCTCGCCCAGATCGCCCTGCTCGGCATGTGGTGGGCCTCGGCCGACGAGCAGCTGGTCAGCACCCTGGTCGCGGCCGACGTGCAGCGCCTGACCGTGCCGTTGGTCGCCGGGTTCCTGCTCCAGGTGCTGCTCGGTGCGATGAGTCACCTGCTGCCTGTGACGATGGGCGGCGGCCCCCGCGCCACCACGGCGGGCCTCGCGCTCATGAGCCGCGGCGCCGTGCCCCGTGTGGTCGCCTACAACCTCGCCCTCGCGGTGCTGGTCCTCGCGGACCTGCCTGGCGAGAGCGCCGGGGCGCTGCTGTCCGCGCTCACGCTCGGCACGCTGGATCCGGCCGACGCCGGCTCCCTCACCCGGGTGCTCGTCTCTCTGGTCGCCTTCGCGGCGCTGCTGGGGTTCGTGGTGACGATGATGCTCGCGGTGCGCTCGAGCGTGCGTCTGCGCCGCGCCGCGTCGTCGGAGGCGCCGACGGGTGCTGCCGACGGGGCGGCCCCCGAGGGGCCGACGATCGCCTCGCCGACCGGCGGGACGACGGCCGACGGCCCCGCGCCCGACGTGGCCTCCCCCGCCGTGGCTTCCCCTGCCGCGGCTTCCCCTGCCCCGGCCGCGGGCAGCATGGACCGCCGTGCCTTGACCGGTGTGCTGGTCGGGGCCGGTTCCGTGCTCGCCGCTGGCGCGTTCGGGGCGAGCCTGGACCGGTCGCGCGGCTCGGTCCCCGCGGCAGGCACGGGCGGTGCGGGCGGATGGTCGGTCGCACCGACCGGGCGCACCACCACGCTCGACCTCTCCATGGTGGACATGCGCTTCGTCCCCGACGTGCTCGAGGTGCCGGCCGGGGACGTCGTGGTGATCACTCTGCGCAATGACGACCCCTACGACGTGCACGACCTCGTGCTCGCCGACGGCACGGCCTCCGGCCGGCTGCAGCCCGGGGAGACCGTCACGGTGGAGACCGGGGTGATCACCCACGACCTCGAGGGCTGGTGCTCGATCGTCGGACACCGCGCGATGGGGATGGTCATGCGGGTGCGGGCCGTCGGCGCCGACGGGGCCGCGGGCGCCGAAGAGCCCGCGCAGACGGCGCACTCCTCGGGTGTCGACGAGCTGACAAGGGTCCCGCTGGATCTGCAGGCGGCTCCCGGTCCGCAGCACCCGGTCAGGGACGCGACCCTGCCCGAGGCCGCCGGGCCCGAACAGCGGGTGCGGCTGGAGATCACCGAGACCGCCGCCGAGATCGCGCCGGGCGTCACGATGGACGCGATGACCTTCGGCGGCACCGTGGTCGGGCCGGTGCTGCGCTCCGAGCTGGGCGCCCGGCTCACCGTGGACCTGGTCAACAGCGGCTCCATGGGCCACTCCCTGGACCTGCACGCCGGCCGGGTCTCCCCCGACGCGGTGATGCGCACGATCCCGCCGGGCGAATCGCTCGAGTACTCGATCACCACCGACCACGCCGGGGTGTGGCTGTACCACTGCTCGACGATGCCGATGACGGTGCACCTGGCCGCCGGGATGGTGGGCGCGCTGATCGTGCCCCCGGCCGGGCTCGCCGCGGCCGATCGCGAGTACGTGCTGGTCCAGTCCGACCACTACCTGGTGCCCGCAGGTGCTCCGGGGTACGACGAGGCGATGCACGAGGGCGCCCATCCGGTCAGCCCCGCGAAGATCTCTGCCGAGCGCCCCGATGCGACCGTGTTCAACGGCCATGCGAACCAGTACGTGCACTCCCCGCTCACCGCGCGGGTGGGCGAGCGGGTGCGGCTGTGGGTGCTGGCCGCGGGGCCCTCCCGCGGGATCTCGTTCCACGTGGTGGGAGGCGTGTTCGACACGGTGTTCAAGGAGGGCGAGTACCTGCTGCGCCCGGAGAACGAGAACGGGGGCGGTTCCCAGGCGCTCGACCTCGCCGCCGCGCAGGGCGGGTTCGTGGAGCTGGTCTTCGAGGAGCCCGGCACCTACACCGCCGTGAACCACTCCTTCGCGGATATGGAGCGCGGCGCACGGGCGCTGATCACCGTCACCGCCTGACCGCACCGACACCGCCGACCCACCCTCGAGTGCCGACCCACCGTCGCGCACCGGGGCATTGGGGCGGGTAGCGTCTGTCCATGACCTCCCCCGCGCCCCGCCCAGGCCTGCACCATCTCGAGCTGTGGACCGCCGATCTCGCCGCCGCCGAACCCGCCTGGGACTGGCTGCTGACCGCCCTCGGCTGGTCCGCCGAGCGGGTGGAGGGCTGGGAGCTGGGCCGCATCTGGCGCCACCCCGACGGCTCCTACCTGGTGCTCGAGCACTCCGACGACGTGCGCGGCGACCGGGCGGACCGCCGCGCCCCTGGCATGAACCACGTGGCCCTGAACGCCGGGGACCGCGCGACGCTCGACGCCCTTCGCGCCGAGGCCCCCGCCCACGGCTGGCGCGAGCTGTTCGCGGACCACTACCCGCATGCGGGCGGCGAGGACCACACCGCCTGGTACGGCGAGGACCCGCACGGCCTCGAGGTCGAGCTCGTCGCCACCGACAGCGCAGACTGAGCGGCCAGCAGACGCGCGGCGCACGCCCGGCTCAGAGCGTCGCGATCGGGCTCAGAGCTTCGTGATCGGCGCCGAGCGCAGCAGCAGGCGCTTCTGCCCGTGCGGCGCCTTGAAATGCACCTCGATCTGGGTGCGGTCCCCCTGCCCGGCGACCTCGGTGACCGTGCCCATCCCGAAGGTGTCGTGGGTGACGCGGTCACCGATCGCGAGCTGGGGCAGCTGGTCGGTGGGCGTGGGCGGGCGGCCCGAGCCGAAGCTGGGGCGCTTGACGTCGCGCCTGCCCCCGCCGATCCCGCCGCTGAACGACGGGCCGCGGGTGGAGCCGCCGCTGCCGTATCCCCCACCGCCGTAGCCGCCGCCGCGTCCGCCGCCGCTGTAGCCGCCACCGAGCGCGCTCGCGCCGAGGGTGGAGCCGGCCCGGGCGACGTCGAGGACCTCCTCGGGCACCTCGTCGAGGAAGCGGCTGGCGGGCATGAACTGGGTCTGCCCCCAGGTGGAGCGCATCTGGGCGCGGGTGAGGTAGAGCTTCTCGCGGGCGCGGGTGATGCCCACGTAGGCCAGGCGCCGCTCCTCCTCGAGCTCCTGCGGGTCCCCGAGCGTGCGGTGGTGAGGGAAGGTGCCGTCCTCCATGCCGGTGAGGAACACGACCGGGAACTCCAGGCCCTTGGCGGTGTGCAGGGTCATGAGGGTGACGAACTGGTCCTCCGCGCCGGGGATCTGGTCCGCGTCGGCGACGAGCGAGACCTTCTCCAGGAAGCGGTCCACGAGGCTCGCCTCGGGGTCGTCCGGCGCGGCGAGCGCCGCATCGGGGGCGACGTCCCCGCCCACGCCCGCAGGCGCGGGCGCCCCGTCGGCCGCCCCCGCCGTGTCGGCCCCGTCGGCCGCAGCGTCACCGTCGGCCGCGCCGTCGCCCTCCGCGTCCTCGTCCTCGGCCTCGCTGGCGATCGCGTCGAGCTCCTCGGCCTGGGCCTCGAACTCGGCCGCGACGCTGATGAGCTCGGCGAGGTTCTCCAGGCGCGACTCGTCCTGCGGGTCGTCGCTGCCCTGCAGCTCGGCGTAGTAGCCGGAGCGCTGCAGGATCGCCTCGAGCAGCTCGGCCGGGCCCGCGCCGGCGTCGGCCTGCGCCTGCAGGTCCTCGAGCATCGCCACGAAGGTGCGCACGGAGTTCAGGGAGCGGGTGGCGATGCCGGGCGCCTCCTCGGCGCGGCGCAGCGCCTCGCCGAACCCGATCCGGTCGCGCTCGGCGAGCATCGCGATCGCGGCCTCGGCCCGGTCGCCGATGCCGCGCTTGGGGACGTTGAGGATGCGGCGCAGGTTGATCTCGTCGGCCGGGTTGGCGAGGACCTGCAGGTAGGCGATCGCGTCCTTGATCTCGCGCCGCTCGTAGAAGCGGGTGCCGCCCACGACCCGGTAGGGCAGGCCGACGCGGATCAGCTGGTCCTCGAGCGCGCGGGACTGGGCGTTGGCGCGGTAGAAGATCGCGATGTCGCCGGCGCGGCGCCCGTCGTCCACGAGCGCGTCGATCTGGCGGCCGATGTAGCGGGCCTCGGACTGCTCGTCGTCGGCGACGTAGAGGGTGATCTTCTCGCCGGCGCCCTGGTCGGTCCACAGGTTCTTCTTGCGCCGGCCCTGGTTCTCCTCGATCACCGAGTTCGCGGCGGAGAGGATGTTCTGGGTGGAGCGGTAGTTCTGCTCGAGCACGATCGTGCGGGCGGAGGGGAAGTCCTGCTCGAACTCGATGATGTTGCGGATGGTCGCGCCGCGGAAGGCGTAGATCGACTGGTCCGAGTCGCCGACCACGGTGAGATCCGCGGCCGGGTCCTCCCCCACCAGCTCCCGCACCAGCTGGTACTGAGCGGTGTTGGTGTCCTGGTACTCGTCCACCAGCAGGTGGCGGAAGCGGCGGCGGTAGCCCTCGCGGATCGCGGGGTTCTCGCGCAGCAGCTCGACGGTCAGGCCGATGAGGTCGTCGAAGTCCACCGCATTGGCCTGGCGCAGGCGCTCGGTGTAGTTGGTGTAAATGCGGGAGAGCAGCTGGTCCGCATCGTTCTTCGAGGTCTCCGCCCGGTCCGCGAAGTCGATCGGGTCCACCAGGTCGTTCTTCAGGGTGGAGATCCGCGAGGCGAGCGCGCGGGGGGCGTGCTTCTTGGTGTCCAGCTGGAGGTCCTTGGCGATCGTGGTGATCAGGCGCAGGGAGTCGGCGCTGTCGTAGATCGTGAACGAGCTCTTCAGCCCGGCCGCGGCGGCGTCCCGGCGCAGGATCCGCACGCAGGCGCTGTGGAAGGTGGAGACCCACATGGTGCGCGCGGCGGGGCCGACAAGCTCCTCGACGCGCTCGCGCATCTCGGCGGCGGCCTTGTTGGTGAAGGTGATCGCGAGGATCTCGCCGGGCATCGCCTCGCCGGTGCGCAGCAGATGGGCGATACGGCGGGTGAGCACGCGGGTCTTGCCCGAGCCGGCGCCGGCGACGATCAGCAGCGGGCTGCCGCGGTGCTCGACGGCCTCGCGCTGGGCGGGATTCAGCCCGTTCACGAGCTCCTCCAGCCCCGGGGCGTCCAGGCGGGGCGCCCAGGCGCGCGCCGGGGGCATCGGCCGGGAGGCCGGGGGCTCCTCGGGCGCGGGGAGCTCGTCGTAGGGCGGCTCCTCCTCGTACGGGGGCTCCTCCTCGAAGGGCGGCTCGTCCTCCGGCGGTGGCTCACGATCCAGGAGGTCGTCGCCCTGCCCGGATCGATCGTCCTCGTCGGCCGTACCACCTGCGGGCCTGCCGCCTGCGGCCGACGCAGGCGGGGTCGGCGGGGTCACCGACACCCCGTCCAGGCGGCGGAAGGCGTCGGGCAGCGCGAAGTCGTCGAAGAGAGAGCTCATGAGGGTCCCAGGATAGGCGCGGGACCCGACAGCAGGCGCGCTGGCGGGTCCCGTGGTGGACGGAGCGGGGGCGGGGAGGAGCGGTCCGCGGTCCGCGGAGGTGATCAGACGAAGACGGCGACGATCACGTTGACGATGATGGCGGTCGGGATGCCGAACCACACGGCCGACGGGGTCTGCTCGCCCTTGCGGTCGGCGATGTAGGCCAGGACCACCGCGATGATCGCGACGATCAGCTTGATGCCGAGCTTCATGTGGTTGGGGTCGTAGGCGATGGAGACCAGTGCGGCCAGGACGATGCCGAAGACGAGGGCACCGGCGGCGGCGTGCGCCATGCCCTTGTTGGGGACGCGGGTGCGGGCGGAGGCGACCCAGGTGCCGAGCGCGACCGCCCAGCAGATCATGTGCAGCACGACGAACAAGGAGATCAGGAAGGACATGCCTCGATGCTAGTTGTCCGGCGCTGAGAAGTCCCTGCCCCGTGCATGCGAGAATCGCCGCATGTCAGAGGCCTCACCCGGTTCCCCGGATCGTCCCTCCGCCGACCGGCCGCAGGGCCCCGCGCTCCCGGCCCCCGACGCCGCGGCCGGGGACGGGCTGGAGTGGATGGGCGAGGACTACGAGGAGATCGGCGAGCGCCCCTCCGCGCCCGCGGCCCGACGGATAGTCGCCGGTGTCCTCTCGGGTCTGCTGGTGCTCGCGCTGCTGGCCTGGGCGCTGCCCTGGGCGACCGGCTCGACCTGGCCGCAGATCCTCTCCGCCCTCGGCGCCCTGCCAATGTGGGCGGTGCCGGCGATGCTGGTGCTCGGCGTCGCGGCGCTGCTGCTCGAATCGCTGACCGTGCGGGCAGCCGTGCCCGGTGCCCGGACCTCCACCGCGCTGCTGGGCCATGCTGCCTCGCAGGGCGCGGCGCTCGCGGTCCCCGGCGGGTCGATGCTCGGACTGGGGCTGCTGGCCTGGATCCTGCGCCGCGCCGGCCTCGCCCTGCCCGTCATCCTCACCGGCATCATCGCCGCGTCCCTCGTGGAGATGGCGATCACCTCGGTGCTGATCCCGCTGCTGGGGCTCGGCGCCTATGCGCTCTCCTCGCTGCTCGCCCCCACGGGCCTCGAGCTGCCGGGCGCGCTCTGGGCGGCGGTGGTGGCCGTGGCGGTGGCGGTGCTCGCCCTGGTCCTCACCGGGGTCCTGCTGCAGCGTCGGGTGCTGGCCGGTCTGCTCTCAGGTCTCGGCGGGGCGGTGCCGGAGAACGTCGCCTGCGGGATCCTCCACCAGCGCGACGTGCTGGTGGAGATGCTGCGCCGACGTGGCCCGGCGCTCGTGCTGCCCACCCTCGCGGCGCGGGTGCTGCAGTGGGGGGCGCTGCTGGCGGCGATCGAGGCGGTCGGCGCCGACGTGCCGCTGCTGCTGACGGTGGCGATCTTCGCGCTCGGGCGGGTGCTGGCGCTCGTGCCGCTGACGCCCGGCGGTGCCGGGATCGCGGAGACGGTGGGCGGGGCGGCGCTGGTGGCGCTCGGCGTCGCCTCCGCCGATGCAGCCGCGGCGATGCTCCTGCTGCTCGTGGCGATGCTGATCGTGCCGCTGGCGGCCGGCGGGCTCGCCCTCGCTCTCGCCGTGGGCGGGCGTCCGCGCCACGAGGCGGAGGCGCGCTGAGCGCTCAGTCCTCCGGGTCGAAGTCCGGGGTCTCGATGCCCAGGCTGTGGGAGGGATGGACGGACGAGGGATGGGCGAGCAGCCCCTCCTCGGCGCTCGGGCGCAGCGGGAAGCCGCCGATGCTCGCACCGTGGTCGGTGCCTCCGAAGGAGGCGACACCCATGTGCGAGACGACGTCGTGCACGTGCCGGTGCGCGTCGTCGCCCGTGCCCAGGAAGCCCGCGCCGAGGTAGCCGCCGAGCCTGCGCCCGCTGCTCCGCTCCGCGACGACCGCGGCCTCGTCCAGGCGCCGCGCGGCGGCGCGAAGTCCGGTGGCGACGCGGCCCAGCTCGGCGTGCTCCTCCAGGGTCCAGCGCTCGTGGATCCGCTCCCCCGTGCGACGGGTCGCCGGGTCCTCGGAGCGTGCGACCTCGGCGAGCGTGTTCGCCAGGCGCAGGCGCAGCAGGGTGACCCGGTCCGCGGCGCGGCGCTGGGCGTCGGCGAGTCCTCGCAGCGCGCGCGGATCTGCGCTCATCGCTCTCCTCCGTCCCCTGACGTGACGTGGCCCCGCGCAGTGCCATCCTGCCCGGCGTCGCCCGACTCCCTCATCGTAGGCGGTGCGCCGAACTCGTCGTCCAGCCAGCCGTCGAGCTCCGCGATCGCCCGCGCACGCACCTCGGGATCGGAGAGGAACACGTCGTGGCGGGCGCCGTCGAGGGCGACCTGGCGCACCCGGGATCCCAGCCCGTCGGCGGCGACGGTCATCGCCCGCACGTCCAGCACGGAGTCGGCGCGCCGCATGTCCTCGGTGAAGCGCGCCCCGATGCGGGTGCGGGCCGAGCGGAGCACCAGGACCGGGATGGGCAGCGGTCCGGCGGCGGCCAGTCGGCGCTGCCCGTCGAGCACGGCGGCGAGGGTGTCGGCGGGGAAGCGATGCCCTCCGGGCGGCTTCAGCGCGAGGTCGTAGTCGTACTCCCCGCCGAACTCGCGATGGGTGGTGCGGGCGTAGTGGTCGGATCCGGGAGGGAGGATCGGCTTCTCGCCGAGGCGCTCGGCGAGCAGCCGCACGGGCGCTTCGATCACGGCGCGGGCCACGGAGCCGAGGTGCATCTCGAGCCACGGCGAGTTCAGGGCGAGGCCGCGCACCGCGCCGGGGTGGCGCTGGGCGTAGAGGGTGGCGGTGAGTCCACCGGTGGAGTGGGCGAGCAGGACCGGGGGCCGGTCCCGGCCGATGAGCCGCAGCGCGGCGCCGATCTCCGCGTCGTAGCGGGAGAGGTGGTCGATCTCGGTGGGGGTCTGCCCGGGCAGCAGGCTGCGCCCGTACTTGCGCAGGTCCAGTCCCCACACGTCGTGGCCCCGATCGCCCAGATGGTCCATCAGATCGCCGTCGAAGACGTAGTCGGACCAGCCGTGCATCAGCAGGATCGGCGGCGGCTCGTCCCGGGTCTCACCAGCCCTGTCCGCCGCTCCTGCGGGTGCGGCGGGGGCGGTGCTCCGGCGGTGGAGGACGGTGGCGACGAGGGGTCCCTCCTCGTCGCGGCCCAGATCGATCCGATGGGCGGTGTAGCCCTCGCCGAGGATCGCGTCGGTGTGCACGCGAGAGGTGCTCACACGTCCTTGGTGCTCTCCCGCAGCAGTTCCACGACCTCGCCGCGGCGGTAGCGGCGGTGGCCTCCGAGGGTGCGCATGTACGTGAGCTTGCCGGCCTGGGCCCAGCGCGTCACCGTCTTGGGATCGACGTGGAACATGGTCGCGACCTCGGCCGGGGTCATCAGCTCGGCGGCATCCTCGGCCCCGTCCCGCTGCTGTTCCGGGGTCTCGTTCATGGAGGAGGGCACCTTTCGCCAGGGGGGGGAGAGATCGCGTCGGCAACGGGTCGGGAATCCATCGCGCGAGCTGGCATCAAGCGTACTCGGTGCTGAGCCGGACCTTGGTCAACACGTGTCATCAAAACGGCCAATTCGGACATGGAGTTCGTACTCAGAGCCCGCTTGCTACCCATCGGTCTTTTTTCGGCGGCGGTGCGGTTCAGGGCGTGTCGCAGCGCTCCCGGCCCCTCCCCCGCACTCCCGGAGCGTCCGGGCCGTCCGGTGCGCGTCGCGCCGACGCGCCGGTGTGGCCAAGGTCAGGTCACAGGGGTTCGCCGGACCGCAGAGTGAGCATGTACTCTGGGCATCCGAAACTAATGCCATCCTCCGGGTCGTCGAGAACACCCGGCACCCGACGCACAGGGGGTCAGATCCATGGGTCGCGGCCGACAGAAAGCCAAGCACACCAAGGTGGCACGGGACCTCAAGTACTACAGCCCGCCGACGGACCTCACGGCACTGCAGCGCGAGCTGCAGTCGCAGCGGGGCGAGACGTCCCCCGCCGACGGAGACGACTGGGCCGAGGACAGCGACGACTGGGCCGACGAGGACGCACCGTCCGCGCATCGGCGCTGACCGGCGCCCGGCAGGCGCCGAGGACCACGTGACAGCGCAGGAGGGCCGCCCCGAGGGGCGGCCCTCCTGCTGCGTCCGGGAGTGATCCGGGACCGGTCCCGGACCGCTGATCCGGGACCGCTGCGGGCTCAGGCCCAGCCGGGATGCTGGCCGACGAGCAGCACTGCGCCGCCCTCGACGCCCTTGGCGCCGGTGACCACGTGCTCGAGCGGGTGACCCGGCTCGGGCAGGGTCTCCTCCCCCACCACCTCGCCGATCACGCGCGCACCGAGTCCGCGCTCGGCGAGGACGGCGAGGACGGCATCGGCCTGCTCCGGGGCGACCAGCGCGACCATGCCGATGCCCATGTTCAGGGTGCCCTCGAGGTCGAGCTGCGGCACCTCGCCCCAGCGGGCGACGTGACCGAAGACCGCTCCGGGCTCCCAGGTGGCCCGGTCCACGCGCGCGGCGAGGCCGCGGGGCATGACCCGGGCGAGGTTCGCGGCGAGCCCGCCGCCGGTGACATGGCTGAGGGCGTGGACGGCACCGCCGGTGCGGGTGTCCCCGAGCACGGCCAGCAGGTCCGCGGTGTAGATGCGGGTGGGCTCGAGCAGCTCCTCGCCGAGGGTGCGGCCGAAGTCCTCGATGTCCTGGTCGAGGGTGAGCCCCGCGGCGGAGACCACGGCGCGCACGAGGGAGTAGCCGTTGGAGTGCAGGCCGGAGGCGTCCATGCCGATGACGACGTCGCCCTGGCGGACCCGCTCGGGGCCGAGCAGCGCGTCGGCCTCGACCACGCCGACGGCGGCGCCGGCCACGTCGTAGTCCTCGGGGGACATCAGGCCCGGGTGCTCGGCGGTCTCGCCGCCCACCAACGCGCAGCCGGCGAGGGTGCAGCCCTCGGCGATGCCGCGGACGATGTCCGCGATCCGCTCGGGCACCACGGCACCGCAGGCGATGTAGTCGGTCATGGCCAGCGGCGCGGCGCCGACGACGATGATGTCGTCCACGACCATGCCCACGAGGTCGCGGCCGATGGTGTCGTGCACGTCCATCGCCCGGGCGATCGCGATCTTGGTGCCGACCCCGTCGGTCGAGGAGGCCAGCAGCGGGCGGCGGTAGTCCCTCAGCGCGCTGACGTCCACGAGACCGGCGAAGGCGCCGATCCCGCCGAGGACCGTCGGCCCGTGGGTGGCGGCGACCGCCTCCTTCATCAGCTCCACCGCGCGGTCGCCCGCGGCGGTGTCCACTCCGGCGGCGGCGTAGGTGATCCCGGAACCGGGGGCGGGCTGGGGGGTGGTGTTCATGCGTCCTTCCCGACGACGGCCGGCTCGTGCTCACGTGCCGGGATGATGCCCTGGGCCCGGGCGACCGGGTCGGGCAGGGCCACCGGGTAGCTCCCGGAGAAGCAGGCGGTGCACAGCGACTCCTCGGCCTGGCCGGTCGCGGCGATCATCCCCTCCTCAGAGATGAAGCCCAGCGAGTCGGCGCCGAGGGAGCGGGCGATCTCCTCGATGCCCAGGCCGTTGGCGATCAGCTCCGCCCGGGAGGCGAAGTCGATGCCGTAGAAGCAGGGCCAGCGCACGGGCGGGGAGGAGATGCGCACGTGCACCTCCTTGGCACCGGCCTCGCGCAGCATGCGCACCACGGCGCGCTGGGTGTTGCCGCGCACGATGGAGTCGTCGATGACGACCAGGCGCTTGCCCTCGATCACCTCGCGCAGGGGGTTGAGCTTGAGGCGGATGCCGAGCTGGCGGATGGTCTGGGAGGGCTGGATGAAGGTGCGGCCCACGTAGGCGTTCTTCACCATGCCCTGGCCGTAGGGGATCCCGGACTCCTGGGCGTAGCCGATCGCGGCCGGGGTGCCCGACTCAGGGGTGGGGATCACCAGGTCCGCCTCGACGGGATGCTCGCGGGCGAGCTGGCGACCCATCTCGGCGCGGGACTCGTTCACGCTGCGCCCGGCGATGCGGGTGTCGGGGCGTGCGAGGTACACGTACTCGAAGACGCAGCCCTTGGGCTTGGCCGGCAGCACCTGCTCGCAGCGCAGGCCCTGCTCGTCGATGACGATCATCTCGCCGGGGGCGACCTCGCGCACGAAGCTCGCGCCGCAGATGTCCAGCGCCGCGGTCTCGGAGGCCACGACCCAGCCGCGTTCGAGACGGCCCAGCACCAGCGGGCGGATGCCCTGCGGGTCGCGCGCGGCGTACAGGGCGGTCTCGTCCATGAGGGTGAAGCAGTAGGCGCCGCGCAGGCGGGGCATGAGCTCGCGCAGCGAGTCCTCGAGGGAGCCCTCGGAGTTCAGCAGTGCGGTGACCAGCGCGGTGTCGGTGGTGTTGCCGCGGGCGAGCTCGCCGGTGCGCGGGGTGCCCTGGCGCTCCTCGACCAGCTCCAGCAGCTCCTGGGTGTTGACCAGGTTGCCGTTGTGGGCGAGCGCCACGGTGCCGTCGGGACGGGGGCCGAGGGTGGGCTGCGCGTTGGACCACACGGACCCGCCGGTGGTCGAGTAGCGGGTGTGCCCGATGGCGATGTGCCCCTGGAGCGCCTCGAGGGAGGCTTCGTCGAAGACCTGGGAGACCAGGCCCATGTCCTTGTACACCAGGATCTGGGACCCGTCCGAGGTCGCGATGCCCGCTGACTCCTGTCCACGGTGCTGCAGCGCGTACAGCCCGTAGTAGGTCAGCTTGGCCACGTCCTCGCCGGGGGCGAAGACGCCGAAGACCCCGCAGGCGTCCTGCGGGCCCTTCTCCCCGGGGAGCAGGTCATGGGAGAGTTTTCCGTCGCCGCGTGCCACCTCCCCATGATGCCACAGGGCGGGTCGGCCGACGGGGCCGGTCCGCGCCCTGGGCAGGGCGTGCGTCACGCGCGGGGGCGGCGCTCCTTGCGGTGGCGCAGGGAGTCGATCAGCGCGGCGAGCGCGGCGAGCGGCAGGCCGACGACGACCATGGCCAGCAGCACGAAGTTCGCGATCGCGCGCAGGTCGCCGAAGGCGAAGAAGGGCACCGCGATGAGCGCGCCGACGGCGGGGAGGATCAGCGCGAGCGCGACCCAGAAGCCGAGGGTGGGGGTGCGGCCGCGGCGCACGTAGATGCTGGTGTCCTGCGAGGCGGCGGGCTCCGGGCGCTCGGTGTTCTCCGGGCGCTCGGTGTTCTCGGTGGTGTTCACGGTGTTCACAGCTCTCCTGCGGCATCGACCGCCGCGGCGACGATCGCCGGGTCGGTGAGGGTGTCGGGGGCGCCCGGCTCGACGGGAGCGCCGGGGCGCCGGCGGGCGGACAGGTGCACGTCCATCACGCCGGTGCGGCGGGCGAGGTCGACGACGTCGGCCGGACGGACGCCGCCGCCCGCGCAGACGTCGATGATCCCCTCCCCCGCGTCGACCATGGCGGCGAGGTCCTCGGCGCCGTCGAGGGCGCGGGCGGCACCGCCGGAGCTCAGCACGCGGTGGAAGCCGAGGCCGAGGGCGGTGAGGACCGCCGCGGTGCGGGCGTCGCGGCCCGGCATCGCGTCCGCGGCGCGGTGAAGGGTGAGGACGAGCCCGCGGGCGGAGCGCTGGGCGGCGATCAGCGCCGCGTCCCGCACGGTCTCCAGGGCGGGCACATCGAGGTCTCCCTCCGGGGTCAGCACGCCGAGCACCACCCCGGCGGCGCCCGCGTCGACCGCTTCGGCGGCCTGTTCGGCCATCAGGGCGACCTCGTCGGCGTCCGCGACGAACTCCTCGGGCCGGCCCAGGAAGTCGCAGGTGGTGGCGCGGGGCCGGATCAGCACGTGCACGTCGAAGCCGGGCTTCGCCTCGCGGGCGGCGACGAGCTCACGGGCGCGGCGCACGCACCGGTCGATGAGCTCCGCGGGCGGGGTGGTGCCACCGCGGGCGAGGTCGGTGCACAGCTCCACGCGGTCGGCGCCGGCGGCCGCGGCGACCTCGAGGCCGGCGAGGTCCTCGACGGCGACCTCGATCTTCAGCAGGCTCATCGGGACTCCCCGTCGGCCGGCCCGTCCCCGTCGGCCGCGCCCTGCGCGTCCCGGGCGGTGCGGACCACGCGCCGGGGTCCGGGCAGGGGCAGGAGCTCCGTGAGGTCGCTGCGCTCCCCGCTGGCGTGGACGCGGCCGTCGGCGGACGCGACGGACCACTCCACATCACCGCTGACCAGGGCGAGCCAGGTCGCGGCGTCGGTCTCGACGACCGCGGGCGGGGTGCCGCGTGTGTGGCGGGTGCCGGGGATCGCCTGGACGGCGGCGTAGGGCGGGACGCGCAGCTCGACGGCGCCGCCGGGGTACTCCTCGGCGAACATCTCCAGCGTGTGCCGCACGGCGGGGGCGAGCACGGCGCGCCCGGCCGCGGTGGGGTCCAGCGCCCAGGCCGCGAGGGCGCTGCGTCCGGCCTCGGGGTCGGTCCGTCGGGTCACCACGTCAGGCGGTCGCCTCCGGCAGGAGGTCGTGGACGGCGATGGTGTCCTCGCGGTCGGGGCCCACGCCGATGGCGCTGATGCGGCAGCCGGCGAGCTCCTCGAGGCGGCGCACGTAGGCCTGCGCGTTCTCGGGCAGGTCCTCGACGGTGCGGGCGGTGGAGATGTCCTCGGTCCAGCCGGGCAGGGTCTCGTAGACCGGCACCGCGTGGTGGAAGTCGGTCTGGGTCATCGGCATCTCGCGGTGGATCACGCCGTCCACGTCGTAGCCGGTGCAGATCGGGACCTCGTCGATGCCGGTGAGCACGTCGAGCTTGGTCAGGACGATGTCGGTGAAGCCGTTGATCCGCACGGCGTGGCGGATCATCAGCGCGTCGTACCAGCCGCAGCGGCGGGGGCGGCCGGTGTTCACGCCCACCTCGCCGCCGGTCTTCTGGAGGTACTCGCCCCACTTGTCCTCGAGCTCGGTGGGGAACGGCCCTGCGCCCACGCGAGTGGTGTACGCCTTCACGATCCCGATCACGCGGTCCACGCGGGTGGGGCCGATGCCGGTGCCGGTGCAGGCGCCGCCGGCGGTCGGGTTCGAGCTGGTGACGAAGGGGTAGGTGCCGTGGTCGACGTCGAGGTAGGTGGCCTGACCGCCCTCCATGAGCACGACCTCGCCGCGGTCCAGGGCGTCGTTGAGCAGCAGGGTGGTGTCCACGACCATGGGCCGGAGGCGCTCGGCGTAGGACAGCAGCCCCTCGACGATCTCGTCGATCTCGACGGCGCGGCGGTTGTAGAGCTTGACCAGCAGCTCGTTCTTCTGGCGCAGCGCGCCCTCGACCTTCTGGCGCAGGATCGAGGCGTCGTAGAGGTCCTGGACGCGGATGCCGAGGCGGCCGATCTTGTCCATGTAGGCCGGGCCGATGCCGCGGCCGGTGGTGCCGATGGCGCGCTTGCCCAGGAACCGCTCGGAGACCTTGTCGAGGGTCTGGTGGTAGGGCGCGACGATGTGGGCGTTGGCGCTGATGCGCAGGCGGGTGGTGTCCACGCCGCGTGCCTCGAGCACGCCGATCTCCTCGAACAGCGCCTCGAGGTTCACGACCACGCCGTTGCCGATGACGGGGGTGACCTGCGCGGAGAGGATGCCGGCGGGAAGGAGCTTCAGCTCGAACTTCTCACCGTGGACCACCACGGTGTGCCCGGCGTTGTTGCCTCCGTTGGGCTTGACGACGTAGTCGACGCGCTCTCCGAGCAGGTCGGTGGCCTTGCCCTTCCCCTCGTCACCCCACTGGGCTCCGACGATCACGACGGCGGGCATGGCGACTCCTGGGGCGAGAGGACGGGAACTGGTCGTGGGACCTCGTGGATCCTACCAACCATGGTCCAGCATGCCTCGCGCGCCTCGGCGGAGCCTGGGCGCGGGGCGCGCGCGGGCGGCGCGCTCGGCGGGTGCGAGCGGCCGACGGGGACCTGCCGACGGGGTCGGCCAGTCGGCCGACGGGATCAGCCGAGCAGCGTCGGGTCCGCCTCGCGCAGGAAGTCGGTGACGCGGTCGGCCTCGGGCTGGTCGCCGAGGCGGCGGGAGGTCTCCCCCAGCATCGCCAGCGCCCGCAGGAAGCCTCGGTTGGGGGCGTGGGAGGCGGGGATCGGGCCCTGGCCGCGCCAGCCGTTGCGGCGCAGCGCGTCGAGGCCGCGGTGGTAGCCGGTGCGGGCGTAGGCGTAGGCGGCGACCTCGTCGCCGTCGCTCAGCGCGTCCTCGGCGAGGGTGGCCCAGGCGAGCGGGGAGTCGAGGTGGCGCGCGGCGACGTCGTGCCGCTCCCCCTCCACCAGCTCCTCGGCGACCTGCACGTCCACGAAGTCGTCGGGCAGGCGGGTCTCGGGGATGCCGAGGAGATTCCTGCTGGTGGGGTTATCGGTACGATCAGCCATGCAAGCATCGTAGGCGCAGGCGCCCGATGACCGAACAACAGAGTGAATCGCCCATGTCACACACGCAGGACGGCTCGGAGCTGCTCACCGGGCCCGGAGCCGGAGGCCTGCTCCGCTCCGCCGTCGGGAACTCCGGCGGCGTGCTGCACAGCTGGCAGCTCGACCACGTCGACCACCGGCCCGGCCGCAGCACCAAGGCGCTCTACCGCACCATGGTGTCCTGGCCCGAGCTGGACGGGCCGCAGGCCCCGGCGCGCGAGGAGCTGTTCGGGGCGAGCGCCCACATCGGCGAGCGGGAGAAGAACCTCTACGTCGCCGAGCAGACGCTGGTGATGACCGACGGCGACATCAATGTGCGCGTGTGGCGCTATCCCCACGACCCGTGGCTGCCGATGCTGCCGCAGGTCTGCTACCCCGACATCGTGGGCCGCACCCTGCACGACCTGGGCGTCTCGCTCGGCCCGGACCCGTCGGCCCCGATCGCGATCGACGTGGTCTCCTACCGTCCCGGCCGACGCGCGGTGCTGCGTGCCTCGCAGGGCGACACCGCGGTGTACCTCAAGGTCATGCAGCCCCATCGCAGCGGCGAGATCGTGGACCGCCACCAGCGGCTGCTCGCCGCCGGGGTGCCGGTGCCCGAGGTGATCGCCCACCACCAGGGTCTCGTGGTCCTGAGGGAGCTGCCGGGCCGGCCGCTCGCCCGGGCCGTGATCGACGAGGGCGTCCAGGCGTGCCGCGCCGAGGACCTGGTGGCGCTGCTGGACCGCCTGCCCGCCTCGATGTACCCGCTGCCGCTGCGCCCCCCGTGGACGGACTCGGTGGAGTTCTACGCCGGGATCGTCTCCTCCGCCGTGCCCTCCCTCGGCCCGCGCCTGGACTCGCTGGTCCGTGCGATCCGGGAGGGCCTGGCCGCGCTCGAGCAGCGCATGGACATGCGCCCGCACGACGTCGTGCACGGCGACTTCTACGAGGCCCAGGTGTTCGTGCAGGACGGGCGCGTGGTGGGTCTGCTGGACATCGACACCGTGGGGCCCGGCCGCCGCGCCGATGACCTCGCGTGCCTGCTCGCCCACCTCAGCGTCCTGGCCGACTACGGCAACGCCGGTCGCATCGACCGGGCCATGCAGGAGCGGGTCGAGGACGCGATCCGCACCTGGCACGCCGCCTTGGAGGACCGAGTGGATCCCACCGAGCTGGCCCTGCGCTCGGCCGGTGTGGTGCTCTCCCTCGCCACCGGCCCGCACCGCCAGCAGGAGGCGGCCTGGGAGGCGGCGACCGAGGCGATCGTGCGCGTGGCCGAGGAGTGGGTCGCCCATGCGCGCCGCGCCGAGCGCGCCCGCCACGAGCGGCAGGCCGCAACGCAGAACATTGCAGCGCTGAACGGTGCCTCGCAGAACGGCGTCGGGCAGAACGGCCCGGTCACCGGCACGCCGCCCGTCCAGGACATCCCGCCGACGCAGGGGCCGACGGGGGTGCGCGCCGTCCCGGCGATGGGCGCACCGACCGGCCAGCACTCCGCGCCGACCGGGCAGCACGCGATCCCGGCCGGCTATCGCGCCCCCTCCCGGCCGTCGATCGCCCCGCAGCCGGGCTCCTCCGCCCCCGTGCAGCAGTCCGCGCCGCCGCAGCGCTCCGCCCCATCCCAGGCAGGTCCCCTGCACTCGGCCCCGCCGCAGTCCGCGCACCAGCAGCACGCGCCGCAGCAGGGAGCACCCCAGCAGCCCGCACCCCAGCAGCCCGCGCCCCAGCAGCCCGCGCCCCAGCCCTCGGCACCTCAGCACTCCGCACCTCAGCACCCCGCGCCGCCGCAGTCCGCCGGGCCGTACTCCGCGCCGCCGCAGTCCCAGTCCGCGCAGCCTCCGCAGGCCATCCCGCCACAGCAGTCACTGCCGCAGCCGCCCGTCGCATCCCAGCAGCCGCAGGCGATGCAGGCACCGCTGCAGCAGCAGGCCCCGCCGCAGCCTGCCCAGGCCTCGCAGGACCTGCCGGCGACCAGCGAATCGTCCTGGTCCCCCGGGGACGACTCCCCCACCCAGGAGCGCCGGATCTCCTCGATCCAGCCCCACTGAGAGCCCGCCCGTCGGCCGACCGTCGGCCGCCGCTCAGGACAGCGACCTCGACGCGGGCCGACGCCCGCCACCGCCTGCCTCTGTGCCACGATCGGAGCATGCGTGCAGTGCTCCAGAGAGTCGACGGTGCCCGGGTCGAGGTGGACGGGGAGGTGGTCGGCGAGATCACCGGCGAGGGCCTGGTGGCCCTAGTGGGCGTCACCCACGACGACGGACCCGAGCAGGTCGCCACGATCGCCCGGAAGATCGCCGAGCTGCGGATCCTGGAGGGCGAGCGGTCGGTGAGCGACACCGGCACGGGCGTGCTCGTGATCTCCCAGTTCACTCTCTATGCCGACGTGCGCAAGGGCCGTCGCCCCTCCTGGAACGGTGCGGCACCCGGCCCTGTCGCCGAGCCGCTGGTCGACCAGGTCGTCGACGCGCTGCGGGAGCGGGGCATCACCGTCGCGACCGGACGCTTCGGCGCCCTCATGCGGGTGGGGCTCACCAATGACGGGCCGATGACGATCCTGCTCGAGGCCTGACCAACGGGCTCAGCTCTGCGCTCAGCTCTGCGGCCGCTCCCCCGGCGTCTCCCTCGGCAGCGCCTCGCTCAGCCGCGCAGCATCCGGCCGAGGTCCGCGACGGTCTCGGCGAAGGGCAGCGCCGCGGCGCGCTCCGTCGGCCCGCCGTAGCCCCACCCGACCAGCACGGCGGCGAGCCCGTGGGCGGCCGCACCGTCGGCGTCGTGCAGCCGGTCCCCCACCATCACCGCGCCGCCCTCGGGGATCCCGCCGAGGCGCTCGAGGACGCTGCCAATCACGGCGGCCTTGTGGGTGCGGCCCACGGACAGGTCGGTGCCCCCGATGAGGTCGAGGTCGCCGGAGAGACCCTGATGCTCCAGGACCATGTTCGCCGTGGTCTCGGGCTTGTTGGTCGCGACCGCCACCGTGCGGCCCTCGGCGCGCAGCGCCCGGATCAGCTCCGGCATGCCCTCGTAGGGGTAGCTCATCGTGTAGCCGCGCTTCAGGTAGCTCTCGGTGTAGGCCTGACGCATCGCCTCGGCGCGCTCCGGCGTCATCCCCAGCTCCGCCTGGAAAGCGTCCACGAGCGGCGGGCCGATGAAGGTCTGCAGCCGCTCCGCGCCGGGGTGAGACTCCCCGCAGGCGGCGAAGGCGTGCTCGAGGGCGTCGAGGATGCCGGGCCCGGACTCGACGACGGTGCCGTCCAGGTCCAGCAGCACCAGCGGCACGTCGGTGAGGTCGGGGGCGGTGTCGCGGGGCTCAGCAGTCATGTCCCCGACGCTAGCCGGACGGGACCTTCGTCGGCCCCGCCGCCCGGAAGCTGGTAACCCGCAGGCACTGTGCCCCTATGGCGGATGGCCGAAGGTGGCCACGGCATGCACGCCGGCCGGGCCCCGCGTAGTCTGTCGCCCATGACCTACACACTCGTGCTGCTCCGCCACGGCGAGAGCGACTGGAACGCGAAGAACCTGTTCACCGGCTGGGTCGACGTGGCCCTCACCGAGAAGGGCCGTCAGGAGGCCGCCGCGGGCGGTGCACTGATGAAGGAGGCCGGGATCCTCCCGGACGTCGTGCACACCTCGCTGCAGCGCCGCGCCATCATGACCGCGAACCTCGCGCTCGATGCCGCCGATCGTCACTGGATCCCCGTCAAGCGCGACTGGCGCCTGAACGAGCGCCACTACGGTGCGCTGCAGGGCATGAACAAGACCGAGATCCGCGAGAAGTACGGCGAGGAGCAGTTCATGGCTTGGCGCCGCTCCTACGACGTGCCGCCGCCCGAGATCGAGTTCGGCACCGAGTTCTCCCAGGACCAGGACCCGCAGTACGCCGGCCTCGGCGACCAGCTGCCCAAGTCCGAGTGCCTCAAGGACGTCGTCGCCCGCTTCCTGCCGTACTGGGAGGAGGGCATCAAGCCCGACCTCGCCGAGAACAAGGTCGTGCTGATCGCCGCCCACGGCAACTCCCTGCGTGCGCTCGTGAAGTACCTCGACGGCATCTCCGACGAGGAGATCTCGGGTCTGAACATCCCCACCGGCCAGCCGCTGGTGTACGAGCTGGACGAGAACTTCGCCCCTGTGGAGAAGGGCGGCCGCTACCTCGACCCGGTCGCCGCGAAGGCCGCGGCCGAGGCCGTCGCCAACCAGGGCAAGAAGTGACTTCTGCCAGGACCTGAGCGGTCCCCCGCTCCTCTCGGACCGACGGGCCCGTGACCACGATCGTGGTCACGGGCCCGTCGACGTCCCCGCAGGCGCCGCCGCCCGCGCTCAGCGGCGCTTGCGGATGCCGAACAGGGAGCGGCTGATCTCGCGGCCCAGCACTGTGCCTGCCGAGCGCAGGAAGGACTTCACGGCCGGGTTGTCCATCAGCCCCTCGTCCTTCTTCGCGGCGGTCTTCCTCCCGGCAGGCTTCTTCTCGGCCGGGGACTGCTTCTCCCCTGCCGGAGCCGCCGCCTTCTCCTCCTCGGCCTCCGCCGCGGCGGCCTCGTCGGCGGCGCGCTTCTGGAGGATCTCGTAGGCGGACTCGTTGTCCACCGGGGTGCCGTACTCGGCCATGAGCGGGGAAGCGGCGGCGGTGTCCTTGAGGACCTGCTCGCCGGCCGGCTCCATGGAGGACTCCGGCGCGCGCACCGCGGTGATCGCCACCGGCGTGGGGGCGCCGTCCTCGCTCATCACGGTCACGATCGCCTCGCCGGTGCCGAGCGCGGGGATGACCTCCTCGAGATCGTGCTCCGAGGTCGGGAAGGTCTTGGCGGTGGCCTTCAGCGCCTTCGCATCGTCCGGGGTGAAGGCGCGCAGCGCGTGCTGGACGCGGTTGCCCAGCTGGGCCAGGACGTCCGAGGGGATGTCCTTCGGGGTCTGGGTGATGAAGAAGATGCCCACGCCCTTGGAGCGGATCAGGCGCACGGTCTGCACCACCTGGTCCAGGAACGCCTTGGACGCATCCTTGAACAGCAGGTGCGCCTCGTCGAAGAAGAACACGAGCTTGGGGACCGGCTGGTCGCCGACCTCGGGCAGGTCCTGGTACAGCTCGGCGAGCATCCACATCATGAAGGTGGAGAACAGCGCCGGGCGGGACGCGACGCCGGGCAGCTCGAGGCAGGAGATGTACCCGGCGCCGTCCTTGGTGCGCAGCAGCTGCTGCACGTCGAAGGCGGGCTCGCCGAAGAAGACGTCCGCCCCGGAGGACTCGAAGGCAGTGAGGCTGCGCAGGATCACGCCCGCGGTCGCCGAGGAGATCCCGCCGATGCCCTTGAGCTCGCTCTTGCCCTCGTCCGAGGTGAGGAACTGGATCAGGGCGCGCAGGTCCTTGAGGTCCAGCAGCGCGAGGCCGTGCGAATCGGCGTAGTGGAAGATCAGCCCGAGCGAGGACTCCTGGGTCGCGTTCAGCTCGAGCACCTTGGACATCAGCACCGGGCCGAAGTCGCTGACGGTGGTGCGGATCGGCACGCCCTCGCCCTGCCCGCCGAGGGTGTAGAACTCGGTCGGTGCGGCGCGGGAGACCCACTCCTGGCCGCGGGCGGCGGCGCGGGCGGTGAGCTTCTCCGAGGCGGCGCCGGGCACGGCGATGCCGGAGAGGTCGCCCTTCATGTCCGCGACGAACACGGCGGCGCCGGCATGCGCGGCCTGCTCGGCGATGATCTGGAGGGTGCGGGTCTTGCCGGTGCCGGTGGCGCCGGCGATCAGGCCGTGGCGGTTCAGCATCTGCACCGAGAGGTTCACCGGCACGCTCGGATCCGGCTCCTCGCCGTCGAGCATCGCGCCGAGGTGGATGCGGCCGCCCTCGAAGGCGTAGGCGCTTCGGATCCTCTCCGCCTCCTCCGAGCTCGCCGGCGGCGCGGTGGGCGCGTCCGACGGGGCGGGCTGCTCGGCGGCAGGCGCGTCGGCGGCAGGCGCGTCGGCCGACTGGGCATCGCCCTCGGGCGCGGCGGGCACCTCGGCCGACGGGGCGGCGGGAGCGTCGGCCGACGGGGCAGGCGCCTCGGCTGTCTGTGCCTCGGGCTGCGCGGCCGACGCCTCGGCGGCGGGCTGCTCGGCGGCGGACTGCTCGGCGGGCGTGGCGGGATCCTGCTGCGGGCTGGTCATCGTGGCCTCCTCGCCGGGTGCGCCGGCGCGTTCGCGATCGGGTCGGACCGATCGTAGCCGGGGGTGACGCAGCCCACCCACTCCGGACCGGCCGCTGCCGTGTCGTCCAGCGGCTACCGTGTCGCCCATGAGCACACCTGCACCGACCGCCCCGCCCGCGCCCCGCGAGATCCGCGCCGAGGACGAGCTCGAGACCGCGGCGGTGCGGGTCATGCTCACCGCCCGTTCCCGCCCCGCCTTGCTGGACCTGCTCGGGATCACCGGGCAGGACGCCGCGGAGCTCGGCCCGCTGGTGGACGCCGCCGCCGCGGACGACGAGCTGCTCGCCGAGATCACCGCCACCGCGAACCGGCTGCGGGCGGCCGCCGGCCTGGACGTCCCGGCCGTGGACCTCGAGGCGGACAAGGCCCGCCACGACGCGCTCCAGCAGCGCCTCGCCCCCGGCGAGGGGCTCCTCCCGATCCTCGCCCTGCTGGTCTCGACCGACACCGTCCGCGCCTGGCACGCCGAGCGCGGGCTGCCCAGGGAGCAGTCCTGGCACGTCCTTGCGGACCTCGGTCAGCAGATGCGGGTGCACCGCGCGGGCACCGGCCGGTTCGGCCTGCACCAGCTGAACTGGGTGAGCGGGAACTGGGCGGGTCGGCTCGTGCACCTCGGCCGGCTCCAGTTCGACCTGCACCGCGAGGAGCCCTCACGGCAGTGGGTGCTCGGCACCCACATCCCCGCGACCGGTCCCCTCGACCCCGAAGAGGTGGAGGAGTCCCTCGCCGCGGCGAGCGCGTACGCCACCGCGCACTACGCGGATCTCGACGAGTCCGGGGAGGCCGCGGCGCCCGGGATCGGGCACGTGTTCACGTGCGATTCGTGGCTGATGAGCGAGGAGCTCGCGGAGATCGCCGGGGAGGACTCGAACCTCGCCCGCTTCGCGGCGCGCTGGGAGCTCACCGAGCGCACGCGCATGGACGACGGTGCGCTGTTCTTCGTGTTCGGGAAGCGCCCGCCGGTGGACGTCGCCGCGCTCCCGCGCACCACCCGGCTCGAGGCCGCGGTGGCCGAGCGCCTGGCCGACGGCCGGGGCTGGACGGGCGGGACCGGGCGCCTCGTGCGTTGACACCCCGTCGGCCGCAGAGCCTCGTCGGATCGACCCCCGTCGGCCGCGCAGTCCCGTCAGCCGCTGCGCCCCCGTCGACCGGACCCGAGAGGGACCGCTCAGAGGTCGAGGTCGCGCTCCTCGTAGAGGGCGACGACCTGGTCGAAGGCGCGCACCACGTCGATGCCGCGGCGCATGGAGATCGCGAAGGCGCTGCGGGTGAGGGCGAAGCCCACCTGCACCACGATCACCGCGAGGTCGCGGGCGTACTCGCCGTCCAGCGCCTCCTCGATCGCCTCGATGAGCTCGGCCTGCATGTCCTGCAGGTTGCCGGTGGAGATCAGCTGCAGGCTCGGCTCCTTGGCCATGACCTGCTTCTTCAGCTCCCGCAGCGCCGGGTCCATGGGGATGTTCGCGATCCCTTGGCGCATCACGGACTGGAGCGCCTCCTGCGCGGGCATGAGGCCGAGCTTCTCGCGCAGCGAGGCGACCGCGCGCGGTCCCTCGTCGCCCACGATCCCGAGGATCGCGGACTCCTTGGTGGGCCAGTGGTTGAAGAAGGTACGGGTGGAGACCCCGGCGCGCTGGGCGATCATCTGGGCGGTGACGCCGGAGAGGCCGTGCTCGGCCACGAGCTCGAGCGCCGCCCGGTGCATGGCCATGCGGGTGTGGCGCTTCTTCTGCTCGCGCAGGCCCAGCTCCCCGTCCGCGGGGTCGGGGGCGGCGGCGCCGGAGGAGGCGCCTGCGGGGTCGTCGGTGGAGGGGTGCATCGCGGTCACGGCACCCATCGTAGGTCCGGCATGTCACAAAATCTGCACCCGGTGCAATAGTGCAGTGAATGCAACAGTTGGGTAGAGTGACGCGGTCGCAGCCCGACGGGGTGCTGGGACCGTCTCCCACCGATCGCTCCACTCCCCGAGGACACCATGACCGCATCCACCACCCGGGCGCCGGAAACGGCCGCCTCGGATCCCTCCGCCTTCACCGGCCTCGACCGCCAGGGCAAGCTCGTGTTCGTCGGGCTCATGCTCGGCATGTTCGTCGCCTCCCTCTCCCAGACCATCGTCGGCCCGGCCATGCCGCGCATCGTCGCCGAGCTCGGCGGCGTCGAGCACTACAGCTGGATCGCGACCGCCGCGATGCTGGTCTCCGCCGTGTCCGTGCCGATCGTCGGCAAGCTCTCCGACCTCTACGGGCGCCGCTGGTTCTACCTCGGCGGCCTCGCCGTCTTCATGATCGGCTCCATCCTCGCCGGCGCCGCCCAGGGCTTCTGGTTCCTGGTCTTCGCCCGCGCCGTGCAGGGCCTGGGCATGGGCACCCTGATGCCGCTGAGCCAGACGATCATCGGCGACATCATCCCGCCCCGTCAGCGCGGCAAGTACCAGGGCATCATGGGCGCCGTCTTCGGCGTCACCTCCGTGGTCGGCCCGCTCATCGGCGGCTCCATCACCGACAACTTCGGCTGGCGCTGGCTGTTCTACCTGACCCTCCCCATCGGCGTGGTCGCCTTCGCGTTCATCCTGCGCTACCTGCACCTGCCCGTCTCCACGCAGCACGGCAAGGTCGATTTCGCCGGCATGCTCACCCTGACCCCCGGCCTCGTGATCGGTCTGCTCGCGACCACCTGGGGCGGCAGCTCCTACGCCTGGGACTCCCCGACCATCATCGGGATGTACGCCGTGGCCGCGGTGTTCCTCATCGCCTTCGTCATCATCGAGACCCGCGTCGAGGAGCCGCTGCTGCCGATGCGCCTGCTGGCCCGCCCGATCGTGGCCCTGTCCGTCGCGGCATCCTTCGCGATCTCGGTCGCCATGTTCGGCGCGATCATCTACATCCCCGTCTACGCGCAGGGCGTCATGGGCGTCTCGGCCACCAACTCCGGCGCGATCCTCATCCCGCTGTCGGTCGCGATGATCCTCACCTCGATCGTGGTGGGCCTGCTCATCACCCGCACCGGCAGGTACAAGCCCTTCCTCGTGCTCGGCGGCCTCGTGCTGGTGGCCGGCTACGCGCTGCTGGCGCGCCTGCAGTACGGCGACTCGCAGTGGCAGCTGACCCTCGCGATGATCGTGATCGGCCTGGGCCTCGGCCTCGCGATGCAGGTGTACACGCTGGTGGTCCAGAACGCGGTGGGCAAGCGCGAGCTCGGCATCGCCACCGCCGCCATCCAGTTCTTCCGCAACATCGGCTCCACCATCGGCACCGCGGTGCTCGGCACCGTGATGACCTCCCGCATGGCCACCGCCATCCAGGACCAGATCGCGGCCCTGCCGCAGGACCAGCTCGCCCAGCTCCAGCAGGGCGGCGGCCTGGACGCCTCGGGCCTCGAAGCCTCCGTGCTCGACCCCTCCGCCCTCGAGAAGCTGCCCGCGTTCCTCGTCGACCCGATCCGGGCCGGCATGGGCGAGGCGATGCACGACGTGTTCCTCACCGCCCTGCCCTTCGTGATCGTGGCGCTGGTGATCTCGCTGTTCATCAAGCAGGTCCCGCTGCGCGACACCCTGGAGTCCGAGGACGAACTGCCCACCCAGCCCGGAGCGGACGCCGCCGCCGAGCTCGGCGGGACCGGCACCGAGCCGGCCGAGCTGCACCCCCGCACCGGATCGATCCCGGTCGTGGACACGGAGGGACCTGAGCCCCGCGACGGGCGCGAGCCCGTCACCGCCGGCGAGCGCTGAGCGCACAATCGGCCGAGCGCTGAGCGCTCCGTCGGCGGGGCCGGGAGCCCGTCGGCCGACGGGCCCGACCGGCCCTCCCCTCGCGGCCCCCACCGCCCCTCACCGGGCGTCGGGGGCCGCTGCGCATTCCGCCCCGGATCCCGTCGGCCGACCTCCCACGGGCCCCGCCCGCCCAGGCCGTGCCCAGCGCCGCGCCGGGGGTGCATGGAAAGATGGACGGATGCTGCTCGTCGACCACTTCCCGCCGACCATGCCCGCAGAGCTCGCGGGGCGCCTGACCACCCGCATCCCGCTCGAGTCCGACGTCGTCCCGGTCGCGGCGCTCGCGACCGCCGCCCTGCGCCGCCACACCCCGGACGCCTCGGCCGACGAGGACGCGCTGCGCTCGCGGATGGTGGGTCTGAAGTCCTGGGCCCGCCGCCAGGTGGTCGTGGTCCCCGCCGCCGCGGACGGCTCCCCCACCCTCGAAGAAGCACCGCTGGCGTGGATCGCGCTCGAGGACCGCGCGACCGGCCGCACCAACGTGCAGTTCGTGGTCAGCCCCGACGCCCCCGCCCGCACCGCCCTCGCCACCTCCCTGCTGGACTGGGCCGTGGAGGTGGGCGGCTCCTTCGCCCGCGCCCGCGGCGTGGAGACCACCCAGCTGAACGCGGACGCGAACGAGCTGGATGCGGACCGCGCCGCCCTGCTCGGCGGCAACGGCTACGAGATGGTCCGCACCTGGCTGCACATGCGCCGTCCCGTCGATCCGGCCGAGGCGACGAGCCTGCCCGCACCGCGCGAGGGCACCCGGGTGCGCCAGGTGCACCGCCACCCCTCCGGTCTGCCGGTCGCCCAGGACGTGCGCAGCGTGCACCGCATGCTCGAGGAGTCCTTCGCCGACCACTTCAATTCCTACCGAGAGTCCTTCGCCGAGTTCGCCCAGCGCCTCATCGAGAACCCGGAGGAGGCGACCTGGGACCACTGGTGGCTCGCCGAGATCGAGCGCGACGGCCAGTGGCTGCCCGCCGGCGGGCTCGTCGCCGCCCCCATGCCCGCCACGCCGACCCGCGGCGAGGGCACGTACCTCGAGTACCTTGGCGTGCACCGCAGCGCCCGCGGCCACGGGATCGCGAAGTCCCTGCTGCGCGCCTCGCTGCGCGACGCGGCCGAGCGGGGCCGCACCCACGTGGACCTCGAGGTCGACGACGACTCCCCCACCGGGGCCGACGGGATCTACCGGGCGATGGGCTGGGAGACCTACGAACGCACCCAGTCCTGGCACTCCACCGCCGCCTCGCACCCCTCCCGCCTGCTCGAGCCGCCGCAGGGGTGAGGGGCGGCGGCCCTCGGGCGGAGACGCAGAGAGTCCGATCCCGTTCCGGATCACGGTGCGTGATCGGGACATGGATCGGACTCTCTGCCCGGGCCGCCCGGTGAGGGGCCCGGAACCGCGATCAGGGGATCGCGCTCACTCCCACTCGATCGTCCCCGGCGGCTTGGAGGTGACGTCGAGGGTGACGCGGTTGATCTCGGCGACCTCGTTGGTGATGCGGGTGGAGATGCGCGAGAGCACGTCGTAGGGGACCTTGGCCCAGTCGGCGGTCATGGCGTCGTCGCTTGTGACGGGGCGCAGGACGACCGGGTGGCCGTAGGTGCGGCCGTCGCCCTGGACGCCCACGGAGCGCACGTCGGCCAGGAGCACCACCGGGCACTGCCATATGTCGCGGTCCAGGCCGGCGGCGGTCAGCTCGGCACGGGCGATCGCGTCGGCGCGGCGCAGGATGTCCAGGCGCTCCTTGGTGACCTCGCCGATGATGCGGATGCCGAGGCCGGGGCCCGGGAAGGGCTGGCGCCACACGATCTCGTCGGGCAGGCCCAGCTCGGAGCCGACGGCACGGACCTCGTCCTTGAACAGGGTGCGCAGCGGCTCGACCAGTTCGAAGGAGAGGTCCTCGGGCAGGCCGCCCACGTTGTGGTGGCTCTTGATGTTCGCCGCGCCCTCGCCGCCGCCGGACTCGACCACGTCCGGGTACAGGGTGCCCTGGACCAGGAACGCGGTCGCTTCGGCGCGGTCGCCCTCGACGACGCCTTGCTCGCGCAGGATGTCCGCCTGGGCGCCCTCGAAGGCGCGGATGAATTCGCGGCCGATGATCTTGCGCTTCTGCTCGGGGTCGGTGACCCCGGCGAGCGCGGTGAGGAACTGCTCCTCGGCGTCGACCATGACGAGCTTCGCCCCGCCGGTGGACTCGCCGAAGGCCTTCTCGATCTGTGCGGACTCGTCCTGGCGCATGAGGCCGTGGTCGACGTACACGCAGGTGAGGCGGTCGCCGATGGCGCGCTGCACGAGGGCGGCGGCGACGGCGGAGTCGACCCCGCCGGAGAGGCCGCAGATCGCGGTGCCCTCGCCCACCTGGGCGCGGATCCGCTCGACCTGCTCCTCGATGACGTTGCCGGTGGTCCAGGTGGGCTCGAGCCCCGCGCCGCGGTGCAGGAAGTTCTCCAGCACCTCCTGGCCGCGGTCGGAGTGGCCCACCTCGGGGTGCCACTGCACGCCGTAGAGCTGCTTCTCACGGTCCTCGAAGGCGGCGACGGGGCTGCCGGCGGAGGTGGCGACGACGTCGAAGCCGGTGGGGGCGGCGGTGACGGAGTCGCCGTGGCTCATCCACACGTTCTGGTCGAGGTCCTGGCCCTCGAGCAGCTGGGAGGAGCCGTCGATGACCTCGAGCCGGGTCGCGCCGTACTCGCGCACGCCGGTGGGCTCGACGGTGCCGTCCAGCGCCGCGGCCATGGACTGGAAGCCGTAGCAGAGCCCGAGCACGGGCACGCCGGCCTCGAGCAGCGCCGGGTCCAGGCGCGGGGCGCCCTCGGCGTAGACGGAGCTCGGGCCGCCGGAGAGGATGATCGCGAGCGGCTTCTTGGCCAGGATCTTCTCGGCGGGCATCGAGTGCGGGACGATCTCGGAGTAGACGGAGGCCTCACGCACGCGACGAGCGATGAGCTGTGCGTACTGGGCGCCGAAGTCGACGACGAGGACGGGGCGCTGGTCGGTGTCGGTCACCCGGCCGAGTCTACGTCGGCCGGTGCGCGCGGGGCGCCTCGGTCCGCCCGGTCACGGGGCGAGCCTGCTCACGCCCGGCGTCGGGGCGCTCCGCGGGGTCCGCGAGCGCTCAGGCGCGCTCCTCGTCCTGGAGGGTGGGGCGGCGGGCGAGGTCGTTCTCGACCTGCTGGTGGGTCCAGCGCTCGCCGAAGAAGGACAGAACCGGGATCACGCCGAAGAACATCAGCAGCAGCATGCGCGGCAGGCCCCAGCGCATCTTCAGCCACAGGTCGAAGCCGAGGATCACGTAGATCATGTAGATCAGGCCGTGGATCGGGGACCACACCGAGGAGACCTGCTCCCAGAACGGGGAGGTGGAGGCGAACCAGGCGTCGCCGCCGAAGACGACATAGCGCATCACCATGATGCCCACCAGGACCAGCAGTGCGATGCCCTCCACGATGGAGGCCACGCGGAAGCGGGCGAAGGAGGTCCTGACGGCGACTTCGTCGAGGGGGCGGGGTGCGGGCACGGTCATACGTCCTTGTCGGTGGTCGGGAGGGTGGAGGCCGGAACGGCCGACGGGTTCTCGGCGGCGGTGGACTCGGCGGCGGTGGACTCGGCGGCGGTGGACTCGGCGAAGGCGCGCTCGAGCGCCTCGCGCCGCTCGGCGACCTCGTCGAGATGGCTGGCGCGCACGGAGCGCCACCACAGGTAGAGGAAGAACACGCCGAACAGGACCCACTGGAAGGAGTAGCCGATGTTCTGCCAGTCCAGGCCGCGGGAGAACTCGGACTCCGCCGCGGGCAGGACCTGCAGCGGCGCCTCGGCGCTGTCCAGGGCGAGGTAGCCGGAGTACATGGGGGCACCCCACTCGTTCACGAGCAGCGGGGTCGCGATCTCGCCGGCGATCCCGTCGCTGACGCCGCCGGTCGCGGCCTCGGAGGCCTCGAGCCGACCGGAGATCGTCTGCGTCCCCTCGGGGGCGGCGGGGGCGAGGGCGGGGTCCAGGGTGCCGTCCTCGCCGGTGAGATCGGAGGCGGGCACCCAGCCGCGGGCGACGGGCAGGCGCGCCTCGGTGCCGTCCTCGAAGGTGACCAGGAAGGAGGTCACGATGATCACGGCCTCCTCGTCCTCGTGCCCCTGGATGGCGCGGCCGGGGACGAGCACCTGCTCGCCGGGGACGTAGCGGCCCTCGGCGGTGACGGTGTCGCCGGCGATCTCGTTTGTCACGGCGTCACCCACGCCGACCACGCCGCGGATGTCGCCGAGCTGCTCGGACCCGGCGGCCTTGTCGGTGATGGCGCGGTGCGCGCGGTCCCACTGCCAGCCGGCGAGCAGTCCGCACACGATGGTCGCCACCACCATCAGGGCGAGGAGCCCCAGGAACTTGGGGCGGAGGGCGACGCGGAGCATGGCCTCCATGGTAGGCGGCACCGCCCGGGGATCTCCTGGACGGCGATGTGGCTCACGTCGCCGAGGGACGCACCCCGTTACCTTGTGAGCACCCCGATGGACGGGGTCTGGTCGCTCGGCCGGGTATGGCTTTGTTGCCCTGCCATCAATGGTCCGGGGGGTGTTGCCGCCCGGTCGAGAGACACGCGTTGACCGCTGATAGGGACACGGCCCAGCATTTCTGAGGTCTCTTCGTAACGTGGGTGCCGGCACCGGGTGTCAAGACTGCGACCAGCAATGATGCTCCAGGGAAGGACAGCATCATGGACACACGATTCGCGGTCGTCGTCGGCCTCGACGTCGGGAAGAGCAGCCATCATGCCTGCGCGCTTGATCCCGCCGGGAACAAGCTGTTCGACAAGCCTCTCCCGCAGGACGAGTCCGAGCTCCGCGTGCTGTTCACCCAGCTGCAGAACCACGGTGAAGTGCTGATGGTGGTCGATCAGCCCAACACCATCGGAGCGTTGCCGATCGCGGTCGCCCGCGAGGTCGGCTGCTCCGTCGCCTACCTGCCGGGCCTGGCGATGCGGAAGGCCGCAGACCTCTATCCGGGCAGGTCAAAGACCGACGCGCGGGACGCGTTCATCATCGCTGACATGGCCCGGACCATGCCCCACACCCTCCGACAGGTCGACCGCGACAGCGACGTCCTCTCCGCTCTGAAGGTCCTCGCCGGGTTCGACGAGGACCTCGCCCACGAGACCACGCGGGCGCTGAACCGGATCCGGTCTCTGCTCACGCAGATTCATCCCGCGCTCGAGCGAGTCTTCGTCGGCGGGACCCTCTCGACCGGGCTCGTGCTGGACCTGCTGGAGAAGTTCGGCGGCCCGACCGGGCTCAAGAGTGCAGGCAGGAGCAGGGTTCTACGGTTCGCTCGGGCCCATTCGCGCCGTGACCCCGAAGTGCTGATCGACCAGATCTTCACCGCGCTGGGTGAGCAGACCGTGATCGTGCCAGCGACCGCGGCAGTGGAACTCGTGATTCCCAGAGTCGCTGGTCAGGTGAAGGAGCTGAAGGAGCAGCGGGCGACCGTGGCGAGGGAGGTCGAGACCATGCTGGAGGACTTCCCTCTCGCCTCGGTCTTGATGAGCATGCCGGGGATCGGCATCAAGACCGCCGCCCAGATCCTCCTGACCATCGGCGACGCCTCCGCGTTTGAGACCCCAGGCCACCTCGCGGCCTATGCCGGAATCGCGCCGGTCACACGAAGATCCGGCACCTCGATCCGCGGAGAGTTCCCCGCACGTTCAGGCAACAAGCGGTTGAAGAACGCGCTGTTCTACTCCGCCTGGGTCGCCTCTCACTCGGACCCGATCTCCAAGGCCTACTACGATCGCAAACGCGCCGAGGGCAAGCGCCACAACGCCGCCGTGATCTGCCTGGCCCGCCGCCGCTGCAACGTCATCTTCGCGATGCTCCGCGACGGCACCTACTACCAGCCCCCGACCACCACCCCGACCCCCGAGCCGGCCGCTCTTGCGGCTTGACTCAGAACATAGGGACACCCCCCCCGTCGGCCGAGATACCCGATGATCCGGGGTGGACCGGGTGCCTCCGGTCCCGTGCCGTGCGCAGGCCGCGCGCCTATGCTGGGGGGCGTGTCCCAGAGTGTCTATATCGCCAGCCCGGAGGGGATGACCGGCAAGTCGATGGTGGCTTTCGGTCTGCTCGAAGCCCTCGCCTCCCGTTCCGACAGCGTCGGGGTGTACCGCCCTGTCGTGAAGTCCGCCGACGCGCGTGACTACGCCGTCGATCTCCTGACCAGCCACCCCGCCGTCGACCAGGCCTACGAGGACGCGATCGGGGTGGACTACCAGCTGGTGCTGTCCGACCCGGCCGCCGCGCACGAGCGGATCCTCGCCCGCCACCGCGAGCTCGCCGAGCGCTACGGCGTGCTGGTGGTGCTCGGCTCGGACTACGACGACCTCGCCAACCCCACCGAGCTCGCGTTCAACGCCGAGGTCGCCGCGAACATGGGCGCGCCCGTGGTGGTGGTGCTCTCGGGCCTGGACCGCAGCCCCGACCAGATCGCGGCGCTCGCGGCCGTGGCTGTCGGCGAGTTCGGCGGGCACCACGCCCTCCCGGTCGCAGTCGTGATCAACCGCGCCGACGCCGCCTCGCTCGAGGCGATCCTCCAGGCCGTCTCCGCGAAGGTGCCCGGCCCGCTGGTCGCCGCGATCCCCGAGAACCCGGTGATCATGGCGCCGACCGTGCAGGAGCTGAAGGACGCCGTGGACGGCACCCTCCTGCAGGGCAACCCCGAGTGGCTGGACCGCGTGAGCGTGGGCACCGTCATCGCCGCGATGAGCCTGCCGAACGTGCTCTCGCGCCTGACCGAGAACTGCACGGTGATCGCACCCGGCGACCGCTACGACCTGCTGCCGGGCCTGGTGATGGCGCAGCAGTCCGGCACGTTCCCGTCGCTGTCCTCGATCGTGCTGACCGGCGGCTACCAGGTGCCCGAGGAGGTCAACCGCCTGATCTCCGGTGTGCAGCAGGACCTGCCGATCATCGCCTCGGACCTGCCCACCTTCGACACCGCCGTGCGGATCGCCCGCTCGCGGGGTCGGCTGAACGTCTCCAGCCCCCAGAAGCTGGACGCGGCGCGCCGTGCGGTCGCCGAGCACCTGCCCACCCAGGACCTGCTGGGCACCCTGGAGGTGAGCCGCAGCGAGGTCGTCACCCCCATGATGTTCGAGTTCGAGCTGCTGGCCCGGGCCCGCGGGGCGAAGAAGACCATCGTGCTGCCCGAGGGCGAGGAGGCGCGCATCATCGCCGCGGCCGAGTCGATCCTGGCCCGCGGCGTGGCCGACCTGATCCTGCTGGGCGACGAGAAGGCCATCCGCGCAAAGGCCTCCCAGCTCGGCCACGACATCTCCGAGGCGAGGGTCGTCTCCCCGCAGGATCCGGAGTACGTGGAGCGGTACGCCGAGGAGTACGCGCGCCTGCGCGCCAAGAAGGGCGTCACCCTGGAGCAGGCTCGCGAGAAGGTCCAGGACGTCTCCTACTTCGGCACGATGATGGTGCAGACGGGTGAGGCCGACGGCATGGTCTCCGGGGCGATCCACTCGACCGCCCACACCATCCGCCCGTCCTTCGAGATCATCAAGACCAAGCCGGGCGCGAAGATCGTCTCCTCGGTCTTCCTCATGGCGCTCGAGGACCGGGTGCTGGTCTACGGCGACTGCGCCGTGAACCCCGACCCCACCGCCGAGCAGCTCGCGGACATCGCCGTGCAGTCCGCGGCGACCGCCTCCCAGTTCGGCGTCGATCCGCGGATCGCGATGCTGTCCTACTCCACCGGTACCTCCGGGTCCGGTGCGGACGTGGACAAGGTGCGCGAGGCGACCGAGCTGGTGCGCAGCACCGACTCGTCCCTGGACGTCGAGGGCCCGATCCAGTATGACGCGGCTGTGGACGCCTCGGTCGCCAAGACCAAGCTGCCGGACTCCTCGGTCGCGGGCCGTGCGACGGTGTTCGTCTTCCCGGACCTGAACACCGGCAACAACACCTACAAGGCCGTGCAGCGCTCGGCCGGGGCGATCGCGATCGGCCCGGTCCTGCAGGGCCTGAACAAGCCCGTCAACGACCTCTCCCGCGGAGCGCTCGTGGACGACATCATCAACACCGTGGTCATCACCGCCATCCAGGCCCAGGCGGCCGATGCGGAGTCCGCCGGCACGACCGATCAGAAGGAGAACGCATGACCTCCCCCTCCGCCCCCGTCCCCGGCTCCTCCGACGGGGCGGAACACGCGCCCGGCATCCCCGATGCCGCGACCGTGCTGGTGCTGAACTCCGGCTCCTCCTCCCTGAAGTTCCAGCTGCTGGACCCGGTGGCGGAGGAGGTCTTCGCCTCCGGGATCGTGGAGCGGATCGGCCAGGACCAGGGCGAGGCGCGCCTCGAGGCCGGGGACGTCTCCCAGCCGTTCTCCGGCCCGGTCCCGGACCACATCGCCGCGATGCACGTGGTCACCTCCCTGTTCGAGGACGCGGGCATGTCGCTCGAGGAGTCCAACGTGGTCGCCGTGGGCCACCGCGTGGTCCAGGGCGGCGCGATGTTCTCCGCCCCGAAGCTGATCGACTCCGCCGTGCGCGACCAGATCTCCGATCTCGGCTCCCTCGCCCCGCTGCACAACCCCGCGGCGGTCGACGGCATCGACGCGGCGCGCGAGCTGTTCCCGGACATCCCGCACGTGGCCGTGTTCGATACCGCCTTCTTCACCGCCCTGCCCGAGGCGGCCCGCACCTACGCCCTGAACAAGGACGTGGCCAGCGAGTACCGCATCCGCCGCTACGGCGCGCACGGCACCAGCCATCGCTACGTCTCCGAGCAGGTCACCGCGCACTTCGCCGCGCAGGGCAAGGACACCTCCGACCTGCGCCAGATCGTGCTGCATCTGGGCAACGGCGCCTCCGCCTCGGCGGTGCGCGGCGGCACCCCCGTGGACACCTCCATGGGCCTGACCCCGCTGGAGGGTCTGGTCATGGGCACCCGCACCGGTGACATCGACCCGTCGGTGTACGCGCACCTGTCCCGCAGCGCCGGGATGGACATCGACCAGATCGACACGCTGCTGAACAAGCGCTCGGGCATGCAGGGCCTGTGCGGCATGAGCGACTTCCGCGACATCACCGCCGCGATCCGCGACGGCAACGAGGAGGCCGAGCTGGCGATGCAGGTGTACGTGCACCGCCTGCGCAAGTACGTCGGCTCCTACTCCTTCGTGCTCGGCGGCCTCGACGCGATCGCGTTCACCGCCGGGATCGGCGAGAACGTGCCGGAGGTGCGCGAGCGCACCCTCGCCGGGCTCGAGGGCTTCGGGATCGTCCTGGATCCCGAGCGCAACGCCGAGCGGGTCAAGGGCGTGCGCGTCATCTCCGCGCCCGAGTCCGCGGTGACCGTGCTCATCGTCCCCACCGACGAGGAGCTCGCCATCGCCCAGCAGGCCCTCGAGGTCGCCCGCGCCGAGGAATGACCTCCGCCGCACCCCGGCACACGCACAGGGCCCTCCCGCAGTGAGCTGCGGGAGGGTTTTGTACGTTCCGGGAGTCCGACGCTCTCAGCGGTCGGTCTCCCCGTCGGCCTCCGGAGCGGGCGAGGGCGGTGCAGGATCCGCCACGTCCCGCAGTGCGGCGAACCGCATGCGCGGCGGCTCGGGGCGGTCGTCCTTCCTGTCCAGCGCCTCGTCGAGGGTGCGGGGCACGCGCTCCTGCGGGTCGTGCTTCCGCTGCGAGGGCGGGAGATCCCGAGGGATGCTGGGACCCCACGCGGTGAGACCCGGCTCGACCTCCACACCGCGGCGCACGTCGAACCGCCTCTTCCCCCTCCCCGTGGAGGTGAGGGCCTCCAGGAGCCCTCCCAGCAGGTCGACGATGCTGCTCAACGCGCTCCCTCCTCCTCATCGTCGTCGAGCACCGAGGTGCCGCTCCGGTACAGCGACGTGGAGGTGTAGACGCTGTACGACGAGACCGGGGAGGCGGGCTCCTCGACCGCCGGCGCCTCGGTGGGCAGATCCTCGACGGACTGCTCGTCGGCAACGGGGACCGAGGGCTCGGTGAACTCCTGCGGCACCTGCTCGCCCACCGTGGAGGCGAGCTCTGTCCGTGGCGCGGTCTGCTCCAGCCGCTCGTCGACGGCCTCCGACACCCGCTCGGGCGTGCGCGGCCGACACGTGCGGGTTTCCGTCGCTCGCGAGGTCCTGGCGCGGCGCGGGGGACGTGAGATGTGCCAGGAGCCGGAGTCGGTGTCGATCTTCCCCTCGAAGGGGTTCTCGGACTCCGCCCGTTGCTGTTCACGGACCCTGGACTCGAACAGGGCGCCGGCCATCTTGATCAGGAAGATCACCACCACTGGAAGGACCTTGACGAGCATCGAGCTCACCCCCCTGACGTCCGCCCCCGCGGACCGTTGCACCGTTCGATCGGGTCCAGTGTGCCAAATGCGCCGCGTGACGGGTGCGCGGCTCAGTCAGTCCCGGGGCGGTGGTCGTCGGACGGGGCGGGCGAGCGCGGGTCTGGGGTGCCGCCTTTCCGCAGGAAGGCCCCGAAGATCGATATCACGATCTCGGTCAGGAGACTGAGCAGCACGTTCATCGCTCGTCGTCCTCGTCGTCGAGGATCGAGGTGCCGGACTCGTGCAGGGAAGTGGTCGTGTAGACGCTGTAGTTCGAGGCCGAGGTGAGGGACGGCGCGTCGGCAGGGTCCTCAACGGCCGACGGGACGGACGGCTCGTCATCGGCGGGCGGAGCAGCGCGCTCGTCGTCGGCCGACGGGAAGGCCGGCTCGTCAACGGCGAAGACGTCGACCACAGGCTCCTCGGCCACGGACTGCACCGCCGCAGGCTCCTCGACCACGGGCTCCTCGGCGACGGGCTGCTCAGACGCAGACTCCTCGGCCGCGGGTTCGTCGGCCGGGACAGGCACCGTCTGGACCTCGTCGTCGTCCTCGAAGGCCGCGAACTTCAGCCGAGGCGGTGCCGGCCGGTCGTCGGCCAGGTCCAGCGCCTCGTCGAGGGTGCGCACGCGGGGCTCGTCCGGGTCGTACTCACGCTTCGACCGGGGAAGATTCCTCGGCGGGCTGCTGCCCATGAAGGGGAGAGACGGCTCCGGCGCCTTCTCGGGAGGGAGGTGCCTGTCCTGCCATCGTGTGCGCTCGGCGCCATGGAGACCACGGCAGAGAGAATCATTCCGACCAGGCCGAACAGGATGTTCATCGGGTGCTCTCCCCCGTCTCGTCCTCGTCGGCCTCCGCCTCGTCCTCCTTCAGCACCGAGGAGCCGCTCTGGTACACGGAGGTCGGGGTGTAGACGCTGTAGTACGAGGACGACGAGGTGTAGAACGCGCCTGAGGAGGTCCCGGCAACGGGACTCTGCTCCGCGGCCGACTCGGCCGGTGCAGCCTCAGTGTCCATAGCCTCGTGAGCTGCAGCCTCAGGTGCTTCGGCATCAGACGTTGCACCCTCAGAAGCTGCGCTCTCGGGGGCGGACAGGTCAGTGGGCTGCGGCGCCTCAGGGGCGGGGCTGCGCTCCTCGACCGCTTCACGTGCCGCCGCGGCGGCGAGGGCAGAGGCGGCGGAGGCGAGCCCTGCGGTGCGGGCGGTGTCCTGGGAACGGGCCGCGGCCGGGGTGCGGGCGGTGTCCGAGGTGCGGGCGGCGTCAGGGGTGCGCGGGACGGGCCGGCGTCGCGCGGGACTCGCACCGCCGCTCGTGCGAGAGGGCCTCGTCGCGGAGTCCTTCGAGAACGGATCGGGGTAGGGGCCGTCGTCCTCCTGGTTCATGCGCATGATCGCCACGGCGAACATCGCGATGATCGCCAGGACGAAGATGATGAAACTCCCCATGCCTCTCCCCCGTCATCCCCTGCGGTCCCTGCGCACTGCTGCGCAGTGGGTCACATTGTGCCAGTCGCTGTGCGTCGGCGCTCAGCGACGCGGATCGGTGGGGCGGCGCTGCGCCGCCTCAAGGCATGCCACCGTCCAGGACTGGTGGTCGTGGATCAGCTCGTCGCGCCACGGGATGTCGAGCGCGCGCGCCATCTCCACACGATGCTCGATGCCGAGCTCGCGGAAGGGAAGCCCGGGGATGGCGAGTCTCGCGGTGCGGTCCTCCGGATCGACGTCCGACCCCGAGACCGACGCTGTGCCGGCCGTCGAGTCCTGTGCGGCACCCTCCCCCGGCCGCGGGTGGACGCTGCCCCGCGCCCAGCCGATCAGCCTGGCCGGGACATCGAGAAGGAGCCACAGGGCGATGGCGAGGGTGTAGAAGCCGCTCTCCGGGCGGAGCATCCATGTGAGCGAGTACGGCAGCAGGTCCGCCTGCAGCACCCAGGGGTGGATGACGGTGAGCACCGCAGCGGCCAGCGCCGCAGCGATCAGCAGGCGAAGGATGGTCCCGGCCATGCCACGGCCGCGCGGGGTGGTGGCCCGGGAGGAGGCGTGCGTCGCGCTCATCGTGCGTCCTCCGCACCGTCGGCGGGATCGGCATCGGCGGGATCGGCATCGGAGGTCGATGCCGCCTCGTCCCTGCCGCCCATGCTCTGGGAGGTGTAGAGGATGGTCGGGGTGTAGACGGAGCCCGACCAGGACGACGTCGAGGTCGGCGCTGTCTCGGTGGGCTCGGGGGTCGACTCGGAGTGCTCTGGGCCCGTCTCGGAGTGATCTGGGCCCGCCTCGGACCTCGAGGCCGCGTCCGCGTGCGCGTCCGGTGCCGCCTGCAGAGAGGGGTCCGTCGGCGGGATCACGGGATCAGCGACCGGCGGCGCGGTCCGGGTCTCAGCACCCGCCCGGCGTACCTGGGAGGGGCCGTTCTGCGTGGCACGCAGGACCTCGAGGAAGGCGCGGGCCCCGCCCTCGGTCTCGTAGTCGATGTACCAGGGGGTCCCGGCTCCGCGCGCCATCGCGCGCAGCTGTCCGACGGTCTGCACCACGGTGCCGGCGGGATCGTCCGCGCCGCCGCGCACGCTGCCGTCGTCGACGAAGGTGACCGGGCGCGACGACGTGGAGGTCGCCCCTCGCGACCCGCGCGCACCGGCACCGGAGGTCGCCCGCTCGGGGAAGGCCCTGTCGGCCGCGCGATCGCTGCGAAGAGCGACCGCCCACGGGAGCACGGCCATCACGAGCACGAGGAGGACGGTGACGAGGCCGGCGAAGTTCTCGCTGACCGTCCATCCGAGTCTGCTGAGGAACCCAGCCCCGGAGAGGTCGCCGAGCACGACGAGTCCGGTCACGACGGCGTGCTCGAGGTAGACCATCGCCGACACGCCCCTGTCGGGGCCCGCCGGCCCGTAGCGCAGCAGCAGCCACACCACGAACGCGCCGGCCAGTCCGATCAGGAGCACCCGCACGGGCGGGGCGAGCGGCCCCCGGCTGCCCGGAGCCGTGCTCGTCCCGTCGCTCATCGCGGCGCGCCTCAGACGGTGGTGACGACCTCGACCCGCTGGAACTCCTTGAGGTCCAGGTAGCCGGTGGTCGCCATCGCGTGGCGCAGCGCGCCGACGAGGTTCGTGGTGCCGTCGGCCGCGATGGACGGGCCGAAGAGGATCTGCTCGAGCGGGGCGACGGTCCCGACCGGTACGCGGTGGCCGCGGGTGAGGGTCGGGTGGTGCGCCTCGGAGCCCCAATGGTGGCCGCGGCCGGGGGCCTCCTCGGCGCGTGCGAGGGCTGCGCCGACCATGAGTCCGTCGGCCCCGCAGGCGATGGCCTTGACGAGGTCGCCGGAGCGGCCGAGGCCGCCGTCGGCGATGACGTGCACGTAGCGGCCGCCGGACTCGTCCATGTAGTCGCGGCGCGCGGCGGCGACGTCGGCGACGGCGCTGGCGAGCGGGACCTGGATGCCGAGGGTCTCCTGGGTGGTCTGGGAGGCGCCGCCGCCGAAGCCGACGAGGACGCCGGCCGCGCCGGTGCGCATGAGGTGCAGGGCCGCGGTGTAGGTCGCGCAGCCGCCCACGATGACCGGCACGTCGAGCTCGTAGATGAAGCGCTTGAGGTTCAGCGGCTCCCGGCCGGAGGAGACGTGCTCGGCCGAGACGGTGGTGCCGCGGATGAAGAACAGGTCCACGCCCGCGTCCACGACGCTCTTCCAGTGCTCCTGGGTGCGCTGCGGAGACAGGGATCCGGCGGCGGTGACGCCGGCGTCGCGCAGCTGCTGGATGCGGTCGCGGATCAGCTCGGGCTTGACGGGCTCGGAGTAGATCTTCCGCATCACGTCGACGACCTCGCCGTCGGAGGCGGTGGCGATCCGGTCGAACTGGGAGGTGGGGTCCTCGTAGCGGGTCCACAGGCCCTCGAGGTCCAGCACGCCGAGGCCGCCGAGCTTCCCGAGCTCGATCGCGGTCTCCGGGGACATGAGGGAGTCCATGGGGGCGGCGAAGATCGGGATGTCGAAGTGGTAGGCGTCCACCTGCCAGGCGGTGGAGACGTCCTCCGGGTCGCGGGTGCGGCGGGAGGGCACCACCGCCACGTCGTCGAAGCTGTAGCTGCGTCGTCCCCGCTTGTTGCGGCCGATCTCGATCTCGCTCATCACAGCGGCGAGTCTACCGATCCCGGACGCTGCCCGATTACGGTGGCCGGATGAGCTCCGCGCACGGGTCCTCCCCCGCCTCCGAGGAGGAGGACGCACCGCCTGTCCTCCCGCGCCTGGACGCGCAGGGCATGCCCCTCCGGGAAAGGGCCGACGAGCACGCCGTCACCGAGGATCCCGGCCCCTCGCCGGTGCCGGCCTGGGCCGCGGTCGCGCTCGGTGCGGTCCTCGTCGTGCTCGCGCTGCGTCATCTGCTGGCGGCGGACCCGGCCGACGGCGCGGCCCGGCCGATGGTTCCGCTGGTCCTCGCCGCGGCCGTGGCCGTCGGCGGGTTCTCGCTGGTGCGGGTGGTGCAGCTCGTGCACCTCGCCCGCTCGCGACGGGACCGCCGGGCGGCGGGCGAGGACCTCTCCCCGATCCCCTGGCAGCTCACCGAGGCCCACTCCCTCCACGGGATGTGGGCGATCGGGGTGGGCGGGTCGCTCGCGCTGATGGGGGTGCTCGGGATGTGGTCGCAGGCCGACGGGAACCCCTCCGGGCTCGAGCCCGGCTGGCCGCTTCTGGTGGCGGGCGCGGCGGTCGCCGGGGCCGGTCAGCTGCTGCGGCGCGCGGCCGACGAGGCCTGGGAGGGCTCACCGGACCACCTGTGAGCCCGGCTCAGCGGCGGTGAACGGCGCCGACCGCGCGCCCGCAGCTCACAGCGGCCAGGACAGCTGCACGTCCGGGGTGCGGCCCTTGCCCTTCAGCCAGTCGTTCATGCCCTCGGCCCAGCGGCGGTGCCAGCCCACCTGCTCGCGGTGCAGGTCCTGCAGGGACGACTCGGTGAGCTGCGGGAACTTCCGCGCCTGCGCGCGCAGCACGTCCAGGGTCGCGGAGACGTCCACGTCCGCGGTGTGCAGGCGGCCGTCCTGCTCGATGCCGTAGTGGGCGAGCATGTCAGTGAGCGTCCGCTTGCCCTTGCGGTAGCGGTCCACGCCGCGGTCCACCACGAGCGCGTCGATCACCGGGGTGATGTCGTGGCCGAGCCGGTCCACGAGGGTGGGCAGGCCGAGCCGCGTCAGCTCGTTCTCGAGGATCGCGAGGTCGAAGCCGATGTTGAAGGCGACCAGCGGCACGTCCTTCCCGAGCGCCTCAACGATCATCGAGGCGACCTCGTCCAGCGCCTCGGCGGGCTGCATGCCGTGGGTGCGGGCGTGCTCGGTGCTGATGCCGTGCACCCGCTGAGCGGGCTCGGGGATCTCCACGCCCGGGTCGATGAGCCAGGTCGCGACGGTCTCGTTCTCGCGGCCGGGGCCCACGGAGTGGACGAGCGCGACGGTGACGATGCGGTCCTTCTCGACATTCGTGCCGGTGGTCTCGGTGTCGAAGCCGAGCATCGGGCGGTCGATCCAGCCTGTGGCGGTGTCCGTGGTCATGGGGTCCAGCCTAGGCACGTCCACCGACGGCCCGGGACACGCTGTGGACGGCCGCCCCGGCGGGTGTCGGGATGGACGCCGACGAGCGCGGAGGGCATGATTGCCCGCGCCGGACCCGGCCGGGCCCGGGACACCGTCCCCAGGAGCCCGAGATGCCTGCACCCATCCCCTACCTGCACCTGCCGGGCACCGCCCGCGAGGCACTCGAGTTCTACCGGGACGTCTTCGGAGGTGAGGTCTTCCTGGCCACCCTCGAGGAGTTCTCCCGCACCGACGGCCCGGCGGATGCCATCGCCCACGGCGAGCTGCGCGGGCCGGTGCACCTGTGCGCCTCCGACGCCACCGGCGATGACGTGCACTTCGCCGCGCAGGGTCTGATGATGGCTCTGCTCGGGGCGGCGGAGCCCGCGACGCTGCGCGCCTGGTTCGCGGCGCTCGCCGAGGGCGGCGAGGTGGTGGACCCTCTGCAGGAACGCCCCTGGGGCGCCTGCGACGGGCAGGTGCGGGACCGCCACGGGGTGCTGTGGCTGATCGGCTTCGAGCACGGCGGAGACTCCACCGGTCAGGCCACGATCACCGAGGCCTGACCGGTCCCTGCTCAGCGCCCGGTGTAGTTCGGGGCCTCCATGATCGCGGCCATGTCGTGGGGGTGGGACTCCTTGAGACCGGCGGCGGTGATGCGCACGAACTGGCCGCGGTCCTTGAGGTCGGGGACGGTGTTCGCACCGACGTAGAACATCGACTGGTGCAGGCCGCCCACCAGCTGGTGGACCACGGAGCCGAGCTGGCCTTTGTAGGAGACGCGGCCCTCGATGCCCTCGGGGACGATCTTGTCGTCGCTGGGGACGTCGGCCTGGAAGTAGCGGTCCTTGGAGAAGGACTTCTTGCCGCGCGAGGACATGGCGCCGAGCGAGCCCATGCCGCGGTAGGCCTTGTACTGCTTGCCGCCCACGAGCACGACCTCGCCCGGGGACTCCTCGGTGCCCGCCAGCAGCGAGCCGAGCATGACCGTGTCGGCCCCCGCGACGAGGGCCTTGGCGATGTCGCCGGAGTACTGCAGGCCGCCGTCGCCGATCAGCGGGACGCCCGCGGGCTTGGTGGCCTTGGACGCCTCATTGATCGCGGTGATCTGCGGGACGCCCACACCGGCGACCACGCGGGTGGTGCAGATGGAGCCCGGCCCCACGCCGACCTTGACCGCGTCGGCCCCGGCGTCCACGAGCGCCTGCGCACCGGCCTGGGTGGCGACGTTGCCGCCGATGACCTGGACGTCCTGGAAGTAGGAGTCGGACTTGAGCTGCTTGATCATCTCCAGCGCCAGGCGTGCGTGGCCGTTGGCGGTGTCGACCACGAGCACGTCCACACCCGCGTCGCGCAGCTGGCCCGCGCGATCGAGCGAGTCGCCGAAGAAGCCCACGCCCGCACCGACCAGGAGTCGGCCCTGGCCGTCCTTGGAGGCGTCGGGGAACTGCTCGGACTTCACGAAGTCCTTCACGGTGATCAGGCCCGTGAGCTTCCCGTCGGCGTCCACGAGCGGCAGGCGCTCGCGCTTGTTCTTCCGCAGCAGGGCGGTGGCCTGCTCGGGGGTGACGTCCTCGGGAGCGGTGAACAGCTCGGTGGTCATCACGTCGGCGACCTTGGTGCTGCCCCACTCTGCGACGGGGATGAAGCGCAGGTCGCGGTTGGTGCAGATGCCGAGCAGGCGGTGGTCGGCGTCGACGACGGGCAGGCCGGAGACCCGGAACTGGCCGCACAGCGCGTCGAAGTCCTCGAGGGTCGCGTCCGGGCCGATGGTCACCGGGTTGGTGATGCGTCCGGTCTGGGTGCGCTTGACGAGATCGACCTGGTGAGCCTGGTCCTCGATGGAGAGGTTGCGGTGGAGGATGCCGATGCCGCCCAGGCGGGCCATGGCGATGGCCATGCGGGACTCGGTGACGGTGTCCATCGCGGCGCTCGCGAGCGGCACCTTGAGGGTGATCTCCCTGGTGAGACGGCTGGAGGTGTCCGCCTCGGAGGGGATCACGTCCGTCTCGCCGGGCAGCAGGAGGACGTCGTCGTAGGTCAGGCCGATGAAACCGAAGGGATCCGCGCTCGTCATGACGCGATGCTACTCGCGGGCCCGCCGCCGAGGGCACGCCGTGGGACGTGGGAACGACCACGTCCGCTGTCCACGATGCGGGCACACGGCGGGTGAGGGCCGGACCTCCGGCGGACCGACGACACGACAGGGCTGACCCCGAATGTTCGCCGATTTTTCACCACGTCGACGCTTGACGCCCTATGGTGGCCGGGGTCCGACGACTTCTCGACGCGTCGCGACCGCCGCGCCCCGCCCTCTTCAATCCTCGGGAGCACATCGATGACCGGCACCTCCACCCGTCCAGACCGCGACGTCCCCGTACGCCCCGGACTGCTCTCCACGGACCTTCCCTGGCATCTCACGGTCGGCGTGATCACCGCGGCGATGGTGGTCTCGTTCACGATCTGGTCCTTCGGCCACACCGGCTCCGGCGTGAACCCGTGGATGCTGCTGCTCGCGATCGCGTTCGGCCTGTTCATGGCCTTCAATATCGGCGGCAACGACGTCGCGAACTCCTTCGGCACGAGCGTCGGCGCCGGCACCCTCACCATGCGCCAGGCCCTCGCGGTGGCGGCGATCTTCGAGGTCTCCGGTGCGATCCTCGCCGGCGGGCAGGTCACCGAGACGGTGCGCAGCGGGATCGTCGACCTGGAGAGCGTCAGCAGCGACCCCGCCGCGTTCGCCTACATCATGATGTCGGCCCTGCTGGGTGCGGCACTGTGGCTCCTCCTCGCCACCCGGATGGGCTGGCCGGTCTCCACCACCCACGCGATCATCGGCGGGATCGTCGGCGCCGCGGTCACCTCCGGCATCGTCACCGGCACGGGCGGCTTCTCCATGGTCCAGTGGGACCAGATCGGGCAGATCGCCATCTCCTGGGTGCTCTCCCCGCTGCTCGGCGGGATCTGTGCCTTTCTGCTGTTCGGCGCGATCAAGCGCCACATCCTCGCCCCCGCCTCCCGCGCGATCGCGCTCGGCTCCCGCGGCTACGACGACGCCGAGGACGAGGACGACGAGGACGACGACGCTCAGGACGAGATCGAGGGGTCCGAGCACACCGCGCACCGGTCGCACGACGCGACCGAGCGCGTGACGGAGCTCCAGCAGACCGCCTTCGCCGAGTCCGACGCGCTGGACATCACCCCCGGTGGTCCCGGGGCGGAGCTCGCCGCCCATGTCGCGGCGATGACGAAGAAGGAGCGCAAGGCCGCACGGAAGGTCGAGCGCCGCGCCGCCTATCGTGCGATGGAGAAGCTCGTGCCCCCGCTCGCCGCCGGAGCGGCGATGGTGATCACCGCGATGCTCGTGTTCAAGGGGCTGAAGAACGTGGGCTTCCACGTCTCTCTGGGCGGCGGGGTCCTGCTGCTGGGCATGGTGGGAGTCGCGGTGTGGATGGCGGTGACGGTGTTCGCCCGGGCGCTGAAGAAGCAGACCATCTCGCGCGCGACCTTCATCATGTTCAGCTGGATGCAGGTCTTCACGGCCTCGGCCTTCGCCTTCAGCCACGGCGCCAACGACATCGCCAACGCCGTGGGCCCCTTCGCCGCGCTTCTGGACGTGCTGAGCACGGGTGAGATCTCCTCGGAGGCGGCGGTCCCCACCGCCGTCATGGTCGCCTTCGGCATCGCGCTCGTGTCGGGGCTGTGGTTCATCGGCCGACGGGTCATCCGGACCGTCGGCACCAACCTCACCGCCATGCACCCCTCCTCCGGCTTCGCGGCCGAGCTCGCCGCCGCCGCAGTCGTGTTGCTCGCCTCCGTGATGGGCCTGCCGGTCTCCTCGACCCACATCCTCATCGGCGCCGTGCTCGGTGTGGGCATGGTCAACCGCTCCGCGAACTGGCGCCTCATGCGACCGATCGGCCTGGCCTGGATCATCACGCTGCCGGCCGCGGCGGGCATCGGTGCGGTCGTGGTGCTGATCCTCCGGGCACTGTTCTGAGCAGTGCTCGCGGGCGGGCGCAAAGAGCGGGGTCCACTCAGCGGGGCTGCTCGACCCGTCGCCAGGCCGGGGAGGTCGCCAGGTGCGCGAGCGCCAGGCCGAAGGCGGCGCCGATGATGGTCTGCAGCGCCTCGAGGGTGAGGATCGCGGCCTCGGCGGGCTGGCCCGCGTTCACGAGCGCGAAGGCGGTGTACATCGCGTAGCCGGGGACCATGATCACGACCGCCGGCACGGAGATCGCGGTGCGCGGCACGTGGCGGCTGCGGGCGATGGCGTAGGCGAGCAGGCCCACGAGCACGGTGGCGACCAGGGTCGCGACCTGGATGGGGATCCCCGTCTCCGTGAGGGCGAAGCGTGCGGAGTTGGCCAGGAGCGACACCGTCGCCGCGGCGAGCGCGATCCGCCAGGGGGAGTTGAAGATCAGGGCGAAGCCGAGCACGCCCACGAAGGTCGCCGCCGCCCGCACCCCGAGCTCGACGGGCAGGGCGAGGCCGAGCGGTTCGGCCGCGACGGGCTCCACCCCCACCGCGAGGCTCACGGTCCACACGGAGGACGCGGCGCCGATGATGATCAGCGCCGCGTAGGTGAGGCGCTGGAGCCCCGCGGCGTAGTCGGCCCGCACGAGGTCCAGCAGTCCGGTGATGAGTGGGAAGCCGGGCACGAGGAAGAGCACGGAGGCGAGGTAGCCGCCCATGAGGTCCCCGCCCACCCAGCCGGCCGCGCTCGGCACACCGATCGCCACGAGGTACACGCAGGCGGCGACGACCGCAGCGATCACAGTGATCAGCAGGTGGTTCCAGCTGCGCAGCTGGACGGTGCGGCGCACGGCCTGGCCGACGGTCGCAGCGAGGCCCGCGGCCCCGGCCTCGACGGGTCCGGCCTGGTTCAGCACCGCGAAGGCGGCGCACGCGAACCCGGCGGCGAGGGCGTTCACGACCCGGCCGTGGAGGGGGCCGCGGGCGCGGATGGCGGCCAGCGCCGCGAAGACCTCGTCGGCGGTGACGCCACGCTCGGGCAGGGTCTCCACGAACCGCTGGGTGCGGTGGAGGTGGTCGACGTCCACGCCGACGTGGCGGGGCTGGGTGAGGCGGGTGCGGTAGCGGCCGTTGAGGGTGGCGGTGGCGGTGATGTCGGTGTAGCTGACGAGCGAGGTGAAGGAGTCCAGGCCGAGCGCGTGGGCGGTGCGGCTCATCGCCCAGCGCACCCGGTAGGAGGCCATCCCGGAGGCGAGCAGCTCGGCGCCGACGGCGGCCGCGGCCTCGGAGCGGACGGTGAGGGAGTCGGGCATGCCGATCGGACTGGTGGTGGTGGGCACCGGCTCGTGCCGGGAGGCGCGCCCCTCCTGCTCGTTCACGGTGTGGGGTCCCCTTCCCTGGGCTGTTCCTTGCCGCCGAGCACCCGGCGGATCCGGTCGAACTCGGCGCGGAACAGTGCTTCGTCGCGCGCGTACTCCTCGCGCCAGGGCATCCCGGCGCGGGCGGCGAGCTCGCGGTGGTTCCGCTCGCGGTGGGCGCGGCGGGCCTCGGCCACGAGCACCCGGCGCGGCGGGGCGGGGGTGAATCCGGCGGCCTGCTGGAGGACGCGCAGGCCATCGAACGCCGCGGCGTCCCAGCCGATCTCGGGGATCACCCACTGGCGCGGCTCGGCCTCGCCCTCGGCCCGCACGCCGATCAGGCCCATGCTCCCCCGCTCGGCCTCCCCCACGGCGTACTCGACCTGGGAGAGGCGCGCGCGATCGCGGGTGCCAACGCCCTTGCGCAGGGTGAGCGTCCCGGCCTCCTCGTCCAGGAGCACGACGGTGCGGGTGAGCAGCAGCGGCACGAGTCCCCACAGCGCGAACACCGCCCACAGGGCGAGCGCGCCGACGAGCAGCTGGACGGTGGACGGGGCGAGGAGCTGCTCGAGCATCCCGTCGTGTCCGGCGCGCAGCCGGGAGAAGCGCCACTCCTGGAGCCCGGCGGCGGCGAAGGGGGCCAGCAGCAGCGACAAAAGCGGCAGCCCGATGAGCGCTCCCGGCAGGTAGCGGGAGCGGACCGAGGGGCCCACGAGCACTGCCCCGTCACGGGTGCGGCGGGGTGCCGGGGCGGCGCGGTCCTCACCGCCCGGGTCCCCGGGGTCGATGCCCGACCGCTCGGCGGGGCGCAGCTCGTTCACCCCTCCAGCGTAGGCGACCGCGGGGCGAGCTCCTGCGCGGTCTCGAAGCACCGCTCCTGCCCCGTGACCGGGTCGGTGAAGGCGAGCTCACGGGCGAGCAGCCGGAGCGGCCCGTCGGGGTCGTGGCGCGGCACGGGGTAGAGGTCCTCCCCCCGGATCGGCGCGCCGCGGGAGGCGAGCTGCAGGCGCAGCTGGTGGGTGCGTCCGGTGCGGGGGCGCAGCACGAGGTGCAGCGTCCTGTCCGGGGCCGCGGAGAGGACCTCGAGGGCGGTCTCGGCGTTCGGCTCCCCGGGCACGACCTCGGCGAGGAGGCTGCCGCGGTGCTTGACGAGCCGGTCGCGCAGCAGCGCCCGCTCCCCCGGTCCCGTCGGCAGGGAGCATCCCGCGCCCGGGACGACGATCGCCTCGTAGGCCTTGTGCACCTCGCGCCGCGCGAACAGCTGCTGGTACGCGGGGCGGTCCTCGGGCCGGATCCCGAAGGCGAGCACCCCGGCGGTGCGGCGGTCCAGGCGGTGCAGGGGCACGAGGGTGTCGATCCCGGTCTCGCGGCGCAGGCGCACCAGGGCGCTGGCCAGCACGTGGGCGCCGCGGGGCATGGTGGCCATGTCGTGGGGCTTGTCGAGCACGAGCAGGTGGTCGTCGCGGTGGAGGATCGGGAGCGCGACATCGGGCACGTGCTCCCGGCGCAGCTCGCGATGGAACCACAGCTCGTCGCCGGGGCCGACGGGGTCCTCCGCGCCCCAGGCGCGGCCGTCCGCATCCACGACCTCTCCGCTCGCGAAGCGCTCCTCGAGCGGCGTCGCCTCCGGGTCGCGCAGGGCCGGGAACCTCGCCGCGAGGGCGGCGAGCGCCGTCGGGCCGGTCGCGCTCGCCCGGGCGGGCCCGTCGGCCGACGGGCGGGGTGCGGGCGGGACCTGCCAGCGCACCGGGTCGAGACCCTCGCGCATCGGCAGCGGGGGCGCGCCGCGACGCGCGCGGCGCCGGGCGGCGCGGCCGGGACGGGCACCCTCTGCAGGGAAGGGCCGCTCCGCCGGGCCTGCGGGCCCGGGGCTCACAGTCCCCAGATGGCGAACGTGATCACGTTGTGGAAGACGTAGAAGGCGAGCAGGAGCAGCAGCAATGGGGTGGGGTGGCGGTCCACGAAGCTCATCGCCTGCGGGGCCTGCTTCTTCAGCTCACCAGGGGTGATCGCGTCGATGTGCTGGATGTGCACGCCGGCCTCGCGGGCGCGCCGCAGGGTCATCTCTTGGGCGCGCTGGCCGAAGAAGCGGCTCGAGACGGCGATCAGCCGCTTGCCCGTCTGGTCCATGACGTACACGCCGTCGTAGGCGGTCTCGGGGGCGTCCAGCGCCTCGGCGGGGTCCGCGCCGCGGTCGATGTCGCGCACGGCGATGACGGAGCCGACCTCGTCCCAGCGCGCTCGGCGGGTGCGACGGCACAGGCTGCGCAGCTCGAAGCCGTTCTCGTCGATCTGGAGCCAGGCGGTGATCACCCGCAGCACCACCACGGTGACCGCGATCGCCACCGCCCACCACAGCGCGAGCGGCAGGGTGAACACCGGGTCGCGGATCAGATCGGGGTGGTTCCACATCCGCTGGCCCACGAAGCTGATGATCACGAGGAACTCGAGCACCACCATGAACACGAATCCGGCGATCAGGGTGCCGATCACGACCGCCGTGGGCGGGGAGTACGTCCTGGTGGGGAGGTTCCCGTCGCGGGGCGGGGACATGGCATCCGGCGTGCTGATCACCACTGCTCCTCCGATCCTCGGCGCTCCGGGGCGCCGCATCCCCGGAGGGGCGGCACGCACCGACTGACCCTTCCCATCTTAGGTCTCGGGCGGACATCCGCAGCGCTCCACGCCGGGAGGCGGACCCGGCGGTCGGTGCCTGCAGTCGGCGGCGCGCGACGCGAAACGGGTGGGCGGTCCGGGTCTCCCCGATCCGCCCACCCGTCCGGTGGTGCGAGTGCCGAGCTCGGCTCGGCGGGCGCTCAGCGCGCGGCGGTCACCTGGTGGCGGTCACCGCGCGATGAGCGAGGACCTCACTCCTCGTCCTCGTCCTTCTTCTCGATCACGAGGGTCTCGGTCGTCAGGACCAGGCCCGCGATCGAGGACGCGTTCCGCAGGGCGGAGCGGGTGACCTTGACCGGGTCGATGATCCCGGCGGCGACCAGGTCGACGTACTCGTCGGTGGCGGCGTTCAGGCCGGTGCCGACGGGCGACTCCTTGACCTTCTCCACCACGACGTAGCCCTCGAGCCCGGCGTTCTCGGCGATCCAGCGCAGCGGCTCGACGACCGCACGGGCCACGGCGCGCACGCCCACGGCCTCGTCACCGGTCAGGCCGAGGTCGCCGTCCAGGACGGCGGACGCCTGGACGATGGCGCTGCCGCCACCGGCCACGATGCCCTCCTCGATGGCAGCGCGGGTCGCGGAGACCGCGTCCTCGATGCGCATCTTCTTCTCCTTGAGCTCCACCTCGGTGTGAGCCCCGACCTTGATCACGGACACGCCGCCGGCCAGCTTCGCGAGGCGCTCCTGGAGCTTCTCGCGATCCCAGTCGGAGTCGGTGTTCTCGATCTCGGCGCGGATCTGCGCGACGCGGTCGGCCACGGCCTGGTCGTCACCGGCGCCGCCCACGATGGTGGTGGAGTCCTTGGTGACGACGACGCGACCGGCGTGGCCGAGCACCTCGGTGCCGACGGTCTTGAGGTCCAGACCGAGGTCGGAGGTGACGACCTGGGCGCCGGTGAGCACCGCGATGTCCTGCAGCATGGCCTTGCGGCGGTCACCGAAGGCCGGGGCCTTCACGGCAGCGCCCTTGAAGGTGCCGCGGATCTTGTTGACGACCAGCGTGGACAGGGCCTCGCCGTCGACGTCCTCCGCGATGATGAACAGCGGCTTGCCGCCCTCGACGACCTTCTCCAGCAGCGGCAGGATGTCGGCCACGGCCGAGATCTTGCCCTGGTGCAGCAGCACCTGGGCGTCCTCGAGCACGGTCTCCTGGCGGTCCGCGTCGGTGACGAAGTGCGGGGAGATGTAGCCCTTGTCGAACTGCATGCCCTCGGTGAAGTCCAGCTCCATCGCGGTCGTGGAGGACTCCTCCACGGTGATGACGCCGTCCTTGCCCACCTTGTCGAACGCCTCGGCGAGCAGGTCGCCGATCTCGCGGTCCTGGCTGGAGACGGAGGCGACAGAGGCGATCTGTGCCTTGCCGTCGACCGGGGTGGCGATCTCGCCGAGCTTCTCGGAGAGCGCCTCGACGGCCTTCTCGATGCCGCGCTTGAGGGCGGCGGGAGCGGCGCCGGAGGCGACGTTGCGCAGGCCCTCGTGGACGATGGCCTGGGCGAGGACGGTGGCGGTGGTGGTGCCGTCGCCGGCCACGTCGTTGGTCTTGGTCGCGACCTCCTTGGTGAGCTGCGCGCCGAGGTTTTCGTACGGATCCTCGAGCTCGATCTCACGGGCGATGGTCACGCCGTCGTTGGTGATGGTGGGGGCGCCCCACTTCTTGTCGAGGACGACGTTGCGGCCCTTGGGGCCGAGCGTCACCTTGACGGTGTTGGCGAGCTTGTCGACGCCCCGCTCGAGGGCGCGACGCGCCTCCTCGTTGTACAGGATCTCCTTGGCCATGGGGGTCAGGCCTCGATGATGGCGAGGATGTCGCGGGCGCCCAGGACGAGGAACTCCTCGTTGCCGTACTTGAGCTCGGTGCCGCCGTACTTGGAGAAGACGACCTTGTCACCGACCTTCACGTCCATGGGGATGCGCTCGCCCTTGTCGTCGAAACGACCGGCGCCGACGGCGACGACCTCGCCCTCCTGCGGCTTCTCCTTGGCGGTGTCCGGGATGACCAGGCCGGAAGCGGTGGTCTGCTCAGCCTCGAGCGGCTTGACGACGACGCGGTCCTCGAGGGGCTTGATGGAGACCGACATGCGGCTCACTCCTTCATGAAGTTCTGACTCTGATGAGTTCTTGGGTGGCCGGGACCCGGTCCCGATCGTCGTCGCGGTGCCGACCGGGGAAGGTCCCTCAGCGGCAGTCTCTGGCACTCTCGGCCGTTGACTGCCAACGTCGCCCACTCTAGGACGGTCGTTGGCACTCGTGCAAGACGAGTGCTAAGCCGTGGGCGCAATCCCGGCCGACGCCGCCTCCCGGCGGGCTCGGCGCTTGCCGAGCGCATCTCCGAGAACGGTGCCGATGCTCTCCCCGACCCCGGCGACGACCGGGGGCAGGACGACGGCCAGGATGAGCTGCCAGGCGGGATGCTCCTGCGCCCAGAGTCGGATCCCGAGGTCCCGTCCGAGCGCGTCGGGGATCCCGTAGGCGACGGGGAAGTACACGGCCATGAACAGGAACAGCAGCGCGACGGTCGCCCGTGCCGCCTTCGCCGCGCGGGCTCGACGGTGGCGCTCCCGCTCCGGTGGACGGACGCGCGGACGACCTGGGTGCCCGATCTCGTGAACGTCGAGCTCCACCACCGCGGCTCCCGCTCCGGCGGCGAGGGTCGCGGCGAGGCTCGCGAGCAGCGTCGGCAGCGGCCACGGCGGGGTCGGTGGCGCGCTGAGCCCGAGGAGCGCCACGAGGTCGATGTCGACGGCGGCGAGCACGAGCAGCAGGCACCACAGGACGGTGAGCCCGATCAGCGCCCCGAGGGCGGCCGTCTGCAGTCGGTGACGACGACGCACCGCGGGCTGTGCGTCGCGGGCATCCACCCTCGCGTCGTGCGCCCGGTCCTGCGCCCGGCGGCGGCGCGCTTCGCGCTGGGCCGCGAGCGCTGCCTCCTTCTCGGAGGTCACTGCCCCCGAGTTCGCCGGCCCTGCACCGCGCTCCCCCGGTGGCACCCACTCCTTGCGGATCTGCGCGAGCACCCGTGAGAGGGCGGTGGCGAGCACGGGCCTCGCGCCGAGCAGGGGCAGCGGGAGGACGCGGTCCAGCGTCTCGCGGGGGATGTCGTGCACCACGGAGACGATCCTCCCGACCTCGCCGGGACGGGGGCTTGCGGGGCGCACCTCGAGGTCGCGCAGGAGGTCTGCGAAGGGGTTTCCCTGCCCGTGGAGCTGGGCGATGCGCGCCGCGAGCCCTGGATACCCGCCCTCGGCAGCGCAGCGCAGGTCGAGGGCCCCGACCACCTCGCGGGCGCGCTAGAGCACTGCCCGGGCGGCGCGATGGTCGATGCCCACGAGCTCGGTGCGGATGCGCCGGGCGCGCAGGCTGTCGAGCGCCTCCAGGACGAGGTCGAGAACGACGGGGAGGCACTCCTCCGCCCATCGTGCGGCGGTCTGCGCGGGGACGAGCCGTGCCAGCTCCTCGTCGTCCAGCTGGAGCTCCTCGAGCACGGCCATGCGGTCCTCGAACTCCTCGAGGTCCGCGAAGGTCTCAATCCCCTCGAGGCGGGGGATCTCGTAGGGCGTCCCGTCGGTGAGGGACCGCGCCTCCTCGAGGGCGTCCTGCAGCACGAACAGGCGCCGTACGCTCTCGGGCCGCACACCGAGGGCGAGGAGCAGCTGCCCGCCGGCGACCCAGAGGAAGGTCTCGTCCAGCAGGTTCCACAGCCAGGAGGGCACAGGCCTGCCCGGGCCGAACCTCCGCTCCAGCCAGCCGAACGCGAGGTCTTCCCCGAACTCACGGAGCGCCATCACCCCACCCCCTCTCCTTGGCTCCGCCAAACACCACGAGGACCCCGACCCGTCGCAGGTCACACCCTTTTTGTGAAGCTGGCAACTTCCGTCTGTCGGGCTCGTGACGTCGCCTGTGCCCGCACGGTACAACAGAGATGACGAACCGCCGCGCACCTGCGATCCAGGGCCCGGCCGATCACTCCGCTCCGACCCGAAGGGGACCACAGATCATGACCTTCCTCCGCTCCCTCAGCAAGGCCCTGGGCCGCATGGCCGACCAGATGCAGGGCCAGGACGTCGAGCGCCACAACGCGGTGCTGAACAACCGCCTCGGCGGCGACATGGCGGCCGTGTCCAAGGCACGCTACAGCCAGGGCATCAGCCCCATCGGCATGGGTCGCTGACCCGAGCCGACCGACGGAGCCAGCGGCTCCTCCGGAGCCCCTGCGATGCAGATCGCGGGGGCTCTTCTGCATCCCGGCCCGGTCTGCGGGACCGGCCCGACGGCGGGGACCGTCAGCCCGCGGTGCTCAGCGCCCGGCGGCGGCGATGATCTGCTCGACCTGCTCCGGGGTGAAGCGGTAGACCGGCTGCTCCGCATCCCCCAGCACGTCCCCGGCGCTCGTGAACACGGAACTGACCACGCGGGGCGCTCCCTCCCCCACCTCGACGAGGCTGAGGCCGGACAGCGCGAGGGCCTGCTCGCTGCGTCCTGCACCGATCGGGTCCACGACGTTGGTGACGCCGGGGGCGACGTGCACAGGGATCCCCGCGATCTGCCCGGTCATCTCGTGGTGGTAGTGGCCGGACAGCACGATCCGCACGTCCGAGCCGGCGAGCACCGCAGCGAGCTCGTCGAGGCCGTCGAGGTCCAGGCCCCGCAGCAGTGCGGTCGCGGCGACGAGCGGCGGGTGGTGGATCGCGAGCACGGTCCCGCCGGGCGCGGGCGTCGCGAGCACGCCCGCGAGCCACTCGCGCTGGGCCTTCTCGAGGTGGCCGTAGCCGGCACCGGGGACGCTCGAGTCCAGCACCACCACCCGCCCGCCGCCGGGCAGCTCCACCACCCGGTCCTGGCGCTCGGGCAGCCGCTCCCCCGGCGCGACGGTCTCCGCGTACACGGCGGAGACGTCGTGGTTGCCCATGGTGACCACGAGTGCGGCGCCGAGCTGGGCGGCGAAGGGGTCGAGGATCTCGTGGAGGAGGCGGTAGCTCTCCGCGGAGCCGTCCTCGGAGGCGTCGCCGGTGTGGACCACCGCGTCGATCCCCTCCAGGCCCTCGAGCCGGGCGAGCAGGCCGCGCAGGGCCTCGGCGGTGTCGATGCGGTCGTAGTGGCGGGCGGCGGGGTCGCCGTAGAGGTGCGTGTCGCTGAGGTGGAGGATGCGCATGCCCCGCACGGTAGCGGGGCCGGGTGGCCGGGAGGTGACGGGCCGGGTCCGCATCGCCGTCGTCGGCGTTCAGCCGAGCGCGCCCACCCACTCGCTGGTGCCGTCGGCGAAGATCTGGTGCTTCCAGATCGGGACGCGCTGCTTGACGGTGTCCACGAGGTCGTCGCAGGCGGCGAAGGCCTGCTTGCGGTGCGGGGCAGCGACCGCGCACACGAGCGCCGACTCCCCGATCGCGAGGGGGCCCACGCGGTGGGCGACGGCGACGAGGCAGTCCGGGTAGCGCTCGGCGATCTCGGCGGCGACCTCGGCGATCACCTGCTCTGCGCTGGGGTGGGCGGAGTACTCCAGGCGCGCGACGCCCTGCCCGCCGTCGTGGTCGCGCACCACGCCGTCGAAGGTGACGACCGCGCCGCAGCGCGGGTCGGTGACGGCCCGGGCCATCGTCGACGCGGAGATCTCGTCCGCGCCGACACTCGCGTGGCGGGCGCGCTCGACGGCGGTCCCCATGGCGGGGTCCCCGGCGATGCGCAACGCGTCGGCACCTGCTCCGAACGGGGTCGTGCCGCGGGTGGGATCCTCGCTCATGCGTGGTCCCCGCCGTCGCGCTGCTCGAGAAGGTGGTCCAGGAGCGGGTCGAGCACGGTGATGCCGTCCTTCACGCCGCCGCGGGAGCCGGGCAGGTTCACCACGAAGGTGCGTCCGGCCATCCCGGCGAGGCCGCGGCTGAGCAGGGCGGTGGCCTTCTTCTCGGCACCGATGCGCCGCACCTCCTCGAGGATCCCGGGGATCTCCCGCTCGATGAAGGGGGCTGTCTGCTCGGGGGTGACGTCCGTGGGGGCGATGCCGGTGCCGCCGGAGGTGATCACGAGGTCGGTGCCGGCCTCGATGGCCGCGGCGAGCGCGCGCCCCACCTCGGGCCCGTCGGGGACGACCTGCTTCGTGACGGGGTCCAGGCCCCGTCCGCGCAGCCAGTCCACGAGCAGCGGGCCGGTGCGGTCCTCGTAGGTGCCGTCGGAGGCGCGGGTCGAGGCTATGAGCACGAGCGCACTGCCGGTCATGAGCGGTGCCTCGTCGCTCTCGTCGCGGGCGGTGCAGTCGGCATCGGTGCGCTGGGCCGGCATCTGCCTCATGCGCTCTCCTCCTTCTCCGGGGCGTCGGGGCGGGTCCAGTCGCCGCTCTTGCCGCCGGACTTGGCGAGGACCTGGACCTGCTCGATGACGGCGAGGTGGTCCACGGCCTTGATCATGTCGTACAGGGTCAGCGCCGCGATGCTCGCGGCGGTCAGCGCCTCCATCTCCACGCCGGTGACGCCCTTGGTGCGCACCCGCGCGGTGATCTCGACCCGGTCGCCGCCCGGCACGAGGTCGAGCTCCACCCCGGACAGCGGCAGCGGGTGGCACAGCGGGATCAGGTCGGGGGTGCGCTTGGCACCCATGATCCCGGCGATGCGCGCGGTGGCGAGTGCCTCGCCCTTGGGCAGGTCGCCGCTCGCGATGCGGGCGACGACGTCCTCGCGGGTGCGCAGCACGGCCCGGGCGGTAGCCTCGCGGGCGGTGACGGCCTTGGCGGTCACGTCGACCATGTGGGCCGAGCCGTCGGCGCGCACGTGGGAGAGGTCCGACGGCGCATCGGGGTCGGGACAGGAGGGCTCCGGACGGGAGTCCTCGGGGCGCGAGGGGTCAGGGGTGGGGGTCATGCGTCTCCTCCGGGGATCAGCAGGGTCTCGACCATGTCGCCGTCGCGGAGGGTCGCGGTGCCGACGGGGATCCTCGCGAGCGCGTCGGCCGCGGCGTAGCCGCCGATGAGGTGGCTGGAGGGGCCGCCCACCAGGCGCACCCGTCCGGACGGCAGCACGCGGGCGCGGCGGTACTGGTCCAGGCGCGAGGGCGAGGGCTCGTCGGCCTCGAGCTGGACGGGCAGGTGCAGGCGGCGGCGCGGCGGGGCTCCGAGGGCGGGGCGGGCGATCAGCTCGCAGCTCAGCAGCGCGGAGACGGGGTTGCCGGGGAAGGCGAGCCAGGGGACGCGGCGCCCGTCGACCTCGAGGGTGCCGATGCCCTGCGGGCCGCCCGGCTGCATGGCGACGGTCGGGAAGGCGAGGGTCACGCCGCGGTGCGCGGCGGCGTGGCGCACCACCTCGAAGGCGCCCTGGCTGACCCCGCCGCTGGTGACCACGAGGTCCGCGTCGTGGCGGGCGACCTGCTCGCGCAGGTGCCCGAGGAGCACGTCGGCGTCGTCCCGGACGGCGCCGACGTGGACCACCTCGGCGCCGGCCTCGGTGAGGGCGGCGGCGAGGCCGGGTCCGTTGGCGTCATGGACCCCGCCGGGGGCGGGCGCGTCGGCCGACGGACCGGTGACCTCGGAACCGGTGGAGAGGACGATGACGCGCAGTCGCGCCTCGACCTCGACGTCCCGCAGACCGCAGACGGCCAGGTGCGCGATGCGGGCGGGGGTGAGCAGCCGACCCTCGCGCAGCACGGTGTCGCCGGCGCGGGTGTCCGAGCCGCGGGGGCGAACGAAGCGGCCGAAGGCGGTGCTCGTCGGGGTGAGGGTGACGGTCGCATCCGCTGCGCGTCCGTCGGCGGCAACTCCGTCCGCTGCGCCCCGATCGACCTCATCACCGTCGGCCGACCGTCCCGACCCGTCGGTCGGCGCGAAGCGGCCGGCCGCGCTCTCCTCGACCGGGATGACGAGGTCGGCGCCGCCTGGGATCGGGGCGCCGGTCATGATGGCGCGCGCCGTGCCGGGGGCGAGGGTGCCGGGGGCGTCGCCCGCGGCGATCACGTCGCCGAGCGGGAGGGTGACCTCCTCGCCGTCGCCGCCAAGGTCCGCAGCGCTGGCCGCGTAGCCGTCCATCTGGGAGTTGTCCGCGCCGGGCACGTCCACGCGGGAGCGCAGCTCGGCGGCGGCGACGCGTCCGGTCGCGGCACCGTCCAGGGCGATGACCTCCGTGGTGCGCACCCCGGCGAGCAGCGCGACGGCATCGGCCACGTGGTCGGCCAGGGGGATCCGCTCGCCGCTCATCTCGTGCACGCTCCTGTCCGGGGGAATGGGCCTCGTCCAGGATAGGCGTGGCGTGCCCGCGTCGGGCTGCGGGACTGCGGGGCACCTCGCGCGGCGGACCGTGCCGGGTGGGCGGTGCCACGCCCCCGCGCCGCCCCCGCGACGGCGGTCCGGCCTATGCTGGATCGACGCCCCGACGACCCGGGCGGCAGGAGGAGGTGGTCCCATGGCCTCGCGACGCGTTTCCCTCGGCATCCCCGTGCCGCGCCGCACGGACGAGACGTCCCCTGCGCTTCCCGACACCTCCGACCGTCCGGACACCCCCGCGCTCGCCGACCGCTTCGGCCGCGCCGCCACGGACCTGCGCCTGTCGCTCACCGACTTCTGCAACCTGCGCTGCACCTACTGCATGCCCGCCTCGGGGCTGACGTTCCTGGGCAGGGACCAGCTGCTCGGTGTGGACGAGGTGGTGCGTCTGGTGCGCATCGGCGTGGAGCGCCTGGGCATCACGCAGGTGCGCTTCACCGGCGGCGAGCCGCTCACCCGGCCCGATCTCGAGGAGATCATCGCGGGCGTCGCCGCGCTCACCCCGCGCCCGGACATCTCCGTGACCACGAACGCGATCGGCCTGGACCACCGCGCCGAGGCACTGCGCGCGGCGGGGCTGGACCGCATCAACGTGTCGCTGGACTCCGTGGTCTCCGAGACCTTCGAGCGCCTGACCCGTCGGCCGCTGCTGCACCGCGTACTCGCCGGGATCGACGGCGCCCGCGCCGCGGGCCTCGGCCCGATCAAGATCAACGCCGTGCTCATGCCCGGCGTGAACGACCACGAGCTGCCGGACCTGCTGGACTGGTGCCTCGAGCGCGACCTGCAGCTGCGGGTCATCGAGCAGATGCCTCTGGATGCGGACCACATCTGGGACCGCGGCGCGATGATCACGGCCGACGACGTCCACGCGATGCTCGCCCCCCGCTACCTCCTCACCCCCGTGGACGAGCCGCGCGACGGGGCGCCCGCGGAGCTGTTCGAGGTCGCAGGCCGCGAGGACGGCCGTCACCTGGGCCGGGTGGGCGTGATCGCCTCGGTCACCCGGCCGTTCTGCGCCGACTGCCGCCGCACCCGCCTCACCGCCGAGGGCCGTGTGCGCACCTGCCTGTTCTCCCGCGAGGAGACCGACCTGCGCGGGGCACTGCGCTCAGGCGCGGACGACGAGGAGATCGCGCGGATCTGGCGCGCCGCCCAGTGGGGCAAGAAGGCCGGGCACGGCATGGACCGCGCCGACTTCGTCCAGCCCGAGCGGCCGATGAGCGCGATCGGCGGCTGAGGTGCGTCCAGGGATGAGCACGGGAGAGGACATCGTGACCAGCACGAGCGGGACGACGGAGCACGGGACGACGACGCACGCTGCGGACGCGTCGGCCCTGCCCCTGATCGAGGTGCACCTGTTCGCCGCGGCCGCCGCCGAATACGGGGCGGACCGCGAGAGCGTCCGCGCCGCCACCCTCCAGGGCGTGCTCGACGTGCTCCTCGGCGGCGCCTCCCCGGAGGCGACCCGCGTCATCGACCGCTCGAGCCTGCTCGTGAACGCCGTGGCCTGCACCGACCGCGACCGCACCCTGGCCGACGGGGACCGAGTGGACGTGCTGCCGCCCTTCGCGGGCGGCTGAGCCCGGAGCTCTCAGGGCCGACTGATCCGGACCTCGCTGCCGACGAGGCCGTCGAAGCCGCCCACCAGGGAGCGCACCCGGATGCCTCTCTCGCCGAGCACCCGCTGCGCGCTCGCCGAGCGCACCCCTCCGGCGCAGTAGAGCACCGCCCCCTCGAGCTCCTCCGCCGCGTCGGCCGACGCCCCCGCCAGCAGCGCGCCCATCGGGACGTGCTCGGCGCCCGCGACCATTCCGCCTTCGACCTCGCGATCCTCGCGGATGTCGATCACTCGCTCCCCCGCCGCGAGCAGGCCGGGCAGCTCCGCGGCCGTGACCTCGTCGTGGGCGGGGCCGGTCGGGCCGGGCAGGCCGCAGGTCACCATCACGTCCTCGAGCGCCGTGACCGGCGCGCGGCGCGGGTCCCGGGCCAGCGGCACCTCGTCCCAGCGGGCGCGCAGCGCGTCGTAGAGGGCGAGGCGGCCGTGGAGCACGTCGCCCATCCCGGCGAGGACCTTCACGGCCTCCATCGCCATGGTCGAGCCGATCACCCCGCACAGCATCCCCAGCACCCCGGCCTCGGCGCAGCTGGGCACCTCGCCCGGCTTGGGCGGCACCGGGTGCACATCGCGATAGGTCACCCCGCGCCCGCCTGCGCCCCAGAACACGCTGACCTGGCCGGAGAAGGCGAGGATCGACCCCCACACCAGCGGCAGGTCCAGCATCTCGCAGGCGTCGGAGGCGAGATAGCGGGTGGGGAAGTTGTCGGTCCCGTCCAGGACCAGGTGGTGCCCGGCCAGCAGCTCGAGCGCGTTCTCGGGGGTGAGCGCGTCGACCACGGCGCGGACCGTCACGTCCGGGGCCTGGGCGCGCAGGTGCTCCGCGGCGGCCACGGCCTTCGCTCGGCCCAGGTCCGCCCCGGTGAACAGCACCTGGCGGTGGAGGTTCGTGACGTCCACGGTGTCGGGGTCGAGCACGGTGATCTCCCCGATCCCGGCGGCCGCCAGGTAGGACAGCACCGGCGCGCCGAGCCCGCCGGCACCGATCACGGCGACCCGCGCGGCGCGCAGGCGGCGCTGTCCGAGCTCGCCGAGCTGGGGCAGGCGCATCTGCCGCAGATGCCGCTGGGGATCCGAGAGCGCGTCGGCCGGAGGGACCGCGAGCGCGCGGAGATCGACGGGTCCGGGACCGACGGGCAGAGGCCCGACGGGGGCCGCCCCGTCGGCCGCCGGGGCTCCCGCCGTCGCATCCGCGCTGGTAGGAGACTCATCGGTAACTTCCGGCGCGGCCGGAGCGGCGCGGAGCGCAGGCACATCCGGGCCGGAAAAGCTATCACTTTCCACCATGTGAGGTATTCTCCCCCACGGCCACGCACCCTGTTCCAGGTCCAGAAGTCCGTTCATAGACTTCGGATAACGATTCGGCCATGGAGGTCACGCCAGCGCGATGACGCGTCCCGGTGTGACCTACAGTGCTGAAACCTGCTCGAGAGACCCGCACCGGTGCGGGTCGAGCACCGACCATGTGAGGAAACCTGACGATGCATTCACGTTCGTCCGCCCGGAGGGGCAGCGGCCATCAGGCCGCCCGTCCGCCGCTCCGGGATCCCCGTGCGATCGTCAGGCTTCTCCCCTCGGGAGCCCGTGCATGATCAAGTACATCCTGCGGAGGTTCGTGAACTACGCGATCCTCACCGCGATCGCGACGGTGGGCGCCTACATCGCCGCGAGCCTCTTCTTCTACCCGCGCCGCCGCTACCTCGGCATCAACCCTCCGATCCCGGAGGAGTCGGTCGACGGCATCCTCAGCGCCTACGGCGTGAACGACAAGGACCCGGTCCTGCTGCGCACCTGGTGGTGGATCGAGCGGATCATCTTCGAGCCGCTCAGCCAGAAGCTGGGCCAGGACCTCCAGGGCAACTGGGTGATCCCCGAGATCATCAGCCGCTCCGGCATCAGCCTGCGTCTGCTGCTCCTCGGCGCCCTGCTCGGCGCGATCCTGGGCGTGACCCTGGGCGTCTGGGGCGCGGTGCGCCAGTACAAGGCCTCCGACCAGATCGTCACCTACGCCTCGTTCATCCTCATCTCGACCCCCACCTTCGTGGGCGGCGTGATCCTGATGATCCTCGCGACGAACTTCAACAACCTCCTGGGCTTCCAGGCGATTCGCTTCACCGGCGCCTACACGCCGGGGATCACCGGCTTCGGCCCGCAGCTGTGGGACGCCATAGTCCATCTGCTGCTGCCCACGATCGCCCTGGCCCTGTTCGGTGCAGCCGGCTACTCCCGCTACCAGCGCTCGCTGATGCTGGACGTGCTGGGCAGCGACTTCATCCGCACCGCCCGTGCCAAGGGCGCCACCCGCAACCATGCGCTGATCAAGCACGGCGTGCGCGTCGCCCTGATCCCCATGTCCACCTACTTCGCCTACAACTTCGGCACCCTGGTGGCGGGCTCGGCCTTCCTCGAGATCGTCTTCTCCTGGGAGGGCATGGGCAAGTACGGCATCGTCGCCGTGCAGAACTCCGACGTCAACGCGCTGGCCGGCAACGTCTGCTTCACCGCGATCCTGCTGCTGTTCAGCTCCACCCTGTCCGAAGTGCTCTACGCGGCGCTCGACCCGAGAGTGAGGGTCTGACATGTCGATGAACGCACAGCCTCCCGCCGATCACGGCGCGGACCTGGCCGAGGACATCGAGCCCACCGCGACGCTGATCGCCGAGAAAGCCGCCGAGGCCCCGTCGACCAACCAGAAGCAGCATCGCCCGATCTCCCGCGGCCGCCTCGTGTGGCGCCGCCTGAAGCGCAAGCCGAACTTCTACGTCGGCGGCGCGATCGTGCTGGCCATCGTGGCCTTCGCCCTGTTCGGCGACTTCTTCAACATCTACACGCAGGGCCAGCAGGACCCGTACAACTTCAACTCCCCGCCCAGCGCCCAGCACTACTTCGGCACGGACGCGATCGGCGTGGACCTGTACGCCTCGATGACCGAGGCGCTGCGCACCTCGCTGCTGATCGGCTTCCTCGCCGCCCCCACCGCGACGCTGGTCGCCGCGATCATGGGCTCGCTGGCCGGCTACCTCGGCGGCGTCTTCGAGATGTTCACCAACTGGCTGATCAACCTGCTGCTGGTGCTGCCGGTGTTCTACGTGCTGATGATCGTCTCCCCCGCGATCTCGGACCCGAGCAACCTCCCCGCCGCCCTGAAGTGGCTCGGCTTCCTGCCGGCCTGGGGCCTGCTCGTCATCGCGATCGGCCTGTTCAGCTGGATGATCATGGCCCAGATCGTGAAGAACCAGACCAAGTCCCTCAAGGACCGCGAATACGTGAAGGCCGCGCGCTATATGGGGGTCGGCACGCCGACCATCCTGCGCCGGCACATCATCCCCAACGTCGCCTCGCTGCTGATCATCGACGCCGCCCTCGGCGTGGCCGGCGCGATCCTCGCCGAGACCTCGCTGTCCTTCTTCGGCCTGGGCATCCAGGCGCCGAACGTGTCGCTGGGCACCCTGCTGCAGGACGGCACCGGCGCGGCCGTGTCCCGCCCGTGGCTCTTCGTCATCCCCGCGTCGTTCCTGGTCACCCTGCTGACCGGTGTCGCCCTCATCGGCGACGCCCTGCGCGACGCCATCGACCCCACCAGTGAGGTGAACCGTGCCTGAGCCTCTGCTGCAGGTCAAGGACCTGACCGTCACCTTCCCCAACGCCACCGGCGGCGTCCGCGCGGTGCGCGGGGTGAACTACTCCGTGAACGAGGGCGAGTTCCTCGGCATCGTGGGCGAGTCCGGCTCGGGCAAGTCCGTCTCCTCCCTCGCGGTGATGGGGCTGCTGCCCTCCTCCGCGAAGATCACCGGCGAGCTGCTCTTCCGCGGCCAGAACCTGCTGGGCATGAACGACCGCAAGCTGTCCGCGCTGCGCGGTCGCGACATGTCGATGATCTTCCAGGACCCGCTGTCCGCGCTGACCCCCGTGTACACGATCGGCCAGCAGATCGAGGAGGCGCTGACCCTCCACGACAAGGGCCTCTCGCGTCAGGCGGCGGAGAAGCGCGCCGTCGAGCTGCTGAAGATCGTCGGCATCCCCGCCCCCGAACGGCGGGTCAAGGCCTTCCCCCACGAGTTCTCCGGCGGCATGCGCCAGCGCGCGATGATCGCGATCGCGATCGCCAACGATCCCGCGCTGATCATCGCCGACGAGCCCACCACCGCGCTGGACGTGACGATCCAGGCGCAGGTCCTCGAGGTCCTCCAGAAGGCCAAGGAGGTCACCGGCGCGGCCGTCGTGCTGATCACCCACGACCTCGGCGTGGTCGCCGGCAACGTGGACCGCGTGGCCGTGATGTACGCGGGCAAGCTGGTCGAGAAGGGCCTGGTCGACGAGGTCTTCACGACCCCGCGCATGCCCTACACGATGGGTCTGCTGCGCTCGGTGCCGAACATGCTCACCGCCGGCAAGGAGAGGCTCGTCCCCCTCGAGGGCCGGCCGCCGAACCTCGCGAACCTCCCCGCGGGCTGCCCCTTCGCGGAGCGCTGCCCCGCCGTGCAGGACCGTTGCCGGGCCACCGAGCCGGAGCTCGTCGCCGACTTCGGCGACGGCCGCGAGGTCGCCTGCCATCGGGCCGACGAGATCCAGGCCGGCACCTTGAAGCCGTCGGACATCTTCCCCCGCCCCGCCCACGAGGACCGGGCCATCAAGGACACCTCCGGCCTCGAGCCGGTCGTGGAGGCCACCGACCTGGTGCGCCACTTCCCCCTGTTCAAGGGGTCGGTGTTCCGCCGCGTGGTCGGCACGGTCAAGGCCGTGGACGGCGTGGACTTCGAGGTCCTGCCCGGGGAGACCCTGGGTCTGGTGGGCGAGTCGGGCTCCGGCAAGTCCACGACGGCGCTGGAGATCATGGAGCTGGTCACCCCGCAGCGCGGCAGCCTCAAGGTCGCGGGCAAGGACGTCGGCTCCTTGTCGAAGGCCGAGCGCCTGAAGATGCGCCAGGACGTGCAGATCGTCTTCCAGGACCCGATGGCCGCGGTCGATCCCCGCATGCCCGTCGGCGAGATCATCGGCGAGCCGCTGACCGTCCACAAGGTGCCCCGCGCCGAGCGGGACCGTCGCGTGGTCGAGATGCTCGACCTCGTCGGCCTCGCCCCCGAGATGACAGACCGCTACCCGCACGAGTTCTCGGGCGGTCAGCGCCAGCGCATCGGTATCGCCCGCGCCCTGATCACCGAGCCGAAGGTGCTCGTGCTGGACGAGCCGGTCTCGGCGCTGGACGTGTCCGTGCAGGCCGGCGTCGTGAACCTGCTGGAGGACCTGCGCGACCGGCTGGGCCTGTCCTACCTGTTCGTCGCCCACGACCTCGCCATCGTCCGGGAGATCGCCGACAAGATCGCGGTGATGTACCTGGGACGCATCGTCGAGTACGGCCCGGTGCGGGAGGTGTTCGAGACCCCTCGCCACCCCTACACCCGCGCGCTCATGAGCGCCGTGCCGGTGCCGGACCCGGCCGTGGAGCGCGAGCGCCGTCGGATCCTGCTGACGGGCGATCTCCCCAGCCCCACCGAGGAGATCACCGGCTGCAGCTTCGCCTCGCGCTGCCCGCTGATGCGGATGCTCGACGAGGACCGCCAGGCCATGTGCCTGGGCACAGACCCCGCCCCTACCCAGCAGGGCGGTTCCCGGGTGGCCTGTCACCACGTCGACCAGATCGGTCGACTGGACAACGCCGACATCTCCGCCCTGACCCCCGCCCCCGGCGACTGAGGCCCCGCCCCCATCGCCCCGAGTTCCACCCATCGTCTCCCCGATCCGCAGTACCCACCCCGCAGGACCCGAGACCCCCGTGCACAGCTGCACACCTCACCAGGAAGAGAGAACCCCATGAAGATCACGAGCACTCGTCGTCTTTTCCTCGCCGGCACCGGCGTGGTCGGCTCCGCCGCCGCGCTGGCCGCCTGCGGCGGACAGCAGACCGCAGAGGAGCAGCAGTCCCAGGCCGCCGAGGAGAACTCGCAGGCCGCTGAGGAGCAGAGCGAACTGCCGGGCACCGCCTGGGAGCGCATGGACTACGACGAGGTCCCCGACGGCGGCACCCTGAAGAAGGCCATCCTCACGTTCCCCGCCAACTGGAACCGCGAGCAGGTCGACGGCAACAACGCCGACACCACCGAGATCGCTGCCCCGTGCGGCGCCGGCGCGGAGATCAGCATCGACGAGGCGGGCGAGAAGACCCTCAACCCCGATTACATCGAGTCCGCGGAGCTGACCAGCGAGGACCCGCAGGTCGTGACCGTGAAGTACAACCCCAACGCGAAGTGGGACAACGGCGACCCGATCGTCGTCGCGGACCTCATCGCCGCGTGGAAGGCGCTCAACGGCTCCAACGAGGAGTTCCTCGTCGTCTCGACCGTCGGCTGGGACCAGATCGAGTCGATCGAGCAGGGCGACGACGAGTACTCCGCGACGATCACCTTCGCCAGCCCCTTCATCGACTGGATCACCGTGCTCCACCCGGTCGCCCCGGCCGCCGTGTACGCGGACCCGGAGACCTTCAACACCGGCTACGCCTCCGAGCCCACCCCGGGCAAGGGCCCGTTCAAGGTCGCGAACCTCGACACCTCCGGCGGCGTGGTCACCCTCGAGCGCAACCCCGAGTGGTGGGGCCGCGCCCCGAAGCTCGAGTCCCTGATCTTCCAGGTCGTGGACCAGACCACCCAGCCGCAGTCCTTCGCCAACGGCGAGATCGACTGGCTGGACGTGGGCACCGGTGACGTGCTGTCCCAGGCGAAGACCCGCTCGGACGCCAACATCCAGACCTCCGGCGGTCTGACCTGGACCCACCTCACCCTGAACGTCAAGGGCGGCGGCGGTGCCCTGGAGGACGTGAAGGTGCGCGAGGCGATCGCACGCGGCATCGACCGCGACGCCATCGGCCGCGCCGTGGTGGGCCCGCTCGAGGCACCGATCGTGCTGGTCGACAACTTCGTGTACATGCCCGGCCAGGACGGCTACGAGGACTCCTTCGGCGGGCTGACGTTCGACGCCGAGGCCGCGGGCGCCCTGCTCGACGAAGCCGGCTGGGCCCTCGAGGGCGACAAGCGCACCAAGGACGGCAAGACCCTGGATCTGTCCATCGTGATCCCGGCGGACACCAAGTCGAACTCCGACCGCGCCCGCCAGGTCCAGACCAACCTCAACGCGATCGGCATGAACGTCGAGCTGCAGACGGTCCCGTCGGACGGCTACTTCCCCGACTACGTCATGCCGAAGTCCTTCGACATGGTGACCTTCTCGTGGGTCGGCACCGCCTACCCCGAGTCGTCCTCAGTGAACCTGGTCTACCCGCTCGACTCGGGCCAGAACTTCACCAACTTCGCCGACGACCGCCTCGGCCCGCTCAACGAGCAGATCAAGGCCGCGTTCGACGTCGACGAGCGCCACAAGGTCGCCAACGAGATCTCGACGATCATCGCCGAGTCCTTCGCGATCATCCCGCTCTACGCGACGCCGAACATCGTGGCGATCAAGCAGGGCGTGGTGAACACCGGTGCCTCGCTGTTCGAGACCACCGACTGGACCCAGGTCGGCATCTCCGCCTGATCCTCTGATCCCCGGAGGGGCCGGACCGCTGCGGCGGTCCGGCCCCTCCTGGCGTCTGCGGGGACGTTTCGTGGTGGCTGGGCCGGGGTGTCTGGGGTTGAGGGGCTGGGCCGGGGAAACAGGGCCACGGCTCGGCATTCACTGGCGCTCTGGCGATTGCTGGCGCCCTGGCACACTGCAGGCGCCCTACGCGCGAGCCTTGTCGTAAACCGCCCGCGAATGCACGGCCCCATCCCGTCGCGGCGGCCTGACCAGCCTGCCGAGCCGGCTCAGAGGAGCACGCGCAGGCCGGCGAGGGCCAGGCAGACCGCGACCACGGCGATCTCGAGCACGTTGGGGCGGGTGACCATGGCCTGCCCCGATCCGGTGCCGGCGGTGGCCCCGGCCGCGGCGGCGTCCGTCCCACCGGCTGCGTCCGTCCCCGTCCCGCGCTTCCCGGCGCGGGCCCGCAGCGCAGTCTGTTCGCGCCAGGCCTCGAACGCGTCCACGACCACGGCGGAGCGGGAGCGCTCCTGGTCGTGGACCAGTCGCTCAGGGGCAGTGAGGCGGCGTCCGCGCAGATCCTGCTCGCGCAGCACCGCCTGACGGCGCAGCGGGTTGTCGCGGCCGATGCCCGGTGCGTTCCATGCCGTGATCGTGCGGGCCCCCTTGTCTGTCGCGACGTCCAGGCGCAGCATCGCCCCGAGCCGCACCTGCTCGACCACGGCGAAGGGGATCAGGTGGGTGACGAAGACGTTGCGCACCTCGACCTCGTCGGGCCGCACCAGCACCCGCGGACGCCACAGCACCATCCACACCAGCGCCGCGATGAGCAGCAGCACCGGCAGGGCGAACACACCCTCCCAGCCGGCCCGGAGCACGGCGTCCAGCGTGAGCCCGAGCGCCATGAGCCCCACCACGATGCACAGCACCGTCGCCCCACGGGGGCGGAGCATGATCGCCGGGGTCGCGTCGGAGGCGGCGGCAGTGCCGGAGGTGCCGGAGTGGCGGGAGGCGCCCGACGGGTCGGGCGAGGTCGCGCCCGACGGACCGGGGGCACCCGACGGGTCGGGGACGCCGGGCGGTTCTGGCGTGGCGGCGTCGGACGGCTCGGGCGCGGAGGGCATGGGCCCACGGTAGTCGAGCGGCACCCTCCCGCCTCTCAGGCCGGGAGCGGGATGACTAGGGCGGTGTGCGCGAGCCTGTCGGCCGAAGCCCCGTCGCCGACCTGCGCGTCCCCGTCCAGGAGCACGAGCGCGTCGGCCCGTCCGTAGGGGGCGAGGCGTCGACCGGGCACGAGGTCCACGACCTCGCGGCCCGCCTCGTCGCGGCGCAGACGCCCGGCGAGCGCGTGCACGGCGCCGGGGCGCAGGCTCCCCTCGGAGGAGGTGTCGCCGAGGAGCACACGGCGCGGCGCGGCGCGCTCCCCCACGAGCAGCGGGCGCACGAACAGGTGGTGGCCCACGAGCGCGCCGACGGGCGTGCCGGGCAGATGGATGACGGGGGTGCCGCCGGGCAGGTGCCCGTACCCCTGGGGGCCGCCGGGGCGCAGGGCGACGTGCGCGAAGCGGGACGTGCCCTCACCGCGTTCGCCGAGCAGGGCCTTGACCACGTCGAAGGCGCCGTGGCCGATGCCGCCGGTGGTGATCACGAGGTCGGCATCCTCCGCGGCCTCGGCGAGCAGGGTGCGCAGCCGCTCCGGGTCGTCGCTGCCGCGTCGGGGCGGGAGGACGTCGGCCCCGTCGGCCTGCAGCGCCGCGGCGAGCATCGCGCCGTTGGACTCGCGGACGGTCCCGGCAACCTGTGCCTGCTCCGGGGCCTGCTCGTTCGCGGGGTCGGCGAGCTCGTCGCCGGTGACCACGACCGCTACCCGCAGCGGCGCCCGCACCGCGAGCTCCTGGATGCCGAGGGTGCGGGCGAGGCCGATGAGCCCGGCGCCGACGAGGTCCCCGGCGTCGGCGAGGAGCTGGCCGTCCGCGACCTCCTCGCCGATGCCGCGCACGTGCCGGTTCTCGGGAGGGAGGGCGTCGAGGGTGAGGGTGACGGCCGACGGGGCCGGGCCGAAGGGGTCGGAGTCGCTGCGCTCGACCTCGACCACGGCGTCCGCGCCGAGGGGCACGAGCGCGCCGGTCATGATGCGGGTCGCCGTGCCCGGGACGTGCTCGGGCACCGCGCCGGGACGGGCGGGGAGCTCGGAGGCGACCGGGAGGGTGGTGGCGCCGGGGGCGGTGAGGTCCGCGCGGCGCACGGCGAAGCCGTCCATCGCGGCGATCGGTGCGGAGGGCACCGGGGCGGGGCTGTGCACCGGTGCCGCGAGCTCGAGTCCGCGCGCCTGCTCGAGCGGGACCGTCCGGACGGTGCGGGGCGGCGCGATCGCGGCCAGCAGCTGCTCGCGCCACTGGCGGGGCGAGGGACGGTCGGCGGGCATGGTGCTCCTGGAGGGACGACGGCGAGGGCGCGCGCGAGGACGACGGCGAGGGGCGCTCCCGACATCCTCCCCCATCGCCCGCCGCCGGGTGTCCCGCAGCGTGGCGCGCCGCCCCGCCGCCCCTCCCCCGCGCCCCTGCGCTCCCGCCCCGCACCCAGCGATCCGCCAGGGACGTCATGGTCCGCAGTCAGGCTCGCGGTGCATCATGGGGTCATGCGCGAGATCCGATTCGACAGCTTCGGCGGCCCCGAGGTCCTCACCCTGCACACCGACGCCCCGACCCCCGAGCCGGGCCCGGACGAGGTGCTGGTCGAGGTCTCCTACGTGGGCCTGAACCCGCTGGACTTCAAGATCCGCGACGGCTCCTCCGGCCGCGCGAAGAACCTCGAGCTGCCCGCCGGGACCGGCCGCGAGATGGCCGGCGTGGTCATCGGCGCGGGCTCGGGCCTGGACGAGGCGGAGCTGGGCTCCCGCGGCCTCACCCCCGGCACGCGAGTGTTCGGCATGCGCGGCATGGGCGACAGCCGCGGCGTGGCGGCGGAGGTCATCGCCATCAGCGCCGACGACCTCGCCCCGATCCCCGGGGAGGTGCCCGACGAGGACCTGCCGCGCTGGGCGGGCCTTGCCCTCGCCGGCCTCACCGCCATCGCGACCGTGCAGGACGCCGCCCGCGTCGAGCCCGGACAGAGCGTGCTGGTCCACGGCGGCACCGGCGGCGTCGGCCAGCTGCTGATCCCGATGGCGCTCGAGGCGGGGGCGTCGGTGGTCCATGCGACCGGCCGGGCCGTGAACGCCGAGCGGATCCGCGAGCTCGGCGCGCAGCCCATCGCCTACGACGAGACCGACTGGATCCAGGCGATCATGGACGCGACCGACGGGAACGGGGTCGACGTCGTGCTCGACACCCACTACCACCACACCTTCCTGCCGAGCCTGGACGTGCTCGCGCCGGGTGGGCGCATCGTCGCCCTGCCCTCCCTCGCCGACCTCTCCCCCGCTCTCGAGCGCGGCATCGAGGCGCGGATCCCGCAGCTCGTCACGGGCCGGGACCGCCTGGACCAGCTCGCCCAGGGCATCCGCTCGGGACGGTTCCCGCTGGAGGTCTCCGAGGTGCTGCCGCTCGCGCAGATCGACGAGGCGCATCGCCTCCTCGAGGACGGCCACACCCGCGGCAAGATCGTCCTGGACGCCCGCGCCTGAGACCCCGCCCCGGCACCCCGCCTCGGCACCCCGCCTCGGAACCCCGTCCCGGCCGGTCCGGACCGCGGCGACCGACGGGTAGTCTGCTGGTCATGCCCGACCCCTCCCCCGACGACGCCGAGGCGGCCCTGCGCGCCCTGGAACCGGTGCTGCAGCCCGCCGGGTGGGCGCTGCTGAACTCCCTGCCTCCCTACAAGGAGGAGGACTCGCTGCGCCAGGCCGCCCGCCTGCGGGAGGCCGGGCACTCGCCCGAGCTGGTCTCCGCCGTGCTCACCCAGTCGCGTCTGCGCGCCCGCGGTGCCGAGAAGTTCGGCGAGTTCGCCTCGCGCATGCTGTTCACCCCGCACGGCCTCGAGCAGGCCACCCGTCTGCCGGTCGCGGCAATGCACGCCGAGCGCTTCCAGCGCGCCGGGGTCGCCTCGGTCGCGGATCTCGGCTGCGGGATCGGCGGGGACTCCATGGCGATGGCGGGCCTCGGCCTCGAGGTCCGGGCCGTGGACCGCGACCCGGTCACCGTCGCCGTCGCGACCGTGAACCTGCTGCCCTTCCCGAACGCCACCGCGCACCTGGGCCGGGCCGAGGGGCACGACCCCTGGGTAACTGAGGGGATCTGGCTGGACCCCGCCCGGCGCGCCCCCGCCCGCGGCGGCTCTCGGCGCCTGCACGACCCCGAGGAGTACGAGCCGCCGCTGTCGGCCGTGCTCGAGCTCGCCCGGCGCCTCGGCAGGGACGGGCAGGCGGGGCCGCTCGGTGCGAAGCTCGGCCCCGGCATCGACCGCGCCGCGCTGCCCGAGGACGTCGAGGTGCAGTGGCTGAGCTTCCACGGCCAGGTGCTCGAGGCGACCGCGTGGTGCGGACCGCTCGCCCGCGAGGGCGTGGGCTCCTCCGCGGTGCTCGTGGACCGCAGCGGCGCGCACCGCATGGACCGCCGCGCGGACGCCCCCGGCGATCCCGAGCCCGGCCCGCTCGGCGACCACCTCTACGAGCCCGACGGGGCGGTGATCCGCGCCGGGCTGATCGGCGAGCTCGCGGCCCGCCTGGACGCCCGCACCCTGGACCCCACGATCGCCTACCTCACCGCCGACCGCCGGGTGACCACCCCCTTCGCCCGCGGCTACGCGGTGCGGGACGTGATGCCCTTCGGGCTGAAGCGCCTGACCTCCTACCTGCGCGAGCACCGCCTCGGTGTGCTGGAGATCAAGAAGCGCGGCACCGCCGTGGAGCCCGACGAGCTGCGCCGCAAGCTGCGCCCCCGCCGCTTCGGCGAAGAGAAGGCGACCCTGATCCTCACCCGCATCGACGGGGAGCAGTCCGTGGTCGTCGCCTCCCCGCACACGGACCCCACCGGCGCCGGTTCCGGCCAGGACGCCGGCTGAGGGCGGCCGCGCTCCGATGACCTCCACGCCGCAGGACCCGCACCGCCGCAGGACCGACACCCGGACCGACGTCGCCCTCCCGGACCGCGACGAGACCGACACCGCCGGCACCACCGGGACCCCGCTCGGGCGGTGGCGCGCGGCGCTGCTCCTGCTGCTGTCCACGGCCGGGATCGCGCTGGTCGCCCTCGGCGCCGCCGCCCGCCGCGACCCGATCGGCACCTGGGCGGGCGGGACCGAGGGCACCTACCGCTGGAGGCCCGGACGGGAGCGGTACCAGGAGCCGGACTGGGCCACCTCCGACCTCACCACCGCGCCCCCGGACCCGCCCGGCACCGGCACGGCTCTGCTCGTCGTGCTGATCGCGGCCGGGGTCGTGGTGCTGCTGCTGGCGGTGTGGATCGCGCTGCGACTGCGGGCCCTCGCCCGCCCCCGCACCCCGCTCGCCGACCCGTCGGGCGAGGAGCCCGAACTCACCCCCGGCCAGGCACGCACCGCCCTGGAGACCGCGCGGGAGCACCTGTCCACCCTCCTGGACGCGCAGGACGCGGTGATCGCTGCGTGGCTCGCCCTGGAACGGGCGATCGCCGAGGCCGGGGTGCGCCGCGACCCCGCCCAGACCACCCTCGAATTCGTGCTCGCCGTGCTCGGCGCGCTGGCCCTGGACCGGGCGGCGCTCGAGGAGCTCGCCGGGCTGTACCGCCGGGCGCTGTTCGACCCGCAGCCGCTCACCGAGGCGGACCGCGACCGGGCCCTCACCCTCCTGGACCGGCTCACCGCCGCGCTCGAGACGGGAAGCACTCGATGAGGAGCACCCGATGACCCGCCGCGAGCTGCGCTCCCTCCTGCTGCGCACGGCGCTGTTCCTGGTCCTCGCGATCGCCGTGGTGGCCGTCGCCGGGATCGCCGGGCTGCGGATCCCCTGGCCTCTGCCGGTCTCCCTCGCCCTCGTCGCCGGGGCCGGGTCCTGGCTGCTGGACCGCGGCGTGGACCACGACGACCAGCTGGACGCCCCCGCCCTCGACCTCGACGCCGACTACGCCCTCCCCCACGCCCAGGACACGACCGTGCGGCGTCTGGAGGAGGCCGTCCACGGCGCCCAGCCCCGTCGGCGGATGACCTCCCGGGCCCTCGCCCGCACGCTCGGCGAGATCGCCGAGGAGCGCGAGCGCGACCCGGAGGCCCCGCCCCTGCCGCCGGACCTCGCACGCCTCATCGCGACCGCCCGCGAGCCCGACGCCGAGGCCCACCCCGTCGGCCCCATCGACCGCCGCACCCTGCACCGCTACCTGCACCAGCTCGCCGCGCGCGAGGAGAGGGAGAGATGACCGCGACCCCGCACGAGATGCCCGCCCCCGATCCCGAGCCCGCGCCCGCGCCCGTCGGCCCGATGGCCCCCGCGGAGGCGACCGCCGCCGCGAACGCGGTGCTGGACGCCGTGGAGACGGCCGTGGTCGGCAAGCGTGAGGCGCTCGAGCTGGTGCTCACCGGCATCCTCGCCGGCGGCCACGTCCTGCTCGAGGACCTGCCGGGCCTGGGCAAGACTCTCGCCGCCCGCTCCTTCGCCCAGGCGCTCGGCCTGCCCTTCACCCGCGCCCAGTTCACCCCCGACCTGCTGCCCGCGGACCTCACCGGCGCCGAGGTGTTCGACCAGCGCACCGGCGAGTTCGTGTTCCGGCCGGGCCCGGTGTTCACGGGGCTGCTGCTGGCCGACGAGATCAACCGCACCCCGCCGAAGACCCAGTCCGCCCTGCTCGAGGCGATGCAGGAGCGGCAGGTCTCCGTCGAGGGCACCACCCGCCCGCTCCCCCGCCCCTTCCACGTCCTGGCGACCGCCAACCCCATCGAGCACGAGGGCACCTATCCCCTGCCCGAGGCGCAGCTGGACCGCTTCCTGCTGCGGCTGTCCTTCGGCTACCCGGACCCGGCGCAGGAGTGGGACGTGGTCTCCCGCCGCCTGGACCGCCGACGCGAGGAGCAGACCGTGCCGCAGGTGCTGGATGCCGCGGGGCTGCTCGGCGTGCAGGCCGCCGTCGAGGAGGTCCACGTCGAGGACGCGGTCGGCCACTACGCCGTGGAGATCGTCGGGGCGACCCGCACGCATCAGAACGCCCTGGTCGGCGCGTCCCCGCGCGGCACCCTGGCACTGATCACCTGCGCCCGCGCCCTCGCCGTGCTGCGCGGTCGCACCTACGTGGTGCCCGAGGACGTCAAGGCCCTCGCCCATCCCGCGCTCGACCACCGCGTCACCGTCAAGCCCGAGCTGTGGCTGCAGAACGCGAGCGGCGCCGGCGTGGTCGACGCGGTGCTCGCCCAGGTCCCGGTCCCCGCCGCCCAGGAGCCGGGTGCCGCCGCGCAGGAGCCGGGCGCCGCCTCGCCGCACTCCGGCCAGGAGCCCGCCCGGTCATGACCTCCCGTCCCTCCGCAGCGCTCGTGCGCGCCGGCGTCGTCGGCGTCGTCGCGCTGCTGCTCGCCGTGCTGCTGGGCCGCCCGGCCCTGCTGCTGGCCGGGCTGCCGCTGCTGAGCTGGGCGCTCCTCGCGCAGGCGCTGCGGCTCGTGCGCGCGTCGGCCGACGGGGCCGGGCCGGCCGGGCGAGCGGCCGGTGGACGACCGGCCGACGGACGAGCGGCCAGCGGGCAGGCGGCCGACGTGCCCGCCCCGACCCTGCGCGTCGGCCGGCGCGTCCTCGAGGAGGGCGCGACCACCTCCCTCACCGTCACCGCCGCGCCGGGCCTGCTCACCGCCGTCACCGTGCCGCTGCCGCCGGATGCGCACCTCGCCCCGCGCCACGGCGCCGTCGCCGGGGACGGGGAGGCCACGCTGCGCGTCACCGCCCGACGCTGGGGCCGCATCCGCCTCGGCCCCGTGCACGTGCTGGTCGCCGATCCGCTCGGCGCCCACCGCGCCCAGCGCGTCCTGCCCGCGGCCGACGTGCAGGTCCTGCCCTCCTCGAGCGTGCTCGAGGGTCCGGTGCAGGTCCCCACCCCGATCGGGATCAGCGGCGCGCACCTCTCGCGCCGCCGCGGGGACGGCACCGCCCTGTCCGAGGTGCGGCCGTTCCGGCCCGGCGACCGGTTGCACCGTCTGAACTGGCGCATCACCTCCCGCACCGGCGAGCTGCACACCAACGCGACCTTCACCGAGCAGGACACCGAGGTCCTCATCGTCACCGACACCACCGTCGACGTCGCCCCTGCCCCGTGGGCGGGCGAGGACGCGCCGACGAGCCTGGACATGACGATCCGCGCCACCACCGCGATCGCCCGCCACCACCTCACCGCCGGGGACCGCGTGGCGGTCTTCGACCTCGGCCACCTCATCGGCCCGGTCCCCGCCGGCTCCGGACCCCGCCAGCTGCGGGTGCTCACCGCCGCCCTGTCCCGCGCGGGCCGCGACGACGGCGCACACCGGCCCGTGCGCCGCCTGCGCACCGTCCGCCCCGGCACCCTCACCGTGGTGTGCACGCCGCTGCTCGGCAAGGACGTCCTCGAGCAGATCGGGGTGCTCGTCGCCCACGGCGCGGACGTGCTCGTGGTGGACACGCTCCCGCCCAGCATCGGGGACCTCTCCGTGCTGCGCGGCCGTCCCGTCGCCTACGAGGGCTCCGCCCCGGACCGGTTCTGGCCCGAGGCGTGGGCGCTGCGGCGCCAGCTGCGGCAGCGGACCGTGCGCGAGCTGCGCGAGGCCGGGGTGCCGGTCACCGCGTGGGAGGGCCCCTCCTCCCTCGCCCCGGTGCTGCTCTCCCTCAGCGCCGCCCGCTCCGCCCCGCGACGGAGGAGGTCCTGATGCGCCTCGCCCATCTCGTCGACCCGCTCGCGGAGCGGCTGCTCGTGCTGCGCACCGTCAGCGGCACCCAGTGGCTGCTGCGGCTGACCGGCGCGACGACGAGCATCGCCGCACTGCTGCTCACCCTCGGCCCCGGCGCCTCCTGGCACCTGGGCTCGGCGCTCGTGACCCTGTGCGTCGCCCTCGCCGTGCTGCTCCAGCTGCGACACCCCGACAGCGACCTCGCCCTGATCGGACCGCTCGCGACGCTCGTGGGGCTGGCGACCCTCGGGGACCCGTCCGTGCCGCGCGCCGCCGGGACCGGGCTCCTGCTGCTGCTCGCCCACTCCGCCTCGGCGCTCGCCGCGACGCTGCCCCCGCACGGCCGCTTCGAGGGCTCCGCCTGGCGCCTCGCCGGCCGCGGTATGGTCGCGGTCCTCGCCCTCACCGTGCTGCTCGGCGGGCTCGTGCTGCTGCTCGCCGGGGTGCAGCTCGGCGCCTGGGCGATGGTGCTCGGCACCCTCGCGGCGATCGGGTTGCTGATCGCGGTGCTGCCCCGCACCCCGGGCGGGCCCGTCGGCCGGCCGTGAGAAGCCTCGCGGCGCCCTGCCATCGCACGCCGCGCAGGACTACCGTGGCGGACATGTGGCAGATGATGGACCTCCTGTACGCGCACAAGAAGGACATGGTCGCGCCGGAGGACGCCCTCGAGGGCCGGCCCGGCTACCCCTATCCCCTCGCGCGGGAGCACCTCGTGCTCGGCACCGACATGCTCGGCCCCGACGCCCCGACCGACCCCCGCCCCTGGCCCGCAGGCTCCGAGGAGCTGATCCTCGCCGGCGGCTGCTTCTGGGGCATCGAACGGATCGCCTGGGAGATCCCCGGCGTGCACACCACCTCCGCGGGGTACGCGGGCGGATACACCCCGCACCCCACGTACGAGGAGGTCTTCTCTGCCCGCACCGGCCACGCCGAGGCGGTGCGCGTGATCTACACCGGCGGCGAGGAGACCCTGCGCGCCCTGCTCACTGAGTTCTGGCAGCAGCACGACCCCACCACCGCCAACCGGCAGGGCAACGACGTGGGCACCGAGTACCGCAGCGCCGTGTACTGGACCACCGAGGCGCAGGGCGAGATCGTCCGCGCCTCCGCCGAGAGCTACCAGCAGGCGCTGGACGCGGCCGGCCGCGGTGCGATCACGACGGAGCTGTCACCGCTGGCCGAGGCCGGCAACGGTGAGTACTACACCGCCGAGCCCGAGCACCAGCAGTACCTCGCCAAGAACCCCGGCGGCTACTGCAACCACGGCTTCAACGGGGTGGCCTGCTCGCTGGGCTGAGCCTGTCTGCGGCACCTGTCCGAGGCGCGGCGCCGCCTGCAGAAAGGGTGTCAGGGCGCACGCCGTGACGATATTCATCGCACCGTCCGCTGAGAGGCCCCTTTCTGCAGATCGTCCCGGACACAGCGAAGGGCGGCCGTCCCCTATCGGGAACGGCCGCCCTTGCGGCGGTCAGGCACCTGCCGTCAGGCACCTGCGGTCAGCTCGGGATCAGTGGGACCCGGGCTTCGGCTTCTCCGAGTACTTCACGGTGAACGTGGGCGAGGTGTAGGTGTCCCAGTGCGCGGGGTTCTTCGGATCGCCGAGGGCGCGCAGCACCTTCATCTCCAGGACGTACTCACCGTCCTTGACGAACTTGGACTTGTCGTTCTTCAGCGCGTAGCTGCCGTCCCAGGTCCAGATCTCCGGCTCCGGCGAGCGGCCCAGGTGGTCCTCCGCCACGATCGTACCCACGGAGGGGTTCACGTTCTTGAGCTTGCCCTTGTTGCCGACCTCGTAGGCGGTGATCTCCACCCGCTCGACCGGGTAGGCGAAGCCGTAGACGAGGTAGGGCACGTCGCCGTTCTTCATGGTGTAGGTGTGGCCGTCCTCACGGACGAACCCGATGTACCCGTCGCCGGTGCTGGCGCCGAGGGTGGGCAGGTCCATGCCCATGTCGTCGAAGGCGGCGAGGGCCTGGTAGTCGCCGGACAGCCCGGCGAAGGGGACCACGAGGTCGTCGTCGGCGCCGGTCAGGGTGACCCAGCCGCCGTAGATGATGCCGTCCTCGCCGAAGTCCTCGCCGATCGTGACGGTGATGTCCGCGGAGCCGTTGGCGGGGACGGTGACCGTCGTCGCCGAGGACTCGAAGGTCGCCGGGGCGTCGTAGAAGGCCGGGTCCGAGGTCGGGGCGCCGGTGGCGATGCCGTCCTGGACGCCGACGTCGTAGGTCTTCTCGACGTCGGAGTCGTTGGTGACGGTGAGGGTGACGGACTTCGGTCCGGCCTCGCCCTCGCCGAGCGAGATGGACGGCTGCTCCACGCGGGTGGTGGCGTGGACAGCGCCGACCATGTTCAGCAGGCCCGCGCCCTGGCGGTGGACCGGCTCGAGGTAGCCCATGTCAGTGATGAGCGACCAGGTCAGCGGATCGGCCGAGTTCATCATCGCGGTCTTGACGTCCTGCGGGGACAGCTCCGGACGGGCCTGCAGCAGCAGCGCCGCGGCGCCGGCCACGTGCGGGGCCGCCATGGAGGTGCCGGACATCGAGCCGTGGCCGCCTTCCTCGAGCGGGAGGGTGGACCAGATGGAGCCGCCGGGGGCGGCGATGTCGGGCTTGAGCTGCAGCTCGGCGGTCAGGCCGTAGGAGGAGAAGTCCGAGACCAGACCCCCGGTCTCGTTCTCCAGGCTCGTGGTGTCGGACTCCCAGGTCCAGGTCACGGCGCCGGCGGCGAGCGCCTCCTGCAGGGCGAGGCCGTCGGCCTGGGTGAGCATGACGACCGGGATGGTCAGGGCCGGATCGCCCTCGACGGTGGGGTTCACCGCGCCGGGCTGGTTGTCGTACAGGATGACGGCGTCGTAGCCGGCCTGCTCGCCGGCGAGCGCCTTCTCGCGGAAGGAGCACACGCCGCGCTCGATCAGCAGCGCCTGGCCGGGGCCGGTGGCGGGGGTGACGGCCGACGGGTCGCAGGCGCGGGCCGCGTCGGTGTCCGGGGCACCGGCGGAGACGAGCGCGAGCTCGCCGGAGGTGGGCGGCTGCGGGGCGCCGCTGGCCGCGCTGTAGGCGCGCGGAGCGCCGGCGGCGGTGCCGTAGGGCGACTGCCGGACGGCGTTGTCCACGGAGGCGACGGTGATCGCGGAGGCGGACACGCCCGGGGAGCCGCTGGAGAAGGTGCCCGACTCGCCCTCGTTGCCGGCGGAGATCACCATGGTGACGCCGTTCGCCGACAGGAGGTCGCTCATCTGCGAGGTCGGGTAGTCCTGCCAGGTCATGAACGAGGCGCCGAGGGACATGTTGACCACGTCCGCGCCGTCCTCCATCGCCCGCTCCATGGCCTCGAGGATGATCTCGGTGTCGCTGGAGCCGTTGCAGCCGAAGACGCGGTAGGAGAGCAGGTCGACCTTCGGGGCGACGCCGATCACCTCGCCGTGGGCGCCGATGATGCCCGCGACGTGGGTGCCGTGGCCGCCGCAGTCGTCGGGGTACTGGTCGGGCACGGGGGCCAGGCCCTTGCTGGCGTCGTAGTCGTCGCCGACGAGGTCGTAGCCGCCCACGACCCGGGTGCCCGGGAAGTCCGCGGTCTCGTCGTTGACGCCGGAGCCGCCGAGGTCGGGGTTGTTGTAGTCGATGCCGGAGTCGATCACGGCGACGGTGACGCCCTGGCCGTTCAGGCCGTCGACCTGCTGGACCTGGCTGACGCCGGTCATGTCGTTGGCGTTGACGTCCTGCGGGGTCGCGTCGACGGGAGCGGGTGCAGGGACCTCGAGCACGGGGTAGACGGCGCGGACGCCGGAGACGGCGCGGAGCTTCTCGACGTCGGCGTCGTCCATCGCGACCGACATGCCGTTCCAGCCCGAGGTGAAGGTCTCCTGCACCTCGAGCGGGATCGACGCGGCCGCGGCGCGCTCGCGCACCTTCTTCTGGGAGTTCTCGGCGGAGGTGGCGGAGCCGCCGCGCAGCGTCGGGTCGCCCTCGACCTCGACGAGCCAGCGGCCGGAGATCGGGGTCTGCCCGGCGTCGATGACCTCCTGCGGCGGGGTGACGTCCACGCCCAGGTCGGAGGCGGTGCCGAGGAGCTCCGGCCCCGCACCGTCGGCGAGTGCGGGAGGGGTCGCGAGCAGGCCCGCGACGAGCGCGGCACCGGCGGTCGCGGCGAGCGCTCCGCGGGGTCGGGGCAGATCTGATCTGTGCAGGGGCATGGTCATCGTCCTTCAGGGAGGGGGAGTGCGCGGTGCGCGCGTCATTGCGCTTCCGGGGGACCGGGGTGCATCGCCTCCGGCATTTCATCATGTGATCCAACCCACCGCCGCCGTTCCCGGGAAAACGGTCTCTGCCGTTACCGATGCGTAATCTGCCGAGCGGTACTCCTCGAGGGTGCGTCTCCGGACCGCTTCCGCGTCAGGACTGCCGGCGCCTCGGGACCGCCGGCGCCTCAGGGCGTCTCGGTCTCCCGCGCGAGCGTGATCTCCTCGGGCCCGGGGAGCACGAAGCCGGGCAGCGCCAGCATCTCCAGGGCGTGCTCGAGGCGGGGCTCGTCGCCCGGGACCATCACGGAGAGCATCGAGAGCCGGCCCTCGTGGATGTGCAGCATGAGGGCGTAGCCGATCGCGCCGCGGCGGAAGTGCCCGGTCACGGGCCAGGTCTGCTGGCGCGGCACGGCCAGGCGCTCGGGCTCCTCGACGTGGAGGGTCACGTCCGCTCCCGCGTAGCCCGGGTCCAGCACCCGGGTGCGGGGAAGCTGCGCGCGCAGCGCCTCGGCGCCCGCGGGGGCGGGGCCCTCCGGCGGATCGGCGAGGAGGGCCTCGATGAGCGCCGCGACCTCCCCGGGCAGCTCCGAGGAGTCCGGCTGGTCGAACATCTCCTCGACCGAGCGGCCGTGCGGGGCGAGTTCGGCGAGGCTCGGCAGCGCGACCATGGCGGCGGCGCCCGCGGCGCCGAGCACCGCGAGGACGGGCCGGGGGTGGGGCACGCCGAGCTTCTGCAGCCCGTCGACCACCGCGCCGTCCACCCGCTCGAGCACGTCCATCAGTCCCAGGGTCACGCCGCCGGTGACGATCCCCTCGCGGGCCGGGTCCAGCAGCGCGGACTCGGGGTGGGAGGTGCCGGCGGCGAGCGCCCCGGTGAACGCCGCGACCCCGATCCGGTAGGCGCCGTGCGCCCAGGGGCCCAGGCGGCGGTGCTCCACGAGGGTCAGCGCGCCGGCGGCTCCAGCCGCGGCCGCCGCGGCGGCGGCCCGGCGCAGCCGCGGGGCGGACAGCGAGGTCATGGCGGAAGTCTAGGTCCCCGACCGACGGGGCCGCTGGGTCCCGGCCGCGAGGGTCCTGGGGGTCCTACAGGGGCGACCCACAGGGTCGGCCCACGGGGCGGCCGACGGGGCCCCCGCGGGATCCGCTCCGAGCCTGCGCGAGGGCCGGGGGTCCTTCCTGCGCGCGGGCCCCGGCACTAGCCTTCGACCATGCTCGACGTGCTCGCGTCCTCGCCCCTGCTGACCGTGTTCCTGGTGGTCTCGCTGGGCTCACTGCTGGGCTCGGTGAGGCTCGGACCGGTGCGCTTCGGCGCGGCCGGCGCCCTGTTCGTCGGTCTCGCGATCGGGGCGCTGGACCCGCGCCTCGGCGAGGGGCTGGGGCTCGTGCAGTCCGTGGGCCTGGCCCTGTTCGTGTTCACGATCGGTCTCGCGGCGGGCGGCTCCTTCTTCCGCGACCTGCGCACCCAGACCCCGCTGCTGGCCGGCGCCTCGGTGCTCCTGGTGCTCGTCGGGGCGCTGACGCTCACCGCCGGGAAGGTGCTGGGCCTGGATCCCGGGATCGTCGGGGGCCTCTTCGCGGGCATGCTCACCACCACCCCGGCACTGGCCGCAGCGACCTCCGCCCTGGACGGCGCGACCGCGCCGGCCGTCGGCTATGCGATCGCCTATCCCGTCGGCGTGCTGGTGGCGATGATGGTGCTGACCGTCGTGGCGCGGCGCCCTCTGCCCGGCACCAAGGACCCCGAGCCGCTCTCGGCCGGCGGACTGCTGGACATCACCGTCCACGTGGAGCATCCGATGCGGATCAAGGACATCCCCGGCATCGCCGTGACCCCGGGCCGCTCCGACGGCCAGGTGCGCATGTCCTACCTGCTGCGCGACGGCGCGATGCGCGTCGCACAGCCGGACGACGACCTCGAGCGCGGGGACCTCATGGTGCTGGTGGGGATCCCGGACGCGGTGCGCACCGCCGCCGAGGCCCTCGGCCACCGCTCTGCGCGTCACCTGGCCGACGAGCGCTCCGTCGTCGACCACCGCCGCTACGTGGTCTCCGACCCCCGCATCGCCGGACGCACCGTCGCCGAGCTGCGCGTCCCCGCCCGGCTCGGCGGGATCATCACCCGCATCCGCCGCGGCGACCGCGACCTGCTGGCGATGCCGGACATGACCCTCCGGCTCGGCGACCGGGTGCGGGTGGTCCTGCCCCGGGAGCGGCTCAAGGACGCCCGGCGCCTGCTCGGCGACTCGGAGAAGCGCGTCACCGAGGTCGACTTCGGCAGCGCGGGCCTCGGCGTCGCGATCGGCGTGGGCCTGGGGCTGTTGACCCTTCCGCTGCCGGGCGGGGCGGCGCTCGCCCTGGGCAGCGCCGCCGGGCCGCTGCTCGTGGGCCTGGTGCTGGGACGGCTAGAGCGCACCGGACCGCTGGTGTGGACCATCCCGGCGGCCGCGAACCTCACCATCCGCCAGCTGGGCCTGGTGCTCTTCCTCGCCGCCGTGGGCCTCTCCAGCGGTCAGGCCTTCGCCTCCCAGGCCTTCACCCTCACCGGTCTCGCGGTCGCCCTCACCGCCGCCGTCGTGCTGCTGCTGGGACTCGCGGCGTTCTGGGCGCTCGGGAGGGTGCTGGGGCTGTCCGCCCCGCGCACCGCCGGGGCGATGGCGGGCTTCGTGGGTCAGCCGGTGCTGCTCAGCCACGTCGACTCGCTCGTGGACGACGAGCGCACCGAGTCCGGCTACTCCGCGCTGTACGCGATGGGGATCGTCGTGAAGATCATCGTGGTGCAGGTGATCGTCGCGGTCTGAGGGCGAGAGCGCCGGTTACCCTCGTCGGGTGGATCCCCAGGCCGACACCCCTGTGACGCCGGCGCGCCCCGACCCCGAGAAGGGCGCGGCCGACGCGGCTGCCGCAGCTGACACGCGCCGCACCGTGCGCGCCCGCCGCTGGGTCCCGCCCACCCTCGCCCTGCTCGCCACCGCCGCCTACGGGCTGCTCGGCCACCTCCAGCTGCGCAACCTCGTGGCCGCCTCCTGGGACCTGGGCATCTTCACCCAGCTGCTGCGCGCCTACGGCGAGCTGCGCGCCCCGATCGTGTCGATCAAGGGCGACGAGGTGAACCTCCTCGGCGACCACTTCCACCCGCTGCTGGCGCTGATCGCCCCGGTGTGGTGGGTGTGGCCCGACCCCGAGGCGCTGCTGTGGACGCAGGCGGCGCTGTTCGGGCTCTCCGCGATCCCGCTGACGCGACTGGCGATCGACCGGCTCGGCCCCGGGCTCGGCAGCGTCGCGGGCGCCGCGTACGTGTTCTCCTTCGGGCTGCAGTCCGCGGCGGCCGTGCAGTTCCATGAGATCGCGCTGGCCGTGCCGCTGCTGGCCCTCGCCCTCACCGCCCTGCTGCGGGACCGGGTGCTCGCCGCGGCGCTGTGGGCGGCGCCGCTGGTGCTGGTCAAGGAGGACCTGGGGCTGACGGTCGCGGTGCTGGGCCTGGTGATCGCGCTGCGCGGGCGGGAGTACCGCCCGGTCGGCGCCGCACTGGCCGCCTGGGGCGCGGCCTGGTTCGTGGTGGCGACCTTCGTGATCCTGCCGGCGCTGAACACCGCCGGGCAGTACGACTACACCGACAACCTCGGCTCCCCGCTGGACGTGGTGTGGCCGCCGGTGAAGTGGCTGACCGTGCTCATGCTGATCGTGCTCGCGGGCGTGATCGGCGCCCGCTCCCCGCTGATCTGGCTGATGCTGCCGACCCTCGCCTGGCGCTTCACCGGCACGGTCGAGTTCTACTGGGACTGGTACTGGCACTACAACGCGGTGCTCATGCCGATCGCGCTGGCAGCGATGCTCGACGCGCTCGGTGACCGTCGCACGGGCCTGGCGACCTCGCTGCTGCGCACGGACGCGCCGCGCCCGGGCCGGACGGTGCGCCGCGCGGCGGTGGCGCTGTCCGCCGCGGTGACGCTGCTGCTCGGCCCGCAGCTGCCGCTGCTGGACGTGGTACGGCCCTCGAGCTGGGAGCTGACCTGGCGGGCCGAGCCCGCAGAGGGCGCCCTCGAGGCGGTGCCGGACGGCGCGGTCCTCGCCGCGGACATCACCCTGCTCGCCCAGGCGGTCCCCGACCACGACGTGCAGTGGCTGCACGGCCCGAACCAGCGGGTGCCCGACTGCATCCTCTCGGACTGGTACGCCTTCTCCTGGAACGGCATGCCGCCGGCGGATCCTGCGGTCTGGGCCGAGGAGCGCTGGGCCGCGACCTACGAGACGGTGTACGACGAGGGCGGGTTCACGGTCGCCTGCCGGCCGTAGCGCGAGCCCCGGGCGCGCAGAGCAGCAACCGTGCCCCTCCGCAGCTGTCGCTGCGCTCAGCCGTCCTGGCCCGAGGCATCGGGAGCGGTCGGCTCCCCCGGCGCGGGGTCCGACGGGCCGGGCTCGCCCGGCGTGGTGGACGGCTCCCCGGAGTCGCCCGGCTCCGCGGGTGCGCTCGGCGCCGGCGAGCTCGGGCCGGGGTCCGACGGGGCGGGCGTCGACGATCCGTCGCCGCCGCTGCCCGAGCCGCCGCTCCCGGATCCACCGCTGCTCGATCCATCGCTGCCGGAGCCACCGCTGTTCGAACCGCCACTGCTCGAACCACCGCTCCCGGACCCGCCGCTGCTCGAACTACCGCTGCCGGAACCCCCACTGCCGGAACCGCCGCTGCTCGAGCCGCCGGACGAGCCGGAGCCGCCGCGGCCACCGCTTGAGGACCCGGAACCGCTCGACCCGCTGGAGCTTCCGTTCCCGCCGGTCCCCGAGGAGCTGCCGGAGCCTTCCGCGCCGCTGCGGTCCCCGCTCGGGCTCGTCGCGGGCTCGGAGGTCTCCTCCGCGACCGGCGCGGTGCTCTCCGAGGCATCCTCGGTCGGCGTGGTCTCCTCGGTGGGTGCGGCCTCCTCGGTCGCCGGGGCCTCCGTCGGCGTGGGCGTCGGGGTCGCCGAGGGCGACTCCTCGGCCGACGGGGTCGCGGAGGGGGTGACGGCGGGAACGGGCGCGCCACCTCCGTCGGAGGCAGCAGGGGTCTCGGTCTTCGCCGCCGCGGGCGCGGGGGCCTCGTCGGCCGAGGTCGCGCCGGAGAGCGCGGAGAGCGGACCGATGCCGGCGGCCCCGAGACCGGTCACGCCGGCGACGCCGATCACGCTGGCCACGGCCAGGCCCCGCAGGAGGTGCTGCGAGGAGCGCAGCGGACGGCTGCTGCGGATCCCCGTGGCGCGCCGCAGCGACCGCTCTTCCTGCATCGGATCCCCCTGGTCGGAGCGTGGTGTCGTCAGGAGGAGCGTACGTCCCCGCGGGCCCCTGCGCCCGAGCGTCCGACGCGCATCACACCGGGTCCTCGCGGCCGGAGCCGTTGCGTCGGCCGCGGTGGGAGCGGGGGTCCACCTGGGCGCGCTCGAGAGTCGCGCGCTCGCGGTCCGCGCGGGCGCTCTCCAGGCGCAGCCGCCAGGGCGACCAGCGCTCGGCCGCGAGGGCGAGCTGCAGGCCGCGGGAGAGGGCGAGGTCGGTGGCCGAGGCGGGCAGCGCCGCGAGCCGGTCGGCGTGCGCGGGCAGGTGCTGGGCCATGTCGCAGGCGCTCCACCGGGCGGCGATCTGGAGGATCCGGCTGCGGGTGTCGAGCATCGAGTGCCCGGCCCTGGGGATCTCCAGCAGCGTGGCGCCGGGGATGCGGGCGGCGAGGTCCCGGGAGATCTCGGGCGGGGAGACGAGGTCGTGCGTGCCGGAGACGACGAGGGTCGGTGCGGTGATCGCGGGGGCGAGGGCGTGCAGGTCCAGCTGCTCCCCGGCGAAGGGCGGCACGGCGCGCGCCTCCTCCCCGGTGAGGATCAGCGGGTCGAGCGGTCCGCCATCGGCGTGGCTGCCGGACCCGAGCTCGGTGTGCAGGATCCGCGCCACCAGGTCGTGCTCGATCACGAAGGGGGTGGACTGGAGCCAGCCCTGGTTCAGGACCTGGCGCACGCTGGTCCAGGTGAGGTCGCCGCGGCCGACGGCCAGCAGGTCCACGAGGTCGCGGACCGCGTCGGGGCCGCCGTGCTCGTGGACGGCGAGGACCACGGGCCCCGCGCGGGAGACGTCCACCCGGCCCTCCTCGGCGAGGCGGCGCAGCACCTTCGCAGTCGAGGAGGTGGTCGGCTCCGTACCGTCCCAGTACAGCTCCCGCAGTCGGCGCTGTGCGATCTGCTCGTCGACCGAGGAGCTAAGCGGCGAGTCCAGCACGAGGGAGTGCACCCGCTCGGGGTGCAGCACGGCGACGGCCTGGGCGATGTAGGCGCCGTAGCCGGTGCCCACGAGCGCCGCCCGCTCGGCGCCTGCATGGTCTAGCACCGCGAGCACGTCGCCGATGACCTCGCGCAGGGTCATGGCGCGGGCGGGGAGGTCCCTCCCGGTCGTGTCCAGGCGCGAGAAGCCCACCCCGCGGTGCTCCATCATGAGCACGTCCACGCCGCGCGCGGCGAGGCTGCGGCGCAGCACGTCGTAGGGCAGCACGGAGGCGCGGGCGGGCCCGTCGGGCAGGATCAGCACCGGCACCTCGGGCTTCGCCGCCGGGACCGGCACGGCGCCCCTGGGCACCTTCGCGCGGCGGGGTCGGCGGGGCGTGGCCCGGGCGTAGCGCAGCGGGAACAGCTCGGGGCCGTCGGCGGAGACCTCACGGTACACCGTCATCAGGTCGTTGCGGATCTGCAGCAGCTCGTCCTGGGTGGCGCGCTCGATGATCTCCGCCGGACGCGCCCAGGGCGCGAGCCGTCCGGCCGGGCTCATGCCTCGCCCTCCCCCGCGTCCGCCCCGTCGGCCCGACCCTCGTCGGCCCCGTCGGCCCCGTCGGCCCCATCGGCCCCATCCTCGACGGCCGACGAGCCGATGGTGTCCCACAGGAACGTGTACAGCAGTGCGTTCATGCGGGCGGCCTGCTCGTTGGTGGCGGCGCCGCCGTGGCCGCCCTCGATGTTCTCCCAGTAGCGCACGTCAGCGCCGAGGGACTCCAGGGCCGCGGTGAACTTGCGGGCGTGGCCGGGGTGGACGCGGTCGTCGCGGGTGGAGGTGAGCACGAAGGTGGGCGGGTAGTCCTGCGCCGTCTCCTCGGCGAGCAGGTGGTACGGGCTGAAGGTGCGCACGAACTCCCAGTCCTCGCCGTCGGGGTCGCCGTACTCGGCCATCCACGAGGCGCCCGCCAGGAGGTGGCTGTAGCGCTTCATGTCCAGCAGCGGCACCTGGATGATCACCGCGCCGAACAGCTCCGGGTACTGGGTGAGCATGTTGCCGGTGAGGAGCCCGCCGTTGGAGCCGCCGCGCACGGCGAGGTGCGCGCGGTCGGTGACCCCGCGCTCGACGAGGTCCTTCGCGACCGAGGAGAAGTCCTCGTAGGCGCGGTGGCGGTTCTCCTTCAGCGCCGCCTGATGCCAGGCCGGGCCGTACTCGCCGCCGCCGCGGATGTTGGCGAGCACGTAGGTGCCGCCCCGCTCGAGCCAGGCCTTCCCGATCGCGCCGAGATAGGACGGGGTCAGCGAGATCTCGAAGCCGCCGTAGCCGTAGAGCAGGGTGGGGCGGGGCGCGGCGGGCCCGTCGGCCGCACGATCGTGCTCGCCGGACCTCTCCCCCGCCCCCTCACCCGCGCTCTCCCCCACCGGCTCCGTCTGGGATATCTCGAAGTAGGGGATGCGGGTGCCGTCGTCGCTGGTCGCGAAGTGCTGGGTGACCTCGAGCCCCTCGGCATCGAAGCGCGCGGGGGCGGCCTTGACCACCTCGAGGTCCCCGGCCTCGCCGCCGGCCGCGACCTCGGAGAGGTCCCCGAGAAGGAGGGTGGTCGGCTCGATGAAGCCGGTGACGGTCACCCACACCTCGTCGCTCTCCTCGGCGTCCACCGCGGCGACGCCGATCGAGCCGGTGAGCTCGGGGTACAGCTCTCGGCTGACCCACTGGCCCTGCTCGTCGCGGGTGTGCACCTCGAGGCGGTGCACGACGTCCTCGAGGATCGTGAGCACCACGGCCGTGCGGGTGATGGTCATGCCCGCGAGCGACGTGCTCGCCGTGGGCTCGAAGAGCATGTGGAGGTCCGGCTCGCCGTCCAGGAAGCGGGCGAAGTCGCCGACCACGAGGGAGCCCGCCGGGTAGGTCGACTCCCCCACCTCCCAGTCGCTGCGGGGGCTGAAGATACCCAGGTCCCGGTGGGCGTTGGCCTCGAGGTCGCGCGGCACGTCCACGGCGGTGAGGAGCGGCGGGTCCTCGGAGCGGTCGACCACATGGATCGTGTTGTCGTAGAAGGCGTGGGCCTCGATGACCCAGTCCCGCTCCCAGCCGGGGGTGGAGTCGTGGGCGGCGAACACGGCCATGTCCGACTCGGCGACCTCGTGGACCAGCTGCGCCTCGGACATCGGCGTGCCGCGGTGCCAGATCCGCGCCTGGCGGGCGTAGCCGGAGCTGGTCATGGTGCCCTCGCCGAAGTCGGTGGAGACCCACACGGTGTCGCGGTCGATCCAGCCGAGCGAGCCCTTCGCCTCGGGGCGCACGAAGCCTCCGTCCTCCGCGGGGACGAAGGAGAGGGTCTCGAGGTCGAACTCGCGGGTGACGTCCGCGTCCGAGCCGCCGTGGGAGAGGTCGATCAGGGCGTGGCGGTACGGCTCCCCGTCGGCCGCGCCGGCCGGGCGCAGCAGGCGCGCGCCGTGCCACACCCAGTCCTCGCCCTCGGCCTCGTTCAGCGCGTCGACGTCCAGCAGGATCTCCCACTCGGGCTCGTCGGTGCGGTAGGAGGCGAGGGTGGTGCGGCGCCACAGCCCGCGCTCGTGCTCGGCGTCGGTCCAGAAGTTGTAGAGGAACTCGCCGCGCTTGGTGACGCCGGGGATGCGGTCCTTGGCGTCGAGGATCTCGCGGATCTCGCGCTGCAGGGTCTCGGCGAGCGGGGCATCGGTGCCCGCGGCGTCGGCGCCCGCGGGATCGGTGACGGCGTCGAGCTCGGCCTCGGCGCGGGCGTTGCGCGCGCGGACCCAGTCCAGCTGCTCCTCGCCGGTGACCTCCTCGAGCCACAGGTGGGGATCAGTGCTGCCGTCGGGGGCAGGCAGCTGCGGGCCGGAAATGCTGGTCGCGGGGGTGCTGGTCATCGGGCGTCGTCCTTCTGCGCCTGCTGCGCGAGGTGGTCGGTGTAGTCGGCGAGGACGCGCTTCCACGCGGCCTTCCAGGCGTCGCGGCCGTCGGCCGTCTCGATGCCCTTGTGCTCGATCCCGAGGGTGCTGCGGCCCTCGTCCTTGGCGGTGATGTTCACCGAGAGGCGGGTGCCGTCGGTCGTCGCGGCGCGCCAGTAGCGCCACTTCGCGGTGTCGGTGAGGGTCGGCTCCTCGAGCCCGATCTCCTCGCGGCGCGCGGGGGTCATGAACGCGTCCCAGCTGTCGCGCACGGCGTCGGGGTCGCCCGACAGGGTGCGGGAGGCCGAGGCGGAGAAGTCCCCCTCGCAGCTCTGGCCCACCACGCGCCGGCCGATGATCTGCTCGTAGGCGACGGTGACGCCCTGCGCCCACCAGCCCTCCACGTCCCAGCGCTCGGAGAGCATCCGTGCGATCGCGGTGTGGTCGAGATCGGGGGCCCCGGCCTCGTCCAGCCGGGAGGTCCACCCGGCCAGGGCGGTGCCGGTGCCCTTCTCGATCCGGGCGGCGTGGGGATGCTCCGACGGGGAGATCGCGTGGGTCATGGGGGCAACCCTAACGGTCCCGGCGTGGCCCAGGTCTCGCTCGGCACTCGGGGGCGCGTGCGTGGAACACTGGCGGCATGCGACGACGTCACCTGCTCGCCCTCGCCCCCGCGGCCGCCCTGGCCGCCTGCTCCGCCGACGGGACGGGAGACGGACCGGACGGTCCGTCCGCCTCGGACGGCGGGTCGAGCGACGGCGGCGCCAGCAGCGGCGCGGGCACGCCGACGGGCGAGGCCACCACCACCCCGGAGACCACCCCGCCGCCCACCGCGGCAGAGATGCTGCTCGAGGACCTCACCCCGCGCGAGATCGCCGGACAGCTGGTGCTGGTGGGCATCCAGGCCGGCTCCGAGATCCCGCCCGAGGTGATCACCGAGGACCACGCAGGAGGGATCTTCCTGCTGCAGGTGTGGGAGAGCGCGGAGGAGGTGGACCGCACGGTCGCCGACGCCGCCGCGATGTCCCGCCCCGACCTGCCGCCGCTGGTGGCCGTGGACCAGGAGGGCGGGCAGGTGCGGATGCTCCGCGGGGACGCCGCGCGCCGCACCGCCTCGGCGGAGGAGCTCGGCGCCGAGGGGCTCGAGGCCGTCGCCGCCGCCTACACGAGCATCGGCGAGGACCTCGCCGCGCGCGGCATCCAGGTCGCACTCTCCCCCGTCGCCGACGTCGTCGACCCCGACCTCGGCAATGCCAATGAGCCCGTGGGTACGCTCGACCGCGGCTTCGGCACCGACCCCGAGGCCGTCGGCGACTGCGTCGCCGCCGCCGTGGAGGCGCTCGGCGAGCAGGGCATCGGCGCGACGCTGAAGCACTTCCCGGGCCTGGGGCGCGTGGAGCAGAACACCGACTTCTCCGCCGAGGGGATCGAGGACGACATCACCGGCCCCGACGACCCCTTCCTCGGCGCCTTCCGCGCCGGGATCGAAGCCGGCGCGCAGCTGGTGATGATGTCCTCTGCGATCTACCCGCGGATCGAGCCGGAGGTGCCCGCGATGTTCTCCGCCGCCGCGGTGCAGGACCTGCTGCGCGGGTCGCTCGGCTTCGAGGGGCTCGTGGTCACCGACGACATCGGCGCCGCGAAGGCCGTGCAGGACGTCCCGGTCGCCGAGCGCGCCACCCGCCTGCTGGCCGCCGGCGGCGACGCGGTCCTCACCGCCGACCCCTCCCTCATCGCACAGCTCGTCGACGCGATCGAGGAGTGGGCGGCCGCATCCCCCGAGCAGGAGCAGCGGGTGCGGGAGTCCGCCGGGCGGATGCTCGCGCTGAAGGAGCAGCTGGGGCTGCTGGAGGGATGAGCGGGGCCGCGGGTCAGGCTCCGCCTGTCGCTCAGGCTCCGCCCGCTCAGTCCTTGCCCGATCGACTGCGCTCCTCCCGGCTCGTCCCTCGCCAGTTCGTCGCTCAGGCTCCGCCCGATCGACTGCGCTCCTCCCGGCTCGTCCCTCGCCAGTTCGTCGCTCAGGCTCCGCACGATCGACTGCGCTCCTCCCGGCTCGTCCCTCGCCAGTTCGTCGCTCAGTCCTTGTCCAGCGTGATGAGGTGGTTCACCGGTCCGTAGCCGTCGCCGCCGCGGGTCAGTCGCCAGTCCTGGGCGTTCTCGGTGGCGCTGGCGACGAACTCGCGGGCCGAGGCGACGATGGTGACCAAGTCGTCGGCCGTCCCGGCCTCCCCGATCTCGTCGAGCTCCCCGACCCGGTCGAACTCGGCGATGCGCGCCACCTGGGCCGTGATCGCCGCGGACAGGGTGGTGCCCGCTCCGCGGACGCGCCTCCCGGTGATGCGCTCGGCGCGCAGGAGGTCGGTGCCGCCGGGATGGACGAGCAGGTCCACGACGTCCTCGCCGGGGAGGCGCCCGCCGGTGATCAGCACGGTGTCCGGGCCCGTGGCCTGCAGCGCCAGGGCCTGGTCGCGCATCTCGTCGATGGAGGTGGCGAGCGGCCGGCCCAGCAGCTGCGCGGCCTCGGCCATGTTCAGGCTGAGCACGTCCGCCAGCGGCAGCAGCGAGGTCCCGACGGCGGCGGCGCCCTCGGCGGAGATCAGCGCGGTACCGTCGGCGCTGACCATCACCGGGTCCAGCACGATCACGCCGAAGCGGTCGCGATGCGCACGCACAGCCGCGGCGACCTCCTCGACCACCGCGGCGCTGCCGAGGGAGCCGATCTTGGTGGCGTCCAGCAGCAGGTCCTCGGCGACCGCGTCGATCTGGGAGCGCACCACCTCGCGCGGCAGCGGATGCACCGAGCGCACACCGCGGGGCGAGACGGAGGTGACCATGGTGACCGCCGAGGCGCCGTAGGAGCCCAGCGCCGTGAAGGTCTTCAGGTCCGCCTGGACGCCGGCGGCGCCGTCGGACTCCGAGCCGGCGATGGTCAGGACGAGGGGCGGGCGCATGCGGTCTCCATCTCACGGCGGGTGGGCTCTGGCCTGCCGGTGCTCCCGGCCTGCTCCGTGAGCGGAGAGTACCAACCGCTCCTGGCTTCCCTATCCTGATACCCGGGGAACGGCATGTGCCATGGGAGAATCGCCCCCGACGGGAGCCGAGGGGGCGCCCCGCGGACGGGACGCGCAGGGGGAGGTGCGATGAGTCAGGAGCCGCAGCGCTCTGCCGGAGCGCCGGACGACTCGCCGTCCTCCCTGCCCGACTTCTCCGCCGCCGGCGACCGCGCGGGACTGCCCGACTACGCGGCCACCTCCGGCCCGGAGCTGCTCGGCGAGCCGAGCGAGCAAGCGCGCCATCGCACCCGGAACACCATGATCGCCGTGATCGCAGGCACGGTCGTCATCCTCGCCGTCCTCGCCCTGATCCTCTCCCAGACCGTGTTCCGCTCGGCACTGGCCGACCCGGATCCCACCGCCTTCGACACCGGTCCGCGCAGCGCGGAAGGCCACTCCGAGTACGTGCCGGATCCCAAGGACCCGGACATCGCGCCGCCCCCGCCGATCTTCACGCAGGCACCGACCACGGAGTGCACGATCCCGTCCGACGGCGGCTCCGCCCCGTCGGCCGCGCCCGGGACGGTGCGCGGTGGCGGGCTGCAGTACACGCAGCCCGACGGCTGGGACGACGGATGGGCCCCCGGCCGACTCCCGTACCTCACCGAGCTGGACGCCGAGGGGCGGCACGTCGAGGCCGGCTGGTACAGCGTCGTGAACCTCGGCCGGGTCGATTTCCCGGAGGACGAGGGCGGCTACCCCGGCCTCGAGAACGCGGCCGTCGCGCTCTTCCAGTGCTACGCCACCACCACCGGAGTGCTCTCCTTCTTCGGTGAGAACCCGCAGGTGACCGACTACCGCTCCGAGGTGATGACGGTGGACGGCGAGGCGGCATGGATCGTGCAGGCCACCTACCACTTCGAGGACCCCGACCTGCTGGAGTCCTCGAAGGCCTCGAGCGTCACCGCGATCGTCGTGGAGACCCCGAACGGCCCCAGCGCCCTCGTCGGGGACGTCGCCGCCGACGTCCCCGAGCACGCCGCGAACCTCGAGGAGATCATCGCGAGCCTCGAGGTCGTCGAATGACCCTCCCTCCTCCCTCCTCCAGGACCCCTTGAGGGTCCCCAGTCCCCGTTCCCAGGAGCAGCCGTGCACACCGGACCGCAGTACACCTCCCCCCAGCCCTCCTCCCCCGGCGGAGGCGGCCGCGGCAACGCGCTGCTGGTCGGAGGCATCGCGTTCGCCGTGGTGTTCCTCCTGATCGTCGGCGGGACCGTGGGATACCTGGTTCTGCGCTCCGGGGGCGACAGCGGTGCCGGCGACCAGACCTCCTCCCCCACCGAGTCGGGCACCGCGACCGAGTCGGTCACCGACACGGACTCGTCCTCCGCCTCGCCGACGAACGTCGAGGAGGAGCGGTGCTGGCGTCCCGACTCGGCGGAACGGACGTCCTCGAACCCCTCGGGCAAGCTGCGCGGGGGCGGTCTGCAGTTCATCCCGCCGCCCGCCTTCGACGGGCGCCTGAGCCCCTCGGGGCTGTCGTACATGAACGACATCCAGAGCGCGCAGGCGATCGTGCCCGGCAGTGACGGCTGGGCCTCGACCATGACCGTCGGCGCGGTCGAGTGGCAGCCGGGGATCGAGTACCCGGGCGCCGAGGTCGCCTCGCAGCGGATCCTCACCTGCTACTTCTCGGCGAGCGTGTGGGGCGACACCCAGGGGCGCTCGCTGGACGACCAGGTGACCCAGCCCGTCACCATTGCGGGGCTGTCCGGGTACCGCACCACGGCCACGGTGAACTTCGCGAAGATCGACGTGCCGGGCACGACCGCGACCGATGTGGCGGTGGTCGTGCTGGACACCCCGCAGGGCCCCAGCGCCTTCGTCCAGGACACGGCCGTCGGGATCACCGCCCATGAGGAGGCGGCCGGCGAGGGCTACGAGTCCCTCACCGGGATCGGCTGAGTCCACTCAGACCACCGAGGACGCGAGGCGGCAGAGGTTGTCGATCGCCTGCATGATCCGGGGGCGCTGCTCCCACTCCTCGAGGGTGAGCTCGCGGCTGCGGGAGCGGTAGACGTCCTCGACCTCCTCCATCTTCTCCATGAAGTCCGTGCCGCCCACCATCAGCGAGCTCTCCATGTCCAGGATGAACGAGCGGATGTCCATGTTGGACGAGCCGATCACCGTCACGGAGTCGTCGATGGTGACGTGCTTGGCGTGCAGGATCGTCGGGGCCCGGTAGAGCCAGATCCGCACCCCGGCCTCGAGCAGCGCGGAGTAGTAGGAGCGCTGGGCGTGGAAGACGAGGAACTGGTCGCCGATCTCGGAGACGAACAGCTCCACCTCGACACCGCGCCGGGCGGCGGTGATGAGTGCCGAGAGCATCGACTCGTCGGGCACGAAGTAGGGGCTGACGGCGCGGATGCTGCGGGTGGCGTTGTAGAACAGCTGGTTGAACAGCAGCAGGTTGTTCTCGAGGACGAAGCCCGGACCGCTGGGCACGACCTGGCACTCGTAGCTGCCGGAGGTGTCCTGCGGCGCGGTCACGAGCGTCTTCTCGTCCAGCTGCTCGTCGGACTCGTAGTACCAGTCGGTGGCGAACAGCAGGTTCAGCTCGGAGACGACCGGGCCGCGCAGGCGCACCATCGTCTCCTGCCAGTGCAGGCCGCGGCGGATGTTCGAGGGCTTGTCGTAGTGGGCGGCGATCATGTTCTGGCTGCCCATCCAGCCCACCTGACCGTCGATGATCAGCAGCTTGCGGTGGTTGCGCAGGTCCGGGCGCTGGAAGGCGCCGTCGCGGAAGGGCTTGATCGGCATCATCGGGTAGTGCTCGATGCGGTGCGCGTCCAGCAGGCGCGTCATCGCCCGGTACCACTTGCCGTGGCTCATCGAGCCCCAGTGGTCGTAGAGCACGCGGACCTTGACCCCGCGGTCCGCGACCTCGGTGAGGGCGGCGAAGAAGTCCTCGGTGATCTCGTCGAGGGCCATCGTGTAGAAGAGGACGTGGACCTCGCTGCGGGCCGTGCGGATGTCCGCGGCTATGCGCGCGATCGAGGTGTCGTAGTCGATCTCGAGGTCCGCGGAGTTGTTGCCCGTCAGCGGGAACGCGCCCAGCTCCCGGTTCAGCCGCACCGCGGACTGCAGCCAGCTGGGCACGTCCTCGTCGAGCGCGCTGTCGGGGATGTCCACGGCCCGCTCGTGCATGAGGGCGGTGACGTCCCGCTGCTTGATCCGGCGCCGGCGCGGCAGCTGCGCCTTGCCGAGGATCAGGTACAGGGGGAAGCCGACGATGGGCAGGGCCATGATGGCCAGCAGCCATGCCAGCGCGGAGCCGGGGCGGCGGTTGCGCGGCACCAGGATCAAGCTGACCAGGCGAAGCACCACGTCGACGGCCGCGTACAGGTAGGTGCCCACCAGGACCCAGTTGTCCAGCACCCACTGCCACAGCGCCATGATCGGGGAAGCCTCCTGGGCGGGGTCGGCCGGGTGCGGCGAGCAGCCCGACTGGCGGTGGGTCCGGACTGCTGGGCCCGGATGCGCGGAGCGGCGGGCCCCCGGAGGGGCCCGCCGCTCAGCATACGGAGTCGCGGTGGGAGGTGCGGGGGATGCCTCGCGCTCCCCTGCCTCCTGCGTCAGCGCATCAGGTCCTACAGCGCATCGGTTCCGCCAGCGCGTCAGTCGTTGCCGCGCAGGATGGAGAGGATGCGCAGGATCTCGACGTACAGCCACACCATGGTCACGGCGAGGCCGAAGGCGAGGCGCCAGGCGTACTTCTGCGGGACCCCGGCCTCGGCCGCGTGCTGGACGTCCTCGAAGTCCATCACCAGCGAGTAGGAGGCCATGACCACGGCGAGGCCGCCGATGATCAGGCCGATCATGCCCTCGCGCAGGCTGGTGCCCGTCATGAGCAGGTAGCCGATGTTCACCAGGCCGAAGATCATGTAGGCGATCAGCGCGACGAAGAAGATCTTGTTCAGGCGTGGGGAGGTGCGCAGGACCCCCATGCGGAAGAAGACCAGCACGGTGCCGGCGACGGCAAGGGTGCCCACCACGGCCTGCAGCGCGATGCCGGGGTAGATGTACTCCATCGACCCGGACAGGCCGCCGAGGAACAGGCCCTCGAAGACGGCGTAGCCGATGACCGCGGCCGGGGACGGCTGCTTCTTGAAGATGTTGACCAGCGACATCACGAGCCCGCCGATGACGCCGATGAGGGTCGCACCACCGGCGACGACCAGGCCCAGCTGCGCACCGGACGGGCCGGCGACGAGGCTGAGCGCGAACGGCATCATCGCGATGACGAAGCCGACGACCACGATGATGCCGAGGGTCGCGGTGATCGCGTTGAGCGCGTCCTTGATGGTCATGCGGCCGGTGTCGTACCCGGTCGCGGCGGGACGGGCATACATCGCCTCGAGGTTCTCGGGCGACTGCTGCGTCTGGTCGAAGCCCGAGGACCACTGGGTGTTCTGGGCGGGTCCGGTCTGCGCGGCCTGGCCGAAGCGCGGGGCGTTGTACGATGAACCGCCCTGCACTGCCTGGTCACGGCCGAACACGATGTTGTGGCGTGCCATGTGACTCCTCACCTGGGAACGAAAAGGGGGTCGACGCCGGGCACCCGCGCGGGCGGCCCGACGGACCGACCCGTCCAGCCTAACGGGGAAAGCCGAATCCCACCTGGGCACGGGTTGCGCCGTGAGCGGATCGAGATCCTGCGGGCGTGCCCGCTTCCGTCGGCCGACCCCCGACCTCACCCGTCGGCCGGCCCCTCCCCGACCGCTCTGCGCGCCTGCTCCTGCTCTGCCCGACCGCTCAGACGGAGCTGATGACCTCGCGGAAGCGGCGCAGGCGCTCGTCGGTGCTGGAGAAGAACTCCTCGGGCGTGCCGTCCTGGAGGATCTTCCCGTCCTCGAGGAACACCACCCGGTCCGCGACCCGCTGCGCGAAGGCGAGGGAGTGCGTGACGACCACGAGGGTGCGGTGCTCGGAGGCGAGGTCAGCGAGGACCGCGACCACCTCGGCGGCGAGCTCGGGGTCCAGCGCCGAGGTCGGCTCGTCGAAGAGCAGGAAGTCGGGGTCCATCGCGAGCGCCCGGGCGATCGCGACGCGCTGCTGCTGCCCGCCGGAGAGGCGATCGGGGTAGGCGTCGGACTTCTCGGCGAGCCCCACCTTGCCCAGCAGCTCCCGTCCCCGCGCCTCGGCGGCGGCGCGGTCCAGGCCGCGGTTCTCCATCGGGGCGAGGGTGACGTTCCCGAGCGCCGTGAGGTGCGGGAAGAGGTTGAACTGCTGGAACACCATGGTCGAGCGCGAGCGGATCGCGCGGACGGTGCGGGCCGGCAGCTTCCCGCCCACCTCGATCGGCCCGTCGCCGAGGTCGATGGTGCCGGCGTCGGGCTGCTCGAGCAGGTTCAGGCAGCGCAGCAGCGTGGACTTGCCGGAGCCCGAGGGGCCCAGCAGCACGGTGGTGGTGCCGCGCTCGACGTCCAGGGAGACGTCGTCCAGCGCCACCAGGTCGCCGAAGGTCTTGCGCAGGCCGCGCACGCGCAGGGACGAGCCGGTCCCGTCCTCGGGTGCCGGGGTCTCAGGTGCGGACATGGGCGGACACCTTCCTCTCGAGCTGGTTCTGGCAGAGGCTCAGCAGCGACACGAGCGCCAGGTAGATCAGCGCCACCAGCGTGTACATGATCAGCGGCTCGTAGGTGGCTGCGGCGATCTGGCGCCCCACCTGGAACAGGTCGATCAGGGTGATGGCGAAGACGAGGCTGGTGCCCTTGACCAGGTCGATGAAGTCGTTGGCCAGCGGCGGCAGCACGATCCGCAGCGCCTGCGGCGCGACGACCTTGCGGAAGGTCGCGCTGCGGGACAGGTTCAGCGAGCGCGCCGCCTCGAACTGGCCGCGCGGGATCGACAGGATCGAGGCGCGCACCGCCTCGGAGGCGTAGGCGCCGGTGTTCAGGGCGAGCGTGATCACCGCCGCCGGGAACGCGGCCAGCTCGATCCCGATGCCGGGCAGGCCGAAGTACACGATGAACAGCTGCACCACCATCGGGGTGCCGCGGAACACCTGGACGTACGCCCAGGCGATCGCCTTCAGCGGGGCGGGGGCGTACAGCCGCACCAGCGCCACCGCCACGGCGATCACCAGCGCGATCGCGAAGGAGATGAGCGACAGCGGGATCGTGATCTCGACCAGCGCGGCCAGCAGCCGCGGCAGGGACTCGATCCAGAGCTCGAGGAAGCGGGGCACGCCGGCTCAGCTCCCCGGGGTGATGTCCTGACCCACCCACTCCTCGTAGATGGCGGTCAGGCGGCCGTCCTCCTTGAGCCCGTCGAGGATGGAGTTCACCTCGTCGAGCAGCGGCTGCTGGCCCTGCTGCATGATCACGCCGACCTCGACGTCGACGGGCAGCTCGGCGTCCAGCAGGCGGAACTGCGCGTCGGGGTGCTCCTCCTGGTAGGTCTGGAAGGAGATGAAGTCGTTGGCGGTCGCGTCGGCACGGCCCTGGAGGACCAGCTCGATGGCCTCGGCGAAGCCCTGGACGGGCACGATCTCGGCGCCGAGCTCCTCCATCTGCGCGGCCCAGTTGCTGGTCGCGGACTGGGCGGCGCGGGCACCCTCGATCTGATCGACGGTCTGGATCTCGGAGTCGGCGGGCACGGCGATGCGGCCGATGGAGCGGGCGTACGGCTCGGAGAAGGCGTACACCTCCTGGCGCTCGGGGGTGATGCCGACGTTGTTGATCACGAGGTCGTAGCGGTCCACGTCGAGGCCGGCGATGAGGGAGTCCCACTCGGTCTCGATGTACTCCGGCTCCGCGCCGAGGCCCTCGGCCACGAGGTCGGCGATCTCCTTCTCGAAGCCGACCAGCGCGCCGGTCTCGTCGTGGTAGGCGTAGGGGCGGTAGGTGCCCTCCAGGCCGATGCGCACGGTGCCGGACTCCTGGATGCGGGCCAGGACGTCCTCGCCGCCGGCGCTGCCGCCGTCGGAGGCGCCGGAGCCGCTGCCGCCGCCGCTGGAGCAGGCGGCGAGGACGGCGAGCACGGAGGTGCCGCCGAGGGCGAGGGCGAGTCGTCGGGTGGGGCGGGAGCTGGTGCTCATGGGATGTCCTCGTTCCGGGTGGGTGGGGATGGGGGCGGCCGACGGGGTGGTCGGCGGGGGGAGCCTGGGGCGGGCGTCGGGTTCGGCCGACGGTGCCCGCCGGCGGGATCAGCCGGCGGCGGCGAGGGCCTGGTCGAGATCGGCGATCAGGTCGTCGACGTGCTCGATGCCGACGCTGAGGCGCAGCATCTCGTCGCTGATGCCGGCGTTCGCGCGGGCCTCGGGGGTCATGGCCTCATGGGTCATGGTGGCCGGGCGGCAGATCAGGGACTCTACGCCGCCGAGGCTGACAGCGTAAGCGGGGAAGCGCAGGGCCTTGAGGAAGGCCACGCGGTCCAGGCCTCCGGCGAGCTCGAAGCTCAGCACGGCACCGCGGCCGGAGGCCTGGGAGGCGTGGACGCGCGCCTCCTCCTCGCTGTGCAGGCCCGGGTACCACAGCTGGGCGATGCGGTCGTGGTCGGCGAGGTGCTCGACGATCCGCTCGGCGCTGGCCTGCTGGCGCTCGAGGCGCAGCGGGAGGGTCTTGATGGACTGGATGAGGCGGAAGGAGTCCTGCGGCGGAAGCACCCCGCCCTGCGCCTTCTGGGCGAGGCGGTAGGCGTCGGCGAGGCGGTCGTCGTTGGTGGTGACGGTGCCGGCGAGCAGGTCGGAGTGACCGGCGAGGTACTTGGTCGCGGACTGCACGACCACGTCGGCGCCGAGCGCGAGCGGCTTCTGCAGCACGGGGGTCATGAAGGTGTTGTCGACGATGACCAGGGCGCCGTGGCGGTGCGCGAGCTCGGCGATGCGGCGCAGGTCGGTGATGCGCAGGGTCGGGTTCGCGGGGGTCTCGATGAAGACCGCCTTGGTGGCGGGGGTGAAGTCCTCGTCGGTGAGGGCGTCGAGGTCGTCCACGAAGCGGCCGGTGATCCCGCGCCCGGGCAGCACGAGGTCCACGAGGCGGTAGGTGCCGCCGTAGACGCTGGCGGAGAGGATCACCTCGTCGCCCACCTCGAGGGTGGACAGGGCGGCGGCGGTCGCGGCCATGCCGGAGGCGAAGGCGAAGCCGTGGGCGGCGTCGTCGAGTGCCGCGAGCACGGTCTCGAGCTGGGCGCGGGTGGGGTTGGAGCCTCGCTGGTAGGCGAAGGCGCCGTCCTCGGTGGCGGGGTCGAGCTCGAAGGTGGACGCCAGGTGCACCGGCGGGACCACGGCTCCGTGCTCGAAGTCCCGCAGGGTCTGCACGGCGGCGGTCTGGATGTGCACTGGAGCTCCTCGGTCCTCGGGTGGTCGGATGCGGTCACTGTAGGACGTGGACGCCCCGGCCACCTGGCCCGATGAACGACTGTGACGGATAAGCGAGACCGATGATAGCCCCAAGCCGAGGTAGGGTCACGGGCCGTCGGGCCCCGTCGGCCGCACATCACACGCACCGCCGCACACACCGCCCCACCCACCGTCGCACGCACCGACGCGAGGAGCCCGCGACCGAGTGGCCGCGGGCTCCTGCGAAGGGTCCGGGCGAGCACCCGGGCGAGTTCGGCTCAGACGCCGGCGGGGGTCACCACCGGGATGGAGCCGGTGATGGTCTCCTCGTGCTCGGCGAGGACCTGGAGGGTGCGGCGCGAGCGGACCTTCAGTGCCACGAGGGTGGCGACGACCATGACGAAGCCGGTGCTCGCCAGCACGATCGCGACGACCATCGGGGCGCGGAAGCCGAAGCCCGCGGCGATCACCGCACCGCCGACGGCGGCGCCGAGCGCATTGGCGACGTTGAAGGCGGCCTGGTTCATCGAGGCGCCGAGCAGCTCGGAGCGGTGGGCGATGCGGATCATCCAGGTCTGCATGGCCGGGCTCAGCGAGGAGTTGACCAGGTTCACCGCGAAGAAGGCGATCATCAGCGCGGCGAGCGAGGTGTGGGCGACGGCGAAGAGCACCACGAGGGCGGTGATGTAGAGCGGGAAGCCGATCAGCAGGGTGCCCTTGAGGGAGCGGTCGGTGGTCACGCCGCCCACCACGTTGCCGATGGTCATGCCGAGCCCGGCGGCGGCGAGCACCCACGGCACGGCGCTCGCGGAGGCGCCGGTGACGGTGGTGGTGATGTCGGCGACGTAGCTGAACACGGCGAAGGCGCCGGAGAAGCCGATCGCGGCGATGCCGATCACGATCCAGAGCTGGAGGCGCTTCAGCGCCACGAGCTCGTCGACCATGCGGCGGCCGACGACCTTCTCCTGCTGGGGCACGGTGAGGTACAGCGCGACGAAGGTCGCGACGAACACGCCGGTCAGCAGCAGGTAGACGGTGCGCCAGCCGGCCATCTGGCCGATGGCGGTGAGGATCGGGACGCCGATCAGGTTCGCCACCGTCAGGCCCGACAGGGCGAGCGCGGTGCCCTTGCCCTGGGAGCCGGGGCCCATGAGGTGGGCGGCCAGCAGCGAGGCGACGCCGAAGTAGGCGCCGTGGGGGATGCCGGCGACGAAGCGCGCGAGGACGGTGAGCTCGAAGGTGGGCATCATGCCCGAGAGCAGGGTGCCGGCGGCGAGCGCGATGGCGAGCGCCATGATCATGGTGCTGCGGCTCCAGCGCACGGAGAGCAGCGCGAGGGTGGGGGCGCCGACGACGACGCCGAGGGCGTAGGCGGTGATCGCGAGGCCCGCGCGGGCGATGCCGGTCTCGGGGTCCGAGGCCATCAGCTGGGGCAGCAGGCCCTCGGCGATGCCGGGGAGCAGGCCCATGGAGACGAACTCGGAGCCGCCGATGCCGAAACCGCCAAGGGCGATCGCGAGCAGTGCGAGACGGCGCCGGGTGGGCGTGAGTTCTGAGGACGACGGGCGGACCGTGTCGGTGGTGGCCATGTGAGGACCTCGACCTTCGGGAGCGGGGGTGGCGGACGGGCTCCTTCGCCTCGGTGAACAGAATAAGCAAACGCTGTTGCGATACGTCAAGGGGGTCCGTCGGATCGGACCCGTCACAGTGCGCCGGCCCTCCCCCGTCGTGCGCGGTCACGACGGGAACGGGGGTCCTCCCGTGCAAGGATGAGCCGGTGAGACCGACCACCCCGCTCGATCGCGTGGCCGGCGCGCACGACGCCGCCGTCCTCGCCGTCGCCCGCCGCGGCGACCCGGTCTCGCGCGCTGCCCTGGCCCAGGAATTGCAGGTCACCCCGCAGGCGATCTCGAAGATCCTCGGCCGGCTCATGGAGCGCGGCCTCGTGGAGGAGGCGGGGACCGTCGGCGCCGGTCCCGGCAAGCCCACGACCCTCTACCGGATCGTGCCCGGCTCGCGCCGCGCGATCGGCCTGCACCTGACCCGCTCGCGCCTGCACTCGGTGGTGGTCGACCTCACCGGCGAGATCCTCGAGCGGCGCGAGATCGAGACCGGCGGCCTGCAGCCCGTGCCCGACCTCATCGCGACCCTCGCCGCGCAGACCCGCTCGCTCGTCGACGTCGGCCCCGGCACCCTGCTCGGCGTGGGCGTGGGGATGCCCGGTCCCGTCGACGGCGAGGAGGGCGTCTACCGCGGCACCTCGGACCCGGACCCGTGGCGGGGCGCCCCGATCCGCCGCCTCCTCGCCGCGGAGCTCGACCTGCCGGTGCTGCTGGACCACGACTCCCGGGCGGCGCTCGTGGGCGAGGCCTGGTCCCAGCCGGGCCTGCTGCGCAATGCCGCGCTCGTGCTCGTCGAGGACGGGCTCGGCGCGGCCCTGTGCATTGAGGACCGGATCGTGCGCGGCGCCCACTCCCATGCCGGGGAGGTCGGCCACACGGTGGTGCGGCTCGGCGGGGAGCAGTGCCCGTGCGGGCGGCGGGGCTGCGCGCAGGTCGAGTACCGCGCCGCGCTCGAGCGCGGCGACGAGGAGCTGGGCGCGCAGATCCTCGCCGAGGTGGTGGTGAACCTGGTGCGGCTGGTGGACGTGGACCGGGTGGTCCTCGGCGGGCGCACGGTCTACGAGCAGCACGCCCGGAGCATGGACGCGATCCGGGACGCGCTGACCGAGGGGCTGCGGGACGAGCCCTGGGTGCACGTGGAGGTCATGCTCTCCACCCGCGGCACGGACCTGATCGCGGTCGGTGCGGCCTGCGAGGTGCTCGAGCACAAGAACGGGCTGCCGCAGCTCCTCTTCGGCGCGGACGACCGCGGCTGAGGGAGTCCGCTCCTCCCCCACTGCTCGCGCGGCATCTCTGCTCGCGCGGGACCGCTACTCGCGCGGGCCGAAGATCGCCGAGCCCACGCGGACGATGGTCGCGCCCTCCTGGACCGCGATCTCCAGGTCGCCGCTCATCCCCATGGACAGCTCGGTGAGCTCCTCGGCGCCGAGCCGCTCGCGCACCTCGTCGCGCAGCTCCCGCAGGGAGCGCAGCGAGGCGCGCACCGCGGTCTCGTCGCTGGTGTTCGCGCCGATCGTCATGAGGCCCACGGGCCGCAGCCACGCGCCGCCGCGCAGGCGCTCGACCACCGGGGCGATCTCGTCGGCCGACGGGGCGTAGCCGCCCTTGGACTCCTCGCCGGAGGTGTTGACCTGGATGAGCACGTCGCGGCGCAGCTCCGCGAGCTCGGCCCGGCGTGCGAGGGCATCGGCGATGTCGTCGCGGTCCACGCTGTGGATCAGTTCGGCGAAGGCGACGACGTCCCGGGCCTTATTGGTCTGGAGGCGGCCGATGAAGTGGCGGGGCACCCCGTTCTCCGCGAGCAGGGGGTCGGCGTGCTTGGCGATCTCCTGGGCGCGGTTCTCCCCCACCGCGATCCGGCGGCCGCGCTCACTCAGCAACTCGATCACCTGGGAGATCTGAGCAGGGGTGCGGGTCTTGGTCGCCAGCAGCAGCGTGATCTCCTGCGGGTCCCGGCCTGCGCCGGTGGCGGCGTCGTCGATCCGTCCGAGCACCTCGTCGAGGCGGGCGGCGAGCTGGGGGTCGGCTGCGGAGGAGGTCATGGCATCCATTGTGGCCCGGACCCGGCGGTGGTGCGCCCGCCATGCGCCGTCCGAGCGCTGACCGAGCGCTGAAGGGCCGCGTGCCCCCACCGGGACTCGAACCCGGACTGTGCCGATTTTAAGTCGGCCGCCTCTGCCGATTGGGCTATGGGGGCGGGAGCGGGGATCCGTCCCGGTCGCTCACCTTATGCTGGAACGCATCATGACCGCTGCGATCCGGTCCCTCGCGGACTCCCTGCGACGATTCGGCGACGAGCGCCTGGAGGCCCTGCTCCTCGCCCGGCCGGACCTCGCCTCCCCGCTGCCCCGCGGGCTCGGTCCGCTGGCCGCCCGCGCCGGCGGCGCCACCTCCGCCCGCCGCGCCCTGGACTCGCTCACCCTGCCGGAGCTTCATCTGGTCGAGGCGCTCGCCGTGCTCGAGGACGGCGCCTCCCCCTCCGCCCTCGCCCACGCCGTCTCCTCCGATCCGGCCACGATCGCCCCGGCGCTCGAACGGCTGATCACCCTGGCGGTGGTGTGGGGCGAGGACGAGCTGCACCTGCTGCGCCCCCTGCGCGACGGGATGCGCGCCCCCGCCGGCCTCGCGCCCGTCTCCCCCGACGACCCGTCCCCCGAAGAGGCCGCGCGCCGCGTGGAGGCCGCCCGGGAGACGCTCGGCCCGGCGCTCGAGGCCCTCGCCTGGGGCCCCAGCGCCGTCACCGGCTCGGGCAAGCTCGCGGCCGCGCTGCGCCGCGCCGGGATCGTCACGGCCGACGGGGACTCCCTGCACATCCCGCGCCCGGTCCATCTCGCCCTGCGCGGCGGGCGGGTGCGCCGCACCCACACCGCCCTGCGTCCGGGCCCCGAAGGGCCCGAGGTCACCGAGCGGATCCCCGGCTCCCGCACCGCCCAGGCCGTCGAGCGGGCCTTCGAGGCGCTGCGGCTGCTGGGCACAGTGCGCGGCTTCGACGAGGACCCGCCCGGGGTGCTGCGCCGCGGCGGGCTGCCCCAGCGGGACCTGCGGCGCCTGGCCGAGAGGGCGGGCGCCCCGCTGCTGGACCATGCGACCGTGCTGCAGTCCGCCTGGCAGGCCGGGCTGATCGGACACGACGGCCAGGAATGGCGTCCCACGAGGGACTGGGACGCCCACCGTCAGCTGCCCGCCCCGCGCCGCTGGGCCGAGCTGGTGCTCGCCTGGGCGCGCGGCCACCATCTCGCCGCAGTGGTGGGCACCCCGGACTCCTCCGGGACCGGACGCTCGCTGATGTCGGACCTCACCCGCCGCGACGGGGTGCGCACCCGCCGCGGGAGCCTGCTGCGCCTGCTGCTGACCACCCCCGGCATCGACGCGACCGAGGACTCCCTCGTCGCCGCGCTGGCCTGGGCGTTCCCGCTCGTCCCGCCCGAGGTGCTGCGCGAGGAGACCTCGGCGCTGCTCGTGGAAGGGAAGGCGCTCGGGGTGCTGGACGGCGGGTGTCTCACGGTGCTCGGCCAGGAGCTCGTACCGGCGCTGGACGAGGACGTCACCCTCGCCGATGCGCGCCTGGCCGCGGTGCTCGAGGATGCGGCGCCGCCGCCGGTGGACGAGGTGCTGCTGGACGCGGACCTCACCGCCGTGATCCCGGGCCGCCCAGCGGAGCGGCTGCTGCCGCTGCTGGACTGGACCGAGGTCGTCTCCCGCGGCGGGGCGCTCACCCTGCGCTTCAGCGCCGCGACCGTGCGGCGCGCGCTCGGTGACGGCCGCGACGCGGAGGCGCTGCTCACCCTGCTCGGCGAGGTCTCCCGCTCCCCCGTCCCCCAGGGTCTGGAGTACCTGCTGCGCGACGAACAGCGCCGGCACGGACGGGTGCAGGTCTCCCGCGCCGCGACGGTGCTGACCGCGGAGGCAGAGGTGCTGGACCTGCTGCAGGTCGCACCGGAGGCGACGGCGCTCGGCCTGCACCGACTCGCCCCGACGGTCGCGGTCACGCTGTCCGATCCGGGATTCGCGCTGCAGATCGCCCGCCAGGCCGGGCTGGCCCCGCACGCCGTCGGCCCCGACGGGAAGCCGGTGGCGGCAGAGCTCGCGCACTCGCTGCGCGGCGGGCCCGTGGACCCCGACCTGGTCACGGTCGAGGGTCCCGAGCTGCGCCTGCCCGCCCAGGAGGCGGTGGCGAGGATCCGCGCGGCGGAGGAGGGCGCCACCGACCTGTCGGTCACCGACCGGCTCCTGGATGCGATCGCCCGCGGGGACGAGATCCCGCTGGGGGTCGTGGACGGCCAGGGCGGGGTCGTGGTGAAGCAGGCCCGCCCGCTCTCGCTCGAGGGCGGCCGTCTGCGCGCGCGGGAGTCCGGCAGCCAGGAGGAGTTCACCGTCCTCGTGCACCGGGTGACCCTGGGCTGAGTGTGACCCTGGGCTGAGTGTGACCCTGGGCTGAGTGTGACCCTGGGCTGAATCGCGCGCCCGCCAGGGCGGGGCACGCGCAGGATTCGCGGCGCACGGCATGGGGAGTCCTCCCCATCGCGTGATCCCCCTCTCTGCGGGTTACGATTCCCGATGCCAGGGCCGGGACGATCGCGTCGCCCGACCTGGGGCCCGGGGCCGACATCCCGGGGAAGATCATCAGGAAGAAGGGGAATCCCATGACCTCTCCCAACTCGGGATTCGACGCGCAGGATCCGAACAACTCGCAGAACCAGGGCTTCAACTCGCCCAACCCCGGTTACGGTGCGCCCGGCCAGGGCGGCTTCACCCCGGTCGGCGGCGGCTTCGACGTCGAGAAGATCAAGAAGAACGCTCTGATCGCCACGATCGTCGGCTTCCTCTGCGGTGGCCTCCTGCCCGGCATCCTGGGCCTGCTCGGCTACCTCAAGGCCGACCAGGAGCCCGCGACCGCGAAGAAGTTCACCAAGTGGTCCTGGATCGCGTTCGCGATCATGTGGGCGATCTCGATCATCCTCATCATCGTCTACGTCATCTTCATGATCGCCGTCGTGGGCTCCTCGACCACGACGTACTGAGCCCAGGGAGCACGCTCCCGCCGGCACTGCGGGGCCAGGACGACAGGAAGGCCCGGACCTCACGGTCCGGGCCTTCCTCGTTCCCCGGGGCCGGGCCCCGGATCACGTCAGCTCAGCTGATCAGCAGTACGTCGATCAGTCCTGCTTGGTCTCGCGACGGTCCTCGGACCACTCCACGTGGAAGGTGCCCTCGGCGTCGACGCGCTGGTAGGTGTGCGCGCCGAAGTAGTCGCGCTGGGCCTGGACCAGGGCGGCGGGGAGGCGCTCGGAGCGGACCGCGTCGTAGTAGGACAGGGTCGAGGAGAACACCGGCACCGGGTAGCCCGAGGCGGCCGCGAAGGCCACGATGCGGCGCCACGCCGGGATGCACTTGGCGATCTCGGTGGTGAAGTACTCGTCGGCCAGCAGCAGCGGCAGCGAGGCGTTGCGCTCGTAGGCCTCGGTGATGCGGTTGAGGAAGCGGGCGCGGATGATGCAGCCGCCGCGCCAGATGCGCGCCATCGCACCGAGGTCGATGTCCCAGCCGTACTCCTTGGCGCCGGCGGCGATCTCGTCGAAGCCCTGGGAGTAGGAGACCAGCTTCGCGGCGTAGAGCGCCTTCTGCAGGTCGTCGATGAACTGGTCCTTGTCGGCGATCTCGAGGGTCTGCGCCTCGGCCGGCAGCACCTCGCGGGCGGCCTCGCGCTGCGGGGTCGAGCCGGAGGTGGAGCGGGCGAAGGTGGCCTCGGCGATGCCGGTGACCGGGACGCCGAGGTCCAGGGCCGTCTGCACGGTCCAGGCGCCGGTGCCCTTCTGGGCGGCGCGGTCGAGGATGACGTCCACGAACGGCTTGCCGGTGGTGACGTCGGTGTGGTGGAGCACCTCGGCGGTGATCTCGATGAGGAAGGACTCCAGGTCGCCCTTGTTCCACTCGCCGAAGACGTCGCCGATGGCGGGGGCGTCCATGCCGAGGGCCTTGGACATGAGGTCGTAGGCCTCGGAGATGACCTGCATGTCGGCGTACTCGATGCCGTTGTGGACCATCTTCACGAAGTGGCCCGCACCGTCGGCGCCGACGTGGGTGCAGCAGGGGACGCCGTCCACGTGCGCGGAGATCTTCTCGAACATCGGGCCGAGGCGGTCGTAGGACTCCTTGGTGCCACCGGGCATGATCGAGGGGCCGTTCAGGGCGCCCTCCTCACCGCCGGAGACGCCGGAGCCCACGAAGTGCAGGCCCTTCTCGCGCAGGGCGGCCTCGCGGCGACGGGTGTCGGCGAACAGGGCGTTGCCCGCGTCGACGATGATGTCGCCCTCCTCCATGAGCTCGGCGAGCTCGTCGATCACGGCGTCGGTCGGCTTGCCGGCCTTGACCATGATGATGGCGACGCGCGGCTTCTGCAGCGAGGCGACGAAGTCGGCCATGGACTCGGAGGGGTAGAACTCGCCGTCGCCGCCGTGCTCGGCGATGACCTTCTCGGTCTTCGCGACGGAGCGGTTGTGGATGGCGACCTTGAAGCCGTTGCGGGCGAAGTTGCGGGCCAGGTTGGAGCCCATCACCGCCATACCGGTGACGCCGATGTCCGCGACATCGGCGGGGGACGGAGCGAAGCTTGCCATGGGATCTCCTCAGGTCGGAAAACAGTCGAGTCGGGCCGGGGCACAGCGGCCGCCGGGGAGGGGGCGCACGTGCCGTCCCGGTCCATCGGCACCCATCTTAGGGACCTGCGCGCCGCGGTGTGCGACCAGTGCCGGGGTTTGCCGCGGGCAGGGCGCCCGTTCCCGGTCCGCGCCTGAGCCGAGGCTCACCCGCCCCGCCCTGTCCTGGCGGTGGGCCCCGGCGTAGCCTGGAGGGATGACCGACGGCCCCCTCATCGTCCAGAGCGACAAGTCCCTGCTGCTCGAGGTCGACCATCCCTCCGCGCAGGCCGCCCGGATCGCGATCGCCGCCTTCGCCGAGCTGGAGCGCGCCCCGGAGCACGTGCACACCTACCGCATCACCGACCTCGGCCTGTGGAACGCACGCGCCGCCGGCTACGACGCGGAGACCGTGGTCGCCGCGCTCGTGGACCACTCCCGCTACCCGGTACCCCACGCGCTGCTGATCGACGTGGCGGACACGATGGACCGCTACGGCCGCCTCCAGCTCCTCTCCGATCCGCAGCACGGCCTGGTGCTGCACGCCCTGGACCGGGCGGTGCTCGAGGAGGTCTCCCGTGCCAAGCGCATCCAGGGCATGCTCGGCGAGCGGATCGACGAGGAGACCGTGAAGGTCCACCCCTCCGAGCGGGGCGCGCTGAAGCAGGCGCTGCTGAAGCTCGGCTGGCCCGCCGAGGATCTTGCCGGCTACGTCGACGGCGAGGCGCACCCGATCGCGCTCGCGGAGGACGGCTGCTCCCTGCGCCCCTACCAGGCCGAGGCCGTGGACGGCTTCCGCCACGGCGGCAGCGGCGTGGTGGTTCTGCCCTGCGGGGCGGGCAAGACGCTCGTGGGCGCCGGCGCCATGGCCGCCATGCAGCGGACCACCCTCATCCTGGTCACCAGCACCGTCTCGGCCCGGCAGTGGCGCGACGAGCTGCTGCGCCGCACCACCCTCACCGAGGGCGAGATCGGAGAGTACTCCGGCTCCTCCAAGGAGGTGCGCCCCGTGACGATCGCGACCTACCAGGTCCTCACCATGAAGCGGAAGGGCGTGCACCCGCACCTGGAGCTCATGAGCGCCCGCGACTGGGGCCTGATCGTCTACGACGAGGTGCACCTGCTGCCCGCGCCCGTGTTCCGCATGACCGCGGACCTGCAGGCCAGGCGGCGCCTGGGCCTGACTGCGACGCTCGTGCGCGAGGACGGTCGCGAGGGCGAGGTGTTCTCCCTCATCGGCCCCAAGCGCTACGACGCCCCGTGGAAGGACATCGAGGCCCAGGGCTACATCGCCCCGGCGGTGTGCACCGAGGTGAGGGTGACCATGCCCTCCTCGGACCGGATGGCGTACGCGATGGCCGAGGCGAGCGACCGGGCCCGGCTCGGCGCCGCGCACGGCGCGAAGATCGAGGTGGTCGAGCGGATCGCGGCGCGCCACGCGGGCGAGCCGCTCCTGGTGATCGGCCAGTACCTGGACCAGCTCGAGGAGATCGCCGAGCACCTCGGCGCGGACCTCATCACCGGGCAGACCCCGGTGAAGAAGCGCCAGCAGCTGTTCGACGACTTCCGGGCCGGGACTATCGACCGCCTGGTCGTCTCGAAGGTCGCGAACTTCTCGATCGACCTGCCGGAGGCCTCGGTCGCCATCCAGGTCAGCGGCGCCTTCGGCTCCCGGCAGGAGGAGGCCCAGCGGCTCGGCCGCCTGCTGCGCCCCAAGGCCGACGGACGCTCCGCGCACTTCTACACCGTGGTCATGCGCGACACCCAGGACCAGGACTTCGCCGCGCATCGCCAGCGCTTCCTCGCCGAGCAGGGTTACGCCTACTCGATCGTGGACGCCGACGAGCTCGAATCGGCGGCCGACGCCGGCTGAGCCGGGGAACGCCGTCCTCACCGCGCGTCCCGCTCCTGCGAGATGGCGCACCGCCCTGGTGCGCCCGGGGGCGCGGCGCGCCTCGTCCGCGCATCCGCGTCGTTAGAGTGGGCGTCGCACGACATCCCCGCCGCTCGTCGGCGCTTCCCCCGCCGCCCCGTCGGCCGTCCCCGAGGAGATCGACATGACCGCACCCGACGATCCCACCCGCCCCGTCGGCGGTGAGGCCGGACGTCCCGACCCCGCCGTGCCCCGCACCGAGGCCCCCTACTCCGACGCCTCCCGCGCCGACGCGCCCCGCGCGGAGTCCCCGTCGGCCGAGCCGGCCCGCCCGGCCGACGCCCCCACAGGGCGCCCCGCCACCGAGCGCCCCGCGCCGGCGGAGCCCACCCCCGAGGCCCCTGCCGGTGGCGGCGGGAAGACCGCCGGGGTGTGGATCGGCCTGATCCTCGGCGCGATCGTGCTGGTGCTGCTGCTGATCTTCGTGATCCAGAACAACCAGACCGCGCGCTTCGACTACTTCAGCGCCCAGTTCGACCTGCCGCTCGGCGTGGCGATGCTGCTCGCCGCGATCGCAGGCGCCCTGATCATGGCCCTGGTCGGCTCGGTGCGCATGTTCCAGATGAGCTGGACCATCCGCAAGCTGCGCAAGCAGCAGGAGAAGATCCACCGCGCCACCCGCTGATCGCGTCCAGGTGACGTCCAGCGGACTCCCACGTTCAGGGAGGACGGTGTCCCCATGACTGCGACCGAGGACCACGACACCGACTTCGAGGCACGCCTCCTCGTCGTCGACGACGAACCCAACATCCGCGACCTGCTCGCCACCTCCCTGCGCTTCGCCGGCTTCGAGGTGTTCACCGCCTCCACCGGCAACGAGGCGATCCGCGAGGCCACCGAGCACCAGCCCGACCTCGTGGTGCTCGACGTGATGCTGCCCGACATGGACGGCTTCACGGTGACCCGCCGCCTGCGCGACCGCGGCGAGCAGTACCCGATCCTGTTCCTCACCGCGAAGGACGCCACCCAGGACAAGGTCAACGGCCTCACCGTGGGAGGCGACGACTACGTCACCAAGCCCTTCAGCCTCGAGGAGGTCGTGGCCCGCATCCGCGCCGTGCTGCGCCGCACCCACGGCGGCTCGGAGACCACCGTGGACAGCGCCCTCGTGGTCGGCGACCTGCGCCTGGACGAGGACTCGCACGAGGTGTACCGCGGGGACGTGAACATCGAGCTGTCCCCCACCGAGTTCAAGCTGCTGCGCTACCTGATGCTGAACGCGGGTCGCGTGGTCTCCAAGACCCAGATCCTCGACCACGTGTGGGACTACGACTGGTCCGGCGAGGTCGGCATCGTCGAGTCGTACATCTCCTACCTGCGCCGCAAGATCGACGTGGTGGGCGAGCCGATGATCCACACCAAGCGCGGCATCGGCTACGTGCTGCGCGCCGCCGAGGGCGCCTGATCCGGCGACGGCCGGCACTCATCCGGAAGCGAGGACTCTGACCCGTGGCCCTGCCGAGCCTGCGCACGCAGCGCCCCATGTCCCTGTGGACACGGATCGTCTCGCTGATCTCGCTGCTGCTGGTGCTCGGCATCGTCGTCACCGGCAGCCTCTCGCTGTTCCTGCTGAACCGCACCCTGATCCAGTCGGTCGACACCAACCTCCAGTCCTCGATCGGGGAGATGCTGGCGCTGGCCGAGCGGGAGCTGGCCGGGAACGACGACTCCACCGCAGCGGGGGCGTACACCCCGGTCGAGTACGCAGTGGAGATCCGCGACGACCAGGGCAACACGATCGAGCGGGAGATGTTCCACTACGGCCCAGGGTCGGTGACCGTCGAGTTCCCGCACCTGACCGACGTGCAGATCCTGCAGCGGGGCGGGCGCCCGTTCACGGTGATGGACTCCTCGGAGAACCGCTGGCGCGTGATCGCCATGCTCAACACCGGTCCGGAGAAGGGCAGCGTCTACGTCGCCCTGCCGCTGACGGGCGTGGACCGCACCATGCACGAGATGGCGCTGATCATCGTGCTGGTGGGTACCTTGGTGGTGCTGGTGGGGATGGGGCTCGGCGGCTACGTCACCCATCGCGCCCTGGAGCCGCTGCGGGACGTGGAGGCCACCGCCTCCCAGATCGCGGGCGGTGACCTCTCCCGTCGCGTGCCGGTGACCGACACGAGCCTCGAGGTGCACGACCTGGCGCTGTCGCTGAACGAGATGCTGGTGCGGATCGAACAGGCCTTCGCCGCGCAGTCCGCCTCCGAGGAGCGCGCCACCGCCTCCGAGGCGAAGATGCGCCGCTTCGTGGGTGACGCCTCCCATGAGCTGCGCACGCCGCTGGCGGCGATCCGCGGCTTCGGCGAGCTGTACCGGATGGGCGCCCTGCGCACGGACGACGACGTCGCCTCCGCGATGCGCCGCATCGAGGACGAGGCCCGCCGCATGGGCTCACTGGTGGAGAACCTGCTGCGCCTGGCCCGCCTGGACGAGAAGCCGGACCTCGCGCTGGAGCCGCTGGACCTCACCGACGCCCTCTTCGACGCCGCCCAGGACCTGCGCGCCCTGGACCCCGACCGGCAGGTCATGGTCGTCTCCCTCCAGGGCACCCCGCTGTCCCTGCAGCCCCACGTCCCCTTCGGCGTGCTCGGCGACGAGGCGTCACTGCGCCAGGTGATCCTCAACCTCGTCGGCAACGCCAACCGCCACACCCCCAAGGGCTCCCCCGTCGAGCTCGCCGTGGGGCGCTGGGACGAGGACCGGGTGCGCATCGAGGTGCGCGACCACGGCGAGGGCATCGACGACGACCAGCGCGAGAAGGTCTTCGAGCGCTTCTACCGCACCGACTCCTCCCGCGCCCGCTCGGCCTCCCAGGGCGGCGGAGCGGGGCTCGGCCTGTCCATCGCGGCGTCCATCGTCCAGCAGCACCGCGGTGCGATCGGCGTCGCGGAGACCCCGGGCGGCGGCGCGACCTTCTGGGTCGAGCTGCAGGGCGCGGACCTCGAGCCGGCCCAGCAGGTCGCGCCGGACCAGACCCGCGCCCTCACCGGGAACGGCTCCCCCGCGCACGACGAGCAGCCCGGCGCCTGACCTGCCGACCGGGGCCCACCGACCCCATTTCTGCTACATCCACGTGTCGAAAATCCGTTGTGATCTGCACATCCACTGTTTACCCAGGCGTCACCGGCACGCATCCGTGAGTCACCCCGGGAGGGCCAGAGTGAGGGCGTCCCGCGCATCGCACACGCGGCGCGGACGTTCCCACCACTCCCGGAGGACTCCTCGATGTTCACTCGTCACCTGCCGATGGTCGGCCACACCAAGGGCAACCGCTCCGCGGTCACCTGCGCCCTCAAGTGCGGCAACGCCTGCGCCCACCCGGACCCCAACTGCTCCTCGAACCCGACCTTCAAGGACATCGTCGACGCCGCGATCTCCCGCCGCTCCGCGCTGGGCCTCGGCGGCGTCGCCGCGGCCGTCGTGGTGGGCGGCACCGCCGTCGCCGGCGCCCCGGCCGCGCGCGCCGATCACGGCAACACCCCCAACTGGGGCGGCACGCTGAACTTCGACGCGATCGCCCCGGTCCCGAAGACCGTCGACGACGTCACCGTGCCCGAGGGCTACGAGTGGACCCCGATCATCCGCTGGGGCGACCCGCTGTTCGCGGACTCCTCCGAGTTCGATCTCGAGCACCAGACCCGCGCCTCCCAGGAGGGGCAGTTCGGCTACAACTCGGACTACCTCAACGTCATCTCCGACGGCGGCAACGACCGCACCGGCTACCTGGTCAACAATCACGAGTACACCAACGAGAACATCATGTTCTCCCCGGAGTACATCGCCTCGAACCCCGAGGACGTCGTCGACGCGGGCATCGCCGCGCACGGCCTGTCCGTCGTCGACCTCGAGCGCGACGGCAAGGGCCAGCCCTGGCGTTACGTGCGCGGCGGCCGCCGCAACCGCCGCATCACCGGCTTCACCCCCTTCTCGGTCGACGGCCCCGCCGCCGGCTCGGATCTGCTGAAGACCGTCGAGGACCCCACCGGCAAGCTCGTGCTGGGCACCCTGAACAACTGCGCCGGCGGCACCACCCCCTGGGGCACCGTGCTCTCCGGCGAGGAGAACTTCGACCAGTACTTCGTCGGCACCGCCGGCAACGCCGAGCAGGAGCGCCTGGGCATCTCCCCCGGCGTGACCCAGCGCGGCTGGGAGCGGTACCACGACCGCTTCAACCTCAACAACGCCGGCTATGAGAACGAGGCCAACCGCTTCGGCTGGATCGTCGAGATCGACCCCGAGGACCCCACCTCCACCCCGGTGAAGCACACCGCGCTCGGCCGCTTCAAGCACGAGGCCGGCACCGTGCACATCGCCAAGAGCGGCCACGCCGTCGTCTACTCCGGTGACGACCAGCGCAACGACTACGTGTACAAGTTCGTCTCCGCGAAGAAGTACCGCAAGGGCGACAAGAAGAACAACATGCAGCTGCTCTCCCAGGGCACGCTGTACGTCGCGCGCTTCGACGGCAACTCCCCCGCCTCCGAGATCGACGGCAAGGCCACCGTCCCCTCCGACGGCGCCTTCGACGGCACCGGCGAGTGGATCGCCCTGGTCGACGGCAACGAGTCGCTGGTCCCCGGCTTCACCGTCGAGGAGGTCCTGGTGAACACCCGCCTCGCCGCGGACACCATGGGCGCCACCAAGATGGACCGTCCGGAGGACGTGGAGACCAACCCGGTCACCGGAAAGGTCTACATCGCGCTGACCAACAACTCCCAGCGCGCCGCCGGAGCGATCGACGAGGCGAACCCCGTCCCGGGCAACCGCGACGGCCACGTCATCGAGCTGATCGAGGACGGCAACGACCACACCTCCGAGACCTTCACCTGGAACATCCTGCTGCTCGCGGGCGACCCGGCGACGTCGACCACGGCCTACTTCTCGGGCTTCCCGGCGGATCAGGTCTCCCCGATCTCCTGCCCGGACAACCTGGCCTTCGACTCCGAGGGCACCCTGTGGATCTCCACCGACGGCCAGCCCGGCACCCTGCAGTACGGCGACGCGCTGCACAAGGTGACCCTCGAGGGCCCCGAGCGCGGCCGCGTCCAGCAGTTCCTCGCCGTCCCCCGCGACGCCGAGACCTGCGGCCCGGTCATCCACGACCGCGACAACTCCGTGTTCGTGGCCGTGCAGCACCCCGGTGAGAACGGCAAGTGGGGCGCGCCGACCTCCTACTTCCCCGACTTCGTCCCCGGCGGCCCGCTGCGCGGCGACAAGGTCGCCGCTCCCCGTCCGACCGTCGTGCAGGTGTGGGGCGGCAAGCCCGGCAACGGCAACTCGGGCAACAACGGGAACGGGAACAACGGGAACGGCAACTCGGGCAACAACGGCAAGGGCAAAGGCAAGAACAAGTGATCGCTGCCTGATCCTCGCGGGGTCCTGACCCCGCGCACCTGCGAGCGGGTCCGTCGCCACGGCGACGGGCCCGCTCCTGCATGCGTGAGGTCGTGCGGCCGACGGTCAGTCGGGCGCGTCCATCGCCTGGCCGACGAAGCCCTCGCGCCCCTGCGCGCGGGCGAGCGCGTCGAGCCGCTCGAGCAGGGCGGCGGCGGCCCGTCGGCCGTCCTCGTCGTGCGCCTCGACGTGCGTGCGCCCGCCGGGGGTCTCGCGGGAGAGGCGGAAGGCGCCGGGCAGGTCGGGCAGCGGGTCCGCGTGGCCGCGCAGCCCGACCACGAGGTCCCGGGGTACGGGGTCGAGGCCGAGCGCGGCCGCATGCGCGGCGGTGCGCCGGGCGCGGGCGGCGGGGCGGTCGGCGAGGCGGATACGCAGGCCGGAGGCGATGAGGCGGCGGGTCAGCTCCCCGTCGCCGACGAACCGCACCCCTGCCGCGGCGAGGTCGGCGCGGGAGGATTCGGGCCAGTCGTAGTGGTCCAGGTCGAAGGCGCGCCCGGGCAGGCCGGCGCGGGCGGCCGTCTCGTGCAGTTCCTCGAGGGAGGTGTCGGAGATCAGGTGGCCCCACACGGTGCCGTGGCGGGGCCAGCGGGGGGTGTCGGCGTAGACGGTCACCTCTCGCCTCCTGCGGGTCGGGGTGAGGTCGATCCTGCCAGAGTGCGCAGGACGAGCTCCATGGGGCCGCGCCGTCCTGCGCGGCGCAGCGCGGCGGCGAGCGGGATCATCACGAGCCACCCGGCCAGTGCGATCGCGCAGGCGCCGGCGCTGCCGAGCCTCGCGCCGAGGTCCAGGGTGTACGGCGGGAACAGGGCCAGGAACAGCACGGACTGGGCGAGGTAGGCGCTGAGGGACACGGCGCCGAGCGCCTCCACCCCGTGCACTGCGGCAGTGACGAGTCGCGGGAGCGCCGGGCCGCCGTGGGCCGCAGTGCGCACGCGGTCGGCGAGCAGCGCCGCGGCGGCGGCGAGGCCGAGGGCACCGAGCAGCCCGGTGAGCTGGTGGACCACGCCCATGATCCCGACGGCGGTGGGGTCGGCGAGGTGCTCGTGGGCGGGGTCCAGGAGCAGCACGGCCGCCAGTGGCACGGCGCCCGCCAGACCGCAGACGATCCCCCAGCGCGCCATCGGCACGAGCAGGTCGCGGTTCTCGGCGACCTCCTCGAACAGTCGCAGCCGCGCGAGGAGCGCGCCGAGCGCCATCGGGGCGAGCAGACCGATGTCGAGGACCACGGCGAGAGCGGCGCCGCGCAGCTCCCCGGGGGCGCGCAGGGCGACGCCGGTGAGGTGGTCGGGGGCGGAGGCGGCGGCGTAGCCGGAGCCGCCGCCGAAGCCGATGGTCGCATCCGCCCATCCCCACACCGCCAGGGCCGGCAGGCACAGCGCCCCGGCGATCGGCAGCAGGGCGCGGCCGCGGGTCATCAGCACCGCGCACAGCATCCCGATCACGGCGTAGGCGGCGAGGATGTCGCCCTGGAACAGCAGGATGCCGTGGAGCAGACCGATCACGAGCAGCACCGCGTGACGGCGCAGCATCCGGCGCAGGAACCGCCCCGGGCTCTCGCCGGCGGCGAGGGAGCGGCGGTGGAGGATGCCGAGCCCGTAGCCGAAGAGCATCGCGAACAGGGGGAAGCCGCGGTTGTCGACGAGCAGGGCGAGCAGCACGTCGGCGACCTTGTCGAGCCCGGTCGCGTCCTGCTGCTTGAGCAGCACCGTCCACTCGTGGCCGTGCAGCCAGCCGACCGTGTTCGCCAGGGCGATCCCGGCGAGCGCCAGGCCGCGGGCGAGGTCCGGGCCGCCTGCCCGCTCGGCGAGCGGGACGGAGGCAGGGCCCCGGGAGGCCTGCCCGGCGGTGCCCGGGGCGGTGCGCATCAGGGCCGGTCGAGCGGGGTGCCCTGGTGGTGGCGCAGCAGCCAGCGGCCGCGCTCGCGCTGCCACAGGGAGGTGCGGGCGGCGGTGCCGTCGGGGCCGACGGTGGTGTAGCGCAGCAGCACCACGCCGTCCGCGATCTCCTCGGCGACGAGGTCCACGGCCTCCACGCCCGGCAGCGGGGCGAGGTGGGAGAGGATCTCCTCCCGGTCGTAGGAGCGGCCCGAGGCGCCGATCTCGGTGAAGGCGGGGTGGAGCAGCTCGGCGGCGCTGGGAGGATCGGCGCGCAGCGCGTCGCCGAGCAGGGCCAGCTCGCGGGTGGTGACCTGCTCTAGCACGCTCGCGCCGGGCGCGTCGGCCGTCAGCACCGTCTCCTCCGGCGCGGTCGAGCAGCTGACGGGCGCGGACTGCTCGGGCGCGGTGTCGAAGAGGCTGAACAGGTCGTCGTCGGGCTCCTGCGCGGGGGCCGACGGGGTGGCGCCGGCCCCGGTGGTCGCGTCGGCCGTCGGGGCCGCGCCGGCCCGGGCCTGTCGGTCGGCCGCGCCGCTGCCGCGGTAGCCGGGCCCGACCTGCGGGTCCTGGCCCTTGGAGAAGGCGGTCGCGGCGGCGTTCGCACGCTTGTCCGCGGCCTCGTTCATGGCGTGGCCGGCGTGGCCCTTGACCCATTCGAACTCGACGCTGCGCCCCACGAGCGCGCGGTCGATGTCCTTCAGGAGCTCGACGTTCAGCACCGGCTTGCCGTCCTTCTTGCGCCACCCCTTGCGCTTCCAGCCGGGCATCCACTTGGTGACGGAGTTGATGACGTACTGGCTGTCGCACAGCACGTGCAGGTGCTGGTCGGCGTCCACCGCGGTGGCCTCGAGGAGGTCCAGGACGGCCTTGAGCTCGCCCATGTTGTTGGTGCCGTGGGGCCAGCCGCCCGCACGCCACGTACCTTCGTCGATGTACCAGGCCCAGCCGGCGGGACCGGGGTTGCCGAGGGCGGAGCCGTCGGCCGCAGCGGTGATCGTCATGCTTTCCATCGTTCCACAGCCAGGAGGCCCCTCCGTCATGACCGCGCGCGCATCGCTGCGGCATTCCCCGCGCGGCCGGCTGCTGATCAGCTCGCTGGTCGGCGCGGTGGGCGGGCTCGCGGTGTGGCTGACCGTGGAGCCGGCGCTCGGGGCGATGGCCGGGGTGGCCCTGGCCGAGCAGACCTACGCCCTGCACTACGCCTACCGCTATTACCTCGAGGAGTCGGGCATCGACTTCCACCAGGACGAGGACGACGAGGGGCCGACGTTCGGGGACTTCCTGTACTTCTCCTCCGCGATCGGGATGACCTACGGCGTCACCGACAACGACGTCTCGGACCGGTCGATCCGGCTGATCGTGTGGCGCCACGCGGTGATCTCGTTCGTGTTCGCGACGATCCTCCTCGCCGCCGCGGTGAACCTGGTGGCGGGGTTCTTCACGCCGGGAGGGTGAGGCGCGGGACGCTCAGGCGGTGCGCGCCCAGACCCGGCTGCGCAGGCGGAGCGTCGCGAGCGCGCCGAGCAGGAGCACCGCGGCGCCGAGGGACACCCCGACGGTCTGTGCCAGCGCGTACGCCTCGATGCCGCCGGCTCCGGACACGGTGAGCCGTGCGCACCATCCCGCGAGGGCGAGAACGAGGAACCCTCCGACGTAGGCGAGCGCGTACGCGCCCAGCGACTGCGCCCAGAGCGTCGTCGTGGAGCGTCGGGACATCGCATCGCGCCCCACCCAGAGGTGCGACCACAGCACGGCGGACGTCCAGAGCGCGACGTCCGTCCAGTACGTGTCGGGGCGCAGGTCGGCCCCGTCGGCCCACGCCCCCAGAGGGATGACGGCGGCGGCCACGAGCAGAAGCAGGAGCTGGAGGACGAGCACGAGCGCCGTGCGCGCACGCACGTGCGCGGCGCGGCTGACGCCGAGGCCGCCGCGGAGCGTCGCCTCGGCGAGCGGATCTCGCGCCGCCAGCGCGACGGGGACGCCGACGGCGAGGAGGATCGGCACCACCGCGAGGGTCGTGATCCCTCCGGAGGCGAGCAGCAGCACGACCAGGGAGATCACGCCTCCGCCGAGGAGCACCGGTCGCTGCAGGACGAGGTCGATCCGGGCGGCACGGACGGCGTTCATCGGGTGGCCCCTTCGATCGATGCTGCGGTGAGCGCGAGGCGGACGAGGTCGGCGAGATCCGGTGGCCGCAGCGTCGTCCCTGCGGGGAGCCCGAGGGCGTCCTCTCCGGGCAGCAGCGCCTCCGCGGCGCCGCTCGCTCCGAGCGGCCTGGCCCCGATCGGCGCCTCCGCGGCGTGGGGGAACGTCGCCACGACGTGCCTCTCGAGGAGCTCGTCGAGCGCTCCCTGGAGGACCGAGCTCCCCTCGTGCAGCACAACCAGATGATCCGCGAAGCGCGCCATGTCCTCCAGATCGTGCGTCGACAGGAGGATCGAGCGAGTCTCGTCCTCGGCCAGGTGGTCCCGGAGCCGGTCGATGAGGTCGGCACGGGCGAGGGGGTCGAGACGTGCGAACGGCTCGTCCAGGAGCATCAGCTGCGGTGCGGAGGCGAGGGCATGGTCGACCGAGAACAGGGTGCGCTTCCCGGCGGAGAGGGTGCCGAGCATCGCGCGGGGGCCGATGCCGTCGCGGCGCAGCCGACGCAGGAAGCCCTCGGCGTCGATGTCGTCCCGGAGCCTGCGATGGAGCCTGATCACGTCCCCGGCGTGCCAATCGTCGGGGAACATCGGAGCATCGGGAACCAGCGAGACACCTGGGGGAACGGGCTGATCGGCTCCCCCGACGTGCCGGCCGAGCACCTCGATCGTCCCGGCTTCCGGCCGCACCGCGCCCACGAGGGAGCGCAGCAGCGTGGTCTTCCCGGCCCCGTTGGTCCCGACCACGACCGTGACCATGCCGACCGGAGCGGTGAGGCTCGCATCCACGAGAGCGACGGCCGATGGTCGGAAACGGCTGCGGGGGTCGGGGAGCCGGACAGCGAGATGCTCCACCCGGACAGCGGGCGTCGTGCTCATCGTTCCTCCTCCTCGAGGACGCGGGTGAGGCGGCGCCGGAGCTCGTCGGCAGGGATCCCCGCGGTGCCGGCCGTCCGGACCGCCCCACCCAGCAGGTCGTCGATGCGCTCCAGCGCCCGGGCGCGCACCTCCCCAGGCTCCTGCGCGCGGACGAAGACGCCTCTGCCCTGGACCGCGTCCGCCAGGCCGTCCGCGACGAGCTCGTTGTAGGCGCGGGTGGTGGTGATGACGCTGACGCGCAGATCCCGTGCGAGGGCGCGGAGCGACGGGAGGACCTCCCCCGCCCTGAGGTCACCGCGGAGGATCGCCTCGGCCAGGTGCGCGCGGATCTGCTCGTAGATGGGCTCGGGAGCGGAGGGGTCCAGCGGGATGTGCATCGTCGCCTCACCTCCCCCGGTCCGGCGGCCACCGACGACGACCGCATCTACTGTCCATAGACACTATGGACAGTAGATGCGGTCGAAATCAAGGGAGCGGGAGCGAGCGGGACCTCAGCCCACCGCCCGCTCGTACGTCGCGTACACGTGCGCGCGGCGGAAGCCGACGGCCTCGTAGAGCCGGGTCGCGCCGGTGAGGGACTCGGCGTCGACCTCGAGGACGGCGTCCGTGAACCCGGCCTCGGCGCCGGAGGCGAGGGTGCGGGCGAGCACCGCGCGGGCCAGGCCCCTCCCCCGCGCCTCGGGGCGGGTGCCCACGAGCGCCACGTGCAGCGTGCCGGGCTTGTCCTCGGAGGTGACCGCGTAGGCGAGGACGGTGCCGTCCTCGTCCAGGGCGATGGTGGAGTGCCGGGGCCGGGAGGTGTGGGAGGTGGTCCACAGCTGCCAGGTCTCGGCGTCGATGGGGGCGGAGCCCCAGTGGTCGGCGAAGGCGGCGACGTGCGCGAGGCGCACGGCCTCGCTCTGCTCCGCGGTGGGAGCGGTGATCTCGACGCCTTCCACGGTGGGCACTTCGAGGGCCTCGCCGGGCAGCTCGCATTCCATCTCGAACCAGGAGCGCACCCGGTGGTAGCCGCGACGGTCGAGCACGGGCCGCACGTCCGCTCCGCCGACGGGCAGCTCCGGCTCGGGGTCGCGGCCGCCGCCCGTGCGCAGCACGGCGGGAAGTCCGGGGTGGCGCTCGGCGGCGAGCTCGGTGCCGCGCTCCTCGAGGCGCGCGAGGATCGTGGTGCCGAGTCCGCGGCCGCGGTGCGCGGGGTGGACGCCGCCGGCGAGGTTCACGCGGGCGCGGCCGTCGCGGTCGGCATGCGCGGCAACGGTCACGAGGCCGAAGCCGATGAGCCCGTTCCCGTCCCATGCGGCGACGGTGTCGGTGGGAAGGGACAGCCGCGGGGACTGCAGCCACTCGCGGATGCTCGGCTCCTCGGCGGACTCGCCCGTCTGCTCGTGGGCGTCGATGGCGTTGAGCAGGGAGGTGAGCGCCGGGACGTCCTCGACGGTGAGCGCCTCGAAGCGCAGGGTGGGGGTGTCGGTCATGGTCCCCATCCTCGCGCCCCGAGGCCTGCCGCGGCCAGCGGATTCTCCGCCGTCGTTCCGCCCCGCGTCAGCCCTCCGTCTCGTAGGCGGCCTGCTGCTCCTGCACCGCGCGCAGGCGGGCGAGGTCGAGCTTGCGGCCGCGGGCGAAGTCGACCACGCCGTTCTTCTCCTGGAACACGTCGGTCATCTGGGTGTAGCAGTAGCCGAACATGAGCGGGTCCTCGAGCAGCACGCGGGTCAGTCCCTCGAAGCGCTCGTAGAGCTCCTCCTCGCTCGCGATCCGCTGGCCGTAGCCCCAGGACTCGGCGGCGTTGTTCCCGGCGCGCTCCGCGTCGGCGGCCTTCCGGGCCTCCTCCTCGTTCCACCAGATCCCGCCGTACTCGGAGACGAAGTAGGGCTGGCCGGCGTAGGGCACGGAGAAGGTGCCGTCGGCGAAGGGCATCTCGTCCTCGGGCTGCTCGCGACGGTTCGCGAACGGGGCGCCGTCGGCGAGCCCCGCCTGCTCGGTGCGGAACCGCTCGGGATCCTGCTCGTAGGAGTGGGAGTCGTAGACGTCCGCGCCGCGCACCCGGTGGGAGTAGCCGGAGGCGTCGAGCACGGGGCGGCTGGGGTCGGCGAGCTTGGTCGCGTGGTACATGGCGGCGGTGACGTCGTCGAGCTGCGTGAGCCGGTCGCGGAGCACCTGGTGGGTCTCGTTCAGGGGGCACCAGCCGATGATGCTCGGGTGGCTGAGGTCGCGGCGCACGGCCTCGACCCACTGGGCGACGAAGGAGGCGGTGGGCTGCTGGTTGTCGCCCATCGGGCCGTGCCCGGACGCGCCCCAGTCTCCGAACTCCCCCCACACGAGGTAGCCGTGCAGGTCGGCCCGGAAGAGCATGCGCTGCTCGAACACCTTCTGGTGGAGGCGGGCACCGGTGAACCCGGCCTCGAGCGCGAGGCGGATGTCGGTGGTCATCGCCTCGTCGCTCGGGGAGGTCATGAACGACTCCTCCCAGTAGCCCTGGTCGAGGACGAGGCGCTGGAAGACCTTCTTCCCGTTGATGCGGTACTCGTGATCGCGCAGGGTGGTCGAGCGCAGTCCCGCGTAGGAGCGGACCTCGTCCAGCACCTCCCCGTCGGCGCCCTTCAGCCGCACCTGGAGCGCGTACAGCTCCGGGGCGCCCGGCCCCCACACCCGCACGGCCTCGGCGGGGATGACCAGCTGCAGCTGCGGGGCGAGGTCGAGGTCGGCGCGCACCTCGGCGCGCGCCACCTCCTCGCCGCCCGGCGCGGAGGCGATCACCTCGAGCACGGCGCCGGGGGTGGCACGGGAGAGCGGCACGGTCAGGGCGAAGGAGGAAGCCGCGAGCGAGGGCACGATCCGCACCTCGCGGATCTCGTCGGCAGGCACGCCCTCGAGCCACACGCTCTGCCAGATGCCGGTGGTGCGGTGGTAGCTGGCATGGGTGGCGTGGAACCAGGTGGACTGCTTGCCGCGGGCCTGGGGCACATCGTGCGGGTCGCGGGCGCGCACCACGATCTCCACCTCGGCGCCGGGGCCGACGCCGGGGACGGTGGAGAGGTCGGCGGAGAAGGGGGTGAAGCCGCCGCGGTGGCGGGCGACCTCCTGGCCGTTCGCCCAGACGGTCGCGTCGTAGTCCACGGCCTCGAAGCGCAGGAGCGGCCGCAGCCCCTCCCACTCGGCGGGGATCGTGACGGTGCGGCGGTACCAGACGGCCTCGAGGAAGTCGCGGTTCCCGATCCCGGAGGCCTCGGTCTCCGGGGCGAAGGGCACGGTGATGGTGCCCGCGAGCTCGCGCTCCAGCAGGCCGCGCTCGCGTCCGGAGTCGCCCTGGTCGATCTCGAACTGCCACGTCCCGTTCAGGCTCAGCCAGGTGGGGCGGTGCAGCTGGGGGCGCGGGTGCTCGGGGCGGGGCACGTCGGTCGCGGCCGACGCGGGGGCGTCGAGCAGCTCGGCGAGTGCGTCGGCGCGGGCGAACAGCGCGGTGAGGCTCTCGGGCAGCGCGGAGATCGGGTGGGTCATCGCAGGGCTCCTGGCGCGCGGTCGGCGGTGATCTGTCCGCACCAGTCAATCGCACCGACACCCGATATGCATCGTTGCAAACGGAACGTCCGGGCCGAGCCCGGGGCTGACGGGATGGCTCGATCCACCGCAGCGCACCCCCTCGCGGCAGCACTCGTCCTCTCAGCGACGAGCGCCCGGGGCGGACGCCGGTGACCGGGTGGTATCTCACACCCCCGCGCCGCATCGTCGCCCCGTGGCGGTGCGCCGCGTACTGTGCACACAAGTGCCGTCCTCCCGCCGCGGCACAGGTCCCGCCCGGACAGCCCCGCGCCCCTCGACCCCGTCGAGCAGGAAGCGCGGCAGGCTCCGCCGCGGAGACAGCGTCGGCCGAGGAGAGCTGCTGCGTTCAGCCCTGCCCTGACGTCCTCGGGCGGGGTGCATCGCACAGAACGGATCACCCTTCGTGACCACCTCTGATTTCGCACGCCTCGGCGTGCCCACCGCCCTCGTCGACGCGCTCGCGCCGCAGGGCATCACCGCGCCGACCCCCATCCAGGCCGCGACCCTGCCGGACTCCCTGGCCGGCCGCGACGTGCTGGGCCGGGGCCGCACCGGCTCGGGCAAGACCTACGCCTTCCTCCTCCCCCTGGTCGCGCGCCTGCTCGCCGAGCCGCGCCGCCGCGTGGGCCGTCGGCCGCGCTCGCTGGTCCTCGCCCCCACCCGCGAGCTGGCCACCCAGATCCACGAGTCGCTGCGGCCCCTCGAGAAGGCCGCGAACCTGCGCAGCGCCGTGGTGTTCGGCGGCGTGGGCCAGAACCCGCAGGTGAACGCCCTCGCCGGCGGCCTCGACGTGCTCATCGCCTGCCCGGGCCGTCTGCTGGACCTCATGGGTCAGGGCCACGCGGACCTCGGCGCCATCGAGATCACCGTCATCGACGAGGCCGACCACATGGCCGACATGGGCTTCCTGCCCATGGTGCGCCGCATCCTCGAGGCCACCCCGCGCAAGGGCCAGCGCATGCTGTTCTCCGCGACCCTCGACTCCGGCGTGAACAAGCTGGTCAAGGAGTTCCTCCACGACCCGGTCACCCACTCCGCCGATCCGGCCACGAGCCCCGTGGGCACCATGGAGCACCACGTGCTCGAGGTGGATCCCACGCACCGCTTCGACGTGCTGCGCGACCTCGCGGCCGCCCCGGGCCGCACCATCATGTTCACCCGCACCAAGTACGGCGCGAAGAACCTCGCCCGCAAGCTCAGCGCCCGCGGCGTCGACGCGGTGGACCTGCACGGCAATCTCTCCCAGAACGCCCGCACCCGCAACCTCGAGGCCTTCGGCTCGGGGACCGCGACCACCATGGTGTGCACCGACATCGCCGCCCGCGGCATCCACGTGGACGAGGTGGCCCTCGTGGTCCACGCCGATCCGCCGGTGGAGCACAAGGCGTACCTGCACCGCTCGGGCCGCACCGCGCGCGCCGGCGAGTCCGGCACCGTGATCACCGTGCAGACCCCGGACCAGAAGCGCGACGTCTCCGACCTCATGCGCAAGGCCGGCATCACCCCCACCTACCACCAGCAGGTCGTCTCCACGAGCCCCGTGCTCACCGAGCTCGCCCCCGGTGAGCGGGTCGAGACCCACGAGCCGCGCCAGCCCGAGGCGCCCGTCGACGAGGCGCGCCTGACCGGCGAGCGTCGCAGCGGCGGCCGGGGCCGCGGCGGCCAGGGCGGTCGCGGTCAGGGAGGCCGTGGCCAGGGCGGTCGCGGCGGCCAGGGCGGCGGCCGTGGCCAGGGCGGTCAGAACGGCCAGAACGGCGGCCGCGGCCGTGGTCAGGTCGGCGGTCGCAGCCAGGAGCAGGGCGCGGGCCAGGAGTCCGGCGGCGGCCGACGCCGCTCGGGCGGGCAGGGTCGCTCCGGCGGGCAGGGCGGCGCGCGGCGCGAGTCCTCCCCCACCCGCTACTCGACCTCCAGCGGCGATCGCTCCGGTGGTGGTCTCGCGGCGTTCTCCTCGGGTCGCCGCTGATGACCGCCGCCGGGGCCGCATCCGCGCCCGGCCACGGACGGCGCCGGGCCGAAGCCCCCGCCGCCCCCGGGATCGACGAGATCCTCGCGGCCTCCCGCGAGGGCGTGGACCGCGTGGAGCCCGCGGACCTTCCCGGTCTGCTCGAGGCCGGCGCGCACGTCATCGACATCCGCTCGGCCGTGACCCGCGACCCCGAGGGGCACGTGCCGGGCACGACCGTCGTCGAGCGGCTCGTGCTCGAGTGGCGCCTGGATCCCGCGAGCGCCCACCGCATGGCGGGCGGTCCGGACCGCGACGACCTGGTGGTCGTGCTGTGCAACGAGGGCTACTACTCCTCGCTCGCCGCCCGGGACCTGCGCGACCTCGGCTTCCACCGCGCCACCGATCTCGTCGGCGGCTTCCGGGCGTACGCCGAGGCGGGCCTGCCCGTCGCCGAGCAGCCCACCCGCTACGTGGACTGAGCTCCGGCGGAGCTCCCCCGAACGGCCGTCCGGCCCGGTGCCCCAGGGCACCGGGCCGGACGCATGCTCAGCGCTGATCCCTCAGCGCAGCTCGCGCTTGAGGATCTTCCCGGTCGAGGTCATCGGCAGCTGCTCGGCGATGACGATGCGGCGCGGGTACTTGTAGTCCGCCATCTGCGACTTCGCCCAGTCCTTCAGCTCGTCGGCCGTGATCGTCGCGCCGTCGGCGAGGATCAGGTGCGCGACGATCTCCTCGCCGAGCCGCTCGTCGGGCACGCCCACCACGGCGGCGAGGGAGACCTGCTCGTGGCTGAGCAGCGCCTCCTCGACCTCGCGCGGGTACACGTTGAAGCCGCCGCGCACGATCATGTCCTTGGAGCGGTCCACGACGTAGTAGAACCCCTCCACGTCGCGCCGCCCGAGGTCGCCGGTGCGGAACCAGCCGTCGCGGATCACGGCGGCGGTGTCCTCCGGGCGGCCCAGGTAGCCGGTCATGATGTTGTGGCCGCGCACGATGATCTCGCCGATCGCGCCCTCCTCGGTGACCCGCGCCCAGTCCGGGTCGGCCGGGTCGATGAGGTCCATCTCCACGCCCCAGATCGGCAGGCCGATCGAGCCGGGCCGCGGCCGGTCGGCGAGGGAGAAGGAGGCGACCGGGGAGGTCTCGGACAGGCCGTAGCCCTCCATGATCGAGATGCCGAGCGCCTCCTTCACCCCGCGCAGGATCTCGACGGGCAGGGAGGCGCCGCCGGAGACGCCGAGGCGCAGGTGCTCGGCGAGCCCGTCGGCCTTCGCACCGCCGGTGAGCAGGCGCAGCAGCGCCCACCACATGGTGGGCACGCCGGCGAAGAAGGTCACGCGGTGGCGCAGCAGCAGGTCGAGCGCCTGCTGCGGATCGAAGCGCGGGATCATCACGAGCGTGGCGCCCATCGAGAATCCGGCGTTCATGTTCACCGTCGCCCCGAAGGTGTGGAACAGCGGCAGCGCGACGAGGTGGGTGTCCTCCCCCGGCTTCGTGCCGAACAGCCGGTTGCAGGTCAGGGCGTTCATCAGCTGGTTGGAGTGGCTGAGCTCGGCGCCCTTGGGCCGCCCGGTGGTGCCGGAGGTGTACAGCACCACGGCGGTGTCGTTCTCGGCGCGCAGCACGGTGGGGAAGGCGGCGGGCTTGTCGGCGACCGCACCGGCGAGGGTGGGCACGCCCTCGTAGGGGCTCTCGGCCGACGGGTCCGCGGTCATCAGGACCACCTGGGGCGGCCGGGCTGCGGCCTGCGCGCCCTCGACGACGAAACGACCGATGGGCAGCTCCTCGGTGCCCTCGAAGGCGAAGAGGACCTTGGCGTCGGTGTCGTCGAGGTAGTAGGTGATCTCGCGGGGCTTGTTCAGCACGTTCAGCGGCACCACCACGGCGCCGGCCTTCAGGATCCCGAAGTAGACGATCGGGAACTGGGGCAGGTTGGGACAGCTGAGGGCCACGCGGTCGCCGGGCTCCACGCCGAGCTCGACGAGCAGGTGCGCGACGCGGTTGGCGGCGGCGTCGACCTGGGCATAGGTCAGCACGGTCTCGCCGAGCACGACGGCCGGGGTGTCGGGGACGGTGCGGGCGCTGTCCTCCAGCACCACGGAGAGGTTGAACATGCGAGGAGACTCCTTCGTCGACGTCGTTGTGACGGGGGCCTCACAGTACGACCGCGCGCGTCTGTCGTGCCACATTCCCATTTCGTCAGTTGCGCGAATGACAAAACGTGGGCAGGATCGACGCCATGAGCGAGACCCCCGAGCGCTTCCCCACCGAGCCCCAGCTCGCGGCGGCGGCGGACACCTTCTCGATGCTCGCCAGCCCCGCCCGCCTGCACCTCGTCCAGCTGATGAGCACGGGGCGCTACGACGTGGGCGAGCTGGCGGAGCGGGTGGGCCTGAGCCTGCCCACCACCAGCCAGCACCTGCGCAAGCTGCGCCTGACCGGGATCGTCTCGGCGACCCGCGAGGGCCGCCACAGCTACTACACGGTGGAGGATCCGCACGTGGTGGAGCTGGTGGAGCAGATCTTCGCGCACATCGCCCCGGACGGCTCGCTCGCCCCCGACCCGCCTCGCAAGGACCGCTGATGACCTCCGCAGACTCCTCGACCTCCCCCGAGTCCCCCACCCCGCCCAGCCCCTCCCGCTCGACCCCGCAGCGGGTGGACCTCACGAAGTTCGCCTGGCTCTCGATCGCCGCGGCGATCGTCACCATCACCCTCAAGGCCGGCGCCTGGGTGATGACCGGCTCGGTGGGCCTGCTCTCCGACGCCGCCGAGTCGGTGGTGAACCTCGTCGCCGCAGTGGTCGCGCTCATCGCGCTGCGCGTCGCGATCCGCCCGGCCACCGAGCGCTTCCTCTACGGCCGCGCGAAGGCGGAGTACTTCTCCGCCGCGGTCGAGGGCGTCATGATCTTCGTGGCCGCCGCGGTGATCCTCGTGACCGCCGTGGAGCGCTTCCTGAACCCGCAGCCGCTGGAGAACGTGGGCTGGGGCCTCGCGATCAGCGTGATCGCCTCGCTCGTCAACGGCGGCGTCGCGCTCGTGCTGCTGCGCGCGGGCAAGAAGCACAACTCGATCACCCTGCGGGCCGACGGCAAGCACCTCATGACCGACGTGGTCACCAGCGCCGGCGTGCTCATCGGCGTCGCCGCCGTGGTCCTCACCGGCTGGGAGCGCCTGGACCCGATCGTCGCCTTCGCCGTCGGCGTGAACATCATCGTCACCGGCATCGGCCTGATCTCCGAGTCCGTCTCCGGCCTGCTGGACAAGGCGCTGCCGGACGAGGAGCACGAGGTGATCACCGAGATCCTGCGCCGCCGCACCGACGGCACCGTCACCTTCCACGGCCTGCAGACCCGCGAGGCCGGGCAGGAGAAGTACATGAACGTGCACGTGCTCGTGCCGGACGAGTGGACGGTCAAGCAGGGCCACGACTACATCGAGGGCCTCGAGGACGAGCTGGCCGCGGCGATGCCGATGCTGCGCGTGCTCACCCACCTCGAGCCGATCTCCGACCCCGCCAGCTACGAGGACATCCCCGAGGCGCACGTCCCGATCCACGGGGATGACCACGACCCGACGGTTCCGCCGCAGGTCTGACGCCCCCTTCCATCCTCCGAGCGCCCCGCCGATCCTCGATCGGCGGGGCGCTCGCGCGACTGCCGCCGGGGCCAAGGACCAGTGGCGCACGTCACCTGTGTCGCACACGGTGAACTCTTATGTCGATCATCGCTTGTGCTTATGGGGGTCCGTACCCCACGATGGGGCGCGCACCACCGCCCCTACTCTCCCCAGGAGCACCGTGACCGCCATCGCGCCCACCGGCTCGACCTCGGACCTCGACGACCTCGCCGCCCGCCTGCGCGCGCAGCTCGGCGAGGACGCCGTGATCACCGCCCCCGACCCGCGCTACACCGGCGACGCCGCCGTCCGCGCCCCCGAGGGCACCGCCTTCCTGCTCGTGCTCCCCCGCGACACCGCGGGCGTGCAGGCGGCTCTGCGCCTGGCCCACGAGACCGGCACCCCGGTCGTGCCGCGCGGCTCCGGCTCCGGGCTCTCCGGCGGTGCGGTCCCCACCCCGGGCGCGATCGTGCTGGGCCTGGAGCGGCTGACGGCGATCCGCGAGATCGATCCGCTGGACGAGGTCGCCGTGGTCGAGGCCGGGGTCATCACCGCCGACCTCTCCGCGGCGCTCGCCCCGCACGGCTTCTTCTACGCCCCCGACCCCGCCAGCGCCACCCTCTCCAGCCTCGGCGGCAACATCGCCACCAACGCGGGCGGACTGCACTGCGCGAAGTACGGCGTGACCCGTGAGTCCGTGCTCGCCCTCGAGGCCGTGCTCGTCGACGGGACCCTGCTGCGCACCGGGCACCGCTCGCTCAAGGGCGTGACGGGCCTGGACCTCACCCAGCTACTCATCGGCTCCGAGGGCACCCTCGCCGTGGTCACCGCCGCGACCGTGCGGATCCGCCCGCTGCCCGTCGCGCGCCGCACGGTCCTGGCCCGCTTCGCCACGACCGCCGAGGCGGCCGCGGGCGTGAACGCCATCTCGCTCAGCCCCGTCCGCCCTGCCGCGACCGAGCTGCTGGACGGCGGGACCCTCGCCGACATCGACGAGAACACCGGCTCGACCCTCGCCGACGGAACCTCGACGATCCTGCTCATCGAGCTGGACGGCTACGGCCTGGACGAGCAGACCGCGGACCTCACCGCCGCCCTCACCGGCGCCGGCGGCGAGATCCGCATCGTGGAGGACGAGGCCGAGGCGGAGCACCTGTGGGAGCTGCGCCGCTCGGGTCGCGGCTCCGGCGCCGGCGGGCACCGCCTCGGCGAGGACATCGCCGTGCCCAAGTCCCGCCTCGCCGAGATCTTCACGGCCCTGACCGAGATCGGCGAGCGCCACGGCGTGGAGACCTCCGCCGTCTCCCACGCCGGGGACGGCAACCTCCATCCGCTGCTGGCCCTGCCCGCCCGGGAGGACGACGTGCCCGGGCAGCTGCCCCAGGCGATCCACGACGCCGCCGACGACCTGGTCCGTGCGGCCCTGGACCTCGGCGGCACCATCTCCGGCGAGCACGGGATCGGCACCGCCAAGCGCGGCTGGCTCGACCTCGAGCTCTCCTCCCCCTCCCGCGACCTGCAGCTCCGCCTGAAGGACGCCTTCGATCCCCACCATCTGCTGAACCCCGGGAAGGCCCTGTGATGACCACGACCGCCCTCGATCCCGCGGCCCTCGCCGCCGGTCTGCTCTCGCCCCTCGCCGCTCGCGAGGACCTCTCCCACGGCTTCGGCCCCGGTGGCACCTCCGTACCCGGCGCGGTCTCCCTCATGGGCGGCGCCCCGAGCGCGGACCTGCTGCCGCTGGCCGCTCTGCGCGAGGCGGCCCGTGACCTCACCACCGATCCGGCCGCCCTCGTCGACGCCCTGCAGTACAGCGCCGCGCCCGGCATCACCCCGCTGCGCGAGTGGATCGCCCGGCGCGAGGGCGTGGACGCCTCCCGTGTGCTGGTCACCAACGGCGCCTTCCACGGCCTGTCCCTCGTGTTCGACGCGCTGCTGGAGCGCGGCGACCTGATCGCGGTCGAGGACCCGACCTACCCGCTGATCTTCCGCGACCTGCAGCACCACGACGTGGACGTGCTGCCGGTGTCCCTGACCGAGGAGGGGCTGGACCTCGACGCGCTCGAGGAGCGCCTGGAGGCCGGGGCCCGCCCGAAGCTACTCTACACGGTCCCCGACTTCCACAACCCCACGGGCCTGATCGTCCCGGCCGCGCAGCGGGAGCGGCTCGTCTCCCTCGCCGAGCGGCACGGCTTCGTGATCGTCTCCGACAGCGCCTACGCCGGCCTCGCCTTCCCGGGCGTCGAGACGCCCGCGGACTTCACCACCGACTCGGACCTCGTGGTGCGGGTGCGCACGTTCTCCAAGATCCTCGGCCCCGGGCTGCGGCTCGGCTACCTGGTGCTGCCCGCGTGGCTCGTCGGCCCCGTCACCCGCCTGCGCGCCAACCAGGACCAGCACTCCTCGGTCGTCGTCCAGGCGATCGTGGAGCGGGTCGTCGGCGCGGGCGAGCATGCGCCCCTGCACGGCGGCCTCGACGGGATCGCCGACCGCGCCCGCACCGCCTACGCCTCCCGCTTCGACCTCGTCGCGGGGCTGCTGGACGAGGCCCTGCCCGGCGGGATCGAGATCGCCCACCGCACCGGCGGGATCTTCCTGTGGGCGCAGGTGGACGAGGCCATCGACCTCGCCGCCGCCCGCCGCATCGCCCGCGAGCGCACCGGCACGGACTTCGTGCCGGGCCGCTACTTCCGTCTCGCCACCGCCGCGGACACCGCCCCGGCCCGCCGCGCCGCCGGATCCCCGTCGGCCGACGGGGCCGGCGCCCTCGAGGGCGCCGGCGCCGAGCTCACTTCCACGGACGCCGGCCGTCTGCGCGTGGGCATCAGCCATCTCGACGAGCCTGCCCTGCGCGAGGGCGTCACCCGCCTCGCCGCCGCCCTCACCGACCCGGAGGCCCGCCGATGAGCACCACCGCCGCCACCCGCCCCAGCCGTCGTCGACTCCTGCAGGGACTCGGCGCCGGGGCCGTGGGCCTCGCCGTCGGCCTGCCGCTCGTCGGCGGGGTCCGCGAGGTCGCCCGCGCCGACGGGACCGGCGACGACCTCGAGCTGTCCTTCCTCATCTCGAACCTCGACGGCGGCTGGGTCCCCGCGAAGTCCGCGATCTCGAGCTACGAGGCGAACGTCTGGCAGCAGTTGACCGACAAGCTCGTCCACACCGACCCGAAGGGGAAGGTCACCCCGTGGATCGCCGAGTCCTGGGAGCAGAGCGAGGACGCGACCGAGTACGTCCTGCACCTGAAGGACGGGGTCACCTTCTCCGACGGCACCCCGCTGGACGCCGACGCGGTCATCGCGAACCTGCAGGCCTGGGCCGTCGGCCGCCCCGACGAGGGCCTCCCCCGCGTGGGCCTGTTCCCCGGCGGCACCTTCGAGGGCGCCGAGGCGCTGGATCCGCTGACCGTGCGCGTCGCCTTCACCGCCCCCACCCTGTCCTTCCTGCCCACCCTCGGCTACCACGGCTGCCAGCTGATGGCGCCGTCGTCCCTGGCCGGCAGCCTCGAGGAGCAGTCCGACCTGTCCACCCAGGTGGGCTCCGGGCCGTTCGTGCTGGAGAGCTGGGCGGCCGGGGACCACGTGCGCCTGGTGCGCCGCGAGGACTACGACTGGGCACCGCCGGCGCTCGGCGCGTCCGGCCCCGCGACGCTCGCCGCCATCACCTACACGGTGCTGCCGGACGACACGCTGCGCGCCTCCGCCGCCCGCGCCCACCAGACCGACATCGCCTACAACGTGAACCCGCAGGTGCTGGACTCCTTCACGCAGGCCGGGTTCCACATCGAGGTGCCCCGCTACCTCGGCTTCGTGCACGGCTACAGCCTGCGCACGAACGTCGCGCCCTTCGACGACGTGCGCGTGCGGCAGGCCTTCACCCGCGGCATCGACCGCGCCGAGATCCTGCGCACCGTGTTCACCGACGCGTGGGAGCCGGCGACCAGCTGGCTGCAGGCCGGAGTGCCCGAGACCACCGACCTCACCGAGCTGTTCGAGTACGACCCCGAGCTCGCCGACCGCCTGCTCGACGAGGCCGGCTGGACCGAGCGCAACGCCGACGGCTTCCGCACGAAGGACGGCACCGAGCTCGGCTTCACCCTCTACCCCACCCCGTACCTCACCGGCTCCGTCCCGGAGGCGGAGCTGATCAGCCAGCACCTGCGCCGGCTCGGCATCCGTGTGCACACCCAGAAGCTCGACATCCCCACCTGGACCGAGCGGGTCACCAACGACCTCTCCCAGGGCGTCGGCGAGGTGACGCGCAGCTTCGTGGACGTGGGCACCGTGGCCGGGGTGATCACCGACGAGGGCGAGGACTGGTTCTCCGTCGGCTCCTCCGACCCCGAGCTGGTGCGCCTGCGCGACGCCGTCGCCGGCGCCGCGGACCGCGAGGAGCGGGCGGGTCTGGTGGACGAGCTGTCCCGCCACGTCCTCGAGCAGGCCTACTTCATCCCGCTCGAGCAGAACGTGCAGCGCATCTACGTGCAGTCCCCGGACCTGAAGGGCATCACCTTCAACGCGGTGGCGATCCCCTCATACCACGCCGCCACCAAGGAGCCGTCATGAGCACCCTCTCCCCCACCGCCCCGGACGGTCCGACCGGGGCCCTCGCCCCCGCGGCCCCGTCGGCCGCCGCGCGCACGGCCCGGCGCTACGCCGGCTTCGCCGCGCGCCGCACCGGCCAGGCGCTGATCGTCATCCTCCTCGCCTACGTGCTGGTCTTCCTCGTGCTCGCCGCGATCCCGGGCGACCCGATCTCGGCCCAGCTCGACAACCCGCAGGCCGGGTACACCGAGGAGGAGAAGGCGCAGATCCGGGCCTACCACGGCCTGGACCAGCCGGTGCTCGTCCAGCTCGTCGTCTCGCTGGTCCATGCCCTCCAGGGCGATCTGGGCACGTCGCTGGCGACCTCGCAGCCGGTCACCGCGATGCTCGGCGCCGCGATCCCCTCCACCCTGGCGCTGGCCTCCACCGCCCTCGTGCTCGCCGTGGCGATCGCCGCGGTGCTGGGCCTGCTCTCCCGGGTCCTGCCCGAGGGGCGGGCGAACTCGCTGGTCCGCTCCGTGCCGACCCTGTTCCTGTCCACCCCGAACTTCCTCATCGGCCTCGTGCTGATCCAGGTGCTCGCGGTGAACCTGGGCCTGTTCAGCCTGGTGGACTCCGAGAGCCCCGGCTCCACCCTCGCCGCGGCGCTCACCCTCGCGATCCCGGTCTCCGCCCAGATCGCGCAGGTGTTCATCACGGCGCTGGACGAGGCCGCCGGCCAGGACTACGCCGAGGTCGCGCTCGCCCGCGGCCTGCCGCCCGCGCAGGTCGTGGTCCGCCACCTGCTGCGCCCCTCCCTCCTGCCGACCGTGACCGTGATCGGCCTCGTGCTCGGCGAGGTGCTCGGCGGCTCCCTGATCACCGAGACGATCTTCGGCCGCACCGGCGTGGGCACCGTGGTGCAGAAGGCCGTGGCCGCCCAGGACGTGCCCGTGCTGCTGATCGCCGTGGTGCTCTCCGCCGCCGTGTTCGTGGTGGTGAACCTCGTGATCGACCTGCTCTACCCGCTGCTGGACCCGCGCCTGCGCACCGCGAAGGAGGCCCGCTGATGAGCGCCGCCGTTCTCACCCCCGGCGTCCGCGCCGCCGCCCGCTCCCGTGCCGCGACCGGCACCCGCCCGCCGCTGTCCGTGCTGCTCTCCGCCGCGGTGCTGCTGGTGGTGCTCGCCTGGTCGCTCGCCCCGGGGCTGCTGACCGGGCACGACCCCGCCATCGGCATCCCGGACGACAAGTTCATCGCCCCCGGCGCCGCCTACTGGCTCGGCACCGACCACCTTGGCCGTGACCTGCTCACCCGCATCATCCACGGCTCCGCCTCCTCGATGACCTCCGCCCTGATCGCGGTCGCGATCGGCCTGGTGCTCGGCGGTCTGCTGGGCCTGCTGGCCGGGTACCTCGGCGGGATCGTCGACGCGGTGGTGAGCCGCGTGGTCGAGGTGCTGCTGGCGATCCCCGGGTTCCTGCTGGCCGTCGTGGTCGTCACCGCCCTCGGCTACGACACCCGCAACGCCGCGATCGCCACCGGCGTCTCCGCCGTGGCGGTGTTCGCCCGGCTCATGCGCGCCGAGGTGCTGCGCGTGCGCACCAGCGTGTTCATCGAGGCGGCCCGCGTGAACGGCGGCTCGAGCGCCTACGTGCTCTTCCGCCACGTGCTGCCCAACGCCCTGCGCCCGGTGCTGTCGCTGGCCGTGCTGCAGTTCGGCATCGCGATCCTCGTGATCGCCGGGCTCGCCTTCCTCGGCTACGGCGATCCGCCGCCCGCCTCCGACTGGGGTCTGCTCGTCTCCGACGGCCGTGAGCACCTCATCCACGCCCCGTGGCTCGTGATCGCCCCGGGCATCGTCATCGCCGTCGTCGTGCTGTCCGTGAGCCGGCTCAGCCGCTGGCTCGACCAGGGAAGGAACGCCCGATGAGCACTCCCCGCAGCTCCACCGCCCAGGACCCCACCGCCCCGCTGCTCCAGGTCCAGGACCTCACCGTCGCCTACGGGGACACCGAGGTGGTCCACGGCGTGTCCTTCGCCGTCGGCGCCGGGCGGGCCCTGGCCCTGATCGGCGAGTCCGGCTCCGGCAAGTCCACCATCGCCCGCGCGGTGCTGCGCCTGCTCGGCGCCCGCCGCGCCCGTGTGGACGGCTCCATCGCCGTCGAGGGCCGGGAGGTGACCGGGCTGCGCGATCGCGAGTTCCTGCCGCTGCGCGGCCGTGTGCTCGGCTTCGTCCCGCAGGATCCGGGCTCGTCCCTGAACCCGGTGCGCACCATCGGCTCCCAGGCCCTGGAGGCGGCGGCGCTCGTGCCCGGCGCCCGCACCCGCGCCGAGCGCGACGCCCTCCTGCTCGCCGCGCTCGAGCGGGTGGGGCTGCCCGAGCCGCAGCGCATCGCGGACTCCTACCCCCACCAGCTCTCCGGCGGGCAGCTGCAGCGCGTGCTCATCGCCCTCGCGATCCTGCCCGGGCCGCGGCTGCTGGTCGCCGACGAGCCGACCTCGGCCCTCGACGTCACGGTGCAGAAGCAGATCCTGGACCTGCTGGACGACCTGCGCCGCGAGCTCGGCATCGGCATCCTGCTGATCACCCACGACCTCGCGATCGCCGCCGCCCGCGCCGACGAGGTCGTGGTCCTCCAGGACGGCACCCTCCAGGAGGCCGGCCCCACCGCGTCGGTGTTCACCGCGCCCCGCTCGGAGTACACCCGCGCCCTGCAGGCCGACGTGCCGGGCCTGAACCCGGACCGCTTCGCACCCCTGCGCGCCGAGCGCGACGCCCGCCATCCCCTCGACCGCACGGTCCAGGTCGCGGCCGACGCGATCACCCGCACCTTCCGCTCCCGGGACCGCGAGGTTCGCGCCCTGGACGGGGTGTCCTTCGCGATCCCCCGCGGCCGAACCCACGCCCTGGTCGGCGAGTCCGGCTCCGGCAAGTCCACCGCCGCGCGGGCCCTGCTCGGCCTGGAGACGCTGGACGCCGGGACCCTCACCGTCGGCGGCCGCACCGTCGACCCCACCGACCGCGCAGGGCTGCGCGAGCTGCGCCGCCACCTGCAGATCGTCCACCAGAACCCCTTCACGTCCCTGGACCCGCGCTGGACCGTGGAGCGGATCGTGCGCGAGCCGCTCGAGCGGTACAAGGTCGGCGACCGTGCCGAGCGCGCCGCCGCCGCGGCCTGGGCGCTGGACGCAGTGCGTCTGCCCGAGTCCCTGCGCGGCCGCCGCCCGGGTGCCCTCTCCGGCGGGCAGCGCCAGCGCGTCGCGATCGCCCGCGCCCTCGCCCTGCGCCCGGACGTGCTGGTGCTGGACGAGCCGACCAGCGCCCTGGACGTCACGGTGCAGGCCGGGATCCTCGAGGTCCTCACCAGCCTGCAGCGGGACCTGGGCCTGACCTACCTGTTCATCTCCCACGACCTCGGCGTGGTGCGCCAGTTCGCCGACACCCTCACCGTGCTGCGCCGCGGCGAGGTGGTCGAGTCCGGGACCGTCGCCGAGGTGCTCTCCGCCCCGCGCGAGGACTACACCCGCGCCCTGCTCGCCTCGATCCCCGTCGGGTCGGGCGGCCGGGAGGGCGAGTCGGGGACGGTCGACGGGCCCGCTGCCGCGGGCGAGCAGCTCGCCGCGGGGGTGGGCACGTGACCAGCACCGACACCGCCGCGACCGAAACCGTCCCGACCGGGACCGCCACGTCCGAGACCGCCACCGCGGGCTCGACGACGCTGCGCGACGGTCGCCTCCTCACTCTCGCGCGCACCGGCTGGGACGATCCGCGCGCGGTCGCGCTGCGGGCGGCGATGGATGCGGAGATCGCCCCGCGCTACGCCGCGCTGCGGGCCGCCGCTCCGCCGCCCGCTCCCCCGTCGGCCGACGACGTCGAGACTGTGGTCCTCGCGCTCGTGGACGGGGAGCCCGCAGCGACCGGGACCCTGCGCCGCCTCCCGGATCGTCTCGAGGTCAAGCGCCTGTTCATCGACCCCGACCATCGCCGGGCGGGTCTCGCGAGCCGCGTCCTCACCGCCCTCGAGGAGGAGGCCCGCGATCGCGGCGCGGCCGAGCTGTTCCTCCAGACCGGCAACCGCCAGCCCGAGGCGATCGCGCTCTACGAGCGGACCCGCTGGCAGCACACCGACGTCTACGCCCCCTACGATCCGACCGACGGGATCAGCGTCTGCTTCTGGAAGGAGCTCTGACCCGGGAGCAGTGAGCCGGGACGGCTGAACGGACCCGCCGGGGCCTGTGCAGAGTCCGACCGCGGTGGCAGTATGCCCGGTATGTCCACCGACGACCGCCTGTCGTCCACCCCACCGCCGCCGACCGCATCACCGATCCCGTCGCTGCGCGCACTGTACGCCCCGGCCGCAGCCCCGATGCCCTGCCGGGCGACGTCCCACCCTCGAGCGCCCGTTCGTTCCTACTGGTCAAAGTCACCCTCGCGCTGATCGCGAGCATCCTGATGGTGTCCGTGCACGAGCTGGCGCACCTGATCACCGGCCTCGCGGCGCAGCTGCTGGAGATCCCGGTCGCCGGGCAGGTCCTCGCGCTGCTGATCGGGGTGGCGGGCATGTTCGCCAACGCCCGCGCTTTCGCCACCCAGATGGCCCGTCACACCGGGGACAGCAACCCCCACCGTCAGGCGATGACGCTGTACATGTGGCTGTTCGGTATGGGCGTCCCCATGGGTCTCAGCCTGCTGTACCTCGCGGTGAGCCCCGCGGACGTCCCGCCCGGCAGCCGGATCGCGATCGTCGCCGCCGGCACCGCGGTGCTCGTGTTCGCGCCGATGGCGCACATCTTCGCCCGCGCCGTGCAGGACGTGGAGCTCGAACCGCTGCGCCTGCCGCGGGTTCCGTTCCTCGCCCTCGTAGTCCTGGTGCTCCTGGTCCTCGGCAACATCGCGCTGAGCCTCGGGGTGCGGGTGGGGTGAGCCGACGGGCTCGCGCGGCTCACCCGAGCAGCGCAGCCACCCGGCGATCGGACTCGGCGAGTGCGTCGCGGTCGGTGGTCGAGCCGGAGGCGAGGATCTCGTCGGCCCCCGTCGTCTCGACGAGGCGGCCGACGCGCTCCCGCAGCGTGGCCTCGGAGCCGGCCCAGCTCGCCGCGAGCCCCCGCTCGATCCGCGCGCGCTCGCGCGCGGAGAGGACGCGAGCATGGATGGCCTCCGCACTCTCCAGCGGTGGGAACGCGCCCGTCTCGCGGGAGCGGACCATCGCCCATACCTCGGGCAGCGCGAGCTCGCGGGCCTCGGCGTCGGTGTCGGCGACCAGCAGGTCCAGCGCGAGCATGACGCGCGGGGTGCTGCCGTGGTGGGGCCGGAACGCGCGACGGTACTCGGCGAGTCGCTCGCCGATCCGGTCGCCGAGCAGCGCCGGCCCGCCGAGCACCACCCCGAGCCCGAGCGAGGCGGCGGTTGCGAGGCCCGCGCCGGTGGCGAGCAGGTGCAGGGGCGGCGGGGTCGCGGCGACGGGCCGGGAGGTGAGCGCCGCCGTGCCCTCGAGGTATTCCCGCACCTCGGCGACCTCGGCCGCGAACTGCTCGTGGGTCGCCTCGGTGCGGCCGAGGGCCTCCCGCACCGGGGCGGTGAAGCCGAGGGAGCGGCCGAGCCCGAGATCCACCCTCCCGGGCGTCAGCGCCTCGAGCATGAGGAACTGCTCGGCGACGACGAGGGGACGGTGGTTGGGGAGCATGACCCCGCCGGAGCCGAGCCGGATGCGGGAGGTGCGCTGCCCGATCGCGGCCAGCAGCACGGCCGGGGAGCCCGACGCGATGCCCGGCACGGTGTGGTGCTCGGCCACCCAGAAGCGGTGGTACCCGAGCTGCTCCGCGAGGACCGCCCGCTCGAGGCTGTGGCCGAGGGCGGCCTGCTCGGAATGGTCCGCGCGCGTGCGGGAGCGGTCGAGCAGGGAGTACCTCATGCCTGCGGGCAACGTCGGCCGGGCCCGAAATCTTCCCGGATCCGGGGTCGAGAACCTCTCACCGCCGCCCCGCCCGCGTCCGGGCGCGCGTGGATAGCCTGAACAGTATGAATGCGCCTCATGTGCCCCTGTCGATCCTCGATCTCGTCTCCATCTCCGAAGGCCAGAGCACCCGTGAGGCGATCGCCGCCTCCATGGAGGGCGCACAGGCCGCAGACCGGCTGGGCTACGAGCGCTACTGGTTCGCCGAGCACCACAACACCAACTCCCTCGCCTCCTCGGCGACCTCGCTGCTGATCGATCGCGCCGCCTCGATGACCGAGCGGATCCGCGTCGGCTCCGGCGGGATCATGCTGCCGAACCACTCGCCGCTGTCCGTGATCGAGCAGTTCGGCACCCTCGTGCAGTTCCACGGCGACCGCATCGACCTGGGCCTCGGCCGGGCGCCGGGCACCGACCAGCTCACCGCGCAGCTGCTGGCCCGCACCTCCGCGGAGCCGTCGGCGTTCATCACCGCCGTCGAGCAGATGCGCGACTGGTCCCGCGAGGAGTACACCGGCGGCCTGCCGATCCACGCGGACGTCGCCCGCGGCACGGACGTGCCGATGTGGATCCTCGGCTCCACTGCCAACGGCGCGCGCCTGGCCGCGCAGCTGGGCCTACCCTTCGCCGTCGCCTCGCACTTCGCACCGTTCCAGTACCTGCAGGCGCTGGAGACCTACCGCGCCCACTTCGACCCGTCGGCCGACTCCGCCCAGATCGAGGCCCCCCACACCATGGTGGGCGCGAACCTCGTGATCGCGGAGACCGACGAGGAGGCGCAGCGCCAGTACACGACGCTGCAGCAGATGTTCCTCGGCGTGGTCACCGGGCAGCGCCAGAAGATCCAGCCGCCCAAGGACATCGAGGACGTCGCCGCCCCGCACCTGCTCTCGCAGGTCGACCAGACCCTGTCGATCAAGGCCGTCGGCTCCCCCGCCACCGTCGTCGCCCAGCTCGAGGAGATCGTCGCCGCGACGAAGGCCGACGAGCTCATCCTCACCGCCTACTACTACGACCCGGCAGACCGCCTGAAGGGCCTCGAGCTGCTCGCCGAGGCCTGGGGGCTCTGAGCCGGAAAGTTCTGAGCCGGAGAGTTCTGGGCCGGAGGGTTCTGGGTCGGCTCCTCCGCCCCTCCCCGCCGACTGGTAGAACTGGCGGCGGGGAGAAGGGGGACCACCATGAGGATCACCAACTCGGGACACGGCCGGAGCACAGTGCTGCGCACACTGGCAGGCGGAGCGCTGACCGCGACCGTGCTCGCGGGCTGCGGCCTGCTCGGCGGCGACCGCTCCGCGGACGAGGACTGGGCGCACGACGCGCAGAGCGAGCGCTACTACCCGCGCGACCTGCTCTCCCAGTCGGAGGACCAGGTGCGTGAACACTTCCCCGCGCTCGGCGACCCCGACTCGGTGACGATGACCGAGGGCCGGTTCACCGACCCGCACGGTCGAGCACCGCTTCCCGGACCGGACGACTACTGGTGGCAGGCCGTGATCGAGATCGGCCCCGAGGTCAGCGAGCAGCTCGTCACCGGTCCCGACGGCCCGGAGCCGGTTACCGAGGACGAGGTGCGAGGTCTGCTCGTCCCCACTCTCGAAACGGACTTCGCGGACTGCGGGAGCGGCTGGGTGGACGTGACCCCGGCACTCACCGGGAAGGGCCACGCGAATGTCAGCGAGGCCGGTGACCTCATCGAGCTCGCCGCCCTCTGCACGGACGACGGCCGCCTGGTCACCTCCCTCGCCGACATGTGAGGGCGGCCGCGGCGGTTCTCGGCCTGTCATGCTGTCCCCATGACGTCCCCGGACCTTGACGCCGAGGCCCCGCCCGCCACGCCGCGGCTCGCGCTGCTGCCCGCCGCCGGGGTGTCCGCCTCCGCGCTGCTGCTGTTCGGCCTGCAGCTGGGCGGCTGGGGGCATGCGCTGCTCGTGCTCAGCCTGCTCGGTGCGCTCGCGCTCTCCCGCGAACTGGCCAAGGACCTGGCCCTCATCGGCATCGGGATCACGATCGTCTCGACCACGTCGGTGGTCGCGTCGGTCG